>FNUU01000019.1 GCA_900108205.1 Eubacterium ruminantium | reverse complement strand
GTAGTATTTGTTTCTGTTACTGTATACTCGCCTACCGGAAGCTTTCCTTCTGGGAAGGTCTTTGTAAATGTCTTAGCTTCAGAATCATATACGAAACCATCCTGAAGTGTAAGTGTGGTCTCATCTGTTGTAAGTTCTCCGTCCTTTGTTACGTAGTACTTAACTCCACTTATGACTGTTGTTACCTGGAACTGAAGTGCTCCTTCAGCTTCTTCCTTGGTTACATTTGCTCCGTCAAAGCTCTTCTTGATCTTGAGGTTGCCGTACTTCTGCTCCTCATCTTTCTTGATATTGGTAAATACTGCATCAGCAACAACTGTATTGCCCTTCTTTATTTCAACATCAGCAGTAAGTCCGCCAACACCATTTACTCCTTCAGCAACTGTAATTGTTACATCATAAACATCAGTTGAGTATGTAATATGTTCCTCATCATTACCCTTAGTCTCACTGATCTTATACCTGTAAGTTCCTGCTGAAGTAAATGAAAGCTTATCAAACTTTACAGATCCATCAGCAGCATTTGTCTTTGTTTGGCTTGTTCCCGCAGCTGCGTTGATACCATTAAGCTTGAATTCGAACTGTCCGGCTGTAAGGTCAGCAGCTGTATTATCCTCATTCTTGAAGACCTTTTCAGCTTCAAGTTCAACTTCAACCGGTGAATACTCATCCAGCATTACTATCTTATTGGCATCGATCTCCTTGTTATCTGCATCAAATACCTTACCATTTTTGATAACAAATGTGATTTCTTCTGCCTGCTCATAACCGCCCGGTACATCTGTTTCTTTCAATGTATATGTACCGTTAGGAAGGTTATTGATAAGTGTCTCTTCGCTTCCTGATATCCATTCAAGGGTAGTACCATTTGCTGTTGACTTAAGAGTTCCGTCTGTACCAACCTGAATATTATTGATATCAAATTCTATTGGTGTTTCTGTTCCTTCTGCTTTACCAGTAAGTGTAAGAGTTGCACCCTTAATCTCTGTTCCGGCTACACTCTGCTTACTGATTGTAATATTTGTTGTGATTTCATCTTCGGTATATTCATTTTCAAGTTCAACCTTTGCAGGAGTTCCAGTTGCAACAACTGTTCCTGTAAGATCAGTTGTCTTAAGAACATATCCATCAGGAATATTCTTCTCTGCAACTGTTATCTTTGTTCCGGCTGGAAGATCTGATATTACAACCTCGTCTCCGTCCTTGATACCGAATGTTGCCTTACCATCTGTAAATGTGATCTTATCTGTTCCTGTAAGACCTTCTACAGCATATTCACCTGTAAGGGCTGTTGTATCATCAGCAAGTACTCCGGTAAGTTCAACTGTAAATGTTGCTGCTATTGCAGGTACATCACCTGTTACTTCCTTTGTTACTGTAAATGTTCCACCCTTTGTTTCATTCTTGAATACAGGTGTATTACTGATCTTGTTTGAAAGTACTCCTGTCGCTTCATCACAATCTGTATAATATGTGATTCCGCTCGGGATCATGATATCGATTGTTCCGGTCTTAACAACCTTAACATTAAAGCTTGCATAGAAGACCTGATCGTTAGCCTTATATCCTGCCTTAGCCTTCTCTGCGATTCTTACAATATTGGCTCCTTCACGAAGATTTGTAAGCTTGACATTGATCTTTCTTCCATTATTCTGGATGAGATATTCTGTCTCGCCACCCTGTCCGTCTGAAACCATTTCCTTTACAAACTTATGATCTGTATAATCATATGTTTCTACTGTAAAATCAAACTTCTCAGCAGCTGCCGGTGTCTTACCGTCAACTGTCTTCTCAAGTGAAAGACTTGCCACATTATTCTGGCTGAGTCCTCTGTATACAAAATGGAACTCACCGCCCTCACCCAGTTCTGAATGACCGGCATTTACGATCCATCCACAGGAAGTTCCGCCGGCATTGATATATGCATCAGTTCTAGGAAGGAGGTAGATACCGCCTGCCTCTTTAAGTGTAACCTTTGTTGCACTTGCAAGATTCCATACCACCTGTCTTGAAACAAGATCGGCATGTACATTTAATTCTTCAGGATCGTTATAAACTCCATTTTTAGTATTTGAAGTCCAGTATCCTTCACCCCAGTCAACAGCAATCGTACCTATATTTACATCAGTTGTACTATTGAAATTAAATACGATAAGCTGTCCGGGATGTTTCTTGATATTAACGCCCTGTGTAGGATTATTATTACCCTTTCCATTTGCAGCTGTCTGAATAGCCTCAAGATAGTTATCACCATCGAGGTATATAACTGCATTATCCGGGAAGGAGGTTGTATCAATATTAAGCTTATTGCCAACCATTACCGGCTTAAATGTTTCTTTATCGATCATATTAGCCGATACATTCTGCATATGAGTGATCATGCTATCAACCATTGCAGATATTTCACCAGCATCTGTGCCCGTAACGACTACATTGTCCTTACATGCATTTGAATTAACTCTGTCATTCTGTCCATCAGGAACCATCACATAAGCAGTGGCAGGTGTTTCACCACCAAACAGCACTTCGCTTCCATCCTGGATATTTGAAATAAGGAAATTACCCGGCACCTGATTACCCTCGGCATCTCCCGAAAGGTCAGGGTCAAAGTTTTTGTTTCCACTGTAATCATTGGTCGCAAAATTTGTCTCGCTATGTCCGTCAATGTGAATTTCTTCTGAAACAACGCCATAATTTACAGCATCTCCCAATACATCAAGGAAATTATAATCCGTATCAAGAACCGGCGCTGTAAGCTTCACCTTATCAAAGAATGTCTGAACATGTGTAGTATCATTCTTTTCTGTATCTGCTTCATATCCTGAATAAATATATCCACCTACGTTACTGGTCTCAGAAATAACTGTAACCTGAGAAGGCTGCATCTTTAGAAGATCAGCAGTAGAAGGCTTATTATCCGGATCATTGAGTTTTATAAGATATACCTTTCTTCCATACTCATGACCTGTAAAAACCTCATTATTAAGCTCATGACCATTGCTGTCCAGCCACTTTGATACAGAATATTTTAGTTCTGTGTTTCCTCCTTCAGAAGAAAGTGCATCAGAAATGAAATATGTAAATCTATCCGGACTATGATGCTCTACTTCAACTATGGCATAATATCCATCATCAGCTGAAATGGCACCGCCTTCTCCGTCCAGCTCTACTTTGAGCTGATACTCATGATGATACTCTGTTCTGTAAAGATTAATCTCACACTTATCATTAGTTGTAGTAGTACCAAAGTATTTATAACCTGTAGGCGGTATCTGATCGGTAAGGAGACCTGTATCATCATTCTCTCCTATATAATAACGAAGAGGATGCTGTGCTCCCCAAGGAGAACCTTCTTCTATGGTGCTAGGATCAACTCCCTGTTTTGCAACATAGAGACGTGTCGTAGCACTGGTTATTGTATATCCCTCATTCTGATCATAATGACCTGACCAGTTATAATTGTTTTTGGTAAATTCATCTGTATCCGGATCCCACTCATCATAGCGGAAATCACTGGCATACATCTCTACAGTAGTAGTGTCTGCAGTCAGTTTATCAACCTTCTTTACTGCATAGCAGGTCAAATGCGCTCCATTCGGTCGGATTGCTTCTGCTACAGCAATGAAAAAGAATGGTCCCTCTACCGGATACTCAGGCGTCATAAGATTTTGCTGTTCATAATCATAAAGATTAACAATGAACTTATATCCCTGACCCTGAGCACTTACTTTTTTCGCCACATTCGGGAAAAGCGAAAGCACCATTGCGAATACGGCAAATAAAGCAACAAAACGCCTAAATTTCTTTGAACCAAGCAGTTTCTTCTTTTTTTGCTCTTTCATCATCATCCTCCTTTATATTAGGTAATATGTATTTATATTAAACGGGCGTAAACGCTTACATCAGCAATTCGTGACCTAATCCCCCCTAAATTCCACAATTTCTCTCTATTTCTCTCTTACTTGGATTCGGCACTTCATCTGCTAAAAAAGCGCAAACTACCCCTATATAATATTTATCACCCTAAACATAACACATTGTTATTAATTTAGCAATAAATCATTCACAAATTAATTCTTAATTTTTGTCGAAAACTAACGAAAATACAATATTTATGAATCATTTATTCATTTTGCACATTATTTTGCGTTTACAATTTATTCATTTTTTGCACATTTACCATAAAAACCAGCACGTGTGAAAACAGTATTAGTTTTCCGGATAAGATACCTCATGAACCTACTATCATCCGAAATAAATACAATTCTTTTTGAAAAAACAACAAAATTTCATCCTTTTTAAGCATACAGCGGATATTATATTCCCAATCAATATTAAAAAGTATAATATTTCTATCTAAAAATATGACAAAAAGCATCTTTTGTTTAAATATCATTATCATATTTTGATCATTTGTTATTAATGACATATTTTAGAAAGAGCAAAAAGACAGTCGGAGGATTTTTATATATACACTTTTTTCAATAATATAAAAAAGGATTCACAAGTATATACCCATGAATCCTGCGGAACCGGTGATCACCCGGTATCTAATAGGAAGAAAATTTCCTTATTTTACTTTTTATGATATGACCAGAGGCCGTCGATCTGTTTTGAAAGCGTATCGTAATCCCAGCGTTTATTGGTTCTTATAACCGAATTGGGATCATTCACCCTGAAGCATCCATCTTCATAGTCTGTTATCACTATAAAATGTCCTCCGCTTGTAAAATCGCCCTCGCTGACACAGGCTATCATCGGATGACCTTCTTCGAGCTCCTCAACCATGGCATTTTCATCAAGCCCTACTTCTTCAGAACATACTCCAAATGATGTACATTTCTCACTCAGTAATTCCCAGGAGGTACCTGCACCATCAACATAGAGATCATTCTTTTCTGCATAATCGGCAATATACGCCGGAGTATATTTTTCTTTTTTCGTCAGATAAACCGAAACCATGGATAATGCAGTAGGGCCGCAGCCATTATCGGCTATATATCCATCACCGTATTTCTGATAGCCCCATCTCTCATCCCATTGAAGAAAAAGAGGTATCTGACCTTTTTCTGCCTGATTTATTTCGATAGAAATGTTATTATCTGCCGGCTTGTTCCCTTTTTGCGGATACTCATATACAAAATCGACTGTTTCATGATTTCTTTCCATGAGTTGTATAAATTCCTCCGGATAATCCACAGAATTTTCAATTATTTCAGCCGCCTTCTGCCTGTCTTCCTCTGAAAGATCCGAAAACTCGTCTTCCTTTTCTGTTTCATCATTCTCACTACTCTTCTGCTGTTGCTCGTTATCCTCTGAAGCCTGGTCCCCGTATGTACTATGCCTTTTTTCTGTCGACATCATATCACCGATATCCTGATCGTCTGCCGCATTTCGCTCCAGCCTGTCCATGACATCTATTGCCAAATCTGCCACCATGCCGCTCTCATTCCGGTTTATTTCGGAAAAATCCATCTCTCCGGCAGAATATTTATTCATTATTTTTTGTATGGTTTTTTCATCAATCTTATTATCATATGTAGAAATATTAATTATAAACAGAACGGCATTTAATATAGTAAGAACGATCAGGCCGCAGACACTTTTACTCTTTCTTCTATTATTATCTTTTTTATCTGCACTGTGTAACCCGTCATATCTTTTAGCGGGAGAGGTCCGGGACTTATGCCCTCGCATTTCCGAACCTCTCTCTTTTCTGACAGTATGACCGGCCGACATCCTCTGCCCCCGGACTACCGAATCATTTTCCTTTTTTCCATGATGCCCGGCTTGTGCAGCCGGCACTCTATCCCCTTGAACTACCGAATCATTTTTCTTTTTTCCATGATGCCCGGCCTGTGCAGCCGGCATCCTCTGCGCGCGCTGCCCCGGGTTCTTTTCAAGATAAAACCCCTGTTCATTATAATTGTTTTCCGAGTAATTCATATCGTGTAACATATTGCATAACCTTTATAACAAAACCTTAATGCTGAAATCCCACCGTACTGCTCTTTTCCGGCAAGATCATCATGCATTTGTTTTCTCCGGTACTTTTCCAGAAAAACAAATACACACTTCACTCGTGCTTGTTTTTCCTCTGATAAGATATAGTATACATGCAACCCGGCTTAATTAAAATTTACATCCACTTTCTATTTTATTAATTATTCTTAACGAAAATTAACGAAAATAAATAATTGTATTTTTCTTGCAATTATATTAAATAAAGGCTATATTATGATGAAAGACCGGAAGGAAATACTGCACCTCATAAGCCTTTGATACTTACGTCCCTCCGGTATCTATCATGAAAAACAAACACTCGTTTCGAACCGGCTTGTTTTTTGATATGATATATTTAATAGAAGAAAAACTTACAGGAGAATCAAAATGAAAAAGAACTGCATTATCGCACAGTCCGGCGGTCCTACCCCGGCAATAAACGCATCCCTTGCGGGAGTAGTAAAAGGTTTACTTGACTCAGGCAATTTCGGAGAAATATACGGTTCACTTCGCGGGATTACAGGCACTCTGAAGGAAGACTTCATTTCACTTTCAGACCTTGTTAAAAATGACGACAGTTTCCTCTCGCGCCTTTATCTCACTCCTGCCATGTACCTCGGCTCTTGTCGTCACAAGCTTCCGGATTACAATACAGATTTCGGAGATTACGAAAGACTTTTCAAAATATTCGAAAGAAATAACATAGGTGCATTCTTTTACATAGGCGGAAATGATTCCATGGATACCGCTGCTAAGCTTGCCGAATACGGTAAAAAGATAGGCAGCGATATTTGTTTTGCAGGTATTCCCAAGACCATCGATAACGATCTTGTACTGACCGATCACACTCCGGGCTACGGCTCTGCCGCAAAATTCATCGCGACCTCAATGCTTGAAATGGCACACGACACATATATTTACGGCATTCCAAGTGTTACCATAGTAGAAATAATGGGGCGTGACGCTGGCTGGCTCACTGCCGCTTCCGTCCTTGCAAGAAATGAATATAATGAAACCCCTCAGCTGATATATCTTCCTGAGGTGGCCTTCGATGAAGAACGCTTCATAAATGATGTAAACGAAAAGCTGAGCACCCACAAAAATCTTATTGTCGCTGTTTCTGAAGGAATCCGTGATAAAGAAGGAAACTATATAGCAGCCACCAAGGCAAAGGCAGACAAATTCGGTCATGCACAGCTCAGCGGAGCCGGCAAGGTTTTAGAGCATGTTGTAAAAATAAATATCGGTGTAAAATGTCGTTCTGTCGAGCTTAATATACCTCAGCGCTGTGCCGGCCATATTTCATCAAAGGCCGATCTTGATGAAGCTATGCTGCTTGGCTATGAAGCAGTGAAGCATGTGGAAAACGGCAGATCCGGCTTCATGACCGCCATAAAGCGTACTTCAGACAATCCATATACATATAATATAGAAGCAGTTGATGTATCTCAGGTAGCAAATGCCGCCAAGAGCGTTCCCCTTGACTGGATAAGTCCTTCCGGAAATGACGTTACAGAGGAAATGATTGCCTATATCAAACCTCTTATTCAGGGCGAAGTAGCTCTCACCTATAAGGACGGCCTTCCTGAATACCTGAACATCTCTCACCTGGTATAGTTTTTTTTAAACCATTCCAAAATATCTGTTACAAACATATAAAGGGAACAATAACCACTTTGCAAATAAAATCACTGTTGCATAATTCCCACCACTCAAAAAAGGCACTTCACAACGAAGTGCCTTTTTTTCTTTGATCAACTTACTATATTCTTATTTATTCTTCATATGGATCTATACTTCCGCCGCCATAGGTTCCGGTTTCATCCGAAATCATTTCATTTAACTTCTGAACATGCGACGATGGTGTATAATTATCCACTCCGAAGAGGTATTTATGCAGTGCCACAACATTTTCCGAAAGGTCATAAGCTGCTATGCATGAGCCCTTGCTGTCCGAATCATAAAATGCATATCTGAAAGGAAATCCCTTATTTCCATCCATATTGTATTTGAGTATCTTCTTGGCAAGATCATACATATCATCTTCATCTATACTTGTATAGACAAAAGGAAGTGCAGCATCTATAGCCTTATTGACCTTCGACCACTCTGCTTTCTTCATTTTTTTCATCATAGCTGAGATTATCTCACGCTGCCTCTCGGTTCTTGTAATATCTCCCAGATCTGTGCTTCTGATTCTGGCATAGGCTGTAGCCTGAACACCATTTATGGTCTGCTTACCCGCAGAGAAAACGCCATCCGAATAAACGCCTGTCGTTTCAATAACATTTGCGATATATTCGTTCAGCTTATCCAGCTCTTTTTCCTTGATCTCAATCTCAATACCACCGATGGCATCGATAGCCTTGATAAGTCCCGTCCAGTTAATGGATACAAACTCATGGATATCCAGATCAAGATTTTCATTCAGGGTATTTACAGCCATTTCCGGACCGCCATAAGCATAGGCAGCATTGATCTTAGTGGTAAAATCATCATAATCAGCCATCTTCAGCAGTGTATCTCTGTAAACAGAAACCATCTTTATATCACCTGTTGAGTTATTGATACTCACAATAATGATTGTATCGCTTCTGGTTCCAACTTCCAGCGAAGCCGAAGTCTGATCTCTGGCATCAAGTCCAAAAAGAGCAATATTTGTGTAGCCCTTCTGGTGTTTTACAAGTTCCTCGTTATTTGTGCGGGTAACAAAATTATCAGCATGATTCACGAGAGCCATTTTATTCTTTATGTAAACTCTGATAATTGCCATAGCCAGTACAACAATGATTATCAGTTCACACAAAAAAGCAATAGCCCACTTACCATTTGAATATTTCTTCTTTTTCTCCATAATCTCTCCTGAAATGAAGCTTATAAAGGTTTAAACTTCTTTACTCGCTTTCTGATCTTAAGGGTTTCAAGTATCATGTTGAAAATAGTTTTAACCTTGATCTTTGAATGATTATGTCCGTTTCTGCTGAAATTCAGAACAACAGGCATCTCAATTATCTTATAACCCATTCTGTTCGCAAATGCAAGGATTTCAATATCAAATGAAAAGCCCTCAGTCTCTACATTCTTCAGTATCTCTTTAAGCGCCTCAGTCTTATACAGTTTGATTCCTGTCTGGGTATCCTTCAGACTCAGCTTGAAAAGTACCTTCAGAAAGATATAATATCCCCAGCTTATTATCTTTCTGATAAATGGATACTCAACCTTCGAATTCTTGTGCATCTTTGAGCCGATAACAATATCTGCATTGCTCTGCTTCATAGCCCTTGCATAGGACTTAAGCATCTTCGGCGTAAGTTCAAGATCCGAATCACAAAATGCTGTAAGAGTCTTTGCAGAAGTCATCATGCCAAGCTTTACGGCATATCCCTTTCCATGATTCACATCATAATAAACCACTCTGATATGATCATCTTCCTTCATGGCACGGCGAATCTCTTCGAGACTGTTATCCGTACTGCCGTCATTCACGGCAATGATCTCATAATCCTCAGCAAATCTGCCGATTATATGCGACGCCTGCAGGAGATTGCGGTAGATATTTTCTCCCTCATTGTATACGGGCATTACCACCGAAAGGCTTTTCACTGTCTTTTCATTTTTTTCCTGTTTAATAATAGTTTCACTATCCATTCAAATTTACCATTTTAGAGCATTTTATCAAGTTCTTCCGTGATCATGACATTTGCTGTGGCCGGATCACATTTGCCCTTCATTTCCTTCATAACAAAACCAACCATAGCGCCGACTGCCTTCTTCTTGCCCGCCTTATAATCCTCTACAGCCTTCGGATTTGCTTCAATGGCCTTCATAACTACCTGAAGCAGTTCTCCACTGTCAGTCTTTGTTGAAAGATTGTTATCCTTAACATAAGCCTCAGGATCGATATTTTCTGAAAATACTTTCTCAAATACCTCCTTAGCTACGGCATTGTTGATCTCCTTTGAATCATTCAGCTTTATCAGCTTAACAAGATTCTCTGCGCTGAAGCTGAGGTCCGCTGCATCCACTGAATTTTCCTTCATAAGTCTCATGGTCTCTCCCATAAGCCAGTTGGAAACCTTCTTTGGTTCAGCTCCCAGGCTGATAGCTTCCTCGAAAATATCAGCCATATGCTTCTCAGCAGTTATCTGATCAATATCATAATCCGGAATATTATACTCTTCCTTATATCTAATCTTCTTTGCTGCTCTGAATTCAGGTTCAGCATCCTTGATCTCCTGTATCCATTCTTCAGAAACAAGGATAGGCACAAGGTCCGGATCCGGGAAGTATCTGTAATCCTGAGCATCCTCCTTGGATCTCATAGGATATGAATAACCCTTATTATCGTCCCATCTTCTGGTCTCCTGAGTTACACCTTCACCTGATTCTATAAGATCGATCTGACGACCGATTTCATTTTCTATACATCTCTTAATAGCCCTGAAGGAATTCAGATTCTTTGATTCTGTTCTTGTTCCGAACTCCTCAGCTCCCTTCTCACGGATTGAAAGGTTTACATCCGCTCTCATGGAGCCCTCGTTCAGCTTGCAGTCAGATGCTCCAAGATACTGGATCGTCTCGCGAAGCTTTTCAAGATATGCAATAACCTCGTCAGAAGAACGCATATCCGGCTCAGATACTATCTCTATAAGAGGCACACCGGAACGGTTGAAATCCACATAGGTTTCATCTGTAAAGCTGTCATGAACAAGCTTTCCTGCATCCTCCTCCATATGTATCTCATGAATTCTGACATCCTTCTTTGTACCGTCAGGAAGCTCGATCTCAACCCTGCCATTTCTGCAGATTGGATAATACAGCTGCGAGATCTGGTAATTCTGCGGATTATCAGGATAGAAATAATTCTTTCTGTCAAACTTACTGTTTCTTGTGATATCACAGTTTGTTGCAAGTCCTACGGCAATCGCCTTATTTACGACTTCTCTGTTAAGTACAGGAAGACTTCCCGGCATACCTGAACATACCGGACAAACATGTGTATTCGGTTCTCCGCCAAACTCAGTTGAGCATCCGCAGAAAATTTTTGTTTTTGTATTCAGTTCAACATGAACCTCGAGGCCTATAACCACTTCGTATTCTTTACTCATATGTCTAAGCCTCCCTTCTAATTTACACCGGTTGCAGAAGCTGCACCATTTAAGCTTTTATTAATATTTCCTGAAGCAATAATTTTCGAAATATCAGGCTTTCTTACCTCAGCCTTAAAGGCCTGTTCAAATGTATACGCTGCTCTTATGATCTTCTTCTCATCGAAGGTCTGTCCAAGCAGCTGAAGTCCTATCGGGAGACCATCCTTATCATAACCGCAAGGAAGCGAGATTCCCGGAAGTCCCGCAAGGTTAACAGCAACTGTATAAATATCACCCAGATACATCTTTATCGGATCTGAAAGCGACTCTCCGCATTTTAAAGCAGTAGTTGGAGCTACAGGTCCCAGGATCACATCATATTTTGCAAATGCCTTATCAAAGGCTTCCTTGATAAGAGCCTTGACTCTGAGGGCTTTTACATAATATGCATCATAATATCCTGAAGAAAGAACAAATGAACCAAGCATGATCCTTCTCTTTACCTCTGCACCAAAGCCCTCTGAACGTGTCTTCTTGTACATTTCATGAAGATCATCGTAAGTCTTTGTTCTGTAGCCATATTTAACTCCATCGAATCTTTCAAGGTTTGATGACGCCTCAGCACAGGCTATTATATAATAGGCCGGAATAGCATATTCAACCATTCCAAGATCAAATTCCTCTACCTCTGCTCCGAGAGAACGAAGCCTGTCTGCAGCACCCAGAACAGCCTTTTTAACATCATCATCGATACCTTCCAGGAAATAATCCCTCGGCACGCCTATCTTCATACCCTTTACATCATTAATAAGAGCTGAAGTGAAATCATTTTCCCCCTCAACGCTGGTAGAATCCTTAGGATCCTTTCCGGAAATGATCTCAAGTATTGTCGCGCAGTCTGTAACATCCTTACCAAGAGGTCCGATCTGATCAAGAGACGAACCGTAAGCAATAAGTCCGTAACGCGATACTCTTCCATAAGTCGGCTTAATACCTGTAACACCACAGAAGGAAGCAGGCTGTCTTATGGAACCGCCCGTATCGGAGCCAAGTGCCGCTGCACATTCATCCGCTGCAACAGCTGCAGCCGAACCACCGGAAGAACCCCCCGGAACTCTTCCTGTATCCCACGGATTATGAGTTGCTCCAAAATAAGAAGTTTCCGTTGTACTTCCCATCGCAAACTCATCCATATTTGTACTTCCGAGATTAACAGCTCCTGCTGCAAGAAGTTTTTCCACAGCAGTACTTGTATAAGTCGGATAGAAATTATCCAGTATATGTGATGCGCATGAAGCAAGATGTCCTTCAATGCACATATTTGCCTTAATAGCAACCGGAACACCTGCAAGAGGACCGGTAAGCTCGCCGGAGGCGATCTTTGCATCAGCTTCTTCTGCCTTCTTTAAAGCTTCCTCTCTGTCCAGGGTAATATATGCATTTACATCTTTTTCTATTGCATCCGCTCTGTCCAGATAAGCTGTAACAGCTTCTACAGAGCTAAGCTCTCCGGCCTTGATCTTCTTGCCAAGTTCCACAGCCGAGAGAGAAAGAATCTCATCGTTTGTAAGTGTAGTCATATGTACTCCTTTTTTAGTCATAACCTTTCGGCACCAGCCTCATGCTCCGCATGATCATGCAATCCCATGGCTTTCGGCACCAGCCTCATGCTCCGCATGATCCTGCAATCCGTGCTCCGCACGTATTGACTGTGCTGCCGCACAGTGTGCCTCACTGCGTTCGGACCACGGGGCCCTCACTCGCTTCGCTCGCGCAATCCCATGGCTTTCGGCACCAGCCTCATGCTCCGCATGATCCTGCAATCCGTGCTCCGCACGTATTGACTGTGCTGCCGCACAGTGTGTCCTCACTGCGTTCGGACCACGGGGCCCTCACTCGCTTCGCTCGTGCAATCCCATGGCTTAATCAAATGTATGTGGGACTATGTAGCTGTCGTCGGAGCGATCAGGTGCATTTTTAAGCATGTTTTCTCTATCATTTTCATTTGTAACCACGTCATCACGCATAACATTTGATATAGGAAAACTATGGCTCATAGGTTCAACGCCGGATACGTCCAGCTCGTTCAGCTTGCCTACATAATCAAGCATTTCAGACATATCCTTCTTTGCCTGCTCCTTCTCCTCCGGAGAGAGCGAAAGCTTTGCAAGAATGCCGACATAATCTATTGTTTCATCTGTTATCTGCATTATTTACCCTTTCTGTACGTTTAATCCCTTACCTTGATATGTGTCTCACGAAGCTGCATTTCTGTTACTTCATTTGGTGCACCGCACATAAGATCCTGGCCGGTTCCGCTCATTGGGAAGGCAATAACCTCACGGATATTTTCTTCATTTCTGAGGAGCATTATCATACGGTCAACACCGGGAGCCATTCCTGCGTGTGGAGGTGCTCCAAACTGGAATGCTGTATAGAGAGCTCCAAACTTCTTCTCAAGTACATCCTTAGAATATCCTGCAATCTCAAATGCCTTCTCCATGATCTTCATGTCATGGTTTCTTACCGCGCCTGAAGAAAGCTCTACACCGTTACAAACAATATCATACTGATATGCAAGAATATCCAGCGGATCCTTTGTCTCCAGTGCTTCAAGGCCGCCCTGAGGCATAGAGAACGGATTGTGTGTAAATCCAGGCTTCTTTGTCTCCTCATCAATCTCATACATTGGGAAATCATTTATGTAGCAGAACCTGTAAGCATTCTTCTCAAGAAGATCAAGTCTTGCACCAAGTTCATTTCTTATCTGTCCTGCAAAGTTCGCTGCCTGAGCTTCCTTATCAGCAATGAAGAATATTGTATCTCCGATGTTAAGCTTTGCCTTCTCGCGAAGCTCTTCTTTTAATTCATCAGGGATGAATTTATCGATAGGTCCCTTATAGCTTCCATCCTCAAGCACTTCAAGGTAACCAAGTCCGCCCATTCCGATACCTGTAGCAAATTTAAGCATCTTCTCATGCTGTCCCTTTGAAAGCTTCTTAGGAACATTTATCGCACGTACAGTCTTGCCGTGGAATGGCTTAAATGTACACTTCTCAAAGAACTCTGAAAGATCGATTATTCTGAGTGGATTTCTGAGATCCGGCTTATCTGATCCAAACTCAAGCATTGCCTGCTTGTAGCTGATGATAGGATACGGAGCTTCTGTTACCGAATATCCTTCAGGAGCAAACTCCTTAAATGCAGCTGTGAGAACTTCCTCACCTACTTTAAATACATCCTCCTGAGTAGCAAAGCTCATTTCAAAGTCAAGCTGATAAAATTCTCCCGGTGAACGGTCAGCTCTTGCATCCTCATCTCTGAAGCAAGGAGCAATCTGGAAATACTTATCGAAACCGGAAACCATAAGTAACTGCTTATACTGCTGTGGAGCCTGTGGAAGTGCATAGAACTTGCCCTTATATCTTCTGGAAGGAACGATATAGTCTCTGGCACCCTCAGGTGATGAAGCACAAAGGATAGGTGTCTGGATCTCAACAAAGCCCATATCCTCCATTTTCTTTCTGAGGAAACTTATAACCTTTGATCTGAAAAGAATATTTGCTTTTACCTTTTCATTTCTGAGGTCAAGGAAACGATACTTAAGTCTTACATCCTCACGTACTTCCTTTGAAGTCATGATCTCAAAAGGAAGCTGCTCATATACCTTTCCTAAAATATCAATCGAATGAGCCTCAAGCTCGATGGTTCCTGTCGGGATCTTTGGATTATAGGTTTCTTCATCTCTATGCTCCACTAGTCCCTCTACTGAAATTGCCTGCTCCTTTGAGATACCATCAAGAAGTGAAGTATCACGAAGAACGACCTGCATTTCTCCGTACATATCTCTGAGATCGATAAATGATACTCCGCCGTGGTCTCTGATATTTGCAACCCAGCCTGCAAGTCTGACATTGCTTCCAACATCAGCTTCTGTCATTTTGTCAATTGTTTTGTCTCTGTAAATGTTTTTCATCTTTTTTCTCCTGCTCTTATATATCTTCTATATATTTATCTCTATTTTATATTTTGCGTAGATACTGACTACGTCGATTCCCATCTCGTGACTCCGTCACCCGGCTCATTATCTACACAAAAAAAATCCCGGAGCGTCACTACAGACACTCCGGGACGGAAAATCTTTTTTCCGCGGTACCACCCGCATTGATATCAATAAAATGATATCCTCTCAAATGAATTTAACGCATTTCTTACGGATACGCTTTTCTTCGTACCGGCTCCGGAGTGTTAGGTCATACAGTTTTTCATCCGGCAGCTCTCAGTCCGCGACTGCCAATCCCTGTAATGTCTTTCTGTATTCCGTCTCTTTCACAGCTTTTTTATATTGATCACAAAAATCATTTAAATGATTATAAGCTACTGTACTTACTTTGTAAAGTAAGATTTTTAATAATATACATAAGTTATGCGTCCACCCTCTACATAATAGAGATGTTCAGCATCCTGAAATGTACCTGAATAATTGAAATCAATCCTTCCGTGACTTATAAACCATGTACCAAACTGATTCTCTGCAATACCGGTATAATCAAATCTTACACAGCCGTTCTTTACATACCACCAGCCGTATTCATTTCTCGCGAGGCCGGTATAACTGAAATCAACCATACCATTTATGATGTAAAACCAGCCGTACTGATTGCTTGCAAGACCTGTATATGCAAAATCAATCCTGCCGCCGCTGCATTTCCACCAGCCGTTTTCGTTTTTGATAATGGTATTGCATAAGAAATCAACCCTGCCGGAAACTATACGCCACCAGCCGTTTTCATTTCTTGCTGCGCCTGTATAATTAAAGTTTACTTTACCATTGTCAACGTACCACCAGCCATTTTCATTTCTGGCAACCGTTTTTTCGAATATGACTCTTCCGTTTCGTACGTTCCACCAGCCGCTTTCACCATCTACATTTCCATAGATGATATCCGTGGTATTAAAGCTTATCCTGCCGTTTTTACAATACCACCAGCCTTTTTCAGTCTTCGCAAAGCCTTTATATTCAGGACAGATCTTACCATCCTTAAATACAAACCAGCCTGTTACACCATTGTACTTTGTACGTACACATTCGTAAGTATCGCTGACTACAGATTCAGGCTTCTTATACCACACATTTAGATCCACGAAATACTCATCAATTCCGTCGATGTCTCCTGTGCATGTATACTGCCAGAATTCATAATCGCCTTCGTAATCAGTCTCATCAGTGTAATGAGCAACCCAGATTTTTGTCTTGGTACTGAGATAATCTCCGTCTACCTGATCCTCCAGAAAGCTTGCACTTGCATAAAGACAGGAATCATAACCGGCTTCCTCGATAACCTTGATAAAAGCCTCAACATTCTTAGTAGCCTGCGCTTTGCTGAGAGACCACCACTGAAATCTTCCATAATCGCTGGAGCTGTATTCATAGTCCATAACAATCGGAAGCGTTATCTTATCCATATATTTGCCAAGACCGCCTTTAAGCTGTGTATAAAGGTCCGTACCCTTATCCGGCTTCATATATTTCAAAGTTGCTCTTGCCTCGTCAGCAGCTTCCTGCTCTGTAAGCGCCTGGGAGAAAAAGTACAGCCCAACCTCTATACCATTATCGATGGCGCCCTTTACATTATCCACAAAGGAATCATCAAAGAACATGTTTCCCTGACTTCCATAGCCTCTGGCACCAACTCTGATAAATGCAAAATCAATACCTGCGGCCTTGACTCTGGCCCAGTCAATATCTCCCTGTGCATAGGAAACATCTATTCCGTCCATCGTCTCATATTTTTGATATTTTGCAGCATGCTTTCTTCCATATCTGTCAAATATAGGCGAATCTGCAAAAACAACCGTTCCATAATAAGATGATATAAATACCATTAAAAATGCAAAAAATATACATAAAGCACTTTTTTTGATCTTTCTCATTAGTATCCCCTCAAATCATTTTTTCATTTATTATATTGCCTTTATTCTGTCGATAGCAAGAACTGTATTTTCATATGTTCCGAATGCTGTCAGTCTGAAATATCCCTCACCGCTCGGTCCGAATCCGGAACCCGGAGTACCTACTACATTCGCCTTTTCAAGAAGGAAGTCAAAGAACTCCCATGAAGTCATATTGTCAGGAGTCTTAAGCCAGATATATGGTGCATTTACACCACCGTATACGCTGTAGCCAGCAGCCTTCAGTCCCTCATAGATATACTTTGCATTGTTCATATAGTATGCGATCTGCTGCTTTGTCTCAGCCTGACCCTCGGCAGAGTAAACTGCCTCTCCTGCTCTCTGTACTATATAAGGTGCTCCGTTGAACTTTGTTCCGTGTCTTCTTGCCCAGAGCTGATGAAGTGTAACACCCTCAGCTGTCTTGATATCCTTCGGAATAACTGTAAATCCAAGACGTGTTCCTGTGAAGCCTGCATTCTTTGAGAAGCTTCTTATCTCTATCGCGCAGGTTCTTGCGCCCTCGCACTCATAGATTGAATGCGGAACATTCTCCTCGGAAATGTATGCTTCATAAGCTGCATCATAAACGATAACAGAACCATTTTTATTTGCATAATCAACCCAGGTCTGAAGTGCATCCTTTGTTATTGAAGCACCTGTAGGATTATTTGGATAGCAGAGATAAATGAGATCCGGTACTTCCTTCGGAAGCTCAGGACTGAAATCATTTTCTGCTGTACAAGGCATATAGATCACATTGCTCCAGAGACCGCTTGCGCTGTCATAAGTGCCTGTTCTGCCCGCCATAACATTTGTATCAACGTAAACAGGATAAACCGGATCACATACAGCAACCCTGGTGTCCTTTGAAAAAATCTCCTGAATATTACCTGAATCAGACTTTGCTCCATCACTTACAAAGATCTCATCTGCCGCGATATCACAGCCTCTGTCCTTGTAATCAGCCTTTGCGATAGTCTCTCTCAGAAAATCATATCCAAGATCAGGTGCATAACCTCTGAATGTTGATGCATCAGCCATCTCATCTACTGCGCTGTGAAGTGCCTTAATAACAGCAGGGCAAAGAGGCTGTGTAACATCACCGATACCAAGTCTTATGATCTTCTTATCCGGATTCTCTGCAGAAAATGCAGCAACCTTCTTTCCTATTGTTGAAAAAAGATAACTTCCCGGAAGCTTTAAATAATCATCATTAACTCTGAACATTTATATATCTCCTTCTTTCAGCTTTCACTTTTAAGCTTTATGTTGTTTAATATTTTTGTATTATATTGTAACATTTTTGTAACAAATATAAATCATTAATATTGTAACACATCATTAAGAATAATTAAAGAAAAAAAGAAAGAAAGGCTGAAATAGCTTAAGTATTTCCAGAAAAATGAACGCACTTAACCGATGCGAAACGATTAAGTGCGTCTGAGATTTCTGATATCCGTCATATTCTTTTCTCAATTATCTGCAAGTATGTGAAAACTAAGGAACCGCCGTGTACCGAACGGTACGCACGGTGGTGTGAGAGGTCGGGGAAATTATTTAATTTCCCCTCCTACTCGATTTACAGTTATCACTAAATTTAAGCTTTAATGAATAGATTCTACTTAACCGTAAGCTTTGCTGAATTCGAAACAGTTTTTACTGTTCCATTTTTAACAACACATCTGTACATCCAGCCGCTGTAGTTCTTCTTAGTGGTAATGGTAATCGATGCCGTTTTACTACCGGCAGATGCACTGTTTGCCCACGTTTTTCCACCGTCTTTACTTACCTGCCACTGATAAGACAGATTGCTTCCAACAGCCTTTACACTGAAAGTTGCCTTACCCCCTGCATTTACCGATTTTGCCTTGGGTTGACTTGTAATATTACTTTTAGTCGTAAGCTTTACTACATCCGTATAAACAGTTTTGCTTCCGCCTGTAATCTTACATCTGAAGTATCTTCCATTAAGAGCAGCTGTCGCTGGTACACTAAGCGTTGTAGTATTATAACCTATCGCCTTACTTGCCGCCCAGTTGATTCCGTCCTTACTCACCTGCCACTGATATTTAAGATTCTTCCCTGTTGCCTTAACTATAAATTCAGCTGTATTTCCATAGTATGCACTTTTACTCTTTGGCTGGGTTGTTATACTTACAAGCGGTTTAACCGTAAGAGTAACAGCACTTGAATACTCTTCCCATGTTCCGTTTGTCACCTTACATCTAAATTTCCATCCACTGTAGCCCGCTTTAGCAACAATAGCTAGCGATGCCGTTTTATTTCCCTCTGAGCCGCTGTTAATCCAACTCTCTCCGTTATCCTTGCTTACCTGCCACTGATATGTTGCAACAGAGGATCTGGACTTAACTGTGAATGAAGCTTTGTCATTTTCAAATACTATTTTTGAAGATGGCTGAACTGAAATGGCCGGAAGTATTGTAAGCGTTATAGGATCAGTTTCAACCGTAACCTTACCACATTTTAATATACATTTATATTTCTTATCCCTCGCAATTTCTACAGTTGAAATGTTAAGCGTTATTATATGACTTATAGCTGATGTTTCTGTATAAGATGGAGTATCATTTGCAACGGCACCACTCTTTGCCCATGTGTTTCCGCCATCAGAACTTACATACCACTGATACTTGAATTCATCATTTATTCCGGAAATAACATCTACCACAAATTTGGTTTTACTTCCTTTAATCACCTTAACCTCATCCGGCTGTGAATTAACCTTAATAGTTAGTCTTGTAAGTTTTATGCTTTTATCAAGCTCTCTCGGAAGAACACTGTAATAATTATCTTCTTCATCATAATAAACCAAATATTCATCAGAGGAGCCGATGCCAATTGTGATACCTTTATCAATATTAACCGGAGCATATAAAACCTCCAGATTAGTTCCTGATAATACATCTTGGTTGAAATAATTGTCATAAGCTGGATTTAAGCCACTTAAATCAAAGTTGCTCAAATCAAGTATCTTTATATTATTGCACCCGCAAAACATTTCTGAAATACCAAAGACATTTTTTGTATTAAAGCCGCTTACATCCAAACATTCAAGGCTTCTGCAATCCCTAAACATTTGAGACATGTGTACAACGTTAATAGTATTAAAGCTACTTACGTCTATGTCGGTAAGACTGTTACAACCGTAAAACATTCCCGACATATTCGTAACATTACTTGTATTAAAGCTACTTACATCTATGTCGGTAAGACTGTTACAACCGTCAAACATCCTACACATATCCGTAACATTAGATGTATCGAAACTACTTAAATCTAAGCTTTCAAGTCCACTACAACCGTCAAACATTTCCTCCATACTAATTACATTTCCAGTGTCAAAGTTACTTAAGTCCAAGCTATCAAGTCCACTGCAACAGCAAAACATATTTTTCATATCAATAACATTGCTTGTATTAAAACTACTCACATCCAGACTTTGTAGCCAAGCGCAATTCATGAACATCCTATTCATATTGGTAACATTTACTGTGTCAAAATTACTTAATTCCAGATATTTAAGCTTCCCGCACCAATAAAACATGCTATTCATATCTGTTACATTACTTGTGTTAAAATCACTTACATCCAGACTTTCTAAGCTTTTACAATCGGAAAACATTTCGCTCATGCATGTTACATTGCTTGTATCAAAGCATTTTAAATCTATTTTGGTCAAATTGATACACTGCGCAAACATCTCCCTCATATCAGTCACATTACCCGTATCAACATTATCAAAATATAATTCCTCAAGAGATTCATTGTAATAAAACATCTTACTAGAATCATTTGGAAACATAAAATCAGAACTAATGGTAAGCTTTTTTATTGTTGTATCATTCCAAATACCAACATCCATTTGCTTCCATTCCATTGACATTGGATCTTGAAATTCAATTTTCTGTTTTCCTATCACTGTCGCATACTCCACCCCATCGATCACAGTCTTACCATAAACTGTGGTTTCGGTATCAGTTCCAATATACTTATTTATAGTAATAGTTTTTGCCTCATAATCAATGTCATGCTCGTAATCCTTGTACCATTCCGGATCAGTGTTTTCTGAATCATTTACATCTTCTGCATATACGACGTTGCCGCTGAGCATCACCAACATCATACAAAATGCATATGCAAATGCAAAAAGCATCCCTTTCCTTATAATCTTGTTAATTGCCTTTCTCATATTTCCCTCCTTGATATATATCTTATTTTTCCCTATTTTATACTACTTTAAATTATCACAAATCAAAATGTATTACAATGCACTTGTTAGGATTTCCGACACTTTTTAAGCATTTTCCCGAGGAAATTCTTCGGTCAAAAACGGTCAGAAAATGCATATTTTATTGTTTTTACCCCTGATTTATATTATAATAAAGTAGTGAAGTTGTTCGTATCAGACAGCTATGTTGACACACCATTTGCAGTTACTTTTTGATTCCTTATCTATGGAGGATATTGATATGGGTATACAGCAAAAATATTGTATTATATTTTCATTTTTGGCTGTAATGCAGATAATATGTGCCATCCAGACGCGTAAGTCAGAGAAACCGATAGGAAAATATACCAGCTGGCTGAATCTGACCCTGGTCATTCCTATTGCCGCCAATGTTATTATAATTACGTCCTCAAACAAGGTTTTATCTTACATTGGCTACTACGCTTCCTATATAGGCATGACTCTTGTCGTACTGTCACTCATTCTCTTTACAAATGTTTATTGTAAAGGCGTAGATGAAGACAGATCACATAAGCAGCCCTACTTTATCTATGTCCTTGCAACTATTGATATCGTTCAGCTGTTACTCGGTCCTCTCTTCCATCATGTTATCAAGCTGGAAAAGATCAAATTAGAAGACAATGTCTTTTATCTTGATGTGCCCGGTGCCGGTCTCACCATTCACAGAATAATCGACTATTTCATTCTCGTCTGTGTATTTTTGATCTATACTGTTGCAATTATAAAAACCTCAAGATTATACAGAGAAAAATATACGGTAATTCTTGCCGCACTGCTGCTGGCCGGAATCACACAGCTGATATTTATCATTACCAGATATCCTGTTGACCGTTCCGTGATCGCTCATGGAGTTTCCGGAATATTGATATTTTACTTTTCAATCATCTACCGTCCTCTACGACTGCTGGACACCATGCTGTCCCACGTAGTATCTGACATGAACGATACAGTATATGTATTTGACAATTCCAACAAGCTCGTATGGGCCAATGACAACGCTTATAAACTTCTTGATCTTCCTCATGGCACCAGATTCAGCAAAGTTCAGAAGCAGCTTTTTGAGCAGTTCAGTAACATTACAAACAGAGGTGATAACTGGTCGGAAAACCGCATCATCGGTGACAGATATTATATCCTGGAGAAAAAATCAGTTAAAAGCGACAATCTGAATCTGGACGGATGCTTTCTGGTGATCAAGGATGATACCAAAAGGCATCAGGAGGTTGAAAAAGAAATATTCAACTCAAAGCATGACAGTCTTACCGGTCTGTATAATATGCAGTATCTTTACTCAAGGATACACAACCTTTTGCTTTCATCAGAAAAGGACTATTATATATTATTTATCAACATCAAAAATTTTAAACTTATAAATGATACCTTTGGAAAACACTTCGGAGATATAATCCTGATACGTATGTCAAAATGGCTGAAGGAAAATATAAAAAACGGTCTTTACGGCCGACTTATTGGAGATACCTTTGGCGTATGTATTCCGAAAGAGGATTTCAGCGAAGAGCTTCTTCAGGATTTTGATAACTTTATTGTTACCTTCAGGGATCTGGAGCACAAGATAAGTATTCACATCGGAATATATGATGTAAAAGATAAAAGCCGTGACGTGTCCATAATGTTTGACAGAGCAAATCTTGCCATTACGGACATCGAAGAAAACTATAAGACCATTATAAGATATTACAATGAAGAACTTAAGAATAATATTTTAGAGGAACAGCGCCTGTCGGCAAACTTCGGTGATGCCGTAAACTCCGGTCAGATTTTTCCTTACCTGCAGCCGATTGCCGATAAAAATGGCAAGGTTGTCGGAGTTGAAGCCCTGGCAAGATGGGACCATCCAGAATTCGGTTTTCTTCCGCCGGACAGATTTATCTCACTTTTCGAAAAGAACGGTATGATAACCGATCTCGACAGACATATATGGAAATGCGCATGTGAAGTGCTTTCCGGCTGGAAAGATACTCATCCGGATCTTTTTATATCGGTAAATATATCTCCGAAGGATTTCTACTTTATTGATGTTATCGGAGAGATCAAAAGTCTGGTTGCAGAATATGATCTGGATCCTGCCAAACTTCGTATTGAGATCACGGAGACAGCCATGATGTCAGATTCAGAACAGAGGATAAAAATATTTAATCAGCTGAGAACTGCAGGCTTTCTTGTTGAAATGGATGATTTCGGAAGCGGCTATTCTTCTCTTAATCTTCTTAAAGACCTTCCTGTAGATGTACTTAAACTGGATATGAAATTCCTGTCTGATGATACCAATTTAAAATCCGGTATTATCATTAAAAATATCATAAATCTGGCTAACGAGCTGAATATAATCTCACTTACAGAGGGCGTAGAAACCCGTGAACAGTTTGACCTCCTTGTAAGCATGAACTGCTCTCTCTTCCAGGGATATTATTTTGCAAAACCTATGCCTGTTGACAGCTTTGAGGAGTTTTTAAATAATCATGAAAAAGCTTCAGCCGAATAAAAAAGAGACTGTTTGAATTGACAAACAGTCTCCTATTTTTTTGATTATATATCGATTTACTCTACTACGTATGGAATAAGTGCGATATGTCTTGCTCTCTTAACAGCAACTGTAAGTGCTCTCTGATGCTTTGCACAATTTCCTGTAATTCTTCTTGGAAGAATCTTACCACGCTCTGAGATGTAACGTCTAAGCTTGTTAACATCCTTGTAATCGATCAGATTATTCTTATCAGCGCAGAAAACACAAACCTTCTTTCTTCTACGCATTGGTCTTCTTTTCATTGGAGCAGTAGCACCCTGCTCTGACTTATTATAAGGCATTGTTCTCCTCCTTCATACAGTATTACAACATTTCATGTCGTAACCTCACCGAACCGGATTTTACTTGAATGGAAGATCTCCTTCTATGCCATCTGGTATAGGCATAAATCCACCTGCATCAGCAGTTGCCGGAGCGCTTTCTCTAGGAGTATAGCCACCTGTGCTTCCTCCATCAGCACTTCCCTTGCTTTCAGCAAATTCCTGTTCCTCTATCACTACATCTGTCGTATATACCTTCTGGCCATCCTTATTGGTATAGCTTCCGGTCTGAATACGACCTGTTACGGCTATTTTAGTACCCTTCTTAAGATACTTCTCGGCAAATTCGCCCTGTCTGCCAAATGCAACACAGTTTATGAAATCCGCTGTCTGCTGATCATCTCCGGTGCCTCTTGCACGTCTTCTGTCAACTGCAAGCGAATATCTTGCTATAGCCATCTGCTCGCCATTCTGTCCCTGAGAATACCTGACTTCAGGGTCACGAGTCAGTCTACCCATTAAAATAACCTTATTCACTATGGAACCTCCGTTTCACTTATTCAGCGTCCTGTTTAACAACAAGATATCTAATAACAGATTCCATGATACGAAGATTAGCTTCAAGCTTAGCAGGAGCTTCAGAATCAGCATCGATCTGGATGAAATAGTAATAACCATCCTTCATCTTCTGAACTTCGTAAGCCATTCTCTTCTTGCCCCAGTCGTCAATGTTTGTAACAGTTCCGCCAACCTTTGCTACGAGATCCTTTACTTTCTCAAGCACAGCTTCTCTCGCATCATCTTCGATTCTTGTACTGACAACTAACGCTATCTCATACTTGTTCATGTTTTGCACCTCCTTATGGACTAATGGCTCCTGAATCACGTAACTTCTTCAGTCACTCAAACCGAGTGCTATCAGGAGCAAGGAATATATTAGAATATATCACAAGTAGACACTTTAACATAAACCGCCTGTTATGGCAAGCAGTTTTTTTATATTTTTAATTTAAAACATTATATATAAACTATTTTTATATTTTCAAGTTAAATCGCAAAAAAAGTTCTAATACATCGATACATCTTAAATCACAACAGAAAATATCCAACACGTAAATGCAGCATTTTAATGTACCACATCATCATAATACTTAATCAGTTCCGCATATATCCTGCGGCAGTTATCATGATCACTGTAGCAGAAGAAGTCATCTGCCCTCTTCCTGTACATTTCTTTCATACCACAGCCGTCCTTCATATATTCTGTAATAAGCTCTATCAGTTCATCATTTGTATGAACTATCTCTCCAAAAGCCATTGTATCATATCTGTAAGAGCCTTCTTCATAATGTGCATCCAGATCATTATGATGCAAATATATAAGCGGCTTTCTCATATATGCAAAATCAAACTGTACACCGCTGAAATCAGTAACCATGAGGCTGGACTCACAAAAAAGCTTTTCATAGCTCATTTCTCCGGTAGATGGAATTATCTCCACATACGGATTCGTGTCAAAGTCCTTTGCCTGAGGACTGACAATAGGATGAAGCACGTATTTTATACTGTAACCATATTTCGCAGCAGCCGCTATAAGACGGCTGTCATTTATGAGAGAATTATATACCTTGAAATAATCACTGTTCTTAAAGTCTTCGTTATAATCTCTCTCCACTCCCTCATTCTTTGAAACAGGCTTTGCCGACTGCATGCGCCATGTAGGAGAAATGAGGATCTGCTTCTTGTCATTATCTTTAAGGCCGTCATAACGCGGCACACCGGTAAGCTTCAGCGCATTATAATCCTGATAATCATAAACCGGCCTCATAAGATTCTCTATCTCATACCTCGAAGCACAAAAATACAGTCTCGTATTATCCCTCAGCCTGTTCTGGGCAACCGCGATCTTCTGCACCGAAAGGCCGTGCTGTACACAGACCACATGAAAATCCGTGATACCCCTGATATATCTGGAATTTTCCAGATAATAATCATTAAATGCAAAGACTGTAGAGTTGGAAACGATCATCATTTCCGCATTCAAAAATGCCAGGCGATGCTTTATACTCTTTCTGGCAAGCGGCTTATACCCCTCGGACAAAAGCCTCTTATAATCCGGAACATTTTTATCCAGCAGGTAATAATTGGATATCTTTCTGTCACCTTTAGCACGCTCGGCATATTTATAAAGGTACTCCGATGAGTCTCCTCCTTTATAGATCTTATCAAAATACATCCATATATGCTTTCTCTTAAAAACCGGTCTGGTGAAAACATATCCCATTCTTAGCAGCATAAATTTGATCTTATGCTTTTTAAAAGTCTTCAGTAGCTGCAGCCAGATAAGTATTTCCAGTCCGGCCATCTTAAAGAAATTATATTTATCAAGCTTTACAAACTCTTTTTTTGCTCTGCAGAGGAATCTTCCGGTGTGCCAGTAGGAAGCTTTCGGATATAAGGTAAGTCTGCTGGTATGTGATTTAAATTCAGACTTAATAATATATTCCCTGTCATTTCCCCGCATCAGAAAATAAAGCTTTCCTTTTTTTATGTCAACCAGTGGTATGCTTGCATGAAATGCATATCTCTTATATGCAGACACTCCGAAATATTTTGTCAGCGTATATCTTTCAGTCCATTTTACCGGATAGTCACGAGTACCATTCTTTGTTTCAACCCTGAAAAAGAACTGAGCCTTGTCTCTGCTGAAGGCATCCGGAACAGTTGCATCTATCTCCAGACACTCTCCGTTTTCTCCGGTCACCCTGTCCAGGAAAATATAATTGACCCTCATCCTTCCAGAATGATAAAAATCAATGCCATTTATAAGCAGATGAAGATTATCATCAATGCAGACATATTCTTCCTCACATTTCCCCTTCAGGATCATTAGCATCCTGTTGAAATACAGTCCTGCCGGATGCATGGTATGATTGCCCCTTCTCAGAATAACCTCATCATTTATACGATTCAGAAGGCGGCTTATATCTTCTTTATATCTCTCGATATCCTCTTCATTTAAAACATGCTTGTTTCTGTTATCCTTATTGGCTTCAAGACGGGCTCTGACAGAATATAGGGCATAATACTCCGCTGTAATGATAAGGGCCTCCTCAGGGCTTAATTCGTAAACCGGTTTAACACTTCCTTCAATATTCTCAGCCTCAACGCCATCTTCCGACGCTTCCTCTTCAATACCTTCGCCGGACTCAGCTACCAGAATCCCCTTCCTGAGGTCTTCGGCAGCCGTGAAATGCTCGGAAAGCGAATCTTCATTTATTCCGAATTCATCAAAAAATGGTATTAAAAATTCCTCGATATTCTGAAAATACCATTCCTTATCATAAACATTCTCATTAATTTTATAATCAATATCCGATGGTTCATCAGACAAGAGTACAATCTCATGATCCACGAAAATATTATATGGAATAAGCCGTAATATAAAATCAGCCTCCATATCATAGATAAGACTCTCATTCAGTCTTAGAATCCGCCCTTTTTCGCGGCAGATCTCAGCAAATCTTTTCAGATTCAGGACCGTTCCGGTAAGACGGTCAGGAAATGAAGGCAGTCCCGACTTCTGGAATCTGAGTCTGGAATTCTTTTGAGGCTTCCCGCCATTTCTGAATATCTTATCACCGGAAGCAAGAACCGCCTCGTTCTCTGCCATCTCATGTATAAGCCTTCTCATTCCTTCTTCACGGCCTATTTTTTCATATTCATCAGTTTCGTTGCACACAAATAAGAAGCCTTCGGTTTTACCCAAAAGCTTATTATATGTATCTGCCGAATAATCATGGCAGGTGGTATTCTGTTTACTGTCGATATAATAAATATGCCGCATTACAGACTCCGTGCGAATCTGTGGACGCTGAATAAGCTATATTAGCTGTGATGGTATGAACCGTTTTTTATATCAGCATCCACGAATTATGATCATCATTTCAAATGAATTTAAATTTCAGCGATTGCTTCGATCTCGATCAGAACATCCTTAGGCAGTCTTGCAACCTCAACACAAGAACGTGCAGGGAAGTTTCCTGTGAAATACTTTGCGTAAATTTCATTTACCTTTGCAAAATCATTCATATCCTTGATAAATACAACCGTCTTTACAACCTTGTCGGTTGATGATCCGGCAGCCTGAAGCAGGTTGCTGATATTTTTGAAGGCCTGCTCAGCCTGCACCTCAATACCACCCTCAACAAGAGTATTAGTTGCAGGATCAATAGGTATCATACCTGATGTGAATAAAAGATTTCCTACCTTTACTGCCTGTGAATATGGACCGATCGCTGCCGGTGCCTTGTCTGTTGTAATAATTTCCTTCATGTTATATGTTTCCTTTCATTTATGTTTATTTACTCTTCAACGATATAGATCCTGCCATCCTTAAGTTCGATCTTTCTCTCCTTATAGAGTCTTCCGACCGCCCTCTTGAAAGCATTTTTGCTGAGGCCAAACTCTCTTCTGATAAGCTCGATATCAGCCTTGTCGTCAAACGGAAGTATTCCTCCATAGCTTTTAATGACGTCAAATACCATCTCAGAGTCATCCTTCATCTGAACATATACTTCCTCCCGAAGAGCAAGATCCGTTTTACCGTCCGGCCGTCTGTTGACAACTCTGGCACGAACCTCATCTCCAACCTCAATCCTGCTGAAGATTTCAGACTCATGTATCATACCATAATATTCATTGTCTATGGCAACAAATGCACCCAGACCCTTTTTATACTCATAAACCGTACCCTTAACATGGTTACCCTTTTCGTATTTTTCATTCTTCTTAAGATAGCCATATAGTCTCATGGAAGCTGCAAGTCTGTGGGACTTATCCTCATAAAGTCTTACCAGATAGCTTTTTCCTTCCTGAACCTTACAGGTCTGCTCTTTGAAAGGAAGAAGAATATCCTTCTCAAGTCCCCAGTCCAGGTAGGCTCCATTTGCGGTCACGCTCTTAACCGTAAGTTTTCTGATCTGTCCTATCTCTATCAGCGGCTGATTAACGGTAGAAATAAGTCTGTCTGAAGAATCCTTATAAATAAAGACCTTCATCTTATCTCCTACAGCTGTGCCTGCCGGAACCTGTTTTATCGGCAGAAGCACATCTCCCTCCTGATCCGCAAGATATATTCCAAAGTCAGTTTTTTTCGTAACCTTTAATTCATTCCATGCACCAAGTATCATATATTTATCCTCAATTCTCTTTCTGATTCATTATAAAGTATAATGACGTAACCGGCAGTTTTAATCCTGCGGGGCCGACGCCCCTACGGTATCTTATCTGGCATAGCTGTCCTTATACATACACCCCGATGAATTCTTGCCTACTTACACCGATAGCACAATTCCAAAAGTTTCGGAATAGTCCACTATTCCTGCATTTTTAAAATCACAAAAAATATATAACAGATTATACCATAAAAAAAATCCCCAGACAATGTCTGAGGAGAAACTGGGCTACAAGGATTCGAACCTTGAAAATGCTGGAGTCAGAGTCCAGTGCCTTACCATTTGGCGATAGCCCATTACTGCTGTGTGTCACAACAAAAGGAATTATATTACATCGTCCCAAAAAATGCAAGCATTATTTTAAAAAATTTATATTATTTTCTAAAATTATTTTTTTTACATTTTTTTGCAGTTATTTTCCAAATATAACTTGACACTTCTTATATCTTTTGATATTATTTTAATGTTGTTTTACAAAGCAATCAAATGCGCGTTTAGCTCAGCTGGATAGAGCGTTTGGCTACGGACCAAAAGGTCGGGGGTTCGAATCCTCTAACGCGCATTATTATAAAAACCGTTGAACTTATAAAAGCTCAGCGGTTTTTCTTTTATTTTCTATAAGATCTGACAAGTAAAAGCGCAAAGAGCAGCGCAAGCATAATGGATACTCCTATAAGTATCATTGCAGGAGTAGCATTATCGGCAGCCTCTATATTAAGATCGTATACCCCGGAAGAATCCTCATCATTCAACGCAAATGAACTTATAGTCTTGTTATAATACACTTCTACCTGATCATTTAGTTTCTCAAGGCTTCCGGAAATCTTCAGATTCTCATCGTTCTGTCCGGAAATGATACTTTCAATCCGGTTAGCAATATCACGTTTAGCTGAAACCGATATATATTTACCATTCTTAAGCTGCAGAAGGAAATAATACATCCTGCCCGAAGGAATAAATCCATATAATTTATAATCTGCCTCAGCATAAGCCTTGATATAGTAACCCTGATTGAGATTAATTGATACATAATCTCCTTCTTCCAGTTCCTCTCCCTGGCTCAGCTTTTTATTCAGATCATCATATATCTTGAAAATGGACTTAAAATTACTCACAAAAACAAGAATGGCAATCATCATGAATACAGCAATTCCGATTATATACGTTCCTCTGCTGTATTTCTTTACCTTCCTGACTTTCTTCCCGTTTTTGCTGCCATCTTCTTCTGTATCATTTGTAGAATTCATCACATTTTTATCCTGCTCCATATCATTCCCCAACAAATTATATTATTTCGTTCTATCTTATCAAAAAAACAAATACTCGTTTCACTCGTGCTTGTTTTTCTTTTGATAAGATATATTATACCATCTAATCTTGAAATATACACCCTAAATATTGGAT
>FNUU01000021.1 GCA_900108205.1 Eubacterium ruminantium | reverse complement strand
AAAAAAGCATATCGCTCGGGACATGCTTTTCTCCTGCTGACGAACCTCAGCGAATGATCTCATAGATCAGTTTATGGTTTTCTCCGTCTGTTGGTTCAGCCTCTGTTTTATAGGCCTCCTTGATAAATTTCGCAGCTGTTTCTGCCTTAGCTTCATCATTCGCATACAGTATTGCCAGCGTATCATTTTTTTCTATTTTGTCACCCAGATGATGACAGATTTCAATTCCGACCGAAGGATCGATCTCATCACTTATTTTTTCTCTCCCTCCACCAAGATGAAGTGAAGCAAGACCTATTTTTTCTGTATCGCAGCTCACAAGAATTCCGCTTTCAGATGCTCTCACAGGTATCATATATTTTGCAGCTTCGAGGCTGCTGCTTCCATCAATAAATCCGGTATCTCCGCCCTGTGCAGCTACAAATTCCCTGAACTTTTGGAGAGCCTTTCCATTTTGGATAACCTCTTTTATCCTTTTCTCTGCTGCATTATATCTGCCTGAATCTTTTTCCTCGCCGCTGCAGGCTATTTCAGTCCCTGTATGTGGCACATTTTTATTATTTATGATTTCACTCAGTTTATCACCTGACACATCCTCTTCTGCCAGGAGAAGCATCTCAGCCGCCAGCTTCACAGATAATTCCCGGAGTCTTTCATCACCACAACCCTTTAGTATTTCAACTACTTCCATAACTTCAAGGGAATTACCCACGAATCTTCCAAGAGGTTCATTCATGTCGGAAATAACAGCCGTAACACTTCTGCCGCATTTCTTTCCGATACTTACCATTATCTCTGCAAGTTTTTTCGCAGAACTTATATCCTTCATAAATGCACCGCTGCCGCACTTGACATCCAGAACTATTACTTCTGCACCGGCTGCAAGCTTCTTGCTCATTATAGAAGATGCGATAAGTGAAATATTATCCACAGTACCTGTTACATCCCTGAGCGCATAAATCTTTTTATCAGCAGGCGCAAGATTACCGGTCTGACACATATCTGCAAAGCCAATCCTCTTTACCTGATCTATAAAACTTTCTTCAGAAAGCGCAGATGAAAATCCCGGAATACTTTCCAGCTTATCTATGGTTCCTCCCGTATGTCCAAGACCTCTTCCGCTCATTTTTACCACAGGAACTCCCAGTGCAGCAAGAACAGGTCCTATTATAAGAGTCGTTTTATCTCCCACGCCACCTGTAGAATGCTTATCAATAATACGCATATTTTTACCTGCTGACTCACCTATACTTTTCTTTACTTTGGAAAGGTCCAGCATATCTCCGCTCTCAGCCATAGCCATAGTGAGCTTCACGGTTTCATCGTCATTCATCCCTTTAAACCAGACCGCCATCAAAAATGCAGACATCTGATAATCGGGAATACTGCCGTCTGTATATCCATTTACGATATAGCGGATTTCTTCCTCTGTAAGCACTCCGCCATTTCTCTTTTTTAATATCAGATCGTTCATGCTGTACATATTGCTTTACCTCCTCCGTCATTTTATGATCAGGCTTCAATGCAGCCTGTGTTCCCTGATACGCTCACGATCACGTATTCCCAGGTTACAGACTCTCATTCAGCTCTTCGGTTCCCGGAAGCACAAATCTTCCATCCCTGATTATGTCAACCTCCCTGTCGTCTGTATCCACTGTATATATTCTTCCAAGTTCATCAAACGGAATCGTTATATCTGTATGACAGTTAAAATAAGCCTTCTCAGGCTCAGTATCACGAAGAGCACTGAAGCTGTTCTCCTTCGATACTATCTCTTTGCCATCGGGATTAAATATCCTGGTATCCTCTGAATGTCTGTAGCAGGTGTCTCCCACTGCAAAATGAGGCCCGGTCTTTTCCATTATAAGTATCGGCAGCTTGCCCATAATGTCATATTTTCTTGCCATACTGTATGCTGCTGTATTTGTACCTATTGCAAACTCTCCAAGAGGAAGTGTATCTCTGTTCTGCAGTACATTTTCCTTTATATAAGCCCTGTTCTTTTCTTCTTCCTCAAAATTGCTGCAGGTATAATCCGTTATACAGCCGTCTTCAAATTTCATTTCCAGATTTTTATAAAGAAGTCCGTTAAGATAAACCTGACTTACATGAAGCGTGCCGTGAGTCCCTTCCAGAACAGGAGATGTGAAAACCTCGCCCACAGGAATATTAACATCCGCCACGCAGTTTTCAAACTGCGACTCATGCTGCGGATCGGCAAGAACTCTTGCAGTAACATGCATATCTGTTTTATTTCCGTTACGTCCCTCTACTTTTATATACGAAGCCTTATCCAGACAGTCGATTATACTTTGGTGAATACGTGTATATTTATCACTGTCCAGAGTATTCAGCTTTATGGTATCCTCAAAAACCTCTTCGAAGTTTTCATGAACCTCGGGCACCGGAAATGCTATTATCGTAAAGCTGTACTTATCACCCGGAATATATTCATTTACTATCTCACCGCTTCTGGACTGAAAATCTACATAAAGCTTCTGCTGAGCATCCGTATAAACGGTTGCATCATCCTTTGCCTGCGGCGCTCTGGTTACTTCACCAAAGCTTTCTATAACTGCAGGTCCAGCATATACCGCTGCATCCTCTTTATATTCCTCATAAACCTTTCGCATTATATCAAGCTTACGCTCAACGAATCTCTTATTCAGGAAAAATGCATCATCATTTCTATGATCATAATCAAACTGCATATTAAGGGAAATGTTGGTAAATCCCTGTCTTATAACCTGTTTTCTGTTGATACGGCTAGTAGCATACCTGCAGAGAATAGGTTTAAGCCCTATCTTTTCAAAGCCCTTTATGGCAGCTCTTACAATCCTCTCCTGTCCGATTGAGTATCTTATGTTGACCGTTTTCTTTCCTTCAAACGGAACATTCATCGTAATAAAGCCCCTTCTGAAGCCTCCTACAAAGGTATCTGCCAGAAGATTGATCTTCTCCTCCGGAAGTTTTGCAAGATATTTCGCAAGACCGATTTCATTTTCACCTATATACTCACCATATTCATAAAGATAATCTTCGCTGCCAAGATCTGCCTCCATGCATATTTTTGCAGAAAGGCCATAAACCGGAAGAAGTATCTCTTCAATTCTTTCTCTGATAAGCTCCTCGGCATAATCAAAGCCGTAATAATATACAGCCTCCTCTACTGCCTTAAGCCCAGGCTTTTCTTCGCCACTGAATATTATGTATACTTCAATAAAAAGCTCCATTAATATTACTATATCAAAGTATTTTTCATCCGCTGCCAGCATTGGAAAGCTGAATATTTCTGAATAGATAAATGACAAAACCTTTCCGAAGCTTCCAAGCTTCTCTGCCGCATACGCCGGATTAAGATAGCTTGCTTTATAGCCTTCTTCACTTATCTCTCTGAAGGTTTTTTCATTTCTTTCCCTCTTGTATTCCAGGCTGTTTTGTGCTTTATTCTTATTTTCTATGGTCGGACCGGCTGTGTTATCATTTTCAGAATCCTCTGTCATAGCTGTCTCGATAGTATCAGTAACTCCAAATGCATTCAGCACATATATGATATGCTCTGATACATTTTTAAAATAATCATAATAAGCCTCCTCATATCCTTCCGGATATGAAGAAGCTTCCTCTGAAATCTGTCTTATTCTTTCATAGGCCAGTTCAAATCTTTCTTTTATATCCAAATCTATTGTCATAAATGATCTCCTGAATCTGTCAATAATTCCAGATGTAATAATTCATTCCGACCGGCATATCCATATCTATACCAGCCACATAACCACTAAAAGCAATATATCTCCCAGAGAAAGGATAACTGATGCCCTCTTGGTATTTGTATTTCCTTCCACCTGCTTATATGAAGTCAGCGCAAAAAACAGTCCGTTTACTGCAAGCACCCCTGCGATAAGAAGCATCGTTCCGGCAACATTCGGAGTTTTTCCCTTTGTAACTATAGCCATTATAAGAACCGCTATTATTACCGCAAGGCCGACAGCGCCGGAAACCATTGAAATAATGGTATCACTTGCAACCAGATCGTCTGCAAATCTGTATCCTCTTTTTCTTCTTCTGAAAAACTTCATAGTATCCTTATTACTCCACGCATCCACGTATTTCAGAAATATCCTCTATACCCTGCGCTGTCATAAAATCTTCTATGCCCTTCACTATTTCTGCTGTTACTGCAGGATTTCTGAAATTAGCTGTTCCCACGGATACAGCCGTCGCACCGGCCATGATGAATTCAATAGCATCTTCTGCTGTAGCAATTCCTCCCATTCCGATTATAGGAAGCTTCACAGCCTTTGCCACCTGATAAACCATTCTGACTGCTATAGGCCTGATGGCCGGACCTGAAACGCCTCCGGTCTTATTTGCCACCGCGAAACGTCTTTTATATATATCTATCTTCATACCTGTAATGGTATTAATAAGAGACAATGCATCGGCACCACCTGCTTCAGCTGCCCTTGCCATCTCTGTAATGTCCGTTACATTAGGACTGAGTTTCATGATTATCGGCTGCTTTGCAGCGTTCTTAACCTTTTTGGTAATATCATAAAGCGCATCCGGATTCTGTCCGAAAGCGATTCCTCCCTCTTTAACATTTGGGCAGGATACATTTATCTCAAGAAGATCCGCCGGTGAGTCAGCAAGTCTTTCAACCACATCAACATAATCTTCAGCAGAACGTCCACAGACATTTACGATTATCCTTGTATCAAATTTTGTAAGGAACGGAAGGTCTCTCTTAAGAAATGTATCAACACCCGGATTCTGAAGGCCTATGGCGTTCATCATTCCGGAAGGTGTCTCTGCTATTCTCGGTGTAGGATTTCCTGCCCAAGGCACATTTGCAACGCCCTTTGTGGTTACAGCACCCAGACATGAAAGATCAACAAAATCCGTAAATTCCATTCCGGATCCAAATGTTCCGGAAGCTACTGTTACGGGGTTTTTCATAACTACACCTGCGATATCTACTGATGTATTCATTATAAAACCACCTCCTCAGCGAAAAATACGGGACCATCCTTACAGATTCTTTTATTGTTTACCTTTGAATGATCATCAACCTCTTCTGACTTACATACACATGCAAGACATGCCCCGATACCACAGGCCATTCTCTCCTCAAGAGATATCTGAGCAGAGATTCCGTTCTCTTTTGTAAACGCCTTGATACCTCGAAGCATCGGTGTAGGTCCGCAGGCATATATCTTATCTGCCTTAATGCCATATTCCTTGATACCGTCAATAACATTTCCCTTTATTCCGACAGCACCGTTATCACTTGTTATATATACCTCAGAATATTTTTCAAACTCCCCGGCAAGGAATGTATCCGCATCTCTGAAGCCGAGCACTGTTTTAATGCTTTCCTTTGGAATTCCTGATTCAAATAAACACTTTGCCAGATAGAGCATCGGTGGAATACCGATACCTCCGCCAAGAAGGACATGACATTCATTTCCATCTGCTTCCGGCATATAATATCCATTTCCCAACGGTCCTACTATATCTATCTCATCTCCCGGTTCCTTAAGTGAGAATTCCTCGGTACCTGCACCTGCAATACGGAATACTATACGCATCTGCTGCTTTTCCTTATCTACATCGCAGATACTTATCGGTCTCGGAAGCATACGGCTTTTATCCTCTGAATACAGATCTATAAACTGTCCCGGAACTGCCTCTGACACCTCCGGTCCCACATTAAGCAGCAGGCTGTATATATCGCCTGAAAGCCTTTCCTTTTCTATTACCTTTGCCCTGTATTTTGCTTTTGACATTTTATACTCCTCGTCCATAAACTATACAAGTCCTACAGCTGTTCTTATATCCAGAAGCATATCCTCAACTGCAAGTCTTGAAGCATCTGCATAATTTTCGCTGCCACAGTGTGAATACTTATCAGCCTTATATGCAGCTATGATTCCTCTTGATGAATTAACAATTGCACCAAGCTTATCCTCGTTAAAGAAGGCCTTAAGGTCACTGCCCTTTCCGCCCTGAGCTCCGTAACCCGGAACAAGAATAAGTGTTCTTGGCATGATCTTTCTCAGCTTTGCACCCATTTCCGGATAGGTTGCGCCAACAACTGCGCCAACGTAGCTGTAGCTTTCACCCATAAACTCATTGCCCCATTCACGCACCTTTTCACCAACATGCTCATACAGAGGCTTTCCGTCTATAATTCTGTCCTGAAATTCTCCGGAAGAAGGATTTGACGTTTTTACCAGAACAAATATACCCTTATTTCTTTCCTTACATACATCTATAAATGGTTTAACACCATCACTTCCGAGATATGGATTAACTGTTGCAAAATCCTCATCAAACGGAACAAATTCCTTTCCGAATACCTTTACACTGCCCAGATGTCCTATAGCATAGGCAGTACTTGTAGATCCTATATCTCCTCTTTTAACATCACCGATAATTACAAGTCCCTTACTCTTAGCATAATCAACTGTCTTCTTAAATGCAGCCACACCCGGAACTCCAAACTGCTCGTACATAGCGATCTGAGGCTTTACTGCCGGAATAAGGTCATATGTTGCATCAATGATTCCCTTATTAAACTCAAATACAGCAGAAGCCATCGCTTCAAGTGTTTCTCCCTGTTCAGCAACTGCAGCCTTCAGCAAATGCTCAGGTATCATACCCGGATTTGGATCAAGTCCGACAACTATAGGTGCATTTTTCTTTTTTATCTCTGAAATTAAGGTATTAATCATAACAGCCTCCATTATTTATTATTATTTTTGATCATGGCCGGGCATAAAAAAAGCTCTCAGCCATCTAAATGATTGTATCAGAACTGTCAGAATTGTTCAATATATTTACTTGAAGAGACGCATATACTTTTTAAGCTGTTTTTTCCCCTGATCGGTCAGAAATATCTTTCTTTCAAACTGATCAAGCTCAATAGACCCATCTTTTTTATCTATATTCGTGATCTTGTCTATATTTGCGATCTCCGATCTGTTGCAATACATAAATCCATTGTCCACAATATCCGGCAGCATATTTTTTAATGTCAGCTTCGGAACCTTGATGCTCTCTCCGTCAGTAACATAAATAATATCGTATTTACTGTGCGTCTCGATAAGCAGAATATTACTGTAATAAATACAATGTATCGAGTCATCAATATTGATATGAAAACGTTTATCTCTATACATGATCCTCTGCTGTTTTTTCAACTTGATATAGAATTCAAGCTGGCTAATACTTTCCTGTAACTCAATTTTGGAAAACGGTCTTTCAAGAAATAAATGACAATGAAAACGCCTGTAAAAACTTAGTTCACTATCGATAAGATCTGATATTACTATAACATATGAATCAAAATACTCATCCCAGCTTCGTATCGACTCAAGAAACCTTATACCTGTCAGGCCTCCATTTTCCTGATCAACATCAATACTTATAATAAAAAGATCCACCCGTATTGTCGCTGCCATATATAACGCATCTTTTGTATTTGTGCATGCAACGACTTCCATGTTCTGAACTGCCCCCTTCAGCAGTCTCTCCATCTCCACACATCTTCCCCTGTTACCCTCAAGTACCAGTACCTTCATTATTGTTCCGGCATTTTAGCCGAAAAGCCCTCCTTTCATTAATAGATATTTTTTACTTAATAATATAAAAAGCAGCGACATGAAATAGACCGATCCTCGGTCTATCTCATGTCGCCGGCTTGTCATATACTACTCACCTTCTCCCGGCTGAGGTCCTTCGGGCTCTGTCGGTTCCTCCGGTTCTGTCGGTTCTTCAGTAGTTTCTGATGTATCTTCAGTTGTTTCTTCTGATGATGTATTTTCAGTTGTCTCTGTAGGTGTTTCGGTTGATTCTGTAGTAGGTTCCTCACCTATCTTACCAAATACTGCTTCAATCGTATGTCCTACTATGACATTAGAAAGTGTATATTCCGAAACTGGTCCTACAGACTGTCCGTCAACAAATACATCCTTTATCTCATAGCCTGCATTTGGGGTAATATATACAGTGACCGTAGACTTTAACGGAACTGTTATAGTTGATGATATGGTACCGCCCGCATTACATTTTGTACTGATGATCGGATTACCGTGCTCATCCAGTCCAAGCTCTTCTTTAGTCTTATGGATATCACAATATGTGTCAAATATTGATTCATCATACTGGAATTCAGCATCCTGAATAACCTTCTTGCCGGTCTCGATATCAGTTGTAACTACATATTCTCTAGTGCTAGGGCAAGTATCAGTGGCGAGCTTATGTGATTCCTCGCAAAGTGTTATGGTTATATGACCCGGACACTTTTCTTTAGGAAGACTATTTATATCACCATAATCCGTACATGTCGGGCACCCCACAGACGGCGCCAATCCGGTAAGTTCACATACCGTTACCGAAGTTATATCCTCCGGTTTTTCCATGATATCCTTCTCAGGATCCCAATCGTCTCTTTTGGCAATCATATCCATGATATCACGCCACATGGTTTTATGTACCGACACCTCACCAAGACGTACATTTGAATCATATCCCCACCAGATAGATGCCGTATAATATGCTGTCATTCCACAGAACCATACGTCATACGTACTTGATGTTGTACCTGTCTTACCTGCAGCAATACATCCGCTGGTAAGTCTTGCAGGTGTACCTGTACCTGAAGTAACAACATCCTTCATTGCATCGATCAGCATCCATGCAGTTGTCGCCTTCATAACTCTCTTCTGACGATTGGCAGGTTTTGTATTGTCTATAACCACCACACCGTCATGATCCACAACCTTGGAATATAAAACAGGCTTTGTATATACTCCGCCATTTGCTATTGCCGCATATGCTGCTGTTATCTCATAATTTGTAACACCGTAGGTAAGACCTCCAAGTGCAAGAGACTGGTTGATATCTGATACTATCGTTCCCCAGCCTGTAAGCTCTTCATCAACAAGGGTGGTGAATCCAAGCTTCGAAACATAATCATATCCAACCTGTGGTGTAATAAGCGTAAGTGTCTTTACTGCGATGATATTCATGGAATCCCTGATACCATCACGTATCGAACCCTTGCCATAGTAACCGCCATACCAGTTACCTACATCTGTTCCGTCCTCGTACTTATACGGTTCATCCTTTTGTGTAAATGCCAGATTTCCTCCGGTCTCAAGGTAAGGCATGAATGCCGCCAGTACCTTAAACGTTGAACCCGGCTGTCTTGCAGCCATAGTCGCACGGTCATATGTAAGGTTACCGGTTTTCTCACCACGTCCGCCTACAATCGCTTTTACATATCCGTTTTTCTGATCCATGATAACAAATGTACACTGTGGCTGAGGTGAAGTTGTAAAGTCTTCAGCCTCAAAGGAAGCACCGGTCTTATCTATCATGGCCTCCATAAACCTGTTGGCCGCTGCTCTGGCAGTATCAACACTGCTGTAAATATTATTATAATAAGGATCTCCTGTTGACTCACGGAAATATGTCAGCAGATTATATGTATCATAATTATATTTTGTAGTACCGTCTGCTCCTACCAGTGTAAGAACATATTCCAAAGCAACCGATGTGCTGTCCGGATAATAATCCGGATTATTGACTACCTTGTTACAGATAGCCTGAATACCCTTGTCCTGAGTAGAATATATCGAATAACCACCGGTATAAACCTCATTATAGGCTTCCGCCTCGGACATACCATACATTTCCATGAAATCATCCTTAAGCGACTGTATGATCTCATCTACAAAATAAGTATTATAATGGGCATTATCCTCACGAACCTTCTTTACTGCCTGTATCCTTGAATATACATTGTCCGCCAGGCATTCATTATAGGTTGCCTCGTCAATATATTCCAGATCCAGCATCTTTTTAAGCACTATCTTTCTTCTCTTTGCATTATATTCCGGGAAGATTATAGGGTCATACTGATATGGATTCTGAGTGATTCCCGCAATAACCGTCATCTCCGAAATCGTAAGCTGATCTATTCGTTTATCAAAATATCTTTCCGAAGCCGCTTCAATACCATTAACACCATTTCCGAGGTAAATGGTATTCAAGTAATACTCAAGTATCTGCTCCTTTGTATATTTTTTCTCCAGTTCTATTGCCAGAGACTGCTCCCATATTTTTCGTTCCAGTTTTTGCAGGAATGTGGTTTCGTCCATTCCGACATTGAATACCTGGTTTTTGATAAGCTGCTGTGTTATCGTACTCGCACCTTCATCAAAATTCCTTGTGGTGATACCTCTTACGGCAGCACGCATGATACCCCTGATATCAATACCATTGTGGGTCCAGAATCTTTCATCCTCTATGGCAACAAAGGAATTAATAAGATCCTGCGGGATTTTATCATAATAAACATATATTCTGTTTGAATTGATCATGGAAAGAGATGATGCGACTGTACCATCCGGATTATAAATGGTACTCTTAAAGCCCTTCGGTTTAATACTGATATTGCTGATATCAGGTGCATTATCGAGTATGCCCTTCATCATACCGAATCCTGCTCCGGCAACAACCACTACCAGAAATACAAACGCAACAAGGACTATCTTAAATAATGATATGAATAATTTTCTTGAATATCTCTGAGACTTTGAAACAAGTCTTTCTTTAATAACTTCAGCACCATGTTTACTGTAAATCAAAATATTGCCTCCTGAATTAAACCTGGATTTTTTCCGGTCGGCTGCATGTACTTTTAACCATTCCACACGCAAGTCTACATTCCAAATTATTATAACACAATATCTTGAAATATTACAAGGGCGATATATTAAAGAAAATCTTAAAAAACCATACTTCCGGGGACGTGGCTGAGCATGTCACATGACTGCCCATTTCCCGGAAGCATGGTTTCCCTGATCAATTATATAATCTTGATATCAGCTTATTACTATCTGATCATCTGCCGATCATCATACTATAATGAGTTTTCCGTCTGATACATCGATCGTAAGTTTTTTACCAAGGCTGATATTTCCGCCAAGTATATGCTTTGCGGCAAGCGTTTCAACATTTTTCTGCAGATATCTCTTTAAAGGTCTTGCTCCGTAGATTGGATCATATCCGCCTTCGATAATATAATCTCTTGCAGCATCTGTAAGTCCGATACTTATCTCCTTATCTTCCACTCTCTTGTTCAGATCCTTCATAAGAAGATCTATGATATTACTGATATTCTCCTTTGTCAGCGGCTTAAACATGATTATCTCATCAAGTCTGTTAAGAAATTCCGGTCTGAAATGCATTTTAAGCAGTTTTTCCACCTGATCTGATGCTTCCTTCTTGATTGAGCCGTCCTCGGCTATGCCTTCAAGAAGAAATTCAGAGCCAATATTTGAAGTCATTATAAGTATGGTGTTCTTGAAGTCCACAGTTTTTCCTTTTGAATCAGTGATACGTCCGTCATCAAGGATCTGAAGCATAACATTGAATACATCCGGATGAGCCTTTTCAACTTCGTCAAAGAGTACAACCGAATATGGTTTTCTTCTTACAGCCTCTGTCAGCTGACCGCCCTCATCATAACCTACATATCCCGGAGGCGCTCCGATAAGTCTTGCAACGCTGTGTTTTTCCATATATTCGCTCATATCAATACGAACTATGCTTGCTTCATTATCGAAAAGAGCTTCTGCAAGAGTTTTTGCAAGTTCTGTCTTACCTACACCAGTAGGACCAAGGAAGAGAAATGAACCAATAGGCTTTGTCGGATCCTTAATACCTGCTTTGGAACGTATGATTGCATCACTCACCAGTTCAACTGCAGCATCCTGACCCACAACTCTTTTATGGAGTTCATCCGCAAGATGAAGAGTTTTATTTCTCTCCGTCTCAGTAAGCTTTGCAACAGGAATGCCCGTCCATTTGGATATTATCTTAGCTATCTCATCCTCGGTTACAGTTTCATGTATAAGCTGCCTGTCCTTATCATTTACCTTTTCCTCCAGAGTAAGCAGCTCCTTTTCCAGCTGAGGAAGTCGTCCATACTGAAGCTCTGCCGCCTTGTTCAGGTCATATTTTCTCTGGGCTATCTCAATATCATCCTTAACTCTTTCAATCTCAGACCGAAGTTCACGAACCTTATCAACCTCAGACCTTTCATTATCCCAGGTTGCTTTCATACCCTTTTCCTGTTCCTTAAGCTCTGCAAGTTCTTCTTCCAGATTCTTCAGTCTCTCACGGCTGAGATTATCCTCTTCATTTTTCAGAGCCTCTCTCTCAATTTCCAGCTGCATGATACGTCTGGATATCTCATCCAGTTCTGCCGGCATGGAATTCAGCTCTGTTTTAATCATGGCACATGCCTCATCTACCAGATCAATAGCCTTATCCGGAAGAAAACGATCCGTAATATATCTGTTTGATAAAACCGCAGCCGAAACAATTGCACCGTCTGAAATCTTTACGCCATGATATACCTCATATCTGTTTTTAATACCACGGAGAATAGAAACAGTATCTTCAACCGATGGTTCAGATACCATGACCGGCTGAAATCTTCTTTCCAGAGCCTTATCCTTCTCAATATATTTACGGTATTCATCTATTGTTGTCGCACCGATACAATGCAGCTCACCTCTTGCAAGAAGAGGCTTCAGCATATTTCCGGCATCCAGAGATCCGTCTGTCTTTCCGGCTCCGACTATGGTATGGATCTCATCTATGAACATGATTATCTGTCCATCCGACTTCTTTACCTCATCCAGAACAGCCTTAAGTCTTTCTTCAAATTCACCTCTGTACTTTGCACCGGCTATAAGAGAACCCATATCCAGAGCAAAAATCTCCTTATCCTTCAGAGAATCAGGAACATCACCCTTCACGATCCTCTGGGCAAGTCCTTCTATTGCCGCTGTTTTTCCAACACCCGGCTCACCGATAAGTACCGGATTGTTTTTGGTTTTTCTGGAAAGGATTCTGATGATATTTCTTATCTCACTGTCTCTTCCTATCACCGGATCCAATTTCTGTTCTCTTGCCCTCTGAACAAGGTTATAACCGTACTTTTCCAGAGCATCATAGGTATCCTCCGGATTTTCGGAATCCACCCTCTTATTCTTTCTGACTTCTGCAAGTGCCTTCAGAAAATCATTTTTCTTTATACCATATTTTCTGAATATATCCTTGATCTTATCATTCGGAGAATCCAGAAGCCCAAGGAAAATGTGTTCTACCGAAATAAACTCGTCGCCCATTTTCTTTGCTTCATCTTCTGCCTTCATGAGGATTCTTCCGGCATCGGATCCCATATAAATATCCGAATTTGCTCCTCCAACCTTCGGAAGCATAGCCACAGCTCTCTCTGCATCATTTGTCAGGCTGTCCGTATCTATATTCAACTTTTTTAAAAGTTTGACTATCAGACTGTCTTCCAAAACCATCAGGCTGCAAAGTATATGTTCCGCTCTTATTTCCTGGTTTCCGTATTCCATGGCTTTTTTCTGACAGTTTTCCATGGTTTCAAGAGATTTTTTTGTAAACTTCTCTGCATTCATACCGACACCTCCATTTATAATTTACTGAGAAGTAAAATCACTTCTCATAATTCTTTTATTCATTGTTAGCACTCATCTTGTATGAGTGCTAACAATTATGTTATACACCTAAATTCATAAACAGTCAATATATAAAAACACCTTAATTGAAACATATCAAAATCTCTTACCGGCGAATACATAATAATTGTTTAAAGGAAATTATCATAATAAAACAAGGCTCCGTATCTCCTAAGAAATACGAAGCCTTGAGTATTTCGTGAACCAAGCTCTCCCATCCGGCAAATTCCTGCTATAAAAATATAAATAAAAACTATCTGATCATAGTGATATATGATAATTATAGCCGATTAGTAAAGCGGTATTACCGCTCCGGTAAGTTTTTTGAATGTCTGATATCTTTCTTCATATCTGGCCGCAAGCTCAGCATCCGGTATTATTGTTTCAGTATATCTGATAATATTCTGCTTTGCATCCTCGCAGTCCTTGTAATGTCCGCATCCGACTGCCGCAAGGATTGCACCACCAAGCGCAGGTCCTTCATCATTTTCCACAGTCATGATATTTATATTAAGAACATTTGCCATGATCTTTCTCCAGAGAGGGCTCTTCGCACCTCCTCCGCAGATCGTTGATTCCGTAACATTTATACCAAGGCTTTTTGCAACCTCAAGAGAATCTCTGAGTCCAAATGCAACGCCCTCCAGTACCGCCAGTGACATATCCTCTCTTGAAGTATCCATTCTCATTCCCAGGAATCCTGCTCTGAGGCGTGGATTATTATGCGGCGAACGCTCGCCCATAAGATATGGAAGGAAGAAAACATTATTACTTCCGAGTCTGTTCATCTTTGCCTGCTCGGCTGCGTAATCACTGTCGCCAAGTATGTCATCCATCCACCATTTATTACAAGAAGCTGCCGAAAGCATGCAGCCCATAAGATGGAATCCTCCATCTGCATGACAGAAGCTGTGAAGCGAATTATACTCATCAACAGCAAATTTATCTGATGTGATAAATATTGTTCCGGAGGTTCCCAGAGACAGATTACATTTTCCTGCTCCGCATGCACCGGTACCGATAGCTGCCGCAGCGTTATCTCCTGCTCCGGCTACCACCTTGATTTCACCTCTGAGTCCCATTTCAGACGAAAGCTCCTTCTTAACAGCTCCAACTACATTAAAGCTGTCATAAAGCTTCGGAAGCATTTCTTCTTTGATACCGCAGATATCGATCATTTCCTTTGACCACTTCTTATTCTTTGTGTCAAGAAGAAGCATTCCTGCCGCATCCGAATAATCAGAGCTGAGAGTACCTGTAAGCATATATACAATATAGTCCTTCGGAAGCATAATCTTTCTGATCTTACAAAAATTCTCCGGCTCATTTTCCTTCATCCACAGAATCTTTGGTGCCGTAAAACCGGCAAAAGTAATATTACCTGTATAAAGTGACAGTTTGTCACGACCAATAACATTATTAAGATACTCTACTTCCTTCTCTGTTCTTCCATCATTCCAGAGAATAGCAGGTCTGATAACCTCATCATTTTCATCAAGACAAACCAACCCGTGCATCTGTCCGCCGACACCGATTCCATCAATCCTGTCATTATATCCTTCTGCTATCTCTTTGATACCGGCAACACTCTGCTTCAGCCAGTCAGCCGGATTCTGTTCAGACCATCCGTCCCTTGGAAATGATATAGGATACTCCTTTGAGATTGTCTTAACTATCTTTCCGTCGTCGTCCATCAGAAGAAGTTTAACTGCCGAAGTACCAAGATCTACACCTATATACATAAGCTGCCTCCTTATTTTACTCTCCAAATACAGCAAGATAATCCTTCTTAAACTTTTCGATACCCTGATCGGTAAGCGGATGCTTTGTCATCTGCTCGATAACAGAATATGGTACAGTCGCTATGTCTGCACCTGCAAGCGCACACTCTGTTACATGGATCGGATTTCTGATACTTGCTGCTATGATCTCTGTTTCAATAGCATAATTATCGAATATCTGAACAATATCCTCAATAAGATTGATTCCTGTTGTATTTATATCATCAAGTCTGCCAAGAAATGGTGAAACATATGTTGCACCTGCTCTGGCTGCAAGAAGTGCCTGATTGGCTGTGAAAATAAGCGTAACATTTGTATGAATACCTTCTGCACTGAGTACCTTAACTGCCTTGAGACCTTCTATTGTCATAGGGATCTTAACTACCATATTAGGATGAATGGCTGCTATCTCGCGACCTTCTTTGATCATATCCTCAGCCTTCTCTGTTGTTGCCTTAACTTCTCCGCTTATAGGTCCGTCAACGATCTCTGTGATTTCTTTGATCACTTCTGTAAATACTCTTCCTTCCTTTGCAATAAGTGAAGGGTTTGTTGTTACTCCGCAGATAACTCCCATATCATTTGCCTTACGTATATCCTCTACATGGGCAGTATCAATAAACAGTTTCATTTTTTCTTCCTCCTTTATATTTAAAATTCTATTTATATATTGATTTCAATATTCAGCGGTGCCGAACCGGTAAGTCTTTTACTAAGTTCATCCGGCTGACTGCCACCGATATAAATTTTATACTTTCCTCTAAGAAGTTCTCTCGTTCCGTCTGTGAGAACAGTTTCAAAGCTTTCTTTTTCAAACGGAATGGATATTCTTACCGTTTCTCCGGCCTTTATCAGATTCCTTGCGAAGCCTGCCAGGCTGTAACGCGGCTGATCATCCATAGCCATTCTTCCGAGAAAGGCATCATTCATTTCATTATATGCCTTTTCTGCTATATCTTTGGCTATATATACTTCCGTTACTTCTTCTGCATCCACACAGCCGGTATTGGTTATATTCACACTTACTGTTATGTTTCCGTCTGATTCTTCTGTCTCAGGCGAATCATAATCAAACTTTGAATAGCTAAGACCAAATCCAAATGGATAAAGCGGCTCCTCCTCAAGATATCTGTAAGTACGTCCCTTCATACTGTAATCAGTAAAGTCAGGCAGAGTTCCATCCTTATAAAATGTTACCGGGAGCTTTCCGCTTGGGCAGTTCCTGCCAAAAATGGTATCTGCCACAGCCAGTCCGCCATACTCTCCACTGTACCAGCACTGAAGTATTGCCGAAGCATATCCTTCTTCCTCGGTAAGATCCATGGCACTTCCGGTATTATTGATAAGTATTATCGGCTTACCTGTTTTTGCAACACTTCCTATAAGTCTTCGCTGTGAATCCGGAAGGAAGAGTCCCACCTTATCTCCCGCAGCAAATGCATTTCCGGTATCGCCTTCTTCGCCTTCTATGGATGCATCCAGGCCTACAGAGAGGATCACAACGTCACTGACCTTTGCCGCTGCCACAGCTTCTGCTATTCTGTCATCAGCCTCTGCCAGATTCTGAACTCTGTCCTTATAAAGGTGTGAGCCCTCAGCATAAATAACTCGTATATCTTCACCTGCTGCTCTCACAATACCCTGAAGGTTTGTAATATACTCTGCGGCAGTTCCGTTATAGTTTCCATTAAGTACATCTATCGAAGCAGCTGTCGGTCCGATAACTGCAATCGTCTTTATCTTATCCTTATCGAGAGGAAGTATGCCATCATTTTTAAGCATTACTATGGATCTGCAGCTTGCTTCGTATGAAAGCTTCCTGCTTTCCTTTGTATCTATATCCAGTATGCCCAGGCTGTCATATTCACAGTCCTCCGCAAACATTCCTAGCCTTGCCCTTGTGGTAAAAATCCTTACGGCAGCATTTCTCACCGCTTCCTCAGTTACAAGTCCTTCATCTACAGCTACCTGAATACATTCAAAGCAGTCACCACAGTTTAAATCGCAGCCTGCGTTTATAGCCATAGCTACCGACTCGAACGGAGCATTTGTTACCATATGATGTTCATGAAAATCTCTGATAGCCCAGCAGTCGGAAACCACATGTCCATCGAATCCCCATTCTTTTCTGAGAATCCTGTCCAGAAGAGTCACGCTTCCGCAGCAAGGTTCACCATTTGTTCTGTTATAGGCACCCATAACAGTTTCTACATGACCTTTTTTTACTGCCTTTTCAAATGCAGGAAGATATGTTTCAGCCAAATCCTTCTCTGAAACCTCTGCATTAAAGCTGTGGCGTACAGCTTCCGGTCCGGAATGAACCGCAAAATGTTTTGCACATGCTGCAGTTTTAAGATACTTTCCGTTACCCTGCAGTCCTTTGATAAAGGCAAGTCCCAGTTCTCCGGTAAGGTAAGGATCTTCACCATAGGTTTCCTGACCTCTTCCCCATCTCGGATCTCTGAAGATATTTATATTCGGTGACCATAGCGTTATACCCTTATAGATTCCTCTGTCTCCTTCTTTTGTACTCTCGTTATATCTGGCTCTGGCTTCCGTTGAAACAACATCCGCAATCCTCTCCAGCAAAGTTCTGTCGAACATCGCCGCAAGACCTATAGCCTGCGGAAATACAGTTGCGGTTCCGCTTCTTGCAAGTCCGTGAAGTCCCTCATTCCACCAGTTGTAAGCCGGAATACCCAGTCTTTCTATTGCAGGAGCATTATATCTCAGCTGGCTGCCGGCTTCCTCTAAGGTCATCTGTTCAACCAGTTTTTCAGCTATATCTTTAAAAATATCGTTCAATATTTTCCCTCCTTTATTCCATACAACATTCTAGCAAACTTTACTTACTTTTTTAACCATTAAAATTCTTTATATTTACATATAATATCCTACTTTTTATGATTCAGCACTATCGTTTTTTCAGGCATTTCTATACATTTTTCATACAACGAAATAATCATCCTGTCTTTTCTAAAACCGCTATAATTTCGTGACGATATGTGGTAGAATATAATTTAATTGATTATTTTATTATGATCGACACACAAATATGGGGAAGTATTGGAGGTAAATAACTTATGGAGTTTGGTTTTGGTTCAATGATTGAAAAGCTTAAGAAGGACCCTAAGAAGATTGTTCTCACTGAGGGTACCGATTCCAGAATACTTGAGGCTGCATCAAGGCTTCTTGCCAGCAGTTTTCTGAGTCCTGTCCTTCTTGGAAACAGGGATGATATCTGGGCAGCTGCCGAAGATGCCGGTTTCAATATACGTGGTGCAGAAATAATTGACCCAAACAATTATGAAAAATTTGATGAAATGGTAGATCTCTTTGTAGAAATCCGTAAAGCCAAGGGCATGACAAAGGAAAAAGCAGAAAAAATACTCCGCCAGGCAAACTATTTCGGTACAATGCTTGTTAAGATGGGTGTTGCCGACTGCCTTCTCGGAGGTGCCACTTATTCCACAGCCGATACTGTAAGACCGGCTCTCCAGATCATTAAGACGAAGCCCGGTAATTCAATAGTATCCTCATGCTTTATTCTTGTTCGTCCATGCGCTACAGGTGGAAATGAGGTTATAGCCATGGCAGACTGTGCCATCAATATAAGTCCGTCGGAGGATGAGCTTGTTGAGATCTGCGGTGAAACCATCCGCTGTGCAAAGGTTTTCGGCATCGATCCAAAGGTTGCCTTCCTTTCATACTCAACTCACGGCTCAGGCTCAGGCGATACGGTTACAAAGATGAGAAATGCTACCCAGAAAGCAATCGAGGAATATCCTGATACTCCTATCGACGGAGAATTCCAGTTTGACTCGGCAGTATCTCCTAGAGTAGCCCGTCAGAAATGCCCGGGTTCAGAGGTTGCAGGATATGCAAATACATTTATCTTCCCTGATATAAATGCAGGTAATATCGGTTATAAGATTGCACAGAGAATGGGTAATTTTGAGGCTTACGGCCCAATCCTTCTCGGTCTGAACGCTCAGATAAACGATCTTTCAAGAGGCTGTAATGCCATCGAAGTATATTCAATGGCCATCATCACGGCATCTCTGGTGTAAGCCTTTATTCAATATATATGACTCAAAAACTATGTATCATAATGTATCCGGTATGTGAATATTGTGCATGCGATTATCCTAGTATATCGATTTCTAAATAACTACACCAAATAACTTGCCTGTTTTCCTGAATAGCACAGCACCAAAAGCCTCGGAATAGCTAGTTACGACATATAACACATCAGCATGATCCCCAATATGGTTATTTTCAACCATCCGGGAGTCATGCTGATTTTTTCTTGCTCTTATAGTTCTTATAGCTTTCACTGTTTTTTTGATATCTGCAACTGTTTTTATTTGCCAACAAATCACAACTATGCTATTCTACTGTGGATTCGCGTAAACGATGCGACTGTATATAACACCCCTGTCGCCCGGTCACGATATAA
>FNUU01000018.1 GCA_900108205.1 Eubacterium ruminantium | reverse complement strand
CGCTGTTTTTGCTGCCCTGACCTCTATTCTGGGAAAGATCGGCATAACGGATGTAGAATCAAATCTCGGGACGGCGATCCGTACTGGTGTTGTTCTTGTTATGGCTTGGCTGATCGTCTTCGTTAAAGGCAAAGGTGCTGAACTGAAAAATACTGATTCCAAAGAACTTGTATTCATAGCTCTGTCCGGGATTGCCACAGGCGCATCATGGCTCTGTTACTATTACTCCATACAGAACGGCGTCGTCAGCGTTGTCGTACCGATTGATAAGCTCAGCATTATCGTTTCCGTCGCTTTTTCCTATTTCGTATTCAAAGAAAAGTTGAGCAGAAAGGCGCTTGCCGGATTGATTCTGATTGTTGTCGGCACTTTGGCGATGGCAATCTGGGCATAGGAAACAAATAACGGCAAGTTTGTAGAGATAATGTGTTAGCGCGTTCAATTTACGAAGGAGAAGTGATTATATGGCTCAGTTACTATCTGTAGAAGAGGCAACCAATTTAGTGTATACCGAATTGGAAGAATTTACCGGATGGAAATTCTTGAAGAGTCAACGATGCCTAAAAAGAAAAATAAAAGATTTAGAGTTATGTATTCAATTCTTTACGTCAAAATGGAACAAGTCACATGAATATACTGGACTGAATGCATGTCTTGAAATATTATATAAAAAGCTGGGAAAGTTACCGGTTCAGAATACAGTTGCATTCTACGAATATCATCCCAAATCGGGAGATGATCTGTATTGGTACGATATTTCAACGGAAGAAAAACTTAGGGCTGCGATAAATGCTTTAGAGTTTGAAATTAAAAATACAGCCTTAAAGCTTACGGAACAACTCGAAAGCAATATGGAAAAAGCCGTACAGGAATTAATTGATGAGAATTTTGAAGAGTATCATGTCAGATTAGATTTTGCGGCAGATATTCTTGGCGCAGATGCAATAAAGCCAAGGGTTGAAAATATTGTAAAGTCATTATCAGATGATGAAAAACAGCAAATCAAAGATTATAGAAACGGAGCGAGAACAAAGACCTGGATGCTTAATCCGACGAACCTAAAATATATTGTGGATAATGGATATGATAGTAAGTGATTTCGGAAGTTATTGCGATTAATGTGCTCAGTACAACTGAACAATGGATTGTATTAAGGCAGAAGCTAAATTATGGTTTCTGCCTTTTGATATATAAAAGGACAAGGAAGGAGAATGATGAAAAATGTATAGTGGTACGAATGAATCGGACCAGATAGTACGGCTTGTATTATCTGGTTCCGTTTTTTTTCTGAAGGTGTCAGGACAGGCATCGGTGGAACTATTGAAGTTCATCTCGGCGGCGGCATCTGAGGAATCGAAGGCAAGTGGTAAGGTTAGGCTGAAGTCACTGCTTCAGTCCGGTTCTGAGCTGAAGGTGTTTACGTTGAAGGGAGATGAACGGTTCAATGCATTTAAGGATGCTGCAAAGGACTATGGTGTCAAATACAGCGTAGTTAAACGTCATGGCGACGATAAAGAGGCCGGTATTTATGACATCATGGTTAAGGCTGAGGATGCCAGCAAGATTAACAGGATCATTGAAAAGTATTCGCTTGTTGAGATTGCGGCTTCGGTTACTGCAACAAAGGGAGATGACAGGACACAAGCGGAAGGGCAGAACAGCCAGTATAGAACGAATGATGCTGTAAAAAATGATCAAGTTAATGATCAGAAACATAACCTGAAGAAATCACAGTTTGACTCAGTTGCCGACATTCGTGACGTGCTGGGAAAAATGCTGCAACCTGCGGTACAGATAAACCCCGCGGAAGCGTCGGAGGGGAACGAGTTTCAGTCCGGCGCTTACTCGATGAATGAAAGAAGGATGTATCAGCCGGATAAAGAGCGGAAGTCTGTGATCAAGGAACTGGAGGAAAATGCAAAGAAGGCTGAAGAAGAAAGAAGTAAGGATCGTAGCAACACCATGGATGAGGATGCAATACGTAACTTCATGAGGGGACTATTACAACCGGATGATGAGGATGAGAGAGACAAGAGCAAAACAAGTGTTGTGCAATGATTGAGGAGGGAGGCGCAAATTGGAAAATGAGTTTGTGAAGAGTTTGCTCAAATATGTTGATGATACAACAAAAGAGTTGATGGATGATCCGGATCGGTACAAGGCTTTTCTGGATTATCTTAGCAGGATGGATAGCAGGCTTGGCATTTCAAACAAGATTATCATTTATGGATATGACAAAGCGGCAACGGATGTCAGAACGATGATGGCGTGGAACATGGCTGGGATCACTGTTCTACGTATGGATAATCCAATATATATTTTGTCAGGAAATGAAGCTGATCATTCATTCATGGAAGTATTTGATATCAAACATACAAATGCTGCGAGGAGAAGGCAGTTGACATTCCAGGATAGCGGATCCTTTGCGGAAACTGTTGTGGATGTGGCTCCGTGTAAGATTACGTTCACGGATAAGAAACTTGAGAATAAGCTTAAATGTTTCTATGACAGTGAGAAAAAAGAAATCCTTGTAACGAATGATTATAAGGACTTTGATGAGATAAGTCAGAATCTGCTTCGTGAGTATGCACATTTTTACCTAGATGATATCTACAGGGAAATATACCAGAAGAAGTACAATAAATCTGAACCGGTGAAAAAGGATCAAGCTGTGAAGGATTACCACTACAACCGTGATGCACATAATGCTGAGGCACTCTCTGCAAGCTATATGACCTGCAAGAGGTATCAGCAGAAGCCTCCGGATATACCATTTATCAGACGGAATCCAACAGTTACCCTAAATGCTTTACGCTCAGGTCTGGGGAATATGGATACTGCTTTTAGAAATATAATCATGACGATCGAAGAAGGGAGAGATGCCATTGCTTGAAGAAAGAAAACGTATGCTGAAATGCCTGGCATTTGTCATGTATCCGATACTTCTTGTGCCGGTTATCAGATTTTCGAGTTTCAAAGGAAGCAGTCTTCTGAAACTCATTGATTACATGGAAGATGAGATGGAGAAGAGACCACTGCATTTTGTATTCTCAAGACAGACGGTGTTGGTGGTAATCGTTTTTACCCTGATATATGTGTCGGTGTTCTTCCTGATAATTACATCTCTGAAAAATACGATGCCGGGAGAGGAGCATGACTCGGCAAAGTGGGCAAATGCGAAGAAAGTCGGAAGGATGCTCAGAACGAAGAAGTCCAGAAAATACAAGAAATATAAAAAGAGAAAAGGAATTGAAAAGAAGAATGAAATGCCTTCCCAGGAGATGCTTAAAAACAAAGAAGATAAGCCTGAGAGTAAAAAAACAGAAATAGCCAGATTCCAAAATGACATCATATTTACCAGGAATGTCAGGGTATCGATGGATTCAAATTGCGACAACATAAACACGCTTGTCCTTGGAGGCGCCGGCCGTATGAAGACCAGGGGATTTATTATTCCAAACATCATCCAGATGAACTGTAATCCGGTCACAACGGATCCTAAGGGCGAGATAGCAAAGAAAACCGGTCAGTTGCTTAAGGATAACGGATATGATGTCAGAGTGCTTGATCTTGTGGAGCATGTGAAGAGTCATGGTTATAATCCGTTCAGGTATTTCCGAAGTGATGATGATATCCTGCTATTTGTAAATAATATGTGGGCGGCTATGGATGATAAGACTGCTACAAAGGGTGAACAGATCTGGAGTGATTTGGCCAAGAGTATGATGATGAGCTTTTGTCTGTATCTCTATCATTTTGCTCCTAAGAACGAACAGAACATGTCCACTATTATGAAAATATTTGGATACATCGATGACTCTGAAACAAAGAAAAATGATGATCCGGTCGATAAGCTTTTCAAACGTATCAAGAATGCTAAGGAATCATCATATGGATATTATGAAATGTGGAGCTCTGCCAAAGGGCGAACGCTGTCATCGGTAAGAGCCACGTTTGCATCGAGAATGTCTGTATTTAACCTTGAATCAATGCAGAGCATGACATTTAAGGATGAAATGGATATCCTGGATCTTGCGACAAAGAAGGTGGCTGTATTTATGATCATTCCGGATAATAACTCTGTATATAACTTTATGGCAGGAACGCTTTATACGCAGATGTTCCAGCAGCTATATGATTATGCGGATCACGTGGCAAATGGACCGTTACCGAGACCTGTACGTTTCTTCATGGATGAGTTCTCAAATATCGCACTGCCTGATGATTATCAGAAGATCCTCTCAACAAGCCGTTCAAGGAATATTTCGTTTGTTATAGTTCTTCAGGATAAACAGCAGATCGAGGCCATATTTGAGAAGTATTACAGGACTCTGTATGGAAACTGTGCATGGCAGCTCTTTCTCGGATCACTGGAGCTTGAGACTTGCAAATACTACTCGGAACTTATGGGTAAATGTACTATCCATGCTTATACATATACAAAGAACTATGGAAGACAGGGTGGAAGTTCAAGGCAGGAACAGCTGATACAGAGAGATCTGAGGACACCGGGAGAGGTCAGAGGACTGAGTAAGAAGAAGTGTTTTCTGATCACGCCATATTATGGTGTAATCCAGGATTATAAATATGATCTGAAGAAGCATGAGTTTTACGCAGGCATATCAGATGGGAAGGACGATAAACCATATGAGTGGGGAGCGTCACCACTATCGGTAGGTACAGTTGAAGTGGTAGATAATCATTATGCTGGGAAGCTGGCGATTCTACCAAAGGCAGAGGGGCATCTGTTAGATGTGGATGAATATGAAAAATAATATGAGAACAAAGGAGATTTAGGAAATGAATAACAGAATAAGATTCTTTTTAGTTGCAGCACTTTTCGTAGGTGTTGCTTTTTTTATGACAAAGAGTACAAAGGTCAGTGCGCAAACTGCCGGCAGAAATGCAATAGGTGGAAGGATTTTCGGAGATAATACAGAGGATGTAACAGAAGAAGGAACAGAGAAAAATGTAACTGTTCTCAGTGACACCAGTGGCGTTCCTGAACTTGATAATGCTGCAGAAAGGACAAATAAACTGATCAACTGGGTCTGTGGCTGGATTGGAGGAATCATGGCGTTGTTCGGCTTTATATGGGCTGCGATGAACCAGGCAGGACACAATACTGAATCAAGAAATATGGGAATTATAGTCGGAGTTATCGGAGTGGTAATCGCATTTGCTCCGAGCATAGTGAAATGGATCCTTGGTAAATAAAATGGCTTTAGAGAGGAAGGAGGCGAGGATGAATGATTGCAGACATATTTGCTGCGGCATTGGAGTTTTTCTGCGATAAGATTGATATGTTCCTGGGGATACTTACGACGGATATAACTACATTTCAGGATGGAGCCATATGGCAGGCTGTCAGTGCATTGTATGATGCTATGGTGGCCATGGGAATCACTATTGCCGGAATGCTTATCTGGATCGGACTGCTGCAGTCGACATCCAGATACGCTGAGCTTAAGCGCGGTACCGTCTGGCTACAGTTTCTTATTGAGGTTATCCTTGCAAATGCAATCCTTTACTATGGCAAATACCTTCTTCTCGAATGCATCAAGATCGGGCAGGGGATGACAAAGCGGATGATGAATGTAACCGGAATGGTTGCCGATGATGGGACTTCGATATTTCATATAACCATTCCGGAACAGCTGAACGATGCCATAGGGCGTATGAGGATAACCAGACAGATAGGTGTATTTATCATCGTTATCATTGCTTCGGTGTGGATAGTTATCTCGACCTGTGGCGTGCTTCTTTCAGTCTATGGAAGACTCTTCAATATGTATTTGCTGATCGCTATTTCGCCGCTTCCTGTATCAACGGTTATCAGTAAGTCAACGAGATTTGTATTTTACAACTTTCTTAAGACGTTCCTGGCGGTTGTATTGGAGGCTTTGGTAATGGTGCTTGTGTTGTACCTGTTCCAGGCATTCTTCACGTCAGGCTTCAATGTCGGCTGGTCGAGATCCATGGGATCAGGGAGCACCGGAGCTATCTCGGACGACAGCAGAGTGTTTGGATACATGGCAGAGATGAGCTTCCTGTTCCTAATGCTTTTCGGAATGCTGAAGGGAACAGATAAGCTGGTGAATAGGGTGTTTGGGATATGATTATCTGAATTGTAGTGGGCTAGTAGCCCACCATTTGAAATATAAGTCATGATAAAATCTTTTGTATGAAAATGACATATGAGCATTAGAATTTTTGGAAACTTGAATACTTGTAGAATGACATTATTACTTGAAGCGTGGAGGAAAAGTAATATGTCAAAAGAATATGGTTATGTGCGAGTATCAAGCGTCGATCAGAATGAAAGAAGGCAGATCGATAGTATGAGGATGGTCGGAGTCGGTGATGGCAATATCTTCATTGACAAGCAGTCGGGATGTAATTTTGATAGGCCTAATTATAAGAAGATGGTCAGAAAACTCAAAAGGAGCGATGTCTTGTATGTCCTAAGTATAGACAGATTGGGGCGGAATTACGAGGAAATACAGGAACAGTGGAGATTCCTGACGAAAGATAAGGGGGTCGATATCGTGGTGATAGATATGCCGTTACTCGATACCAGGAGGGGCAAAGACCTTCTTGGAACTTTTATTGCAGATATTGTTCTGCAAATATTATCCTTTGTAGCGCAGAGCGAGAGAGAACATATAAGAGAGAGGCAACGACAGGGTATTGATGCTGCTAAGGCAAGAGGCGTACGTTTTGGACGGCCGGAGAAATCATTACCGGAGTGTTTTCCGAAGATAGTTCAGCAATGGGAGAATGATCAAATATCGTTACCAGAGCTGCTTTCAAAATGCAATATTTCAGAGTCGACATTTTACCGTAGATTGAGAAGAATAAGAGCCTCAGAAAAATGAAAGAACTGTCAAAAAGAGTACTTTTTGACAGCCTTTTTATATAGATAATAATACCATTCTTTGAAGAACATCTCAATGAAAAATCGATATTTCATAGGTGATTTTTGTAACATAAGCATCCTCTGTCAAAAAGTACACAATTTGAAAAAGAGAAAGAAGGGTTGAAAAATGGACAAATATGTATTGAACAAAAAAACAGGAACATTACATGTATATGGAGAGTGTTGTCATTCAAAGGTTAACAGAAAAGATCCTCAATTTGTTTTCTTTAAGACATATGATGATGCCACAAAATCAGAAGGTATCCATAAAAAAGACTGCAGAATATGTTTTAAAGATAGATAGAGTTCTTTTCTGAAGTGGGCTATGAGCCCACCAATTAGTGAAAAGATAGTGATAATATAGAATAATGAGAAAACTTAATTCTCAAAGTAAAGAAAGAAAGCGGGGGAATGCTTTATGCGTAAGAATAAATATATACTTTTAGTTATAATAATGGTTTTTAGCTTATCGGCGTGTGGAAAAAAAGAAAAAAGCAAACCTGATGCGGTAGCCCAAAAGATGATAGATGATATTAATTCTATCGGAGATGTTACAATTGATGATGAGGATTTAATAAATAAGCTATTAACAACATATTCGACATTAACAGATAAGCAGAAAGAGTCTGTAAATAACTATAATGTATTACTTGAGGCACAAGATGAATTAGACAATTTACTTAAAGAAAAGTCAGAAAATGAAAAGAAGAAAGAGGAAGAAGAAAAGGCTGCTTTAAATGAAAAACTAAAAGAAAAACATATGAATTATGCTATTATTATATCTAAAGAGATTCGAAGAAAACTATATGATCCTGATAGTTTTCATCTAATTGAAGTAATGTATTCTGATTTTACAGATGGAAGCGTTGTATATAGTATTCATTATTCTGGCGCCAATAAGCTTGGAGGAACAGCAGATAAGAATTTGATAGCACTTACTCCAAATAATGGATCTGAAACAGGAATAGGCTATTATGACGAGGATTCAAGCAAGTATTCTTCGTATTCAGTTGCCATTAGTAAAATAAAGAGAGGGGCATCTGAAGCAAAAGAACAAGGTTGGGGAGAAGCAGTATACATGGATGTTGATTTCATTGAAGATCATTTAGATGATTAAATAAGAATAGTATTAGGCAGACATAATTGTCTGCCTTTTAATTTAAGGAGTATTTTATGAAACCAATCAAAATCAACCCTGAGCTCCTCGGAGTGAGGGAAAGACTCTTTATGGGATTCGAGTTATGGCAGCTATTTGATCTGCTTCTCGGATTCCTTTTTTCATTATGTATGGTAGTATTGCTGCCGGATATTGGGATGGTGAAGGGGATCATTTCTGCCCTGCCTGCACTGCCATTTGTGATCATAGCTCTGAAACCATATTATGGGCTGAGAGGACTGAAGCTGCTGGGAGCATTTGTCAGAAGTCAGAGGAATAACAAGCCCCTCCGTTTTGAGGCGGAGGGGTGGAAGAAAGTAAATATGAAATGTAAAAGCAAATGTTAATTGTTTTCGCATAATAGTGTAGTCAACGAAAGAAAAATAGTCAATAAAAGAAAGGAACATTATGCTACTCGAGAAAAACAAACATTACAAGAAACCGCTATCCAAAGTGCGTACCATTCAGCAGGCGTTACCATGTATTAAGCTCCATGAGAGTGGTATGATGGAGTTCAGGAATCATATTTATTCAAGTACATACAGGATCAAGGACGTTGATTTTGCCTCCGGTTCGATTGAAGACCAGGAGGATTTTTTTATGTCTTATTCGGATATTCTGAACAGTTTGGATGCCAGGGATACGACATACAAGATCACACTGTTCAACAGAAATATCAATTATCAGAAGACCAACTATATTCAGCTTCGGACTGATGTTGGCGACGGTTATGATTCGCTCAGGCAGGAATACAATACTATGCGCCGTAATAACCGAGCAAAGGCATCGGGTCTTATCAAGGAGAGGTATCTGACGGTTGTAACGGACAGGCGGAATAGTGATTCAGCTGAGGAGTATTTTGAACGCTTTGGGAAGGATTTTTCAAAACGTCTGAAGAAGATCAATTCGTCTGTTGATAAGATGAACATCCATGACAGGATGGAAATATTTTACGATTTCTACAGATCCGGGAGTGAGCAGTATTACAATTTTGATCTTGAGGCGGCGAATAAAAGGCGCAGTTCGTGGAAGGATTATTTCTGCCCGGATACATTTCATTTTCACCATTTCTATTTTGAGATGGGCGAAAAGGTCGGGAGAGTACTCTTTCTGAAAGACTGGGGCAAGTCGCTCAAGGTGGAAACGCTATCACGACTGATGGAGTTAAATACAAATATGATGATCTCGGTGGACATCATACCGCTCTCATCGGAGACGATCACAAAGCTCCTCGAGGACTCGGAAATGTCATCCGAATCAAATCTCGACAGATGGCAGAGGCGTCCTGGTGCAGACACACGAAGATATAGCAAGCCACCGCTCAGATTTATCAAGGACCAGAAGATAGTGGAAGAAATGAGCGAAGATGTGGTCGAAAGAAACCAGAGGATATTTCTGTCAAATGTTACAGCAGTTGTACTGGCGGATACGCTTGAAAAACTGAATGAATACACAGACAGCCTGATTGAGACAGCCAGTGAATGCGGAGCTGAACTGTCTACGCTTGCATTACAGCAGTTACCGGGACTAAATACAGTGTTGCCATATGGTCCACGCTGGATCACGAACCTGCGAGACGTGACAACGGAGAATCAGGCGGTCATGATGCCATTTGACTCTGTGATAATCAATCATGTGACCGGTATTCCTTATGGCGTGCACGAGGATACTAAGCAGGAAATGCTGATTGACAGGCGGCTCCTTTTGAATGGGAATGAATGGGTTTTGGGCGTGCCCGGATCCGGTAAGTCGATGAGGGTGAAGATCACAGCTATACTCGAAGCACTGCTCACACCGGGAGATATTATATTTGTGGATCCGCATGGAGAATATACTCATGTGACGAGGGCTCTGGGAGGGCAGGTGATCACGCTCGGAACCGGATCGACAGACAGAATAAATGCAATGGATATGTGCCAGGGATATGGCGATGGAGATGATGTGAGAAGAAAGATGGAACTCCTGGTTGCATTTTTCCATGCATCACTCGGAAATGATTTCACCAGGGCGATGGAATCAATTCTTATGAGATGCTGCCAGAGGATATTTAATACATATGTTGGCCTGGGATATGAGAAGATCCCGAAGCTGAATGATCTCTACGAATCGATCAAGAGTCAGCCGGAAGATGCGGCAAAGGAGCTTGCACTCTACATGGAACAAATGCTGTTCGGAGCTATGAGTTGTTTCAACGGACTCACAAATGTAAATATGAATGCGCGTATCCTATGCTTTGACATCAGCCAGATGGATAAGTCCGTCTGGGATGCAGGGATGACGGTGATCATGGATGCCATTCAAAATAGGCTTGTGCTTAATTCTGTTTCAGGCAAGCCAACATATATCAAAATTGATGAGGTTGGAAGGTTCCTGGATGATATTTACTTGTCACATCTCTTTGAAAGGTTTTATTCTGAGTCGCGTAAATATGGGGGCTATATCACAGGAATCGTCCAGAACATCAACAAGCTCTTGCACACAGAGGCAGCCAAGAATATGCTTTCCAACAGTGAAATTGTTGTCATGTTCAAACAGTCCCAGCTGGATGCTGCAGAACTGAAGGACCTGTATGAACTCTCAAAGATCCAGACAGATAAGCTGATCAGTGCTGAGGAAGGTTGCGGACTCTTCAAATGTGGCAACCAGTTTATCAACTTCGATGGCAGGATTGAGAAGGGTGTTATATATGATCTGGCGGATACCAAACCGAAGCATGAGTTTTAAGAATTCTTGGATGTAAACATATTAATTGTATGGGGGCTAATAGCTATTAAAGAAATATAAAAGGGAAGCACCGAATATGATACTTCCCTATAACAGATGCTCCGATTTCAACGGAGGCAACCTCCAACAAGGTATGCTCACCCTACATCACTATCTGTTGTTTAAACTGTATCATTAGGTATTTGCACTGTCAATCATGCACTTTTCAATTTATAAAACTCGATATCAGGATTGAGAAGGGTGGTATCTATAATCTGACAGATACGAAATAGAAGTGTGAGATTTAGAAATAGTGTGGTGGAAATGATATGATGATGGTACAATAAACATTAAGAAATACAGGTGTTTGGGAGAGGTGATCTCAAATGATTAAAAACCCAACAAAAGAGCAAATGGAAAAATCATTGTGTCATTTGTGTCATTGGAATGATAGTGACAGGATGCTGTGCCATGCTATAGAGCCACCAAAGGAAATTGATGTAGCAATAGATAATGTTTCAGATTGTGCGTATTTGCCTGAGAGTTATTGGGAAAGAATACCACAAGAACGAAAAGATGAGTTGATTATGTGTATAAAAGAACGGAGCAAAGTACCGATATGATGCATTGGTATTAGCTCATCGTCTTCAAGGTGAACAAGAAGATGATAATAAATCTGATTATGCATTAAATTGAAAATGAAGGAAGTTTATTTGTTGCTGGTTGAAGTATAACATAACTGTAAAGGATGTAGAAAATGATTAGATATATTGTCAAGCATTTTGATTACAAGGAAGAAGATATAGCTAAAGGAAAATATAAAGCATGGGATTTGATTCTTCCTTTTTGGGATAATGTTAATGTTTTTGAGGACATTGCTAAATATTATAAAGATACAGAATTATTGACAGATGCCCAGAGAAAATTCATTGCATTACAGTGGTATGATTCTGAAGTTTGTAATGGGGGCCATGACCAGTTTTTTCGTAATTCATCAGGAATTGTATGGAAAGATGCACTCGAAGGAATGAAAATGATTGGAGATGAAAAGGGAGCCGATAATCTTCAGAAGGCTGTTGAGATTTTTGGTGGCAGCATTCCATTTGACTATTTTGAAAGACGTAAAGTTCTTGAAAAGATTTATGAAATTTATGGGATGAAGGCTTTTGATAAAATTGATGATGAGTTTATTGGCGGAGATTTGTTTGAAAAGCTGATGAATGAATATGTCATCTCACATCCTAATGAATTTATTGTTGATGGGGATTATCAATATTCGGAAATTGTCAGATAGTAAATATAGTTATAGGTTAACGAAATACAAATAGAGATTTGTAGGAATAAGAGGGGCAAAAAAATGTATTTCAACGATAGAAATGGAAAATTTATTTGTGAAAATAAAGGATTAATCTTTGTATGGGATTATGAACCTGAAGAAGATATTGGTGATGTTATTAATATGCTTACTGAAAACTATTACTCTCATTTGGATGAAATTGTGCAGTTTATGTTGCCTGATTTAAAGCAGGTGTATGGAGATATTGATATAGAAGTTGTAAAAGAAAATCTAGGTAAGCCAATTATTGATTATGATAATGGTCGAGTTTCTTATCTTGAACAGCAGTTTGACAGCATGCATATTTTTGAGTTTGAATTTTTGGATGATGCATTTGAGCAGTTACAGTATTTTTCAATTGATGGATAATACTAATTGGAGTTGGACTAGAGATATGAGTAAAGTTAACGAACAAGCTATAAAACATTATTTTCATATTGTTTCATATTATTGTAATAAAATCGTTGAATATTTTAACTCGAAATATGATGCAAATATCAATGATGTTCAGTCTTTGATCCATTTTCAGACCATGAATCGTATTTGGAGATTTGTAATAGAAGATACGGAAATTCTTTTTCACGGAACAGGTTGTTCAGCATATAAGAATCGCGAGGAAATATGTGGATGGGATTTTTCTGGTAATGGCTATTGGAGTGGGATTGTAGATGTATATAAGGTTACTTTAACGTTGAAACATATTTCTGAATATGGAGAGGTGGAAGTAGAAGATATCAGAGAACTGAGTGACAGACTAGTACATAATGGGATTTTAGTAAAAACAGGTGTGACTACATATAGAGTTAAAACTGAACATGAATGTGATTTTTGTTGTAGAATAGAGATTTCGTAATAGTTGAGAAAAGAACTGGAAATGGTAATTGAAAATAGAATAAATGAAACGTTAGCAGATACAAATACGATGAATCAGTTTTAGCGCATCATTCAACTAATGAATAATAAGGAGAGGGGTTATATCAAATGAAAAACAAAAACGAAGTATCAGTACCACTTTTAGCATTCACATTTTTTTATTCAGTAGCTATTTATGTTTTCCTATTGGGATTTATTTTCTGGGACAAGCATAAGCAAGATGATGCTGAATAATCTTCTTAAGAAAAAACTATTGCAAGGCGTTGCAGGTAGAAATACTTGTAACGTCTTTTTTTGTTTACAAGAAGGAAGTGAGCGTTTTGGATAAAGAAAAACCAAACTATCAGACTAGGACTATAAGGACTGTCGATGGTGAGAAGGTTGTTACAAGTAAGAAAAATAATTCCGGGAAGAACAATAGAACCTCGAGCAGAAACCGTTATGAGAAGAACCTTAAGAATTATATTGGCAAGAAGGATGGTAACGGCAAGAAAGGCAATAAACAGGGAGTATCAGTAAAACGAATAAAGAGAGTTGTCACACGTCCTATATCATCATCTGTAAAGCATCTGAAGAGCAGTGCAAATAAATATGCCGGAGGATCTGAGGAGAGTGGATCCGGTGATGGATTATTTGGAGGAGTGAGTGATGGATCCGGCAGTGACTGGTCATCGGGGAACTATGGACTGTCTCCATTCCAGAAGAGAATGCGTGATAATGAGCTACTTGAGCTACTGAAGGCACTCATCAAGATCATCAAGGCTGTTATAGTGGCGACAATGATCCCGGTGCTGGTGGCGATAGCTGTTGTGTATTTGATCATCAGTATGGTTATCAGTATCCTGTTTGGAAGCTCAGATTCAGAGGCGGATTCAGGAGGGGATGATGTTCGACCGATAGTCATAATAGATGATGATTCAACGCCGGGAGATGCACTGTATAGCGAACTACTATGGCCATGTCCATCGGTTCCTGTGGGAGAGATAACGGATGATTTTGGCCCGAGAGAGGCTCCGACTGCGGGAGCATCGACCTACCACAGGGGGATTGATATCGGTGCAGCTTATGGTTCGGATATTGTTGCAGCTGATTTCGGTGAGGTTGTCACAAGGGGAGCCGACAGCATCAGAGGGTTATATGTTGTCATTGATCATGGAAATGGAATGCAGACCTGGTATCTGCATCAGAGCATGTCATTTGTCCAGGAAGGTGATCTTATAGAGCGAGGAGAAGTGATCGGAAGGGTTGGAGAGTCCGGTATTGCCACCGGACCTCATCTGCATTTTGAAGTGCATATTGATGGTGAGGCCGTAGATCCGATGGGGTATTTTGAGTGAAAAACTGCTTTACTTTATTGGAACTTATGTTGATAATATCATACATATAAAAAGTGAAGGGAGCCTTTTATGGAAAAAGATGATATTTGTATAACAATGGGTAAAAATCTAAAGAAATTATTGGATGATTACAATATTTCACATGACATTTTTGTGGGTCTTACGGGTATAAGTGAGGAAAGGCTAAATGAAATAATCAATGCTGAAGGCGAAGAATTGACCGTGGCTGAGGTATATTATATGTGTAACAAGATGTTCATCTCGGCGGATTATCTTGCCGGAGAAAAGGATTATCCTTTTCTCTTTAAGATCACAGATGAGAATGTTGAGTTAATTCAGAAAACCATCGAGAGAATAAAGGCAGAAAGAAAGGCCTCTGGCAATAATCAAATATAGTGATATGTCATAGGCGCCAGTATGATCTCGACGAAAAATAACTATTAAAGTGGTGCAGAAGTAAATATAAAATGGTGTAGAAGTACAAAACTACTGGTGTGTCCCAGGTTTTGCAAGCAACTGTCATCTATGAGGCTCCGATGGAAAGAGTTCATTCCATCGCAGTCTCATAGGTGACTTTTTTATTTTGGGGACTGCCCGTCCCCAATCCCCGGGGAAAGTTCGTATTGCTTCGGAGAATAGTATAAAAATGGGAAAAGGGGGATGAGATTGACATTGTTTGCTGAGGATATTAACGCGTTTACAAGGATTGATCTTGCGCTTATGGATGTCTTGGTTGATAATCATGAGTCTGAAGGGAAAGAAGATTACTGTAGGCCGAGGTTATTTCTATGTATAAATAAAAATAGCTCACAGATAAACGTGAGCTTAGTGTAGTCCGTAGGGGAATCGAACCCCTGATTCCGCCGTGAGAGGGCGGCGTCTTAGCCTCTTGACCAACGAACCGTTTGTTAATCTATCATATTTTATAATTATTTTCAAGTCTTTTTTTGTACTTTTGTGTTTTGTGTCAAGAGTACCATGGAATAAACAGTCGGTAAGAGAATTTCATAATCTAATAGGTGGCTCAAAGGGATCGGAGTATTTAATGGAGTAAGATGTATATAGAATTATATTGAAAAAATATTATTGTTCGATAGATACTGAATGCACAGATAGGTAAGGATATGCGGATAGTTTGTAATACACTGTGAAGATTTGCAATATGACCAATGTGTTTATTATCAAGAGAAATGGCTTAAAAAGCACAAAAAACCATATTGACCAATGAGTTTTATGTGATATAATATTTGTAGATCATATAAACAGGAGGATCTATTATGGAATTAAATTACTTAGAACAAGAGTTTAAGAAACACAGTTTTAAGAGTGAAGACGATATAAAGATCAATTTTCATGCGGAAATTGTTAATCCCATTTTGAAGCAGTTTAATCCATTACTTGCTAATACATTTAAAAGTGAAGACATTTTGAAGTCGGGGGGAAGAACAGATGCCACATTCCAAAATGTTTGCTTTGAATATAAAAAATATGATTATTTTAAGCGAGAGTCAGGAATAAATGAGGCTCTATATGGAAGAAATGATACAGATCATGGCTTATATGATTATATCATCAGTAGTGCGGATTTTAAAACGGGAGATGATGGAAATAGGATTATGGCGTCATTATTAAATGGTGTTGGCGTTGGATTTGATGGGGTCAAATTTGTATTTGCAAGATTTATACCAAGCTCTCAAAAAAACACTATCAATACAAAAAAGCTTAAGGCAGATTCTCAAATTACTGAGAAACTCAATGTAGAATTTAGATACGAGGTTAAAGATTTTTCGTCAGGTTTAAAAAGGCTTGTATTGATTCTAAGACAGAAAGACAAGATTACTCTTAATAAAAAGACTTTATGCGATGTTATAAATCCTAAAAGTAGTTTCGTTCGTTGCTCTATATGGGAATTATATAAGGAAATTGATATATGTGTGAATAATGTAGATACAATTAATAATCGCGTTAGAACTTTATATAAAGAATGGGATAGAGTGTTTGGAATTATGTATGGAGAAGATGATGAAGCAACAGATTTTACAGAGGTTTCATCAAAAATACGTGATGCATATGGAATTGAAAAAGATCTATCTTTAGATAGTAAAATGTATCTATTTTCGATGCAAACATTTTTTAATATTTTTTTGAAGCTGTTAGTTTACTCTTTCTTATCGCAGCTTGTAGATCCAATGTTTATCGCTAATACGGAAATGGAGAAACAAGATATAAACAGGCTTTTTGATGGGGCAAGTGATGATACTAATCGATTAGTTGATAATTTTTTTGAATCTCATTTTCTGGAATGGTTTACATTTACAAATGACGAATTTGATGTTTCTATTGTTAACAATGTAATGGGACTCATAAATTCGTTTGATCTCAGTACGTTTGTATTAAAGCCTGAGAGCGTACAGGATATATTACAAGAAGTTTATATGGGACTAATACCTGCAGAGATGAGGCATTTGATGGGTGAATATTTTTCGCCGGATTGGATTGTTGAACATGTACTGGATATGGTCGGTTATACTGGAGAGATAGGAAAAACCATAATGGATCCTACAGCAGGATCAGGGCCTTTCTTGACTCAAGCAATAAAACGTGTAATTAAGAAAAACAATGGTATTATTACAAAACATGATATTGAAATGATTACTCAGAATATAGTTGGCTTTGATATTAATCCTATTTCTGTTGTTGCCGCTAAAGCTAATTATATATTGATTCTGTTTTCGGCTTTTTTTGATTCTTGTGACGAAGAATTTGGTGAAGCGGTTAGCATTCCAGTTTTTATAGCTGATTCAATTCTTGCGCCTGTTGTATATACTGAGGAGAATGATAGAACATTAAAATTAAACACCTCTGTAGGTGTTGTCGAAATCCCTAAATTTGATGATTTTTCAAAAGGAAATGAATTTTTAAAATTGTTGAGTCAGACGATAGATGATAGAACGATGAAAAAAGATGTATTTCTTAATCTTGCTATAGGAAGAAAAATGATTAAGGAAGAAGATAGAGCGGTTGTTAGTGTTTTGTTTGATAAACTTTATAATTTACACAGGGCTGGACAGGATTCTTTTTGGCCTATCATATTTAGAAATAGTTTTGCGCCTATTATGATAAGAAACAAATTTGATTATGTGGTAGGAAATCCACCTTGGATAGCATGGAAGGCCATGAGTAAAAGCTATCGTAATGGAACGTTAACTATTTGGCAAAGCTATGGTATTTTTGAAAAAAATGCCTATGATAAGAAGACAACTCATGACGATTTTGGAATGGCAGTCACTTATGTTGCGATTGATCAATATTTGAAAGAGGACGGAGAAATGGTATTTTTATTACCGGCTTCTTTTTTAAAATCTACAAAGGGAGGAGAAGGCTTCAGAAAATTTGATATTATAAGAAATGAGCAAAATATACCGTTTGCGGTATCTATGGTTCATGATTTCTCCAATGTAAATCTTTTTACAATACCTACCGTAGCAATTAAATTTAAAAAAGGTACAGAAATGTCATACCCCATGAATAATTATTGTGCTTATTCTCAAATTGGTAGGAAATCAAAAATAGATTCGCATGCAACATGGAAAGAAGTAAGTGACAAAATTGTATTCGAAGCATTACAGGCTCAACCTGTTGATCCATCTAATACACAATCAGCTTGGTTAACTCTTAAAGATATGAGTTTTGCTAATAATGTTTTAAATGCTAATGTACCTCGATATTATAAAGGAAGAAAAGGTATTGAACCTGCTGGTGCAAAGGGAGTTTATATATTAAAAACACCTCAAAAAGTTAAAACAGGATATCTCAAAATAGAAAATGATATGTCAAGGCAAAGACGTCAAGATATTATTGATAAGGGTTCCAAGCCTGGTGTAATAGAAGAGAATTATGTTTATCCTATGCTGGGAGGCAGAAATATAGCTAGATGGGAAGTGAAATCTAATGAATTCATGTTAGTACCACATACCTCAAAATACAAATATGGGATACCTGAAGATGTATTGGCAAAGAATGCGCCAGAAACATTTCAGTGGCTTAACTTCTATCATGATGAATTGCTGGCGACAAGAATTCAAAATGGTAAATTTTATAATCGAGATACACAGCCTTTTTATAGATTAGATAATGTTGGGACGTATACTTATGCTCCGTACAAAGTGCTTTGGAAAGAACAGACTGGAAGTATGTCAGCTGTGGTTGTTGGCACATATTTAGAATCTATACCAAATGCGGATAAAGATCTGTTTTCAGAAGATAAAGAAATAGTTGTTGACTCAAAAGTTCTTATGCTGGATGTTTATGATGAGAATGAAGCATTTTATGTTTGTGGAATTATAAATGCTCCAGAAATTATTAAGGTTGTAGATGGATATGCTATTTCAACAAATAGAGGAGTTGATGTTTTGAAATATATAGCTATTCCCAAATTTGATCCTGATAATAAAACGCATATGAATATAGCTATTATATCAAAGCAGATTCATGAAGCGGTGAAAGAAAAAAACATAAATAAGGTGAAATTGCTTGAGGAAAAACTAGATATAATGGTTCATGTCCTTTTTGAATAGTACATGAGCTGTAAAAGGGAAGTGGGGTGAATTATTTGATAGGAAAGAATACACCGATGTTGCTTTTTAGATTTAACAATTATTTGGAATATTCATTTATTGAAGAACATAAAAAGATATTGGAAAATGAAGAGTATGTATGGGTGATGAAAGTTGGAAGGTTGTGCAAACAGAGTAGATTAGATAATATAACTCATAATGGAGGATATATTATTCTTAAAGCTCCGAAAAATGATGGTAATAGATACTATATAGGCAAATATACGGAGGTTCTTAATTCTTTTCCAGATAACGAACAATTCATGCCTGAGTATTATAAAAGTATGAAAGAAAATGGTGATTTAATAGGATTAGAAATTCAATGCTTCAAAGTCTGTTGTATAAAAGAATTGGACAATGAGGTATTAAACAAAATTGTACTTTCAGTAAATGATCGAAATGTATCAGACGTTATTTCTCAGACAAGAACTGCAGTGATGTTTGTCTATAACACGGAGGATTTGTGTATAGAATTATAAAGGAGACTGATATTCATGGTGTTATTGATTATTACGCGCTCTGAACCCACCTGATACGCTTTTGAGCACCACCTATATCCGAAATGGATCCAATCCGTCTTATCTTGGCCATTGGAGTTTGCCATTGCTACTGCATAATAGTCAAGAACAAGGGCTAAAGCCACCGCTGAAGCGGTTCCTTGACTATTATGCAGTAGCATGGCTGTTGGTAATTAAGCCAGATAAGAGGTGGTGCTGCTCTGTGAATCGCCAGTGCCAAACAGCAATCTGGTGGTACGCACGCGCTAATGACACCGGTGCTTTCGCAGTGAAATAATCAGTTATATAATATTATGTTGGAAATACCCGAGTAATGATAATTTCTAACGAATTATAATTCTTACCTGAATAGATCGACAGATTATTCGGATTGCTCACCGGAAGCCTCGAGAGTGTGATGTTTTTCTGTAAATGAGACATCCTAAGACAACAAATGAGCTGAATGATGGTGTATTTTACCATTGTTCAGCTCATTTTTATAATAATACATAATACCCGTTGCCTTAGACAAGAATTATGATAGAATGAAATGTATATTAAATTCTGGTTAAGTACTTATTTGTTTTTATATATCGCACAAAAATATTTATAATCTCTATTCAATTGTCTCTAAATAATCTTCTTCGATATCGCTAATCGGAACATCTATTTCATCAATATATTTTCCTTCAGCATTTGATATTAATAAATTAGTTTCATCTTTGTTACAACGAGTAACTGCAATTAGTAATCGAAGAAGAGGAATAGCAGGATTATTTTCATTTTCTAGGAAATAATCAAACATATCCTCGTAATCATAGAAGTCAATTCCTTCAAATGAGTTAGTCATACCGATTGCCCATTTAGGATCATCTACATCTCCTGAAATCAATAATTCAAATGGGTCAAAATCATTTTGATAAATCGTACAAAAGCCTTCGCATTCGGCATTAGATAACCATTGACTTGAACCATCATCTTTACGATATTCAATTGAAACTATTACATCCGCTGGTGGTAAACCACTATCTGCTAAACCGAATTTCACTTTTTCTACAAAATACCTGCTCATTTGCTGCCTCCTTATAACTATTATACTTAAATTACATGCTTATTATACGAATACTTAGCGGTCAGTTTAGGGTATTGTTAATACGATAATGTTCTTCTAAATCGCTTTCAGGAAAGTCAATTGTGTCTATGTATTTCCCTTTTGATAAACTAATAATCTTATCAGAGTTATCTGTTGAACTTCTTGTTAATAAGATGATATAGCGTATAAGGAATGATGCGGGGTTATTACTATTATTTTTTATAGACTCAAAGATTTCATCGTAATCTCCTAGTGAAATGCCCTCGAACTCAGTGATGTTTTTGTCACTTAGATATTCAATAAAATCATTATCTATATCATTCATTAATTTATCGAAGATATCGTCATCAGTAATATAAAAATTAGGAATACCGGTGTATTCTGAGTTGGTTAGCCAAAAGGTACGATTGTCTTCAGTTATTTTAATCGATACATTAATAGCTCCTTCAATTGGACCACATGCTATTCCACCATTGCTAATGCCGCATTTTATATCATTCACAAAATATTTTCCCATAGCTTTTGCTCCTTTAAATATTATACTTGTTTCTATCACCATATCGCCAGGTGAAGTTATGTCGATTATTGATCATATAATCAAAGTATTTCTTCAATTTGTAAAAGTATTGTTTCTCTAATTTTCCGGTTTTTTCGATATCATCATATTCTTCTATAGTGTTATCTATAGATTTGTTTGAAAGAATAGATTCTAAGATGCTATTTTTTGATACTCTGTAAACAATCGATTGTGAATCTACTAATTGAATAGATAAGTATAATCTTGAGGCCTTACTTTTGTCGAGAACCATTTCGATTATTTGATAACCATCCTTGTTTGTACCTTTTATAGAAGTGATAATAGGGTTATACTTTTCAATAATATCAGATGTTTCGTTTTGAAACTCATTCTCGGCAATGATATTCTGAAGATGTTTGAAAAACTCTGCAAAGTAATAGTATTTGCTATCGAGGTCACTTAAATCTGTTATATTTATATAGTATTCTTCTTTGGGTGGATTTCCAAAGTATATATGATAAATGTCACCAAGTTGATATTTCATAAAATAGCTTTCATGTGAGGCTGTATAAATATACTTATCATTTTTCTTTTGGATTTGAATGTATTCTTTATATTCTGGTTGAACTTGATTAAATGCTTCAGCAATAATGATTATTCCATCTGAATCACATCGCGCGCCAATACGTATACCATAATTCTTTGTATCTAATACATATTCCCTTATTTCAACCCTTTTTTCTATTATCATAGCTGACAATATAGTGAAATCTTCATAGTATTCGGATTTACTGGTGTTTTGGATGCCTTCATAACACTCGATTAAATAATCGTCAGTTTCATAGTTATCATCATTACTAAGCCCATTTTCAATGATGCTCTTCTTTGATGCAATATATAAATCACCATCAGGATCACTATATACGGATATAAATACATCATCTTTTTGATATTCTATTATTACGGTTTTATCTAATGGTGCGGGGCCTATATCAAATACTATTACATTAGGATTATCTATTGTGTACTTTTCCATAGCTAATACCTCATGTCTTTCATAATCTCTTTCAGCATTTGAGTTTGGTCAATAAGGTATTCAATACACTCCTTTGCTGAAATGTATGGCATTGTGTTTCGATGAGCCGATGGATTTCGATAATCGTTCCGGGTTTTTTCAGCGCATACAGCAATTGAAATAAGACTTCTTTCTATTTCCGCGCTGGATTTTCCTGATTCATAGATTCTTTCTTTTGCATATTTCTTCATAGAATTAAATGATTTTCTGTCGGACACTCTACTATGTGCGACATCATATCCAATGACTTTTTCAATTGAACCAATAGTAAATTTGTGTTCAGGTAATACTACGAAGTTTCCATTTTGATTTTTTTGCTTCATGGCTTTAGGCCAATCAACAATATTTTGATTGCTCAAATAACTCTTATAATCAACAAATAATCGAAGAGACATTTCTTCATCCAAAACTTTTGTAACCTGTAAGCATACGCCAGAAAAATCAATGGTATCTTTATCAGGCATTTTATCTAATGAGTCAAAGGTCATTAATGCGGAAATGAGATACATTTGACTATGTTTTGTAAGCATGTTCCAAACCTTATTGGTTAATGAATCAATTAGGCTGGTTTCGTATTCATCTCTCCTGTCCAGTGTCATCAAACCTTTTGTAACCTGTACACAAAGATCGGCAATAACAGTCTGAAATTCCGTTTCAAGTATTTCCATTTCGTCTTCACTATGGATGCTTTCAAACTTAATTGAATAATCTGCTTTAATTTTGTGAATCTTATCAAGACAGTCTTCTAATTCATATGAATTAACTCCGGCGGAAGCAGCTACCATTTTAAGAAAGCGGATTTGAAGTTCAAGTTCCTCCTGAGCTTTCTGATACATAATAAGCTTATCATTATTATCTAAAGCGGATCCTGTTTTCTTTTTGTCTTTTTCATATGAATTGCACACATCATATAGCTCCTTTAGAAGAAGTTCTTTCTCTGACATAGGAGCAAGTGATATATCTCTAATATCAAGAATAGAATCCATATTAAAAATCATGCATTGAGGTTCACCATCTGATAAAGTTATATCGTATAGCTCATTAAGTATTTCGTTTGCATGAATAGATGTAAAAGCTTTATTTGTTTGAGTGGAGTTAATTCTTTCTAATCTTCCGACAGAAATAACCACGCTATCTTTAAGAGCGCCTAATGAATCAATTAGCTTAATTCTACTATCTTGATTCAAATCGTATAGAATATAGCAATCCCCTTCTGGTAATTCATTAATACAATCATTTACAGTAATGGGATAAATGCATTCTTCATCTCTGCCTAATCCAAAAAGAGTTTTATTAATCTCTGATATAATATCTTGCGATTCGACTATCACAAATAGCCTATCTCTATAGGCTAAAGAATCATAAATATTTGGGATGATTGGAAATATTCCCAAAAGGGATGGGAGAAGAACAGATAAATGTCGATTCTTTCCCATTCGATATGCTATCTCAGCTGAATAACGACCGTGATATTTTTGGGCGGTTTTTACCATTAATCCATGTCGTAAATATGACATTTATTGAACCTCCTTATTATCATATTATTCATCATTTCATAGTTGAAACATAATAATTATATTTAAATAAATTATACATCGAGTAACTAAATAATGCTATATAAAACTCTAGTGTATGTAATAAATAATGCCGCCTCGAAGGGCGGCTACATAATAATATTTATTCAGCAGTTTTCAATAACTGTCGGATAAGGTATTTAACCATGGTGTTAAATAATCAAAATATGGATCGAATGTATATTCCTGGTGAATGAGAATTTGTTCATTCATGTGAATACTTCTTTCAATACTCGTGTGGTTTCAGACTGTTAACATATGCCTTTTCAGTTATGCTATAGAGCATTGCACTTACGTCGGATTCATTTTTGATGTCAATGATACGCCGGTTCTTATGCTGTAAACACAAAAAGCTTAAATTATCTGTTCAGTATCATTATACATCAACTAGAATAACGGTCTAGCATGGATTTATATTAAGTACAGTTCTTGATTAACTGCATATGGAAATGCTTTATAGATTTTGTATATTCTTTTCTGTGTTAGTTTTTTGTATATAACATCTTCTCGTGCTATCAATTTTATTATTGTATAGATTATTCCATGGTAGAGCATTTTTCATTTTTTTGTTATAAAATATTAGCATTGCCTCCGCATAACCGAGAGAGCCTGCACGCCTTTCCTTGGCGGTCTTTGATATTTCTTTGATTGATATTTCACCCAACTTGGCCTTGAATACGTCGTCCTTTATATTATCCTGATATGCATATAAAAGTCTGGCTATTCCATTCATTATATTAGCAGAAAAAGATTTTGGCTCCCCTTCCCAAGTCATAATTATAAGCTTTATAACATGGTCTAACATGTCGTATCCGTATTTATCATATATACCTTCAAGAGTTGCAACCGCTGCTATGTTTCCAGGTAATGATGATGAGGATATATGCAAATCATAAGATTCAACTAAACACCTGATCAATAGTTCTTTGTCATTGCCGGCTTCACAGTTCGCATTAAAGATTTCAAGTGGTGATAATGGTTTGACATTTTTCATTTGATTAGCGAAGATATCGGCTTCTTCTGTGTATTCCAAATCATCATAAATCATGCACCATACAGGTGTGTCACGGCTACCAGATACCATAGCGACAATTTCAGCAGTATGCTGGCCGTTGAAGATGTAGTTTGTGCCATCTCTTCGACTTACTTTGATAGGATTAATCTGGTTTAAATCAAAGTTAGCCACCGCTTTTTTAACGTGGAGCATGGAAAGATTCCGCTGGTAGTCCTGGTTTGAAACAAGGTTTTTTATTGGAACAAGTTCAAAATGAACTTTAGGGACATAGTTTTCGAATTCTTCTATCATAAGCTGTTCCTTTCCACCAATGATTCTTGAATACTGTTAACGGTATGCTCTAATAATGATAGTTTTTTCATGAGTTGAAAACGGGCTTTGTTTGTTATTTTTTGAAAATTTTCAGAGTTGTGAACTCGCTGAATAGAGGAAACCCAAGAATCTATGGTCATACATAAACTATTCACTTCAGCATCTGGATCATATTGTGGCATTTGATGTATAGCAGCATGACGACTCATTTTTTGTTCCTTGCGTTCGCGTCTACTCACTGGGGCTCGGTTTTGAATATGACTCCACTTGACTTCGTTACGTATAAAAGAAAGTGTAATGTGATCAATATTATCATCAATAACTGAGGTTGCAATAGCTTTTATCTCTTCAGGCTTTAATCGAGATAGCTCGAGCATATTTTCGTGTGAGATGCGTGTCTTGCCTAAAAGTAGTCGTTGGGCAAGATCGGGGCTTTGATCAAAAATGACATTGACAGCATTAGAAAAGGTATTATATTTCATGACTGTTCCAGCTGACATGAATAGTTCGTGGCTCATTATTGCAGCAGTTCTATATTTTGTATCGGATTGCTTATTATCTTCAGATTCTGTAACAATGAACTGAAATTTCTGACCAATAAGATACTTACGATATTCGGCAGAAAGATTATTCTTTGTCAACTGTATTGAACAAACGTATATAGCAGCCTTTGTCCAATCATCAAATGATAATTCGGCGATTGAGAACGGAATATTATAATTAACACATACCATATAAAGATACTGATCTGCTAGATGGTAGTCATTCCATATATGTATGACAGGAGTTTCTGATGATAATATGTAATCTTGTCGAATCTTTTCTATTTGTCTTTCGTTTGGTGGCTGTATTAGTCTGTTTAATCGAGGATTTATTTTGATCGATAGTTTATTATCAATATTCATTGGAGGTGCTCCTTATCAGTTCTTGGTTTCTAAATTAATATGATCTTCATATAGTTCTGCGCGATTAATATGAAATAGTGCTAATCTACCTTCTTCTAATATTTCCCCTTTGATTCTATATGTATTGTCAGAGCAGAGGTTGTTATTTAGCATTGATAGTTGTTCCATAAGCTCGGTGCTATAAAACTCACAATCTGAATCAGGTTTGTACGATATTTGCAACGAATCTTTTATGTTTGGAGGGATTGGTCGAATAACAATTTTATATTCTGTAGGGTTAATAAGGAGATGGATATTTTTAGGATGATTAAGAGACTCAAGTGTTATTTTGTGAATACGTATCCGATTCTTCTTCATATCCAACGTTATTATTGCTGGTGTAGGCATTAGTTGTTTCCTCCTCTTTATTAATTTTGAATACCGTATAGTCATCAAAAATACTTATCAAAACTGTATCTTGGTGTTCGCTTACCGGAACACCAAACTGCTCTTTCCACTCTTCAGGATATAATGCCTTTCGGGAAGTGTTTTCTCCATGGGCATTTCTTTTCTGATATGTTTCTGCACAACCAAGGTCAAAGACAAATAAAGAATCGTTGTTTGCTCGAATTAGTTTTCCGAGTATTTTGTATCTGTAGTTTGGATTCCAATTCATTAGCTCCATAACCTTAGCAAAGAAGATCTTGCATGAAATCATCTTCGGACGCCTTTTCCCATCGGTTCCTCGTGTTGACCAGGAAAAAGAATCCTTGGCATCTTCAGAGCATGGTTTAATTGCGAGCTTTTTTTCTGATGGATTTACTAGAAATTGAACATAATCTGTTTTGGGTAATCGGCGTAAGCAAGCGGCATTTACTGAGACTTTTTCATTATTTAGCGTTACTGATGGTTCGAATAGATGGGCAAAGAATTCGCCACGAACTACTTGATATCCATCATATGAAAATGCATTGTCTTCGACATCAGGGGCATTTTGGGCTGGTACTGATTCAGATAACTGCAAATTAGTGTTTTGAAAGAGGTTATTCATCTTTTTCTCCAATCTGATTAAGAATTGATTTAATCTGCTTTGCTGCTTCAACTTGTGAGGTTACCTCGGATGTATCAATACGGTATACGGATCCGGGTGATTCTATAATGTATTCATCCATATTATTATCATCGGTGGGTTTTGCTATGCTGGAATAATAGTTTTCACCAAAACTATCAGCCCAATTAGAGGGATAGGCTTTTATTTTTTTTGCCCTCTTTTTGTGCGTATCATAAGTTGATTCGATGTCATCACAAGTATTGTCCAGTTTACTTATGGGAATTAGTAGTACAGCATCCCGCGAATCGTAAATTATAACCGTATCACATCCCGATCGATATATAGTGCCGGTTATGCAATAGCTAGAGCTGTTTTTCCATCCGAATAGTTTAAATAATGTTGGAAGAAAGGCACTTCCGCTGATAATTTTTGGTAATCGGTTGTCTATGCTTTTTTACACCATTCAAGCGCATAACGGGAACCAGAAGGGGCTTTTCTTATAGCAAACAACTGTTTGCCTGGCATTACCAGCAGTTCGATTTTTTGAGTGTCATTCATCTTGTCTATGCTGGCTTTATTAAAAAGCAGAGTAGAAGAGGATATTGTTACAGAGGCTTGGCCAAAAGAAGTCATGAATTGTGTACGAACAAGCTCATATCCTGATAAGTCCAGATCTCCTTTGTTAACGGATAATTCAATCGGTTTTGATGGGATACAGGATACTCCTTCGAAAATGCTATCGCTTGCCAAGTAAAAATCATCTTCAGTGAAACCTGCCCATTTTGGATGAACGGTAACAAATCCTTTTAATAAGCCGGAATTAATGACATGCATTTCGGGAAAATAGCCTTTGTTCCCATATTTAGCGTTGCGTATCATTTTTTGTACCGCAAAAAAATCTTCTCTTGATATTATTGCTTCGTGGTGTTCTTTTTGGCGATATTGATTTCTGTCATGGTTGTTCTTTTTTGATTTATGATTAAGATAATTGGGTGTAAAAGTTTTCCTTGCGAGAATATCACCACAATATCGTTCGTTTGTGAGTATTTGTAATACACTTCCAGCTGACCAAAACAGATTTCCCTTTTTCGTCAAGCGTTCAAGTTCTGTAAGAGCATCTGCTATTTTTTGAGTGGAATAACCATATAAGTAAGAAAAGAAAATAAGCCGTACTGTATTTGCCTCATCTTCGTTAATTACAAGATTCCCATCCTCATCATGATCATATCCTAATAGAACAGGCGTAAGGAATATTCCGCGTTTAAAACGCATTTCGATGGATGCATTCATTATTTCAGATTTAGTATGGCTTTCCTCTTGCGCAAGTGTAGCTATAAAGGATAAAGACATCTCAGAGTTTTCATCCAGTGTAAATATGTTTTCTGTTTCAAAAAAAATACCTATGGGCGGATCGGACGCTTTTAGTTGTCGCACATAACCAATGCAGTCTATGATATTACGTGCAAAACGAGAGACGCTTTTTGTGACGATAAGATCAATCTTGCCAGCTCTACAATCATTGATCATACGTATAAAACTATCTCGATGCTGTAAGGATGTTCCAGAAATTCCCTCATCTGCGTAAATGTCAACAAGAGTCCAATTTGGACGACGATTGACAAGGTCTTCATAATGATTTTTTTGTAATTCATATGAAGAGGTTTGGTTAGGATCATCGGTAGAAACTCTCGCATATACGGCTACACGTTTTTGGGTATCTGATTTGTAGAAATCTTCTTGAGGATTCGCAGGAATTACATCTAGAACATCTTCACTTACACCTTTATAACGTTCTCGTATTTTCTGTTTTATAACATTCGCATCTTTGGTTGCATCATCACGTTTTTCCATGTTATTTCCTTTCTGTGATAGAGTGCTTGTAATATGAAAATAATATTATTTATATTTTTTATCCATATTCTGGAGGTTAAGAATATAACCTCATGGTTAACAATAAAATAACCATTAGAGCATTCCTCTAATGGTTAAGATGTGATAATAGATTGAATAAAGGCTGAAAGACTCATGGTCAATAGTTCTTGCTTTTCTGGCGAAGAATAGTTGGCTATTTTTGATGGATCAGTATATGCCAGAAGCTTGAGATCAAAGGGGGAATAGACGAGGTCATTGATTGTTATTTCAAATACTTCGGAAATTTGAGCCAGCTTTTCTAAGCTGGGTTTCTTTTTACCGCTTTCGATATTACTGATATAAGCTGCGGAAGTTCCGACTTGGAATGCTAATTCTTCCTGAGTTATCCTTTTGTTTAAGCGAAACTGGCGTATGCGCTTTCCGATGCTAATGTAATCAATAGTCATAAAACCTCCATACATTTCTGATAGTACCCACAAAAGGGTAATACCCTTATATAGTAACTACCCTTAAAGGGGATTATAGAGCATAATAATAAAAAACGCAATAGGAGTTTATTTCAGAATGATAGTATATGATAAATTATGGGAATATCTTGAAAAATGTGGTGTTACACAATATAGATTGAATGTTAGCGGTATAAGTCATTCTACACTTACAAGATTGAAACGAAACCAACCAGTTACCACTGATACATTGGATAAGTTATGTACTATTCTTGATTGTAGACTAGAAGATATAGCGGAGTACAAGAATATTTAGTCAGAGTACTTTATTATAAAAATAAGTATAATTAATTTATATATATGGTTGTTTGGGGGTGAATAGTGAAGTATGAAACAGTTAAAGAGGATAAGTGTTGAGGACAATTACATATTTACTGGTGGAAATGCACGAGATGATGTTATGGAGGCATGCTTCGCTCCTCATAAAATTGGACTAATGAAAGCGTCGGCGAGGACATATGATGGTGGATTTGCGTGGTTTCCAAAAGAAGAAATTATTGATAAAACGGGGCAAATAAAATCGGGAGCGCAGAGTTCTAATTGGAAGAACCATTTTGAAGATAGTGGAAGAAAGATTATTTCATGGTTGTATGAGGATGAACCTGAAACAGAGATGGGTACTTTACCATCGTTGATGAAAGATATTAGACCTGTACATTGTTTTTGGGGTGAGATTATTGATGGTATGAGAACATATAAGTATGTGGGAACATATTTGTATGATTATAATTCTTCTTTGCCTCGTCATAGAGTGTATAGACGAATTGGGACTGAAATAGATCTTACACCATGGTATAGTGGAAATGGTGATTTTGAATACTATGATTTCGTGAAGGAAGGTGTTCCGGCATTTAAGCATATTTATCTTAATAATAATTATGCTTTCCATAAGAAGACTATTAAAGAGTTTTTGAGAGCTTCAAATACGTCGTGGGCTGAGAGAAAACTAGATGAAATAATCAAAGAGACTAATGACCTTCCGATTCGTAAGGTGGAAGAATTCGTTGATAGCCTTATCAGTTCCTATAATAAACTGTTCGGTAAAAAAATAGATAAGAAATTCTTCTATAGGGATGGCGCGACAAATGAAATTGTTGGTAGATTTATTGTAGATATAAAACAATTAAAAGAAAATCAACATAATGAGTTCTTGCATGATAATTATCTTGGAGATGACGCAGGAAAGATTTTAGCGTTATTCGATAAACAGTATTTCCTATATTCGCTTTCAGAAGAGGAAACAGAGTTTTATTTATCTAAGTTAAAATTACATTATAATAAGAATGATGATTTGACTGAAAAACATAATCTTCTGTACTTTTGGAAGCAGTGTATCAGTGAAATGGAAGAGTGGAGCTCATATAAGTTTTATGAGTTCTTAAGACATATATTTGGTGCGAAAAATGATGATAAATTAGAGGATAATTATCGTGGTAATACTTCAATATCTGGATTCGAGAAACCAGTATATTTGTTGGCATGGAACCCTGATGTATGGTCGTGGGATCAGAGCTATTCAGAAATGGTTGAAAATGTATCAAAAGATAATCCGTTAACTGAGCCATGGACAGTAAAGAATAGTTCTATTCATCGAGGTGATATCGTTTATCTTATGCGTTTAGGTGTTGAACCAAAGGGTATTATTGCTATGGGGCATGCATCGAGTGAAGTGTACTTGATGGATCATTATAATAAAGAACGAGCCTCAAAAGGTGAAAGAACAAAACATGTTGACGCTAGATTTGAGCTGATGCTTGATTATGAAAATGGAAAATATATCCCGTTGGAAAAGCTAAAAGCTTTATTTCCAAATCAACAATGGACACCACCATCATCAGGTATTGCAATAAGGAGTGAATATTGGGCAAGTCTTAATAAGCTTTGGAGTGAATATACATCTGAGGAGAATAGAGAACGTTTCTATAAAACATTGCAGTTGCCACATGGTTTCGAAGCAAAAAGATATACTGGAATGAACAGGGTACATTTCAAATATAATTCTGTTGGCTTTGCTGTTATAGACATGAATGTTAATTCATATAATCTTGCTACGAGAAAAGAATTTTTGGCGGCGCTAGGAATAAACGACTATGAGTATACAGATAATCTTGGGCCAAACCATGCCATAATAAGAAGTATTAGTTATAATGATTCGCGGGTGTTGTATAAATTGTTTGATTATATTTCGTCTGATGATAATCAATATAGAATCTATCATAATAACAGTTTCCAAATTACATATGAAGAAATAACTGCTTCTGAAGAATTCGAAAACCGTATACGTGGCGTTGTTGAATCAAAAATACAAATTAAGGATAAGAATGATGAGTATACATATATACCTAAGCCAGAAGATAGAAAAACTGTAAATGATAAGGATGGTTATTATGCGGCACCAGTGTATCCACGTGATCCTCAAAAAAAGGTAAATGCATTGAAAAGAGCAAGGTTCAGATGCGAGATTAATCCAGAACATGAGTCTTTTATCAGTCGAAAAACAGAGATGCCTTATATGGAAACACATCATTTAATTCCGCTTGAGTATTGGCGTTATTTTGTTAATAGTTTAGATGTTGAGGCGAATATAGTATGTTTGTGTAGCAACTGTCATAATGAGATTCACTATGGTAAATATGCAAATAAGTTGATTGAGCCACTATTCATTAAAAGAGAAAGTGAATTGTTGAGGGCGGGAATCGACATTGAACTGGGGGATCTGATTAGGATGTACAATGGCGAAACAATTCAAAAAGAGTGATTTTGAGAAGAGTTTGCTATGGTAGTAACAAAATTTGCAAAATGACGGCTTAAACAATGAGCAGTAATGAATAAAAGCCAAGCAGATAAGGTTGAAAGCAGAGGGCTAAGCGATGGAATAAAACATTCTCATACTAAAGGACGACTCAGGGAGTGGATGGATGCAGAATATCTTAAATATCGCACTGCTAATAATTGCCGCTATTATGATCATAAGGAGAATTTTGATATGACTATTCAAGATACGCTTGAATACTACAAGCAGAACATTGAAAAATGCTGGAGCGCTGAAAAATACAAATGGGAAGCAGTAAAACATTATAAGGATAATTGGAATATCGAAGCCGTAAATTTTCCTGAAATGTTAGAGGAATCATTAAAACAGTCTGCTAATCTTCTATCAGGGGGGATGTATTATGCCTATAAGATGGTTTGCGCATTTGCTAGGCTTAATCCAGAAAAGATGCGTGAATTGTTCAAACTGTTGTATGATGAAAATCTTCCACTTGTAGAGAGGCTTCAACCATTCAGAACCGGATGTGAAGGGTTACTCAAGGAATATCAGAACAGTGCACCTGAGAATGCCAAGGCTATGAATCATTATCAGGATTTGAGGGCCTTATGTGTTTATTTATCTTTTGAATATCCAGAAAAGTATTTTTTGTTCAAATATAAGATGTATGTGGGCTACAGAAAACTTGTTAATTACAAGGAAGAAAGCACGGAAAATGATTATGAAGTAAGAAAGTATTCAAACTTTGCAAATCTGTGTCAGTCAGTGGTAGATGCAATAGAAAAAGATGAGGAATTAAAGGAATTGCAGCATAAACAGATTAGTAATAAACATAATTGTTTTGAGGATTCTGCTTATCACCTTTTAGCTCAAACAATTATTTATGTGAATTCTAATAGAGAAGAGGAAACAACGCAGGTTAAGGTCGCAGTGGCTGATAATGATGTTATAACCAGACGTTATTGGATTTATTCTCCGGGTGAGGGTGCGTCTATATGGGACGACTGCTATTTGGGCGGGAGGATGTCCATTGGATGGTCTGAGATTGGCGATTTAAGTGCTTATAACACTAAGGATGAGATGAAGGATGCCATGAAAGAAGCAATAAATCCGTCAAGTACATTTATGATGGCGGCACATGCTACTTGGCAGTTTGTTCATGATATGAAACCTGGTGATGTTGTGTTTGCCAAGAAGGGAATGTATACGTTAATAGGCAGGGGAATTGTTGAGTCTGATTACATTTACGATCCTTCAAGAGGAGAATATGCAAATATACGTAAGGTAAAGTGGACTCACAATGGTAATTGGAAGCATCCTGGCCAGGCTGTGATGAAAACATTAACTGATATTACGCCTTACACCGATTATGTGGCAAAATTGAATGCCATATTTGAGAGTGATACCGACGAAGATATAGAGGAACAAGTCGTTAATTATCCAGAATATTCCGCAGGAGATTTTCTTGAAGATGTATATATGGATGAATTGAAATATAATACGCTTGTTGCTCTGGTAAGAAACAAAAAGAACGTAATATTACAGGGAGCTCCAGGTGTTGGCAAAACTTTTGCAGCTAAAAGACTTGCTTATTCAATGATGGGGGTGAAAGACACTAATCGTGTAATGATGGTTCAGTTCCATCAGAGTTATTCCTATGAAGACTTTATTATGGGATTCCGTCCTTCGGAGAATGGTTTTGAACTGAAGAGAGGAGCCTTCTATAATTTCTGCAAACGGGCTGAGATAGATAGTGAAAAAGAATATTTCTTTATCATCGATGAAATTAACCGCGGTAATATGAGTAAAATATTCGGTGAATTGTTTATGCTTATTGAAAGTGATAAGCGGGAGGTTGAGCTTCAACTATTATATTCTGATGAACTATTTTCTGTTCCTCGTAATGTCTATATTATAGGCATGATGAATACAGCTGATCGCAGTCTGGCTATGTTGGACTATGCTTTGCGCCGTAGATTTGCTTTTTTTGACATTACACCGGGATTTGAAACGGAGGGTTTCCGTGCGTATAAGAAATCTTTGGGAAGTGAGAAGTTCAATCGCTTAATTAATTGTGTTGAAACGTTAAATGAATCAATTGCTAAAGATGAGTCTCTGGGGGAAGGATTCTGTATAGGTCATAGTTATTTCTGCAGTTTGAAAGATGTAACTGATCAAACATTATCAGGAATAGTTGAGTTTGAACTTATTCCACTTCTAAAGGAATATTGGTTCGATGATCCTGCAAAGGTAAAGGATTGGACATCTATTTTAAGGAGTTCAATAAAATGATACCTATTCGAAACATTTACTACATGCTTGCATACGCCTTTCAAGTTCTTAATGAACAAGGATATAGGAGTATAGCAACGGAACACTTTGATAATGTCGCGGAGTTGTGTGCGTCCATTTTATCAAAAGGTGTTTCGTTGCAGCTTAAGCGCGGTCTTGGACGTGAGTATATTCAGAATACTGAACCATTATCGGCTTTACGCGGAAGAATTGAGATATCGGAGTCTATCAAGACAAGAAGCATATTAAAACGTCAATTAATATGTTCATATGATGAGTTTTCCGAGAACTCTTATATGAACCGTATTATAAAGACAACCATGGAACTTCTCGTTAAGTCTGATATTACAAAAGCACGAAAAAAAGAACTTCGGAAGCTGCTTGTTTTCTTTGAAAATGTTGAAGTGATGGATGTTCACAGAATTAATTGGCATATTCGGTACAATAGGAATAATCAGACATATAGAATGCTTATTTCTATTTGTTACTTGGTTGTAAAAGGACTCTTGCAAACCACATCTGACGGAACGATGCGATTGATGGACTTTTTTGATGAACAGCGTATGTGTCATCTATATGAGAAGTTCATTCTGGAATACTATAGAAAAGAGTTGCCGCAGTTTTCAGCAAACGCATCTCAGATACCATGGGCTCTAGATGATGACACAAACGATATGCTTCCTGTAATGCAGACAGATATAATGCTTTCTCACAATAACAGGGTCTTGATTATTGATGCGAAATACTATTCACATTCTACACAGTCTCAATTCGATATAAGGACCATTCATTCTGGAAACCTTTATCAAATCTTTACTTATGTCAAGAATAAAGAGGTAGAACTTAAAAAGAAAGCCGAAGCTCATGAAGTTGCCGGGATGTTGTTGTATGCACGTACAGATGAGTCTGTACAACCAAATAGCACTTACAAAATGAGCGGAAATAGTATTAGTGTGAAAAGCCTAGACTTGAATTGTGAATTTTCCCAAATAGCTGAACAGCTCAATGATATAGCCTATGCATTTTTTGTTAATTACGCTGAGTGGGCGAGATTAGATTGATAACATCAAGATTTTTAAAAAAGTAGTTGACATTCATATCGTGATTGTGTATTATACTGTTTGAGAGAAGTGCCTGTCTCTCTATTTGATTTGTCGAATAGAGGATTGGGCGCTATTTTTATATAATAATAAATCTGATTGAAGAGGTACGGAAAAGCAAATGAGAAGTTATGTTTCAATGAAGAGAATAAATTCCAATAGTCGACCTGCTATAAGTGGGTTTAATTTCTCATGCCTTCAGTGCCCGAAGTTTGATCAGATAGATATAGCCGGCAAAGAGGATAAAGAAAAGGATTGGGATAAGAATAGGTTTAGATACAGGCGAAAGTAGGCGTATTTACGCATAAAAAATGCTTTCAAAACCGTCTGTATCTGGATATTCCGGAAGCAGGCGGTTTTTTTATGGGGTATTAGCTCAGTTGGGAGAGCGTCTGATTTGCAATCAGAAGGTCACAGGTTCGAAACCTGTATGCTCCACTAGATCATTAGTCTAACGGATAGAACACTTCGCTACGAACGAAGAGATATAGGTTCGACTCCTATATGATCTACTATGCAGTTTATACTGCTACAATAATAATATAATAAAGTGGGAGAAACCAGGCACTTCTCTCACTCACATGTGGGTATCGTATAATGGTTAGTATAATAGTCTTCCAAACTATGGGTGCGAGTTCAATTCTCGCTATCCACTTGCATGCTTTCATAGAGATGGGTAAAGAGCGCCAGGTTTATTTTGTTTTTAGGCTCATGACTTCGATTCTTTTTGGAAGCAAAATGGCTGTGTGGCGTAATGGTTAGCGTACCAGATTGTCTCTCTGGGGGTAAGGGTTCAATTCCCTTCATAGTCGCTAATGGGAATGTGGTGTAATGGTAGCATACGGGATTTGGGATCCTGTGGCGCAGTTCGAATCTGACATTTCCA
>FNUU01000028.1 GCA_900108205.1 Eubacterium ruminantium | reverse complement strand
ATTACTATACCCCTCTTGCGGCTGTTTATGGAATTACCAGTCTTGGTGATGATTATAAGATGGTAGATTATGGTGAAGGAGTAAATGAAGAGGTTGATACCCTCAGAGATAAAATCCGTAAGGAAGTGTTAAAGTAATATAAGATAAAAAGGAGGATCAAGATGAAAAGAATATGTAAATATGCGATTGCAATAATCCTATGCTTTGCAAGTTTATTCATGGGAGCATTCCTGGGGATGATTGAAATTAGTGCTTCATCGTATTTGGCATCAGGATTCTATAGGTCTGATTTTACCAAGGGTATAGGTTATTCAGGACCGACAGCATTTTATTCTAATCTAGGATATTCTCGCAGTACATATAGTAATTCTACTTCCTCTAATTGGAAAAGCGTTACAGAGAATAGTGAGGTGGAATTCATACACACTCATGGTGCAAATGGATATTTTACATTATCCAGTAGTACAGACATATCAGGCAATATGATTCAATCTATGTCATTTTCGGATACACCCAAATTAGTTTATATATCAGCATGTTATGCGGGAAATAACAGTACTACATATGGAAACGTAGGTCAAGCGCTTGTTAATAAAGGGGTTGATTCTGTTGTCGCATTTACAAGTACAATTTCTGCAACAAGCTCAACAAATGGAATCCATAAGTTTAATCTAAAGGTTGCGATAAAACTATGTTACAATCACAATAATCTTTCTACGGCTTTATCAAATTCACTTGCAGAAATTTATGCAGAAGATGGAGAATATTGGGGGGCGAATAATAAGGTCGTATATGGAAGCAATTATATTTCATTTTAATAGAAAGTAGCAGGAGGAAGTATCATGAAAAATAAGAAAGTAATAATATGTTTTTTTGCGTGTGTAACACTTTTCTTTTTGGGCTTTTTTGTTATGAAACTGTTCGTTCCTGCAAGAGCATCATCAGAGAATAAATCCTATAGTAAAATTGAAGCAGAGAAGGTACTTGATAAAGGAGAATTGTTTTCTGAGGACTATTACAAATATAGTATATCTGATGAAGATAAAAGAATAATCTGCATAGAACGAATAAAACAAGTAAATACTATACCTGAAAATCAGTTATATTCTGCTCAGGATATTGAAATGATCATGCAAAAACTATTGGGCACATCAGGAGAAGTCCATGAACAAAAAGTAGATGATCAGGTTTCGGTATTTGATGAATTTGAGAATGGATTTCCAACGGGAAAATCAGCCAGTGTGGTTTATGATTCAGGATTTATTTCATATATTGTACTAAGAGATGGAAAGCTGAATGGTACAAATGATGTGACAGAATTTGTAGATAAGAAAGAGGCATATGATAAATCACTACAGGCAATAAAAGAAAAATATGCGGATAAGAATCTTCAATTAAAAGAGAATTATAATGAAAAAGATATAAGCACGTTTTATGATCCGCATAGGGAGTGTCTTTGCTACACGTTTGAAGTTCAAGGAGCAATTGATGGGAAATGGGATGATGAGTTAAGCGTGTTTGTATTCACCCCAATGGTAAATGTTAATGATATTACGGATATAGAAATAGCTTCGACTTTTTGTTATTAAATAAACATATTTATATGTTTGACGGCGGATTGAGAAAAACAATCCGCCGCTTTGTATTCCCCATCGATAAAGCATATTGACATATTTGACTATATATTATAGACTATAATTGTCTAATAAAAATAGTCAAAATATCACGATGTGATACAACTATATTGCAGAGCGAGGAGACAAAATATGAGAAAAGCGAAGAAAACTATATATCTGACAGAAGCCGAGATGAGTCTTATGGAGCTGATCTGGGAAAAGGGCTCGCTTCCTGTGAAGGAGCTGATACAAATGGCAGACAGGAAGCTCGACTGGCGGAGAACTACTATGTATACGGTGCTTGGAAAGCTGATCGATAAGGGGCTCGCTCAGAATCAATGTGCGGTAGTCAGCTGCCTCATATCAAGAGAAGAATATGACAACCTGCAAAGAAAGAATGCTATCAAAGAGTATTTCAGCGGTTCGCTGCCTGGCTTTCTGAACGCTTTTGTCAGAGAGGAAAAGCTGAGCGCTGCCGAACTGGATGAATTGGAGGAGATAATAAAGTCGTATAAGAATGCTCATAATGACTGAAAGGGGGAGTTTTATGAAATGGTTTTATACTTTACTTTTGGATGGAATACCGGCAACGATGATAATTATTGCTGCAGTTATGATCGTAAGATACATCTTCAGGAAACAGTCCAGAATCACTCTGAATCTGCTCTGGGTTGTACTGCTTTTCAGGCTGATAGTTCCTTTCGTTATACCTTCGGATATTTCGATGGTTCCAAAGCTCAGGGATATTACCGGAAATACACCGGAAAGCGGTATGAGTGACAGGCCATATAACAATACGACAGACATTTCACCGGATCAGTCAAATAGCGGCATAGATATTCCGGTAAGCCGGTCGGATAATAATACAGTTACTCAGGCAAACGGCTCGGCTTCAGGGACAACCCGGCAGGATAACGGCTCCGCTTCAGAGTCGGATCGGCAGGCAAACGGCGCAGCTTCTGAGGTGGACAGTTCCGGCAACACTTCAGTTTCATCGACAGACAGCGGGGAAACCGGCAGTGATGCAGTGTTGGATATTATCGGCAAAACTACGGATAAAACGGCATCTTCAAGAACAGATCGCGGCATCTATGGCAATGCTTTTTTCTATGTCTGGCTGGCCGGCGTCGGTATAATGGCGGTTGTATATATTACCCAATATATTATGTTTGCAGTGAGGAGAAGATCTGCCGAGAAGGTTTACGGTGAGAAAAATGTCTACAGATGGAATAGAGGCACAGATGCCTGCGCGGCAGGAATCTTAAGACCGAGGATTTATATACCTGACAACCTTAAGGACAAGGAATACGGAATCATACTTAAACACGAGAAGACGCATATAGCAAGGCACGATAATGTACTTATTTTTTTATATTATCTTGCGCTTACGATAAACTGGTTTAATCCGCTTGTATGGGCAGTATTTCTGATGGTTCAGAAGGATATTGAGCTTGCCTGCGACGAGCAGGTACTGAAGGATGCCACGGTTGAAGAAAGACAGGATTATGCAAGGACACTGGTTTTCTTTGGCAGCAGAAAAACCGAGCTTTTCACATCCGTTGCTTACGGCAAGGGAAATCTTAAAGAGAGGGTTATGCATATCGGAACGGAACATAAAAGGCATGGTCTGAGGACAGTAACTGTACTCGCGGTTCTCTGTATTTTGGGCGTTCTTTCGGCGTGCAGCAGTAAAGATAAAAAGACTTCTGCAGATGATGAAGAACAGATCACAAAGAATTCCGGGGAGAACGTAGAGGATACGACTGACGGCAACAATTCCGGGGAGAACGTAGAAGTTACGACCGAAAGGCTGACTACTGAGCAGAATACAGGAGAAACACCTACAGGCTATGCGACCGGGATGCTTCAGGAGGAATTCATATATGTAGACGGACTGCTCTATGTCAGCTCCAATAAGATAGTTAATGCCGATAAGATACATGATGAGATCATCTATAAAGGTCAGATAGCAAAGGAAGATTCCTATAACTATCCGGATGAGGAGCTGGAATCCACGCATGTTCCGGTTGGTACTAATATATATCGTGCAGGAAACAAGATATATACATCGGAGGATCAGAAAAAATACCGCGAGTATCATGAATTTAAAAAACCGGATAAGCAGGATGAGAGCACTGCCCAGACCACGGAAACAGCTGAAAGCAGAAAGAAACCGGAAGAGATATATAGAGATTTTAAGGCGGTAGAGTCAACTGATATCGATAATGAGTATTTCTCGCTGACACTACCGGAAGAGGTTGTCGGAAAGATAAGCTATGAGCTTACTGCATATGATGATGGAAGGATCAAGGTTACTTTCCTGCATAATATGTCGGTTCTGTCAACGGCAAGAAACGGTGGACAGATACTTTATCTGGAATGGCGTGATTTCACGGATCTGTATAAACCGGAATATGATGCTAAATCATCTCCGATGTATAATAAACACGCGGATAGATGTTACTCGTTATTTTTCGGTAATATAGACGGAGTGTATTTTGACCAGTATTATTGCCTGAGCAGTAAGTTTGAAAGTCCGGGAGGAGAATGGGGAGTTGCATATCCTAACGATGATAATACCGGTGGATATTGTCTCTTTTCTTATGGTGATGTTCGTTATACTGATGAATATGAGAAGGAGTACCATCTATCTGAATACTATCTGGTATATGCTTTGGTAAATGATTTTATACCGAAAACCATGCCTCAGGGAACGGTTGATGATGAGTTTAAAGCTGTCCTTCAGAAAAGATATGAAAGAGCGCTTGCCGAGCTGGCTGATGGGACAGTTGCTCCTGATGATGAAAACAGTATTTTCCCGGACAGTGATGATGATCTCGAAGAGGGCTATATTCAGCAGTTCAAGGAAGAAAAAACCCTGAGAGAGAGGATCGACCGGGAGTGGCTGGAGAGGATAATCGAAGTTACCAATGATTATTACGACAGGTGATCAGATAAGCGGTTACTGATCAGTAATCAAATAAGTGGTTATAGAATGGTGATCCTTGTTATTGCAATTATTTGTAATCTGTGGATGTATTATGTTATAATGTCAATAATGTTAAATGTATCTGTAAAGTCTGAAGCATAGCCAAGTATGGATATTAAGGAGGGGGATTCGTTATGAAGAAGAAATTAGCGGTATTTATAATATGCATTATGACAATCGGATGTCTCGCTTCTTGCGGAGAAAAAGACAAGACGGATAAAAATACTGAGGAAACCAAGAAAACAGG
>FNUU01000015.1 GCA_900108205.1 Eubacterium ruminantium | reverse complement strand
TATCATTATGCTTGAGATAAGTATTTCGATCTATCACAACCTGATATGAATCCTTATATACTAGCTCATCATCCCTGAGATTCATTTTCTTAAGGATAAGCATAAATAGATTATTTGTTGTTTCCGTGACGATTTCATTTATCCTCTTCAGATTATCCTTAAATCTCTCGTATTCTTCTTTTCTGTATAAACAAATATAGTTATCCGGATTTATCTTGTAGATTTCCGGAATCGGCAGGCCCTTTGTAAGCTCTAATGACAAGCTAAACAATTCATATGCTTTAGGATTGCTTTTATTTAATACCCCAATCAGATCAACTGTATCTATTTCATCCGGTCTCATATCTAAAATAAGAGCTAAGGCTGCATTTACTACAGCCATAAATCCTCCTTCTATTTCATCTGTATCACGATCCAGTGTTTCGATTCTATAATATGTCTCAGTTTTATTTATCCTATCTTTCAGATTCATTATTGTCTCCTTTTCCTCCAAATAATAAATGCCAGGCCAATACCTGACATAAACATTAATATAAATATAAATTTAACCGGTGTATCATCCCCAGTCTTCGGAATCGGACTGATCATGAATGTCTGCTCTGTATCATTAAGATCAGTATGCTCCGCAACAAGATAGTAATTCAGATCCTTGTTATCTACGTCTTTTACAAGAGACAGATACTCGAATACTGTTACATCTCCCTCAAGTCCGGTTGCATCGAAGTGGAACTCCATTGTGATCATTCCGTCTTCTGCTTCGGCTGTGAAAAGTTTTGTAACTCTCACAGGAAGACCATCAACCATGATATTCTTACCTGTTTTCTTGTCCACCAAAACTCCAAGAAGCTGATATTTCTCGCCAACTTTAAGCTTTGAGTACATTACGTCATCTACCACTGTTACATTCTCAACAGGCTGCACTCTCTTGGTCTGATCTTCTACATGAGTCTTTACAGATGGATAGTATACCGTCTGACCTTCATCGTTGATATCCGTATGAGTACCAACACGGATACCCTTGTAGAAAATGTCTTCAAATACTACTACTGCTTTGCCTTCAAGAGCAGAGCCGTCAAACTTGAATATGAGTTCAACTGTTCCGTTTGCCTTTTCTGCCGTAAAGGTCTTTTCTGCTGTAACAGCTTTGCCATTAACAAGGAACTCTTTACCTGTATCCTTATCCATGAGCTTGCCCTTAACAGTGTACTTCTTACCTATAAGAAGATTCTTATACTCAACTGTATCGATTATAGTTACTTCCTTGGCAGCCTTACCAACGTGTTCACCGGTCTTACCATCAGTAGCTGTGGTCTTTACGCCCGGATGATGCTCAGACTGGTCTTCATCGTTAATATCTGTATGTCCACATACACGAATATTATTATGATAAAGATCCTCGAATACGATAAGCGTCTTTCCTTCAAGCGCAGAACTGTCGAAAGTAAATTCAAGCTCTATTGTTCCGTCCTTGGTCTTTGCTGTAAATGTCTTCTCAGCTCTTACAGGCTGTCCGTCTACAAGAAGTGTTTCTCCTGTATCCTGTACCATAAGAACACCCTTAACAGTGTATTTCTTACCTACGATAAGATTCCAGTAAGAAACTGTATCGATAATAGTTGTTTCTTTGCCTGCCTCACCAATGTTTTCCTTGGTTACTGCATCTTCTGCCTTTGTCTTAACCTTCGGGAAATCGATTGTCTGGTCTTCATCTTCGATATCTGTATGAGTACCTACGTGATATTCATCTCTGTAGATATCCTCAAATGCGACAACTGTCTTTCCTTCAAGAGCAGATGAATCAAAGGTAAATTCAAGCTCTACAAAGCCATCGGCTGTCTTTGCTGTAAAGGTCTTTTCAGCGGTTACTTCCTTACCATCAACCTTGAGTGGCTTTCCGGTCTCCTTAACCATGAGTTTACCCTTAACGGTGTACTTTTTACCAACGATAAGATTCTTATACTCAACCTTATCAATTATTGTGGCCTTTTCAGAAACAGTACCTACGTGATCACCAGTCTCAGAGTCAGAAGCTGTTGTATGAATCTCCGGAATGTAGATTGTCTGACCTTCATCCTCGATATCCTCGTGATGACCGATGAGAATCTCTTCTTCCTTATCTTCTTCACCTTCTCCGGTTCCCTCTGTTGTCTTTACGAGATAAATCTTCTCGAATACAACTACTGAATCGCCTGCAAGAGCGAGTTCAACAGCGTCAAATGCAGGGAAGGTCATATCAACTGTGCCTTCTGACTTCTCCGGAACAAACTCAATCTCAGCTGTTATAGGCTTTCCGTCCTTGCCAAGCAGTTCCTTGCCTGTTGACTTCTGCATCAAAACGCCCTTAAGCTTATAGGTAAGGCCCGGAACAAGCTTCTCGTAAGCCACAGTATCGATTATTACTGTCTCTTCTGTAGCAAGCGTATCCTGTCCGTCCGTTCCTTCTGTCTTAGCAGTTGTATGAACCTTAACTACGTCTGTTGTCTGATCCTTATCCTCGATGTCGTTATGTACTGCTATATCAAGTCCCTTATCGTTAGAAAGATTCTCGAAGCATACAATCTCAACTTCCGGCATAAGGTATCCGTCAAAGGTGATAGGTACAACTACTTCACCATCAGTATTATCCGGTATGAATGTTATTTCAGCTGTTATTGGCTTGCCATCCTTATCAAGAAGAGCGTCGCCGTCCTCATATGTACCGGTTGTGTCACCCTTTACAACAAGTGTAGCTGAAAGTGTGTATTCCTTACCAGGAACAAGATTCTTATAAGTTACTGTATCATTAATAGTTACTGGTCCATCGATAGGAACCATCTTTGTGTTTGTTTCTTCAACGTTTGCGTTAGTATGGATCTCTGGGAAGCGGACTGTCTGATCTACATCATCTATATCCTTATGCTCTGCAACAAGAGCTTCTTCCTCTTCTCCGGTTGCCTCGTCTGTATATACGATATAAATCTCTTCATAAGCAACGAGTGTCTTACCGTCCATACCGGTTCCATTGAACTTAGGGAACTCAACATCTGCATATCCGTCAACCAGATAATCAGCATAATCAGCTGACATATCAAGCTCTGTACCGTCTGCACAGATGTACTTAACTGAGTTAGGTGAATCTGTATCTTCTACAGCTTCTACTTCAGGTGTATCAAATTCATATGTTACTTCTACTGTATTGCCATCAGCATCTACGAAAGGTTCCTTAGTCTCTTTGTCCATAAGGATACCCTTGATTACATAGTGTCTGTTAGCGAGAAGATTATGATACTTGATACGGTCAACTACTACTGCATCCTCTGCAGCCATAACTTCCTTAGAAGACTCGTCTACTGTAGTTACCTTTGTGATGTCATCTTCGTCGAAGTCTTCAGCCCATTCTTCAGTACCACCTCTGTAAAGAGTTGTGTGGAGATTTCCAAAGTGAACTGTCTGGTCTTCATCATCGATATCAGCGTGTAATGCGATTGTTTTATCCTTATAGATAAGCTCTTCAAATGCTACAACGCTCTCTCCTGCAAGGAATGATGCATCAATAGTGAACTCAAGGTCAACAAATCCGTCCTTTGATTCAGCTGTAAAGGTTGTTTCTGCTGTTACAGGCTGTCCTTCCTCGTCGAGAAGTGTATCGTCTGCATCAACTGTCTTAATCTCGTTACCTTCGGCATCCTTCCATGTATAACCTGTTACATGAAGTGTACCTGAGATTGTATATTCTTCGCCTACAGTAAGTCCTGTATAGCTTACACGATCAACTATTGTTACAGTTCCTTCCGGCTTTGAAATATGTTCACTGGTGATTCCATCTGTAGCGTTAGTGTGAATATCAACCGGTCTTACTGTCTGTCCTTCTGATTCGATATCCTCATGAAGAACAGGGAAGATCTTCTCGTCAGTTCCGGCGTATTCTTTGTACTGTTTTGCATTTGCATCATCAGTAGGTACAGCGTTGTAGTAAAGCTTCTGGAATACAACAAATCTGCATCCTTCATATCCTGCCGGATCAACGTCTGGGAACTCCATAACGTACTCTCCGTCGATCTCGAACTCTGATTTTGTCCATGCAGCAGGTGTGTTGATTGCCTCACTTGTTACTGTGTATGGCTCTCCGTCCTTCTGATATGCTTCATATGTACCATCCGGATAGCGAACCATAAGTGTTCCTACAATGTAGAACTTGCTGTTGGCTCTCAGGTGATAATACTTAATAGTATCAATAATAGTTGCTGTCTCACCCTGTGCAAGTGACTTGCTCAGAGTTGCCTCGTCCATCGCTGTTGTAGTGAGGTATGGCATTTCGATGTTGTAGAGCTTATTGTCAGATGCAGCTATAAGTATTGTACTCTCAGAATCGATAACAAATGGCTCTGATGCAAGAAGCTGATACTTCTCATTAGCTTCACTTCTCTTCTCGGTAATAGTATAGTTACCTGCAGGAAGAGCTCCGTAACCAGCTGTGTAAGGGATAGGATCATTATCGTCGGTTGACTTACTGAACCATGCATCCTCGTTACCTACTGTTGTTGCATTACCCTGTGCATCTGTGAAGATTGAATGTTCCTCACCTGTGTCGAGGTTCTTGATAACAAATTCTACGCTTTCAAGCGGTGTTCCGTCAGCATATGTAACCTTTGTAAGTCTTACATCACCACGGATAGGCTGGTTGTCAACCTTAATATTCCAACCTTCAACAGAGACATTAATACCATGTCTTGTTCCTGAAGAACTTGTCAGCTCTGCAAGAGTGGTTGCATTGTTTGGATAGTATGTTTTTTCTTCGTATGTTGTTTGGTCATTATCAAATTGTCTGTATGTAACAAATGCAAGATTTCCTGTTACTTTTGTTTTTGTTGTACCTTTTCGTATGTACTGTTCTGCACCTTCAAGTTTATAGTCTGTAGGTGGCTGTATCTCTGTAATAACGAGGAAACCGAGAGGGTACTCCGTTCCATCATTATTTATAAGCGCATAATACTGGCCTGCATTGTTCTTTGCGATTGTTACTTCAGACGAATAATCAGCTACCGGACTATAATTAGACTTCAGATAACTTGCAACATTACCATTTGCATTTGCAAGAACTGTCTCGATATCTGCTGCATAAAAGTCAACCTTAAATTTTGCACCTTCAAGAGTCTTGTCTTTTGGAAGAACATTACTTCCTGTTATTTTATCCGTCTTGATAAGTTCTATAGAGAACGGATCATTCACAGGCTTATCTGTCATCTCTGCATGAGCAGGATTAGCTGATGTGTTAGCCGGTGTAACCTGTACACTTGCAATTTCTGTTGACCTTAAGTAGTTCTTACCAGCTGCTGACTCAACGAGGTAGAACGTAGTATTAAGGAATAATCCCGTCAGTGGATTCTGGTTCATCCACTGAGACACATCCAAATTAACGGTTGTTGTGCCATTAACTACACTTGTTCCATTTGCCTTTACATTGAAAGTAGCAAGGGCTGTACCATAATTCTTACTTGTAAGGGCTGTTTCAGCCTCTGCTCTTGACTTGTAGAGCTTATAAGTTGCTCCTTCGAGACTGTAGTTAGGGTTACCGTCAGTGCAATCCGGATTAGACGATGCCTTTGTTAAGTAAAGGTATGTTCTTGGGCTGTCCGTACCGGTTGCGCTTGCCGGTGTGAATGTGTATGCATCAAGAGGATACTTTGAAGCATCTGTACCCGGCTTAATTGCATTTGACTTATTTACAGTAATATAATACTTCGTGGTGTTCGGATAGTAATTGGCATTTGACTGCGACTCTACCCAGTAATAGTTATTAGTACCACTCTGATTACCGTAAGTAAGACCGCCGATACATGTTTCACCATTAAGTGTTTCTGTCCAACAGTTCATATCACTTAATGTAACATCTGAAATCTTTCCACTTGCATTAAGAGTTACTGTAGCTACAAGCTGATCTACTGTCACTCCATTACCATTTCTGCATCTTCTCAGCTGATATTGTATACCCGCCAGACTGAGATTTGTTGTTATAGCCGGATCCTTGTGCATTGTAGCAAATCCGTATCCGTAATTTGTGTAAGTGAATGATGCTGCATGACTCTGTGCATCTGCCTTTGTGTTATATATTGTAAGTGAACCCGCTGCTGTCGATTTTGTGGTTGTATCATGAACATATCTATTCTTACTCCACTTTTCTGTCCAGTTCTCGGTTACACTTACTGATGGAGTTGTTTCATAACTTCCAACAAAGTAGATAGCTACACCATTTGGAACATTTGTGGTTGAGTAAGATGAACCATCATAATACTGTCCTGTTTTAAGGGCTTTTGTATGTGTGGTACCATTGATAGTAATATCAAAGGTGATTCCGTTCATCGGATTACCATTGTTATCAACCTTCTTAACTGCCACATAGTAGTTAAGAACAGCTTTATCTGTTGATTCAACTGTTGCATTTTCTGACTCAACATGAACTTCACTGTTTACTGTATCTGTTCCTCCGCCTTTTTTTAGTACTACGGTATATATCTTAGAATCTATTGTCCATGTACCATTTGCAGGTTTAGCTGTTGGAACTCCGGTTTCCTGTATCTTATATGTTCCATAAACCAGATCTTTGTATGGTGAATATCCATCAGTTCCTATCGTAAATGTACTTTCCCATTCAAATGTCGTACTCCATATCCTGTAAGTAGCACCTGCCGGTGAAGTACCTGATGCGCCGTTTCCGGTAAGAAGTTTTCTTACTCTTATCTTACCCATTTCCATAGAATCGGTATCGGTAAACTTATAATAGTCTTCCGTATGACTTGCTGAAACAGTAATCTGATGTGGCGTAGTATCCAGTTTATAACCCGAATTATTGGTTGAGATTTCCTTCCACCAATAGTTACCATACATAAGACCACCTATTCCATGAACTCCATTTATGGTTGTTCTATATGGTTCCGAACCATTGTCCGTCGTAGTCTTATTGATAGTTATATCTTTCAGATTTTTGATATAACCTTCTGTTTTATCACCATTTGCTGTCAGCTTTACAGTTGCAATCAGCTCTGTACATGAACTATTTCCATAAAGCCCGTAGGTAATGCCATCAAAGGTATACTGAGGGTTATTCTTTGCAAACGTCTCATTATCCGGCTTCTTTACCATAGTTGCATAAGCAAAATGCCAGTTCTTATATAAATACTTAGGATTCTGACTAGCAGCATCAACCTGCGCACTTGATATAGCCTCAGCCTCTGTATTATATGCAGCAAGTGATTTTGAAGATGTATTTGGAGCATACTCATAAGAATATACACTATGAGATTTTTTAGCCTGTGTTTCTGTTTTTAATTGAGTAACAAGTTCAGCTCTTCCACCAGCCCATGCACTGCCTTCGTCTGAACGTCCACTCCAGTTTTCTGTTACCCTTATCTCTGTAGGTGTATTTGAAAACTTACCAAGATAAAATACACCAACGCCTTCATTTGCTGTCTCCAGATAATTCTTTGGCACCTGGTTTGCTTCATTATTCATGAAACCTGTCCAGATACCATAGTATTTACCATCCCTGTACTCACCTTTGATAGTTACATCGCTGTTAGTATCATTATTATGATATGAAACAGTGAATGATACACCATTCATAACATAACTACGGGCATCAATCTTCTTGATGGCTATATAATAATCCTTTGCATCAACAGGTCTGAATACTTTGAAATACTGTCCGGCTGAAGTATATCCATCAACACCGTTACGATTCCTATAATCCCAATCTGCCCATTTTCGGTATCCATAGTAAGGATCATAATCTTCACCTTCTCCGTTATTATAAGCACAGCCCCAGTATGTCGCGATTTCTGCATGAGTGGCTGCCACCTGAGATAACGGAAGTGTACTACTCTGTGTTGGCGGATCATTTGTTTCATCGCCCCAGATAATTACATCTCCTGGTCTGATCTTGGTCAACCAGTTTCCGTTAGTATAAAGATTATTGTGGTAGTACCATGTATCCGAGTTTGTGATTTCTTCCCATTTTGTCGAACTCTTCAGCTGGTTATAAAGTGTAGGAGCCGACGAACTGCCTTCAATATGAAACTCATTCGGATATGAATTATTAATGATCCTGCTTACAAGGGTGGCACAAACTTCGTTATATGTAACAGAAGACGCTGACCAGTATCCATAATCGATATCTATGGTCATTCCCAGAGTATCTGTAATATATGTCTTAACCGCATCATACCATGAAGGAGCATCCACACCGGCGTGAATACTATCGGCACCTTCAAAATAAACTGAATTGTTGTGCATGTACTCAATGATTTCAGTTTCATCTTTCAGATCATCCGGTGAAGGGCGATATATAAATCCATTTTCCTTTGATTCCTCAATCTGTGAGATACCATCCTTCGCTATAACAGCCGACATCTTTGCCGAAGCTACTGATGTACTATCTGCTTTCAGATAATAATCCACTGTAGGTCCATAGTTTGAATTTCCATTCTTTTCTGCATCATTGTTATAAGAACCAACGATTATCGCTGAGTCAATTCCACCTGGAACGTAATATTTAGCGTTCTTTCCGTTATTACCTGCAGCTCCGACTACTATTATTCCTTGTGCTACAGCATTATCGATTACTTCCTTTATAACATCTGAGTCAGCTATTCCGAGAGATGATACCGAGAGATTAATAATACCGGCCTTTCTTTCAATTGCATAAGATATAGCTGCATATATAGAAGCTGTATCTCCTTTACCGTCTGAACCAAGTGCTTTGATTGAGAGTATTTTAGCCTCAGGATAAACCGAGCTGATAGCTCCGATCACCTTCGTACCATGACCATTATCATCTGATGTGGTGTCTCCTATAACTGATACTGCTTCTATTACATTATCTGAACCGTCAGATCCAGTATCAATTACTGCTATGGTTCCTGTCGGTAATTCTTGTGATCTATCCATATCATTAAGGTTTGATATTGCATCATCACCTTCATTAAGCTGCAAAAGATCTTCACCCTCTGTTTCTTCTTTATCCTGTACTGTAAATACTACGTTAGCATCCACAAAGTCTGCTTTATCGTAGTAGTAGGTATAGGCATTCTTTGTTACCTCTTCATTTTCATATCGTGTGAGGTATATTCCGTTATACTCTGAAACAACTTCTGTGTCCCATGTAAAAATTGACGGATCTTCAGTACCGATAAGGAGTTCTCTTGAAGAGAAATCTATCAATGTGGTATCCACATCCTCTACAGGTGTTGTGAAAGATGACTCCTTGGATTCTTCTTTCTCAGTAGTTTTCTCCTCTTCGGTGGTTACTTCTTCAGAACTGATCACTGTTGCATCCCCCGGCGTTCCATCGTCAGGATTATCCGCACATACATAGACATTGGGGATGATCAGACTAATAGCCAAAAGCATTGCTAGTACTCTTTTTTTCTTCATTCGTTTTTCTTCCTCCTACTATTATTTTTTCTCTATATCAAAAAAAGGACCACTTCTTCGAAATGATCTAAAGAAATGGCCCTTTTTATAGGTTTCCTTATTCAGTTATTTCTTCTCACCACACTCAGAGCAATACTGGTAGTCCTTAACCTCTACATACTCATCCCATGCAGGCTTATCGACATACTCGTAACTATCAATGATCTGTGGTTCATGCTCTATAGTATCTACAAGAACCTCCTGAACACTCCATGAACCATAACATCCATTTTCGTTATGTTCGCGAAAGCTTTCCCATGTGTCAAACCACTTTCCACACTCACTACAATGCCACTTTTTCGCGTAGATATACTCCGTCCAGCCATCATCGTAGATATATTCAGTATGTGTTATGGCATCATGATGCACAGTCTCTGTATGCGTCTTCCATACCCATGTATGCTTATGAGCAGCTTCAGTAGTCCCTTCAGTAGTAGACTCAGTCGTTGTCTTAGTAGTCTTCTCAGTCGTAGACTCCGTAGTACGCTCTGTAGTCGATTCTGTAGTCGTTCTCGTAGTCTTCTCAGTCGTAGATTCCGTAGTACGCTCTGTAGTTGATTCAGTAGTTGTTCTCGTTGTCTTCTCAGTTCTACTCTCCGTAGTTCTTTCGGTCGTTGACTCCGTCGTTGAACCCGTTGTAGCTCTTGTTGTTCTTTCGGTCGTTGACTCCGTTGTGCCTTTTGTCGTTTTTTCGGTAGTCTTATTCTCAGTGGTAGAACCAGCTTCAAAACCTGTTGTAGATTCTGTCGTTATCTTTCCTGTTTCAGCGCCTGGTGAAAGATTTGTCTTTGAATCTGTAGTACCCTTACCGGTTGTAACCTCGGATGTATTACCTGTAGTGTTACCAACAGGAGAACCTGTGATTTGATCAGTCTGTGTATTTCCCGCCTGGCTTGATCCCTCTATCTTATTGACCTGCCTTTCAACTTTCTTACTGTCACTGTCCTTGCCACAGCTTGTAAGACTGATTGAGCATATCATTACAAGAAATGACATTACCAGTGCAGTGCGCCTTTTCATTTTTTTATTCATAATCATCACCTGCCTTCATATCCAAAGAATGGCTTATTTACGTGCATTTTACCCCCCCCCCTCACGAATTTTTGTCAAGGGTTAAAATCACGCATTTTCGAGATTAATGAGTGCTTCTTACAAATAGTTTTTCAGGTAACTTCCCGTCATCAAATTTCAAGTCCAGTATCCTGATTGATCAGGTTGTTAAATGTTATATCATTCTTCGGCATCTCCCTGCTCTCAGCAAAGGAATAATAGGTTTCTGCATTTCCGACTATCAAGTGATCCATGAGTTCAATCCCCATCAGTCCATATACTGCAGCCATCCTCTTGGTGATGTAGATATCCTGCTCCGATGGTTCAACATTACCTGACGGATGGTTATGTATCATAACTACCCCAACAGCGTTACTTAGTATGGAGGCTTTTAACATCTCCCTCGGATTTACTATCGTCCTGTCCAAAGATCCCATGGAGCAGATATGCACATTGATTGGTGTCATATTTGCATCCACATTTACGATTCCCATAACTTCCCTGTCATAGAATCTCAGCATTTCTCCAAATACATCAACGGCAGCCTTCGGCGTTGTGATGGGCGTCTTGCTGTAATACACCTTATCCTTGACCTGCCTGATTGCCACCTGCTCTATATAAAACGGAGCCTCATCCAAAATATCATCTACTTCATTCATATCGCCTCCACTCATCTGATGCAGCATCAGATGTCTTTATCTTCTGATTCCGTGTAAGGAACATCACTCGGCTTATTTAACTCTATGGTAAATTCAAAATCTTCTTCGTCTTTTACTTCACCAAGTTTCCTCTTAAGTACTTCTCTAATATCTTCTTCCATACGCTGTTCTCCGCTCATATCTCTCAGGTTATATTTTCTCTGTCCCCGGGACATTTCATCCCGGGGGTTATCATTTAAAAGTTGCTTCTACATTTCTGCGTATCTCTCAATTCCAGCCTCAGCAGAATATGTTTTTATATTTTCTTTATCACATTCGTAAATGTTATAACTGAGAACCTCTTCTTCCCTCATTGTTGAATTAACCGATCTTACAAGGTCAAAGAGCATTTCTCTGTCAGGTGCCATATCCTGTTTAATGATTATCAGCTCATGTACCGATGAAGGGAGTATCATAAACCTGTCAGTACCCGTTTTCGTCTTAACCATCTCAAAGAAATCCCTGCATGCCAGAGGTGAAATACCTTTCATTTCGCCATCCATGGCAACGAACATGCACTCATCTGTTTCTTCCGTGTCAAACATCATTCCGATGATCTCGCCCATTCTTTTGATCGTTATATGACTGTTCTCAGAATTCTCTGTGGCCGCCTCAAATAGTTCCTCTTTGCTTAACCCGGCCACTTTCAGCATGTCATCATGTACTACAACGGATCCGGTATTTCCAATAGAATCAAGATTCAGCTGCAAATACGGAACAAGAGCGATATCATCCATTCCATCAATCATCTTAACCGGAACGTTCTCAAGGTAGCTTCGGTTGTTCTCTGTATTTCTCATCTTAAATACGACATTCTCGAGGATACTTTCTTTTGACAGAATCTTCTTTGGATCAAGTGCCTGCGGCCTCTCTCCTAAAATCTGAAGTACATAATCTCTTATCTCTCCTAATGTCTCACCATGCTGATAATTTCTATAAAGGTCATCTACATAAACTGTCGGAGATAATGCCGAATCCTCCAATCTGATAACAATCCCTGTCTTGCTGACATCATTATTCTTTGTTGTGGATATGATATCCATGGAACAGTTCTCTGGGAGGGTGTTCCTTAATTCCTCAATAAGCGCCTCCTGAAAATCTTCTTTATTCATCCTTAGAGCCCTCCTCTTTTTCTTTCACTGTTTTTGATATCTTTCCAAAATACTCTTTCAGGCGATCCTTCGGATCATCCTTCTTCTCGGTTTCTATTGTGATATTTTCTAATCTGTAATCCATATTTAACTCCTTCCCTCTCCTACATCTCCATCCCGAACTCCATGAAGTTCTGCTCCGGTTCCTGCTCTGAGCCATCTTCCGGATAGAAAGTCATTCCCATATCTTCCGGTGTATACGGCTGTGGCAGGTCTTCTTCGACTGAAGTTTTATTCTCCTTCGATGCATCAGCTTCTGCTTTTTGCTCTTGTACAGCCTTTCTCTCTGTGAACTCCTGTCTGTCCACCTGAACATCCAGAAAGAATACCTTTTGGCCTTCCTTGTTTGTGTAACTTCCTGAATTAAGCCTTCCGTTTATGACAAGTGCTGTACCCTTTCTAAACATCTTTTGAGCAATCTCTGCATTCTTTCCAAAAGTTACACATGGAATGAAATCGGCAGTTTGTGAATTATCTTTGTTTTTGTTACCAAACGGTCTGTTGACCGCCAAAGTGTATCTGGCTATGCACATCTTCTCCTGGCTGTCCTTAAGCTCAACCCATTTGATCACGGGATCCCTGGCAAGTCTTCCCCATAATGTTACTGTGTTCATATGATTCCTCCTGTCTTTTTATTTCAGATCAGGTATGCCGGAACAACCGGCTTATCTACAGATCTGATAACTCTCGGTTATTCCGTCAAATTGAATCGTTATTCTTTTTTCTTATCCCTTCCTTCTACCTTTAACCTTCTATATGTACTCCTCCCCAGAGTAATACGCCTGCTCACTGTTCTCTGCAGCCTGTCTGTTTCTACTTCTCTCTTCAGCCTCTTCAAGAAGTTTAAGAGCAATTATGATTCTCCGTTCCTTATCCATCTTGCTTTCATATTTCTTCAGCATATTTAAAATATCCGGACTGGTAATTATCATCTTCTCAACTTCTGGCTTCTGATTTGGTTTGCCTTCGTCAAGGATCCTTCTCAACGCCTCTGTATTCAGTGCTCCTTCCGAATCCATCTTTCTGAAACGTATCGTCTGAGCATGAGATGGTGTAACATCATTCTGTTTGTAATAATCATAAACTTCCTGCTGCAGATCCTTCGGAAGATACGATAGTTCAACTGCCGGACGGATCCCCATTCTTTTATCATCAACAAGATCCACAAGGCTCTTTTCAAGGTCATTAAGTCTTATGTAGCGTCTGATCTGCTCTTTCCCTTCGCCAACCTGTTTTGCCAATATTTCATTAGTCCTTTCACCGATTTCATATGCGTGCTCCACTGGAGCACGTTCATCATTAACATGTCTTTGTTTATAAATAGCTTCTATCATCATTTTATATGCCTTACCTTTTTCTGAAGGAAGAAGCTTTGATCTCAGTGTCAGATTTGACTCTGCCATCATTATCTCGGCACCCAAAAGATCAACCATCTTAATGATCACAGGAACTGTCGTCATTCCCAACTTCTGTGCGATATATATCCGTCTATGCCCTGCTATGATCTCCATCTTTCCATATTCGTTCCAAAATACGATTATGGGTACAATGATTCCATTTTTACTGATTGATTCCTCTAAAGCCGCCATATCCTCATCATCTCTTAATCGAAACACCTCATATCGGAAAGGCTGAAGCTGTGCCGGATCCATCTCATAGAGGGTGTTGTAATATAATGCTGATCCTTCATCTGACACCCGCATCACCTCCTTACTCCAAAACTTCTGGACAATTTGTCCAGAACTGTTGTTCGATTCATGTTATCCGTATAGATCATGATTTACCATCAGACTAACCTGATTATTCTTTGTTGTTGGCGCATTATACAACGTGCTTAACAGATATTTCTTCACATTCCTTACTTTCGTTGTGTTTTCATGCAAAGAATCTAATACATACTGCATTGTCTCCATATCATACTTTTCAAATCTGGATTCAATTAAACTATGTGGTATAGTTACGCCACCAATTTTTACATCTTTCATCAACACGCATGCTTCCACCATGATTTCTACGAGTTCATTTATTCTCTCTTCGTATGTTGACCCATAATCTGAAACAAGCGCATCAAACTCAATATTATCCTTAATCAGCTGACGAACACTATCCATCTCCTCAATCAAATATTCATCTTTTGAACCCTGTTTGATATTCTCAGTTTTGATAGATAGATTGTTATATCTATTGTGATATATATTATTGTTATTATTCTGAGCCGTATCTGCGGCCGACCAAGGGTCGTAATCGCGACCTACCGTGGGTCGTATTTGCGGCTGACCGTGGGCCGTATTTGCGGCCGACCGTGGGTCGCAATCGCGGCCCACCTGTAAACACGTGCTTTCTAAGCTGTTTTTACGATTATCATCTTCTGCTGAATTAGTTTCTGTCTGAACATCAATCGTATTTTCTTCATTCTGTAATCTCTTTAAATAGTCAAATACCTCGACAAAATTCATTACATATATCCGGCTCGGCTTATTTAAAACTCTCTCCTTACGAATAAGTCCAACACCTGTTTTATTAATATCAGATAACTCAGCAAAGAGTGCTTTTGCTTTGGTTTTTCCTATTCCAAGATCATCCATCAGCGCTTCAATTGTATAATTGATATAGGATCTTCCATTCTCATCCGTCCATCCATTACGCAGGGAAAGTCCCATCCTGTTCAGCAGCATTCCATAGAGAACCTTGGCCGAATCTGATATTCCTCTAAATACTGATTCTTTGATGAGAGCTATAGGTACCTGAACATACACGAACTGACTAACCTCATCACCATGAAAATAGAAACTTTCAGGTATTCGGATTGTATCTGCCATAGGCTCCTCCCTCTATTCTGCTTCACTTCTCCATTTATCAAGAAGAGATATAATAATATCCTCGATTTCTGTCACTGTATAATTATCCGGAAAATATTTTTTTAACCTTCCATCTTCAAAAACAACTCTTCGCAATGATTGTCTTTTATGATCTGTTGAAAATATTTCATCCAATGCTTCTTCTGTAAGAGCACCATTTTGACTTAGTTCCCTTATTCTTCCGGCCTCTTCCATCGACAGTTTTTTAGCAGATTTCTGAATCCACTGAAGCACTAAAGCTTGATCATCTGGATTAAGGTACGAAAGACTGATTCCCTGACTAAAGCCAATCTTCTTTTTATCTACCAGTTGCAACAGTTCATCTGAAAGTGCTGCCAACCGAATGAATCTCTGGATTGTTTTTGAATTCTCTCCGGTAGCTTCTCCAACAATTGAAAGGCTGTCTCCCTTTTTTCCTTGATGCTTAATAGCCTCATATTTCATCTTATATGCCTTGGCCCTTTCACTTGGAAGGATATCCTCCCTCTGAATGTTGGAGTCTACCATTGCAATAACTGCTTCATCATCCGATATATTTCTTATCAACATCGGTATAGTTGATATCCCGGCAAGCTTACAGGCCTTCACCCTGTTGTGTCCTGCAATGATCTCATAGCCACCCTCAGGTCTGATTCTGGCAATCCCCGGAACAAGAACCCCATTTTCTTTGATGCTCTGAACCAGTTCATCAAGCTTTTCTTTATTGACAGGTTTGAAAGGATGATTTTTGAATTCATATAATTCATTGACCATTATTTCTCTGACACCTTCAACATCATTCACCCCAAAAAGATCATCGAAACTGCTAAGCGTAATTTTTGATGCGCTATTTGGTTTATTCATAGTTAAGCACCTCCTCTGCAAATCCTGTGTAAGCTGATGCAACCTTTCCATTCGGATCATGCTTAAATATACTTACACCTTCGGCAGCTATTTCAGCAGCCCTTACAGAATATGGAATCTTGTTTTCATAAACCCTTATATTGTTGCCGTAAGCTGTATCGAGAAGCTCTATTATTCCCTTTGCATAGTTCGTCCTACCGTTCAGCATGGTGATCAGGATGCCATCTATATCAAGTCCTGTATTCAGACCTCTCTTAACCCTTCCAACGGTCTTTATAAGCTGCTCAAGGGCCTTTAGAGACAGATATGCCGCATGTACAGGAACTATTACCCTATCTGATGCTACAAGACAATTGATCGTGGTAAGACTTAGATTTGAGGCACAGTCAAAAATGATGTAGTCATAATAATCCCTTACCTTATCCACATATCTTCTCAGAACAAACTCCCTGCTCCATGTATTTACGAGAGACACCTCAAGTCCAGATAGCTCAATATTACCTGGAAGAATATCCATCCCCTCTGAATGATGAAGGATTGCATAATTCTTCCTGTCATAGTTTTCATCATTTATCTCTTTTTCCATGACATTTGCAACCGTTACATCCATCATGTCTGGATTTCCAAAACCAAGGCTTGCTGTAAGGCTCCCCTGTGGATCCGTATCGACCAGAAGCACTCTGTAGCCCTTTCCTGCAAGATAGGCCCCAAAGTTAAATACAGTAGTTGTCTTAGCTGTTCCGCCTTTCTGCGAAGTTACCGAATAAACTTTACACATTTTTATTTCCTACCTTTCCGTTGTATATATTCAATAATCACTGTTTCTTCTCGATCTGCCGATAAATACAGTACCTGAACCATAATACTTACTCTGTCTCTCAATCTCCTGCTGTTCGGCATATCTTCTTAAATCCTCTTCATCTCTAAATACTTCTGTGAATACCCTCTTGTATTTTTCTGTTCCCTTAACCGGAAGAAATCTCGATGGATTGTTAATTACAAATCTTTTATCTCGCTCCATCATTTTGATAAACCATTTAATATCCTTTGTTGTACCTTGAAGTCTGATCTTCAGCATATTTGCCTCCTCGTCTTTTTATACTTATCCCTCCATACCACCTTGGATAAATGCATCACCTCAATTCATAAAAAAAGATAGAGATACTTATTTCTAGGTATCCCTATCTCTTTCATTTTATATATATTCTATTGACCAGATTTTGTTGTGTACCTCCAACCGAGGTCTACAAGTACTTCAACATCGATAGTTCGTTTTTGAACTTTTTTATACCCAATTTCATGGTTTCCTTCGAAAACCATATGGTCAAAAAAACACGTAAATTCAAGGATTTTTACGAGTCCGTTCGTTGTAGTAAAATAATCGTCTCGACGTGCTGCGTATTTGGGAATTCATCAACTGCGCACGTCTTCACAACCTCGTAGCCATTTTCCTGAAATACCACAAGATCCCTTGCCAAAGAAGTCGGCTTACAGCTGATATATACAATATTTTTCACACCATAATCAATTATCTTGGTAAGCGCCTTCGGATGAATGCCATCACGAGGAGGATCCAGAATGATAAGATCCGGCTTATCTTTCACTTCATCAAGTTTTTTCAGAACGTCGCCGGCGATAAATTCGCAGTTTTTCAGTTTATTCCTCTTTGCATTTTCCTTTGCTGCTTCAACCGCTTCTTCAACTATCTCTATTCCAATAACCTTTTCCGCAACCGGTGACATAAGCTGCGCAATCGTTCCTGTTCCACTGTAAAGATCAAAAACCGTTCCGACGAGCTTACTGCCCGAATCGGTATTATTGCGCTTTATAGTATCTGCAGAATTCTCCTTACCCGGATCATTTTGATTCTCGCTGCGTTCTGAATTCAAAGCCTCAAGAACATACTCTCTGACCTTACTGTAAAGCACCTCACAGCCTCTGGTATTTGTCTGGAAAAATGAAAATGGCGATATCTTAAACTCAAGTCCAAGTACTTCCTCAATAAGATAATCACGACCATAAAGCACTGTGGTAGAATCACTCTGCACAAAGTCTGCCACGGAATCATTTTCAGTATATAAAATTCCTGTAATCCGACTATAGTTTTCCAGGCTGTCTAATTTGCCCGACTCTGACAGAGTAACCAGTCCGGCGACATACTCCGGAAGGCAAAGCTCCTCAATTATCTCATTTCTAAGCCCCTCTGAGAGATATTTATCTGCAGCTCCTTCCGAAACCTGATCAACTTCTGTATCATGATCAAATACTGTTTCATCCTCATTCTCACCAACAAGCTTTAGCTTATATTTCGGACTTTCATCAGCCTCAGCCGACACAGGCTTCCTCTTTTTTTCTTCTACATCAAGGGCATGTTTTGTAGTGGTGACAAGATTTATAAGTATTCCACCATCTGCAGCCGACTGCCTTATCACAAGATTCCTGAGAATTCCCGTATGCTGCATTTTCTTATAAAATGAAACCTTCTTTTCCCTAAAGAATTTCTGAGTGTACTTCAATATTTCATTCCAGGAGTTATTGACAATCGCACATCCTTCGATAGGAAGAATATCATAATTTGAATACTGCCTGTGAAGTCCAAGCGTAAGTGGTCCGTCTTTTTCAGCATCTCCAAATGTAAACTCCATCTTATTTCTGTAATGCCACTGGGACGGAGAGGCGATTATGCCTTCCCATATATATTTTTTTTCATGTCTGTTTGCATCTTTTTCGTCCGGACCTGTCAACGCACCCGATTCATTAACCGGTTTTATTGCGCCGTCCAGAAGCTCTTTGACCATATTTTCCTTAACGCGAAGCTGATTTGCATAGGAAAGCGTCTGGTAGGTACATCCTCCGCATTCAAAAAAATGAGGACAGAGCGGTTTCTTTGTTTCAAGAGACGAAGGCTTGATCGTATCAACAACCGCTGCTTCATAAAGGCCGGCTTTCTTCTTTATGATCCTGCCCCGGACTGTCTGTCCCGGAATCGTCCCTTTAACTGTAACTCTCTTATCCTCAACCATCATGCTTCCCTTATTCGGAAAGCTGAATTTATCAATTATTCCTTCTACAATATCTCCCTTTTTCAAACACTTCCTCCTTCGTCAATCCACCGGTTTATAATAACTGTAAATATTAGTATATCTATTTCTCTTCAGCCATCTGTATCACAGATTACAGATTTCATAGTTCATTCTGCCATTCTCGTCCATTTCCATAATAGCATATGTTTTTCTGCCGTCATACTGTCTGGGCTGGGAACAGCTTCCGGGATTCAAAATGGTTATATCGCTGCCCTCATACAAATAAGGCACGTGGGTGTGTCCAAACAGCGCTATATCGCTATGCATTTCCTTCGCTGCCAGTTCAAGTCTTAATGTATCACTATGGACTGCATATTTATGCCCATGAACCGCAAATATTCTGTGAGGTCCAAGGTTGATTATCTGGCAATTCTGAAGTTTAAAATCGTAATCACAATTTCCGCATACAAAATAACATGGACAGCCGGCCCACTCCTTTATTTTTTCAGTATCATCCTCGATATCCCCAAGATGAATAAGCATATCGACCGGTCCGGTTTTCTCTATTATCTTCTGAATATTGTCAGACCTTCTATGTGAATCACTTACAACAAGTATACGTTTCCTGTCCATAAATTCCTTCCATTACATATCCTTAAGACATTCCCTCATCATTCTGAGAGCTTTTCCTCTGTGACTGATCGCATTTTTCTGTTCAGGTGCAAGCTCAGCGGACATACATCCAAACTCCGGAATGTATAGGATAGGGTCATAGCCAAATCCATTTTCCCCTTTTTCCTCATATCCGATTCTTCCCTCCATGGTAGCTTCTCTGACTTCTTCTCTTCCGTCAGAAAATACAGCTGCCACTGCACAGACAAATCTGGCGGTTCTCTTCTCATCCGGTACGCCTTCAAGTCTTTCAATAAGATTATTATTCTTTATATGATACGAAGTATCTTCACCCATATATCTTGCAGAATAGATGCCAGGCTCCTTATTCAGCGCATCTATTTCAAGTCCTGAATCATCAGCAAGAACAACAACATTCTCTCCGGCCTGCTTTACACAATCCGCAACTGCTCTGGCCTTAATAAGTGCATTTTCAGCAAAGCTCTTTCCGTCTTCAACAATATCCGGATTGATACCTGCTTCCTTCATGGAATATATTTCATACGGAAGTCCTTCAAGAATCATCCTTATTTCACGCATTTTATCCTTATTTCCTGTTGCAAATATCAGCTTCTGCATTTTAATCCTCCTTACGTATGATCAACTGCTGACGTTTTTATTAACCAATCTGCCAAAGATGCTGAGGCTTTTACATTTGTCTGGAAAAACAAATACTCGTTTCACCCCTGGCTTATTTTTCTATTGATATGCTATGTCATTGTTCAGTATTTTCACTGTTTTCATCCACATCATCCGTAAATGCCTTCAGGCACACATTACAGTTCTGATCTTCTTCAACCCTGTGCCACATTTCACCATGAAGGCTGATATACCCTTCACCATCCGTAATATCCGCCATTTCCGTTCTTTTATCAGCCTTATATTCAACGGCAATAGGCTTTGTACTTCCTTCGGTTTTAATACTAACTATAACAGCATACTTTTCGCCCTTCTGAAATGGTATATCGTGATTTACTCTCACGGTATAGTAACCGCTGTATTTTATTTCTCCGGAAGCGATCTCTACTTTATTCTTAAAAGAATCCTCATCCTTAAAATCATGGACAACATATACCTTAAAGCTGGTATTGTCATCGGTTGCATAAAATGATACTGCAGAAAGCTTTTCCATACCTTTTGCTTTATAACAGTTTGCAAAATAACCTGAATCACTTCCGAACCCCAGCTGTCCTACCCATCCGAGCAGGTCCGACTGATATATGTTATCAAAGTTATCAGCGTCAGCAAGATTCGTATATACGATCGACTGGCTGCAGATATTTGTATCCTCATAAGAGACATAGAAATATCCATTTTCACCAAAATTCTTACCCCAGCTGTTCTTACAGATGTATGCTCCATCATGTTTAGGTTTGGTGGTAAAATACTCCTTTGGATAAGTATCATCCCATCCGACTATAACAATATCATGATTGGGGGCCATATCGCCGTCATAGTAATATGACGCACGTTCTTCATTATAAAATTCAGAGTAATCACCCGTATAAGCCATTTGAAGATAAAGTGATGTCTCTACACCACCATATCTGAAGATTGCAGTCTTGATGGCAATATCATTTCTCTTCTTGATTATTATAGCTTCCTCAAGATGCTTAACTGCCTTCAGCGATTTGTCAGTCTTTTCATCTCCGTAAATGTCATCCTCCTCCAGTACCGGTCCCTGCCACGCAGCCAGATAAGCTATACTTACCGTATGCTCTCCTCCGGTAGACATATCAAGATTATAACTGTTATTAAGCGTCATATGTTCGGTGGAATAGATTTCCTCCTGAAGAGGCATAAGCGATGTTTCAAGTGCTCCCAGAGAGGCAAATGCCCAGCACGTACCGTATCTTCCCTGATCCCTTACCGGTGTTACCCTGCCCAGCTTTCTGAGATCAAATTTTTCAGGAAGACTCACTCCTGTTTTGGTCTGAATAAAATCAACTGAATTACTGAGGTAATCATATTCACATTTATAATCAAGATATTCCGACAGTTCCTCGGCCGGAAGAAAAAGCATATTATCTCCCACCAGAACAGGCTTGGATGTACTGTTAAGATTCTCACCGTTTACACTGTAACTGGTCTCACCCATTTTCATTGAAACGGTATTCTCACCTTTATCTATTCTTATATGCCCGCTGTTATATCTCGTTACCGAACAGCTCATAATATCCTCCAGGAAATCCTCTCCTATGAGAATATTCATATTTTCGTCTATGCAAGCTGTATAATATCCTCCCGTGCTCCTTCCATGAAGCCTGACATCTACAGCTGAATTACTGATATAATCAAATGTATCTTTTTTATAATTTGCAACTGCCGTATCATAATCTGCCGCTTTTTTTATTTCTCCGGTCTTATTGTCGGATAATTTATAAAAACAAAGTGCTGCAATGATCAACAGCACTAAAACAAAAATTCCCCTTTTCAAATTTGCGACCTTCTTATCTTAAATAAACTATTATTTCTGCTTCTTTGGCGGCTTTGCCCCCATGTATGACAGAAAATAGGATCTGATCATTCCATTATAAATCTTTCTGTTTTTGTCTGCCTTTCTTCCAAGATATCTCTCTGCATCCTCATAAGAAGTAATGATGAACATAGACCAGTCCTTAAGTCCATTATAACTATCTCCGATAGTCTTATAAAGCGCAGGAAGATTCTCCTTATCTTCAAGTCGTTCTCCATAAGGAGGATTTGTAATAAGGAAACCATATGGCTTTGGATTATGAAGATCCTTCACATCTCGCGCCTGAAAATGAATATATTTATCCACTCCCGCTTCCTTAGAATTCTGAATTGCACACTTAATAATCTCAGGATCAATATCATAGCCCTGAATATTCATCTCAATATCTGTCTTTTCAAGTGATGCCGCCTCATCATAGGCTTCGTACCACTCTTTTTTTGTCATAAATTTAAGCCACTTATCTGATGTAAACTCACGGTTAAGACCCGGAGCAATATTTGCGCCTATCATAGCTGCCTCTATCGGAAATGTACCACTTCCACAGAAAGGATCAACAAGTATCCTGTCTGCTCTCCATGGAGTAAGCATTATAAGAGCAGCTGCCAGGGTTTCCGAAATCGGAGCCTTACCTGCCAGCTTCCTGTATCCTCTCTTATGAAGTGAAACGCCGGTGGTATCAAGAGTTACCTCCACCTCATCCTTAAGAATAAAAACTCTTACCGGATATTCGTCTCCATCCTCATCAAAACGACTTGTATGATAGGTGGTACTCATTCTGTCCACCATAGCCTTCTTAACGATGGACTGTATGGCAGTTCCGCTGAAAAGAGCACTTCTGTTTGTGGTAGCCTTTGTTACCCAGAATTTTGCATTTCTCGGAAGAAACCTCTCCCACGGAATAGCTTTAACACCTTCAAATAAGTCATCAAATGTGGTAGCCCTGAAGCTACCACATTTGAGAAGAATTCTTTCTGCAGTTCTGATAAAAATATTTGCTCTGGCGATTGCCTTTGCATCTCCGCTGAAGGTCACTCTTCCGTCACTTACATTCAGTATCTCATATCCGAGATCTGTTATCTCGCGTTTCAGTACAGCCTCCAGTCCAAAATGACATGGCGCGATAAGCGTAAATTTTTCATCATTCATATTATTTACCAAGTCTTGCCTTGAGCTCTGCGGCTCTTTCTTCATAACCAGGCTTGCCAAGAAGAGCAAACATATTCTTCTTGTAGCTTTCTACACCCGGCTGATTAAATGGATTAACGCCAAGAGTATATCCGCTTACACCGCAGGCATACTCAAATTTATAGAAGAGCTCACCGATTGAAAGTTCGTCAATGGCATCCATATCTATACGGATGTTTGGAACATTTCCGTCTACATGAGCAAGTATTGTACCATTCATGGCACACTTATTAATAAAGTCAACTTCCTTGCCGGCAAGATAGTTAAGACCGTCAAGATCTGTATCCTCAAGCTGCATTGTAACTGTTTTTCTTGGGTTAAGAACATTTATAAATGTTTCAAAATGATTCTTTGTTCCCTCCTGGATGAACTGTCCAAGTGAGTGAAGATCTGTTGTAAAGTCAACAGCAGTCGGGAAGATACCCTTGCCGTCTTTACCTTCGCTCTCTCCGTAAAGCTGCTTCCACCACTCAGATACATAATGAAGTGCAGGTTCAAAGTTGCCAAGAATCTCCATACCAAGTCCGGCATTCTCATGAAGCACATTTCTGATTGCAGCATACTGCAGAGCATCATTTTCCTCAAATGACTTGCTGAGGCAGTACTCACGACCATTTGCAGCACCCTGCATAAGAAGATCGATATCAGCACCTGAAACTGCGATAGGAAGAAGTCCTACTGCTGTAAGTACTGAGAATCTTCCTCCGATATCATCAGGAACTACATATGTTTCATAGCCTTCTGAATCAGCCAGTGTCTTTAAAGCTCCCTTTGACTTATCGGTTGTTGCGTAAATTCTCTTTGAAGCTTCAGCCTTTCCATACTTCTTCTCAAGAAGTTCCTTGAAAATTCTGAATGCAACCGAACACTCTGTTGTTGTTCCTGACTTACTTATAACATTAATTGAGAAATCCTTACCCTCAAGAACATCTACGAGATCTGCATAATATGTGCTGCTAAGATTATTTCCGCAGTAATATATCTCAGGAGTTTTACGTACATTCTTATCAACCATATTATAAAACGAATGGCGTACAGCCTCGATCACTGCTCTTGCACCAAGATAAGAACCACCTATACCAATTACAAGAAGGACATCTGAATCATTCTTGATCTTCTCGGCAGCAGCTTTGATCCTGCCGAACTCTTCCTTATCATAATTAACAGGAAGATCTATCCATCCAAGGAAATCATTTCCCTCTCCGGTCTTCTCTCTGAGTGTCTTCTCTGCTGCAAGTACACGCGGCTTGATTGCTTCAATATCAGCATCACTTGCCATAAACTTTGCATTGCTGAAATCAAATGATATTTTCTGTGACATTGTAATTACTCCTTCTTTATTTACTCTCTTCACCAAACAGGATCATAAAAAAGCTCCACTCTATATGTCATACGCTCCGTATTATATACTTCCCTTTTAAACCGAGAGATTTATTCTCCGGAATCTGCTTTCGGAATGACAGTATTATGATCTTGCTTGCACATATTCCAAGATATAATAGCAAAACCGTTTGTTTTTTTCAATGAAAATATAAAAATTTCATATTTTTTCATTTTGCAAATTGAAATCATCCTGCAATAAGCTTATAATCAAAAAAAGCTATTTCCAGAAAAAGGAGTCATATATGAAAAAGATTATCCTGACCGGCGGCGGAACAGCCGGACATGTTACACCAAACATCGCTCTTATCCCTCATCTCAAGGAGCTGGGATACGAAATTCATTATGTAGGAAGCAATAATATAGAAAAAAGGCTGATAGAAGAACTCGGAATACCCTTTCACTGCATTTCTTCAGGAAAGCTCAGAAGGTATTTCTCCCTCAAGAACTTTACCGATCCTGTAAAGGTACAGCATGGCTATCACCAATCTCGCAGACTGATGAAAAAGATCAAGCCTGATATTGTATTTTCAAAGGGTGGCTTTGTCAGCGTTCCTGTCACCACAGCCGCTGCAAAGAAGAAAATCCCTGTAATACTCCACGAGTCTGACATGACTCCGGGACTTGCAAACAGGATTGCTCTTAAAAAGGCAAATATCATATGCTGCAATTTCCCTGAAACTAAGAATAAACTTCCGGAGGGCAAGGCTGTTGTAACCGGCACTCCTATCAGAGGCGAACTTTTTACCGGTGACAGAGAAGCCGCAAAAAAATTCTGCGGTTTTACCGATGATAAACCCGTAATTCTCTTCATCGGCGGAAGCACAGGCAGTCAGATAATAAATGAAACCCTTTCCAAGTGTCTCGATGAACTGTTAAAAACATACAATATCATTCACTTATGCGGAAAAGGAAAAACCATTCCGGAAAATAATGGTAAAAAAGGCTACGTTCAGTATGAATATATTAAAAATGAACTTGCGGATCTTTTTGCTCTTGCTGATGTCGCAGTATCAAGAGCCGGCGCAAATGCCATCTGCGAGCTTCTTGCTCTCAGAAAGCCGAATATTCTTATACCGCTTTCTCTTGCGGCAAGCCGCGGCGACCAGATCCTGAATGCAAAATCCTTTGAAAAAAGCGGCTACAGTAAGCTTCTTCAGGAAGAGGATCTTACTCCTGAGAGTCTCACTGCTGCCATAAACGAAACCTTCAGAGATCGAGAGAAATATATCGATGCAATGTCAAAGAGCCAGCAGAGCGACGCAATCAATAAGATAACTTCTCTTATTGAAAAGCTTGTTAATTCAAAATAATAATCCCAACCGGCAGAAGTATGTGTCAGCATTTCTCTGCCGGTTTTGTATTGTAAGCATACTTACAGTCACTTGACTCATTATCCATACAAAAAAGTGTGTCTCATATGAGGCACACTTTTTTGTATTATTTATTCAAATTATGGATTAACCTTTGAAAGAAGATCATCGATTACCAGGTTAACGTAGTCAGGACTAAGCTCAGGATCATCATTGATGAATACTCTTATTCCTGTCATCTGATAATTGCCATATGCATCCTTTTTAACATTGCACATCATCAAAAGATGCGCATCTGTCCATGTCTTCGAATTATTAGGTGTTGTAAGGTCATCAACCTGAATTGTTACCTTGTAACCATTACACTCAACTGTCCATCCATCACCGTCTTCTTCTACATACCATGAAACGCTGTCGCAGTTCTTCTCGATGAGGTCTTTATATGTAATACCTGATTTGATCTGCTTCTTTGTGATAGGATCAAATGTATAAACCTCGGTATTTCTCGCTGCATCTGCTATACGCTTTGACTCACTGTTGGTTGTTTCCTGAAGCCACTGTCTGATACCACCTGTGATATTAAGTGGAAGGAATGTATAAGCCGCCCAAAGGAGACCTCCTACGATTGCAATACCTATTAAGATTCTTGCTAATTTGTTTAACATTCTAAAACCTCCCGTTTTTTAAAATAATTCTCTCTCTAATTGATATATATAACTCTCTACCAGCTGCATACGCTTTGCGAATTCAGCTCTGCCCGGATCGGTCTTGCACCTTTTAATCTTAGGCTTATTGGTACGGTAATATTCCTTAATTCTGTAATAAGCACGTTTGTAACTTGCTTCAGGATCAAGAGCAGTTGCCATGCAATCCCACATGATCTCAACAGCACCGATCTCATCCAGAAGATCTGCATCCATGACAATACGGCACTCTAAAGACAGATCATCCTCTGTATCCTTGTCTTCGTGCCTCATGATAATCTCGCCTACCCTCTGAATCCTCTCCGGGTCTACTCCAATGCTGTCCAGATACTCAACTGCGATCTCAGCACTCACTTCTTCATGTGGTTTTACATCATCCCAACCAACGTCATGAAGCAGAGCTGCAAGAACGATCACATCAAGGTCTCCTCCCAATTTAGCCTGAAGTCTTATCGCCCATCTGTAAACACGCATAATATGCTCATAGCGGTTCCTAAAAGGATAATTCGCCGGTCTGCTTATATCTGCAGTTTTCTTTTTTACAAAGTCAATAACTTCCGAATAATTCATTCTTCGCCCCTTAACCGAAACAATACCGTTTCAGTACAATACATCATATTTTATATTACCACGTTCCAAAATATATTTCCATAGAAATTTTAGCTTTTATTTACATAAAATTGCACAAACTTGTCTGTGATAAATACTCAAAAATAAAACCGCACGGCTGGCTTTGTGAAGAACCAATAGGCGTTACCTCAGCAGTTAACTCAACCCAGGCACCCTCACGTCACCCAGAAGGTTCTACTTAGTGCTGCTTTGTTCCCAACCTGACACGGTTCATAGATTTCTGTCGCGTAAGACCCAGATATCAACATCACTTACCGAGGGCAGCCCTACAGAATTCAACCCGAGGCCAGCCATCACCCCTGCTATAGCGGATTGCAGGTACAGGGCACCGCTAACTCCCCGGCTGTACGGAAATTTTAAACATAGTTAGTATAACCAAGAGAAGCATATCCGTCAAGTTAGTTTTTTTTCTTCTCTCTGAGAGCCGCGAAAAAGCTGCTTAACATAGATGAGCACTCCTCCTCGCAAACTCCTCTCTGCACGGTAACCTGATGGTTAAATTCTTTCATTTCCAGAAGATTGATCACAGATCCGGCGCAGCCGGCTTTAGGATTCATACAGCCGATCACAACCTCAGGAATCCTGGCTTGAACTATGGCGCCTGCACACATCTGACAAGGTTCCAGGGTAACATACATCCTGCAGCCCTCCAGCCGCCAGTCACCTATTATCTTGCCCGCTTTTTTCATGGCAAGGATTTCTGCATGAGCAAGAGTGGATTTATCCTTATTCCTTCTGTTATAGCCTCTGCCTATCACCTTGCCCTCATAAACAATAACGCATCCGATAGGAACATCACCGTTCTTTTCTGCCATTTTGGCAAGTCTGATGGCTTCACGCATATATTTTTCATCTTCCGTGAGTTTTTTCCTCATAACCATCCCAAACTTCAGCTCATGCTTCCAGCAGTCTGTCTGTCAGTTCTGCAAATTCCGCAAGAGAAAGTCTCTCTCCTCTGATATTTTCATCCAGCCCCATAGCAGTCAGGATCTCACCGGTTTTTTCTTTGGTAATTCCTTCTATGGCAGCATTTCCGATGCCGTTTTTCAAAGTCTTTCGTCTCTGTTCAAATGAAGCCCGTATAAGACGGAACATCATTTTTTCATCCTTCACCTTTACAGGCGGGTCCGGGTGTTTTGTAAGCCTGATAACCGCAGAGCCCACTCCAGGTCTTGGAATAAAGCAGTTCGGCGGAACATTTGCAGCCAGATATGTATCCGCATAATACTGAACCGCAAGACTGAGAGCCCCGTAATCCTTTCCGCCGGGAGCAGCATTCATTCTCTCTGCCACTTCCTTCTGGACCATTACCGTAATGCTTGCTGCAGGGACATGATTCTCGAGGAGTCCCATGATTATAGGTGTCGTTATATAATAAGGCAGATTTGCAACCACCTTGACACTACCCTTATTATGATCAAACACTCGCTTCGCCTCAGCTTCATCTATAAGCCCCCGGATATCACATTTCAGAATATCCTGATTAATAACCGAAACATTATCATAGGCCGCAAGAGTTTCTGAAAGTATTGAAAGAAGATTTGAATCTATTTCAACAGCTATTACATGTCCTGCACTTTCACAAAGATACTGTGTCATCGTGCCGATTCCCGGGCCTATCTCAATTATAAGATCTTCCTTTGTTATCTCAGCAGCCCTGATTATCTTTTCTATAACATGGCTGTCTATAAGAAAATTCTGCCCGAATTTTTTTTGAAAACTAAAATTATATTTTTTTATAGTGCTCACAGTAACCTGAGGATTACTGAGTTTCTCACTGTCAGGTATCATTTTTTCCTCCTGTATCAAAATCCGATCGATATAGCCGTACCAAAAACCTCTAACCACGTTGAACTTTTTATATGTATCCTGTCAGAGCTGTCCGGCATGAATCCGGTCGAATTATTTAAAATCAGTATGCCGGTATACCGGGCAACCCTGTTCATGCCCTGAGGCTTCATGATTATCTGTAATTATCCGCGGATTCTGTACATCCTCATAGCATTTTCATATGTTGCAGCGGCAGCTTCCTCCGGAGAAATGCCCTTAATCTCAGCAATCTTATTTATGATCAGCTTAAGATTTGCTGAAGAATTCCTCCTGCCTCTGTGCGGTTCGGGCGCAAGGTATGGACTGTCCGTTTCCACAACAATTCTGTCAAGCGGAGCATTCAATACTGTTTCCACAAGTTTCCTTCCGTTTTTGAAGGTAACAACTCCGCCCACTCCTATATATAGTCCCATTTTCAGAACTCTTTCCGACAATTCTTTTGAATAGGAATAGCAGTGCATAACGCCGCCTATCTCGGATATATTATTTTCTTCCAGTATTTTTATAGTATCCTCCGCCGCATCTCTGGAGTGGATTACAACCGGAAGTCCTGTATCCCGGGCAAGACAAAGCTGCCGGACAAACCATTTTTTCTGAATCTCTCTGTCCGGCTCATCATAATGATAATCAAGACCTATCTCTCCTACCGCAACTATTTTGTCATTAGAAGAAATAAGTCTTTGAAGCTCCTCAATATTCTGTTCTGTCATATCTCCGGAATCACTTGGATGGACACCGACCGCTCCATAGAAAAAGTCATATTTTTTTGTCAGAGCGTCAGTGGTTCTTGATGTCTCCATATTGGAGCCTATATTTACAACCTTCGCTACGTCAAATGCAGAAAGTCTTTCGATAATGCTCTCTCTGTCAGCATCAAATGCATCATCATCGTAGTGGGCATGTGTTTCAAAAATTTTCACGATAATTCTCCCGAAATGGTTTTACTTCATTTTAAGCTGCTTACGTGTCTTCTTGACCTGATACATATCACGGTCGGCATCCTTGATGCTTTCGCGGACATGTTCAGCAGTAAGGCCATGCTTGATAACCTTACCCACGGACAGCTCTATAAGGTATTCCTTCTTACTTTGGATATTCTTCCTGTCTACCGCATCCTGAAGCACTTCCATAAATCTGTCAGGAAATTGTTCATCATCAGCAGAACCGGCTATAACAAATTCATCTCCGCCTATCCTCGCAGAGACCAGATCACCAAATCTTTCCGCAACCTCTTCAAGTATGTGAGCAACATCCTTCAGCGCCTCATCACCTTCATCATGGCCCCACATATCATTTATCATCTTGAATCCGTCAACATCTATATAACTGTAAAATAATTCACAACTGTCGGAGTCTTCCCTCTCACACATCGCATCCAGCACCTGCGTAAGTCCTCGTCTGTTAAGAAGTCCTGTAAGCTGGTCATGGATTGAAAGTTCCTTAAGAGCACTGTAAGAATTCTTCAACACATCCATAAGCCTGTCTGAAATATCTCTGTCTCTTACGACACGTAAAATGGTTGATACATTCTGAGCGATCTGAGATGAATAATATCCGCCTCTGAGCGTATCGGAGCTGTTATCCGTATCACAGAAGGCATAATAGCCTATAACCTCATTCTGGAAATTCAGAGGCGAAACTATGATCACGCCTTTCTTTTCAAATACCTCTTCAAAATGAGGCAGAAGCTCATTACGGTTAAATGTTATTCCATATTCACTCTTATCATCATACTCATCCGAGTTTCTTGTTTCCGCCTCGCCATCACTGTCAGGCTTATAAACTTCACAAACAAGATTTTCATCAAAATGATTCATATCATGTTCATAATCAAAATCATCTGCAGTGCCCTGTACATTCTCCCAGAAAGACGGATTAACAACTATCCATGTGTAATCCGAAAGATATGTTATCATCGACTTAAACACTGCTTTCCCATTCATGGCAAGTACCATGTTCTTCATACGAGTGATATGTCCCTCGTTTCCTATAAGCTTAGTAACACTTTCTTCCAGTTCAAGCATTCTGTTGCCGAGATTGGAAATATTGTCACGATTACAGCCACAGCTTCCATGTATACAAAGTCTCATAGGTATGCGTGAAAGCCTTGGTTCATTTGTTTCACGGCCTTCGATCATGCGAAGTATCCTCTCTGCAGCCACCCTGCAGAAAGCTTCAGAATCCGTTTCAACTGTTGTAAGTCTCGGATTATTATATTTTCCGATAGCTATGCCATCCATACCTGTAACCAGCACGTCTTCAGGCACCCTTATACCGTATTCACCGAGCTGTTCTATGGCAGCCGCTGCCATAACATCATTTGCTACGCAAATAGCATCCGGCAAAGGCACGCCGGACTTTATCATATCATCTATACAGTATTTTGCACTGATACCCCAGAAACGGCCATAATAAACCCTTGTATTTTCTTCCGGTATACCATTTGCTGCACAGATTTCCTTATATATTGCAATACGTTCATCGGAATAAGGATTATCCTTAAATCCGGCGATCATATATATTCTCTTACATTTGTGGAATTCCACTATATGACGGACTGTCTCACCAAATCCGCCCTTATAATCATAATTGACGCTTGGAATTTCAGGATGATCAAAGTCCAGAGAAAGAGTTGGAATTCCTCTCATTTTTGCATTTTCTATGATATTTTCAGCCTTGGAAGGATCCTGAAAAGTTCCGGGCATAATAATAAGTCCTGCGAGCCTGTCATAAGGTATAAGCTCCAGAACACTTCTCTCGCCATAATCATTCTTATCCTTCACGGTAAGATCTGTAAATGAACCAAAAACCAGAAGGCCGTAGCCCTTGTCATACAATTCCATTTTAAGGCGGTTAATAATATCAAGATTGTATTCCCTTTGTGGCCGAAGAACGACCAATGCTATAATCTTTCTCATATGCTATATTCTATCAGATTTCAACCTTTTTTTCTACTATATATTTTCGTTGTTTTTTATTCATTTATGGATTAAAATGGTAGAAGTGTTTTATTCAAGGAGGTAATTATGATTTCAGAATTCTATAAGGAAATGACAGGCAAAACCTCTGTCATCAGACAGTTTTTCGCATATAGTATGGAAAGAGAAAAGGAAATGGGTTCGGATTCGGTATATAACTTTTCCATTGGAAACCCTTCCGTTCCTGCACCGGAATGTTTTACCAAGGCCATGAATGACCTTCTTAACAATACAGATCCCGTAAAGCTTCACGGCTACAGCCCGACTCTGGGTCTTGATTCAACAAGAACCGCAATCGCCGAGTCCCTGAACCGCAGATTCGGCATGAATTACGAGGCAAAACATATTTTCCCGACCACAGGTGCCGCAGGTGCCATAGCTCATGCGGTAAGATGTATTGCAGGTGAAGGCGATGAAATCATAACCTTTGCACCTTATTTCCCGGAATATATTCCATATATCACAGGAACCGGTGCCTCTCTTAAGGTTGTCCCTGCAGACACCTCTTCTTTCCAGATCAATTTTAATAAATTTGAGGAAATGTTAAATGAAAAGGTTGCCGCAATTCTCATAAACTCGCCAAACAATCCATCAGGCATCGTTTATACAACGGAGACCATAAAAAAGCTTGCAGGAATACTTGAAGCAAAGGAAAAGGAATACGGCCACGAGATCTTCCTTATTTCCGACGAACCATACAGAGAGATAATCTTCAAAGGAACAGACTCTCCTTATATATCAAAGTTCTATGACAATTCAATTTCCTGCTATTCCTACAGCAAGTCTCTCTCAATCCCGGGAGAACGTCTTGGTTATGTAGCAGTTAATCCAAAGGCAAAGGACAGCGATTACATCGTTCCGATGTGCGGACAGATTTCCAGATTTACGGGACATAACTGTCCTCCATCTATAATACAGCTTGCTGTAGAACGTGTTATTGACGAAACCAGCGACCTTTCAATCTACGAGAAGAATGCTGATCTTCTCTATGAAGCACTTACCGATATCGGTTATTCCTGTGTAAAACCGGGCGGAACCTTCTATATGTTCCCAAAAACACCTATAGAAGATGCTAATCTCTTCTGCTGGACAGGTGCCAGAGAGCTTGGACTTATCACCGTTCCGGGAGACAGTTTTGAGTGTCCGGGACATTTCAGGATTTCCTACTGTGTTCCTACCGAAAGGATTGAAAAAGCCATACCTCTCTTTAAAGAGCTGTATGATAAATTTGTCAATCGTTAAACCTTGTTTTTCACAGCTTTTTTATGTATAATTAGTTGGTTATGAACTAATACACTGATTTATGATCAGACACAGAAATGTATCCTGTTGGTATGATTCTCTGTATCGGATACTTATGTCGCCTGACCACATGCAGTGTATAATCGACTCGGAGGACAAAAAAATGGATAATAAACATTTAGATGTTGCGCCAAAAAGATATGCCGGAATCCTTATACATCCGACATCATTTCCAAGTCCTTATGGAATAGGTGATCTGGGCAAGGGCGCATATAAGTTTATAGATTTTATGGAAAAGTCCGGCATGACCGCCTGGCAGGTTCTTCCTCTCGGACATACCGGTTTCGGAGATTCTCCCTATCAGCCGTTCTCATCATTTGCCGGCCAGCCGCTCATTATAAGCCCTGACCATTTGAAAGAACTCGGTCTCTTAAATGATGAGGATTTTCGTGATATGCCGCAATGGAATCCTGAAGATATCAGCTACGGCGATGTTATCTCATTTAAGACCGGACTCTATAAAAAAGCCTACGAAAGATTTCTTGACAAAGATATAAAAGACGATTTTTCAACAAATGAAGAGCTCATGGAGGAATATAACGACTTTCTCCAGAAAACAGAATGGTTATCTGACTACGCTCTCTTCATGGCAGGCAAGGATTATCATAAGGGCGCTCCATGGTATATGTGGGAAGACAGTCTCAAAAATCCTAAGAAAGCTGATAAGGCCGAATGGGAGAAAAAACTGGAGAATGAAACCGGCTACTACAAATTCCTTCAGTTCCTCTTCCGTATTGAATGGCTGAAGCTTAAAGAATATGCAAATGATAAAGGTATTTCAATAATCGGTGACATCCCTATCTTTGTAGCGTGGGACAGCGTTGATGTATGGTGTAACAAAAAGCTCTTCATGCTCGATTCCAAGGGCTATCCTACAGACGTGGCCGGTGTTCCGCCTGATTATTTTTCAGCGACAGGACAGCTTTGGGGCAACCCTCTTTACAACTGGCCTGAGCATACCAAAACAGCCTATGACTGGTGGATCAAAAGGATCAAATGTCAGCTCGAACTTACCGATTTCCTAAGGATCGATCATTTCCGTGGATTCGATAAATTCTGGGCAGTACCTTATGGAGACGAAACAGCAATCAACGGAAGATGGATAAAAGCACCCGGAGAGAATTTCTTCACTATGCTCGAAGCCAATCTCGGATATCATATGCCTATCATCGCAGAGGATCTCGGCGAGATAGATGAATCCGTTATTGATCTCAGAGACAAATTTGGATTCCCGGGAATGAAGATACTTCAGTTTGCATTCGAAAATCCAAATGAGAATCATTTTCTCCCTCATAATCATATCAGGAACTGCGTATGCTATACCGGTACGCACGACAATGATACTACTCTTGGCTGGTACAAGCATGCCTACGAAGCTTCCAGAGATAAGCTCCGCAGATATTACAGCACAGACGCAAGTGACATCTGCTGGGTAATGATCAGAGCCTGCTTCGGATCTGTTGCAAATATGGCCATAGTACCTATGCAGGATATTCTCGAGTTAGATTCCTGGGCACGTTTCAACACACCGGGCGTTGGTCACGGCAACTGGTCATGGAGATATAAACCTGACGCACTTACCGATCAGCTTGCATCAAGGCTTTTCGAAACCGCAAAAATGTTTGGTCGTTAGATCGGAGGTGCCAGATGATAAAACTATTTTTGTGCGCGCTTTGGTCCTTCCTGGCAATGGTTTTCTCCTGTCCGCTTCATTTTCGGTTTAAGCATCTGATCAAGAAAGACCCGATGAAGGGCTGGACTACAGCTTATAAATATGTGAGAGGATTTTTCAAGAAACTCATCTTCCTGACAGGTTCAAAGATTGAAGTTCGCGGTCTGGAAAATATCCCAAAGGACGGTGCGGTACTGTTTGTAGGCAACCACAGAAGCTGGTTTGATATTATAATAGTTCAGACTCTTACCGGTAAACCAATGGGATTCATTTCCAAGAAGGAATTTGAGAACGCTCCTCTTCTTTCACCTTACATGAAGGATATCGGATGCATCTATCTTGACAGACAGAATCCTAGAGAAGCCATAAAGACCATTAATTCCGGTATTGAACGTATGAAAACCGGTCTGTCTCTCGGGCTTTATCCGGAGGGAACCAGAAACCATACCGACACTCTCCTTCCATTTAAGGAAGGCGGCTATAAAATGGCTGAAAGATCAAACTCACCTATAGTAGTTGTTTCTATGGTGGGCAGTGACGACATTTTTGAGAATAACAAATTCCATTTTATCAAAAAGAGTCATGTCATCGTTGATTTCAGCAAACCGGAATATCCTTCTGAGATGTCAATCCCGGAAAGAAGAGCCTTCTATACAGCTATCCCGGAACGTATATCAGAAAAGCTTGCTGAATTAAACGAAATACGTGACAGCAAAAAAAGCAAATAATAAAGCGAAACAAAAAAAGAAAACAAAAAAACAAATAATAAAAAAAACATAAGCTCCGTCCACAACGGCCGGATATTTAAACCAATTAAGAAACAATAGAATCGGAGGAATCATAAGAAACATGGGATGGATTATTTTTTTCATCGTCCTTGCAGTAATTGTAGCAGGTATCGTTATACTCTACATCGCAGGTAACAAAATGCAGAAAAAACAGCTTGCTCAGAAGGAGGAAATGCTTTCTCAGGCACAACCCGCCAGCATGCTTATCATTGATAAAAAATATATGCCTTTAAGGGAAGCTAAGCTGCCTAAGATAGTTATGGAGCAGACTCCTAAGAGATATCAGAAGGCAAAGGTTCCGATTGTTAAAGCAAAGGTCGGTCCACAGATTGTTACTCTTATCTGCGATGATGCTATCTATGATGATGTACCTGTAAAAGGTGAAGTAAAAGCCATGGTCAGCGGCATCTACCTTGTCAGTGTAAAGAGTGTAAGAAAGAACAAGAACAAGGCTGTTGTTGAAGAAACCGACGGCAAGAAGAAAAAGATGTCATTTAGCGAAAAAATGCGTAAAAAGCAGGCTGCTTACCAGAGACAGCTTAAGGACGACATCGAAAATAAGAAGACCAAAGAACAGCTTAAGGCTGAGAAGGAAAAAGAAAAGAAAGATCGTGAAAGAGCAAAGAAGATCACTGACTGATAACCTTAAACCGAATATAAAAACAATAGGAGGGCTGGCACTTATCTTTGTGCCAATCCTCCTTACTTATGTTATTGATATTATATCATATTTTGCAGATTTCGCTCTGGTATTTATCATGAATAATTATCTGGGAATGGATATCGATTATGATAATACCGAGGCATTTTACGGCGTAGCGCCGGTCAATTCCACTCTGCTGCTTTTTCTGTATGCTCTGCTCTGTCTTATCATCTTCGGATGGTGGTACAGCCTGCTGCAGGATGATTTCAAGCCGGACAAAACCGCAAAAAATCATAGCAATAATTCAGACAAAACTTCAAAAAAGAATAACAATGCTCCTGATAAAAATGAATTATCAGCAAAGGATTTACTCATCAGTCTCGGGATTATGGCCGCTGCCGGTTTCTCCTTCCAGCTTTTTGTCGACGGTATACTGGCCGTGATCAGAACTGCCTTTCCAAATCTTCTTCAGGATTACGACAGTATGATAAACTCATTTATCGGTGATAATAAATCTGTAATCCTTATCCTTACAGTGATCATAATAACTCCTGCCGCAGAAGAACTGATATTCAGAGGCGTAACTCTTCATTTCTGCAGAAAAGTGATGCCGGAAACAGCAGCAATACTCGTCAGTGCAGCCCTGTTTGGACTGTACCATGGAAATATCATACAGCTGATATATGCCTTTGTCGCGGGAGCCATCCTTGCGCTCCTCAGGATAAAAACCGGCAGTATCATAGCTCCGATGATCATGCATATGATAATAAATATGAGCGCTTATCTGGTACCGGGCATATTGTTTGATAATCTTTTCACCACTATCCTTACAATGATTGCGTCTCTCGGAATTCTCTACCTGGTGTATCGACATATCAAACTATCTGCTGATGAAATCACAGAATAAATGATTACAAACAAAACGGAAGACTTCTGTTTAATACGGTAGTCTTCCGTTTTGTTTAGCCCATATTAAATATACATCCGGAATTCCGGGTACTTATCAATCCTGCCCGGTATGTATTTTAACTGATATATTCTGCTTTTAATACTATGTGATTCTTGCCGGCGGCATCTGGCGCAAAGCTTAGGGTATAATCTATTTCAATATATAGCCCCTTTTCGTAGAACTTAATAAAAACACTTTCGGTTTTTATATGCATTTCTATCGGCCCCACGGCAGTCTGATATACCGCCTTATAATCCTTGCCGGCTTCAAAATGCATAACCACATTCACTCCGCCTGTCTTTTTTAACTCAACCACATTATTATTGACAGTAAGCGTATTGTTCGTAGGATTATTATCCCCTTCAAACTGTTCAGTATACTGTATAACTGCGCCTTCTGCATTTGTTTCTACAGTACCTTCAACGGAAGTTTCTACCTTTCCGGCTTCTGTCTCACCTGTTATCTCTATCCAGACTTTCTTCACTTGTACCCCCTTTTCTTCTAAAACACACGAACTATTCTCCTGATATTGTTCTAATTATCAGAAGCACTATACCGGTAATAAAAACATATCCTACTAAATCTAAGCATTTTTATAATTATGTCTCTTATATGCCATCTCGATCATATCATTGATATAAACGCTCATCGGATGCCCCGCCTTCTCCATAAGCATCGGATACATACTGATAGAAGTATGGCCCGGTATAGTATTGATCTCATTAAAAACTACTCTGTTGGTTTCATTTTCAAGGAAAAAGTCCACTCTTGACATACCAAAACCATCACATGCTCTGTATATTTTAAGTGCAGCCTTTCTGATCTCTTCAACCTTTTCCTCCGGGATATCCGGATCAATGATGGTCTTTGATGCAGCATTATTGTATTTTGCATCATAGTCGTAGAATTCCGCTGCCGCCACGATCTCGCCAACTCCACTGGCAAATGCATCATCTCCGAAGCCATAGACTGCGCATTCTATCTCACGTCCGTTAATAGCCTCTTCAACAAGTATCTTAGTATCATGCTTTGCCGCAAGCTTCAGACCTTCTATAAGTTCTTCCCTGTTATGGGCTTTGGATATACCGACAGAAGATCCGGCATTTGACGGTTTGATAAATACAGGATATTCTCTCTCTGCTTCAATCTTCCTGACCACCTTATCCATATCAGCAAGCTCATAGGAACGTACCGGAACATATGCAGCCTGATCTATATTTACAGAATCTGCAATAACCTTAGTAAAAAACTTATCCATGGTTATAGCCGAAGACAGATGTCCGCAGCCGACAAATGGAATAAGTGCCATTTCCAAAAGTCCCTGAATAGTTCCATCCTCACCAAACAGTCCGTGAAGCACCGGAAATGCAACATCGATCTTTATTGAGTATACATTCTGATAATACTTCCTGCCTTCAGGGCTGACAGTCATCTCGTCCTTCTCTCTTATTATAAGCTCTCTTGCCTTATCCGGAGAAATAACAGCGCTTACCTTGCTCTTTCTCCAGCTTCCATCTCTGATATTTTCAACCTTATCAACCAGAAGCCATTTTCCGTCCTTTGTTATTCCCACAAGTATAGGGTTGTATTTTTCCTTATCAATAGCAGCTATAACAGTTGCAGCAGAAATGCATGAAACCTCATGCTCAGACGACCTTCCGCCGAATATGACAACAACATTTTTCTTGTCCATTTTATAAAATTCTCCTTGTAGCATTTATAGTGACATAATTAAAGTCAACACTTAATTATACCTTTCCTATGGCAACGCTGGTATAAAATACCCTTTTAACTCCGGCCGCTTTAAGAACCCTGGTACAGCCTTCTATGGTAGCTCCGGTAGTATATATATCATCCACCAGAAGTACAGCCTCAGGAATTATTCCTTTATAGCTTTTTCCAATGCAGAAAGCTTCCATCAGATTCTTTTCACGTTCCACATCATTCAGTTCCTTTTGTGGTGCAGTATTTTTTACTCTTTCCAGAAATCCATCCAGCATTTTTATCTTAGTTTCCCTGGAAATGACCGATGCTATGAGCTTTGCCTGATCATAGCCTCTCTTTTTAAGTCTCTCCTTATGAAGAGGCACCGGAACAATTGCCTCTATACCAAGTCGAAAGAAATTATCCTTATATCTTTCCGCTATGCTTTTTCCGTAATACTCAGCATATTCCTCACGACCATGATATTTGAATCTTACCAAAGAATCCGACACCGGAGGAATATAATTAAACAACGGATATCCTGCATCATAGCTTCTGGTATTCCCGGAACAGTCCATACAGAGGTCCTCATCCTCGTCCTCTATCTCCTTACCGCACTTAAGACATCTCGGTTCCATAAGGTAACTGACCTTTCCGCTGCACGCTTTACAGATACCTCTTCGCCCCGCCGGAAGAACCTCATCACACATAGCACATCTGAGTGGAAATACGGCATCCTTTATAATATCACCTATCATACATCCTCTCCCTTAAATTCCTCAAACTCAAAGCACTCACGGAGTCTTCTGACAAAACCGGTATAACGCCCCTGTATCGTCACATTATCGATCATTTGATTCAGAAGTCCGAGATTTCCAACTACTACCACCATTCTTTTAGCTCTGGTAATAGCTGTATAAAGAAGGTTTCTGTTCAGCAGCTTGGGATTACCGTTGTAAAGAGGGAGGATCACTGCCGGATACTCGCTTCCCTGCGACTTATGAACCGTTACCGCAAAGGCATGCTCAATCTCGTCCAACATGGAAAATGAATACTTTACCAGTCTCCTGTCATCAAATGTAACCCAGAGTTCTTCATCAATCTCATCAATACTGCTTATGACTCCGGTATCACCGTTAAATACACCAATACCTTCTTCCTCAATATCATCCCCGTTATAAATGGTCCACTCGATCCTGTAATTATTCCGTATCTGCATTACCCGGTCGCCCTCGCGGAAAATGATATCATTTTTAACCTTTTCCTTTTTAGACTTAGAAGGGCTGTTAAGAGCCTGCTGAAGTTTTTTATTCAGATTCTCCACTCCAAGTTCATTTTTCCTCATAGGAGTCAGAACCTGAATATCCAGCGGATCCAGTTTTAAATAATCCGGAAGATTCTTTGTTATAAGCGTATTTACTTCATTTATTATCTCTGTCGGAGTTTTTCTCGGAATAAAGAAAAAGTCCGAATTCTTATTGTCTATCGCTATATGTCTGCCCATTCTGATATTATGAGCATTTTCTATGATCCTGCTTTCAGCCGACTGCCTGAAAATAACTTCCAGCTCAGTAACCGGAAAGCACTTGCTGTCTATAATATCGCGAAGCACATTTCCCGCGCCCACCGGCGGCAGCTGATCCGTATCTCCTATCAGCACAAGATTTGTGCCCTTCTTTATGGCAGAAAGCAGTGAGTAAAAAAGCATGCTGTCCAGCATGGATGCTTCGTCAACTATAACTACATCTGCTTCGATAGGATTTTCTTTATTTCTTCCAAATTTCAAATGATGGTCATCACGTTCTCCCGGTTCTCCGGCAAATTCCAGCAATCTGTGAACCGTAGCCGCTTTATAGCCCGTAGCTTCCGTGATCCTCTTGGCAGCTCTTCCCGTAGGAGCCGCAAGCTTCACATCTTTTCCATTGTATATATAATATTCGATAATAGCCTTCGTGATCGTTGTTTTTCCTGTACCAGGTCCACCGGTTATTACAGCTACTCCGCCGGTTATGGCATTCCTTATCGCATTCCTCTGACTCTCATCAAAGGTAATACCCTGGTCGCGTTCTACACGTTTTATACTTTCCTCAAATTCTTTGTCATAAATGACATTATCGAATCTAAGCTCTGCCAGCATTGAAGCACTGTTCTTCTCAACATAATAATTGTAGAGACTGTAAACTGCTGTACATTCCTCTCCGATATTTTCGAATTTGATGCTTCGATCCGCCTGAAGTACAGAAAGCTGCTCCTCTACTATCTGAAAAGTACTCTCATCTGTAAAGCTTATCAACTCAGAAAGGTTCTGCATCAATTCTTCCACAGGGAGATACATATGCCCGTTGGCCATACCCTGATTAAGGGCATAAAGTATTGCAGATCTTATTCTGAATTCCGAATCTTCAGGAATACCGGCCATTCTTGCTATATCATCAGCCGTTTTAAAGCCAACGCCCTGAATATCCTCAGCTATTTTATAAGGATTAGAGGTAATGATGGAATAAACGCCGTCACCATATTCATTAAATATTTTCATGGCCAGATTAACACTTATGCCATACTGCGAAAGAAAAATGATAACCTGCTGGAAATCTCTGTTTTCAGCATAAGAAGCTGCAATCTTTCTGGCCTTCTGCATGGAAATGCCTTTGATCTCTGCCAGTCTTTCCGGCTCCTCCTCCATGATTCTCAGGGTATCCGTACCGAATTTTTTCACTATCCTTTTGGCGGTCACCTCACCAATACCCTTGACAATCCCTGATGCAAGATATCTTTCAATACCAAGAACATCCTCAGGAAGACTGATCTCACATTCAGTCATTTTAAACTGAAGATCGTACTGCGGATGATGAACATAGTCTCCGGTAGCAGAGATAAAAAGTCCCTCACTGATATGCGGAGCATTTCCGACAAAGACTTCTTCTCCCCCTGTAGTTTCAACAGTGAATACAGCATATCCGTTTTCATCATTTTTATATATTATTTTTTCGATATATCCTTCAAGAACCATGTTTTTTCCCTGTACGACTCGTCGAAATAAAACAACACTGCACCGCTGGAAATATACCGGCGGTGCAACTGATAGTTAATTTATACTTTTCCGTTGAAATATTCAACATATTTACCGGTACCTATGGCAACTGCAGATTTTGGATCTTCAGCAGTCATGGTTGTAATTCCGGTTTTCTCTTCAATCAGCTCTTCAAGGCCATGGAGTAGAGCTCCACCGCCTGTAAGAACAATACCTCTGTCAGAAATATCAGCAGCAAGTTCAGGTGGAGTTCTCTCCAGAACACCCTTAATAGCCTCGACTATCTGACCGGTTGGCTCTCTGAGAGCCTCTTCTGTATCATCGGAAGCAACCGTAACAGTTTTCGGAAGACCGGAAACCATATTTCTGCCCCTGACATCCATTGAAATGTTTTCAGGACGCTTGAAACAGGTACCAACATTTATCTTTATCTCCTCTGCGGTCCTGTCACCGATAAGAAGATTAAATCTCTTCTTCATAAATCTGATGATAGCATCATCGAAGTCGTCTCCCGCCACCTTAATTGATGAACTGACAACTGTTCCTCCAAGGGAAATAACAGCTATATCTGTAGTTCCGCCGCCTATATCAACAATAAGATTACCGCAAGGACGCATTATATCTATGCCTGCACCTATAGCTGCCGCAACAGGCTCTTCTATGATTGTAACTTCTCTGGCACCTGCATTATACGTAGCAGTTTCAACTGCTCTTTTCTCAACCTCGGTAACTCCTGATGGAACACATACACTGATACACGGTCTTCTTCCGAAGATATTTCTTCCGACTGCCTTACGGATAAAGTACTTAAGCATCTTCTCCGTTGTTGTATAATCAGAAATAACGCCATGTCTCAGAGGCTTGATAGCAACTATATTTCCGGGAGTTCTGCCAAGCATAAGCCGCGCTTCCTCTCCCATCTCAACTATCTTATCAGTATCCCTGTCATATGCAACAACCGAAGGCTCATTCAGGACAACTCCCTTACCTTTTACATAAACAAGTATACTGGCTGTTCCAAGATCTATTCCGATATCTGCCATTTTTCTAAATTCCTTCCTGCTAATTTTCTACAGGCTTAATGATATAAACCGTAACAGGCTCACCACTGAGCCATTTGACTTTTACTTCTGTAATATCAACAACCTTCACCAGCGTATCCAGATATTTACGCCAGTTGGTAACCTTCCCCTTATTATAATTATCCGAAAAATCAGTTGCTCTGTTTGATGATGAGATAAGAAGCGTACTGTCTTTTCCTGTAAAATCATATCCCAGCATCTTATTCAGTATCCTGTTAGAAAAAAGCACCTTACCGGTTTCATCTTCTTTGACAAAGATACCGTCTTTGAAATAATTAAATATATCTATAAGCTCTTTATTTGCGTTATCAGAAGCCTCTTCTGCATCAGTGAATCTGAGAATTCTTGTTACAACGTTGCTGACGTCTTTCGCAAATCCGATCTCATTCTGCGACCATACTCTCTCTCGTGTATTCTCACAGAAAGCAATATAAGCCACTACCACATCATCTATTATAACCGGGTAGATCATAACGGCTCTTACTTTTCCAAGGAATATGCCCACTCTGATTCTGTTGGTCATATTATTATGATCTATGATCAGAGCACCCTTTTCTTTAATTATATTTCCTTCATCGCCATATCTGCCTCTGGTCCATGTCACACCCATGATCTCACGATCACGTTTCTCTCTGAACCAGCCTTTTTTATATTCAAAAATGTCAGAGGTATTGGACATAAGTCCAAACATAACAATATAATCAAGATTCATGGCCTCCCCTACCGAACGGAAGAGGTTGCTCACACCTGTTACTCCTTCCGAAAGCCCCATAATGGCATCGGAAATGATCTCCTTCTCACGTATCTTACTCTCAATGTCCTCCTCCAGCTTTTTAAGCTTTTCGGCTTTCTGGATGGAAATATTGATCTTTTTCATATATGTGGAAACATTATCAGCAATATTCCACTGTTTCTCATATACATTTGCAAGGTTTTCTGCCTGTTTCTTATCATACGCACAAAGCAGCCATGTAGCAACATGTTCGCCTTCAACATATATCGGTGCAGCAGAAATCCTGCTGTCAGGACTATACTGTCCCATATCGGTCATATATGGTTTATTGTTTTCAGTTATCCGTTTTTTGATATCCTCAAAAAATTTTCTGTACTGAGGTCTCTCAAAGAGATCATAAAAATCTCCCAGATAACCCTCAGGTCCGACCGGTCTTACAAGGATTCGTCCCTTATTATCCACGATGGTAGAATAAAGGTCAAATGCACAGGAAATATTCTGAAAGAATTCCGCAAGATTATTCTCTTTCAGCACATCTATAACCTTTGCCATATCTCCCGAGGCTTTATCCGGTACTGCTTCCATATCTGAAACAGCCAGTGTTTCAGTCCTTACCGAAGCATCCCTATAGACAAACTCAAGCACAGCTTCATTTTCCATACGCGAAATGAATGAAACCGCTACATCAACCTTATATAATCTTCCATCATCCCCTACAATCCTGCAGACATAATTAAAATCCGCACCGGTATCCATGGCCATATGCAGGGCACCTGCAAAATCATCTCTGTCATCCGGATGGACATAATCCACCGGAAGCCTGAGTCCGTTTTTCATAGCCGCTGAACTCATACCGAAGATATCAGCATTATCCGAAACATATTCAATCTTACGCCTCATGGAATATTCAGAAAAAACTATCTTCTGAACAATTACAACGAGTTTTTGTCTGTTAATGGCATGCGCTAGATACTCTTTTTCTGAACCCACCTCTGATACCCCCTTTTATACTTTAAAAACCCCACCACTACTTATCAGAAATAGTGGTGGAGCAGAAAAAATATCTCTGAAACACCCAACCGGTTTTCTTTATGACTGAGAGCTTACATCTCCGAAAGCATTATCTGCAAAAGCCTTTGTTTCTTCGCAGGCATTTGAAACCTTCTTAACAGAAGCCATAAGCTGTGAGATAAATTCACTAATGCTCTCGCACTCACGTTTAACAGTTGTCCTTGTCTGAAGAACTTCATCACGAGTCTGAGCCTTCTTCTCATCACACTGCTTTGTTGTTTCCTCAAGAAGATTTGCACAATTCATCTCTGTTACATTCTTAAGATTCTCTGCCTCTGCTTCAGAAGTTCTCTTAAGCTCTGCAGCAGCTTCCTCTGTCTTCTTTGTAAGATCCTCGCAATAAGCTTCTGTAGCATACTTCTTATTGGCACAGCTGTTATCTGTCTCTTCTGTAAGTCTGTCACACTCTGCCTTTGTTGTTGCTTTAAGCTCCTCACACTGAGCTGTTGTCTCGGCAAGCATACGCTCGCAATGAGCTGTTGTCTCAGCAAGCTTTGCTTCGCTCTCCGTTTTTGCACTCTGAATAGTTGAAGCAGCAGATTCCTGTGCAGCAAGAAGGGTTCTGGATATTGACTCATACCTTGCAGCTGATTCGCTCTCCTTTTCTCTGAAGCTCTTAAGCTCTTCATTAAGACGGTCAATCTCACTCTGAAGCTTTTCATTTACAGACTTAAGATTATCTACTGTTTCCTTAGACTCATTCATATTTACATCTCTCATGGTCTGAAGAGTCTTTACAGTATCAGCAAGCTTTTCAGCATTTGCTCTGAGTTCCGAAATCTCTTTCTCGTAATTAGCCTCTGACTCCTCAATATAAGTATCAACGGCCTTCTTATCATAACCACCAAAAGAAACTGTCTTAAATTCCATCTTTAAATACCCCTTTCATAAAACCTCTGCACTCGTCAGGATACCTTTTTTTCCCGGCATCACTTTAGACATAAGTACCTGCTAATCTGACTGTTTCCACTAAAAACAGTATATCACAATCAATTTTTATAGTCACTTTCTTTTTCTATTGTTTTGAAACTTCTGTTACTCACTTTCAGAAGTTTTTTCTTCAGGCATCGCTGTGCTTCCAGCTATCATAGCCGCATCAATCCTGATAAGATCATCATTGCTGATGAAGAAGGTATCTCCCTCCTCAATGATCGTTACAGTCACAGTCTGCGGCTCCTGATACTTCATGTTGTCTGAAGCATTTTTCAGGATTTCCACAATACCCTCAGAAAAATCATGTTCATAAGCTTCCTTTTCATAATTATTGAATTCACCGGCAGCAACCCGGTTGTTGAAATCAGCTACATAATTCTTTATCTCTGTCTCAGTAGCCGCAATGATATCAATAGGATAAATACTGATATCTACAAGGAATCTGCCATTCTTCTTATATGCCTTGCCTACAGAATATTTTACATTTCCGTAGATCTTTTCCGAAAGCTTCTGAAGATCTGCATACAGCTCATCATCGTCATTTATATCAAGTCCGTAATAAGTCCGAAGAGCATTTGCAAGACGGTCTATATTGCTCTTATACATAGCTTCCGCATCGCTCTTGTTGGCACCGGTGGACTTTATATAATCATCCGATGCACCAAGATAATTAACCATAATAAGGTTCTCGATATATGAACTGTATTTCTTTTCCTTCTTATCCTCTTTGCCGCAGGCCATCAGGCTGAAAACCATGGCCGCTCCCAGCATGATGATCAAAAGTTTCTTATACTTCATTTTTTATTCCTTTACTCAACTGTTACAGATTTTGCAAGATTTCTAGGCTTATCAACATCAAGCCCCTTTGCATCTGATGTATAATATGCAATAAGCTGAAGAACAACCGCAGTAGCAAATACTGAGAAGGTACTGTCAGCTTCCGGAAGACGGATCTGCATATCACAAATGCTTGTATCGTCAATCTTGTCATCATGACTGACAAGCACAACGTAAGCTCCTCTGGATTTAACCTCTTTAACATTGGAAATGACCTTGCTGTAAACATTTTTCTCAGTTGCAATAGCAATAACAGGTACATTTTCAGAAATGAGGGCTATGGTTCCGTGCTTAAGTTCTCCGGCTGCATAAGCCTCCGAATGTATGTAAGAAATCTCCTTAAGCTTAAGAGACGCCTCAAGGCTGAGGGTATAATCAATACCTCTTCCGATATAGAATACATCCGGCGAGATCATTATACGATTTGCTACCATTTTAATGGTATTTGCACTCTTAAGAGTTTCCTCGATGAGTGTTCTTACATTTTCAAGCTTAGAAATGAATTCTCTTGCTTCCTCCTCTGACATGATTCCCTTTACAAGGCCGAATCTGCAGGCGATAAGATACATAGCTGCAATCTGAACCGTATATGCCTTTGTGCTGGCAACGGCTATTTCCGGACCCGCATGTGTATAAAGCACATAATCACTTTCTCTTGCGATAGTAGAACCCTTTACATTTACTATTGAAAGAACAGGGCTTCCCTTTCTCTTGGCAAGTCGAAGCGCTTCAAGCGTATCAATAGTCTCTCCCGACTGTGAAAGTACGATAGTAAGTGTATCCTTATCGATAATAGGATCCTTATATCTGAATTCCGAAGCTATCTCAACATTTACAGGGATTCTGAGTTTGTTTTCGAATACATACTTTCCTACCATTCCGGCATGCATAGCTGTTCCGCAGGCAATAACCGTTATATTCTTTATCCCCTTAAAGAGTGAATCGCTGATGCCGTCTTCCTCTAAATACGGAAGTCCGTTCTCAACACGTGGTCTGACGGTTCTGTCCAGAGCATCCGGCTGTTCATATATCTCCTTCAGCATGAAATAAGGATATCCGCCCTTCTGAGCCGAAGAAATGTCCCAGTTAACCTCAAGGATTTCCGGTTCAACTGTATTTCCGTTAAGGTCCTCGCACTTAATGCTGCCCTTATCTATAGTAAGAATGTGATATTCCGGTACTACAAAATATCTCTTTGTATATGGAATGATTGCAGTGATGTCAGATGCAATAATAGAGCTTCCGTCAAACGAGGCAGCTACCATAGGGCTGACATTTCTTACTGCATAGATTATTCCCGGATGATCCTCAAACATTATACATAATGCAAACGAACCACTGATAAGATCAACCGCTTTTCTTATAGTCTTGATCGGGTCTCCCGAATAAAGAGTATCCAGAAGCGCTGCTACAACCTCTGTATCAGTCTCGGAAACAAGTTTATTCTTAAGACCATATTCTGTTATAAGCTCTCTGTAGTTTTCAATGATACCATTGTGTATAAGAACAACTCGTCCTGATTTATGAGGGTGAGCATTAACATTTGTTACGCCTCCGTGTGTAGCCCATCTTGTATGACCTATTCCACAGTAAGCCTCCTCGTTAAGATCCATGGCTGCCTCTCTGAGCTGGGCAACCTTTCCCGTTCTCTTTCTGATATTGATTCCGTTTTCATCGAGAACGGCAATACCTGCACTGTCATATCCTCTGTATTCAAGCTGTTCAAGTCCATTGATAAGTATGTTTTTAACAGGCTTATTGCCTGTAAATCCTATAATTCCGCACATAAAAATAATCATAAATCCCAGGCCTGCTTTTTATACCGGCACGCCAAAAAAGATTTATATTCCTTTCATTATTATTTTATGCACCACCCGGTTTTTTGTTCAGGAGTCGCCTCCCTTTTTGTTGCCGGATTCACGTTTTATGCGGTACGGAAGAGCACCCGCCGAATACTTCGATAACCCTTCACCTCGTCAACTGGTATGTATTGCCAGTCTGGCGCTAAAGTTTTTAACTTTTCGAAAGCCGCCCCCTCCAAAACAGCCGTTTGTATAATACCACATAAACCGCCGGCTCGTAAAGCACAATCATTTTAAGATACTATTATGTTTTTTATCCACACAGCTGATACGCTTATAGTCAAACATACAAATCATTTATCGATATACTTGTTATTATTACCTGTTTTCAAACGAAAAAGTATAATCCAGTCCAAGTTCGTCGCGAATTGCGATAATATCTTTCTGAACCCCTTCTCCGACAGGAACTCCCTTATCCCTGCGGAAATTCCAGATATCATTTTCCCTTTCACCGGCTGTATATATCCTGCTGCAGCCCGGCGCCTTCTTTGATTTTCTGAGTTCCCTGCAGATATCTCCCGCGATTCTCTTAAATTCATCTCTTCCAGTAAAGGCTTCAGGATCCACAACAAAGAAGAAATGACCAAGTCCGTACATTTTAGGTTTGCCCTGTTCGTCAACCCCTGTGAGTGCCTTCATAAACTGACCTCCGGAGAGTGCAGCCGAAAGAATCTCAACAACAGTTGCATAACCGTAGCCCTTATAACCGGCAAGTTCTTCCCCGATTCCTCCAAGCGGTGCCAGAGCAGCAGTTCCATCTACCAGAGCCTTCAATATCTCGCTGCTGTCAGTAAGAGCTTCACCATTTTCGGAAATGACTGTTCCTGCAGGCGATGGTTTCCCCTCGCGGGCATAATATTCAATCCTTCCTCTCTGAACTATCGATGTGGCGCAGTCCAGACAAAACGGAAACTCTTCATCTGTCGGAAGCGAAAATGTCAAAGGATTCGTTCCCAGCATATTCTCAACTCCGAAGGTCGGAGCTATGGACGGTCTCGCATTGGTTCCCGTGATTCCTACCATTCCTTCCTTTGCAGCCATATTTGTCCAATAACCTGCTATACCATAATGAGTTGAATTTCTGATGGCACCCCCGGCCATTCCGCAGACTCTCGCCTTCTCGATGAGTTTCTTCATCATATGATAGCTTGCCACCATGCCCATTCCGTCATGAGCATCCATGACAACTGTAGTCGGTGTCTCCTTGATGATCTCCATTTCAGTCACCGGAAGGAGAGTTCCCTTCTTGATCCTGTCTATGTAGATTGGTTTAAATCGGTTGCAGCCATGACTTTCAATCCCTCTTCTGTCCGACTCAAGCAGAACATCCGCACATATTGCCGCATCTTCCCTTGGCACCCCATAGCCCACAAATGCATCAATCATAAAATCATTCATCTTGTCCCATGCTACAAATGGTCTTGTTTCCGTTATTTCTCCCATAATAATCCCCTCTCCGTACCTGTTACGCTGTTAAATAATCATCATTTCGTCAGGGCAACTGATATTCTCTGTAAACAGTCATCGATCCCTGTCAGAACCATTTTTTTCATAAATATTTCTCTTTTTCCATAAGGACCGTTATATTAAGATCACTTCAGCCAGTTGCCAGAAGCTGTACGCTCCAAATGCAATTATAACCGCCCGCAGAAGGTATCTTAAAAACCAGATACCTCTGTGTCTGCCTATCCTTCCCAGAAATATCCAGATTCCGGACTTCGTGCCCTTTCTTCTGTTGCAGCTGTTGCAGGAAGCCACAAGATTACGGCTGTCGTTTATATTTTTGATACCATGCCTCTTTAGTTTTTTTTGATATTCGATGCTTTTGGAAGCTGTACCCACAGGATACAAATGATCCACAACGACTTTATCCTTCTTAAGCAGTCTGCCGCAGTATACGCAAATATACCTGCTTCCTATATCCGGACTGTTCCATGAAAAAAATTTCCGCCTGTAGTCCGTTCTTCTGCGTCCCAGAGCATTGCCGATCTTCAGCCTCAATCCCTTTTCATCACAGTAGGCGCTGAGCTTTCTCAATTTCTTCTCGCTTACACTGCCGCTGAACTCTATATTATCCCATTCAAGATCATATCTCTTCAATTCACGAATGAGTTTTTTCTGTTCTTTTTTTGTGATTTTTCTTGGATTAAAAACAGTAACCGGATACACCCTGAGTCCTCACTTTTTTATCTATGATATTTACCTGACCCCCGACAGTCACTGTAGCTTTTTTCGTATTTCTTAGTATAAAAGAGGTAAAAAATGCATCTCATCATCACAAGATCAGTATACTTTCAACCCCATTGACACTATTATCATTATAATAAATATACATATTTCATTCAAGAAAAAAGTGTGATATAATCGAATGTAAGTTCGTATAAAGAAAAATGAGGAGAATCCATGGCTGAAAACGGTACAAAGCAAAAAAAATATTCATATATCTGCATAGACCTGAAATCCTTCTATGCATCTGTCGAATGCCGTGACAGAAAACTGGACCCTCTTACGGCAAAGCTTCTGGTGGCCGATGAATCCAGAACAGATAAAACCATTTGCCTTGCGGTTTCTCCTGCACTTAAAGCCTATGGCATCCCAGGGAGACCGCGTCTCTACGAGGTAAAGCAGAAGCTTCGTGAAGTTGAACGTACCACCGGAGAGAAGGTGGATTTTATCATTGCTCCGCCTCAAATGGCGAAATATATGCAGGTTTCTTCCGACATTTATGCCATTTATCTGAAGTACATCGCTCCGGAGGATATGCACGTTTACAGTATAGATGAGGTATTTATCGATGCCACGGATTACATTTCCCTCTACGGTCTCAGTGCCCATGAACTGGCTATGCGTATGATCAAAGATGTTCTGGCAAATACAGGCATCACTGCCACTGCCGGAATCGGCACAAATATGTACCTGGCCAAGGTAGCCATGGATATAGTCGCAAAACACCGTGAAGCAGATGCCGACGGAGTACGTATCGCCGAGCTGGATGAAAAGCTTTACAGGGAAACCATGTGGAATTATACCCCTATCACCGATATCTGGCGCATCGGCAACGGCACCGCCAGGCGTCTTATGGAAAACGGAATGTTCACCATGGGAGATGTTGCCAGAATGAGCCTTATAAATGAAAGAAAGCTCTATAACATTTTTGGCATAGATGCAGAACTGCTTATCGACCACGCCTGGGGCATAGAACCCACCACCATGCAGAACATAAAGAATTATAAAGCCGGCAACCGCAGCGTCAGCAGCGGTCAGGTTCTTTCCAGTCCTTATACCGCTGATAAAGCAAGACTGGTTATATTTGAAATGATCGATGCCCTCGTGCTTGATCTTGTAGATAAAGGGCTCGTAACGGATGCCATTTCCATCGATATCGGATATGATAAAGAAACTGTCGAAAATGGCAGCTACACCGGTGAAACCCACGCCGACCGTTACGGAAGAAATATTCCAAAGCATGGTCATGGCATAGAACGTCTCGGAACCCACACAAGCTCCGGCGAAAAGATAATCAATTCAACCATGCTGCTTTTTGACAGAATCATCAATCCGGCTCTTACCGTACGAAGGCTGAATGTAACCGCAAATAACGTTCTTCCGGAGGAGGAAGGCGCCTATCAGTATGATATGTTTACCTCTCCGGAAAAGCTGAAGGAAGAGAGAAACCTTCAGGAAGCAATGCTGTCCATCAAAAAGAAATTCGGAAATAATGCCATTCTCCGCGGCACCAGCTTCATTGACGGAGCCACCGCAAGAGAACGTAACGGACAGATTGGAGGCCACAAGGCATGAGTATAGCCTATAATAATACTCAGTTCTCTCGCACTTTTTTCTTCCGATAGGATATATGATAAATACAGTTTTTGCTTCACAATATACAATACAGGACACCATATGAGTACGATAAACATAGAAGAAACCAGAAAAAAATACAGAGATATAATTGATAAAGAACGCCCGGTTCATGAAAATGATCAGTTCTTCGCTGAGCATCCGAAAATGGATCTTCTCGAAAGAGCTAAGATTTTTGCGCCATTTTCAGCTCTGCGCGGTCTTAACAAAACCCTATCTGCCAGAATAAAGATACCCCATCCCGAAAATGATCTGACACCTGAACGAGAGGATGAGATAAATGAGCTTCTTCACTCTCTCCACTCCGGTGACATGATCAGCATCATCATAAGGACTCCGATATATGACGGTGAAAAGATCCGATACGAATTTGAAAAGATAACCGGAGCCGTAGCAAAACTGAAACCTGAAGAGGGATACGTTCAAGTCATTAATGAACGTATCCCTCTGAACAGAATTTACGATATTGAAATTATTGATCGATCAAACCGATAATTTATTGATTATTCCTGACCTGTCAGCTTCTTCAGATCTTCCACTACCTTATCGATCTCCTCATTTGGTATTCCTCCGAAGTTTCTGTATCCTCTGAGAGGCATAAACTTCAGTACAGCCTCTACCATGGCATCTGCTTCAGGGTTTTCAGGAGTGATACCAAAGGCTGTTGCATATTTCTTCATAGCCTCAAGCATATAATCTCTGGTATATTTGCATGCAAGAACCTCTCCTGTCTGAACATCTCTGCTTATATATGGAATATATTCATATGTTCCATTCAGCTCGATTTCCTGAGTAAGAGCAATATCTCTTGAAGAGTGTCCGATCTCTATCACATACTTACCTGCAGGGACCTCCCAGTTATGCTTATCTGTATCATAGTAAGCAAAGGCTCTGCTGTCTAATGTAAAGCTGACCAGTTCTGTTTCTCCCGGCTTTAAATATACTTTCTCGAAGCCCTTCAGTTCATGTGAAGGTCTTGCAACAAGGCCGGTTTTATCTGCAACATAGAGCTGAATTACATCCTTGCCTGCCATTTCTCCTGTATTCTTTACCTCAACCGTTACAACCGCGGTATTATTCTTGCTGTCTTCAATAACCTTAAGCTCCGAATACTCAAAACTTGTATATGAAAGGCCATGTCCAAATGGATAAAGAACTTCCATATCCTTTGTATCATAATATCTGTAACCGACATATATTCCCTCAGCGTAATTTACCTTATGACCATGTCCCGGGAAATTAAGATAGCTCGGGTTATCCGAAAGCTTGAGAGGAATGCTTTCAGCCAGCTTTCCTGAAGGGTTAACAGCTCCGTATAATACATCCACAACTGCCTCTCCTATGCCCTCTCCGCCGAGATATGCCTCAACTATGGCAGAAACCTTATCAGCCCATGGCATTTCAACCGGAGAACCATTATGAAGAACAACTATTACCTGTGTATCCAGTTTAAGAAGAGCCTCAATAACCTTGTTCTGGATAGAAGGAAGGCTCATATGCTCTCTGTCATAGCCTTCTGACTCAAACACATCCGGAAGTCCCGCAAATACAACAATCTTATCTGCATTAAGTGAAGCTTTGACAGCCTCATCTATAAGTTTTTCTATTTCTTTTTCATTTGTAACATCTCTGTCTGCCGGGAAGCCCTTAGCATATGAAACGCTTCCGTATCTCTCGGCATATCTTTCAGCCACCGAAAGTGCAGAGCTGATTCTGTCCGTCTGAATATGAGAGCTGCCGCCGCCCTGATATCTCGGAACCTCAGCAAATTCACCGATAAATGTAACCTGCTCACTCTTACCGATATTTCTTCTGAGAGGAAGGGCATCGCCTTCATTTTTAAGCATTACTATACAGTTGCGTGCAAATTCAACTGCCTTCCTGTGATCCTCTTCACGATCAAATTTAATATTCTTATCAGCTGCCGAATTCTTTCCGTCAACAGCTTTTTTAACAAGATTCAGAACATTTCTTACAGCCTTATCAAGTGCTTCCTCTGATAATTCTCCGCTCTCTACTGCCTTAATTATGGAAGCTTCATTCACTCCGTAGCTGCCCGGCATTTCAAGATCAAGACCTGCATCTATACCCTTGATTCTGTCGGAAACTGCCGCCCAGTCGCTCATCACGAGGCCGTTATAGCCCCATTCATTTCTGAGGACCTCAGTAAGAAGCCATTTGTTCTCGCTGGCATATTCACCGTTTATTTTGTTGTAGGAAGCCATAAATGTCCACGGAGACGCCTTCTTCACAGCTGTTTCAAAGGCAGAAAGATATATTTCGCGAAGAGTTCTCTCATCCACATCTGATGAGCAGTACATTCTCTCAAACTCCTGATTATTCGCAGCAAAATGCTTGATTGAGGTTCCGACACCTTCAGACTGTACGCCATTTATATAAGCTGCTGACAGCTCACCTGCAACATACGGATCCTCTGATACATACTCAAAATTTCTTCCGCAGAGAGGGGAACGTTTAATATTTACTGCCGGTCCAAGTATAACCTGAACATCCTCTGCAATACACTCACGTCCAAGAGTCTGTCCCATTTCATACATCATTTTTCTGTCAAATGATGCCGCAGTGGCACAGGCAGCCGGAAAACATACTGCATTAATGGTACCTCCCTGACCATAATTCATTTCATCCTCCGGACGTCCAAACTGCTTTCTCAGTCCGTGAGGGCCATCACTCACCATGATTGACGGTATTCCCAGCCTGTCAATCTTCTTCGTGTCCCACATATCATAGCCCGCAACCAGCGAAGCTTTCTCCTCCAATGTGAGCTCCTTAAGTAATTCTTCTACGTTCATGCCTACCTCCTCTGAATAATATATTTGTAACCCTATCTCCCCGATTCATTTTATTACAGAATACTCCTAACAGAACCTGTATCTCATTCATATCTCTTTCTGCATTTTGTACAGGATTCTCTCTCCACAAGATTGCAGGAAAGCTGAGCCTTAAGCGGTGTTTTGATGCTGAGCTTTGACATCGCATATACGAGATTTGCGCCGTGCTGTCCCATTTCATAGGCCGGAGCATGCATGGTTGTAAGTCCCGGTTCTGAGAAGCGGCTCATTTCCGAATCATTTATTCCTATTACAGAAATGTCATCCGGCACCCGGAGTCCATTATCCTTAACCGCTCTTAAAACGCCATAGGCAATGGCATCACTTGCAGCAAATACTGCTGTGATGTCCTTTCTTTCCTTTAAGAGTTCGTCCATCATCTTATATCCCGAAGGAGTACTGAAACGATCCTCCTTGATATATCCCTCATATGTGAATTTATTCTTCTTCATAAAACTGATATATTCTTTCTTTCGGACATCCTCTATGGCATCCGTTCCCGAAGCGTATTCCAGACCGCCTATATATGCAATACGTTCATGTCCCAGACTTTTTAAATACTGCAGAGCCTCCTTTGCCGCAGTTTTAAAATCAATGGTCAGCGTTGAAACCTCTCTGCTGTCTACCGACATATCAATGAAAATAATATTATCGCAGACTGTCAGAAGCTCTCTGGTCTCTTTGACACTGAATTTACCAATGCACACCAATCCGTCCAGGCCGCTTATCACCTCTCTGTAGTTTGCATCCGAGCGGTATGCTCTTACGATGGAAATGGAATTTCTGATACAATAATCTTCTATTCCCTGCCTTGCCTTAAGATAATAATCATCTCTCTGCTCTTCCTCAGCAGAAAACCACTGAAGTATACCTATCTTAAACGCCGCCTTATCTACACCGGTTCTCTTGGTGTAATGAAGCTCCTCTGCAACCGAAAAAACCTTCAGCCTGGTTTCTTCAGTGACTGAAAGTGTACTGTCGTTATTTAATATTCTTGAAACTGTAGCAGGTGAAACTCCCGCCTGCTCAGCTATCTGTCTGATTGTTGCCATTACTTACCTCATAACTGATATTTTTTGTGAATTGATTGTTTGATTTAGTAAACATTTTACCATAGTGTTTACTTTGTGTCGATACCAAATTTCTTGTTATTTTATTAATATTATGAGAAGCAAAAAACGCTTCTCATAATCCTTCGGGACTAAAGTCCCTCCGGTAACTTATCAAGAAAAACAAATACTCGTTTCACTTGTGCTTGTTTTTCTTCTGATAAGTTATATTATGAGAAGCAAAAAAACGCTTCTCATAATCCTTCGGGACTAAAGTCCCTACGGTAACTGTGGTACTGACATCACTCCAACCGCATTTTTACCCGGGCACAACAGAATTTTATAATAAACCACCGTATATTTGTGTTGACTTTTTACTAACTAAATGTTATCGTTTAGTAAACACAAGTGATGCAAATTGAATTATAGATTGCATAACTTCATACAGCACATGCTACATATCGAGATACATAACTTCAAATGCTTTGCATTGTTAATCATAACAATCAACAGCATCTCATGATCACTCAATACATCTTAAAAAATATTCAGGAGGTAATGAAAATGAACTTAAACACATTAAAGCAGCAGTTCGAATCAGGCGAGAAGGACAATCTTCTTATGGACGTTTATCTGGATGAAGCTCTTCTCCCTTATCTCAGAGACAGATTCAGCAAGGCAATCGACAGTTTTATAGATACATTCAAGGAAAATGAAGGTGAGATCTACAGCGCGCCGGGCAGAACCGAAGTTGGCGGCAATCACACAGACCACCAGCACGGCAAGGTTCTTGCCGCATCCATCAACCGTGACGCAATTGCAATCGTTTCAAAGGCCGATAACGTAAATATCATTTCAGCTGCAGGCGGCGGACTTATTACAATAGATATAAATGACCTTGAGAAAAAGGATGCCGAAGAAGGAACAACCGCCTCTCTTATAAGAGGCGTTCTCGCAGGACTTAAGAAGAACGGCTACACCATCGGTGGCTTTAACGCCTATGTAACAAGCGATGTTCTTATCGGTGCCGGTCTGTCATCTTCCGCAGCATTCGAGACTCTTATCGGAACCATTATTTCCGGTCTTTATAATGATATGCAGATCTCCGCTATCCTCATTGCTCAGATTGGCCAGTATGCAGAAAATGAATATTTTGGTAAGCCTTGTGGTCTGATGGACCAGATGGCAAGCTCTGTAGGCTCTCTCGTAACTATCGATTTTAAGGATCCTGATCAGCCGATAGTGGAAAAGGTAGACTTTGATATGGCATCTCATGGCTATTCACTCTGTATCACAGATACCAAGGCCGACCACGTAAATCTTACTCCGGATTACGCAGCAGTTCCTGCAGAAATGAAGGCCGCTGCCGCAGTATTCGGTAAGAACTACCTCAGAGAAGTTGAGCCTTCACAGATCATCAGCAGCATTTCCCTTATAAGAGAAAAGGTAAATGACAGAGCCGCTCTGAGAGCCCTTCATTTTATAACAGAAAATGCAAGAGTTGATGAGCAGGTAAATGCCCTCCGCGGCGGCGATGTAAAGAGCTTCCTCGCAGCGGTCAAAGCATCCGGTGATTCCTCTTACAAATACCTCCAGAATGTATATACAAATAAGGACGTGGAGCATCAGGCAGTTTCCATCGCTCTCGGCGTAAGCGAGTACACCCTTAACAAGGATGGTAAAAACCACGGCGTGGCAAGAGTTCACGGCGGCGGATTTGCAGGAACCATTGCTGCATTTGTGGAAAATGATTATGTAACTGAATATAAGAATGCCATGGACTCTGTATTCGGAGAGAACGCCTGCAACGTTCTTCAGATCAGAAAATACGGCGGAATGAAACTGATCTAAAATTTGTAAGGAGGAAAACATAATGGAAAATATTAATACATATATAACAGAGCTTATAAAATACGCACTTGATAAGGCTCTGATCTCAGAAGAGGATAAAGTTTATTCAGCAAACAGACTTCTTGAAGTACTGAATCTTTCAGACTTCGAAGAGGACGAAAGCATTCTTGCCGCAGAAGGAACAAGAACCGTCCAGAGTATACTTGATGATATTCTTGATTACGCCGCTGCAAATGGAATAGCCGAGCTCACAACGATCACCCAGCGTGACCTTTTTGATACAAAGCTTATGGGTTGCATCACTCCTCCTCCATCGGTTGTCAGAGCAAGATTTACCGAGAAATTCAACGTTTCCACAAAGGCTGCTACCGATTTCTATTATGATTTCAGCAAGGCTACAAATTATATCAGAGCCGAGCGTGTAGCCAAGGATGAGAAATGGGTAACCTCTACAGAATACGGTGACATAGATATAACCATCAACCTTTCAAAGCCTGAGAAGGATCCGCGTGACATCGCAGCTGCCGGCAAAGCCAAAGCTTCCGGTTATCCAAAATGTCTTCTCTGCAAGGAAAATGAAGGTTATGCAGGACATATAAGCCACCCGGCTCGTCAGAACCACAGAGTAATCCCTATCACCCTCTCCGGTGACAAATACTTCCTGCAGTATTCACCTTACGTTTATTATAACGAGCACTGCATCATTTTTAATGACAAACATATTCCTATGGTCATCAACAAGGAGACTCTTACAAAGCTTCTCTCCTTTGTAGGCCAGTACAGACATTATACAGCAGGTTCAAATGCAGACCTTCCTATCGTAGGAGGCTCAATCCTCTCTCATGACCATTTTCAGGGAGGCGCCTACACCTTCGCAATGGCAAAGGCTGATTATGAATATAAATTTGAAATGAAGGGCTTCCCGGATGTTGAAGCCGGTATCATCAAATGGCCTCTTTCAGTGATCCGTCTGAAATCAGAATCAGCAGACAAGATTGCTGATGCAGCAGATAAGATTCTCGGTCTATGGAGAGCTTATACGGACGAGGATGCATTTATCCTTGCAGAAACAGATGGCGTTCCGCATAATACCATCACACCGATCGCAAGATTCGAAGATGGCCGCTACGTTCTGGATCTTGCGCTCAGAAATAACATCACTACCGACGAGCATCCGATGGGCGTTTACCACCCGCACGCTGAGTATCATCATATCAAAAAGGAAAATATCGGTCTCATCGAAGTAATGGGACTTGCCATTCTTCCTGCAAGATTAAAGAAGGAAATGGAAGCTCTCGAAGCTCACATTCTGGCAAAGAAGGACCTCAATCTTCTAAGAGATGATGAGGCTCTTTCAAAGCATGCAGACTGGGTAGAAAAATGGATTCCGAATTACGACGAAACAACACTTTCTGATCCCGTACTTCTTCATAAGGCTGTACAGAAGGAAATCGGTCTTGTATTCTCCAAAGTGCTTGAATGTGCAGGAGTTTATAAGAGAGACGAAAAAGGAATGGCTGCCTTTAAGAGATTTATCGAATATATCAACGCATAAAAAAACATCCGATGCAGTTTTGGTTCATACCGGACTGCATCGGATATTTTTTTTGTCCTTTGTTATGGCATTTATTTATTGTCTGTTTTTAAATTAACTGGATTGTAACTCATTTCCGGCAACAAAAGCGCAACATGTTAAAATTTTCTTGCAAGCCCCAGCTGTTCCCAGTCAAGGTAAAGCCTGTCACACAGAAAGTCATCATCTATATCCAGCCACCTGTCAAGGGTTTCATTTACCTGAGGTAAAAATAGATCTTCAAGGCAGACATTATCACGATCATACCCTTCCATTTCACGTTCATTTGTTTCCCAGTCTTTTTCAAGAGTGATCATTTTGCCATCTATCTCGAACGGCTTATACTGCATACGGCGATTAACAAAGGTAGCCATAAGCATGATGATCTGATACCTTGTATGCTCCTCCGGATATTCTGTCGATTCTGCAGGAAGCCCCTGCCACGTATGGGACAGGGCCAGTAATAACGCATCAAACAGCCTGTAACGGATCTTAAACGCCTCTTCCTTTTTCCCATCCCTGAACAGTACTGCCGCTTTATCGAATTCGTCATAAATAATATCATCCCAGAGAATAACCTGTGATTCAAAAGGGATCGGACAGAATAAACTTGCAAAGAAATCCGTCCTGTTATCCTGCAACGCATTATGCATCAAAGAATAATTCACTTCGTCCATCAGACTTGCAGAACCACTGCTGTCAATGGCATATTTATAACATCTGTTTAAGGTCTGATAAAATCCGAACCTGAAAAGCAGATCCATATTTTCACAGGCCAGGTCTATCTTCTTTTCTTCCAGTTCCTGTATAGTTACCTGAACCAGCTGTCTGATCTGCGGTATCCTCAGTCCCTTATCAAATCCGATATGCTCGTTAACCTTTTGGATGGATTTTATACTGTCCCTGAGCGATTCTTCCAGTTCTTTTTTCAGCTCTTCACGTCCGAAGTTGGCTCCGATCATTCTTACAGAAAGTATACTCATCAATATCAATGATATCAGGAAGCTTGAAATGATACCCATCGTGAAGTAATAACCACCCATGCATTTATCCGCGATCATTATTACGACACCGTCTATCATTGTAGCCAGAATATATGAGGTTATCGCCGTGAAATTCCAGAATTTCGGTTTGATCAGGCGATACTGGAAAATATCTTCCCAGTATACCGGTTTAGTCTGAGTCGAAAGTACTGTAGCAAGCGATAGGACTATGAATGTGATCTGAATCTCCACGAGGAATAAATCTGTTACAAAACCATTTCTGTCAGCAATATCCGTAAATATTTCTTTTGACAGCTCGAAGCAGTAATCTGCAAAGCAGCAGGAAATATTAATGATCAGAATGATAAGTATTGACGGAAGAAGATACTTTATAACACTGTTCTTTTTCATGGATTGCTCCTTTCAAGGTACATCTGCAAAGCCTGTAATGTCCGGCCATTTTTTAATATGCATTGATTATATCACATTATAAGCTTTTCACTAAATAATTTGAAGCTTTGTTATTTATGTAAAAATAGGGTCTTCTCAAAAACGGTCAACGGATTTATATTCATATTAACCGAACCGGTCAATGACTAGTCCGGTCAACAAATCATCTGTAGACAATCGGAGGAATGATCAGATGAATAACAAGTTTTATGCACTTCCGGAGGAGAAGCAAAACAGAATAATAAATGCAGGCTTTCGTGTGTTTTCACAGAATTCTTACAGAAAAAGCCCTATGAACGAGATTGCGGCAGAGGCAGGAATCAGTAAGTCACTTCTTTTTTTCTATTTTAAAAACAAGAAGGAATTTTTTCTCTTCCTGTGGCAGACAGTAAAGGAAATAACAATAGAACACCTTAAAGCTTCAGATGTGTACAAGGAAACAGATATTTTTGAGATGATGTGTAAGGGTCTGGAAATAAAGCTTAATATGATGCATAAATATCCTGACATGGGCAGATTTGCGCTGAAGGCTTACTACGATGATGACGACGAGATACGTGAGGAGCTTCGAAAAATTATTGAACCTTTTCAACAGCTTTCGACAAACATAATGATTCCGGAGCTTGACCCAAAACAGTTTAAGGAAGGCATCGACCTTGAAATGATGTACAAGGATATGTATCTCGCCTCGGAGGGCTTCCTTTATCATGAAATGCAAAAGGATGATTTTGATGTTGATAAAATGGCAGAGGAATTCAGAAAAATGGTAGATTTCTGGAGGAAACTATACAGTCGTTCCTGATATCAACCAATATATTTCGGTTACCAAACCTGTAATTGATATACATGAATTACAAGATAAAAAAGTCATAACGACATACAATGAATAGACAGATATAATGGGAGAAAATATATGAAGGCAATAGAAATAGATAAATTAACTAAAAATTATGGAAGCAGCAGAGGTATTACAGAACTCTGTCTGTCGGTAGATACCGGAGATTTTTACGGTTTTATCGGGCCAAACGGAGCCGGCAAATCGACAACGATCAGGACCATACTGGGATATATCAGACCAACAAGTGGCAGTGCCAGAATACTTGGCACAGATATAGTCAGCGGAATTGATGAAATCCATAAGAGAACCGGTTATCTTCCGTCCGAGATAAATTTTTATAAAGGTATGAAAGTAAAGGAGGTCCTCAGTTATTCAGCAAAGCTGCGAGGCTTAAACTGTGACAGTGAAGCTGCAAAGCTCTGTGAACGGCTCGATCTTGATACCTCCAAAAGAGTCGAGGAGCTTTCCCTTGGAAACAGAAAAAAAGTCGGTATCATCTGTGCAGTTCAGCATCATCCTGAACTTCTTATACTTGATGAACCGACTTCCGGTCTCGATCCTCTCATGCAGAGAGAATTTTTCAATATTCTCACCGAGGAAAACAAACGCGGTGCTACTATATTTTTCTCTTCCCATGTGCTTTCCGAGGTTCAGGAACACTGCAGGATGGCAGCCTTTATAAGAGACGGACGGATCATCATTGCAGATAAGGTCGGCAACCTTAAGAAAACCGGAGCAAAGAAGGTGGTTATCTCCGGTGAAATATCGAACAGTGATATCGAACAGCTAAAATGCAAAGCTGAAGCGATAGATAATGTTGAACGTACCGCAAGCGGAAAGCATACAAGCTTTCTTTATCACGGAGATATCAAGGAACTTCTCAGATTTCTCATTGATCAGGACATCCGCAATGTGAATATCACCGAGCCAAGCCTCGAAGAGATCTTTATGAATTACTATGATACCAAGCAGGCAGAGGGTCAGCGATAATTTGATAAAAAATATCAATACAGATTATAAATTAATGTTACAAGAATGATAAGATACCGGAGGGACATCAGTCCCGCAGGATTATGAGTTGCAGGTTTTGCTTCTCACAACATAGATGATATCAGAGAGAATATTTTCAATAATGATATATAAGCAAATGGAGGTTTATATAATGACAATATTTAAGCAGGAAATAAAATCACAACGAATGGCACTCCTTATCTGGAGCGGCGCAATAGGAATATTTGTAGCAGTAATAGTTTTCTTATACCCTAATCTTGCAAAGGAATCTGAAAAATTCACAGAAATGTTTTCATCGATGGGAAGCTTCTCAGCTGCCTTTGGAATGGATAAACTGGATATCGGAACTCTTCCGGGATTCTATTCAGTTGAAAGCGGAAATATCCTTGGTATCGGCGGTGCTTTTTTTGCGGCAATTGTCGGCATCTCTGCACTTATGAAGGAAGAGAAAGAGCGAACAGCCAGCTTTCTCTTTATGCATCCGGTTTCCAGAACAAGGGTTATAACCGAAAAGCTTATAAGCACCTTTGCAATAATAATCCTGCTGAATGTAATTGTATTTATCTTTACGACAGCCTCTCTCGGAATAACAGGCGAAATGGAGGCTTTGAAGGATATCTACCTCATCCACATCGCCCAACTTCTTCTTCAGTTTGAGATTGTAGGAATCTGCTTTGGGATCTCAGCCTTCATCAAAAAGTCAGGCGTAGGAATCGGTATTGGACTTGCGGCATTATTCTATTTCCTGAATATAATCGCAAATATGACTTCTGACGCAAAGTTTCTGAAATATATCACACCATTCGGATACACCGAAGGATCAGACCTTATAAGTACTCACAGTATCGAAATGAAATACCTTATTCCCGGCATGGTATTCATGCTTGCAGGTATCATCGCCGCCTATGTAAAGTATATGAAAAAGGATCTGTCAGAGTAAGCAATAAAAATTAATGCTTCAGCTGCAATCTGCTTAGGTGACTTAGTTGCGCTTTTGTTGCACTCCGGATGTTATCATCAGCTCAAACATTGAAAACCGGTATAGCGAAAGGAGCTGTAATAATGAAAGAAATAGACAACGACAACAAACTCGAAGGTGATTTATTCAATCTTGATATTCCTGATATCGAGCATGTTGAGGAGGCAGCTGATACTCTTGACGAAAACGAGCTCGAAGCATTAAAAGATGATCTCAAGGTCAAGGATACAAAGTATAAGTTAAAACTCTCAACAGATCTTGCTCCTGAATCAAATGGTACTGTCATCAACGGAGAATTTGAAAACGGTCCGAAACTACAGGTTGATTTTAAAAAAGTCCATAGTAAGGTTAGAAGGACCTATCTAAATGATGAATATACATTTAACTATGCCGTAGAGCCGAATGTAGACCTGAACGAGCAGTTCAAGAAGATAGCCAATGATAATGCTCTGAATGAAACCATGAGCATTGATATGGATATGAATATGAAGGATAACCCTGACGAGGTTGGTTTCCAAAATACCGAAAAAGAATTGATATCTGATGAGTTGAACTTTGATAAGCTTGAAAGTGACTTAAAAAAATACTTTGGTACCAGGATTATATCCCGCAAGGCTGTCTTTTATGATGATCAGCTCATCGATAAAATGGCTGAATATTTTGCAACCAATGATAAGATTCTGGATGAGGCGGAGAATCCTGACAAAATTTTCTTTAACCCTGAAGATTACAAGAAGGATCTCGACAAGAGAAAAAACGAATACAAAAATAATCCTTTCTTCGTAAATTACCTTAAAGTGGAAGTTACTCCGGGGTTCATCCAGCGTAACAAATTCAGTCAGGTCATAAAAAACTATACTCAAATGCTCATGGACGCAGGGGATGATCTTAATGGTGAACCTCAGCCTTTCTTTAATACCAACCGTAAATCGGGAAGAATCAGCTACAACCATTTTATAGAAGCATGTCAGCAGAAGCTTAGTTATCTGAACGGAACAAGACAGCAGATACAGGACGACAGATTTAAGATCAGTGAGTACATGAACGCCGTTGATCTTATCGTTACCCAGACACTTTTGTCTTCTGCAGCTAAAAAAACATTTTTGAAGAATTGCATGACGGAGGATGGTAAGCATATCGATTTCGCCAAGTTCACAACTCAGGTAAATGCCATGCGTAAAGAAATCCGCAACGATCCGAAGTTTATGAAGCAGCTGGAGAAACATGTTCCGAGAGGACAGTTTTATAACTCTTACCGCACAGCCATAAAGGAAGAAATAAGCGCAAACAAAAGAGATATGGAACAGCGCTCATCAAAGCAGAAAACGGATAAGAAATATAAGGATTTCTCCGAACACTTTCTTTCAAACAACACTTATCATATTGATGACGCCAAAATAGAATCAATCCAGACAACCTATGCTGAGCTTGTTGAATATAATAAAGGCAAGAAGCCTAGTGATTATATGAAGAAGCTCCTCACCGCTTACGAGACAATAATTAAGGAATACGGAATGAACAGCGGCTTCGTAAGTGGCAAAACGATAAACGAGCTCAACAAGAGAGCTGTTAAATACTATGATAAAAGAAGCGGCATCTTCAAAGGTCCAAACTCTGACAAGGGAAAAGGCAGACTTAATACCGTTGAGAAACTTCTTACAACCACAAATTCACTTATGAAGACTGTTAACAGTGACATGAGTAAAGCATACAAAAAAGCTGAAGCTGAGCAGAAGAAAACACAGTCAAAAACTCAGTCAAAGGCTCATACAAAATAGCAAACTCTTTCGGAGAATAAAAGATATATATAACATTTATGGGGACAAAATAATTTTATGGGGTAAAAAACCGCAGCCGATCATACAGCTGCGGTTTTTGTATTTATTGTTTAGACATCATGCCGCCGGTGTGTACATTCAGAAATCGTGCCATCAGCAAAAACAATCAGATATTTTGTCTGGCTATTATTTAACGACTTTTCTGATCGTATCCCAGAAATTGTCTTAATTCCTTATTAGGAAGAAGATACTCTTTACTCATTCCAAATGCATTGCCGGGAACGATTTCCAGATAACGATCTAAAAACTCCTCATAGGATTCTGCCTCAAAACAGTATGGTGTTATAAAGATTTCTCTGCTGCCTCCGGTTGTACGGTCTCCTGCCTGTACATATACCTTGTAGTCACCTGTCTGCAGCCTTGATATTATATACTTTTCCAGATACCACCCGTTTAAATCAGCAGTACCGCCCGGAACCGAATATTCAGCCACAACCGGATTTGCTCTGAGTGCCGCCTGCTGATAATCATATTCAATTCTTTTTATAAAGCTGTCAGCATCGCTGCAATCCTGGATAGTAAAATCATCATCTTCATTATATCTTTTAACAAACTCCCAGTCACCGTTGACCTGTTTTATTTCATAGCAGCAGGACTCCTCCAGCATACTTTTTTCCAGCCAGCGATAATCCTTTTTAACATTATTAAATGCTTTCTCCAGATATACATCAATATCCATACCATATTTAAATTTAACTTCCGGGTTGGATTTCTTCACGGTTTCTCTCGAATAATCACACAGGAAGTCGATAAATTCGTCAGCACTGCTGCCATCTGTCCATTCCTGGATCACCTTCGAACCCCTATATGTTCCTTTATCCAGTCCGTAAACATACTGCCCGTGACGAGGTACTATCACATACGGTATGTTCTTTTTCATTTGTGCTATAGTTGCCCACGGAAATTCTGAACGAAGCTTTTCAAGTGCTTTTTCGTAATATACATTTATATCTGTTCCATATTTGAATTTTACCGGATCGGCAACAGGATTCCTGTTCAGCTCTTCCTCGAGTTTTCTCTCTTTTTCCTGCTCTTCTTCCCTGGCAAAGATATCATCAGAGCTAAGGGCAGCCCATGCCCATACCTTATCCATACTATAGCTGGCTAACGCTGATGCATATATAAAGCATCCATCGTTCGTGCCATAATCCGAATCCCATCTTCCGGCTGATAGCCTGCCATTTTTCATTATCAGAAGACAATACTCTTTATTTTTAGGAAAATCTCCATCCTCTAAAGACTTAAAATCCTTTATTGTCGCAGAAAAAACATCTTCTTTTTTAGATCCGTTATTTATATACTTGACGTTCTCATTTTCCAGACAATTTGTAAGATCATAACACACCAGTGAATGCCATTTTGATACTTCACCGACATCAACAGAATCAAATGATCCCCGACTGAAACTACCGCTTACACTATCTGTATCTTTACCACCGTTTGGATACCATTTCCCGGCAGTATAACGTCCGTCTCTTAATGCCAGCAGACAGAATTCGCCATATTGAGGCATGTCATTTACTGCAATATCATGAAATTCATTGAACGACAGCTCCAGTTTTGTATAATCACATTTAAACATTTTTAACCTCTGACTGTTTCTCCAACACCATATCCGTTAATGCTCTTTCAATAACTATATTGGGATCTGCATCCGGCCTGATCCACTCATCGATCATATCCTTAGCTATGATCAGTGGCATTCTGTTATGTATTTTTCTGACTTCATCTCCGGGTTCACGTGTCAGAATCACAAAAACAGGAAGATTATTTTCGAATCTGTACAAGCCACAGATCCACGTCATACCACTTTCTTGGGGTTGAATAATATACTTATCTACTGTATGTACTTTTCCATCCTTGCCGGTCATATGACTCCATTCAAAATAATACGCTGCCGGAATCACGCATCTATGTGACAGCCATTCATTTCGAAAACTTGGCTTTTCTGATGCAGTTTCTACCCTCGCATTTATAAGCAGCGTTTTACCTGCAAAGCCCCATTTCATAGGAAAAACAGAAGACTCGCCACGACGATTTAATGCTATGACAGGCACTATATCAGTAGGACGTATCTCGCCTTCCGTAACAACCTGCGATGAATTCTCCCAAAATTTCATAAGAACCGAGGTTTTCATCTCATTTACAATAGTTTTCAATTCAGCCGATTCATCTATAAAATATCTTCCGCACATACAGTTTAAGCCTCACTGCAAAAAAATTTAATATCCAGCCAAAGCCGTATAGCAGCATCACTGCCATATGACTTTAGCCGGATAACTCACTGATACGAAAAATTCATAACTTATCAGATTATCTTATTTTACCTTAATAGTTTTAGTCGCACTCCATGATGAGGCGTAATTAACATTATTTATTCTGGTAACCGTCCTGATTCTGACATAATATGTTTTACCGGATTTAAGTCCCGTAATTGAAGTATTATCCTTCAAATAACCATTTGTTCCCGCAACCGTTTTTAACACGTTATCACTTGCAAACGTACTGCTCGTACTATATTGAATCTGATATCCTGAAACTCTAGTTTCAGACATAGGTGTTTTTACCGCAGTCCATGTTACTTTAAATCCTTTGCTAATCGCTGTAATCGTCTTTATTCCCGTTTTCTTTGGTATTATCTTAAATGTAACATCTTTAGTGCCGGTATAGTTACCCTTTCCGCTAATTCTGACTGTAGCTGAACCTACATTAAGATTATTAAGATATGACACTGTATAATCTGTACCTTCAACAAGAACAGAATTTCCAACAGTTACTGAAACTGTTTGTGTAAGTTTTGAACCGGTATAAGTTCTGTTAACCACGCCCGTAACCGTTGCTGATGATACATTTCTAGGCGAAATGGTAAATGTTTTCTTTACAGTTCCTGTATATGCCCCAATTCCGCTTATGGTTATAACACCTGTTCCTGCATTTTTATTGTTGGAATATGAAACCTTATAATCCTTATTAAGCACAAGCTGCTTGGTTCCATCCTTTACAGTAACTGTTGGCTTCTTTACACTTCCCGTATATGTATATGTCTTTTGATATGTTACAGTTGTGTTTTTTATACTCTTAGCTGCAATATTCTCATACTTTGTTGCTCCACATACAGTACAAGTATAAAGTGTTGCATTTTTACCGGCATCTGCTCCTGATTCGATGATTGTCGCCTTACCTGCATTCCATTTATGTCCTTCCGCTTTGATCACAGCTTGTTCTATAAGAACCTTATTACATTTTTCGCAATGTTTACCGTCTTTTTTTCCATCCTTTGTACATGTTGCAGCATATCCTTTATCAACAACCGGTTTATGTCCTTCCGCTCTGATAATTGATCCCTTACTCAATAGCAACTTGCATTTTGCACACACTGTATCACCTGTATATCCATCTTCAGTACAAGTAGCTTTACTTGCATTTTCAATAATTGTTGAGCTATGGCTGCAATACTGTTCTGCACCCTCTGCACATTCCTCCGGATTAAAAACATACATATAATCTTCTGCTTTAAGTATCAGCCTATTAAAATGCGAATCCGGATACGATTCAAATGATATTCTCTGTAAATAATTACCCGGAAGAATCGTTGTGTGTGTACCTGAAGCAGTAAAATTATCCCTGTCAGCTGCTTTCTGAATAAAATCTCTATCAACAGTTAACGTTCCGGCTTCCAAATCTGATTGACTATATGAATAAATAACCATATCAAGTCCAATATTCATTTTCCCTTCATCTTCTGTCATCTGAATATTTCCATATCCGACTTCATCTTCTCCATCATCATAGTATTCTTTACTTGTAAGATAATAATTACTTTCAATGGTTTCAAATGTACCTTTTCCGATATCAAGGCAACCATATGAATGAACAACATCTCCATTTACACTCAGTTTATTGTCACCTAATGTTATATTGGAAACAATTTCAAATCCGCCTATCACATAAAGATCGTCTGTTAGTTCAGCTCCAAATTTTAAATTACTTGCATCAACTGTCATAGATTCACCTATAAGTTTATTCAAACGGACATTATCAGAAAATGTTATCTCCCTTTCAGAAGCATTTTCTATACACATATTCGGACCTATAACATTTTGAATTACAAGCGACCTTTCCCCTTGCATCGTTATCGAAAAATCTGAAGAGCACTCAAAATCCCAACAATTCCAGTCCTTGGCTTTATAAAACTCCAGATTTCCACCGATGTTCATGGTTCCTGATGACATATTTATATTTCCATCCCCAAAAGGTATAATTCCTGTTACATTTCCTCCTACCTCTATTTCACTATCATCATAAGCAGAAAGTCTCGCATCGCAACACTCCCTATCCTCATTTATA
>FNUU01000016.1 GCA_900108205.1 Eubacterium ruminantium | reverse complement strand
ATTGATTATGATAATGGTCGAGTTTCTTATCTTGAACAGCAGTTTGACAGCATGCATATTTTTGAGTTTGAATTTTTGGATGATGCATTTGAGCAATTACAGTATTTTTCAATTGATGGATAATGGATGAAATGAAAGAAGATATGGAAATCATTAAGAAGGAAGTAGGCGAGATAATAGATCGCCTTGCTGTAATTTATGATGAAGAGGATACTGACAGCCCAGAAATCCAAAGTGAGATTGAAGGGTTAGGAGTTCGACTTAAAGAACTGACGGGTAAGACTATTGAAGAGTGCGAACCATTTCATGCATATTGGTCATACACATCCTTGGATACCGTCGTTGATCGTATTCTTATGCCGGAACTGGAAGTTAATGCCCCTTTCACAAAAGAACAAATCATAGAAATAGTAAAAAGAATTCAGGAGTGTAAGTATTCTTCCGAAGCAGAGAGTGACAAGGATCTTATGCTTTTAGAAAAAGGAGTACTCGATCCGAACATCTCTGATTATATTTTCTGGGATAATTTAACACCTGAAGAAATTGCTGATAAAGCATTATCATATAAGCCAATTCAGTTGTAAGTAAAAATTGGACTAGAATTACAGTTTTGGCAACGTGGGGATATAATTTAGTATATTAGGAGAATTCAGTATGATATGGCTTGATGGTAGTGAAATTAATATAAAACAGTTTTCAGGTGAGGGTTTATGTGAAAAAATCGGATCTGAAATGTATGGAAATGATAATAAGAACTGGTTTAAATGTGCTGATTTTATACAGAATGCGATTTTAATAATCGATTTTGATACAGTGATAAATATGGAGGGATTTCCGACTCCACATTACGGATATTTTTCAAACGACTATTATATGCGAATTATAAAAGCATTTCAGACGATAGGTGATGTCGAAGATGCAGAGATACTTGCTAAAGCGGGAGAAATAGATTCAGAGTATCAAAAGCTTCTTGATAATACAGATAATAAAGATGAACGTAATAAATTATATGATGAATTTAGTGAGAAGATCGACCTGTTAGAGCAAAAGTTGTATTTACACACAGATTTCCCAATGTGGGAAATGTTATACGCTTATTTGGATGATGAAATTAAAAAATTATAAACCTGATTAAGTATATGAGGATGATATGGGATTTATTAAATCATTATTGAATATAAAATAAAGAAAGAAAAATAGATTTATGAATACTCAAATAAGACTGTTGTTTCAAAAATTGAAAAAGGTGGATTATAAAGATGCTTTTACAGTTGAATCAGATATATTTATGCACTTGTATAGAGATAAAGACAAAATTGACATACCTTTTGTAAAAACATTTATTATTGTATCGGGATGGTTTGGGACTTCGGAACGTAGTGGTGCGTGGGTTTATTATGAATGTACGAGTATAGAAGATATAAAACAGGCAGTGGATCATCTGGCACAAATTGGAGAGGTTGAACTTAGCAATATCATTGCTAAAGGTATTCACAATTATCACGATGAAAAATATGCTGATATTTATGAATATCCACAGGAATGGATTGATGAATCTAAAGAGATTGATCATTGGATTCATGCTAATGAAGATTGGCTGAAGCAATGGATATATAACTATTTAATTCGGAATGAGGAAAATTTTTTGAAGTTGTAGAATAATAAAAATATGCATATTTATAGGGGATTATATATGTCATGAAGAATGAGAATGATATAAAGGCTAAAATAACAGTAACCGATAAAGATAAATGTTTTTCAGGATATAGACCGGCACACTTAATAAATAATTACCTTACGACAGGAATTCATACATACATTGATACCGATTGCCTGAAGAAGGGAGAAAGCACGGAGGGGTATATCAAATTTATATCGCCGGAGTATTATCTGCATACAATGAATGTTGGAGATATAATTATCTTTCAAGAGGGTTCTAAGATAGTTGGCTACATTGAGGTTCTGGAAATATTAAATGATTTGTTAAAGGCGGAGTAGTAATGGAGTACCAACTATATAAATAATTTGCAAAGCAGAAAATGAATATGGTGGTCATGGAGGTTTAATGCGGCTAAAGAGTATAAATGTTTTTTCTGATTATTTAGGTGATGAGAATAATACTAAAGCACGTACCGGAAAATTAAGAGATGATTCTGAATTTTTGGATTACGTTTTTCATATTAAAACGAAATATGTTGATAATTCTTATTTACGGCAACTCAACATATGCTGTAGCACATCTATAAAAGGGATTTGTGTTAAGCGAGATTTTCCTGAAGGATATCCGGTAATTGCTATTCCATTTGATTATTCAAAATACTGTGATATGAGTGAAGATGAAAGAGATACATATTGGATTGATACCGTTGAGCAAGTATTTATGTTTCTTGAACAAAGGATGAAATGCGGGGATGATAAGCTAAAAGAATATATTGCTTGCTTACGAGAAAGCAATATCAAAATGTACAAACAAAAAGTTGAGGAAGCTCATAAAAATTGGAATGAAAAATTCTAAGTGGTAATTGTATATGAACAAAGTGTAATCAAAATAAAGAAAGGTTCAGTAATGACCGATAAGCGAAATTGGAATGGGATAAGAGCAACTGTTGTCGAATACTGTAAAAATAACAATATTTCAGCCGGTGATTTCAGATTTTTAAATATGTTCGAATGGCAAAATATTTATAACCATGTATTAGACACTTTTCTAGATTATCATTATGCCAAGCATAATGGATTATATTGGTCTAATATTGAAAACGGTTTTAAGAATGATATTAATAAAGTGTTTTGTTTTCAAGAGGGCGTGAATGGTTATCCATCATATGAATGGATTAAGAAGCTTCCACAAATTATTGGAAGTGATAAAGTATATCTGTTTCTTGAAGAGTCATCCGACAAGTATTGGGCGGCAGAGTGCAATCCGGAAGTTATATATCAGATCATAAATGAAGCATTATATCCTTTGGATTATTATATTACAGATAAAAAGTTCAATTGGTTAATTACAGAAAATCATCATGATGTTGTTCAATTTCTTGGCCAGGGAATAAGCGAAGAAACAATAAAAAAGACGTTAAGTATATAAAGGTAGAAGAAGTTGAAATGATAAACGTAATCGTAAAGAAATGGCTGGATGAAAGAGGTTTTGGGGACAGGCTGACAGAACACAAGGATACAATTGATACCGTTGAACACGCTGCTATGCAGATAGGATGCTCTGAAGCTGAGATTGCCAAGACACTATCGTTTATAGTAGATGGCAAGCCGGTGATAGTTGTAATGGCCGGTGACGGAAGAGTAAACAGTTCGAAGTTCAAGGCGCTGTTTCATGCTAAACCGAGCATGATACCAAGAGATAAGGTTGAAAAAATGACAGGATTTCAGCCTGGAGGAGTATGTCCGTTTGGCGTTCCGGCTGACATTCCTATTTGGCTGGATATTTCCATGAAGCGATTTGAATATGTTCATCCTGCTGGTGGAAATGAGTTTATGTCGGTAAAGCTTACTCCTGATGAACTGGAAAAAGCATCTGAGGCTGTAGGCTGGTGCGATGTATGTAAAGGATGGGAAGAAGATAAATAAAACTAAATACTTAACATCCCTTCATGGCTGCGATATCACGCGCTTATCCCCCTTAGCCCGCTTGATATCGTGGCCTTTTTTATACAACCATAAGAACGAAACTTTTAGACAAATTGTCTAAAGGTTTTGAATAGTGCATAAGGAGAGGAGGTCGGGCTATGGGAGTATATATTCCACGTGAAGATGTTGATCGGGCGGGTAAGATAGGACTTTATGAGTATTTCCGTATGACCAGTCCGAATGTGCTGAAGAGAAAAGGAAGTGATTTCTGCCATGTTGATCACGACTCTCTTTGTATGAAAAGATCTGGAGAATGGTGGTGGCATTCAAGAGGACTGTATGGCAGAAATGCTATCAGTTACCTGATCATAGCTGAAGATATGGATTTTCAAACTGCTGTTCTTGCTGTTCTCGGAGCTGTTCCTGAAGACTATCTTGCAGGAGCTAGGGCAATGACTGGTAGCGTGGATAGAAACATAGACGATAATTCAGAAAAAATACTCCAAATGCCGGAAAAGGATCTAAATAACGAGGGGGTCAGGGATTATCTGTTTTCAAGAGGTATTGATAAGTCAGTCACAGATTATTTCATATCAACCGGAAGTATTTATCAAGATAGGAAATACAAGAGCGTTTGCTTTGTAGGTTATGATAAAGATCATATTCCACGACTTGTAAATGTTCGTGCTACCAGAGGGACTTTCAAACAGAATGTCCTTGGATCTGACAGGCGGTACGGCTTTATGAATAGATGTGATGACAGCAGTTCGGTACATCTCTTTGAGGCTCCAATTGATATGCTATCATATGCCTGTCTGATAAATGAAGCGGGGTATGATTTTAGAGCGTTCAACCTTCTGTCGATGTCGGGTATAACCGGAACCAGACGTACAGATGGTAGTGTACTGCTTCCTTCCTGCCTTGACCAGTATTTCAAAGACTATCCCCAAATAGAGAATGTTTATATTCATTTCGATAATGATGCTGCAGGATTAAATGCAGGTATAAATATCAAGGCTGCTCTTAAGGATAGAAATGTCAGAGTGATTCTCCAATATCCGCCTGAAGGAGTTAAGGATGTTAATGAGTATTTGCAGGCAAAGAGAAAAGGAAATCTGATTGATTCAATAAGACGGGCTGAGCATGCGATGGAGTTATAAGAAAAATGGAAAAAAGAGATATTTGCAAAAGCTTTTTTGTATCTAAATCAGAGGCTGATAAGCTCCACAAAAATGCAGATAGATGTGGAATGACCGAAGGTGAATACGTAAGGTATCTGATCAATGGAATCAATCCCAAGGAGGCATTACCTAAGGATTTTCATTCTGATATGGAAGGCATCAACAGAATCGGAAGAGACATCAGTCAGATGACCAGGCTTGCTCTGGCAAATGGATATGTGGGTGAAACTGAGATTAACCTGCTGCAGGATATGATGAAGCAGGTTAATTATATATATGAGTCTATACTCGACAAGATCATGGAAACGGAGACTTTCAAGGTACCAGGATGTGAAAGTATGATCAAGGATATAGATGTTTCAAAACTGATAGAAGAGCTTGAATAATGATATCCCAACAGATGAAGATGTGTTGGGATATCTGAGTGAAATGCCAGAGATCATATTGTTAAGAGATTAAACTTTTCTTCAGCTGAAAGTTCAGGATTTAGAATGATATCGTCAAAAGAATCACAGCTTTGATCATCAGTACCCGGATATTTGCTGTTGCTCTTGATAATATCAAAAATGTTATCAATCTTAGTGTATTCAGGATTGGTTATTGCGTATCCATCCGTGAGATCTTTAACATGATCGTTTATCCGTTCCCAGCTTTCAGCCGCCTCAATTAGAGAGAGCATTTCTTCTTTGTTGAGCATAAGTGTGTTCCTCCTTTCTGTTGTTATTAATTAAGTGTAGCATATAAAAAACGAAAAAGATGATTTTAGGATCGAATTGGGGGTTTTTGAGGATCGAATGGGCTTTTTTTCACAAAAAAGGGCAATTCGATCCATGATTATGGGGTGTTCGATCCAAAAGTACAAATATATACAGGATTTAGTGCTTATAGGTTTAGAACTTATAAGCACTTTTTATTTGTTGAAAGAAGGTGATACAGATGCCAACAACCGCATTATGGCCGATATGTGCGAGTGCCAAGGGAACAAAGGGAACGATTGCTCAGGTGTTGGAATATGTCGAGAATGAGAAGAAGACTGCCGAAATGATTAAGGAAAGCGAAACGGGCAGTATTGAAGTTATTTCCGGTGAAGATCCGGCTATCATCACTGTCGGCTCCGTCATCAGGTATGTATCGGATAAAAATGCAGGGCTTAGGTATGTTACCGGTATTAACTGCATGCCGGAAAGTGCAATCAAGAAGATGGTTTATACGCGTAAGATGTTTGGTGAAAAAGGACGCAGGGTACTGTGGCATGGTTATCAGTCATTTGCGCCCGGAGAATCAAACCCTGATCAGGTTCACAGGATGGGCGTTGAACTGGCTGAGAAGCTTTGGGGTGATAGATTTGAGATTGTGGTTGCTACACATTTGGACAGACAACACCTTCATAATCATCTCGTAATTAATGCTACCTCATTCATAGATGGCAAGAAATTCAACTGGGATAAGGAATATCCGAGAATGCAGAAGATGTCAGATCTGATTGCAATCAGAGAAGGCCTTTCTACGGTATCGGATAAAGAAGATGAGATCCTGTCAAATGGTAGTATTAACAATGGCAGATACACACTTGAAAGAATCGTCAAGGAAGATATCGACAGCTGCATCATGGTCGCACGCAGTATGGAGGAATGGATAGGATTGATGCGGGCAAAAGGATATACGATTGATGATTCGAGGAAATATCTTCGTATTTATCCCTACGGACACAAGAGATGCATCAGAGTTGATCGGCGCTTTGGAGAGGAATATACGCTAGAGGCAATTGAGAGAAAAATACTTGAGCATGGTATGTTAGTGGATGCTGAAAACACAGATGGGAAAAATAGAGAAGACGAACTTGATGAAGAGATGACAAGTCTCTATCAAATTTTGAAAGGTGATCCTAAGGATTCTTCGGAAGATGATTTAGGATATAATCCTGAAGATGACATAGAGGGTAGCCATAGCATAGATTTTAGAGACAGCCAGAGCAAGACTGATGCCGTTGCTATGAAAGATAAACCTAATAAATCGGCTGGTCCGGAGGGGATTCAGATTATTTATATCCGCTTCATCGTTGATATGGGTGGATATTATAAGAGGCACGGACGTATAGCAAGGACGCATTTTCTTCTTCGCGAAGAGCTGACAAAGTTGGATAAATACATCGATGAGAGCCGGTATCTGATCAGGAACAATATAACAACTTCGGAAGAGCTGGAAACAAGGCATGATAATGAGAAGGAAATATTGGATACGTTATCCCAAAATAGAAATAATCTTAGAAACAGAATCAGAAGATGTCAACTGGATCAGAGACAGGAGTTGCAGGATGAGTTGGATGAAATAAACTTACTCGTTAAAGAGACAAGGAAGAATGTCAAAATCTGTGAGAGGATACAGAAAAGAACGGAGGATATGCAGAGAAAACGCAAGCTTGTTAAACAGCAGAATATAATATGTTCAGAGAAGACGGAGTGTGGTATAGTGAGTGAGGAACATGAAATGATTGTTAACTAAATTCCATTGCTTATAAAGATAAGCTACAAATGGCTAGATGCTTAATATCACTATTGGTAAAAAAAATAAATGGAGGGCAGTTATGTCATTTAAAGATGATATGAATCAATACAGAGAACAGCATAAGAGTAATTATTACACTGATGAAGAGATATATCAGCGCCTTATTGAAAGCTGGATTAGTAATAAAAAGTTAAACATCAAGAATTATTTTGATAAAAACACTTCTTCAAATCATTATCACGATATTGAGAGTATTCATCAGTCGTTCAAGTTTTATGCTGCGAGCTATGACGAATTCATGCATAAATTTAAAGATGATTCCCCAGTATATAAGAAGGACAAATATGGTTATAACGATGCTATCTACATCAGAGATCTTTTTACTATATCTAAAAATGGTAGTAAGGTGACTGTTGAACTATCACCTTTGGGAAAGAGGGCTCTTAACGACATAAATAACAAAGCTAAGGAAGACGGCATCACCATATCAGAACCAATAGTCCACTATGAGGTCCGCTATAAGAGTTTGTTTGGTAAAGAAAAGTGTGATAAATTTCGAAAAAAGTTGGGCGAGTCATTTTCTGCACACAAAGGTGAGAAAGAAACATGTGATGTTTTTATTGAGGTGGATTTTGACTTGTAGTATTGCTCAAAAGATTGAATAACCGATGATGAATACAAATAGATTTGTAGCTGTGATCAGTCTAAATATAACAGATAATCAAAAGGTAGAAGCTTAGTTGTTTCTGCCTTTTATCAAATACAAAAGCAAAAAGTAAGGAAGGAGAAAGTGAATATGTATAGTGGTACGAATGAATCGGACCAGATAGTACGGCTTGTATTATCTGGTTCTGTTTTTTTTCTGAAGGTGTCAGGACAGGCATCGGTGGAACTATTGAAGTTCATCTCGGCGGCGGCATCTGAGGAATCGAAGGCAAGTGGTAAGGTTAGGCTGAAGTCACTGCTTCAGTCCGGTTCTGAGCTGAAGGTGTTTACGTTGAAGGGAGATGAACGGTTCAATGCATTTAAGGATGCTGCAAAGGACTATGGTGTCAAATACAGCGTAGTTAAACGTCATGGCGACGATAAAGAGGCCGGTATTTATGACATCATGGTTAAGGCTGAGGATGCCAGCAAGATTAACAGGATCATTGAAAAGTATTCGCTTGTTGAGATTGCGGCTTCGGTTACTGCAACAAAGGGAGATGACAGGACACAAGCGGAAGGGCAGAACAGCCAGTATAGAACGAATGATGCTGTAAAAAATGATCAAGTTAATGATCAGAAACATAACCTGAAGAAATCACAGTTTGACTCAGTTGCCGACATTCGTGACGTGCTGGGAAAAATGCTGCAACCTGCGGTACAGATAAACCCCGCGGAAGCGTCGGAGGGGAACGAGTTTCAGTCCGGCGCTTACTCGATGAATGAAAGAAGGATGTATCAGCCGGATAAAGAGCGGAAGTCTGTGATCAAGGAACTGGAGGAAAATGCAAAGAAGGCTGAAGAAGAAAGAAGTAAGGATCGTAGCAACACCATGGATGAGGATGCAATACGTAACTTCATGAGGGGACTATTACAACCGGATGATGAGGATGAGAGAGACAAGAGCAAAACAAGTGTTGTGCAATGATTGAGGAGGGAGGCGCAAATTGGAAAATGAGTTTGTGAAGCGTTTGCTCAAATATGTTGATGATACAACAAAAGAGTTGATGGATGATCCGGATCGGTACAAGGCTTTTCTGGATTATCTTAGCAGGATGGATAGCAGGCTTGGTATTTCAAACAAGATTATCATTTATGGATATGACAAAGCGGCAACGGATGTCAGAACGATGATGGCGTGGAACATGGCTGGGATTACTGTTCTTCGTATGGATAATCCGATATATATTTTGTCAGGAAATGAAGCTGATCATTCATTCATGGAAGTATTTGATATCAAATATACAAATGCTGCGAGGAGAAGGCAGTTGACATTTCAGGATAGCGGATCCTTTGCGGAAACTATTATGGATGTGGCTCCGTGTGAGATAACGTTCATGGATAAGAAACTTGATAATAAGCTTAAATGTTTCTATGACAGTGAGAAAAAAGAAATCCTTGTAACGAATGATTATAAGGACTTTGATGAGATAAGTCAGAATCTGCTTCGTGAGTATGCACATTTTTACCTAGATGATATCTACAGGGAAATATACCAGAAGAAGTACAATAAATCTGAACCGGTGAAAAAGGATCAAGCTGTGAAGGATTACCACTACAACCGTGATGCACATAATGCTGAGGCACTCTCTGCAAGCTATATGACCTGCAAGAGGTATCAGCAGAAGCCTCCGGATATACCATTTATCAGACGGAATCCAACAGTTACCCTAAATGCTTTACGCTCAGGTCTGGGGAATATGGATACTGCTTTTAGAAATATAATCATGACGATCGAAGAAGGGAGAGATGCCATTGCTTGAAGAAAGAAAGCGTATGCTGAAATGCCTGGCATTTGTCATGTATCCGATACTTCTTGTGCCGGTTATCAGATTTTCGAGTTTCAAAGGAAGCAGTCTTCTGAAACTCATTGATTACATGGAAGATGAGATGGAGAAGAGACCACTGCATTTTGTATTCTCAAGACAGACGGTGCTGGTGGTAATCGTTTATACCTTGATATATGTGTCAGTGTTCTTCCTGATAATTACATCTCTGAAAAATACGATGCCGGGAGAGGAGCATGATTCGGCAAAGTGGGCAAATGCGAAGAAAGTCGGGAGGATGCTCAGAACCAAGAAGTCCAGAAAATACAAGAAATATAAAAAGAGAAAGAAAATTGAAAAGAAGAATGAAATGACTTCCCAGGAGATGCTTAATAACAAAGAAGACAAGCCCGAGAGTAAAAAAACAGAAATGGCGAGATTTCAAAACGACATCATATTTACCAGGAATGTCAGGGTATCTATGGATTCAAATTGCGACAACATTAACACTCTTGTCCTTGGAGGCGCCGGCCGTATGAAGACCAGAGGCTTTATAATTCCAAACATCATCCAGATGAATTGTAATCCGGTCACAACGGATCCTAAGGGCGGTGCGACACGTTCCATAGTGAAAAGCTATGGCACAGCTCGCTTAATATAACAGAAGCTGTAGAACTAAATACACAAAATGTCGAATGATAGGGTAACGCCTTGAAAGGCATCCTTAATACTCCGACTTGCATTGAAGTTAGTAGAAACGGAAATGTAAGAAGCTCGGTGAAGTCGGCAGAGAGACATCGTAACAGCTAGGCTGTCGAAAGTCTTCCAGAGGTGGAAGATATGTCCTATATGCCGGAGGTCTATAAAATATCTATGGTTAGAATGAAGGTTGACTAGCCTTCTGACGAATCTTTGAATGTACGGGTCTATATCGGGACTTTGTAGAAATGCAAGGTAACACAACTAGTGTTGCTACTGTGGGTCAGTAAGACTCTGCCTTTATGAAAGCCCATGCGATGTTACAGGCATCGGCAAGGTAGCAGGCTCATAGAAGAAACCTAAGGATATATGTGAAAGATAGTGTATTTGGAACGTGGAAAGCTGACAGCGTGGAGAATCTACTTTCTATGAAGCGTATCGAACGGGAAAATCATCATTGATGATATAAGGGAGATAATGTCAGTGATAGCGGAGGCGCTGTACCTATGAAACCGTGATAATAAGCGGTGGAGGAAAGGCCTCTAGTCATGCAAAATGTAAATCAAGTCGACTAAATGATTTACAAGCATGATGGCACGCCGTATGACCTGAAAGGGTCACGTACGGTGTAGAGCAGGGGAAAAGGTGGAGATTATATCAAAGCCTTACCTATTGCTATAGATCCTTAAGAAGACCGGCAGGTTGCTTAAAGAAAATGGATATGATGTCAGGGTGCTGGATCTTGTGGAACATGTGAAGAGTCATGGTTATAATCCGTTCAGGTATTTCCGAAGTGATGATGATATCCTGCTATTTGTAAATAATATGTGGGCGGCTATGGATGACAAGACTGCTACGAAGGGTGAACAGATCTGGAGTGATCTGGCCAAGAGCATGATGATGAGCTTTTGTCTATATCTGTATCATTTTGCTCCGAAGAACGAGCAGAATATGTCCACTATCATGAAGATATTTGGATATATTGATGACTCTGAAACAAAGAAAAATGATGATCCGGTTGATAAGCTTTTCAAACGTATCAAAAATGCCAAGGAATCATCATATGGATATTATGAAATGTGGAGCTCTGCCAAGGGGCGAACGCTATCATCGGTAAGAGCCACGTTTGCATCTAGGATGTCTGTATTTAACCTTGAATCAATGCAGAGTATGACATTTAAGGATGAAATGGATATCCTGGATCTTGCAACCAAGAAGGTGGCTGTATTTATGATCATCCCGGATAACAACTCCGTCTATAACTTTATGGCAGGAACGCTATATACGCAGATGTTCCAGCAACTATATGATTATGCGGATCACGTGGCAAATGGACCGTTACCGAGACCTGTACGTTTCTTCATGGATGAGTTCTCAAATATCGCACTGCCTGATGATTATCAGAAGATCCTCTCAACAAGCCGTTCAAGGAATATTTCGTTTGTTATAGTTCTTCAGGATAAACAGCAGATTGAGGCCATATTTGAGAAATACTACAGGACTCTGTATGGAAACTGTGCATGGCAGCTCTTTCTCGGCTCACTGGAGCTTGAGACTTGCAAATACTATTCGGAACTTATGGGTAAATGTACTATCCATGCTTATACATATACAAAGAACTATGGCAGGCAGGGCGGCAGTTCGAGGCAGGAGCAGCTGATCCAGAGAGATCTGAGGACACCGGGAGAGGTCAGAAGTCTGGATAAGAAGAAATGTTTTCTGATCACGCCGTATTATGGTGTCATCCAGGATTATAAGTATGATTTGAAAAAACATGAATTTTATGATGGTGTGGCGGATAAGAAAGGTGATATACCATATGACTGGGGAAAGGCTCCGCTATCGATTGGAACGGTAGAAGTGGTGGGTGGTCAATACTCAGGAAAGCTTATGGCTCTGCCAAAGGCGGACGGGTATCTGCTGGATGTGGATGAATACGAGTGAAAGAATTTACAATTTTTAAGTGGATAATATCAGGCTATATGATATAATCAATCTGGGTGCTACCTAAACGGTAGGCGGTTAGTCCTTCAACAGAGGGACTGTGACCCTCTGATTACATAGAAACCCTTCGGGGAATCAGGTGAAAGGAGGGCGTGTATATGTTGACTATAGATGGGCTTATTGCAGTCATTGCTTTATGCATTGGGTGCTTTGGCCTTGGATATATGATCGGACACGATAATAATAAACCACAAAAATAACCGCCCTACGACCAAATAGATGCGGTTATTTTTTATAAACAAATCTTATTTGGGCTAACCGTCTATCGGTAGCACCTTTTTGTATCTTTAATATAACAATCTGAGCGTTTAATGTCAAGCGTGTCTGCTAAATTACGTGACACTCTTCGAGGCTTTTTATAATTAAGTTATCAAAGATGTAATTATTATATAGATGATGAGACACTATAGTCAACAAAATAATATGGAGGATACTGAAAATGAAATTAAACAAAATAAGAATGTTTTTGGTTGCAGCACTTTTCGTAGGTGTTGCTTTTTTTATGACAAAGAGTACAGGGGTAAGTGCGCAGACTGTCGGCAGAAATGCAATAGGTGGAAGGGTTTTCGGAGATAATACAGAGGATGTAACAGAAGAAGGAACAGAGAAAAATGTAACTGTTCTCAGTGACACCAGTGGTGTTCCTGAACTTGATAATGCTGCAGAAAGGACAAATAAACTGATCAACTGGGTCTGTGGCTGGATTGGAGGAATCATGGCGTTGTTCGGCTTTATATGGGCTGCGATGAACCAGGCAGGACACAATACTGAATCAAGAAATATGGGAATTATAGTCGGAGTTATCGGAGTGGTAATCGCATTTGCTCCGAGCATAGTGAAATGGATCCTTGGTAAATAAAATGGCTTTAGAGAGGAAGGAGGCGAGGATGAATGATTGCAGACATATTTGCTGCGGCATTGGAGTTTTTCTGCGATAAGATTGATATGTTCCTGGGGATACTTACGACGGATATAACTACATTTCAGGATGGAGCCATATGGCAGGCTGTCAGTGCATTGTATGATGCTATGGTGGCCATGGGAATCACTATTGCCGGAATGCTTATCTGGATCGGACTGCTGCAGTCGACATCCAGATACGCTGAGCTTAAGCGCGGTACCGTCTGGCTACAGTTTCTTATTGAGGTTATCCTTGCAAATGCAATCCTTTACTATGGCAAATACCTTCTTCTCGAATGCATCAAGATCGGGCAGGGGATGACAAAGCGGATGATGAATGTAACCGGAATGGTTGCCGATGATGGGACTTCGATATTTCATATAACCATTCCGGAACAGCTGAACGATGCCATAGGGCGTATGAGGATAACCAGACAGATAGGTGTATTTATCATCGTTATCATTGCTTCGGTGTGGATAGTTATCTCGACCTGTGGCGTGCTTCTTTCAGTCTATGGAAGACTCTTCAATATGTATTTGCTGATCGCTATTTCGCCGCTTCCTGTATCAACGGTTATCAGTAAGTCAACTAGATTTGTATTTTATAACTTCCTCAAGACGTTCCTGGCGGTTGTATTGGAAGCTTTGGTAATGGTGCTGGTGTTGTACCTGTTCCAGGCATTCTTTACGTCCGGATTCAACGTCAAGTGGTCGAGATCCATGGGATCAGGGAGCACCGGAGCTATCTCGGACGATAGCAGAGTGTTTGGATACATGGCAGAGATGAGCTTCCTGTTCCTGATGCTGTTCGGAATGCTGAAGGGAACAGATAAGCTGGTGAATAGGGTGTTTGGGATATGATTATCTGAATTGTAGTGGGCTAGTAGCCCACCATTTGAAATATAAGTCATGATAAAATCTTTTGTATGAAAATGACATATGAGCATTAGAATTTTTGGAAACTTGAATACTTGTAGAATGACATTATTACTTGAAGCGTGGAGGAAAAGTAATATGTCAAAAGAATATGGTTATGTGCGAGTATCAAGCGTCGATCAGAATGAAAGAAGGCAGATCGATAGTATGAGGATGGTCGGAGTCGGTGATGGCAATATCTTCATTGACAAGCAGTCGGGATGTAATTTTGATAGGCCTAATTATAAGAAGATGGTCAGAAAACTCAAAAGGAGCGATGTCTTGTATGTCCTAAGTATAGACAGATTGGGGCGGAATTACGAGGAAATACAGGAACAGTGGAGATTCCTGACGAAAGATAAGGGGGTCGATATCGTGGTGATAGATATGCCGTTACTCGATACCAGGAGGGGCAAAGACCTTCTTGGAACTTTTATTGCAGATATTGTTCTGCAAATATTATCCTTTGTAGCGCAGAGCGAGAGAGAACATATAAGAGAGAGGCAACGACAGGGTATTGATGCTGCTAAGGCAAGAGGCGTACGTTTTGGACGGCCGGAGAAATCATTACCGGAGTGTTTTCCGAAGATAGTTCAGCAATGGGAGAATGATCAAATATCGTTACCAGAGCTGCTTTCAAAATGCAATATTTCAGAGTCGACATTTTACCGTAGATTGAGAAGAATAAGAGCCTCAGAAAAATGAAAGAACTGTCAAAAAGAGTACTTTTTGACAGCCTTTTTATATAGATAATAATACCATTCTTTGAAGAACATCTCAATGAAAAATCGATATTTCATAGGTGATTTTTGTAACATAAGCATCCTCTGTCAAAAAGTACACAATTTGAAAAAGAGAAAGAAGGGTTGAAAAATGGACAAATATGTATTGAACAAAAAAACAGGAACATTACATGTATATGGAGAGTGTTGTCATTCAAAGGTTAACAGAAAAGATCCTCAATTTGTTTTCTTTAAGACATATGATGATGCCACAAAATCAGAAGGTATCCATAAAAAAGACTGCAGAATATGTTTTAAAGATAGATAGAGTTCTTTTCTGAAGTGGGCTATGAGCCCACCAATTAGTGAAAAGATAGTGATAATATAGAATAATGAGAAAACTTAATTCTCAAAGTAAAGAAAGAAAGCGGGGGAATGCTTTATGCGTAAGAATAAATATATACTTTTAGTTATAATAATGGTTTTTAGCTTATCGGCGTGTGGAAAAAAAGAAAAAAGCAAACCTGATGCGGTAGCCCAAAAGATGATAGATGATATTAATTCTATCGGAGATGTTACAATTGATGATGAGGATTTAATAAATAAGCTATTAACAACATATTCGACATTAACAGATAAGCAGAAAGAGTCTGTAAATAACTATAATGTATTACTTGAGGCACAAGATGAATTAGACAATTTACTTAAAGAAAAGTCAGAAAATGAAAAGAAGAAAGAGGAAGAAGAAAAGGCTGCTTTAAATGAAAAACTAAAAGAAAAACATATGAATTATGCTATTATTATATCTAAAGAGATTCGAAGAAAACTATATGATCCTGATAGTTTTCATCTAATTGAAGTAATGTATTCTGATTTTACAGATGGAAGCGTTGTATATAGTATTCATTATTCTGGCGCCAATAAGCTTGGAGGAACAGCAGATAAGAATTTGATAGCACTTACTCCAAATAATGGATCTGAAACAGGAATAGGCTATTATGACGAGGATTCAAGCAAGTATTCTTCGTATTCAGTTGCCATTAGTAAAATAAAGAGAGGGGCATCTGAAGCAAAAGAACAAGGTTGGGGAGAAGCAGTATACATGGATGTTGATTTCATTGAAGATCATTTAGATGATTAAATAAGAATAGTATTAGGCAGACATAATTGTCTGCCTTTTAATTTAAGGAGTATTTTATGAAACCAATCAAAATCAACCCTGAGCTCCTCGGAGTGAGGGAAAGACTCTTTATGGGATTCGAGTTATGGCAGCTATTTGATCTGCTTCTCGGATTCCTTTTTTCATTATGTATGGTGGTGTTACTGCCAGATATCGGTATGGTTAAGGGAATCATTTCAGCCCTGCCGGCATTGCCATTTGTGATCATAGCTCTAAAGCCATATTATGGGCTGAGAGGATTGAAACTATTGGGAGCGTTTATAAGAAGTCAGAGGAATAACAAACCCCTCCGGTTTGAGGCGGAGGAGTGGAAGAAAGTAAATATGAAATGTAAAAGCAAATGTTAATTATTTTCGCATAATAGTGTAGTCAACGAAAGAAAAATAGTCAATAAAAGAAAGGAACATTATGCTACTCGAAAAAAATAAACACTACAAGAAACCGCTATCCAAAGTGCGTACCATTCAGCAGGCGTTACCATGTATTAAGCTCCATGAGAGCGGTATGATGGAGTTTAGGAATCATATTTACTCAAGTACATACAGGATCAAGGATGTTGATTTTGCCTCCGGTTCGATTGAAGACCAGGAGGATTTTTTTATGTCTTATTCGGATATTTTGAACAGTTTGGATGCCAGGGATACGACATACAAGATCACACTGTTCAACAGAAATATCAATTATCAGAAGACCAACTATATTCAGCTTCGGACTGATGTTGGTGACGGTTATGATTCGCTTCGGCAGGAATACAATACTATGCGCCGTAATAACCGTGCAAAGGCATCGGGTCTTATCAAGGAGAGGTATCTGACGGTTGTGACGGACAGGCGGAATAGTGATTCGGCTGAGGAGTATTTTGAACGCTTTGGGAAGGATTTTTCAAAACGTCTGAAGAAGATCAATTCGTCTGTTGATAAGATGAACATCCATGACAGGATGGAGATATTTTACGATTTTTACAGATCCGGGAGTGAGCAGTATTACAATTTTGATCTTGAGGCAGCGAAGAAAAGACGCAGTTCGTGGAAGGATTATTTCTGCCCGGATACATTTCATTTTCACCATTTCTATTTTGAGATGGGCAAAAAGGTCGGAAGAGTACTCTTTCTGAAAGACTGGGGCAAGTCGCTCAAGGTGGAAACACTATCACGGCTGATGGAGTTAAATACAAATATGATGATCTCGGTGGACATCATACCGCTCTCATCGGAGACGATCACAAAGCTCCTTGAGGACTCGGAAATGTCATCCGAATCGAACCTTGACAGATGGCAGAGGCGTCCCGGTGCGGACACACGAAGATATAGTAAGCCACCGCTCAGATTTATCAAGGACCAGAAGATAGTGGAAGAAATGAGCGAAGATGTGGTTGAAAGAAACCAGAGGATATTTCTGTCAAATGTTACAGCGGTTGTACTGGCTGATACGCTTGAGAAACTGAATGAATACACAGACAGCCTGATTGAGACAGCCAGTGAATGCGGAGCTGAACTGTCTACGCTTGCATTACAGCAGTTTCCGGGACTCAATACGGTGTTGCCATATGGTCCACGCTGGATCACGAACCTGCGTGACGTGACGACGGAGAATCAGGCGGTCATGATGCCATTTGACTCTGTGATTATCAATCATGTGACCGGTATTCCTTATGGCGTGCACGAGGATACTAAGCAGGAAATGCTGATTGACAGGCGGCTCCTTTTGAATGGGAATGAATGGGTTTTGGGCGTGCCGGGATCCGGTAAGTCGATGCGGGTGAAGATCACGGCTATACTCGAAGCTCTGCTCACGCCGGGAGATATTATATTTGTGGATCCGCATGGAGAATATACTCATGTGACGAGGGCTCTGGGAGGGCAGGTTATCACGCTTGGAACCGGATCGACTGATATGATAAATGCAATGGATATGTGCCAGGGTTATGGCGATGGAGATGACGTGAGAAGGAAGATGGAACTGCTGGTTGCATTTTTCCATGCGTCACTTGGAAATGATTTCACCAGGGCGATGGAGTCGATCCTCATGAGGTGCTGCCAGAGAATATTTAATACGTATGTCGGACTGGGATATGAGAAGATTCCAACGCTGAATGATCTCTACGAATCAATCAGGAGTCAGCCGGAAGATTCGGCAAAGGAACTGGCGCTCTATATGGAGCAAATGTTATTCGGTGCTATGAGTTGTTTTAACGGACTTACAAATGTAAATATGAACGCGCGTATCCTCTGCTTTGACATCAGCCGGATGGACAAGTCTGTTTGGGATGCAGGGATGACGGTGATCATGGATGCCATTCAAAATAGGCTTGTGCTTAATTCTGTTTCAGGCAAGCCGACATATATCAAGATTGATGAGGTCGGAAGGTTCCTAGATGACATTTATTTGTCGCATCTCTTTGAAAGGTTCTATTCAGAGTCGCGTAAATACGGCGGGTATATCACAGGAATCGTCCAGAACATCAACAAGCTTCTGCATACGGAGGCGGCCAAGAATATGCTTTCCAACAGTGAGATCGTTGTCATGTTCAAACAGTCCCAGCTGGATGCTGCAGAACTGAAGGACCTGTATGAACTCTCAAAGATCCAGACAGATAAGCTGATCAGTGCTGAGGAAGGTTGCGGACTCTTCAAATGTGGTAATCAGTTTATTAACTTTGATGGCAGGATTGAGAAGGGAGTTATATATGATCTGGCGGATACCAAGCCGAAGCATGAGTTTTAGAAATTGTGTAGTGGAAATGAAGGGATGATGGTACAATAATCCTTAGAAGAAGCAGGGGTTGTTGATTTGTTATATGTCGAATTCACTTGTCACAATAGCTAGTATAAATACGATGAATCAGCTTTGGCGAATGGCTCGACATATGTATTTGGGTGATGTGCATGGAAATAAAATATTTCATAATAGAAGAACGTAATACCGTTATTAAGTTAATTTCTAATTCTAAAGGTATAATGGTTCTTCAGTGGAAGGATGGAAAATGGGTAACACCTTTATCAGATTACATGGGTATATATATTGGTGAATTATCTGTAGATGAAATTAAGGAGGGCGATGAGACATGGATCAAGTTGGGTTTGCAGAAATAATTACCACGGATGCTTACAAAAATAATTAAATATTTGAGTATATATCAAATACAATGCTTTTGGTTTTGCGGATTGTTTTATAAAAAACAAAATGGGGGGGGTAAAGCAAATGATTAAAAAACCAACAAAAGAGCAAATGGAAAAATCATTGTGTCATTTGTGCCATTGGAAGGATCGTGACAGGATGCTGTGCCATGCTATAGAGCCACCAAAGGTAATTGATGTGGCAATAGATAAGGTTTCAGATTGTGCGTATTTGCCTGAAAGTTATTGGGAAAGAATACCACAAGAGCGAAAAGATGAGTTGATTATGTGTGTAAAAGAACGGAATTGAGATTAATATGATTAACTAGTTGTAGAGTGTTGTTCAACAAGAGATTTTGAAACTAGTCGAAGGAGTGGTTCATTATGATGGTTCTTCCAAGTAAAGAAGAAAGAAATATGAGCAAAACACTAGAAAAGTGGCTTAGAATGGAAGATGATACAGATTATTTTTATCTTGATCCAACTGCTCCTGACGATATAAAGCGTACCTATGAGGAATATAGAACGAAGTATCTTGGGAAAGATGGTTTGTGGAGACCATTGGACTAATATTGGTATATGAGGTGTGTAATTATGTCAAAAAAAGAAAGCTATGAAATGTATATATGCGATGATACACCATATAAAGATGATGAGAATGAATTCAACAATATGAGCGATAAAGAATTTGAGGAGTTTGAGGAAAAATACTTAAAAGAAAGGTATGGAACTGATCATAATGAAGTCGGTATGGTAATAAAAGGAGCAGTTAAAAACGAAAAACTAACACATGAGCAAATCGTTGAACTTCAAAATGAATACAAAAATAGCAAGGAAAAAGAAGGACAAAAAGAAAAATAAGAAGGCTGAATAATCATTTTATGAAATAAAAGCTGTTGCAAGGCGTTGCAGGTAGAAATACTTGTAACGTCTTTTTTGTTTACAGGAAGGAAGTGAGGTTTTGGATAAAGAAAAACCAACCTATCAGGTTAGAACCATAAGGACCGTCGATGGTGAGAAGGTCGTAACAAGTAATAAGAATAATTCTGGGAAGAACAACAGATCCTCGAGCAGAAACCGTTCCGAGAAGAACCGCAAGAACTATATTGGCAAGAAGGATGATAACGGCAAGAAAGGCAAAAAACAAGGCGTATCAGTAAAGAGAATAAAGAGAACCGTCACTCGTCCGGTATCATCATCTATAAAGCATCTGAAGGGTAGTGCAAACAAATATGCCGGAGAATCTGAGGAAGGCGGATCCGGTGATGGACTGTTTGGAGGAGGGGATGATGGATCTGGTAATGACTGGTCATCGGGGAACTATGGACTGTCTCCATATCAGAAGCGAATGCGAGATAATGAACTGCTCGAACTACTGAAGGCACTTATCAAGATCATCAAAGCTGTTATAGTTGCAACGATGATTCCGGTTCTGGTGGCGATAGTTGTTGTGTATTTGATCATCAGTATGGTTATCAGTATCCTGTTTGGAAGCTCAGATTCAGAGGCGGATTCAGGAGGGGATGATGTTCGACCGATAGTCATTATAGATGATGATTCAACGCCGGGAGATGCACTGTATAGCGAACTACTATGGCCATGTCCATCGGTTCCTGTGGGAGAGATAACGGATGATTTTGGCCCGAGAGAGGCTCCGACTGCGGGAGCATCGACCTACCACAGGGGGATTGATATCGGCGCGGCTTATGGTTCGGATATTGTTGCAGCAGAATTCGGTGAGGTTGTCACAAAGGGAGCAGACAGCATCAGAGGGTTATATGTCGTCATTGATCATGGAAATGGAATGCAGACCTGGTATCTGCATCAGAGCATGTCATTTGTCCAGGAAGGTAATCTTATAGAACGCGGAGAAGTGATTGGAAGGGTTGGAGAGTCCGGTATTGCCACCGGTCCTCATTTGCATTTTGAATTGCATATTGATGGTGAGGCTGTAGATCCGATGGGTTATTTTGAATGAATGTATGGTATAATGGCTTTGTTTGGTGCTGTTTAAACAATGGAAGGATCTATAACAATGGAAAATACAAGTATACAGGTTGCAGGTAATGAAATCGCTAATATTTTAAACGAAGTAAGAGTATCGCCGGAGGAGGCAAGAAAATGGTTGGAGCAGAATGTCCAGCCGTACAAGGAATTAATGGCATATTACAGATGTGCGATTATGGAAATAGAGACAAAGTTCAATGTGTTGAACGAAGAGTTATCTTTGAAGTATGATCGAAATCCGATAGAAACGATTAAGTCCAGGCTGAAGTCACCGGAGAGTATAGCGGAAAAGATGCGCCGTAAAAATATATTTCCGACAGTTCAAACTATAGAGGATAATCTTACCGATATTGCCGGTATTCGAGTTATCTGTTCTTTTCCGGCAGATATTTACATGCTGGAGAAGGCATTGTTAGAGCAGGATGATGTCAGGCTGGTAGAGAAGAAGGATTATATCCAAAATCCAAAGAAAAACGGTTACAGAAGCTTGCATCTGATAGTTGAAACGCCTATCTTTTTACATGACAGAAAGAAGCTTATGAAGGTGGAGGTGCAGCTGCGTACCATTTCGATGGATTGGTGGGCGAGCCTTGAACACAAGATCAAATACAAGAAAGATATAGATCAGAATGTTGTTAAAGAACTGGAAAAGGAACTTCTTGTCTGTGCCGAGATTGCAGCTAAGCTGGATGCAAAGATGGAGGATATAAATAAGCGTGCACATGAGGCCGGAATAGAGGAGGATTAAGGGCTATATGGAAAAAGATGATATTTGTATAACAATGGGTAAAAATTTAAAGAAATTATTGGATGATTACAATATTTCACATGAAATATTTGAAGGTCTTACGGGGATAAACGAGGAAAGACTAAACGAAATAATCAATGCTGAAGGCGAAGAACTGACCGTGTCTGAGGTATATTTAATGTGTAACAAGATGTTTATCTCGGCGGATTATCTTGCCGAGGGAAAGGGTAATCCTTTTCTCTTTGAGATCACAGATGAGAATGTTGAGTTAATTCAGAAAACCATCGAGAGAATAAAGGCAGAAAGAAAGGCCTCTGGAAATAATCAAATATAGTGATATATCATAGGCACCAGTATGATCTCGGCGAAAATAATAACTATTAAAGTGGTGCAGAAGTAAATATAAAATGGTGTAGAAGTACAAGAGAATTGGCATGTCCAATTCTTGGCAAGCAACGAAAAGACCCATAATGTGCGTTTTTAAATCGCACATTATGGGTCTTTTCTGCTTGTTGGGGACGCAGTCCCCAATCCCCTTGATGACTGGTTTAATGACATTTTGCAGTTTCCAATATTTTTCTGAATAGTTGAGTAATGAATCCAGATGACATATCTATATAAAACTGAATCAAAAAAACTCAAACTAATTATGTTAAGGATTCGGATAAATAACTTAACATCATAAAATTAAGGCGTGTTTCACTATATAAAATTAAGGATTTGGGATGTACGATTTACAATATTTGGTTTACATAAAGTATGGCATTTTTATCGACCAGACAATTGTGTAGGATAGAGTCAGAAGGAAGTTTGATTGCAATTATTCTTACAGAAAAGAGGTAGTATAAATGCTTCAAAGACTTAAATTTTGGATGATGAGAAAGAAAACATGTAAAGGATGTTGCATGTGCTGTAAGCATTACAACGAGTGTAGGAGAGAGCTTTTGGAAGGACGGTGAGGCATGTGAAGATGGTGTTTAATCTGATATTTTGGCCATTTAAACTGGTACTAAAGATGGTTTTTTGGGTGTTTATATTGTTGGGATTTGTGGCCGGAGATTGAGTCGGACCGGACAAACTGGATCATATGAATCATGCTGGATGAGAAGTGGGTTTTGATTGCCCCGGGATAAGGAGGACGTGTATGAGTTATTATGTTGTAGTGGATTTGGAAATGTGCAGAGTTCCGAGAAGTTGTAAAAAAAGATATCGGTATAATCAGGAAACCATACAGATTGGGGCAACTCTGATGAATGAAGAATATGAAGTGATTGATACATTCAATACTTTCGTGAAACCTGAGTTTGGCTATCTGGATGGCTTTATAAAGAAGCTTACAGGAATAACCGATGTGGATCTTTGGGATGCTCCGAGGCTGGAAACGGCTCTTGAAAGATTTATGGCATGGCTTCCGGAAAATGAGGAAGTAACAGCTGTTTCATGGAGTAATTCTGATAAGTTCCAGTTTATACATGAAATAGGAGCTAAAGGACTGAAGGCAGGTTCGAGATTCGAAAAAATGCTTGAAACCTGGATAGACTGCCAGCCTGAGTTTTCCGAGAAGATGAAGATGAAAAAGTGCTATTCATTAGAGGAGGCACTTATCGCAACGGACATTTGTACAGACGGAAGAGCACATAATGGTCTTGATGATGCTTATAATACGGCGCTTCTATATGCGAAAATGCGGAGGGAGGATAAACTTGTACTTAACCCGTATTATGAGAGGGCACATGATGATTCTAAACCAGAGAGATTATGCTATGGATTAGGTGATATTCTGATGGCTGCAGGGTTCATAACTGAATAAGAGTATACAAGAGTGCATATGATGATGCAGGATGATGCAAAAAGCAACAAAATGTTGCTCTGTCCCTTTTATAAACCTATGTTTTATGATATAATTCTACATATGTAAATGCGGAATATATGGGGTTCCGCGGAGAAGAGTGTAAAGAGTTCTGTGACCAATTGATCGCATGAACTGTCGGAATAGATTATGGGATGAGGAGCAAGGTGTATGAAGGGGAAAAATCAGAAGCTGAAGCTGTTTTATCTGGCGAAGATCATGCAGGAGCAGACGGACGAAAACCATGCGCTCACGATGGCGGAGATCATCGCGGAGCTGAAGAAATACGATATCGAGGCGCAGCGTAAGAGTATTTACGACGATCTGGATGCGCTGAACGATTTCGGCATAGAGATCCTGAAGCGTCAGGAGGGGTTCCGGACGTATTATTATTGTGGCGCGCGAGATTTTGAGCTGGCCGAGCTTCACATCATCGTGGATGCAATCGCATCCTCCAAATTCATAACCCTGAAAAAGTCAAAAGAGCTGATCGAGAAGATCGAGCACATGGCGAGTAACTATGACGCCAGGCTGATCGACCGCGACGTTTACGTGTCGAACCGCGTGAAAAATATGAATGAGAGCATTTTCTACACGGTGGACGCTATTCAGAATGCAATCACAAATAATCACCGGATCAGGTTCAAATACTTCTCATGGAACGTGGAGGGTAAGATGGAGCTTCGCCACGACGGGGCGTACTACGATATCAGCCCGTGGGCGCTGCTGTGGGATGATGAGAATTATTATCTGGTGGGCTACGACAAGGCGGTGGACGATTTCAAGCATTACAGAGTCGATAAAATGCTGCAGACCGAGGAAACGAAGGAGAAGCGGCAGGGCGCGACGAAGTTCCGAAAGATTGATAAGGAAGTGTATTCGAAGAGGCATTTTCGGATGTTCGGCGGGCAGGAGGAGCGCGTTACCCTCCTCTGCGAAAATGAGATGGCAAATGTGATCATCGACCGATTTGGTAGAGATTCAACGCTGCAGAAGGTTGATGACAAACACTTTCGTGCGAGAGTTGACGTGGCAGTAAGCGATCAGTTCCTTGGATGGATAGTAGCCCTGGGCGGCCGGGTAGTAATCGAAGGCCCGGAAGGGGTTAAGGAGAGGATGAAGCAACTTATAAGTAAGAAATATACGGTGTGATTGGTGACGGAGGATAGTCATATGCAAATAGAATTTTGGATTAGTATAGGGTTAAATATAGTACTGCTGTTCGTTATCATTTATCTTTCCACAACGAGAAATAGAAATACAGTAGAGGTACAGCATGTCAATCTGTCGGAGAAGTTCGCTATATATGATTATATGTACAGGAATGATATGACATTTTCGTATGATGATCTCCGGGATTATTCATATTATCAGTGGTACAAGCTTCGTTATGAGACTTCGCCGAAGAGTAAGTTTGCTCCGGAACCGATACTGAATGATAATGCATATCGTGAGGGATAAAATAGAATCTGATTGAATTGTCATAAGAATAATAAAGCATTAGATAAATTAAAACATATATATGGAGATATTGATGGGAAGAAATAATGAATATAATGGTGGACTAACTAGAGAACAGTTTCTGTTCTATGAGATTCGTGTTGTTGCAAAGTTAGTTTCAGATGGAGAAGAACGTGATACGATCATTCATAAATTAAAAGATGAGAACCTTTTTCAATTTCCTACGGAACGTATGATAACCTCTATAGCCACTACGTGTTTCAAGCGTATAGATGCGTTGGAGTCTGAGAACCTTGTGAGAGAGCTGGCAGAAGGCCCTGTAGATGTGGCAAAACAGATCAATCTTTATGCGATGATGCGTTACAACCGAATTGTATGGGATTTCATGGTAACAGTAATTGGAGAGAAGTTCAGAACACAGGATTTTGAGTTTGGAAAAGCGGACATGAATCTGTTCTTTTTAAGGCTTCAGGAACAGGATGATCTGGTAAATACTTGGAGTGAGGCTACGATTAATAAGATTAAACAGGTTCTGAGAAAATCATTAGTTGAATGCGATTTTATTGATACGGTGAAATCAGAAAAACTCAATCCGGTATTCCCTTACGATGATCTTATTGAAGGGATTAAGAGTAATGGTGATTATGATGCATTAGCAGCATTTAACTATTTTGAGTGAGGAGATATGAAATGTCAGAGATTTTAGAACGTTTGAATAAGATTAATTCTCGTATTTCTGAGGAAGCTTTTCTTACAAACAAGGGATTATCCAATGAGGTTGGAATTCATGTGTTCTGTTATGATCCGGCTGATGAAATTGTTGTGAGAACATATTTTGATCAGCTAAAGGGAAATACAGATGCTGCATATAGAATAATAGAGTGTGATCTTTATAAGATATTTCTTCAGATTTGTGAAGAAAAGAGAATTCTAAATAGTATACCGCGAATGGAAGAAACAAAGGGGAGTGATTTCCTTAGGTCTAAGCTGGAAAATGTGGCTACACCGGAAGCGTTTGTGGAAAAAATGAAATATGAGCCACATGAGAAGGGTGATATTCTTCTTATTACCGGGGTTGGAAAGGTATATCCATTTATGAGATCACACAAGATACTTGATAATATCCAGCATATCTTTTCAGATGTCCCGGTGCTGATGTTATATCCCGGCAAGTTTGACGGGCAGGATCTTGATTTGTTTGGAAAGTTTCTGGATGGACATTATTACCGTGCTTTTAATCTAATCTGAAGGAGGAAGTTACAATGCGTTTACATGATATATACAAAAATGAAATCGATCGTGATATAAACGGCGTTATCAAGGTTGCTCAGGATGATGAGAATAGTATTAAACAGGAGCTTACCGAGTATGTCATTACAAGGGAACTGCGTAAGCATTTTACTACATTTTTAAATAATTATGAGCATTCTATCGACTACCCGACAGATAAGATGGGAGTGTGGATATCAGGATTCTTTGGAAGTGGTAAATCGCACTTCTTAAAGATATTATCATACCTTTTATCTAATCAGACAGTTGCTGGTAAGCCGGCTATTTCATATTTTGAGGATAAATTTGATGATCCAATGATGTTTGCACAGTTGGAAAGATGTGCATCAGTTCCAACAGACACTATTCTTTTTAATATTGATTCCAAGAGCCCGATCAATAAGGATGCTACAGCCATTCTGCGTGTATTTGCCAAGGTGTTCTATGAACATCAAGGATTCTATGGTAATGATTTAAAGGTTGCTAAGCTGGAGCAGTTTATCAGTAAGCAGGGAAAGCTTGATGCTTTTAGGGAAGCTTTTGAAAATGTAAATGGGGATACCTGGGAAAATGCCAGAGATGCTTTTGCGTTCTGGGAGGATGATATTGTTTCGGTTTTGGAAGATGTTGTTGGTATGAGTGAAACTGCTGCGCGTAATTGGTTTAATGGTGTGGAAACTGCAGAGCTTACTATAGAACAGTTGGTTTCTGAAATTCGTGATTACATCAATAGCAGGGGGAACGAGTATCGTCTGCTGTTCATGATAGATGAAGTTGGTCAGTATATAGGCTCTGATGGCAGCCTCATGTTGAACCTACAGACAATCGTGGAAGAGATTGGCTCCAAGTGTGGAGGGCGTGTATGGGTTATGGTGACCAGCCAGGAGGCTATTGATTCCATCACGAAGATCAGTGGAGATGACTTCTCAAAGATTCAGGGAAGATTTAATACCAGACTCAGTCTGTCATCATCTTCTGTAGATGAAGTTATCAAGAAACGTATTTTGGCTAAGACAGATATCGCTGATGAGATGCTGAGGATGAAATATGGTATAAACAGTGCAGTTCTTCGTAATCTCTTTACATTCAACGATGCTGTATTGGATCTGAAGGGATATGAAGGTGAGTATGATTTCGTTGAGACTTATCCTTTTGTTCCTTATCAATTCAGATTGGTACAGAATGTACTGGCGCAGATTCGTAAGCATGGTAATTCCGGAAAGCATCTGTCCGGAGGAGAACGTTCCATGTTATCTGGTTTCCAGGAGGCGGCTCAGGTTATTGAAAATAAGGATGAAAATGCTCTTGTTCCATTTTCACTTTTTTATAATACAGTCCATACATTCCTTGAGAGTACAATCCGTCGAGTTATAGATCGCTGTCAAACTGCGGCTGATAATCATGATGGTATCGAACAGTATGATGTAGAAATATTAAAACTCCTTTACCTTATACGATATGTTGATGATGTGAAAGCTAATATTGATAATATCACAACTCTGATGGTTGAAGATATTCGTGCTGATAAGATCAATATGCGTAAGTCGGTACAGGAGTCATTGGATCGTCTCTTTTCACAGAATTATATTGCACGAAATGGTGATACATATGCTTTCTTAACGGATGATGAGCAGGATATTGCAAGGGAAATCAGGCAGACAATCGTTAATAGTGCAGATATAACACAAAAAATTATAGAGGCTATCTACGGAGACCTCTATGTCAGCAAAAAATACAAATATGATAAATATGATTTCGCATATGATCAGTTAGTTGATGATACTGTTGTGGGAACTCTGACCGGATCTATGAAATTGCGTATTTTGACTGTGGCTTCGGATCTGTATGGAAGCGGAGAACAGAAGCTCATCATGAAATCAATGGATAATGAGGCTATTATTGCTCTTTCTGATGAGTATCCGTATTTTGAAGAAATTGAGAGCGCCATGAAGATTCGTAAGTATGTTAAAGGGCGCAACGTAGCTCAGCTTCCTGAGACGATTCAGAGCATTATTCGAGGCAGGCAACAGCAGGCTTCGGCATATGAAAAGAGGGCAAAGGAGCTTATTGCCAGCGCTATCATCAATGCTAAAATATATGTGCATGGTGAGCGTGTTGAAATAAAAAATAACTCTGTAAAAGACAAGATTGATGGAGCACTTGGTTATCTTGTAGAGAGTGTTTATACGAAGTTGTCACTCGTAAGAAAGAATTACGATAGTGATCAGGATATTCTGAATGTTCTTAGTTCAAATAAACAGATGACACTTACCGGTGTTGCAAGTCCAAATGCAGATGCGGCTGCAGAAATCATGCAATTTCTGGATCTGCAGGAAATGAAGCATCTACCGACTTCTATGGGAGATATCCAGAGGAGATTCTCAGGAATTCCTTATGGATGGAGGGAAATAGATATTGCAGCCATTGTGGCAGAATTAATTGCTGATCAGAAGACAGTGATCCAGTATAGTGGCAGTACGATTCAGCCAGGAGATCATAAGATTCCGGATTATCTGCGAAGAAAGACCGAAATAGATAAAACTCTGGTACAGAAGCGTCATGAATTGGATAAGAGCTTAATGGAGAAGTCGCGCAAATTCCTCCGAGAGTACTTCAATGTGATGGATGTGCCTTCGGATGAAGATGGTCTTATTGCTTTTGTGATTGAAAGATTTGTATCACAGAAGGATAATCTGAGCAATCTGCTTATGCAGTACAATACAGGGGCTTATCCGGATAAAGCAGTTGTGGAGAATGGTATCAAGACGATAGACTCGCTGCTGGTCCAGAAAAAGGATAATACGGCGTTACTTTCCAAAATGATCAGCTTAGAGGATGATCTGCTTGATCTGAGTGAAGATCTCGTAGATGTGTTGGCATTCTTCAAGAGTCAGAAAAACATATTTGACAGTGCCAGAAATCTACTGATGAAACTTGGCAATGAGAAGGAATATCTGGAAGCTGATGAGCAGCTGATGAGAGAGCTGCGTGATACTCAAGCTATCATTCAGATGTCTAAACCATATAAAAAAATCAGCGAGCTTCCGGATCGTATGCAGAAAATCAAGTCTGCTTATGAAAAAATGTTGGATGTTAAGAGGCAGGATGTTGAGATGGAAGTCCAGTCTGCTATGGCTGAGATCCATCAGACTGCTACAAGCGAACAGAAAGATATCGTTGTAAAGGCAGATTCAGCTCTTGTGCAAAAGAGAGAGGCGATACAGACTACAGATAATCTGACTGCACTGGATGCTATGAGAATTCAAATACAGAATATAAAGCAGCAGTATTTGAAGACATTGACTGCACCTGTTGATCCGAAAGTGGATGTGGTAACAGCAAACAGAACCAGTCTGTGCTATGCAACAAAGCTGAAAAATGAGCAAGAGATAGATGCCTATGTTGAGGCATTGAAAGATAAATTGATGGGTATGCTGGATGGACATGATGTACTGCATATTATTTAGGGGTTGATGAAATGTCGGCAAATAGAGATGTGTTTGATAGAAATTTACAGAGGGTAGATAGCCTGTGTGCTTTTTATGATCAGATTAAAAGGGATATGAAGACAGGCAATAATAAGGAATTTAAGTTTACTGATATGCTTAGAGCGGCAACTGTTTTTTTACATTCAGCTTTTGAAGAGTATTATCGTGAAATCATTACTATATGGCTTCCAATAAATGGAAATAGAGATTCCTTAAAGGTAATTAATCTGCCGGATGATGCAGCAAAAAACGGAACGAAGTATAACCTTATAGATTTATTGGCGTATAAAGATAAAACTGTCGAGGAACTGTTTCAGGAATCAATATATGAGTACATGAATCGTACAACATTTAACAGCTATAAGGAGATATGTAGTTTGGCATTAAAGGTGGGGTTGGATTTGTCAGAGTTTTCTATGGGTAAAGATATTGATAATGCTGTCCAACGTAGACATAGAATAGTTCACGAGGCTGATTTGGATATTCAGTCGGGAAAAAATAAACTTCGAGGAATACAGGGCTCTGAAATTGTCCAGTGGAGAAACGCATATAGTGAATTGGTTGATTTGATTGATGCACAAATTGCTGAATGGTAAGAGGCAAAGTTTGGTGTATTGGAGGAAGATTAATGAATAAAACGGCAATCAAGAATTTTGCAGTCTGGGCTCGCGTTAATCTTATTGAAGCAGCACAACAGAGGGCATATAAATATGAGATAACGGAAGATGGAGCTAATGATGTTAATGCAGAGGTGGTTCGGGGAAGACTACTTTCTAAAACTGAAAAAAACCAGAGAAAGCAGCTTTTCTATCAGGTCAAGGCAAAGGGGTTTGATCAAGTCATGGAAGAGGCTGCCTATACTTGGTTCAATCGTTTTATCGCATTAAGATTTATGGAAGTTAATGGATATCTTCCTAACCATGTGAGAGTATTTTCGGACGAAAATGGTGAGTTTAAGCCCCAAATACTTGCAGAAGCTCTTCATTTAGAACTGCCTGGTTTGGATATGAATAAGGTATTACAATACAAGGAAGAGGCTAATGAAGAAGAGCTCTTCAAATATCTGCTTAAGGTTCAGTGCAATGCGCTGAATGAGATACTTCCACAGATGTTCCAGAAGATAGAGGATTATACCGAGCTGCTGCTTCCGGATTATCTTCTCAGAGAGGGCAGTGTTATTGAAAAGCTTGTCGATGAGATCCCGGAGGATAATTTCGATGTAAATACAGAAAATGGTCAGATCGAGGTTATCGGCTGGATGTACCAGTACTATATTTCTGCAAAGCACGAAGAGGTAGTGGATCCGCTTCATGGCAAGGTGGTAAAGAAGGAAGAGGTTCCGGCTGCAACACAGCTTTTTACAACTGACTGGGTTGTCAGATATCTGATCGATAATTCTGTAGGAAGATATTGGGTTGAGAGAAATCCTGAAAGCAAGCTGGCTGATGAACTGACATACTTTGTGAAGCCTAAAGATGGCGTGATAAAGACGGTCGATGAAAAGATCACGCCGCAGGATGTGACTGTCTTTGATCCTTGCGTGGGATCGGGGCATTTCCTTATATATGCATTTGACGTGCTGATGAAGATCTATGTGGAATATGGATTCTCAGAGAGGGATGCAGCATCCGAAATCGTTAAGAATAATCTGTTCGGATTGGATATAGATGGGCGTGCGGCTCAGCTTGCTTACTTTGCTGTGATGATGAAGGCACGCCAGTATGACAGGCGTTTTCTTACAAGAGGAATCCAGCCGAATGTATATGAGATTACCGAAAGCAATGGAGTAGATAAGGCAAGTGTAGAATATTTCTATAAAAGTGATATCAATCTTAAAAAGGATGTGGATGCGATTCTTGATACATTGAAGGACGCGAAGGAATATGGATCCATCCTTCAGATGCCGGATGCTGACTATGAAAAGATCAATGAGAGATTTGCTGAGATTGATAACGAGATCAGTATTTATAAACCATACTTGCTGGGGGATTTCAGGACACTCATTAGATCGGCAGAGATTATGAGTAGAAAGTATGCGGTTGTGGCGACGAATCCACCATATCTAAATAAATATGATCAGAAACTGAAGACATATATAGTTGAGAACTATTCTGATTATAAAGGCGATTTGTTCAGTGTTTTCATATACAGGAATTTTGATTTTTGCAAAGAGGGCGGATATTCTGGCTTCATGACGCCTATGGTATGGATGTTCATATTAACATATGAAAAACTAAGAGGGTTCATAATAGAGAACAAAAGGATTACAACTTTAATTCAATTTGAGTACTCAGCATATGAGGAGGCTACGGTTCCAATTTGTTCGTTTGTTCTTCAAAATTCGATGACAGATATAAAAGGATTATATTTCAGATTATCCGATTTTAAGGGTGGCATGGAGGTACAGAAAGCTAAAACTCTGGAGGCACTTAGTGGCAAGACTGACTATTTCTATGAAGCAGATCAGAGTAACTATTTGGTAATTCCCAGCACTCCGATTGCTTATTGGCTTTCTAACACAATGTTTGAAATCTTCCGAAGTTCACAGTCACTGTCTGAGGTGGCAAAACCAAGACAAGGATTAGCCACGTCAGATAATGATAGATTCTTGCGCTTTTGGCAAGAAGTAGAACTTCCGAAGATAGGTTTCGAAATACAAAACATAGAAGATTCTGAGCAATTCAAATACAAGTGGTTTCCGTGCACAAAAGGTGGCAATTTTAGGCGTTGGTATGGAAATAACTATTATGTAATTAACTGGGAGAATGACGGAGAAGAAATAAAAGCCTATGCAGCATCTTTGTATAAAAACTATACGAGAACAATCAAGAATATACCGTTGTATTTTAAAAAAGGACTCACATGGTCAACGATTTCTTCTGGTTTGTTTTCTCTGCGTTATGTTCCAACTGGTTTCATTTTTGAAACAAAAGGGGCAATGTGTTTTGTGGACGATAAATACCTATATGGTGTTCTTGCACTATACAACACTAACGTCATGCAGAGTTTTTTACAGGTAATATCCCCCACACTTGACTATCATGAGGGATCCCTTGGAAGGACACCAATCAAGTTGGAGGCAGATCCAACAATAGATTCCTTAACCTCGAAATGCGTGGAACTGTCAAAGAAAGACTGGGATTCATTTGAAACCTCATGGGATTTTGAAACGCATCCATTCATAAAGGTTGACCGTTCTAATGCAATTAACGGTGGTGCTTTTGCCGTGGCAAATACCGCTCATTATTATGAAGAAGGTCCAGAGGCAAGTTGTCCGATAGAAGCGAGCTTTATGCTGTGGAAGGGAGAGTGTAATGCCCGTTTCCAGCAGCTTAAGGAAAACGAGGAAGAATTGAACCGCATCTTTATAGATATCTATGGATTGCAGGATGAACTTACACCGGAAGTGGAAGATAAGGATGTGACTGTCCGTTTGGCTGATTTACAGCGTGATATCCGTAGTTTTATATCTTATGCGGTAGGCTGTATGTTTGGTCGCTATTCGCTTGATGTTCCGGGACTTGCCTATGCAGGTGGTGACTGGGATGCATCCAAGTATAAGACCTTCCAAGCAGACTCGGATGCAATTATTCCTATCTGTGATGATGAATATTTCGAGGATGATATTGTCGAGCGTTTTGTAAAATTTGTTGAGGTGGTTTACGGCAAGGATACCCTTGAAGATAATCTTAAGTTTATTGCAGATGCCCTGGGAGGGAACGGCACATCACGTGAAGTTATCCGCAACTACTTCATTAATGATTTCTATGCTGACCATGTGAAGATATATCAGAAGAGACCGATATACTGGCTCTTTGACAGCGGAAAGAAAAATGGCTTCAAGTGTCTGATCTATATGCATAGGTATCAGCCGGATACCATTGCACGTATTCGTACAGATTATATCCATGAGCTACAGGGCAGGTATCGTACTGCTATAGCTGACCTGGAGGATCGTGTGGGGCATGCGGCTGCAAGCGAGAAAGTGAAGTTGAATAAGCAATTGTCAAAAATCAAGGATCAGGAGCTGGAACTTCACCAGTATGAGGAGAAGATTCATCACCTGGCTGACCAGATGATCATGATTGATCTGGATGATGGTGTTAAGGTGAATTATGCAAAGTTCGGAGATGTACTTGCAAAGATTAAGTAATTAAAAAGGGGGCAGACAGAACATGAATAAAACAGCAATCAAGAATTTTGCAATCTGGGCACGCGTTAATCTGATAGAGGCGGCAAAGCAGAGGGCTTATCTATATGAGATAAATTCAGAGGGAGCAGTAAATGCTAATGCTGATATAATAGGTGGTCGTCCGCTTTCTGATACCGAGAAGAAGCAGAGAAAACAGCTTTTTGATCAGGTGAAGAATAAAGGGTTTGACCAGGTCATGGAAGAGGCTGCCTATACTTGGTTCAATCGTTTTATTGCTCTGAGATTCATGGAGGTTAATGGCTATCTTCCTTCAAAGATTCGTGTTTTTACAAATGAAGAGGGCGAGTATAAACCGGAAATATTAAAAGAAGCCATGACTGTTGAACTGGATGGACTTGATCGAGATAAGATTCTTGCGTTGTTGGATAGTCAGGATAATGAGGCACTCTATAAAATGTTGCTTATTGCTCAGTGTAATGCACTTAGTACGAGCCTGCCTTATATGTTTGAAAAGATTGAAAACTGGACAGAGCTTCTTTTTCCGGCAAATCTCCTGAAGAATGACAGTATCATAGGACAGATGATTTCTACCATTCCAGAAGAAGACTGGACAGATGCAGTTCAGATTATTGGTTGGTTGTATCAATATTACAACAGTGATCTAAAAGATGAGACTTTTGCACTATTAAAGAAAAATGTAAAAATTACGAAGGAACGTATTCCTGCGGCTACACAGCTCTTCACACCGGATTGGATCGTTCGTTATATGGTGGAGAACTCTTTAGGTCGTATTTACATTCAGCGCAAGTTGGTAAACAGTGGTGATTATCTGATTGCTAATGAGAAGAAAAAGTCAGAGATGGAGAAACAGGAAGCTGATGCAATGGGCTGGAAATATTATTTGCCTGAAGCAGAGCAGGAGTCTGAGGTCCGCAAACAGCTGCTTGAGATTGCCAACACATACACTTCTATGAAGGTCGAAGATATTAGAGTCATAGATCCTTGTATGGGATCAGGTCATATCCTTGTTTATGCTTTCGATGTGTTGATGCAAATTTATACAGCATCCGGCTGGTCAGAACGTGATGCTGCTAAGTCTATATTGGAAAATAATCTGTTCGGATTGGATATTGATGATCGAGCAGGCCAGTTGGCGTATTTTGCGGTTATGATGAAAGCACGTAAGTATAATCGACGTATTTTAAACAGTGAAATCAGACCAAATGTTATGGCCATTCAAGATTCTTCTTTCATGTCTGATGAGTTGATTGATTTCGTGGCTGCAGGAAACAAGGATATCAAGATGGATTTGGTGGAGATAAAAAGGGTCTTCACAGATGCTAAAGAGTATGGAAGTATTCTAAACGTCAAGATGCCAAAGTGTGATTCGATTTATATTCGTATTAATGAGATCGCTAAATCAACACCTGAAGATATCTTTGCTATGATGTACAGAGATCAGGTTGTTAATCAGTTGAGACAGCTAGTAAAGCAGGCTGAGGTTATGGCGCAGAAGTATGAAGTGGCGGTAACAAACCCACCATATATGGGAAGTAGTGGTATGGGTCCAAAGCTTGGTACATATATCAAGAATACGTATCCGGATAGTGTTTCTGATATGTTCAGCGTGTTTATTGAAAAATGTCATCAGATATGTGAGGCAAATGGATATGTATCTATGATTACAATGCATAGCTGGATGTTTATAGATAGTTATTTCAAATTAAGAAAGAAAATGTTTGCGACGAGTACGATAAAGTCGTTAACTCATCATGGAATTAAAGCTTTTGAATTTATTGGTAACGATGTTGTGCAGACTTGTGCTTTTATTCTATTAAATACAAGAGTAAAGGAGAGCAAGAGTAGTTTTGTAAATTTGACCGAGGCAAAAGATTATAAGCTGAAAGAAACAGAGTTCTTCAATAAAGATAACTATAGTGTGTTAAATATTGATTTGTTTATGGATTCTCCAACAGGTGCTTTGTGTTATTGGGTTGGTGAAAAGTTCTTTGAAAATTATAAAAAAGGTGTATCCTTAGAAAAATATGTAGAGGTATCTGGAGCAAAAAATGTCACAGGTAATAATGACAGGTTTTTAAGACTTTTTTGGGAAGTTGAACAGAGCAAAGTTTGTAAGGATTATTGGGCGCCATGTGCAAAGGGAGGTCCATTTAGAAAGTATTACGGTAATGTTGTCCATATTATCGATTGGAGAGATAATGCAAAAACATTTTATCGAAGTAATAAGACTTCGAGTATAACACCAGAAAATCAATGGTTTAAGCAAGGAGTAACCTACAGTTCAGTGTCAAGTAGAGGAACAGGATTTCGTTATGTTCCGTGCGATTATCAATCAGAATCATCTGGTCCAATCTTAAATTTTTCCGATGAGTATTTATATTACTTCCTGGGATTCTTTAATTCGAAGGTTGCAGAACTATATCTTAAAGCAATGAACCCATCGATTAACCTTCAGAAGAAGGACTTAAAGTCTATTCCGTATATAGTCGAAAGAATTGATGAGGTTACTGATATAGTCAAAGAACAAATTAATATAAGTAAAGAAGATTGGAGTTCTTACGAAACAACATTTGAGTTTAAGAGCAATGCGCTTATACCAAGAGCAGATATAGGAAATAATATTTCCATCAAAGCACTACTTGAAGAATATGCAATGTTTGTGAAAACACAATATGAATTATTTTATACAAATGAAATGAAGTTGAATGATATTTTCAAAGATATCTATGGCTTTGAAAACATGAACTTTGAATATGAACGTAGAGATGTTTCTGTGAAAGATGTAGATACTACTGCAGAAATTAAAGCACTTATTTCATATTCGGTTGGTTGCATGTTTGGAAGATATTCATTAGGAATTGAAGGCGTAGTTTATGCGGGTGGAGAATGGGATAATTCAAAATATTCGATTTATACGCCAGACAAAGACGCAATTATTCCTATATGTGATGATGAGTACTTCAATGATGATATTGTTTGTCGTTTTATTAATTTTATACGCACTGTATATGGCGAACAGATGTTAGAAGAAAACTTGAGATTTATTGCAGATGTATTAGGTGGAAGTGGGTTGCCAAGGGACGTGATTCGCAATTATTTCTTGAATGAGTTTTTCGCAGATCATTGCACAAATTACAGTGTTGTTGGCTCTGGCAAACGCCCAATTTACTGGCTCTTTGACTCCGGCAAAAAGAACGGGTTTAAGTGCCTGATTTATATGCACCGCTATCAGCCGGATACAATAGCAAGAATCCGTACCGATTATATCCATGAGCTACAGAGCAGGTATCGTACTGCTATAGCTGACCTGGAGGATCGTGTGGGGCATGCGGCTGCAAGCGAGAAAGTGAAGTTGAATAAACAATTGTCTAAGATCAAGGACCAAGAGCTGGAGCTTCGTCAATATGAGGAGAAGATTCATCATCTGGCTGATCAGATGATTACGATTGATCTGGATGATGGGGTTAAGGTGAATTATGCAAAGTTCGGAGATGTACTTGCAAAGATTAAGTAATTAATAAGGAGACGGATATGGAGAGCGAAGTTATACGTACAAAGCTGGAAGCCCGATTTGCGGCTCCATTACCGGAATTTTATAAAAGAAGGATAATATTTTGGCATGATGAGGATCAGGCTTTCGGGGGGATAGTGGATACTCTTGATTTGCCGGATGTGAAGATATTGAAACTGACAGGCAGTAACAACTTTTATGCAAAGCAGCTTCTGTCAGAGAATGATATTGAATCTAACTATCTGGTATATAATCCGATTTCATATAATGATGTTCGGGATAATTGGTTACTTGATATTGAGTGTTACAGTGAGGAGTTCCGTGCAGATATTCTTTCCATGCGTATGGATGAGTTTGGTATACCTTCTACGGCACCTTTAAGGAAAACCATGAAGCTATATGCTGGCTTTTTTGATAACCAGACACGTGCAGCAAAACTGAAAGCGCTGGAATCTACGTATACCTCACCTGGACAATTACATATTGACATATTGTCAGTGCTTTCCGCAGCATTACAGAATAACGCTGCAGGTATTATTCGTGCGATACTTCTTGACGGTTTGGATGAATCTGAAAACGGCGCTATTGATAGCATTAATAAGTTTGGAAATATTGATGTGCTCTGGGAAATGATTAATAGATATACAGGGTATGAGCATAAAGAAGGAGATGGCTTGATCACATTGGCTGCACATATCCTTCTAACGGCATTGTCATCTACTATGAGTGATTCATTCTTTTTGGGGCTTGAATCATTTGTGTCAGAACAGCATCAGGCAAACTGCTATGCCATGGTTAATGAATGGCTACATTCCGAGGATGATCGCGTTTTCTATGATATCTGCAGAGATGTAGAAGAAATGGGTGGACTCCGTAAACGCTTTGATAAGCTGGATGTAGCTGACATGATGGCAAGCGAGATATTTCCTTGTATAAATGAAGCAATACTGTTCAAGTATCTGACAGAAATCTCGGAAAATATAGTTAAGGTGGATGATATTTTAACGGCTGTTGAGAAACGGCGTACGATGAAATGGTATAAGCGTGTGCATTACTACTTTGACGGAATCCTACAGGTAGCTAATATGCAGACATTTTATCAGAATAATATTACAGGATTCCATATTGCGCAGTATAAGGATATGTGGAAGAAGTATCAGCAGGATTACTATCAGATGGATACTTATTATCGATTATTCCATACATCATTTGGTCAAAGTCTGAAGAATTCTAATATGTATCTTGAGGATGCGTTTAAAGGTGTTGCGGATTATGTAGAAGGAATCTACAAGAATTGGTATCTGAAGGAATTATCATCAAAGTGGACTGATCTGATAAGGGAAGATATTGAGAAATGCAGTGCATTGCCTGGACTGGATCAACAGAGGGCATTTTACCAGCACAATGTGTGCTCGCTTCTCTCAGGAGGAAAAGTATTTGTTATTGTTTCTGATGCACTTCGATATGAGGTGGCAGCAGAGTTAACGGAAACACTTATACGTGAAACTAAGGGGAATGCAACACTTGGTGCAATGCAAAGTGTTCTTCCTTCTGTAACAAAGTATGGTATGGCTGCATTGCTTCCGCACAAGTCATTGGAAATTGATGAAGAGGGCAAGGTGTATCTGGATGGCATGTCTACAGAGGGAACTGAGAATAGAGAGAAGGTTCTCCAGGCGGAAAAGCAGGATAGCGTAGCGGTTACATATAAGAAACTGCTTGGTATGAAGCAGGCAGAAAAACGTGATCTGGCAGCAGGAAAGAATATAATATATATATACCACAATGCAATAGATACTATAGGTGAGGCTATGGTGACGGAGGATAAGGTGTTTGAGGCCTGTGAGAATGCAGTAGCTGAGATTAAGAATCTGGTTCGCATCATAACAAATGAACTCAGTGGAACTAACATCCTGATCACAGCTGATCATGGTTTCCTGTATTCCTATAAGCAACTGACAGTCAGCGATAAGGCTGAAAAGGATTACGTAAATGGAATGTTGTTAGAGACTGACAGACGTTACATAATTACTGATAAAAATTCAGGTGAAGACCATCTGCTTCATATTCCGATGACAGATTATCATAGCGATTATTATTTGATGGTACCACAGGATAACATACGATTTAAAACCGGTGGTGGAATGAATTATGTACATGGTGGTGTATCGCTTCAGGAAATGATGGTTCCAGTGATCACATTTAAGAATATGCGTGCTTCGAATAAGAAGTATGTAGAGAGCAGTAAGGTTAAGATTGAGCTGATCAGCTCGGGTAGAAAAGTTAGCAATAATGTATTCTCGCTGAATTTCTATCAAAAAGAACCGGTAGGTGGAAAGGTTGCTGCTTGTACATACAACGTATTCTTTACGGATGGTGCAGGAAAGCTTATCAGCGATGTGAAAACTATTATTGCAGATAGAATCTCCGATAATGGTTCAGAGAGAGTGTTCCGAGAGAGGTTTACATTAAAAGGACAGGAATTCAAAAAGACAGAGGAATACTACCTGTCTATTATAGAAAAAGACACTTCAGGAGTGCCTGAAAAGATTGCCTTTACGATTGATATCGCTTTCGCAAATGATTTTGATTTTTAATTTTATTATGGGGAGGCCAAACTAATGAATGAATTTGATGAGAAGGTATTGGACAATTTTCCGGGTAAGGTTGTACGGAAGGATTTAACATCACTGATGAAAAAAGGTGCAAATGTACCCACATATGTTCTGGAGTATTTACTTGGAATGTATTGCGCGACTGATGATGAAGAGGCAATTGAAATAGGCCTTGGAAAGATCAAGAAAATTCTTAGTGAGAATTATGTGCGTCCGGATCAGAGTGAGTATGTTAAATCAAAGATCAAAGAAAACGGGCAATACACCATTATTGACAAAATAACTGTAGAACTTGATGAACGTGAAGATAAGTATATTGCACGATTCACTAATTTAAAGATTGATCCATTTGAAGTGAGCTCAGATTTGGTAGTTCATAATGAAAAGTTATTGGTCGGAGGAATATGGTGTATTTTAAAAATCAGCTATGTGGGCTTAGAAAAGCAAGATGATGAAGAGGAAGAGATTGAGGAGGATATCTTTAACAAACAGAAAAGAAAAAAGAAAGTAAAAAAGAAGAGATCTAGATATGATTCTCCATTTGAAATTACTTCGTTAAAGCCGATTCAGATGCCAAATTTGGATTTGGATGAGATAAAGGATGCAAGACAGAATTTTACGAAGGATGAATGGATTGCTTTAATGCTTAGATCTGCAGGATATGAGCCGGATGAATTAAGTGACAAACAGAAGCTTCATTACCTGCTTCGTTTTGTTCCATTTATACAGAAAAACTATAACCTTGTAGAGCTTGGACCAAGAGGAACAGGAAAATCTCATGCTTATAGTGAGCTTTCACCGTATTCTATCTTAATGAGTAGTGGCCACACAACAGTTTCAAATATGTTTTACAATATGGGATCTCGTAGAATTGGTCTTGTTGGAAACTGGGATTGTATTGCTTTTGACGAGGTTGGAGGTATTACCCAGTCATCGGGAGATATGATTCAGATAATGAAGAACTATATGGCGAATGGATCTTTTGCCAGAGGAACAGATTCGATTAGTTCGGATGCTTCTATTGCTTTTGAAGGAAATACATTCCGAAGTGTTGCGGATATGATGCGTACTACAAATCTGTTTGAGCCGTTTCCGGCAGACTTTAATAATGACTCGGCGTTTTTTGATCGTATTCATGCATATCTTCCGGGATGGGAAACACCTAAACTTCGAGCCAGTCTTTTTACGCAGAGGTATGGTCTGATTTCCGATTGTTTCTCAGAGTTTTGTCATTCTATGAGAAAATATGATTTTACCAATGCTTTTGCCAATTATTTTGCATTGAATGATAATTATAATACCAGGGACGATACAGCTGTCAGGAGAACGTTCTCTGGGATGGCTAAGCTAATATATCCTGATGGGCGGATGACAAAAGAGGAGTGTCGTGAGCTTCTGGAATACTGCATCGAGTGTAGAAGGAGAGTTAAGGAGCAGCTTCGAAAGATGAATCCTGCGGAATTCAGTGATGTAGGACTTGGATATATTGATCTTGATACAGATGAAGAGTTTGTCGTAAATCTACCGGAAGTATCTACCGGTACACTGGTATTCGAGGGATTGGAAAAACCAGGTTATGTATATGCAGTAGGTCGTTCAATAGATGACAAAGTCGGTATCTATCGCCTGGAGAATAAGCTTATCAACGGTTCAGGTAAGTTTAGCTTTAAGAATGTCGAAGGTTTAGCACATTCTCCAAAAAGCGTACGAGATAGTATCATGGCAGCGTTTAATTATTTTAGCGAGAATTCTGGGCGTATAGTTTCCGGAGGTCATGAGAGCTTTGATTACAGCTTGTATTTTAATGATTTGCAGAACAGAAACGTTAGTGATGAGGTTTCTGTAGCAGAGGTGGTAGGTCTTTTTTCTGCTTTATCAAATCGTGCGGTTATGCCATCACTTGTAATCTGTGGTCGAGTCGTTATGTCAGGAAGTATGATGCCTATAACAACAGAGATTGATGAAATGTTTGTTGCGGCATCCAATGCAGGCGCAAAGATAATTATGCTTCCGGCAGAGAGTAAGGAAAAATATGAAATGCTGGGACGTGATCTGAAAAAAGAAATAGAGGTGATCTTCTATACGACACCTTTAGATGCGGCAAAAAAGGCGTTGGGAGTTGATTGATTATGGCTGAGTATAAATGTATATGTTGTGGAATGATGAAGGAAAGCAATAAAAACTGTACCTGTGCAGTCTGTGGATACAAAATGTATCCTGCTCCTTACAATCGTAAACAGATACTGGTAGATGAAGTTAACAGGTTTATTGATCAATTAAAACTGAATAAGGTTGACACAAAAGATATTGTTTTTTCGAGAAAAGAACCGTCATCAAAAAAGGCTGCTAATCCTGAGAATCAAAAGATGATTAAGATTCCGAAATCGAAAGATGACCAGAGGTTTCCTGATTTTACCACGATCCAAAATTATGTTTGCGGCGGCAAAAAAATGGACGAATTCTTTACGCGCATGGAAAAATCAATAGACGAACTGAAAAAGCATCTGCATGAAGAATATAAGAATGAATATGAAGCTGAATACGACATTGTCAAAGGAAATATAGCAGGTCTGGATGAGGTGTTAAATGATGCTATGGAAGTGATTGGAGTTAAGTGTGAGCTCCCAGAACCGGTATTCCCTAAGATTAAACTAGATTACAGAGAGGTGCCAAGTCCGGAATTGATTGAAACAGGCGATGAGTTACTTGAGATGCTTATTCAGTTTATGGACAAGATTAAGAAATTCATCAAAGTCAATAATATATATGGCACAACATATCAGAATAAGATCAAACCAAATCTTAAGCAGTCAAAGGAAAATGATTATAAAAAAGATTTAGACGGAGTATGTGCAACCGTAAAGAAAACTCTGGATAAGAAGTATGTTGTTGATATATTTTCTGACGGATCAGAGGAACTTGAAGAACAGCTTAAGGTGATGTGGACAGCAATCTATGCATTGATGAAACTTCCAGTGTTGGAAAAGCAGTACTACTATCATTTTGAGGATGGAGCCGTTATAGAAGGTGATGGATTCACACAAAAACTGATAGAAGATGTTTCAACAAGGTACTCAGGGATTAAAAATCCTTTAATAGATGATGAATATCTGAGCGATAAGGATGAGGACGATGTATTTGATCTATATATCAAAATGACAGAATTAGATTCGTTTGGATTTATGGGAGTGAATGCGTCCAAACTGATATATGTCGGAGAAAATGAAAAGAAACTCAATAAGCTGATTGGTCTCTCGAATATTAAAGAGAGTATAAAGAAGATTAAAGCATATGCGATGTCTAATAAAGATAGCCAGGATCTAAATATTCATATGTGCTTTTATGGTAATCCTGGTACAGGAAAGACAGAAGTTGCCAGAATTATTGCCGGAATACTTTATGAGAACAAAATTCTTCCTACAAAGAATGTGATTGAGGTGGATAGGGGAGGACTTGTTGGTCAGTATGTAGGTGAAACTCCACAAAAAACAATGATGAAAATAAGGGAAGCCATGGGTGGAGTTCTTTTTATTGATGAAGCATATGCGTTGATCCCTAAGGATGGTGGAGCAGGTGATTACGGACAGGAGGCTGTTGCTACGCTGATTAAGGCGATGGAAGATTACCGAGGAAAGTTCTGCGTGATCTTAGCTGGATATAAAAATCAGATGCTGGAGATGCTTTCGACAAATCCGGGATTTAAGTCGAGAATTCAGTTTGAATTGGATTTTCCAAATTATAACAGAGATGAGCTGAAGCAGATCACTAATCTGATGCTCAAAAAGAGGCAATATACAATTACAGATAATGCTATGGATAAAATCCTGGATGTGACAGATATAAAACGTAAGGAAGCTAATTTTGCCAATGCTCGTGAAATCAGGAATATTCTCGATCAGGTTATAATGTGTCAGAATATTCGAGCGGTTGGAACCGATGATCATGAGCTGGGTATTGTAGATGTAAATCGTTATATACAGGATTCAAAAATTAATCTTCCTACAAGTGGAGAGGGTACAGCAAAGAAAATCCTAACTGGCGAGGAAGAACTTGATAAGTTGGTAGGGTTGGAAACAGTTAAACGTATGGTTAAAAAAATCAAAGCTTATGCAAAGAAAAATAAAGCTGATGGTGATTTTAACATGCATATGAGCTTTTATGGTAATCCCGGAACCGGTAAAACTGAAGTGGCAAGAATTCTGTCAAGAATTCTATATGACGCCGGGGTTCTCTCAGAGTCTAAGCTTGTAGAGACGGATGCAACCGGATTAATGGGCAAGTATGTAGGGGAAACAGGTCCGAAGACACAAGAGAAGATTCAGGAAGCTATGGGTGGTGTTTTGTTTGTAGATGAAGCCTATGGATTAGTCAGCAATAATTCTTCTTCGGGTGGTGCAACTAATTATGGTGATGAAGCTATAGCAGTTCTTCTGAAAGCTATGGAAGATCACAGAGGACAGTTTTGTGTGATTTTAGCTGGATATAAGGAAGAGATGAAAACAATGCTAAGTGTCAATCCGGGCTTTGAATCAAGAATCCAGTTTTCACTTGACTTTCCGGACTATACAAGAGAAGAACTTGCTGAAATTGCAATCCTGTTCCTAAAAGGAAAGAAGTATGAAATCAATAATGAGGCTTTGGATAAACTGATGGATGTTACAGAATATTATCGCCAGAGTCCAAATTTTGCAAATGCCAGGACAGTTAGGAATATTCTTGACCAGGTAATAATGAATCAGAATTTACGTGCAGAGGACGATGAGGACGATCGTATGATCATACTTAGTGATGTCGAGGACTACATCATGGACGAAAATATTGATATAAATGCATCAGAAAAAAAACAAAAAATGGGGTTTAGTGTTGACTAAGATAATAATAACTTAAGAAATATCTGTGAGGGGTACATAAATATGATTGAACATTTATATGATGAAAAAAGTCAAAAGACTATGGAGCTTGCAGAGAAAGAGGATAGAATTAATATACTCAATGAAGAATTGACTACACTTCAGGATAGAAATGGTCAGGTTAAGGTTATTGAAGAATATTTGGCCGGCTATTATGAAGAAGTTCATAAGAGATATGTGGTTGATAAATCTCAGGAAGCAGAAATAGAAAAAGTAATCAGAAAAAAGAATGATGACTTGAATAAAGCTTTAAATAAATACGAATTATCCTCAAAAACTTATTCAGATGCACAGTTCAAGGAAGCAAAAAAGAATTGCCTAGAAGAAATAAAAAAGATATTTGGTGAAATTGATATTGATATAAAAAGATTTCATAAGAATGGTATTTCCAGAGAGAATCTTGAATTAATGATTGAAATAATGAATACGATTTGTGTTAAGGGAAGCAAAATCGGTACTATTCCACAAAGTTATCACCAGAAGATATATAAATGGAATCTTGCTGCTTCAGAGATTCCTTGGGATGAGGAAATACAAAATAAGAATAAGGAAAAAGCTGCGTTAAAGAAGCTAAGTACAGAAATAGAAAAGTTACAATCATCTGCGGCAGATATTAATGATAAGATTACTGAGCTTAAGAAGATAAGATCAAATAACAAGAGTAAAGGTTCGAGATTACTTAATAGAATATCGACAACTGAAGCGGAATTATCGGAAAAAGAAAACGATATAATTCTAAAGGCGGAGGATAAAAAGGGGAAGGCAAAAGAAAAAGCAGATAATAAAATCAAAAAGCTGGAAGATGACTATTCAATAAAAATGCAGGAAATAGATGCGTGTGAGAAGCGGATTGATGAAACGAGGAATAGAATCAGACAGAAAAACATTGATAAAACGGCGATAGAAAGCGATTTAAATGGTGTTTTTGTTTTTTCGTTCAGTAAAAAACGCGCAATAAAAGAACAAATAACAGCTATAGATGCAGAGATTGCTCAGATAGAAAGTGTTTTGAAACTTCAACAGGAAGAGCTAAATAATCTTAAGGATGAAGATCCGGCGCTGATATTGAAAGAAAAAAAAGAAAGCATTAATAAAAAATTAGATGAAGAAATAAAAGGGATAGAGGAGAAGAAAGAGGAACAGTTATTAAAGCTCAAGGAGAAACTTTCCGATGATAAAGAAAGTGTTTCTTGTATAGAGAAAGAAGTTCTGGCTGCAGATAAAGAGATTGATAAATTACAGGATGAATTGGAAAAAATAAATACTAATATTGCAGAGGTTGAGAAGAAAAACGAAGGATTTCACGAAGACTATATGATCAAGAATTATAGTAAAATGGCTGGAATTTCAGATCTGATATCTGAAAAGAAAAAAGAAATCAAAAGCTTATCTGCAGATACGAAAAGGCTTACTAAGGAAATATCAATACTTGATAAGGAAATAGCTAAAGAAGAGAAGATTCAGGCTAAAAAAGCAGAAGAAGAAAGAAAAGCAAAAATAGAAAAGGCTAAGGAAGAAGAAAGGATTAGGAAAGAAAAAGAAGAGAGAAGAATCAGAATAGAAAAAGAAATGCAAAACAAGGAAAAAGAACAGGAAATAATAAGTTCTAAATCTAGTTCCTTGGATAGCATCATCGGAGTGGTCAAAGAATTGGAAAATAATAAAGATCATATACTTTTACAAGAAAGTAGTTGTCCATTGTCTGATGATGGAAAGAGATTAATAACAAATAGTATTGTCAGAAAAAGATATACACAAAGCACTGAGACACCGGGATGTAGTAAATATGTTCTTTCGTTTGTCGATCATTTGGGAAATGCTATTAGCGAGCAGAGATTGATTGATCAAATGTCTATAGGAACAGTGACATCAACATCGTTTGAATTGAAGTCTGATAATGGTTTTGGAAATGGAAACTATTATTTAATCATACGGAATTTTGAAACAGGGGTTGTTATTTGTGCATGTAAATATAAAATCAATATTTCTTTTTCAAATGATTTTGGATTTTAGCGTGGCTTTTGGAAAGTGAGTATGAAAGGGGATACGATGATTAAGATTTATGTTACAGGGGACAATCATTTTGGGAAAAAATATGATCGATATCCTGAGGTTAAGGATAAGCTGATTGAGAGTAGATTTAACGTGCTGGAAGAAATGGTTCACAAAGCGGAGGCTGAAGGATGCGAACTGTTTGTAATCACCGGCGATCTATTTGACAATGTCCATACTATAAAAGTGTCTGATGTGAAACGTGTTGTTAATATTTTGGCTTCATTTGTGGGTAATGTCATTATTCTTCCGGGAAATCATGACTATTATACAGGGGAAGAAAAGGTCTGGAAGGATTTTGAAAATGCGCTTTCTTCTGTGGATCATAATATTACATTGATTAAGGAATTTGGACCTTACACGTTTGACACAAGCGAGGAAAAGGTTGTTTTATATCCGGCATTTTGCCAATCAAAGCATTCTAAGAATAATAATCTTGCATGGATTAAAGAAGCAGAGATTCAGAGAGAAGATGTGATTAATGTTGGTATTGCTCATGGTGCAATTCAGGGCATTACACCAGATTTAAAAGAAGAATACTTCCTTATGACAGAAAGTGAACTACTTGGTATAGATATGGATGTATGGTTAATTGGACACACACATATCCCATATCCAAGTGATTTGAAGGCAGACGATGATACTCTTGGATATAGAATCTTTAACGCAGGCACACATGAGCAAATGGATTTGCATAACAACACGGATGGTAACGGATTTATCATAACAATAAAAAAAGAGGGTACTATTGCGAAGGTTTACGCAAAAAGGCACAAAAGCGGAAAGATACATTTTTATGATATAGAAATCAAGGTGAAACCGGATAGTAATGAAGCTTTGGCAGAAGCTATAAAATGTGCAATTTCAGATAAGGATAAAAATGCGGTTGTTCGTATTTCTGTTTCAGGATCAATAAAACCGGAAGAGTACTTGGAAAAGGATAAAATATATAAAAAACTATTAGGAAATTTTCTCACATACGAGATTAATGACAAAGAATTAAGCGAGGAAATAACAATAGAAAAAATACGTGACGAATTTGCGGAAACTAGCTTTGCTGCACAATTAATGGAAGAATTAATTGATAATCCTATTGAATTACAGATGACGTATCAATTGTTACAGAGTTGTAGGGAGAAATAAATGGAGGTAGGACGGTTATGAGAATTAGACAGGTAGAATGCGATCAATTTGCTGGTCTTACGAACAAAGAAATTGAATTTGATAAGGGAATGAACATTGTCATAGGAGATAATGAAAGTGGTAAAAGTACTCTGATTGATTTGATTTATCAGCTGTTATTCAAAGATGCGAAAATAGATGGTCGAAGTGATTTGGATTTTATAGATAAGTATTTTCCTAAAAAAATCAGCGGGCCACAAGGTGATGTTATTGATGGTGTAATCATTTTTGATACTCCCACCGGAACATATAAACTAAAAAAAGAGTGGGAGAAGGGGGAAGGAACATGTCGCCTTACACTACCAAATGGAACTTCTATAAAAGGGAATGCAGAAATAAATAAAATACTCAATGAAGAACTGAAGCACCGTGCCGGAGTATATAGCGAGATAGTATTTGCTTCTCAAAAGAGAAAGCAGATTGCAATAGAAAGTATAATGGAATCTTTTGGGAAAAAGACAGATCCTTTATCTGATACACGATCTGATCTTGCATCAACATTAACACAGGCTGCATTGGAGACAGGAGGCGTAGCTATTGATAAGCTGGAAAAAACCATAACGAAAAATATGGATGACCTTATTGGACGTTGGGACTGGGGAGCGGATGCACCAGAGGGTGGTCCCAAAAGAGCCTCTTATAATAATCCCTGGTCTCAAGGGGCGGGTTCTATAGTAAAGGCGTATTACGCTGTTGATGAGGTTAGAAGCAAGCAAATAGATGCAGAGAATGCAGAACGTGTAGTAGAATCAGCGAAGTCTGGTATTCAAGTGTTACAAGTGAAAAAAAAGGAAGTTGAGACTGAGCGGACAGACTTTCAGAAATATAGGGAGGTATTAGGACAACGGTCTTTATTGGTTGGTTTAATTACAGATCTGAATGCTAGGCTCAATGAAAATAGCGAAGCATATGAAAAGTGGCCAGGTATTAGAAGTAATATTGAAAAAGCTAAAGAACTTCAGAGAAAGCAGGAACTTGCTCGAATAAGAGCATTATATTTGAAAGCAGAACCAATTCAAAAAGAATTTTTAGAAAAAAAGACTTATTTCGAGAAGCTCAAGGAAGTTGATAACTCTGATATTAAGAAACTAAGTGAACTTATTACAAAAAAACAACAAGAGGAAGCCAAATTAACAGGCATGAATCTAGTGGCTAAGATTAAGGAAATTCACTTGGCAGATGTTAAAGTCACTGCAGTTGCATCTGGAGAAGTTTTAGACTTGAGTACAGGTGAAGTACAGATTACTGAAGCCGTTGATATCAATATTCCTGGTGTTTTAGATATGCAATTAGTGCCACAAGGGGTTGATGTTGAAGACGTAAATAAAAAGATTGAAAACTATCGGGCAGAAATAAAAGAGCTATTGGAAAAATATCAGGTAGACAGTCTTGAAAAATTAAAAGAAAATTCGGAAGAATATAAAGAATTAAAGCGGCAAGTTGACCAATTAAAACTGGACATCGATAGGATGCTTGGTGACCAGAGCTGGGAGGATTTAAAAGCTGCAAATGATGCAGTTCCTGAAGAAATTGAGACAGAAGCAGATATTAAGAACAGGATTAATGAGCTTTGTGGATCTAAATCGGTAGATGCATTTATAGGGGGATTAGAATCCACGCTCCTTAATTATAAGGAGAAATACTTAAGTATTGATAACTTAAAGGGCTCAATTGAGAAATTAAAAAAAGACAAAGATGATAAGCAGAAGACATTAGATTCTATAGGTGATATTCCGGAAGAATATCAGGGAATTGATAATCCAGATAATTATGATGAGGAACTATCAAAAAAAATAGAAGATTTTGAAGAACAAATCGAGGGTTATAGAAAAAAACTAAGTGAAGCCGAAAGAAATCTTGGGGACAAATCTGCCGAAGAATATTTAGATGATCTTCAGGACAAAGAATCGGTTTTTCTTGGACTTAAGCTTGAGTATCAGCATTGGCGGAGTATTTATAATGCGTTTTGTAAATTAAAGGATCAGACAAAGGATAATCCTATCGATAAAATTGAAAGTAACTTTCGTGAGTATCTTCGTGTTATTACGGACGGGACACTTTTGCTTAATTCCATTGATGACCAGATGTTGGTACAATTAGCCAGTGGCTCAAATGCTCTGACTTACAACACTCTTTCAGATGGAACCAAAGATACCATCTCCTTAGCGTTTAGATTGGCGATGCTTGAACATCTTTATCCGGAAGGTGATGGACTTGCAGTGTTTGATGATCCATTTACAGATATGGATGTAAAGCGTGTTGAACAATCATGTAAGTTGATTCAGAAATTTGCTGAGAATAATCAGGTGATATTTACTACATGTGATGATAAGTATACGAAATATATGACGGGAAATGTGATTACTATGTGTAGATAGGATAAGAGGTAATAATGTGGGTTGTCAGCCCACCAAAAGGAAATCTGTATAATATAAAATGTTAATAAGGATAGCTTTATGGGAAAGTTATTCTTGAGAGTTGTATAGAGTTGTTGGAGGGTTTCATATGAGGAAAACAACAGCTTCAAAAAATGGATGTATTATAGGTAGTTATCAGACAGTGGTAGTCTGCGCTTTTGCGCGGAGTACTGCTGTTTGGCATTTGTGTAGATGTAAGGAGGGCGAGATATGGACATTGATTTTGAAAGATTACGAGAAGATTTAGCTGAAGATAGCTATGGCGCATTCTTTGGAGGCGGTTTTGGTGGCGCGTTCGTTGAGGCTGGAGACATTGAATGTGCATCAGATGATGAATTGATAAGTATTGCCAGGAGTAAGGGGATAGATTTAGAGGATTATACTATTTATGATGGAAAATACTGAATGTCAGAAGATTATGGCGGAAAGATGTCTTCAACTGTTAATTCATTAACTAATTATCTTGTCACAAATGCACCAGACTCTAATGATTTTAAAACTTCTTTAGCCAGAGAACTGGGAGTTAAGATAATAACAGAGGAAGAATTGTTAAACATGTAGAAAAAAATCTGTGAGAATGACTTGATTTAAACATAAGGTTTTTTATATGAGAGGGAAATGGAGGTTTCATTATGGATATTGATTTTGATAGACTTAGATCTGATTTGGCTGATGATAGCTATGGTGCATTTTATGGCGGTGGATTTGGAGGAGCCTTAATGGGAGCATTTGATATCGAATCTGCTTCTGAAGACGAATTAATTCAGCTCGCTGAGGATAAAGGATTGGACTTAGAGGATTATTGTGAATAAGTATTATCAAGATAAGTATAAAAAACTTGGATCAAATATTGCTTTATACAGGCATAGAAAGAATCTGACCCAATTGCAACTCGCAGAGTTGGCAGACATCGACCGGAGCCATATGAGTGCAATTGAGTTGGGTAAGATTGGCGTATCGCTTGATGTAATCTTTATGCTGTGCGAATGTCTGGAAATATCACCAAAGCAGTTGTTTGACTTTAGATAAAGATATCAGTCATTAACTACGATTATCATGGATCATAGTGGGCTCACAGCCCACCATGCATCAAACAAAATGTATTATAATCAAATGTGTCTGACAAATATGATTGTAAAGACAGTATTATGAGACTATTTGAATAAGCGATGCTTTTGACTTTTCAATGTGTGAGGTATACAATGTTTATTGAAAACTACATACCGTTAGTTAAAAGAGCATAAGTAGCTTGGTGCAGAGGTTTATCAAACTGCCAAGGCTGTGTGAAATGATTAGTTGGGGTTATTTGAGATATTGGATATCTCCGGCTACTGTGTAATAGTGATGTTACCCGGGGAGGTGGAAACCACCAACATTAAAGTGCAGGCGTTGATATAAAGTTGTTCAAAAGGCTCATTTCTGGTCGGGTGTGAAATAGACGCCCCTGTGGGGAACAACCCATTCTCTATTATGTGTGGAAATCATAATATGATGGGAATCCAAAGAAGCACCTTGCGGCGTTGAGGCAGAGAAATCTGAGTATAAGACCAGTGGATGGAACAAGTAGGGAAAATTGCCGTGAATTATTATTATCGGACCATCGTTTGTATGGGGGATGTTTAATTCTGAATGATTCCTGAAAGTTGGAGGTATCAATCCTTTGAGAGCTTTGTGCATAGTATGCTGAGGTAAGAAGTCATGTTGGGACGCTAATATGGCTCAGACTTATCTTCTCTGTGGCTGAATATTGAGATTGCTTTATACCAACACCCTGAATAAAAAGGGACTTATGCTCTTTTAACTAACGGTATGTTTGTTTTCAAAAATAAGATTCCTATAATTGTTTCATAGAATAACGTTATTTTAAGAATTATATTTCAAAATAAGATTTTTTTAAAAAAATAGAGTAAAGTTTTTGTCAGTTGAATAAAAAAATAAAGAGAGAGTATCAAGCCTCTTTGATATAATGATTTTGACCAATAATCCAAAACAAGGAGGAAGATACTCTCATGAACATTGTAGCACTATTGGAAGGATTAGTTAATAGTTTAGTTGAGGCTGAAGAAAGGTTTTTGAAAGACCCTATGGATTTCAGATCTCTGGAAGTATCAGCTAAGGCATCTACTGAGGCATTTGCTGCCGGATTTCTTGGTGAAGTGCTTTCAAGTGTTAATAAACATATATCAGAAAGCGATTGGCGAAAAGGCAGATACACCATTGCCAGAAATGATAAGAGAACAGTTATAAGTTCAGTAGGTGATGTGACATTTGATTGTACTTACTTTAGAAATTCTGAAACAGGATCATACAGTTATCTTGTCGAGGGGTTGATAGGTTTGTCCAAAAACGAAAGATTTACTGAGGAAGCAGAAGTAATGCTTCTCACAGAAGCTCTTAAAACAAGCTATCAGGAAGCTACACGAGTTCTGCCTTCTAAGCAGAGAATTACTAAAACAACCGTAATGAATAAGGTTCATGGGATTGCTGAGGAAATCCCATATGAAGGGCCAAAAGAATTGAAGAAGGTTGATTATCTTTTTATCGAGGCCGACGAGGATCATATAGCAGAACAGCATGGAGATGCAACAGCGCCAGATGACAACACAAGTTTTATTTCAAAACTTATATATGTGTATGAGTTTAAACAGGATTCAGAAGAGTGTTCAGTAAGAAGAG
>FNUU01000014.1 GCA_900108205.1 Eubacterium ruminantium | reverse complement strand
CTAATGTTTGTCAAGCTGATTTTTGAAGAATTTGAGCACTTTGAGAACAGAAAAAGAGTAACCTTAACAAGACCTGCCATTGCAGGCCAATTAAAAACGGCTATAATGAAAGCAGACGGATTTACTTGTACAGTTCCATCGCACGAGCGTAGTAGATCCGCAGAAACTTATTAACGGCAGCCATCTTGGCTACGTTGTAGGGTTTCCCTTCCTGTTCCTTTTTGAGCAGAAAAAGGTAAACAGGATCATCCTGAGGTTTTGTCAGTTTGAGAGCCTGCATAACCTCAAAACAAGCTTTTCTGAGAGCCGGGTTGCCACGTTTGGAGATGTGACGATTTCGGCTCTCGAACTGTCCGGACTGATACGGCGGGGCATCGTTGCCTGCATAAGCATTGAGTGCTTTACCATTGTGAAAACGGCGAATGTCACCAATCTCACCAAGTATGATGGGACCAAGCCGATCACCCACGCCAGCCATAGAGCGAAGCACTTTGTACTCCGGTATGGTCTCTGCAATGATCCGCATTTGAAGATTGATCTCATCGGCAGCTTTCTGAGCTGTGGATACGAGATCAACACATTGATCCTGAGTCATTGCGGATAATGGATTTTCTCCACGGGTGGTAATACTGTTAAGGACCAGCTCATAGATAGCCAGTCCCTTAGAACCGGCAAAACGATCCTTAGTCTTTTTGACTAGGACTTGATAGCTGTCCAGGAAGCGTGTCTTGCCCATCTTACGGATCACATCGAAAGACTTGAAACGCTTAATGAAACGCAGAAGCACACAGTTGTCGGGATCCCTGCTTTTAAGAGAAAGAATAGTCGTAATGCCGGGCATTGTTTCATCCAGAAGGCTGAGCAGCTGAACTTTGGCAACAGTTAGGGTTGATATTCTCTGACTGTATTGCCTGGACAGAAAACGAAGATCTTCATACTTCTGGGCCTGAGGAGTGTAAGGAATCAGCGAATAGGACTTCTCAAGGGCATACTGAGCGATTCGCAGAGAATCACGTTTGTCTGTTTTCGCCTTTCTGAGTTCGGTATCACCATACTTCTTCATCTGGTATGGATTGATCAGACAGACTGGGAGTTCCGCCTCCTGAAAGGCTTTCAGAAGTGGATAATGATAGTGGCTGGTGGGCTCCATAAGAATGGTTGGCGGTTCGGAAGTCCTCTTGATGTAATCGACCAATGCCTGCAGCTCATTAGCGACATGGTGGACATCAAAGGGTTTAGCACGGATGCTGCCATCCCCATTGAGAATGGCGACTGTACTCTTGGATTTTGAAACATCAATACCAACAGCAATCATAAGAAAGATTCTCCTTTCGTAAGTGGTTTATGATTGGATCCAGCTCTTCAGGGTTCACTCATATTCTTTAGTTAAACGGGAGAAATACTTTCCCAACTTGCTGAATCGAATGTAGAACGATGAAGGCGGGCTGACACATTTGCTTCCGGGCGTGGTGTCCCAATCGAAAATTCCGTCAGACCAATCACCTTCATCATAAATAAAGAGCAGAGACTATAAAAGCCTCTACTCATATATTAAGAATCGAGATTTGAAGAGGTGAAGCCATGGCATGGAAATGTCCGAAATGCGGCAGAGAGTTCAGCAGACAAAACCAGGACCATTACTGTGTGAAACCGCAGAATATTGATGAATACATTGCTGCCCAGGATGAGAAATATAAGCCCAGATTAATGGAGATCCGGGAGATCCTTCGTGATGCACTGCCGGACGCGGAGGAACGGATCTCCTGGTCGATGCCCACTTATTGGAAAGGTCGTAATATCATTCATTTCGCAGCATCAAAGAAACATCTGGGCATTTATCCCGGTGATGAGGCTATAGCTGTATTTACGGAGGAACTCTCCGATTATGACGTAAGCAAGGGCACGATACGGATCCCCTATGATCAGCCTTTACCGGAAGCACTGATCATAAGGATCGCAAAATGGTGCTTTGAGAACTATTCCAAATAAGGTGTAAAGATGGTATGAAGAACGCAATAGAGATCCGTTGTATTCGGGAAAACGAACTCGGCCTTCTCAAAGACTTTTTATATGAAGCCATATTCATTCCGGAAGGTGTGGAGCCGCCTTCGAGAGATATTGTAGAGAAACCGGAGCTGCGCGTATACACTGATGGTTTCGGTACAAAGTCTGGAGACAACTGCCTCGTCGCAATCCACGACGGAAAAATAGTTGGGGCTGTCTGGACGAGGATCATGAATGATTACGGCCATGTGGATGATGAAACACCTTCATTTGCAATTTCACTGTACAAGGAGTATCGGAGAAAAGGGATCGGCACGAGGCTTATGGAGGAAATGCTGGAGATTCTTCGTGATCAAGGCTATAAAAGAGTGTCTCTCGCTGTTCAGAAGGCTAACTATGCTGTGAAAATGTATCAGAAGACCGGGTTCAGGATCATGAATGAAAATGATGAGGAATTCATCATGGTATGTGAGCTTTAGAAATTGGGGTTTATGGAGGAAAAACAATGCGACGCAGTGATAGAGAGGTTACAAAGTTCTCAGACATAATTGCAATAATTGAAAAATGTGATGTGTGCAGACTTGCTTTGAATGATGAGGATTATCCATATATACTGCCACTTAACTTTGGAATCAATATTACAGAGGATAATAATTTAGAACTTTATTTCCATGGAGCATCAGAGGGAACAAAACTCAAACTAATTGCAAAAGATAATCGGGCAAGTTTTGAAATGGATTGTGAACATAATTTGGTATCGGAAATTGAACGTGGAAGCTGCACAATGGAATATCAAAGTGTGATTGGGCATGGACATATCGAGATGATACCTGATGAAGAAAAGTATAATGCCTTGTGTATTTTAATGAAGCATTATCACATGGAGCATTTTCCATTCAATAAGGCTGTCATGCCTCGAACAACAGTTTACAAACTTGTTGTAGAACATATGACTGGGAAAATAAGGCTAAAAAGAAACGATAAGCATTAAATTCCAAGTTTGTCGAGATGAGCGAGGTGTAATTTAATTGGAACTTGAAATAGAAAACGGCGTGCTGAAAAAAATACATATGTTATATTTCGGTGACGACGACATTAAAGATATCGTTATTCCATATGGTGTGACCAAAATCGGTTATCAGGCATTTGCGAGCGATCGGCACCAGATCGATAGCATAACGATACCTGACACAGTGACTGAAATCGATGACGGTGCATTTGCAGACTGCCATATCACAAGTTTAACTATCCCCGACAGCGTGATCTCAATAGGAAACGATGCATTTATTGGGTGTGACAGACTTGAAAGCGTAACTATTGGAAAAAACGTTATTTCTATCGGAGACCATGCATTTAATGATTGCAGAAGTCTTAAAAGTGTAACTATAGGAAACAGTGTTACTTCAATAGGGGATTTTGCTTTTTCTGTAGATCGTAAACTCGAATGCATAACTTTCGGAAACAGCTTAACTTCTATAGGAAAATTTGCATTTCATGGTTGTGAAAGCCTTAAAAGCGTAACCCTGCCTGACAGCGTGACTGAGATAGGTGAGAGCGCATTTGAGTTTTGCTATGCTCTTACAAGTCTGACCATCGGTAAGGGCTTGAAGGTGTTCGGAGACGATGCATTTAGTGAGTGCGATAACCTGAAAAGAATAACGCTGCCAAGCAGAGAGTTCGAGCTCGATCCAAAAGCATTTGACAGCTCAATCCGAAAGGCATTTGAAGAGAGAGATGTCAGTAACTTTATTATCAACTACAAAGAAAACTAGCCCATTATATTGGATAATGTCTTGGCAGGGAGGAGAAAAATGTGGTCAAAATTTGATTTTAATGATCCGTATGAAGGAGAATTTCTTGAAAGTATAAACAATACACCGATTCCTGCTGAGTATATTGAGTTTATGAAAAAGCATAACGGCGGCGAAGGTGACACAGGCGAATCTTGGCTGATGCTTTATCCTTTTGAGGAATTGGTTGAAATAAACGAAGAATATCAGGAATACCTTAAGGACGGTTTTATCATCGGCTCCAATGGCGGGGGAGAACTATTCGGAATAAACGGAGACGGAAGGTACTTTATTGTTCCAGATATCATTGAAGAGGAATATCTTACCGTTATTGGAAATAGTATTGAAAATTTGCCGAAAGATATTAATCGATACTGGAATAACCTGTAGAATATTATATTGAAGTTATTATGATTAACGTGGTATGTGAAACTGAATAATGGAATGTAATAAGGCAGAAGCTAATTATAGTTTCTGCCTTTTGCTATATAAAAACAAGGAAGGAGTAGCAAGGAAGAATGTTAAAATCTGTGAGAGGATACAGAAGAGAACGGAGGATATGGTGAGGAGAGAGACTGTTGTCAGATCGATAAATGAATCAAAGGAAGAAAGAAAACTACAGGTGCATCATATAGAGCAGAACCGTGTATGATTCGAAAATACTGTATTAATAAATTTGATGCTACTGCCTTTTTTAGAAAGAAAATCGCTACGAGACAACCTAAATCAGGCCGTCGCGCAGCGACTTAGTTCTCTTTCAGTTTAATGCACGATGAGCAGAGAGGAGTGAACAATAGTCTTTCGATGCATTTCTTCCACAACTGCACCAGAAGATGTGGTTATGGAAAAATTGTAGACAAAGGCATTCGGTTATGTTACAGTAGGGATATAAAATTTCCACAACTTGCTCAAATTGATGCATTGTGGAAGAAAAGGCGGGAATTTATGATAGGAAGAGAAGAGGAAATAAAATATCTAAGATCGCTAAAAAGCGAGGAAGAATCTCAGTTTATAGCGGTTTATGGGAGAAGAAGGGTTGGAAAGACATATCTGATTCGAGAAAGTTTTGGATATGAGTTTACATTTCAGCATACCGGAGTAGGCAATGATGAGAAAAAGAGTGCTGAAACGCAGAAACAAGAGCAGTTGGATAAGTTTAGTGAATCTTTATCGGTGGCCGGATATGACTGTGGCAGAAGACTTAATTCCTGGGCAGAGGCTTTTAATGGGCTTAAAGAAGTAATAAAAAAATCAAATGAAAAGAAGAAGGTCATATTTATTGACGAACTGTCATGGATGGATACCAAGGACAGCGGTCTTGTAACTGAACTTGAGCATTTTTGGAATGGCTGGGTAACAGCGAGGAAGGAGAAAGATGTAATCTTGATCATCTGTGCATCCGCTACTTATTGGATCATGGAAAAAATAGTAAATGACAAGGGGGGATTTCACAACAGACTGACGGGACGGATTCATTTGAAACCATTCACATTGAAAGAATGTGAGGAATATCTTCGTGCAAAAAAAATACTGTTAAACAGACATCAGATTATCCAGTGTTACATGATTATGGGAGGGGTTCCATATTACTGGAGTTTGTTGAAGAAAGGAAAGAGCCTTCCTCAAAATATAGACGCGCTTTTTTTCGCGGAGGATGCGCCGCTTCGAAAAGAGTATACGAACCTGTACAGAGCCCTATTTAAAAAGCCGGATCAGTATATAAAGATAATAGAGGCATTGAGCGCTGAGAACAAAGGAATCAGCAGAGCGGACATATGCAAGAAAACCGGAATTGCCAGTTCAGGCGAATTTTCTAAAAAATTAAGAGAACTGGAGGACTGCGGATTTATACGGAGATATATACCTGATGGTTATAAGGAACGTAATGCAATTTTCCAATTGATAGACAACTATACACTTTTTTATCTAAGATTTTTAAAGAACAACACATATGATGAGCATTATTGGCAAGTTCATAATAACAGTCCCAAAATAAACGCATGGAGTGGGGTGGCTTTTGAACGTGTGTGTCTTGAGCATATATCTCAGATTAAGGCTGCTTTGGGGATAGCCGGTGTGCATGCAAAAGTCAATGCATGGCAATGTGAAGCAGATAAGGAAAAGGGGTTACAAGGATCTCAAATAGATTTGTTGATTGTTAGAGACGATCAGATTACTAACGTGTGTGAAACCAAGTATTCAAAAGCAGACTATCATGTTAACGCGGAATTTGACAGAGATATGAAGCGTAAGATATCGGACTATCTTATTGATAGCAGAACCAAACATGCCATTCATGCTACTTTGATCACTAATTATGGTGTGGTAGAAAATGAGTATACGGGAGAATTGCAATCAATTATAACTGGTGAAGAGTTATTTAAATAATTTTCTCGGATAGAAGGTTCTATCAGAAGTTATTGCGGTTAACGTGGTCAGTGAAACTGAATAATGGAATGTAATAAGGCAGAAGCTAAATTATGGTTTCTGCCTTTTATCATATACAAAAACAAAAAGCGAGGAAGGAGAAAGGAAAATGTATAGTGGTACGAATGAATCGGACCAGATAGTACGGCTTGTATTATCTGGTTCTGTTTTTTTTCTGAAGGTGTCGGGACAGGCATCGGTGGAACTATTGAAGTTCATCTCGGCGGCGGCATCTGAGGAATCGAAGGCAAGTGGTAAGGTTAGGCTTAAGTCATTGCTACAATCCGGTTCTGAGCTGAAGGTATTTACGTTACAGGGGGATGAACGGTTCAATGCATTTAAGGATGCTGCAAAGGATTATGGTGTCAAATACAGCGTAGTTAAACGTCATGGCGATGATAAAGAGGCCGGTATTTATGACATCATGGTAAAGGCTGAAGATGCCAGTAAGATCAACAGGATTATTGAGAAGTATTCACTTGTTGAGATTGCCGCTTCCGTTACTGCGACAAAGGGAGATGACAGGATGCAAGCGGAAGGGCAGAACAGCCAGGATAAAACGAATGATGCAGTACAAAATGATCAAGTTAATGATCAGAAACATAACCTGAAGAAATCACAGTTTGACTCAGTTGCCGACATTCGTGACGTGCTGGGAAAAATGCTGCAACCTGCGGTACAGATAAACCCCGCGGAAGCGTCGGAGGGGAACGAGTTTCAGTCCGGCGCTTACTCGATGAATGAAAGAAGGATGTATCAGCCGGATAAAGAGCGGAAGTCTGTGATCAAAGAACTGGAGGAAAATGCAAAGAAGGCTGAAGAAGAAAGAAGTAAGGAACGGAGCAACACCATGGATGAGGATGCAATACGTAACTTTATGAGGGGATTGTTGCAACCGGATGATGAGGATGAGAGAGACAAGAGTAAAGCGAGTGTTGTGCAGTGATTGAGGAGGGAGGCGCAAATTGGAAAATGAGTTTGTGAAGCGTTTGCTCAAATATGTTGATGATACAACAAAAGAGTTGATGGATGATCCGGATCGGTACAAGGCTTTTCTGGATTATCTTAGCAGGATGGACAGCAGGATTGGTATTTCGAACAAGATTATCATTTATGCTATGAAGAAAGAACTGGAGAAGTTTATAGATACTGATACTACGAGCGAAGAAGAATACGAATTCTATGAATACTTCACATCGAAGTATTGATCGGAAAACAAGAATTAATGATGAAGACGTTTCAGATGAATGATGTGATTTTTATTTTTTCGGAAAATGAGGATTTAATAAGCAAATTGACCAGTGTCTTTAATTCATGATGCTATGCAGGCAGCTATTTTAAGGCGTTACAAGTTTAAAATACTTGTGGCGTCTTTTTTTTTTGTATGGAAAGGAAGAAATAAGTGGATAAAGAAAAACCAACCTATCAGGTTCGAACCATAAGGACTGTCGATGGTGAGAAGGTTGTTACAAGTAAGAAAAATAATTCCGGGAAGAACAATAGAACCTCGAGCAGAAACCGTTCCGAGAAGAACCGCAAGAATTATATGGGTAAGAAGGACGGTAATGGCAAGAAATGCAATAAACAAGGCGTATCAGTAAAGAGAATAAAGAGAACCGTCACTCGTCCGGTATCATCATCTGTAAAGCATCTGAAGGGTAGTGCAAACAAATATGCCGGAGGATCTGAGGAGGGTGGATCCGGTGATGGACTGTTTGGAGGAGGGAGTGATAGATCCGGCAGTGACTGGTCATCGGGAAACTATGGGTTGTCTCCATTCCAGAAGAGAATGCGTGATAATGAGCTGCTTGAGTTGCTGAAGGCACTTATCAAGATCATCAAGGCTGTTATTGTGGCGACAATGATCCCGGTTCTTGTGGCGATAGCTGTTGTGTATTTGATCATAAGTATGGTTATCAGTATCCTGTTTGGAAGCTCAGACTCAGAGGCAGATTCAGGAGGGGACGATGTTAGACCGATAGTCATTATAGATGATGATTCAACGCCGGGAGATGCGCTGTATAGTGAATTGCAGTGGCCATGTCCATCGGTTCCTGTAGGAGAGATAACGGATGATTTTGGCCCGCGAGAGGCTCCGACTGCGGGAGCATCGACCTACCACAGGGGTATTGATATCGGCGCAGCATATGGATCTGATATTGTGGCAGCTGATTTCGGTGAGGTTGTCACAAGGGGAGCCGATAGCATCAGAGGGTTATATGTCGTCATTGATCATGGAAATGGAATGCAGACATGGTATCTACATCAGAGCATGTCATTTGTCCAGGAAGGTGATCTTATAGAGCGAGGAGAAGTGATCGGAAGGGTTGGAGAGTCCGGTATTGCCACCGGACCACATTTGCATTTTGAGGTGCATATTGATGGTGAGGCCGTAGATCCGATGGGGTATTTTGAATGAATGTATGGTATAATAACTTTGTTTAGTGCTGTTAAACAATGGAAGGATCTATAACAATGGAAAATACAAGTATACAGGTTGCAGGCAATGAAATCGCTAATATTTTAAACGAAGTAAGAGTATCGCCGGAGGAGGCAAGAAAATGGTTGGAGCAGAATGTCCAGCCGTACAAGGAATTAATGGCATATTACAGATGTGCGATTATGGAAATAGAGACAAAGTTCAATGTGTTGAACGAAGAGTTATCTTTGAAGTATGATCGCAATCCAATAGAAACGATAAAATCGAGGTTGAAGTCACCGGAGAGTATAGCGGAAAAGATGCGCCGCAAAAATATATTTCCGACAGTTCAAACTATAGAGGATAATCTTACCGATATTGCCGGTATTCGAGTTATCTGTTCTTTTCCGGCAGATATTTACATGCTGGAGAAAGCACTGCTAGAGCAGGATGATGTAAGGCTGGTGGAGAAGAAGGATTATATCCAGAATCCAAAGAAGAACGGTTACAGAAGCTTGCATCTGATAGTTGAAACACCTATCTTTTTACATGACAGAAAGAAGCTTATGAAGGTGGAGGTGCAGCTGCGTACCATTTCGATGGATTGGTGGGCGAGTCTTGAACACAAGATCAAATACAAGAAAGATATAGATCAGAATGTTGTTAAAGAACTGGAAAAGGAACTTCTTGTCTGTGCCGAGATCGCAGCTAAGCTGGATGCGAAGATGGAGGATATAAATAAGCGTGCACATGAGGCCGGAATAGAGGAGGATTAAGGGTTATATTGGTGGTGAATAATTTGGGGAAGATTTCAAACCATTTGGTTTATCATGGAGAGGTATGATTTTATATGGCAGAGAAGAATGATAAGAAAACGATACAAGAAGCAATTGATGATCTGACACTAGCTCTGATGTATTTGACAAGATTTCATGACAAGGAAGGGAATCGCTTTAATGAGATTTCATGGAAAGGATATGATTTCGATGCTATAAAGAGATTGGATGATGGCGAGTTTATAATCGATCCAAGGAATAGCCGTGGAGGTGGTAATAAATACGTGTATTTGACCGAGGAGGGTAGAAAGAAAGCAAGAAAAATGCTGGATGAAATCGGTATAGAAGATCAGAAGATATATGAACAATTTGAATTCCGTACTATAAGACAAGCAGAGGCTGACGAAGCAGCTGATATAGAACAGGCATGCTTCCCTCCAAATGAAGCATGCACAAGGGAGAATATGAAAGAACGTATCAGAACTGCATCGGATTTGTTTATGGTTGCGATTGATCGAAAAAACGGCAAGATGGCAGGATTTTTGAATGGTATTGCTACCGAAGAATATGATTTCAAGGATATATTTTTTACAGATGCAAATACGCATAATCCAAACGGAAAGAATATAATGCTGCTGGGTCTCGATGTACTTCCTGAATACCGAAGGATGGGGCTTGGCAGAGAACTGGTATATAACTATTGCCGGAGAGAACAGGAACGAAATCGAAGTAGATTGATACTTACTTGTAATACGAGTAAGGTCAAGATGTATAAGAAGTTTGGATTTCGTGATCTTGGAGAATCTGCCTCTGAATGGGGCGGAGAGAAATGGCATGAGATGGAGATAATTTTGAATTATTGATGTAAAGAAGTGGTGCAGAAGTAAATATAAAATGGTGTAGAAGTACAAAACTACTGGTGTGTCCCAGGTTTTGCAAGCAACTGTTGGCTATGAGGCTCGGATGGAAAGAGTGCATTCCATCGCAGTCTCATAGCCAACTTTTTTTTCTTTTGGGGACTGCCCGTCCCCAATCCCCGGGGGAGAGAGAAGAGCAATTCTTAGAGTATGTTTCATATGATAAGAGGAGTGTTTTGGTTTACATAGTGTATTTACAGAAGTGGTGGCCTTTTTATCGACCACCACTTCTGAGACAATGGTATCAGAACAGGAAATGGCGAAAGTAAATGTTGGGTACATTGCATTTACTTTTGCAAAAGTAAGATAAGAAACGGAGGAATATACTATGAAGAAAACATATTTCACAATTACAGGGATGAATTATTACTACGGTACAGATGTTGTTAAGAAGGGTGACAAGGTTACTATCGTTAAGGAGCCGGATAATAAGTATGACAAGGAGGCCATACTTGTGAAGGTCGATGGGCTCGGAGCAATAGGACATGTTGCAAATAGCGTAAATACAGTACTCGGCGAGTCTTGCAGTGCCGGAAGGATTTATGACAGATTCAAGAAGAAGGCTAAGGGTAAGGTTGTTGTGGTAACTCCTAAGGGAGCTCTCTGCGAGCTGAAGATTGAGAAGTAGGAGGAATACTATGTTAAGAAGGTTTAAGTTTTGGATGATGAGAAAGAGGACTTGCAGGTGCTGTTGTCTGACTTGTAAGTATTATGCAGAATGCAGAAGGGAACTGTTGGGGAATAATTAAAGTCCCTGATAGTATTTAAAACTAACAGAGACTTTAATTATTAATATGCGTGTTTAACATTGATAGTATTAGCAGTTGATATATTATCCGGATAAAGATGATCTGAGAGAATTGCTTGTATGTTTTCCGGAAGATCCGTAATGTTTATTGGGGAAGCGGGTTTTGCTACGCAAGAGTATGATCCGGCATTATCGAAATCGGTTATGTCATAGCAAAACACCCCTTTTGAAGCTAAGTCGGTTATATCTTCAGTTAATTGATTATCTTCTTCAGGAATTAACAATTCCGGAGTGGTGGTTACAGGGGCTTCTTCTGTAAAATATGATAGAAGAGTTTCGGTTTCTTCTCTGCTCCTGCATACATATTCAGGAACATTTCCACATCCTGCAGAGGTGCATTCGAAGATGTGTCCCGCTGAGTCAACTCCAAACCACATAATATCTTCAATTTGTAAATCAATTTCTGTGTAACGCATGTTTTTATTCCTCCTCATGATAATTTAATTATATCAGCGAACATTTTAAGACAATTTGCACAAAATGGCTGAATCTTACCAGTACGTGGACGAATAGCCTTTGTTAGTCTAATATCAGATAAATTGCTACCACTTAAGAGTAAAGAGTTTATGGCATGGAATTCAGCGCAAACACCAACAGTATTTCTATCTGTTAGACCTTTTGAATCTATTCCGCCTATTTCTTTAGCTCGTTTAAGTAGTTCGGGATGTATTTTATCAGGAATGTTACCAGCAAAGGCAGTTGCAATCCTTCCAGTTTTACTATCGTATGCGCCAACTGCCATTGATTTTCTGTTTCCGCCTTTGGTATTTGAAATCATGTTGTTAATAGCTTTATAAGCGATTGCTAATAATAGTGTAGCATTTGCTGTGGATTTTGAAAAGAGACCACTGTTTCCTTTGCTCATATCATTTTCCTCCGTTGGTAGTATTCATTAGTTTTGCTTTGGAAGGTGACGATTTTGACGCCCATTTGTCTAGCCTTGTCAAAACATGGATATTTTGAAGAACCGTAGACAATCAATGTGTGTGGGGAAAGGATTTTGATCATATGTAACAGTCCTTCTTCAAATAGTGAATGATTGATTGAATACCGGAGATCACTGGCAACCGATCCTAACGCAAGCATACTATTACTTGGATTTCCGTCGAAACAATAGTCTATGGTATCAGGCGTATTCCATCGAACATTACTGATAACCGATATGCCTAGCGATCCTATCCAATGTCCGAATGCATTCATACGATAGTAATTCCAACCTTTAAGTTTAGAAGGGAAGTCGCCATACGTTGAGAAATCAGGAGAGATTATTCCATCAAAGTGTGTTATTACTTCAAGTGCTTTTTGTGGGAATGTCCAAATACTGTTACGTTTTCCATCAAATTTCGAATCATCTATATAGAAATGTATGAATCCTTCAATATGATAATTCTTATCCTTACGTAACATTTTTTTATGAATTGTTTTTGCTTCATCGAATCCAATTAGTCGTTTGGGAATATCAATTGTTGTGGTAGGACAGAATGGAATATCGTTCTTTGAAAAAGATGCATTTTCTACCATAAAGGCATTCCAGATATCAGCAAGACCGGATCGATTGTTCTTATAAGTGTTAAATAAAAAAGTATTTGCCATTTTCATAACCTCCTTCGTTATTTGAAACGAGCATAAGGTATTTTTTTATGAAAGTAGTTGTTGCAAGGTTTTGAAATGGTTTTGATGATTTTTGAGGAGATAAAATGAATTTTGCTAAATATGCCAGATGTATGAAAAAACATATAAAAAACAATAAGATATCTGATGAAAGGTTTGTTAATGCTTTGCTGAAACCATATGTTATAGCTGGTGAAATCGATAACAAGAATGGAGAAGAAATATACTTTGACAAATCAAGGGTTAGTCTTTTGCTTAATATGCATGATGATATTCCTGATGCATTAAGAGATGCCTTGACGCATCCTAATATTTATAAATGGACAGAGGATAACTTCACAGAATTTCTTGATGAGTATTTTTTTGAGAATGAAATATGCCAGGTGGTAAATGATATTGTTGATTTAATCAGCAAAGATGCTTCAATCATGGATAGAACAGAACTACTGAATAAGAGAGAAAAACCAAATGAATTTCTTGCGGACGTTCTGATAGATACTATTAGACACAGAAATGATAGATTTGATTCGGAGGCCGAAATACTACGAAATGGATCATATTGTGTCAAGGTAATATATGGAGATATTTTTAAATATGCCTTCAAGAATAGAAAAAAGGAAAATAGAATCTGTGTTATACCAGTTGATACTGCGTTTCATCTTCATGTAACCAGAAAATATGAGAATAACCCGTTACCGCAAGTGTCTGAAAAGTCAATACATGGAAAATGGTTGACTCAATGGGAACAAAGTGGTGCGTCTCTGGATTGCTTAAAAGAGAGAATAGAGAAAAGTATAAAAACTTTCGATAAAGGAGAAGCATGTGAAGGAGAATATCCTCTTGGAACCATCGCTATTATTGAGAAAGGTAATACTGTCTTTTATTTGATAGCCATATCGAAGTTTGATGAGAACAATAATGCACATAGTAGTGCCGAGGATATTAGGCGGATTATTGATAAACTTACAGCTTTTTATGATTGCTATGGTCAAGGATATGATATTTATATTCCTTTGTTGGGTACTGGTAAATCTAGAGCCAACATTTCTTTGCAGGAATCGTATGATTATATCGTGGATAATCTAAAGGAAAATAAAAGTCGAATACAAGGAAATATGTATATAGTAATATATAAGGATTTCATAGATTTGGTGAAAACGGAGGTATAGAGAAATGATGTACAGAACGAGAACTTACCTTGCGGGGGATTGGGATGGTGACAGTGATTTGATACAACAAATTCTTAAATGGAATGAAAATGATTATTTGACACTTAACTTTTCTGACGCACATGATTTACAACAGGCTAGAGATACAAGTTTGAATTGTAGTATTAAGAAATCACTTTCACATAGATTAAATGCATCTAAAGTATTTGTTCTTGTGGTAGGTAATCATACTAATACGGTTACAAAAGGTAGCTGTCAATATTGTGATTCTTATTCAAAGTATTTTCAGTCATGTAGAAGATATATGAATGTGGATTTTCGTAGCTTTATAAAGTATGAATGTGAAATGGCTGAATCTTCGTTCAGATTAAATGGTATGAAAATAGTGGTTATATATAATTCGCTATACGTACATAGAGAAAAATGCCCAGAGATATTAAAAAATATTGGAAAACATATAGCTGGTAAAACTTACGATAGAGAATGGAATATAAGATATGACTATCAGGCAATCAAAGATGCAATTATGGAAAAGGAGGAAGGTGATAAATATGGCAGATAAATCAAGAGAATACATATACGTAGAGCCGGAAGATTATATCCCGAAGGATATATATGACATGTATTTTAAGGATGATGATGTCATGAATGTGGCGCATTCAAGAGATAAAACTCAAGAGATCACAACTAAAGAACCGGAAGAGTAAGGAAAAGAGGTGCATACGATGAGAAAACAGATAATCAGCATAAATGGTGTTGATATTTCAATACCGGAGTATTTTCAGAAAGTGGATTCAATGCCTGGTGACCCGGAGAATTCTGTTCCTTACGAGGTTCGAAGTGAAAATGCTGCATGCATAGTATTTGTTTCTGCTGAAGACTATTCGAAAGCCTTGCCAAGAGAACAGGAAGAATTAGTAAATGGGATTCGTCATTATCTGGCAGATAATCAAGGGCTTATAGAAGTGGTTGAAAAGAATGATTACGTGTTTAGTATTGTGAAAAATCTCAAGGAACCTCACGGAGTACAATATATTTTGACTTATCAGAAATACTGTAACGATTTTATTATAAATATTCAGGGATATTTTGAGGAAATTGGTGTTACAGGACAGAGAGACAGCTTGGTATATGCACTGGTTAAGGACAAGGAAAGTATTGGTGATGATGAAAGTCCGTTTAAGGGCTGGAGTTGTGATCCGTATGATAAATCAAATAGAAAAGGTGCATTAATGAATATTTCAGAACAGGCCAGGTTTGATGAACTGTTTCCTGGGTTACCTTTATCGATATGCAGAGAATTGGTCAGGTGTTTGACGGATGGAGAAAACTAAAATTATAGATGGAAAGTAATGATATTTGTTATTTGGATGTCTCTGTTATAACCCTTTGTATAATGCCTCGAAATGTGGTACAATTAGAAAGTGGTTGTGGGACCACAAATACAAGGAAAACCGCAAGGAGAAGGCGGGTTTTCCGGAAGACAGGGGTAGGCCGTTATGAAGGGGAAAAATCAGAAGCTTAAGCTTCTTTATTTGGCGAAAATAATGCAAGAGCAGACAGATGACACTCACGCTCTTTCCATGTCCGAAATACTTGCGGAGCTCGCGAAGCATGATATTCTGGCACAGCGGAAGAGTATTTATGAGGATCTGGCTGCTCTTGATGAATATGGGATAGAAATAATCAAAGAACGTGTTGGTTCGAAGACGCTGTATCACTGCGGTAACAGGGTATTTGAGATTGCTGAGTTGAAGTTCCTGGTGGATGCGATCCAGTCCTCGAAGTTCATTTCCGAGAAGAAGACCAGGGAGCTGATCAAGAAGCTTGAGAATAACATCAGCGTGTATGATGCGAAGTTACTTGACCGCGAGGTGAAGGTGGCAGGGCGCGTCAAAAATATGAATGAAAGCATCTACTATGCCATCGATTCCCTTCACAATGCGATAAGCGAGGACAAGGCTATCCGCTTCAAATATTTCAGCTGGAACGTCAAGGGCGAAGAGGAGTTCCGAAGAGACGGGGCATTCTACAATGTGAGTCCATGGGCGTTGCATTTTGACGATGAGCGTTATTATCTGATTGGATATGATCATGATAAGGATGAGATTCGGCATTTTCGCGTGGATAAGATGCGCGAGGTTGCGCTGACAAATAAGAAACGTAAGGGCAAGACGGCCTTCAATAAACAGGACAAGGCGAAGTGGAGTGAGCAGTATTTCCGCATGTTCGGAGGAGAGATAGAGACTGTAACCCTGAAATGCAAAAACGAGATGGCAAATGTCATCATCGACCAGTTCGGCAAGGACGCCTGGATGCACCCGATAGATGACGAATGGTTCACTGCAAGTGTAAATGTGGCGGTGAGTGACCAGTTCCTCGGTTGGATTGTGGCGCTTGGCGGAAATGTAATCATTACCGGTCCGGAAAGCGCGAAGGAGAGAATGAAGGCGCTGGTGGGAAAGAGGTTTACATAGTTGAAATCCCATAGATGATAACTATGAAATCGGAGGAGAGATTAAAAGTATTGAATTTGACTAATGTAAAATGATAGACTGATGGATTGGAGGCGAATATTTATTGTGAAGCAAAGACCATGGGATAAACATGAGGCCACAATTCTTTTAGAGGCAGTCATAAGGGTTCATTCAGGTGAAATTGATAGAAACAAAGCTATTATTGAAGTATCAGATTTGCTAAGAAAAACGGCACAGATGGCTGGAGTTGAAATAGACGACGTGTACAGGAATGTGGCTGGTATAACCTTTCAAATGTATAGTATGGAATCAGCATATTTTGGGAAAACTATCATAAAACCGGCAACAAGTATATTTACAGAAATTGTTCAGTTAAGAAAGAATAACAGAAAAGAATATAATGTATTACTAGAAGAAACGAGGAAAATGATTGCAATCTGCAATAGAAGTTGGTATCAAGAGTGGTTAATTAGTACGGGGATGAAATATGAAGCCGCACGTAACTATGGCAATTGGTTAAATAATATAGATGAATATGCTATAAATAATGGATATAGCGAAAAATCAGTATACGATTACAAGGATGTAAATGAGCTTGTTGAACTATACGACATACTTATCAAATCTGATGATTATGTAAAAAATCATAGAGATTATTACACTTCATTCAGAAAGTTTATTACATATCGAAGTGAAGGCTCTATCCAGCTGGGTCGGGGGTGCAGAACATCTGGTGGAGATACTAATCCTAAAAGATATGAATATCAAGAATGGTTAGTTGAAAGTGGGATGAAGGATACTGCTGCAAGAAATTACGGAAACTGGCTCGGAAATCTTTCTGAATATGCCATTCAAGGGGGATACGTTAACATATCTTTATATGAATATGAGAATCCATCAGAACTCATTGAGATATATGAGTTGCTCTGTGAAGATGAAACGCTTGTTTCTGAACATAGAGATTATTTGACATCTTTAAAGAAATATATATCTTATCGTAGCAATGGTGATATTGAACTTGGAAGAAGGCAACGTGTTTCAAAAATAGTTTCAGGGAATGATTCCGCATCATCGTCGGTAGAACTGTCAGAAGAAGAAAAAAAGTGTTTTTCAGAAATTTTAGAGGAATATTTTGAAGAAGGACTAGTTATTAATGCTATACGATTGGATAAATTCCGTATGATTTACGAGAAGAAGTATGGGATTGAATTGAGTAGTGATGATGAATATCTTACGGAACAGTTAAAGGTGGTGGGAAATCTTATTGATGGACGTATATATCCTAAACATGGAGAAAAACAGAACAATTTGATTTCTGAAATACGTGGCGAAATCTGTGATGCTTTAAATAAGGGAGCTAGCTGTGTCTACATCAGTTCTGTGATGCAAAGATGGCAGCAAACCTTGGCAGAACAATTGAACATATATAACGAAACAGCACTAAAAGAGCTGATTATGGCAGAAGATATGCCGGGAGTATACTCAACTAATGTAGTATTCAAATTGACACAAGCTAAAGTATATCCGGATAAAGATGTTATCGATTTTATGAAGAATAGCCATAGCCCGGTAGAATATGATACCCTTCAGAAACATCTATGGTATATGCCTTTAGATGTTATTAAGCATGTGCTTGTTACAACACAGTCCTTGGCTCAGGTAGATGTGGAAACGTATATGTACGCACCTAATTTTCCAGCTTCGGCCTCGGAGTTACAGCAATTGATCAAGTTCATGCAAGCCAGAATTAATGTGAAAGGTTTTTTGGTTTCTAAGGATATAGCAGAAATAATAAACGAGAAGTGCCCAACGATAGCAATTAATACGAAAGGGTATAAAGATTGGGCATACCGAAATGTGTTTCGATATATCTTGAAGGACAATTTTGAGTTTGGTGGATCAGTGGTTAGTGAGAAAGGCAAGAAACTTGAAATGTGGCAAGTGTATCGAGGCTTTTGTCATGATTATGAGCACCTTTCATTTGATGAGTTAAAACAGTTTTCTAATGAAGTAGGAGTTCAGATATACTGGGATGATGTTTTAACAGAAATGGTTCGTATTAACAGCAAGGAATTGGTGCGAAGAGATTTAATCCATTTTGATGTCGATGCAACAGACCGAGTTTTAGATGGAATATGTGATGGTGACTATCTTCCAATAAAGCAGATTGGTTTGTTTTTACATTTCCCGGTAGTTGAGTATCCGTGGAACGGTTTTTTGCTGGAGAGTTATCTGAAATGCAGTAAACGATTTAAACTGTTTCATGTTTGTTATTCAGAAAATGGCGTTTACGGAATAGTTGTTAGAAAAAACTCATCTTTTACTGATTATCGTGATGTAGTTATTGATATGCTTGCAAGGAGTAATGAGTGGAGTAATATGAATAATGCTTTGGCTTTGATAGTAGAGAAAGGCTATCAGGCAAGGAGACGATGGACGGGATTTGATAAGGTTGTTCAAGAAGCGTTGTTGCGACGCGAACACATTATAACGGAAAGGAAATAAACCTATTATGTACCAGTATATATGGGATCCGGATACAAACGGACTTTTGCTCACTACAGAGCAAAGCAAATTCAGCAAAGAACCAAGACCGGTTTACTACCAAGAGTTGGATATTTTGGGATTTGATCAGTATTGGATATATCCCAAAGAGGATATAGCTCCATTGCTATGGGCTGAAGCAAATAATTATTTTTACAAAGGACGCAATGTGGCAAGAACGAAGGGTGGTTCACTATATAATAAACCGGAAATAACTATCTTGGAAGATCCTGAGCCGGAAGGGATTCCACTTCAGTTTGTAGATGTTGAAGCAATGTGCTGGAAAAATCAGGAACTGATGGAAACGTTAGTTCAGGAAACTATTCAGAAAATATATAACACATATTGTGAGTATCAGAAAAAGATAGATGTGTTTTATGTTGCGTTTAGCGGAGGAAAAGATAGCGTTGTTACTTTAGATCTCGTTCAGCGAGCATTACCTCATGATGATTTTAAGGTGCTGTTCGGTGATACGGGGATGGAATTCTCTGATACATACGAAGCCGTAGATCAGGTTAGAGATTGGTGTAAGGATAATGGTATCGATTTCCAAGTGTCAAAATCGGAATATAACCCTCTTGATACATGGGCTGAATTTGGACCACCATGCTCCGTTACAAGATGGTGCTGTAGCGTTCATAAAACATCACCACAGATATTGCAGCTGAGGAAGATATTAAATAAACCAGATTTTACGGGTATGGCATTTGTTGGAGTTAGGGCAGATGAAAGCTTAGCACGAAGCAAATATGAATACATTACATATGGGGGAAAGCATAAAGGGCAGTATAGCTGTAATGCAATTCTTGATTGGAGCTCCGCTGAGATTTTTATGTATATTTACTCAGCAAACTTGATTTTAAATGAAGCGTACAAAAAAGGTAATCGTCGTGCCGGTTGCTTGATATGTCCTAGAGCAGCAGAGAGAAATGATTTTATGAATCATTTCTGTTATTCAGAGGAAGCTGAGAAGCTGGTTGATTGTATAAGAGCAGCATATAAGAATACATACACTTCAAAAGCTCAGTTAGAGAATTTTATCAAAAATGGAGGATGGAAAGCTCGAAAGAATGGTAGAGACTTAGATATTCCGATAGGGTATAGAGAATCTACGGATAAGACACACACCACCGTCATTAGTGTTGAAAATCCGCGAACTGAGTGGAAAGAGTGGATAAAAACCATAGGGGTTTTAGCCAATGACACCTCACCGTATGCTATCAATTTCAAGGGCGATATGTTGAATTTTGAAGCAATAGATAATAACGGAACGATAACGGTTACAGTGGATTCCACTACAGGAAAACAGAATCCAGAGTTTGTAAAACTATTGAAGAATGTTTTTCGAAAGGCAGCATGCTGTGTGGCATGTAGAGAGTGTCAAGCGGATTGTCCGTATGGTAATTTGAGTTTTGAGAATGGAAAAGTGATTATCGGTGATAATTGTATGCATTGTTCACAATGTCACAAGGTCGAAAAAGGATGCTTGGTTTATAAGTCTTTAGAAAAACCCAAAGGAGGAATAATTATGGCAGGAAAAAACATGAGCTTAAACAGCTACTCGCATCATGCACCCAAGATGGATTGGATAAGGCAATATTTTGAATTTAAAAATGATTTTGAGACTAATCATACATTGGGATCACAGATGCACAGCTTCTTCAAGAGATTTCTGCGAGATGCTGAGCTGCTAGATGAAAGTGGTTTTTCTGCCACAGCAGAAGTTATAGAAAAGATTGGCTATGAAAATTCGGTTGCATGGGGCATTATTTTTGTCAATCTCTGTTATTCTCCGCAGATTAATTGGTATGTAAACACTGTTGGTTTTGGTGATTTACATACGAAGCAGCAATTGGCGACACTGATGATAGAAGCTGGGGCAAAAGAGTCCTGGACGAATGATATTTTTAGTTCTTTGGGAAGATTAATGGATTTGCCGTTGGGAGAAATTGGTCTTGGACAGATTGATAAGACTGATAAAAAGAATCCGGTCGTAAGCAGGACAGTATGGTATGATCCTTCTCCGGAGGTGGTTCTATATTCGTTGTACAGGTTCGCTGAAGCTTGTGGTGATTACTATCAGTTTTCACTTGAAACCTTATTGGATGATTCTATTGAGAGAGATGGAGTAAGCCCAAGTAGGATATTTGGTTTGGATAAAGATATCATGGTTAGGATTTTGAATGGACTTTCAATAAATTATTCAGATTACATTTCAGCATCGTTCACGCTGGATCTGGATAATATCACTTTGAGAGATGACAAGAAATCGAAAGATATATTAACTCTGTTTTAAGGGGGAAGAGTATGGCTAATTTATATAAGGAGTATTTTAATATTGATCCAAAATATTATGCGGCTGTAACTGCAGACCTTATTGAACAGGGCAAAGTAAGCTGGAAAGGTTTTTATCCTCATGAAACATTTTTAAAGCTTCTGGAGACGACTTATAAGGTTTTGTCTGGTGCTGCTACGAGATCAATCTGGGTTGAAGGTGCGTATGGTACAGGTAAATCACATGCTGCATTAACGGTAAAATCTCTTATTGATGCTACATCTGAAGAGGTTATCGATTACTTTGATGATTATGGCCTTAGCAGTGATTTGCGTGATAAGTATATTTCTTTAAAGGCAGATAGTAATATTCTGACGATTCACAGAATAGGATCTGCCGGGATTAACACTGATATGGATTTGGTTCTTGCTATACAGCAATCAATAATGGCTGCTTTAAAGGCAAAAGGAATCAAAAATCATGGGGATGCTTCAATGAAGGATGCGTTCTTGGGTTGGGTATCAAAGAAGGCAAATAGAGATTATTTTTCTGCTTTAATTTCAGATGAAAAATATGCATGGGATTTTAATGGAGTATCTGTAGAAGAAGTTATCGAACGATTAAATACCGGTACAGATAAACAGATAGAAACTACCATGAATAAGGTGATGGTAGTATTAAAGGATGCTGGACAGTATGGTATTTTTAGCGATGTTACGCAGATGGCTGGTTGGATTCGAAGCGTTATTAAGGAGAACGGATTAAATGCTATTCTATTTGTCTGGGATGAGTTTTCAGAATACTTTTTGAATCATCCTGTAGGATTAACAGGATTTCAGACTCTTGCAGAAATAAGTGAATCTGATCCCTTTTATTTCATGATAGTTGCGCATGAAAGTACAGCTTTGTTTGCAGACAATGAAACAGCAAAAAAAATCCTTGATAGATTTGAGAAGCCAATCAAGATTGAATTGCCTGAGAATATGGCATTTCAGTTGATGGCACAGGCTATGAAGACAACAAGTGATCCTGTTCTTGCTCCTAAATGGGTAAAATATGCGCAATCATTAAATGATGAACTGATTGGGGTTCGTAGTACTATTGCCACTATTTCCAAGAAACAGGCAAAATTTGGACAGAAAACCATTCTATCAGATGCCGATCTTCAGAAAATTGTACCTATACATCCATATGCAGCATTGGTTTTAAAAAACATAGCTGTTTTATTTAATTCCAACCAGAGAAGTATGTTTGACTTTATCATCAGTGATGATATGACGGATGCAAAGGGATTTAAGTGGTTTATTAATACATATGGCCCGATGAATGATTGCAATCTTCTAACGGTAGATTTACTCTGGGACTTCTTCTATGGAAAAGGCCAGACTGGGCTAAATGATGATGTTCGTGGAATTTTGGATAATTACAGTATGTTGCAAGGTGAAAAGCTATTACCTGATGAACAGCGTGTCATGAAAGCAATATTGTTGCTACAAGCAGTTTCTCTTCGTGTCACAGGAAACGAGTTGCTTGTTCCGGATGACCAGAATGTTGATCTTTCGTTCCAAGGTACTGACTGGACAAAGGGAAAAGCTTTAGCCTGTGCAAATGGTCTTATTGATAAGGGGTTATTGTTTAAGAAACCTGTTGCTGGGGGGAAAATGGAGTATTGTGTCGTTAGCGCTCAGGGCGGTGATGATATAAAGAAAAAGAGAGATGAGGTAATTAGTGAAACAAGAACACAGGCGTTAATAACAACAGCGAAGCTGGGTGAAGCTATTGTTATCCCGGCATCTATTAAAGCAAGATACATTGTTACTGAAACTGGATTTGCTGGTATGGCAGCAGCTATCTCAAATATGAAGAGTAACAGCAAAATGGAAAGATTTAAAGTTATTGTTACTATAGCTATGGATGATAAAGAGGCGGCACAGATTCAACAACAGATCACCAAGCAAATTAACATGCCCGATAATGAAATAATTTTCATAGAGACATTATCGCCTATGGGAAAAGATCTTTATGATCAATATATCGAAAGCATGACATTCAGTAAATACAATGTTAAAAAAGATGGAGCACAGGCGACTCATTATGAAAATCAGGCAAAATCTGTATTAACAAGTTGGAGAAATAAAATAACGGGCGGTGCGTTTAATCTTTATACGCCGGAGAATAAATCGGCAGATCGTAAGGCTACTCTTGCCGATTTACAAGATGCGCTTGTATCAATAAATCATAAAAAATACTACTATGGCTTAGAACAGTATTCACTTAATGCGACAATGTACAGTGTATTTCAGCTGGCAGTTGGAGCTGAGTGTGGAATAACGGAAAAATTAGAAAAAGCGTACAAAAATCCAAACAAGGCTATGAGCTTCGAAACTGCACTGGACGGTGCATGGGGTGTGCCGAATTATTGGGAGGATTCTGCTAAGCAGAGTCTTGTGATTGTCCGGTTTAAGAAGAAAGTTGAAGAGCGAATCAAAGCAGGTTTTGAAAGCGCATCTGCAAGGGTCAGCATTCTTGATATCGTAGAGGAATTGGAAGGTGCTCCTTTTGGATTGTTACCTTCTTCGTTGGCAGCACTGGTTCTTGGATTCACATTGAAAGAATACGCAACATCTGATTATTTTTGGAGCAATGGTTCAAACAGTGAAACTATGACTGTTGATCATTTGAAGACTGCTATTGCGAATGCGTTAAATCAGACAATTAATCCGACTCCAAAATATAAAGAAGAGTTTATCGTTACGATGAGTGATGAAGTACGTGCTTTCTTGAGCTGTACATCAAAGGTATTTCATATTCCCACTGTAGGATCTGTGGAAAGTGCACGCGACCAGGTAAGGATTAAGATGAAAGGACTTTCTTTTCCGATTTGGTGCGTAAAGTATATCTTGGATGACGAAAATCTTGAAAGCAATAAGGATACTTTATGCCAGGTAATAGATGATTACTGTGGTATCGCTAATACTGCAAATGGAAGTATGGCTTCTGAAAGTGAACTTGCTGAAACGATAGGAAAGATCATATTAAGTACTCCGAATGTGGAAGACGATCTTTCTAAACTGATTGATAGCGAAAAGTGTCGCAAGGGAATGCTAGCGTATATTAGTCAGTTCAAGGATGGTATGCTACCAAAGCTTGCGTCAGAGATCGGAGATGGCGGGAGTTATATTGATGAGGTAAAAGCAAAGTTTAGTGCTGGTGATGCAAATTGGGTTTGGAATACATCTACAGCAGATGAAAAGATTGATGACGTTATTCTCGAATACCAGATTATTGCGGAGAGTATAAAGAGTCTTGGAAAATATACAACCCTTAAGCAGATAATTCAGGAGTGGAACACAAAAACAAATCAAATCAAAATGCCTTGTGAAGCATTAGTAAAGGCAACTGGGGATTTGGGACCGTTTTTGGAGCAACTTAGCTTCATTAAACAGTCTGGGGCTCTTGATGAACAGAATAAACAAAAGTTTTATGATCTATTAGTAACGCAAAGGGAAAGTTTTGATGCATTTTATAAGAATCAGTTGCCTTATTTTGAGCAGGATGCGATAGCATTTTTGGGCGAATTGGATCATGAAGAAATTGCAGAATTATATGAATCATTTCCTTCAGGTCAGTTTATAAAGTCAAAGTCTGAGTACTATAAGTTTATTCAAACAGAGATTGATAAGTATGTTCAGAGCCAATGGAAGAAGAAACTACGTGATAAATGGATAGAAAAAACTCACACAAAAACTCCTTCAGATTGGTCTGACAAATTTGAAACACCGATATTATGCTTGTTTGATGATTCTGAAAGGTCAACAGCGAGAGAAATGTTTAAGATAGTTATGTCAGCGAACCCTTCTGAAACTGATGCAAAGAAGGCGATTGCTTGGCTTGACGGAGCTGATTTTTATGCTCGTCTTGATGATGAGAAGGAACGAGATGCGTGTTTTATAAGACGTATCATTGGAGATAATGCCATCCTGTTAAAGGATATACAAAAAGTTCGTACAGAATTGATAAGCACAATTCATGACAAGATTTATGATTGGATGGATAATAGTGCCGTTCAGAATCAATTACAGAAAATGATGGATAAACAGTATAAGCTTACAGGATGTGATAAGGCTCTAGAAATTATTGAGAAAATGGATGCGGATCAGTTAAGAAAGTATCTTAGAGAACGTATCCAGGATGATGCGGTATTTGGTCTTCAAATACTAAAGGACGTATAATAATAGTAGAAGGAGGGCGGCAATGTATTGTAAAGATATTGATGCATGTTTTTATGAAATCAATGCATATTGCACACATAAGCCAACAGGAAGGGCGTTGTTGGTTAATACAGAAAACTATACTGTGTATCAAAATGTGAAGGCAAAATTGGAAGCTGATGGAAACAAAAACTGCGTTTATGTTTCAAAATGCTGCCCGGAAAATGATTTGCCTAATATGGATGATATTTTGGGTAAAGTGACAGGATCGCAGGATTATGTTTTGGTTGGATATTCACAGGCGGCAATGCTTAGGGGGCTTTCATATTTAGAACAGATGATAAGGACGCTTTTAGAGGTACCGGTTAGCGGTCATACTATAGTTTTATTAGATCATTGCGAGCAGTACGTAAAGAAAGCTTTTTCAATTCATCCGGATATTCCCAAACGAGTAATTCTGGTTGAGGGTGATGTTTCTGTGTTGCCAAAGATTCGGCTTGCCGTCAGTATTGAGGAATGTGTTGGGTATAATCCGCTTTCAAGTATGAAAAGGCTATTAGCCTATTTCGAAGGTATTACGGATGAAATCATCAGAAGGAATCCAGAGGTGGCTGTTGTTACAAAGTATAGTCCAGAATTGTTTCGAAATGCTTTGATATCAGTCTCGGCGTGCGATGACATTTATTCCGGCATCTGCAAGATTTATCCTGAAATCTCTGCAGGAACCGAGTATAGATTTGGGACGGATGAACAGTGGATGTATTTAAAGGAGAGAATTGCTGAGTGTGGGACACTGTCGTCAACTGCAAAAAATATGTTTGGTTCTACGGATAATTTGGCATCGCACATAGGTGAAGTGGTTGAAGAGGGCGAATCTAATAAGCTCTGGTTTTTATGGCTTTGTATGAAGATATTTAACAATCCATTCAATAAGTATCTTTATAGAGTTATGCAAAATAGTGTGAATGTTAATGATTTCGAAGAGCATGCTTATTTGGATATATTGAGTATTGATCATAACGATTCAATATTCAGGCAGTGTTATATAGAACGAAAAAGACTGTTAGATATGTTGTCGGAAAATGTGATGTTAACGGATCTTTTCTGTTCGAAAATAGGCATATATCAAAGGAATTCTGTTTACTATTTGACTAATCTCTCTGAGAAGGAAGAACTGGCATTTATGCAATGCCTGGAGAAATATGATTATTCTAGAGATGAATTAATGCGTATTACAGAAGGGGCATTTCCTTCTATATATTCTTATCTTAAAAGATTTGTTTTTGATGTTACGAATACAAAGGTTCCTGCAGGTGAAGAATCTTTACGTGTTGTTATGACAGAATATTTTGAGAAATATAAGGTTCAGAAGCTTACTAATAAGATTTATCCAGAGTTTCTTGAAGAAGTTGAAAGAATTTCAACAGAGAGACCGTATAATAAGCTGCAAGCCAGAAGCGCTGTAGTAAGTAAGATGGATAAAAAAAATGCTCAGCTTTACTTCTTTGATGCACTAGGAGTGGAATATCTGGGATATATTCAAGAACGATGCAAACAATATGGACTTGTTATAGAGATTTCTGTTGCACATTGTGAGCTTCCGTCGATAACTGAAAAGAATAAGGAGTTTTTACATTATTTTCCGCAAGGCGTACTGGATATCAAGGAACTTGATGAATTAAAACATCACAGTCAGGTTGTAGATTATGAACAGTGCAAGGAACCTGTTCATCTATTCCGTGAGCTACAGATAATTGATGGAGTATTAAAAAAGATTCAATCCAGATTAAGACAAGGACAGTGTGAGAAAGCTGTAATAGTGTCGGATCATGGTGCAAGCCGTCTTGCAGTTATCTATGAGCAAGAGAATGAAAAACTTGAACTGGAGGAAAAGGGAAAACACAGTGGAAGATGTTGTCCTGCTAAAGAGGATCCTAATATTCCATATGTTTCTTATTGGAATGGTTTCGCTGTTTTGGCAAATTACGAACGTTTTAAGGGCGGCCGAAAAGCTAATGTCGAAGTTCACGGTGGAGCTACATTAGAAGAGGTGGTTGTTCCGATTATTTTCCTATCTAAGAAACCGACGGATATTGATATTTGTTTTGTTGATCCGGTTATTATCTTGAAGGGAAAAGAACCCGCAACTATTATTGTATTTTCAAATATACCATTGAGTGAACCCAAATTGGTAGTTAACGAAAAAGTGTATGTGGGAGAGTTCTGTGAAGATAATAAACATGCTAAGTTTGTTATGCCGGAGCTGAAAAGAACAAAGGAATTAACGGCAGACTTTTATGACGGTGATAAAAAGCTGGCTTCAGGTATGGAATTCCATGTTCAAAGAAATACACAGGAACAGGCACTTTTTAAGAACAATCCATTTTGAACATAAATAATCGAGGAGAATTGTATGAGCGATATTAGCACACAGGCACCAGAACTCGTTGAGCGCATCAAGGACGCTTTTGATGAAATGGTTGTATATAAAGATTTAAAGAAGAGCAACTTTATTTCATCATTTAAACTGCCATCTTTTATGAGAGATTGGGTAATAAAGAGATTTCAGAATGATGAGGGAGAAATCAATGTTGATGGTGCGGTCGATTTTATAAAAGAGTTTATTCCCAAAAAGGATGAATGGAATTCAATCAAGGATAGGGTTGTAAACCGTAATGAAACAGTGCAGTTCTTGGCGAAAATATCAATTAATATAGATATTGGATCTCAGATGGTTTCTTTTGAATTACCAGATTTCGGATTGGGTTATAAAGACACTATTATACCAAGAGACACGTGGGAATCATGTTATACTGAATTACTGAAATCTGAGGAAAATTGGGGAATAGTTGAAATAGGATATCAGTTTCCTGAACGTGATACAGAAAGAGGCAGAATAAAACTCGTAAGCTTTAGAGATTTTTGCCCTTATATAGTGGATTTGGATGATTATAAATATGCAAGAGAAGATTTTACGTTGACGGAATGGATTGATATTCTGTTAGGAGCCGCAGATTACAATGCTGCAGGATATGAAAGTACAGAACAGAAACTTGCAGTTATACAAAGGTTTTTACCTTTTGTTGAGAAGAGGATAAATCTTATGGAGCTTGCTCCGGCGGGCACAGGTAAATCATATCTTTTTGGACAAGTAAGTCGTCATGGTTGGCTTGTGTCTGGAAAAGTCACGAGAGCAAAGCTTATTTACGACATGAGCAGAAAGAGAGATGGAGTAGTTGCTAGCCGTGATTTTGTAGCACTTGATGAGATTCGAGAAGCAGAATACATGAAAGATACTGAGATTCAGTCTGCTTTACAAGCTATCATGGAGAATGGTGCTTATAGAGCTCCAGATAATCATGAGGTAAATGTAGATGCCGGAATCATATTCCTTGGAAATATAGATTCGACTGTAATGAATGAGTATCAGAATATGTTTACTGAACTGCCAAGACCTTTCCATCAACCACAGTTTTTAGATAGAATACATGGTTTTATTAAGGGCTGGTCTCTCCCACGAATGACAGATGATTTGAAGGTTTGTGGTTGGGCATTGAACTCGGAGTATTTCGCAACAGTGTTACATGCACTTCGTGATGATCCAAGCTATCGCGCAATAGTTGACGAATTAATTATTTTACCTAAAGGTGCAGATACAAGAGATACGGAAGCAATCAAACGAATATCTACAGCGTATTTGAAATTGTTATTTCCAAATGTTAAAACGTCAGGTGATATTTCTTCAAGAGAGTTTAAAAAGTATTGCTTGAAACCGGCAATGGAAATGAGACAGATTATTCGTATGCAGATGGGATTTGCGGATGAAAAGTACCAAGGGACGGTTGTTCCTGAATTTACTATCAAGGAAATGGAAGAAGAATGAAAAAGAAACCGATAGAAGCGTCCTGCATATCTTGTGGGAAACATAATTTGACAAAAAATGAAGTGGGAATTAATAAGAAACTAATGGGAGAAAATATTGAGACGTATTATTGCCTTGATTGTTTGGCTGATTATCTAGAAGTGTCAGTAGATGATATAAATGCTAAAATAGAGGAATTTAAAGAAGAGGGATGTGCTCTTTTTGAATGAGTTGGAGGAGTTAGAATTGATTTACGCTGACAATGCTGCAACAACAAAACTTGATATAGATGCTTTTGATGCAATGAAAGAATTCCTGACGGATTCTTTTGGAAACCCATCACAGCCTTATAGTTTTGCAAGGAGAACAAAAAAAGCTCTTAGAGAGTCAAGAGAGATAATTGCATCTTGTATAAATGCGCTGCCGGAAGAAGTATATTTTACATCTGGTGGTACAGAAAGTGATAATTGGGCGCTTAAAGGTTTTATGAAGAGGCAGGAGAATAAACGTGTTATTGTTTCATCTATAGAGCATCATGCCGTTCTTCATACAGTGCAGTCATTGGAAAGAGAGGGATATGATGTTTGCTTTTTGGATGTTACAACGGAGGGTGTAGTTCTTCCATCGATGTTAGAATCAAAAATAAATAACGATACTGCGGTAGTATCTGTTATGTTTGCTAATAATGAAGTTGGAAGTATACAACCAGTAGCTGAATTAGCAGAGATTGCTCACGGATATGGGGCAGCATTTCATTCCGATGCTGTACAGGCTGTGGGACATATTGATGTCGATGTAAAGAAATTAGGGATTGATATGCTTTCTGCATCGGCGCACAAGTTTAATGGACCTAGAGGTATTGGATTCCTATATATTAAAAATGGCATCAAGTTATACCCTTTCATGGATGGGGGAGCCCAGGAAAGGTCAATGAGAGCAGGTACAGAAAACGTCCCTGCGATAGTTGGGATGGCTGTTGCATTAAAGAAGAGTTGTGAGGCTATATCTGAAGAAAAAATAAAACTTAAGAATCTCGAAGAGGAGCTATTATCAGGCCTAAAACAAAACAATTTGGATTTTATTCGTAATGGCGCTGAGAATCATCTTCCTGGGAATGTTAGTCTTTCATTTAGAAATTCTGATGGAGAAATGCTTCTTCATAGACTTGATTTGATGGGGATTTATGTTTCTACCGGTTCAGCGTGTGATAGTAAAAATACTCAAGTATCTCATGTGCTTAGGGCCATGGGGGTTCCTGAAGAATATGCGAAAGGAACAATAAGGATTTCGTTTGGAAAAGATAATACATTGGAGGATGTACGAGAGATTGTTGATTCATTAACAAAGATTTTGTCATAGTGCATCAATATATACTTGGACGGACTTGTTTGGAGGAAACTTATGGGTGGAAAAAATCAATTTGACTGGGTAAAGTTTTATAAAGAGTTATCAGGCATTCTTCTTAAGTATAAATATAATCGTCAAGAGTTAGTAATAAAAGTTAAACAAATATATGAAAATACGGGCATTAATATGCCTTTACTTGAAAAGGATAATAATATTGTAGATATTGATCCATTTTCTTTTTTTGGCATTTTTAATAAGAGTTCTATGAGGGAAGAAAATAGGATAAAAATACTATCAGCTATAAAAGAATTGTTTGATGTTGATAGTCCGGTTCCGGCGTCGTTTGATAGTATTCCGGTATTAAATAATCAGAATGCGACATATTATTATTTCATTGATCAGAGAGGAGATAATGATATAGATGATTTGTGGAATCTGTTTGAAAGTGCCTATAAATATGCAGAAGATCCGACGGCAGATAGACGAGTAGCTATATCAAAAAATTTCGATAATGTCATTAATAAAAAAGGTAATGGAAACAGTAAGATCACAATGGGATTATACTGGATTGCACCAAGTGCTTTTTTAAATCTAGATCAGCGTAATATTTGGTATATTTATAAATCTGGCAAAATATCTAAAAATATTGTGGATACTCTTCCTGAAATTGAAGCAAAGATTCCAGCTGATAAATATTTCGATATTGTTGAGAAACTTCGGGCTTACCTTCAGAGTGATCAAAGTGATTTGAAAGATTTTAAAGAATTAAGTCTTGAAGCGTGGAAGTGTTCTAAACAAGAGAGTATTGGACAAATATCAGCTATAAAATCAAATGTAGTGAATAATGCAGAAGTTGCTGTTGCTGACGAGGATCTTATAACTACACGTTATTGGATATACTCTCCGGGTAATGGTGCAGAATACTGGGAAGAGTTTTACAATGCTGGCATTATGTGTATTGGATGGGATGAAATCGGTGATTTATCAGTCTTCAATAACAAGGATGAAATGAAACAGGCTATGAAACATATGATAGATCCTTCAAAGTCTTACATTAATGCGGCACATGCAACTTGGCAATTTGCAAATGAAATGAAACCGGGAGATATTGTTTTCGCCAAGAAGGGTATGTACAAGATTGTTGGTCGTGGAATCGTGGAATCAGAATATATATTTGATCCAAAACTTGGACATGATAGAAATGTGCGTAAAGTTAACTGGACACATAAAGGTGAATGGCCTCATCCTGGTCAGGCAGTAATGAAGACTCTAACAAATATTACGGCTTATACAGAATATGTAAACGATTTGAATGCTTTGTTTCAAGATGAAATGAATGATGATGTTGAAGAGACGGTTGATACAGATCTTCAACCTTATAATGCGGATATGTTTCTCAAACAAGTTTACATGGATAGTACTAAATACGAGTCTATAGTTGCTTGGCTCATGAGAAAAAAGAATATTATACTACAAGGCGCACCTGGTGTTGGAAAGACTTTTGCAGCTAGAAAGCTAGCTTATTCTATTATGGGTGTCATAGATCCTTCACGTGTAATGATGGTTCAATTTCATCAGAGCTATTCTTATGAAGATTTTATTATGGGGTTCCGTCCATCGCAAAAAGGTGGGTTTGAATTGAAACATGGATCCTTTTATGATTTTTGCAAAGCGGCAGAAGTTGACAGTGAGAATACACCGTATTTCTTCATAATAGATGAAATCAACCGAGGGAATCTTAGTAAGATATTTGGAGAGTTATTCATGTTGATAGAAACGGATAAGCGTGGAATAGGGCTCAAACTGCTCTACGCTGATGAGATGTTCTCCGTTCCTAAAAATGTATATATTATCGGAATGATGAATACTGCAGACAGAAGTCTAGCTATGATGGACTATGCACTTCGCAGAAGATTTGCATTTATTAATATAGAGCCAGGATTTAATACAAAAGGTTTTATTGATTACAGGATTAGTTTGCATAGTGACAGATTCAATAGATTGATAGATAAAATTGAGGAATTAAATCAAGATATAGCAACTGATGATTCGTTAGGAGAAGGTTTCTGCATTGGGCATAGTTATTTTTGCGAATTGAAGGAGGCTTCTTATCAAACGTTATCAGGTATAATTGAATTTGAGATAGCTCCGCTGCTTAAAGAGTATTGGTTTGATGAACCAGAAAAAGCGAAGACATGGATTGAAGATTTAAGGAGTGCAATTAAGTGATCCCAATTCATAATATTTATTATATGCTTGCATATGCATTTAGAGTATTAAATAAAAAAGGGTATAGGGGTATTGAGACAGAAGAGTTTCAAAATGTTGCCGAATTGTGCACGGCTATTTTGACGAAAGGACTATCACGTCAACTAAAACGTGGTCTTGGAAAAGAATACATTTGTGAAACGGAAGCTCTTTCTTCACCACGAGGGAAAATAGATGTTACGGCTTCAATTAAGGATCTGAATATGGTGAAAACTCAACTTGTGTGTATTTATGATGAATTCTCTGTAAATTCTTACATGAATAGCATTATTAAGTCAACATTAGAATTACTGTTGAAGTCAAAGATATCTCCGTCAAGAAAGAAGGAAATCAAGAAGCAACTTGTTTTCTTTGGAGAAGTCGATACTATTGATGTTCATACGATAAATTGGTCATTGCGGTTTAATCGCAATAATCAGGACTATAAAATGCTTATTTCCGTATGTCATCTTGTTATTAAGGGACTATTACAAACAAATCCAGATGGTTCAGCAAAACTTAGGGATTTCTTAGATGATCAACAAATGCATCATTTGTATGAAAAGTTTATTCTTGAATACTATAATACGGAGTATAGGTATTTAAAGGTAAAAGCGGCGGCCTCAATGATGGATTGGCAGGTAGATGATGGCTTTCGTGATCTTCTTCCGAAGATGAAAACGGATATTACACTTACTTGTGGTGAAAGAACACTTATTATAGACGCAAAGTATTATGAAAGAAATCTGAGAGAACAGTTTGGGAAGGTATCGATACCTACAGGCAATCTATACCAAATATTCACATATGTTAAGACAAAAGAAAATGAACTTGTGGAAGTACCACATAAAAAGGTGGCAGGGATGCTTTTGTATGCTCAGACTGAAGAAGACGGTGAGTTTAATAATGAGTATCAAATGATGGAAAATCCGATATGTGTGAGAACGTTGGACTTAAGTGGTAATTTTCAAAAAATAAGGGATCAACTTGATGAAATAGCAGAACATTATTTGGGTGTAAAGCTAGCATTAGGTGCTAGAGTGTAAGATGAAAAAGAATGTGATAGCGGTTGCTGCCGCACAAACATATGAAATGGTAATAAGACATGGAATTCATGCGCATCCGGCAGTTGCTCCATATCCAAAGCCGAGGGATTACATTATTCCGATTAGGAAAGGCGGTAAGTGTGAATACATTTATAAAGTGGTAAAAACTGTCGATATTATTCCTAACCAAATTGAAAGTGTCCTCGGTGAATTAGAAAAGAGACAAGCTGATTGTTTGATGAACTATTATAATGAGAGAAGCAATTCATATGGCTTTAGTAGGATTGGGACACCATATAGATTTTATATTTTGAAAAAATTGGGAAGCATAGAACAGCCATATTATTTAAATGGAATTCAGAACTGTGTTTCGTTATGCTTTGATGATATTCCTGTTGTTAATGTCTAAACAATAACGTTATCAATTCCTTCTGGTTGAAAGAAGCAAAGTTTATTATATGGGCTGGAGGTGTCAAACTATAAACAAAAATGTTGAAAGAGAGTTTTTCTATCAGAGCATTCAACTCCCTAAGGGTTTTGAGGCAAAAAGATACAATGGAATGAATAGAGTACATTTCAAACGTAATTTGATTGGTTTTGCTGTAATAGACATGAATACTAAGACTTACAATATTGCAACCAGAGCAAGGATTTTTAATGCAATAGGAATACGTGATTATGAATATACTGATAATCTTGGACCTAATCATGCAATTGTGAGGAAGATAGAATTCTCTGATACAGAAATCCTTTATAAACTTATTAACTTTATTAGTGAATTAAAGGAATTAGAAGACTATATCAAGAATTAATAGAAACTCTGATAGAAAAAGGATTCATGAACTGATGCTAGAGTAATACAAATTGAATAATAGGATTTATTCGGGATGTATAGTGATGAAGAAACAGATGTAATTGATTGATAGTATGGAGATTGACGATATGAAAGACCAATACGTAGCAGATATAGGTGATTATGGGAAATATGCTCTTCTACGTGAATTTGCTTGTAATGGTATAAAGGTCGGAGTCAATTGGTATTTAACAGAGGATGATGATTCGTCTGATGGAAGTATCAGAAAATATCTGTTCAATGATAAAAATGGTATTGGCACGCTTGATCCGGAACTCTACCATAAACTTCAGCTGATAAATGCTAAGGGCGACAGAAAAAGTATAGTTGATATCAAAGATAGTGGAATAATACCTAAAGCTATTTATTATTCGGACATGATTGATTCGAATGGAAACCCATATGAGCGTAAGACTAAAAGGGAGGATTGGTTTCTAAAAAGCCTTAAACCGCTTGATAAAGCTGATTTGATATTCTTAGATCCAGATAATGGATTGTTAACAAATGGTGGTGCTGGTAAGCGTAATGCAGAGAAGTATGTGCTACTGGACGAGATTGAACAATATTTTAAGGGAATATTTGGTCAGAGACATAACGTTGTCTATTACTGTCATAAAGGAAGAAGAAAACAGGAAGCGTGGATGAGGTATATGATGTGTATGTCTAGGCTTCTTCCAGAAGCGAGGAGTATCATACTGACATATCATAAGGGTACACAGCGTTCGTATGTGTTTCTGATACATGATGGAGATTATGATAATTATCGCAGGATAATTGACAGTTTTCTCGAAAGATGGGAAAGAATATTTACAGAGGAAAAACTTAATTAACACCTGCTGTATATGGTTATGGCATAAAAACATACAAAAGGAAAATAGTATAAAACATGAATTATTATAGAGAATTATTATTCCTAAAAGAATTAAATGGTGTAGGCCCTGCAAGAATTAACCGATTCTACGTCCCAAAGCTTTCAAAAGGCATAGATATCGCCGAACTGATTACTATTGTCAAGGAAAATGAGAGTAAGATTGACGATAGTAATATTGATAGTGCATTACGGAAAGCAGATCTTTTGCATGATACTTATTCAAAAAGAGATGACCTGAGGATTATTACTGTTTTTGATGATGAATATCCAGCAAAGCTTAAATCTCTTGAGAATAATGCTCCGGTTATTCTTTACGCAAAAGGTGATATTTCAGTATCAGAGAAACCATCACTATCGGTAATTGGTACAAGAACACCTGGTGAATGGAGCAGTAAAGTTGAACAGCAGATGGTAGGAAAGGTGATCGAATTATCGGACAGGGTTATCGTCAGTGGTCTGGCTCAGGGCTGTGATACTATTGCACACAGGACTTGCCTGGAAAAGGGCGGATTGACTATTGCTGTATTACCATGCGGCTTTGATCATATTTTCCCGGAAGAAAACGAAGGGTTATGTAATGAAATTGTGGCGAAGGGTGGATTACTGATTTCTGAGTATCCACCGGAAGTTGAAGCAACAAGATATACTTTTGTTAATAGAGATATTCTTATAGCGGCCATGAGTGACGCTGCTTTTGTCATGGAATGTGGAGCTGACAGCGGCACCATGCATACTGTAAAAGATGCAATAAGGCTTAATAGAAAAGTGGCTGCATTTAGTACTGATCTTATGGATAAAGGTATCTATGATGGCAATGTAAAGATAATATCAGAAATGAACGGTATACCGGTTTCTGATACTGATTCATTAAAAATATTTCTTGATGATATCAGTACGGTGACGGTTGAAGAACAGCCGGTTCAGATGTCTTTGTTTGATTTTATGGGAGATTGATAATGATTTTCAAGGAGACTTATGATTTAATTTCATATCTTCATGATTATTATCCGGTCAAATCTAAAAAACATGACGAGGATAGCGAGCAGATACTAGCTTTCAAAAAGGGAGACGACGTTGCGATAAAACGTTTTTCTCTTGAAATGCAACAGGCTATGGACGAGTTGTATAGTGACAGGCTTGTTATACTATCTAATATGATCTTATGTGTTGTTCCGGCACATGAAGAAGGAAGTTACAGCTACAGTATGATGAAACTTGCGTCGTTTCTGATAGAGAGTTACGGAATGATCGACGGAACGCATCTGATCAAAAGAATTAAAGATCATCCTAAGAATACTAAAGGGGCAGACAGAAGCATTCAAAAACAGATCGAGACATTAGAGATCAACGAATCAATTCAGATTGAAGGAAAAGATATACTGATTCTTGATGATGTATCAACAACAGGAAATAGCATCGAGGCGGTCAGGAGACTGCTTAAGGCTAAGCATGCGGGCCACGTATACGCACAAACAATCGGAAAAACCTATCTAGAGTATGATTATCCTTATTACGATGATAAGGATGTTTTTGTATATGAGAGCAGTTATTATAATGCTTTGTTTGAAGAGAAAGAGCATAAGGTGACAGGAGAGGCGAAAGATGTATTAAAGCAGTATTTCGGCTTTGATTCTTTTCTAAACGGACAGGAAGAAATCATATCCTGCATACTGTCCGGCAGAGATGTTCTTGCCATAATGCCAACCGGATCCGGCAAATCTATCTGTTATCAGCTCCCGGCACTGATGTCGCCGGGGATAACAATAATTATTTCACCGCTCATCTCACTGATGCAGGATCAGGTGAAAGCCTTGAATGATGCCGGAATACATGCGGGATATATTAATTCGTCATTGACCGAGGCGCAGATTTCGAAAGTGTATTCAATGACGATTCAGGGAGTATTCAAGATACTCTATATTGCCCCGGAGAGACTTGAGAGTGCAGAGTTTGCTGAGTTTGCATCCAGGGTGGAAATATCTATGGTAACAGTGGATGAGGCGCATTGTATCTCACAGTGGGGACAGGATTTCAGACCGAGTTATCTGAAGATAGTAAAGTTTGTTGACAGCCTGGCAAAGAGACCTGTTGTCAGTGCATTTACCGCAACGGCCACGGAGGAAGTTAAGACTGATATTTCCTGCGTTCTTAAACTGCAGAATCCTGAAGTTGTTGTCACCGGGTTTGATCGTGAGAATCTGTATTTTAATGTTGAGGCGACAAAAAGGAAAGATGATTACGTTCTGGAATATGTGACGAATCATCCTGAAGAGAGCGGTATCATTTACTGTGCGACCAGAAATAATGTTGATTCGTTATATGAACTGCTTCGCAGTAAAGGGATTCCTGTAGCAAGGTATCATGCAGGTATGGGTACCGAAGACAGAAAAGATAACCAGAATGATTTTATTTATGACAGATCTCCGGTGATAGTTGCAACAAATGCATTTGGAATGGGAATAGATAAATCAAATGTCAGATATGTTCTTCATTACAACATGCCTCAGAGTATGGAGAATTATTATCAGGAAGCCGGACGTGCAGGAAGAGACGGTGAGCCGGCACAGTGTATAGTGCTGTTCTCTGCGCAGGATATTATGATCAACAGATTCCTGCTTGAAAAGAAGGATTTTTCGGATGTTGATCCGGACGATATAGAGCTTATCAGACAGCGTGATATAAGGCGTCTCCAGGTTATGGAGGGATACTGTAAGACAACGGGTTGTCTTAGAAATTATATTCTGGAATATTTCGGTGAGAAGAGGAATGAACCGTGTGACAACTGCGGAAACTGCCATCGTGAATTCACTGAGCTGGATATGACGGAAGAGGCTAAAAAGGTTATTAACTGTGTTTATGAATCTGGTGGCAGATATGGTCTGAATATCATTCTCGGAACGCTTTTGGGAGCCAATAGAGCAAGGCTGAAAGAGGTTGGTGCAACAGGTTACAGAACCTATGGATGCCTGAAGGACCATTCTGAGGCGGAACTCAGGCTGCTTATCAATCAGCTTATTCTGGATGGATATCTGGAGCAGAGCATTGATAAATACAGCGTTATCCGCATGGGCAATATTGAACCGTTAAGGCAGGATGGCACTCGCATCCTGGTCAAAACATATGCTGATAAGAAGCCTGAAAGAAGAAAGGCTAAAAAGAAAAAAAGAAATACTGACGAGCTTACGAAGGCTGGATATGATCTTTTTGAAGCTCTGCGCAAGCTAAGAACTGCGATCGCCAGAGAAGAAGGCATGCCGCCGTACATAGTATTTAGTGATAAAACTCTTGCTGATATGTGCATTAAGGTTCCACGGGATAGAGCAGAAATGCTTGATGTTTCCGGCGTTGGCAAAGCGAAGTATGATAAATATGGCGAGAGGTTTATTGAAGCTATAGGAGCTTTTCTGGAGGAAAATCCGGATGCTGTGACAAGTATTTGTGAGGTTGATGAGGCCGATAAAACGGATATTAGGCAGGGGGATGATCAGGAGGATGATAGTGAGAGCTATGCTACTCTCAGCGATAGGAAAACTCCAAAAAATAGAAGACAGAGGAAAAAGAAAATACCGTTTTGTATAAAAGCTACGGATGCGGATAAGTTCATTTTTGGTGAACTATTAAGTATAGGGGAAATCCGTGACATGATGAATTCAATTAGTTCAGTAGATTATTCAAAACGTCTTTTTAGTACGGATATTTATGGCCTTCTGAAGTCTGAAGGATATGTTGAGGAATTGAGTATTAATGGAGGCTTTCGTCAAGTACCAACTCAGATAGGGCTTCAAAAGGGTATTCAGTGTATTGAGAAAACAAGCGAAACGGGATATGTATATACAATATTGAAGTATCCTGTTGATATTCAGAAAATAATTGTGAATCATTATATTAATTCTTTTCTTGAACAAGATGAAAAGAACAATTATATACCTGAAATAGACAATTCTGATAATGAATCATTTGATCGGAAAGCATACAATCAGGAGAGAAATCTTCCTAAGGATGCAGGGGCATCATGGACAGTAGAAGAGGACGATCAGCTCGATACAGAGTATGTATCTGGAATGAGTGTATCTGAAATTGCTAAGGTGCATAACAGAACGTATGGAGCGATTAAGGCCAGATTGAGGAGGCATGGGTATGTCAATGAATACACAGATGTCAGAGATTGAAAAACTAAAAGAAATTGTCCAAAAACTTAGATCGGAAAATGGCTGCCCGTGGGATAAGGTGCAGACGCACGAAAGCTTGAAGGCTACATGTGTTGAGGAAGCGGCTGAAGTTGTCTGTGGAATAAATATTCTGGAGAAAACCGGTGATGCAGAGAACCTTAAGGAAGAACTTGGTGATCTGCTTCTACAGGTGATGTTTCATGCGGTAATCGCGGAAGAAGAAGGTCTCTTTACATTTGATGATGTCGCTAAGGTTGTTTCGGAGAAGATGATCCGCCGGCATCCACATGTATTTTTGGGTGTCGAGTTTAAATCAGATGAGGAGAGACATGCCGCATGGGAAGAGATCAAAAAGGCCGAGAAGGAAGGTAAGGAGTGGCAGGAGGAATACTTGAAATCTGCCATGAATGAGGCGGCTGATCTGATTGAGAGAGCGAAGAAGAGGAGGGGCTTTTTAAATGATGCTTGATTAGTTGTATGACTAACCAATCCTTATGGAGGTGACGCTTATGGGTAATCTTGGACCGGATTCATTTTGGGATTTAAATCATGATGGCAAACTTTCTGATTCGGAAAGAGCGTTGAGAGATCAGGAGATTATATCTGGTTTTAATGCGGTGGGTAACGTCGGCAGGAACAGTGGTTCGTCCGGAAAATCGAAATCAAACGGAAAGTGGAGCCTGCTGGAATTTATTATCATCGCAACTATAGTCTGTATTATAGGTTATGCGGTTAAGGCTTTTCTGGGTGAGCTTTTTGCAACGGTTGTTATTATAATTATAGGAATTGCATTGTGGAATTCCTGATGCAGAAATGTTTTGGTGAGGTACATATAAGGAGGGTTGATATGTCAATTAATAATTTTCTCTCTTATCTACAGCAGATATTAACAATGATTAATCCTAAGGATAAGTATTCTGTTGCACTTGGGAAAAGTGCATTGTCAGCAACAATTGCATTGGCTGAGGCATCGGGCAAAATTGATATGGAGACAAGGCATGCAATGATGATGGCAAAGCATCAGTTTGAATATCTTGCGGAGAATGCAGAAGACTTTTCCGGAAAGCCGGGCAATCTTGTCATGAACCGGAAACGTCGACGCAGGCTTTTAATGGTACTCATGCCGGGGTGTTAATATGCGGAGCATAGTTATTGGAAATCAAGAACTGAAGATTAAGGATTATCACTGTGCGATAAATGATGATTATTTGGATAAACCGGATGGCAAGCTGTGGCTGTACGTGAATCTGACGGATATATGTAATGGCAAGTGCCGGTTCTGCATCAATCCTTCTGTGGAAGATGGTAAGAACAAGATAGATCCTTCATCATACAGGGAGACTCTGGTTAAGATAAAGGATTATATATATGGCGTTTCTCTGACTGGTGGCGAACCGATGTTATTTCCAGAATTGGTTAATGAGATTATTGGTATCACTCAGGAGATATGCGGAAACGATATCGAGAAGGATATTGTCACGAACGGAACGGGATTTGGCGATATTTTGAATAGAATTGATATAGAACATCTGGATTCAGTTCATTTGAGCCGTCATATGATCACTGACAGGGAGAATGATGAAGTTTTTGGATTTTCTACGGCAACATCAGATGAGATTAGGTCAGTCCTTGCTGAGATGGATGATCCGGCACAGATAGTACTTAATTGTGTGTTGATGGCCGGAGGGATTGACACCCTGCAACACGTGGCTCGTTACCTTCAGTTTGCGTCAGGTCTTGGTGTTCGTAATGTAAGTTTTATTGGGTTGAGCAGACATAATAAATTCTGCGTGGATAATTATATTGATCCGTGGAAGCTTGATTTTAAAAGTGATGCAAGATTTCATATCTGGAACCAATACCATGATCATGAATATTGTAGTTGCAGCAGTGGAAGCTATGACACAGGGAATAGAAGAATCAGATTTTATTATAGACGAATTGGAGAAAATATTGCATCATATGCCAGACAGTTGGTTTATATGGCTGATGGACGCCTTATGGCAGGGTTTTCCGGAAAGGAAATAAGGTTCGATTAAGATAGATGAAGCAATACAAGATAGGAATGTACGGAGGGAAGTTCCTTCCTTTTCATAAAGGCCATCGCTTCTGCGTGGAAACTGCAGCTTTGGAGTGTGAGACAGTATATGTGATCCTGTTCTGGGGAGGAGCTGATGAAGAAATCATCCTTAAAGAACACCCTGTGATGTGGTTGTCAGTAGAGGAAAGAATTCGGCAGTTGAATAAAATCTGTGAGGATGCTGCTGTTTATGCAAAGGTCATCCCGGCATTGATAGATATAAGAGGCTTAAGGCTGCCAGATGGCTCTGAGGACTGGGAGGCAGAGACACCACTCGTAAGAAATCTGCTGGGAAATCAGCTTGATGCGGTATATAGTAGCGAGGAATCCTACGGAGAATATTTTAAACGCGCTTATCCGGAGGCAGTACACAGGCTTGTGGATTGCAAGAGGATTCATTATCCGATAAGCGGTACAGAAATCCGTGAGATGGAGAGTGAAGAAAACAGACAAAAATGGATAATATGAAAGTTGATAATATAAAGAAAAGCTTCAAAGAATTGAAATGGTATGAGTATCTGATGGGGGCAGTCATGGTTTTTATCGCCGCTCGCGCAATGGTACTTGGCTTCACAGAGGGATCATCGGATGGTAATCCGGCATGGCTGACTGTGATAAACTTCATCAGTGCCGTATGCGGAGTGATCTGCATCTTTTTCACGGCAAAGGCAAATATCAGCAATTTTGCATTTGCAACGGTAAATACCATAGTATATGCAATCTATCTTGTATACTGGCATATCTGGGGAACGGCAGCATTGGAGATATTTTTCTATATCCCAATGAATTTTATTTCCTGGTATTTTTGGGCGAAGCATAGAGATCAGGAGGTTACACAAAAAACTAAGACGAAAAAGCTGAAGATGTGGCAAAATCTGGTCTGTGCAGCAGTTATTATTGCGGCTGCCTGTGTTTATCATCTGATCCTTGTTAAGATAGGTGGAGAGGTTGCATGGTTTGATGCATTCACACTCAGTATAGGGGTTGTTGCAACAATCCTTGAATTATTCAGATTCAGAGAGCAGTATGTTTGGTGGATCATTACAGATGTTGTTTCTGTAGGAATGTATATTGCACATTTTGATGCTGTATATCTAACCAAGAGGAGCATCTACCTTATCATGGCAATTATCGGACTGATCAATTGGGCAAAGCTTAATCGAGAGAGAAATATTGAGAATGAGTGATTTTATATAATGAGTTCATGGGTATATAGAATAAGCATTTCAAGGAAGGATGCATAATCCCCCATGTCGCCGCCATGGCGACCACCTGCGATAAAGAACATGATATAGTCACCTTATCATAAAAGAAATGGGGTGACGATCATGAATACGGAATTTGTATCTCAGGTAAAGGGTGTTGTTCATTCGTTTTACAATATAGCGGATGATCTGGACCGAAGAGGTATCGGTAAGCAGATTAATAAGATCAGTGACGGGCCTTTGCGAGAGGCCATCAGAGCAGAAATACTCCTGTTTATATTTAAAGTGATCGATCCGGACCAATTGGTTAGCGAGGAACGGATTGAATATATAAATGATTGCCTTGGTACTGACTTTACTCAATTTAATATTGAACCCGTCAGAAAAAAGGCGCTTGATGAAAGCCTGCCTCAGATATCTGTGCTTCTTCCGGCATTTATGATCATCGACGGTCATCTGGGAAATAATGATTTTTCATCGGCGTATGTAAGGACGGTATCATTTGTAACTATAGGTCTCTTGAACTCTAAAGGAGCATCTTTGAAGGAGACGGTTAATTACTGTCGACGAATAAGGCTGTATTCAGAATTGGTTGAAAGAGGTTTTGATTGTAAACCGGAGATCGATCCATATAAGCATATAGATGATGACAATAAGCCTATTATTGAGGCAATGGTCAAGATAGATGAGAAGATAAATCCTTACAAAGAGGAAAGAAAATATCTGGAATCTGCGGTCGAAATTGTGAGGAAGACTATAGAGGCGGAGAGGAAGACAGATTCTCATATCGTTAAAGAAAATAACAGAAAGCCTGAAATGATGAAGAAGAACTGTATTTCTTCAATCGACCGTCTTGACAGTCTTATTGGGCTGAAAAGTGTAAAAAAACAGATTCATATGATTCTCAATGTTCAGGTGGTAAATAAGAAATGCGTTGAGTACAAGATTGACAGGCAGCCGATCGGTATGCACATGATCTTCTCGGGAAATCCGGGTACCGGCAAGACAACTGTAGCTAGGCTTATCGGAGAGATATATCATGATGAAGGGATTCTCTCCAAAGGACAGTTTATTGAGGTGAGTCGGGCGGATCTTGTTGGTAAATACGTAGGTCACACTGCCCAGATGGTGAAGAAGGCAGTGGAGGATGCCAAAGGTGGCGTTCTGTTTATAGATGAAGCATATTCTCTATCAAATAGCGAGGATGATTTTGGCAGGGAAGCCATAGATACTCTTGTAAAGGAGATGGAAGATAACCGCGACGATCTTGTGGTTATAGCGACAGGTTACCCGGCGCTGATGCAGGATTTTATGTATTCAAATCCGGGGCTTAGATCCAGATTTCCGATAACAGTTGAGTTCCCTGATTATTCTGCAGAAGAACTCCTTCAAATCTTTAAGACATTTTGTTCTGAAAACTCTTTCAGTGTAAGTCCGGAAGTTATTTATAAAGTGAAAATGATTTTCAGATCTGAGATTGCCAGAAAGAAAAGCAATTTTGGAAATGCAAGAATGGTAAGGAATTTCTATGAGAAAATGGTTATGAAGCAGGCAACCAGACTGGTTGGCGAAAATACACTTGAAGTTGATGATATTACTGAATTTCTGGCCGAGGATCTGCCGGACAGAGGTTTATGGGAGCGGTAATGGGGGAAACAGTTATGGCAGAAGCAAAGAGTTATGCACTTCTTGTAGGCGTTGGACAATTTGATGATAAAGATGTGTCAGATCTACCGACATACAAAAATGATTGTGTGTTAATGAGAGATGCGCTTGTTCGGGGATTGGGATTTTTACCGGAGAATATTCGGACAGCAGGCGAGAACGGACAGATTACAGGTAAGTCTTTTTCCTATTCTATACTGAATTTCAAGAAGGCTTTGACAGATAAAGATACTTTTGTTTTATATTACAGCGGTCATGGACTGGACAATTCACTGTATTTTTCCGATACGCTTGTGGATCTGAGAAGTATAATCAGGGTTGTTGACAGCCTGCCGGCAAGGAGAAAGTGGATAATACTTGACTGCTGTCATTCCGGAGCCGCAAAGACACCTGAAACGGCAATGATCCCTCGGGCGATGAATCTGGTACTGGCGGATTTTGTTGATCATGGAACTACAATAATGGCTTCCTCCGGTGCTGAACAATTGGCTGTATTTGATGATGATCATAGTTTATATACAGGGCTTCTTTGTAAAGCAATAACATCGGATAAAACGACGCGAAACGGCAGAAAATCTCTTTGGGATATAAATGATAAGATTCACTCCATGATGGATATCTGGAATGAAAGTCATGCCGAAAAGATACAGTATCCGATGTTCAGATCCTCAGAGATCGGCTCGCTCAGTTTTGATGTATCAGGTAATGATAGTGAGCAGAATGACTGTTCCTGGAGTAATCTTGATCCGGTATTTACAACAGAAGACTATACTGTCACAAGCGTTAAGTCTCTTAGTACAGCGGCTGTAAAGAGAAATTGTGCGTTTATAAAACTCAGCTGTGATAACACTGAGGAAAATATACTCAGGATCACGAATGAGGTTGTTGATCTGGTTAAGGGGATGAATCTTGACAATAGACATGCCGGCTATGTAGCAAAGGTTGTCTGGTGTTATTTCGGATTGGATGCATCAGATATGATCAAGAGTAATTACGCTTTATATACTATCTGGGCGGCTGATTCTGAGCAGAGAAGGATTCATTTTACTGAGAATAAAAATGCTCACATAGTGGACGATATTTATATTTACCGGAACGGTGCGTATGAGCTGGTTCGCAGGATGAATCAACCGGACACTGATCCTGAAGAGTATATGCAGAGCTTAAATATTGCAATGTCTGATATAATCAATATGGGCGAGATGTTCGTAAGAGATATTACCGAAGTTTATAATAAGACCATGGATATCAATACATTCAGAGATGCATATAAGGTGTGGATCCGAAAGGTTAAGAAGGATTATATAAAGCTTACTGATATGAGCAGCCCGCCGGATGAAATATATGACTACTCAGAAAATGTACTGGAACTGGCTGGATGGCTTGTGGATCTTGGAATATATATTGATGGCGATAAGGAGCTTAAGCATATAGACCACTGGGCTATAAAGAATGCTGTCAGGAGATATCATGAGAGTATAGAAAGTATATCCAGGATTCGGGCTGTGGCGCTGGCGGGACTTGGTAACTAGCCACGCAGAGGTCGGTCTGCTCGGATAACAGTTTTATATGCAGGGGTGAATATTGCTCGCAAGGAGAATAATAATGATTAACGACATCATACGTAGTGAGATAAATGAATATTTGGAAAGATATTTTCTGGCACCGACGGGTAAGGGCAGTCTGTTCAATGCCAAAACTGCTTTCAAGGACGGAAATATTGAAGGGACAAATATTCCGGTCAGAAGCCTGGAAGAGCTTGTTGATAGTGTCGGTGAAACCTTCTGCGAGATGCTGTTTCGGAAGATAAAAGAGAAAGGACTGACTGATTCGGAGGTTTATAAGAAGGCGGATATGGATCGGAAGCTTTTTTCAAAGATACGCAGTAATCCGGCATATCATCCGCAGAAGAAGACGGTCATTGCACTGGCCCTTGCTTTGGAACTCCCGATAAATGAATTCAATGATATGCTTGCGAGAGCAGAATATGCCCTCTCTCCATCAGACAAAGGTGATCTTATCGTAAGATTCTTTGTGGAACATGGAGTCTATGACATCATGACTATTAACTTTACGCTGGATGAATATGGGCAGGAAATAATTGGTTAAAAAAAATTGTCGCCGTAATGGCGACCATTTTTTTGCTCATTTTTAATATGATTATTATATCCAAATATCGAGGAGGTGAAGTCAGTGATGGAAAATGAGAGAAATACAAAAATAGGCGAGATAGCTTCAATGGTCTGCCAGATGAATGATGAACAGCTGAAGAATGTTCATGAGTATACCGAGGACGAGCTGAAGGAACCGAATCACGAGGCTGTAGCGCTGGATGCAGTGATTAAGATCAGTAAGAAGTATGGGAAGAAGTAGAAATGGAAAGAAAGGGAGGGATGAGATATGGCTTTGATCAAGTGTCCTGAATGTGGAAAAGAGTTTAGCGATAAAGCTGCGGCATGTCCGAATTGTGCATTTCCGATGACGGAAATATTGAAATTGGCTTCAGAAGATGCCACAAATGCAAATGAATCTGCTGGAGTGGAAGAATCGGATGATATGAAGAAAGTGTTGGGGATAATTGATGAAGATAACATGGCGTTGAATGATGAGAGGATAGATATATTTAGAGAAGAACAGACTAAATCGATGGATCCATTAGCTGAAGGGAAAACCGGAACGCTAAAGTATGGAGAATCAGGAACATTGAATAATGAAGCTTTAATCAGTTATAGAAATCCTGATTCTGTGAATATAGATAATGGTATTTCTAATAAATCAGCAGATAATGGTGTGTATCATACTGCGCTGCCTCAGAGTAGGAGCAGAAAAAAGAGCATTATTATTGGTGTGATAATAGGTGTACTGGCAATTATCGGATTAGTGTCATTTTTTATTATTAAAGGAGCTTCAACGAGAAAAAAGGAATCATATGAGAAGGCAATTAAAGCATTTTCAAGAGGTGATTATGAAAAGGCGATTGATGACTTTGAGCAATTGGGTAATTATAAGGATGCAAAAAGGTATTTATCTGTCTGTGAAGCAAAGGAATTATGTTCTGCGGGAAAATACGAAGATGCATATGATGAGTTAAAGAATATTTCTGGTTTTGACGAGGCGAAGACTCTTTTGAGACAGATTTATTATGAAGGGAGATTCTTTGAAGGGATTACCGATATGAGATCATATTATAAAAATCCGGATTCCCTGCAAATAAATAGTGTGGATGTGTATTTACAAAATGATAAACTTGTTTTTTTGACTACATCTTCTGGCCAAAATGGATTTGGCGGATATTCCACAAGTCATGATATTTTTACAGAGGGTAAGAATAATGTGTATCAATATTTAGGATCATGTAATTCAATGGATGAAGATGATTATAGTACGAAAGATGAAGATGATCTGTATGAATTATTAATCTTAAAAACAATTGAAGTGGTTAGAGATGAAGGAATAAAAGTTGAAGGATCTATGGATTTTGAGAGGGTAAAGAACCTGATTCAAAATGGAAATTATACCAGTATAACGCGTGTTAAAGAATTAACTCTGGATATAATAAGCGAGGAATAGAGTTGAGAAAATTGATTTTAGTGAGGCCAATTTAGAATAATCAGTTGCTAAAGGAAAGGAAGATATATGGAAAGCAATGAAGGTAAAATTAAATCAAAATATCAGTCGGAACAGAAAATGTATGTAAACGATAAGGAAAGCGAAGGAATATCGACATTCCTGTCTGTCTTGGCTTGGATGATTTTTATAGGTGGATTTATAGGCGGGATTATAGTTGCTAATCGCGAGAGGGAAATAGAGGGATGGTATTATGATGAGGTGGAAAAATACTTCGATTGGAGTGTAGCTATTACAGTCTGGTTAAGCTGTTTGATAAGTGGCGTGGTTTTACTGGGCTTTGCAAAGGTTATTAATATACTGAGTATGATCTTGTCACAGAATAAACTCATTTATACGTCGATGTCATACATGGAGTGCTATATGTACAGGGCAGAAGAATTATTCAGAAGATTGAAAGAGGATACAAATACGATTACCTGCAAAATAGAAATGTTGGAGAACAATGTTGATAAGAAAAATGATGCAGGAATTACGGAGAACTAAAGGTATTTGCATACCGACCTTATATTGACAAACTTCGCGCAATCGAATATAATAATTGTCAGACAGAATTATATTTGGCAAAGCAAGGGAAACCTTGTGACGCAAAACTATGAGGGCCTGTAAAATGGTAGCCAGTTGCACTTAGAATCAAGCATCAGGATAGACTGTTTAGGACTATTCTGGTGCTTTGTTGTTTTTTGAGGGAGGGCGTATGGAAGGGTTTTTGACAATTAATGAGGTTGCCGAAAAATGGAATATCACTGGGCGCCAAGTTCAGAAAATGTGCTCGGAAGGTAAGATACCGGGAGCATCAAAGTTTGGGCGTGTATGGGCAATTCCAGAGGACGCGGAGAGACCGGTTGATGGAAGGGTAACGACTGGGGAATATAGGAATTGGCGGAAAAAACGAGAAGAATATTGATTACAACAAAAACGACAGAAGGAGAAAAAGAATGGAATTAATTGAATTTGCGCAGATTAAAGAAAAAGGAAAAGTAAATAATGCTACTCGAGAGGAATTCCAAGATAAATATTTGGAGTTGTTAGAGGGAAAGGGAATATGCGATGAAACTATTCATTTTGCTATATCCTGTACACAACTTGGAAGCAGCCTCTCGATTAATAAATGGCTTCTGAGTTTGGATCAGGAACAGTGTAGAAATAATGCTAGTTTACTACTAAATTCAAAAGCATTTATAGATGAAAAAAACAGATATAGTGCATATTGCTTTGCGTTTAGGTTGTTAGCATTAAATGGTGGTGTTGTTCATAACCAGATTATAACAGAAGAGGTTATAAAAACGGTATCATTCTTTGTAAGCGGGGTTGATACGAATTGGCAAAAGAAATTATCAAAGATAATAAAAACACATTTGATTAATGCGTTAGGAATACATATTAATTTTGTGGAATTAACAAAACTTGAAATTGATGAACGTAATGTTCGTGTGTTTTCAGAGATGCTTAACAGGTGTCTTATTGAGATTGTTTCGGACAAGATTACTGATGATGAAAGAAGAAAAGTTTCTATTGTTCAAGAATGGGTAACCCTTCCAGAGGAAAACAAAGGTAGTAATATAATTGATAATGGTACAAGAGATGAACTGTCTTTGAATCATGAAAATGAAAATGTTAATGAGATAAAGAAGGACAATCAGGCCGAGAATAATAATGAGACTGAGAATAATAAGGAAGATAAACAAAGAGGTTCGCAATTGATCAAAGATATTTATTCAATTGCCGAACGAGTAAGTAATCAAGAAAAACAATTGATTATGCTAAATGCAAAATCCAAAAAGATACAAGCGGAATTACAGCATAAGATTGAGGAAAACGAAAGGCTTAAGCAGAAAATTCAAGGTATTAATACTGAATTAGATCAGAAAAATAATCTGATAGAAAATTTGAAAAATGAAATTAGTGATAGGAACGTTAAGATATCCTCTTTAGAAGAAGAAGTAAAAAATAAAAATCAATTTATAGAATTTCAAGAAAATGAAAATGCTGTTTCTGAAGAGGAAATGCTTAATACTATCGCTGCTGAATTAAAAATATATTATGACGAAATGAATGAAGCTAAGGGGATGGAATTGAGTTCAGATATGGCGGGGGTTTTATTAGATGATTTACATGGTGTATTTTTGATTCTTAAAAAACATGGAATACATATTGAATAAAGTCAAATTGGGGTGACAATTATGGGAGATGTATTAAGTTTCGGGATTGATTTTGGAACGACTAATAGTGCTGCATTTTCGTTTGGCGATAGCGGAAAGGTTTCGATAGAGACACCATATGGTGCCATTGGTTCTATGTGGCCGTTTCCTTCTTTAGTTGCTATTAATAGAAAAGATGGAAGTATACTAACAGGGATTGAAGCAAGAGAAAGACGTAATGAACTGGAAAAAGATTATGAAGTGATTAGGTCTGTAAAAACGGTCATAGACAAAGATAAGACATATGAAGTTGCAGGGAAGAAATGGACACCTGTCGAAATTGCGACTGAGATTTTTAAGGGATTGGCCGAAGCAATCAGGCATAAATCAAAATCTGAGTGTAAATCAGCTATTGTTGCAGTTCCAGTGGGTTTTGCACCTGCCAAGAAGGCAAATATAAGAAAGGCTGCAAAAAAAGCGGGGATAGAGGTGTTACAGTTTATTAGTGAACCAACTGCAGCATTTTGCAGCAATTATGAAGACTTAAAAATGTGTACTAACGTGGCCGTATTTGATTGGGGCGGAGGCACTTTAGATATTGCTGTGTTACATATAGAAAATGGAAGAGTTTATGAACTTGAATCTGATCGTCTGGATATCGGAGGAGACAATATTGATGAGAAAATAGCAAGAAAAATGCATGAACGTTTTTGTGAGAATAAGAGAATAAATATCTCATTTGACGAAATGAGTAGTAAGGCGAAGGACTCTATTATTAATAAATGTGAAAATGCAAAGATTGATTTGACAGATACAGATGTCTCAAATGTTTCGGTGCTTCAATATGACGATTTAGGAATAGTTAGAGCATCTATAGACTATGATTATTTTTCTTTATTAATTGAACCAGAAGTTGAGATGGCAATGGAATGTCTCGAAAATGCCATCAATAAGTCAGGATTAAATATTACTAATATAGATCGAATTTTATGTGTGGGTGGATCAAGCAAATTGAGACCATTGCGGAGAAAACTGATTAAAAAATACGGGAAAGGATTAGTTTATTATCCGAAAAGTGTAATGTGGGATATCGCACGAGGGGCTGCTTTGATCAATACTAAGGGTTACCAATATCGCCTTAATCAGGATCTTGGTTTAGTTATGAGCAATGGGGATTTCTATCCTATGCTCCGAAAAGGACAAACACTTCCGTGCGAAGAAGCAAGAATGTGTTTTGCAACCGTTAATAATGAGAAAGTTGCAAAGTTTATTGTATCAGATTCCGCTAATCCAGATGAATGCTCATTCCAACAATATATCACTGTTGAAATGGAAAAGCCTAGTTTTCTAAAATCGTACTTTGAAGTTTCGTGTTTTATTGATCCTGATATGTTGTTTCGATTGAGAATTAGAAGTAGCGAATTCCAACATAAATACATGTATTTTTGGACGTATGATAATGTCAAACTTGTTTATCGATTGGAAGGTGGTGGTAAAAATGGATAGTAATATTGCTTTTTCAAGTAATGTATATAAGTTTAAACCATCCGGTAAAGAAGATCCATTTTATCCAGGACCAATAAAGGCAGGAGATAAGGAGTTCCTGTCAAAGATACTTGATTATGATTCACTTTATATTTTGAAAAATTCGAAGTATATGGGCGGTTCGGGTGCATCACATTATTATTATTTAAACAAAAGTCAGATAGATATTCTTGATCCCAATTTTGTTGGAAACATGATGTATAGTAAGGATAAAGACCCTGAGATAGAAGAGGACAACAAAAAGAAGGATGCAGAATATGGATATGACAAAATTAAAGCAAAAAGACTATTCCCATTGATAACAGAGTTACGAGATGATAAAGATGAATCAAATATAAATAAATCATCGGGAAAATGGGTAAAAAAACAATCGGGTGATAATGATGATACAACAATATACGAATTCATAGGCTCGAAGAATACAACTACAAATACTGATACGAAATCTAACAAAGAAGAAATTCTTCCTGAAATTGATCCCTACTATGATATCTATGACGGATTTAAGCCTAAAAAAGATATTTTCGACCAGGATGATTTATATGATACACAATCAATTGCAGATGAGTACGTTCATGAAAATGGATCTATGTTTACCGCTTTTGAAGAGGTTGAACAAAAAGAAATAATTATGGAGGATTACAGGAAATACCTATTTGTTAATGCAGGTCCAGGTACGGGTAAAACATATACCCTGCTCCATAAATTGGAGAACATGATTGATGTACAGGGCGTAGATCCAGAGACTATCGTTGTTCTATGTTTTACCAATGCTGCAGTGAAAGAGATTAAGGATAGAATGCTTGCTTTTGCAGAGAAGACAGGAAATAGACAATTGATAAATGTCGATGCGAGAACCTTTCATTCGTTTTCTTGGTGGCTTTTACAGCAAGCAAATGATCTGTTTATTGGATCTAAGGGCTATAAGTATATTGATTATACAAAACTTAGCTATGATGAGAGCATTGATGCAGCAATAAGGATTATTAGACTGTTTGGCGAAGAAATCTTTGAGGGTTGGAGTCATTTTATTGTAGACGAAATACAAGATCTTACGGATGAAAGAGCACTTCTTGTTCTTAAAATGGTTGAGCAATGTATCAAAAATAATGTGGGTGTAACACTATGCGGTGATTCTTGTCAGGCTATATATGATTACGAACAAGATCATAAGAAATCAATAATGACTTCTGAGCGATTCTATATGTGTCTATTCCGTATTTTTTATGAAAAAGCTCAAGACAATGAAGCTAGGCTTTTAACACTCACGTATAATCACAGACAGGTTGACGAATTAGAGAAGATTTCTATTGGACTGAGAAATGCAATTCTAAGTGGAAACGTTGAAAGTATGCAAAAGGAGACAATTAAGATTGTCAAAAGTCTAGAAAATCTCGAACCTAAAAGGTTTACTGCGAATGCTGATGTGAGTCAAATAAAGCTGTTGCATGATGATGGTACAGCATGTTTTATGTGTAGGAATAATGCCCAGGCTTTAGTAGCATCGACAAATCTTCGTAAACGGTGGATTAAACACATCGTAAATGCATATGAGGATTCTAAATACTATGCTGGATGGTTAGGAAAAGTATTTGGTGAATTTGAAAAGCCTGTTATCAATTTCGAAGAGTTTTGTATTTTGGCAAACAAGTACTGTGATATGTACTCTCCTGAGGAATTATGGGAAAGACTGCAAGATTTAGTTGGTTCAAAGAACAATGTTCTTAAGATATCTGAGATAATGGATATTATTCGTAAAGCAAAAAAAGATGATCCACATTTTCGAAATATACAAAAGGGTAGCCTTGTTGTATCTAATATCCATAGGGCGAAAGGACGTGAATATGATCGGGTTATTCTTGAGCATAAGTATGCAGATAGATTATGTGGAATGCAGCAAAAAATCAACGAGTATAAGACTTTTTATGTCGCTATAACCAGACCTAAGAAAAAACTCTTTTTATCATATCTTTCGGGAATTAAAGGGGCAAGATTTAAGGAAATATGGAAAACAAATAGGAAGAGATGGCTTAAATTTACTAGGGATGGTTTTACCAGGTTTGAGGTCAGGGGATATATTGATTCAGAACAAGAAGTATTCAAGAATAATCTTCATTACATTATTAATAATATATCTGTAGGAGATGAAATTAAACTTATTTACAAAGAAAGAACCAAAAGATTTTTTATCGTTCATTGCTCAAATGCAAAAGAAATTGAAATAGGGATAACTAGTTCAGCGTTAATTGATGATATGAAGTGTATGGGCGATAAATATGGTTTGGATATTCCTGATAGAATAGAGGAATTATATGTTTCAGGAATATATACAGACTTTACAAGTGATGGGAAAATGTATTGTTGGGTTGATTACTCGGGACTAGGTTTATGTAAGTATGATGCCTATTAATAGAAAACTATAATTCGAGGTCAAAGATATGAATTATTCAAATTATTACCAGGCCAGAGATAAAGTAATAGAAATAATGAGAAAAGATCTCCTTGGACCAGTTACAAGTGATGAAGTAATCACAAATGAATTACCAAATGATTACTACATACTTGGTAAACTGTATCCAAGAGGATCAATGACTAAGTATTATATGTTTGCTCAGGCGGACGACTTAGGCGAACTTGATGATGAAGATTTGATGGGATTGAATAATGGAAAGATGCCATCTTCTTGTGGCTTGTCTATTTCTACAAATAAAGACGTTGACTCTATATTGATTAAGGTTAGATGTGCTAAATATCTGCTTGAGGAAATATATGATAAGAATATAGAGGATAAAAAGGTAATCAATCGTAGGTTGTGGAAGCGGAGCCCAATAGAAACGGATTGGATAAGAATTAAACTAAAAGATTTGTCGATTGGTAAGAGCCTATCGGAGCAGGTTGATGCTTATCTTGATTTAAGTATTATTCTACATAAAACATATGAAGATGGTACAAAGACTATAACAGTTTCATTGATTAACCAATATGAAGAGTTTAGATCAAGATATGAAGAAAACCAATATACATATTTCCAACCGGAGATAATTATAACATCTGAGGGGATAGATGCGTTTGTTGATGTTAGAAAAAATGTTCAAATCAGCAAGGATAAAGAATTACAGAATTTGAATATGCTTTATTCTGATGAGAAAACTTATGCATCTGGGCATGGATGTGCTGTTAAAGATTATGTGGTTGATGGACAGAGATATATTGCAACAGATTTCTTCCCACAATACGAATTATTACAAATGATGCCTCTTGTAGATAATAAGAGTGATATCCTCTCAATGTCATACCTATGTTCATCTGAAAAAAGAATCATTATCAATGATCTACATGAGTGGATGAGCAATTACCAAAGGTGGATTGAGTCGTTAAAAAATAAATTAAAAGATATAGAAAAAGGATATAAGGATTCAGCTGAACAAAACATATCAAATTGTGAACAGACATATAATAGAATCATGAAATCTATTGAATGTCTTCAAGATGATTTGGTATTTCAGGCTTTTCAGTATGCTAATAGAGCAATGCTTATGCAAAGAAAACAAATGCTAAACAATCATGGTAGCGTGATTAATGATAGAGAGATTACATGGTATCCTTTTCAGCTTGCCTTTTTCTTACAGGAAATAATATCATTTTCGGATCCTAAAAATGATGAAAGAAAAAAAGTGGATTTGCTGTGGTTCCCGACAGGCGGAGGTAAAACTGAAGCGTATTTGGGAATATCTGCATTTGTTATTTTTCTAAGGCGACTTAGATATGGTTCGGACGGAGATGGGGTTACAGTATTGATGCGTTATACATTAAGACTGTTAACTTTTCAACAATTTGAACGCGCTTCCGCAATGATATGTGCTTGTGAGCAAATTCGTTTATCAGAGGGTATTCCTGGTGGTGAGATAAATATTGGATTGTGGGCAGGAAAAGCATTGACTCCAAATAGAATTGAAATGGCAGAAAGAATCTTGAAGGGAGAATCTGATCCTCAATCTGAAAGTAGTAATCCGAAGCAATTTGATAAGTGTCCGTGGTGTGGTTCAAAACTGACGGAAGAAAACTATCATTGTGATAGGAATAAACAGAGAATGCTTATTTGTTGTAGTAATAATGAGTGTTCATTTAGACGAGGATTACCGGTTTATCTGATAGATGAAGAAATATACAGATATAGACCGTCTTATATTGTAGCAACTGTTGATAAATTTGCTCAGATTCCATTTAAGGAAGATACTTTTAATCTTTTTGGTCAGGGATTTCTTCCTCCGGAACTAATAATTCAAGACGAATTGCATTTGATATCAGGTCCGCTGGGTACTGTAACGGGTATTTATGAAGCGGCATTTAAAAGAATGTGTGAGTATAAAGGCGTGCCGGCCAAGGTAATTGCATCTACGGCTACTATTAGGAATGCTGATGAGCAGATAAAAGCTTTATATGCTACAAGTTATACACAGTTTCCACCGCAGGGAATTAGTGCGAATGATTCTTTTTTTGCAATAAAATCCAATAGATTGCAGAAACCGAGCAGATTATACATGGGGTGCATGGCAACAGGAACCAGCCCGGTTACTATGATGGTAAGAGTTATGTCGTCGCTATTGTTCTCGACAAGATACTTAACAATGGAAGGGTATTCGGATGAGATTATTGATTCGTTTTGGACTATTACCGGATACTTCAATACGTTACGTGAGCTTGGCGGTGCGATCATAAGAGTTGTTGATAATATTCAAGACAGATTTAAATATCTTAGGGATAATAAGTTTAAAGATATATATAACATTTCGGGAGGTCAAGATAGATACGATAGATATAAAGAATTAACAAGTAGAGAAAAGAGTGAAAACATCGGAAGTATTATTCAAAATGATCTTCAGGAAAAGTATAGTTCTGATGGAACTACTGCTCCATATGATTTCCTTTTGTCTTCCAATATGATATCGGTTGGCGTGGATATAGCTAGGTTAGGAACAATGATCGTTGTTGGGCAACCTAAATCTACAGCTGAGTATATACAGGCAACAAGCCGTGTAGGACGTGAGACTCCGGGACTAGTTATTACTACTTATAACCAGGAAAGATCTAGGGATAGATCGCATTATGAACAATTCTATTCATACCATAGTGCGTTTTACAAGTATGTGGAGGCAACCAGTGTAACACCTTTCTCAGATAGAGCTAGAGATAGAGCGTTACAAACATTATATGTAATGCTGTGTAGATACTATATTCCTGAATTATCGGGAGATAATGATGCGATTAAATTCAGAAAGAGTATGCCTGGTCTGGAAAATGTTAGAAAATATATTTTGGATTATGTCAGAATTGTTGATCCAGAAGAGTATATCAGTGTTTCTCGAGAAATAAATGAGATTGAGGAAGAATGGGAAATACGAGCTAGAAACAGTGAAACATTAAAGTATCATGGTACGATTTATGAAAATGAAGAAAAATCACTGTTTGATGATGATAGCAATGAAATAAGTCGATTCAGAGCGCTTAATTCTATGAGAAGTGTAGAAACGCATATAGATGTAGTGGTAAGGGAGTGACAAAATGCCGCCGAGAATAAAAAGACCTTCCGAAACAGTGGAAAATAACCAGACAAGTTATTTAAAAAGGGCTGGAGAAATCAGAAAATCTCAAATTGTTGGTAAATATGGTCCTGGATCATTGTTGGATTTTCCGCGCATTTCAGGAATAATGTGTGGAATTGATAACTGGGAAAAAACTATTGGTTCAAAGACTTTTGGGGAATTGAAAGTATATGAGAGAAACCTTCAGAAAATTCTGAATAAAGAATTCTTTATTCAAGCGGAATCTCTTCAAACAAAATCAAAGCGTATAACAGGAATTCCAGTTGAAAGATTTCCTCAGTATTGTTATTGCCCTGAATGTGGACGCCTTGATTATTATTTCAGGATAAAGAGTAGTAACTACAATAATACGGAGTATAACAGCGATATTTATTGCTCGTTTTGTAAGAATAAGAATAATAGAAACGTTAAACTTGTCCCTTCAAGATTTGTGGTTGCATGTGAAAATGGTCATATTGAAGAATTTCCGTATGTTTTCTGGGTTCATCGTGATCGCCCCAAATGTGATAATCCTAGACTGTTTCTCGAGTATTCGGGAAGCACGGGAGGCTTAGAGAGTATTAAAGTAAGATGTGAGTGCGGAGCTGTATCTACAATGCAAGGAAGTATGGATCCAACATCTCTTGGAGGGTTTAAGTGTCATGGATCAATGCCGTGGCTAGGAAAAAATCCAGATGGAAAAGGGTGGTATGAGGATAAAGAGGATTGCAATGCAATGTTAAGAGTACTTCAGCGCACTGCGAACAATGTATATTATCCTACTATGATTAGTGCGTTAACTATTCCGCCGTATAGCTCACATATTCAGCATTTTATATTGGCAAATTCACAGGTTTTGGATTTTACAATGAATTGTCCTGATGAAAAAATGAGATTAGGCAATTTGAAGATGTTTTATAAGAGTAATGCTGAAAGACTTAAGTGTTCTTATGACAGATTTTTGCAGGAAATAAATTATGCTTATTTTGAAGCGGATACATCGTTGATAACCGAAGAATCACTTAAAGAAGGCGAATACAATGCTTTATGCGATGATGATACGGATGAGGAATTATTCAAAACCAGTTCTACATATGTTCCTACTGAATTGAGCCCTTTTATCAATCAGATTAAGATTGTAAATAGATTAAGAGAAGTAAGGGTTATTAAGGGATTCAAGAGAATTAATCCTTCTAAGGTTGGTAATGATGAAGAACGAATAGAGAAGGGATTAAACGAAAGAGATTGTGCGCCAATTTCAAGAGAAGAATTAGATTGGTTGCCTGCCATTGAGTTGTTTGGAGAAGGTATATTTATTGAGTTTAATGAATTTGCAGTAAAACAATGGGAAAAACATAATAAGAGCAGATACTCTAAAATGCTCAGCAGGTATCAATATAGTTATTTTCAGGATAGACTTATAACTCAGAATAGTTGTAGATATGTAATGCTTCATACATTTGCACATTTATTGATAAGAAAACTGAGCGAAAAATGTGGATATGTCTCTGCATCATTGAAAGAAAAGATATATGCATCGACAGAGGATAATACCCAAAAGATGTGTGGAGTTCTTATATACACAGCTGCAACAGATTCTGACGGAAGTCTTGGAGGTTTAGCAAGAGAGGGAAGTGGAAATAGATTGCATAATTCAATTCTTGAAATGCTAAATGATGCATCTTGGTGCTCAACAGATCCAATTTGTATTGAATCGAAAAGTCAAGGGTATATGTCATTGAATTATTCTGCTTGTCATGCATGTACACTTTTGCCGGAGACTTCCTGTGAATGCGTTAATATTTTGTTGGACAGAGCCGCTATTGTGGGAACACCAGAAGATGGAACGGTTGGCTTTATGACAAGGCTAATTAGTGATGCGCAGGTAGATGAACAGAATAGACAAACTATAGAGAATACAAAAGAAGACAACCATTCAAACGATGAGAAAACAGTAGAAATAAAGAAGAAAAAAACGAGTCGACGTAGTAAATGGAGTTTAACAGACGATACGGAGTGACTATGAATCCAAAATATTCGATCTTATATTTTAAACAAGAATTGAATAATTACATCAACGACATCAGAACCTACCTGAATGAAGGCATCAAGGTTTTCTGGTTTGGTTCGTCTGCGGACAAATCAAGGCTCCGAGAAGCATATAAACCTTTTGCTGATGCGTTCTTTTTACAGATGTTTGACTTGGAAACTATAAGAGATGAGCAAGGTATAGGACGAACTATTCAGCCGGCAATAATCATCGATGGCATGGGAATCTCTGATACATACAGAGTACTGATTAACTACTTGGAAGATAACATCCTTCAGTTTAACGCTGCCCAGTACCGGGTTGAGCATAATGCTCCTGATTCCAATATAGTTGTTAAAGCATCTGCAGGTACCGGTAAGACGACTGTTATGATCGACAGAATTCTTTATCTCATGCATATGGTTCCGGGACTTGATATGTCTGAAATTTATATGATCACATTTACCAACGAAGCTACCAACCAGATGAATGACAGGCTTCAGGAGATGCTGATGAAAAAGTATTCCCTTACGAAGAATAAGAGGTATTTGACTTGGCTGGAGCAGCAGTCACAGATGCATATTAGTACAATTGATAGCCTGGCTTATGATCTGTTTAAGCGTTTTGGATCCGGTGTTGGATTCGGAAGAGATCTTCAGATTACTCCTATGGAGAAGGATAGAAAAGACCTTATAAAGGATCTGCTCTCTGAAGAACTGAGTGATAAGAGGGCTATTTCCGGACAGATAGGAATCAATTATTCGGAAGCGAGCAGACTTATCGATAAATATTGGATGGAGCTAACTAAAAAGGGCTATACGATTTCGGAAGTTTTAGAGAAGGACTGGGGTGAATCACAGTCATCGGTAGGAGAATTACAGAGAGTTATAAAAGCTGTTCTTGTGAGATTTGAGGAGCGATATAAACAGATTAAACTTGATGCAAATGCTATTTCAATTAATGATCTGTTCTTTGATTTTGGCCATTATATGCTTGATGAGAGAATAAACTGCGATGGACTTGATATGAAGTTCCTCTTTGTGGATGAATTCCAGGATACTGATGCAACTCAGATAATGTCTTTTGCTAAGTTAGTAAAGGATATTGGGGTTAATCTGTTTGTGGTTGGAGATGTTAAGCAGAGTATTTATGGCTTCAAGGGCGCTACAGATGCAGCCTTTGATATCCTTGATGATGAGATGGAAGGTAATCTTCAGTATTTCAGCCTGAGAAATAATTACCGTACATGTAGCAATCTGATGAAGAATATGGAGAAGTATTTCTTTGATTGGTCAGAAGAAGGCTATCTCAAGTACGAAGAGTCAGTGCGTCCGTTTAACAGAGACATCGGTACCGTTGATATGACACTTGTAGAGGATGATCGTGATTATGATAGGCTCACTTTAGAGGCAATTGATGATGCTCTGGAATCTCTTGAGCTTGATATAAAAGCGGGAAGAAAGAAACCAAGCAGTAAGTCCAGAGTAGCTGTACTTGTAAGAGGCGTAAAGAGAGCGGAGGGTATAGCCAATCTTTGCCGTAATCATGGCAAGACTGTTGTGCTTAACTCTGACAGACCATTCTTCAGATCGCGTGCGGTGAGAGATTTCTACGCGATGATCAGTTCATATATTTTCGTTGATCAGCCGATATACATGTTTAATTATCTTATGACTGCATACGCCAGGTACACAACACCTATGAGTATAAAAGACATGGAGAAATGTAAGGGTGACGATAGAGAACTGAGAAAATATCTGGCTCCGTACATGGCTGAAACAAGGTGGATAGAGTATCAGAAAGAATTCAGGATCAAACCTGTTCTGTCTGTTGTAAAGGAATTGGTAGAGAACGAGAATATCATTGATAATTTCATCGCTAAGGATAAGGCTGATCTGTATGTCAGAAATATGCCAGAGGCAGCTCTTAACAGGCAGGCAATGATAGATGCAAAGCGTTATAGACTTAATCTTGATAAACTCATGGAAATGATCCAGCAGAGAATGGATGGCGAGTTTGCAACACTCTATGATCTGTATGTTTATCTGACACTTATGATTGCAACCAACAGGGAAGATAAAGAACCTGATATAGATATGGCTGATGATTATAAGAGCGTTTATATCATGACTGTTCATAAGTCGAAAGGACTGGAGTTTGATACAGTAATAATGCCGGCGATGAGTGGCGGTTTGATGCCTAGAGAAGAGACTAAGATTTTGGTCAATGACAGAAAGGTTGGTTGGATATATAAAAGAGACCTTGCAAGTAGTATTAGCAATAAATGGTATAAAGAGCTTAGGCTTGAGGATATAAGAAAGGGTACAGCTGAGGAAACACGTATCCTCTATGTAGCTATGACCAGAGCAATCAATAAGCTTGTTCTGCTGGTTAATAACAAGGATAGTTATGAGAGCTGGTCAACTCTTATAAGAAAGGTGGGGCTGATAAATGAGTAATAAGGTTTATTCATATGCAAATATATCAGAGTTGAAAAGCGCACCTTTCTATAGTGAGATTCTGACATTGCCGCAGATTGCCATGTCGAAGGAAATATCTTCAATCAGATTTAAGATCCCAGCGCTTAAGAAGAAGATAGTCAGCTTTAATGTATTTGAAAAATACCTGTTCTTTGGATGGAATGATGCAAGCCAGAGGTTCAAATATGTAACAATGCTTAATCATTTTATTCGTGAAAGAATATACCGTACTACGGATAAATATGAAAGAGAATGGCTTTTTGGCTGCAAGAAAAATATAAATGTAGCCATCAATAATATTATAAAACTTGAAGAAGCCCAGGTGAAACCGGCTGATATCGTTGATGATGACAGGGATATCAGAATCTTTAAAGAGATGTGGAATACTCTGATTGAATCAGATAATACGATTTCTGATTTTAGGAAGAAACTGACTACGTATAGAGATCCAGAAAACTTTACTAAAGCGGTTGAAGCGGCAATGGAGAATCTTAAGGTTGATATGAGAGGAAAGAAAATCATCCTGAATGGTTTTCAGTTTTTCACGCCGATTCAGAGATTTGTTTATGAATGTTTCGTTAAAGCGGGCTTTGAGATAATTGCGCTAATTCAGGATGACGAACGTTATCCATATGCAAATGAAATATGGAACCATCTCTATACAGAAAAGAATGGTTTTCCTTCGAGGAAAGAGTGGATAAGGCAGAAGGTTTCAAAGACAAATCCTCTGGGAGAGATATTTGAAACCGGTGCGACGACAAGAGCGGATAATCTAAAACTGATAAAGTATAGAAATACAATTGAATTTATTGAAGATATAAAACGTATTAAGGATGACGGATATTATATATATTCCGCTGATGACCATGCAGCAAACAAAATGCTTAGGGATTATTTCCCTGAAAACTATGAGGTTAGGAATCTTTTGGCATATCCGATTGGTCAATTTATATATACACTTCATAAGATGTGGGACGAGAATCTGGAGTGTATAACGCTTACTCAGGATGGACTTAGAAAATGCTTTGCTTCTGGGTGGCTATCATATAAAGGACGAAGCAGTACAAAATATACTGAACCGCTTGAGAGGATACTCCCGTACTTTGATAATTGTTATTCGATTAATGATTGGCAGGAGAGGCTTAATATTCTCTGTGATGCATATGATGATGCAGTCGATCAGTTTAAAGTGGATTCCGGTAATAAGGAAACGGTTAAGGCTAAAGAACTCTTGGGTAATCCATTCAAGAATTTCGCCGTTTTCTCAGTTGAAGAAGAGAAGATGGAAGCTGTTATCGGTGTAATGAAACAGCTCATCAAGATGGCAAATACGCTTTTTGGAAAGAACGAACCGGTTTCTATTCAAAAACATATGAGCAAGCTTGATGCGATGCTTCAGATGAATGATGGTATGCCGAGTGAGTTGTTTGTGAAAGAACGGGAGACAGTTAAGAAGATCTTTGACGCCTTGGCTAGTGAGCATGTAAGAGACTTTCTGTGCTATCCGGGAGATCTTGCGGCAGCTATGCTCTACTATATGAATGATAAGCTTGATGATGAAGAGGTTAAAAAAGATCGACCGGGCATACTTGTGTTTAATATTTTCCAGGTTGAATCAGCTCCGATAGCATCAAAAGGCAAGGTTCATATATGCATGGCTGATATTCAGAAACTGCCTGGGGCTTATGGCAGATATAGCTGGCCGCTCGATGAGAAACTTCTTGAAGACGTCTACAAGAATACTCATAACAGCTATGTTAGGGAATGGCTGGATAATAATAAACTGACTGCATTGTCAAATAGATATTATACATATATAGCATTACAGAATGATGATGTTGAGATATCGTGGATACAGAAGCAGGGAGATAAGCTGCTTTCACCTTCACCGTATGTTACACTTCTTGATAAGTTGACAAATTCAAAGATTCAGGAATGCGAAATAAGGAATATTAATCTGCAGCATGTTTCTGACATACGAGCTATCAAGAAACTGGATAAGACCTTTGATATCACAAGATCAGAGAATAAATATCAATACGAGGCAGAACTGGAATACTCGCTCTGCCCTATGAGATTTGTTTACAGTTACATTTTGAACGATAGTCCGGTGTATAGAAATGAATATCAGCAGAATATGGCTATTGTGCGGTATATTCAGGCATTGAACACTTTGCTTGAAGGTAAATATGATATTGAATATATCGCTGAGCAGGTATTTGAACTGATCCCGGGGATACGTAAGGCAGAGAAGCGTCAGATAATAGATGATGCTAAACGTTGGGATCTTCCTTATAACGAGGGAGGATATACTGACTTCAGGGATAAGGCATATACAGATTACAGGATCAATCTGAAATTCCTAGATAAAGATGTATTTAAAGCGGCAAAGAGTCAGGCTGATATGCTTATGAGTCAGTATGGCAGAAAGAATATTGAGTATACAAATATAGGACCGGATAATGAGAAGATATGCGTGTTCTGTCCTCATGCTACATATTGCAGAAGGTCACTGTTCGGAGTTGATTACAAGGGGGATGACAGATGATAGATAGAACTTTTTGGGAAGAAGTGAATAAAGCTTGGACCAAAGAATCTAAGACTAGTTTCATCTATACCTCCGGTTTGGGTGGCGAGATATCTCAGGAGCTGAAGGCTTTTGGAGGTATGTTTGATGAGGTTGAGACTGATGGTGACTCTGAACTTGATTTTGGAGGTTCCGGTGGTTTTGGTGCAGGTGGTGCCGTATTGCATGGAACTGGTGTAGGAGAGAAAAAACCGGTAGACGAGAAACCAAAACTCGATACCGAGAGATTCATGGCACTTGTCGAGGGAAGATCATTACCTGGATTCGCTGAGGCATGCGATATGCTAATAGAGTGTAAGCTTCCGGCTAAGATGGAAGATGTTTATAACGATCTATCAGATGAAATGAATACTCTTCAGGAGTCGATAACCAAGTTTGAGGGTATCTACTCAACGGATATGACAGAGTTCTATGAATACTATATTCCGGAGACTCTTGAACTTGCGTCAACTTATATGGAATACGTGGATGCAAATGTTGATGAGGAAATCATCTCAGATACTGAAGAAGAAGTAATGAATTCATCTAAAAAACTCTTGATTGCTTTGGTTGATAAGAAGAATGAGATATATAAATTCGGCTCAATGGAGCTTAAAGCAAGAGCGCAGGCACTCGAATCGCTCATGAGCCAGGATGGTCATGTGAACCCGGAGTATAGGTTATAATTTACTGCAGTTTGTGGTATAATATTTGTAATTGTATTTGGGAATAAAATAGATCTGAAAAGGATCGTATTTCGGAGAAGAAGATTGTTGAGGGAATATATTTATCAGGAGGTTACAGTACTATGGAGGAAACAAAAAACACTAACGTAAATGGAACTGAGCAGGAATCTAAGATGCCTACTCTTACTCTTGAACCGGGGGAGAGAGAGTTCAAGTTTGATTTTAAGGAACCGTCCTTCGGTGGTGAAGAAGTAGCAACAACCGAAGAGACAGGTGTTACAGCCGGTGCGGTTGATGAGTCTGAACTGTCGGAAGAAGAGAGAGCAAGAGTTAATGAGTTCTATAAGCAGATCGACGTTTCGAACGTTAAGATGGTCAATTCATACGGAACCGGTGCTCAGAAAGGTATTGCAACCTTTTCTTCGACAATAACCAAGAATGTTAAGACCAAGGAGTTTGGCGAGGTTGGTGACAGTCTGAGAGAACTTCGTGTTGCTATCGGAAGCACCATGACTCCGCCTAAGAAAGGATTGGCCGGAATCTTCCAGAAGGGCAAGGCGAAGGTTACGTATTTCATAGCTAATTATGAGAGCGCGGAGACAAATATTTCTAAGATTGAAAAGGATCTGAAGAGACATCAGCAGACATTGACGAAAGACATCTTTATTTATGATCAGATGTACAATATGAATCTTGATTTCTATAAGGAACTCACGATGTACATTATCGCAGGTAAGAAGGCTCTTGCTGATGCAAGAAGCACCAGACTGGTTGCGCTTAGGGATAGGGCTGAGCAGACCAAGGATCAACTGGATGTTCAGTATTATAGGGATTATCAGGATGCCTGCAATAGATTTGAGAAGAGGATATTTGATCTTGAGACCACAAGGCTTGTATCAATCCAGATGGCTCCACAGATCAGACTTCTTCAGAATGAGGACCAGGATCTTGTGGATAAGCTGCATTCGGATGTCATAAATACCATTCCACTCTGGAGAAATCAGATGGTTCTTGCACTCGGTATCGAGCATAGCAGAAGAGCGCTGGAGGCTCAGAGTGCGATAACTGAGATGACAAATGAGATGCTCAGACATAATGCCGAAACTCTTAAGCAGGGCGCAATCGACGCGGCCATAGCTTCTGAAGAGGCAATCGTTGATGTTGAAACACTGAGAAAGGTTAATGAGGATATTATCGCCTCGATTAACGAAGTTGTTAAGATACATGAGGAAGGCTCTAAGAAGCGTGCTGAGGCTCAGCATGAGCTTGTTAAGATTGAGGATCAGTTGAAGGAAGCACTTGTAGCTGCTGGAAGTAGATAATGTATTGATTTGTGCGTTTGGGGGTAAAAAGAATGATAAATGTTGAAAAAGTAGCAAATGATGCCATAAATGTAATTGCTGATAGAATTAAAAATTTAAATAGATTAAACATTATAGTTGCAGGAAAAACGGGAGTTGGTAAGAGTACATTAATAAATTCAGTATTTAGAGAAAAACTTGCAGATGTTGGCATTGGAAAGCCTGTAACAGACCATATGTGTAAGATTACAAAGAAGGACATGCCACTTTCGATTTATGATACGCGTGGATTTGAATTAGGTAAAGGTGTTCAAGAAGAAGTAAAGAAAGAAATAATAGAAACTATATCCAAAGGGGTTGCTTCGAAGGACATAAATGAGGCAATACACTGTATTTGGTATTGTATTAATACAGCATCAAACAGAATTGAGACAGAAGAAATAAAATGGTTAAAAGAATTGTCTCAAGAAAATAAGATTACTCAAGTACCTGTAATAATAGTTCTCACTCAGTCATTTTCAAAGAAAAAGGCTGAGGATATGAGAAAAATGTTGTTAAATGAGAATTTAGATGTTGCACAGATTGTTCCGGTTTTGGCAGAAGATTATGAGATAGAAGATCTGGGCACGGTTAAGTCTTATGGCCTTGATACGTTGATTAAAGTTATGGAAGAGGTTTTGCCAGATGAATTGGTTGAAACCCTTCAAAATGTTCAAATGGCCTGTTTGGAAGAAAAGAAAAAGAAAGCCCATGCAGCCGTAGCAACTGCTTCTGCAGCAGCTGTAGGAGAAGGAGCGGCTCCTATACCGTTAGCGGATTGTGTTATGCTTATCCCAACACAGGTATCAATGATTGCCTCAATTACAGTAATTTTTGGGCTAGATGTTAATAAAAGCATGATTGCAGCAATTCTGTCGTCTACAATTGGTGCTGGAGGAGCGACAATTCTTGGAAAAACAGTTGTGGCAAGCATACTTAAGTTTATTCCAGGAGCTGGTACTCTTGCAGGAGGAGCTATTTCTGCCGGAACGGCAGGAGTAATAACTGCAGCTTTAGGAGAAGCATATATAGGTATTATGGAAAAAGTATTCAAGGGTGAAATGAGTATAGATGATATTGGAACCCAAAAAGGCAAAGAAGTAATGAGCAATATGTTTAAAGAACAGTTGAAAATTGCAAAAACTGAAAACTAGTAAATGTATCGATTGAGATAAAGGCGGAACGTATGGCATATGTTACGAGGAGGCAACGGGCAGAAAAGAGAAGAAAGAAGATGAAGAGAATAGCCATTACTATTTTAGTAGTGGCTATACTTTGTATTGCGGCAATTGTGGCCATATGTGTGATACGCAACAAGAAGCCGAAGCGTGGCGCAAATACGACCGACATGACCATCCCTGCTTTCTCCGGCTCACCATATGTTGAGGTGAATGGCAATAAACCGTATTTTACAGATGATGATAAGCAAAGAACTGCTTTTGAGACGTATAGTGATCTTGATGAGCTCGGAAGGTGCGGCATTGCTTATGCCTGCGTGAGTAAGGAGCTTATGCCGACGGAGGAACGCGGTGAGATCGGAAGCATAAAACCGACCGGATGGAAGCAGGCAAAGTATGAGGGCATAGTTGATTCGAAACCGCCGTATCTCTACAACCGCTGTCATCTGATTGCGTATTGCCTTACCGGCGAAAATGCAAACGAGAAGAATCTGATCACCGGGACACGTTACATGAATGTCCAAGGGATGCTTCCGTTTGAGGAGAAGGTTGCGAAGTATCTGGACAGTCATGAGAACAACCGGGTGCTGTACAGAGTCACACCGGACTTCGAGGAGGGCAATCTCCTCACAAGCGGTGTTCTGATCGAGGCGTATTCGATTGAAGATAACGGAGAAGGGATATGCTTCTGCGTTTATTGTTACAACGTCCAGCCTGGCGTAGTGATCGATTACAAGACCGGGGACAATAAGGCGGAGAAGTGATGGGAGGAATGTTTATGGAATTTGATATGGGGATGGATGAACCTAAAGATCCTGATTGGGGGGAAGAATCGAAATCCTATAGAAAAGGCAGTTCAAAACCCGATGATTTTGAACCTAGACAAGGCAGAATAGATAGTGATCCTTATGATACAAGAGAAAAAACTGGGAGATTGACTGACAGGGAGAGAAGAAGACTTCCGGGACATGAAAAATGTGAGAAACTGCGCGAAATCAGAAAGAAGATTGCAGAGGTTAATAATATACCTTATTCTCCGGCAGAATGCAGCCATGATGGTCCATGTGCAGGCACATGTCCATATTGTGATGCGGAACTGATGTATTTGGACTGTGAACTTCAGAAGAAGAAAGAACGCGGAGAAGAAGTGTATTTATCAGGACTGTCTATAGAGATTAATGATATTGAGTCGGATAATTACGACAACCATGAATATGATACTCGTGGTGAGAATGTAAACTTAGACGAAGATGATGTCTATGGTGAGGATGAGGACTGGGTCGATTAAGATGTTGAGGGAGGATTAAGATCCGAACGACGATGATTATGAATAATAAATATCCAATTCATTCAATTGGCCGTCTGAGAATGGGTACAGATGGTGAGGGCATACGAACCTTGGTTTTCTTGAGTGGATGCCCGCTCAGATGTAAATACTGTTTCAATCCGGCAACCTGGGATGGCAGCAAAGAACCTAAAATGATGACTGCCGAAGAAGTGTATTCGAAGATAAGGATTGACAGACCATACATACTTGCAACCAATGGAGGAATAACATTTGGTGGTGGCGAACCTCTTTCGTATCCGGATTTAATCAACGAAATACGTTCAATATGTGAGCCGGAGATGACTATATATGCTGAGACATCTCTTAATGTTTCATGGGTGAATATTGAAAAGACGGCTGATTCGATTGATAAGTACTACGTTGATATCAAGGCGACTGATCCGGAGATATATAAAGCATATACAGGAGGTACACTTGATATAGCCTTAGATAATCTTGTAAAACTGATCCAACGTAAAGGCGCGGATTCAGTGGTCGTTCGCATTCCGGAGATTGAAGGATTTGTTGATGTTGAGAAACAGGAAGAATCAAGAGATTTTCTGCACAATATGGGCGTGAGAAGATTTAATCTGTTTAAATATAAAGTTTAATAGTGGGAATTGTGAGGTGAGGCAATTTGAAATATGGGGTTGATAATATTATAAGAGTATATGCGGTGAGAGTCCTTTTTTGGAAGAACGGTACTCCAATTGAGGGTATTTGTCCGTATAGTTTTGTTGTGGGTAAGAACAATGATGGTACTTGCTATTTTCGTAATCCATATACAGAATTGCCAAATGAGTTAAACAGACGAACCAGCAAATATGTTAATGATCTATTTCAACATACTATTAAAACCATTGATGAGATAGTAAACCATCCTAAACAAGGTTTGCATCCTCATGCGGATGAGATATGGAATTTCCATGTCTGGTATAAGAATGGCGAAGAGGAGACAATTAGATGCAAGAATTTGGATATTAGATTAAGCTTTGTTGAAGATAATGATGTTATTTTGAGTGGAGAAATATGTGGGGGAAACCTGTTTTGCAATTCTCTGATAACACTTGATGAAGTAAGGAATGAAATAACCTGCGGTTATGTTCCATTTGATAGATTCTATCATTTTCTCAATGAGGAATACACTGCCGGCGATGATATGTCATTTGTTAGATATGAAAAAAAGCAGGATGGAGGCGTGATAATATACGCAGGTAATTATTATGGCGGACATGTGGGAGATCCGTATGTAATAATTGATCGAGAAGGTAATATTGAGCAAGCGGGGAGTATGTATTACGTACAATTGTTAAAATCAAAAGGCGTTAGAATAATACTAGATGGCGAATTATTGTAGGATGAGGTGTACATGGCAAACAAAGATAACAACAAATTTCATAACATAGATATATCATCAGACTATCTCTCAGATGATTATATGAAAGCTGTCGGGGAGAAAATTGTGGGGATGATGAAGCCTGACACATATGGTTGTGATGCATTTTTTGTAAAGACATTCATCAATGAAGATATGCAGATGGATTTCTCTATCATAGCAAATCTGTTTTATATGAATGTTCCGGAGGCGCTTACATTTAAGAATTATGATTATTTTACAGATACGTCGATCAAAGCGTCATATCCGATAGAAGCGTTTACTGTATTTACGCTTTCACAGATTTTATCGATGGCCAAGTCCGGAAATGAATTCTCCGTACAGCTCCTGAAGTATCTTTACAAGGTTTATTACAAGAAAGAATATAAGGTATTGAAGAAGTTCAAGACTATTTCACCACAGGAAATAATGTCTCTTTCTGAAGATGAAGAAGGGGAGAACATTGGTACAATGGCGCGGATTCTTACGCTGTGCCCTTTCTTTGGAATAAAGCTTGATGATAAATGCGCAGTTTTATATCTCGTTATTGATAAACACAACCATGACGACGAGGAAAACATTAAAACTCCGGAAGTAGCCAGGGCTGATATGAAACAGTTTGAGGAAGCGTCACTACAGATCAATGATATATTTGGCGTAGATGATCTTGATGAGATAATAAAAGCATCTAAGGACTATAGAAAATACGACAGATTCCGAAGAACAGTCTATAAAAATATGGGTTACAGATCGGACTTCGTTGATCTTCAGGATGGCGCTGTCTCAACAGGTCTCTGTTATATTCAGACACTGCTTATTCTGAACAAGATGTATCCGGATAGGAAGTTTACTAAGGAGGAACTTCAGATCTATGCGTCTATTTATTTTGATGCTTCAATTGTCTGCAGATCAATGAATGAGATTGACGATTACTTGAAGGTCATGCTCGGTGAGGTAGATGATTTTACTATTGAAGAGAGTATGTTTGATCCGGAAGAATTTGAAAAGGCGGCAGGAATCAAAATCGCAAGATATAACAGTCAGGATGATGCTGAAGGTGACAGTGGTTTGAATGCTGTTGCCAAGGATTCTGTGAAAAAGCCTGTTGATTCGGGGGCTAAGATTATAAGTAATGGAAGTATGGGTACTTTAAGTGGTGTTTCTGAGAACAAATCTGTAGGTGAGGACACCCAGGATGCTTATGAAGATGAAATAGATAAACTGAGAAGTAAACTTCATAAGAAGGAATATGATGCAAATCATTTTGCGGATCTATACAGGGATACTAAGAAGAAGCTTGAAGAGGCAGAGCTGGAAAAGCAGATGCTTAAGTCTGAACATGAAGAACTGATAGCGCTCAGAGAGCATGTTTATAATATGACCGAAGAGGATATAGTTCTTCAGGAAAAGAATCGCCGGGAGCTTATAGCATCCGTGATTGATAAAAGAATAGTTATTGTCGGAGGACATAAGAACTGGGTTCAGAAGATGAGAGATGTATTTCCAAATTGGAAATATATTGACTTCAAATCGGTAACGACAGTTGATGATAATATTCTCAATCATATTGATCATCTGTATTTCTTCACGGATTTTATCAAACACAATGTTTACTATAAGTTTATCAACCTTGTTCGCAGCAAGAATGTGCCGTTTGGATACATCAGTAGCAGCAACGTGGACAGATGTATAAAGCAGATAGCTGAGGAGATCGGGAAGTAATTGGTTGAGACTTAAAAATGGGACTGAAAAATTTTTGTGAGTTTTTTTTAAAAAAGTTGTTGACATTCATATCGTGATTGTGTATTATATTGCTTGAGAGAAGTGCCTGTCTCTCTATTTGGTTTGTCGAATAGAGGATTGGCACTATTTTTTTAGAAATTATAAATATGATTGAAGAGGTACGGAAAAGCAAATGAGAAGTTATGTTTCAATGAATAGAATGAGTTCCATTAATCGACCTGCTATAAGTGGGTTTAATTTCGCATGCCTTCAGTGCCCGAAGTTTGATCAGATAGATATAGCCGGCAAAGAAGATAAAGAAAAGGATTGGGATAAGAATAGGTTCAGATACAGGCGAAAGTAGGCGTCTTTACGCAAAAAAAATGCTTTCAAAACCGTCTGTATCTGGATATTCCGGAAACAGGCGGTTTTTTTATGGGGTATTAGCTCAGTTGGGAGAGCGTCTGATTTGCAATCAGAAGGTCGCAGGTTCGAAACCTGTATGCTCCACTAGATCATTAGTCTAACGGACAGAACACTTCGCTACGAACGAAGAGATATAGGTTCGACTCCTATATGATCTACTATGCAGTTCATGCTGCAACAATAATAATCATATAGAGTGGGAGAAACCAGGCACTTCTCTCACTCACATGTGGGTATCGTATAAAGGTTAGTATAATAGTCTTCCAAACTATGGGTGCGAGTTCAATTCTCGCTATCCACTTGCATGCTTTCATAGAGATGGGTAAAGAGCGCCAGGTTTATTTTGTTTTTAGGCTCATGACTTCGATTCTTTTTGGAAGCAAAATGGCTGTGTGGCGTAATGGTTAGCGTACCAGATTGTCTCTCTGGGGGTAAGGGTTCAATTCCCTTCATAGTCGCTAATGGGAATGTGGTGTAATGGTAGCATACGGGATTTGGGATCCTGTGGCGCAGTTCGAATCTGACATTTCCAGTCGCGGGATATTTATCAAA
>FNUU01000012.1 GCA_900108205.1 Eubacterium ruminantium | reverse complement strand
TGGCATCATCAATCTGGTAAAGTACAGCAGAGAAAACAGAGGGATAGATACAGCTTCGTTGACAAATGTTACGCCTGAGAAATTTACCCTTAGAGATATCATTTCTGAGCATTATGATCAAGCAAAAAGTTATATAGATCGAATACAGGTACATGTGCCGGATGGGACAGTGCGAAAGACAGCCTCAATAAGACTGCATCAGTTGTTGTTCTAGGGTTTGACAAAGCAGATGGATAAAAGTAGAATAAGGCAAACAATTCTAAATCATTATATCTAGAAGCTTTTCTTTTTATGCTCTCCCAACTGACAACAGATTTACTCCATCGATATAAGTTTGTGGAAGTTATTCTTCTCCGAATATATAATTAAGAAGCATAGTGGCTCTTTCGATGCGTTTTTCCTTTTTACATGAAAAGCACAGATAGATTTTTTTGTCTCCCAGATCCATCCTTTTGATAAATTCGGTATCTGAAACATCTATTCCTATAGGGAGATCTCTGTTTCCGACAGCTGCAAGCTCATCGGTGGTCGTGGCTTTTGCAACATCAGCAGCAAGTGCAGGATCGGAATAATCAGAAATGTTATAAAGTCTGTCTTTGTATTTTTCTACGGCTTCTGCTCCGAGAACTCTCTCAAGAGGATAGATAAGTCCCTGAAATGCAGCAAATTCCAAACCGTCCCGGTCAGTAATGAATACATCGTAGTAATCATTTGCGCTTTGGAGCGAAAGGATGCTTGCGCGGTTGCTTTCGGACTGGCTGCTCATTTCATAATTAATATTGATATGATAATATATATCAGCTACCATTCTGGTACCTTTATTCAGCCCTTTTGCATCAACGAATTCCTTGAGCGGAGCATCCTGAACGTTCATTGCCTGAGCAGGATTCAGGATAGCACAGGAAATAGATACGGGTCTGGTGTTTTTGTATATGGAAATGATTATTCCTGCAACAAATACGATGGCTGCTGCTGTACCGATGAACCACCATTTATAATAGTAGATAATATATCCGGCTTTTTCCTTTTTTGTCATGCCCTCCATCTTCTCAAGAAGCTGTTGTTTTTTTCTGGCACGCTTTTGTTTACCGGAAAGAAGACTGGTCTCGAGTCTGTCCTCGGACTCGTCCTGTTCCTTGGGTTTTTCTTTAAATTCGTCTAACATCTGTCTCATGTTTTGTGTATCCTCACTAAATAATAAGTATTGTATTACCCTAATATTTAAACATTATTTACAAAGGTATGCAAGTGATTTAACAAAAAAATCAAATATGCACAAAGAAATAAGGTAAAAAGTAGGGTGTTATTGTACTAAATTTAGTATAGATAGGGTGGATATAGTAAAACTGACTAAAAAAAACGCAAAAATCAAAAAAAATGCTTGCTAAATTGTATAATGTGTCATATAATCAATCTTGCATTGAATGTTCAACGACTGTCATTTGAATAATATGTTATTCATTTGGCGTTAGCAGTCTCGGGCTGCTGATTATAAATAAGTAAGATATGAAAGAATGAACGGTCAAAAACAGAACACACATAATAAAGGAGGTTTTTCTTGTGAAAAAGATTAAGAAAACACTTGCACTTTCTCTTGCACTTGCTATGGGCCTTTCTCTTGCAGCTTGTGGTAAGGATGATGAGAAGGATGACAAGACAACAACAGAAGCAAAGAAGACAGAGGCTCCAGCTAAGACAGAAGCTCCAGCTAAGACAGAAGCTCCAGCAGCTACAGAGGCTCCTAAGACAGAAGCTCCAGCAGCTACAGAAGCTCCAGCAGCTACAGATCTTGACCTTTCAAATGAAGGAAAGGTTCTTAACATCTATGCTTGGAATGAAGAGTTTAAGTCAAGACTTACAGATCATTATCCGGGATACACAGAGGTTGATGCTACACATGGTAAGATCGGTGATATCGATGTAGTTTGGACAATCGTTCCATCTGAAGGAAATGCATATCAGCAGAACCTTGATGAGACATTCCTTAACCTTGACTCTATGGCAGCTGACGCTAAGCCTGATCTCTTCCTTGTAGAGGCTGACTACGCACTTAAGTATGTAGATACAGACTATACAGCAGACGTTGCTTCACTCGGAATTACAGATGCTGAGATCGCAAATCAGTACAAGTATACACAGGATATCATGAGAGATTCAAAGGGAGTACTTAAGGGACTTTCATGGCAGGGATGCCCTGGTGTTCTTATCTACAACAGAAAGATCGCTCAGGAAGTATTCGGATCAGATGATCCAGCAACAATTCAGGAATATGTTAAGGACTGGGATGCATACAATGAGACAGCTAAGAAGCTTAAAGAAGCTGGATACAAGATTTCTGCAGCAGCAGTTGACTCATACCGTGTATTCTCTAACAACGTATCTTCTCCATGGGTTGTTGATGACAAGATCGTTATCGATGACAGCCTTATGAAGTGGGTTGATATGTCTAAGGAGCAGTTCGATGCAGGCGAGACAACAGCAGCAGGTCTTTGGTCAGATGACTGGTCAACAGGTTTCTGGGAAGAGCCAGGCGATGTATTCTGCTACTTTGGACCAGCATGGCTCATCAACTTCTGTATGAAGGCTGGTGAGGATGGATCCGTTGCTACAAACGGCGGATGGGCTGCAACAACAGGACCTCAGGGATTCTTCTGGGGTGGTACATGGATCGCAGGTGTTAACGGAACAGATAACCCTGTTCTCGTTGCTGATATCATGAGACAGCTTACAACAAACGAGTCAATCATGGTTGACATCGTTAAGAAGGATTCAGACTTCGTAAACAACAAGCCAGCAATGGAAGCTGCAGCTAAGGATGCTGCATTCGGTTTCGATGTACTTGGTGGACAGAATCCACTTGCTATGTTCTGTGAAGGAGCTGAGAAGATTGATCTTTCTAACCTTTCAGCTTATGATCAGACATGTAACGAAGAGTTCCAGAACGCTATGAACAACTACTTCAACGGACAGTACGCTACAAAGGATGAAGCAATCGCTGCATTCTACAAGGCTGTTGAAGAGAAGCATCCAGAACTTTCACACTAATCTAATTTTTATCGCATAGGTGATAATTGATCATTGCGTGTCTATACGCCATAATGGCCCAAAAGGCACGCAATGATTTTTTTAAAAAAGATTATGTATCGGAGGTGGTAGGATGAACACAAAAAGCAAAAATATCGTTAAGTATAATCGTTGGGGATATATCTTTCTGATACCTTTTGTTGTGGTATTCGTCATTTTCCAGCTGATTCCACTCATTACAACGATATATAACAGCTTCTTTGAGCACTACTTTGCTATGGGTGGTCTTAAGGAAGTAGGTCCGAAGTATATCGGACTTGACAATTATAAAAATCTTTTTAAGGATGATCCTAATATCATGACATATTTCAAGAATACCATGATCATGTGGGTTCTTGGTTTCATTCCTCAGATAGTAGTTTCTATCCTTCTTGCTTACTGGTTCGCTGATCCAAGTCTCAGACTTAAGGGTAAGGCTTTCTTCCAGTCAGTAATTTATATGCCTAACCTTATCATGGCTTCCGCATTTGCGATGCTGTTCTTCTCATTGTTCTCACTTTCAGGACCTATCAATGATATTGCAAAGGGCTTAGGATTTATTGATAAATCTTATGATTTCTTTGCCAGCATAGGATGGTCCAGAGGCATCGTTGCGTTTATTAACTTCATGATGTGGTTTGGTAATACTACGATCCTTCTCCTGGCAGGTATGCTGGGTATTGATACATCATTATATGAAGCGGCTCAGGTTGACGGAGCTACCTCTTCACAGGTATTCTTTAAGGTAACACTTCCACTCCTTAAGCCAATCCTCATATATGTAATGATCACATCTCTTATCGGTGGTCTTCAGATGTTCGATGTTCCTCAGATCCTTACAAACGGATCAGGAAATCCGGCAAGATCTACCATGACACTTATTATGTATTTGAATAGAAACCTGTTCAGTAAGAACTATGGTGTTGGTGGTGCTATTTCAGTACTTATGTTCATCATCACAGGTATACTGAGTATGATCATATTCAAGTTTAATACGAAGAAAGATAAGTAGAAAGGGGGAGAGTAAAAATGCCAGATAAAAGAAAAAGTGGTATCAATATACATACAAGAAGAGTTATATCTTATGTAGTATTAGCATTAGTCTCTCTTCTCTGTCTATTTTGGTTTTATATACTTTTTATTAATGCAACAAAGAGTAACAGCGAGTTTGGTAAAGGATTTACTGTAATCCCAAGTGGTAATGCGGTAAAGAACTTCAAGAACCTCATTAACGGTACACTTCCTGTTATGAAGGGTCTCTTCAACAGTTTATTTATCTCACTTTGTACATCTTTCCTTTGTGTATATTTCTCAACAATGACAGCATTTGCTATTCATGCTTATAACTTTAAGCTGAAGAAGTTCATGTTCACAATGATCCTTGCTATCATGATGATCCCTACACAGGTTACAGCTCTTGGTTTCTTACAGTTAATCAGAGGTATGAAGCTGGAGAATTCATTCATTCCACTTATCATACCTGCTATAGCATCACCAATCACATTCTTCTACATCAAGCAGTACATGGAGAGTGCTCTCCCTATGGAACTTCTTGAGGCTGCAAGAATCGATGGTTCAGGCGAGCTTAGAATCTTCAACGGAATTGCACTTCCGCTTATGAAGCCGGCTCTTGCTGTTCAGGCTATTTTCTCTTTCGTAGGAAGCTGGAATAACTACTTCACTCCAGCCCTTATCCTTAAGAAAGATGAGAAGAAGACGCTTCCAATCCTCATTGCACAGCTTCGTTCTGCAGACTGGCTGAAGTTTGACCAGGGCCAGGTTTATATGATGATTACCTTCTCAATTCTTCCGGTTATCATCGTATACATATTCTTAGCTAAGAATATCGTTGCAGGTATGACAGTTGGTGCTGTTAAGGGTTAAGGATTAAATATTTCATATAGAAATAATAATTCATATAAGACAGGAGCAGACGTATTAAGCGTTTATGCTCCTGTTTTATTTGGCAAATAGAATTAAGAAAAAAACGTTTCATATAACAGGTAATTTGTGATAGAATAAAGCGGTGTAAAAAAATGATAGGAAACAGTGTGGATAATGTATAAGAATAATAAAAATCTTGCTGAACATGAAGTAACATTTAATAAAACAGAAAATACTCCGGAGCCGGGAGGTGAAAGGATCATTATTAAGGCTGACGAATCCGGAAATATGATCAAAACAGTTACCAAAGAAGAGGAAGAAGCAGCACCGGAGGAAGTAGAAGGTTCACCACTTCATCCAAAGAGCATTAAGAGAGATATCCTTAAGGAAAGCCAGAAGAGTGAAAATCCTGAACCGGTCATTCTTACTGTCGGTCAGAAATTCTTCATAGCAATGGATAAGTTTGGAGATTTCTTCATTCTTAATATGATGCTGGTTGTTTTCTGTCTCCCGATTATTACTATTGGAGCGTCGCTCACAGCACTTTATTCAGTATTTATAAAAATGGTTAAAAATGAAGAGGGCGTAGCTAAAAATGATTTTTTAAAAGCCTTCAAAAAGAATTTTAAGGCTGCAACTAAGGTTTGGGCGGTGATACTTATTGTCGGAGCAATACTGTTTTTGCAGTATGCTTACATTAAGAACCATGATGATACATTGGCATCATATCTTATGATATTCCTTGGATTTGAGATGCTGATCGTATCCCTTGTGGTACCGATGATCTTTCCGCTTGTGGCAAGATATGACAATACAACATTTAACTACATCAAAAATTCATTTATCATTTCATTAATGAATATAAAGCAGTGGTTGATGGTGTTTTTCCATTTCTTCGTACCATTCCTGATATATTATGTTAACCCTAAGATAAGGCATTATACATGGTATTTATGGCTGGTGATTCTGTTTAGTATTTTTGCTTATTCAAAGACTGTTGTAATGTGGAAGATATTCGATAAACTTGAAAAGAAACCGGAAAATTAGCGTATATACAATATAAAAAGCTTCCCGAGGTTGATATGTAATCTTTTTAACTGTAAAAACAGTGAAGAGTACATATAACTGTCGGGAAGCTTTTTTAGTAAGTATAATTATTTTGGTAAATTATATGGTTTATATATTCCGACGCGTAGAACATGATTTATATTTACGTGAAGTTGGAGGTGTTCCAGCGGTCGGTATTTACAATGGATTATACTTCGTAGATCATATAATTCATATAAATGTATCAACGACTTAGTTCAGGATATTTCTCGCAGATTCTGTTGTAAAAGATGTTTAGCGCTTCATCATATGTATAATAACCTTCAAAATAAGACTGCATAGCTTCCTGGAACTCTTCATCACATGCTTCGTCATATATAGTTGGTGCAGGAGGATTAATATTATTTGCGTTCTCAGCAAAATATTCATCTGGGTTCTGACCACCAAGAATCGTACTGCTAAACGTGTCATCATATGCATTGCTTGTCATCACGGTCTTGCTGTTTGGTATATCCCCGACTTCTGCCTGATATCTTGCTGCTGTGGATGTATCGATGGTGAGGGTTCTCATAATATCAGCAACCAGGGATTTGTTATCAGTACCGTTAACGGCAGCGATATATGTACCGCCCCAATAAAAAGGTGCGGGACCGGGTACAACACCCCATCCACCATTTGCTGCGATAGATGTCTCCACATATGATTCCATACAATATTCATAAAACCATGCAGGGCCAAAGTAGCAGAACGGGTAATCCCGATCCTGGTAAAAGCCGTTATACCATTCGGTAGACCATAAATCTGCAGTATCTGATATTCCTGAATCATAGAACATTTTTGACATATTGACCCATTTTACGAGTTGATCATCTATATTTATCTTTGCATTTACAACCCACGGTGTTGTTCGCTGCTGTGAAAATGCTCTGTAGGTTTCAAATACAGATACTGTCATATTGTAGCCCTTGCTCTTGATTGTCTGGGCGGCTTCCATATATTTATCCCATGTACATACTTGTGACTGTATGTAGTCCGGTTCATCTGAACCGAAGACTTGTTTTGCAATCTCTCTGTTATAAATCAAAACACCAGGGCAGGTCTGCCACGTCAAAGCCTTTAGATTTCCGTAAGAATCTTTCATAATCTCATGGGTGTAACTAAATTGATCTGACAGTTCGCTGTCACTTATTCCCAATTTTGATATGTCCATAGTAAAGTCACTATCGGTATATAAAGCTGCATAGCTATCCTCCAGGAGAATAATATCCGGACGTGAATCGGCATCCATTGAGTCAAGAGCAACAAAACTATTATCAAGTGTTTTTCTGTAAGCATAATCAGTAGATGGAATGATGGTCCATACAACTTCAACATCTCCTATGCGTCCATGAGTTTCGTCAACATATTTATATGAAGGATAGTAGGCGGTCAGACGACTCTTAAATTCGTCATTCCAGCAATAAATATTGAGAACCTTTCCGCTGTCGGAAGGCTGTGCATAAGGATCGGTAACGCTTTCGCTGGTTGCAGCAGTGGTTTTATCGTCGGATGTTGCACTTTCAGTGGTTTTGACATCTGACGATGTAATTTCTGTAGTTTTTACATCTGATGCAGTACTTTCTGTAGTTTTTACATCTGATGCAGTACTTTCTGTGGTTTTAATATCTGATGGAGCAGCAGTGGTTTTAACATCGGATGTATGAGTTTCGGTATTCACTGCAACATTCTGCTTTGAAGAATTGCCTGCTTTATTTGAGTTTTTATCGTCATTTCCATTAAGCAGGAAAATTACACCGATAACAGCAGCTATAACAACTAAAGAAGAAATGGAAATAATAAGCGGTAAATGAGAAGCTTTCTTCTTAGGAGAAACAGGAGGTGTTGTGTTCCTGCGTGCGTTGACAGGTGCTTGTCCGCTGTATTGCTGTCCGAACAATTGTGGGTTATTCTGGCCGTAAACCTGATGCTGGTTCATCTGTCCGAAAAACTGTGGGTTATTCTGGCTGTAAACCTGCTGCTGGCTCATCTGTCCGAAAAACTGCTGATTCGCCTGAGCTGGACCCGTCTGCTGGTTCATTTGTCCGCAAAACTGCTGGTTATTCGGAGTCGGAATCGTTTGGTGATTCATCTGTCCGCAAAACTGCTGGTTATTCTGAGGTGGAACCTGTTGTTGGTTCATCTGCCCATGAAACTGCTGGTTATTCTGACCAGAAGTCGCTTGCTGATTATTTGCAGAGGAAGCGTAATTATTATGATTAACGCGTACATCAACCTGCTTATTTCCGCAGTAAATGCAGAATTTTGAATCATTTTCAATCTGTTTTCCGCAATGTATACAAAACATAGCATTCCTCCCGTCTATGATAAATATCAAAATATACTGTATATTGATGATACAATATATTTGCTATTTTTTCAAAGTTAAAAATGATTTGAGATACATGGACAAAAATAATTTTTTAAAATTATCAGAAAAATAAAATAATAAAAAAAGGTAAAACCCCACATATGTAGAATAATAGATTGTGACTCCTTTTATACAAGGAGTGCTTTTTGTCGCATTTTAGTGGACTATTCCAAAGCTTAAGGTGTTATGTTACTTGGATAAACAGTTGAGCTGTTTGGCGTAGTGATTTATCAATCGATATATTGGAATCGACATAAGGGTGAATAATATGACCATACGAGAGGATCTTGAGAAAAGAGAACATAAGATTTTCAGTCCGTTTGCGGCCTTTAGTGATGAGTCAAAGGGTCGTGACAGATATGAGGAACAGTGCGACGTCAGAACGGTTTATCAGAGAGACAGAGACAGGATAATCCATTCGAAGAGCTTCAGAAGGCTGAAACATAAGACTCAGGTCTTTTTGTCGCCTTATGGAGATCATTACAGGACGAGACTTACTCATACTCTTGAGGTTGCACAGATAGCAAGAACCATTTCCAGAAGTCTCAGATTAAATGAAGATCTTACCGAGGCGATAGCTCTTGGCCATGATCTGGGACATACACCATTTGGCCATGCCGGTGAAAGGGCTCTGACAGAAGTGCTGGGACGTCCGTTCAGACATAATGAACAGAGCGTAAGAGTTGTAGAACGACTGGAAAATGATGGTAAAGGTCTGAATCTTACGTGGGAAGTAAGGGACGGCATGCTGAATCATAAAACGTCGCTTATGCCGGCTACTCTCGAAGGAAGGATAGTAAGACTGTCAGACAAGGTTGCATATATAAGCCATGATATAGATGACGGTATTCGTGCTGGGCTGATGGATGAAGAAAGTATTCCTTCCGAGTGTGCAGATGTGTTAGGTCACAGTACCAGGGACAGGATTGATAATCTGATCCATGATATTATTTATAATTCGAAAGATTCAGCAGATGTAACGATGTCTAAGGATTTTGAGGATGCGCTTTATAATCTCAGACAGTTCATGTTTGCAAATTTATATACCAACCCGAAAGCCAAAAGTGAAGAGGTAAAGGCTGCTGGTATTATCGAAGCGTTGTTTAAGCATTATATGTCATGTCCGGAGGAAATGTCAGAGGAGTTTCTTCTTATGATAGAAAATGGAGAGAGTCAGGATACCGTAGTTTGTGATTATATAGCCGGAATGACAGATAATTATGCGATAATGAAATTCAAGGAATTCTATATTCCTCATTCGTGGAGCATACTGTAAGCAGTTTTTTCAAGATATTTATTGAGGAATAATCATAATCGCACGGCGATAAATATGATTATCATAATTATTCAGTTGTGATACATGATTTTCTGATATATTACATTTTTTAAGTTCCTGATAATCATTTATTGATAAGAATTACACCGGAGGGAAGAGGGATGTATTATCCGGATGAACTCGTGGAGGAGATAAGAGAGAAAAATGATATTGTTGATGTGATCGGCAGCTTTGTCGGACTGAAAAGGTCCGGTAATTCATATACCTGCTGCTGTCCGTTTCATAACGAAAAAACTCCTTCATTTCATGTTAGTAAAACTAAACAGATTTATCACTGCTTCGGATGCGGTGTAGGCGGAAATGTTGTCACCTTCCTCATGCAGTATGAAAATTATACCTTTTCCGAGGCGCTTAAATACCTTGCTGACAGAGCGAGAGTCGCACTTCCGGAGGAAGAAATGAGTCCCGAGAAGAAAAAAACGGAAAACCGCAAGGAGCAGCTTAGAGAGATTAACAGAAGCGCTGCTGCGTATTTTCATTATATACTGACCAAAACTGAAAGAGGCAGCAGGGGCAGGGATTATTTTAAAGAAAAGAGAGGCCTTACAGAAGAAACAATAGCTTCATTTGGACTTGGATTTGCTGATGTTTATTCTGATGACCTTTATAAATATCTGAAGAGCAAGGGCTACAGGGATGACCTGATGAGAGACAGCGGACTGGTTAACTTCTCAGAGAAATACGGAGCTCAGGACATTTTCTGGAACAGGGTAATGGTTCCTATAACAGATATAGGCGGCAAGGTCATAGCCTTTGGCGGCAGAGTCCTTGGAGATGCCAAGCCGAAATATCTGAATACCAAGGAAACGGATATTTTTAATAAAAGAAGAAATCTGTTTGCCATGAATATCGCCAAGCGAAGCAGGAGACGCGGGATTATTCTTTGTGAAGGCTATATGGATGTGATTTCCATGCATCAGGCAGGCTTTGATAATGCAGTCGCTTCGCTGGGAACAGCATTTACTGAAGAGCAGGCGCTTCTGATAAAAAGATATACCGGAGAGGTTTATCTGGCATATGACAGTGATGCTGCGGGGCGGAGTGCCACAAAGAAGGCAATAGACATTCTTAAAAATGCGGATATGGTACAGCGTGTTATAGATATGCGGCCGTATAAGGACCCGGATGAATTTATTAAGGCTCTGGGGGCTGAGGAGTTTGAACAGCGGATCAGAGATGCCAAACCAGGGCTTATATTTGAAGCGGAGAGTCTTGCCGAGGAGCATGATCAGACGGATCCGGAGGGAAGAGCAGCGTTTATCAGCCATATTGCAAGGCTTTTAAAGGCGATTCCGGATATAGTGAGAAGAAACAGTTACATGGTGACTCTCAGCAATAAATATCACATTGATATGAATTTTCTGAAAAATGCAGTAGACAGCACTGTACTGGTGGAGAATAACGGCGAAAATTCAGGTGGACAGGATGTATTCAGATCCGGCGCCGGACAGGGAGTGAGTGAACCGAGTCTTCTTGACAGCAGAGCACCTTCCGAGGGAGGCAGGGTTGTGACCGGTACAGATAAGCCGGAAAGTGAAAATGAAAGATATCTTCTGACGTGGATGGTTAATAAACCGGAGCTTTTCAAGAAGCTGGAAGACATCATTTCAATTAAGGATTTTTTGGATGAAAATGTTCGGACTGTTGCAGAATATCTCTACGAGCAGTATGAAAAGAACGGCAGCATAAGTCCGGCAGCAATCATAGATAAATTTGATGATCTGGAGAAACAACAGATAGTTGCGAAAATCATGAATACAGAGATTGATCTGGAGGTTGACAGTGAACAGGAACACCGTGCGCTGATCGATATAGTCAGAAAGGTCAAGCTCAACAGCATCAATGCTCAGATAAAAAATGCACCGGATGCAAATACCATGATGGAGCTTATCAAATCAAAAAATAGTCTATCAAGACTGGAGGGAATATAAATGGCAACCAGAAAAAGAACAATGACAAATGCAGAGCTGGAAACCAGCAGAAGCCTTGAAGCAGAAGCTGACAGAATCCTTGCGGAAGCAAGTAAGAAAGAGGCTGAAAACGGTTCCGGCAGAGATGCGGTAAGAGAAAATGGGGGAAAACTCAGTGAAGAAGATGAGAAGATATTCAATGAGACACTTGAGAACCTTCTTACTGTAGCAAAGAGCAGAAAGAGTGTTATCGAGGATACTGAGATCATTGATGCATTCAAGAACAAGCAGGAATTTCTGACTGATGAGAACATGAGCAGAGTCATCGAATTTTTTGAACGTCATAAGGTAGATGTGCTTACCATAACTGACGATGATGACGATGTTGAGCCGGATGATCTTTTATTTGATCTGGACGATGAAGAAGAGATTGACATGGAGCAGATCGATCTTAGCGTTCCTGACGGAGTAAGTATCGAGGATCCTGTTCGTATGTATCTTAAGGATATTGGTAAGGTTCCTCTTCTTACAGCTGAGGAAGAGATTGAGCTGGCAAGAAAGATGGAAGACGGCGGCATCGAAGGTGATGAAGCCAAGAAGAAGCTTGCAGAGGCCAATCTGAGACTTGTTGTAAGTATAGCGAAGAGATATGTGGGCAGAGGTATGCTTTTCCTTGATCTTATTCAGGAAGGAAACCTTGGTCTTATTAAGGCTGTAGAAAAATTTGATTATACAAAGGGCTATAAGTTCAGTACATATGCAACATGGTGGATCAGACAGGCTATTACCAGAGCTATAGCAGACCAGGCAAGAACCATCAGAATCCCTGTTCATATGGTTGAAACCATCAATAAACAGATCAGGGTTTCAAGACAGTTACTTCAGGAGCTTGGACGTGAACCGACCCCTGATGAAATCGCAGAAGAGATGAATCTGCCTGTAGAGAGAGTAAGAGAGATTCTTAAAATATCTCAGGAGCCTGTTTCTCTTGAAACACCTATCGGTGAAGAGGAAGACAGCCACCTCGGAGATTTCATTCAGGACGAAAATGTTCCTGTTCCGGCTGAAGCTGCAGCATTTACTCTTCTCAAGGAACAGTTGGTTGAAGTGCTCGGAACGCTTACCGACAGGGAGCAGAAGGTACTCAGACTTCGTTTTGGTCTTGATGACGGAAGAGCAAGAACTCTTGAAGAGGTTGGAAAGGAATTCAGCGTTACAAGAGAGAGAATAAGACAGATTGAAGCTAAGGCTCTGAGAAAACTCAGACATCCAAGCCGCAGCAGAAAGCTTAAGGAATTCCTCGAGTAAACAGGGAGATTACAAATTGTTCAAAAAAATAGAAGGACGGCTTTCTGACAGAATGCTCGCAGTTGCTGAAATGGTTAACGGCTGCGGGTTTTCTGTTATGGAAGGAAAAAATAATATAACTGTGGCAGATATAGGCTGCGATCATGCGTTTATTAGTATTTATCTTATTGAAAGCGGCATCGCCGGTCATGTTATAGCCATGGACATAAATGAAGGACCGCTTAAAGCTGCGGAGGAAAATGTGAAGGAATACGGTCTAGAGGACAGTATTGAGCTCAGACTTTCAAATGGTTTTGAAAAGCTTTCCGCTGATGAGACGGACGCTGCGATAATAGCCGGTATGGGGGGCTATCTGGTCATAGATATTTTAAAGGCAGCGCAGTTTAAAAAAGGCTATCAGCTGATCCTTTCGCCACAATCGGATCTTTATCAGGTAAGAAGCTACCTTCTCAGCGAGGGTTTTGACATACTTGATGAGAATATGATAAAGGATGCCGGGAAGTATTATAATATAATCAGGGCAGTTTATACGGGCGTTTTAACTAAAGACTCGACTGCAGAAACCGTAGACGCACATAATAGTAGTGCGACTATTGAAAAGGAAAACGCGTATAATAGCCGTTCGGCTAATGAAAACGCATGCACGTATAGCAACAGTCCGGATGGAGAAGTTGATTCGGTTGTGATAGGTCTTTTATTCGGAAGATGTCTTATAGAGAAGAAAAATCCTGTTCTGAGAGAGTATCTGCTTGAAAAAACGTCTTCTTATAAAAAAATAATATCAAATATGGAACAGAATTCCGGCAATGAAAACTCTGCGAGAAGAGTGGAAGAGCTAAAAAAAGAAATCAAACTTATGAATATGGCTCTGGAGAGTTATTGAATCATCGGATGTGTAAAAAATTATAAAACTATATAGAGATGTTATTACCGATGTTTTGAAAAAATATTAATGTTTCGCAATGTTTTTGGAGGGGTTGAAATGGAAAAACTAAAGATTAATCTGAAAGCCGGAGATGTGAATACCGGCTTAAGCATAGATAAATATACTAATATTGAACTTCTGGCTGAATTGGCAAATGTTCCTGACAGGAAAAAATATATTGCTGCAACAGTTGATGGCAAGCTCAGAGAGCTTCATTACGGACTTGAAAGAAATTCTGATGTAGTACTTGTCGGAACAGATACTACCATTGGATTTGATATATATAAAAGAGGCCTTACATTTGTTATGATCAAGGCTTTTGGTGATGTGCTTAATAACAGAAATGATTACTACGTTGAGGTAATGTATTCTCTCGGTAAAGGATTTTTCTGCAGACTTATAAGTAAGAATTTAATTGTATCACAGGAATTGATCGATAAAGTTAAGAAGAGAATGCAGGAGCTTGTGAAGGAAGATATCCTTATCAACAAGAAGACTGTCAGCACTGAGGAGGCAAGGATAAAATTCCGTGCTGCAGGCCTCGTGGACAAGGATAAGCTGCTGAAGTACAGGAGAGTTTCAAGGATAAATCTTTATAAGCTCGGTGATTATTATGATTATTTCTATGGATATATGCCTTCGTCGACAGGTTATCTGACTAATTTTGATCTTCTCACTTATGATGATGGATTTGTTCTGGCAATACCTGATAAAAAGGAGTTAAACAAAGAAATACATTATACAGCTCCTGAAAAATTATATAAGGTGCTTCGTAAGTCAGAGGAATGGGGAAAAATGATGGAGGTTGACTGTGTGGGTGATGTTAATAATATCATCACTGACGGCAAGATCAACGAGCTTATGCTGATCCAGGAAGCTCTTATGGAGAAGGAGATTGCGGAGATTGCCTGCAGGATAGTCGAAGAGGGAAAGAAGGTTATTCTTATTGCGGGACCTTCGTCTTCCGGAAAGACAACATTTTCCCACAGACTCAGTATACAGCTCAGAGCTCATGGTATGCATCCGCATCCGGTTGCTCTCGATAATTTCTTCAAGGAGAGAGAAGATACTCCGAAAGATGAGGAAGGCAACTATGATTTTGAATGTCTGGAAGCCATGGATCTTGAACTTTTCAACAGAAAGATGATAGGTCTTCTGAACGGTACCGAAGAAGAAATGCCGCGCTTTGAGTTTAATCAGGGCAGGAAGATTTATGATGGGAAATTCTTACGTCTTTTGCCGGATGATGTACTGGTTTGTGAAGGAATTCATGCCCTTAATCCAAAGATGTCTGAGGCACTGCCGGATAAGGATAAATTTAAAGTATATATCAGTGCACTGAATATGCTGAATATAGATGAACATAACAGGATAGCGACTACTGACGGAAGACTCCTCAGACGTATGGTAAGAGATGCCAGAACAAGGGGAAATGATGCTCAGAGGACTATCGGTATGTGGAATTCGGTGAGACGTGGAGAAGAAAAGAATATCTTCCCGTTCCAGGAAGAGGCGGATGTTATGTTTAATTCAGCTCTTATTTATGAACTTCCTGCATTAAAACCGTTTGTTGAACCTTTGCTTTTTAAGGTTCCGAGAGATAGCGAGGAATATTTTGAAGCAAACAGACTCCTTAAGTTCCTGGATTATTTCCTGGGATTTGATGTGTCTGATATACCAAAGAATTCTATTATCAGAGAGTTTATTGGCGGGGGATGCTTCGATATATAAAAATGAACTGTTCATCGGCAACATGAAAAAATATAAAATTGATACAGCATAATATAAAAATATAAAAATAATATAGCGTGATCAAAAATATTAAAACAATATAGCATGATCATAATATGATGCAGGTTTCAAAAATTGTTTGAAACCTGCGCCATAATTTTTCTGTGTAATAACGTATATATTATTAAAAGCAAAAAACGCATCTCATAATCCTACGGAACTAAAGTTCCTCCGGTAACTTATCAAGAAAAACAAATACTCGTTTCACTCGTGCTTGTTTTTATTCTGATAAGTTATATTATGAGAAGTTTTTTGGTTCTCAATACAGGAAATCTGTATGAAATATCATGGCTCATTTGAAACGGGATAATGAAAAATGAATATCATGTTAAAGAAAATATTCAGACATAAGTAAGCAGAACGATAAGCCGGGTTATGTCGTGGGTAATCATCTATCTAGACCGTATGTTGCCACACGGTTCAAGCAACCTACCTGAAGCATGGCGGGCAGCCATATAGCTTCGTCTTGGTCTTGCTTCAGATGGGGTTTACACGGCTCTCTCTGTTACCAGAAAGACGGTGAGCTCTTACCTCGCCTTTTCACCCTTACTGCATGAAATGCAGCGGTTCTTTTCTGTTGCACTTTCCGAGGGTCACCCCTCCCGGACGTTATCCGGCATCCTGCCCTGTGAAGCCCGGACTTTCCTCATATGATATCATTTTCCAGGGGAAAGATATATCATCCGCGATTACCTGTTCTGCTTACAGTGAAGATGATAGCACAAGAGTTTTGTATTGGCAAATCAAACTTAATGAAACTTAAAGAATCATTAGCTGCATGTTATGTTAAAATCTACAGGAAGGTTAATATTTAAGGGAATATAACAAAAATGGCAAAGCATTATAAAAAAATCTTTTTAATATTTTTTTCAATCTTTTTTGGAATCGCTCTTTTTGTCGGCAGCAGAGATACGAAGGCTGCTGATGAAGATAAATATTTGCTGAGTGCCACGGGCAAGAAGGTAAAGGGCGAGGATTCTTATGATATTACCGTTACTGCATATTCTTCAAAAAATATTTCCGGATATGTGAGAATCTCTGTGATCAATAATACAAATGATTCGATAGCCTATGATACAAAGATATCGATTCCTGCAGATGCTGATAAAACATTTACCGTAAGAATACCTGTGGAGGGTAATTACCAGATTGATAATATGGTAAATGTTGCTCTTCTGGATGATAAAAAGAACAGGATTTATGGTATCAATCTCCCGGAACTGTTCAGTGATACAGAAAAAACAGTAACTGTAGGTGTGCTCAGCAACGAATTCTCAAAGCTGTCATATCTTACTTCAGGAAATGGTGTGATAAACAGAGTCGGAGAAGAATATGAATTAGAGTACCTGGAGCTCACAAAGGATAATCTTTCAGCGATGCTGGACGATCTGAATTATCTGATAATCGACGGTTATGATACCGACCTCCTTTCGGCAACAGATATCAGCAGGATTCAGAAATACGTAAGTAAGGGTGGAATCCTTATAATCGGAACAGGTAAAAATGATGGTCTGTCCATGAAAGGCTTCGATAAGGATTTCATCGATGCGGAAGTTAAATCTCATCAAAAATCCAGCTTTTTTAACAGTACAACAGTTGATTTTGCAACTATTCTGTTCGGTTCGAGCTATTACTATTCGGGCTATGGAATAGATGGATATTATAAGAAGCAGGGAAGAGGAGTTTTATATATTTCAAATGTATCCCTTACAGATGACGGTCTGATCAACTATCCATATACCGCAACACTTGTAAATGATGTTTTGGAAATAACCTATAACGGTACTGCATTTTATTATGACTACGATAGATATCAGATGGGACTTTATACACTGGAAGGATATTTTGACTATATAGAAGGTCTCAAGAAGGTAAGCTTTACAGGACTTAAGTGGATCATATTCATATATGTACTCATCGTTGGTCCGGTGCTCTATATTGTTCTTAAAAAACTGAATAAAAGAGAGTTTTTCTGGGTGGCTGTCCCTGCCGTGACTATCATCAGCATGATAGTGGTTATGATCTATGCAGGCAGGTTCAGGCTTTCTGAGAAGAATGTAACAAATATTACTATCATGAATAATGATGGAAGCGGTATGAGGAAGACATATTCAGCAGCATTTTCAAGTAAGAAAAGTGATATAGAATTTGAGATCGGTGATTCAGTCAGCGAGGTCGGATCATTTTTCGATGGATTAGGAAGATATAACGGAAGACAGGAAACTCCATATATTGTTACCATGAACGGAAGCAGTATAAAGGCTGAACATAGTGGAGGTGCTCCGTTTGAGAAGGGGTATTTCGTATTAAAGTCAGAAAATGAAGAATCCGGAAATATCAAGGTGGTATATGATGGAACAAATGTTGACAGAGCAGAGATAACAAATTATACAGAGAATGATTTTGAGTATTATCTGATCACGTGTAATTCGGATTATGTCATAGTCAAAGGCGGCAAGCCGGGCGAAACAACAAGTGTATTTAAGAATATAGTATATTATGGCAGCTTTTACGGAAGCAATGATGCCCTCAATGTGCCGAGAATATTTGCAAATAATGATAAACATGACAGTGCGGATATAGCGGCCATATTGATGGGAATGGAGGATATTTTTGATGATTCCGGTGATTATGTCATAGGTCTTACAAAGGATTACAAGAGATTAACCAAAGGGGATATAAATGAAACTTCTTATGGCCTATATTATAATAGTATTGAGCCGCAGGATGGGGTGTACTAAATGCTGTATTTAACGAATCTTGTAAAATTCTATAATGATTTCCAGGCGGTTGCGGGAATTAACCTTCATGTTCCGAAAGGCGACCTTTTCGGTTTTGTAGGACCAAATGGTGCCGGCAAGACTACAACCATAAGAATGATCTGCGGACTGCTCCGGCCTACTTCAGGGAATATCTGGATAGATGGTATTTCACAGTATGGAAATATGGATCTGGTCAAGAGGAGAATCGGTTATGTGCCGGATTTCTTCGGAGTCTACGACAATCTTAAGGTCAGTGAATATATGGAGTTCTATGCATCACTTTACGGTATAAGCTACCGTGAATGTCAGAGCCTGACTTCCGGACTTCTGGAGCTTGTAAACCTCAGTGATAAGCTGAATGAAAATGTGGATTCCCTGTCGCGAGGCATGAAGCAGAGGCTATGTGTGGCAAGAGCTCTCCTGCATAATCCGGAGCTGCTCATACTGGATGAGCCTTCTTCCGGACTGGACCCGAGAGCAAGAGTAGAAATGAAGGAGCTTCTTCTTAACCTTAAGAGTATGGGCAAGACCATAATCATAAGTTCCCATATTCTGTCAGAGCTTTCTGAAATGTGTAACAGTATTGGTATCATGAACCACGGAAGGATAGTGGCAGCAGGAACCATTGAAAGCATTCTGAACATGGGCAGACAGGATTTTGGTATCATAATAAATATTGGCAGAAATATAGAGACAGCGGCTGAAAAGGCAAAGGAATTTCAGGAGATCCGCCTTGCTTCGGTCAGAGAGAATCAGTTAGTCATTAACTGCAGTGATGAAGAAGCTTTAAACAGATATCTGGTGCAGATAATGACAAATGACGTATTGGTAACAGGCTTCAGCAAACATGAAAACAGTCTGGAGTCGCTTTTCATGCAGTTGACAGGAGATAATGAAGAGAATGCAGATAAATCCGATCACTAAAAAGGATATAAAAATTACAGCCAGAGGAAAAAGATTCTTTATTGAGCTTTTCATATATGAGCTGATAGTAATGATAACCTTTGTAATATCCATAGATATTCTTGCAAAGGGCGGAAATCTTAAGACTTCTGATTATACCACCTTCAGCAGCCTTTTTCCGGCAGTAAGTCTGGTGCAGCTGATAATAGTATCATTTGTTATACCGGTAATGACAGGAGCTTCCATATCCGGAGAAAAGGAAAGACAAACCTTTGATATTATGTTAACTACTGCAACTAAGCCGGTTTTCATAGTCTGGGGCAAGCTGTTTTCCGTTGTTGTAAGAGTTATTATGTTTGTCATCGCAAGCATTCCTCTTATGGCGGTTTCATTTGTCAGCGGAAGTATCAGCTGGAGCATGCTTTTCCTATTTATAGGAATGATGGTAGTTTATTCATTTTTCATTGCCAGTCTCGGAATCTATGCATCAGCTATATGCAGAAGATCCATGACAGCGATCATTTTCTCATTTGTACTTATTTTTGTTATTACATTTGGAACTGTACTCGTGGCACTTTTAGAGGTTGTAGCATTTGACAGGATGATAGTCAGCAGTGCATTTCTTCTTCTGAATCCAATGGTTTACTTTGAGGGTCTCTTTATGGTTGCCTGTGATAAGCAGTATATTTTGAATATGAAATTTTTGGGAGGCCTTTCTGAACTGGATAAGGGCTATGGGCTGATAATAGTATCTTCGTTTGCAATGATATTACTAACGATGCTGTTCATCATTTTTGCATCAAGGAAGATCGATCCCCTTAGAAATAAGAAATAAGGAGGAATAAACAGATGGAAGATAAGGAATATATTAAAGGTCTGGTAAAAAAACATAAAGGAAAAATGAATGCCGCAATATTGCTGAAGTGGATGGTCACCGGACTTTCCGCAGGTTTTGTTGCGGCACTTTTGATTCTTATCATAAGTTTTATGACACCATTTTACTATGCGCTTCCTATAGCCATATGTCTTATGAGTGCCGGACTTGTTACCGGGCTTATCATAGGAATCACAAAGAAGGTAAATGACAGAAAGGCTGCTCTTGATATTGACAGCTTTGGCTTCAAGGAAAGAATGGTAACAGCTTTTGAGTCGGTTGATAAGGACGAAGAGATATATGTTCTTCAAAGGAGCGATGCCGTAAGGAGAGTGAAGGGAAAAGAAAAGGACCTTAAGGTTAAGCTTCTTCCAAGACCTCGGCTTATGGTAATATTTTCGCTGCTCTTCGTTTCTGTTCTGGTTGCAGTATTCCTTCCTTCAAAGACGAAAACTGAGGCAAAAAGGATTCATATTGCCCATAAGGAAGCTGAAAAAACAATAGAAGATGTTGAAGAGATGATAGAGGAACTTGAGAAGACCAAGGAAGATCTTAAGGACAGCCTCTCTAAGGAAGAAAGAGAGAAGCTTGATGATATGATAGAGAGTCTTGAAGCTTCAAAGGATGAGCTGGAAAATGCAGATGATATGTCTCAGGTGGATACAGGAAGAGATAAGCTTCAGTTTAAATATAATGATATCAAGAATAAATTGAATGATATGGCGAATGCCAAACAGAAAATAGACGATGACCCGGAAAGTGCCGAGAGAATGAAGGAAGCTGCAGAAAAGGCTGCCGAGAAAGAGCAGGAGCAGCAGAACCAGCAGGGTCAGAACGGACAGCAGGGTCAGAACGGCCAGCAGGGCCAGAACGGCCAGCAGGGCCAGAACGGTCAGGAGGGCCAGAATGGCCAGGAGGGTCAGAACAGCCAGCAGGGCCAGAACGGCCAGGAGGGCCAGAACGGTCAGGAGGGTCAGCACGGTCAGCAGGGTCAGAACGGACAGGAAGGTCAGAACGGTCAGGAAGGCCAGAATGGTCAGGAAGGTCAGAACGGTCAGGAAGGCCAGAACGGTCAGGGAGGCCAGAATGGCCAGGGTCAGGGCGGCCAGCAAGGCCAGGGTCAAGGTCAGGAACAGGGCCAGGGCGGCTCAGCCGGCAGAGGTGAAGGAAGCAGTAATGTTTCGCATGATTATGTCAGCATACCGGAAGGCGAAGAGTCTTCTGTTGAAGGAAACGGCCAGGGCCAGGGCGGCTCGGAATATGGCTCTACCAAGAATGGACCTGCATGGACAGGTAATCATGTATCCTATGACGAAGTTATAGAAAAGTATGAGCAGAATGCCTACGAAGGAATTGACAGCGGTAAATATCCTGAAGGTATGGAAGATATAATAAAAGATTATTTTGGAAATCTTGTGGAGGATTAAAATGGATTTTAATGCATTGCAGCAGAAGATAAGTATGTGTGAAAATGAGATAGCAAAGGAAATCATAGGGCAGAAGGATACGGTGAGATTATCCCTTCTTGCACTTATCACCGGAGGAAATGTTCTTCTTGAAGGTATGCCCGGACTTGGAAAAACCAGACTTGTTAATACGATAAGTAAGGCCGTGGGCCTGCCCTTTAAAAGGATACAGTTTACACCGGATCTTATGCCGGGCGACATAACCGGTACAAATATCATAGAGCACAGTGAAAATGGTAATTCCTTCAGATTTGAACCGGGTCCTATTTTTGCAAATCTTATCCTTGCGGACGAAATAAACCGTGCCACTCCGAAAACTCAGTCGGCTCTTCTTGAAGCCATGCAGGAGCATACGGTTACCGTGGGTAATACCAGCTATAGGATAGCAGAACCATTTTTTGTAATGGCTACGGAAAACCCTATAGAAACAGAGGGTACCTATCCGCTGCCGGAGGCACAGCTGGACAGATTTATGTTCAAGGTACTGGTGCCATTTCCAAGTAAGGAGGAGTTGCTGCAGATAGTGAATCTTACGGAAAGCCGGGAAGCTGCGCAGGCAGAAAATGTCATTTCAGGTGCGGAGCTCTTGGAAATTAGAGAAGCAGCGGCATCCATACCGATAGCGGATGCTGTTATGGACAGGATCATGGATATCATTATGGCTACCCATGCGGAGAATAAATATATAAGAGAAGGCGTAAGCCCGAGAGCGGCCCAGGCGGTGATCAGAGGCGCGAGAGCCAGAGCCTTTTTAGAGCAGAGATTCAATGTTTCCTTTGAGGATGTTGAGTATGTGGCGTATCCGGCTCTGAGACACAGACTGATACTCAGTTTTGATGCAGTATCAGAAGGTATAACAGAGGATGATGTGATCAGGGACATTTTGCATAATAAATAATGATATGGGCGATTAATATATACAAGCACAGAGGCTGTGTTATTGTCAGCTTGTTTTTAGCCGGGCAGATGTTGTGATAAAGAATCAGTCAGGTATTTTGATTTATAAACAGTTATTGGTATGTTTTATTAACAGGATGAGATCATAATATGATAGACAGAAACTATTTTGAAAAGATCAGCAGACTGAGACTTGCGGTTTCAAAGAAGAGCACAAGCGTAATGCAGGGGGCAAGAAAGTCTCTTGCAAAGGGTTCTTCAGCAGAATTTTCGGATTTCCGTGAATACATGCAGGGGGATGATATCCGCCGGATCGACTGGAATGCGTACGGTCGGACGGAGCGACTCTTCGTCAAGGAATATGTTGAAGAAAGAGAAAGCAGTATCAGTATTCTTATAGATACAAGTGCATCCATGTTTTATGGAGAGCCTATGAAGAATGAACTTGCAGAGGAACTGGCAGCAGCCCTTTCCTACATAGGTCTTTCCGGAAATGACCATGTTTATTTGTATGACATGAAAAATATGGACAAGCCTGTCAGCCTCAGCGGAGGTGTGAAGGCGTTTAAAAGGGGAAGAGCATTTCTGGAGAATCTGCGGTTTTCAGGAAATACCTCAATATGGCCGGCAGTGAGAAGGATGCAGAGACACGGCAGCGGTCTTACAATTATTATTTCCGACCTTATGGATGAGGGGCTTGTTATTGACGAGAACAGGCAGGATAATCTTGAGAAGATATTTAAATATCTGGCCTACTGCAGACAGAATATCGTGCTGATCCACGTGCTGGATAAAACCGAGGCGTATCCGGAATTCCTTGGAACTCATAATCTTATTGATATGGAAAATGAAAAAAGCAGAGTCAGAGTTACCATGGATAACAGAACGGTTGATGAATATAAGAAGACCTTTAAGGCATTTACAGACAGCCTTGAGAAGACTGCAAGAAGATACAGAGCGGTTTATGCAAAGGCGTTTACAGATAAAAAATTTGAAAGAATAATATTTGAGGACCTGAGAGAAATCTATGACATTTAGTACACTTCTTCCACTTGGACTTCTTGTTCTTGTGCCATTTATTATAATTTTATACTTCCTTCGACCGAGGGGCAGGGATACCAGGATTTCTTCGAATCTGCTCTGGAAACAGCTTTTTGAAAAGACCTCCAGCAGAACAAAGAAATCTAATTTTGTTAAGGATATACTTCTCCTTCTTCAGATACTGGCAGTTCTGCTTCTGATATTTGCCATGACGGCTCCTTTCATAAGGTCGGGCAGTGTGCATGACGGGAACGTACTGATACTTTTGGATAACAGTGCCGGCATGCTTCATAAGGATGGTAAAGAAACAAGACTGGAAAAGGCAGTAGAGGATGCCGTTAATCTTGTGGAAGACTCGCGGGACGCTTCATTTACGGTTATTTCTACAGGAGGTTCCACCGATATAAGGATTTCAAATTCAAAGGACCATTCCAGGGTTATAAAGGTACTGAGAGATATAGAGGCTACCGACGAAGCCGGAAATCTGGAGGATGCCTTTGAGATAGTAAGAACCATGCAGCAAAGCGGAGGAGATGAGCTTCTGCATGTTATAGTATTTACTGATGGCAGTGGTGCTCTCGGCGCGGGAGAATTTAAGGATAAGCTGGATGCAGAGATCCGTGTATATGGAGGCGGTTCAAGTAATGTGGCCTTAGGTAAGCTGACATTTTCTGCTTCTTCAGCCGGCACAGTTGAAGAGCCTTTATATAATCTTGCTGCAGTAGTAAATAATTACAGTGATTCAACGGCTTCTTTTGAAGTGACTCTTCTGGATGAAGATGGCGCAGTTCTTGGAATCAGCAATCTTAAATGTGACGCAGGCCTTTCAGCTACTGCAATGTTTAAGGATGTAAACTGGAAAGGTAACAGTGTTCGGGCAGAGCTTTCTGGAATCAGCTTTGCGGGCGGCGGAGCAGACAGCCTTGAGAAGGACAACAAGGCGTATGCAATTAAAGATAAAAAAACTGAAATATCAGGCATGCTGATCGGGCAGGGAAATATTTATATAGAGAAAGCATTTCTTGCTATTACAAAGCATAATCTTTTGCTTTCGGCAGATGACAGCAGCGCATCGAAAAGAGATATTAATATACTTATCTACGATGCCGGAACAAAGAAGACTGTAACACCGGACAAAAATGTATCGGGAATACTCCGGTTTGGAATTCCGGCAGATGAGGCAGAGACAGAAAACAGTCTTGAGGGCGTTCTGTTAAATGTCAGAAATACAGCTCTTACATCAGGAATCAGTGAATTTACTCTGGGTGTAAATAAAGCGGCAGAGTTAAAGGTTCCTGAATGGGCGGAAAGCTTTATAGAGCATAATGGAAATTCGGTAGGATATTATGGTGAAAATGAAGGCGTAAGATATATTGTTCTTGGCTTTGATATAAGGGAGTCAGACTTCCCGCTCAATGCGGAATTTCCGATATTTATGTCCAACGCCATAAGCTATCTTTCCGATTCCGGAATTCTTATAGAAAATGATTATACAGCCGGTGATACACTTCTTGTAAATCCGTCGGCTGATTATGATGCAGCTTTACTTGGCTCCAGGCTCACTGAGGCCGGTGTATTTACAGTATCCGTAGAAGGTTCTTCCGAAAAATTTGTAGTAAGATTTCCACTTTCGGAATCGGACGGAAGACCGGTATCGGAAGGAACAGTAAGTACCGGTAATTATAAGGGCGGAAGAGTCAGAAGGAATATCAGCAGCTTTCTTCTTATAGCGGCAGTTATTATTATTCTGACGGAGCTTGCTATATATGTATGGACCATGAGATACAGGGGAAGGTTTTATTTTATACTCAGGGCAGCGGTGGTTTTATTAATAATTGCAGCTTTGTTTAAACCATTTATCCCTGTAAAAGCCATGAGGCAGACAACAATATTTCTTGTGGACGGTTCTCTCAGTAACTCGGAAAATATTGAAGAGATCAGCATATATATATCAAAAGAAACTGCCAAAATGGGAAAGGACGACCAGTACGGAGTAGCGGTCTTTGGCAGACAATCTGTGATCGATCAGTTTGTTACAAAAGATTCGAATTATGCCGGAATTATGACGGAGGCTGACACCTCAGCTACAAATATCGAAGAGGCGGTCAGCAGAGCACTGTCCATGATACCTTCTGAAAGTGCCGGAAGAATAGTGATACTTACGGACGGTAAGGAAACAGAAGGAAATATTATGAATACTGCATCAGCGCTTGTGGGCGGTGATGTGGAGCTTCTCAGTATTCTCTTCGAGGAAGAAGAAAAAAATGATGCTTATATTGAAAATGCGACTCTGCCGGATAATGTCAGCGTCGGAGAGATCTTCAGCATAAATACAACCATTGTCAGCAATATCGATGCTCCTGCAGAGATAATCCTGGAGGATGATAAGGGGAATATTTATAAGAATAATATTGATCTGAAGAAGGGCTCAAACCGCTTTACATTTAAACAGTCTGTTGACAGCAGTACCAGCGGCAGCTACAGATTAACCATTAAGGCTGAGGGGGATGAGAATCCGGATAATGACTGCTTTAATGTTTTCACGGCTGTCAGTGATGCACCTGAGGTTCTGGTGGTATTCGGAAATGGAAGGACTGACAGTGCATTTGAGAAAACTCTTCATGCGGCAGGTATTAACTATGAGAGTATAAATGCATCAAAGGCACCGGATAGTCTGAAGACAATGCTTGCATATGAGAGCATTATATTTGATGACGTTTTCCTGAATGATGTTCCAAAGGGCTTTTTGGATAATCTTGAGGAATATGTTAAGGATTATGGTCATGGATTTATCTGCTGTGGAGGTGAAAGCAGCTTTATGCTGGGCGGATACCGTGATACCGTTGTTGAGAAGGTGCTCCCTGTGGATATGTCCATGAGAGGACTTGTGGAATATCCTTCTACTGCGCTTGTTATGGTTATAGACCGTTCCGGCAGTATGCTGGAACGTGCTTCGGGAAGCAGTGGGGCCACATATCTGGATGTGGCACTGAATGCAGCGATACTTGCGGTGGAAAATCTTTCGCCTTCCGACTATGTCGGCGTAATAACATTTGATGATTCCTATGAATGGGCGGTGCCGGTTCAGAGAGCGGAAAACAGGGATGAAATAATAAATGCGATAAAAAAAATAAATGAGGGTGGCGGTACAACCATAAAGCCTGCACTTATTGAAGCAGCAAATGAAACCGGCAAGGTGAATGCAGTTAATAAGCATATGCTTCTTTTGACAGATGGAATGGGAGAGACAACGGACTTCAAGGATGCAGTAAAACTTATAAATGATAATAAGATCACACTTTCTACGGTAGCTGTAGGAATGTATTCGGATGTTCAGCTTCTGAATTCACTCGCAAAGGCGTGTGGCGGAAGATATTATTTCTCCAGTGGTTCGGGCGATGTTCCTAAAATATTTACCAGAGAGATATATCTCAGCATGAATAAGTATATCCAGAATGGTGACTTCGTTCTTAATGTCAGTGCTTCAAATGCCATTACAAGGGGGCTTTTCACAGGAGGCTGGCCAAATCTTCTCGGCTATGTTGCGTCTACTCCGAAGGATATGGCAACCTCTGTTATTACCAGCAATCTGGATGATCCGATCCTGACGGTATGGCAGTACGGACTGGGTAAGACTGTTGCATGGAATTCGGATGTTTCCGGAGCGTGGTCCGGTAATTACAGCGGCGAAAGTGACTATGCCGCCATGTGGAAAAGAATAGTAGATTATACAATAAATGAAAATATGAGCTCGGCCGACAGCGTCGAGATGAAAAATGAAAATGGCAGGACAGCTGTCATTTATAAGTCAAATGATTATAAAAATGAAACTGTGATATCGGCCGACTACAGCGGTCCGGAGGGAGTGTCCGGAAAGCTGGAGTTCAGTATGGTGGAACCGGGACTGTATAAGGCATATCTTCCGGAATCAGATGCAGGAATCTACGCACTTAATGTTATCCGTGAGGATGAAGGAAAGGTAGTAAATGCCATCAATACTGCAGCGGTATTACAGTATCCGAAGGAATACCGCTTTGACATCAGTAATAAAAATTATAAGGATTATGTTGAAAAGTATGGTCGTTCCATTAATATGAAGGAGAATATCTGGAAGAGCATGAAGAAGCATTATAAGGACAGCTTTGATCTTACCTGGCTGATGATACTTCTTGCACTGCTTCTCTTCACTGCAGATATTACCCTCAGAAAGCTTGGATTTATGTATTTCCCAAGAAGAAAGAAAACTGCAGAAGCCGGTGGAAAAGCATATGTACGGGATTCAGCAGGTGCTATCTCCGGCAGTGACATGAGTAAGACTGTTTCTGCGGCAGGTTCATTGAGCGATATGAATAAATTAGATTCTATGGCAGGTTTGTCGAGCGGTATGAATATCAGGGAGTCTGTATCAGATAATAAGAGTTTTAAAAAGGAGAAAAAAGAAAAGAAGAATAAAAAAGATGTACCACAGAGTAATCTTGATATGTCGACACTGCTTAAGAAGAAAAATGACAGGAATATGAATTAAATTATGTGGATATGATGGTTATATTCATGGAGAGTATGATCATCATATCCAATTTTTTATAAGATATTGGAGGGACTTTAGTCCCGCAGGATTATGAGAAGCGGTTTTTGCTTCTCATAATATATCTTATCCGAAGAAAAACAAGCACGAACGAAGTGAGTATTTGTTTTTCTTGATAAGATACCGGAGGGACTTTAGTCCCGCAGGATTATGAGAAGCGGTTTTTGCTTCTCATAATATTTGTATTATAGAAACTAATAAAGGTAGAAAAAATATGTGGATTTATGGTATAATTATAAATAGATTTCTAAAACAGAATGAACTGCAAGGGGTTAGTATTACCTGATATTGGGATGTTGATGCGCAGACTGTTTTACAAAAATGAATTCAAGGCATTTAGGGGTGCTAAATTATTGCGGGGAGGTTTTTGTATGGATTATCAGTCATGGGTTGATGGGATAAATGGAAGTGCGAGTCTGTATGAATTCGATATTCTGCCGGATGGAAGTTACAGTGAGATACGCCTCATGGCAGTTAATCAGCGGAGTGTCGGAATGCTTTATATGAGACCTGATGCTCCGGAGTTTTATCCGGGAATTCCATATCGTAGCTTTTGGATGGATCTGAATTTTGAAAAATTTGTATATGAGAGTGCTGCCACAAATAAACCGCTGTATTCTTATGTGAATGCCAGAGGTGTATGGTTGAAGGGCTTTTATATTCCTGTATATGCCGCTGAGAAAGATTGCGGTGATGTAGACCATAAGGAAACCGGAGACCGTGATGAGCATTCTGAACATACAGAACAAGAGAAAAAGACTGTTCACTGTCTTTATATCATTGATTATTCAAATGAGGTTCAGACGGATTCCATAGCTAAGAAGTCTACAGAAGTAGCAAATGCAGTTATGGATATCAGCATAAAGCTTCATGGAACTCAGGATTTCTATCAGGCTATGGCAAAAACGGCAGGAGAGATCAGAGAGTTTTGTGGGGCCGAAAAATGTTCACTTTATACTGTAGATAAGAATAAAAAAGAGTGCGTATTTATAAATGAAAATGGCCGGCAGGATGAATATCTTGAACAGTTTGCAAGGGAAATGAGTCGTACACCATTTGAGGTGGCAGAGGCTTGGGAAAAGGATCTTGCACTCAGTGACTGCCTCTTGCTGGAGGATCTGAAGGTAATAGAAGAGCGTGATCCGGTATGGTATGGTTCTCTTGTCAGTCATGAGATCAGAAACATAATTTTGTATGTTGTTCGTTATCAGCAGGAGCTGGTAGGATTTATATGGGCAGCAAACTATGATACTGAGAAAATGATGAAGATCAAGGAGACATTGGAGCTTTCATCCTTCCTTATCGCTGCGGTCATTTCCAATCATCAGCTGGTTTCACAGCTGGAGATCAAGAGTACGGTGGACAGACTGACTCAGGTCAGCAACCGTAATGCCATGAATGAGCGTATGGACAGGTATATATCCGGTGAGGAGAAAATGCCGGAAGCCATGGGAGTTGTGTTTGCGGATCTTAACGGACTCAAGATCGTAAATGATGATGAAGGACATGATGCAGGTGACAGACTCCTTGAAAGAGCAGCCGCTCTCCTGAAGATTGCATTTGGTGATCAGGAGATTTACCGTGCAGGTGGAGATGAGTTTGTTGTAATCTGTCCAAATATCGAAGAAGAAAAAATGAATGAACAGGTATCTCAGCTGAGAGGTCTTTCGAATAATACCAATGATGTCAGCTTTGCAGTCGGAACAGCTTACTGTACCGGAAAGTACAGTATCTTAAAGGCAGTTCAGATTGCTGATGAAAATATGTATAAGGATAAGACAGAATATTACAGGAATAATCCTGAGAAGGATCGCAGAAGGCAAGGTAAATCGGCTGAATAGTCGTTTTCTCTGATTATACGGATATTACTTATCAAGAGAAACAAATACTCGTATCACGCGTGATTGCTATTCTTTCGATAAGATAAATTCGTTAACATAAAATAATTGTACAAGTTATTAAGGAGGCTAAAATGGAATTATTAGAGGGTATCAAAACAAGAAGAAGCGTAAGAAGCTTTAAGGATGAGAAGGTCAGTCGTGAGACCGTAGAAAAGATAATCGAGAGCGCAAGGATGGCTCCGTCATGGAAGAATACACAGACAGCAAGATATATTGTTGTTGAAGGAGAATTAAAGGATAAAATTGCTGAAGAAGCAGTTCTCGGATTCCAGCACAATACCGATATCATCAAGGGCGCTCCACAGCTTGTTGTTCTTGCATCAGTAGCAAAGAGAAGTGGTTATGAGAGAGATGGTTCATTTACAACTTCAAAAGGACAGCAGTGGGAAATGTTTGATGCAGGAATCGCTGCCCAGACCTTCAGCCTTGCAGCACATAATGAAGGTGTCGGAAGCGTTATACTTGGAATATTTGATGATGCAAAGGTTGCTGAACTGATCGAACTTCCTGAAGGACAGAACGTGTCCGCTCTTATTCCTATCGGATATTCTGATAAGGAGCTTCCGGAGGTTCCTCGTAAGTCTGTAGAGGATCTTCTTACTTTTAAGTAGGAATAGTTCAATATACCTGAATTCTAGTGATCATATTCTCGGACTGGTATCTTATGTACCAATCGAGTTGTTGTGTGACAACTGTATCAGGGATTGAATCTATAATAAATGATTTATAAGAGCCGCTTAGTATGCAGTGCTTAAGTGGCTCTTTATAAATGGTGCGCCTTGCGGCGCACGTTTTAATGAATAAAAATTGGAGAGAATTATAATTTTGAAACATTTGTTTATTGCCGAAAAACCAAGCGTTGCGCAGGAGTTTGCCAAGGCGCTGGGTGTAAAAGGCAGCGGCTCGGGACAGGGCTATATTGAGAATGCCGATTATATCGTTACATGGTGTGTCGGTCATCTTGTAAATATGAGCTATCCTGAAGCCTATGATGAAAAAATGAAAAAATGGTCCATGGAGACGATACCATTTATTCCTGAAAAATATAAGTATGAAGTCATTGGCTCCGTGAAAAAGCAGTTTGATATAGTGAGTAAACTGCTGAACAGGGATGATGTGGATACCATTTATGTATGTACCGACTCGGGAAGAGAAGGAGAATATATCTACAGGCTCGTGGATATGCAGGCTGGAGTTGGTGATAAGAAGGAAAAACGTCGTGTATGGATAGATTCACAGACTGAGGAAGAGATAAAAAGAGGCATTCGTGAGGCAAAACTGCTTTCCGAATATGATAATCTCAGTACTGCAGCCTATCTTCGCGCAAAAGAAGATTATCTCATGGGAATAAACTTCTCCAGAGCTCTTACGCTTAAGTATTCTTATGCGGTCAAGCAGTATCTGGGGCTGGATAAGTGCGTCATAGCGGTAGGTCGAGTTATGACCTGCGTTCTGGGTATGATAGTCAGCAGAGAAAGAGAGATCAGGAATTTTGTGCCTACTCCATTTTACAGAGTTCTGGCAAATGTTGGCAGAGACAATGTGAATTTTGAGGCGGAATGGAGAAGCGAGAAGGGAACAAAATATTTTGAAAGTCCGCTTCTTTATAAGGAAAACGGCTTTAAGAAAAGAGAAGATGCTGAAAAGCTTATCGAAGAGCTGTCGGTTCCCGAACCGATAGAGATGGTCTGCGAGAAGGTGGAGAAGAAGGTGGAGAAGAAGAATCCCCCCATGCTTTATAACCTTGCAGAGCTTCAGAATGACTGCTCGAAGATATTTAAGATAAGTCCATCTGATACCCTTGCAGTAGTGCAGGAGCTTTATGAGAAAAAGCTGGTAACGTATCCGAGAACTGATGCCAGAGTGCTTTCCACAGCAGTTTCCAAAGAGATAGACAAGAACCTGAACGGACTTAAGAATTATGCTTCTCTGGGAAGCTATGCAGACTATATTTTAAAGGGCGGCGGTTATAAAAATATCGCAAAGTCAAAATATGTAAATGATAAGCAGATCACAGACCACTATGCAATAATACCGACGGGCCAGGGCTTTTCTGCATTGTCATCCCTCAGTGGCGTCAAGGCCGGAGTTTATGATCTTATAGTAAGAAGATTTCTTTCAATCTTCCTTCCTCCGGCAGAATATGAGAAGGTGGCTCTTAAGCTTGATAGAAATGGAGAAAAATTCTTCGCAAGTACAAGGATTCTTTCGAAACCGGGCTACCTTGTTGTGGCTGACAGGAATTACGGAAAGAAGAAGGATGAGGGTTCAAACAGCGAAGAAGCAGTTCCTGCTGAAAACGATGAAAACAGCAAGAATAAGGATACTGCTTCGGGCGGAGCAGATACAAGTCAGGTTGCAAACAGTGAAGAATTCATGGAGCTTGTTAAGAGTCTGAAGAAGGGAAGCGTTCTTTCCTGTGCTGGATTTAATATCAAGGAAGGGGAGACCAGTCCGCCTAAGAGATATTCTTCAGGTACACTGATCCTTGCAATGGAAAATGCCGGACAGCTTATCGAGGACGAAGAACTCCGTGCCCAGATCAAGGGCAGCGGTATAGGAACCTCTGCTACCAGAGACTCTATAATAACAAAGCTTGTTAATAATAAATATATTGCACTGAATAAAAAGACTCAGATTGTCACACCGACCTTCCTCGGGGAGATCATAAATGATGTTGTACTGTATTCCATCAATGGTCTTCTTCGGGCAGACCTTACAGCAAGCTGGGAAAAAGGTCTGGACATGGTTGCGGGAGGCAAGATTACTGAGCAGGAATATAATGATAAAATGTGTGATTATGTAAGAAAATATACAAATTTTGTTAAAGGTATATCCAATCAGAATCAGATGAGATATGTATTTGACAAAACGGCACCATTTTATAATAAAGGGAAAAAAGGAGTATAAAAATGGCTGAGCATAATGAACTTTTGATGATAAAGAATATGTATGATCTTGAACATACTGAGGCAAAGGAGCTTTTGGAGGGACTTACTTATCCATGGGAGGCGCTTCCTCATATCGGAGAATTCATCAAGAAGCTGGGACAGAAGATTGATGAAGAGAATACCGGTGAATATATAAAGAGAGGCGATTCGGTATGGATTCACAAGACCGCCAAGGTTTTTGACAGTGCATTTTTCGGAGATAATGTCATCATCGGTGCTGATTCTGAGGTAAGACAGTGTGCCTTTATCAGGGGAAATGCTCTGGTTGGTAAAAACTGCGTTGTAGGTAATTCTACAGAGCTTAAGAATGTTATCCTTTTTGATACGGTTCAGGTGCCGCATTATAATTATGTGGGAGATTCCATCCTTGGTTACAGATCACATATGGGTGCCGGTTCAATCACTTCAAATGTAAAGTCAGATAAGACTCTTGTGGTTGTAAAGGGTTATGACGAGTATAGTGATATTAATATTGAAACAGGTCTTAAGAAATTCGGAGCAATGCTGGGGGACTATGTTGAAGTTGGCTGCAACAGTGTTATGAATCCGGGTTCGGTTATCGGAAGACATACCAATGTTTATCCGCTTTCTCCTATCAGGGGCTTTGTACCGGAGAAGAGCATTGTAAAGACCGGAAATGTGATAATTACCAAAATAGGATTATGAGATGCGGTTTTTGCTTCTCATATAGATTGAATTGTTAGTTGAGGGTATATAAATGTATGAAGAGTGTTTGCTGTGTCCGAGAGACTGCGGCGTGAACAGAAATCTTCATAAGGGGTACTGTCTGGTGGGAAGTGATATTATGGTCAGCCGGGCTGCTCTTCATATGTGGGAGGAACCTGTGATTTCCGGGAAAGAAGGCTCAGGAACGGTATTCTTTTCGGGCTGCAACATGGGCTGTGTTTTCTGCCAGAACCGTGCGATAAGCAGAGGAGAAGCAGGCAGAACAATTTCTCCGGAAAGACTTGTGGAAATATTCTTTGAACTTGGTGAAATGGGAGCAAATAACATTAATCTTGTGACAGCGGACCATTTTATTCCTTCGGTCAGCGGAGCGATAGTAAGAGCTAAAAATGAAGGCTTTAAGCTTCCATTCCTTCTTAATACATCCTCCTACATAAAGGTGGATACGCTGAAAAGTCTGGAAGGGCTGATCGACATTTATCTTCCTGATATGAAATATATCAGAAATGAGGATTCACTTAAGTACAGCCATGCACCGTATTATGTGGAAACAGCGAAGGCTGCTATAGATGAAATGATCCGGCAGCAGCCGGAGTGCCATTTTAATGATAAAAATATCATACAAAAAGGGGTGGTGGTAAGGCATCTTCTGATGCCGGGAATGCTTATTCAGGCAAAGATGATTGTAAAATATCTTCATGAAAGATATGGTGAGAGCATATATATAAGTCTTATGAATCAGTATACGCCGGACAAGGAGAGGCTTCAGGAGGAGTATCCGGAAATCTGCAGGAAGGTTACGGAATATGAATATAAGAGCCTTATAGATTATGCGGCGGATATAGGAGTGGTAAATGGATTCATGCAGGTCGGAGAGACGGCTGAAGAAAGCTTTATACCTGAATTTGATCTGACGGGCGTATGAGCTTGCTGATATATGATGATCATGAATCATTCAATGTATGTAATGATTGGAGTATAGTCAATTGGGATATACAAAGAATAACAAGTACGAATGAAATGGGTATTTGTTTTTCTTGATAAGATACCGAAGGGACTTTAGTCCCGTGGGATTATGAGATACGATTTTTGCTTCTCATAATTTAATTATGAAAGGGCGTAAGGATGGATAGTTTTAAATGTAAATACAGCAAAAAATGCGGCGGATGTTCATACATCGGCGGCGATTATAAGGAATATCTTAAGAAGAAGGAAAACAAGATCAACAGCTTCCTTATGCCATTTTTAAAGGAAGAGTATGTGGATACATTTTCTCCTGATGAGAAGAAAATACATCTGCGTGGCATGGATGTGCCATATCATTACAGGCATAAGGTAAATGCTGCCTTTGGAAGGACAGCTAAGGGCGAGATCATCTCCGGAGTATATCGTGAGGGTACTCACAGCATAGTAAATATAGATGATTGCCTTATTGAACATGAGACTGCAGACAGTATAATAAGGGACATCAGAGGTATGCTGAAATCCTTCAAGATAAAAATATATGATGAGGATCTTGGTACCGGACTCCTTCGTCATGTTATGGTAAGAGTAAGCAGAAGTACCGGCGAAGTTATGGTGATACTGGTATCTGCGAGCCCGATTTTTCCTTCTAAAAATAATTTTGTACGCGCACTTCGTGAGAAGCATCCCGAGATCAGCACGGTGGTTCTGAATATAAATGATAAGCATACAAGTATGGTGCTCGGAAAAAGAGATATTGTTTTGTATGGCAAGGGAAGAATAAAGGATAGTCTCTGCGGAGTGGACTTTATGCTTTCACCTCAGTCATTTTTTCAGGTGAATCCTGAAATGACCGAGAAAATATACAGGACAGCCATTGATTTTGCCAAGCTGAAGAAGGATACACTTGTTATAGATGCATATTCCGGAATAGGAACTATCTCACTTCTTGCGGCAAAAAAAGCTGAAAATGTAATAGGTGTGGAGCTTAATCCGGAAGCAGTAAGGGATGCCCGGAAGAATGCAGAAATGAATAAGATAAAAAATGTCAGCTTTGTTGAGGATGATGCAGGAGATTTTATGTCAACCGGAGTAGAAGAGTACTTTGAAGAATTACTCAGTTCAAAAGGAAATGAAGGAGCCGGAGGCAGCGGTAAAAAGCATTCTCCGGAATCTGCTAAAAAAGATAAGGTGGTATTTATGGATCCTCCTCGTTCGGGAAGCAGTCAGGAATTCATGGAATCGCTGATAAAGTTTTCGCCGGACAGGGTGGTTTACATATCATGCAATCCGGAAACTCAGGCAAGAGACTTAAAATATCTTACCGAGAATGGATATTATGTAAAGCGTGCTATGGCATTTGACCAGTTCCCATGGACAGAAGCGGCAGAAACGGTTTGCCTTCTGGTACGTGAATAAGCACGTGTCAGGCGAGAGACATTATATACAATAAACAACGTGATTATTGTGGGGTATTTTATTAATTTTTGATAGCCTTTATGTATTAAAAATGATACAATAAAAATGATAGTATGTGTTTGATCTCATGATTTTTCTGAGGGGAAAGGAAAGAACTTTATGCCGTTTCAAAAACGGGGAAATGGCATTTTGTGGGAGGTGATCTTATGGGAGATGCGCAGATAGCATTTGAAAAATATTCTCCTGTAGGAGATTTCGTAATAGTAGCGGTTTGTTTTGTAATTCTTATACTCGTATATACATCTTATGTTAACAAAACAAGGGCGTTTTTGGATTTTAATATAATCATTACACTGCTTTCTACAGCAGCTATTTGTGATGTCCTTTATCATTATGTTTTCACCGATACATCAGAAAAAACTAAAGCAATGGTTTACTTTTTAAGGTGTATGTACCATACACTTCTTTTTGCTCTGTTTTTGATGTACGTGGTTTACATAACAGAGTTGCTTCGCCTGGAATCAGAAAAAAAGCACAGGTACACGCTGGTGGCGATTGGTATATTTACTGTTGTTGTAGGTGTGGATGTTATCGGAGTTATCAGAGGTACGGGATTCAAGATCAACGATGACGGTACTATAACATCTGGCAGGAATTTCTTTGCTGTCGGATATGTGGCATTCACTGTACTGATACTTTTTATTATGATCGCTTACAGAGGCAGACTGTATAAGCAGGTCATGAGAGGCTTCTTTGCAACTATGGCGATATCGTTTGCAGTGCTTGTTTTGCAGGGGATACATGGTCAGAGATCATTTACTACTGTAACTTTCTTATTCCCTGTTATTTCAATGTTTTATATTGTTCATTCAAATCCATACGATCTTGAAATCGGTGCGGTTAATGTAAGTGCCTTTGAAGATATGATAAGATATAATAATGAAAAGGGAAGACCCCTTATTTTTATGAGCCTTTATCTAAGAGAATTTGAAGAGGAAAGAAAACCATTCCCAAAAGAGATACAGGGCGTTATCAGAAGATTTGCGGGTACCTTCTTTAAAGGGGCAGTGCTTTTCCAAATCAGTAACGGTCATATGGTTTTACTGGCAGATAAAGCACATAATCCGGATTATGTGGATATACATAAGAGGATCATGGAGGCCTTTGAGGAGGAATATAAGAAATACAGATTTGACTATAAAATAGTATTTGGCCTTACGGATGAAGAGGTAAGCAGACATAATGAATATGTTAATTTCATAAAATTTATTCACAGAAATATGTCATTAAATTCATCGCATTCGGTTTCCGGAGAAGATATAGAGCATTTCTATAAGAATGAATATATCTTAAAGGAACTTCTGGATATCTGCAGAGGCGGTAATCTCAGAGATCCTAGAGTGCTTGCATATTGCCAGCCGGTATTTAATGTTAAGACCGGGAAATATGATACAGCAGAAGCACTCATGAGACTTAAACTTCAGGATACAGGAATGGTATTTCCGGATCAGTTCATACAGCTTGCAGAGGAAAATGGTCTTATCCACGGACTTACAAAGATCATACTCCAGAAAACCTGCGATGAGATAAGATATCTTATCGGAGAGGGCTATGAGGTTAATCGTATTTCTGTAAATATTTCTGTACAGGAGCTGCATGACGACAGCTTCTGTGATGATATAATGAATATCATTGAAGGCAGCGGAATTCCGGATGAAAAGATTGCGATAGAGATCACAGAGTCCCAGAATGAGAGTGACTTCGAAGCCATGAAGAATAAGATAAATATCCTGAAAGAGAAGGGAATCAAATTCTACCTTGATGATTTTGGTACAGGATATTCAAATATGGAAAGAATCATGGAACTGCCTTTTGATATCATTAAGTTTGACCGTTCGCTGGTGATCGCCAGTGATTCAAATGTGCGCTCGGAACAAATGGTAGGCGGTCTTGCCAATATGTTTTCGGAGATGCAGTATTCGGTATTATATGAAGGAATTGAAAATGATGTGGATGAACGAAGGTGTGTAGATATGTCTGCTTCATATTTGCAGGGTTATAAGTATTCAAAACCAATACCTATTATGGATCTGAAGAAATTTTTTTCTAAAGCAGATTCTGAAAAAATAAGCTGATCATTATCAGGGGGACGATAATTGTGAAGGAACTGACTAATAAGTCTATTTATAAGAATATCAAGAAGAAGCGTATCACCGGAACTGTTATATCTTTTTTATTAGTGACGGCGATCGCTTCTTTTGCGTTTTATTTTACGGTACGTTTTTTTGTTTCGTATATGCTGGAGTCGAAATTTAAGCAGGAATATGAGATAGCAGAATATTTAGAGAGAGTGTATGAAAAAAGCGACAAATCCGGAAAGGATGACATTTATACCGTTATGAAGGAAGTGGGAAGAGATTTCATGGTTCTGGATAAAAACGGTAAGGTTATATATAAGTACGGAAAAGAAGCAGATCTTTCAAATCCTAAAAAACTGGAATTAGGCAGTGACGAAAAAGAAATTATTGTATATGAAAATGCTGAAAAAGGGATTGTTTATATTGATAAAGACGGAGACCTCAGAATGAATCTGAAGAAGATCATGAAGAGACTATATGATGAAGAGGCTCTGGATGATTATTCTGATGAAGAGTACATGGAGAAGATGAATTCAGAGGGAATTGAGTTAGAGACTATGGATGTAGCCTTAAAAGATGATACGATTATGATTCCGCTTTGGATATCAGTTCCTGTAAATAAAGATAATGAAACACTTATTGTCAGAGCATTTTTAAAGATAAATGAGAATGACCTTATTCTTTTTGTTGTGATACTTGCAGCTCTTGCAATAGTCATGCTGACACTTATAATAATGATCTTTGTCAGAACTGTTCTTAATATCAGGAGACAGAGAAGGGTAACTAACTATTTCTTCACAGATGTTGTGACCAAGGGTAAAAACTGGATGTGGTTTACCATCAGAGGTGAGCAGATGCTCATGAAGAGAGGAAATGCCAAAAACAGATTCGGTCTGGTAAGCCTTGCATTTATTAATTACAGAAATTACTGCCTCTGCCATTCGGTACAGGATGGTGAAGAAATGCTGAGAAAAGTGCATGATCTTATTGTTAAAGATATAAAGAAAAACGAGATGCTGGTACATAATTCTTCTGCAAATTTTGCAATGATACTGTTATGTGACTCAGAGGAAGAATTAAAAATGAGGCTTTATGAGATCATAAGAAAGCTTGAGAGGATTGATGCTGGTCACAGATTTGCTTTTCAGGCAGGCGTTTCAGTTATTGATACTGAAAAAAATGATAATGACAAGATCATAAAGCGTAAGAATATTGATATAGAAAATGAATACAATAATGCATGCTCAGCCAGAGAAACACTTTCTTCGTCGGATGATTCAGGCGTGGCATTTTTCGATGATAAGCTTGTCGAGGAAGAAAAGTGGAGAGACAGCGTAAAAGAGCTGCAGGAGAAAGCTCTGAAGAATGAAGAATTCCAGGTGTATTATCAGCCTAAATATGATCCGAGAACAGATGAACTTCGCGGCGCTGAGGCACTGATAAGGTGGCAGTCGCCGGAGCTTGGATTTGTCAGCCCGGGAAGATTTATTCCTATTTTTGAGAAAAATGGTTTTATAACAAATATCGACCATTACATGATAAAACATGTGGCCATCGATCAGAAAAGATGGCTGGATGAGGGATATAAATGCGTTCCAGTATCGGTAAATGTATCCAGAGCTCATTTTGTGGAAGAGGATCTTGCCGAGCAGATAAGGGATATGGTGGATGAAGCCGGTGCACCGCATAAATATATTGAGATCGAGCTTACTGAGAGTGCATTTTTTGATGATAAAAATGCTATGGTAACAACTATCAATAAGCTGAAAAGTTATGGCTTTGCAGTTTCGATGGATGACTTTGGTTCAGGATATTCATCTCTTAATTCACTTAAGGATATGCCTCTGGATGTGCTTAAGCTTGATGCTGAATTCTTCAGAGGTGATTCTCAGGACGGAAGAGGGGAAATAGTAGTATCTGAGGCAATAAAACTTGCCAAGAATCTTAAAATGAGAACAGTAGCTGAAGGCGTAGAGGTCAGAGAACAGGTTGATTTTCTGGCAGGCGAGGGCTGTGATATGATACAGGGTTATTATTATGCAAAGCCTATGCCGGCTGAGGATTATAAAGACAGAATGAAGATGCATGTTTATACACCTGAAGTCAGTGATGCAGCTGAGGTGACAAGCGAGGCAGCAAGTGCGGCAGTGAGTAGTCATATAGCTGAGGTGACAAGTGAGGCAGAAAATGAAAATACTGATAATCGGAGGAACGTATTTCCTGGGTAAGGCATTTGCTGATATGGCAGAGGCCGGTAATGAATTATATTTTATTAACCGGGGAACTATGTTTGACAGACAAACAGAAGATGTAAAAAAGAATACGTTTGTTATGGATAGACACGACAAAGAAGCATTGAAGCAGATAAGGCTTGGAAGGTTTGATGTTGTGGTTGATTTCTGCGCTTATCAGGAGGGTGATATCAGAACTGTTGTTGAAAATCTTGGAAGCAGTATCGGGCAGTACATTTTTATCAGTACAACCGATGTGTATAGAAGAGGAACAGGGAAGGATACTCTTTTCGAGGAGGATGAATTTGAAACCAGAGATTTCGGCGGTGATGCCGGAAATTATATTCTGGGGAAGGTTGCTCTTGAGAGAGAAGTCAGAGACCTGATGAAGAAAAAAAATGAGTCGGGTAAGTTGGACGAGCCTGTTGCAGACCGAGTAACAGATATGTCGGACGAGGGTGTCGAAGAAAAAATCACACCGCATTCACAGGATATAAGATATACGGTGCTCAGACCAGTATTTATATATGGACCTGGTAATTATGCTCCCCGTGAGGGAATGTATTTTAAATGGATAAAGGGGGCAGGACAGATTCTGAGTCCTGCCGGTTCGGATGGCTTCTTCCAGATGATTTATGTAAAAGATGCTGCGAGACAGATATTACTTTGCTGCAATAATGAAAAGGCATTTGACAGGGCATTTAATCTTTGCAGTAATGATAAGGTCACATATGAAATCTTTGAGGATGCTTTGTACAAGGCAGCTGATAAGGTATATGGTAATGGCTTTGCAAAGATTCCGGTGGATCTCGCAACAATTGATGAGAGAGGGATTCCACTTCCGTTTCCGCTCAGGAAAGCAGAGTCAGAGTTTTATTCCGGTGAACGTATAAAAGAACTGGGGGCAGGCTTTGTAAGTCTCGAGGAAGGGCTGGCAGAGACGGCCGGACAATATGAAGGCTGAATAATAGATATCAGACAGATCAAACATGATACTGTCTTGAAATACGTGGTTTATGTTCATACTGTGAAAACAGATAGATACTACGATGAAATGAATGAGTAATATGCGTTCCGAGAAATGAATTGATAGTATGATGAAATGAATGATCAATGTACGTGTATGAAAATAGATTTATACTAAGACAGAATTATATTTCAAAATGGAATTATAAATTATGGCTAAAAAAATTATGATCCAGGGCACCATGTCCAGTGCCGGAAAAAGTTTAATAGCGGCCGGGCTCTGCAGAATTTTTAAAGAGGATGGCTACAGAGTGGCGCCATTTAAGTCACAGAATATGGCACTAAATTCATTTATAACGGAAGATGGCCTGGAAATGGGCAGAGCCCAGGTAATGCAGGCTGAGGCGGCCGGCATCAAACCTACGGTTGACATGAATCCTATACTCCTTAAACCGACGAGTGACAAGGGCTCGCAGGTGATAGTGCAGGGAGAGGTAATGGCGGATATGTCTGCCAGGGAATATTTTAAGCATAAATTGGAGCTGGTTCCTGTGATAAAGGAATCATTTGCAAGGCTTGAAAAAGAATATGACATAATCGTGATCGAGGGCGCCGGAAGTCCGGCAGAAATCAATCTTAAACAAAACGATATTGTAAATATGGGTATCGCAAAAATGTTTGATGCGAGTGTACTCCTGGTGGGAGATATTGACAGGGGAGGCGTATTTGCGCAGCTTATCGGAACCCTGATGCTGCTTCCGGAGGATGAAAAGGATAGAGTGAAGGGGCTTATTATCAATAAATTCCGGGGAGACAAGACCATACTTGATCCAGGCATTGAAATGCTGGAAGGAATGTGTGGAAAAAGGGTTTGCGGAACCGTTCCTTATATGAATATCAAGCTGGATGACGAGGACAGCCTGACTGAAAGATTCAGCAGTAAAATGAATGACAGAGCGATGGTTGATATTGCAGTGATAAGGCTGCCGCATATTTCCAATTTTACAGATTTTGATGTGTTTGACTCTGTAAAGGGTTGCCATGTCAGATATGTTGAGAACGAAAATGAATTGGGACTTCCGGATATGATAATAATTCCGGGGAGCAAAAATACCATATATGACATGCTCTGGCTGCGTGAAAATGGACTGGAGGCGGCTATAAAGTATTTGTCCCGAAGAATACCTGTTTTTGGTATATGCGGGGGTTTTCAGATGCTTGGTCAGAAAATCACCGACGAAATCGGAGTGGATGCAGGAAGAAATGCTCAGAATACAAGCAGTGGGGATGCAAGTCGAAACATAAAAACCATTCGCGGCATGGGGCTTCTGCCGATTGAAACGGTTATGCAACCGGAAAAAACCAGAAAACAGGTAGTCGGAAAGCTCCCTGAACTGGAAGGAATGTTCAGCAATCTTTCAGGAAAGGAATATGCAGGATATGAAATCCATATGGGCGAAAGCTATCCGGTGGGTGCAGAACAGGAGGCTGTCGGCGGAAGAGATGTGGTGAGTGAACCGGAGGCTGTCGGCGGAAGAGATATGGTGAGTGAACCGGAAGCTGTCGGCGGAAGAGATGTGGTGAGTGAACCGGAGGCTGTCGGCGGAAGAGATGTGGTGAGTGAACCTGAGGCTGTCGACGGAAGAGATATCACAGAGCTGACGGAACAGGTTGTTGAAAAGGAAAAAATCGATAGATCACGCGAGATAGACAGTGATCATGTAATAATTCAGAAACAAAATGTATACGGTACATATGTGCATGGTATATTTGATGGTTCAGATATAGCAGTTACGCTGGTAAGGACTCTTGCAAGGAAAAAGGGTATTGAACTGCCGGAGACGGAAGAGACTGCATTTTTGTATGCGGATTTTAAAGAAAAGCAATATTCGGAGCTTGCCCGAATTCTCAGAGAAAATATGGATATGGAATATATTTACAGTATTTTATAATGGAATCTCGTAAATCCGGGATTGGCCGGGGGTGGAGATTCTGAAAATCTATAATATAAAAAAGGGGTGCAAAATGAAAGTATTATATGTTGATTGCGGCATGGGAACAGCCGGAGATATGCTCACAGCAGGACTTTATGAACTTTTAAGTGATTCAGAGAAAAAGCTTTTTACTGAAAGACTGGATAAAGTATTTGGAGATGACAGAAGTCTTGGTTTCAGATTTGAGAGATCTGTAAAATGTGGGGTTACAGGAACTCATTTCAGCGTGACCGTAAACGGAATCAGTGAAAATTCAGTTGATTATTACGGGCCTGATGGACATGCCCCATATGGTCACGGACCAAATGGATATGACGATTATGGCCATGGACCGGACGGATATGGACATGGTCCGATGGGTGGCCCGGGATATGGACAGCCTCACGAGAGCTATCGTGACAGATACAAAAAGAGTATGGGTGATGTGCAGGCTGAGGATGCAGCAGATGGACAGAGATATGGACGAGAGGCGGCAGAATCTCAGCGCTATAGAGCAGCAGAAACCACAGGATATGGTCCGAATCATGGACACGGACTGGGCGGATACGGAGAACATGGCTACGGCGACCACGGACACGGACCGGGAGTATACGGAGAGCATGGATACGGAGATCACGGACACGGACCGGGTGGATATGGAGAACATGGATACGGAGACCACGGACACGGACCGGGCGGATACGGAGAACATGGACATGTTCACACTTCATACGAAGACATTAAGGAAATGGCAAAGAAGTTCAATGTTCCGCTCAAGGTTAAGCAGGATTTTCTGGAGGTATATCGTATCATAGCTGAGGCAGAAAGCCATGCGCATGGAAAACCTGTCACTGAAATTCATTTTCATGAAGTCGGAATGAAGGATGCTATAGTTGACATAATGTCTGTATGCCTTTTGATCAGTATGATAAAACCGGGCAGGATAGTTGCCTCACGTGTCAACACAGGCTTTGGAAAGGTAAACTGTATGCATGGAATCATACCGGTTCCGGCACCGGCAACAGAATTTATTCTTAAAGGCATTCCTTCCTATAGCGGAAATATTGAAGGAGAGCTCTGTACACCAACCGGAGCCGCACTTCTCAAGCATTTTGTAAATGAATATGGTGATATGCCTAAAATGTCAGTTCAGAAGGTTGGCTATGGCATGGGAACCAAGGATTTTTCGACCGCTAATTGTGTGAAGATTTCTATGGGAGACACTGATGGAAACGGAAGTATCGGCATACTGGATACTGTTACGAATATTTATAACAAAATTGAAGCTGAAGTTAATGAAGGTTATCAAGGGGAGGTAAATTATAGTATGAGTACTATCGGAGTTCTTGAATGCAATATTGATGATATGACAGGCGAGGAATTAGGTTACGCTGAAGAAAAGCTTCTTCAGAATGGAGCTTTGGAGGTTTTCACAACTGCTGTAATGATGAAGAAGGGAAGACCCGGAGTTCTGCTTACCGTTATCTGCAATCCGGATGACAGGGAGAGAATGGCAGGCGAAATATTCAGATATACATCAACAATAGGCATAAGACAGCATTTGGAAGAAAGATATGTGCTCGACAGAACCGAAACAAGATTTGGAAGTAACTACGGTGATATTTCAGTTAAAAATGTATCCGGTTATGGGGTATCAAGATCAAAATATGAATATGAGGATCTGAGAAAGGTAGCGGAAAGAGAAAGAATTTCCATAGCTGAAGCAAGGAAATTACTTGATAAGATTCATAGAAATTAAATATTTCTGAATTAAAAAAATGGAGTTTTGGTGTATTTCTTGAAACAAAGGGAATATGATTTATAAGGAGGTTACTATGAACAGCTTAATAAGTAACTGCATGAAACTGGGCTTTGGCCTTATGAGGCTTCCGAGGCTGGATTCGGGAGAGATAGATGTAGAACAGACCAAACAGATGGTAGATGATTTCTTTGATGCGGGCGGAAGATATTTTGATACTGCATTTGTGTACGGAGGATCTGAGGAGGCTACAAAAAAGGCGCTTGTTGAGAGATATCCGAGAGATTCGTACTATCTGGCTACGAAGCTGAATGCATCCTCCTTTGCCTGCAAAAATGAAGAAGAGGCAAAAAATGAATTCAACATCAGCCTTGAGAGACTGGGAACGGATTATATTGATTTCTATCTTCTTCATGCTCTCGATAAGAATAATAAGGATACATATGAGAAATACGGTCTGTGGGACTATGTGAAGAAGCTAAAGGCTGAGGGAAAGATAAAACATTACGGATTTTCGTTCCATGATCAGCCGGAGGTGCTGGATGAGATACTTACAGCGCATCCTGAAGCAGAATTTGTTCAGCTGCAGATCAATTATGCAGATTGGGATGATGCAAATGTTAATTCACGAAAATGCTATGAGGTTGCCGTGAAGCATAATAAACCGGTGGTTGTTATGGAACCTGTTAAGGGAGGTACTCTGGCAAATCCTCCGGAAAGAGTTATGGAGGTTTTTAAGGAAGCTGACCCTATGGCAAGTGCCGCCTCATGGGCTGTTAAATTTGCGGCATCGCTTCCTCAGGTTATGGTCGTACTCAGCGGAATGTCAAATGTTGAGCAGATGAAAGATAACATTTCCTACATGAAGGATTTTGAAGCGTTCAGCGAGGATGAACAGAAGGTGATTGAGAAGGCTACGGCTGTGCTTAAGGAGACGGATTCGATTCCATGTACAGCCTGTCATTACTGTACACCGGGCTGCCCAATGAAGCTTCATATTCCTGAAATCTTTGCATGTATGAATGAATATAAGATTTACGGTAATCTTGAGAGAGCTAAAAATGGTTACGCATGGCGTCCGGGCGGTACCAAGGCGTCCCAGTGTGTTAAATGCAGGAAGTGTGAAGGCGCTTGTCCTCAGCATTTACCTATAGTGGAGCTTCTTCAGGAGGTTGCGGATACGCTGGAATAAAACCGGAAATATGCGCAAAGAATGTTTGAAGGGGTGCCGGTATGAATGTAAAAAAAAGTATTAATAATATAATAAATGATGCTTCTGAATCTGCCGGGACTGGTATGGACGCAGACAAAGATAATGGCAGATATGAAAATGGGACGAATAATGGTAGGGCATGCGATGATAGAGTAAACAATGATGTCAAGAATAGCAGCGGTGAAATTGAAATATTAGAAGGCAGCGTGTATGCCCCCTCACATAAGTACTTCGAAAACCGTGCATGTCCATATTATCCGTGCCATAAAGTTGACAGTGATACTAAGAAGGCGTATATGAATAAAGCATCAGAAGTGACAGGAATATCGGGAGAAACGGCAGATGCAGGAGAATATGTGAAAAATGCGGATGTTCATATAAACTGCCTCTTTTGCTTCTGCCCGATGTATCATCTGGAAAACTGCCCGGGAAATCCTGCGTATAAGGAAAAAAACGGACGAAGGATTAAGGTCTGTACGAACTGTACATTTCCACATGAGAAAGATAATTATGACAGGATTATGGAGATTCTGAGATTGTAAAGATCGGAGGTGTACAATATGTTGATAGCTGAATATGCCTATCGGGCAATGACGCGAATTCACAATCTCCCCAGAGCACTACATGGAATTGATGTTTTAGGCGGCTTTCCACCCATTTCACCGGAAGAAGCCATAAAGTATTCAGAAGTTTGATGAGTTTGCTGTAGCTTGACACTTCTTCTTAATGAGAGGAACAGAAAGTGTAAGGCGATGAAAGAGATGAATTGATAGAATATCCAACCTCGGCAGTGTTTGAATATCATTCTGCACTGCCGTGGTGTTTTATTTGTACTCTATGTGATTCTTTTGTAAGCTTTATTGACAGATTTGATCAGAACGAGTTTTGCAGGATCCGTTGTTCCGGAAGTATTAGGACTGATAAGAGGAAAATAGTATAATTGATTGTAAAAACAAAACATATGTAAAAGTATAAGGTATGGGGAGATATGGCATTTAAAATTGTTCGAAATGATATAACAAAAATGAATACGGAAGCTATAGTGAATACAGCTAATTATTACCCCACGGTTGGTACCGGCTGTGACAGTGCCGTATACAAGGCTGCGGGTTACGATGAGCTTCTTGCATACAGAATGGAAAAGATAGGTGTTATTCCGGAGGGCGATGCATTTATTACGCCGGGCTTTAAACTGCAGGCAAAGTATATCATTCATGCGGTGAGTCCAATGTATATGGGTGGGGGTGAAGGCGAAGAAGAGAAACTTCGCTCCTGCTACAGAAAAAGCCTGCTGCTGGCAAGGGAGAATGAAATTAAATCTATTGCATTTCCTCTTATTTCTACCGGGGGTTTTGGTTATCCCAAAGAAGAAGGCATGAGAATAGCTGTGGATGAGATCAATGCCTTTCTTTTGAATAATGAGATGGAAATCTTCCTGGTGGTCTTTGATGACAAGGCGAAATCTCTGGGACAGAGAGTCTATCCGAAATTGGAAGAGTATATTGATCAGAACTACGTTGAGAATAAGTACGAGGAAGAATACGGGGAAGATTCCTATAATTATGTGGGATCTGCAGAAGACCTTTCAGAAGATCGGGCAATAGAACGAAGAAGGCATAGAGCCGAAGAAACGAGGAAGAGTGAACGAGAGATATTTGGAGCAGCAGGAGCGGCCATGCAAGCTGCCGATACGTTTCCTTCTGCACAAAAGCCTAAGTTAGGATCTTTATTTAAGAAAAAATCAACAAAGAAGTCAGAAGATCAGCAGCCACAGATGAATGCAGAAATGATGGTTCCTATGGAGGATTATGATGAATGTGATGAATATGACAGTGATTTCTTTGGTTTTGAGACTGAGCATGAGAGCAAGCTGGAGGAACGGATGCGGCATATTTCCGATACATTCTCTCAATATCTGATGTATCTGATTCAGGATAAGCAGATGGAGAACGCAGAAGTTTATAAGAGAGCTATTGTCGATAAGAAGATATTCTCCAAGATCAAGAATAATGTGGATTATCATCCAAATAAGTTGACAGCACTGTGTCTATGCGTGGGGGCAAAGTTGAATCTGGATGAGTCTAAAGATCTTCTGGCAAGGGCCGGCTATGCACTTTCGCCGTGTGACAAGACAGATATAATCTTCTCGTACTTTATCGAGAATAAGATTTACGACATGATTGAGCTGGATATTCAGCTGGAAGAGCATGGATTGCCATGTATCATATCTTAAAAAACTGAGGGTCGCTTTCGAAGCGACCCTCTTTTTAACAGTATATCGTATAATGAGCTCAACATGAAGAAAATACCTGAAAGGGATTGAAGATAAGGAGGGTGATCATTATGCGGAAAGGTTTGACAGAGGTAGTATTTATCATGGACAGAAGCGGTTCCATGGGAGGCTTGGAGGCAGATACAATCGGTGGATACAACTCGATGCTGTCCAAGCAAAAACAGGAGGAAGGCGAAGCCATCATCTCCACGATTCTTTTTGACGATCAGATGGAAATTCTTCATGACCGTAAGAGGCTTGATGAAGTAAAACAGATTACGGACAAGGATTATTACGTCAGAGGGTGTACAGCTCTGTTGGATGCTGTAGGTGGTGCGATTCATCATATTAGTAAGGTGCAGAAGGAAACACTTGAGGAAGACAGGCCGGAGAAAACTTTATTTATCATAACCACAGATGGTATGGAGAATTCCAGCAGGCAGTATTCTTACGAAAAGGTAAAGAAGATGGTGGAAAAGAAAAAGAAGAAGCATCATTGGGAGTTTATCTTCCTTGGAGCTAATATTGATGCCGTAGAGGTTGCCGGAAAATTTGGAGTTGCTGCGAACAGGGCGGTACGATACGAATGTGACAGTGTCGGTACAGCACTCAACTTTCATGTGATGTCTAAGATGGTCAGTCGTGCAAGAGCTTGTGATTGTGCAGAAGAAATGGACGACTGCTTTGATGATGAAGAATTACTGGCTCCAATCCGGAAGGATTATAGGAAACGCCATAAAGCTTGAAAATATATTTCTGCGATAGTCATATCATTAAAGGAAAAGGAGACAAAAAAGCTTATGGAGAAGAATATTTGGCTTGATGGAGTTATGGGTGTTGTGGTAGGTGATGCGCTGGGGTGTCCGGTGCAGTTTATGTCCAGAGAAAAAATTGCGAATCGTCCTCAGGGCCCGGTTACGGGGATGGAGAGCTACGGTACCTACAATATGCCTGAGGGAACATGGACGGATGACAGCAGTATGACGCTGGCTACCCTGTCCAGCATTATTGATAAGGGAGAAGCAAATCCTGTAGATATCATGACGCAATTTTTGAAATGGGAATTTGAGGGAGAATACACACCTTTTGGAGAGGCATTTGATGAAGGCAATACCTGCAGTACGGCAATTTACAGATTCAGAAAAGTTCCGGATATAAAGACCTGTGGATGTACCGGCGAGCGTTCAAATGGAAATGGATCCTTGATGAGGATTATGCCGGCCTGCCTGTACTATTACGACAAGCAGCAGAAAACAGGAATTTCAAATGAAGAGGTAATAAAGGGAATCCATACGATAGGAGGTCTGACACATAACCATATAAGAAGCCTGATTTGCTGCGGAATATATTTTTTTATGGTGAAGAACATAGTTGATGGATGTAAGAAGAATAAGAATCCGGAACTTGGAGCTTTGCTTCAAGCGGGAATAGATGAAGGGCTGAAGATGTATGGTAAAAATATAGAGAATCTGACTGAGCTTGCATACATGAACAGACTTTTTCATCTATATGAGTTTAAAGATACTCCGGCTGAGAAGATCAGAACAACAGGGTATGTGATAGATACAATTGAGGCGGCAGTATGGTGTTTGATCACATCAGATTCTTTTAGAGAGTGTCTTCTTAAGGCGGTGAATTTGGGAGATGATACAGATACGGTTGGAGCGATAGCCGGAGGGCTTGCTGGTTTATATTATGGCTATAAGGAGATTCCGGATGAATGGCTGTCAGTGATCCAGCGAAGAGAATGGATTGAGGAACTTTGCAATAAGGGAAGAAACGTAATCTGTAACAGAGGAAGCGAATAAAACAATATAGATACAGAACACATAATAATCATATGATAATATACCAGAGCACCCTTCACACGGAGGGTGCTTTTAACTTTATGCACCCGGCAGAAAAACGTTTTATTTTGTGGTTGTTTTTTACTATAATGCATAAATATATAGTCGAATTTTATAACCTAATTTCTTAAAATTGAAATAGAAATTTACGTTATTTTGAGTTAAAATATAAAAAGGGATGTGATCATTTTTAAGGAGGCAGGTATGGGAAAATCGTTAAAAGAAGTATATAAAGAACAAAAAAGTCTTAGGGATAAGATTTTTATTTTTTCATTGTTTGGAAGCATTGCCATGGTACTTATATGTGCAGTGAACATGATTGTTTCGGGTAATAGTCTCTGGACGGTTATATTTAATGTGGGTTCGGCATTGCTCCTGCTGATGTTGTTCAAGCTTGCATTTGCCAAAGGGAAAAAAAGGTTTGCCCGTACATTTTTCGTATATTTTATAAATATGGCTGTTATGACATATCTGTTCTATATCAATGGAGGCGTCAATTCGGGTATGTCTATTTATCTTATGGCAGGCCTTCTGATAATTGTACTCTCTGAACATGGTGTTAAGCGTTATATTGCACTTGTTTTATGCAGCGTTTTTCATGTTGTATCGATTATTATTTCGTATAATTACATGAGTGAGCAGGCGGAGGAAAATAATAATCCTGTACTGATACCTGACATGGACAGCTTCAGTGAAGTATTAGACACTGCGGTTTCCCTGATAATAGTAGGCGTTTGTATGGCAAGTGTCCTTATACTTCTGTTCAATGCATATGACAAGGAGAAAAAGGCTAACGAGGAGCTTATGAATAAGCTGGCTGATATGGCGATAACAGATGAGCTTACAGGTATCAGCAACAGAAGAAATCTGTTTAATTATCTTGAAATGGATGATGAGCTTTTCACCACAGAGAACAAATATATTGCCATGATCGATATAGATCAGTTTAAAAAGGTAAATGATGATTATGGCCATTTATTTGGTGATGAGGTTTTACGCAGATTCGGAGGAGTGCTACTGGCTCAGACTCAGGATCCCGAGGTTGAACTTGCTGCCAGATATGGCGGACAGGAATTTTTGATCCTGTTCAATGCAGACAGCAGAGAAAAAGCAATTGACCGCATTAATAAAATAAAGCAACAGCTTAAAATGATCAGGATTGAAAAATATCCGAGTGTTAATCTGACTGCGAGTGCCGGACTTGTATTATGTAAAAATCATAATAATCTGACAATGCTCCTTAAGAATGCCGATGATTGTCTTTTCGAAGCAAAGAAGGCAGGAAGAGACAAGATAATATCATCTTTTTAATTAACATTTGAATAATGAATACAGTAAAATGCTCATAGGCTTCGGTCTGTGAGCATTTTGTGTTGATAATGAATTGATTATCATACACACTTCCCGGTTTGCGTAAGATTAATTTGACTAACAATAAGCATATTGTTAAAATGTTGTGATATAGAAATGAAGATAGCACGATTCCAGAAGTCTTGGAATGGTTTGAAACAGTTATATTATTATCCCGGATGTTTTATACGGGAGAAAGGAAAAACCAATAAATCAGTTTATGATATTATTGGAATAAACGTGAATATAAATGAACATAATCATAGCTGGCTGTGGCAAGGTGGGACACACTCTTGCCGAGCAGTTAAGTAATGAAGGACATCAGATTACGGTTATGGATACAAATGCAGAGGCAGTACAGACTGTGTCTGCTGATTGTGATGTCATTGGATATATCGGCGATTGTACAAGCTTCAGAGCACAGTACGACGCGGGCATTAAGGAAACGGATCTTTTGATCGCCGCCACTGATATGGATGAGAAAAATATGCTGGCCTGTCTTATTGCGCGTAAGACCGGACACTGCCAGACTATTGCCAGAGTCAGAAGTCCGCAGTATTCGGAGGAAATCAGTTTCCTGAAAGAGGAGCTGGGACTTTCTATGTCGGTTAATCCGGAAAGTGCGGCTGCTCACGAGATGGTAAGACTTATCCAGATACCTTCTGCTTTGGAAGTTGATACATTTGCGAAGGGCAGGGTTAACCTTATAAGGCTGGTCATTCCGGAAGGCTCGGTTCTTGATGGACTTCGACTTCGTGATTATTATCCGAATGTTAAGGAAAGTGCCCTTATCTGCGTGGTAGAGCGAGGCAAGGATATAGTTATTCCGGATGGTAATTTTGTAATGCAGGCCGGGGATAAGATATCTGTTACGCTTCCTTTGCCGTCTGTAAATGCATTTTTGAACAAGGTAGGTATCAAAGCCAAGAAGATCAGGGATGTTATGATAGCAGGAGGCGGAACCATAAGCTATTATCTGGCTGATATTCTGATCAGATCAGGCTTAAATGTAAAGATCATTGAAAAGGAAGAGGAACGTTGCAGAGAACTGTCAGAGCTCCTGCCGAAGGCAATGATAATAAATGGTGATGCCACCGATAGATCGCTTCTCTTTGAAGAATCGGTCGCTGATATGGACGCTGTATGTGCACTTATGCACAGTGATGAGGCAAATATCCTTCTGTCGCTTTTTGTTTCGAAGAAGACTGATGCGAAGGTTATGACCAGAGTTCACAGGAAGTCATATGAGGATATGGTATTTGAAATGCCTGTGGGCAATATTATTTCCACCAAGAAGATCACCGCGGAATATATCACAAGATATATCAGATCCATGCAGAATACTGTCGGAAGTGCGGTTGAAACTCTTTACCGAATGATGGACGGAAGAGTAGAAGGTCTTGAGTTTAATGTGGGAAGCAATTCACGGCTGACCGGTCAGACCTTGAAGAATCTTTCAATCATTCCGAATACTCTGATATGCTGTATTTACAGAAACAGAAGAGTCATTATTCCTGGAGGAAATGATACCATCGAGGTTGGAGACAGTGTTATTGTTGTTACTACCAGGAAGGGATTAAATGATATCGACGATATTCTTGCGTGAAAGGAAGATATAATAACAGGATAATAAAATGAATTATTCGATCATAATACATTCACTTGGACTTTTGCTGCAGTTTATGGCCGGTTTTTTGATGATACCGGAATTGGTGGGAAATCTGTACGGCGAAAATAATGCCATCTATTTCCTTGCTGTTGCAGCAGGTTCATTGCTTATAGGTACGCTTCTTCGAATGAAGAAGCCCAAGGAAAGAAAAATGCATGCCAAGGAAGGCATGATAATAGTTGCTCTCAACTGGATCGTACTCAGTCTTGTTGGAGCTTTGCCATTTTTGCTGAGTGGAGAGATCACTTCATATACTGATGCGGTATTTGAAACGGCTTCAGGCTTTACCACTACCGGAGCCAGTATTTTAACGGACGTTGAAGCAATGTCACATTGTATGCTCTTCTGGAGGAGTTTTACTCACTGGCTGGGTGGAATGGGTGTTCTTGTATTTATTCTGGCCGTTATGCCATCAAATGCGGACAGCATGCATCTGATGAGGGCGGAAAGCCCGGGACCTTCGGTTGATAAGCTTGTTCCGAGAGTAAGAAAAACTGCATTTTTCCTTTATGCTATTTATCTTGCCATGACTGCGATTGAGATCATAATACTGATCTGCGGAAGCATGCCGGTTTTTGATGCGTTTTGTCTTGGATTTGGTACTGCAGGTACCGGAGGATTCTCGGTTAAGGCAAGCGGAATTGCGGATTATAATGTATTCTGTCAGGTTGTCATCACCGTTTTTATGTTCCTGTTTGGCGTAAATTTCAAGATTTATTATCTGATAATCTGCAGAAAATTCAAAGATGCACTGAAGTCAGAAGAGGTTAAATGGTATTTTGGAATATATGCGGCAGCGGTTACGATCATCGTGATAAGTATATTTCATTCGGTTGGAAGCTTCTGGGAGAGTCTTAATCAGGCAAGTTTCCAGGCAGCTTCTGTAATGACGACTACAGGATTTGCCACAACAGATTTCAACCTATGGGGCACTTTGCCTCAGGGTATTTTGGTGATGCTGATGTTTGTCGGAGCCTGTGCGGGCAGTACCGGCGGTGGTATGAAGGTGTCACGAGTCATCATATATTTTAAAGAAGTAAAAAATGAAATTTCATATCTTATTCATCCGCGTAGTATTAAAAGAATAACAGTGGACGGAAAAACAGTAGATGATACAACTCTCAGAACTGCAAATGCATATCTTGGTGCATATTTCCTAATATTCGCGATTTCATTTCTTCTCATCTGTATAGATGGATTTGATTTTACTTCAAGCTTTACAGGAGTTGCGGCAACTATAAATAATATTGGTCCGGGTTTAAATATAGTCGGACCGTATGGTGGCTTTTCAGGCTTCAGTGATCTGTCAAAATGGGTGTTTATTTTTGATATGATCACAGGACGACTGGAAATCTTCCCGATGCTTATACTTTTCAATGTATCGACATGGAGAAAGAAGTAGTAATACGCATTGGCAGGGAATGCTATGCTGACATATTTGATGCATGTCTGATAAATAAAAAATACACATGTGACAGCGCCATAGGCGCTGTATATTCCTCAAAAAAGATACAGATAGGGATGCAAGCATCCCTATCTGTATCTTTTTTTCGTCATGCATAGCTTGTTATTTGTTACCTATACGCTCGGACTCACGGGGCCCTCCCTCGCTTTGCTTTGTTGCGGTTTTGTTATACATGGCAGGATATAATGTCTGTAATTTGATACTATAGGGCAGAATGCATTATAAAAATCAAACAGTAAATGTATAAAAGATACGATAAAACAGAGAATAAGAACGGGCGTTAAATACAGACAGTATATTTGTTACGAATGGGATGAAGTATGGTCCGTCAAGGAGGAGGAAACAATATGCCGAACTTTAAAGATTTAAGAAAAAACAAGAAATATGGAGAAAGCGCACTTGCTTATGCTGTTGAAAAGGTATTCACGAATAATATTACTTTGTATATGAGTAAGATGTCGCCGGAGGAACTCGGTGCGTTTCAGGATAAGATGGACGAGTACAGGTCTATGTCAAAGCTATTCTCGGCTACCGCTGATGTTCCGAAAAGCCGTCTTGGAGGTCTTGAAAAGTTTACCCAGAAAATGGAGAGTTCTAATGCCGATAAGCTTGGCGTTGAACTTATGGAAACCATGAAAAAACTGATCGAGGAGGACAGGGATGAAAAAGCAAAGAATAATGATCCGTTCCTCCCGATATATGATTTCTATGCTCATGAGACTACAACGGATGGAAATATTATGGAGGCGCGATTCGAGAGCCAATATCTTTCGAATCTGAATCAATTTGCAGGAGCCCCGGATCTGACTAAGGATCATAACGAAATAAAGAAGAATCTTCAGCAGGAAACGGATCCGGAGACAGGTGAGCCGACGGGCCTTTACGAACCGCTTATGGAGTATTATAAGGGCTACATTGAGCTTGAAAAAATGGAATTCACCCGCCAGAAGAATAACAAAAATGGCTGGAATGCAAAAAACGAAAGAGCTTTTCTCGCTGAGCTTAGAGATAAGCAGCAGAAAGTGGTTGATGCTTTTGATAAACTGTATGCAATAGAGGATAATTGTCAGTATGACAAGTATTTAAATAATGAACTTGGACATATCACGGGCAAGCATGAGAATAGACGAAGTGCATTTGAAACTGTAAATGTATTAAGATGGCAGATCAAGGCTATTGAGAACGGCTGGTCGCAGGATGAGCTGACTCTTCTTGGTGCGATCGGATATATTGAAGCATACCATAATAAAAATGAAGAAGAGTTCAATACCAAGATGGAACGCTATAGAAATACGGTAGAAATCCATAAGGATGATTGGGCAAAGCTGGAAGACCATGAGCTGGAGGGCTATTCAGATGCCAGGAAGGCTGTTGATTCCGAGGCATCGAACAGAATAAAACTCGATAATTTTGCGAAGGATGTTGCGGCATTGAAGGCGCAGATTTGGGATAAAAAGGTTGTTACTCCTGATGATAAGGCTCAGGTTATCAAGCTTGTTGATGATTTTGCTAAGTCGCATACCGGTATAAAGCTTGACAACTTTACGACACTACATCATGTTTCAAATGGTGTGGATTGGAACATGAACTTCATTGAAGAGGTCAAGAATCTTAAACCAAATCGAAGAAAATATAAGCTTTATGATGGTGTTAAATACAATCCTCCGAAGAAGGAAGATATTAAGGTTGAGGCACCGAAGGAAGAACAGGCTGTAAAAGATGAATGGGTTATTTTGGAAAATGACCAGGTTGTCGCCGCTGTTGAGGAAGTAAAGGCGCCTGTAAACGAAGAGAATATTTTAAATAATGCTGAAGAAGTAAAGGCGCCTGTTAATGAAGGGGATGCTGCCGGAAAAGCTGTAAATGTGCAGGTACATGAAGCAAAAGAAGAGCTTTCTGAGAATGAAGCCGGAATAAGCAATGGTTATTCCAGCCAGGGTACGCTTGCGGATAAATATATGTATGCCATGATATACAAGGCCAGAAATATTCGCCTTGACAGAATGGAGGGCGACGGTAAAAAGATAGAAGAATTCCGCGATATAAAGAGCTATGACAATGCAAATGAATTTGAAAATGAATTTATCGGCAGTCTGACGAAAAGGTTTGCCGGAAAATCTTTTACCGATAAGGACATTGAGCCTATGTTTGAGAAGATGATGATCGCTCAGGCTAAGGCAATGGTACTGACCGGCAAGAATTTCAAGGCTGTCCATGACAATATAGATGGAGAATATAAATATGATAAAGCGCTGGTAGTTGCCAGTGAGGCGGGTGTGTTTGACCTTGCGGAAGCAGAAAGTCATATTCGTTCGGATGTTCTTTCTGAGGAGGTATTTCAGAATGTATTTTTGGCCAAGCTTAAGTATGATCCGAATATGACCTATGAGCAGGCTTACAATAATCTTGGCTTTACTAAAGAAGAACAGACACAGCTCCAGAAACCGGAGGTGCTCAAGAAGAAGCTTATTGACATGGCAATCTATAAAAATGCGGATGCTGAGTATTTAAAGGACCAGTTAACAAGGGGTATATATGACAGCTTTATAAAAATCCATAAAGCCCGTGGAACAAATAAGGTTCTGCAGAATCTGTCGGCAGAGGAAAAAATGCTTTTTGATCTCGGATCCAAGGCGTTTACTACGGTTATGACCGATATGCTGAAGAAGGAGAAGGAAAAGGACAAGATAGTTGCCAATTGGAAGAAAGGTGAAGCGGCCGAGAAGATTAAGAAGGTAAGGATTCATTTCGAAAAAGATCAGTTAAATACAATGAATGCCTTCCTGTACGGCGATAAACCAATCGGTATCACCGGCAAGAATGAACTGAATGGTGCTTATCGTGATATGCTTAACAAGAAGACTGATTATATCGGGGCTATCCTTAAGGATGACCCTCGCGCTGAAGCGAAGGCCAGTGCGGCTGTAAATGATGAGAAGCTTCATAAGCTGCTTGGAAGCAAGAATAAGAAGATGGGTGTTACATTCGGTTCGTATGTTAAACTTCATACCGGCATCAGAATGGGTAAAACTCCTGATGAGATGGTAGATAATCTTGCAAAATGTATGGGTGCCGTAATACTATACAACAATGGCGGAATGTTTGATATTGGCAAAATACATGAGATGGCTAAAAAATGCAAAGAGATTTATTCTTTGGACGCTCTGAAGGGTAATCCGGAACAGCTTATAAATATACTCAGTAATTCGGAAAATCTGACCAAAGGTCTTAATTCTCTGAGAGATACCATGTATAATGTAAAGCCGGATAAGAGAGAAAAGTATTTTGAAGACTTGAAGAAGCTTGCTGATAATCTTCCGACCACGTCAGGCCATGGTAAGCAGTACCGCAGGCTGAATGCATTGATCCAGGAAGCGGCGGCTCTCAAGGATAAGAATCTTTCCAAGGAAGAACTTGATACAGAGATCAGAACAGCAAATGTAAAGATATTTAATGCTTCGATGGAATATTTTGAAAGCAAGGGCATAAACAAGCTTGATGTTGAGAAGAATCCGCGAGCTGTAACTGCACTCAATGCTATTTCGGTTCTTACGAACAGCACTGAGGGACTTAAATACAGAACGACAAAGCTTGTTGTCGATCTTAAGAAGTCACTTGATGCAAGGCATGACGGTGCGGCTAAAAACTTCGAGGATCTTGCAAAATTCACTCAGAAATATAACGCTGCAAACACTGCAATGCAGAAAGACAGAGTAAAAACTTCACCGACTAAGAATAAAAATGTCGAAGCTCCGAAAAAATAATATTTGATCATAAGTGAGAGTCGGGGGCCTGTTTTACAGGCCCCTCAGAGTGAAGACAAAGGTCGTGTTCAACACGGCCTTTTCTTTATGCTTATATCATAGTAAATCCATTTGATGAAACAATTCCGTTAAGCTTGATATTTCCGTTGCAAAGCGGACAATCATGAGAAGAATATGAATTATAATTTTCGATATCCTTTGCGTGGAAAATACCATTTATGTGATGACCGTCTACATCATCCGTAGCAGTAAATATTGCTGAGATTCCTTCAACTATACCGCCGTAATACTCGATACATTCCAGAGCCTTCTCGATAGTACGACCTGTTGTAGCAGTGGCAAGAAGGAGAAGAATATGCTTCTTATTGACCATAGGGATTACATTATCTTTGAATGTAAGCTGACCCATGGAATTCTGCTCAGGCTCAATAACATATATACTTCCGTGAGCGTTCATGGAATGAATTCCCGAATTTGTAAGGTCGTCTGCAAGATAAGCACCTATTACATCGGTACCATCCATACAAATGATGGTGTCAACGATGGTTGATGCGATATAATCTGTACTCATAGACTTTGCAACAGCCTTTGCTTCACTGGTTCTTGCCTTAAGTGTGGTAAGGTCGATGAAGTAATTGATGTGAGATGACGAGGTAGCAAAATGTCCCGGTGTCACTTTGAGATTGATTAAATTATTATACTGTGATCTTATCTTATATGTCTGCATAAAATACCCTCCAATACTATTATTCTTCACATAATATACATTTATCTTATCAAGAAAAACAAATACTTGTTTCGCGATAGCTTGTTTTTCTTCGGATAATATACAATAATAGTATAACTTTATTTTGGGTGTATGACAAGTAGTAAAAATGTGGTAAGATATATGCAAAAAATATTTGGTGTCAAACTGACACTGCAAAAAATGGAGGATTAATAATGTCCAGAAATGAAGAAGAAAGAGAAGGTATCTCACTGCTTGGCCAAAACGGAGTAAAATATCCGACGGATTATGCACCGGAAATGCTTGAGACCTTTGTAAATAAACATCAGGATAATGATTATTTTGTAAAGTTCAACTGTCCGGAATTCACCAGCCTTTGTCCTATAACAGGCCAGCCGGATTTTGCAACGATTTATATTTCTTATGTACCGGATGTAAAAATGGTGGAGAGTAAATCACTCAAATTATATCTTTTCAGTTTTCGCAATCATGGTGATTTTCATGAGGACTGCGTAAATAAAATTATGAAGGATCTGATCAAGCTTATGGATCCGAAGTATATCGAGGTCTGGGGTAAATTTACTCCGCGAGGAGGAATTTCCATCGATCCGTACTGCAATTACGGAAGACCGGGAACAAAGTGGGAAAATGTTGCATGGGAGCGCCTGACACAGCATGATATGTATCCGGAGAAAGTGGATAACAGGTAGGGTTATGGGATTTGGACAGAACAATGGCAGAGAAAAATATACTGACAATAGATGAGATAGCAGATGATAATAGAAAAATAGATATCAGAGAGGTAACGGAATATATTCTTGCTATTCCCAAATTTGCCGAGAAGATCGGTACAGAGGATCTGAGACATCTGATGGAATTGCTCGGAAATCCACAGGATAAGCCGTTATCAATTCATGTCGCAGGAACAAACGGCAAGGGTTCCACCACGGAAATGCTTCGCTGCATGCTGACAGAAGCAGGACTGCGTACAGGTTCATTTACATCACCTCATCTGGTTCGGATAAATGAGAGGATTGCTCTGGACGGACAGTATATTTCTGATGAGGATTTCATCGCATGCTTCAGAACAGTTATGAAGGTCATAGTAGAAAATGATCTTAGACATCCGTCATTTTTTGAGTTCATATTCGCTATTGCAGCAGTATATTTTGAAAAGATCGGTGCAGACGCTGTAGTCTATGAAACCGGTATGGGCGGAAGGCTGGATGCTACAAATATCATAACGCCGGAGGTTTCAGTCATCACATCTATCGGCATGGATCATATGCAGTACCTGGGAGATACGGTTGAAAAGATAGCCTTCGAGAAGGCCGGGATCATAAAAAACGGTATTCCGGTTGTACACAATACGTGTGCTCCTGAGGGAGACCGGACAGCAGAGGATTTGAAACATCGTGCAGCTCAGGTTATAAAGGAACGTGCGGAAGCTCTTGATGCTCCGCTGACTATTGTTGACAGAGTCGACAGCAGACTCACAAAGTGGATAGAGCAGGGCAGACTGATAAATCCGGCATTTGATATCATTTATCAGCAGGAAAATGCAACAGCAGCTTTGAAAGCTTTAGAAATCTTTAATGAGAAAAACAATATATTATCACATAATAATGATAAAATCATGGTTAAAGCTCTTCAAGCCTTTAACATGCCGGCACGTATGGAAAAACTCAGAAAAAATGTTATAATAGACGGTGCGCATAACCAGGATGCCATACCGAGGTTCATTCAGGGTGCGCGAAGCATCATTAAGAAGGAAAAACCTGCAAGCGTAAAACTAATGTTTGCAGTATCCAGTGATAAGGATTATACTTCCATGATAGAGATGCTCTGTAATGCCGGAATATTTGAGGAAGTTTACATAACTACATTTGATTCCTATAGAAAAACAAGCGTGGATGTGGTAAAGGAGCTTTTCAGGAAATTTACTCCGGAAGGAAGAAATATTCCGATTCACAGCATTCCCGATCTGAAGGAGTGCCTGGATAGTGCACTTGATACGCTTAATGATGACGAACTGCTTTTCTCTGTGGGGTCACTGTATCTTGCGGGAGAAGTGAAGGCATATATGCAGAGCCGGTAAATCAATTGCTAATAACTGTACATAACAAATTAACTAAGCAAATTGCACGTTTCTCCGGACAACACGGTATCCTATGCCGTGGGATAATCAGTGTATCGGTTAAACAGTTCAGCGGAATACCTGCTCGGTTTTCTTGCGATAAGTATATTAGATAGAAATTTATAAATTGGAGTAAGCTATGCTTGATTTTGATGAAGAGATAAAAAATTTCACAAAGAGTTATGAAGTGGATCAGACAGAAGAAGCTATTTACAATAATGATCTGAAGGACATAACCGATATAGTTATGGAAATGACCAAGGAATTGAGAGGAGTAAAATAGATGGCGATCAGAAAACGATGCATCTATTGCAATGCGCCCCTTCGTTCAAATGGTTATTGTACCGAATGCAGGATGCCGGATGAGTTTCTTCGCAAGGCTGCGAATACATCCCTGTATCATTACAATCTTGCTCTGGACAAGGCAAGAATGCGTGATCTTTCCGGCGCGATAGATTCGTTAAAAACCTCACTCAGATATGATAAGAGAAATATCCAGGCCCGCAGCCTTCTGGGGCTTATTTATTATGAAATCGGTGAGATCGTGGAAGCGCTCAATCACTGGGTAATGAGTGTGAATTATCAGCCGAAGGATAATATTTCAGCCTCTTATCTTAAGGAGTTAAAGGAAGACAGGAAGGCTCTTGAGAACGCAAATGATGTTGCAAGAATGTTCAATCTTGCACTTGATTATGCGAGAGACAGATCCTTTGATCTTGCGGTGATTCAGCTCAGAAAATGCATTTCCCTGAATAAGCATTTTATCAAGGGATATCTTCTGCTGGGGCTTATTGAAAATGAACAGGGACGTATGGGAAGGGCTAAGAAAACCATTTCCAGAGTGCTTGCAATAGATAAGAATAATCCTCTTGCAATTCATTTCCTGAGGGAAATGGGTGAGTCAGAAGGAGATATCGTAAGGGATATCGATGCTGCGGCGGATGAGGATTTTCTTGAAGAGGATTATTATGGAATAGAGACGGAGACAGGAGATGGAAAGAGGCCTGCCCGTAAGATAGAGGTGCCGGAGCACAGGACACGTAAGGAGAATACCCTCAGCGGCAGATACAGAAGGATCAGCCGGGCGAAGCTTTCAAATATTTATGTGTTTGTGGGTATACTGATAGGTATAGGGATACTTTATCTTCTGATAGTTCCGGTGAATAACAAGAATAATAAGAAGGATATCGCAAAGATTGAAGCAAATTACAGCGAGAGGCTTGCTTCGAAGAATGCTGAAGTGAATAATCTTTCGAAGGAAAATGATACTCTCCAGAAGACGATTGATGAATATAAATCCAGGGAAATCGATAAGGATGAAAAAATCGCCGGAATGGAAGAAGAAATCAGCAAACTTCAGCAAACGATAGATGAGAATAACCTTAAACGTCCCGGCAAGGAAGATGCCACAGCAACGGATGCTGGGAAGAATGATACCAGGGATGGGACGACAAATGGCATTTCCGATTCTGATATTCAGGATATGATAAATAATGAGTAAAACTGCCCACCGGAACAAGAGGCTGTGACTGGTATAGCGATTTTAAAATGACTATACCAAATAAACTGCAGCCATAAGCCTCGTGATAGTTCGGGATGGGATTTATGATATATGAGTGTTTATGAATAATCCTAATGATCGGAAGAAAAAAACAGTAAGGGAAAATGTTTAGATGTCAGTTAAACGAGTGATAAAGCAGTACTCGAAAATGGCACTGCAGGAGCTGTATCTGCCGGAGGTATATAAAAAATATGCCAAAGAGCCGGTGGAAGAGGGAAAGATCATTTTTGCAGGCAGCCATCACGAGGGGCTTGATGAGAATATGAAACCAGTGGCTGACAGGCTTATTGCCTATGGCTACGATATAATTATAATGTGCAGAGATTACGGCAGGATGTCCGTAAAAGAGAAGAAGGAGCATGTCAAAAGCTTCATGAAGGAATATGCCACGGCAGAATATGTATTTCTGTCAAATTATTTCCTTCCGGTGGCTTCGTGCAGGAAGAGGAAAGAAACCAAAGTGATTCAGCTCTGGCATTCCGGCGGACTGCTTAAGAAGATGGGCTATGACTGTGAAGAGGATATACCGGATTACTATAATAAAAGTCCGATGACAAATGTAGATATATTCTCTGTAAGTTCAAAGTCGGTTGCGCCTTACATATCAAATGCTTTGAAGCTCCCGAAAAGCATTTTCAGACCTCTGGGAATGGCAAGAACAGACAGCTATTTTGATGAAGAGAACAATAAAAAGCTGAGAGAGAAATTCTTCAGATTATATCCGGAGGCGGAAGGCAAGAAGGTATGTATCTATGTACCGAGTTTTTCAGGAAATGCAGGGAATCCCCGATGCAGGGCGCTGCATTCGGGAATAGACAGAGTATTTGCTAAGCTTTCGGATGAGTGGTTTTTTGTGGTATCGCTTCATCCGCTTCTTCAGGAAAAATATCCTGAATACAAATGCAGGATGAGTTCTCATGAGATGCTGCCAGCAGCGGATCTTATGATAACGGATTATTCATCTATTGTTTATGATCATATGCTGTATAAGAAGCCTTATATCTTCTTTGTGCCGGATTATAAGCATTTTGAAGAGGAAAGGGGACTTTATCTTTCGCCTTATGAATTGGGTGGTAAAGTTACAAAGAGCCTGAATGAGCTGTATAACATCATAAAAAATGGTGAATATGAGATATCTGAAGAGGTTATAAGAGAAAATATAGAAAACTACATGACCATGTGTGACGGAAGGTCTGTGGACAGAATCCTGTATTCTGCAGGCATTGACCCTAAGATAAGTCTCATCGCGATAGATCTGGATGACACATTTCTGAATGATAAAGGACTTATGACGCAGTACGGTGAGGAAGCTCTGAAGGCTGCCATGGATGCCGGAATAGAAGTGGTCATCGCCAGCGGAAGATCCTATGATTCTCTTCCGAAGGAAGTGACAGATATCGATGGCATAAGATATGCGATATGTTCAAATGGCGCAAATGTCGTGGATAATGTAACCGGAGAAAGAATTCACTCATATTTTATGACAAAGCAGTCTGTTATAGAGGTGCTTTGGGTGGCTGATAAATATGGCCTGTTTACGGATGCATTTCTTGATGGAATCCCGCATTCTTCCGTGGATTATCTGAAGACTCTTGATGAGAGGGACGATCTGACAAAACACAGGGTAGAGTATGTAAAAAGGACCAGAGTTCCGGAGAAGGACATAAAGAAGTTTATCTACGACAATATCGATCATTTGGACTGTGTAAATATCATGGTTCATGATATGGATAAGCGTGAGGAGCTTTTGAAGGATCTTTCGGGAATAGATGATATTTATATAACCTCATCGATACCATATCTTATCGAAATATCTTATATAGATTGCGGTAAGGAAAAAGGCCTTGAGATAATAGGTAATAAGCTGGGAATCCCGAAGGAGCAGATGATCGCATTTGGAAATGCTGATAATGACAGCGGAATGCTGAAGTACGCCGGAACAGGTATAGCGGTTGCAAATGCGTCAGACAGTTGTATCGATGCTGCGGATGTTGTGATAGGAACAAATGCAACAGACAGTGTAGCAAAGGAAATATTTGAGATAATTAAGCGAAAAATGTAAAAAAGCCTTGAACAATATAAGGCTTTGGTTATATTATTGTTATAGTGTGACCCGCGTATTTACAAGGGGTGAATTTTTATTATTAATTCCAAAGTGGAGGAATAAAGTCATGAAAAATTTTGGAAGATTTTTGACGGAGGATTCTAAAAGCCTGGTTGTTCCGGTACTTATGATGATCCTCGGAATCATATTTATCATTAACCCGGGAGCGATTCTGGCAACTGTAGTAAGAGTTGTGGGTGTACTGCTTATCATTGGGGGCATAGTAACAGTCATCACAAAGCTTGATAAGGTTACACCGAATGTTGTCGTAGTAGCGGCGCTGTTCGCAATCGTTGGAATCGTATTTCTGGTATTTGCAGGTTCAGTAGCAAGCGGATTTATCAAATTATTCGGTATCATCATACTTGTAAATTCCTGCCTTAAGCTTTGGGAAGCATATAAGCTTCAGAAGAAGACCGGTGGTCAGGGCTGGAAGATATTCATGTGTGTTGATGGTGTGACAGCACTTTTTGGTATTATCCTTCTGTTTGTACCATACAGCATAGCATTTGTTATCGGTATAATTCTTGTTATCATCGGTATTGTTAATATTGCAAATGCTTACCTTGTTTTCAGTAATGGATACGTGGTATACGGAACAGATGTTATCATGAAAAAGTAATGATCTGATATATATGAGAAGCAAAGCACGAACAAATACTCACTTCGTTCGTGCTTGTTTTTCTTCTGATAAGATATATTATGAGAAGCAAAAACCGCATCTCATAATCCTACGGGACTGACGTCCCTGCGGTATCTTATCAAGAAAAACAAATACTCGTTTCACTCGTGCTTGTTTTTCTTCTGATAAGATATATTATGAGAAGCAAAAACCGCATCTCATAATCCTGCGGGACTGACGTCCCTACGGTATCTTATCAAGAAAAACAAATACTCGTTTCACTCGTGCTTGTTTTTCTTCTGATAAGATATATTAATTGTATAATAATATGGTTTAAGAAGAGACATACAGTGATGTATGTCTCTTCTGCTATATAAAGAATAATGTAGAAAAATTTATGATTTTGCGATATAATAATATTGGATTATTGTACGGAGGATTACGCAGAAACAGACAGGAGAAGGAGGAAAAATATGTCAGCAGAAAATGTAAAAAGATTTAAAAAGGAATTTGAGGAAAACGAGGAGTTTAAAGAAAAAGTAAAGAAAGAACTGGAAGCGTATAAAGACAGCGGTAAAAATGAAAGAGAGATAATTCCGGAAATAGCAGTAAAACTTGGATATGACTTTACAAACGAAGAATTTGAAGAAGACAGTAAGGAGTTAAGCGCTAATGAATTGGAAAATGTTTCGGGAGGCATGTTCTGGTTTGGAGAAGATGCACCGGATGGCCACGAAGTAGGATGTTTTTTTGCTTTTTATTTAGAGTGGAGCAATTATTATTACGCTAATGGAATATGTGAAAAATGTAAATCAAAAAATGTAAAGAAAATTGAGGGATCGGATTACAGCTATCTTATATGCAATGATTGCAATCATCAGACAAGCATATAGTGATAAAGTGATTGAGGGCACATAGCAAAGGAAAAGTTATTGCTTCCATAAATTGATATATTAGATACGGAGGAGAATGCTATGGCTGTAGAAAATGCAAAAAAATTTATAAATGATCTGAACGAAAATGAAGAATTAAAAGAAAAGCTGAAAAAGGAATTAGAAGCCTTTAAAGACAGCGGAAAAAAAGAAAAAGAATTAATTCCGGAAATAGCAAGAAAACTGGGCTATGATTTTACAGAAGAAGAATTAAAAAAGGAATATGTAAATGATAAGGAATTAAGTTATGAAGAGCTTTCCAATGTTTCAGGTGGTTACTTAGGGTTTGATGAAGATGCACCGGATGGCCATGAATTAACATGTATTTTTGCCTGGTATCATTGTGGATGGAAATCCTATTACTGGATAAATAATATATGTGAGAACTGTCAGTCAAAGAATGGTCATCGTGATGGTTCCCAAGGCCCTTTTATATGCAATGATTGCGGTCACTATACAAATAATCCTCAAGGAGACAGCGGCTTAGAATAAACAGGATGGTAAACTAATGTATTATAGACTTAAGGATGATTTTGCATTCAGAGGATGGATCGGGCTGCCTTATGCGATCAAAAATTTAGAAATAAATGAATTGGAACCATTCTTTTGCAATAAAGAAAAATTTGATGTTCTTATAAAATGTGACGGCAGGACTGATATTGCAATTGATACATTAAATAAAGATATTAAATTTGTATTAGATAGACTTGCTGCATTCGGAGCTTTGGAAGCTTCAAAGGATCCGTTGGAAGGACTAAAAGAATATCAAAAATATAAATTATACAAAACTGCATATATGGAGTCTTTCTTATGGTCTATAACAGGTAAGTGTAATTATAAATGCCGTCATTGTTTGCTATCAGCCCCTTCTTTTGAACAGGTTCAACTAAGTTTAGAAGATTGTAAGTATATAATAAAAGAGCTTGAAACAAGCGGTGTATCAAATGTTGATATATCAGGCGGAGAGCCATTGGTAAGACAGGACTTCTGGCAGATAGCAGATGAGTTATCAAAAGCTGGTATTAAGGTAAGAACAATATTTACCAATGCAAGACTGATAAATGAAAAGTTTATGGAAGAATTGGATAAAAGGAATATGTATCCGACCTTCCAGATCAGTTTTGACGGCACAGGCTTCCACGACTGGCTTCGAGGTGTAGAAGGAGCGGAGAAAGAAACAATAAGAGCCATTAAACTTCTGGTTCAATACAACAGAAATGTTGATTGCACCATGTGTATACATAAAAAGAATAAAGATTCTTTAAGAGATACTGTAAAGCTTCTTTCAGAATTAGGTGTACGAAGTTTAAATATAAATGCTCCTCAATGTTTGGGATGCTGGGCGGATTACTCACAGAAATATGCTTTGTCAGAGGAAGAAGAAATAGAAGTTATTAAAGAATATATTCCTCAATATTTTGAAGATAACGCTCCGATCAATATAAGTATTGATGGATATTTTTCAGGGTATAAAGGGCGAAAAGAATTCTTAATGGCTCATATTCATAATGTTAAAAGTGCAGACGAATTATCAAAAATGTATATATGTAAAACTGCAAGATTTAAATCATATATTTCGCCGGAAGGAAAAATAATGCCGTGTATGGGATTCAGTGGCAGCAGTCTTACTGATAAATTCCCGAATATATTGGAGAAATCACTTGCAGAAATAACAACAGATTCATTTTATAAAGATATAGTATGCACAACCAAAACAAAATTTTTGGAAAAGAATGAAGAATGTAAGACGTGTGAACATTTACTGCATTGTGCAGGAGGCTGCAGTGCCTGTGCATTAAATGATACAGGCGATTATTGCGGGGTAGAAATAAAACATTGTAATTTCTTTAAAAAGAATCTGGCAGATGAAATAAGAAAAGCAGTTCCGGAGGGGATTATTGAAATATAATGTTTTATATAACGCGTAAACAATTAAGGCCATCTTTAGTCTTAAATATCAATGGAGAAAGATGTTTCAAAAGTGGCCGGGATTGAAGGGAGGTAAGGATTATGTCAGTTGAAAATGTAGCAAAATTCAAAAAAGATCTGCAAGAAAATGCAGAATTAAGAGAAAAGATAAAAAATGAATTAGAAGCAGCTAAAGACAGCGGTAAAGATGAAAAAGAAATACTTCCGGAAATAGCAGGAAAACTGGGCTATGATTTTACGGAAGAAGAGTTTAAAGAAGGTATAACTGAAAAAGAGTTAAATGATGAAGAATTAAATCCTGAAGAATTAGAAAATGTATCAGGTGGAATTCTATGGATGGGTGATAAAGCACCGGATGGATATGAAATCGGATGCTTTATGATATTCTATTTGAGCTGGCAGGATTACTATCACCAAAAGAGAATATGTGAAAACTGTAAAACAACTAATACATATTATGAACATGGTGACAGAAAAGAAGATGACGTTATCTGCAGGTCCTGTGGCCATCGTACAAAAAAAGATAAATGGTTGGGAATTGTATAATTTACCGTTGGGGCTTTACGTTAATTAAATAATTATGCAAAAAAATGCCATCGGTACGACACGACCGATGGCATTTTTGGTATTTTATTATTTGTTTTTCAGTGATTCTTATTATTACACTGATTATGATTTTGGTTTAAATGATTAAATGATATCGATAGCATTTTCAGATAAAATTTAATTCATCGGCGGGTTGTTTGGCCCGTTATTATCTGAACCATCATATTTACCCTTGAGGTCATCCATTCCTGCATTTCCAAAGCTTTCCAGCGGAGTAGAAAGGATCTGCTCGAGATGCTCCTGTTCTTCCTTCTCTGCCTTTTTCTTCTTCTGCCACCATGTGTAAACGATGAAGAGGATTATAACTACTGCAAGAGCGATAATAAATACGATCATTACAGTGAAGTAAGGGCTCTTACCCATGATGTGCTTTGCTGCATCTTCAAGACCGTCACCGAAGCGGGCTGCAAGGTTTCCGTTGTCCCATCTGGCATTAATGTGTGAGTAAATTACATCCATGGCATCTTCGTCAATCGTTTCGCGGATGTTATGACCACCGGCTGCCCAGTAATCATCTTCTTCTGCAACGTATACGAGGAGAAGATTACCTTCTGCATCAAACAGATTCTCATAAAGTTCATCTGTATATGTCTGCATTACACTGTCCGGATTTCCATTTCCCGGTACTCGCTCAATAATGTAAAGGTGAGGATAAACACCTGTCTTTGAATAAAACTTATCAAATCCGTCATTCAGATCATTCTTATTGGAACTGTCTATGAATTTCTCTGAACCTTCGCTGAGATCTGTGTAGAAACCGTGGCTGGAATCAACATTTCCCTTGTATTTTTCATGCTGAAGGTAAGCGGTTGACTTGTTTGATGAGCTTGTGCTGCTGCTTGATGAAGTGCCTGAATTATTTCTGACACCTGAGAAGATTATCATTGCTATACAAATAATGATAATAAAAGTGAAGCATCCGCATCCACCACCGCTTCCACCGGTTCTGACAGGGCCACCGCCTCTGTAATAACCGCCGCCACCGCCGTAGCCGTAACGAGGACCACCGCCGTAACCATATCCGTACGAGCCGCCTCTTCTGTAGCTGCTGCCGGAAGAATGTCCGTAGGAACTACCTCCTCCGTAACTGCTTCCTGCACGGCGATAACTTCCTGATGAACTTGAATGTGAACGGCCGCTGCTTCCAAATGAACGGCTTGATGAACGCGAGCCGCCTCCGAAGGAACGTCCTCCTCCGCCTGAAGAATGGCCACCGCCACCACCTGCTGAACGTGCCATATACTTTAACCTCCTTTGATTATCCATTTAGAGAAACACCCAAAGAAACTCAGTATCGGGTGCTTCCGTGATTTTGATAAAAATACATCCTTGTTAATATTACAATGATTTTTCAAAATAGTAAAGATAATATAATTCACATTTTGTATTTTTTTGTAAGGTTTAGTTTGCATGTTTTGAAGTATTTTTATATAATGAATAAGGTTGTGATTCTATATGGTTGATATACCGGTACATTGGTTTGATTGATATTTATATATTGATTACCAATGATTGTTTTGTTATCAGTCAGAATATTCTGGCAGAGTGTTCAGTCGAAATGTTTAGTTATAATATTTAGGCGTGATGTTCAATCAGGATATTTCATAACCTGCAGATAGGGATATTGTTATGATCAGATAGATTATGAGAAGGATGGGACTGATATCCTTCCGGTATCTTATCAAGAAATGGAGACGATAAGTATGAGAATAGGTATGGGATATGATGTCCATAGGCTTGTTGCGGACAGAAAGCTGATCCTTGGAGGTGTGGAAATACCGTATGAAAAGGGACTCCTCGGTCACTCGGATGCAGATTGTCTGCTGCATGCTGTTATGGATGCACTGCTTGGAGCGGCAGCTTTGGGAGACATAGGAAAGCATTTCCCGGATACGGATGAAAGATATAAAGGCGCGGACAGTGTAATGCTTCTTGAAGAAGTAAAAAAAATGATCACTGAAAAAGGCTATTCCATAGGGAATGTGGATGCGACCATAATAGCACAGAAACCGAAAATGGCGCCGCACATTCCGGAAATGAGAAGAATAATAGCCGATACACTTGCGATAGATATTGATCAGGTAAATGTTAAGGCTACCACTGAAGAAGGGCTCGGATTCACAGGTGAAGGACTGGGAATCAGCTGCCAGGCAGTGGCACTGCTGGCGTAGGAGTATTATTTTGTGACTGATACCGGCGATGTGAGAGACTAAAAGACAGTGATTGATACCGGAAATGTGTTTGATTAAATAAACATGGTTGATACCAGAATGTGTCAGATTAAATAAACATGGTTGATACCGGGAATGTATGAGACAAAAAAAACGGCATAAATATTTTAAGGGAGAGAAAAATGGACAGATATAACGAGAGACTTGTGTATGGCAAACCTGAAGGTAAGACAAAGGTTAAGCTTGCAATAGGAATGCTTATAATGGCTGCTTCTTTTGCGGTTATGATGACAATAACTATGCTGGCTTTTATAATATTTGTGATAGCAGTGGTTTTCTTTATGAAAACATTTGACTGGATGAATCTTGAATATGAATATACACTTACAAATGGTGATATACAGATCGCCAAGATTGCAGCAGCAAAGACAAGAAAAGAAGTTATGACCATCAGTCTGAAGGATATCAAGCTTCTGGATTCTACATTCAATGACAGAGTAAAGAATGATATTGACAGACATGAAAAGCTTGAAATTCTTGACTTTACTGAGCAGGTAAAGGATGAAGAATATTACGCTGTTTATGTTAATTCAACAGGAAATGGGCTTGATAAGCTTGTTATCCTTGATCTTGATGAAAACTGTCTTGAGCACATGAAGTACTACCTTAAGTCTAAGTTTGCCATCAAGGAGATAAAGAAGACTGAAAAAGCAGAGCAGAGTGAAAATTGACAGATAAGCGACATAAAACAGAGCAGAGCGGAATTGACAGATAAGCAACATAAAACAGAGCGGAGTCAAAATTGACAGAAAAATGATACAATATAAGCCGGACATTATTGTCCGGCTATATGTTTATAACTTATAAATCTTTGATAAACGATCAGGTATCAAGCTTTATCATCTGAAGTCCCTTGAAAAGCTTTGTATAAATGCTCTTTTCGTCCTTGTAAAGATAAGTCCCACGAGCACCGTCTCTGATGATGTATGCATACTTATTCTTCTGAACGTTCATATATAAAACCTCTTCAACGTTTAATTCTTTGGCTCTTACCTTGGCGGTATAGGCGTTGACAGGTTCCATTTTATATTTTTTTATAGCTTGCTCAACCGTCATCTCAAGGACCTCCCTTTTCAAACTTCTGCGTCTCAACTTCGCTTATTTAAAGTATATTGTAAATTATAAACAAAGTCAACAGTTAATAATACATAAAAAATATGCTATTTATTCAATAAGCTTGCCGTAAAAATGATTAAAATTTACAAAAAATATGGCGGATTGCGCTGTTATTGATATAAAATGCACAAAAAAATTGATAAAATATGTAATTTATTATAATATTAAATATATATAAATGTATAGGTAAAAATGTAGAAATTTTAATGCAAAATATCTTTTTTGATAAAAAATATAGGGTATTATAACCGGCATCGTATCCGGGTTGTCCGGATGATATAATACAGATAAATAGGCACAGGTATTTTGTATGAATGCTAGTATATCGATTTCTAAATAACTACACCAAATAACGTGCCTGTTTTCCCGAATAGCACAGCACCAAAAGCCTCGGAATAGTTCAGGTATAGATTTCTCGGGGAGCCGCAACGGCTTCGGAAAGGATATATGAAATGAATTTGAATTATTATCAAAGATTTACTGATCAGATAGAGAAGATCAGTAAAAATGAAAGCAATAAGCCGTCGCTCCTATTGCAGGCATGCTGCGCACCCTGTAGCAGCCATGTGCTTTCGGTGGTGGCGCAGTATTTTGACATAACAGTATTTTTCTATAATCCTAATATTGATGACAAAGCAGAATATGATAAAAGATTTGAGGAGCTTAAAAGATTCATATCTGAGGCGGATTTTACAGCGGATGTAAAAGCTCTGGATGGAGGATATGGACCGGAGGAGTTCTTTAAGATGGCCAGAGGCAGAGAAAATCTTCCGGAGGGCGATTCCAGATGCTACGATTGTTATAAGCTTCGTCTGAAGCGTACTGCTGAATACGCTGCGGAGCATGGCTTTGATTATTTTTCGACAACCCTTTCCATAAGTCCTTACAAGAAGTCTTCGTGGATCAATGAAATAGGTATGGAGCTTGAACAAAATATGCGGAATAAAACCGTGGATTATAAAGATACGAAAGATATAAACGGTGCAAACCGTGTAAACGGTGTATGCGGTGCAAACAGTACGAACGATGTAAGCCACGCAAACGGTGTAAACACGCCGGCATTTCTTTTCAGCGATTTCAAGAAAAAGAACGGCTATAAGCATTCTATACAACTCAGTAAAGAATATAACCTTTACAGGCAGGATTACTGCGGATGTATCTTTTCAAAGATGCAGAGGGAGAGGCAGCTGAGGGAGAATGAGGAGAGGTTGACATAAAGTTGGCATAACGCTAATTACAGCTACGATAATCTAGTATATTTGCATATATTAATGAAAAGAGATATTCAATTAGATTCGGTATACGCAGAGTGTATTAAATTGTAGTGTCGGAAGAGAAAAAAACTTTGTAATTATACCCGAAAAAATATATAATTATAGTGTGTAATTATATGGGAAAGATTTGAAAATATAGTTATTTGTGGCGTGCTCTGTAAAAGTTGAAATACAGGATATTTACAAATATACCGTAATATGAAGATTAATGTATTTACCGTAAAAAGGGAGGATATATGGATGATAACATATGCTGAGTATACCGATGTTGGAAATAGAGAAAAAAATGAGGATAGCATAGGGTCATTTCTTACCGATGCAGGTGGGCTTTTTATACTTGCTGATGGTCTTGGGGGACACGGCAGGGGTGAGTATGCATCAAGTTCGGTAGTAAGGACAGGAATGCAGATATATCATGATAATACAGAAGGATTTCAATTAAGCGATTGTTTTGATAAGTGTCAGGAAGTTTTATTAAGAGAGCAGGAAGAAAATCCTGAGTTATATGATATGAAAACTACTATGGTTGCGCTTCAGATCAATGATAGCGTTGCAAAATGGGCTCATGTGGGAGACTCAAGACTGTATTGTTTTAAGAAGAGAAAGCTTCTCAAGAGAACTTTGGATCACAGCGTGCCTCAGATGCTTGTTGCTATGGGGGAGATAACAGAGAAGGATATAAGATTTCATGAAGACAGAAACAGACTTTTGAGGGTGATGGGATCAGAAGGAGATGACAAGAATTACACTTTATCAGATGAATTGAAACTTAGTAAATCATATGAATTCCTGCTTTGTTCAGATGGATTCTGGGAGAATATTCTCGAAGATGATATGGTTGATACACTCAAAAGGGCAAATGATGTTGATGAGTGGATGCGCTTGATGGTAGAAATTGTTAAAACTAATGGTAACGGAACTAACATGGATAACAATTCAGCAATAGCTGTGTGGGTGGAGAAAGAATAATATGGCCGAACTAAAAAGAAGATGTTTAAATTGTATGAAAGAATTTGATGTTCTTCCGGAGTATGTTCATGATAATGCTATATGTCCTTATTGCGGTTTTTTGGAGAATACCAAACCGAAGATAATATATCATCTGTTTCCGGGAACTGTTTTGATGAATAGATACATTATAGGAACAGTACTTGGTGCCGGAGGTTTTGGCGTAACTTATAAAGCATGGGATAGCGTACTTAATATAGTTGTAGCTATAAAAGAGCATTATCCGACCCAGTTTATTCAGAGAGTTCCGGGAACTAAGGAGGTTATTGTTTATTCGGGAGAAAAGGAAGAGGATTATCAAAACAGCCTATTAGCATTTCTTGAGGAAGCAAGAAATATGGCTAAATTTGACCATCCTAATATTGTCCACGTACTTACCTTTTTTGAGGAGAATAATACAGCATATATTGTTATGGAATATCTTGATGGTATTTCATTAAAAAAGTATTTAGAAGCAAATAATGGTAAGCTTGAATATGGGGATATAGATTATGTATTTCTTCCTGTTATGGAGGGATTAAAAGCAATACATAATAGTAATATTATTCACAGGGATTTAAATCCAAGTAATATCATGCTTCTCAACCGGGGCGGCGTTAAGATATTTGACTTTGGAGCAGCCAAGTTTTCTGATGGCGAAAGTGAAAAAACCAGAGAAATAGTCCTTACACCGGGATATGCACCTCCTGAACAATATCAGTCGAAGAGTGTTCAGGGACCATGGACAGATGTATATGCTTTAGCGGCAACATTATATAGGGCTTTAACCGGAAAGACACCAACGGAATCAGTAAACAGGCTCCCAGAGGAGGTTGCAAAGAATAAAGATATTTTGATTGAACCCAAGAAGCTTGAACCGAGTATACCGGATTACCTGAATAATACGATATTGAAGGGAATGGCGATAGAGCCAAAGCTAAGATTCAGGAGTGTGGAGGAATTTGAGAGGGCGTATAAAAGAATAAAACCACCACCACCTCCTAGGTGTGAGTTGATACGTAGACGTATCAAGAGAGCGGTAAGTATCGCAGCAGTAATTTTAGTAATCGGTATTGGTGCTTTCGTAGCTTATTCTATGTTCAAGGGTAAGAGAGATACATCTCTTAAAAAAGCGAATATTGAGATGTGGATCCCATATGGCGATGACATGACTGAAGAAACAGCAAAGGAATATGGAGAGTCCCTGGTAAGCTTTTTTATGGAGCAGAAGGATAATAGGCGTGTTTCGATTGATATTGTAGCAATACCGGAAGCTTCTTATGAAGAAAAACTGGAGAAAGCGGCTAAGTCGGGAAACATGCCGGCGCTTTTTATCTCTACGGATGCAGGTGATGAAGTAATGAAAAAAGCTGCGTCACTTGAGAATGTCCTTACGGGCTATACATTAAAAAACTGCTCTTATATCAATAAGTATTCAAATGAGATAAAAAACAGCAAAAAGATGCCTTCAGGTTTTTATGTGCCTGCTGTTTATGTCAGAAGGATGAGTGATGTTGATATAAATACGGTTAATATCGACAGCATTGATGAATTAAAAAAGCATAAGGGATTCATTGCTGATGAGGATTATATTGATATTATAGCAAAAACCTTAAATGTTTCACAGAAAGAGATAAAAGATAAGAGTGAGGATGGCGAAAAGGCCTTACAGGATTTTTCTGATGAAAAGGTAACATACTATCTGGCCAGTACCAGGGAATATCAGAAGGTAACAAGCAAACTTCCGGGAAATTGTGAGATGCATATGTATATAACGGATACGGTTTATGGAAGATTTGACGAGTACTGGAGTATCGGCAGTGGGCTTAATGAAGCGGAAACAAAGGCTGCCGAGACGGTTTTAAAATATATGTTCTTTGATAATGTTCAGCAGCAGCTGTATATAAGCGGAACGGTTATTATGCCGGTAAATGATAATACATTTTCAACGTCATTAATAGATGTTTTTGGAAGGTTTGACATTGTAAAGGAGATTAACGAAAAATTAGATTTTTCAATGTCATTTGATAATTAGTGTATGTGAATATGGCTGTTAAGTAATATTTAAAGCATATAATTGCAAGATGACTTATGTTTGATGTTCAAAAAAATGTGCTATTAAGAAATTGATATACCAAGTGTTTTAAATCGATATATTTAGAAAACATGTGAGGTGGAAAGAATACGATGGCAAAAAAGATATGTCTTGGTTGTATGGAAGAATACGAAGATAACCTGACAGTATGCCCTTATTGTGGCTATGTTGAAGGGACGAAAGCTGTAGAGGCTTATCATTTGCAGCCGGGAGTTGTGCTTCAGGGAAAATATATTGTTGGAAAAGCTATAGGCTACGGAGGCTTTGGTGTAACATATATAGGATATGATTTTGCCTTGAATCATAAAATAGCAATCAAAGAATATCTGCCTGGGGAATGCTCAACAAGGTGTGAGGGAGATACAAATGTAACTGTATTTGAAGGTAAAAAAAGTGAACAGTATAACCGTGGAATCGAAAAGTTCACAGATGAAGCAAGAAGACTGGCCGATCTCAGAAATATCAAGAATATCGTAACTATATTTGATTGCTTTATGGAAAATAATACAGCATATATAGTAATGGAGTATCTTGAAGGAAGAACTATCAAGGAAATAATTGCCCAAGAAGGTAAGATGAGCTATGAGAAGGCTGTTGGATATATAGCGCCGGTTCTTGATGCTTTGGAGGCTGTTCATAAAACAGGGCTTATTCATAGAGATATTTCGCCGGATAACATTCTTGTTACAAATGATGGTCGTGTAAAACTCATAGATTTTGGTGCGGCAAGATATGCTTCAACTGAAAGTAACAGCCTGTCAATAATTGTTAAAGCCGGATATGCTCCGCCTGAACAATATAGAAGTAATGGAAAACAGGGTGGATGGACTGATGTGTATGCATGCGCTGCAACTCTTTATACAATGCTTACGGGGGAAGTACCGGAAGAGTCAATGAATCGTATCCAGAATGATAATCTGATACCACCCAGAAAAAAAGGCTCCGATATTCCAAAGAAGAAGCAGAATGCACTGAAAAATGCACTGAATCTTAAAGTTGAAGACAGAACTCAGACAGCGGCAGAATTTAAAAAGGATCTTATTTCAGATGCCAGTGTTACAAGAAAGAAGGATACTTTGAAAGGCCTGGATATAGGCGAATGGCCGCTTTGGATAAGAATATCCTTAGGTGTTACGATGCTTGCAATAGTAACATTTATCGTACTTCTTTCAACAGGAGTAATCGATTTCTCAAAGGAAGTATCAGATACCAGCGGACTTCTTGCGGAAGGAGAGGTTATTGTTCCCAATGTAGTAAATATGGAATACAGTAAGGCAAAGACCAGGCTGGAAGATGCAGGACTGAAGATTAAAATATCGGGAAAAGTAAATAGCTCGGACATACCTAAAAATTACATATTATCTCAGAATATAACCGGAGGAACGAGGGCGGAAAAGGATACTGAGATAATGGTAACAATGAGTGCCGGTGGTGATACCATATATATGGAGGATATCATCGGGTTTAAGCTGGAAGATGTAACAAACAAGCTTGATACAGAAGGAATATTATATTTTTCACCGGATGAAAATGAAAATGAGATAGCTCCGGGGTATATATGTTATCAGGGCGTCGGAGAAGGAAAAACGGTTGAAAAAGGAACCCAGATAAAGCTGACAGTTTCAAAAGGGAAAAGTGGATATGATTTCTCGAAAAAGACTAAAGTGCCGAATCTGGTAGGAAAATCATTTGAGGACGGACGTAAGGCTGTCAAGGAGGCTCATTTATATATTTGTAAAACCGGAGCTGAATACAGTGATACTTTGGAAAAGGGACAGATCATATCTCAGGAGATTGTTGATTTTGATAAACCGGATAAAAATACTACTGAAATAAATGAAGGATGCATAATAGGTGTAAAAGTCAGCCTTGGAATCAGAAAGATCAGAATCCCGGATCTTGAGTTTATGAAAAAAGACGATGCAGTAAAAAAACTTGAGGAACTTGGCTTAAAGGTAAATGTAGCTGAGGAAGACAGTGAAACTGTTGAAAAGGGACTTGTTATTCGCCAGAGTATTGCTGCAGAAGAAGAAATTGAAGTCAGCAAGGATGGAAAGATTGTAGAGGTAACTATCTTTGTATCAAGAGGTATTACCGGACTTGTACCAAATGTTGTTGGAATGAGCAAAACTCTTGCGGAGGATTCAATTAAGGCATCAGGATTTACAGTTGGAAATGTAACGTTCAAAGAAACTGATTCGGAGAATGACGATGCTAAAGTAGTATCACAGAATCCGGCAGCTGAGACAAAAGCGGATAGTGGAAGTAAAGTGGATCTGGTAGTTTATAAGTATGAGAAGAAAACCACTGAAGAAAAAACTACTGAAGTTACAACAACAGAGGAGAAAACTACAGAAGCGCAAGTAGTTGATCATAGCTGGAGTGAGTGGCAGGAACAGGAGATTAAAGGAACTGATACCATAGAGGTAGAAACAAAAACTCAGTACAGTTATAGAGAATATACTATGAAAACGGAATATGGTGATTGGAGTGACTGGAGTTTTTGGAAAACGGACGCAGATGTATTCTTTGATCCTGCAAAGGCTGATCAGTATGATCCGAATGTGTTGGAGTATGAGGTTGAAGAGGAATATGAGATAGGTATATTCAGAATTATTATAAATGGTCATTATTATACTTATGAGTCGTTGAATTATGATATGGTTAGTTCTATGAGTGGTAATGGCGAAAGCAATGATGTGATCCAGCTCGCAATTGACTTTATTGACAATGGAAGAGCCGGTGAGATCTATGAATTTGTTGCTGAAGTTCAAAATATGGGATATAGTGCGTCTGTTGATTCAGGAGTACTAACAACTGACTATTCACTTGAAGAAGGAAGTATAGCATATGATGATTATGGAACGCCGGGAGTTGTTGTGTATGTAACGAAGTTGTATGCGCAGTACAGGTACAGAATGAGAGCATTCAGCCAGACTGTTTCATATGGGGCATGGACGGCATATTCAGACGATTACGTAGCTGATGCTGATGGTATTGAAGTAAGAACAAGACAAATGTACAGGTGGCGGAACAGGTAGAATGGAGCATACCAGTACCTTGTAGAGAAGTATGATATATGCTTCGAAGCTGTTTACAATACGGTTTCGGAGCATATTGTATATAGATAGAAGGAGGCTAAGGATGAAGAGCAATATCAGAAAATACGGAATTAAAAGAATAAATGATGGCCTTAAGGGCTTCGGTGCATTATTTCTGTGTGCGATAATTCTCTTTTCCTGCACATTTGGCGGAGTTAAGGGGAAAGTGTATGCTGCTGGAGATAATTGGCATTGGGACTATGTTTATGAACTTGATGGCGATTATATAGTTCTTACTGAATACATAGGTAGTGATGAAGTTGTTGAAGTAAAGAATAGTGTTACTATTGGTGAAAAACAGTATAAGGTTAAGCTGGGAACTAATCATGATGGAATATGGTATGCGCGTCCTGTGAAAAAACTAATAATAGATGAAGGTGTTGCTTTTTCTGAGGATTGTTCGGGAATGTTTATGAATGGTTCGGTTACAGAAATAAATATCATGGCTGAAACTAATGGTGTAAAAACGATGTCAAATATGTTTCAAGACTGTGAAAATCTTGAAACAGTGTATGTCAGCGGATTTGATACCAGTAATGTGTTATATATGGGATTTATGTTTTATGGGTGTAAAAACCTGCAGTCACTGGATGTCAGTGGGTTTGATACCAGTAATGTGACTGATATGCAAGGAATGTTTCATGGGTGCTTAAAGCTAGAAACTTTGAATGTTAGCGGTTGGAACACAAGTAATGTAGAGAATATGGCGGGTATATTTTGTGAGTGTAATAATCTAAAACATATTGATACCAGTGGCTTTAATACTCAAAAAGTTAAGGACATGAGTCAAATGTTTCTAGGATGCCAAGAATTGGAAGAATTGGATGTGAGTGGATTTGATACAAGTAATGTAACTGACATGAGAGCAATGTTTTCAGGATGTTCATTGGTAAAAAAACTTGATGTGAGCGGATTTGATACAAGTAATGTAACTGACATGAGAGCAATGTTTCAAGGATGTCTAAAATTGGAAGAGTTGAATGTGAGCGGATTTGATACGAGTAATGTAGAAAAGATGTCTTATCTGTTTGCGGGGTGTAAGAATATAAAAGATCTGAGTTTAAGTAGCTATGATACTTCAAATGTGAGTAACATGGATTATATGTTTTATTTCTGTGAAAATCTACAAACGCTGGATGCCAGTAGTTTTAATACTTCAAATGTGAGTAGTATGATTCATATGTTTTCTAAGTGCGAAAATCTTCAAACGTTGGATGTCAGCAATTTTAATACTTCAAATGTTAATAGTATGTCGGGGATGTTTTCAGAGTGTGAAAATATTAAAACATTGGATGTCAGTAGTTTTAATACTTCAAATGTTAAAAGTATGTCATTAATGTTTTCAGGGTGCAAGTCTATTATGGTTTTAGATATTAGTAGCTTTGATATGAGTAAAGTTGAGTCTAGTGATAGTATGTTATACAATACAGGTTCATTATATGGCATCAAAACCCCTAAAAATGTTACTCAGGATATTTCTATTGGAACTTTTTATGATGATGATGGAAATGTTTACAATTATCTTCCTAAAAATCTTGACCACAGTATATCATTAAGTCTGATATATATTGAAATTCCATTTACTCTCGGGACTCTGACAACTTCAGCTTCCGTAGTCAGGGGTGATACGGCAGAATTTGCTGTAAGTGCAACAGGTAAAAATGTAACATTTCAGTGGTATGTCAGCGCCGATGATGGAAATACATGGGTTAAGAGCGGAGCTGCCGGAAATCAGACAGATACTCTTTCAGTTAAGGCGACTGAGAGCTTGAATGGAAGATTATTTAAGTGCAGAGCTACTCATGGAGAAGCGTTTATGGACTCAGAACCTGCAAAGCTGACAACTTTGGCGGTTATAAAAACTCAGCCTAAGGCCCAGGCAGTAAATGAAGGCGAAAGTGTTTCTTTTTCGCTTGATTCCAGAACAGCAGCAGCTAAGTATCAGTGGGAGGTAAGCAGTGATAATGGTAAGACTTGGACTAATAGCGGCGCAACAGGTAATGCCTCCAAGAAGCTTACATTTACTGCTAAGGCAAAGCAGAATGGATACATGTATAGATGTAAGGCTACAAATGGTACATGGTCAGAGTATTCGAAATCTGTAAAGCTTACAGTTAAATCAACAGTTGTTATCACACCGCCAACTATCACAACTGCACCATCAGATGCATCGGTGGTTCGGGGAAATACAGCTAAGTTTACAGTTTCTGCAAGCGGAGATAATCTTAAATATCAGTGGTATGTAAGCTCTGACGGCGGAAAGACCTGGTCAGCCAGCGGCGCAACAGGTAATAAGACGAAATCAATTACGCTAAATGCAACAAAGACACTTAACGGAAGATACTTCAAATGTGAGATAAGTAATGATGGAGGCAAGATCAGCACAAGTCCGGTCAAGTTAACTACGCTTTCAGTAATAAGTACACAGCCAAAGGCACAGACTGTTACTGAAGGAGGAAAGGCCACATTTTCAATAGCTTCTAGAGCT
>FNUU01000022.1 GCA_900108205.1 Eubacterium ruminantium | reverse complement strand
TTGTTTTGGGTTTTTTGGTCAAAATCATTATATCAAAGAGGCTTGATACTCTCTCTTTATTTTTTTATTAAACTGACAAAAACTTTACTCTATTATTATATTCTATTATTGTCACCGTCTTTGATTCTGTAATAGTCTTCTACATCTATCCCAATCTCAACAAAATCCTTCGCATTCCTCCATAATCTATTTCTTCTCCGGCAGTTCTTCCCACATGCTCTCTACCAGCTTCAGGAACTTCTTATCATTCATTTGCTCATTTGTAACATATTCGCCATCATGAAACAAGGCATAATTCGTGATCGGAGTCGGGGCATTCTGCGCTTCGTCCCTGCTCTCTATATGAATCGCACGAAACGAAATCCCATTCTCTTTAGCTGTCTGCTCCAAAATCGGAACATACTTTGCATTGAAAGGGCATTGGCTCGTATAATACAAAATATAGCCCTTCTCATCTATACGCGGATGCTTGGCGCATTCCTTGAATCGTGGTGTGTCCGCCTTCTTATCAAACGGCAAATACCAAAGTTGAATACCATTATCAGCTTCATCACCTACAATAAAACCCTTGTACTTCAGAAACTTCGGATCAGCAAGAAACGGCTTTTTCTTTGCAGCACATAAAATGCACAGCCCTTTCTTTACTTTCTTCTTACTATCCTCTATGCATGCATTTAACAGATTCGAAGAATATCCATGCCCTTTGAAAGATCCGGATACCCACAGACAGTCGATGTACATATATCCATCTGCCTCAATCGGAACCCATGCATTTTCTGCTGGGATATATTCTATAAAGCACTTGCCGCGTTCCACACTCTTCAGAAAAACAAGTCCTTCATCAAACCTGTCAGCCAGCCAGGCCTTCTTTGAGGATACCTGCACATCATTGTTATTGGAAATCGCACAACAGATGTGTTCTTTCTCCAGATTATCCTTTGTTACCCTGATGTATTCCATATTCTCATTCCCCCTTAACCTTGATTGGATGCCGGATCACCGTCTTCAGTTTCTCCGGAGCAACCTTTCTGGCATCACTCAGATAAATCTCATGATGCAGGCGCTTATCCGTAATATCCAACTCATATCCCTGCTGATCCATAAACTCATGCATCATAGAAACTGTAGCAGGCTCATCATCATAAGAACCAATATGCATACACTGGACGCAAAGCCCTTCCTCAACTGTCAGGAACTCCACCTTAGAGAAATCCAGCTTTTTCTTTTTCGTTGCCTCATTCACAGCCCAACGGTAATCATCTTCTGTCACGAAATCCGGAAGACGGATCACAGATATCCAGTGGAAATCTTCTTTATGTGTATAGTCAATTCCGCCTACACTTTCTCGCCTGCCGGCGCGGTCGGTTCGCATCGTATCATCCACCGGATGACGCTCACCCTGCCACCAGAATCCCTCCAGCGGTGGAACTACATAATCGAAATAACCGTCAATTTGATGATCACCCTTCTTGCTCATCTTGATCGTAAAGGCAATCCCATACAGCAATCCGATAGCCTTCTTATAATCACCATCCTCCTGATTCGGATCACCAGAACCGCGCACAGCGATGTAATTCATCCTCGGCACTGTTACGATAGCAGGCTTATTCTTCGGCATGTAAAACTCTTTGTATTCTTTCTTGAAATCAAAAACCATCGTGGTTTACCTCCCTGTATACTACCGACACATGCGTTGTTCCATTTACTTCATCAGGGTACTCACGTTCAAATCTCATCCCTATCGATTCGGCGGTTCTGATGGACGCTTCATTTGTATACTTACAGTAAGAATACAATGCCGGATAATCCGTATTAATAAACGCCCAGTCAATCACGCCTTTTGCCGCTTCCTTTGCATAGCCCTTATGCTGACAGTCGCGGCGAATATGGTATCCTATCTCCGGAAGCATTTCGCCATCTATATTCTGTAACGTCAGCCCACAGTCACCTATCATTTCTCCGGTCCTCTTAAGACAGACAGCCCACAGTCCGAATCCGTTCTCTTTATACCGGTTCATGTTTCGTTCTATCCATTCCCTGACTTTCTTTTCATCAAAAAAATATGGATAGTGCTGCATGATTTTCTTATCTGAAAGAATCAGATACAAGGCATCAAAGTCATCCTCATTCATCTGGCGCAGGAATAATCTGTCAGTCTCAACAATCACTTTGTTTTTCATTCCCGATCTCCCTTTCCGTGTCCCCGTCCGGAGAATAATACATAAACCTGATGATTTTCTTTAATCCGATCGCTCGATTCTTCTCTTTCCTCTTCAAATCTGTCCTATCCAAACAGCATATCCGCCACCTTCTCCAGTTCCCTTCTTTCCTGTGTATCATCATATCCGCTTTCCTTGTCATCGATGCCCTTTACCGGATCAATCGAAAACAGGCCATCACGGTTACAGTAAAAGAAGATTCTTCTGACTCCCCTGATTTTAAACCGCGCTTCAGCATTTCCCTCCGGATAGAGCTTCACCAGCTGCATATCATCGAATGACGCCGCCGCCATAAATGAAATATAATGCTCCTTCGTCATGCTATGGTCGATACGCACATAATACTCATCCTCAACACGCTCGATGAATATCATATGATGTTCATCTGTCGGTTCTGCCTCTAACGGACAAAGCAAAATGCCGTGACAATGGATAGCTGCCTCACCCATACTATGAATCACATTTCCGCAGACCGGGCAGACATAAAACTTCGACCGCAGCATATTTGCCGAGACATTTGCATTATGAATGGTATTACCTGATATCAGCTCCGTCACCGAAATTCTAAATGCCTCCGCAATAGGCTCCAAAAGAGTAATGTCCGGAAAGCCCTTGGCAGTTTCCCATTTTGACACACTTTTGTCACTCACTCCCAGCTTTTCCGCCAGCTCGCTCTGTGTCATTTTGTTCTTTTCCCGCAGTTCCTTAATAACTGCGCCTGTTACATATTGGTTCATATTTCTCACCTCCATGCACAGAGTATAAATCATAATATCACGTTTTTCACCCTACGCTAAGTAGAGAAAAGCCTTATTCTATATGGTTCTTCTCCGGCAGTTCTTCCCTCATGCTTTACAGATCAAATATACTCATCTGCGGATACTTATCCGGCAGTTCCTGCATAAATCTGAAACACTCATCCGGAGTTGACAGAATTCCATTGTCCATACATATTCTCTGGAATATCCCCATCAATTCTTTTGCATTCGGACTTGGCAGTTCATACGAGTTCCCATACCTTTTGATATACCGCTCTTTCATTCCCGGGAAATACTTATCAAGTGCCGCATAATAATATTCACGATCACCTTCACGAAGCGTTAGGCCCATGCCAAAATCAATAACGCCCTTTACCTTGACTCTTACACACTCATTCAGAATTTCGGTAATGTTATCCTCAGTATCATTGATAAACGGCAGAATCGGCGTAAGCCAGACAATCGTAGGAATGCCATTCTTACGCATTTCTTCCAGTACCTCAATCCGGCGCTTTGTATTGCAGACATTCGGCTCTAATATCCGGCACAGATCATCGTCATAAGTTGTCAGCGTCATCTGCACCACGCATTTTGCTCTGCTGTTTATTTCTTCCAGCAGATCAAGGTCTCTGAGTATACGATCTGATTTTGTCTGTATCGCAAGCCCGAATTCATTATCTCGGATTATCTCCAGACATTTCCTCGTAAGACCCAGTTTTTCCTCACAATGCATATACGGATCTGACATCGAGCCAGTTCCGATCATGCACTTTTTTCTTTTCGACTTCAGAGCCTTTTCCAGAAGATCCGGCGCATTCTGCTTCACCTCAATGTCTTCAAAGGGATGCGTGAACTGATAGCACCTGCTCCTACTGTCACAGTAAATACAGCCGTGAGTGCATCCACGGTATATATTCATTCCATAGTATCCGCCGCTGCCGGTCAGGATCCCTTTTGCATCAACAAAATGCATTTTATCAGCTCCTTTTTACTTTAATCGGATGCCTGTCAACTTGTTCAGAAATCTAAAACTGGCTTTCCTTTAATATAGAATAATACATTCTTCCTTCGTATTCACCATCTATAAAGAAATAATCTCTGAGCGTAATATCCAATGCTTCGTCTGACATAAACCACTTCAACCCCACATTTGCGGGATGCATCGATCAGTCTCTTCAGATTATCAGCAAATTTCTTAAATCCATAAAGTCTCTCATAATGTATACAACTCTCCCATAAAATACTGTTCCTGAAAACCTATGGCATCCAGAATATCCTCTGCCTGAATCGTTTCTCCGCTTAAGCTAACAATCCACTTATCTTCGTTATCATTCAGGCGATGATATACAGCAATGACCTTACCGGTATATGATTCCAGTGGCTGATCTGTCCCCAATACATACACATCCTGCTCAGCCCCATCCCCGGCAAATACTCCATCAACATAGCCATAATTGATGGGATATATCATCTCCGGATGTCTTGGATGTGCACTTCCCAGTGGCCTGTCAATCGTTCCGCTCACTGTGATACCCAGCACATTACTGTAATCTTTATCGACGACATCCGTTTTATACACACGACTGTCTTCTCCATGGACATCCTTCATTATTTTCCAAAAATGATATCCGTACTTCTCATAGAGCCCTGTCTCGCCCGTGGAGATGTAGATGTGCTTATGTCCATCATTCTTTGCCAGCTTATAAGCATATTCCAGCAGCTTCCCCACGCGTCGTTTTTCTCTATACTCCGGGAATGTGTACACAAAGCCGACCCAGGGTGTCAGTGACGGTTCCCGTACATCATCCTGCTCAGCATACGTACAAAACGAAATTAGTCTTTCATCATCAACAAGAAGAAGCACCTTAGCCCACTCACCGCACAGTTCCTTCAGTTTCTGATCACGAAGCAGTTCATATAGGTATTTACCGGCTCCCCAGTCGCTCTTTTTTATTTCTGAAAGCCAGTGAGCCTTATCATCACTGGCATAAAAATCAATTATTTTCAAAGAATATCTCCCCCAGTCCCCTTAACTCATCTATGCAGTCAACAATAAAATCCGGCTTTTTGCTCTCGTCATCTATGCTCTGATATATGGCATAGCCCTGACGTACCCATACCGTTTTCATTCCCAGTTTTTTTGCATAACCCCTGCACTGGCAGTCACGCCTGATGTGATAACCTATTTCAGGCAGCATCTCTCCTTCTATATTTTGAAGGGAAAGCCCACAATCTCCGATCATTTCTCCGGTATCCTTCAGACACACAGCCCACAGTCCAAATCCATTTTCTTCATAGCGTTTCATGTTACGCCCTATCCATTCCCTGACTCTTTTCTCGCCTTCCGGCAAAGCTCGTTCTTGATCCGGCACATTGCTTCGATATGCATGATCCAATGTCTGGAAAACGGCATCTGAATCAAACCTTTTATATCTTTTCCGCACCAGTAATCAATAAGCCAGAAAGCTTCTTCATCTTTACTGACCGAGCCTGTTTCAATTATCCGTTCCCTATCATCATCCGTAAACTTTCTCTTCAGGTCTGTGTATTGCAGCTTCTTCAAAAGCTCATTTGTGGAATCCATTACAGCTCTGCAATAATCATACAAGGCTCTCACATCAAGTTTCGCGGAAAACTCCGCAATCTCCTCGCCCTTCAATTCATTTCCGGTCGTGATGATCGGGCTGTTTACCCTTTGCAGCCAATCCTCCGTGAATAAAACCTGTGTGTCCTGCAATATCAATGTATGCGCCACGATATCCTCAATCCGGAATATATGCCACAGGGAATACGCAAGCGTCTTGCTGTGATACCCCTTCGCTCCGGCAAAAGGCAGCTTGGAGAAAGCCTCCTCTGGATATGTATCCGCTATTGATGTTATCTGACCAAAGAGTTCCTCTCTTAGCTCAAACAACGCGGCTATTCCATCCACAAAGCTATCCTTCTTTCTGATCAGCGAATGCATTTTCTTGTTTTTTTCCGACCATTCCTTATTCATACCTCTCCCCTCTTCTTTTCATCATCAGATAGCAGTTTATCCCCTTTTTATAAAAATCAGGTAGTTCTCCGACACACTTATACCCCAGATTTTCATATAATTTCTTCGCTCCCGGGTTAAAATCATCTACAGTTAAAAAATATTTTGCCGAAGAAGAATCGGAAGCATTATCCTCAAAAAACTTCATCAGCTGTTTACCGATACCACAACTTCTGTATTCTTCCTTTACTGCAACAATATGGAGATAAGGGTAGTTTCCAAAAACACCATTTGTCATGTAGTAAATAAACCCCAGGCATTTCTCATTTTCATCCAATGCAACATATATGTTTTCTTGTCCCACTGCATATGTTAGCATATTGGCTGCCTTTTCATAATCGCTGAAATACGCTCTTCCCAAATCAGAATTTTGCAGAATTTCTATGCAGCTATCAGTATATTTCATATTTGCAAGTTGAATATGTATATCCTTTTTCCACTTACGCTCTTCACACATGATACTTTACCTCCGGCACCTTCGTCAAAACTACAGAAACTATCTATAATATAAAATCTCACATTCGCCTTCATCGGTAAAAGTTTCAATCTCATATGTAAGAACCCCATCGGCGTAGATTTTCTGATAGATCATATCTAATTCTGCTGTTTTTCCTTTCACGGCAATCCATCCTGAATTCGGCAAAATCACAAAACAGTTTGCATTATCTATGTCGCCGGATTTAAGCCCGATGACATATTCAATCGTATCAGTTGTCCAGTTATAGCCTAACCCCCTAAGCTTTTCTCTTCCATATTTTTTGGATAATTCATCCCAAAAAGCACCGATCGTTTCAAATTGCCGATCGTCTTTTGTTGAAAACACCTTACTGATTCCATTAAAAACCATACGTCCCTCTCCAACTTTTGATTTGCTCCTTAGCCTCCCTTTCCATGTCCAAGAAGTTTAATGATCCGGTATTCTTTTCCACACACGGTTATTTTCTTCTCTAAGACGAATCTTGGTCCTTTCTCCCCCACTTCACCGGTTGGAACAAATCCAACATTAGCCAGTATCCTCTTTGATGGCAGATTGTCCGGATCAGTTTCTGCCTCAACTCGTGATACTTTGTTTTGAGACAAGGCCAATTCAGTTAAAGCCCTTACTGCCTCAGTCATATATCCATTCCAGCCTTGCCCAGTTCCAGTTAATATGCCTATCATCGTTCTCATTTAATGCAATTAGAAAAGAGCACAAGGCCTCATAATCACTGTCAGTATAATTCTTAAAATCTATATTAGCGCTCATAATCAATATCTTCCTTATAGTTTACTCAAAAATCTGTCCGGGCAGCTTAAGCTTTTCTTTTGGCGGAAAGTTCTTATCAAACTTTTCAACATCAGCATCTTCAACATAGTAGCCCTTTGGAGTCTGGTACACACCGGTGATCCCATCAAGATATCCAGGAATCAGCTCCTTGCACAGGAAAAATGAAGAATCAGCATCTTCCGGAAGGTCATGGTATCTGATTCCGAACTTGCTGGCATAGTCAAAGCCGCTGTTTCCATAGAAACCAATATTTCCTTCAAAAAGCACCGCTCCAAAGCCCATTTCTGCAGCCTTTTCAAGAGAGTAGTCCAGAATTGCCTTGCCATATCCTTTTCTTTTAAGCTCAGGAGCGATGCCGATCGGTCCCATTGTAAGAACGTCGATAGTCTTTCCATCATCTGCCTCAATGGTAGTTTTCATAAATATGTTCTGACCGATAAGCTTGCCATCTTTCTCCATGACAAAATCAAGTTCTTTTACAAAAGCAGGATCATCCCTAAGGACATGTATCACATAATGCTCACTGCATCCCGGCCGATACACGTTCCAGAAAGACTCCCTTACAAGGTTTTCAACTTCTCTGTACTCTTCTTTTCTCTCAGGTCGTATTGTAAAATCATTTGAATTCATCTCCAAAAATCTCCTCATATAATTCATATTTTCTCTCGTTTAAGTAGCAATAATCCTTTTATGGTCATCTCCTATACTGCTCCATACCAGATATCAGTACATTCATAGATATCTCGAAGCTTTCATCAATAGAAATCGGATTGCCAAAAGAATTATGGATCTGTAGCATGATAAATCCTTCAAGAAAAGCTCTGTAAGTTCTAAGCAAATGATTTGCCACCTCTCTATCTATACCAAGACTATCTGTTTGTTCAAAGAAGAATGAATACAAGCCCTCTGTAGCTTCAAGTAAAGTTTCATCAGAGTATTTGTTATACCAAAGCATCGCCTCAAATACACCCGGATTCTCCATAGAAAATCTGTAAAATGCTATGCCATAATTTTTGAGTTTTTCTTTTGGACTGGTTGAATCAATTCCTGCAACTATCTCATCCGAAACCTTCTTCCAACCATAGATCATAAGCTTATAGTGCAAATCATCTATTGACTTTATATGATTATAGAGAGACGGTTTTCTGATTCCTAAATATTCAGAAAGCGTTGTGACGCTCAAATATGATAACCCCTTTTCATTTGCTAATGTAGCAGCTTTTTCTATTATTTCTTCCTTAGATAATCCTGTTCTTGGCATATTTACTCCCATCCCTCATAAACTAACATTGTTAGTCTTATTATACTAACGCCGTTAGTTTTGTCAATAATAATTTCTGTACGACCCACTTTACCAAACATTTTTTAATAACAGAAAAAGGACAGGTTTTTTATTCCCTGTCAAATCAAAAGCTTAGCTGCTCAGATTTCAGCATTAACTAATTATGTTGCTCTTCTATCAGGACATGTTTTATATGATACATATTTTGATATTGCATCAGGCTCGACACTTGAAGGTCGCCCTGGTTTCAAACGCTTATTAGCAGACTGCGAATCTGGCCAAATTCAATTTGTTCTCACCAAAAGTGCTAGTCGTTTCAGCAGAGATATCGTTGTCGCATTGCAAGCAATTCAAAAACTTGTCACCACAACCTAAAATATTTGACACCGTTCAATCCATAAAAGTATCTCGAAGCAATATCATCGAAAATCCAGATGGTACTACTTCGAGAAAGCATACTAAATACAGCGGGAAACGTGTTGTTCGCGAAACTGTTGACATTGAACAGTTGCAATATGATTTAGGATTTGAAGAAATAATACCGCCTCAAGATTAATCAGTAATATCTTTCGTAATATAGTCTTCAATCACAAAATCATTATTATTAATTGACTGCAATTTCTGAACTATTTGCTTAATTATGCCAATCATCTCTTCATACGCTGCCTTATATCCATCCTCATCAAAAACGCATGCGCTATCGTCTTCATTAAATGAATAAAAAGAATCATATAGATTTCTTGCTTGTTCATTCAGTTTTTTTAAATCTTCATCGCTATCGATTAATGGATATTTCCTTCTTATAAATCCCTCTTCATCGTATACCCATATAGGGCCATGAAGATACTCATTCATCAATTTGATTGTATACATTATAAATCATCCTTTCTAAATGGATACGCTGAAACAATAAAACCATTCGTACCAATTCCTGTCATTGTATAGTAGTTTCCTTTATACTCATAAACCCTCTCGTAGCCTTGCCTTCCATTACCTATGTTTACGAGTCGATTACTAACCACAGAACCATTTTTTATAACCTCTTTTAGGTATGAGCCAACATTTTGTCGTTCTGACACCTATCGATTAAGTATATCTGTTACTGAATCAATCAGTTCCTGCCATTCAGGAACTCTTTCGCGAAACAGTTTCCAATCTGCCTTTGATATCTCTACCATAACCCAATCTCCTCAATCTCAAAACCGTTTCAGTTCATCTATCATTGCAGATCTTCTCGGATACTGCGCTCTAAACTTTGCTGCCAGTTCAGCCGCAAGCTCCATGCCTCCCGGCCGAGTTGCTATTTTCTTCAAAGTTCTTGCTATATACTTGTAATCGCGCCTATTCTTTGAAGTACGAGCCTGCCTGTCTGCCGCATTTGCCAATACCTTCAGGCACCTGTCCGGATACATACTAAAAAGCTTCTTTCCATAGGCATCAATAACGTATTCGTTGTCAGGCTCTGCATTATCCATGATCAGGTCATATCTGTCCTCAATGCTTAACCAGAGATTGATCGCCGGCAATTTGTCAGCAAATTCGTTCAGTAATTCTTCCCATCTGACCTTCCACTCTTCAGCGGTGAATAGAGCCTTGTATTCCAGATAATACTTCTCATCACCGGTATGAGCTATCATCATATTGTAAAGTTCTGCGTTATAAGCCGCCGTATCTCCTTGTATCCTATATATTTCCATCAGAGCTTTTCTCGGTCCATCAGACCAGTATGAGTCCGAACGACTACCTATCTGTTCTCTGTAGAGCCTGATTGCTTCATCATAATTACCATATTCTGTCTCAATCTGTGCCAACAACTCTTTATTAGTATATCTGTCGCTGGATCTTAAGAAATCCCTGATCTCCTGTATTGGTCTCTTCTGGTCAGCCAGAACCCTTACATAGTAATCTTCCTTTACATGAAGTGAATACTTCAAGATCTCCTTTTCAGGAATCTGACGTTTCAAATCATCCATAACTTTCAAAAGGAACTGTTCTTTTTTTGCAAGCTCATCATCGCTCTTAAAATGCTTAAGGACAAAATCATAGATTCCATCCTCCATATAGTCAAAGACTCTTCCGTCCAGATGCTCCAATAATATATCCAGCATTTGTTCGTGAGAAAGGATCTGCTCCGCATTTTTATATATGGTTTCCCAAATATCATAAACACACGCACAAAAATCTTGCGTTTCTCCGTTGGAATCATCCTTATCAGTATTGCTCCACTTTACATATGTCCAATTACAGAGTTCAAAAAGATCCGCATATCTGCTCTCAGCACTTAGCCCTTCCTTAGCACCTTCCAGACCTTCCGTCACATCCATGCAAAGGCCGCCGCAGTCTCGCCAGTCAGCAAAGCCCCTTCTTGTATTGTTAACAAATGCCGCTGTTATTAACTTCTTATAATCCTGCAATTTCATGTCTCGAATCCCTGCTTCATTTATTAATCCTGCAAAAACAGATAGAGCTTAAGCAATGCATCTAAGTCTTCTTTTCTTGCTTCCCATATCATATATACTCCTACATCTTACATATCGTCTCGTACTTCCCAATGTCCGTATCTCTTTCCACCGACACGTATAACACGCCCAGACTCACGCAGTTTTTTCATTTCCCGCTCTATGGTCCTGGTTGTAACCTTCAGCTTTTCTGCCATCTCAGACATTTTGATTTCGGAATCTTCCAAAATCAAATCAATAATCTTTTCCGCCAAACCGACTTCTAAACCGACAGCCTTTCCGACATCCTGTCGGTTTGGTGTTTTAGGCTGATCTATAAGGGCACTCTTAAGCGCTGGGAAATACTGTTCCAATTATTTCATATTTCGGAAGCTCCGCACCAAGCGCTGTGCACTCATCACAAATCTTTTGAATTCCTTGTCCCCAGGTTTCTATATATCCTGCTCTGTAAAATACATTGGCAATATCAGGATTATACGGAATAGAATCATGTGGCTGCATCAAGGTCATCAACGGTAATTCCATCGACCGTTACATCTTCCCACCTGACGCCGGTCTTTTTCGTGATAAATTCCGTCAGAGCAATCCCTGTCAGCTGCTGCCTGGTCGCACCGCTCCGGTAATGAAATTCGCCATGATAACTGATGGGAAATGAACTCGGATCAACCTTTATTTCAAGATAGTCTTTCCCGTCCTTAGTATGTTTATTCACATCCGCAACAATACCCAATCCCGACTGAATCTTATTCGGAATATCTTCCATTAGCTTTTTTACATCCTTAATGCCGACAACATTTCCGGCATCATCGATACCGATGTAAATGGTGCCGCCCTGAGCATTGGCAAAACCGCAAAGCCACTTCAGATATTCATCCCTCTAGGATTCCTTATATTCTATGTTTTGACTTTATGCCATTAAACTATCTCCCTTCGTTCTTGATCCTATAATAGTCTTCCATTTCGACATCCAACGTGATCGTTCTCTCCCGGGTGTTGCTCATTCGCTGTAAAAGCGCGATACTCTCGACATGGTGCAAAGCGACAAGATGTATGTTACTGGATTTGCACGTTAATGGGAATATATCCATAAAACCATTTAACGATAGCTACGATTTTGAACCCACTTTATCATTATGATTTGGATTTCTCAATTCTATCTCTACGTTTAGCTAAAAAACTAATTGCATTTTCCAAATAATCTTCTAAATCCTTTGTTATATCTCCAGTATTCATTTTCCACATTTGAATAGGAATATACTTTTCATTTACATAATCTTGAAACAAATAATCATCTACAAATTGGGGCCAATTCTTTGTATACCTATTTTTCCAAACATCATAATATCCATCTACATATTTGATAAGTTGACATCCAACTATCCCATTTGTAAAATAGTTGAAACATACTTTAAAATATGTATCTGCACTATCAACCATAGATTCTTGAAATCCTTTTTGTTTAAGTCTTCCTTTTGCAGTATTTAGTGAATATCCGTGAATAAAAGGTATAGCAAAAAAATTACCTTCGCTATAACATTCCTCTATGAAAGAATTAAGAAGCACTCGCATTCTCTCATTACCTGCAAAAATAGAAGAATTATTTATACCATTTAATATTTCATCATAATCACCAGATACAATTCGTGTATCCTCATCATCTAAATTAACAATTTGTAGCAATACTTGCATACAGTTTATCAACGCCTCGCCGCGAAAAATATGTTTTCCATCCGATATTTGATATTTCTTTTTTGATTTATTATACGAGGGTTGTTCCACAATTTTAGCATCTTTACAAATACATGGATTTGTAATCAAGTAGTTCTCCATATTATATTTACAAACATCAACGTCTATATCATCGTCATTTCTTCTGTAGAAAATAAACTTCTCTATCATAGTACCACTTTTAGGATAATTTTGATTTTCTTTATATAGTTCATCTAATAAAAACATTTCAACATCTCCTTTATCCATCCTATAGCTTTAACTAGTCTCGACACTACACTTTTGACATCAAGCATACCGTCTCGACGTCGTTTTCGTTGATTAACCACTTATTTTATAATCGTAGTGAACAAGTGTCTATTGCTTTACTATCGCATACATTTTCATATCAACGATGTTACCGTTCTTATATGCATTACTTTTAAGTATCCCCTCGCAAACAAACCCAGCTTTTTCAAGCACACGGCAGGAGGCAGTATTATATGCGAACGGCTCAGCATAGATCCTGATGATGTCTGTGCTTTCAAACACATAGTTACATGCCATTTTCACTGCTTCCGTCATATATCCGTTGCCCCAGTATTTCTCTCCAATGTAGTACCCCATTTCCGCTGTACGGTAATGAATGTTCTCCTGTCGGAATACTCCTATGCTTCCGATAACTTTATCATCCAACGTTATCGCAAATGCGAAGGTATTATCCTTATCCGCCGACAGCATTGCCCTTATAAATTCCTCTGCATCAGCTTCCGTATAGGGATAGGGCAATCCATCCCGCAGATTGTTCAGTATATTCATATTATTCATATTTCCTGCCAGCTCCGATTTATCTTCGATTTTCCATTCCCGTATTTTTATATCCATTTTTATTTCCTTCCTTAATTCTTGTACCGATACATTTGAATAATCAGATTGACATTTTTCCTTTACCATAGTATCATCCTTGTAAAAGAAATGGGTTTTTTGTCGTGTACAGCCTTACGGCTCAATCGGGTTGCTCGTTTCTTTTTTTATGTCTAAAATATCATACAGATATAGTTTTTTATCTTCGGAATGTCTTACAATTAACGATGCATGAAACACATTATATCTTTCTATCTCTCCAGTTTCATTGTATACAGGCAATGCAAATCGTGAATCATATCGATACCAACCATACTTTGCATTTCTCCAATGCTTTTCTTCATTATTTTCTCGAAAATGTTTACCAACAGCTATTTCTATAAGTTCAGGTATTCCCTCTCAATTTTGATCTGATACGCCAACAGCCTCGGAATATATTCCGGCGGCGTTCTTCTTCCTGCCTCCCAGTCTTCCAATGTACGAACAGGGATACCCGTATGCTCTGAAAACTCTTTACGTGACATCCCTGTGCTTTCTCGTAATTCTTTTATTGTTTTTGCTGTATCCATATCATCACCTCGCATTGCGTGTTTATAGGGACAGCTTACCACATTTTGAAGTTTTTTCGCAATGCGTGGTTTTTATATTATTTATCCTCGTCTTTGATTTTGTAGTATTCTTCCGCATCGATACCTATCTGCACAAAATCCTACGCATTTCTGGTCCGTTCGATCAATACGATGGTCTCGACGTCGTTACGCTTGAGCAACACCTTGCCACCTTCTTCAACGTCATAATCTACGAGGAATTAAAATCTTATTCGCTTTAGGATGTTTCAAACCCGGATCATTTTGCTATTCGCATAAACAGATGTGTTTCATCTTCTCCTGCGAGTCGGGCTCCGTTTTTCTTCATGACCTTTTGGGACGCAATATTATCTTTATTGACCCGCAAATATATCTCGTCCTCCGGAATAATGTCTTTTGCAATCATAACCGTAAGCCTTAAGCCTTCTGTTCCGTAACCTTTACCGCGAACACCCTTCAAGATACTATAACCGATATGCCCCGCACCTGTTCGAAGTGCTTGCGTAAGATAATGCCTGATCCTAAACTCTCCGACAAGATGCCCGTCATCCCACAGATAATAATATGTTTCAGGCACAAACCATTCAGGCATATTTACCGGATGTTCATACGAAATCAATTCAGGAAGTACTTTTTCTACATATTCATCATATGAAACACCATTATATGGGTTGGTCAGTCCATTTTCTTCTGCCGGCAAAGCCGTTGTGTATTCCCATTGGGCAAATGCATCCTGTGTGTTGATTTTTCGTAGTTCCATACTATCTTCATCCTTATCTCTTTTCTTCCTCTAAATCCGTTAGATCTATATATTTACAAGTACTTCCCATATGCCGTTGCGCTTACCGTTCTCTCTGCGGATTAGTCCTTTTTCCTGCATTTCGACTGTTCTTCTTTTGATCGTCCTCTCGGATTTTCCCGTAAGCTCCGCAATTCTCTTTTGAGTTGCTGAAGGCTCTGTCTGTAGTACTTTTATTATTGCCATTTCCTCAAGTGTCATCTTCATAGTGCCATTATGGCTCTTTGTGTTTGGCACTTTGGCACTTTGAATTGCACTTTGTTCCTTGTAATCCACATGGATAAATCTATTCTTTAACTCATTCTGATATCCCATCAAGAGATTTTCAAAAAAGCGCTCCAAATATAATGTAGTAGCACTGATTCCCTTGCCCAGATCATTATAATTGGCTCTGGCAAGAGAGTTTCTGAAATACCATGAATTCTCTGCGAATATCTCATTGTTTACTGAGAAGCCGAATGTCTTCAGATACTTAATAATGAACACCGCCGTAGATCTTGTATTTCCTTCACAGAATGGATGAATCTGCCATATACCGGATGTAAACTTCGAAATATGCTTCACCGCATCACCGGCGGAAAGACCCTCATACGAAAATTCCTTTTCCTGTCCGAAATCATAATCCAAGGTATCCCTTATACTGTCAGCCGATGCATACAGAACGGTCTCCCCGTTAAGAACCCATTCGCTTTTCGTAATGTTATAAGTCCTGTATTCACCTGCATGTGGAAAGATATCTTTAAACAGCCGCTTATGAATGTTCTTCCACTCTGCCGGTGAAAACTGAAAGGTTCTTTCTCCCAGCAATTCAGCGATTCTGGCAGAAACAATGTCAGCTTCTTTTGTCCCCTCTTCGATTTTGGTTCGGCTCTGCCTTTGTTCATAGTACGACTGAATACGTTTTTGCGCTGTCTTTATATCTATTCGGCCTTCAATATGCTCTTTAGCCGTTTCTAACAGATACTCAGAGGTCTTTAATCCATCAACATCCTGAAGACCAATAGCCGTTTTCCATGCAGTGGATTTCTCTGACTGCTCAGGTTCTCCCTGTCTGATATATTCTTCAAGATCCATCTGCCATCTTTCATGATCATTCCGTGGCATCTGCAGTCACCTCCGTTCTGTTCTTGATCCTATGATAGTCTTCCATCTCGACATCAAGCGTGATCGTTCTTTCCCGGGTGTTGCTCATTTTCTGCAAAAGGCTCACGACCTCGACGTGTGTCGTTTTGATCATTTGAAACCACACTCCTTAACTCGTATGAATTATCTGACGGCAAATCAGTTAATCCATTTTTCCTTTTTTTTCCAAACAATTCTTTCGAATTGTCTATATCGATTTCAAATCCGGTCTTATATATAAACGAAAGTTTATAGGGATCTTCTGTTCCCGTTTCGTCATATCCACCTACTATAACTTTACTAATTATACTCTCGAAAATATTTTTATCAAACTCTATCTGATCACTATTCTGAGCCAATGTTTTCTTAAATATCTCCAGCCTCTTTTTCATAAGGCTGTTTTCGTCTATCTTATCTTCATATAGCGCTATTGCCTTATCATATTCAGCCACTTTTTTCTCATATTCAATATCAAGCTGCTTATAGATTTCCGGAGATACAACACCTGATAAATAATTATCCAACAGCTTTTTTCTCTTTTTATTTATCTCGTAGAGTGATCTCTGTGTTTTTTTATACTCCTTTTCTGAATTGTCTCCTTTTATCGTTTCTTCAAACTTATGAAGAAACTCATCTAATACGTTTTTATTCCCACAACACATTATCCTGTATGACTCAGTGAATGCCTTTTCTATAACACTTTCTTCAATAGCCTTACTGTGTTTACAGTTAATCTTACCCTTCTTGGTTGCTGTTGAGCATTGCCAGATAATCTTATAATATTTTGATGAGCTATGCCATGTTCTTCTTGATAAAGAATCTCCACAATAGCCACAGTATAACATGCTGCTAAAACAATATTGCCTATTATATTTTCTTCTTAGTTTGTTTGTCTGTAATTTATTAGGACCAACCCTTTTCAATCTGATAGCATTTGCCTTTTCAAATAATTCTTCCGAAATAATAGCTTCATGATGATTTTTTATATAATACTGATCTTGTTCTCCACGGTTTTTTAGTCTTCTTTTAGTAATCGGATCCGTTGTAAATGTCTTGCCCATGAGAACATCGCCCTTGTATTTCTCATTCTTTATAACACACATAACTGTGCTTATACCCCATTTACCACCCTTCCGAGTTTTTATACCTTTTTCATTTAGCTCTCTGGCTATAACTGTACTTCCTGCACCAGATGCATATCTTTCAAATATATATCTAACGGTATCTGCTTCCTTTTCATTTATAACTATTTCTTTCTTTTCGTAATCATAATCATATCCCAAGCATCCTTGAAAACAAACAACCTCGCCCCTTTGCATACGCATTGCAAGCCCCTTCTTAACATTTGCTGAAGTATTTTCAACTTCCTGTTGAGCAACAGAGCTAAGGATTGTCATCAAAAACTCGCCATCTTTTAATGTATTAATGTTTTCATTCTCAAAATAGATACCGACGCCCTTTTCTTTTAATAATCTGACATATTTTACAGTATCCAGGGTGTTTCTGGCAAACCGCGAAAGGCTCTTAGCTATAACCAAATCTATTTTACCATTTAAACATTCTGCTATCAAATTTTGAAACTCAGGACGTTTGTTAACACTTGTACCGGTAGCCGCCTTATCAGCATATACACCTGCAAATTCCCAATCTGAATTCTTTTTAATATAATCTGTATAATGCTGTACCATCGAATTATAGCTTTTAATCTGATCCTTTTCATCGGTACTAACTCTACAATACGCCGCCACTCTTAACCTATTATGCCTTTTTACGACTCCATTTTCATCCAATGCTTTGGCTTTAATTACCTGAACTTCCATAATTCATCCTTTTGTATTCCTATAATACATTACACATTATGCATCTACTAATACTATTATATCCATTATTCTTTTTATGGTCAACACGTTATATTTGATATTATGTCTAAATCCTTTTTTATCTTAGATAACACTTTTTCATATTCCTCAAGAGTAATTAACCCTTTATTCAGGAGAATTCTCAAATAGTTTACATGCATGCAATATTTAATCAGTTTATCATTATCCATTCACTGTCCTCCTCTATTATTTTATAACAACCGGTAGCTGCGGCATCACAGCCCACATCGGATTCGCACCGTCCTCGCAGGACTATATGTTTAGATCATAAACATATAGAAGTATCATTATTAACGAACAGCCTCTTCGCCTCGACACCGCCACAGTATCTATCTTTCGAACAATGTTTTATCGCTATTATGCTGAATCAAGATCCTGGTAATTTCTTATATCTTAAAAGCACAGTCACAGCGCATCTGTTTTTGCGGCTCAGCTATTCGTGAACGTCCGGTTATCTGTTGTATTCAGTTATCAATGTTCAAGTTACTGATCTGAAGAGCACACGACACCTGTCATGTACCCAGCCAGAGCAGCAACACACCTGCCACACGGAGTACTCAGCAAGTGGCAGGTTGTCACCACTTTAATATCTTTTTACAGAATAGAAATCAGACCATCTCTAATATCAGTGTCCTTAATTATCTCAATTGCCTTAATCAAAGCTTTTCTCTGATATGCATAAAGCGGGAAAAACTTATAATGCCACCTATCATTAACGCGAATGAGTTGTCCAGGCTCATTTTCAAAAATCACGCCCATACAATCATACAAAGTGTTTTTATCACGAAAAACTGTCGCTCTATGGACGTTATATCTTTCTGCCAGTTCTTCAGCAGACACAATCCTCTTAAAAGATAAATATGCAGCCATATCAAATAATCTTTCTATCTGTTTCAAAGATTTAGGATTTGTTTTTATTGTCATTTTATCCTCGACTTTCTGCTAGCAAACACACTATATCACAGGGGTGTCGCATCTCATGCGTCACCTTGAAAAATTTTTCAAAAAATTTTTCTCAGCTCATAGGCATCACCCCTTGAACAGGCTGAATGCGGACAGAAACATCCAAAATCCGCCAAGAAAAGCAAGCCGAAGCTATGCATTTATAAGAAGCCGATCCCCCTTTTATAAATCCTAAATCCCTTCAATCTAAATATAACAACTGCCATGTATCTTAAAAATGGCTACACTTTGACCGCAATTCCTCGCAATTTCTTTGTCACGATGTCAAAAAACATAAAAAAAAGAATCGAGAATTACTAACCTCAATTCTCGACCCTTTCCATGATTATACTTCTGTTCCCGACATATAAAATATTTAGCGCTTGCATCTGGACTCGAACCAGAACGCCAGATGAATCTGACTACTCAGAGATTAGCAATCTCCTGCCTTACCAATTTAGGCTTATACAAGCAAAGTGGGCAGAGCTGGACTTGAACCAGCAGAATCCGAAGACACCTGATTTACAGTCAGGACCGCTACCAATTACGGGTTACCTGCCCATTTAGCGCCGTACACAGGATTTGAACCTGCAAGCCTTTTCAGGCCAACTGTTTTCAAGACAGCTCCCTCACCACCCGGACATACGGCAAATATTTATTCTATTTTATAGAGTGTGACCAATGGG
>FNUU01000005.1 GCA_900108205.1 Eubacterium ruminantium | reverse complement strand
ACCCCAGGCATCCTGCTTCGTAGCCACATTCAATGTCATAAGTATCCTTCAATCCGAGCTTCTGCTTTAAGTTCTCAATGAACAAGATTATATTTTTATAATCCGGTGTTACCTGAATATTCGCAAAAACACGATCCTCAGCACCAATTACAGGCTCCATTGCGCATAAAGTATAATTTGTACTATGGACATCCATCCCGATTTTTAGTATTCTTTTCATAGTGACCTCCTTTGTATGTGGTAATCCCTGTTACCGTTGATTTAGACAATCTCTAGTATACAGGTAAATCCACGATGCTACAAATGTGAGGTCACTTCATATTATCTAAAACCAACCACCATCCCGAACCTGAATCGCCTCTCAGCTACGCTGATGTCAGTCGATGAAGGTGAGGGTAGCGAGTTACGGTAGTAACGAGCAAGAAATAGCGTTTTTAGCCCTAGTTGGGAATACTTAAGTAAAACTGAATAATGAATCTTCAGTTTAGTTCCATTAAGCTGATATGAGAGCACTCTTAGCAAAATTATTTTGTTAGGAGTGTTTTGCTTATGACCAAAATTCATTCTATTAATTCAAATCAGCTTTATATAGCTCAGAATGCCGAAGTATCGCTTAAGTTAGCAGGTAACACTGCACAGGTAACTTTTACTGCTGGTAAAAACAGGAAGTGTCCTATTAAAAATCTATCAAAGGATGAGTTCGTGGATTTATCGACATGTGAAGTAAAAAAACGCCGACATTCGGAGAATCGTTTTCAGTCACCGAAAAGTGTTCGAAAAAGCAAAAACTCTCTTATGGATTTAATAAGGTGCAACGCTATCAATCATAGTAATTGTAAGTGTGGGTATATTATTGATTATAATGAATGTAGATTGAACTGGGCTAATAGTAGAAGAATATGCTATTTAGACTCTGCTTGTGTTGGTATATATTATTTCATGACAGAAATATGATCGTGGTCATATGTTATCCGTAATGGAAATATGACTGCGGTCACTTCTTTTATTTGCCGGATAAATGATATGATGCTGCTTAAGGATGATAAGTGGTAATCCCTGAAATGAACAGAGGATTTTTTGAGGAAAACCGGATTTAGAAAGGAACGGCATATGAAGAAGAAAAAAACAGTAGGAATAATTTTGATAACACTGATAATGGTGCTTATGATAACCGGCTGCAGCAAGTATAAGTCGCAATACAATGCGGTTGGATTTGTTCATTCAAATACTTCAAAATCGGCCTTCATGGATTTCTACTCCTTTAAGGGGCAGATGGTTTTTACTGTTAAATGCAAGGACGGCGGATCGATTGATTACTCGGCTAAACTGGAGAAGGGAAATCTGACGGTTTATTATGACTGCGACGGAACCAAGCAGGAGCTGCTCAGGATAAGCGGCGGTGAGAAGGTCAGCTCATCACTCGAGAACCTTCCGAAGGGCGAGGTATATATAATTGTCAAAACAGATGGCAAATGTACAAACGGTGCACTGGAGTTTGATGTCAGAAAATAACCCGGGTTCATCTTGACAAAACTATTTTGTCAGAGGTGTTGCCTAAAAAAATAGAAACAGCGGGATGGCCATAAAGATCATCCCGCTGTTTCGCTGTTTTTATAATCGACAGATATAAAATGACTATCTTGGCAGCTTTGTCGGTTCCGGATAATCTACGCCCTGAGTATCGATCACGATGCTCTTGATCTTCTGCTCTTCGACAGGTCTGTCGTTCCAGTCTGTTCTGGTTTCTGCAATCTTATTTACATTTTCCATGCCTTCCGTAACCTTGCCGAAAGCTGCATAAGCGCCGTCAAGGTGAGGAGCGTCCTTATGCATGATGAAGAACTGTGAACCGGCTGAGTCAGGCATCATTGAACGTGCCATTGAAAGAACGCCGGCTGTATGCTTAAGGTCATTCTTGAATCCGTTCTGTGCGAATTCGCCTTTGATGGAATATCCCGGTCCGCCTGTTCCGCGTCCGTCAGGGTCTCCGCCCTGAATCATAAATCCGCTGATAACTCTATGGAAGATGAGTCCGTCGTAGAACCCTTTCTTTGCCAGAGAAACGAAATTGTTTACTGTTTCCGGAGCGATTTCAGGATAAAGCTCAAACTTTATCACATCGCCGTTTGCCATGGTTAAAATTCCTGTTGGATTTGCCAAAATACTATCATCCTTTCTTGAAATTATTTGTAAAAGATGTTAATATAATAGCATTAATGTAGAATTACTTCAAGTGTGTCCATTTTTAAATGTGCATATTTGTTTTATTTTCGTTGAATTTTTACAGATTTTATGTAAAACAGTTTGTGAAAAAATTTACAGAATACGTGGAGTATCGATTGCTTTGTCATGAAGATCAGAAGATTTACCGTTAAGGTTATAAAATGGATTATCTGCATAATCGTTTCATTAATGCTTTTTGTTCTCGTCAAGGGATACATCAAGGATTTTATAAACGATTTTAAGTATGAATATACGAATATGGCTACCACAAAGGGAAAAGATGTTGTGGTGGAGATTCCGGAAGGCTCTACAGAAAAAGAAATCGCAAAGATTCTGAAAAAGAAGGGACTTATAAAATACGAACTGGCATTTACAAGAAGGCTTTCCAATTCGGAATACAGCGGTAAGCTCCATGGCGGTACGTATACGTTCAATACGGGAATGAATACTCTTGACATGATGAAGCTTATGGCTGAAGAAAAGCCTGTCGAAGGACCGATCGACAAGCTGGTGGTTCCCGAGGGCTTTACGGTGGATCAGATCGCAGAAAGGTGCGAGGAACAGAATATCTGTACAAAGAGTCAGTTTATCAAGGCTCTTAAATCAGTTACATCCAGCGATTTCAAGTATCTTGCTGATGTGCCTGATACCGGCGTGAGATACAGGCTGGAAGGCTTCCTGTTCCCTGCTACTTATGACATTTACAAGGATACAACTGCAGAGTCTCTGGTAAGTGAGATGCTCAGAACATTCAAATATCATTTTACAGATAGCATGCTTGAAAAAGCGGAAGAGCTTGAAATGTCAGTCTACGAGGTCATTACCAAGGCGGCGATGGTTGAGAGAGAGTGCAAGATCGGAAGCGAGCGAAGGACAATTGCGGGCGTATTTAATAATCGTCTCAGAGAAGGAATGCTCCTTCAGGTTGACCCGACAGTTCTTTATCCTCTGACAGAGGGTATGTACGATAAGGATATGGTTACTTACGATGACCTGGAAATTGATTCGCCTTACAATACATACAAGTATGAGGGACTTCCGGTAGGACCGATCTGTAATCCGGGTGATGAATGTATAAAGGCAGTCTTATATCCGGAAGAGCATAATTATCTTTACTATCATACAAGCGATGCGGGTGATGGCAGACACGTATTCAGCGAAACATATGAAGAACATCAGGATTCAATGAGTGATTAGAATCCGAAAAAATATATTTGCAGGAGGAGATCAGGAGAAATGAGAAGCTTTAGTTTTACAGCAAAAAATATCGGCGACGAGCGCTACCTGACTTATGTGATCGGTGATGGCACAGAGCTTGACGAGGATGTACTGGACTTTATGGAAGAGGAAAGTCTGGATGAGCTCGTTAAGGTTATTTACGAGGAGGATGAGGAATTCGATTACCTTACATTTGATGTAAGCGGAAAGATGGAACTTGCCGAGTTCGTAAAGGGAAGTATGAATAAAGGACAGGTGTTTACGATCATAAGAAATATAGCACTTGGTCTTATGACATTGAAGGAAGAGGCTGTGCGCCTTTCTTACATCCTGCTTAATAAGAAATTTATATATATTGATCCGGATTCTTACAATATTCAGTTCCTGTGTCTCCCTGTTGAGAGCGATGGCTCTCTCAGCATAGAGTTCAAGGGCTTCGTGAGACAGCTCATTGCAAATATGAAATTCAATGTAAATGAGGATCTTGCCTATATCGGACAGATGCTTACATACATCAACAGCGATGCATTTAACCTGAGAGGCCTTATAAGTCTTACAGAGGCTTTGATGGCTGATTCGGGAATTGGTTATGATGAGCAGGGCTCAATATCTGCTGACGATGGTTCTGAGATCGTAAACAGCGATGCGGGTTCAGGAGACGGAGTAGGAAGCTATATGGATGGCCTTGAAGAAGGAGATGGCAATCTTCCGGAAATCGGCGATGATGAAGAGGAAGGCGAGGACAACGTTGAGCAGGTTGATTTCGACAGCTTCGTAGAGTCTGTTGAGGAAGGCTCAGGAGAACTTACCGCAGATATGGCGCCGGGCGGACAGACAGATAATCTCAGCGAGGAAGAGATCAAAGAACGTATCGAAGAGATCGTAAATAAAAAAGAGCCCAGAACAGTAGGTCTTACAGAATATCTGAAAAATGAAGAACTGGATGAGGTTGTTCCAAACAGACCGCATGTTCAGACTAAAAATATAAAGGTTAATCGTGCAGCTCTTGTTCAGAGCAGTGCATCTGATGACAGCGACGGTATTGAGGTAACTGAGGAGTCAAGAAAGAGAGATTCCAAGGACGAGGTTATTGAGAATATCGAAGATGCTGCCGGCGAGAAGAAGGGATCAGGCACACTGGCAAAGGTTCAGCAGGCCGGAGGAGCTATCCTTGGTCTTACAGGAACACTTAATATCAACCCTTATATCATTCGTGTAAATACAGAGGAGAGGGTTGTTATCAATAAGTCTGTATTTAAGATTGGTAAGGCAAACAGAGGCGTTGACTATTCTGTTACAGGAAATGGTGCTATCAGCAGACAGCATGCGATAATCACCAAGAAAGATGATGGATATTACATCAAGGACAACAAGTCAACGAATCATACATATGTTAATAATGAACAGCTGGAAGAAGGACAGGAGGTTCTCCTGAAGAACAATACCAAGATCAAGCTTGGTGATGAGGAATTCCTCTTCAAACTGGGATAATCCTTAATAAATTTACTGATTATGCATGTGCACTGCACATGCATAATTCTGCTTGAAAAAATGCTTTAATTTTTACTGATCAGGAGGACGGGTGTAGATATGGGGAAGATAACTGAAACACATGAAAACGGGAACGTTATATTAAAATATGATCTGGATCTTGTTGACGAGCTGGACACAACTGCTGCAGAGAAACTCGGACAGGAAAAGATAAACGGGGTTGCACCTATCAAGGTGACAGAGGTTAATGGCAGAAAAAGCATTTCAGCCATAGCGGCTGATTATCCGAATCTTGTGAATTTCTCGAAGAAGGAGCACACGAAGCCGGAGGTTTTAAAGCTTATTGATGGCCTCATTAAGGCGTTCAGTATAGGACCGAAGGGAATACAGATCAGCTATATTCAGAAGGACGCTGACAAGATATTTGTTAATCCGGAGACTCTGGAGGTTATCTGTGTTGCATTTCCAATCAAGGGTTCAGTGATCGCTGTTAAAGACATTTGCGATTTCTTCAGAAATGTGCTTGCAAACCTTAAGTTCAGTCCTGAGGATAAGGATAATTATGTCGCAAGAGTTTTCAATGAGATAAATGGATTTGATTTTTCACTTATAAAGTTTACAGGCTTCATCAAGGATATGATGAGTCAGGCAGGGGTTAAAGAGTTTACACCGGATGCAGCTGCACCTGCACAGGCAACGGCAAATCCGGGAAGAGTAAGCCGTATGGAGCTCCTTAGAAACAGGGCACAGAATCAGGCTGCACAGAACTATCAGATGCAGGGCATGCCGCCACAGGGAATGCCGGGACAACCGATGCCGAATGGCCCGCAGAATATGCCATTTGGACAGATGCCTGGTGGTCCGATGGGAGGTCCGCAGAATGTACCTTTTGGACAGATGCCTGGTGGTCCGATGGGAGGTCCGCAGAATGTACCTTTTGGACAGGCGCCAAATGGACCGATGGGTGGCCCGAGACCGATGAATGCACCACAGGGTATGCCGCAGAACGGTCCGATGGATGCGCAGAAGTCGATGAATGGCCCGCAGGGTATGCCGCAGAATGGCCCAATGGATGGACCAAAGCCGATGAACGGTCCAATGGATGGACCAAAGCCGATGAACGGTCCTCAGAATGGCCCACAGAATGTACCTTTTGGACAGATGCCAAATGGACCAATGGGTGGTCCAAGACCGATAAATGCACCGCAGGGTATGCCACAGAATGGTCCGATGGATGCGCAGAAACCAATGAACGGACCGATGGATGCACCAAAGCCAATGAACGGACCGATGGATGCACCGTTTGGACAGATACCTGGCGGACCAAGACCAATGAATGGTCCTCAGACAGAGATGCCTAAGCCGGCAGAAGAGGCTAAGGCAGACGGAGAGGCTAAAACAGAGGAAGCTAAACCGGCAGAAGCAGTAAAGCCGGAAATTAAATCAACAGAGGAAGTCAAACCGGAAGTTAAAGCTACAGATGAAGTTAAGCCGGTTGAAAATATAAAACCGGATACACCAAAGCCGATGAATGGACCGATGGATGCACCAAAACCAATGAATGGGCCAATGGATGCACCGAAGCCGATGAACGGTCCAATGGATGCACCAAAGCCGATGAATGGTCCACAGAATATACCGTTTGGCCAGATGCCAAATGGACCGATGGGTGGCCCAAGACCGATGAACGGACCGATGGACGCACCAAAGCCAATGAATGGGCCAATGGATGCACCGAAGCCGATGAACGGACCGCAGAATATACCGTTTGGCCAGATGCCAAATGGCCCGATGAATGGACCAATGGATGCACCAAAGCCGATGAACGGCCCACAGAACGGACCGCAGAATATACCGTTTGGCCAGATGCCAAATGGCCCGATGGGTGGCCCAAGACCGATGAACGGACCAATGGACGCACCAAAGCCAATGAACGGACCAATGGATGCACAAAAGCCGATGAACGGCCCAATGGATGCACCGAAGCCAGTGAACGGACCACAGAACGGCCCACAGAATGCACCGGGAAATTCAATAGGACTTACAGCAAAAGATCTGGACGATCTTTTTGGAAATATGGAAGATGACTCAGCTAAGAAGCCTGAGGCTCCGGCACAGCCAGCAGCACCTGCACAGCAGCCAGCACCGGCACCTGTACAGCCAACGCCTGTTCAGTCATCAGTATCTGCACAGCAGCCAACACCGGCACAGCCAACTGTACCGACACAGCCGGCACCGGCCCCAAGTCCATTTGATGATGTTATGAAGGAAATGGATACGCTCGGCTTCATGGAGGATGAGAAGATTGATAAGATCCCTCCTCAGATGCTTAGTAAGAAGGCTCAGCAGACAGCTTATGGTTATCCAAATACTCAGGATCCTGCATTCCCACAGACACTCATGGATGTGGCTGAAAGGGTTGAGGCTGAGAAGAGAGCCAGACGAGAGGCAGCAGCTGCAGCAGCGGCTAAGGTTGCGGCAGAGGGCGGATCGGTTGAACAGCAGGAAACAGTTACCTCACTTGTTCAGGATAATTCCATAACAGGAGGAACCAAGGCTGTTCCAAGGTTTGTCAGAACAAAGACGGGCGAAAATATTTATGTAACAAAGCCGGAATTTATTATTGGTAAATCTAAGCTTCATGCGGATTATGCGATTGAAAATAATACTGCTGTCAGCAGAGAGCACTGTATTATCAGACGTGAGAGAAATGGAGCTAATTACATTATAGATAAGAGATCTACAAACGGAACATATGTAAACGGTACGAAGCTCGAACCGCTCAGGCCACAGCTTCTTACGGATGGAACTAAGGTAAGGCTTGGAGACGAAGAATTTATTTTCAGACTCAGAAGTGGAGAGTAAGATGGAATTTACAGCAAGTTACAACACAGATATTGGGATCAGAAAAAGTACAAATCAGGACTCACTTGCGGTAAGGATTGTCGATACGCCTACCGGAAAAGCAGCATTTGCCATTATTTGCGATGGAATGGGTGGTCTTGCAAAGGGAGAACTTGCGAGCAAGGAGGTTATCTATGCTTTCTGCGAGTGGTTCGATGAAGAGTTTGTGAAACAGGCATGCAAGGATACATTTACCATGAAGTCTCTTCATGATGACTGGGACAATATCATCCAGGTGATGAACCAGAAGCTTGGTAATTACGGCGCAGATAATAATCTGATGCTTGGAACCACGGTTTCTGCGATGCTTATGTACAAGGGTGACTATTACATCGTTCACGTTGGCGACAGTCGTGTCTATGAGCTTACTACAGCAGATGTTAAGAAGCTTACAAAGGATCAGACATTTGTTGCAAGAGAGGTTGCAATGGGAAGAATGACTGAGGAGCAGGCAAAGGTGGACCCGAGACGAAGCGTGCTGCTGCAGTGCGTGGGTGCTTCAAATGTCGTTCAGCCTGATTTTATAAAAGGGGAAGTCAAGAAAAATGCGGTTTATCTTCTTTGCTCGGATGGTTTCAGACACCAGATAAGTGATGATGAGATTATTGATAAACTGGGACCGGAGGCAACTCCGTCAAATGATGAACTTCAGTATGGATGCGTTTATCTTACCGAGCTCGTCAAAAACAGGAAGGAAACCGACAATATTTCGGTTGTCGTAGTTAAAACATTTTAGGGGATTATAAGATGACTAAAGAGGGAACTGTATTAGACGGTAAATATGAGATACTTAAGGAGATAGGCCGAGGCGGAATGTCTATAGTTTATCTTGCGAGAGATAACCGACTGAATAAGCAGTGGGCAGTTAAGGAGATGAAAAATGACGGAACAAAAACCCGTGATACACTCCTTAAAGGACTTGAGCGAGAAGCTAACATACTTAAGGATGTAGATCATCCTGTTCTTCCGCGAATCGTTGATATCATCAACAGCAGAGGCACTATCTATGTTGTTATGGATTTCATAGAAGGAACAAATATAGCAGAGATACTTAAGGAGAAGGGAGCCCAGCCACAGGAGAAGGTTATCGAGTGGGGCAGGCAGCTTGCTTCTGCTTTGGATTACCTGCATTCTATGAATCCGCCTATAATTTATAGAGATATGAAGCCTTCGAATGTTATGCTGAAGCCGGAGGGTGGAGTTAAGCTTATCGACTTCGGTACTGCGAAGGAATATACAATTGAAAATAATGCAGATACAACTGCGCTTGGAACCAGAGGATATGCTGCTCCGGAACAGTTCGGTGATGCTCAGGGTCGTGGTATTTACAAGACTGACGCCAGAACCGATATCTACAATCTGGGTGCAACTATGTATCATATGGTTACAGGCAAGAATCCGTGTGAACCGCCTTATGAAATGAAGCCGATAAGACAGTGGAACCCGGCTCTTTCAACAGGTCTTGAAAAGATTATCTTAAAATGTACCCAGCCGGACCCTAATGACAGATATCAGTCTTGCTCGGAGCTTCTTTATGCACTTGATCATTATACCGAGCTTGATGATTCATTTAGAAAGAAAAACAAGAAGAAGCTCGTGCTTTTCATAACCTCTGCTGCACTTACGATCCTTGGCGGCGTTGCCGGAATCGTTGGTTATACCGGTGTAAAGAGACTTCGTATGGAGAACTATGTTGAACTGGTTAACAGCGGAAATGAAGCTTATGAATCAGGTAATTATAAGGAAGCATCCAACTATTATAAGGATGCCATGAACCTTGATGTAGACAGCTCGGACGCATATCTCAGAATGCTGGATATGTATGTAAAGGTTGACAGCCAGTATACAGGTGAGGGTGAGCCTGAACTTGATCTTGCCAGCGGACTCAGTGCCATCGAGGCAAAGATAAAGGACCCTTCACGTAAGGTTAATGCAGATGTTATCTATCAGGTAGCTTACAGATACTTTGTTATGGAGAATTACAGTGCTGCTGCACAGTATTTCCGTATGATAGACGGAAAAGATGATGAACATTATGATAAGGAATATGACAGCTACAGCAAATCTGCGAAGTACCTCGGTGAGGTTTCCCAGGCTGTAGATACCGGTATTACCGATGCCCGTGATCTGTATGCAAATCTTATGGATTTCTACAATTATAATAAGGGACTTTCAAATACCAACAGTCAGAAGTTCACAAATTATATCCTTATTCAGAAATGCTTTACAAGGATCATCGGTGATGTCGATGAGGAGAGCCTTGCAAAGATCGCAACTGTTGTGAGCCAGGCAGAGGAAGATCTGAGTGATTCGGATTTTGCTGCTGAATATGAATATGATATGACCAACTATGCGGCATCCATTTATCAGAAGATAGCTGAAAAGACAAAGGCTATCGAGGATGAGAATAACATTTCCCATGATGCTTCTACAGATTACTATAATCTTGCAATCGCAAGAAGCCGTGCTATGCTGGAGCTTATTACCAGCAGAACCGATGAAGAGGGAAAGGTTATCGATCTCAAGGCTGACAGTACAAACAGCAATATTAAGGATGTACAGTCTGCATATCAGTCACAGATATGCAGCATTGCAAATATGTATATAAGCATTGGCGATTATGATAATGCATTTAATTATTATAAGATGGGAGAGACAAATCTTTCTACAAAATCAACTGCAATAGCAAAGGTTTATGCGGCTCATCTTACAGAACTCTTTGCATACTTCGGTGATATAAAGAGTTACAGTGAAGCGGAGAAGAGAAAGATCAAGGAGCTCTATGACGAAGCAGAGAAGAGAGTTCCGAACATCAGTACCCTCGCAGGCACATCGTGGACAAATCTTAAGATCAATGTCAGTATACTTGATGGCAAGGAAGGGGAGTGATGAAGAATGGCATTTTATAAAGCTCTTTTATATGGCGGAATAGGAGTTGCGATCGTATTCCTGATACTTACAATAGTGCTTTTCTTCGTGCTTAAGATTCCGGCTGTTATAGGTAATCTGACAGGAAGCACCCAGAAAAAGAGGATTGAAGAGATAAGGAAGACCGGATACGAATCCATTTCTAAGGATAAGGCTATCCATGATTCCACAAGCAAGATCACCGTACGTGAAGCTGAAATGAAGACAAAGGAAACAGGGGCGCTTACAAGCGGCGGTTCAGGTTCACTTAAGGAAGATAAAAAGAAAAAATACAAACCAAGACCGAATGTCGGTGCCGGAAATGCTGATCCGGATACACAGACAGAGCTTCTTGGATACAGCAAATATGGTTCGGCGGCAGGAGATCCTGAGGAGGATAATACAGAAATCCTTACTGAGGAAGAGATGGCTGTCGGCGGATACCTCGAAGGAACGGACGTTCTCAGAAGAGGAAATTCCGGAGGCGCTGCTGTACGTACAGAAGGCGGAGAGGATGAAACAGCAATCCTCGGAGATGATATGTATGATACTGATCTGGACGAGGATATGTCAGCTATATCAGAAGGCCAGGATTCAGAAAGCATTACATCAGTTCTTTCTGAAGATGAAGAAGAGGAAGAACTCGATCTTATCGGTGCAACTTCAACGGGAGTTGAAGAAAACCGCAGACAGGGTAACAGCAGCTCAGAGGCTCTGGATTCAGTTATCAGAGACGAAGCCGGAGAGGATATCACCTCAGTACTGAGGGGTGGACCGGATGTACATACATTTGGTGTAAAGACTGCAGGGCCTGTAAAAGAAAGATCAAAGGCAGAGAAGGACGATACAGATTATTCATCTATGATCAAGGTTCTCTACTCAGTAACTGTTGTTAATACCAGTGAAGAACTGGATAGCTAAAGGACGGAGGTAAGAAAATGAAAAAAATACTGAATAAAAAACAGTTAAAAAGAATCATTGCGTTCGTCATGGCTATAGCTATGGTGATAACCGTTATACGGGTTAACAGCAGTGACAGAAATGTTAAGGCCGGAGAAATCAAGGCGGATACAAGCTATACGGAATCGGATTTTCTGGGGGACAACTTTGGATACGCAAAAAGTGACGATGTTAGCGACGGCGGAGTAGAAGGTGTAATCGGAAATCTGGTAACTGCTTTTGAAAATGGTGAAGCGGTAACTGCGAAGGAATATACTATTTACACTTTATCAGACCAGGTGGAGTTTCAGCTTCCAAGGGTGTCAAGAATGCATAGTGTAGGCAGATTTTATTACCTTGATGACAGCGATGCTCTTACTTATGTAGATACTCCTGAGGAGGTTCCTGCAGGTAAAGATTATATTATAGTATATATAACAGATGTTTATGGTTGGAGTGTTACGGCTGATCTTTCAAAGGATGAACCGGAAAATGTACTTAGTGCAAGAGAACAGTATACTTTTAATAAAGAAAACAACACGAGTGATGAACTTAATACTCAGGTGGAAACTCTCTTCGGCGAAGATAAAACGGCTAATCTCCTTACACTGAAATATGAATGTCCGGCATCGTCATTTGATCAGGATGATGTGGTTGTTGATCAGGCTGCACAGACTCTTACAATTGATGACGAAGATTATACAACATGGGTAAACAGCGCAGAAAACTTCGAAGCCGGTAAGGTATATTACGGTGAGCTGGAGTATACAATATTTGATGTTTCTTCTGATTCATTTACTGAAAGTGCAATAAAAGGAAGTACAAAATTTAAAAATGCTGAATGGTTTTCTGATCCTGCAGCTGCAGGTGATAAGGTTACCATGGATGGAACATACTGGGTATTCAGAAAGTATGTTACCGAAATTGAGGAAGAAGTAGATGAAGTAATCACGAAGGTTTATGCTGTTTCAGGAGTAAAGAAAAAGGTAAACTTCAGTCTTCTTACTTATTTAAAGGTAGAAGCCGGTGATGTGGTTGTAGAGTATGATCCTGCAGCACTGCTTGCGGAGAATAAAAAGGATGAGGCAAGAGCAGCGGCAGAGGCACTCTTCAAGGATCCTTCAATCGTTCTTCAGGATGTTAATCCTGCAGATAAGATTGATATCACAGTCAAGTTTGATGAGGATGCAATCGTACATTATGGCGGAGATAATGATGTTACAGCTGATACGGAAGCAACCTTTACGATTCCTGCAGATAAGGATACGAATAACGGACAGGCAAATGTTTCATATGCCGGCATTATGACATTTAGTAATGCTGATGATTCTATCGAAAATACGCTTAACATTACAGCTTCTTATCTTGATACAGCTGTTACCATATCTGATGTAAAGGTAAATGGAACTGATGCATCAACATATGCAACGGATCCTCTTTATACTAAGACACTGCCGACTGTTTCGGCAACTGTATCGGCAGAAAACAATATAACAGATGCAGCAATATATGAAGGAACCGAAGCGGTATCACTGTTTGAATTTGAAGCAGCAAATGAAGTAAATGTATCAAAGGCTATAGCTGAAGGAGAACTTACAGAAGGACTTCATACCCTCTATGTATGGGCTAAGAATGCTTATAATGAAGAAGCAGATACTTCAGCAGACGCTTTTAAGGTTTACTATGATGTCACGGAACCTGTGATCGGTGATGTTACATTTTCACAGGGTGGAAGCGCAGTTGATCTGACTGCAAATAAACTTACAAGCCAGAAGGCTCTTGAAATCAGCTTCCCAATTACTGAGGCAGGCAGTGGAGTCGCAAGCGCAAAGGTTATTTTAGACGGCTTTAGTTATGACGCAGTTCTTGATGGCGATGTATATAAGGCTACTGTTTCGCAGGGATCACTTGCAGGTTATTATGAGGGAAAATCATTAGAGTATATTATAACTGCGACCGATAAGGCGGGTAATACAAGTACAGGTGATAATAGTAAGACCGGCAGTGTTGGTGTCTATAATGAAAGGGCTAGCATCGAGATAATACCGAGTGCTCTTACACCGGATAGAAAAAAAATCATTGATGCCGATAATCTCCATATTAAATATAATAATACACAGACTGGTGGTCAGCTCCAGTACGAGATCACGATAGTATCAGAGGTGCTGATTGAAGATGCTTATGTGGTTGCTACTGACAGAGACGGAAATGCTGTAACACTTACCCGAGACGACGAGAAATGTGCTTATAGGGATGGCGTATATACACGTGTATATTTGACAGATGCCGTAAATCTTGAAGAGAAAATTTACAGTCTCAAGGTAGAAACAACAAATATTAACGGCTTCGAGTGTAAACAGGATTCAAAGGTTTACTATGTCGACCTTACTTCTCCTGATGCTAGTCTTACAGCCAACAGTGCAGAAGACTTCACCGGAGATAATATAGTATCGGAAAGCGGAGACTGGTACAAGCATGTATATGTACTTGTAAGCGGCTTGGCAGATGATACAAAGGATACTCATTCAGGGCTTGACGAAAATCTGGCTCCTACATCAGTTACAGGCATGACCGAGATTTCGGCCGATTCAGATGCCAAACAGTATCTGTATGAGGTTGATCCTTCCGCAACAATAGCAGGAACGACAGTATCCTTCACTTTTAAGGACCTTGTTGGAAATCCGAAGACTCTTACAGGAGTGTTCTACGTTGACCAGGAAGAACCGTTTGTCGGTTATGAAAAGAGCGGCGAGACAAAAATCACAAAGGATTACCTTAAGGTTGACGGTGTTGTGATCGCTGATACAGTTAAGACTGTAAATAAGACCGGTGATATTCCGGTAGAGGCAAAGGCCTCTGATAATATCGGAGTTCATTTCATAAGGTTTGGTCTTTCCAAGGATGGCGTTAATCTTGGTACAAAAGATATAGCAGGAAATTCAGGAAGCATAAATATCAGTGAAATTGCCGGTACTGAATATGATGGCACAACCATTGCCGACGGCAGATATATACTCAAGGTTTATGCTATGGACTATGCGGGTAATTCAAACGTAAATGAATTACGAACTCTTGTAATAATCATAGACAGCAAGAAGCCTGTTACATTTATCAAGGTGGATAAAGGCCTTGGTCTTCCAAAGGGTACAGGTACTATCACAGGCGACAGAGCCAAAGCAGAGTATGTGGATCCTGATGATGCGGATAAGAATTATGAATACTACAGATATTCAAAGGGACCTGTAAAGCTTACATTTACAGTGGATGATGACAATATCGAGCCTCAGAATATTGTTGTTAAGAATGGTTCAAAGGAACTGACAAATAATCCTGAGGATCCATGGGAATGGGTTAAGACTGATACAGGATATACCATTACAAAGGAATTCAGTGCAGCAGATGGATTTGCGGGATACAATGTAATCTCAATTACGAGTGCTAAAGATAATTCGGGTAATGAGTTCACACCGGGTCCAAACCAGAGACTTACTTTCTATATTGATAATACAGCAAGAGTATCCAAGGCGCTTCTTAACGGAAGTGAGGCTGCAGGATACGAGAAGTATTCCGGAGAGGACTACATAGTATTTGACAATGATGTTGAGGTCGGATGTCTTCAGGGTGAGTCAGCAGACTACGTAGATGAAGCTGATGTTGAACTGAAATACAGCATCATGAGACCGGGAAGCACTACGAAGGAAACCCTGGTAACAGACGCTGAATCTCTTGTGAACGGCGGCACAAAGACCTTTACAGAGGATGGTACATATTACGTAACAATACTTACTAGAGATATGGCCGGAAATGCAGCGGAGACAGATGAAGTTGTATTTATCATTGATAAGACTGATCCGCAGGTGAGCATATCCCTTAAGGGTGAATCACCAAAGACATCTAAGTACTTTACTTCAGATGTTACTCTTACCGTAAATCTTGCAGAGTATTATCCTGAAAGCTGCGTGCTTACGGATAAGAACGGCAAGAAGGTTGATCTTACATTTAAACCATCCCTTGACAGTGTTGCTGCGGGTGGAAAGTATACAGCGACGATCAAACTTTCTGAAGAAGGAAAGTATGTATTTAAGGCAGTTGCAAAGGATAAGGCAGGACGTAAGGCTCAGGACAGCGTGGAATTCATTATAGATAAGACGGAACCTGACCTCAGACTCCTTCTTAACGGTGCAACAGCCCCTGAAGTAACAGCTGATGAAGATGATTATTTCAGAACAAACGGAAATGCAAAGATAAGCTACAAGCTTTCTGATGATAATAATGATCCGAAAGATGTGGTTATGGACGTTGAATATACAGATTTCAGCAACCAGACTACAGCTGAATATGGTATCAACTTTGGTTCAGAGGGTGAGACCAGCAGAACATTTACAGAAGACGGTGTATATCTTGTAACTGTTACCGCAACTGATCTTGCAGGCATGAAGACTACAAAGAAAACAGCATTTGTTATCGACAGCCTTCCACCTGAGATCGAGATCGAGAAGGTAAGCGGAACAAGCGTTAAGATCAGCAAGTTCTCGAGAGAATATTCTCAGAAGAGTGCTCATTTTGACAGAAGCTTTACCTATGGTGAGTTTTATAACAGTGAGTCGGTAAGTGTTAAGATCAATATATTTGATAATGATATCGATATGGCAGCAGATCCATTTACGGTTTATGATAATGGAGAAGCTGTAAGCGGTGTTACATTTACAAAGAAGGGCACTATCTATACAGCAACCATCACCGTTAAGGGTGAAGGAAAGCATCATATAACAGTAAGTGCGGTCGACAGAGCTGAAAACGAAAGCACATCAAACGGTGTTGAGTTTACTATCGATACAACTGATCCTGAACTTAAGCTTACACTTAATGGCGAGACAGAGTTCGAGAAGGATCTCAGACTTCAGGACAGTGCTAAGATCGGCTATATACTTACAGATGCAAATGCAGATCTTACAGATGTAAAGATAACATATGTCTATACTCCTGCAGGCGGAAGCGCACAGGCTAAGAAGACAGAAGAGCTTTACAACAACGCAACAAGAACCTTCCCTGACAGTACAAAGGGTGAGGGCGATGGCAGATATGAAGTATTCATAACCGCCATAGATAAGGCAGGAAACAGTGTTGTTACAGATACAGCAGGCTTTGTGATCGACAGTACGGTACCGGAGCTTGATCTGAAACTTCTGAACAGCGCTCCTGCAAAGATGGATAAATATAACAGAACATATAAGCCGGCTGTTGAAGGACATTTCACAACAGAAAAGAATGGCTATACCTATGGACAGTACTATAAGGAAGCTGTTAAGGTCAAGGTAACAGTATTTGACTATGACCCTGAAAGCTTTAAGGTAACTGATAACGGAAATGAAGTCAGTGCAAGCTTTACCGATAACGGAAACGGTGAATACACCGCAGAGATAGAGGTTTCCGGAGACGGAGAGCATAAGATAGCAGCAAATGCTGTCGATAAGGCGGGAAACAGCGGAAACAGCAGTGAGATAAGCTTTATTATTGATACAAAGGCTCCTGTGCTTAATCCTACACTGGATTCGGTTCCTTATACCGAGAGCAATTCCTACAGAAGTCCGGATGCCGTAGTTGGTATTACTGTTGATGATGATAACAAGGATACTGACGATCTTCTCAGAACCTATAAGATACAGATGTCAGATGGTTCACAGACTCTTGAGGATTCGTCATATATTCAGGAGATCACAGAGGTCTTCAAGTATAACGCCTTCTATACCATCACCTACAAGGCAGTCGACAGAGCAGGAAATGAAGCAAGTGTAACAATAGGCTTCACAATCGATACAAATGGACCGCAGTCTGATATTGTTATAACTACTGCAGCTCCTAAGAAGATGGATAAGTTCTTTAACGAGTATTCAAATACAAGCGGCCATTTCAATACTTCTTACAAGTATGGTCAGTACTACGCAAATAGTGTTGCCATGGATATCACAGTATTTGATTACAACGTTGAGAGCATTGTTGTAACAGATAACGGAACACCGGTAACTCCTTCATTTACCCAGATCGGTGGCGGTGAATGGGTTGCAAGAGGCTTCGAGAGAAGCAGCGAAGGTGTCCATGAGATAGCAGTTACGGTTACTGATAAGGCAGGACATACATCTACCAAGAATGTTTCATTTGAGATAGATACTATAGCTCCTGAGCTTTATGCAACACTTAATAATACAAGTGATATCAAAGACAGATTCTTAAATGTTGATGCTTCGGTTTCACTGAGCATAACAGAGAAGAATAAGGATGATGATGTTACAAGAATTGTTAAGATGACAAGACCTTCAGCATCGCCTGAGATCAGTTCACTGACAGGCGCACTTGAGGGAACGGATGCTTATTCAACTGAAGCGGATTATGAGATCACCTATAAGGCAGTTGACAGAGCAGGAAACGAAAGCAGTGAGCTGCTGGTAAGCTTCAGAGTTGATAAGACACCACCTGTCCTTACTATAACAGGTATCGATAAGAATGCTACATCTGCTGAGGATGTAACCGTTACATATGGTATGGTGGAAGCGTTCTACTGGGATATGGTTTCAGCTGAGATCAAGATCTACAAGAAGGTGGACGGTTCAGCCGAAACACTTCTTAAGACAGTTAAATTTGATGCAAACAGCGCAAATTCAACCATGAGCGAGACCTTCAAGGAGGACGGACAGTACAGGTTTGAGTTTACGGCAGAGGATAAGACAGGCAATAAGGCAGATGAGTCATTTGCATTTATCCTTGATGAAAATGCACCTATAATCGTTCTTTCAGGTGTTGATAAATATCTTACAGATGATGATGTAACACTTGATATTAAGATTGATGAGACCTTCTTTACAGGAAATGTTGTAAAGATCGAAGGTACAGTAAAGACTCTTGAGCATCCGGAAGGAGAGCCGATAAACTTTGAAGATTATTCAGGCCTTACAAGAAGCTCTTCGGCAGACTTCCAGCAGATATTTACTGAAGACGGTATCTACGATATCAAGGTTACTTCGAAGGATATTGCAGGAAATGAAACTGTTCAGAATGTACAGTTCACGATTGATAAGACCAATCCTCTTATCAAGGACATTGAAGAGCTTGCAAATGAAGAGGAATATAAGGAATACACAGATGCAGTAAATGCAAATGATCCTGAAGCGAGAAAGCTTCTTCCTATCTTCGACGGCTTTGACTTCGATTATGATGCAGACGATATTGTTGTAGACCTTACAACAGTAACATATCAGCTTTATCTTGATGATGTGCTTTACGACGGACTTTCAAAGATTTCTGACGGATTCCATGAGTTAAAGGTAACTGCTCATGATGAGGTTGGTAATTCAAGTGAAAGAAGCTTCTATTTCAAGGTTGATACAGTAGCACCTGTTATCATCATTACAGGAGTGGATAACGGAAATAACCTTCAGAAGCCTACAACAGTTACTGTTTCGCTTCAGCTCGCAGAGGATACTCTTGAGGAGGTTACTCTCAATGGTTCGGTTATTGCCATTGATGGAAATACAGCAACCTTTGAGGTTAACAAAAAGGGTGAATATGAGCTTGTCTGCAGAGCAATCGATGATGCAGGAAATGGTGCAGAACAGATCGTAAACTTTGAATATGGTAAGACTAACAGTATTCTCTGGATCATCCTTGCAGCAGTTGCAGGCGTGATCGTTCTCGGAGGAGCAGGCTTCATAATTCTTGGTAAAAAGAAGAAAAATGCAGCATAAAATCAAATAGTATTATCTTTGTCAGGACTGTACGACTGTACAGTCCTGATTTTTATCGTAAAGAGACGTTTAACTATTGATTTTAGGTTGATTTTATTATAAAAAAGGCTTTTCTTAATGAATTTATTGTGTTATAATCAGCAAGGTTATGTTTAAAAATATAGGAAAATGAAATAAGTGTCAGATTTTTTGACACATGAATCATTAGATAAGGAGTAAGAAACGATGGAAAGAATCAAGACATTAACAACAAAGACACTCAACAATACTGTAGCTAAGGGTGGATGCGGCGAGTGCCAGACATCTTGCCAGTCTGCTTGCAAGACATCTTGTACAGTAGGAAATCAGCACTGCGAGAACAACTAATTGTTTCTTGGCTGAACAAAAAGAATATAATGTTTAAAGAGGACCATCCTCAGGATAGTCCTCTTTAAATGATTTTAAAGTGTGGCTTTTATCCTGTCTTTCTGCTCTTAATGATTCAGCGTAACATTTGAGCAGTTTTCAATAGTTTACAGGGCTGCACAAGGGAGTGTATATGGTTCACCAGTTTAAGAATAATGGCTACAATATTGTGCTGGACGTTTGCAGCGGCTCGGTGCATGTTGTGGATGATCTGGTTTATGACATCATAGAGCTGTATCAGAAAAAGACGAAGGAAGATATCATTTCCGAACTTGCGGGCAAGGCGGATATGTATACCTTTGACGGTTCTTCGGGACAGAGTGTTGAAGAACAGATCGCGGAAGCATATGATGCGGTGAAGAGTCTCAGTGATAGCGGACAGCTCTTTACAGAAGATGAATATAAGAATTTAATAATAGATTTTAAAAAGCGTCAGACAGTTGTAAAAGCTCTTTGTCTGAATGTTTCGCATGATTGTAATCTGGCCTGCAAATATTGCTTCGCCGGACAGGGTGAATACAATGGACCTAAGGAGATAATGAGTCTTGAGGTCGGTAAGAGAGCTTTGGATTTCCTTATAGAGAATTCCGGCAACAGGAAGAATCTGGAGGTTGACTTCTTCGGCGGTGAACCGCTTATGAACTTTGAAGTTGTTAAACAGCTTGTAGAGTACGGAAGAAAGCGTGAGAAGGAAACCGGAAAGAATTTCAGATTTACCCTTACCACAAATGGTATTCTTCTGAATGATGAAGTGCTTGAATTTGCCAACAAAGAGCTGGTAAATGTGGTTCTTAGTATTGATGGACGTAAAACAGTACATGACAGCATGCGTCCGACGAGAAACGGCAAGAGCAGCTTTGATATCATTCTTCCGAAATATAAGAAGTTTAAGGAAGGACGCAAGGGACAGTACTATGTGAGAGGTACATTTACTCATTTCAATACTGATTTCTGCAAGGACGTCCTGACACTTATAGATGAAGGCTTTGACGAGGTTTCAATGGAGCCTGTGGTTGCACCTCCGACTGAGGATTATGCAATAACAGAGGCAGATGTTCCGATCATTGAAGAACAGTATGATCTTCTTGCAAAGGAACTGCTTAAGAGATATGAAGAGGGAAGACCGGTTAATTTCTTCCATTTCATGATAGATCTTGAAGGCGGACCTTGTGTATATAAGAGGCTTTCGGGATGCGGTTCCGGAACAGAATATCTGGCAGTTACTCCGGGAGGAGACCTGTATCCGTGTCATCAGTTCGTCGGTAATTCTGATTTTATCATCGGAAATGTATATGATGGCATCAAGAGAACGGATATTGTTGATGAATTTAAGCTCTGCAATGTATATGCAAAGGATAAATGCAGGGATTGCTTCGCAAGATTCTACTGCAGCGGAGGCTGTGCTGCAAATGCATATCAGTTCCACGGCAGTCTGCTGGAGGCATACGATATTGGCTGTAAGCTGGAGCAGAAGAGAATTGAATGCGCACTTATGATGAAGGCGGCTATGGCTGATATTGATGCAGCAAGAGGCGGTTCGGCAGATATTTCTGTAAAAATGAAAAATGCAGAAAACTGCGACAACTCATCAGACTGTGAGTCAGGAAGCAATTGTCCGGATCCGGAAAGCTATACATACAGCATGAGATAAAAATATCGGATGAACTCAGATTATATGTGTGGGGGAGTTCGTATATAAGATAAAACTTATAGATAAAGAGGAGAAAGAAATGAAGAAAGCAAAAAGGAAGGCGGTCATCTTATTCATTCTTTTCCTGCTTGTGGTAGCAGGCGGTGTATATGCCGTACTGTTTGGTCTTGGCAAGGAGAAGAACGGAACAAGCTCAGATACCGCATCAACAACGGACGCAGCCCAGATCGGCCGCGCTAAGGATATCGCACTGGGTCTTGACCTTAAGGGCGGTGTCAGTGTAACCTATCAGATTCAGGAGAGTAATCCATCGGCTGAAGAGATCGATGCAACAATTGATAAGCTTCAGCGAAGAGTTGATACATACAGCCCTGACGGTGAGGTTTATAAGGAAGGAAGCGACCGTATTACTGTTGAAATTCCTGTAGATACAAGTAAGTATGATCCGAATGCCATTCTGGATGATCTCGGAAGACCTGGTGAGCTTCTGTTCCTTGATGGTGACAACATGACAAAATTCTTCACCGGACAGGAGTACACACCTGCACTTACAGGTGCTGATATCAAGGATGCCAGCGCCGGAATTCAGGAAGGTACTACCGGTGATGATTACATAGTTCAGCTTACATTTACTGATGAAGGTACAAAGAAGTTTGCTGATGTTACATCTGCAAATGTAGGAAACATCGTATATATCGTATATGATAATGCTATCGTAAGTGCTCCTACAGTCAAGTCAGCCATCACAGGCGGATCTGCTGTTATCGAGGGCCAGGCAAGTATAGATGAAGCTAAGCAGCTCGCAAGTACGATCAAGATCGGTGCACTTCCTCTGACACTTTCAGAGCTCCGTTCACAGATCGTCGGAGCAAAGCTCGGAAATGATGCAGTAGATACATCACTCATCGCAGGTCTTATCGGAATCATCATCATTTTCCTTATCATGATCGTTGTATTCAGATTCCCTGGTTTCCTTGCTTCACTTGCACTTTGTACATATATCATACTTGAGCTTTTCTTCTTACAGACTTTACATATAACACTTACACTTCCGGGTCTTGCCGGTATCATCCTTTCAATCGGTATGGCGGTTGATGCGAATGTCATCATCTTCACACGTATCAAGGAAGAGATCGCAGCAGGAAAGGGCGTAAAGGGAGCAGTTCAGGCAGGTTTTGCCAAGGCTACTTCAGCTATCGTCGACGGAAACGTTACAACAATCATTGCAGGTATAGTACTTCTTTACATGGGTTCAGGTACTGTTAAGGGCTTCGCAAGAACACTTATCCTTGGTATTGTTCTTTCAATGATCACATCCCTTTTCATTACAAGATTCCTTCTCTATGTATTTACAACTCTTGGCGTAACAAGCGAGAAGCTTTACGGAAGAGCAAAACAGATGAAGGTAAGACAGTTCTCGAAGTATTTCAAGCTTACAGGAGCTATCTCACTTACACTTATCCTTCTTGGTATCGGATTCCTCTTCGTTAACCTTGGAATCGGTTCAAGAGGAAAGACTATGAACTTCAGCCTGGAGTTCTCAGGTGGTACATCTACATCAGTTATTTTCGACAAGGCATATACTCTTGAAGAGGCTGAGACAGAGGTTCGTCCTGTAATTGCAGAGGCAGCCGGTGTATCAGAAGGTTCAATTCAGATACAGGTAGTTGATGATAACAATCAGATAGTATTTAAGACTGCTGAACTTTCAGAGGAGAAGAGAACTGCAGTGTCAGACGCTCTTGAGGAAAACTTCGGAGTTAAGCAGGAGAATATAGAATCAGAGAACATAAGCAGCACCATCAGTAAGGAAATGCAGAAGGATGCCATCCTTGCGGTTGTTATCGCTTCAATCCTTATGCTTATCTACATCGCATTCAGATTCTCTGATACAAAGTTCGGTATCAGTGCGGTTATTGCACTTTTACACGACGTGCTGATAGTATTCATGGTTTACTCTGTGGCATATCTGTCAGTCGGCAGTACATTTATTGCATGTATGCTTACGATACTTGGTTACTCAATCAACGCAACCATCGTCATTTTCGACAGAATCCGTGAGAACCTTAAGGTTATGAGTCCGGAATCAGATGGTTATGAGAAGATAGTAAATACAAGTATCACACAGACACTTTCAAGAAATATTTACTCATCGCTCACAACATTTGTAACAGTACTTATACTTTACATCATGGGTGTTGCAGCAATCAAAGACTTCACACTTACACTTATGGTAGGTATCCTCTGCGGTACATATTCATCAATCTTCATTACCGGTCCACTCTGGCTTTTCTTCAAGAAGAGAAGTAAGAGAAAGCAGGAAGTTGCCGCCATACTTGCCAAGGGTGAGAAGAAAAAGAGCAGCAAGAAATAAGATAAGCTAAAATCACACCCTCCGGGTTTTTATAACCCGGAGGGTTGTTTTCCCTAATAGCACAGCACCAAAAGCTTCGGGATAGTCCGGGAAGCAGAAAGTACAGGGAGGAACAAAATGCAGCCGAAATGGATACTTCGGAATAGAAATCTTGATTATGACAGGATTAGCCAAAAATTTAATATTGATAAGCTGGTGGCCAAGGTCATCAGAAACAGAGATATAGTAACAGATGAGGAGTTTTCATTATATCTGAACGGCAGCCTTGCGGACTGCCATGATCCGGTTTTGCTGGATGGTATGGATGAGGGCACTGAACTGATCATCGAAAAAATATCCGAAGGTAAAAAGATAAGAGTTATCGGCGACTATGACGTGGATGGTGTTACTTCGGCTTATATGCTGACAAAGGGTCTGAAGGACCTCGGGGCGGACGTGAGCTACCGTATACCGCACCGTATCAGAGATGGATACGGAATGAATGTACGCCTTATCGAAGAAGCCTATGCTGACGGCGTGGACACGATAATAACCTGCGATAACGGAATAGCGGCCTTTGACGCTGTAGACAGGGCAAAGCAGCTGGGAATGACCGTGATAGTGACTGATCACCATGAACCTAAGGAAAGAAGGGTTATGGCGGATGTTGTGATCGATCAGAAGCTGGAAAGCTGTGATTATCCGTACGAGGATATCTGCGGAGCTACCATAGCCTTTAAATTCATCAAGTTCCTTTATGGAAAAATGAACAGAGAGTTCGATGAAAAATACTATATTCCATTTGTGGCTATAGCAACTGTGTGCGATGTTATGAGACTGCAGGACGAAAGCAGGATATATGTCAGGGAAGGGGCAAGGCTCATCCCTGAGAGTGAAAATATCGGTCTTCAGGCGCTGCTCACAGCTACAAACCGTGTTGGAAAGGCAGTGAACTCCACTACGATGGGCTTTATTCTGGGACCATGCATCAATTCGGCAGGACGACTGGAATCCGCGGAGCAGTCAGTGGAACTCTTTTTCAGCACCGACAAGAATGATGCCGTGAGCAAGGCAATGCATCTGGTGGAGCTCAATGAAGGCAGGAAGAGCGTATGCGAGGAAGGCATGGCAAGAGCCATAGAAATGCTGGAAAGCTCTCCTGAATACAGAAATGATAAGGTCATAGTGGTTTACATTTCCGGACTGCACGAAAGTCTGGCCGGTATAGTGGCAGCCAAAATCAAAGAAAAATATTACAGACCAACCATCGTATTTACAGACTCGACTACGAATGACAAGATATATAAGGGCTCGGCAAGAGGAATAGATGGTTATAATCTTGCGGAGGAGCTGGAGAAGCTCAGTTCACTTCTGGTTAAGTCCGGCGGACACAAGAAGGCGGCGGGACTCAGTATTTTGAAGGAAAACCTTGATATCTTCAGGATCGCATTAAATGAAAATGCGGTAATAAAGGATGAGGACCTTATTCCGAAGCTTATAATCGATGCGAAGGTGCCTATGTCTTACTTTACAGTGCAGAATGTGGAACAGCTCGAAGCGCTTGAACCCTTTGGCGAGGGAAATGAACCGGCTGTTTTTGCGGACGCGGGACTTAAGGTACGGAGGATGGAGATAAGGGGCAAGAATAAGAACTGCCTGTGGCTTTATGTGGAAGATATGAGAGGCAGCAGGTACAGAATGATATCATTTGATGTGGCAGGCATTTTAAATGATATAAAAGAGTGGTTTGGTGAGGCTGAATGTGATAGAATATTAGATGGAGCATCCAATAATGTTGTTTTAAATATCGCATATCACCCGGAGATAAATGAATACCAGGGTACGAAGAACGTGCAGTTTATGATAGACAGCATGCAGAAGGCGTGAGAACATAATGGGATGAAAACTGACATATAAATAATGCTGTGATTTCAGTGAATATTGTATCACATATACGAATGTGATCGTTTAGGATAACAGGATCGTAGTATAAATATATCAGAATCAGAATTATATACGGAGGTAGATAATGAAAACTGTAGCAGATTATGTTAAGACTATTCCGGATTTTCCGAAGCCGGGAATACTTTTCAGAGACGTAACTTCAGTAGTTAATGATGCAGAGGGCTTAAAGCTTTCGATAGATGAACTTGACAAGCTTCTTCAGGGCGTTGAATATGACGTGATAGCAGGCGTGGAGTCCAGAGGGTTTGTTTTCGGAACGCCGCTCGCATATAAGAACAGTAAGCCATTTGCACTTGTAAGAAAGAAGGGTAAGCTTCCGAGAGAGACTGTTGAAGCAACCTATGATCTTGAGTATGGAACAGCCACTATAGAGCTTCATAAGGATGCGATAAACAAGGGAGACAAGGTTGTTCTTATTGACGATCTTCTTGCTACAGGAGGAACCATGAAAGCAGCTGCAAAGCTTGTTGAGGCTCTTGGCGGCGAGGTTGTAAAAATGCTCTTCCTTATCGAACTCACAGATCTTAATGGCAGGGAAGCTCTTGAAAAATATGATGTTGCTTCCGTAATCCAGTATGAGGGAGAATAAAAAAACTTATCAGAAGAAAAATATCTTATAAAAGACAACGTATAACATTCAGAAAAATTTAGAAGGAGGGCAGGATAATGTCAGAAGAAAATGAAATAAAGGAAGAGGCTGTACAGCCAAAGCCAATAAACATTATTTATGATGTTCACGGGAAAATGCGTACCAGCGATCTGGATACTCCTGCTGATTTTACTCCTCCGGAAGAATTATATAAGGAGCTTATCAGCAAGATAAAAATATATCATCCGTCAGAGGATTTTACAATGATCGAAAAGGCCTACAGACTTGCTGACGAGGCTCACAAAGGTCAGAAGAGAAAGTCCGGCGAACCGTATATCATTCATCCGATCTGCGTAGGAATCATTCTGGCAGAACTGGAGATGGATAAGGAAACCATAGCCGCAGGCCTTCTCCATGATATTATCGAGGATACAGAGGTTACAAAGGAAGAGATAGCCATGGAATTTTCTGATGAGATAGCTCTTCTTGTGGATGGTGTTACAAAGCTGACAAAGCTGAATCTTTCCCAGGACAAGATCGAGCTCCAGGCAGAAAACCTGAGAAAAATGTTCCTCGCCATGGCGAAGGATATCCGAGTGATCATCATTAAGCTTGCGGACCGTCTCCATAACCTCAGAACACTGCAGTATCAGTCCCACGAGAAACAGATAGAAAAAGCTCGTGAGACCATGGATATTTATGCGCCGATCGCTCACAGACTTGGTATCAGCAAGATCAAGATCGAGCTGGACGATCTGTCGATGCAGTATCTGTATCCGGAGGTTTATTCGGACCTCAGGGTTAAGATAAACGAGAGACTTTCCGAAAGGGAAGAATTCATAAATGATATGGTAAATGAGGTGCGGGAGTACATCCGCGAAGCCGGTATCAAAGCAGAGATAGACGGCAGAGTCAAGCATCTTTTCAGTATTTACAAGAAAATGAAGACCCAGGACAAGACTCTGGATCAGATATATGACATTTTCGCACTGAGAATTAAGGTGGATACCGTCAGGGACTGCTATGCGGCACTGGGTATCATTCATGAAAAATATAAACCTATTCCGGGACGTTTCAAGGACTATATTGCCATGCCAAAGGCAAATATGTACCAGTCCCTTCATACAACGCTTATCGGACATGGCGGAAGACCGTTTGAGATACAGATAAGAACCTATGAAATGCACAGGACCGCGGAATATGGTATCGCTGCCCATTGGAAATACAAGGAAAGCGGCAGCACAAATGTAAACAAAGAAGAGGAAAAGCTGAACTGGCTCCGTGAGATCCTTGAGTGGCAGAATGATACTACCGATAACCGCGAGTTCATGAGTGCCGTTAAAACAGATCTCGACCTTTTCCAGGATCAGGTTTACTGCTTTACTCCGGATGGTGATGTAAAGACACTTCCGACCGGTTCCACACCGATCGACTTTGCCTATGTGGTTCATACCGCGGTCGGCAACAGGATGGTAGGCGCGAGAGTAAACGGAAGGCAGGTCCCTATAGAATATAAGCTGAAGAGCGGAGACCGCGTGGAAATCATTACTTCGCAGAACTCCAGAGGGCCGAGCATGGACTGGCTGAACATCGTAAAGAGCTCTCAGGCCAAAACCAAGATCAATCAGTGGTTCAGACAGGAACATAAGGCAGACAATATCGTTAAGGGCAAGGCTGCTTTAGAAGATTACTGCAAGAGCAAAAATATAGATACGTCTGAAATACTTCAGGCAGATTATCAGGAAATAGTACTTAAGAAATATAATTTCCCTGACTGGGATTCGCTTATGGCAGCCATAGGTCATGGCGGCATCAAGGAAGGACAGGTTGTTAACCGCCTGCTTGAGGAGCAGAATAAAGCGAAGGAAGCAAATAAAACCGACGATGATGTCCTCGCAGAGCTTCATCGTGAGGAAAGGCATTATGAGATTCCGAAGGGAAGTATTCAGGTTAAGGGAATCGATGATGTGGCGGTAAGATTTTCAAAGTGCTGTTCACCTGTGCCGGGAGATGAGATAGTCGGATTTATCACGAGAGGACGAGGTGTATCCATCCACAGAACAGACTGTATAAATGTGCTCTGTATGGAGGAAACTGAGAGGACAAGACTAATCGATGCCGAGTGGATAGACAGCAGTGAAAGCGGAGAGACAAAGGAATTTACAACTGAGATCAATATATATACTGTTAACAGACAGGGCATAATATTTGATATCTCCAAGATATTCAATGAAGCAAAGATCAATCTTCAGGGTATGAATGTTCGTATCAATAAACAGGGCAAGACTACCATCACAATGCAGTTTGGAATCAGCTCTACCGAGCAGCTTGCCAAGATAACTGCCAAGCTGAGATCCGTAGACGGCGTTATCGATATTGAAAGAACAAGAGGATGATGGTTGTTGATGCGTGTCAGTGAAACGTATTGTTGATATCTGTTGATGAATCGTATTGTTGAGACATATCGTTGATGTTTGGTTGTTGATGCGTGTCGTTGAGCGTATAACAGACAGAAAGTGTGAATAAATGCAGAATTTAATTGTTGTAACAAATATGCTGGGGGATCTGGGAACCAACTGCTATACAGTGGTGAATACAGTTACCAGAGAGGCGGTGATCATAGATCCTGCCGCAAATGCAGAATTTCTTATAAGTATGGTAAAGAATCAGAATTATAAGCTGGTGGGAATACTACTGACTCATGGACATTTTGACCATGTGGCAGCCGTAAAAGGTTTAAAGGAAAGCTATCCGGAGGTGCCGGTCATCATCGGTGAAAATGACGAAGATATCCTCAGAACTCCTGCCGCAAATCTTTCACTCATGTTCGGTGATGAACCGATAAGCCTTAAGGCAGACAGAACGGTGAAGGACGGAGAGATACTTAATATACTTGGTACAGAGATGAAATGCATCGAGGTACCGGGACATACAAAGGGCGGAATGTGTTACTATTTCGCTGAAAATAACATGATATTTGATGGAGATACTCTCTTTGAAAGCAGTATAGGACGTTCGGATTTTCCTACAGGTGACGGAGAAGCGCTGCTGAAGAATATAAGAGAGAAGATTTTTACACTTCCGGATGAAACGGTTGTCTATCCGGGACACAACGGCAGAACTACTGTTGCGAGAGAAAAGAACGGTAATCCATGGTTTTAATGTGTATGAAACCAGAATAGCCTGACAGAATGGAGAGAAAGATGATCCTTTTGGTTCAGAACAGCGAACTGTATAATAATGATCTCAGAGCGATGATCATGGCATTTTATCCGGGGGAGAAGCTTACGGCCATGAAGCCTATGGATGTTGCTTCTATAGGGCGGGAGCTTCATAATGAATTTACCCTCTGTTTTACTGCGCTTTTCGATGAAAAAAGGACGCTTCTCAAGATAGAAGAAAAGGCCATGGTAAAGTTTTCGGCGTATATTTCCGGAGACTTTACGGACAGAAAGAAGTTTAGAAACAGGCTGAAGCTTGCTTCATACCAGCTGCTTTCCGAGTTTACGGGAAGAGTTCTTCCATGGGGAAGTCTTACAGGCGTAAGACCTACAAAGATAGCTATAAATGGCATAAGAGCCGGTTTTTCCGATGAAGACATCATAACGGAATATGAAAGGAGATATGCCGCGACTACAGAGAAAGCCGCTTTGGCACTTCAGGTAGCGAAGAAGGAAACGGCAATCTTTGAGGCGGAAGAGATTGACACCGGCAGGGATTATGCATTATATATAGATATACCATTTTGTCCCAGCAGATGCCTGTACTGTTCATTTGCGTCACATCCCATAGCTTCGTATAAATACAAGGTTCCGGATTATCTGAAGGCACTAGAAAGCGAGCTGCAGTTCATTTCCTATGTGAACAGAGAAAGAAGACTGATATCGATTTATATCGGTGGAGGTACGCCAACCTCTCTGGGTGAGCTTTCGCTGGATAATCTGCTTACGACGGCTACTGGTTATTTTGATCTTTCGCATTTAAAGGAATTTACCGTTGAGGCAGGAAGACCGGACAGCATAACGGCCGAGAAGCTGGAAATACTGAAGAAGCACAAGGTTACAAGGATAAGTATTAATACTCAGACCATGAAGGATGCCACGCTTAAAGTGATAGGCAGGGCGCATACCTCGGAACAGTTCCTGCGGGCCTTTGAAATGGCAAGAAATGCAGGGTTTAAGAATATAAATACAGATATCATAGCAGGGCTTCCGATGGAAAAACTGCAGGATATGGACAGGACGCTTTCTTATATCAAGAGACTCCGTCCGGAAAGCCTTACAGTACATTCTCTGGCTATAAAACGTGCAGCCTCCCTTCGGGAAGAGCTTGATACGTACAGAGATTATATTAATTTTGATACAAAAGAAATGCATGCTCTGGCGGCAGAATATGCGAAACATATGGGCATGAAGCCATACTATATGTACAGGCAGAAGAATATTGCCGGCAACCTTGAGAATATAGGCTATGCAAAGCCGGGCATGGAATGCCTCTATAATATGCTCATTATGGAGGAGAAAACAGATATATTCGGAGCGGGAGCAGGTGCTTCTACAAAGCTTGTCAATCCGGTGCGCGGAAATGTAGAACGCATTGCCAACAGTAAGGATGTTGATGATTATATCAGCCGTATCGAAGAAATGCTGGACAAAAAACGTGAATCCATCGGTAACATACGTATACCGGATTAGAAAAATGATTCATGTGATTGTCATATAATTATAAAAAGATTTTAAGGAGAAAAGTAAATGAGTATGAAGAAGAAACCGGTCACCGGTATGAAAGATATACTTCCGAGAGAGATGGAGATCAGAGATTATGCAATCGGTCTTATTAAAGAAACCTATAAGAAATTTGGTTTTACTTCGGTGGAGACCCCATGCATAGAGCATATTGAGAACCTGTCTTCAAAGCAGGGCGGAGAGAATGAAAAACTCATTTTTAAGATTCTTAAGCGTGGCGAAAAGCTTCGACTTGAAGAGGCAACATCAGCAGCAGACCTTGTGGACGGTGGCCTAAGATATGATCTTACTGTTCCGCTTTCAAGATATTATTCAAATAATGTAAATGATCTTCCGAGTCCGTTTAAGGCTCTTCAGATGGGAAATGTATGGCGTGCCGACAGACCGCAGAAGGGTCGTTACAGACAGTTTATGCAGTGCGACATCGATATCCTCGGTGAGCCTACAAATATTGCAGAGATAGAGCTTATCCTTGCAACTTCAACACTGCTCGGAAAGCTTGATTTTAAGAAATTTACCATAAGGATAAATGACAGAAGAATACTCCGTGCCATGGTGGATTATGCAGGATTTGTTCCTGTTGTTCCTCAGGCAGACAGTGATGTAGCGGAAGGAGCAGGTGCTTCAGATGCACCGGCTGCTGTTGATTATGACGGTATTTTCATTATACTTGACAAGATGGATAAGATCGGCCTTGACGGAGTCAGAGAAGAGCTGATCGGAGCAGGAAACAGCAGCGAGATCGTTGATAAGTATCTGGAGCTTTTTGATAAGGTTACTCCGGACGTTGAAGGAATCAGGTTCCTTAAGGATACACTGGGAGACTTCCTGGATGAGAGTGTTACGGATGGCCTTTCATTTATTATTGAAAATGTTGAAGCTGCCAAAGAGTCAGACTTCAAAATGGCATTCGATCCGACTCTGGTAAGAGGAATGTCATATTATACAGGACCTATTTTCGAGATATCGATGGATGAATACGGAAGTGCAGTTGGCGGTGGCGGACGTTATGATGAAATGATCGGCAGATTTACCGGAAGTCCAACTCCGGCATGCGGTTTTTCAATCGGCTTCGAGAGAATTGTCATGCTTCTTCTTGAGAGAGATTTCAAGGTTCCGGGAAGTACTTCAAAGACAGCATTTATGGTTGAGAAGAATATGCCGGCTGACAAGATGTCAAAGATCATGGCTCTTGCAAAGGAAAGAAGATCTTCGGGTGAATGCATTAATGTTGTTATGATGAAGAAGAACAAGAAATTCCAGAAGGATCAGCTGACGGCAGAAGGCTATACAGATATTGTGGAATTCTTCGCAGACAGAGAAATTTAAATAATCACACACGAAAAGCTTGTGGTGTAAATAAATTAAGAAAGTATAGAGAGGATAAGAAAATGCAGTCAAGAACACATACTTGCGGCGAACTCAGAAAAGAAAATGCAGGAGAAAAAGTGACCATTGTTGGCTGGATGGAGAATGTCAGAATGGTAGGAGGTAATCTTGCATTTGTAGTTATGCGAGATTTTTACGGAACTACGCAGGTGGTTATAGAAACTGAGGATATGATGGAGATCATCAAGCCTCTGAACAAGGAATCAACACTTAAGATAACCGGTACAGTAAGAGAAAGAAGTAATGTTAATAAGAACATTCCGACCGGTGAGATAGAGATAGTTCCGGAGGCTATAGAGGTACTTGGAAGAAACAGACACGCTGAGCTTCCATTTGAGATCAATCGTTCAAGAGAGGCGGATGAGGCCTTTCGTCTTAAGTATCGTTATCTTGACCTTCGTAATCCGGCAGTCAAGAATAATATCGTGCTCAGATGCAACGTTGTTGCCGCACTCAGAAGCGCTATGATAGAGCATGGTTTCCTGGAGATCACAACACCTATCCTGACAGCTTCTTCACCGGAGGGCGCAAGAGACTATCTTGTACCTGCAAGAAAGCATCCGGGTAAGTTTTATGCCCTTCCTCAGGCGCCTCAGCAGTTTAAGCAGCTCCTGATGACGGCAGGCTTTGACAGATATTTCCAGATCGCACCTTGCTTCAGAGATGAGGATGCAAGAGGAGACCGTTCACCGGGAGAATTCTATCAGCTGGATATGGAAATGGCATTTGCTTCCAAGGAAGATGTATTTGCGATCATCGAGGATGTTCTTCCTCCTGTATTTGCAAAATACGGTACATATAATATTGCGTCTGAGTCTCCATTTAAGAGAATACCTTATCTTCAGGCAATGGATGAGTTCGGAACAGATAAGCCGGACCTTCGTATAGATCTCAGAGTAACCGATGTAACAGAGGAGCTTGCTGATTGCGGTTTTGAACCATTTAAGGGAAATGTTGTCAAGGCTGTTCCTGTGTCAGACTGCAAGCTTACAAGAAAGCAGATTGATGCAATCTGCGCAAATATTGAAGTTCAGGCCGGAGCTAAGGCTTACTGGTTTAAATCTGATGAAAATGGTGCTATCGCAGGTGGTATCGCCAAGTTTATCAATGCGGATCCTGCCATAGCAGAGGCTGTTACAAAGAAGCTGTCCCTTGCTCCGAATACACTTGTTGTGATCGGCGCAGGCAAGAAGACTCTTGCACAGAAGATCGCAGGCGTTGCTGTTAAAATGCTTGGTGCAGAGTGCGAAGGACATATGGATAAGGAAAGATATGAGTTCTGCTGGATAGTTGATTTCCCAATGTACGAGATCGGTGAGGAATCAGGACTTCTCGAATTCTGCCACAATCCATTTTCAATGCCTATCGGAGGCAAGGAGATCCTGGAGCAGGCAGAGAAGGGCGAAGTTGATCCGCTCAGCATTATGGCTGACCAGTATGACCTTGTATGTAACGGTATCGAGCTTTCATCAGGTGCTGTAAGAAATCATGACCCTGAGATCATGGTTAAGGCATTTGAGATGGTTCGTATGGGAGAGGATGAGGTTAAGGCTAAATTCCCTGCTATGTACAATGCATTTACCTATGGTGCACCTCCTCACGCAGGAATCGCACCTGGCGTAGACAGAATGATCATGCTCCTTGCAGGCGAGGAATCAATCCGTGAGATCATAGCATTCCCTATGAATAAGAATGCACAGGATATCATGATGGATGCTCCGAGCGAGGTTACTGATGCTCAGCTGGAAGAGCTGAATATAGCAATCGTTAAGAAGAACGAAGAGTAATCCTTTAAGACGGATGCAGTTGACATTTATGATATGATGCTGCAGATCATGAAACTGGTTTATTTGTGATATGATGCCGTGGATCATGAAACTGGTTTATTTGCGATATGATGTTACGAGGTAGTTTATGGGAGTTACAGAAATAGTCTCAGGCGCTGTGCTTGCGGTATGTCTTGCTTTGTCGTGCTTTTTGATAGCTAAGATCTCCGGATGGATACTTGCCAGAGATGAAGAGTATGAAAGAGTTCATGCGAAAGATAAGGAAACAGAGGAAGGCGGATTTAAGGCCTATTGGAAGGGCGTATTCGCCAATATGAAAAAGTATGGTATTATATGGATAGTGAAAGCCCCGGTATCTGAATTTACCGGATACACAGGGAAGGAGCTGACATTTACACCGAAGAAGCAGAAGGTAAGTGCAGCCAGACTGATCTTTGCAGTTGTGGTAGGCGGCCTGTGCGGAGGACTCCTTGCATATAAATTTGGTATTGATGCAAAGTTCTTCTTCATGACAGCACTTTTCATATTGCTCTTTGTGATCGCATTTGTGGATGCAGATACCATGGAGATTCCGCCGTATCTCAATTACCTTATCCTGTTTATGGGAATTGCTTCCATTTGGGTAGTGGGAGATGTTCCATTTATCGAGAGGATCATCGGAATGGCATGTATAAGCGTGCCTATGATGATACTGGATGCGATAATTCCGGAAGCCTTTGGATGGGGTGATATCAAGCTGATGTTTGCTGCCGGATTCCTTCTTGGATGGAAGGTGATCGTTGCAGGTTTTCTGTTTGGTATATTTATCGGTGGCTTTATCGGAGTTGTGGTTCTTATCAGAAAGAAGAAGGGTGGAAAGGATCATATGCCTTTCGGGCCGTCTCTCTGTATAGGAATAGCTTTTGCAGTGCTTTATGGAAATGATGTTATCAACTGGTATGCAGATATGCTGACATCACAGATGACACCATAGATTTAGTGGATATAGTGTTTGACAAAATGGATAGTATCATAACCGGTACTATCCATTTTGGTAATATGAATGCGTAGATGCCGAATATAACTTATCAGAAGAAAAACAAGCACGAACGAAGTGAGTATTTGTTTTTCTTGATAAGTTACCGTAGGGGATTTAGCCCCGTAGGATTAATATGGAAAACAGAAGGGAGAGGGATGTATGAGAAGGTTACCATTATTACTTGCAGCAATGATGCTGGGAACGGGCGCTGCTCCTTTGGGGTCGGGCAGTGATGAGAATACCGGGGCTGAATACCCGACGGGAGTCTCAGAGGAAATCTATTATGATGAAAACGGTGATCTTATAGATAATACCATGGCTATCGACAGATATAAAACTGCTTCGGATAGTTCCTCGAGGGATATAGAAGTAACAAATGCTTTTGATCTTCCTTCGAATTATATTATCGGAAAGCTTTCAGGAGTAAGAAATCAGAATCCATATGGCTTATGCTGGACATTTGCAGCTAATACATGTATGGAGGTTGACTGTCTTTCGAAGCAGATAATGGAGGAGCCGAATTTTTCCGAGCTTCATCTTGCATATTCGGCCTTTCATGGAACTACTGATACGTATGCTACTACCGATGAATGGTATGATGCCGGTGGAAATAATAAGGTTTCTTCATCAGCGATCGCCTATAACCGTGCGCTCGCGCTCGAAGCAGATTATCCATATGATCCGAATACGATAGTTCTGGATGAAGATAAGATGAATAATTCAGGGGTTCTTCGTATTGAGAACATAAAGTATCTGAAGAGCTTTCCGACGGCATTTGAGAATTATCAGGGGAAGCTTTGGACAGAGGTTGTTGACAATATAAAAGAATATTTGTATGAAGGAAATGCTGTTCAGATTTCATTTAATATCGGTGATGCAACCTATGACAGCAAGACAGATTCATATTATTACCCGTGGACCGATAAAGATGCTTCTAAACCCGGAACGAATCATGCGGTAACGATCGTAGGCTGGGATGATGATAAAGTGACGAAGGCCGGTAAACCGGGTGCATTTTATGTTCAGAACAGCTGGGGAACAAACAATAAAAATGCAGGATATATCTGGGTATCATATTACGATGCTTCTCTGGCAAATCCTACGGTTTACAGTGTTGATAAGGATTCGGATGCGTCAACAGACTGTGCGGTATATTCATATACTGAGGCCGGATGGGATGGCTGTTATATGTATGTGAACAACATTTCGGATTTTGCCGGCGCAAATATGTTTAAGGCAGAAAAAACCACGAAACTCAATAAAGTCGGATTTTATGTAAATGATGCAGCAACATACAAAATAGAGATCCTGACGGATTTTACGGATGTAAATGATATTGATTCCGGAACGGTTGTAAATGTTACCTCCGGAAGCGTACCGGAAGGCGGATATTACAGAATTCCTCTTTCTGATTACGTTATCATTCCTGAAGGAAGAAAATTTGCTGTTAAACTTACTGTACAAAATGATGGTACTGAATACATTTATTTTGAGGGAGACGGTTATACAGGCAAGACCCTCTCGAAAGTAACAGTTATTGAACCGGGACAGTCATTTATATATTGGAATCATGAATGGCAAGACTGCAGTGGAAATACCCTGAGTCTTGGGGATTATTATAGAAATGTCTGCATTTACGCTTATGGTGATACCGAGGGTGTCGCTCAGGTTAAGGAGGTTAATCCTAAGAAGGCAACTCTGACAGCACCGGGCAATATCAGATATTATATACGCAACGGCAAGTATTATAAGGATGCCAAATGCACCAAGGCTATATCCCTTGAGGCAACAAAGACCTATCTTTTTGATAAGTCATACGTGGGTATTAAGAAATATAGCGGAAATGCATATTATGTAAAAAATGGTATTGTTGACGAAAGCTTTAACGGAATTGCGGTTCTCAGCGGAAAGCATTACTATTTTAAAAAGGGCCGTGTCAATACAAATATCAGCAAGATAATTGAAGTTAACGGAGTTCCTGTTTATTTCGTAAAAGGCGAACAGAATGTGGACTTCAGAGGCCTGAAGAGATACAATGACCGACTCAGATATTTCAGAGCCGGAAAGTTCTATAAATATACCGGCTTTGTAAAGCTGAATACAACCTACTATTATGTTAAAAATGGTGTTGTAGGTTATATCGAAGGCATAAGAAGCGGTACCGTCAACGGAACAGAGGCGGAGTGGTATGTTAAGGACGGCAAGGCGATGCGTGACTTCAGCGGCACAAAGACCTTTGGAAAAGTGAAATATACCATTAAGAAGGGAAAGGTTGTTAAAAAGACAGCAGTGAAATAGAACGTAATAACAAATGTCGCAGGGCGTTATCCATAGCGGATAACGCCCTTTTGCTTCTCATAATATAGCATATCTGGTAGTAATGTCAACAGGAAACAGAAATACTGATCACCCTACATCAACTCAAGTATGGTATTGACCATAAGGTCATTCTGCTTTGGGTTCATGAAGCAGAAGCGGACGTATTTGTTGCTGAGACCTGTGATATCGTCGCATTTTCTGATGATGACGCCGCGTTGCTTGCAGTGCTCATAGATGTCATTTGCGAAAAGGTCGTCCTTCAGTATCTTCATGAGCATGAAGTTTGCATCCGGCTTGATCAGCTTGATGGTCTTGCAGGTAGACATTGCAAGATAAACCAGAGAACGTTCGGTGTGCATCATGCTCTTGCTTTCTTCGATATAAGCTTTATCTCTGAACATTACGGAGCAGGCGATTGCGGTAAGGGATGAGATTCCGGATTCGCTGGAGGTCATCTTGGCAAAATGAAGCTGCTCAGGATTGTTCATGATGGCGTAGGCCATTCTGAGTCCCGGTACTGCGAAGAACTTGGTTACACTTCTCAGAACAGCGAGTCTCTTATATTTCTCAGTCAGAGGAATGGCTGTATAATCCTTCTCATTGTCAATGAACTCAATATACATTTCGTCTATTACGAGGAAGATTCCATGGCTGTCGCAGGCCTTTGCAATCTCCTCAACGGCAGATCTCTCCATCTTCTTGGAGGTTGGATTGTTTGGATTGCCGATTATCAGCATATCATAGGAATCGTTCAGCTTTGCGATAAAGTCCTTGATATCCGGTTCATAATCATTTGACTCATCAAGATGATAATAATCCATCTCACATCCGTTGGCCTTCAGAACCTTTTCATAGCCCATGCTTCCGGGAACTATGACAAGAGCCTTCTTTGGCTTGATATGAGAGGTAAAGAGCTGTATAAGATCCACAGAACCGCTGCCCAGAATGACTCTGTCTGTCGGGGCTTCGGAATATTCGGAAATGGCAGTTCTGAGATTGTTATAGTAGGATTCCGGATAATTATAAACCGATGAAATGCTATTCGCGAGAGCAGTCCTTACTGTCTCGGGAATACCAAGCGGATTGACATTTGTATCAAAGTGAACAGTATCATACTGATTGATTCTTAATGTTGCTTTAGCCATATTTTCATCTCCTGATGTTTTTGCTGATTGCATTGCAAACAAGGAATAGTTTTGTTATAATATCTATCGGTATTCTTAAAAATAGGATACCCATGCTTCCCTATGGGATATTTTACAACAAGTATTAAAGCAATATCAAGTGCAAGTATGAAAAATTGATATTTTTATTACCATACTTTTCTTTGGAGATATGAAATGAAGGCTATAGTTGAGCAGTACGCAAAAGGCGAATTTAAGGTTGACAGACCGCAGGTCAGAATATCTGAGCAGAGCTTTAAATTAAATATAGAAGAGGGCATTGTTTACGAGGGATCCTTTGATGTATACAGTGTAAATGATGTTCCGATCAAGGGTATGGTCTACGACAGCAGATATCTTATGCGCTTCGAGACCCATTCTTTTGTCAGCAGAAAATTTGAGGTTAAATTCTCCTTTGACGCCACCTGCCTTGAAGCCGGTCAGATCTACAGGGGACATATAAATGTCATTACGGATGGCGGCGAGTTCCGCATTCCTTATGACATTTCTATTGTTATGCCTTATGTGAAGCATTTTGATGATAAGATCGACGATCTCTTTAAGTTTGCAGCGCTGGCGGAGAAGAACTGGTCCGAGGCTGCGAAGCTTTTTACCACGGGAGATTTCAGAAGAACATTTATAGACAATGACAATCATATGCGCCAGATGTATGAAAGCCTTCTTGCCAGCCGTCTTGTGGATCAGGCAATGGAGGAATTTCTTGTTATGGTTCACAAGAAGAGAACCGTAACACTTTCGGTTTCCAAGGCCGAGATCGATATGGAAATGCCTGCGGAAATGTCGCAGATAACCATCGACATCAATAAAAACACCTGGGGCTTTACATTTTCAGAGATAAGCAGTGATGTGGAATTTATCATACCTGCCAAGAAGACGATCACAGAGGTGGATTTTGCGGGAAATATCTGCAAACTGCCTGTTTATATAGCGCCTGAACATGTTCCGGAAGGAGAGAACAGGGGCAAACTTATAATTGAAAATATTTATCAGAGGCTGGAGGTGGAGATTCACCTTTCCAAGCCGCCGAGAGATCATGCCGATCAGGAGAACAGGAGCAGGAGACATCTTTATAAGAGCAGCAACATCAAGCTCACCCAGGCTTATCTGGATTTCAGAATGGAGAGGATTTCTCTGGATGCTTATGTTTCGGAATCGATAGATGCTCTTAAGACTCTTGTGGAGCTTGAGCCTGAGGAGGATATGTACAGACTGGGCATCATGCACATGAATATCCTGGCAGGGGATTTTGCAAAGGTTGAGCAGGAATTCCTGAGGATTGAGGCTGATGTTGACAGAAGTCTGATGAGCAATCAGCAGAGATGCTACTATAATTATCTTAAATCAATGGTTTTAAAGGATGAAGAAACCATTGAAAAGACTGCAAATATGATCAGACGGAATTTCCGCACTCAGGAGCCGAAGCTGTTTTATTTCTGGCTGCTGCTTTTTGTGGATACCGAATACAGTGAGGACAATTCCGCACTTTACAGAGAGCTTAGTGAAATGTATGAGGAGGGCGAGAACAGCCCTATCATTTATTTTGAGCTTTGCGAGATACTTAACGCAAACCCTATGATGCTGAAGAAGCTGTCACCTTTTGAGATTACAGCTATCAAATGGGGCATCCGCCACAAGTTTATCTCTGATGATGTTCAGAGTGAATTTGTCAAGCTTGCGGGTAAAATCACGGATTTCAACAAGCAGATCTTTGATATTCTGCGTGAAATATATGATAAAAATGAAAAACATCTTAAGAAGGAACGTCTGAGAAGAGCCGGAAACAGCGATGAGTTGAAGAAATTCTCCGGAAAAAGTTCTGAAAAGATCAGTATTGATCCGGAAAACCTGATCATGGCTGACGGTATCAAGGACAGAAATGCGCTTCCTCTGGATGGAACAGATACTGAAGAATATAAGAATATGGCGTCTTCCGGCAGGAAGAACGAATACAGTAATGTCAAGGAGCTGGATTCTGCCAAGGAATTTGCTGAAAAGTTCCGTGCGGGAAATGACAGCCCTGAGGAATATGCTGCAAATACCGAGAATTACGTGCGACGTGAGCAGGAAAATGAGGAGGTTTTAAAGAGCCTCTGTTCGATGCTCATTTCCGCAAATAAGCTGGATCATAAATATCACAGGTTCTACAAGGCTGCGGTTTTAAAATCCCTTAAATTCATCGGACTGAATGAATGCTACATCAGAAGTATGAACCACAACCGTTATGACCTTATTCCGGCATCGGTTCTTATGTATCTGAATTATAAGAATACACTTACGGAGGAGGAGCTTACCTACCTCTATGCAAATGTCATCTTCAACAAGGCGGAGCATATGAAGATATATCATGATTATGCGCCGACTATGGAAGATTTCATGGAGAATATGATCATAAAAGGCAAGGTAAATGATGACCTTACCGTTATTTACGATGAATTTCTTGAGCCGGAGAGCGTGAGCAGCCTCTTTGCCGGAAAGCTTATAAATATAATTTTCAGGCGTAAGCTGGTATGTTTCAACAAGAATGTCCGGGCGGTTATCGTTACTCATGAAGAACTTCAGAATGAGGAGAGGGTACCTCTTAAAAATGGTGAAGCCTATGTAGAGATACTTTCCGATAATGCTTCCATAATCTTCGAGGACAAGTCCGGCAACAGATATGCAGGCTCTATCCCTTATCATCTTGAGAGGATAGTGGATGAGAAGGCATATATGCAGATATGCAGGGAGTACAGTCCGAAGGATTACAGAGTACTGCTCTTCAATTACAAGGCCATCGGCGAATTTACATATAAGAATGCAAAAGAGGTCAATACTGCGAGAGAGATCATCAACTGTGATGAGATTTCTTACCATTATAAGCAGCAGGCCTGCATAAATATAATCGAATACTATCATGAAAACCTTGATACGGATGTGCTGAGAAAGTATCTGTCGAGACTGGATATCGAGTATCTTACTCATGCAAATACCAGCACCATCATTTCATATCTCATCGATATGAATATGTACGACAAGGCGTTCCAGGCGGTTAAGCTTTATGGCTTTAACGAGCTGGAGCTTGATGAATTGTACAGACTTGCGGACTACGGTGTGCAGGATTCGGATGGATTTATCAATGAAGATCTGATGTCTATCTGCCTGAATCTGTACAAGACGGGAACTGTTAATTCGAATATCCTTTCATATATCATCAATCATTTCAACGGAAGTATTGATGAGCTTGCGGCGCTCTTCAAGCTGTCAAAGGACAGGGTAAGTGATGTAACGCTTCTGGCGGAGAATACTCTCGCCCAGATGATGTTTGTGAGCGGATATCTGGAATATATATATGATATTTTTGCCACCTACTATTCCGGCCGCAGCAGAGGACTGGTGGTAAAGGCCTTCCTCAGGATGGTGGCGCATAATTATCTGATCTATGATGTTCAGGTTCCGAATTATATCTTTGAATGTCTCTATCATGAGATAATAAGGGAAAATATCGATGATGAGATCTCGAAGATGGCGCTGTTGCTCTTCTTCAGTCGTCTGGAAAGATATTCGGATGATCAGAAGCTCTGGATAGAGGATAATGTCGGAAAGTTCATGGATGCCGGCAAGATACTGCCGTTCTACAAGAGCTTTGCAAAATTTGTAAGGCTTCCGCAGGACATCTTCTTAAAGACCTACCTTATATATAAGGGTGAGTCCGGAAAGCAGATATTTGTGGATTACAGCTTTGATACGGGCAGCAGGTCCAAGACGGCAGTCAAGAGCCAGAGAATGGAAGAAGTGGTTTCGGGCATTTATGTTATGGAATTTGTTGTCTTCCATGGTGAAAGGCTTGTTTATGAGATAAATGGTGTGGACGGCGGAAATTCAAAGATAGTTGAGAGTGAAAGCTTGAAGACCAGAGCCTATGACAGAAAGGGCAGAGACCGTTTCGAAATGATAAATAATATGCTGGTGAAGCAGGAAATGCGAGAGGACAGAGAGCTTCTGGAAGATCTGGATGTCTATATCAATACACTACATCTCTTTGAAGAGAATCTTAGCATACTGTAGATGTGAATGATCACGATATTACTGTGCTGCAGTATATGTAACAATAATTCAGGATAGCATCACCGTGCTGCATGGGATATTGATTATAGTTGTATCTCACCGGCAGGAATGAATGGTTGTGGTATTATATGGCTGGCATGATTCGCCATGATGATACAGTGTCTGCAGCAACAATTTATCATCACACGGAAACGAATAATAAGGAGATTAAAATGGCAGAGGCATTTTACATAGGAATGGACCTGTGTACGGATTTTACGCAGATGAGCTATTATAATGACATCAAGCGTGAGCCGGAATCTATCAGCCAATTGAATAATAAGGAAACCTACATGATGCCGAACATCCTGTTCTACAGCAGGGATACGGAGCACTGGTATGTGGGAGGAGAGGCTTCTGAAGCAAGATTCAGTGAAGATGGTATAATAGTTGACGGCCTCTTTGAAAACCTGCAGAATACAGAACCTTTAGAGATAGCAGGAAAAAAATATACCTATAAAGAGCTCTTCCTTATGATGATCAAGCTTCATATAGATTCATTTCTCTATAGATATGAGCAGGCGACGGTAAAGAAGCTGGTGATCTCGATTCAGGAGTATAACAAGGATATTCATCAGATTCTTTCGGAATTATATAAGATAATGCAGGTTCCGGAGAAATGTATAGAGATCACAAGTCATATGGACAGCGGCCTTTATTATATTTTTAATCAGGACCAGGATCTGTGGGTCAACAGCGTTGCGCTTTTTGATTATAATGCCGACGGTCTTGACTATTACAGAGTTGATATAACAAGAAATAAAACTCCGGGAATAATAACGGTTATCCATGAGGATTATTCGAGCCAGATGAGTTTGGCAAAATATGGAACGGATACATTTTCCATGGATAATGATTTTGCAAGGATAGCAGATTACGAGGCGAAGGAAGCTTATATATCATCGGTATTTCTTACAGGAATAGGTTTTTCCGGAAAATGGATGAAAAAATCCACAAACGTACTGTGTCAGGGCAGACGAGTCTTTGTGGGCCAGAATATATATACCAAGGGCGCCTGCTACAGGGCGGTCGGCGGAGAGTATAAGGAATTTTATGAAAAATTCTTTATCGAGACCAAGGAAAATGTCCTGTTTGATGTGGGACTGTCTCTGGGAGATGAGAAGGATACATTTGTACCGATTGCCGAGGGCGGCAAACAGTGGTATAACACTCATGGAAAAGTAGAAGTCATTCTGGATGATACCGATAAGGTGACCATCTGCTACAGAGGACGTCATACGGGCAAGGAAGCGAGGGAGACTGTGAAGATTCATGGAATTCCTAAGCGCCCGAATAAAACGACGAAATTATCGATCTCCGTGGAATTTGAGAATCCGACGGATGGCGCTGTTATTATAAGGGATATGGGATTTGGCAAGCTCTTCCCTACAACAAATAAGATATACAGAAAAGAGTTCAGTATAAAGGATCTGTAAAATGTCAAAATTAATCGTTTGTACAACTGAAAAGGCCAGTGTTCCGTTTACCTTCCTCAATACGAAGGTGGAGATATATACCTATGAGGAGCTTTGCTTTTACATCTATAACAATACGGTGCTTATAAGTAAGTCTTCTCTTTCGGAAAAGCTCTTTGACTGGCTCAGAAATGAGCTGAAAATGCCGGCTCTTGCAGACAGGCTGACAGGAATGGTCAATAAGACGGCCTATGCTCAGGAACTTCTTGTGGAGATACTGAATGCAGGAAATTATTATACTGCTGAAGAGGTGCGCATTTATTCCGAAGCATGGCAGAAATACAAAAAGCTCTCACCGGTGCAGAGACTGAAGCTTAAGGCGGACGGATATCTCGGATACAGAAGATATCTGAGGGCGGCAAATATCTATGATGATATAATAGATATGGCTGATGAGGTGGAAAGCAAGATATTCCTTGGAAATGTGTACCATAACAGGGCGGTGGCTGCGGCCAGCAACTTTGATACCGACCTTGCGAAGGGATATTTCCTTAAGGCTTATGAGCTGAATGGAAATGAAGAGTCCAGAAAGGGATATTTCTTTGTCGTCGCGACCACGAGTGATACGGAAACGCTCAGACAGGAGATTCACAGGCAGGATGTCCCGGACGAAGAAGAGTACTTCGAAGACATCATGATGGAAATCGGTGACGCCAAGGATGACGTCAGGGAGATGACTATATTTGCAATGCTCCAGAGAGCGGTCTATAATAAGATGAATAAAGACATGAATGATTACGATAAACGTATGGATATAATACTTACGGAGCTTAAAGATAACTTCCGTGAGGAAAGCATGTGATAATAATTATTTGTTCAATAGATGAGGAGAATTAAAATGAGCGAACTTGAGAAAACCTACAATCCTTCGGAGATTGAAAAGAGACTTTATGAGAAATGGGTTAAAAACGGATACTTCCACGCGGAAGTTGACAGATCAAAGAAACCTTTCACGATAGTTATGCCGCCACCAAATATTACAGGACAGCTCCACATGGGACACGCTCTTGACAATACCATGCAGGATATCCTTATCCGTATGAAGAGAATGCAGGGCTATAATGCACTCTGGCAGCCGGGCACAGACCATGCGGCCATAGCTACAGAGGTTAAGATCACGGAAGCGTTAAAGGAACAGGGAATCGACAAGGCTGATCTGGGAAGAGAAAAATTCCTTGAAAGAGCCTGGGAGTGGAGAAAGGAATACGGCGGACGTATCATTAACCAGCTTAAATCCATGGGTTCTTCTGCAGACTGGGACAGAGAACGCTTCACAATGGACGAAGGTAATAACAAGGCTGTAAATACTGTATTTAAGAAACTCTATGACAAGGGCTGGATCTATAAGGGATCAAGGATCGTTAACTGGTGTCCTGTATGTCAGACCTCCATTTCTGACGCTGAGGTTATCCACGAGGAGCAGCAGGGCAATTTCTGGCATATCAAGTATCCTGTAGTCGGTGAGGAAGGACGTTTTGTTGAGATAGCAACCACACGTCCGGAGACTATGCTTGGTGATACTGCGGTTGCGGTTAATCCGGATGATGAAAGATATAAGGATATAGTAGGAAAGACACTTATTCTTCCACTTGTTAATAAGGAGATTCCTGTTATCGCAGACAGCTATGTTGATAAGGAATTCGGAACAGGCTGCGTTAAGATCACTCCTGCGCATGATCCTAACGACTTTGAGGTTGGAAAGAGACATAACCTCGAAGAGATAAATATTATGAATGATGATGCAACTATTGCAAATATCGGTACAAAGTACGATGGAATGGAGCGTTATGAGGCGAGAAAGGCTATAGTTGAGGATCTCGATAAGCTGGGACTTCTTGTTAAGATCGTTCCTCATACACATCAGGTTGGTACTCATGACCGCTGCAAGACTACGGTTGAGCCTCTTATCAAGCCACAGTGGTTTGTAAAGATGGAAGAAATGGCTCGCCCTGCCAAGGAAGCTGTTGTTTCCGGCAAGCTTCGTCTTGTACCTGAGAGAATGAATAAGGTTTACTATAACTGGCTGGATAATATCCGTGACTGGTGCATCAGCCGTCAGTTATGGTGGGGTCACAGAATCCCTGCATATTACTGTCAGGACTGCGGTGAGACTGTTGTTGATTTTGAACAGCCTAAGGTTTGTCCAAAGTGCGGCGGTACTCATTTCAAGCAGGATGAGGACACCCTTGATACATGGTTCTCTTCAGCACTCTGGCCATTTTCAACTGTTGGCTGGCCTGATACAGAATCAGAGGATTATAAGTATTTCTTCCCTACAGATGTACTTGTAACCGGCTATGATATCATTTTCTTCTGGGTTATCCGTATGGTATTCTCTTCTATCGAGCAGACCGGAGAGCTTCCTTTCCATACTGTTCTCTTCCATGGTCTTGTAAGAGACGATCAGGGACGTAAGATGAGCAAGTCTCTCGGAAATGGTATCGATCCGCTTGAGGTTATTGAAAAGTACGGTGCAGATGCCCTCAGATTCACTCTTATCACAGGAAACGCACCTGGAAATGATATGCGTTTCTACTGGGAGAGAGTTGAGGCAAGCCGTAACTTTGCCAATAAGATATGGAATGCTTCAAGATTTATCATGATGAACGAGGCTCCAAAGGAAGAGGGATATCCTGATGAGAAGGATCCTGTATTCGCTGAGATGCCTGAAAACCTTACAACAGTAGATAAATGGATCATCAGCAAGATGAATACTCTTGTTAAGGATGTTACGGACAATATGGAGAAATATGAGCTCGGTATTGCCGCTGATAAGATATATAACTTCCTTTGGGAAGAATTCTGCGACTGGTATATCGAGATGGTTAAGCCGCGTCTCTGGGATGTAAATGACAGTACAAGAAGTGCGGCACTTTATACCCTTAAAATGGTGCTCGCAAACTGCCTGAAGCTGCTTCATCCTTATATGCCGTTTGTTACTGAAGAAATCTTCTGCACACTTACAGGTGAAGAATCAATAATGATATCTGAGTGGCCGGTTTACAGAGATGTATGGAATTTTGCCGCTGAGGAGAAGGATATTGATGTTATCAAGGAAGCTGTAAGAGGTGTTAGAAATATTCGTACAGAGATGAATGTTCCGCCAAGCAGAAAGGCAAATGCATTTGTTGTATCTGACAAGGCTGACATCAGAAAGATATTTGAGGAAAGTACGGCTATTTTTGAGAAGCTTGCTTATTCCGATAAGGTAATGGTTCAGGGGGATAAGACCGGAATCGCAGAGGATGCTGTTTCTGTGGTTATCCATGATGCGGTTATTTATATTCCGTTTGCTGAGCTTGTTGATATCGATAAGGAGCTTGAGAGACTTGGCAAGGAAAAGACACGTCTCGAAGGCGAGATAAAGAGAGCCGAAGGAATGCTTTCAAATGAAAAATTCATCGCCAAGGCACCGGTTGCCAAGGTAGAAGAAGAAAAGGCAAAGCTTGTAAAGTATAAGGAAACTTACGAACAGGTAGTTGAACGTATCAATTCACTTGCAAAATAATTTAGAAACTATAATAAAAAGGTAAGGATATGGAAAAGGAAAGATCCATAAAAAATAAGATCAGATTTCTGCTTATAGTGCCTATGATCCTGGCTGTGGTGCTGCTTGCCATAGTTTATATGACCATGGGCTTTGACAGCAGAGAAACATACATAGCGACCGGTGTCATACTGCTTTATGCTCTTGTGGTAACAGTGGCATATTTAAAGCTGAGACCGGTTCTGGATGCCAATCTCGTGGATTATGCCCTGGAACAGGGAAAGATACAGAAGGAGCTTCTGAAGAATCTTGCGGTACCGTATGCTATTCTTGATTCTGCCGGAAGGATACTCTGGGCAAATAAAATGTTCCGGAACGACATCTGTCACGGGGAGAAGCATCTCAGAAAGAGAATGGATTACTATTTTCCTGAACTTACTTCAAGCGTATTTTCTCATGTTGATGATAACAGCATGGAGATATATTACGATGATAAGATTTATAATGCAGTCATCAAAAGAGTGGATCTTTCGACGGTATTTAATAAGGAAGCAGAGGAGAGAAGGGACGATGATGTGGTAATCGCCTTCTATCTCTTCGATGTTACGGATCTCAGGTTCTATATGCAGGAAAATGCAGACCAGAAGCTTATCACAGGCCTTCTTTATATTGATAACTACGATGAGGTTATGGACAGTACCGAAGAAGTCAAGCATTCTATCCTGAATGCTCTGGTAGACAGGAAGATCAACATGTATCTTGCAAATATTGACGCCATAACAAAGCGTCTGGAAAATGATAAATATTTCTTCGTTTTCCGCCAGAAATATCTGCAGACACTTAAGGATGACAAGTTCTCGCTTATAGACGAGATCAAGAATATAAATGTTGGAAATGAGATTCCGGTTACGCTCAGTATGGGTATCGGAGCCGGAACGGATTCATTTGCGGACTGCTATGAGTATGCCAAGGTTGCAATAGGGCTGGCTCTCGGCCGTGGCGGTGATCAGGTGGCATTTAAGTATGGCGACAAGGTTACGTATTATGGCGGAAAGAGTGCCGGAACAGAGAAAACCACAAGAGTAAAGGCGAGAGTTAAAGCACAGGCCTTTGAAGAACTTCTTGTCAATAAGGATAAGGTTATCATTATGGCTCATCAGAGACCGGATGCAGATGCCTTTGGTTCTGCAGTGGGTATCTACAGACTTGTTACCACTCTTGGCAAGAAGGGCTATATCGTTTTAAACGAGGTGACTTCGGCTATCAGGCCTATGGTAAACAGCTTTAAGACTTCTGATTCTTATGATGACTTACTTCTTTCAAGCCAGCAGGCCATAAATATGGTGGATGATAATACCATGCTGGTGGTCTGTGATGTAAACAGACCAAGCATTACGGAGTGCGAAGAACTCATTTCACTCTGCAAGACGGTTGTGGTATTCGATCACCACAGGCAGTCAAATGAAGCTATAACAAATGCAACGCTTTCATATATAGAGCCATTTGCTTCGTCGGCCTGCGAGATGATCACGGAAATGTTCCAGTATATCAGCGTAAAGCCTCGAATCAAATCTGTAGAGGCTGATGCAATGTATGCCGGAATACTTATTGATACGGATAATTTCCTTAATAAGACCGGTGTTCGAACATTTGAGGCAGCTTCATATCTCAGAAAGTGTGGCGCTGATATTGTAAGAGTAAGAAAAATGTTCCGCAGCGGAATTGATGAGATGAAGGAACGTGCACAGGGAATAAGTAATGCTGAAGTTTATCTTGGCGTATTTGCCCTGTCATATATAGAGGCGGATCCGAATTCGCCGGAAGCACCGACAGTTCCTGTGGCAAAGGTCGCAAATGAACTCCTGAATGTAGATGGCATCAGGGCATCATTTGTTGTAACAGAGTCAAAGGGCGTACTTTATGTTTCAGCAAGATCCATAGGAGATGTAAATGTCCAGCTGGTTATGGAGCGTTTCAATGGCGGCGGACATGCAAATATTGCCGGAGTGCAGCTTAAGGGACAGCATAAGGAGGATTTCTTCCCTGAACTTAAGAAGGTACTCAGTGAGATGTATTCGGAAGGAGATATTTAATAAATGAAGGTTATATTATTAGAGGATGTTAAAACCCTTGGTAAAAAGGGACAGATCGTAGAGATAAATGACGGCTATGCAAGAAATTTCGTGCTTCCTAAGAAGCTCGGTATCGAGGCTACTCCAAAGAACCTTAATGATCTTAAGCTTAAAAAACAGCATGATGACAAGGTTGCTGCAGAGAATCTTGCAGATGCAAAGAAACTGGCTGAAAAGCTGGGAGAGCTGACAGTTAATACAAAGGTTAAGGTTGGAGAAGGCGGAAGAACATTTGGTTCGGTATCTTCAAAGGAGATTTCCGAGGAGCTTCAGAAGCAGCATAATATTAAGATTGATAAGAAGAAGATTATGGTAAAGGATCCTATCAAGAATGTTGGCGGATATAACGTAGCTGTAAAGCTCCATCCGGAGGTTACTGCAACCCTTAAGGTCAACGTAGAAGGAATGTAATTATTTTTAGAGTTTTTTTAGAACCGCTTTAATAAGAAAATAATGGATTAGATAATATGGATGATAGAGAGATTACTCCGCAGAATGCGGGAGAATTGAATAATGACCATGATGACTTCCTGGGCGGCTTCACTGCAGAGGATATTTATGATCATGCAGCGGAGGAATATGCTGCCGGTGGTTTTGAAACCACGGAGGGATATTTTGACGGAAGTGCCGGAAATGATTCCGGTTCGGGATATGCGCAGGAAGCTGACGCAGGATATTCATCGGCCGGATATGGACAGGTGTCGGGTACGGAATATTCTTCCGGCAGCAAAAATACTTCGGTATATATGTCAAATGCTTCCGGGAGAGGAAGTTCCAAAAATATTCCGGCGGTAAAAAGGGTTATGCCTCATGATGATCATGCGGAGAAGGCAGTTATAGGCTCCATGCTTATGGACAGAGAGGCTATAGCGGATCTTGCTGACATGCTCCTTCCGGAGGATTTCTATAATGCTGCGCACGGAGTTATTTTTGAGGCTATCTGTGAGCTGTATTCTTCCAAGAAAATGGTTGATATAGTAACCCTGATGGACCGTCTTGCCAAGAAGAATATACCTGAAGAGGTGAATAATGTTTCATTTATAGGTGACCTTATAAATGCGGTTCCGACAGCGGTAAATGCCAAGGGGTACGGGGAGATTGTCAGAGATAAGGCAGTTCTCAGAAGACTTATAAAGATTACTGATGAAATATCGAAGGATTGCTACATTGCTCAGGATACTGTTGAAAATATCCTTGAGAGAGCTGAGCAGGATGTTTTTAAGCTGTCCCAGTCGAGAAATGGTTATACAGATTTTGCGAATATGAGCGATATTGTTCTGGAGGTTATCCAGAGTGTGGATAAAGCTGCCAAGAATAAGGGAAGAGTAAATGGTCTTTCCACAGGTTTTATTGACCTGGATGAGAAGCTTACCGGTCTCCACGGAGGCGAGCTTATACTTGTGGCCGCACGTCCTTCCATGGGTAAGACGGCATTTGTGCTGAATATAGCTCATAATGTGGCGGTCAAGCAGCACATTCCGGTGCTCTTCTTTTCTTTGGAAATGGGTAAGAAGGAGCTGGGAGACAGAGTTATGGCCCAGGATGCACTTGTTGATGCTCAGGCCATGAAAACCGGTAATCTTGCGGATGAGGATTGGAGCAAGCTTGCGGAAAGCGCAGGAACGGTAGGAGATTCTCCTATATTTGTTGATGATAATTCATCGATAACCATAGCGGAGATGCGTTCTAAATGCCGTAAGTTCAAGCAGAAGAGTGATATTGGCCTGATCATCGTCGATTACCTTCAGCTTATGAGCCCAAATAAAGCTGTTGAATCAAGACAGCAGTTCGTATCTGAGGTTTCCAGATCACTCAAGGGGCTTGCCAGGGAACTGAATGTTCCGGTTATAGCCCTTTCGCAGCTGAACAGAGCGGTTGACTCGAGACCTGATCATAAACCTGTTCTTGCCGACCTCAGAGAGTCGGGAGCCATCGAGCAGGATGCGGACGTTGTTATGTTCATTTACAGAGATGAATATTATAATAATGAAACTGAGAAGCCGGGTATCGCAGAGATAATCGTAGCCAAGCAGAGAAACGGTTCTACTGGTTCTGTAGACCTTATCTGGCAGGGCAAGTATACAAGATTTGCGAACTGCGCGAGATAATTCATGATATTGCAAGATAACAAGAAATAGTACGAGGCAGTTTAAGATAACACGAATTGTGTGAAATAGTACGGATAGTGTGAAAACAGGGAGTTCCCTCTGATCAGAAGGAAACTCCCTGTATTTTTATAAGTTTTTGTCTCAGAGCTTCGTCACTCATGGAATATACGTCGTCAATGACCCAGATGTGCATATCCTTGGCGCGTTTTCGGAAAAATCCGGCACCGCTTCCGGGATTTTCACAAGGGGTTGCCATAACTAAAGCTTTAATGGCGTATTTTCCGCCGAAACGCCTCGTGACTGTCTGAAGCTCATGAAGAGCCACGCTTCCGACCTTGCCGCTCTTGCAGGATATAAATGTCGGTATGGCGTCACGCATAAGGATGACGTCGATCTCATTTACGGTATCTATATTTGTTGAATTATCATAGCCTCCCTCAGGAAGAGACTTTCGATCACCTTTTCGGTTGTCACCGTTCCAGTCGATCATGGCGCCTATAACTGCGTCTGTGAATTTGCTGTTATCGCTGGTAGCGACATCGTATACATGAAGCTCAAGAATGTTCCCTGTTTTTGTAACGATATGCCGTATCATGTCATTCTTGAAATAGAAGGAAATGCTTCTTTTGGCAATGTGCAGTTCACTGACAACACCGATATTTTTCAGCTTGAAGAAGAATTCAGTGATATCTCCGGAAGCTGAACGAGGAAGAGTATAGAGACCGCTTTCGTCAGGCGGATTTGCTTTCACAAGCTCCTCGATGATGGCAGTACATTTATTCCATTTGCTCTTCATTTTTTTTGCTATGTTCCAGATGGCACGTATATCATTTCTGAAGTCATCGGTAAAGCGCCAGGTAGAATAGCTTCCGGTGAGATTTGTGAGGCAGCCGCCGTGAAGGATCATGTTGTCGGCGACACTCATTTGTACGTGACCGGACTTTCTCTCGAGCTCAATGCCGTTAAAGTCTATCTCGGTGCCGGTATACGGATCGATTCGAAGGGTTTCGACAGGAAATTTGGAGCTCACAAAGCCAAAGGCGATAAGGATCAGCTCGCCGCCTCCGGTAAGCTCAAATTTGGCACCTTTATATTTTTCCACAAGCTCGCGAAGAACATCTATAATCTGGTCCAGATTATCTCGCGATACTTCTATGAATTTAAGTTCTGTTTCAGGAGAAACCCGCTGGGTAAACGCCCGGAGACTGTTGATCTTCTTGGTGATCATATTGGACTTATGACCGATATATACAACCCTTTCGGGCTTGTATTTGAGGATGACCATGACATTTTCCAAAGCTTCTTCCGAAAAGAATTCCACAAACGTTCCTGCCATATTATTTCCTTTCTGCATATAAAAACAGCTATCTGAGTATAGCCGGTTGTTCCTGCGTTTTTATTTTGTACTCTCGTAAAACAATCTGCCTTATTGGTCCGGTTATCTCAGGACCGATATACCGAGAATGATTATTAATCGATATATAAATATAGTATACAATATTTTTTAAATCTTTTCATTATATTTAACTATCATTTTGATAAATGTTATAGTAAAATGTCTGTGTGGTGAGAGGACTTTTTGTCCGGGCATGTATGATAATAAAAAAATTAATATAAAAAGCTTGTGTGATGAGAGGGTATTTGTCAGAGCATGTTTGATAAGATACCGGAGAAATTACAGTCCCGCAGGAGTATGAGATGTAAAGTATTGATATGGTCAAAAATATTGGAACAGTTCACTATTCCTACGTTTTTGATACTGTACTTTCAAAAAAACAGTCTACATTATCGGTACGGTTATTTCAGAACTGATATACCGGAGTATTGATATATAAGATATAATTTGGAGTATAAATATGCTGACAGCAGTTATAACAGGAGCTTCTTCCGGAATAGGAAGAAGTGTCGCTATGGAAATGGCCAAAAGCGGAAAATATGGCTGTATAGCCCTGAATTCCGGACATAATGAAAAAGCCCTTATAGAAACTGCAGAAGGGCTTAGAGAGATTTGCCGTAAATACGGCGCCGGCACTGATAAAGGGCCGGGCATCGACAGTACAGCTGCGGAAAATAATACGGCAGAAACGCAGATCCTTACGGTTTTCGGTGATATCAGTGAAAATATCACGGCCAGGGCGCTTATCAAAAAAACGATATCGGTTACAGGAAGAATAGATGTACTTGTTAATTCTGCAGCAATAAGCCGCGTTGGGCTTTTGATGGATATGACTCCCGACGAATGGCAGAAAACAGTAGCGGTGAACCTGAATTCGGTATATAATACCTGCCATGAGGTGCTTCCGTTTATGGTAAGGGAGAAGGCTGGCAGGATAGTAAATATTTCTTCTGTATGGGGTCTTGTGGGGGCTTCCTGTGAAGTCGCTTACTCAGCCACGAAGGGTGGAGTGAATGCATTTACAAGGGCTCTTGCCAAGGAAATGGCGCCTTCCGGGATATCCGTAAATGCCATTGCCTTCGGTGCGGTGGATACAAGGATGAATGATAACCTTTCAGAGGAAGAGAAAAATGAACTTGCGGATAGTATTTCCATAGGAAGATTTGCAACAACGGAGGAAGCGGCCGAAACCGTTATGAAGCTGCTGGAAATGCCGGAATATCTCACCGGGGAAGTTATAAAATGCGATGGAGGGTGGATCTAGTATATCGATTTCAAATGACTGCACCGGATAACATGGCATCAAAAGTCCGGGAATAGTTCGCTGTTCCTGTGGTTTTGATGCTGTACGCTCAGAAAAACGATCAGATACGCTATACTGGGACTTGAAAAATATTCAGCGTTAGAAAGGATGAATTTGACGATATGTACGATGATGAAGAATATGAAGACAATTCAGAGTATGAAGAGTCTGTTGATACAGAAGAGGCAGTTGAAAAGAAAACAGGAAGGAAAGGGTCGGATAAACCGAAGAAGAGAAGTGCGGCAGGCCTGTTTTTATCAGGCTTTTTCAGAGGCATAGTTATTATACTTGCAATCGTTATCCTGGGTCTTTCGGTATTTCTTGTCAAAGAGATAATTGACGGAAAGAAGATAAGGGACGAAAAGGGTAAAAAAGTATCTGTGGATGAGTCTATCCTTACAGAAGAGAAGAATAAGAAGGATCATCTCATCACAAATACTGAAAACTCTGATTCCAACACGGCCGAAGCCACAGAGGCGCCTGATGGCCTTGGAGATGATCAGAATCTCTCATCTTCGGAAAATATAAAGATAGTAGTGCTTAATGCCACAGATGTTGCGGGACTTGCAGGCAGCTGGACGGCAAAGCTGACGGATGCAGGCTATACAGACGTATCTGCGGCTAATTCTTTTATGCAATATGACGATACCAGGATTCTTGTGGCAGAAAATGGCATGGGAACAGATCTGCTTAAGTTTTTCCCGAATGCTTCAATATCAGTCGGCAATATGACTAATGACGAAACAGACGCAGATTTGGATGGAGTTAAGATATTTATCATAGTTGGAACCTCAGATTCGGGGCAATAATTACTAAAATACGTACCATTTTATGAACAAAATAGCAGAAAAATGGTGTTTACATCAATATTCTGTCGTTAAAATTTGGTGAAGGTTTCACAAAAGAAAAGGGATTTTAAGGAATTATTAAAGTTTTTTTTGGTAATAATTCATATATAAAATACGATGTTATGCAAACTTAACAAATGATTTTTTCATTTTTTATGCAAATCTAATATGGTTTAAAATAATGAAAAGTTGTATTATTTTGACAGTTAGTTAAGAAATTAAAGACATAGCTATATAAAATTTTAGGAGGATTTAAAAAATGGCTAGTTTATCATTAAAGAATATTTACAAGATTTATCCAAACGGATTTAACGCTGTTAAGGATTTCAATCTTGAGATTCAGGACAAGGAGTTCATCATCTTCGTAGGACCATCAGGATGTGGTAAGTCAACTACCCTTCGTATGATCGCTGGTCTTGAGGATATCAGTTCCGGAGAGCTTTGGATCGGTGACAAGCTTGTTAACGACGTTGAGCCAAAGGATAGAGATATTGCCATGGTATTCCAGAACTACGCTCTGTATCCACATATGTCAGTTTATGACAACATGGCATTTGGTCTTAAACTTAGAAAGGTTCCAAAGGAGAAGATTGACAAGGCAGTTCATGAAGCAGCTAAGATCCTCGAGATCGAGCACCTTCTTGACAGAAAGCCAAAGGCTCTTTCCGGTGGTCAGAGACAGAGAGTTGCCATGGGACGTGCTATCGTTCGTGAGCCAAAGGTATTCCTTATGGACGAGCCTCTCTCAAACCTCGATGCTAAGCTCCGTGTACAGATGCGTGTTGAGATCTCTAAACTTCATCAGAGACTTCAGACAACAATCATCTACGTTACACATGACCAGACAGAAGCTATGACACTTGGTACAAGAATCGTAGTTATGAAGGATGGTATCATCCAGCAGGTTGATACACCTCAGAATCTTTATGATCATCCAACAAACCTCTTCGTTGCAGGTTTCATGGGTATGCCACCTATGAACTTCATCGATTGTAAGGTTGTTAAGTCAGGACAGGACGTTCTTCTTATGTTCGGTTCTCACTCAATCAAGGTTCCTGATGTTAAGGCTCAGAAGCTTGTTGCAGGCGACTTCATTGATAAGGATGTTGTTCTTGGTATCCGTCCAGAGGATATTCATGATGAGCAGCTCTTCATCGAGTCATCACCTGAATCAGTTATCGATGCAAGAATTAACATTTACGAAATGCTCGGTGCTGAAGTATATCTGTACTTCACAATCGATCAGTTTGATATTACAGCCAGAGTTAATGCTCGTACAACAGCAAGACCTGGTGACACAGTTCAGTTCGCATTTGACCTTTCTAAGATTCATATCTTTGATAAGGAATCAGAGTCAATCATTGCAAACTAATTAAACTGTTAAAATTTAATGAATTTTTAAAGGGAAAATGCTTAAAATCTGCATTTTCCCTTTTTTTTGTTGCAATAATCTGTTAGAATAGTATAGATGAGTTGTTGGGGTTAGATAGACTTATCGGAAGGTAAAACGTTACAGATTGGCTGAGAGAAGTATATAAATAAGAGAGGTGTAATATGATATCAAATCAGATTCTTCAGGATACTCTTGAGGGGATAAGGAACATAACAAAAACAGATCTTGCAATAATGGATACAGAGGGCAGAACCCTTGCCAAGACTATCGATGGAAGCTTCGATGGTTATGAGGAGGCTGTTGTTACTTTTGCTGAATCTGCAGCAGAGAGCCAGTCGCTCCTTGGATATCATTTTTTTAAAGTGAATGATGATAAGCAGCTTGAATATATTATCATGGCCAAGGGCGATGATGACAGTACATATATGGTCGGCAGACTTGCTGTATTCCAGGTACAGAGCCTGCTTGTCGCATATAAGGAGAGATTCGACAAGGATAATTTCATCAAAAACCTCCTTCTTGACAATCTGCTTCTTGTAGATATCTACAACAAGGCTAAGAAGCTGCATATCGATACAGATGTAAGAAGAATAGTATTTATCATTGAAACCAAGACGGATAAAGATAATAATGCGCTTGAGACAGTAAGAAATCTTTTTGCCAGCAAGGCAAAGGACTTTATTACTGCAGTTGATGAGAAGAACATAATTCTTGTCAAAGAGGTTAAGACAACAGAGACTCTTGAGGATATGACGAAGATCGCAAAGGTTATAGTTGATATGCTCAGTTCAGAGGCGATGATCTCAGTTCACGTTGCGTATGGTACGATCGTAAATGAGATCAAGGAAGTATCTCGTTCATACAAGGAAGCCAAGATGGCTCTGGATGTAGGAAAGATCTTCTACAGTGACAAGAATATCATCGCATATGACAGCCTTGGAATCGGAAGACTTATATATCAGCTTCCAATTCCTCTTTGCAGAATGTTCATCAAGGAGATATTTGACTCAAAGTCTCCGGATGAGTTCGATGAAGAGACACTTACAACCATTAATAAATTTTTCGAGAACAGCCTGAACGTATCAGAGACATCAAGACAGCTGTATATTCACAGAAATACTCTTGTATACAGACTTGACAAGATACAGAAGGCAACCAACCTGGATCTTAGAGTATTTGAAGATGCGATTACATTTAAGATTGCTCTCATGGTTGTAAAATATATGAAATACATGGAAAGTCTTGACTTTTAATGATTATATTGTATGATATCATAACGGAATGTTTGTAGTAGTATGTCTGCACAGTTCATATTGCTGCACGTTATGAGAGACGTTATACAGATATTTGGAAGGAACTGAACATCATGATTACAATGGAAAATGTAACTATGAAATATTCAGCCGATAAAACCGCGCTGAAGGATGTTAACATCAATATAGAAAAGGGCGAATTTGTCTTCGTTGTCGGCTCCAGCGGATCCGGCAAGACAACATTTATCAAGCTCCTTACTAAGGAACTGAATCCTACAAAGGGAAAGATAAGTGTAGCAGGATATAATTACAATAAGATTCGAAAGAGACAGATTCCGAAGGTCAGAAGAAAGATCGGAGTAGTATTCCAGAATTTCCGCCTTCTTAATGACAGAACTGTTTATGAAAATGTCGCTTTTGCGCAGAGAGTTATCGAGACACCTTCGAGATATATCAGAAAACAGGTACCTGCCGTTCTTACAATGGTAGAGCTAGCGGACAGATATAAAGCATATCCGAGACAGCTTTCCGGTGGTGAGCAGCAGAGAGTTGCCATTGCCAGAGCTATTGTAAATAAGCCGGATATCATCCTTGCAGACGAGCCTACAGGTAACCTTGACCCTAAGACTTCATGGGACATCATGAATCTTCTTGAAGACATCAATGCCAAGGGAACTACTGTAGTTGTAGTAACTCACAATAAAGAAATAGTAAATGCTATGAAAAAAAGAGTTATAACACTAAAGAAGGGCGTTGTTATCAGCGACGTTGAGAAGGGTGGATACATAGATGAGGATTAGTTCGATTTGGTACAGTTTCAGACAGGGTGTTAAGAATATCAGAAGAAATCTTCTCTTTTCATTGGCATCCATAGGTACTATTGTTTCATGTTTGTTTTTATTTGGTATCTTCTATGCAGTTGTAGTGAATTTTAAATCTGCGATGAAGAGTCTTGAGAATTCAATTTCAATTTCGGTATTCTTCAATGAAGATGCTGATATAGATCTTCTTGCGGCTCAGATAAGGACCCGTGAAGAAGTCGATACTTTTGATTATATTACTGCCGAAGAGGCATGGCTTAAGTATTCAAATGATACTTATGACAATCCGGAAGAAGCAAGAGCTGCTTTCGGAGATGATAATCCGCTGGCTAAGTCTGCTTCATTTTCAATTACTCTTAAAGATGTAAGCAAGCAGGCCGAGTTCGTTCGTTTCCTGGAGGGACTGAATGGCGTCAGAAAGGTCAAGAGCTCACAGCATACTGCGGATACCATATCATCACTGAATATGTTTGTGGGATATGCTTCCATGGGTATCATTTTGATCCTGCTGCTCGTATCTATATTCCTTATCAGCAATACCGTAACAATAGGTATTACAGTTCGTAAGGAAGAGATCAAGATCATGAAGCTTATCGGAGCAACAAACTTTTTCGTAAGAGCTCCGTTCATTGTTGAGGGTGTTATAATCGGACTTATTGGTTCGGCTATACCTCTTGTACTTATTTACTATGCATATGATGCGATACTTAATTATGTTGTCGGAAGACTTACACTTATTAAGAAGCTTTTTGAATTCGTATCATTAAGTGAACTGTTCAAGGTTCTTGTGCCTGTAACCCTCCTTATTGGTGTGGGCATCGGTTTCCTTGGAAGTATCTTTACAACTAAGAGACATTTGAAGATATAAGAGGAGGGATACTAAGTGAGAAAAGACTTAGTAAAACTTTTTGCCTCTGCCACTTTGGTATTTGCTTTAGTTTTTGCAGGTGGTACATACATCAGTTACGCCGCTATCGGAAATTCCGGTAGTGGCGATACTGTTTATGTGGATGCAACTTCGGGCGATGCCGATAAAACAGAGGGAAGCACTGATAACACGGAGAAAACTGAACAGACCGAAAACACCGGTGACAGCACAGGAGAGAGTACTGATGACTCTGCTTCCACAGAGGGTGAAAGCACTGAAGATACTGATAATTCCAAAGCGGTAGTTACTGTTTTTGTGACTGATGAAAGTGGAAGTACAGTTACGGATGATCAGGGCAATCCTGTTACAACAGAAGCAGCTACAGATGAAAATGGTAATCCTGTCACAACGAGGGCAACAATAACCATCGATCCGGAGGAACTTAAAAAGATTCAGGATCAGCAGGCTGCTTATAAGGAGGATCTTGACTCTGCAAAGGGCCTCATCAATAAGCTTAAAGGCAGTCAGAAGAGCTTCCTTGAGCAGATTGAAGAGATTGATAATCTTCTTATCAAATGCGAGTCCAATATGCTTGAACTTCAGAAGAAGAAGGAAGAATTTGAGCAGTATCTGTATGATACAAATGTTGAACTGAATAAGGTGCAGGAAGAGATTGACGCCAGATATGAAAAAATGAAAGAGCATATCCGTGATGCTTATGAGAGCGGACAGGTTTCTGTTATTGATGCGGTACTCTTTTCGGTAAATATGATCGAAGTACTTAACAAGACTGAGTACATGGATCAGATAAGATTGTATGATCAGGATATCCTTCAGACCTTTCTGGACAGAAAGAAGAGTCTTACTTTAAAGAAAACACTTCAGACAACACTTTTTTCGGCTATAGAAACTGTTGAAGAGGATTATAAGACAGAGTATGAAGCAGTACAGCTTCTTCTGGAAGAAAAAAAGCGACAGGTTAATAATTTTGATGATGCGATCGACCCGATGCAGCAGGAGGCTGATAAGATCGAGGAAATGTATAACCAGCTGGACCTTCAGATTGCTTCATATGAGGCAGCTGCCAGTGGTGGTGTATATGTAAGTGTCGATGGAAAGATACTTATTCCTTCGATAGAGGGTAAGGGCGGCTTCTTATGGCCTATGCCTTCAAGCTTTGAGATAACCTCTTATTTTGGATACAGAAATGCACCTGCAGCAGGTGCCAGCTGGTATCACAGAGGTGTGGATATTGGATGCGATTCAGGAAGCCATGTAATATCAGCTATGGACGGAACAGTTATTTATACAGGATATATGGGCACCGGTGGAATTACTGTCATGGTGGATCATGGTGGCGGAGTTTCAACTGTATATCACCATCTTTCGTCATATACTGTGAAAGAGGGTGAGAAGGTAAGCAGAGGTCAGCTGATAGCATTTTCAGGATGTACAGGAGTTTCTACAGGACCTCACCTTCATTTTGGCGTCAGAATTAACGGTGAATATGTGGATCCTCTGCAGTTCTATCGTTAATTCGCATGGACTGTTTTCGGACTTTGGTACTGGTACGATATATGGAGTTATTTTAAGGAGTTATTTGAAAATGAAAAAAATGATTTATAAAACCTTTGGATGCATTTCGCTAAGCGCGGTACTGGTCTTAGGGGCAGTCGCCTGCGGAAGTAAGGAGACGGTAAGTAATCATAAAAGCGCAGATTTTAAAGCAGTTGACGATGTGGAAGGGGAATTTAATCCCAAATCAAAGTCAGCATTATCTAAAACACAGGAAATTGAGACATATATAAACTATTATTACTATTTTGAAAAAGATTCTGAAAAACAGGAGGAATCATATTTTGATGGCATAATGGCCGGACTTGATGATCCTTATTCGGTTTACTATACCAAGGATGAATATGCTAAACTGAAGGAAGATGATACCGGAGTATATGTTGGTATAGGCGCAACAGTTGCCAAGAATGTTGATACAGACGAAATCTATATTGTTAAGCCTATAAAGAACAGTCCTGCTGAAAAGTCGGGAATCCTTCCGGAAGATGTAATTGTTAAGATCAATGACACTGTTGTTACCAAAGACATGGAGCTTGAAACTGCTGTTGATATGATCCGTGGAGAGGAAAATACCTCGGTGGATGTTACTGTTAAGAGAGAGGGAACCAAGGGCGAGATCGTTCTCCATATAACCAGAGCAAAGCTTGAGAATCCTACAGTTTCTTACGAAATGCTTCAGGGCAATATCGGTTATATAGAGGTAACTCAGTTTATTTCAAATACACCTGATCAGTTTAAGGCTGCATTGGACGACTTAAGTGCTCAGGGAGCAAAAGCCTTTGTATTTGATCTCAGAAACAATCCGGGAGGACTTCTTACTTCCGTAGTAAGCATGCTGGATTATATTATTGATGATTCAGTTCAGGCAGACGGAGGCGAGAAACCGGGAGATATCCTTTATACCAAGGATAAAAATGGAAAAACCATTGAAAAATATGGCTGCTCAGACAAGCATTCCATAGATTTGCCTATGGTTGTTCTGGTAAATGAAAACAGTGCCAGCGCATCCGAGGTCTTTACGAGCTGCATGAGGGATTATAAAAAGGCTACAATAGTTGGTACGACTACATTTGGAAAGGGTATAGTACAGTCTATCTTCCCGCTTTCCGATGGGTCTGCCGTAAAAATCACAATAGCTAAGTACTTTACTCCTTCAGGTACAGAAATTCACAAGATCGGAATCACGCCGGATGTTGAGGTTGAACTTCCGGATGATCTTAAAAAGAAGATTACGATTCCGCATAAGGACGATACACAGCTTCAGGAAGCGGTGAAAGTCCTTGGCGGAGCTCCTTTAACGGATGAGTAGTGTGGGTAATGCATCTCATAATAGTGGTTTTATTAGTTTATATGAAATGGAGATTCTAACATTGGAAAAAGAATTGATCATTGTCCTTGATTTTGGAGGACAGTACAACCAGCTTATTGCAAGAAGAGTAAGAGAGTGTAATGTTTATGCGGAGGTTCGGCCTTATACAATGCCCCTTGAGGATATTAAGAAGCTGAACCCAAAGGGAATTATATTTACAGGCGGACCAAACAGTGTATATGAACCGACATCGCCTTCATATACAGCTGACATACTTTCGGCCGGAATACCTGTACTTGGCATCTGCTACGGCGCCCAGCTGATGGCTTATCTTGCAGGAGGAAAGGTTTCAACAGCACCTGTAAGTGAATATGGAAAGACAGAAACCTTTATTGATGCAATAGATGAAGAGGATGGAGCTATCGGACAGGTCAGCTACAGCAGCTCGCTTATTTTTGAGAATGTGAAGCCTGTTATAAATACATGGATGAGCCATACTGACTACATCTCTGAGCTTCCGGAAGGCTTTAAGGTAACAGCTCATACAAAGGACTGCCCGATTGCCGGTATGGAGAATGAAGAGAAAAAACTGTATGCAGTTCAGTTTCATCCGGAGGTTATGCATTCAGAGCAGGGCAAGGAAATTCTGCGTAATTTTGTATATAATGTCTGCAAATGTAACGGAGACTGGAAAATGTCTTCATTTGTGGAAACAACTATAGAAGCGCTCAGAGAGAAGATTGGTAAGGGAAAGGTGCTTTGCGCGCTTTCAGGAGGAGTAGATTCATCTGTTGCAGCAGTACTTTTAGCAAAGGCTGTCGGCAAACAGCTTACCTGTGTATTCGTTGATCATGGCCTTCTTCGTAAGGATGAAGGTGATGAGGTTGAGGCTGTATTCGGACCAAATGGCAATTATGATCTGAATTTCATTCGTGTTAATGCACAGGATAGATTTTATCAGAAGCTTGCCGGTGAAGAGGATCCGGAGCGTAAGAGAAAGATAATCGGTGAAGAGTTCATACGTGTATTTGAAGAAGAGGCCAAGAAGATCGGGGCAGTTGACTTCCTTGCACAGGGAACCATATATCCGGATGTTATAGAGTCAGGACTCGGAAAATCAGCTGTTATCAAATCACACCATAATGTAGGCGGTCTTCCGGATTATGTTGATTTTAAAGAGATAGTTGAACCACTCAGAATGCTCTTCAAGGACGAAGTGAGACAGGCTGGCCTTGAGCTTGGAATACCTGAATATCTTGTATTTCGTCAGCCATTCCCGGGACCAGGACTCGGTGTGAGAATTGTAGGCGATATCACCAGTGAAAAGGTTCGTATTGTTCAGGAAGCTGATGCCATTTTCAGGGAAGAGGTTGATGCGGCTGTTAAGAGCGGACACATTAAGGTCGCGCCAAATCAGTATTTTGCTGCGCTTTCAAATATGCGCTCGGTAGGTGTTATGGGCGACTTTAGGACCTATGATTATGCTATCGTGCTTCGTGCAGTCTGCACCTCAGACTTCATGACCGCTGACTGTACAGAGATACCATTCGATGTGCTTCAGAAGTGCATGAACAGAATCATAAATGAAGTTAAGGGCGTCAACAGAGTAATGTGGGATCTGACCAGCAAACCGCCTGGAACGATAGAACTCCTGTAACAAGCCATGCAGTCATAAAAAAAGGGAAAGCACCGTGAATGCTTGCATTCAAGAGGGGCTTTCCTTTTTTTTATGGCTATACGGCGCCTACGGCGACGGTTCCTCCGCCGCTTTGCGGATCAAGAACAGAGCATGGCTTTTCTTAAAAATCCATCGAACCATATTTGTATTTATTACCATATATTAGTGAAGGGGCGGAAAGCTCCGTTATTTGAAAGGGATGACAATCTTATGACAAAGGAAAAGCTTGAAGAGATAATTGAATCCTATGGGAAAGGCATATATTCCTTTTGTCTCAAGCTGGCCGGTGGCAGTGATCCGGCTGATGATCTGTATCAGGATACGTGGCTTTATGCTGTGAAGACGATGGAAAATCTGGATGAAGGTAAGAATGTCAGAAGCTATCTTATCTCTGTTGCGATACATTTGTGGAAGAATAAAAAGAGAAAATACGCATGGCGAAAAAGAATCGCACCGGAGGAAGAGATAGTTGAAGAAAAGGATGAAGATTGCGAAAAGTTCGGAGAGGATAACCTGTCGATATGCATCAATAACGAGCAGAGAACGTATGTAAATAAAGCTGTCAGCAGTCTTAAGGATAAATACCGGATACCGATACTGCTTTTCTATAAGGAGGAAATGTCTGTGGGTGAAATATCAGAGGTGATGGGCATCCCTGAAGGAACGGTTAAAAGCAGACTGAGTTATGCCAGAGGTTTGCTGAGAAAACAACTGGAAGAATATATGGAAGAGAGGTAGCGAATATGGATAGATTGGATGAATACTTATATGGATCATTAAAGGATGAGCACCGACCGAAGAAAACTCTGAATGAAAAAGTACTCTGCGTATGTGCCGGGGAGTTGGGCTTACAGAACACAGGGGTGAAGGCGAGAAATAAGACCGGAAAGCAGACCGGAAACCGGACTGAAAGAGTTTTCGTAATGGGCAGGCTTAAGGCAGCTGCTGTAATAATGAGCCTGTTCCTGGTTGTCGGAATTTCAGGATATGCAGTGGCGAGAAATGCTGGATTCTTTACCCTGAAGACTGGAGATAAAGAGATGGATATGGAGAAGGCGGAGCCGCTTGAGATTGATTTTGAGAGCTTTAAGGCCATGGAAGAAACTGAGTATGATAATGAAGGTCATGAATATTTCCATTATTTTACAAGTGTTGATGTAGCCGAGAAAACAATGGGCATTAAGCTTTGGTCATCTGATGAGATAACAGATATGGGACGGATAATGATCGCTCTTTCTACTTATGGGGCGGGTCATATTTCCGCCGGTCGGTTGAAATACGGTGATATGGAATTTGCGCTTAATGGTCAGTTTACATTTGATAATAACACAGACGGAATGGGTTACGGCACAAAGAGACAGTACTACAGGACTTACAAATACGGCGATGATAAAACAGCCTATTTTGTCAAGGAAGCGGGATATGATGCAGACGAAGAGCATTCTGCAAAGCAGGTGGTGTATTTTACAGCAAATAATATTCAGTATCAGTTATTTGTTGAAAGGACTGATGACGGAACAAAGATGGCTGAGGAGATAATTGATATAATAGCTAAACGTTAGCACTGAGGAGCGTGTGAAAAGCTTTCTGTAAATAAGATTTTAAGATAATAGACGAGTCAGATAATGGCATTTATGCTGTTGTTTGACTCGTTTTGGCTATAAATAATCCGATTGATTTCGTCAAGGATTATGATAAAATCAGTTTAACAATACTTTTGATTATAATTGGAGGAAATATGGAAAATAAAAAAGACAAAAAAAATGAAATAAAGTTCAGTAGTGCACATCCAATGATTCGTCAGATGTTTCAAGATTATGATATAAATAATATAGATGATCTTGAGAATGCACTTAAAGATGTTCTTGAAAAAAATATTGAGGAGATGAAAGCGTTAGGAATTGGCGACATGTTATTTCCTGAAAGTCAGAATGATAAATAAGTAAAGTATATAGAACAAAATGAATATTGTATATTCCGACCATGGCTTCTCCGAGGTTTTTTGAAAGATCTGCAAGAAGGGCAGAATCGTTATAGTTTGTGACAGCTTTTACAATTGCAGCGGCACGTTTTTCAGGATCGCCGGATTTAAATATTCCTGAACCAACGAAAACACCTTCCGCACCAAGCTGCATCATAAGGGTAGCGTCTGCAGGTATGGCTACTCCGCCGGCAGCAAAATTGACAACAGGAAGCTTTTTGTTTTTGTGCACAAATTGTATCAATTCAAATGGAACCTGAAATTCTTTGGAGGCTTCAAACAATTCATCTTCTCTCATTGAAGACACGCGAGAGATTTTTGACTGCATACGTCTCATATGGCGAACAGCCTGGACAATATCGCCGGTACCCGGTTCGCCTTTAATTCATATCGATTATCTGACATTAAGGTAATCCTCCTTGATTTTTTGGGTATTCTAATGTACAATTGGATATATTAAAATATCCAGAAAAGGAGAATATAATATATCCAGATGAATAATTCCGGTACACTTTCTCACTCACAACCCTTATATATTCAATTATATGAACGCTTAAAAAAGGATATCGTAAATGGAATATATCCTTATGGCCACAGGCTGCCTTCAAAAAGAATCATGGCTGAAGAAACAAAAGCCAGTATTATTACTGTTAAACATGCTTACGAATTACTCTGTGATGAGGGATACCTGGAATCAAGAGAACGAAGCGGATATTATGTTTCTTTCCGCGAAGATGATGGCTTTGTTCGTTCGGAAAAAGAAATGATTTCGTATGCTCGTCCGGAGTATATGATGCCGGAATTATCATTTCCCTTTTCTGTATTAGCCAGGACGATGAGGCGGATACTGACTGACTATGGAGAACAGGTTTTTGAAAAAGCACCTAATAAGGGGTGCGTTGAGCTTCGAGAGGAAATACGCAGATATCTGGGGCGTAACCGAAGTGTTTACGCTGATATTGAGCAGATTATTGTAGGATCAGGTGCAGAATATTTATATAATCTGATCGTTGGACTTTTTGGGATGGGTACAGTTTTTGCACTGGAATATCCGTCATATGAAAAAATAGAAAAGGTATACCGGGCAGCGGGGGTTCAGATCGAAAAGCTGCCTTTGGGCGAGAACGGTATAGAAAGTGATGCACTGTCATCAACAAGAGCAGATATTTTACATGTATCACCATACAGAAGTTTTCCCTCAGGTATTACCGCATCAGCATCAAAGAAGCATGAATATATCAGATGGGCAGCACAAAATGATCGATATATAATTGAGGATGATTTTGAGTCTGAGTTCTCTGTTTCCAGAAAAGCGGAAGATACTATGTTCGCACTGTCTGAGCATGATAATGTAATATATATGAATACTTTTTCCAAAACTATTTCGGGCTCGCTCAGGGCCGGATATATGGTGCTCCCAAAACGGCTGGTAGATAGATTTGATACAGAGCTTGGTTTTTATTCCTGCACGGTGCCTACATTTGAACAGCTCTTAATTTCGGAATTGATCCGAAATGGTGATTTTGAAAGGCATATTAACAGAGTGAGGAGAAAAAAGAGAAGAGAGAACTGTTTTTTTTGAAGTATATTGTCATGTAGCAGATATCTTTGTAAAATAAGTAATATAGGAGTATAGTTTCATTTTTTAACCCTTTGCAGAGAGATGATCAGTCTCTGCGAAGGGTTTTTTGGCGTTTACTAAAAAATCACTCATCTATTCGAAAAAATATGTCGTTCACTCAATGAATATGTCGTTCACTCAATGGGGATTGAAAAAAGAGAGGGGAAATTGTTAGTATTTTTACAGACGTACGAAAATTATTCGGTTAATTAAAAATAAAAATACCGATAGTTTGGAAAGATTATGGGGAATATGGAAAAGAAGAAAGAATACGGAACGATTCAGTTTAAAACGCTTAATGGAAATGAATATTTGTATGATTCTGTAACCAATTGTATTTTTGCAACTGACGAGATCATAAATGATTGTATTTCAGGGTTTGAAAATAATACATCAGAAGAGGTTGAAAGAACACTTGTCGAAAAGTATGGCGATAATCTAAAGGTGAGATCGGCTGTACGGTTTGTCAGCAAAATGATCGAGGAAAAGCATGCATTTTTCAGGGATGATGAATGGATACGTCGTGAAGAGGAGCATTTATATGACTTTAGTGAGGAAGATGTTAAGTCGTGTCTTTATGATTTCTGCGCAATGGAGCAATTAACACTGGGAGTTACGGAAGACTGTAATCTTAGGTGCAAATACTGCTTTTATTCGTCTGCTTATGAAAATACCCGAAACAGAACCAATAATATGATGTCTGAAGAAATAGCGTTTAAATCATTGGATTATTATTTTGAGAGGATGATGGAAATCAGAAAAAAACATCCGGGTAAGATAGCTGCCATAACCTTTTATGGCGGTGAGCCTTTGATGAATTTTGAATTGATAAAAAAGAGCGTTCAACATATCAAAGATAATTATCCGTACAGATACGAATTATATATAACAACAAATGGACTGTTACTCAGTGGAAAGAGGGCTGAGTTTCTTCATGATAATAATTTTAATATAGCAATAAGTCTGGATGGAAATAAGGAAAATCATGATCGTAACAGAGTGACTGAGAGCGGCGGAGGCAGCTTTGATGTTATATATCGAAATATCAAGGCATTTCAGGAAAAATATCCGAACTATCCTAAATTGAAGCTTATGGGGGTATATGATTATGCCACAACACTAAAAAATAACAATGATTATTTCAAGTGTGAAAATTTACCGCAATATATCAGCGTTAATCCGGTCATCAGTAAGGATACTGATTATTATGATAAATTCAGTCAGGATGATGTGAATAGGTTTATTGGAGAGTTTAATGAGTCTATAATTTCTTACCTTGAAAAAAAGACCCGTGGATATATTTCTACAGAATATACCGATATCATTATTGAAAAAATGATCACGGTTATTCTGATAAGACTCGGTGCGGATGATAAGAAATATCCGTTCCTTCCGTATACGTCTACATGTGTCCCGGGAACAAAGATATTTGTTACCAATGATGGTTATTTTCAGATATGTGAAAAAATGGAATTTGGTAAAAATATAGGTTCATATAAAAAAGGACTGGATTATTCAAAAATAGTTAATATTACTAAGGAGTATAATCGAACGGTAACAAAGGATTGCCAAAAATGTCCGGTTTATCGTATTTGCCCTTATTGTTTCTCTACAACCGGAACTGAAGACAGCTTTGAAGCGCCTGATTGTACTAAGAATATTGCTAATGCAGTAATGCAGCTGGGAATAGCGGTCACAGCACTTGAGTATAATCCTAAGGCGTTTGAGTATTTCTCATGCAATACTGACAGGGTTTTTGATATATAAATGGAGAGATGAAATATGGAATTTTTACAGCTTTTTCCATCTGCAAAGTATGAGTACTATGGCAGAGAGGGAATGGTATTTGACATATTAAGCAAAGCCAGGGTGGAATTAAATGAAAAAGATGCAGCGCGGTTTAATGAACTTCTTAATGGTAAAGAGTACATATGTGAGGAGTGTTCAGACGAACTTAATAAGGCAGTAAATGTGATGATGGAGGAAGGGCTGCTCTACAGCTACCCCCGACACATATATTATGAGCCGATGAGACTTCATAATATCTTCGAAATAAAGGGTATGTTCGACTCACCACCATACTTTGAAAATATTTTTATAGAAGCATCGGATCAGTGCGGGCGCAGTTGTTCTTTCTGCAGTATGGATAAGGTTGAGGGCGGTTGCAAATCCTGCGTAAAATGGGAAAAGAATAATAAAAAAACATCAGAAGATATTCTATTAAAAAGTATCGAAAGGTTGATGGATATTCCGGCGAAAAAAGTGACCATACTGGGCGGAGATCCTTTGATGAATTGGGGTTATGTAACTGCTGTTGTTAAGAGGATCAGAGAAAAGCAGGCAGAGCTTCCTATTACTATGCATATGGTAAATATTAATCTTTCGGAAAAAATCAGAGAGTATATAAAGAAAAACCGAATAGATATAAAGGCTGTTTTGACTGATGAAAAAGATGCAAGTCTGTTTGATTCAATGATAAAAGTATTAAAGGAGGATGAAATAAACGTAAAAGCTGTACTGGTGGGCGAGCATAAGGATTTATGCAAAATGAAAGAACTTTTAGATATACCGGATGATGAGCCGGAAGAGGTTGAAGTAATCAATTTTATCAGACCACCGCACACTGCTTTGAAATACGAGGAACGAAAGAAACTGGATATTGATGAGACCTTTGTGGACAGGAAAGGTAACAGGTGTACATATAAAAAAGTGGCAGTTTCCTTGTCCGGAAAAGTATCACTATGTCCGGCAGAGCGTAAAGAAATCCTTAATGTCAATCAAAGAAATATTGAAGAGATATTTTATGACGGATACATAGATAATCTGTGGAGTCAGAGTAGAAACGGTATTAAGGGGTGCGATGAATGCTCTTTAAAATGGCTTTGCGATGATTGTATTTGTGCTCTTCATAAGGCAGATGCTTTAGGATTGGGAGGCTTCTATTTCTGTGGAAAAAAGCATATCGATAATAATTGAACTGAAGGATGTTGAAAAAAGCTATAAGAATAAGAAGGTGTTAAACAAAGTCACATTTACGGTAAATGCAGGTGATATTTTTGCTTTTGTCGGACCTAACGGCGTAGGAAAAACAACAACTATCAAGGCTGTTACAGATCTTATCAGTATAGATTCGGGAGAGATTTATAAAAAGCCCGGATCAAGAATAGGACTCATTATGGAACAGAACTGTCTGTATCCGTTTCTTACCGCAAGGGAAAACATGGAATATCATTTAAGGCTGTTTGGGCTTAACAGGGAGGAAATCATTGATAAATATCTTGATATAGTTGGTTTGATCGATGAGAAGGATATACAGGTTAATAAGTTTTCAAAAGGAATGAAGAGAAGGCTTGTAATAGCCAGAGCTTTAGCTGTTGATCCGGATATTCTTATCATGGATGAACCCTTGGATGGTCTGGATATTAATTCCCAGCTGATAATAATCAGGCTTCTGAAGGAATGGGTTAAGCAGGGGGCAAGATGTATTATTTACACTTCTCATGACATGGTCGAGATAGAGGCACTATGTAACCGCATTGCTTTTATCAGAGATGGAAGGATAGTGCTGATGGGCTTGATAGATGAAATTGCTAAAAAAGAGATTGAGTATCTGAGGATTGTTCCGGGAGATAATATTCGAATGGTAATCGATCTGGTCAAAACCTCCGGAAATATATATGAACAGAGAGATGATGAGATATGGGTCAGGTATGATAAGGATAAAACGGGACAGATGACAGAACTTCTGTATGACAAAAATATCAGGGTGAAAGAATTTAATTATATTTACAGATCTTTAGCGAGTATTTATAAAGGACTGAACGAAGATGAATGATAGAATGAAGGCTGCGATTTGGAAGGAATATAGAGTATTTATAAAACAGTCATGTGTTCCTGCTGTATTTTTTTTCCTGGCAGCTGTATTAACTTTTATTTTAATGATTTATAAAACAGATAAACTGAGTCCGATTGGTGGAAGCCTGATTGATCAATACTGTTCAAACTTTGTTTTTATTAACCTTTTGTTTTGCGATTATACGATATTAAGCTTTAGCATGAATGTGGATATACAGGAAGGAACTTTGAATCCGGTTCTGGTATCTGTGAAAAAACCATCAGAAATATGGATCGGACAGTTTATCTTTGCGAATATTGTTTCGTTTCTTGAATCAGTTGTTGGTGTTATATCGGTTTTGATCGCTGTAAAGAGTATGCTTAAACATTCAATAAATATTAATGTACTTAATATGGTGATGTGGATACTCGTTTCATTTTTCGTTGGTCTTATATTCAGTATGCTGTTTCACTTCTTAAACTGGCTGATAGTATCAAAATACAGGATAATACTGGCTGTATCGATATTTGTTTTTTTGTTCGGAGGCTATAAAAGTCTTCGGTTACTTTCGGATAATATTAAAAATGATAAAAGCAGTCTGATAATTTGGACGGTTTTATATGCTTTTCTGACCGGCGGTATTTTGCTGTTTTTTAAAAAGGTGATTGACAGTATCCCTAAGGAACGGTTTGCGGGTAAGTAATACTAATATAATATCAATATATTTTTATATATTGAACAAAGATCAAAAAGGATTTTGATCTTTGCATCATAAACAGAAAGGAGGAGAAAGACATGGGTGTTGTTTGTGGATCTTTATGTGTAGGTGGAACACTTGCCGGATGCGGAATATTCTGTATAGCTGCATTAGGTTTCGGAAGTGCATGTGGAGCGCTTGGTTCAGCAATAGGATCAACCTCATCAGCTGCAGCAACAGAAGCTTTATCTTAATTTGTAAATAGATAAAAGCAGGGGGAAGGAGCCGGAACGTAAAATGCCGGCTCCTTTTTGGTAATATTTTAAATACGATCTCATATTGAGAACGTGAGCAATAAGAAAATATTGGAATTAATTCCAGGCATAAAAAATGTTGGCATAAAAAACAGGCCGTTAATTGGATATATTCAGTCAAATAATTAAAAAGTCGCAATCCTCGCTCAGAACAGAGTGGAATTGCGACTTTTTTGACTCGTAAAAAAAACATAGTAAATATATACGAATTTACTTAAGAAAATAACCAAGACAGCAGATCCAAAAAGTCAAAAAATACCATTATTTTACCTCCTTATAGATTGACTAAATCCAATAATACATGCTTATGACATTAATTATATAACAGATAATTGACAATTAAAGTGTTTTTGAGTGAACGACATATTTTTTGAGTGAACGACATACCTGAAGGTATTATGCACAAAAAAACAGTGGTATCAGCTGAAATTAAGTAAATTCATTAAGCGAAATGCTGAAAAATTTATCGACATAATTGTTAATATTGTATTCTTTCAACAAATAAGATAAACTAAACTGTAATTGTTTTAGTTTATGGAAGTTTTGACTATGAAAGAATTATTTTCAATTAATATAGCGGTATGTGATGATGATATATTGAGCCATCGGGATGTATTTTCTTTTTGTGATGCTTATTTCAGTGATAAAAATGTGACATATAACCTGTATTCATATTATTCAGGAGAGGATATATTATCTGAGAGAGAAAAAAGAATAGATCTTTTGTTTCTGGATATAGAGATGGATGGAGTTGACGGAATTGAGGTTATGAAGCAGATAGAAGAGATTCCCAGTTTTCACAGGATTATTTTTATATCAAGTCATACTGAAATGATGAAATGTGCATTCGGTTATAAGACAATAGGTTTTCTCGGTAAACCAATCGATCAAAAGGAAATATTTAAAAAACTTGATGGATTATACAAAAAAATAGTTGATGATTCGGTTGTTAGATTTTCAGAGACCGGTAAAGAACTGTTGTATCGCAGATCGGACATTATATATATAGAGGCTGATTCGAATTATATCAACATATACTCGGAAGAGGGAGTAAAGACCATAGCGTGCACACTTAAAACCTGCGAGGAAATGATAAACGGACTTCCGTTTCTAAGAATTCATAAATCGTACATTGTTAATCTGGATTATGTGAAGGATATAAGGACAGATAGTGTATATCTTAAGAATGGAATTAAAATTGCTATCGGTCGAAGCTACAGAGATTTAATAAGGACGGAATATCAGAGGTATCTGATAAAGGAATTATATTAATGGTTGATTTTTTATCTTCAACGGCATACAGTTTGCTTGATCTTTTGAAATACCTGTTATGTTTAACGGTTATTTTCTGCGCTCCGGTTTATAAAAAAGAGATCACTGTAAAAGTGTGGTTAGCCGTATCACTGGGCGTTTGTATATTATGTTATGGATTATTTGATAATTATGGCATTTTGTATACGATGCCTAATATCTGTACGCTGGCATTTGTTTTTCTGATAAAAAAGAAAAAGTATATATGCTTCATAATGGTTGCAGCTTCATGGATCATTATGGATTTAAGTACAGAATTCATTCGTCATCTTGAATCACTTATAAGCGGAAAATATGATAATATAATAGACCGTACTCCGTTACAATTGCTTTTTTGCAAAATGCTGGTTTTACTTGTACCGTTTTTCTATCATATTATAGTTAATATGTGTATCAGAAAGAAATCAGATTATGCATTATATCCGGTTCAGTTGGTTTTAATCCTCATATTTGGTATAGGAATCATAACAATGGTTTTTATAATAGATCTTCTTGTGGGCGATAAGATTACTTCCGCAAGAGGTTATATGATAATGGGTATTGTAATTATGTCGCTTCTGGCCTTATTTATTTCTGTAATGATATGGCAGAGCTTCATTATAAGGAAAAATTCTGAACTAAAGCAGAAAGAAATCAGTTATCAGTACATGATGGAGTCTCAGTCAAAGCATTTCGATGATCTGATAAAAAACGAAAATGAATTAAGAAAATTCCGGCATGATATAAGGGCGCATATGACAGCAATACGTGAATATGCAGGTAATAGTGCAGATACTAAACTATTGGAATATCTATCGGGTATGGAAGAAAAAATAACTCCCAAAGGAGCCGTTCAGTATACAGGAAATCTGGCTGTTGATGCTGTAATCAGGGATTGTGAAAAACGTATTGAAGAAGCGGGGATTAACTTTGAATATGATATTTTTTGCTTCATCAGAGAAGAATTAAAGGATTATGATTTATGTTCAGTAGTATATAATCTTTTAAATAATGCAATAGAAGGTGCTGAAAGGGTTGATTCAATTAATAAAACAATTTCTGTAATTATAAAGAATTTTGGGGACAGACTTTCGATTGTAGTATCAAATGAGACCGTTCTGCTGGAAATACCTGCCAGCGGTATACTTGTAACCGTTAAAGAAGATAAAGTGAATCACGGATGGGGAATGAGAAGTATCAGAGATGTGGTCGACCGGTATGATGGACAATACTTTAACACAATAGTTAACGGCCGCTTCATTTCAAATGTGACTATATAAATGGTAAAAAGACGGCTAAACAGTAAGGAGGCAAAAGTTGAAACTCTAAACCCTTTGCAGAGAGATGATCAGTCTCTGCGAAGGGTTTTTGTTGTTTGCTCAGAAAAATATGTCGTTCACTCAATAAATATGTCGTTCACTCAATGGAGATTGAAAAATAGGGGCGATTATTGTAAGTATTTTTTCGGACGTAAAGGTGTCTAAGCCTATATGGGGAATGAATAATGCTCAGATTGATACATATGTATATTTATCTTTACTTTTCAATCAATAAAAATATGTTTTTTGAAAAGTATAAATTTATTAAAATTAAATATGAAAAACAGCGATTGATATACACGATTTTTTTTGTGTGTAAAAACTATCTGCTGATTCTTGCCGGAATGTGTTTTATCTACTTCAAGTTTGATCCGCGTATCTGTCAGTTGTTAATAGCGTTTATTCTTTTGACAGAACTGCTTCATGTGGATGCTTCCGATTGGCGTATTTTTGAGAGAAATGATTTCGTGATGATGATTCCCAAAGCGTTTGAGCGAAGTGCAATCGTTCTTTTTGGGAATATGATTTATAAATTTATCATAAATACTAATATATTTTTTTATACTGTGTTGCTTTGTTTATGTGATTTATCAAATACGATTTATTGTCTGATGTTTATGGCTATATATTTGATAATTGCAATTGTGTTGGAGTGGTCTGCTTTTTTTGTGAGATATAGTACAATTGAGATAAAGAAAATATTTGGATTGATAAAGTATCTTGTATCTATGGTTTCAACTGTTTTTTTAATCTATTATTTTGTTGAGATTATTCTATATTTTATCAGAAAAATATCAGATAAGAGCTTTTCGGTTGCGAAAGCAGCGCATACTGCATATGTAAACTTGAAAGAAGTGTTACATTTTGCAATAAGAGAAAGAGTAATAATATTTATTTTTATGGGATTATTCATTATTTTATGTAGTATAGCGGTTTTTGTAACGATAAGACAAATATCGGATTCCTATTATCGATTTAAGGATGAAAATAGATATGTTATAAGGAACCTGTGGATATTACGGGCAGTATATGCTTTATATGTTAGTGTTGAAAATAAATTAAAAAGAAAATCTGTATTAACTGAAAAAGAGTTTTCGTTATTTGCTGATATATTTAAGTATAATTATGATAATACCTGGTTCGTATATCTCGCAGACAGAGCGTTGGCCATGTTGATTGCATTTACTCTGATATTATATAAATATAATATGGCGGGAGTGGAATATCTATTGCTGGCTATGATTCCTTCATTTTTTATGCTGGACATTAATTCTGCAACTTCTGTTAAATTACTTGTCAATATGTCTTTTATTTCGGACTGCAATACTTTGCTTCTGTCTAATTCGAATGGATTGGCTATAAAAAGTATTATTAATAGTAAGCTACGATTTTTTTATATTATGAAATCTTTTAGCATTGGTATATTTTTTGTCGTTTCAAATATGATAATGCTATTCTTCCACTGTGATATATTAATCTTTTTGCTGGAAAATACTATAAATGTGGCAATACTATTACTTATGCCAAAATGCTATTTGATCAATAATCTAATATACACAAGAATGGATTATAAGGATTACAGAAAATACCTTGATGAATCAAATGTTCTTGAAGAAGGAATTGGTGAGTTTATTCCAATTAATCTGCTGTCAAAAATAATGTCGATAATTGTCATGGTAGTATTGATGAATTATACATTAGGAAAGATGTTGGGTTTCTCGATTAAAGGGTGGATTATATTATCTGTTGTTGTTACTGTATATTTATCTGGCATAATAATCTGCTCGGTAATTATGTCCAGAATAGGGAAAAATATTATAGGATTTATAGAAAAAGGTGATTATTCTGCAGATATTTCGAAAATTTTTAAATAATAAAGCTCTGGTCAGAATGACATTTATTGTGTTTTTTATAGCAGCGTCAATAATACTGTTTTTTGCATTCAATAAATATCATTTAAAAATACTGAACAGTATTGGAGAGATAGATGAGAAAGATGTGAATTTCTGGAAGGTAGTAAGCTCAAATATAAAATTGATTTTAAAAATATATTTATTTGGGGTGCTCACTGTTTGTGCTTATGCTATATTTAGTTTTCTGTATAATACGATAAGTGTAGGCGTGATTGCAGGAAATCTGCTTGATTCAGGCTATAATAAACTGGCATTAAAAATGATTCCGCATGGCTTTTTTGAATTTATTGGTATTTCAATTGCTGTGGCAACAGTTATTTGGGCGTGGTGTTATACTATAAAGACTGCACCAGCGGTAATAAAACAGAAAGAGCCGATTGGAAATGTTTTACGAAAGGTAATATGGACTATAATAGCATCATTTGTGATTAATATTGTTATTTTCATATTTGCCGGAATCATTGAAACAATTGTATCTTACTATAAGGTATTGTGAAGAAGGAGAAAAGAGTGGAAAATGTATTATTATATGTAGATAATCTGACTTTTGGATATGAAGATGACCCGGTTATTCACAATTTGTCTCTTCAGCTTAGGGAAGGAGAAATACTGCATATTGAAGGGAAAAACGGAGTCGGTAAAACCACTCTGTTAAAGTGTATAGCTAATATCATAAACGGGGGAAAAGCAGTATTTATAAAGGGAGAGGAATTATATATTAATAAGAATCTGGCAAGAGAACTCTCATTTGTTATGAGTGACGATTATCTCTATGATTATATGACAATGGAAGAGAATATTGTTTTCTTCTATAATCTCTTTGGCAGAAATAAAGCGTTTGTCACGAATGTAGAACATTTTATTGATTTGTTTGGCATTTCTGAATATAAAAAAAAGCTGGTAAAGAATTTATCACAGGGCACAAGAAATAAGCTTTATATAGCGATAATGTTTTCAAAAGAACATTCAGTTCTTCTGCTTGATGAGCCGTTCACTGCACTGGATAAAAAAACGCAGGAGGTAATACTGGACTATGTCGGTAGCTACAAAAATATGCAGGGAAAAGCGGTTATCATGGTAACACACATACAACAGTTTAAAGAAATTGCGACGAGAGTATTTCCAATGGGAGGAGCTGACAATTGAGTACACATTTAATAATTAGCATAATTTTACTGATCATTTTTATTATCGTATTGGTAGTATTGAAGAAAAAAAGCTGAGATTCAAAGACGTTTCAATCGTAAGCGTCGATATTGATATGCTTAATGGCTGTTTTAAAAGGATCAGAGAATAATACTTAGATCATAATCATTTGGTTTGATGTGGGCGACATCAATATTAATTCTATTATTATCAATCATGATAGGGCTTCCGATAGAAAGGTATAAGAAGATTGTAAGAAGGGCGTAAGTTTTTTACTGCTTGCATAAATAAAAACAAAACTAACAAAGCTCTTGTTTGCTATAGGTATAGACTATAACAGACAAGAGCTTTTAACGATTTTACAACAAGCCGGATGGGTGGTAACATTCCCTCATACCAAACGACACACCAAATAAAACGATTGAGAGGATGAAAGATGGCACTCATTGAACTTAAAAATGTCAGTAAGACTTTTGAGACCGGAGTTGGTACTGTACAGGCTCTTAAGGATATTAACCTTTCTATAGAACAATCTGATATTTACGGGATCATCGGAATGTCGGGTGCGGGCAAAAGTACTTTGGTACGATGTTTGAACTATCTTGAAAAACCGACAGACGGAGACGTTATCGTTGGAGGGAAAAAGCTTAGAGAACTTTCCAAGAAGGAGCTTCGTGAAGAGAGAAGAAATATATCGATGATCTTCCAGAATTTCAATCTTCTCATGCAGAAGAATGTTTTGAAAAATGTCTGTTTTCCGCTGAAACTCAGAAGAGTGAAAAAGAAGGAGGCCGAGAAGAAGGCTTACGAGCTCCTCGAAACAGTAGGACTTGCGGATAAAGCGAAGGCCTATCCGGCAGAGCTTTCAGGCGGACAGAAACAGAGAGTGGCGATTGCAAGAGCTCTTGCTTCGGATCCTGAAATCCTGATATGCGACGAGGCGACGAGTGCTCTTGACCCGAATACGACAAGATCGATCCTCGAGCTTCTGAAAGAGATAAATGAGAAATACGGCATAACGATAGTGCTGATCACTCATCAGATGAGCGTGATCAAAGCCATATGCAATAAGGTTGCGATCATAGAGGACGGAAAGCTCGTAGAAAAGGGAAATGTTTTAGATGTATTTAATAATCCGAAATCGGAAGCGTCTAAAAAACTTATATTTGGTGATGAACTGGTTGCTTAAAGGAGGTGATGATGAGTGTTTGAACCACAGATAAATGAAATGCTTGTACAGGGTGTAAAGGACACTTTATATATGACCCTGGGCTCCGCAGCCCTTGGATATGCAATTGGTCTTCCGATGGGAGTAACGCTTGCAGTTACCGACAAAACCGGACTTAAACCAAATGCATTTGTATACAGGGTATTTGATCTTATTGCAAATATCATAAGAAGCATACCATTTCTGATCCTTCTCATCATTATGATACCGATAACGAGACTTATAGTCGGACAAAGCTATGGAGCCTCAGCGACGATCATTCCACTAGTCGTGACGTCGGCGCCATACATAGCAAGACTGGTAGAATCTTCCTTGAAAGAAGTTGACACCGGCGTCATAGAAGCAGCCAGGTCAATGGGAGCTTCAGATATCAGTATCATTTTCAGGGTGCTTCTGGTTGAAGCCAGAACATCACTTATCCTGGGAGCAACGATTGCAACAGGAACAATACTCGGCTATTCTGCGATGGCAGGAACAGTCGGCGGCGGTGGACTTGGTGATATCGCAGTAAGGTATGGATATTACAGATGGCAGACGGATATTCTGGTAGTTGCGGTAATACTTATAGTTGTAATATTTCAGATAATCCAAAATGCAGGAACGATAACAGCAAATAAGCTGAATCATAAAAAATAATTTATATAACATATAAGAAAGAAGGAAATTATTATGAAAAAGAGATTAAAGGCATTATTATTAGCAGGTGTGTTGGTTGTTTCATCTTTCACAGCCTGCGGTAAGAAGGAAAAAAATCAGGTAGACGCAAGCGAAACAAAGGATACAAAGATAACAATAGCAGCATCACCGACACCACACGCAGAAATACTAGAGAAGGTTAAACCTATCCTTAAGGAACAGGGCTATGATCTTGATATCAAGATATTTGAAGATTATGTGCTTCCGATGACAGTTGTTGAATCAGGGGAGATCGACGCAAACTATGCAGTTCATGTTCCTTATCTTGAGTCATTCAATGAAGAACAGGGTACACATCTTGCAAATGCAGGCGGTATCCATTATGAACCATTCGGAATCTATCCCGGAAAGAAGAAAGACCTTGCGGATATTGCCAAGGGTGACACAATTGCAGTTCCAAATGATACAACAAATGAAGCAAGAGCACTTCTTCTCCTTCAGGACAACGGCATTATAACTCTTAAAGAGGGTGCAGGACTTACAGCTACGATAAATGACATCGTTGATAACCCTTATGAAGTTAAGATCCAGGAGCTTGAAGCAGCACAGGTTGCACGTGTAAGAAGCGAGGTTGCATTTGTTGTCCTTAATGGTAACTATGCTCTTGAGGCAGGTCTTTCAGTCGGAAAGGATTCCATAGCATATGAGAAGAGTGATTCTGAAGCAGCAAAGACCTACGTAAATATCATCGCTGTTAAGTCAGGACATGAAAATGATGAAGCAATCCAGGCGCTTGTTAAGGCACTTCAGTCACAGGAGATAAAAGATTATATCAACGAGACATATGACGGAGCAGTAGTTCCTTTTGAATAAAAAAGGGTTAAAAAAGTGACCGCAGTCTAATATTTCTATGACGGAAATATGGCTGCGGTCATTTTGTTATTTGACTATATCCCGAGGCGATGTATATCGGTTTCTAAATAACTATGAACAGCACAGCACCAAAAGCCTCGAAATGCTGGCCCGTGTTGATTTTTCAACAACGGCTTGTTATACTGTTATATATGTGCGTTTCATCGTGTTTAATGTATTTACAGATTTAGTATATCAGGAGAAGGATCGGATCAGTTATGAAGGTATTAAGGATCATACGCAATTATTTTTTCTATTGCGGAATTGAAAAGGACGAATACAATGCAATAAAGAAAGATGCATATATTTCCAATTTTGAAGTTTGGAGAATCCTTCACTTCTTAATGGCGGCGGTGTTCGGCGTTATGTATATTGGCTCATTATTCAGTGATCTGATGAAGGATAGCAGCTGGCTTTATCTGTGTTCCTTCGTTTATTCTGTGATCGGAATCGTGCTTTTATTCAAAATGAAGAAGGATTCGCTCGCTGCGCAATTGCTGATTTATTTGTCAATTTCGCTGCTGTTTTTGTTCGCCTGCATTCTTTCCTTAAATAAGCCCGATGTTCCGGCTGTGTCCTTTATCGCCTTTTTGCTGATCACGCCGATGTTTATGATCGATAAACCATTTTTTATGGCGATTGAGTTGATCGTAGCGTCCACAATATTTCTGATCTGGACGCATAGTGTAAAGCAGTACGAAAGCTGGCAGATTGATTTTGCCAATGTGATTACTTTTACGGCTGTTGGTATTTTCCTTAATGTGATTGCTAATTCTCTGCGTATCAAGGAATTTGTCCTGACAAGGGAGATAAATGTTCAGAAAGATACGGATGATCTGACAGGCTTAATGAATAAGGGAGCCATAACCAGAGAGATCAATCATTTTCTGTTGGATAAATCAACGAATAAAGGACTCCTGTTCATGATGGATATCGATCATTTCAAGTCGATCAACGATACCTATGGTCATGACACCGGAGACGATGTTATCCGCCAGTTTGGAAGCTTTTTGGATAAGAATTTTACCCATAATGAGATTATCGGACGTTTTGGCGGCGATGAGTTCATCATGTTTATAAGGAATAATGATAATCCCGAGGAAGCCTTACGTATTGCCGGAAATATTGTCGAAGGCATACAGAAAAATGTAATCCTGGCAGAGGGCAGACAAAAGATCAGCCTGAGCATAGGTATTGCTATATATCACGGAATCGAAAAAAACTATTCCGAGATCTTTAAAAAAGCTGATATTGCTTTATACGAAGCAAAGGCAGACTCTGAAATAAGATATCATATGTACAAAGAGTAAATTTCCGGCAGGTTTGTTTTTATTATAATCATTCAGATTACATACAGCAGGTTGAACTGTATTCATTTACAGCGAACCTGCTGTTTTTATAAATAGAAAACAGTTCAACCCCTGCATCTCATAATCCTGCGGGACGAACGTCTCTCTGAATAGTCAATTATGATCAAAAAAAGAATTGTTATTAACTGTTTTTTTGATTATCATTATATAAGAGGGCTTTAGGGATATACGAATGGTCAGTGTGGCGGTTTCTGAATAACTATACCCAACAGCACAATGCCTCAGATTGAACGTTATAAATTTAGAAAGGTACACATTATGACTTCAGATTTAACTCAAGATAATACTACATCCGAATCAAATAAATATGATATTAATGATAGCGTCGAAGCTCTGGGAGTGACGGCTTTATATCCTGACGGTAAGAAGGAAAAAAAGGAGACAGCTGTTATTTCAGAACATAATCTTAATGTACTGGTAAATGAAAAGGATGTTTACCGGCTCGTCTGTACAAAGGATAATCTGAAGGAACTGGTGATCGGACGGCTTCTTACAGATGGTATCATTGAGACGATGGATGATATTTTCAAGATTGTTTTCTGCAGATACGATGAGGAGGCCAGTGTATTCCTGAAAAAGGATATTTCATGGGAAGACAGGATCGAGGTAACGCCTACCTGCTGCACAGGAAATAAAACCTACGCTTCGAGTAAAGTGAAATCTGTGTTAAAGAAGCTTCCGGAGTATAAATGGAAGCCGGAATGGGTTTTTAAACTTGCGGAGGAGTTTAAAAAGGGATCGAAGCTTCACAATATGACGTCAGGCAATCACATCGCAATATTGGCGGTGGAAGGTGAAATACAGTTTATATGTGAAGATATCGGCAGACATAATGCGGTGGATAAAGCTGTAGGATATGCGTTGATGAAGGGAATACCTCTTAGCAGAGCAATGCTTTTCACATCCGGACGAGTTCCTGTTGATATGGTTGAGAAGGTTATCTCGGCAGGAATTCCGGTGCTTGTTTCAAAATCTGTTCCTACAAAGGAATCGGTGGAAATGGCCGGAGAATATGGGCTTAACCTTATTTGCAGAGCGTGGCCGGACCGTTGTGAGATATATTAATTTTTTTTCAGGAGAGCAGAATGGAGAGTATCAAGGTCTCTAAAAATATAAATATTTTTGGCAAAGAAGTGATGGTAAAAAACTATTATTGCTCCGAAAATTGTAACCCTTATGAAGAAAAGGAAAAACCACTGAAGATACGTTTGTCCATCACTCCTACTTCATTTTGCGGAGCGGCCTGTCCGTTTTGCGTGGCATCCGGTACTACAGATAAAAAAGACTGTCTGGACACAAAAAAACTGAAAACAGTACTGACTGAGCTTCATAGAAAAAATGTTATCAGCGGAATCGGTATCACCGGCGGAGAACCATTTACGGATATCCTTTTGTTAAATGAAATAGTGGAAATGATATTTGATATCTTCGGACTGGAAATAGAGATCAGTATTAATACAAATGGCATCGGCCTCCATAAACTGGAACAGATTAAAAGATATTTATTTATACATGCGATCCATATCAGCAGACATCATTATGACGACAAACTGAACAGAAAGTATTTTGGAACGGTTGTTCCCGGAGAGGAAGAACTTAAAGAGATTGTCGGAAAAGTGAAGGATAAAAGGCTGTTTGTATTTAATTGCCTGCTTCTCAGGGATGGTATAGGAAGCAGCGGGGAGATTAAGAATTTTCTGGAATTTGCCGGAAGAGTCGGAGTGCCTAAGGTGGGTTTTATAACGCCGATGGTAATAAATCCTTACACGGAGAAGAATCAGGTTTCGTACAGAGAGCTTTTTGACAGAAAGGATCCGGCATTTCTTTTTACAAATGGTTATCAGGATTTTGGATTTTGTCATTGTATCGATGGAGTTTATGCAACAGAGGATGGCAGACTTATAAAAATATACGGCAGAGAAACAGGCTGTGCGACCGCAGAATATGCAAGAGGGCTGGTTTACACAGCCGACAATAAACTGAAAACCGGCTATGGCAGGGATGCGATTGTTATTTATGAAGAAAAACAAGCTAGGGGTGAAACGCGTATTTGTTTTTCTTGATATCAGGAACGCCGGTTCCGCAGGATTGTTAGATATGGTATTTATATCTTATATCAGAATACTCGCAGAAAGGATGATCATTATGACAGAACAGGAACTTCTGGCATTTATATCAAGGATAATATCAACCGGACAGGAAAAAAATGTAAATCTGTCCTTAAAAGAGCTTCGTCAGATAATGGAAAATGATAATGTCCGTGAGGAATATCTGACGGTTGTAAGTGATCTGATAGATGTGTCGAAAGAGGCTGCTGAGCTTGGAAATAAGAAAAAAGGAAAGCTTGTAACCATGGAAGAACTGAGTAAGTCCATAAGAGATGGACGCGAGAGAATAAAGAGAGCGAGTTGGTGTTGATATGGAAAGCTATATTGATGATACATATCTGATCCTGAACGATACCCTTCTTTCCATGAAAAATGATCAAAAAATACTGGTTGTACCTTCGGAAGTAAATGGCCACAGGATCAGAATAATAGGCTCCGGGTTTTATGCGGGCGATTCCGTCACGGATATTATAATATCAGAGGGGATCGAGGAGATTAATACAGAGGCCTTTTGTAAGCTGGAAGGTATAACCAAAAGAGTTGTTCTTCCGGAAAGTCTCAGGAAGATAAATGCCGATTGTTTTGATACTTATCGAGGGGTTAATCTTGCGGAATTTGACCTTATGAGGAAGCTGTCTGTAGGGGATTATGAAAAAATACGAAGCAGCAGCATACTGCTTAATGATGGAGAGAGCAGGCTGGTAACGCCGGAACATGCAGCGCTGCCGGAGTTTTCGGAGATATATAGCGGATTCGGAAGCTATGGTATTCCAAGGATACTAGATGCTAAAATGAATGCACTTTTTATTATCGAAAATATTTTTCCCCAATATGCAGAGGATAAACCTAAAGAAAAGATATTTAAAGGACAAGCTGCGATAATTAATACCGAACAGGGGCATATTAAGGAATTCAGAGAGCGGTGCTTAAAAAAATATGTCGGCCGGGAACGACCAAATATTAATGATCCGAAAAGTGAAAATGCGCATGACAGGATCATGCAAAATGAAAATTACATGAAGCCTTCAGCGCTTATCATTACAGAATACAATGAAAGAAATGTCAGAGTAGATGGAGATAAGGTTCATGTTACCTTTCATCTTACGTTGGGAAGTGCATTTTTTGTAGATTTGCTAAAGGTAGCTTATGCCGGTAAGGATTACTTTATCTATCGTGAAAAATATATAAAGATAAATAATTGTGATTATTTGCCTGAGGATTATCTGAATCTGATAGTTGATTCGGAGGGTAATCGGCCTGAAAAGGATGTTATGGATGCTGTTGCCACGAAGTATAAACTGGCCTGTATGATAAGCTGATCATGTGCGGTAAAATGCAGCCCGGTAGATGGTGAGGATAGACGTGATCCGGAAGTAGGGTAAGACAAAAACTGGTATGGATGAATGGCGCGGAATAATGCAGCCCGGATGTATGGAGAGATTAAATGATATTTGATATTCTGAAAAAGGTAATAGAGCAGGCGGTTGGTGATGTTTCGAAGATCGTTAATGAGTTTGATATTAATCCGGATGCAAAAAATACCACACAAACCGGTACTAAAACTGGGACAACATCTACCGGATCCGGTTCTAAAACCAACGCCAAAACCGGGGGCAGAACCGGTACATCATCCGCCGCGAGAAACGGATCCAAAACCAATGCCCAAACAGGTGCCGGGTCTAACGTAAAAACCGACATTAAAACAGATTATACAGATGCAACCCCGATTTCAGATGCAAAACTTGATGAGATCCGCAAAGGTTTGCAGGTGTTTAAGGTGGGCATGCTGAGGGGGATGCCATTTTATGGACAGTTCCTGCTGAGGCTGAAGGTGATCGAGGATTACAATGTTAAGACAGCCTGTACAAATGGTAAGTGCATCCGCTATAATCCTGCATTTATGGCGGAGTTTAACGAGGGAGAACGGAATTATATTCTTATGCATGAGATGCTACATGTCATTTTTCTTCACTGGAAGAGAGCGGGTGACAGGGATCCGCTCATTTGGAATATTGCGGCAGACTGGATAGTAAATGATGCCATTGACAAGATGAAATGGGATGTCAGGGGAAAGGTCAAATTGGAAAGACCGGAAAAGGGCTGTTTTATTGATGAACTGAGCAAAGGGGATTATACCGAAAAGCTTTATGAGAATCTTAAAAACAGGTTTAAGGAAAGAAGCTCAGATGGTAATGTGATCTGGAAGGGAAATGAACTGGTTCAGAGGGTGAGCGATCTGGAGGCGCCTGACACACTCTCGGAAATGGAAGGAGAGCTGTGTGCCGGTGAGCTCAGAAAGCTTCTTAAGGATAGTGTAAAAAAATATGGTTTACAGGGCAGTCACTATATACCAAGAGAGCTTTTGGGGGCAGTCGCAAGTAAAAAGCTTCCATGGCATAAGCTTTTATATGATTTTCTGCAGCTGAGAGAGGATGATGAGAGCTCTTATTATACTCCCGAGAGAAAGTATATACATATGGACCTGATAGTTCCGGGGCTTAACAGGATTGAGGATGAGCTTGGTGAGATATGGGCATTTGTGGATACGTCTGGTTCTATAAGTGTTGACGAGCTGTCGCAGTTTATGACGCAGCTTTACCGTATTTCTGCTGAGTTTAACTGCGTATTTAATATCGCATTCTGGGATACGGAGGTTACTGATGTCTATAAAAATATCAGGGGTAAAGATAAGATAATGGATTGCATGGCTAATCATTCTGGCGGAACGGATCTTAACTGCGTGTACGATTATATTGAAAAGAATAACATAAAACCGGAGGTCATGATAATCCTGACAGATGGTTATTTCGGGGCTCTGAGAAAACCTGCAGGAAGGCTGAGAGAAAAAACGATACTTGTAGTAACGGAAGATGGAGCTGCATTTGATGATAAAAATGATATAGGAAGGCTGGCAAGATTATGAACTTAAGAGAATTCAGGGAATGTATAGAATTTAATATTGTGCATGGAATCCGCCATGCTATTCTCGGACTGGGAGCACCGGGCGTGGGAAAATCCCAGATTATAAGGCAGATTGGCGACAAATTAGGTTATAAGGTTATAGACCTCAGACTGGCGCAGATGTCAGAGGTAGAGATCGGAGGACTTATATATCCAAATGAAGACCGCACCAAGACCAGATGGCTTTCGCCTGAGGTACTGCCGGATGAAGAACGTGACGGAAAGAAAACCATACTTCTTCTTGATGAGATTACGTCCTGCCCGAAGAGAGTCCAGGTAGCTGCATACCAGCTTATACTTGACCGCAGGGTCGGACAGTATAGACTGCCGGAGGGTACATTTGTTATCGGCCTTGGAAACAGAGAGGACGATGACGGAGTTTATATACGCCTGGCGGGACCGCTCGCAGACAGGTTTGAAATTCACTATATAGACGTGGATTTCGGTATATGGAAAAATGATTTTGCCATACCTTTCGGTATTCATTCCTACGTGCTGAATTATCTGTCCTTTAATCCAGATGCGCTGCACACTCAGAAGGAGGATCCGGAGAGTATGATATTTGCAACACCGCGTTCGTGGGAAAGAGTCAGCGATATACTTAAGTGCGACAGTAATCTGGATAATCCGGTGGTCGTAAATAAGATATCGGGAAATGTCGGCGTAGCGCAGGCTATGCAGTTTATCCATTATGTAAAAGAGAACGATAATCTGATCGATGTTGATGATTATCTGGCAGGCAGGGTGCCTGCGCCTGAAGAAGCTGATAAGGTGACTATCCTTATAAATGCCATGGTGGACAGGGTAAGCTTTTTAAGATATATAGATAATTCTGAAAATCTGACAGTGGAAGAAAGAAATGAGGCTGAGAAGATTATAGAGGCGGTGTTCAGATTCGGTATTGCAGAACACATCATTCTGGGATTCAGAGATATTCTTGAAGTTAACAGGAATTTGGTTAAGCAGCTGTTTCTTGAAATGGACAGACCGGAGATAAATAAGTTTCTGGTGGAAAATGCATATCTGCTGGGAATCTGAAACAAGTATGTTTGTGACGAAAACAGGAATCAGAAGGTCTGCGCTGCGTAACAAACATGAGTTAATAAATACTGTTAATAACAGACAATTAAGATGTGCTACTTGAAAATTATATAAAAATTAATTGGAGGCTGGAAGTGAAAAAATATAAGACAGGAATGTACGGAGGGAAATTCCTTCCGTTTCATAAAGGCCACCGCTACTGCGTGGAATTCGCTGCTTTAGAATGTGAGACGGTATATGTAATACTGTTCTGGGGCGGACCTGAAGAGGAAATGATACGTCTCCGGAATCCGGAAATATGGCTTTCAGTTGAGAAAAGAACTGAGCAGATGAAGAGAATCTGCGAGGAAGCATCGAAGTATGCGAAGATCATTCCGGCTCTGATAGATACGACCGGACTGAGACTTCCGGACGGCTCTGAAGACTGGGAGGCAGAAACACCTCTCGTAAGAAAGCTTCTCGGCGATAAGCTGGATGCGGTTTACAGCAGTGAAGAGTCCTATGGAGAGTATTTCAGCAGGGCCTATCCTGAGGCAGTGCACAGGCTGGTGGATGTAAAGAGAATACATTTTCCTATCAGCGGTACCGACATCAGAGGGATGAAGTCTGAGATGGAACGTGCTGACTGGATGGTCTGATGCTGTTGAATATGACAGCAGCATGTTGAAAATGATACTTTTCATGATAGCAACATGTAGAAAATGGTATTGGTCGTGATAGTAACAGCATGTAGAAAATGGTACTTTTCATGATAGCAACAGCATTTTCGGGTTTGTTGTTAAATATGAGTGGCGTCAAAATATAAGGGTGAATATAAGATGGCAGAAGATAAGCAATTGAAAAAGAATTTAATTAAAAGCTTTAAAGAATTAAAATGGTATGAGTATCTCATGGGAGCGGTTATGGTTTTTATCGCTGCCAGGGCTATGGTAGAAAGTTTTTCTTCCGGAAGCTCGGACGGTAATCCGCCGTGGCTTACCATTATCAATTTTATAAGTGCTGTCTGCGGGATCATCTGCATATTTTTTACAGCCAAGGCAAATATCAGTAATTTCCTTTTTGCAACCATAAATACCGTGGTTTATGCAATTTATCTTGTGTATTGGCATATATGGGGAACCGCAGTGCTGGAAATAGCATTTTATATTCCGATGAATTTCATTTCCTGGTATTTCTGGGTGAAGCACAGGGATGAAGAGATCACGCAGAAAACCAAAGCAAGAAGACTGCTTATGTGGCAGAATGCGCTTGCAGCGGTGATCATTGTACTTGCAGCGGTAATCTATCATATGATACTTGTTAAGCTTGGGGGAGAAGCAGCGTGGTTTGATGCATTTACTCTCAGTATAGGTATTGTAGCCACCATACTTGAGTTGTTACGGTTCAGAGAACAATATGTGTGGTGGATCATAACGGATATAGTGTCCGTGGGAATGTATATAGCGCATTTTGACGCAGTATATCTGACCAAGAGAAGTATTTACCTGGTGATGGCTGTTATAGGCCTTATAAACTGGGCAAGACTTAATCAGACAAGAAATAAGGAAAACAAATAAACGTATTCAGAGGCTGATCCGGAAGGAGAGGCCTCCGTTTTCTTTTACGGCAGATATTGTTTTGCCGTGGAGTTCAATGATTTCCTTTGCAAGTGCAAGACCGATGCCGGTATTTCCATTCTTTCCGGTGTAAAAACGATCAAATATATGGCAGAGTTCCTCGTCGGAAATGTCCATAATGTCATTCCAGATGATCAGTTCGCCCGGCTGATAAATGATCTTTATTGTGGAAAGTGCGTATTTAAATGCATTTGTAAGGAGGTTTGTTATGGCGTGTTCCAGCTGGGAGGGATCTGCATTTACTGTGCCGGGAGCCAGATAAAGCTCTACATTAAGGCTTCGGCTTTTGGCTATACCTTCAAAAGGCATAAGACAATCCTGGATAAAATCAGGCACAGAGAGATCTTCTTTGTTCAGATGAATAGCGCCGCTTTCAAGCTTGGCAATACTGAGTATACCCTCCACAAGGGTGCTCATGTGCTCCACCTGGGCATTTATAACACGCCCGGTTCTTTGATAATCTGTGATAACGCCCTTTTCTATGCCTTCCGCATATCCCCTGATGGTGGTGAGAGGGGTTTTAAGTTCATGAGATGTATTTTCAAAAAACTGTTTCTGGATAAGCTGTGTCTGGTCAAGTTTTCTTCCCAGAAGATAACCTGCGAAACTGCCGGATATACATATGATAACGGCTGCTATAAAGAAAGTAATGTTTATGCGGTTTATCATATCATACTCGCCGGTTACATCTACAAAGGCCAGTATTTCATCCTTGGAGTCATTGATCTTACTCTGAATATAGAAGGTTTTTCCGTTGATTTCCTTTTTGATAAGCTCTGTGGTGTCATTTTGCTTGCACCAGCTGATGAGATCTGCATAGTTTAAGGAAGACAGCATGTTGATGGTTTCCACAATCTTATTGTCACGAGATGACAGAAGGATAACGTTGGCCGAATAAAGGCTGTCATCCTCTGAAGGATCTATATCAAGTATGGAATTCAGTGAGATATTTTCGATGCTGTTAACAAGGTTTTTGAGCGCAGTTTCAAAGCTCTGCTCGGAAGAAAGACTGGATATAAAATCCATGATATCAGTATCACTGATGATATCAGCATCTTTAAGGGCAGACTTTATGGCGGATTCGGCTTCTGTTTTGATATTATGACGGCTTACCATGTTGAATATGAGAATGAACAGAAGAAGGGTTATCATTACCACAGACCCTACAAGGAGGGCTATTCTATATTTACTGCGCTTCATTTTTGTCCTCCAGTTTATATCCATAGCCCCATACCGCACTTATCTGAACTGAACTGTTCAGCTTTTTAAGCTTCTGCCTTATACGGCGGACGGTTTCGTCGGTGACTCTGGTTTCAATGTCATCGGTATCAATGCCCCAGACGCTGCTCAGAAGCTCATCTCTGGACACAGCAACGCCGGGATGCTCCATAAGGCATCCCAGCAGTGAAAATTCTGTAACCGACAGATCCAGGCTTTCGGATCTGCAGTAGGCTGTATGTAAAGTGGCTGAAAATGTTATATCGCCATAGGTTTGATTGGCTTTGGCTGTACTGCTCATCTGAACGCGGCGCAGGAGGGCGTTTACTCTTACGACAAGCAGTGAAGGAGAAAATGGTTTTATGAGATAATCATCACCGCCGAGAATAAGTCCGCGCATATGGTCTGATTCACTTTCCCTGGCTGTAAGGATGATGATAGGCACATCAGATATTTCTCTGAGCATCCTGCAGATTGTAAGCCCATCGTGTCCCGGCATCATTACATCCAGAATAACAAGGTCGGCCGGAGATTTTCTGAAGGCTTCATATAGCAGGTCTCCGTTTGGAAAGGTACTTACCTCATAACCTGCATTTGTAAGAAAACCCTCCAGCACATCCAGTATATCCTGTTCATCATCTGCGGCATATATCCTTTGTCCCATTTTTCCTCCTGTTAGTCGACTGTCTGCAGCGGCAGGCAGTCTGATATTTCTATGTGTTACAGCAAGCCGGTGTGAAGCATGTAAGAATAAATTCACGCCTGGCTGTATATGTGTTATCAGATTGTCAGTTTAATTGATTATCTGTCAGATATATCATCAAAGAGTGATTCTAATCTGTCGTTGATCTTTTTGAAGTCATCTTCGTGATCATCAAGGAAACTGATGAAGCTGGTTTCAGAATAATCATCGTCGAAAATGTAATTGAAGATTCCTGTATCATCAACATCCTGAAGGATATCGATAAATTCTGAAATATCTTCGCCATCGATGTTTTTGATGAAATCAACTGCTTTATCTACGTCTTCTTTAAACTCTTCGTCGAATACCTCGTCAAATTCGAAATCTATTTCATCTCCGAGCTCATCCAGGAAGCCTTCTATATCTGCATCATTCAGGAGCTCTTTGATATCAAGATTATCTATGAACTTATCTATGTCCAGATTCTTTAAATATTCATCGCCGAAATCATCCAGGAATTCTTCAAGGTCATCGTCATTGATACAAATTTTTTCGTAGATACCGGCTTTTTTCTCAAGAGCTTCAGCTTTTTCTCCAAGCTCATCCAGTTCTTTTTCATATTTTTTGAAACCATCATCAAGCTTTGAAAGATCAGATTCGTCTATGGCATCGTCAAAGACTTCTCTTACTATTTCTTCACTTCTCTTATAGATGTCCTTCAGTTCCTTTTTCTCTGCCTCGGTGAGGTTCACATCGTCAAAATCTATGAAGTACTCATAGTAGTACTTATGAGATTTATCTTTTTTGCTCTTGTTTTCGTCCTTGTCTTTATCCTTGTCGGTATCTGACGTTTTCTTAAGCAGTACTGCTCCGGGATCAACAGATCCCGCAGTTACAACAATATTATGCTTTGTTGTAAAATCCTTGTCTTCGGCTGCAAATGATGTTACACCGGCAATAAGTAGTGCTGACGCAGCACCGAGAACTATGGCACCTTTTCCTAAAAATTTTTTCATATGTTTTTCCTCCTGATAGAATTTGATATATTTACCGAGCCTTTATCTGTCCGGCGGTTTATCTGCCGCAGATTATCTGATTTTTCAATCGGCTTGATCAAATCCTAACATTGATGTATGAAAAAATATCCGAAAAAGTGTAAAAAGAATGTCACAAAACTGTCACAACTGAAATTTATTCTAACATGTTTTTATTTAAAATAACATATATTTATACAATGATATACGACAGCCGGATGTTGACAAATGAACGAATATTGGCGGACACAACCACCATATAACACGAACACGACCTCCGTAATATAAAACGTAATTGCGGTAAATTCCCAAAAGTATTATAATATCGAAATATATAGCGCAATAAAGAAGAATCATAAAAAGGATAAATGTTGCAATGAAACGTAAGAAATTAAAGCTTAAATCCGCACAGTTGATACCCATCAGTTTTTTGGTGGCGATAATTGTCGGAACCATACTTTTGATGCTTCCGATTGCCAGTGTCAAAGAAGGAAGCGCGGGGCTGACAACTGCATTTTTTACCTCGACAACATCCATGTGTGTTACCGGTCTTGTGGTGGTGGATACCTTCAGTTACTGGACGCTTTTCGGAAAGATAGTGATACTTATACTGATACAGATAGGTGGTTTTGGAGTTATTGCAGTTGCGTCAATACTCATGCTCATGCTGAACAGAAAATTTTCACTGAGCAGATCGCTTCTTCTGCATGATGCCTTTAATCTGAATTCCATTTCGGGAGTATTGCATTTCCTGATGGTGGTATTTAAGGGAACATTTCTGGTGGAAATGTTTGGCGCAGGGCTGTATATGATAAGGTTCATACCCGAATTCGGAGTGGGCAAGGGTATATGGTTTTCGGTATTTACGGCGGTTTCGGCCTTCTGTAACGCCGGCATAGATATCATAGGCCCGGACAGTCTTATCGGTTATCAGCAGGATCCGTTTTTATTATGTACCACCATGTTTCTTATAATAATGGGCGGCCTGGGTTATGTTGTCTGGCTGGACATATTCAGAAATTTTAAAAATGGTATCAGGAAGAGATATAAGCTCGGAACCATCATTAAGCACTTCAGTGAACATACAAAGCTTGTGCTGGTGCTGACATTTTTCCTTATTTTCCTGGGAGCAGCGGCAGTATTTGGACTGGAATATAATAATCCGGAGACTATAGGCAACATGTCGGTGGGAGATAAGATACTGAATAGTATTTTTCAGTCGATAACCTTCAGAACTGCCGGGTTTGCTGCAGTTCCGCAGGGCGGGCTTACGGACAGTACCTGCTTTATCGGATGCATACTGATGTTCATCGGTGGTTCTCCGGTTGGTACGGCAGGCGGTGTTAAGACGGTTACTTTCTTTGTTATGATCTTAAATGCAGCATCATTTATCAGAAACCGTAAAGAAAATGTGGTCTTCGGCAGGAAGGTCAGCTCTGATATGATACATAAAGCTTCCGCGATAGTGATGGTAAGCTTTGTTATAACCTCAGTGCTTCTGGTGGCGCTTATGGCTTCAAATGGAGTTGGCCTTGTGGATGGTATGTATGAAACATTCAGCGCAACGGCAACGGTGGGACTTTCACGTTCTCTTACACCGGCTCTGAATATGGCAGGAAAATGGATCATAATCCTCGCAATGTATCTGGGAAGGATAGGACCGATATCGATGGCACTTTTCTTCAACTACAGCGCTGAGGATAAAAATAAAGTAAGTTTCGCAAAAGGTAATTTTTTCATAGGATAGATATAGGGAGAGCAGCAGAAAATGGTAAAATCAGTAGCAGTTATAGGACTTGGTCGTTTTGGAAAAAAACTTGCAGAAAGTATATATGATATGGGAGTTGATGTCCTTGCAGTGGATAAAAATTCTGAGATAGTGGCAAGTGTTGCGGATCGTGTTACTGTAGCGGTAACAGCGGATGTATCCAATCCGGAATCCATCAAGGGTATTGGTATAGGAGATATGGATATAGTTGTTGTTGCAATGGGTTCGGACCTTGTGGCCAGTATCATGTCGGTTATGGTGGCAAAGGAGCAGGGAGTTCCGTTTGTACTTGCAAAAGCGGCAGATAACAGAATGGGACAGATACTGAAGAAGATCGGCGCAGACAAGATAATCTATCCCGAAGAAGAGACAGGCTTCAGAATAGCACGTACTCTGGTTATGGACAGCTTCCTTGAATTCTTTGATATCGATGACAATCTCTGCCTTCTGGAGATCAAGCCAAAGCCGGAATGGATAGGCAAGAACCTTATCGAGCTTAAGCTCAGAGAGAAATACAGAATAAATGTTGTTGCCGTGAAGGATCATAGTGAAATGCGTTCTTTCATAGATCCGTCCAGACCTCTGGAGGATGACACAGAGCTTCTTGTTATCATTGAGAAGAGCGATCTGAAGTATTTGAAGTAATATTCAAGCTTTTTTCTAATGAAAAATATTTAAATATATGATACAATATATCTTATCCGAAGAAAAACAAGCACGAACGAAGAGAGTATTTGTTTTTCTTGATAAGATACCGGAGAGACTTTAGTCTCGCAGGATTATGAGATGCGCATAATATATCTTATCCGGATGCAACAGTATTCGGATGTATGTGCGAAGCGTACGGATTGGGGTATAACAGATAACAGTGAATGTTTGGTAAGTAAGATAAACGTCCCACGGGGTGTAAAATATGGGGGTTTATTATGGGGATTTATGAATACAGTGCAATTGAAAAAGAGATTATGTCGAAGAGTGTCATACCTTTTGCAATCTACCAGTTTGCGGATAAAAAGGTAAATACTGTTCAGATTTCGGATGGATTTGTAAAAATGTTTGGCTTCACCGATTTGGAGGAAGCCTATAATACTATGGAAAAAGATATATTTAAAAGGGTACATCGGGATGACTATACGAGGTTTGCCGATGCTACCCTTAATTTTATTTCTACTGATAAGGATATGAATCTGGTATTTCGTGCTGTTGTAAATGGTAACTGCAGGATAATACATGCTTTCGGAAAAAAGTATTATACTGAAGAGGGCGTAAAACTGGGCGTGGTCTGGTATGTTGATGAAGGGGAGTTTAAGGAAGATGAGATAAATGAAGATATATTGACCAACAGCTATAATTATATGCTGAATGATACATCGCTTAACCGTATGACGAATTATGATCCTATGACCGGTCTTCCTACCATGACGCATTTCTTTAATCTTGTCCAGAATAATCGGAGTAAATACGATTCTGATAACAGACACTGCTGCATAGGATTTGCTAATTTTAATGGCTTGAAATACTACAATAAGAGGTATGGTTTTGTTGAAGGCGATAAACTTATCATAGATTTTTCTACACTGTTGTCATCGTATTTTGGAACGAATCTGTCCTGCAGGATCGGTCAGGATAATTTTGCTTTTTTTGCAGTGATGGATGGAGTAGAGGAAAAACTTAAAGCTTTGACAGAAAGATTTGATGAATTGACTGCAGGAAGAAACATTTCCGCCAGGATAGGTATATATCCTGATACAATGGGGGTTGTTGAAACCAGCCTTGCTTGTGACAGGGCTAAGTTTGCATGTAATACTCTCCGGAATATCAATAATTCGTCATATGCATACTTTGATGAAAAAATGCTGATTGCAGAGACGAATAGACAATATATTATAGATAATATTGACAGAGCCATCGAAGAAAAATGGATCAAAGCTTATTATCAGCCTATAATACGTGCAGCAAACGGAAGAGTGAGCGATGAAGAAGCGCTGGCAAGGTGGCTGGATCCTGTTAAAGGAATGCTTTCCCCGGCAGATTTTATTCCAATCCTTGAAGATTCGAAGCTTATTTATAAGGTCGATCTCTACATGGTGGATCAGATACTTGAAAAAATGAAAGCTCAGAAGGCGAAAGGCTTATATGTTGTGCCTATGTCAGTCAATCTGTCAAGAACAGATTTTGAGTCCTGTGATATAGTGGATGAAATCTGCAGGCGTGTTGATGCGGCCGGAATTGACAGAGAAAAGCTTACCATAGAGATAACAGAAAGCGTTATTGGTTCCGACTTTGAGTTTATGAAGGGACAGGTGGAATTGTTCCAGGAGAGAGGATTCAAGGTGTGGATGGATGACTTTGGAAGTGGATATTCATCACTGGATCTTTTGCAGGATATGCATTTTGATCTGATAAAACTGGACATGCGTTTCATGAAGCAGTTTAACAATAATGAGAAGAGCAGGATCATTATAACCGAGCTTATGAAGATGGCTACAGGACTTGGCATAGAAACTGTAGCTGAGGGCGTTGAAACCAAAGAACAGGTAGATTTCCTTTGTGAGGTTGGATGTACCAAGCTTCAGGGATATTATTACTGTAAACCGATACCATATGAAGCTGTTTTTGAAAGATATGATAAGGGTGTTCAGATAGGGTTTGAAAACCCTGCAGAATCCAAATATTATGAATCTCTCGGGCGTATTAATCTTTATGATATGGCAGTTCTTTCGAATGAGGATCCGGAATCTTTTGGACAGTATTTTAATACACTTCCGATGGCTATTGTTGAGACAGATATTACCGGTTTTAGTGTTACAAGATGTAATAAATCCTACAGAGATTTTCTTGGTGAATCCTTTGGAAAACTTGAACTTGGCGTTAAACTTGAATATGGTTGTTTCGGTGATAATCCCGGTAAGGCTTTTACGGATGCTCTTATGGATTGCATGATCAACAATAAAGAAAGTTTGTTTTTTGAGGAAAAGATATCAGAAGAATATAGTGTTCATGCATATCTGAAACGTATATCTGTTAACCCGGTTACGGGCGTTTTGGCATTTACTGTTGTTATGCTTGGAATGCAGAGAAGATCAGCCTGGGGAATTACATATGCAGATATTGCAAATAGTCTGTCTTCTGACTATATTAATCTTTACTATGTGAATGTTGAAACGGAAGAATTTATTGAATACAGGCCGGATCCTAAAAAAGAGAATCTCTCGGTAGAAAGACATGGAACGGATTTCTTCACAGCAAGTCGTAAGGATGCATTGGATTTTGTTTATAAAGAAGATGTTGAAAAGGTTGTTTCGGCTTTTAAGAAGGAAAATATTTTAGAGGGTATAAATGAACATGGTATATATAATATTACCTACAGACTGATGATAAACAACAAACCAACATATGTTAATCTGAAGGCGGTTCGTATGAGCAACGATGACAAACATATCATTATCGGTGTAAATAACATTGATGCATGGACCAGACAGCAGCAGGCTCTGGACAAATTGAAAGCGGAACAGGTTATTTACGCAAGAATATCTGCGCTCTTCGGTAATTATCTCTGCATATATATGGTAGATCCTGAGAAGAATACGTATACTCGATATGGCGCTTATGGTGGTTTTGAAGGGCTTGACCTTGCCGGTAGTGGGGAGGATTTCTTTGAAGAATCGAAAAGAGAAAGTACCAGAGTAATCTACAAGGATGACCTGAGGCGTTTCAATGATATGTTTACCAAAAAAAATATTATGAAGGAGATTCGTGACAAAGGAGTATTTATTCTGGAGTACAGACTTATTATGGAGGGTAAGCCGACATATGTGCGTCTGAAAGCGGCCATGATAGAAGAAAAGAACGGACCGCAGATCATAGTCGGTGTAGGAAATGTTGATGCACAGGTGCGCCGTGATATCAAATATGCAGAAGATAATTATGATGAATAATAAAAAGCCTCTTCGGACGTGATGTGGTCTGAAGAGGCTTCTTTACTGTGCGTTTTTAGAAGCGTTTCGTTTTCTGTTTTTAGCCGTATACATCTTTTGATCGGCTATTTTCAGGGCTCTGAGGATATTATATTTTATGTTCAGAGTGTCGGTATAAAAACCACTGCTGGTGTTTATAGTGTATGGCAGCCCTGATTTTCTGTTGATATTGGAGAGGTTATTGTCAATACTGTTTATAATGGATTGAGGATCGCATTCTCCTATTATCACAGAAAAAAGTTCATCTCCGCCGAATCTTGCAGACAGAGCGTTTTTAGGACAGGCCTGCATGAGAGCGCCGGCAACTGCGGCGATGGCCTTGTCTCCTTCGGCATGGCCAAAGTTATCATTTATATATTTCAGACCATCCAGATCAGACATGATAACTGTTATTGGTTTGCCTTCATTTTCAGGCTTCTTTATTTCGGCATCATAAATATTCTGGAAGCCCAGGCGGTTATAAAGATTGGTCAGAGCATCGTGGGTATACATGATATCCATCTTGTTCAGGAGGTATCGCTGATACTGCATATTAATAAATCCGCCGATACCAAGACTTATGGCGCTTGTGATGCTGGCTGTTCTGGAAAAATCGGTTATATTGTAATTGTTATAAAAGTAGCAGTTGAAACCGATAGGAATATTTGCATAATCAATAGCATTAAAGATGAGTGGATATCCGCTTTCACATAACTGGGCAATTCTGTCACGATAATTGCCTGCAAGTACTGTTTCTTTTGTGTTTACCGTTGTATCATAGAACAGTTCATCTGAAAGAGGAATCTTCTCAAAGCGGTGTTCCTCTGCATAGTCTGCATCATCTATGATATGAAGATCCTTCTTCTGCTCGGCTATATCAGGTATCGTAAAGTAATTTTTATCACGATTAAAACAGTTCATATCAACAATGCACAGGGTATGCTTTGTTTTATGGTGGTGAATGTTCGCTGCCATCTCATACAGAGTCGGACTGTTCATCATGTCGGAGGTAATATTGTATAAAATACGGCTGTCATCCTGATGACGGTAGAAACTGTTATTGAAACGTGACATCAGAGTCTGAGGCGGAAGTACATACTCCTCACAGCCGCAGGATTCATTTGTTATTAGTTTAGGTGTTATAAGAATATCACAGAGTTTTTCACCGGATATAAGACGTATGGCGGCGTCGGCCGTAGCTTCAGCAAGGTGGAAGCTTTCACAGCTTACAGAAGAAATCTTTGGAGATGAGAAAAATATCTCATCATAGCCATCAAAACCTGTGACGATTACCTGGTCCGGAATAGAAATGCCGGCATTTACAAGCATATCGCAGACATTTATGGCCATAATATCATTTGCACAGATGATGGCATCCGGGAGAACCTCTCTCTCCAGAATGAGCTTCATGGCTTCTCTTGTGGGATCGGCCCAAAAATCACCGTAACTGAGCATGCTGTCGTCGAAGGTGATACCATTTTCGGCAATAACCTGCTTGAATATATCGATACGCTGGTCGGAAAAGAAATTGTTTGGAAGACCGGCCATCATATGAGGGCGTTTTACATGATGCTCCTCTATAACATGTCTGACTATCTGCTCAAATCCTTTTTTATAATCAAAATTAATACAGAGAGCATCATCATAGCTGCCATCCACAACAATTACGGGAACATTATTATCTTTTGATCTGGAAATGATGCGTTTTGTTACGGTATGGCTCTTGATCTTTTCGTCCATTATGATAACGCAGTCAAGCTCGTCAAAAGGAAGAAGGTCAAAAACATAGGTTTCGGAAGAAATAAAATCCTCATCCCAGTATATGTCAGAGTTAATCGTAAACACCAGAAGAGAAGCGCAGTTTGATGACCTGAGCTTTTCGTTTAAGGTTTCTATAAAACCATGGATCTGAGGATCATATATTCTGGATGTACATAATGCAATCAAACGCTTATTATTTAACATTTATATCCTCCGATAACTGACGTTCCTCCGGTAACTTATCAAGAAAAACAAATACTCGTTTCACTCGTGCTTGTTTTTCTTTTGATAAGTTATAATATATCATTTTTTCGGCTGATAAACAAGAAGTAAACAGCAAATAATAAAGTTGCAAGAGAGGTTTAAATATAGTAAACTTAAGGTACTTGGGGGATGATTTACAGTTTGTCGGATTGGTTAGTGGAGAATGTATTTTACCGTTCTATGAGGTGGAAAATATGGATCAGGAAGCAAAAAGAAGATTAGATGAGATGTTTGTTGCATTCTCAATAATAGGCGAAGGTGCATATATTTATCTCTGTAATATGCAGGCGGATTATTCAAGGTGGTCGAAGACTGCTGTGGATTATTTTGGTCTGCCCAGTGAATATATGAGTAATGCCGGACAGATATGGGAGGAACATATCCATCCTGACGACAGGGAAGATTACAGAAAAAGTATAGAGGATATTTTCAGCGGTAAAGATCCGGGGCATGATATGCAGTACAGAGCGAGAGCGCGAGATGGCAGCTATTCCATATGTACTTGCAGAGGAGTGGTCATAAAGGATGAAAACGGGCAGCCTCTTTATTTTGCGGGGGCTATAAAGAATCATGGTCAGACCAGCTATGTTGATAATGTTACCGGCCTCAGAAGTCTGTACGGTTTCTTTGAGGATCTCAGAACCATGTTCTGGAAGAAGGATGATGGTATCGTGATGCTGATCGGAATCACCGGTTTTTCAGCCTTCAATGATATGTATGGCTATAATTTCGGTAACAGTCTTCTGACAAGCTTTGCCAGAATGCTTCAGAATAAATTCGCAAATACAGGCGCAGTATACCGTATGGATGGAGTTAAGTTTGCGGTTATTTCACATTCACTCAACCTGGATGAGATGAAGGCGGTTTATGCTGATATAAGAGAGTATGTCAGCGGTTCCTTCTTCATTGATAAGCATAGAGTGAATATGACCATCAATGCCGGTGTTGTAGTGGTAAATAATTTTGAGATCAGTGACAAAACGGTTTATTCGTGCCTTAAGTATGCATATTATAATTCAAAGAATTCACACATGGGCAAGCTCTGTGTATACAGTGATGAGTTCAATGATAACAATAAGCTTATATTGGAAAAGCTGAATGATATAAGACAGAGCGTTGCCGATAACTGTAAAGGATTCTTCCTCTGTTATCAGCCTGTTATGGATGCTCAGACCGGAGAACTGAAAGGCGCAGAAGCGCTCCTCAGGTGGGAAAGCGAACGATTTGGAATAGTTCCTCCAAATGATTTTGTACCTGTGCTTGAACAGGATGCGATGTTTCCGACCCTTGGCAACTGGATACTCCGTACAGCCATGGAGCAGGGCAAGGTCTTTCTTGAAAAATATCCGGATATGGTCATAAATATCAATCTTTCATATGTTCAGCTGGAAAATGAAGAATTCGTTGAGAATGTGATGACTATTATAAAGGAAACCGGATTTCCGACAACGAATCTGTGCTTTGAGATCACAGAACGGTGCAGATTTGTGGATATGGAGCTGCTGAAGGATATAGTTTCTATATTCAGAGGCTATGGCATTAAAATTGCTCTTGATGATTTCGGAACGGGATTTTCCACTCTTGGTATCCTGAGAAATATTACTGTTGATACCGTCAAGATCGACAGAGGCTTCGTTAAGGATATTGAGTACAGTAATACGGACAGAGTTACCATCAAATCAATTTCCGGGCTTGCGGAATCTTTTGAAGCGGAGGTCTGCGTAGAAGGCGTTGAGACTGAAGGAATGATAAATATCCTGAAGGGATATAATATCAGCTCGTTCCAGGGTTATTACTATTCAAAACCAATAACCTTTGAAGCGTTTGTTAAAAAATATTGTACAGACAAATAAAATATTATAAAACCTATCGCGTATTCACGGCGTATTGTACCGGCAATGTACCCGGTCTTGCAATATTAAGGCAGAACAGCTGTTATGGCTGCTATGGTTCTGCCATGTACCGCCGTGAAGACCGGATAGGTTAATTTTTTGGGAAAAATGGAAGAGAATAATAAATTAAAAACAGTATTGGTATATGTAATAGTGTTTGCAGTGACGCTTACGGTGCTGGTTGGAGCTATACTCATAACAGCAGGAATACCAAGAGAAAAAATTAAAGAGAACGTGGTTGAATCTGCAGATTACCTTATGGAAAAGCCTTTATTTCACAGCATTACAGGTAATATAGATTCGACAAGGGTGGACAGATATGCAGATGCTATTTTGCTGGGGATCGCATGGCAGTTCGGAAACGGCAGGACCATGGAAACGGTTATGTGGTCGTCTTATTATGACAGGTCTGAAGAGCCCGAAAGCGCAGATTTAAAACACGCTTCAGAAGAAGACCTTCCGGCAAATAAACAGTATATGAGGTACTGGCATGGTTCCATCACCTTGCTGAAACCGCTGCTTCTCATTTTTAACATTAAGCAGATTTATATTGTAAATGCAGTTGTCCTGGGGCTTCTTACAGGTATACTCCTGCTGATGCTTTTTATTCACAGAATATATATACCGGCCGTGGGGCTTTTGCTGGGACTGATACTCACATTTTCCTACGTGGTTCCGTTTTCTCTGGAATATACATGGACCTTCCTGCTTATGCTGATCTTTTCCATAATGATCACTCGAAGGGAGATAAATTATAAGACCAAGTGGACCGGACTGTATTTTCTTATATTCGGAATGCTGACATCCTTTATGGATTTCCTTACCACGGAGCTTATAACTCTTTTTGTGCCGCTTCTGCTTCTGCTGTGGTTCAGAAAAAACAGGCGATATGATGGCGTGGAACGTCATATGGATGCATGGAAAAAGGCTCTATGCTACAGCCTTGTCTGGGGCGCAGGGTATGCATTTACCTGGATCTCAAAATGGGTCATAGCCGGATTATATCTTCATATCAATCCGTTAAAATATGTTTCAGAGCATATCGAGGAAAGACTTGGAGGAAATGTGGGGCTGAGTACATGGACTTACATAACCAGGGCGTTGTCGAGAAATATCAAGTCGCTTATGCCGTGGCAGACTGGAGAGACCGGTGCAGTGATAAGTATTGCGGTGCTGCTGGTCCTCAGTTATATCATGTTTGTATATAAAAGAAATAAAGTCGACAGAAAATATATTCTTATCTATTTGATCATAGCAGTGATACCTTATATAAGATACGTGGTGCTGCATAATCATTCATTTCTCCACTATTTCTTTACATACAGGGCACAGATCATTACGATCCTCGCTCTTACGTTGATTTTTGGAGAGCTGACAGACCGGAGCAGGATGGGACATGGAAATAAAAAGAAAAAATGATACAGACATTATTCTGACGATACTGATGCCTTGCTTAAATGAAGAGAATGCTGTCGGAGAATCTGTTGATGAGGCCGAGAGGTTTCTTCAGGACAGTGGTATACCGGGAGAAATTCTTATTGTGGATAATGCATCGAAAGACGCTTCCGCAAAGGTGGCAGAGGCGCACGGCGCAAGAGTTATATATGAGCCGCGAAGAGGGTATGGCCGCGCGATAAGAACCGGTCTTTCAGAAATGAGGGGCATCGCTGTTATGATCGGAGACTGCGACACAACTTACGATTTTTATCATATGAAACCTATGGTGAAGGCGCTGCTGTCCGGTAAATATGATATGGTGATCGGTGACAGATTCGCCGGAGGGATAGAGAAGGGGGCGATGCCTTTTTCTCACAGATTCGGAGCCGGCATGCTTTCCTTTCTGGCGAGACGATTCCTTCATTCTAAGGTTAGAGATTTTCACTGCGGGCTCCGGGGACTTACAAGAGATGCAGTTGAAAAAATGGATTTAAGAACCGATGGTATGGAATTTGCCACGGAAATGATAAGAGAAGCGGAAAAGCATCACCTTAGGATAGCGCAGGGGGCTGTGGTTCTCAGAAAATGTACAGCCGAAAGGAAGTCGAAGCTTAAAACCGTAAGAGATGGAATGAGACATCTGGTATATATACTTAAAGAGTGGAGACAGATGAGACATAAATGATACAAGGCAGAAGCTGTGTTGATGGATACCAGCGTCATGCTTCGGAATATGATATGTTACAAAATATGTCTGGAGTGTGGGATATGATATACGACAAAATATTACAGGAGGTTGAAAGATGGGATCAACGAGTAGTGGTGAAAAAAATGGTGGATTTAAATTAAAGTATAATGCGCCGGTAACTCTGACATTTGCGATCATTTGTCTTGCTGTGCTGGGGTTGGATTATTTATCTAAGGGAAAGACCACAATGGAATTCTTTTCGGTGTACAGGTCAAAACTCAGTATTGCGTGGTTTGTAAGACTCTTTGGACATTCGCTGGGACATATTGATTTTAATCACTTATTTGGAAATATGACTCTGTTTCTTCTTTTGGGACCTATTCTTGAAGAAAAATACGGAGCAAGAAATCTTATAGAAATGATAGCTATATGTTCTGTTATTGAAAGTATAGTGCAGATCATATTTATTCCGAAGGTGGCACTTCTTGGCGCCAGCGGAGTTGTATTTATGATGATCATAGTTGCTTCTGCCGTTAATCTTAAGGAGGGCGATGGCATACCTATCACCATGATACTTGTCATACTGGTTTATCTTGGCAAGGAAGTATGGGCACAGTTCGCAGTACATGATAATGTTTCACATATCACACATATTGTGGGCGGCCTCTGCGGGGCATTCTTTGGTTTTGCATATTCAAGAGCGTCAATAAATAAAAGATTGGAAAAAAAATAAATACTTTAAGTTTCCTTTAAGCTTTGGGGTATAAGATTTGAAACAGAATAAATAAAAAAAATACGAACAAAGCATCCGGAAAGACCATGATATATGGCATCCGGTTTAGGAAAGGAGACTATTATGTATAAAAAAATAACAGCGGCAATTATTTCTGCAGCATTACTTATATCGCTTGCAGCCTGTGGTAACAGTACGGAGAAGAAGGTGAATACCGAGGCGGCGGCCAATGGAACAGTACTGGCTACTGTTGAAAAAACCGGTGTGACTACCGAAAAAACCGAAAGTAAAACCGAAGAGAAAACTGAGGACAAAACTGAGAAAACCGAAGATAACGATGGTGGAAGCGATAAGACTGAAGAGAATACAAAAAGTGATGCTGCTTCAGAACTGAATATATATGAAGGTGGACTTCTGGAGGCGGCGGATTTCTTCTCAGACAGAGATCTGAAGCAGACAGCAGATACTTCCGAAGCAGAAAGCATCAGTCTTAAGGATGGACAGGATATAAGTATTACAAAAGCTGGAGTTTACGTGATAAGCGGAACAGCTTCAGAAGCCGAGATCGTTGTGGATGCGGGAGATGACGATAAGGTTCAGATAGTCCTTGACAATGCAACTATTACAAATACAAGCAAGCCTTGTATTTATGTTAAAAATGCAGATAAGGTATTTGTTACCACTTCAGGAGATAATTCCTTGTCGGTGACAGGCGAATTCGAAGCGGATGGCGATACTAAAACCGATGCAGTCATATTCTCAAAGGATGATCTGGTTATCAATGGTACCGGAACGCTTACGGTTAACTCTTCCGACAATGGTATAAGCGGCAAGGATGATCTTAAGATCACAGGCAGTACACTTAATATAACAGCTGAGGACGCCGGAATTGAAGCAAATGATTCTGTAAGAATAGCTGACGGCAGTATAACCATTTCAGCAGGTAATGATGCTGTACATGCAGAGAATGACGATGATAATTCAACGGGATTTGTATATATTTGCGGCGGAACCCTTAATCTTACAGCCGGTGACGACGGAATTCACGCAACAACAGTTGTACAGATCGATGGAGGTGATATAACAATAAAAGCTGCTGAATGTATAGAAGGCACATATGTCCAGTTAAATGATGGCAATATTTCGATGGAGGCCAGCGATGACGGTATAAATGCAGCAAAGAAATCAAACTCCTACACACCAACCATAGAGGTAAACGGCGGATATATCAAGGTTGTGATGGGACAGGGAGATACTGATGGATTAGATTCCAATGGCTACCTTTATATCAAGGGCGGAACAGTTGATGTGACAGCACAGTTTCCATTTGATTATGACATTGAAGCAGAACATTCAGGAGGAACGATCATAGTAAACGGTGAAGAAACAGAAGATATAACTAATCAGTTCGGCGGAATGGGCGGCCACGGCGGAATGGGTGGCAAAGGCGGTTTCAGTAAACCGGGAAATCAGGACGGCGATTTTACACCGCCAGAGGGATTTGATCCGTCGCAGGGCTTTGATCCTAATCAGGGTTTTAGTCAGCCGGAAAACAGCGATAAGTAATAAAAAAATCTTGAAATTTTCCCTTCATGAGTGTATAACGGTGGTATTGCACTTTTTGAAGGGAGAATTTTTTTATGAAGAAGGACAAGCTGAAGCCTATGCTTTTCAGCAATCTCAAAAACTACAACGGTAAAAAGCTTGTAACAGACGTTGTTGCGGGTATCATCGTTGCCATAATAGCACTGCCACTTTCCATAGCGCTGGCGCTCGCATCCGGAGTTGGCCCGGAACAGGGACTTTATACAGCTATCGTAGCAGGTTTTATCATTTCATTTCTGGGTGGAAGCCGTGTACAGATAGCGGGACCAACGGCGGCATTTGCGACCATAGTAGCAGGCATCGTTGCCAATCGTGGCATGGGAGGACTTGCTCTTGCTACGATCATAGCCGGTATCATTCTTATCGTTATGGGCTTCCTCAGGCTTGGTTCTCTTATAAAATTTATACCATATACAATTACAACAGGATTTACGGCAGGTATCGCGGTAACCATCCTTATCGGACAGATAAAGGACTTTATGGGACTCAGCTATCCTCTTGGTACCAAGACCATTGAAACTCTTGAAAAGCTGGAAGCCATCGGCAAGAATATTACTACCGTTAATTGGCAGGCTGTGCTCGTGGGCGTTGTATGTCTTGCAGTGCTTATAATCTGGCCGTTTATTACAGAAAAGATTCCGGGTTCACTTATAGCAGTTATTGTGGGAATTGCTATGGTAAAGCTTCTCAAGATGGATGTAAATACAATTGGTAATCTTTATACCATCAGCAATAAGCTGCCGTCATTTAATATGCCGGAGATGAACATTAGTACAATAAAGGCAGTTATGCCGGATGCATTTACCATTGCAATCCTTGCAGCTATAGAATCTCTTCTTTCCTGCGTTGTAGCAGATGGTATGATCAATTCACATCACAGATCGAATATGGAGCTTATCGCTCAGGGTGCCGGAAATATCGGTTCAGCTCTTTTTGGAGGAATTCCTGCAACAGGAGCCATCGCAAGAACAGCAGCAAATGTTAAAAATGGCGGACGTACACCAATCGCAGGTATAACACATTCTATCGTACTTGTACTTGTGCTTGTGATACTTATGCCGTATGCAGAGCTTATACCTATGCCTACCATAGCAGCTATACTTTTCATGGTGGCTTATAATATGTGCCAGTGGAGAACCTTCGTGCATCTTTGTAAGACGGCGCCTAAGAGTGATATCCTGGTGCTTGTGATAACATTTATTCTTACAGTAGTATTTGACCTTGTTGTTGCTATCGAGGTTGGTATGCTTATTGCTGTTGTTCTCTTCATGAAGAGAATGAGTGATGAATCAGCGGTTTCAAGCTGGAAATATTACGATCCTGATGAGGATCCGGATGGACCTGAACTCAAGGCGGTTCCGAAGCATGTTCGTGTTTATGAAATCTCAGGACCGATGTTCTTCGGTGATGCTGACAGACTTGCTACAGTTGATTTTAAGGACTTTACAAAGGTCATAATCATTCGTATGAGAGGTGTTCCTGCTCTTGATGCCACTGCAATGCACGCTATGGAGCAGCTGTATGAAAGATGCAGCAAGAGCAATATAAAGCTTGTATTTTCACATGTAAATGAACAGCCGTATCATACAATGGAGAAGAGCGGATTTATCAAAAAGGTTGGCGAGGATAACTTCAGACCGCATATTGATGACGCTCTTGAATGGGCAGCTAAACTGGAAACAGGGCATGCCGAAGCTGAATAATATACCGTAGGAATGTCGGTTATTTAGGGTTATGAGAGGCGGCTTTAGCACCGCAGGATTATGAGAAGCGATTTTTTGTTTCTTATAATATTTTTCATAATATATTGAGAGAAGATAAAAAGGTCTGCGTGTTATAAGCACGCAGGCCTTTTTTTGCAGACAATGAGGGGGAGTATGTGTAAATATATGCAACCATCACTGGGTGACGGAGTCACTAAATGAACTGAGGAAATCAAGATTATGAGAGGAGTCTGTGGGCATATAAAGTGTATGGTTTATCTTGCTAATTACGTGTATTATTTTTGGAATAAATGCCGAAAAGAGACAATAATTTAGAATTATCTTGAAAAACCATGAAGTATACTATATATATAATATGGGTAGTTATGGTTAGAAAATATATTTTTTTATGATTTAAACTGCTATAAGTGGTATATGATGAGAAAGCAAAACCGCATCTCATAATCCTGCGGAACTAGCGTCTCTCGGGTACCTTGTGTGGCAGACTAAGGAGAAAGAATTGTTAAATGTATTGAATCTTTTTGGAGGAATTGGATTATTCTTGTTTGGTATGAATCTTATGGGCTCATCTCTTGAGAAGCTTGCGGGTTCCGGCCTGGAGAAGATACTGCAGACCTTCACAACAAGTAAAAGGAAGGGCGTGGGAGCCATCAAAGGATGGGGCCTGGGACTCGGAGTTACAGGTATCATACAGAGTTCGGCGGCTACTACCATAATGCTTATAGGCTTTGTAAATGCGGGAATTATGACTCTTGTACAGGCGATACCTGTTGTATTTGGTGCGAATGTCGGAAGTACGGTTACGGCACAAATCCTCAGACTTGGAGATCTTGGCTCCGGAAATATTTTTCTTCAGCTTTTAAAACCGTCTTCATTTGCCCATATGCTTCTTGCAATAGGCGCCATGATCTATCTTTTCACAAAAAAGCAGCGTCTTAAGGATGTTGCCGGCATTATGATAGGTCTGGGAACACTTTTCTATGGTATGACTCTGATGGAGGGAGTATTTGCTCCTCTTAAGGATTCAAAAGATTTCCAAAAATTTTTCCTGTCCTTCAGTAATCCATTTATTGGTATTCTTACAGGCCTTGTGCTCACTGCAATCATACAGAGTTCGAGTGCTTCGGTAGGTATTCTGCAGGCGCTTTCGGCAACCGGCAGCGTTACCTTTGGTATAGCTGTACCTATCATAATCGGTCAGAACATCGGTAAATGTATGACCATCATTCTTGGTGGTATCGGAGCGAATAAAAAGGCAAAGAGAGTGGCGCTCAGCTATCTTTTATTTAATGTGGTCGGTGCGATAGTTATTTCAATTATCGTTTATGTTATTTATTATACTGTAGGAATTCCGCTGTTTGATAAGGCAGCCAACAGAGGTGATATAGCTAATATACATTTGGCATTTAATCTTATTATAAGCCTTGTGCTTCTTCCGTTTACAAAGCAGATGGCAAATATAACAGGTAAGATACTTAAGGATTCTGATGAAGTTCCTGGAAATGAAGAGCTGGCCAAGCTGGATGATATGCTTCTCAAGACGCCGGGAATTGCACTCAATCAGTGTAAGGAAGTTATGAGCGTAATGGGCGAGAAGATCCAGGAGAATTATAACCTTGCGGTCAGCCTGTTCAAGGAATACGATAAAAATGCTTTTAACACTCTGGACGAAAATGAAAACTTTATCGACAGATGTGAGACAGCTCTTTCAAACTATATAGTGAAGATTGAAAGAAAGAGGCTTACTATTGATAATCAGAGCATGCTGAATGCAATGCTTAATACGATAGCGGATTATGAGCGTATAGGCGATTACAGTATGAATATTGCCTATAATGCACAGGAATGCAATGAAAATAATATTGTTTTCTCGCCTAAGGGACAGAAGGAGGTTGATACGCTGACGGATGCTGCGGCAACCATGCTGAGTATGACATTCAATGCGGCGGACAATGAAAATATGAGCATTGCATATAAGATCCATCCGCTTTCGGAAACTATCAATAAGATGAAAGAAATCGTTGAATCTCACCATGTTGAAAGACTTCAGGACGGTGACTGTGGTGTTGTTGGCGGTGTTGCGTTATATGACCTTGTCAATTGTATTCAGGGAATAACTCTCCACGCTAAGAGCATTTCAAAACATGTCATCAAGAGGGTTTCAAGAGATGAACGCATGGATGCTCTTCATGGAAAAAATATGGATAAGAGCAGCGAGGAATATCTTGCACTGGTTAATTATTATGATTCAAGATACATAGCTCCTATGATCGCACCGGTGCCATCTGAGGAGACTCAGACGGAAGTGGCGTATGAGGCGGATAAGACTGAAACAGATACTGCAAATGAAAATGCTGCAGGATCACATGAAAAAGCAAAGGCTGATAAAGCTTCAAAGCATGATAAAAATGATGGTAAGAAGAAGCCTTCCGGAAAGAATCCTGAGAAGAAAAAGGATATTGCAGATAAGATCGAAACTTCTGACAGCGTAGAAAAGGCTAAGCAGGAGGATAAGAATAAAAAGAAAACCGGCAAGAAGAAAAAAAGTGGTAAATAGCCGGATGGAAAAAACAAAAGGATCAATCATAGCGGTCTGTTGTGATTGATCCTTTTTTGTTGATTTTTGTCGTATCGTCTTTTATTACACAAAATGCTTTCATGACGAATGGATTCATGAGATTTATTAAAGCTCCGGATGATAACAGATTTCTGTATCAGTCGTTATATTCCAGGATGGCAACACCCCATGGCTCGATGTTGAAGGATGTTCCGGCCGGGATGAAACTCTCAGTCAGAAGGGCATTTGCATTTCCGGAGATATTTTTTACGGTTTTCTCTTCGTCAGAGTAGTTAAGGAAGAAGAGAACGTGCCTGCCAAAATCATTTATGCCCTGTTTTACAATAAGACCCGGCTGCTTTTCAAATGGCAGCTTGGATGGTTCCTTAATGTTGAGTCTATCCATGATCTGAGATATGATAGTTATCATGGTATCGCTGTCCGGAAGAGTTGCAATATATGCTGCGTTGCCTTTTCCGTAACGGTTTAGTGTCACGGCTGAGTATTTTCCCCAATATTTATGATCGTATCTTGCAAGGCTTTCTGCTGTATCGCAGGTAACGAGTTCCATCCACTGCATACATTTTGAAGTCGCTGAGGATATAATATTCTGAACAGCGGTAGTGGCAGAGGCAATATTTGAGTCCGTCTCTTCAGGCTGATTGCTCTGGTTGTTCACAGGGCAGCCAACGACAGGGCTGTCAGCAAAGATTAATCCGGTATCCTTCGGATAAGTGAACTGGTCATAATGGATTCCGAGACACTTATTTATTATATGCGGCTGGGTGTCACTGTATATTTTCAGATACTCATCCGAGAAGGCAGTCTTGAAGGATGCAATCACATTTCCGCCTGCTTCAACATAGGAGTTGACTGCATTAAGGAATTCCTCACGCGCACTATACAGGGCAGGGAGAATGACCAGATCATATCTTTGAAGCGCATCTGTATCTGCCGGTATAACGTCAAATTCTATGCCAAGATCTGTCAGTGCATCACTAAAGGCACGGTAAACCGCGTTATAGCTGGACTTTCCGTTCGTTTCTGTGGGGAAATAACTGAGACCGGTAAGAGAATTATTATCCAATACGATTGCAACCTTATTTTCTTTTTTAAGATTCTTTATATGATCACCGATGGCCTTCCATTCGTTTCCTATGCAACCGGCTTCACGGTAGGTTTCATTCTCTGCAAGATCATGAGACAGAACACCCTTCCAATAGCTTTCAATGGCATTATGAATGCTGGACCAGTGCCAGTACATTACTGAGTTGGAACCATTTCCGATATGGCTGTAGGCCTGAAGGCGGAGCTGCCCCGGAAAAGGAAGCCATGCCTGATTGCCCTGGGCCTCGGTTTCGAGAATAAGATAGTTGTCATTTTTCAGTGAACGGATGATATTTCCGCAGGCTGTGATCTCGTGGCCGGTGAGGTCGTACTGCGAAGGATGATAAATATCGCAGCCGGCTACGGTCATCCTTTTTGCGGAGCTACGCTGGTCTACCTCAGGGTGCATACCATAGGAATAGTTATGCCACTCAAAATCAAAATTGTGGGTAATAAACTGCTCCGGACTTTTATATTCGGAAATGATATCTATCTGCCAGTTGAAGAAATCTGTAACTATATCCCGCTGGAATTTCTGATATTCGGCACCGAGACTTGCGTTGATGGTAGCCTTGATATCCGGGAAATTATCCCAGTTATCCACACGGTTTGACCAGTAATTAAGACCAAATTCGTGATTGAATTCTTTTATATCCGGAAATTTATTCTTCAGATACTCAACAAACATGGTCTGGGCTCTGGTGCCGCAGGTATCATAGTGGTGAGTTTCGTTATCGACCTGATAGCCGATTACACATTTTCTTCCGGCAACCTTCTCCATAAGCTTTCTGATCATGCGTTCAGCATATTTTCTGTATATAGGAGAGGTAAGATCCATGTTCTGGCGAGGACCGTAGGTATTCTGGCCGGAATGTGTTAAGGCGAGTATGTCCTCTGATTTTTTAGCAAGCCATGACGGAATTGCATAGGTAGGAGTTCCTACAATCACGGAAATGTTATATTTTTCAGCGGCATCAAGCATCCTGTCAAGGTGAGTAAAGTCAAATACACCTTCCTCCGGCTCCCAGGTGCTCCAGGTGGATTCGGCGATGCGGATGGTATTCATGCCGGCTTTTACCATCATTTCCATATCTTTTTCTATTCTGTCATATGGCATATATTCGTCGTAATATGCGGCTCCGAAGAGCAGGTGGTCTACTTTCATTTTTCATATTTCCTTTCTGTGAGATAAGGTGCAAATTGTTTGAGCAACCGCTTGCTCAAAATCAGTATAGCATTTTTATCTGATGTATCAACAAATTTTGCATTAATTGTTAAATATTCACAAAAAACGCAGCTAAAATTTGATATTTTTATGTATTCCATTTTTGCTGAAGTGGGTATATACTCATAAATGAACAACCGATTGCGCACATTGTAAAAACAAGGGTTATAAGGTTTGAGATGTTCGATTTGTGAGTCGGGAGTTTTTCGGAAGTTAAAATATTCAATTAATCAATGTGATCAAACACACTATGGAGGGCAAGACTGAGATGGACAAATTTGTGGTAAATATCATCCATCGTCCGGAGATGGTTCCGGAATATTCTGCAACTGTTACAGGACAGGGTAAAGAGGAAGATATCGGAGATAAGAAGCTTCTTACTGAGTCACTTGATATTTTCAAAACTCAGCAGAGACTTGCACATGAGAACGGACTTAAGGTTACTATTCAGATGACATATGCTGCACTCTTCAATGATGAGGCAGTTGAAATTGCAAAACATGATCATGAAGTGTACGGCGATGAGATCGCTCTGTCGCTTCTGGGACTTCCTTGTGAGGAATTCAGAGAGAAATACAAGACTAAGGATTTCTGTATCTGGATGTTCTCGATGGAAGATAAGAAGACTATAGTTACAGATGTTTTTGAGAAATTTCATGAGAGATTCGGATTCTATCCGGAATCAACAGGTTCATACTATATGGATGCTGACCTCATTAATTTCATCAAGGAGAAGTATCCTATGGTGAAGTGTGCGGTTGCAACCTGCTGGGAGGAAGGACCAAAGGCATATCACACATGTAACAATTCGTGGTATACACTTTTTGACGGCGGCCCATGGGCTCCATGGATTCCATCTAAGCAGAATACACATGCACCTGCTGCAAACGAAGCTGAGGACAGCGGAATCGTTGCGATTCCTCATCTTTCAAGAGACCTTATAGCATGTTATGACGGAAATGGATCCAACTTCGGTACTCATCCACAGAATGTACTTCGTGGAATGATCTATGATACAAAGACATGGGATTATCCATATCTTTACAACCTTATCGATCAGTACCGTTCACTTGAAAAATACAACAATGGTTATTCATACAACATGATGTTCGTAGGACCGGGCTGGATGAATAAGATGGGACGCTGGGAGGCTCCATATGAGCTCCTTCTTAAGTCTTACAGCGATGGCTGCGCTTATTACGGCAAGCTTAAAAAAGAAGGACAGCTAGTTGATATGACCATGAGCGAGTTCGCAGATTATTATCGTAGAAAGAAGACTTACACAGAGCCGGAATGTGCTCTTTGGAGAGATATACTTTATGGATCTGACAAGCAGCTTTTCTGGTATTGCGATCCTTATATGAGAGCCTGCGTAAATATGGATCAGGGCGGTGCGATAGTTGACCTTCGTCCTTATGCTGCAAAGCTTGAATGGCCGGTAGGTATCGGAACAAAGCACGTTCAGGATGCATCATATCCATTCCTTATCCAGGAAAAATATCGTGCAGGATACTTTACACATTACGCAGGAGAAGGTACAGTTCGTTCAGCTAAGCTTTCTTACAAGGGAGAGGAAGTTGATCTCTGCCTCTGCAGAACAAAAGCAAAATTCTCACAGGAAGGAAATACAAGAATCCTTACTCTTGATCCTGTAGAGATAAAGTTCAGAGACCTTACAGTTAAGCTTCAGACAAAGGAATATTTTGAAGAGGGATCTTCAAATATTAAGATTGAAAGAACCATACTTGAGATGAGTGATCCAACAGCTGAAGTAATGTTAAATGAATACATGGTTGCATGCTACGGAACTACAGAGTATCCGGAAGATATGACCGGTATCACACTTAAGGTCAGCGGAAGCGAAGAGAAAACGATCAGTTATGAATACAAGTGCAGAGAAGAGTCACTGGCCGGAGCAAAGGAAGCATCAGCTGTTATACCTGCTATTGAGACAAGAGTATCACTTACGGCAGATAATCCTGAAGCTGAAGGCTATATCAGAGAGGGATATGCATTTTCACCTATGTTTACACTTGGTTTCAGAAAGAAGATATCTGATAAGGAGGTATTTGCGACATGGCTCAATCTGGAAAAGGCAAATTAAATTACAGATGCCCTTCATGCTTCATGAGGGATCTTGATATTGATATGTTCTATGACAAGGACAAACAGGAGTATTATTGTATGCGCTGTCAGTTTACTGGTACCGAGGAAGACGTTCTCAAGATAAATGAGATGATACGTTTCCGTTATAAGGCCATGTACAAGCGTTTTACAAAATTTGATTTTGACTAACAGTTAAACCTTTTACCCTATAAAAGCAGCCGGAATCTTTTTATGAGATATCCGGCTGTCCCCTTATAATAAGGGAGCAAATCCGAAGGATTATGATAATAATACTCGCAAATATGATTAGAATATAAGCAAATGGAGGGTTATATAGATTATGAGAAAATATGTTAAGGGTGTTGATCTTTCTACCTTATATGAATTAGAGAAGCTGGGAGCAAAATATTACGATCACGGCGAAGAAAAGGATATCCTTGATATTATGAAGGCATATGATATCGATACCGTAAGACTTCGTCTCTGGAATGATCCGTATTCACTTACAGGGGAGCCTTATGGGGCAGGAACAAACGATCTTGAGACTACGCTTAAGATCGGTAAGAAGGTTACTGAAGCAGGAATGGGCGTACTCCTTAACTTCCACTACAGTGACTTCTGGGCTGATCCGGGCAAGCAGTTTAAACCTAAGGCATGGGAGAATTATACAGTTCAGGAACTTGAGGAAGCGATATATGATTTTACATTTACATCGATAAAATATCTTCAGGATAATGGCGTGAATATCACAATGATACAGATTGGAAATGAGCTTTCAAATGGCCTCCTCTGGCCGGAGGGACAGCTTCCGGAATATGATAATGTTGCAAGGTTTGTCAGCAGCGGACTTCGCGCGGCCAAGGCAGCGGACAGCAGTATTCCGCTTATGATCCATTTGGATAATGGCGGAAATAATGAGCTTTACAGAAGATGGTTTGATAATTATTTTGAGCGTGGCGGAGAGGATTTCGACATTATAGGAATGTCATATTATCCATTCTGGCATGGTTCGCTGGAAAGCCTGTCATACAATATGAAGGATGTTGCGGAGAGATACGGAAAGGATATTATCATAGCAGAGGTATCCATGGGATATACTATGGAGGACTACAAGGAATATGAGAAGCTTACGGATGAAGAACGTAAGGGCTATGCTACAAAGCCGTCGCTGGTTGAACAGATAGATTATCCGATGACTGTTGAAGGCCAGAGAGATTTTATGGCTGATATTTTAAGGCGCATTGAAGCTGTTCCTGACAATAAGGGCAGAGGCTTTTTCTGGTGGGAGCCGGCATGGATACCTGTTCCGGGAAGCGGCTGGGCAACACCTGCTTCTTTGGAATATATTCATGACAAAGGACCGTGCGGAAATGAGTGGGCCAATCAGGCGCTTTTCGATTATGACGGAAATGTGCTCCCTTCACTGGAAGTGATCAGAGATTATAAGCCGGTGGAGTAAAGAGAGTTTAGTCGACAGAGCGAGCTGAGCAATAGTATATATGCTGTTGCTCAGCTTTTTTATATTTAATAACTGCATTCCTGATTATATAAAAATCCTCTGGGGATGATTGTTGTTGTAAATATTATTTGATTTAACTGTGTTTCTTCCATATAATATTTATGAGATATGGGGTAGCATAATGTATTCCTGTGATATTGTGGTAACGTGATATATTAGAGTAACATGTCAGAAAATGCTGAAGAGTGATAAGTTACCGGAGGGACTTTAGTCCCGCAGGATTATGAGATGCGGTTTTTGCTTCTCAATATGTCAATATAATGTGATGTTACAGCGTAATATGTAGATAAATATGGTGGAGAAATATGTCGGATAACAGCAGAAATATATATTTTATTGTGAATATTAACGGGGGCGGCGGCAGAGCGAAGAAGACATGGATGAAGGTCAGGGAGATTCTTGATATCAAGGGAATAAGCGCCAAAATGTTTAAATCCAGATATCCCGGTGATTCAAAAAAGTTCGTGGAGAAGCTTACCGAAAAGACTAAGGGAATAATAAATATCATCATAATTGGCGGAGATGGTACTGTAAACGAAGTGATCAATGGTATCACGGATTTCAGTCGTACCAGAATTGGCATAATTCCGACCGGATCCGGAAATGATTTTGCAAGAGGACTTGGAATTCCGAAGAGAACAGGAAAGGCACTGGCAAAGGTGCTCAATGGTCTGACAGATTCAAGAATAAGGCTTGTGGATGTGGGACTTACCACTGTATATGGTGATGAAAATGTTGCTCTTCAGCTGGGTAAGGCTTCGGGGGTTACATCGCTTGAGAGGAGATTTGGAATCAGTTCAGGAATTGGTCTCGATGCGCTTGTCTGCAAGAAGGTAGATAATTCTAAAATGAAAGGTATCCTGAATAGCTGTGGTTTGGGAGGAATGTCATATATTATCATGACCATCATTTCCCTCTTTACCATGGAAAAAAATGATGTACGTATCAAGATGAGCAATATTTTTAAGAAAGATGAGTCTAAGTACAATTCTTTTGAGAGCAATTTGAGCGTTGGAAAAGCTTCTGAATGTAAAGATATAAAGGATTATGTGAGCGTTGATATCAGAAAGCTTATCTTTTTTGCTGCCATGAACATGCGCTGTGAAGGCGGCGGAGTTCCTATGGCTCCAAAGGCGAAGTATGACGATGGCGAGCTTTCCTGCACGCTGGCATATGATGTTCCGAAATGGAAATCATTTTTTATCCTGCCGGTTCTTGTGATGGCAAAGCACGACAAGTCAAAGAATTTTATGCTCTTTAACAAAGATAAGATCGAGCTTGTTTCAGATAAAGAAATGGTGGTTCATGTCGATGGAGAGTATGGCGGTGAATCAAAGCATGTCAAATTTGAAATGCTTCCGGAAAAACTGCAGGTTATTCTGTAATTAAACAGCCGGTCGAGGACAAACGGCGCGGGCAGAGATTGAACAGCCGAGTATATGTATCGGGTAGTAAAGATGTAATATATCTGAGAAAGGGGCGGGCATACAATATGTGGATAGCTATTTTATTTATAGTATTGGCACTGGCTGTCGCAAGTGTTATCTATCTCATGTCGAGAATTAAGAAATTTTATATAGTCAGAAGACTGGCAGGAGACAGCAGGGCAAAACGATGGATACTGTCCTTTATTCCGATATTGGGCTTTGTCATTTATGGCATTTTTGATGTGGTAAATGCAATAATCGTTATGCTGCATTATGCGGTGTTCTGGCTTGTTTTTGATATAGCTGCAGCGGTTGTTCGCAGGGTTAGGGGAGAGAAAAAGTCGAATATACAGTCTGAAACAGCGTCGGAGGATGAAACGCAGCAGACAGACGGTAAAAAGATTGATAAACTGCAACAGGCAGACGGCGAAAATGACGCTCCGCATATCTACCGTCTTGGAATAGCTGTTATCATTACAACAACAGTATATCTTATTATTGGTTTCTTCCTTGCGTATCATGTGTATGAAACAGATTATACACTTCATACAGAAAAAAATCTTGGCATTGAGAAGCTCAGGGTAGTACAGATAGCAGATTCGCATATTGGTACGACCTTCGATGGCGATGGTTTTGCAGAACATATGAAGACTATCGAAAAGACATCACCGGATGTGATGGTGATAACCGGAGACTTCGTGGATGACAGTACTACGAGGGAGGATATGATAAGAAGCTGTGAGGCTCTCGGACAGATGAAGACTACCTATGGCATTTATTATTCCTGCGGAAATCATGATAAGGGTTATTATCAAAGCAGGGACTTTAGCTATGATGAGCTTATAGCCGAGCTTAAGAAAAATGGCGTGACAGTACTTGAGGATGAGACAGTGCTTGTTGATGATAAATTCTATATTGCAGGCAGAAAAGACAGGAGCTTTGAAGACAGAATGGCGGCTTCCGAGATGACGGAGGGCCTTGACAGGAATAAATATATTATAATGCTGGATCATCAGCCAAATGATTATGAGGCTGAAGCAAAGTCGGGCGCAGATCTGGTCCTTTCAGGACATACCCATGGTGGACAGTTGATACCGCTCGGTTTCATAGGGGAATATCTGTTTAGGTCAAATGACCGCACCTATGGTAAAGAAGTCAGAGGAAATACAACGTTTATTGTTACTTCGGGAATATCGGATTGGGCTATTAAATTTAAAACCGGAACAAAGTCTGAATTTGTGGTTATTGATATCATTTCTGAGTGATCATCTCAGCTGACGTTATGACCGATACATAATTAAGCGTCATAGTATAGTAAAACAAAGGACATTTTGTAAAAATGAAAAGACATATATCTGTGCTTGGAAAAACAGCTTTTGTCACGTCGCTGGCAGGTGGTGTTTTTCTGGCGATGGGATGGCCGTTTTTCAGCTTTATCACCTATTATGGTAAGAAGAAAAATGGAAAAGTAAAAGAAAACAGTAAAAAATGGTTTCGCCTGAAACATACAGAAATCAATCACCCAAGACATCTTTTTGCAGATGAATATGAGGAGAGCAAGAAATGGTGTGAAGAACAGTCGATGCAGGACTGGTATATCAGTAGCTGTGACGGACTGAAACTTCATGCGTCGTATTTTCCTGCTGAGGATCCGAAGCGTATCATTCTTATGAGCCATGGCTATAAGGGTAATAAATTCGGAAGCATGGGACATATGGCAAGGTTTCTTCATAAATCGGGCTGCAGCCTTCTTTTTATTGACCAGAGATGCTGCGGTGAGAGTGAGGGAAAATATATTACATTTGGGGCAAAAGAACATCTGGATGTTCTGAGATGGTTGAAGACTCTTGATAAAATGAATAAAGATAAACTCCCGATATATCTCTATGGACAGTCTATGGGGGCAGCTACAGTACTGCTTGCTGCGGAGAAGAAGCTTCCGGAGGAGGTTAGAGGAATAATTGCAGATTGTGGATTCCATTCCATGAAGGATCAGCTGAGAGATATTGCTTCCGGCTGGTTTCATCTTCACTGGGTGGAGCTGCTGCTTCTCAGAGTTGATCTTTTCTGTCGTATATTTGCTAAATTTTCCATGAAGGAAACCGATGTTACGAATGCTCTTAAGAAAAATAAAGTGCCGGTGCTTTTCTTCCATGGAGAAGATGATACCTATGTGACACCGGATAATACTGTGCGGAATTATGAAATTTGCAAGGCTTCGAAGGAAATGGTTTTGATCCCGGGGGCAAGGCATCTTTCAAGCTCATTTGCGGCTCCTGATCTTTATAAAGAGAAGCTTTTGAAAATGTTTTCGGAGCGTGATGGTAAATGATTCGGATATCAATATAATTATACAAGCTTCAAAAAAATATAATAATCGAGTGGAATGCAGTATAGGACCTCTTCAAAGCAATGATAATTTAATGACATTGCTCCGAAGAGGTCCTTTTATTATACATTTTTTTGAAATGTGTTTGATATGTGGCGGTCAGTTTTTTTTTAAGTGTTTGTTAAGTCTTTAAGGGGGTAGCAATATTTTTTTGTTTGTAGTATGGTCTGTTCCATCGAAGAAAGATTAATAAATGGAGGAAGATTTGGATGAGAAAAGAGTATCCCCTTACAGCGGCACAGAATATGCATTACCAGTGGATCAGAGAGTATAACACACAGCAGGTTTCAGGAGTGAGTATAGTTGCTGCACTGAAGGCTGAGTTGGATTTTGGATTATTAAAGAAATGCATCCAGCTGGAAATTGAAAGATATGGATGTATGAGACTCAGATTTACAAAGCCTGATGAGAAGGGCGAGATTAAGCAGTATCTGATAAAGCATGATTCGCGTGACATAGAATTAAAGGATATGACCAACATGACTCTTGCTGAAGCAGATGATATGATGCAGCATTGGGCATATCAGACGCTTGACGGTAATAACAGACCGATGTGTGAAGTTATGATGGTAAAGCTTCCTGAGGGATACAACGGATTTTTCGTCCATATGGATCACCGTCTCATAGATTCCTGCGGACTTGTGGTAATGGTAAATGATCTTATGCAGCTTTATACACACTACCGCTTCGGAGCTGAATATCCTGCAGATCTGGCTGATTTTGAGAAGGTTCTTGAATCTGATCTTCAGAAGGCCGGAAATGAAAAGCGTTTTGCAAAGGACAAGAAATTCTGGGATGATCAGCTGGATGCTCTCGGAGAGCCTCTTTATTCAGATATTCAGGGTCCTTCGGTTCTTGAGGAAGCAAGAAAGAAACATAATGATCCAAATCTCAGAGCAGCTGATATTGAGAGAAAGGAACTTTTTGTTGCGGTTAAGGACTATATCCTTGAACCGGAAGCGTCTAAGGGACTTCTGGATTTTTGTATGAATCATCAGCTTTCCATGACGAACCTGCTGTTGCTCGGAATCAGAACTTATCTTTCCAAGGTAAATAACGGCCAAGAGGATATTACTATTGAAAACTTCATTTCCAGACGTTCAACTCATGATGAGTGGACTTCCGGAGGAAGCAGGACCATTATGTTCCCTTGCAGAACAGTGATACCTGCGGATATGGATTTCCTGTCTGCAGCTTATGAAATTCAGAATGTTCAGAATAGAATATATATGCACAGCAATTATGATCCGGCACTTATACGTGAGGAAATGAAGCGCCGCTACAACACGCCGGATGATACCACCTACGAAAGCTGCTATCTTACATATCAGCCAATGCCGGTACATATGGATAATCCATTTTTAAAGGGCATAGAGATGCATTCAAAGTGGTTCGCAAATGGTGCGGCAACCAAGAAAATGTATCTTACGGTTTCTCATCTGGACAATGGAGCCATGAATTTTTCTTATCATTACCAGACAGTAAAGCTTACGGAAAAGGATATGGAGCTTCTGTATTATTACATGATGAGAATACTCTTCAAGGGAATTTCGGAGCCGGATATAAAGATCGGCGACCTTATGGAGCAGGTATAGACAAGATGGTAAGACAGTGGGATGCCGGCAATAAAACAGCAATAAAAATAAATCATAACAGGAAATAAACAATCTTAGAAACGAATAACAGATAATACAGGAGGAAGAAAAAATGGATAGAATAATGGAGTTTAAGAAATTAGTTGCACAGTATTGTGATGTAAAGCCTGAGGATATGACTGACAGCATGGATTTTCGTGAGGATCTGGGACTCAGTTCTCTGGATTTCATGTCATTTCTGGGTGAGCTTGAGGATACATTTGATGTTGAACTTGAACTGGAAAATGCTGTTCAGGTGCGTACAATCGGAGAGGCGCTTGAAATGCTTGATTCATTAGAGGTGGCTTAATTATGAATACAATCAGAGAAATATGGGACAATTCGGTCAGCCGGTTTTCAGATCTCACGGCAGTTAAATGGCTGGAAAAGAAGGAAATTAAAGAAAAGAGCTACGGAGAACTTGACAGAGAAATCGCAGCGGTAAGAAGGGGACTGAAGGCTGAAGGATTTTCAGGAAATCATATAGCTCTTATAGGCACTGCTTCTGTAAACTGGATAGGCAGTTATCTGGGAATTACCACGGGAGATAATGTGGCAGTACCTTTGGATGCAGGACTTCCGGCAGAGGACCTTACAGCGCTTCTATTTGATTCGGATGCAGAAGCGCTTTTCCTTAGCCCTAAGAGGAAGGATGTACTTGATGGATTAAAGGATAAATGCCCTAAGATACGTAAGATATGGCTACTGCAGGACGAGGCAGAGGAAGGCTTTGAGACCGTAAAGGAACTCAGAGAGAAGGCGGCCCCAACAGATGCGGAAAGCATGGGAAGTGATGATATAGCAACTCTCATCTATACTTCAGGTACAACCGGTAAGAGCAAGGGAGTTATGCTTACTCAGTCAAATCTTGCAAATAATGTTCAGGCAGTGCCTTTCACTGCCGAGCCAGGCTGTGTGCTTCTCAGCGTACTTCCGGTACATCATGCATTCTGTCTGGTTATGGACTGGCTTAAGGGCTTTTCGCTCGGAGCTGCTGTCTGTATCAATGATTCATTTATGCATATGGTAAGAAATATGGGAATCTTTAAGCCTGAGGTTATGCTTATGGTTCCGCTTATGATAGAAACCATTTATAAGAAGCTTGCTTCTGTTGATCCGTCTGTTCCGAAGGCGGCTGTGGCAGAAAGCGTATTTGGCGGTAAGCTTCGTATTATCTTTACAGGAGGAGCACATCTCGATCCGTTTTATATTGAAAAATTTGAGGAATATAATGTTGAGGTGCTTGAGGGCTATGGTATGTCGGAGTGCTCGCCGGTTATAAGTTCAAATACTCCGGGCGACCATAAGAAGGGTTCTATCGGAAGACCGCTTTCAAATGTAACGATTCGATTTGTGGATGGAGAGATTCAGGTTCAGGGCAGCAGTGTTATGAAGGGTTATTATAAAATGCCTCAGGAAACTGCGGAAACTCTGAAGGATGGATGGCTTCATACCGGAGATAAGGGATATATAGATGAAGACGGCTTCCTCTTCATAAATGGAAGAGTTAAAAATCTCATCATTTTGTCAAATGGTGAAAATGTATCTCCGGAAGAGATTGAAAATAAGCTTGGTATCAATCCGCTTGTCGGAGAGGTGGTTGTCACCGGTGAAAATAACGGACTGACGGCACGTATTTATCCTGATATGGACATAGTAAAGGCTACAGGTATGGATGAGGCAGCTGTTGAAGAAAATCTTAAGAAGCTGCTTAAGGAGTATAATCGTCCTCAGCCAACCTACAGGCAGATAATTTCGCTTGTTATAAGAAAAACACCATTTCATCGTAATGCAACAGGAAAGATCGTGAGAGCTGATGCTGCAATAGATGGAGAGTAAGAGCTGCGGTATCAGAAGTTGAATAACAGATAAGGATCACTTTCCGGTTTCGAGATATGGAAGAATTCCGGAAAGGAAGATTTCCGATAAAATATCAGCTATTTCTTCGGCAGGGGTCGTAAAGTCCTCTGCCGTCCATTTATGGAGGACACCTATGGTGCATCCGATGGCGCTGGCTATAAGATATGAATATCTTGTTCTGTCATGAGGAGCGGTAACATTTGTCTGTGTTACCTTCGTAACATAAGAGTGGAACATGGTAATGGCTTTTTCAAAGAAAGCATCTCCTCTAGGACTCTGAAGAAGATTAGCCACGAAAGGGTTCTTTTTTGTATAATTGCAGATCGCAAGATAGTAGGAACGACATATATCACGGTCGTTCTCGGAATTAAAGCTTTCCATCATCCTGAAGATATCATTTATAGTTTTATCCTCTGCAGCGGCAAGGAGAGCAGGAACATTTTCATAATGATTATAAAAGGTGCTGCGTACAACACCGGCTTTTTTTATGATATCTGAGACCGTGATCTTATCAAGGCCTTTTTTTTGCAGTAAAAGGAAGAATGCATCGTAGATAGCATCCTCAGCGGTACTGTATCTTTCATCATATTCTTTCATGATATCCATCCTTTCTCGAAGCGCTGTTTATAGATACATAAGTATAACAGAAAAATGGTGCTCGGGCAATCTACCTATTTGTGCCAACCCCGCTGCGCGGTGTTGATTCTGCTTCGCAGAATTTCGTGCTTCGCACGAGCATCCTCACTTCGTTCGGACTCACGGGACCCTCCCTCACTTCGTTCGGGCAATCCCGTTACCTATTTGTTGCGCTTTTGTTATATTGTGGATGATATATTGAACATGAAAATTACGGAGCAATGCCGGAAACGGCTGGCATTGTGAGAAAATATGTATTAGAATAAAAAATAGATTATGAAAGATTGGAGATGTTTTTATGCCAGTAGACGAGAAAAAAGTTGATAAAACAAAAGAAAAGCAGAAGAGTGTTATGGATAAGATGCAATTCTTCCAGATATATGCGTTAAAGAACAGTATGATGGGATTGGGAGATGCCTATGCTCCGGATAAACGTAAGGAATACGGTTTTCACAGTGATGGAACAGTTAAAGACAGCGAGAATAGGAAGCTTGATGAGCTCAAGAGCGATTTTTTTAAAGAATATCTTGATAAGAGTAACGCAGGAACACTTACTTTAAAGGATGTCAAGGAAGTATTTCGTGCGTGGGGACTTTTATGCGCAAAGAACAGACTGGAAATGGGCAGGGAGCAGAAGGCGGTTTATGATTCACTTCCTGATGAATACGACAGTAATGGAGAACGCCTTCCGGAAGCAGAACAGATAAGAATAAAAAATATAAAAGCAGACTATCTTGCATATGGTGCCAAGGGATTTTATTCTTCACTTGAACTTGTGGCACAGGATACAACAGTTGCTATAGATGACTTCTTCAACGAGGAGGCAGCCATTAAGAAAAATGGTCATCGTTTAAAGGATATGATCTGGAATGATCTGAATTTTAATCCCGCAAAAACAACCTTTAAGGATGTTATGGATCATATAGGATTTGAAGGAAGCGAACGTGCAGAATACATGCAAGGTTTTAATGCTGAAGAAAATGATAATTTCTTTGAGAAGTACAAGATATTTCTTAAAGAACATGAAGCATCCGTAATTGTTGGCGTAAAGGTTGAAGATGTTGCAGATTCGGACATAATAAATTATTTCAGGCGTGCATATTACGATACGGTTATTTCAAGATGGAACGCCGAACCGGTTGAAGATTTTGAGGCAGGGCTGTCAGAATCAGAGCGTAAGCTTTATAGTATCGGAGCAAAGATGAGAACCGACGGAAGTGTTCCTCCGGAGTTTGACAAATGGGAAGCTGAAACAGGTATCGCTCAGAATGATAAAATGTTCTATAAAAATGTTATCAGCAATCTTAAGAAGGCTTCTGATATTATTCAGTCAGAAAAGGCTCTGAACAGTGAGAAAGAGATAGGAATCTCAGAATCCTTTAAGCGTTTTATGGATAAGGATACAGAGTATATTGAAATGATCATCGACCGTCTGGAGGCTACAAAGACAGGTCATGGAACATTTCATGGTTCGAATTCTGAAAAATACGAGAAAATGCTGGCTTCCGTAAAGGCTTATAAGGATGCTGTCGATAATAACAGAGGCGGAGATGCAAAGAGTCTTAAGGAAGAAATGATCGACAGATGCCTTAAATACATTTCCGGCAAGGAAAAGGTCAGAGAAGCTGACTTCGGAAATGAAAGATTCAAGAATGTCATGGCGCTGCTTTCAAAGGAACTCGAGCCGGAAAAGTTTGATGAGCTTCTTGCGACAGTCAACAGAAAGAGAGGCTTCAGAGCTGACAGGCCTGAGGATACGGCAAATGAGAACTATGTAACAAGAGAAAAGTACGAAAATTATCTCAGCACGGAAGGCGCTGCATTTAAGAAAGAAGCTGAGAAAAAATACACAGAGGTATATTTAAAGTCGACAGCGGACAGACTTCATTTTTCGGAAAATTACAGGGATGTTATTGAAGGCGTTGAGGGAATTTACGGAAGATTTCCAAGACGTGTAGGGGTGATCAGTGCAGAAAGATTTCCTGATGAAGATCTGGATAAACTTTCTGTAATAGATGAGGAATTCGTACCTATCGGACCTCATGCGGAAAAAGCAGTTCTTTCGGAGAAGGATTTTGCAACGATTTCATTTGCGGGAGCAATGACTCCGGCGGCATTTGAAAAGACCGGCTTTGCATCGAAGGCATTTTCGCCTGAAGATAATTTCAGAATGAAGGGCTATGACTATACGCTTGGACTTCTTAAGGAGGTTAATCCATTCAAGGCAGGAGGATATTGGGCTGCTATCAATCATGGACGTATGTCTGCAGCCGAGGCGATGAGAGCATATAAGAATGGGGATAAGGCTCCGCTTGCCAATATTCTTTCTACAGGAATCCGTTATATGACCGAAGAAGCAAAGGGAATACAGAATGTTTCTGAGGATATCATCGGATATGCTGAAATGGCTGTCCGTATGTCAGAAATGCTGGATAAGGATAAGGAATTAAGGAAGCTCGCCCTTCGCGACGGACTTAAAGAGGAGGATATTAATTATACAAAGACTATGTATAATGAGGCAGAGATACTGATAAATGCCCAAAAAGCACAGAGTAAGCTTAAGGAAAATGCTAAGAACACCGAGTGGTCCAAGGATATGGATAGTCCTGAAAAGAGGATAGAGGCCCTTACGGATATTATCATGAAAGAGACTCTTGACAGCAGCATGAAGAAATGTGACAAAAAGAGAGATGAAGATCCGGAATTTTCAAAGGAAGTGGATGAAATATCTGCAGAAATGATAGCTGTGAATAAGGTTGCTGCTTCACTTGAAGGAGAAGGCGATGATATTAAAAAGGCCCAGGAGCAGTTAACACTTAAGAATGAATATCTTCAGTACAGGCTTGTTCAGTCATATGCAAAGCATCGTGTGGAGAATCCGATGATGAACAACCTTCATTCGGGTAAGTTTAAGGAAGAACTCAGGGAAAGCGTTAAGGAAGCTGTGATCAATTCCGGACTGCAGAAGCTTTCTCCGCAGGAGCTTACAAGTAAGCTTTCAAAATCAGGCAGTATTCTTAAAAAGGTAGCTGTTCTTAACAACCTTAAGCCTGAGAAGAAGAAAGAGGTTAAGGCTAAGCAGGTTGCAGAAAAGGAGATCAAGGTAACTGAAAAGACAAAGAAATATACTGAAAATCTTATTAAGAAGAAAGCAAAGGGCATAGAAGACAGAGAAAAGAAGGCTAAGTCTAAGGCATAACTAAATACATTTTGGCTTAAGCGATAAGCGAGTGGAGAAAAATCTATCCACTCGCTTTTTTCCGGTTATATGTTCAAAAAATCTGTGTTTCTAAATGACAACAGGTTATCTATCTGCTATAATTACAAGTATAGCTGTTCTTAAATAACCCGACTGAATGCTTACCTGCTCACACCGATAGCGCGATTCCAAAAGCCTCGGAATATTCTACACTACCGTTTCGGTCGGTGCTAAACATGTGCCACCGGCACATAGCACCCACTATTCCTGCGTTTTTGATACTGCACTCTCGGAAAACATTCTACGTTATTGGTCCAGTTATTTTAGAACCGATATACTAGTGATTTTAAAGAAGGCCAGGAAGGATAGACAGAAAAATGAAATATATCGAAAATATGCTTGAAGGAGAGAGTATCTCAGGAATTTATTTTTGCAAGAATAAGGTGGATGCCACAACTAAAAACGGCAAATCATACTATTCAGTGTTTTTGCAGGATAAAACCGGTATCATAGACGGAAAGGTATGGGATCTCAATAACGGTATCGAGCATTTTGAGACAAACGATTACATTAAGGTGGAGGGTATAGTAACATCATTTAACGGTAATCTCCAGATGAATATCAAGAGAATAAGAAGAGCCTCTGAAGGAGAATATGATGTTGCGGATTATATGCCCGTAACCAAGAATGACAGTGATAAAATGTATGACGAGCTGCTGAAGAAGGTAGACAGCATTTCCAACAAATATCTGAAGGAACTGCTTAGAAAGTTCTTCGTGGAGGACAGCAGGTTTATTCAGAGCTTCAAAAAACACAGTGCTGCAAAATCAGTACATCACAGTTTTATAGGAGGACTGCTGCAGCATTCTCTTTCGGTGGCGGAAATCTGTGAATTTATATCCGGCAGATATCCGCATATCAACAGAGATCTGCTTGTTACTACAGCTCTTCTGCATGATATAGGAAAAACAAGGGAACTTTCGGAGTTTCCTCTTAATGATTATACAGATGAGGGACAGCTTGTCGGGCATATAGTGACCGGTGCGATGATGGTCAAGGAGAAGATGCTCATGATCGAAGGCTTCCCTAAGGTTCTCTCAGATGAAGTGATCCATTGTATACTTGCTCATCATGGAGAACTTGAATACGGCTCACCGAAAAAGCCGGCGATTATTGAAGCACAGGCACTTTCTCTTGCTGATAATATGGATGCAAAGCTTCAGACCTTCTCGGAGCTTCTTGATTCAAGGGCAAAGGAGAAGGAAGACTGGATGGGCTTCAATAAACTGTTTGAATCAAATCTAAGAAAGACTACCGGAGTAGAGTAGGATAGTAATATGAATCATACAAATGGTAATATAAATCTTGCTCAGCGTACGGCTGATATTTTAAAAAACAGGATAATCAATGAAAAGAGTCTTCTGTCCGGCGAGAAACTGCCGAATGAAAATCAGCTCTCCTCGGAACTGGGGGTATCAAGAGCGACACTCAGAGAGGCCATAAGAATACTGGTAAATGACGGACTTCTCACGGTTTTGAGGGGCAAGGGGACATTTGTATCAGAGAAAGCCGACCAGTTTGCCGGAACGTCTACTATCGGAAAACTGGATACCTCAGATATGAAGGTACGCCTCAGGGATCTTTATGAAGCAAGGCTCATCATCGAGCCGGAGGCTGCATTTCTGGCGGCCAAGAGGGCTACGGATGAGGAGATCGCAGAGATACTGAAGCTGGGAGAGATAGTACAGAAGAAGATTAAAAACAATCCGAGAGGATATGCCAGAATAAAGTCGGAAAGTGACTTTCATGGTGCCATAATGAAGGCGGCACATAATGATTTTCTGGCAAGCTTCATTCCTATTCTTACCGAAACTATAGAAAAAACATTTGCCATTGATGAAAATCTTGAGATCATCGCAGAGGATGCCTATAAGGATCATATTCTTATAATGCATTTTCTGGAACTCAGGGATGCAGCTGCACTGAGAAGTGCTGTGACCATTCATCTTCATCATGCGGCAATAAATGAAAATCTGAAGCTGGACATATAAAGCATCTTATCAGTAGAAAAACAAGCCGGGGCTGAAATAAGTCGGGGGTAAAACGAGTATTTGTTTTTCCTGATATGATATCGGTATGGCTATTATAAATAAACGAATAATGATTTACCGGAAATGTTTTTTGTGATTTTTATGGGATGTTAATGGGGGATTATATGAGATTAGCTTTATTTATTGGTAATCTGATTCAGTCATATGAGAGCGAAATGTTAGATGGTTTCGCAAAGCGTATCAGCGAAAAGGGATACAGACTTGACGTTTTCGCTAACTGCTGTGTGCCTTTTAGCGACTATCTCCATATTGAAGGTTTAAAATCAATATTTTATCTTGCCGATCTTGATCAGTATGATTGTATTTTTCTGGCAGATGATACCCTGCATAACGCTAATTTGAATCTGGATCTCAGAGAAAGGCTGAATAAAGAGGCGAAATGCCCTGTTATCAGTCTCAGAAGTCCGGCAGAAGATTACACTTTCATCCAGGTGGACAATAAAGATCAGATTTACAGGATGACGGAACATATAATAAAGCAGCATGGCTGCAGCAGAATAGGCTTTGTTACCGGACTTATGCATATTCAGGATGCTGTTCTCAGACTTGAAGGCTTTAAGTGTGCCATGAAGGATAATGGCCTTCAGGTTATGGAGGATTATATTTTTGAGGGCAATTACTGGAATGATCAGGGACCTGAAACAGCTGATTATTATCTGAATAATCCGAAGGGGCTTCCGGAAGCGATAATCTGCTCAAATGATTATATGGCACTGGCACTCATTCAGGAGTTTTCAAAGAGAGGCGTGAGGGTACCGGAGGATGTTCTCATAACCGGTATGGACAATATTCAGGAAGCCAGGGATAATTATCCATCCCTTACGACTATTGATATTTCGCCGGAGGTTTTTATAGAAAGTGCAATAGAAGCTGCTGAAAGAATTGCTGCCGGAGAAAATATACCGAATATACTTACGGTGCCGGGAAGACTTATATTCCGCGCCAGCTGTGGCTGCGTTGATGCGGAAGAAGCCATGAAACAGAATTATGCTATAATGAATAAAAATGTGAATGAGGGACGTGATAAAGCAAGGGATTGCGTCTATATGAGCATTGACTTTGGAGATGTTATAGATGAGGATGACTGCATCCACTGGGCAATGCAGTATTTTAAAAGAAATAAGCTTTATTTAAGATCCTTTATGGTATTAAATGATAAGCTGAGAGCGGCTTCATATTTTGACTGGAACAGTGATTGTTATGATGTGCCGATTGAAAAAGGCAACCTGCTTCCGGGCAAATTTGAACAGGAACTCGAGGGCGGCTGTAATGTATTTTTTCCAATAAACTGTAAGGATGAGATATACGGATATCTTATTGCAAAGCTGGATCCTAAATGTTCAGGTTTCTTTGATGAGGTTACAGCTCAGCTTCTTATAACAATCGGAAATACACTTAAGCGACTTGAAATGATGAAAAGCCTTGGTGAAGCCAAAAAGATAAGTGAACTTTATCTCCAGGATCCGATGACTGAGCTGTATAACAGACGTGGATTTGAGAGAAGGGTAAGAGAGCTGTTTGATAAGCAGGATGAAACAGGACACATAGCACTTGCAAGCATAGATCTGGACTATCTGAAGCAGATAAATGACAATTTTGGTCACTTAGAGGGTGACAGAGCCATTGTAGCTGTTGCGGACTGTCTGGAAGAGACGCTTAGGGAGAATGAATTTGCGGCGCGAATGGGTGGAGATGAATTTGCAGCAGTTACTATTTTCTCGGATGGTGAAGATAAATATGATTTCCGCAGGAGATTATATGACCGCGTAAAAGAGAAGAACAAGGGCTTTACAGATTATGATCTGAGTATAAGCGTCGGAATGGCAGATATCAATTCGTACAATGATACTATAGAAGGCTTCAAAAAAGCCGACAAGGAAATGTATGAAGAGAAAAAACGCCATCATGTACCGAAAAAACAGTAAAATTTTAATAAATCATCGTTGACAAGTAAAATATTTTTATGTATCATATATGTCAGACATGTAATTCGGGTTGTCAGACAACGCGATGGCTATAGTATGGCATACCAAGTGTGCCGGGGTATTGCAAAGCAATGCCGCAGCATCATGGAAAATGATGCCGGTCAAAAAGATCGCGGAAAAGTATAAACAACCTGAACGAAAAAATATAATATTATTTTAGGAGGACATTTTTAAAATGGCAGATCAGGCAAGAATTTTCTACAATGACGACTGCAACTTATCTCTTCTTGAGGGTAAGACAATCGCTATCATCGGCTACGGCAGCCAGGGACATGCTCATGCACTTAACCTTAAGGAGTCAGGAGCTCATGTAATCATCGGACTTTATGAAGGATCAAAGAGCTGGAAGAGAGCTGAGGAGCAGGGCTTCGAAGTATTTACAACAGCTGAGGCAGCTAAGAAGGCTGACATCATCATGATCCTTATCAACGATGAGAAGCAGGCAGCTATGTATAAGGAAGATATCGCACCAAACCTTGAAGCAGGCAACATGCTTATGTTCGCTCATGGTTTCAATATTCATTTCGGACAGATCGTTCCACCTGCAGATGTAGATGTAACAATGATCGCTCCAAAGGCTCCTGGACATACAGTACGTTCAGAGTATCAGGCTGGTAAGGGTACACCTTGTCTTGTTGCTGTATATCAGGATGCAACAGGTAAGGCACTTGATATGGCACTTGCTTATGGTGCAGGTATCGGTGGATCAAGAGCAGGTATCCTTGAGACAACCTTCAGAACAGAGACAGAGACAGACCTCTTCGGTGAGCAGGCAGTTCTTTGCGGTGGTGTTTGTGCACTTATGCAGGCTGGTTTCGAGACACTTACAGAAGCTGGTTATGATCCAAGAAATGCATACTTTGAGTGTATCCATGAGATGAAGCTCATCGTTGACCTCATCTACCAGAGTGGTTTCGCAGGAATGAGATATTCAATCTCTAACACAGCTGAGTATGGTGATTACATCACAGGTCCTAAGATCATCACAGAGGATACAAAGAAGGCTATGAAGAAGGTTCTTTCTGATATCCAGGATGGTTCATTTGCTAAGGACTTCCTTCTTGATATGTCATCAGCAGGCGGACAGGCTCACTTCAAGGCACTTCGTCAGAAGGCTTCTGAGCATCCTGCAGAGAAGATCGGTGCTGAGATCAGAAAGCTTTACAGCTGGAGTGATGAGGATAAGCTTATCAACAACTAATTTTACAGATAAATATGTAACACAGAAAAGATCCCTTTACAGGGGTCTTTTTTGTTGCATGTGGATTGGTGAGAATAAAATATAATACATTGTTTATTTATGCGTAATATGATAATATAGAAGCGTAATTCTAAAAAATTATACATTATAGTGAATTGGTTAGTAAGTGTAGTAAAAGGAGGAGAATTATGGCTAAGAAACAGGAAGAAGGCGTAGTTTGGAGAGATCGTAAGAGACATCTCGGACTTCCGATATCATTTACAATATATAAACTTAAAGATGACAGACTTTTTGTTCAGGAGGGATTCTTTACCACAAAATATGAGGAAACCCTTCTCTACAGGATCAGAGACCTTTCTCTCAGAAGAACTCTCTGGCAGAAGATCTTTGGCGTGGGAAGTATTGTGATCACTTCATCAGACAAGTCAAATCCTTACCTTGAGCTTAAGAATATTAAGAAGACAATGGAAGTAAAGGAACTCCTTCATCAAAGAGTTGAGGAGATGAAGAACAAGAAGAGGATGCGTGTAAATGAGATGATTGATTCACCATTTGATTCAGATGGTGATGGCGATATCGAATTTGATGACGAGATTTAAAGAATAAATGAAAGGTAAAATGTAAAAAATGAAGGCAGCAGTTATTATGGGCTCTACCAGTGACCTTGCAAAGGTTGAGCCTGCAATTGAAATTTTAAAGAATTATGGAGTAGAGGTTAAGGTAAGATGTCTCTCTGCTCACAGAGCACATAAGGCTCTTTCTGAGTTTATGGATGAAGTTAACAGTGACGGTACTGAGGTGGTTATTGCTGCAGCAGGTATGGCAGCAGCACTTCCGGGAGTTGTAGCTTCACAGACAGTTCTTCCGGTTATAGGAGTTCCAATCTCAGGTTCAAACCTTGAGGGAATGGATGCTCTTCTTTCGATCGTTCAGATGCCACCTGGAATTCCGGTTGCAACAGTTGCCATAAACGGAGGAAAGAATGCAGCGCACCTTGCACTTCAGATCATGGCTGTCAAGAATCCGGAGCTTCAGAAGAGACTTTGGGACGACCGTAAGGCTATGGAGGAAGCAGCAGAGAAGGCAAATGCTGAGGTTATTGCAAAGTATAATTAGCAGCTATTTCTATGGGGATGATCATCATACGTTATTATGATAAGCAAGACATTGTTCCTGCTTTATCTTATGGGGAAAACGTATGAATCAATATATTTATAAGGAGGATTACACTATGTTTACACAGTATCAGTTACCATATGCAAACAATGCGCTTGAGCCGGTTATTGATGAAATGACAGTTGCTACTCATCACGGAAAGCATCATGCTGCATATACCGCAGGGCTTAATACTGCAGCAGAGAAGGCAGGAGTCAGTGATATGCCGATAGAGGAGCTTCTTGCTTCACTTGACAAGATTCCTGATGAGGCTCTCAGAAAAGCCTTAAAGAATCAGGGCGGCGGTTATTATAATCATAATCTTTATTTCTCTACCATTGGTCCTGAAGGAAGCAGAGTTCCTGTGGGAAAACTTGCGGCAAAGATAGATGAGACCTTTGGAAGCTTTGATGCATTTAAGGAGAAAATTTCGGCGCTTGCCTTGGGTCAGTTCGGATCGGGCTGGGCATGGCTTTCATCAAATAAGAGCGGTGAACTGTTTATATCAAATTCACCTAATCAGGATAATCCGATCAGCGAGGGAACAGGAAATATTCCTATTCTTGCTATAGATGTATGGGAGCATGCATATTATCTGAAATACAAGAATCTCCGTGGAGATTATGTGAAGACTCTGTTTGATATCATCAACTGGGATGCTGTTGAAGCAAATTATGAGAGAGTAACAGGGGAATAATCCGGTCAGGAATAAATATTTTTTGGGAGAAGCAGGATTTATGCTTCTCCCTTTACCCGTTAAACACAGGTTTATCATGGCAAAAAAGAAAAACAATAACGCAAAAGTTAATAAAAAAGGCAAAAAGGGAAAACTCAGCAAAAGAAGAGTATTTGATATAATTCAAATAGGTTCCAGGGAGGATGTTCCCAGCAGAATATTTGATGTATTTATCGTTGTAGTTATTCTTTTGAATATACTTGCGCTGATACTGGAGACCTTTACGGAGCTTGAAGAGTATACCACGGTATTTAAGGTTGTGGAGACTGTGACTATACTCATTTTTTGCGTGGAATATATTCTCAGAATATGGACTGCAGAGTATCTCTATCCAAAATATAATAAGAAAAAAGCAAGGCTGAGATTTCTGGTGTCCTATGACGGCATAGTGGATCTTTTGACGATCCTTCCATTTTTCTTCCTGTCAGGCTTTGCGGTTTTCAGACTGCTTCGTGTTGTAAGAATATTTCATTTGTTCAGGATCAACGCTCATGATGATTCCTTCAGTGTTATCACAAAGGTTCTTATGGATAAGAAGAATCAGATTTTTTCTTCTCTATTCATAATTGTTGTACTTATGCTGGCGTCCTCTCTATGCATGTACAGTGTTGAGCAGAATGCTCAGCCGGAAGCCTTCAAAAATGCGCTTTCAGGTATCTGGTGGGCGGTTGCAACGATATTTACCGTCGGTTATGGTGATATCTATCCTATAACCTTTGTAGGTAGACTTCTTGCGATTGTAATAACCTTCCTGGGAGTCGGCGCGGTGGCTATACCTACAGGTATTATATCTGCAGGTTTCGTTGAACAGTATACAAAGGCGCAGAATGAAAGTAAGAAGAGCGGACTTGAAGGCAGAAAGAGAAGTACGGAAAATGTAATTGTTGAGGATGACTCACCTTATGTGGGAATGCTCATAAGAGAGGTTGAAGAAGAGTATAACGTTGCCATAGCTATAGTGATAAGAAATGATATTCTTGTGCTGCCGGAGGATAACGTTACGATAGAATCAGGGGACACGGTGGTTTATCAGAGTTTGTAGTTTCAAAGACGACACTTATATATTATTTTATAAAATTTGTTGACAGATAGTATAAATCGTGATAAAGTCACTTTATTCAAATAAAGTATCAAACCTATGACGTGGAGATAACGGTGAAATATGTGCACCCAGAGATCGAACCCTTTGGCTGGAAGGTTCGTTGTAACAGTTCATCAAATGGACCACTGAGGGAACAGTGAAAGCATTGATTAATTCGGTGTTAGTATCATGTTACGTGAGCGAGCGTTAATCGCTGGGGATATGATGGTATCCCGACAGAGTGCAGCATATTGTATCCTGAGGTTTATATGGATAAGTATTCGGAATGAACAAACAGGAGACAGAAGCTGAAATAAGGTGGCACCGCGAAAATGATAATTCGTCCTTAGACTGACTTAATGTTGGCCTAAGGATTTTTTGCGTACTGAGCGAGTCAAGCACATGCGAAGCATGTGCTGTGAGATAAATCGGGAGACGCGCATGCTTGCATGCAGTGGCTCACGATTTATCTCACAACACATGTGTCGAAGACACATGTATTTGACGAGCGTGCGACATGAAATAGATTGCGAAGCAATCTATGAATGCCGGTACCGATATCCCATGTGGGCATGCGTGCTTGCACGCTGATGCACATTGACCCTTTCACAATGCATGTGTCGGAGACACATGTGTATGACGAGCGTTGTCGGAAAGTATTTGACGAGCGTGCGACATGAAATAGATTGCGAAGCAATCTATGAATGCCATGACAAACTGATGAAGTTAGAGAAAAACAGAAGGAGATTATAACAATGGAAAAAGGAAGATTTGGTGAGTTTGGCGGACAGTATATTCCGGAAACTCTTATGAATGAGATCAAAAAACTGGAAGCAGCATATGAGCATTATAAGAATGATCCTGAATTTGTGGCAGAGCTCGATAAGCTCAATCGTGAGTATGCCGGACGTCCGTCGCTTCTGTATTATGCAGAGAAAATGACGAAGGATCTTGGAGGCGCAAAAATATATCTTAAGAGAGAGGATCTGAATCATACAGGTTCACACAAGATCAACAACGTTCTCGGCCAGGTGCTGCTAGCTAAGAAAATGGGAAAGACAAGAGTAATCGCAGAAACCGGAGCAGGACAGCACGGTGTTGCAACTGCAACGGCAGCCGCACTTATGGATATGGAATGTGAAATATTCATGGGTGAAGAGGACACAAAGAGACAGGCGCTTAATGTGTTCAGAATGGAGCTCCTCGGAGCAAAGGTTCATCCGGTAACTACAGGTACAAGAGTACTTAAGGATGCTGTAAATGAGACCATGAGAGAGTGGACCAAGAGAGTGGATGATACTTTATATGTTCTTGGTTCGGTTATGGGACCTCATCCATTTCCGACTATAGTAAGAGATTTTCAGTCGGTTATCAGCAAAGAAAGCAGAGCCCAGATACTTGAAGTTGAAGGAAGACTTCCGGATGCGGTTGTTGCCTGCGTAGGCGGCGGAAGCAATGCCATGGGTTCATTTTATGAATATATCAAGGACGAGGGTGTTAAGCTTATCGGCTGTGAGGCTGCAGGACTTGGAGTAGACAATCCTAAGAATGCAGCAACAATGGCAAATGGAACCAAGGGAATCTTCCACGGTATGAAGTCGCTTTTCTGCCAGGATGAATATGGTCAGATAGCACCGGTTTATTCCATTTCCGCAGGCCTTGATTATCCTGGAATCGGTCCTGAGCATGCATATCTTGCAGAAATAGGAAGAGCAGAATATGTACCGATCACTGACGAAGAGGCTGTAAGAGCGTTCGAATATCTTTCAAGAACAGAAGGCATAATACCTGCCATTGAAAGCAGCCATGCAGTAGCACATGTTATGAAGATCGCACCGGAAATGCCAAAGGACAGCATAATAATCTGCACAATCTCCGGACGTGGCGATAAGGACGTTGCCGCTATCGCAAGATATCGCGGAGTTGAGATATACGAATAAATCAAAATATTAAATGAAAGATTAGAGGTATAAAATTATGTATAAAGATATTTTAGCAAAGGTGACAAATAAAGAGACACTTACACCGGAAGAAATTTCAGAGTTTATTGGAGCAGTAGCAGCAGATGAAGTAACACCTGTTCAGATAGCAGGCTTTCAGGTTGGCCTTCTGATGAAGGGTACAAATGTAGAAGAGCTTGCTGCATTTGCAAATGCAATGAGAGCAAACTGCGTACCGATCAAAGCAAATACAGAAGAGGAAATGATGGATACCTGCGGAACCGGCGGTGGCCTCAGTACATTCAACATTTCTACAGCAACAGCACTTGTAGCCGCGGCAGCAGGAATCCCGATCGCCAAGCACGGAAGCAGATCTATCTCTTCACTTTCAGGAAGTGCAGATGTACTTGAAGCGCTGGGCGTAAATATCAATCTTACTCCTGAGCAGGCAGCAGAGCTTATAGAGAAGATCAATATTGCATTTATATATGCACCTCTCTTCCATCCGGTAATGGGCAAGGTTCTTCCTCCGGAAAGCGAACTGGGTATCAAGACTATCTTTTATACAATAATCGGTCCGCTGATCAATCCGGCATTTGCTCCTAGACACCTTCTTGGAGTTTATAAGCCTGAACTTCTTGATACAGTATCTGAGGTTGCAAGAAGAATCGGATATACAAAGGCTATGTTCGTATATGGTGAAGACGGACTTGATGAGATATCACTTCTTGGAAAAACAAAAGTATACGAGCTTAAGGATGGCGAAATATTAAAATATACCATAGCTCCGGAAGATTTTGGCATGAAGAGATGCAGCCTTGAAGACATTAAGACCGGAACTCCTGAAGAAAATGCTAAAACTATCCGCGGCGTATTTGATGGAAGTATCGAGGGACCGAGAAAAGATGCAATAATCTACAATGCAGCAGGTGCCCTTGTGGTAGGCGGCAAGGCAGAAGATTTTGCAGAGGGAATCGCTCTTGCAAAGAAGATCATTGAATCCGGAGAGGCAAAGAAGAAACTGGAAGAACTGGTTGAGTTTTCAAATCAGTACAAATAAAAGTGGTATAGTTATTGTGAAATTGCTATACCAGGGAGAAGGAACAGATGAGTTTCAGTGAAGCGTTAAGGAAGAAGAAAAGTGAGGGAAAGATCCCGGTGGTGGTGGATTTTAAATGCATTTCACCGGGAGCCGGACGGCTCATTGAGAGCGATAAAGCACCGGAATATGCGAGAAAAATGGAAGAGGCAGGAGCTCCGGCAATTTCTGTTGTAACTGAGCCTAAGGACTTTGGAGGTTCTCTCGACTTGCTTCGAAATATTGTTGATGTCGTGAACATACCTGTGCTTCGGAAGGATTTCATAAGAACCAGGGAGGAGATTGATATTTCAATTGATTGCGGTGCCGATGCAGTGCTTCTTATGTGCTCAGTGATGAGTGAAGAAGAAATGAGAGACTGTTACAGCTATGCGGTGATGAAGGGGATAGAACCTCTGGTTGAGACTCATACATTGCAGGAAATGAAGCTTGCAGCATCTCTTGGGGCAAAGCTGGTCGGCATCAATAACAGAAATATTCTTCAGCTGGAGAAGGACGGCGGAACGGTTGAGACCACCAGGGGACTGATGAAGGAAGGCTTTGGTTCAGCAACAGAAAGACCATTTCTTATCAGTGAAAGTGGTATTCTTACACCGGAGGATGTTGAGACAGCCATAAAAAGCGGAATGGATGCGGTACTTATAGGAACTGCAGTCTGGAAGGCAGAGAATCCATTTGAGTATTTAAAAGAATTATCAGAGAAAACGTGGTAAAAACCGTAAGGCGGATCAGATTATAAAAAAGGAATGCTTATGAATAAGACGTTAGTAAAGATATGCGGTTTTATGCGCGAAGAGGACGTCGAGGCAGCTGTTCATCTTGGAGTGGACATTATCGGATTTGTTGTTGATTATCCGGTGGAGGTTCCGTGGAATCTGGACAGGGAGAGAGCTAAAAAGCTTATAGGTTTTTTCAAAAAATGCAGATTAAGATATTCTTCCGGATCGAAATGCTGTATAGTATCAGGAGGAAGCAGTGAAAAGCTGATAGAGCTCTCAAAGGAGCTGGAAGTGGATTATCTCCAGATGCATTATAAGGAAGATGCTGAGGCGGTAAAGCTTGTGTCAGCTGCACTGCATAGAGCCGGGATAAAGCTTATAAAAACCGTTCCGGGCAACACGGATGAACTGCTTCGGCAGAGCGGTAAGGAAAAAACAGCTGAATGTGCTGCTGTTTTCGAAAATATGGGTGCGGATATACTTCTGGTGGATTCAAGAGGACCGGAAAATGCTGCTTCGCAGGGAATCATTTTTGATGACAAGCTTTACGAAGATGTGAGGAAGGCAGTGAATATTCCTGTGATGCTCGCAGGAGGTATAACAGCAGACAATGTCGCGTCGCTTCTGGAAAGTATAAGACCTGATATGATAGATCTTATGACAGGAGTTGAAGAATCACCGGGAGTTAAATCCAGGAGGAAGCTTGAAGAGTTTATGAGAAATACGGCAACATGTTAAAAATGATCATATTGCAACAGAATAAGAAAAATATAGAATTTATGACATGTGGAAACTGAGGTCTGTTTACATTTCGCCGTGTCATATATAAATAAAACAGGAGAATAAAGATGAGCAGAATACATAAAGCATTTGAAAATAAAAAAGCATTTATTGCATTTTTGACAGCAGGAGATCCGGATTTTGAAACCAGTCTGGAATGCTTCAAGGCAGTGGCCAAAGCAGGAGCGGATCTTATAGAAGTCGGAATTCCGTTCTCTGATCCGATAGCTGAGGGACCTGTTATTCAGGAGGCAGATCTCAGAGCGCTTCAGAGCGGTATGACAACAGACAAGGTTTTTGATATGGTTAAGGAACTCAGAAAGGAAACTGATGTTCCGATAGTTTTCATGTCATATATAAATCCGATATATCATTACGGAGCGGATAAGTTCTTCAAAAAAGCGGCAGAAGTCGGTGCAGACGGAGCTATCGTGCCGGATATGCCATATGAAGAAAGAGAAGAATTAAGAGGTACCGCGGAAAAATACGGCCTTGATATAATCTCAATGATTGCACCGACTTCAGAAGACAGGATCAAAATGATAGCTTCCGATGCGAAGGGATTCATTTATGTCGTTTCTTCTCTTGGCGTAACCGGCGTAAGAACCGAGATCAAGACGGATGTCAAAGCTATTATTGAATCTATCAGGGAGGTTACTGATGTTCCGGCAGCCATAGGCTTCGGTATCAGCACACCTGAACAGGCTTCTAAAATGGCGGCAATCTCAGACGGAGCAATCGTTGGTTCGGCTATGGTTAAGATAGTTGCGGCAGAGGGCAAGAATGCGCCTGAAAAGCTTTCTGAATATGTTAAGAGTATGAAGCAGGCACTTGCCTAGTATAGCGATTTCTAAATAACTACACCAAATAGCTTGCCTGTTTTCCTGAATAGCACAGCACCAAAAGCCTCGGAATATTCTACACTACCGTTTCGGTCGGTGCTAGACATGTGCCACCGGCACATAGCACCCCGCTATTCCTACGTTTTTGATACTGCACTCTCAGAAAAGCATTCTGCGTTATTGGTTGAGTTATTTTAGAACCGCTATACCGGACATATGTAGAAAAATAAGTGTATTAATTCATGATAATTAGTATAGACTTTACTTAAATAGTAAATTAAAATGTAATGCAGGGGAGTTTTCCTCTGCATTTATTTATCTGCACAAAAAGCAGATAATGAGTGACGCTCCTGCATGCGAGGAACATGCATAAGTAGTCGCTTGGCGAATGTTCATCATTGTGTGACGACGTTACGAAACGAACTGACGGAGTCAGTGTTTACACAAATATAATTGCATGGAAAAAGATTTCATGACAGAAAAATGTGGCCTGTTCGGCGGCGTGAATAAGGGGACTTGTCCGGGTATATGGGAGAAAGGTAGTATATGGATGTTAAGAAGATAAAGGTAGATACAAGCAGATTTGGAACACAGGATGTTATTGAGGTAAATAAGATCAGAATAACACCTGCAGAGTGCGCTCTTGATCTGGGCGACGGCAGTGAAAGAGGAGAATATGTCAATCAGGATTATATTATAAATAAGCTTGGAAGGCCTCATAGAAATATCGGTCTTATGTATACATATTATCCAAATGACAAGGAGTGGCCGGCAAGAAGCAGTGAGGCTTATCCGGATATGGAGGTTCACGGTCAGTGGGACTATCCGTATGATGACTATTTTGTATATGAAGGCGGACTGGGAGGAAATCATTCCGGTCAGCCATTTGAACAGATGCGTGATGTAAGACGTCATGGACAGGATGTTGCCCTGACGCTTACTATTGACTGTAATGCAACAGACGAGCAGCTTACTGCTATTGCAAGGGATCTTCGAACCTTTGGAAGGATCAGAGTGAGGATCAATCATGAGTGCGCCGGAACCTGGTTCACACATAACAGAAGATTTTCATATAAAGAAATCGGAGATTTCTTCGTAAGATTCAATGATATTATTAAGAAAGAAGCACCGAATGCCGAAACTGTTTTCTGTTCAGGCTTTGTTGGCGAAGATGGAAAGATGGAGAAGGAAGATGACTTCCTTAAGGCATTTCAGGCTTGTAATGTATGGTCCGGAGATAAATACCTGGCACTTCATTTCGGATGGCCTTTTGATATCTGTGAGAAGGGTGATCCGACATATGGCGTCAATCCGCTGGATGGATATATAAAAACCATGGACAAGACAGTTAAAAGACTGAGAGAAATCTGCGGCGGAGAGAAAAAGCCATTTACTGCTTCGGAATTTAATACTGACGGAGATGTTACAGGACCGCGACTTCAGGGACTTGGCCTCCTTAAGTTTGCAGATTATCTGAGAAATAAAAAGCCGGACTGGAATTACAGCATGTCCATGTACCAGTTCCGTGACAGAGGAAGACTCGGACTTGAGATGGAGGATCCGAATAATCCGGACGTAGGAATCGAGCAGCCTCTTATGGATGATTACAAGGCTCTTTTGAATGACCCATATTTCCAGCCGGGACAGACCGTTCTGCAGACTCTTTACAGCATTGACAGTACAAAGAAGGCAGTAAAAAATGATATAAGCAAGCTTAAGAATGTTCAGCTTCGCTGGGGCGGGGCAGAGGATTCCGATGGCATTGAATACAAGATAAAACTTAAGCAAAAGCCTGTTTTCTTCGATGTGGAGCTTCCTGAAGAGATGAATCTTATGTTCTCCGTAAATGGAATCTGGTTTTATAAGAAGCAGGGAGTAAAGGTTATCGATGCTATGCCGGCATTCTTCAGAAAGGATGCGAAGCAGGTGTATGCAGGGGACGAGATAAGTGTTACTTTCTTTGCACCTCCTGCAAATGGCGAGAATCCTGAGACGGACAAAGAGGATTGGGCAGTCAATTATTATACAGAGATGAAGACCCTTCCAAAATTCAGGATCAGATATGATGCATGTGATACAGCAGACTGATCCGGAATATGAATATATGAACCGGCAGACTGATTTGGATAGAAGATAATGACCAGAATAAAAAATGGAGCAGCGTATATAGATGAAAGATTTTAGGTTATCTGCGATATTTTCAGATAATATGGTATTACAGCAGGGCAAAAGAACAGCGGTATTTGGAGATGCAGAGGATGGGACGAAGATAAGCGTCCGTTTCCTTGATAAAGAGGTAAATACCGTGGCTTCCGGAGGTTCTTTTAAGCTGTGGCTTCCGGCTATGAGGGCAACGGATATATCTGAGGCAGGCACGGAAGGCGTGTTAAAAATCGGAAGTGATATGATCGTTACGGCAGAGCTTCCTGACAATCCGGATGGAGCTGATGAAGAAAAAATCATCAGGAAAATATTTAAAAATGTTGTTGTCGGTGAGGTGTGGCTGGCCGGCGGACAATCCAATATGGAATTTGAGTTACAGAATATGACCGGCGGAAAGGAAATCCTCGAAGGTATTGACGTAGAAAATGCTGAGTATTCCAATTATGTAAGATTCTACTATACGCAGAAGAAGGCATTTATTGATGAGGATTTTCTAAAGTCCGAGGCGGAAACAGGCTGGGATACATTTTCGGCTGATAACAGCAAATGCTGGTCAGCGGCCGGCTTCCTCTATGGCAGGATACTTGCTGCAAAGCTTGGCGTTATAGTTGGAATTGTGGGCTGCAACTGGGGCGGTACCTCTGCTTCTGCGTGGATCGACAGGGACGCTATTCTTTCCGATGAAAGTACGGCGGTTTATGTTACGGAATATGACGAACAGGTAAAAGGAAAAAGCCTTGAACAGCAGAAGAAGGAATACGAGGAATATGAGATAAGTATAGCTGAATGGGACAGGGCAGCGGCGCCTATCTGGGAGAAGGATCCTCATATAAGCTGGGAGGATATTCAGAAACTCCTTGGTCCGAATCTATATCCGGGTCCTATGGGAGCCTATAATCCTTTCAGGCCTGCAGGACTTTATGAATGCATGATCAGCAGGATCATGCCATATACCCTGAGAGGATTTATATATTACCAGGGTGAAAGTGATGATCACAGACCGGAAAGCTATTACAGGCTTTTCAGTATCCTTATAAAAAAATGGAGAGAGTATTTTGAGGATGATACGCTCAGCTTTTTGGCTGTTCAGCTTCCTTGTCACAGGTACTTTGCCGATCCGGACAAAAAGAACTGGTGCATTATACGTGAGGCACAGATGCAGGTCTTTAAGGATGGACTTGCGGATGGCATTGCCGTAGCTATGGATGCCGGTGAGTTCAGTGAGATACATCCAAAGGATAAGCGTGCGGTTGCTGACAGGCTGGCAAGACAGGCGTTATATAAGGTATATAATGTGATGGATGAGGAAGAAGCATTTGGTCCTTTACTTGCCGGGGCAGAGATATCTGACGAAGCTGTGGTGCTTCATTTTGACCATGCAGAGGAAGGCTTTATAATAAAGAATATCAATGCTTCAGACAATCCTGTCGCACATGAAACCGATATAATAAATAATGATAATATAATAGGCTTTGAAATTGCAGGGGAGGATATGAAGTTTTATCCGGCAAATGTATCCTGCAATATATATAATGAAGAGAAGAGGGAATATATTAAAACCGGAAGCTTTGACAATGGCCGGATGAACGATATAATCCTTTCGTCTCCGGATGTAAAGGCTCCGAAAGCGGTAAGATACCTCTGGACCAATTATGGTACGGTATCGCTCTTCGGAAAAACTACAGGAATCCCTGCGGCGCCGTTTAATATATCCGTCTGAATATGCTCCTTATACCCTATGGTATAAAATAAAAGTACGGCTGCTTCGTGATTTAATGATCAGAAGCAGCCGTATATTTTTGATACTGCACTCTCGGAAAAAGATTCGGCGTTTCAGTCGCGTTGCCTGGTGGCAGATATACTAGTTCTGCGCGGATGGATTTAGCGCGCCGGTTTTATATTTATATGCTGCGGTTTCACAGCTGGAGAGAAGCTTTTCCATATATTCTGTCATGACATACGGGTCTATCACCATGCCTCCATGAACCCATTCGACAACCATTCCACAGAGCCCGTAAGAGAAGAATTTTGCAAAAAAATCACGTTCATCCTCACTGATGGTGCTTCTCTGATCCAGCGCATCTATGGCTTTTACAAAGAGAAATTTTGTGTTTTCCATCAGGTACTGAGTGATATATTCTCCGGCGTGGCGGATGGTATTGGTATAGAAGGCTTTATCGAGAACCATGATCTGCATGGCATTTAAGAGCTTCTCGCTCCAGTTATCGAAGTTCAGTTCACTCATATTTGGAATCAGAAGCTCATTCATGTAGATCCATTTGAGCAGGGCATATTTATCCTGAAAATGATAATAAAAGGTCTGCCTGTTTATATTACAGTTCTGGGAGATCTCACCTATGGAAATCTTATCAAAGCCCTTAACAAGGGAAAGCTCTTTAAGACTCCTTGCTATAGCCTGTTTTGTTAAAATTGATTCAGCCATTTGTTTATCCTCATTTAAATGAAATGTTTATATGATACATTTTATGTGATCCGTTAAACGACAATAAGCATCTCTCATGCGGATGTGGGAGACGCACTATATGATTTTATAATAAAATATATAAGAGGATTTTTAAAGTAACAAAATAATGAAGTTGGTAAAAATATTATTTTAAAATACGTTTTTTTCTGATATGATGATGTAGATGTCAAAAGTGGCTTTTGATGCAAATGGCATAAATAACGCTTTATTGTCATTTGAATGCTGAACCGGTTTAAGGTTATTTTAAGGTAACTCTTGTAATATTTAGGAGGATAGAAAAATGCCAACGATAATATTAATAGGCTGCATCGTGTTTATTATTTTGGGTGTAACATATGTTGTATGCGTAACTAAGATTGATAAGGTTGAGAACAAATACAGAAATGAATCATCTACCATAGATACATTTCTGTGGGATATACAGCACAGACTGAAGAAGTCAGGAGATATTGTTGAAAAATATGGTATCGATCCCGCTACGATAAGGGATGCTGAATCGCTGGGGCTTGGAATGCCGGCATCCATGCAGATGAAGAAGCTTTCGGATTACATGGAGCATTATCAGAATCTGAAGCTTGTAGACAGAAGCATCATCACGGATGAAGCTGACAGAGAAGAAGTTATAAAATATATAAAAGAGATTGAACAGCTTCGCAGGGAACTTATAGCCGAGACGGTTGCATATAATAAGAGCGTAAATGAATATAATGGTGTAATCTCAAGATTCCCTTATTCTTTCGTGGCTCAGAGGAAGAGAAAATCCACAAAGAGCACCTTCTATTATGCTTTTGTTCCGATGGAAGATGAGAAAATCTGAGATACCGGTATATGGATTCCTGAATAGATGACAAAATAGCTGTATAAAATAACTGCGCAAAACAGTTGCGCCAGATGGCTGCGCAAAACAGCAGTTAAAAAGAATTGTGCCAGATAAATAGTGTGTTTTGCGATAGTATAGTACCAGAAATCGGAGCAGTCCGATAATCCGTCAGGAGGTATGATATGAGAATTTTGATTGTGGAAGATGAAAAGCGTCTGGCAGAGACGCTGGCAGATATAATATCGGAAAGCGGTGATACCGTGGATGTTTCAAATGACGGTGAAGAGGGATATTATAATGCTCTTTCGGGAATATATGATGCCATTGTCCTGGATGTGATGCTTCCGGGAATGAATGGCTTTGATATTTTGAAAAAGATACGTGAAGAGAATATTTCCACTCCCGTTCTCATGCTGACAGCCAGAACGGAACTCGGGGACAGGGTAAACGGCCTTAATCTCGGAGCGGATTATTATCTTACAAAGCCATTTGAAAATGAAGAGCTTATTGCAACCCTTCATGCCATCATGCGGAGAAGGGCTGATTATGTACCGGAGGATATTTCCTTTGGTGACCTTAAGATACATCCTTCAACCTGCACACTTTCCTGCAAAGGCAAGGATATGAAGCTGAGCGTGAAGGAGTTTGAACTTATCAGGTATCTGATGATCAGTGGTTCAAATATTCTCTCCAAGGAGACGATCATCAACAAAATCTGGGGCTATGATTCTGATGCGGGGGACAATAATGTCGAGGCATATATCTCCTTCCTCAGAAGAAAGCTTACGGCCCTGAAATCCTCAGTATCTATAAAAGCAGTCAGAAGAGTCGGTTATCATTTAGAGGAAGAGGAATGAAAAAGTCTAAAGAGAAAAAAAATAATACTCCAAATGCAGCCGTGAGCGATAAAAAGCTTTTAAAACGGCTGCGTATTAAGTTTTGTCTGATAATGATGATAATTGTTGTCGTCTTTCTTTTTGTGGTTTATTCTGCACAGTATATTTCCAATAAGCATACAATGGATGAAAACAGTAATAATGCTCTTATAGCGGCGCTCAGCAGGTTTGAGAGAAACGGACCGTGGGACATGCCCGGAAATGAAGAATTTGAGCCGGGGGCGAACCCGCCGGGAGATGGTGAGAACATGAACCCGTCGGGAGATGCTCAGGAGAATAATGGTAAGAACGGAGAAAACAATCAGAATAATAATGATCAGAATGGCAAGAACGGCCAGGATAATAATGGTCAATTCGGTGAAAATGGCAGAAACGGCAAAAAAGAGTTCAGATATAATGATGATATAATGTGGGATTTTAAGAATAGAGATGATTTTAATGCCATGAATAAGACACCTGTCATGTGTGTTCTTAAAACAGGTGACGGCGAACTCTTTGTTGAAAGAAATGATATATTTTTTATAGAAAATGAAGATGGGGAGACTCTTGTCGCGGAGGCTGAAAAAACCGGTAAGGATTCAGGCGTACTCCATGATTACAAGATCAGATTCAGCAAGAGAGAACTCGAAAATGGTAATGAAGCTTATGCATTTGTGGACATTTCTTCGGAAATGAGCCTTCTCAGAACGCAGCTTTTCCGTTCCCTCTGGATAAGTCTGGCTGTAATATGTGTGATGTTCGTCATAAGCATTCTCCTTGCAAGATGGGCAACAAAGCCTGTAGAAAGGTCTCTGGAGGATAAAAAACGTTTTGTGGCAGATGCTTCTCACGAGCTTAAAACCCCTCTTGCAGTTATCATTTCCAATACAGATATGGTGGTAAGGTCAGATGACCTGAATCCTAAAAATAAGCGAAGAATGGACAATATCAAAGCGGAATCAGCAAGGATGAAGGAGCTGGTTCAGGAGCTTATTGATCTTGCGCGGGGGGATGCTTCAGGAAATCAGGTGGTTAAGGAAGAAGTATCCTTCAGTCAGATTGTTGAGGAAGATATATTGGCATGGGAGGCTCTTGCATTTGATGCGGGTAAGATGATCGTGTCGGAGATTGAGCCGGATATTTCCATCATGGGCAATGCTGATAAGCTTAAACAGCTGACAGATATTCTTATTGATAATGCAGTAAAATACAGTGATAAGAATTCAAATATCACGGTTTCACTTAAAACCAGAGATAAAAATAAGAGCAGGAAGCATGTTACCCTGGCGGTAAAGAATCAGGGAAAAATGCTTTCCGAAGAAGAAAGGAAGAAGATATTCGACAGATTCTACAGGAGTGATGAATCCAGAGAAAGTACTCCCGGATATGGCCTTGGACTTGCGATAGCAGTACAGCTCGCAGATATCCATGGGGGACGTTTATCGGTAGAAACAGCAGAGGAAGACGGTAAAGAGTATAACATTTTTAAATTCAGAGTGCAGATTTAATATTTTTGTAACAAATTTAATAAAATGTTAAATAAATATACTTTACATAATGAAAATAATGTTTTATACTGACAAATGGAGCGTTTGAGTAGACATAATGTGTCTTATCATTTTATATATTTGGAGGTTATCAATGTTTAAGAAATTCAGAACAAAAATGATAGCTTTCGCTCTTGCTGGTGCATTTGTTTTCTCGCCTATGGCTGGGAAAATGGGACATGTAAATGCTGATGAGGGCGAGGAGGAAACTTCAGAGGAATCGATTGAAGATCTTGAATATAAGAAGCAGGAAGCTCAGGAAAAGATAAACGAAGCCGAAGCAAAGCTTGGAGAACTTCAGAGAAACAGAGAAGATGTATCTAATGTGGTTACCCAGCTGGATGAAGAGATCGGTGGATACGTTAAGAAGATTGATGAGCTGAATACAACAAGAACTGAGCTTCAGACAGAAATATCAGTTACTGAGCTCAGAATTCAGAATGCTCTCTATGAGGAGCAGATTCAGTATGATAATATGAAGGAACGTATTCAGTATGCATACGAAAATGGTGAGTCTGCTTACATAGATGCTCTTATGAATGTAGATGATTACAAGAATATGCTCAATAATTCAGAGTATACTTCACAGATATCTACATTTGACCAGAAGCAGCTGAACAAGCTCTGCCAGATCAGAGAAAGCATCAATCTTTATAATGAACTGCTTAAGAAAAAAATTGTTCAGGTTGATGAGATCAAGACTCAGTCAGAGGCTGAACAGGAAGCTCTCCAGGTTATGATGGATGGTAAGAGACAGATCCTCGGCGAATATGATATTGAGATAAATGCAACTGAGGGCGAGATTTCAGAGCTTCAGGCTATAACAGAAGCCTTTGATGAGCAGATCCTTCAGATCACTGCTGCGGCAGCGGCTGCAGAGGAAGCACGACGTGAAGAGGAAAGAAGACGCCGTGAGGAAGAAGAAGCACGACGTGAAGAAGAAAGAAGACGTCGTGAAGAGGAAGAAGAGGAAGAAAGACGCCGTCGTGAAGAGGAAGATGCTTCTTCAGGAGATGCGGATTATGATGATGATTACGACGATGACGATGATTATGACGACGATGATGACGATGACGACTATCATTACTACTCAGGCGGAGCACTGAGATGGCCGGTTCCGGCAAGTGATTATATTTCATCATACTTCGGTGGACGTTCAGCTCCTGTTGCAGGTGCTTCAACATATCATCAGGCAATCGATATCGGATGTTCAATGTATGATGAGATTGTTGCCGCAGAGGCAGGAACAGTTACGGCTACAGGATATAATGAAGCAAGAGGTTATTATTTGATCGTTTATCATGGTAATAACCTGAGTACACTTTATCAGCACCTTTCTGATTATGCTGTAGGAACAGGAGATTATGTTTCAAGAGGACAGGTTATCGCTTATGCGGGAATGACCGGATATGCATCAGGACCTCACCTTCATTTCGAAGTAATTGTTGGTGACGAAAGAGTTGATCCTCTCTTATACACAGATCCAAGTATTTCATATTAAAGAGATTTAAAAGATAATTATATATTAGAGAAAACAGCAAAAGCCCCCACACCAAATGGTGTGGGGGTTTTTCGTACTGAGTGGTCTATGAATGCCGCTGTAGAGAGAAAAAATATCAACAAACCTGAGCGAGAGGGTACAGTTTTTGGCACGTGTCTAAAAGTTTGACAAATGTAAAAAAATGTATGGTTACAAATATTCTTTTCCGATATATCCTAGCTATGAGTTAAGGAAAAATAACAAAATACTAAAACAAATTGGAGGTAAAAAATATGAGCAGGTTTGGAAAAGCTGTGGTAAAGCTCAGAATACCAATCTTACTGATCGCGGTTATTCTGCTGGTACCGGCAGCAATGGGATATTTTAAAACCAGGATCAATTACGATGTACTTACTTATCTGCCAAAGGATATCGAGACCATGAAGGGTCAGGAGATCCTTGCAAATGATTTTGGCACCGGAGCCTTTTCTCTGGTGGTGATCGATGGAATGAAGGATAAGGATATTGTAAGTCTGAAGAAAAAGATTGAGAAGGTTGATAATGTCAAATCCGTAATCTGGTATGATACATTTATTGATATAACAATACCTGAAGAGCTTATACCTGAAGAAGTGCTTACAGCATTCAGAAATGGTGACAGTACTCTTATGGCGGTGCTCTTCTCAAGTACAATGTCTTCGGACGAAACAATGAATGCCATTCAGGAAATCAGAAAGATTGCTGATAAGCAGGTATTCATAAGCGGTATGTCAGCACTGGTTACAGATACAAAGCTTCTTTCGGATGATCAGATCCCGAAATATGTACTTATTGCAGTTGTTCTGTCGCTTATCGTACTTGGCATCACGATGGATTCGTTCCTTATTCCGATCTTCTTCCTTTTGAGTATCGGAATGGCAATCATTTATAACCTCGGAACAAATGTAATCCAGGGTGAGATATCATATATAACCCAGGCTCTGGCTGCGGTACTTCAGCTGGCGGTTACGATGGATTATTCAATATTCCTTTGGCACAGTTATTCGGATGAGAAGGCAAAGCATCCTGAGGATAAAAAGGAAGCAATGGCATTAGCCATAAATAAGACACTTTCTTCCGTAGTAGGAAGTTCCATCACAACTGTTGCCGGTTTCGTAGCACTTTGTTTCATGAGCTTTACCCTTGGACTTGACCTTGGTGTGGTAATGGCAAAGGGAGTTGTTATCGGAGTTATAAGCTGCGTAACAATACTTCCTTCAATGATACTTATGTTTGATAAGGCTATTGAAAAGACTTCACACAAACCGCTTATACCGAATCTTGATAAGCTGTGTGAATTCGTAGCGAAGAGATCATGGATATTCCTGATAGTTTTCCTGCTTGGCCTTGCTCCTGCATTTTACGGATACAAGCACACAAAGGTTTACTACAATCTGGACACCTCTCTTCCACAGAGACTGGACAGTATAGTTGCAAATAACAAGCTCCTTGAGAAATTTAATATGAACTCAACACATATGCTTCTTCTTGACGGAAAGCTTGGTAAGAAAACTGTAAATAAGATAATAAATGAAGTTGCTGAGGTTGACGGTGTTAAGCAGGTGCTTGGTATGGAATCGGTTGTAGGACCGACGATACCGGATGAAATGATACCGGAGCGTATCGAAAAAATCTTCAACAATGGTGAGTACGAGCTTCTCCTCATTATGTCGGAATACAAGGTGGCTTCAGATGAAGTAAATAAACAGTGCGATGACATAAATAAGATAATCAAGTCATATGATCCAAAGGGTATGCTCATAGGTGAGGCTCCTTGTACCAAGGATCTGATAGAGATAACCGATAAGGATTTTACAAAGGTTAACTCAGTGTCTATCGGACTTGTTGCGATAATCATTTTATTTGTATTTAAATCAATTTCAGTTCCGGCAGTACTGGTATGTGCGATCGAATTTGCAATCTTCATAAATCTGGGAATACCATACTATACAGGAACAGTGCTTCCGTTCGTAGCTTCCATAGTTATAGGAACCATACAGCTTGGTTCAACCGTTGACTACGGAATACTTATGACAAATAAATTCAAGGAAGCAAGATTAAAAGGGCTTTCAGGTGAGGAAGCCGCAGCAGAAGCCTTGAAGGGTTCTATCAATTCGGTTATAGTAAGTGCTCTTACATTCTTCGCCGCAACATTTGGCGTTGGTATGTATTCAGAAATAGATATGATCAGCTCCCTCTGCGTACTCATGGCAAGGGGCGCAATAATAAGTATGCTGGTTGTTATATTTGTATTGCCTGCATTCCTTAAGCTTTTCAGCAAGATCATCTCAGTAACTTCCATTGGTTTCGACCATAAAACCGAGAAAGCTGAAAACAACTAAGGAACCAGAGTAAGAAAGGAGAATGAAAATGAGAAAAAGAATCGTTAGTACAGCGCTTTGTGCAGCAATGCTCATCAGCCTTGCAGGCTGTGCAAGAGTGACTGAAAGTAAAGTGGTAGAGATTTCTGATCCTGCAGCCGGAGCTGCCGAGAAGGTAGAGACCGAGAAGGAAGAGGATACCGGAGAAATAGATGATATCTTAAAGAAGACTATTAAGACCTCAGAGATTGAGGATTCCGATAAGGATGAGACGGTTTACATTATTGCAGACGCAACCGGTGCCAAGAAGGATGTGATCGTCAGCGAGTGGCTCAAAAATAAGGATAAGGCAGATGTCATTAAGGATATAAGTGATCTTACCGATATTGAAAATGTAAAGGGTGATGAGACCTTTACTCAGGATGGTAATGAGATCAGCTGGCAGGCAAACGGAAATCCTATTTATTATCAGGGTAAAACAGATAAGGAGATTCCTGTAGAACTGAAGATAACATATTATCTTGACGGTGAGGAGGTTACTCCGGAGCAGATCGCAGGTAAGAGCGGATCGGTTAAGATCAGATTTGAATATATAAATAAGTCTAAGAAGGATGATGTCTATACACCATTTATCATGGCAACAGGCTTCTTCTTCGATAATACAAAATTCAGCAATGTAAGCGTTGAAAATGGTAAGTATGTATCTGACGGAAATAAGAGCGTAGTTATCGGATTCGGTCTTCCGGGACTGGAGGAGAGCCTTGCAGCAGATACAAAGAAGTACCAGTTCAGCATTCCTGATTATTTTGAGGTAACCGCTGATACAACAGATTTCAAGCTGGATATGACTCTTACTATCGCAGCTACCGGTCTTGTAGGTGACAGTATTGAAGATGTTGATCTTTCCACACTTGAGGACAAGCTCAACGGACTCCTTACTGAATACCAGAATGGAGTAAATGCTCTTGTTGAAGGTATTTCAAGCTATACTGCAGGAGTAAATAAGGTTGCAGACGGTGCAAGCCAGGTGGCTCAAGGTGCACAGCAGCTTAAGGATGGTTCAAGCCAGCTTTATGCAGGTGGTATCACACTTTCAAACGCTCTTGAAAGTGCAAATATCGGAGCCGGACAGCTGAAGGGTGCATTTGAAGGAGAAAGTGGTATCCTTGCCGGATCAGGAAAGATCTCAGAGGGTCTTAATACATTAAATGAAGCTGTTCAGAACATCAGTCTTCCGACAATTCCTTCGGCTTCAGAAATCCAGTTTACAGAGGAACAGAAGAAGGCTGCTGAGGAAGCAATCTCAAAGGCAGCAGAAGCACAGCTTGATGCAGAGGGTGTCAGTATTGATCTGTCAGAACTTGAGGCTTTTGCATCCATGACAGATGCTGAAAAGGCAGAAGCCATCAAGAAGAAGGCAGAGGATGCTGCTAAGGATGATCCAAATGTTCAGAAGATCATCGCTGACGAGAACGTTCAGGGACTTATAGCAAATACAGTTGACGGAATCATTGAAGCAAAGGTTGATGAGTATATGGCTTCTGAAGAGGGCCAGGCTCAGGTAGCAGCTGCAGCACAGCAGTATAAGGAAAAGACAGTTGCAAGCATACTTGGAACTCCGGAAGCACCATCAGAACTCGCACAGGCAGCTATAGGCGGACTTCAGTATCAGTATGCACAGCAGGGAGCACAGCTTTCGGCAGAGGAGGCTTATGCAGCACTTCTTAATGGCGTGATCACAAAACTGGATTCGGATGAAAGCGTTGCAGAGACACTCGCTATGCTTACACCTGTTGTGAGAAGCAAGGTAAAGGAAAATATCAAAGCAAATTATGCTGAAACCATAAAGACACAGGTTGTTGAAGGTTATAAGCTTATAATCGGAAATGCATTTGCAGCAGGCTACGGAAATGCTTATCTTGAGCTTGGTACCGAGATGCAGGATATTGCAGGAAAGCTTGAATATATCATAAAGGTTTATGCAAATCAGGGTGTAATGTTCGGACTTGATCAGGCTCTTACAATGGTAAAATCAGAGATGACAGAATTCGGACCAAAGATCGATACTCTTAAGGGCGGCGTAGCACAGCTTTCTGATGGTTCAAAGCAGCTGGACGAAGGACTTAATCAGCTTTATGCAGGAAATGCAAGCCTTTCTGACGGACTTGCAAAGATCTATGCATCAGTACCTACACTTACATCAGGACTTGGAAGCCTTTCATCAGGTGCAGATCAGCTTTCAACAGGCGCAAGCCAGTTATCAAGCGGTGCCGCTGAACTTGACAGTCACAGCAAGGAACTGGTTGACGGTTCAAAGCAGCTTAAGGGTGCGACAGATCAGATAGTTGTAAAATTCGGCGATGCTACTGATAAACTGGATGAGCTGGCAGAGAATGCAAAGAAGATCATTACTGCAGGCAAGGAATATAACAACTTCGCAGGACTCTCAGATGATATGAAGGGAAATGTAAAATTCATCATCAAGACTGCAGAGATTTCAGCTGAATAATAAGTTTAGCTGTTTCATATAACTAAAAAACAGGCAGTAACTGTAACGACATACATAGTTGTCACAGGTACTGTCTGTTTTTTTGCAGATAATGAGTAAAACATTCTGTTATAAAAAAACGAGCGGAAGAATTATCTTCCACTCGTTTTTAGAGATATATAAATTAATTAAATCCTACCAGCTTCTGTGATATGGTGTAGCCCACCTTGATGATCCACGTTCCCGGTTTGGATTTGAACTGCATGGCCTTGCCAAGGAAGTGCCTGTGAACATATTTATACTGTGAAGAATGTTCCTTAAGGAAGTACCAGAGCTTATCTCTTTCAGCTAAGGATTCCGGTGTTCCGATCTTGATAAGAAATGCAGTAGAAATGGTCATCATCATGGCAAGATACTGACTCATATATCTGCGGAGCATGCCATTTTCTACATTCCTCAGGTTGTGATCCTCTATCATCAGCTTTGTTACAAGTACCTGCTGGTCGATACGTCCCATCATGACCTTTTCATTTACGGACTGATCGCTTCTTCCGATAACATAATGGTAAAGGTCTACATCCAGATAGTAAATCTTCTTCACAAACGGAAGAGGATGATATACATAAATATTATCTACATAAAATGTATGCTTAGGCATTTCGATGCCTGACTTCAGAAGAAGAGAGGTTCTGTAGATCACGGAATGCATAAGTATATTCTGCCATGGCATAAATCTTCCCAGCTTGTTCCAGCCAAAAGGAGTTCTTACCGGCATAACATTTCTGTAATTGATCCTTTTCTTATGCTTCTTGCCGATCTTCTCGTAAACATAGTCAGAGATGACCATGTCAAAGTAGTTGTCCATGTCTTCGTTTTCAGACAGGAAATTCATAACGGCAGCAAGGGCACGGCGGTTGAGCCAGTCATCGCTGTCCAGGACCTTGTAGTATTTTCCTGTGGCATTTTTAAGTCCGGTCATTACGGCATCACCGTGACCGCCATTTTCTTTATGAATAACACGGATTATATCCGGGTACTTTGAGGCATAGTAGTCAGCCATCTCCGGGGTTTTGTCCGTAGAACCGTCGTCAACTATAAGAACCTCGATCCTGTCATCGCCTATAAGGGTTGATTTGAGAGCACGCTGGAGATAGCTCTCTGAATTGTAGCAGGGAATTGCTATCGTAAGCAGCTTTTGCTTTTTTTTCATCGTCGTCTCCTTCCTGCAACGCGTTTTGCCGCAGAAAATAATAATTGTTCTTCTAAGCCTCCGATACCTCGGCTACTCTTTTTTCGTGAAGTCTTCTAAGGTCCTCCGGAAGGTAGATCGGAAGATAGAAGAGCAGAGCCATTACAAAAGCACCGATAACATCGATTACTGAATGCTGTTTAAGGAATACGGTTGCAGCAATTATCAGTACTGAAAGTATAACTGCAAAGGTTGTGATGCCCTTGTGCTTTTTCGGAAGCTTTGACTTGAGTATCGCTATTTCAACACAAAGTGTATTGTATACATGAATACTTGGAAAAACATTTGTCGGTGTGTCTGTTTTATAAAGGAATCTGACTATCCTTGCGCAGAAATTGTCTCGTGTTACCTCTACGGGACGAAGGGCGAGGGCGTTTGGCCAGAAATAGCATATAATGATAAATGCCGTCATGCCCAGAGCCAGAAACCAGGCGAGCTTTTTAAAACCTTCAAAATCGAAAAAGATGAAAAGTCCGACTGACACAAAGATAAATGCAAACCAAAGATAATATGGAATTATAAAGAATTCACAGAACGGAATGCTGTCATCCAAAGAACTGTGAATATAGTGGAATTCCACATCATTTCGCTTCTCCAGCATAAAAAAGCTTATAAAATAAGCCGGAACATAAAGGAGCCAGAGCAGGTATTTATATTTTTGGAATTTGCTTTTATTTGTCATCTTGGAAACCTTTAAATTATTATATATCGCCGTATTACTGTGCAGGTTATAATACTGTGTTCTGCGTAAGTCATAACACTGAATTACTGTACAGATTATAATACTGCATAATTACATAATCACACACACTACATTAGTTTATGATAAATAAACCATTATGTCAAAGACAACTTGAAAAATTCACATTTTATTTATAGATATTAACAGATATTTAAAAATAAAGCTGTCAGGAATACTTTATCATAGAAAAAAATTGTGGTATACTGAGGGTTAATACAGCGCATGAGGCATGCGGTGAAGGTTCGCATGCGGAGTGGCCGTAAAACGGAGAACAGTAGACTTAAGATCAGCAATAAGGGGTGCAACTATGAGTGAATTATATGAGAACAGAGAGCTTTCGTGGCTCAGATTTAACGAAAGAGTCCTTGAAGAAGCGGAAGATACGAGTATGCCGCTTTGCGAGAGACTGAGTTTTATATCAATCTTCCAGACAAATCTGGATGAGTTTTTCATGGTGAGGGTGGGGTCTCTTCATGACCAGATGCTGCTGGAGGATAATCCGCGAGAGAATAAGACAAATATGACTGCTGAGGAGCAGATAGATGCCATTGCCGACAGAGTAAAGATACTTTCAGCAAGGCATGATCTGGCTTACCGTGAGCTTATGGCAGAGCTGGAAAATCTGGATATCAGGATAATCAACTTTGCCAAGCTGGATGAGAAGGACGGAGAATATTTAAAGGGATATTTCGAACGTGAGATACTTCCGCTTCTTTCACCAATGACAGTTTCCAAGAAGCAGCCATTTCCATTTATAAAGAATAATGAGATCTATGCGGTTTCTGTACTTGCAAATAAAGATAACAAGGAACGTATAGGTATTATACCATGCAATGATGGTATGTTCAGAAGGCTTATAGAGATTCCGGGCAGCAAGGGCTATTATATGCTTGCCGAGGAGCTGATACTTCATTTCCTTCCGGATGTTTTTTCGGGATATACCGTTGTCAGCAAGTCCCTGGTAAGAGTTACAAGAAACGCTGATATCGATGCCGATAAGGTCTATGATGAGGAGCTGAATTATCGTGATCATATGGCGGAGGTTATCAAGCAGAGAAGAAAGCTTTGTCCGGTAAGGATGGAATATACCAGAGATATGGACAAGAAGGTGCTGAAGAGGATCAGAGAGCATCTTAACATAAGTGAAAATATGATGTTCAAGAAGGGCGCGCCTCTGGATATGTCATTTGTTTTTGATATTCAGGATACACTGCGTCATAAACCGGAGCTTTTCTTTGAGAAGAGGATTCCTCAGAAGTCCGCGCAGTTTGATGAGACAAAGCCTCTGCTACCTCAGATTGAGGAACGTGACAAGCTGCTGCATTATCCTTATGAGAGCATCAGACCATTTCTTAATATGCTCACAGAGGCTGCAAATGATCCGGATGTTGTATCCATCAAGATGACTCTTTACAGACTGGCTAAGCACAGCAAGGTTGTTGATGCTCTGGTGGAGGCAGCAGAAAATGGCAAGCAGGTGGACGTTCTTGTGGAGCTTAAAGCGAGATTTGATGAGGAGAATAATATTGAGTGGTCCAGAATGCTTGAGAAGGCAGGATGCCATGTCATTTACGGACTTGAAGGCATTAAGGTTCATTCCAAGCTCTGTCTCATAACACTTCGTACTACGGACGGAGTAAAGTATATAACACAGATTGGTACCGGTAATTATAACGAGAAGACTTCAAGACTGTATACAGACCTTTCGCTTATGACTGCAAATGAAAGTATAGGCCTCGAGGCGGCTAAGGTATTTCAGAAGCTTTCGCTTAATCAGGTGGTTAAGAATACGGAATGCCTTATGGTTGCACCGAAGTGCCTGCAGAATAAGATCATCGAGAAGATTGACAGAGAGATTGAGATAGCAAAAAATGGTGGAGAAGGATATCTTGGTATCAAGATCAATTCTCTTACAGATAAGAAGATCATTGATAAACTCATTGAGGCATCAACGGTCGGAGTTAAGATAGAAATGATAATCAGAGGCATCTGCTGCCTCAGATCCGGCGTGCCGGGTAAGACTGATAATATAAAGATAATAAGTGTTGTAGGAAGATTTTTGGAACACTCAAGGATTTATATTTTCGGTAAGGGCGACAGAGAGGAAATGTATATCGCCTCAGCAGATTATATGACAAGAAATACAGTAAGACGTGTTGAAGTAGCAACACCGATTTACGATGAAAAATTGAAGGACAGGATCAGAGACATCTTCCGTCTGACGCTTTCGGATAACTGTAAGGCGAGAGTTCAGCAGCCGGATGGTAATTATGTAAGAGTTCCTGCCGGAGAGAAAAAGATTAATGCACAGGAAAGATTGTACGAGATAGCCTATGAAGAAGCGGCAGGAAACGGAAGCAGCGGAAAAGAATAATACAGAAGTGACGGAGATGATACCGCCGGAAGAGATAGATCTTGATGAGGATTTTGACATTGAGAAGGGCAAGGAACGCAAGAAGAGAAAGAAGATAAGGTTTTACAGGGTCAGTATAAAAACATTTATCTTTCTCGGAACAATGTCAGTACTGTTTGTCTGTATGGGGCTCTTCTGTTTTGGTGTTGTCAGAGCCTTGAAGAAATCAGAGATCAAGGATCTTCAGGAGGATACCTATATCAATGCAAACTCGCTCGCCGACCAGATAGGTCGCGAGAATAAGCTGGGAGCCTTTGATGACAGCGGAGTCGGAAAGGATATAGATGTATTTGCTCAGGCGCAGAAGGGACGTATCATTGTCATCGGAAGCAATTATAAGATAGTTAAGGATTCTTATAATTATAAGGACGGCGCATATATTATAAGCAGTGATATTTTCGATGTGATGAAGGGTACGGTAAATGAGATAAACCGTATCAACAATAATTACGTGGAGATCATTCTGCCGTTAAAGCATTCCGGAAGAATAATCGGCGTACTTGTTTCTACTGCCACCACCACGCAGATAGATATCGAGAATAAAAAGCTGGTTACAAGAAGTATCTTCGTGCTTATCGCAGTTGTGGCTATAGGCGTTATCGCAGTTGCCCTTGTAGCGTATATTTCTGTCAGAGAGCTGAACCGTATCAATAAGCAGATTTATGAGATTTCCGAAGGGGATTTCCAGAACCGACTTAAGGTCAGAGGCTTTAAAGAGACAAGATATCTTGCCGAAAACTATAATGCGGTGCTGAAAAAACTGGATACCATTGACGGTACCAGACAGGAATTCGTATCAAATGTCTCTCACGAGCTTAAGACACCGATCACATCCATGAAGGTTCTTGCGGAGTCGATCCAGCAGAATGACAGCGGTGATATCGGCATGTATCGTGAGTTCATGTCGGATATAGTTGAAGAGCTGGATAGAGAGACCAAGATGATCAACGATCTTCTTACATTGGTCAAGACTGACCGTCAGAATGCTGTAATGAACATAGAAGAGAAGAATATAAATGAGCTTCTCGAAGTGATAATCAAGAGAGTTACGCCTATAGCTGATACAAGAGGCGTAAAGATAATATATGAAAGCTACAAGGATGTAACAGCTGAGGTAGACGATGTTAAGCTTTCACTTGCACTCTCCAACTTAATAGAAAATGCTGTGAAATATAATGTTGATAACGGCTGGGTCAAGATTTCCCTGAATGCCAATATCAAATATTTCTATATAAAGGTAGCGGATTCCGGCGTGGGTATTCCGGATGATGCAAAGGATAAGGTATTTGACAGATTTTACAGAGTTGATAAGGCAAGAAGCAGGGATACCGGAGGAACAGGTCTCGGACTTGCGATTGCCAGAAATGCCATAGTTTCCCATGATGGTAACATAAGGCTCTACAGCGAACAGGGCAAGGGAACTACATTTACTGTAAGGATACCTATAAAGCATGAGGTTGAAGAGGAAGAATGAAAATGACATTTCAGAAGAAAAGAAAAATGAATATACTTATTCTTCTGCTGATCATGGCACTGTCTCTTTCTTCCTGCGGGGAGAAGAAGGAGAAGAAGGAAGAGATATCCGATATTTCCAGGGGGAATATCATTACCCTTTATCATTCGGACGGTTATAAGATAGTTAAAGGTATTGATTACCTTTTGAAACAGCCGGATTCCTTCAATGCGTCCATTGAAGAGGTCGTAAATGCCATGAAGACAGATGAAAATGTGGAGATATCCAGCTATGAGCCGGATGAGTATAACAATCTTCTTCTGGTGGTAAATGACCTTACTGATCATACGCCTGAGGAAATCCTTCTGGCAGAAGCATCGCTGGTGAATACATTTTCCCAGATCTCGGGAATGGGCAAGATCACCATAAGCATGACCAATGATAAGGCTGAAGAAGTAAGTAAAAATACATTTACCAGGGACTCATTTTTTTACTATAATACTGCAGATGAGTATATGAATACTGCTGAGATAACCTTTTACGTGCCGAACAAGAACGGCAGGAAGCTTAAGAGAGTCGTTGACAATGTCAAGATTGAAAATGGGGATTCCCCGGAGATGGCAATGCTGCGTTATCTGAAAAAAGAAGGAGTTTTCTCTGAAGATACCGAGATAATCAGCGTATTTACCAGAGGAGGAGTCTGCTATATTAATTTTTCAAAGGAGTTTCAGGATAAAGAGGGAGATTTATCGGATGAAATCGCCTTATATTCCATTGTGGACAGTCTGACCAATATCAAGGGTATTAATTCGGTCAGGATTTATATTGATGGAGATGAGACGGGGCTGTTCAGGGGAAGAATAGATATATCCGGAATGCTTAATTTTGAAGGAGGATTAATCGAGTAATTTGAAAAGACCGTTATGTATTGCAGGAGTCATGTTTGCGCTTGGAGAGGCGATCAGCAGATCCTATTGGATGACGGAATATAAAAAGATGGCGGTGGCAGCTGTGTTTCTGATACCGCTTGCAATTTACATTGTTCAAAAAATGGTTCTGCGTGATAGAGCCATTTTTTTTATGCTGAATTTTGTGTTCATATTCGGTGTGTTGTGGGGAAGTATTTATTTCAGTGAATACGAAGTTCTCCCTGTCGGGACAGAGGTAAGTGGCAGGATGCTTGTAACGGATATGGCTGAAAGCGAAAGAGGATATAGTGTATATTTCACGGGAAATGGAGAGAAATATTATTCATTTATTTCGAAGGGCGATTTTGACGATACCGAGCTTATGGCTGGACGAGGATATTTCTTTTCGGGGACTGCAGCGGAGATAAAAAGGGCTACAAATCCGGGAGAATTTGACTTTGCAGCATATCTTATGAGCAGAGGCGTGAAGAATAATATAGAGCTGCATGAGCTTCGGAAAGATGATGAGGGGGACAGCCCTGTCAGGAGCTTTCTATGGGACAGAAGATGCAGTCTGGCAAAGTCTGTCGACAGACTCACGGATCCGGAGGGGGCAGGCATCATTAAGGCTATGCTTCTCGGAGATAAGTCCGATCTTTCGGAGGATATAAGAAAGATGTATCAGAAAAACGGGATAGCGCATTTGCTTGCGATTTCGGCGCTTCATGTGGCACTTATTGCAGCTTTTTTAAAGAAACTGCTTCGGATGTTTGGTATTGGAAGGAAAAAAAGAGCTGTGATAACCATAGGGTTTCTCATGCTTTACGGAGTTATGACCGGTTTTTCGGAGGCAACTCTTCGGGCATTTATCATACTTTCAGTCAGCTGTCTGGCAGAAGCGGTCGGAAGAACGGCAGATAAACCTACGGCACTGTCGGTGGCATTTCTTATCATGATGATACTGGAGCCGAATGTTTTGATGAGCAGCGGTTTTCAAATGAGCTATGCAGCGGCTCTCGGAGTTGTGGCGGCGGACAGCGTATATAGGAAGATTTACGGGGATGAAAGATTTCTTGAGAAGAACAGAAGGAAGAGAAAATGGTATAAGCTTTTGGTCAGAGGGGCGATAGGCTCGGTTACCATCAATGCATTTATGCTGCCTGTGCTGCTCTTACAGTATTATGAAATTCCTCTGTACAGCCTTCTGATCAATTTTCTGCTGATCCCGCTCCTTACGGTTGTGGTTGCGTCAGGCTTTATAGGAGCTTTGATCGGACTCGTTCCGGGGGCTGTTCTGCTGGGGCAGGCAGCAATATTTCCGGCAAGAGTGGTGCTGCAGTTCTATAAAGTGGCATGTGGGATCTTTCTGAAGCTTCCGTCGCCGATACTGAACCCGGGACACCCGAGGATATGGCAGCTGGTGGTTTATGTGGTACTTCTGGTGGGAGTCGTGGCGGTGGTTGTAAGAAACGCGGGGGATGGAAGGAGACGGAGGCGTATAGTAAAATCCGGGTTGATTCATAGGGCTAAAAGAGGCAGGGAATCCGGATTGATTCATAGAGTTAAGAGAGACGGGGAATCCGGGTTGATTCATAGAGTTAAGAGAGACGGGGAATCCGGGTTGATTCATAGAGTTAAGAGAGGCAGGGAATCTGGATTGATTCATAGAGTTAAGAGAAACGGGGAATCCGGGTTGATTCATAGAGTTAAGAATGGTTTTAATTGCAGTATTGAATGTGCTTGGCTTGGTCGTATGAGGAGTAGATTGATGGCCGGAATAAGAAGGTTGTTGAGAATAATAGATGGAAAAATCATAAAAAAAACTGCGAGAAATACGATAAGAAAAACTGCGAGAAAACCTGCAAAAAATATAATAAGAAACCCAGATAGGAAATGGTTAAAAAAAATAATAAAAGTACATAATAAAAAATGTCTGGATGACTGGGAAATACGGCGAAAAAGAGAAAAGAAGCTTGCCGGCGGTTACCTTATGGCATGTATCTTGCTGGAGGGAATGCTGGTGCTTGCGGCTTTTATAAGCAATAGAAGGGAGTCTTTTGCGGCATTTCTTGATGTGGGTCAGGGCAGTAGCGTACTGGTCCACTCATCTTCGGGTATCAATATTATCTATGACGGTGGCAGCAGCAGTAACGAAAAGGTCGGAGAAAATATAATTGTTCCTGCACTGAAATATTACGGAATGTCACATATTGATATCATTTTTCTCTCTCATGGAGATAAGGATCACGTGAATGGTCTGATATATCTTATGGAAAAGGCTGAGCTCGAGGGAATCAAAATTGACAGGATATGCATAGGAAAGGGAGCAGTGGAAACAGAGGGACTGCTGAAGCTGCTGGAGCTTGCCCGCAAGAAGGACTGCGAGATCATTTACGGATATTCAGGCATGAAGCTGAAGTTGGAGGATACGGTGGTGGATGTGCTTTATCCGTTTAGAGAGGATGCTTACGTAGCAGGAGCAATGCGAGAGCAATTAGTGGAGATGAATGACGGTACAGTGGTAAAAAGTGTGGAACCTGTGGGGAGGTGTGCTGGTGCAGAAGCGCAACATGGAGAATCTGTGGGGAGGTATGCTGGTGCAGAAGCGCAACATGGAGAATCTATGGGGAGGTATGCTGGTGCAGAAGCGCAACATGGAGAATCTATGGGGAGATATGCTGGTGCAGATAATGCAAGTAATGAGAATTCTCTGGTTATCAGACTTTCAGAGGGAGATTTCAGTATGCTCCTCACAGGAGATATCAGCAGCGAAACGGAGAAAAAGCTGATAGAGGGGATGGGTGTGCGAGTTGATGAAGGATTTGATGGCGGACTCGATGAGCGAGGTGATGATTGGAGTGATGGACGGGTTGATGATCGGAGTGATGAGCGAGATGAGAAACAACTTGATGATCGGTTTGATGAGCGAGATGAGAAACAACTTGATGATCGGCTTGATGAGCAAGATGAGAAACAACTTGATGATCGGTTTGATGAGCAACTTCTTGATGTAGATATACTTCAGTGTCCGCATCATGGCTCAAGGTATTCTTCCTCGATGGATTTTATTAAAAAGACATCCCCTGACAGCGTAATAATATCCTGCGGAAGAAAGAATATTTACGGGCATCCGGCAGAAGAAACACTGGAGAGATACAGTGCGCTGGGTTGTGAGATTTATCGTACCGATCAGAATGGGGCGGTGATAGTTGAGTATTGATGCTCGATGGGGGGATGGTAGCTAAAAAACTAGGAAGCAACACAAATCAAGCAGGAGGGCCGAAATTGTTGTTGGAACCTCGAAAACAGGCGGTCGAGAGAGGGATAGAACACAGTAAGAGAAAATAGAAAAAACAGAAAGGAAATCAAAAAGAAAATGCCGGATGGAGCCAGATTACATGCGGCTAAACATGGAAAAACATATCAGTATTATATTAGATGGAATGGAACAAAAAGGAGAAGAGAAGAATACAATAAAAGAAATATGTACAAAGGATCCGTTTAATTATTCTTTTAATGACGTGTGTTACATTGTTATGATATATTATTAGAGTAGTGACAAAAAATGAAGGCATTGATCATTTATTGCAGCCCTGTTCGTACAGGAGTGACTGCTGAAATCGACAAGAGATTGTAGAATTCTGTAAGAATGTTTAGAAATAATGATGTTAAGTTCAATCGGAATATACAGGAGGAAAGCTTATGTGGAGTGATTTGTCCAGTCAATGGCAAACGGTTTTTGAAGAGGCCTGGAAGGCATTTGGGTTTGGGTCAACTCCGATAGGAGCCGCTATTTTCGATAAGGATGGAAAGCTTATCCTTAGCGACAGAAACCGAAGTCGTGAAGCAGATACGGTAAACAGAGAGATTTCGCATGCTGAAGCAAATGCCTTGCGACGGATGGATACCAATAAGACAGATTCGAGATCGGTTGTTCTGTATACATCAATGGAACCGTGTCCGATGTGTATGGGAATGATTCTTATGGGACACATAAAGACTGTACATTATGCAGCACTTGATGCTTACTGCGGAATGGTTCACCTGACAAAACAGGATCCCTACTACATCGGCAAAAAGCTCACCTGTATCCACGAAGGTGGCGAGGGCGAGCTTTTCCAACTGACGATACAAAGCTACTACGAGTTAAGACATTTAGAGCGAGGCGCTTCAGGAAAAGTAATCAGCAGGTTTTATGAAACGAACAGTAAGGCGGTCGAAAACGCAAAAAAGCTGTACGCTGGGAAAATATTAGACACTCTCTCGCAGAATAGCACTCCGTGTGATGAGGTGTTTGATATAATAATGAAAATGTAAGATAGACAGAGTGGATGTTGCTAAGATATCCTGCAAGACAAATAGGAATTTGGGGGAATCGTTATGGAAACAATAAACGTTAACGAAAAGGGATACAGGGTTGAACGATTGCTGGGAAAAGGAAAAGGTGGCTATTCCTACCTAGTTACGAGAGACGGTAAAGAGTATGTCTTAAAACAGATACATCACGAACTGTGCTCATATTATCAGTTTGGAGATAAGATTCAGTCAGAGATAGATGATTACAAAAGGAGGAGTCAACATTTATGTCACAATTCAACCAGGATTTCTATGCTAACGGTATGATGAACGGGCAGCAGTATAATCAGATAAGTCAAGCTTTATATAGCTACTGCAAAGTAATGCGTGTTCCTAAGATGGGAGCAGCCCCTGCAGTTATCACTGTTCTTGAGGGGGTGGCAATGACTCTTCTCCTTGTAGCTTTTGGGGTGAAGCTCTTGGTGGCTGTGGTTGTAGGCGCCATAGTATTTTCTTTGTTTGCTTTTCTTTGCTGGCTCGCCTATAAATATCGAGTAGGAGCCTCAAAAAGACTCAACTTCTACCTTGCTGCAGATGGCGGGCAGAGAATGTTCATCGACTTTGCCTCGGCGCAGCCTTTTGCGGGAGACCAGTTTAGGGTTGGCAGATATTTTTTATTTATCAAAAATGGAGCTGTGATCAGACGTGACGGCATTATCGATATAGTAAGGATAGCAAACCATTACCGTGCGATGCCGACGGGTGTGTCTTTGAGCATTAAGGTTAGAGATGAAAACGGCAGTATGACATTACCGCTTTGCAGGCTGCATGTGCTTAATGCCGGGGCGCAGATTAATGAGATTCGTTATGCATTGATGCAAAGACCTTGGTAGGTATGAATGGCTGCATTCCTGTGTTATAATGAAGGAGTTTAGATCTGTAAATGCCAATATTTACAGATGATGCCAAAATGAAAAAAATGAGTTTTCTGAAGAGGGGATAAGGTTACTGATGGGACTTGCTAAATATGCTGTAAAAAAAACGAATAAAGATAAAACAAAGAAAAATAAAATATTTTTAACCGTTGGAATTGTAATGATGCTGTTAGCAGCGGTGTTGTCTGCGAAAGATATTTATTATGTTATAAACTTCGAGCGTGTGGAATCTACAGTGAAGGTGGTTCATAAACCAAAAAAAGGAAAACATGCCTACGTTACCTATGAATATCAGGGAGAGCGATATGAAGATAAGGTGCTTTCGTACTATAACGCCTTTACTATGAAGAACGGGAAAGAACTGGAAGTACTGATTAATCCTGAAAAACCGGATCAGCCGTATATAACAACATTTTTCTGGGACGCAGTGATTATGTTTTTCGGAATTACATGCGTGATTCTTGGACTGAAAAAAGATAATACCAACGATGCATAAAAGGGTCAGAAAACAGGGAGTATTGAGGGTGCGGAAGCAACACAAATAGGTGATAATGGAAGAAAATATTGTTAGAGGGGCCGGAATCATATATAGGCCATGTGAAATTTGGTAGAATTTGTATCATGATTATTAGACTGTCGAGCTTGAAAACTCAGGTTCGGCAGTCTTTATTTGTTTCAAATGTTACACTGGATGTAACATATTTGTAACAAATGACTTGACAAAAATGTAACAATGTGATTAAATAAGTAACATAAAGGACAGAGATGTAATAAAAAACATGCGAAAAACATGTAAAAGATATGTAAAAACATATAAAAGATTTGAGAAAACGTGCAAAAGCATGATAAAAGCCATTGCATAAAATGTTACAAAAGTTGTAACAAAAGATTTAAAAAATACCCGAATACATCGGATAGGCGTTAGGAGAGTTGTTAACATATGAAATCTGTTAAGAGATTATCAAAGTCCCTGGTTTGTATAGCACTTGCATTTATGTTCTGCATCACAGGGCTTGTAGAAGGCAGGAGTAGTTTAGGGGTTGAAGCAGCCGGAAATTCGGCTACAGTTTATGGAACACTGAAGAATTATATGAAGTATGGCAGCTACGGAAACGGTGGTTATCTGGCAACCAATTACTGGTCATGTGCCGGATGGGTTTCAAGAGTGCTTTATACAGCAGGGCTTGCCGGGGAATTCAACGGATATGTTCCGGATTTTGCAGGATATGCATCAGCATCAGCTTCAGGACTTGAGCAGTTCCTTATCAACGATAGTCATTTTAACAGGGTTGCTTATTTCAATGATGGATACGGCGGAGACGCGGCAGATACGCTGCTTGCACAGATCGAGTCAGGCCAGGTAAAGGCCGGAGACATTATCATTTATTATGGTTATGGCGCAAATCTTTATAACACATACAGCAGAGAGCATGCAGCTATAATCCTTGAGGAAAAGTATAATGGATATACATCTAACAATACCGGTTACGGTGAGGGCAGATGGGGCAGCGGTTATTACGGACATCCGACAATCGCACATTCGCTGAATTACAGCTACGGAGTAGAGTTTTATACACCGATTGATGGTCATTTCTATGTAGGAGATGCTACAGGATATGCTGTCTACAGGATAAATGAAGGCTGCCTTACAGGAGCATCCGTTAAGCTTGAGTCAGATAAAGAAGAAAAGATCAAATATAAGCCGACTACTGCAGGAAGAGTCAGAAAGGTTACTTATAAAGGTGTAACAGGCTGGTACTACACAGTAAATGGCAAGGTTAATCCGAAGTTCACCGGTTTTGCATTCAATAAGAACGGCTGGTGGTACATTAAGAACGGTAAGGTTGATTTCTCAGCAAATGGAGTGATCAAAGGAAAACTGGCCGGAAGAGATGGCTGGTGGTATGTAAAAGACGGCAGAGTTCGTTTCAAGAATACTGTAGCAAAGAATCAGTATGGCTGGTGGTGCATAAGATGCGGCCAGGTAGATTTCTCATATACCGGTTTTGCCAAGAATGAATATGGCTGGTGGTATATAAATGGTGGTCAGGTAAATTTTAATGCAAATGGATACTATTACGGATTCATCGATTATGATTATGACTGCTATTATGTTTCAAATGGAAAAGTAAGTTACTGATCGGGAACATTTAATGCAAATAAAATTTAGATCAGATATTTTCTTTACATGACATGAAAAAAATAAAACCTCCCAAACACGGTCCGAACCGTTAGAACCTCTCACACATGTCATGTTGTTTGTATAGTAAGAAGAGCTGTTTAGATAATAAACAGCTCTTTAACTATGTCCAGACCGCGAAGCGGTCTATGAACACGGTGATACAAAAAAACAACCGGACGTTATGACTGTCCGGTTGTTTTTGCTATATTATTGTCGAAATCATTAAGCAATCTTATTAACAAGAAGATTAAGACGAGAAATCTTTCTTGAAGCTGTATTCTTGTGGTAGATGCCCTTTGAAGCAGCCTTATCAATTGCTGATGTAGCAACCTTAAGTGCCTCTGCAGCAGCAGCCTTATCGCCAGCCTTAGCAGCAGCCTCAACCTTCTTTACAAGTGTCTTTACCTTAGACTTAGCAGCCTTATTTCTGTCTTCTCTTTTCTTTGTTACAAGAATTCTCTTCTTTGCTGATTTAATATTTGCCACAGCTTTTTACCTCCGGATTAAAATTTACCCGATCATCCTGATCGGAATACGATAATTACGAAACCAGCCATTTACAATGAGGGTTTTATCATAAATGGTTTATGCATATTGTAAAAATAGCATTCACTTAGCCAAGACACGGGTCAGTAAATATTATTTACCGGGCATATGAACGTATTCCGGTGCTATTTTGCCGCGAGCACCAAACATGCAAATGATATATTATCAAATATCCCTTGAAGCGTCAAGAGTATTTTTACAAATTATATGCGAATCGATTATATAATATTTTCTAGTCCGAGGCTTTTGGTGCTGTGCTATTCAGGAAAACAGGCAAGTTATTTGGTGTAGTTATTTAGAAATCGCTATACTAATCTAAGCATAAATGCAATATCACGCTTTCAACTGCATTTTTCTCCAGGATTTTTCCGGATTTGATATCATAATCGGCATCTGAACAGAGCTCTGCGTAATGCAAGAGCTGTTCTATCGTAAAGCCGTCGGCCTGCTTAAGATAATCCTTCAGATAAAATGGATGGACACCGGCCTGCTTTGCTATAGCGGAATTTTCTTCCTTATCCTTCTGCATCATTTTGATGGTCGCAAGCTTCATGAAGTGCTTCTTTGCGAGGGTCAGAGTCATCATAGGTGCTACCTTAAGAGTCTCCAGATCGCTGTAGAGCATAAGAGCTTTCTTGCTGTCATGCATGGAAATGGCGCTCAGCATGTCGAAGATTTTATTCTCGGCTTCATTTTCGCAAAGAATATTAACGTCATCTGCTGTAATAGTCTTTTTATCAAGGGTGAAGGCGCGTAGCTTTGCAGCTTCATTTGAAAGGCGGTTCATGTCCTGACCAACTGCATTTATAAGAGCATATACCGCAGTGTCGTCCACGACGGCTCCGTCAGAGGAAAGCGTCTTCTTCAGCCAGATGTTGAGTGTCCTGGTGTCAGGAGTTTCAAACTTGGCGACGGTACCGGCCTTTGCGACGGATTTGTAGATCTTAAGCCTTGCATCGGCATTTGGCTCCACGAAGATGAGTCGCGTTGTATCGGGAATATCATTTATGGCCTCGGAAAGCCTGTCCGCAGCTTTACTGAGAAGACCGGTTGCTTCCACAAGAACGGTCCTGTGGTCGGCAAAAAATGGCATAGTGGATATAGCCTCTATAATGTCTTCTTCCGTTACCTTTTCACCAATAAATACCGTAAAATTCATGGTGTCATCGGGAGAGGTGAGAGCCTCAAGAAGAGCGTGTTTATACTGGGTGATAAAATATCCCTCGGAACCCGTCAGAAGATAAACATGGCTGAAATTGCCGCTTTTAATATGTTCATTCAAAGTCTTTATTGAGTTTTCTGTAGGGTTTTCCTTCTTGCCTGCCATTTGACCTTCCTCACGGATTATATTTTAAAATTTTCCTGATAAGATGTGTTATGAGATATATAACCCATATCTCATTATCCTGCGGAACTATCGTTCCTCCGGTATCTTATCAATAAAACAAATAGTCGCTTTACGCGTGCTTGTTTTTATTTGGATAAGATATATTTGAGAAGCAATTTGGCTTCTGTCATAGTATAAACAAAAAATATTCAGACCGCAAGAGGAAGGGATGTTAAGGTTTGTTTATCTTCTGATAAGATACGTCAAAAAATATTGAGAAAAATAACAAAAAAATTTATAATAAAAAATGAACCTTTTGTAATTTTGTGAAAATATTAAAATGATTGACCTATCCGTAAGGAGAAAAAGGTAAGAAGTTGTGATGCATTTGAGTATATTGAAAATGGTAAAAGATTATGGTGCGTATTAACGTAAGGAATAAAGAGACAGGAGGTTGTGATGTATTTGAGGAGATTTACAAGATTTTTAGCGGTGTCTATGGTTGGATTTACAGTGCTTTCGGGTGTGAATGTTTCTGACGTGGACGCAGCAGTAAGTGAGATTTATGCGGATGAATCCGCTGTTACGGCTGATGCGATTGATACGACTGCAGACGAGACAGCAGACAAAAATGATGCGGCAGCAAGTGATGCAGTTGTGACAGAAAAAATAGACGTAGCATCAGCAGCAAAATTCACAGTTTCCATCCCTGATGGTGCGCTTATTATGGGAAGCAGCAGGCAGGTGAAGCTCAGTCCGGCAGCTACGGAGGTTAAGAACTATACCTCCAGTGATAAAACGGTCATCAAGATCAGCAGCACAGGAAAGCTTACCGCTGTAAAGGCCGGAACAGCAACTATTACAGTTACATCAAAGAGTGGGCAGAAGGCGAGCCTTAAGCTCAGGGTAATGCCGATGAAGAGCGATATGGTGGTCAGCCGAACCATAGATGGCAAGAAGGCGCTCTATCGTTTTAAGGACGGAAAGCTCTGCAAGGATAAGGGTTTCTCTACAGACGGAAGAACCTGGTTTTATTGTGTGAACGGAACTGTTTCCACCAAAACGGGACTTTTCTCCGGGACAGTAGATAAGAAAAAGGCTCTTTATTTTGTAAAAAATGGAAGAGTTCAGACCGGATACTCCGGCGGCTACAGAGACAGCTCGGATGTGCTGTGGTTTGTTCAGAAAGGCATAGTTGACAAGACACTTACCGGCAATTTCCACGCCAACGGCAAGACATACAGAGTTGTAAATGGCAAGGTTTTGAAGAGTGCGGCAGGCAGGCTGGATGCATTTTACAATCAGACCTTCAGTATTTCGGTAGGTGGAACTAAGGTGGTTGGACGCGAGGGCGTAACCATTAGACTTATCAATAAATACGAGGCTTCCGGCTGGGTAGATGGTATTGCGACCGTTGACGGAAATGAATACTATTTCGGACTTGCGCAGGAAGATGGAAAATATACATATTATCCGACGGAATACAATGATAAGCTGGCTATTACCTGCGTTAAAGAAAGTAACGGAAAATACTATCTTAAGGTAAATCTTAAGGGCGATGTTAAGAAGCCTTTCAAAGTAAGCGGCAGAGCGGCAAATCATTATGTGACAGAAGACTATGAATATCTGGAGTCTGAAAATCTGATAGTCTTCCTGCCTAAGGGAATGCATTTTGACGGAAATGTCATGGTAAGACTCGAGGGCTATATGGCCCAGGTTGAAAATGCCATGGGACTTAAGAGAAGGGTTGTTGAGCCTCCATTCTATACCATGCAGGTTATTAAAAAGGATTTTTACGGTACTGATGCCTTCGAGGATGTGGATCCATTTTGTAAGAAGGTTCATGTATATATTGATGCGAGTGATGAAATGAGCCCTGAATGCAACGCGGATTATCAGGGAGATGAATATAATTATCTCGTGATTCATGAATATGATCTGGATGTAAACAACAAGGACTATTTCTTCTCGACCTTCATGCATGAATATGCTCATTATGTTCATTTGACAAATTATTCCGCAGTATCAACGATAATTACCGAAGGCGTTGGCGCATATTATGAGGAGATTGCGGCAAATAAATATATGAAGCTCAGTGATGACAAGCTCTACGGGGAAAGATTCTACGGATACCTTATTCTGAGAGGAAGCGTTACCGCAAGCAATGCTGAGCAGATATTTATAAATGATTACAGAGGGGCGAGGACGGATGCCTACAGGTACGGATGCTATTTTGTAAAATATCTGACAGATACCTACGGTCGGGACAAGTTTTTCACTTTTATCAAGAAGGCAACTGCGGAGCTTGAGAAGCAGCAGAAGGCGGACGACTCTCTGGAAGTACTGTCCGGAGAAGACTGTGCAAAGCTTTTAAAGCAAAATTATTCATCAAATGTATTCAAGGATTTCGCAGGATGGCTGGCTGATCATCCGGAATTTACCAAGACGGAGGATGACTGATTCAAGTACTTACGAAATTTGACAACAAGTTTAAAGATTAATTACATGCGTCAGGGGGGCTGCAAAATGCAGTCCCCCCTGTTTTTTGACAAAACTGTATATTTGTACCTCTCTCACCGGCTACTTATTCTTTACATAACCTTACACAAATGATAAAATATTATATCAGCATTATGAGTGGGTTGCAGCAGAAAATCTGCTGAAAAAAGAATATCAGGGGAGGTAGTGTCTTGAACGAAAAGTTAAATAACTGGATTAACTGGGTGCTTTACGATGAACTTATGGATGGAAAGATAAATGCACCTAAACATCTTTTGGGTAATCATGATTATGGTAATGGTCAGGTTATAACCTGCTACAAGCCGCATTCGGCTTCGGTTTCTATAAAGGCTCCGAGCGGAAAGACTTCATTTCCGATGGAGAAGGTCAGCGAAGAGGGATTTTACGGCATATATTTTCCAACAAAAAAATTCAAGAAAAATAAATACCGTTTCGTAACAGAATATTACGATGGAACGACAGTAACCACTGCAGACTGCTACAGCTTTGACGGCCTTTTTACAGACTACGATGCTTATCTGTTTGCAGAGGGTAAAAACTATGATATTTACAATAAAATGGGTGCTCACCCGATGACCATCGATGGCGTTAAGGGTACTTATTTTGCAGTCTGGGCACCGGATGCGAGACGTGTTTCGGTTGTCGGCGACTTTAATATGTGGGATGGACAGCTGAATCCGATGCAGATCCACAGCGTTTCCGGAGTGTATGAGCTGTTCATACCTGACGTTCTTCCGGGGGCTGTTTATAAATATCAGATTCTTACAAGATACGGAGACATACTCTACAAGGCGGATCCGTACGGTAACTACGACCAGGTGAGACCGGACAATGCAAATATTGTTGCGGATATCAACAGCTACAAATGGAAAGATGAAAAATGGATGGCTGAACGTGCGAAGGTTGACAGAGTAGCCCGCACCAAGAAGCCTATGTCAATCTACGAATGCCATCTTGGCTCATGGAAGAAGAAGGACGAGGATTCTGATTTCGGATTCTACAACTACAGAGAGCTGGCGAAAATGCTCGGCGACTATCTTACAGAAATGGGTTACACTCATGTTGAGCTTATAGGTATAGCAGAGTATCCGTTTGATGGTTCATGGGGCTATCAGGTTACGAATTATTATGCACCGACCTCGAGATACGGCAAGCCTGAAGATTTCATGTATTTTGTGGATTACATGCATGAGAAGGGCATCAGCGTAATTCTCGACTGGGTTCCTGCTCATTTCCCAAGGGATGCCCACGGACTTGGACGTTTTGACGGCATGCCGCTCTATGAGAACTCTGACCCAAGGAAGGGTGAACATCCTGACTGGGGCACATATATATTTGATTATGGCAGAAATGAAGTTGCAAACTTTCTTACTTCAAATGCTCTCTTCTGGGTTGAGAAGTATCACGTTGACGGACTTCGTGTGGATGCGGTTGCATCTATGCTTTACCTGGATTATGGCAAGCAGGACGGCCAGTGGGTTGCAAATAAAAATGGCGGCAAGGAAAATCTTGAAGCCATCGAGCTTCTTCAGAATATAAATACTCTGATGGAGGAGAGAAATCCGGGAGCATACCTTATAGCCGAGGAATCTACAGCTTGGCCGGGAGTTACGGCGCCTGCTTCAATGCAGGGACTTGGCTTCCTCTTCAAATGGAACATGGGCTGGATGAATGATTTCCTTGAATATATGAAGCTGGATCCGTATTTCAAGAAATTCAATCATAACAGGCTTACATTTTCTCTTTCATATGCATACGCAGAGAACTATATACTTGTCATTTCGCATGATGAGGTTGTTCATCTGAAATGCTCTATGCTTGGAAAGATGCCGGGTCTTGAATTTGACAAGTTTGCAAATCTTCGTACAGCTTATGGCTTTATGCTGGGACATCCGGGCAAGAAGCTTCTCTTCATGGGACAGGAATTCGGACAGCAGCGTGAGTGGAGCGAGGCAAGGAGCCTTGACTGGTGGCTGCTCGATAATCCGCTTCACAAGGGCGTTCAGGAATATGTCAAGGAACTTAATCATCTGTATACGAAATATGATGCATTTTATTATAATGATAATGAAGTTATGGGCTTTGAGTGGCTCAAGGTTGATGATGCCGATTCAGGCATAGTTACATTTGTCAGAAGAGGCAAGTCATCAAAGGATCAGATCATGGTTATCTGCAACTTTGTGCCGGTTGAGAGAAAGGGCTATCGCATAGGTGTTCCTTGCCTTACAGAGTATACAGAGATTCTTAACTCTGATGATAAGAAATTCGGCGGCCTCGGCAGGACCAATAAGGGCAAGAAGCTTGTTGCGGAGGAAGCACCATGCGACAGATCCGATAAGAGCATGCTGATCGATATTCCACCGCTTTCAACCATCATTTTGAAGTATGATTATAAATAAATAATGGAAAAAACAAAAAAATGTGGAGGAATTAAACATGACTACTGCGCAGATAGGAATTGTGGTGGCTATAGTCGTTTACCTGTTTGGTATGATGATAATCGGTATACTCAGTTCCAAAAACACAAATGACGTTGGGGATTTTTATCTGGGTGGACGAAAGCTGGGACCATTTGTTACAGCCATGAGCGCGGAAGCTTCTGATATGAGCTCATATCTTCTTATGGGACTTCCGGGACTTGCATATTTTTCGGGTGTGGCGGAAGCAGGATGGACAGCTATCGGACTTGCGATAGGAACCTACCTTAACTGGCTTTTTGTAGCGAAGAGATTACGTAATTACACTTCTGAGGTTAAGGCTATAACACTTCCTGAGTTCTTCAAGAAAAGATTCAGAGATGACAGCAATATCCTTCTTCTCATTGGTGCCATCGCTATCATAATATTCTTTGTTCCATATACCGCTTCTGGTTTCTCGGCATGCGGAAAGCTTTTTGAAAGCCTTTTTGATGTTGATTATCATCTTGCGATGATAGCTGCGGCAGTAATAATTGTTGGCTATACAACCACCGGAGGCTTCCTTGCGGCATCAAGAACTGACTTTATACAGTCGATAATCATGACTCTGGCGCTTTTCATAGTACTGGGTTATGGAATCTCAAATGCCGGTGGAATTGATGCGGTAATAGATAATGCTGACAGCCTGAAGGGATATTTCTCACTGAGTCAGGTTCACAGCAATCTTACGGAGGGCGCAAAATCCTTTGGCTTCCTCAGCATAGTATCAACTATGGCGTGGGGACTTGGATATTTTGGTATGCCTCACGTGCTTCTCAGATTTATGGCTATTGAAGATCCAAAGAAACTCAAGCTTTCAAGAAGGGTTGCCAGTATCTGGGTTGTTATTTCGCTTGGAATCGCAGTATTCCTCGGCCTGGTGGCAAGAGCCATGAAGGACCTTCCGAATATGCTTGATCAGGCAGATCTTGAAAATGGATCAAAGGCTGAAAGACTTATCATCGAGATCGCAAACCTCATAAGCAAGCATGGATTCGGCCTTGCACTTATTGCCGGACTTATAATCGCCGGTATTCTTGCTTCAACAATGTCCACTGCGGATTCTCAGCTTATTGCAGCTTCTTCTGCAGTATCCGAGAATATCGTTCAGGATGTATTTAAGGTAAAAATGAGCGAGAAAATGGCTATGGTTGTTGCCAGACTTACACTCGTAGTAGTTGCTGTATTTGGTGTTATAATCGCATGGGATCCGAACAGTACCATATTTGGAATAGTATCCTTTGCGTGGGCAGGCTTTGGTGCAGTATTCGGACCGGTTGTACTTATGGCACTTTTCTGGAAGAGAACCAACAAATTCGGAGCTCTTGCAGGAATGGTCAGCGGCGGTGCATTTGTATTTATCTGGAAATTTGCAGTAAGACCGCTCGGCGGAATCTGGGACATGTATGAGCTTCTTCCTGCATTTCTTATAGGCTTTGTCATGATAATCATCGTAAGCCTTATCACTCCGAAGCCGGAAGATGATATAGTTGAGGAATTCGACAAAGTAAAGGCTATGTAACATGAAGAAAAATATAAAAATGATAATCAGCTACGACGGAACGCGATATTTTGGATGGGAGCATCAGCCCGGAAATGATATGACGATCCAGGGAAAGCTGGAAAATGTATTGGATGCGATGCTGGCAGGCGAGCATGAGGCGAGTGGCGGCGGTGCGGCAGAAAAAATGGCGGAGACGCCGGGCTCGGTTGTGGAAACCCGCAAAGCTTCACAGAGTGAGATACAGTCGGATGTGAAAAAAAACGCAGTGTCGCAGAGTGAGAGACAGCCGGAAAAGAGTTTGCCAAAGAGTGGCTTGAAAGCATCGGAGGGTGATGAAAAAGGCGTTACGGTTATAGGTGCCGGAAGGACGGATGCGGGAGTGCATGCGAGAGCCATGACTGCAAATGTCATTTTGGACACCGAAAAGTCCTGCGAAGAGATACTGGCCTATATGAACCGCTATCTTCCTGAGGATATAAGCGTAAATAAAGTGGTGGAGGCGTCGCCTCATTTCCACAGCAGATATAATGCGAAGGGAAAAACATACAGATATACCTGCTGGTACGGAGATACCAAGCCGGTCTTTGACAGGAAGTACGTGTCGGTGCTGGATAAAAAACCGGATGTGGAGAAGATGCGGGAGGCAGCGGAACACCTCGTGGGAATGCATGATTATAAGAGCTTCTGCGGCAATCCGAAGATGAAAAAATCGACCGTCAGAGTGGTGGATACCATCAAGATAGAGGAGAGCGGCGGATACATAAGACTGTATTTTCATGGAAACGGTTTTCTCCAGAATATGGTAAGGATCATGACCGGAACTCTGCTGGAGGTAGGCTTCGGCAAGAAAAAACCTGAAGATATGGACGGCATCCTTGAGGGTAAGAACCGGCAGCTGGCAGGTTTTACTGCGGAGGCGAAGGGGCTGACACTTATGAAGGTGGATTACGAGTGACAGCAGACCGGGATGTGTGAAAATGCATAAAACATGCATAAAAAATGCATATATTCATATAATATACAATGACAACATAACGTGTTTACATAAAAATATTCAAAAAATGGCGCAAATGCGTCATTTTTTGTTGTCTGAAAAAAATATGAAAAAATACAAAAAAAATGTGGAATTTTTATTTAGGTAATGCTATAATATGGCAGATAACGGCGCGGAGCAGAAAATTCGTGCCTTGCGATAATGTTTGTAGAATGATCAAGGAGGTAGTATTTCATGTCACAGAGAACAGACATTCATAAAATTCTTATTATCGGTTCGGGTCCGATCATCATCGGTCAGGCCTGCGAGTTCGATTATTCCGGAACTCAGGCATGCAAGGCTCTCAGAAGTCTTGGCTATGAGATAGTTCTCGTTAATTCAAACCCTGCTACTATTATGACAGATCCTGAGATGGCTGATGTTACTTATATCGAGCCTCTTAATGTTAATCGTCTTGAGCAGATCATTGCTAAGGAACGTCCTGATGCATTGCTCCCTAATTTAGGTGGTCAGTCAGGACTTAATTTATGTGCAGAATTATATAATGCCGGTGTACTTGACAAGTACAATGTTCAGGTTATCGGTGTTCAGGTTGACGCCATCGAGCGTGGCGAGGACCGTATTGAGTTCAAACAGACCATGGATTCCCTTGGAATCGAGATGGCAAGAAGCCAGGTTGCATACAGCGTTGATGAAGCTCTTGCAATCGCAGATAAGCTTGGTTATCCGGTTGTTCTTCGTCCTGCTTACACCATGGGTGGCGCCGGCGGCGGACTTGTTTACAATAAGGAAGAGCTTAAGACAGTCTGTGCAAGAGGCCTTCAGGCTTCACTTGTTCATCAGGTGCTCGTTGAAGAGTCAGTTATGGGCTGGGAAGAACTCGAGCTCGAGGTTGTTCGTGATAAAGACGGCAACATGATAACAGTTTGCTTTATCGAAAATATCGATCCGATGGGCGTTCACACAGGAGACAGCTTCTGTGCAGCTCCTATGCTTACCATTTCCCAGGAGGTTATGGACAGACTTCAGGAGCAGGCATATAAGATCGTTGATGCTATTCAGGTTATCGGTGGAACAAATGTACAGTTCGCTCATGACCCTGTATCTGACAGAATCATCGTTATCGAGATCAATCCTCGTACATCACGTTCTTCAGCACTTGCTTCAAAGGCAACAGGTTTCCCTATTGCTCTTGTTTCAGCAAAGCTTGCTTCGGGACTTACACTTGCAGATATCCCATGCGGAAAGTATGGTACACTTGATAAATATAAGCCGGACGGCGATTATGTCGTAATCAAATTTGCACGTTGGGCATTTGAGAAGTTCAAGGGCGTAGAAGACAAGCTCGGAACACAGATGCGTGCAGTTGGTGAAGTAATGAGTATCGGTAAGACTTATAAGGAAGCTTTCCAGAAGGCTATCCGTTCACTTGAGAAGGGTCGTTACGGACTCGGATTCGTTAAGAATTTCCATGAAATGTCAAAGGAAGAACTCCTTAAGGCACTCATCACACCATCCAGCGAAAGACATTTCCAGATGTATGAAGCACTCAGAAAGGGTGCTACAGTAGATGAGATCTTCGAGCTTACACATGTTAAGAGATATTTCATCGAGCAGATGAAGGAGCTTGTTGAAGAGGAAGAGCAGATCGCAGCTTCAAAGGGCAGCCTTCCATCAGATGAACTTCTTACACAGGCTAAGAAGGACGGCTTCTCAGATAAGTACCTCAGCGAGATCCTTGAGATTTCAGAGGATTCTATCAGAGAGAGACGTGAAGCTCTCGGCGTAGTAGAGGCATGGGACGGCGTACACGTCAGCGGTACAGAAAACAGCGCATATTATTATTCAACATATAACGCACCTGACAACAATCCGGTTAATTCAGACAAGCCAAAGATCATGATCCTTGGCGGTGGTCCAAACCGTATCGGTCAGGGTATCGAATTTGACTACTGCTGTGTTCATGCAGCACAGTCACTTAAGAAGCTTGGATTTGAGACTATCATCGTAAACTGCAACCCTGAGACAGTTTCAACAGACTATGATACATCAGATAAGCTTTATTTCGAGCCACTTACACTTGAAGATGTTCTCAGCATTTATAAGAAGGAGAAGCCGGTTGGTGTTATCGCACAGTTCGGTGGCCAGACACCGCTTAACCTTGCTTCAGATCTTCAGAAAAATGGTGTTAAGATCCTTGGTACTTCTCCGGAAGTTATCGATCTTGCAGAGGACAGAGATCAGTTCAGAGCTATGATGGATAAGCTTGGCATCCCAATGCCTGAGTCAGGAATGGCTACAACAGTTGAGGAAGCTAAGGCTATCGCAAATAAGATCGGTTATCCGGTAATGGTTCGTCCTTCATACGTTCTCGGCGGACGTGGAATGGAAGTTGTATACGATGATGAAGCAATGACAGGATATATGAAGGCTGCTGTAGGTGTTACACCAGACAGACCAATCCTTATCGACAGATTCCTTCACCACGCACTCGAGTGCGAGGCAGATGCCATTTCCGATGGAACACATGCATATGTTCCTGCAGTTATGGAGCACATCGAGCTTGCAGGTATCCATTCAGGAGACTCAGCTTGTATCCTTCCTTCAAAGCACATTCCTGAGGACAATCTTGAGACTATCAAGGAGTACACAAGAAAGATCGCAGAGGAAATGCATGTAGTAGGTCTTATGAACATGCAGTACGCTATCGAGGACGGAAAGGTATTCGTGCTTGAGGCTAACCCAAGAGCATCTCGTACAGTTCCGCTTGTTTCAAAGGTTTGCGGTATCAGAATGGTACCACTTGCAACAGATATAATCACTTCAGAGCTTACAGGCAGAAAGTCACCTGTACCTGAACTTAAGGATAGAGAAATCCCTTACTACGGTGTTAAGGAAGCTGTATTCCCATTCAATATGTTCCAGGAGGTTGACCCTCTTCTCGGACCTGAAATGCGTTCTACAGGTGAGGTTCTCGGACTTTCACGTTCACTTGGTGGAGCATTCTTCAAGGCAGAGGAAGGAGCAAAGGCTGATCTTCCGCTTGAGGGAACAGTTCTCATTTCTGTAAATAAGCAGGATAAGGAAGAGGTTGTTGATATAGCTAAGAGCTTCGCAAATGACGGCTTCAAGCTTGTAGCAACAGAGGGAACCTGCAAGATCATTAACGATGCAGGTATCGAGTGTGAGAGAGTTAAGAAGCTCCAGGAGGGCAGACCAAACATCCTTGACCTCATCACAAACGGCAATATTCAGCTTATTGTTAACTCACCTATCGGCAAGGACAGCGCAACAGACGACAGCTACCTCCGTAAGGCAGCTATCAAGGCTAAGATTCCTTATATCACAACAATCGCTGCTGCTTCTGCTGCAGCTGACGGTATCCGTCACCTGAAGAAGCATAAATTCAGTGATGTTAAGTCGCTTCAGGAGTGGCATAAGGAGATCAAGGAGAAATAGGCTGGATCCTGATGATTTTTACGGGATTCTCCTTACAGGATATTATTAAAATGATACACGGACGCTGTGAATCAGAAATCTGATTCCGGCGTCCGTTTTGCGCATCCGTTTTGCGCGGTGTTTTGCGGAGCGCAGGGTCAAAAGCAACACAGAAGAGTGAAAAGAGGCAAAATTGTTGCTGGAGGTGCCGAAAACAGGTGGTCGAGAGGGGTCAAAAGCAACACAAAAGAGCGAAAAGAGGTAAAATTGTTGCTGGAGGTGCCGAAAACAGGTGGTCGAGAGGGGCCAAAAGCAACACAAAAGAGTGAAAAGAGGTAAAATTGTTGCCGGAGGTGCCGAAAACAGGTGGTCGAGAGGGGTCAAAAGCAACACAAAAGAGTGAAAAGAGGCAAAATTGTTGCTGGAGGTGCCGAAAACAGGTGGTCGAGAGGGGCCGAAAGCAACACAAAAGAGTAAAAAGAGGTAAAATTGTTGCCGGAGGTGTACGTCATAAGATATCTCCTAGGGATTTATGAATGATTGTAATACAGCTCAGTAATAAATGTATTGCTATTGTCCGCACGAATGTGTATAATATGATTAACTTGAAGGTAAAATTAGGAGAATTATCGAAAAGGAGCGTGATTATATGGCAACAAAAACAGCTAATTTATATGCAAGAATAGAACCGGATGTAAAAGAGCAGGCAGAGAGCATCCTGGCTACTCTCGGAATACCGGCATCAAATGCTATCAATATGTTTTATAAACAGATCATTCTGAATAAGGGGCTTCCATTTGAAGTTAAAATTCCTGATGATAGACATCTTGATATATCTAAAATGACTGTTGATGCTATGGATAAAGAACTTGAGAAAGGGTATGCGGATATGCAGGCAGGACGTATTAAACCTGCTGCTCAGGTTTTTTCGAATATCCGAAGGGATTATAATGTATGAAATATGATGTTACACTTACCGAGCAGGCAGAATCTGATCTCCGAGGAATATTTGAATATATAGCATTTGATCTTTTATCACCTGAAAATGCCGCTGGACAACTTGAACGCATAGAAGAAATCATTATGTCATTAGGAGATTATCCGGAGAAATATAATCGATATGATCGAGAACCATGGAAAAGTAGAAATACCAGATATGTTCCGGTGGATAATTATGTTGTATTTTATATTCCTGATATTGATAAAAATGTAGTCTCTGTGATCAGGATCATTTATTGCGGAAGAGATATTGATAAACAGTTGAATGAGTTTACGAGGTTATAAATACAGGTAGGAATGTTGGTAAATCGAGAACACATCGGGCCGGTGGTTGACGCAAATATATAATTGCAATTACCTGCAGTATTGGGGTATAATAGCATGGGAATTGATTAGCTTGTGGAGTTAGAGTACAAACGAAAAAAATATAATGGGATGGTAAAAGTATGAAAGGAATCATTTTGGCAGGCGGTGCAGGAACAAGACTTTATCCGCTGACACTTGTTACAAGCAAACAGCTGCTTCCGGTTTATGATAAACCGATGATATATTATTCACTCTCGACACTTATGCTGGCCGGAATCAGAGATATCATGATCATCAGCACGCCTGAGGAGCTTCCGAGATTTGAAGCACTGCTTGGAAATGGAGACAGATTCGGACTGAGACTCTGCTACAAAGAACAACCGAGTCCGGACGGGCTTGCCCAGGCATTTATTCTGGGCAAGGAGTTCATAGGAGAGGATGCGTGCGCCCTTGTTCTGGGAGACAATATTTTCTACGGAAATGGATTTGGCAAGAAGCTTAAATCTGCTATCAAAAATGCAGAGATAAATAAGAGAGCGACAGTATTTGGATACTATGTAGCTGATCCGCAGCGCTTCGGTGTGGTTGATTTTGATGAAAATGGCAAGGTTACCAGCATCGAGGAGAAGCCGGCAGAACCGAAGAGTAATTATGCGGTAACAGGACTGTATTTCTATCCGGCAGGAGTTGCTGAGAGAGCTGAACAGGTTAAACCGTCTGAACGCGGCGAGCTGGAAATAACAACATTAAATGTTATGTATCTGGACGATGATTTGCTGGATGTACAGCATCTCGACAGAGGTTTCGTGTGGCTGGATACCGGCACGGTTGATAGTCTGATCGAGGCGTCGAATTTCATCCAAACGGTTGAGAAGCAGAACGGAGTTATCATTTCCGCACCTGAGGAGATTGCATATAACAACAAATGGATCGATTCGGAGCAGCTTCTTAAAGCGGCAGAGCAGTACGGCAAGAGCACCTATGGCGAACATTTGAGGCTGACAGCCAAGAACCGCATCAAGAAGGGCGAGAAGAGATAATAAAATAAAGAATATTGAGGAGAAAAAAATGACGATAATAGTAACCGGTGGAGCCGGATTTATTGGAAGTAACTTTGTATTTCATATGCTGGAGAAGTATCCTGATTACAGGATAATCTGCCTTGACAAGCTGACATATGCAGGAAATCTTTCAACACTTAAGGGTGTTATGGATAATCCAAATTTCAGATTTGTGAAGCTGGATATTTGTGACAGAGAGGGCGTTTACGCTCTGTTTGAGGAGGAGAAGCCTGATATCGTTGTGAACTTTGCGGCTGAGTCTCATGTTGACAGATCTATCGAGAATCCTTCAATCTTCCTGGAAACAAATATCATCGGAACCAGCGTACTGATGGATGCAAGCCGTAAATACGATGTAAAGCGTTATCATCAGGTTTCTACTGATGAAGTATATGGCGATCTTCCACTCGATAGACCTGATCTCTTCTTCACTGAGGAGACACCTATACATACAAGCAGTCCGTACAGCTCAAGCAAGGCCGGTGCAGATCTTCTTGTAATGGCTTATTATCGTACATTTGGGCTTCCTGTAACCATATCAAGATGTTCAAATAACTATGGACCATATCATTTTCCAGAGAAGCTGATTCCGCTTATGATTGCAAACTGCCTGAATGATAAGCCTCTTCCGGTTTACGGCGAAGGACTGAATGTCCGTGACTGGCTTTATGTTGAGGATCACTGCAAGGCTATCGATCTCATTATTCACAAGGGCAAGGTAGGCGAGGTTTATAACGTTGGCGGCCATAATGAGATGAAAAATATCGATATAGTTAAGCTTATCTGCAAGGAACTTGGCAAGCCGGAGAGCCTTATTACACATGTTACAGACCGTAAGGGCCACGATATGAGATATGCTATAGATCCGACAAAGATTCACAATGATCTTGGATGGCTGCCTGAGACAAAGTTTGAAGACGGTATCAAGAAGACTATCAAATGGTACCTCGACAATCGTGAGTGGTGGGAAGAGATCATCAGCGGCGAGTACCAGAATTATTATGAGAAAATGTACGGAAACAGATAGTTGTCGGCATGATTGATATACATAGTACCTGGAAGCGGATAATTACCGATAATTCAGATGTGATCAAATATGCAGGAACAGGCGGATGTGGAAATCGTGGATATGATTAAATAAATCGTGGAATTGTGAAATAATAAAGAATAATGTGTTTATAAGTGTTATCGTATTGTATGATAACAGGATGTTTCTGTGTATATCTGAGTATTGAATGATAGATGATAACAAGAAAAGCGAGGTGTAAAACCCTCGCTTTTAGTTTGTTTAGTGCAGTTGACGGGACTTGAACCCGAACCCACTTGCGTGGACATGAACCTGAATCATGCGCGTATGCCAATTCCGCCACAACTGCATAACAACATTTGTGAGTTTACCATTTATGCAGGTGGATGTCAAGAGGAATTCGCAAGGCGAGCGTACAGATAGAAATGCGCAAGGCAAGCGTACAGTCACCTGACAGTCCTGATAAACTACTTAGCTTCCAGTTTAGCTATTCTTGCCTGTAAAGTAGCGATAGTGTTGTCTTTCTCGGCAATGGCATTGTCCTTCTCGGCGATAGCATTGTCCTTCTCGGCAATGGCATTGTCCTTCTCGGCGATAGCATTGTCCAGTTTCAGCTGCATCTCCTCCACAGCATCTATATAACGATCGATTTCCAGGTCCAGTGATTGATCATCCCTCGTGATCTTCTTTGCTTGAAAACTCTCTTCAATCACTTTGATTATATCATTCTTGTAGAGTTCTTTCAATTGCAAAATGATTGATTTGTCACGAGTTTTACTGGACGCGCATATTGAAAGGCAGAGAATTTGTTGCCTTTTTGTTGCGGTTAGGATGCTACAATGCAAAATGTATAAAACTGCATAAGTGAAAATATGAAAAACGTATGAATAACATATGAACAACTTGAAAAAGTTGACATTTTCGAGTATAATCTAAAGTAACTATAACTGTTGGTTTTGATAGGAGATTACCAACAGAATTGTTAATAAGACTAAGAAATCTGCCCGGAACAGAATGGGGCAGGGATGATTGAAACGGGTTGAGCCGACATGATCGAAACAGGTAAATATGCGACTCAAAATGACTATAAAAATCAGCAGAGGAGGTAACGGAAAATGAATGAAGAAAAAAACAATATCGATTCCGAGCTTACCTCTGATGAGATAAATGAAGAGATGATCGATGGAACTGCCGGCGAGACAAATGAAGAGTTTGTTGACGGAGCTGCAGACGAGATAAATGAAGAGTTTGTTGACGGAGCTGCAGACGAGATAAATGAAGAGTTTGCTGATGGAGCTGCAGATGAGATAAATGAAGAGTGGAATGATGAAGTTACAGATGATACAACAGAAGGATATACGGATGAAACGATAACAGATGGCGAGATAGCAGATGAGTATGAAGAGGAAGGTGCATTTGCAGATGAAAATGATGCAGAATATGTGCCGGAATCAGATACGGACAGCGAAGAAGAGGAAGATAAGGAAAAACGCTCGGCAATCGTGATTAATCCAAAGGTGGTTAAGCTCGCTTGCCTGATTCTTTTTTCAGGAATAATACTTGTGTTCGCCTCCATCGCCTGGTTCACCATGAACAGGGAAGTGGGAACGAATGGGATGAGTATGACGACTACTGATCTGCCATTTGAGATTGGTACTTATGGTACGAGCGGGACAAGATATGAAGGCTTGCTTTATGAAAAAAAGCCTGAATATTTGTCCGGTTCAACAGAAACGATTGATGGAAAAGTTTATTATAGGACTGATACTTCAAATGATAGCATAAAGCTTCGTTATAGCACAGGGGACTCTGAAATAGGACCGGGCGGAAATGGTGAGCTCAGTCTGTATGTGATTCCCAAAAGTGATTCGACTCAAAAACTAAAAGTAACACTTGATGTGACTGCTTTCACTGAAATAGAGAAGAAAGACAGTGAAGGTAATCCGATTTATAAGTGTGACACAAATAATATAGTAATAAGAGATTCACTTGGAAATCCCATAATAGATACCAATATTTATGAGATATCATCTGCATCATTGCTTAAAACAAACATAATGGCAAGTGATGCAAGTATGACTGAAGCAGATGCCCTTGCCAAAGCAAATGCATGTATTGATGCTGCATCTTACATTCGTGGGCATATCATGTTTTTTGGAGTACAAGGCACTGCTTTTAATGATATAGAGAGTGATTCGGGAAGTAGTTCCGGGACATCAGACAATAAATATTTTTATGCTACACCATATATTGACAGGACAATTACTGTAAATGTTCCTGCAAACAGCGAAGGAGATGCTGTTCCTGTTCCTATTTTTTGGATGTGGCCGAATACTTTGGGTCAGATACTTCTTGATGGGGCACAGAATATGAGAAGCGGATATCCGCTTGTGAGAGATGGAAATACATCTGAAAAGGCAAAAATGGTTCAATATCTGAAGAATAATAAAACTATAGTGTTTAACGATACTACAGGTATTTCAGATGCCATTATCACGACAAACCCTACATCAACGAATTTTGAAAATATGAGCAAACAGTATAATGTTGCTGATTTTGCAATTGGAACGCATATAAGATATTTTCTTATTGAGGTTAAGGTTGAACCATATACGGAAACATCAGAATAAAAGATGAGGGAGGAGGACAGTAATGAAAAAATTAATAAAGAAAATCGGCATGCTGTCAAAACCCTGTAAGATTCAGCTTGTAGTAGCGTTGTTTCTGACAATTGCGTTGATGGCTATTATACCTGTTTATGCGTGGTTTGCAAACCAAAAAAAAGCAGCTGAGATGTTCAAAGTGGAATATCCCAATTCCTTGTATATCAATGCTGCACATAGGGAAGACCGGGTGTATTTTGATCTCGCAGGAATAAACATTAATGATTACAAATATGATGCTGTAACTAGGCAACCTGTTGTAGATGGAAATGGTGATCCTATTATTATATCAAAAATGGCATACGTTTTCTCGGTATCTGGTTCTAACACAAATAATTTTGTTCTGCAGATAGGCCATACAACAAATAATCAGTTTACCTATACTGTGTATGAAGCGACTCAGAAAGCGACGGCTGAGGAAGCAATGACATTGGCGGGCAATAACTCAGATTTGATTGTGAGATATAAGCAGCATGCTGAAAGCCACACAGAAAACTCTATTCAGGTCACTTATGACCCGGTAGTTACGAATGCTACATCGGAGTTGTTCTATGTAAGGAACGCAACGTCGCTTTCAGGAAGTTATTTAAACACCGGTGGAACATCCGGTACTGCGGCAACCACAGGCAAATACTACACTAAAACATATGGAGATAATACATATGTGCAGACTTATGCAGTACCTCTTTACTGGCAGTCAAACAATATTCCTGTAACATCTATCACAGACTCGAATAAGAATTTCGTTAAATATTTTATTCTTGAAGTGACGTGGGATAGAGATCAGCAGGCATCTATTGAAGATAAGGAAACCGATATTATTTATTTCTCTGTAAAACGTGTAAATTGATGGCTTGCGAGGGATGATAAAAAGGATCAAACAACCATGATTTCGGAAGAAAGGAGCAGCTGAGATGCGGAATGATATCGTAAAGTTTATAAAGAAACAGTGGCTCCTTGTGTGGATAGTTGTTGTTGCGTTGCTTTTAACAACACTGGTGGCACGTGCCGCTTATGAGACAACCACAAGCTCTATGGAAAAGGTAGTGGTTTCAACTTCTTCTCAGGGACTGCTTTTCTCGTCAAACATTCTTGTTAAGGATGGCGGTTCAACATATGTTCCGAAGGCGTTCAGCCCTAGGGAAGCATCACAATATTATGATGTAGATGTATATCTTTGGAATTATGATATGAACAATCCATCTAAATGGTATTCGAGTGATATTGATTATAAGGTGACGGTTGAGTTGACAGATTCGAATGGTAATGCGATTTCAGCAGCTACCATGGGACAAAGAAGTATAATCCTTACTGATAAAAACGGAGATACTCTAGCAACACTTGATGGTACAACGCCGACCCTTTCTTGGACATCTTCCACTCAGACTTTGGATTATGACACGGATGAAGGCACTGAGGGAAAATACACATTAAAGTTTTCAGGTAATTGGAACCTAGATGAAGATATTGACATATGTGTTAAAATGACAGCAGCTTTGTTTAAAGGTGATGATGCTTCAAAATATATGGATCTTGCGGATCTGTCTGCAGTAGTTGGATTAAAAAAACTTACAACAGTGGATGCAAAAGGATGGCAGGCGTATGTTTCAGAAAAAGAAGAAAACGTGGATGTCAACGACTGTGATGGCTATAACCTTGTTGTATCAGGCTCAGGAGAGGCAACTATCACCATCAAATGGGACACAACCAAACTGCAGTGTAACAGGAACTTTTACAACAACACCATAAACTCATTTGGAACAGGAGAAGTTACAGGCCCCACAACAAATGGAAACATTGCTACATTGGTTATAAATGCCAATACGGCAAGTGCAACTACGAACAATAGAAATAGGTATGATATTCAGTTTTACAAGACTGGATCTGACGAGCCTTCATCATGGGATTTTGTAACCGATGACGGAACAACTCCTAGTGGTACAATATGGCTTACTACAAAAGTAGAGCAGTAATTGAAAATATATTGTCAGCATAATACAGCTGAATTTTGCAGGAGATGAGATAGAAATGAAATGGAAACCTGACAGAAAAAAGAAAAAAGTGATACATAGAGGAATAAGTCTTGTGGTTGTGTTTGCCATGCTCATAAATGAGTTGTTCTTTTTTGGTGCACTTGAAAAGGTTCCGTTTATTGGTAATCTTGAAGACTCTGTTAGAAATACTGTACAGGCGGCAGAAGATCCGGGAAATGACAGCGCATATCCACATGATGCGACAGGGTATATTGAAGTCGAGCTTTCGGATTTTACGGAGTATTCTAAAAACTGCCAGATTTACTCGACCTATCATCAATATGATAAAATAAAGATTATCAATACCGGAGATGTTTCTGATGTTTTCTATCCTGGATTTGCTGGACTTGGAACCGAGAGCAAACCATTTGGTGGTAGTATTGAACTCCAGACAAATCTTAGTACAACACTGAATCTGGATGCACCATTATTTAATTACGTATATGACTCCGTAATAATTAATAATAACAATCCGCTTCCTCTTTCTAGATATTATTCTAATACATCATTGGATACAAATGCACCCTTGCTGGCAAAGCATGTGGTACTTGACACTAACAAAGAATCTACTGTTACATGGAATATTGATTTGAGAAAACCTTCGGACGATGGAGATCATGTACTGGCAGGATTTGGCGGCTTTATCGGTAATATAGACTACGATTCGACTGCGGATAGTGGCGCTGAAATAGCCGTTGCTGCTACAATGAATACATCTGAGGGGGATACAGGTAACGTTGCCATTACAGGAACTGGAGATACCGGCCTAGTATGTGGGCATATGGGTAAAAAAACTTCTGTCTCTTTCTCTATCACAGGAAATAGGGGAATAAGCAGTATTACCTCTTTCGGCGGAGATGTCGGCGGACTTGTGGGTGAAATGGAGGCAGACGCTCTTTGTACAATCAATGGTTCAAATTATCTTGCAGAGGGGACAGTTATCTCTACCAATTCCGGATATGCAGGCGGTCTTGTTGGTAAAAATACCGGTGGTGATGTTGCATTTAATCTCCCTACATCAGGCGAGACACCAGTTACCGCGTACCCTATAGAACAAAATATGACCGGTACTGGCGGAGCAGGAGGTGTTTATGGTTACTACAAGCCTCTGACGGCGTTGGTTTCTACAACTGTAGGCGAACAAACAGTTGATAACAGATTTGATACATCTGAGTACGATATAGACTGCACGTTAAACTGCGGGAGCAGTGGTTTCGCGGGTGGTCTCTTTGGTGTACTCGATACAAATGTGGACGTAACTATATGTGGCGGCGCCACGGTTGCTTCTGATTGTGCATCCTCCGGCGGAAGCGGGTACGGCGGTCTGGTAGGGAAATATGCGGCTGATAGTATTTTAAGAACGCTAACCATAGATACTGTTACTTCCGAACCGACACTTAGCGGAACATCGGCATATTATGGTGGGGGAATAGGTGTCATCGATGGTACAAACAAGTCATATGTGATTTTTAAAGATTTTTCAACAAACGCCACCAGAACCGGCAATCTTACATTTGGCGGTCTTGCAGCGTATGCAGACAATGCATTTGTGGATGTTAACGGCGCAACGGTAACTACAAGCGGTTATAAGGGCGGCGGACTTATTGGTTCCCTGGATCACGGCATTCTTCGCATTGATGGAATTGTGAATTTGACAACAGCAACTCCTGCTGCTCCAGGAGGCAAAGAAGAAAATAAGGTGGGAAGAATTGTAGGATGGCGTGATGATGCACTCGTATTTACAAAGAGTTCATGCACGCTTACAAAATCTGCAGCAGATGTTGATGATATTGGCGCATGGGGACAGGTAATCAGATTCGCGGCAGACGAAGAAACTGCGGTTGCCGCAACCGAAGGAGTTCCGGCATATACAAAAACGGTTGAAAAACTCGGCGGAACAGAAGTCCTCAGTGTGAATGAAAGCACACATGATGTCATTATCGATGCGCCGTCATCATCTTATACAACAATCGGTAGTGTTTCTGATTATGCTAAAACAGCTCTTTGCTTCCAGATTGATGCTACTAAGAACAATTTTTTGAGCTTTGCAGATACAACAAAAGACTATACTTCGATAGTTAATGAGAATATCTCTATGTCTGCAAGTGTAACTTTGACAGATACAGGCTTCATAGGTCTTACACGAGATAATGATATTGGAAGCGATGGAGTTAAGTGTACCTATAAAGCACAGTTTACAGGCAAGCCGGATTCAACGGTTAATACCCTTACTTTTGGCGGAGAAACAGCTTACAGGCATAATTACAGCGGATTATTCGGAATTGCTGACGGAGCAACTATAAAGGATACCAAATTTGCAGGCTCTATCAGTATAAAGGCAATGGAAGATGAAATGTATGCCGGGTCAGCTGCGGCATCAGCAAAGGGTGCATTTGCTGCATCCGGTCTGGATATTAATACGACAATAAATCATTCCGGTGCAAAAAAGACAGCTATTGGCGGTGTTCTTGGAAATGCCACAAAGGAAATAGGTACAATAACAGTATCTGATATTACGGCGAATGCTGCATTGACAGGAAGTGCCACTGATGCCAGGCTGGGAGGTGTGGTTGGAAGGATTGATCATGCCACAAATTCCACAGACCTGACATGGTCATTTTTGGATATTGATATTACTGGTTCCATAACAAATACCAGTTCAGTTGGTTCAAACAAGGTAGGTGGATTGATTGCCGTCATTTCGGGCGGGACCGGAGCTACAAGCAGAAAGCTGAATCTTAGCGATATTAAAGCTGATGGTTTCACTATCAATGTAAAGGCCAACAGTAACGGAGATGTAGGAGGAATACTCGGATACTATTGGGCCAGCGTAAATGCGGACTTTGATCAGGTTCAGGTCGGTGGAACAACTGCATCCGTAATAAATCAGAATAATAACAGTGCAACCGGCGTGGATTTCGCAGGGCTTGTATATAATGGCACTGGTTATTGGACAGTTAAAGATGCTAATGATCTGAAGATCGATGGATTCAGTCTGAATTCGGAAAATGCCGGTTCTTTTGGAATGATCGTTAATAAGGGATGGATTTTAAATTCCAACAAAGATGGCATTGGTACTGCACTTTATCTTGAATTGCAGAATGCATCTGCTTATTCCATCTCATCTGCAAGCTTCAAAAAGAAATCAAATGCTGAAACCGATATGACAATACCCGTTTTTGATGAGCTGGTTGCCTATACGGCTTACTATACAGGAAGCGGTGCGTCAAAGGTTGGATATGCAAACGGTAATGCCGACGACCTGTATATCCTGAAGAATGGACAGGCTGTTGTTTCTATTCAGACAGGCGTTGCTGATGGTGGACTAACCATGGATGGCAGTGCGGCCAGCGGTACCTATACACCATTTACTACCTATGGGCAGCAGATGAATCCGTATTCAAGATATTACTACAATCTTGATACTATGAAAACAGCCGACAGCGGAGCTTCCGGTCTTATGACATGGGGAGCCAAGTGGTATGCCCACAGCAGTATCCAAAGTAGTGTTTCTTCAAATAGCTGGGGAAGTACGATTCCTAACGGAACATATAATATGCAGGGTTACAGCTGGTATCCGCTGGACATAGATAACGCTAATGTTACGATAGATGGTACATTTACGCTTTATAACAGTGAATTTGAAGGAAGCGAAGATTATACTGCCGGCGGACATGCAAAGAAAACATCTCATTATGATTCATCCGCATCCTTACATACCACGCAGCATTATCTGATGCAGAGTGCGCTGTTTCTTAATGTTGGTGGAAAGCTTACTGTTGGAAATACAGCTTTTACATTAAAAGGTAGCGTTCCACAGATTAACACGGGCAATAAATACTCAGGTGCACTTGTAATGAGAACAGTGAAGGGCTCCGGCTCAACAGACGCTGCAACAGCTAGAGTCACCATAAAGAATGCTGTTCTTGATGGCATCCATATTTACAACTTTAATCCTAACGACGCAAACGATTATGCTCCACTTCTGATCAATAATACTGATAGCTATTCCACACTGACTGTAAATAATGTCAGTGTTGGTTCTGCGTCTTCCTACAAGACAAACACGGCTGTAACTACAGATACAAATTCAAATAAGAAAGCGGCTACCAGTCTGATTGGTAATGTTGGTGCTGACAGTACTTCAAAGAATGTCAATATAAGCTTTACATCTGTTCAGCTTGATGGCAGAAAAACCAATAGTTCATCGGACAACACAGCTCTTGATAAGCTTGATTCTGTATATTATACAGATGTTTCCATATTTACGAAGGCAACGCTTCTGAATAAGCTGTCGTTCGATACAGGAAAAGCCACATATACCTTTAGAGATGATGATGACTGGGGAGAGATATCTGCGGAAAACAATAATCCGAAACATATGGTGACTTATGGTATGGAACTTGGTTATACCGACAGTGATACTACTACACAGTATCCGAATGAAGAACGCTGGTATTTGAATACCAAACCATCAAAATTTGTAAATCCTTCTTCGGCTTCGGATGGCACAGGAACTTACACGGCAACCTTTAAGTCGAAGTATTACCCTTATGTTGCCACAGGATATGATTATTCCAACCATTACTATCAGATTGAAGTGAATCATTCCGGTGCGACTTTCTCCGGCTGTGGAACCTATAATGATCCGTATATGCTACAGAATGGTTCTATTTTTGAAACGTTCTACAATATATTATCAACTTCTGGAAATCCGGGAAATGCGGAGGTATACATTCCGCTGAAGGCAGATGGGGAAGCAGACCTTGACGCGACCTGGCATGACCCAACTTATGGAGATGCTGCATTTAATTATAAAGTTGCATCGGGCTCCTATGAAGCGGGCTATTATAGAGATGATATATATGCTTCAAATACTTCTGGGAAAAAGGATAAATATCTTACCACGGAGGAAGTCCGAACCTATGTTTCAAAAGCTTATTACAGGGTGAATCCTGTTGATAGTAACGGTACCTCCATCACAACGATTACAATTGATGGTAATGTATTCAAAGGTCTGGGTAATACTACTGATAGTTTTGCATGGTTCAGGGGCGTTATTGTCGGAGATGGTACTCAGAAGATTGAAATTAAAAATGGAGCACCTTTGATAGCAAACAGTAATGGAAGCGTTGTTAAAGGCGTTAATATAGTTGTCGATTGCAGTGACTCCAATGCGGAAAGGGTATCATCTGGAAAATTCACGTTGACGATGTCTTCTGCTGCTGAGTATAACGGAAGTAATGCATATGGGGCAGTTATGGCAACCGTTAATGGCGGTGACAATATTATTGATGCCGTTACAGTAGCCTTCAGTAATACGACAATTGAACTGAAAGGTACATATGCCCAGCTCATACCTGTTGGAGGATATGTAGGTGCGGTTGTAAATGGTGGTGTCTACTTCCGTAATATGGAAAGTTTGTCCTCTGGTACGGAAGGTATTTCTAAAAACAGTTCTATGGTTCAATCCAGTGTACGAAGTGCCGGTCAATCAAACCTTGTCGCTGAAGAAAACAATATGTGGCTCTATGTAAATCCTATCATTGGCAGAGTTGTAAACGGTTTTGCTGTCAATGAAGCAGCTAATTATCGACCTTATGAAGATGGAACCAGAGTATATAAGGGTGACACATCGGATGTTATAAGGTATTGGGATGCGTCTGAGGGAGCTGAAGTTACAACGGAGCCTTCTTCACTTAGTAAGACTACAATGCAGAACGGTAACAAACACTATTCGATTGCTGACGTAAAAAAGAGTTTGGGAAAACTGGATACAGATGGGTCTGATGCGGATGTAGAAATTCCGAACGGTCAGGCTTTGTTTGTTATGTCTTTAATCATAAACAGCGGTATGTCAACTAAGGAATTAGGTTACAGTACAGGGGAAGAAGAGTACGCAATGTTCCGTTCTGAAGCTACTTATAACAATGTGAACACTAATACATCCGCCGCTTCGAACAGTGTTGATGATTATAATACTTATGCAAGTACAGATGGCAGCAGTATCCGCGGTTATTTAATGAATGCGTATACAACAGGAAGTACAACTGACACTAATATTGGTGGAACAACCGCAAAGTCTGTCAAGCTTACTGCAACAAACAGTACATACTTCCTTCCTGACGGCTTTAAGGGAATAGGAAACATTTTCCAGGCATCTGATAACTACAGGATGAATGTATCGACATTTGATGGAAATGGTAATACTGTATCGCAGAATACGTATTACTATTATTATCCGGGATATGGTGGGAGTACTATAACAACTGCATTTAATATAAAATTGAATGGTACCAATAGAGATGCCAATTTTGACAGATATTACCAACCTGCTTATTTGAATCAAAACAATGAAGATGGAAGAGGAGGTCTTGGGTTATTTAATCGTATTAATTCAGGGACAACCGGAAGTACATTTACAAATCTAAGTTTAACTGGACTCGTTAATACAGATATAATACATTATTATAGTGGAGTGCATATTCCGTATACCACAGAGTATTTAAAGTTTGCAGAGGCCAATCAAAGCAGAATTCTGTCTGCCGGTTTACTGGTGGGTTGTCATGTCGGTAAACTGACTATAAATTCGGTAGCTTTAAATAATGCGTATGTGTTTGGTTGTAAAAATACAGGTGGACTGGTGGGTTATTATCCAAACAATGATAAGCTAATGATTACGAATACTGCATCAGGACTTGGATCTGATAAGATAGTAGTTGAAAGCGGACTGATTGCAGGGGGACTTATTGGTAAAAAACAACAAGGAGAATTTGAATTCGATAATTCGAATAGTTCCGGAGCTACCTGTACTTTGAATATAACCAAGGTTGAGAGTCTTTGTACATCGATGACGGATGCAAATAAATACAATTATGGTGTTGGCGGTATTATTGGAGTATGCAGAGGCACTAACAGTTCAACAGCATTGGCAACACTCAAAAATTTCACAATGGGAAGTAAAAGCCAGTCTGACTTAAACTATGTTAAATGCGAGAATGCCAATATTTATTGTGGTGGGATTTTCGGCATTATGAACCGTCAGTATCTGGATATGGATAACTGCATTATCAACAACATGTCTGTAAAATCACAGCTTACGGCCGGTGGTATCGTTGGGCACTGGGCAACAGCTGGCAAGAATACAACAGATGAAACGGAATATACAAGTTCAATTACTAGAACAAATCTTGTTTGCGCTTTGGATAATGCTGAAATATCAAGTACAGGTGCAAAAAAAATAGATAATGGTGCTTCGATTGATGATGACGACAATATGAAGTACTGTTCGGCGGGCGGTATTATAGGTTCTGCAAAAGAGGATATGCCTCAAGTTACTATTGATAACTGTATTGTTGAAGGATATGTTATTTCAGGTAAAAAGAACTCTGGCGGTGTTGTTGGTATCTGGGGAGATGATTCAACAACGGCTGGTGGTAGTGATGGTAAGTTTAATCATAACTTAATACTGAATAATCTATCAGTTCTTGATTGCGAGATAGAGTCAGATTCTTCAGATGGTAATTCCGGTGGACTTGTTGGTAAAATAAACAATACAGGCGGAACCGCAGCTGTACGAGCATATGAATTCAGATTACTTGGATACAATATTCTGGCACAGGATTTGATATTAAGAGGGCAGTATCGTGGTTATATTTGTGGGGAAACAGCAAGAGATGAGACTAAAAGTATTATTAAGCTTGCAGGTTTTTCTCGTCAATATAAGCTAACTGAAGATTCTGACATGGTTGCGGCATTGGTTGGCCATCCATTCAATTCTAATACGCCATATGGAACAGGCGGCTATGTTATTTTCGCTGACTATGATAACACCGCTTCAGTAACTAACCCTAATAAACTGTTTTCAAACATTGAGACTGAGGGCGTTAATGTTCAGAGCGTTGCTAATGGATCAACGACTACTGTTACTCAATATTCTGTTGAAGGTGCTTCTGACGCTGTCCGTGTTTCAATCACTGGCGTAGATGCTGATGGAGAACCAGAGGTTACAACAAGTGAGAGTTCTGTAGTAGAAGGTACTACTTATTCGGTTACCAAGATTGGTTATGATAGAAGTCTCTTGGACGTGGCGGCTAGTGGAAATCAAATTGCTACTTCTGCAGATATTGATACAGAAAGAGCAGCTCTTGGATTCTTTTGGAAAGAAAATACTGGTAGTTTTGTACATAATACAACGCATTATAAAGATAATACCACAGTTTTAGACGAGAATGCTTTTAACAATTCTCAGATATGGTATTTAGAAAAGAATACTAATGATGATAATTATAAAATATACACAATTGATAGTGGAACAAAGAAATATATATGCCCTGAAACACCAACAGGTTTAGGCGTTGTATTAGGTACAAAGGATAATGCTGATTCATTTACTGTTTATTGTGATTCAAATAAGTATTTTCGCTTCCTTAGTACAACAAAGACAACATCAACAGACTATTATGTCTTGAATAGATCTGGATATGGAAGCGGAGTTCGATATGATAAAAATACTTCTTTGCAGACACGAGCTCAAAAACCAAACTGGTACTTTACATTATACTATGCGTACAGTGAAAATAATTTTTATAAATGGAATTATGGCACTGTAACCGAGAATAATGGTTCCATTACATTTACCAACGGAGACGCTTCTGGCAGTACGCCAAGCACTGCTGAAAGAGAATTGTACGAAGCTAAATTTGGCTCATCAACCGATAAATTTCTTTATATTATCAAGAAAACCGTAAAGAAAAATAGCTATATTCAGAACGAAAACCTGCAGCCTTATGTAACAACGAATCCGAAGGGCCTGATATCAACATATAATGGAACGACGTACTTTCTTACAAGTGATGGTGTCAGCTCGCCTTCATATGCATCTTCGTCATTTAATAATATTGTGAAAGATCAGAGGGATGGAAAGAATAAAGCGTATACTACAGTTACAACTCAGCTGGGTCTTGTAGCCAATGAGGAGGCTCTCGAGACGCTTAAATTAGAGATGTCGTCATCCTATGTGGAATATGCCGGATATGTTAATACGGCTGCAGGAGGCGCAATTAGGAACTTCCCGTTACTGGTTGCTGAGGACACCAACAGAGTTACACTTACAAGATTGATAAATAACTATCTGGATACATTGACAAATACAAATTATAATTTTGCATCTGCAAATTCAGCTGTTTATGAAGTTGGATTGTATAAGTGTACTTACAACCCGGAAACGCATGTATTTGATGTTGATAATTCGTCCTCAATGACAGCCAACCTAAAGAAGACTTCGGTAACTGCGGGGGATTTTTTCTACATGAATGCAGATCATGTAGATAATGGTGATATACCGCAGTTTTCACTTGTTGATGTCCGCTTTAAGGATCCGTCAGGTTCAGGCAAGATCGCATACCATCTGTACGTTCCGGTGTATGTAAGGAAGGTTCTTCGCTTTGACTTCAATGCAGAAATAAAATCTGGAACTGACTATTATGGAGATGCATACACGCATATTGGAGCAGCCAACTATAGAAAACAGGGACTCTTTGAGAACCTTGGAAACCCTGTGACTATAGATTTTGAATATGCTTACAACCGATCTGCCGGTGAGTGGAAGGATGCCATAAATGGCGGTGATAGTGTTCTAACAAATTACTATAAGAGTTTGACGCTGAAAAATCATAACCATAATGGCTGGCCGGGTGTGACGAGGATGGTTTTGGTTGACGCAAATGATAAAGGACATTATTACTATCTTAATGATCCGCCAACCGGTGATAACACTTTTATTAGTCTGTATGATTTTACAGATGCAAACGGAATAAGGTATAAACCGGCACCTCTTCAGAATCTAATGACTGTTAAGGTGGAACAGAATGACGATGGAACGCTTACACCTACTGCCGGAAATACAGAAACGGGTGCTACGGTAAAATACAACGGAATTAATTATCGACCGATAACAGATGAAGATACAATTGAAAACGATGATAGATATACCGTTACAGAAGTAAAGAATCTAACTTCTGAGAGATACTATCTGAGTATCTTTACGAAGAAAGATGATAGTGATGATAATATATATCGTTATGAAATATCTTCACAGGATACATTTAATTCAACAGGTCATGGTGTGAATTATACCACAGAAGATTGGACCGTTGAGAACTGGCGTGCAAACAAGGTAGAACATACAACAATCCTGAATCTGTTCATGGGTAATCTTTATGATAATGATTTGACACTTACGGTTGTTCCTCAAAAAGGTATTGGCTCTGAAGTAATGGCTTCGGATAACAAGCATCTTGGAATAACAATGACTGCGAATGTAGCATTGACCGATACTGCAGTAACGGCTGAGATTTATTCAAATATGAGTTCGTTCGCAGACAAGGCAACTATTTATCAGTCATTTTTCATGATGTATGATATGCTTGATGCAGATGGTAATTCAGAAGTGGGTATAAATCTTGAAGCTGAAGGACTTATTGGTAACAAGAAATATCGATACAAGGGAAGTGCCATTAGACCTGAAGATTTTGAGGCTTCCAATCCGCTTGATGTAGCTAGTCCGAATTTCTCTATTTACGAGAAATATGTTGAGGTTAGCAACGAGCAGAATATTATTACAGAACTGTGCAAGTTGTCAAATGAGTATGCTGTTACTTTACAGGCAAGCTTTGACATGGTTTATGGCCCGGATGAACTGTATCTGCAGTTCCCGACTAAAGACGAGGGATCATTAGCTTCTGTCGGTTCTAAGGTTATTGGTTATTCGAATATTTCATCAACCGTTGAGGGCGCTGCAAACAGTGCTGAATCGGATAAGAAGACAGATATTACAAGGTATTATACTACAAACGCTTCAGAAGCCACCTTGGATTATTATGTCGAGCAGACACCGAATGCTATTACAGGACCATACAGCTATCTTGGCATAAATTCAGTGGATACCGGAGATGATGAACTTTTTGTAGATACATTTGCAATCTATGATACTCACAAGCTGAAAAATGCCGGTGATTACATTGAATTGACTTTGACACTATCAAAGAGTGGCACATATGTTAAACCGACTGTAGGGAATCCAGTTCATGAAGGTACTGCTGAGATTATCAGTGACTATATTACTGAACTAAAAATATATGGTAAGGATGATGATTCGGACGGAGAACCAGATGTAATCTTTGATCAGGCAAACAATTCTGCATCATCGGCCACTGTGGTGACTACAAAGAATAGCACAATTTACAAGGTTCGTATTCATAAGTCAAAGCTTAAGATTCAGGCTCAGACAGAAGGTATATATTACATACCGATACAGTTTAAGGTATATACTGGAAATACGAAGTTTAAAACTGGTGGATTGCAATACTCGAATTATAAGGTGTCGCTTACAGCAGCCACATATCCGGCTATTGACAGCCCGGATAACGCATATTCAAAATCGTCATATGATTATGATCATTTGATATATACGAATGCGAGGGTATTGTCTGAAGTGTTTGATGACTAAAAAACAAAATCAAAAACGATGAACAATCTGCCTGACACAGTCAAGAAAATGTAACAAAAACAGGTCGAAAATCGCTGTAGGTATAGCACTTGCAGCGATTTTTTGGTAAATGGTAAATAGTATGTACGTAAGCGGTAAACCGCTCGTGCGTGGTAAAAGGTAAATGGTAAATAGTCTGTACCTTGGTTCGTCTCTTTTGATATGGGATAATCATAGATAACTCGATATTCGTGTAAAATTGTACAATTTTACATAACTACTTGATTGGAGAAAGATAACCATTTACATGGCTTTTGTTTCCCACATACGATAAAAATGTTACTCGTACACGATAAAAAATATTGACATTATCGTGCACACACGATAATATCAATACAAAACATCGTGTCGAAGCGATATTGGGAGGCGGGCATGAATCATAACGTATTGAAACGTGTTATTTTAGAGCAGATTGAGATAATACAAAACGCTGAGATCATCGAACGGAATTACGTCTTTGAAAAGAACGTCAATTATATTTTTGTGGGACTTAGAAGAGCAGGAAAATCTACTCTGTTATATAAGATTGCAAGGGAGCTTGTTGAAGGAGGCTGTGAATGGTCACAGATTGTTTACGTAAATTTTGAAGACGACAGACTCTTGGGCTTCAAGAAGGAAGACTTTAATGACATTGTTGAGACGGCACATGAATTATCGGATGCAAAAGACATATACTATTTCTTTGATGAGATTCAGATCATAGACGGATGGGAACACTTTGCCAGAAGAATGGCTGACCAGAAGAAGCGAGTGTATATTACGGGAAGCAATGCCAAAATGCTAAGTTCTGAGATGGAAAAGGCTCTTGGCGGAAGATACTTGTCCAAAATGATCATGCCGTTTTCGCTATCTGAATCACTGGATTACAAGAAGATAGCTCATGATGAAAAGGCAATGCTTACGACCTCCAAGTCTGCAAAGATTCGCAGGGGATACCAGGAATATGTTATAAGCGGTGGATTTCCTGAGGCGCAACTTTTAACTAACAAAAGAGAATACATTAAAAGCGTCTATGAGAAGGTTCTGTTGGGGGACATCGTGGAACGTGAAAACGTTAATAATAAGATGGCGCTTCGGCTTATGATAAAGAAAATAGCTGAAACCGTGATGCATGAGATTTCCTTTAATACGCTGGCGAGAAACGTTAAGGCTACAGGAACTAAGACGTCAACGGATGCCATGATAGATTATTCATCTTATGCAGAAAATGCGTATCTTTTGTTTAGAAACAAAAATTATGTTTCCGAATTTGCCGAAAAGGAGAGTACGCCAAGGTTCTATTTTTACGATAACGGCCTTTTGTCGCTGTTCCTGACAGATAAACCATCAGCACTTTTGGAAAATGCGGTAGCAGTATGCTTAAAGCGCAGGTATGGCGAGGAGGTATATTATTTCAAATCCGCGCAAACTGGAATTGACATAGATTTTTATCTTCCGGAAGAAAAATGCGCCATACAGGTTGCTTATAGCATAGAAACGGCGGAAGACAGAGAAACAAAAAGTCTCATATCTTTTGCAAAGAAAACGGAAGGAATAAAACGCCTTATCATTGTGACTAATGAAGAAGAACGAACAATTACGAAAGATGGCTTAACGATTGAAGTGATACCTGCCTATAAATTTATTCTGGACTAAAGATAATGGCGCCTGTCAAAAGAAAATATGGATTCCTAAGCTTGAAAATACCTATAGACAAAAGAGTTGACGAAAATGCGATTTTGCGTTAAAATTACTCAAAAGAAAGTGCGACTTTGGGGATAAAACAGACAAAAGAAAGTGCGACATTGGGGATAAATAGGATGAAAGAAAATGCGAAAGGAATCAGTGACAATGTTTAAGCGTAAAGTATATGATACCCTTCTGGATTGGAAGAGAGAATCTGATGGTCAGACAGCAGCTATGATCGAAGGTGCGAGACGAATCGGTAAGTCTACGGTGGCTGAAGAATTTGCAAAAAACGAGTATGAAAGCTATATACTGATTGATTTTTCTATCGCATCCAAGACTACAAGAGATTTATTTGAGGACATTTCAGATCTTAACTATCTTTTTCTTCAGCTGCAGCTTCAGTATAAGATTGATTTGAAAGAGAGAAAATCGGTTATCATTTTTGACGAAGTGCAGAAATGTCCGTTAGCCCGTCAGGCGATAAAGCATCTTGTTAAGGATCACCGGTATGATTATATTGAGACCGGTTCCCTTATTTCCATAAAGAAGAATGTAAAGGATATTGTTATTCCGAGTGAAGAACGGAAAATCAAAATGTATCCCATGGATTATGAGGAGTTTCTTTGGGCAATAGGAGACAATACAGGCTACAATGTTATTAAGCAGTTTTTTGAAATGGAAAAACCACTGGGGCAGCAGACAAACAGAAAGCTTCTCCGTGATTTCAGGCTGTATATGCTCGTTGGAGGAATGCCGCAGGCGGTAGAGGCATATATAAACACAAATAATTTCAAAAAGGTTGACCTGGTAAAGCGGGATATCCTGAACCTGTATCAAGATGATTTTGTGAAGATTGACTCCACAGGACGGGCATCCATGTTATTTGATGCGATACCGGCACAGTTAAACAAGAATACATGCCGGTATCATGTAAGCAGCGTGCTGAAAAGGGATGTGAGGGCGGATGACCTCCTTCAGTTAATCGCTGAGATGAAGGATTCAAAGACAGTGCTTGTATCCTACCACGCAGATGATCCCAATGTGGGAATGTCGGGAACCATAGATCTGGCAAAGTTTAAGATGTTTGTCTGTGATACAGGACTATTCATAACGCTTATGTTCAAGGACAGGGATTTTACAGAGAATGAGATTTACGAAAAACTCCTAAGTGATAAACTATCCGCCAATCTTGGTTATCTGTATGAAAATGTGGTGGCTCAAATGCTCGCGGCAACGGGAAATGAATTGTTTTATCACACTTTCATGAATCCCTCATCCAGACACAATTATGAAGTGGATTTTCTGATAACGCGGAAAAACAAGATCTGTCCTTTGGAAATCAAGTCCTCGGGGTATAAGAAACATGCTTCGTTGGACCATTTTTGCGAAAAGTATTCCGACAGGATCCTTAAGAGGTATCTTGTATATACAAAAGATTATGCAAAGGATAAGGATGTGATCTGCCTTCCCATATATATGCTTCCGTTTATCTGAGAACCGGTTTTGCCGATAATGGTGCCTGTCACGGCCTGTCACTGTTCAGCAGACGATAAAAATCGCTGTAGATATAGCATTTACAGCGATTTTTTGTTATTATATAAGTGGGTTATTTGATTCTCTGGTAAACTACTGCAGGAGGACGGATTCATGAAAAAAAGTGATAGAAAACGTTACAGAAAAAAGATAATTGAATCCACGCTTGACAGTATTAGTGTGCGCCAAAAATCGCCCATATATGTATTTATTCTTCTTCTGGTGTTATATCTGACAGGTACATTTTTGGTCAGCTTATCTGCCGGGCTGCAAGGCTCGGTACAGCTCTTCGGTCATCTTATTCCGATAAATGCATTTGCGGGAGTGTTCTCTGCTCTGGCAAATATATGTGTTATACTGATGACTCTCTGGTGTGGAAGATTAGGCTATGTTTCTGCGCTTACTTTATTGGTTGCCCAGCTCCCAGGTATTCTGATCGGAGTTATCCGCGGCAATAATATCAGAAGTCTGCCGGGTATCTTCAGTAATCTGCTGGCAATGATAGCTATCACAGTAGTATATCTCAATAATAAAAAGGTGGAACAGGCTTATATCAGTCTTCGTGACCGGGCTGTCAAGGATGATCTTACCGGTCTGCCTAACAGATTCGCCTGCTCAACATTATTGAAAAACCTGATCAGCCGTGATAAGGAATTTGCTCTGGTCTGGATAGATATTAATAACTTTAACAGTATAAATGATTCGATGGGTTATGAGAACGGAAATCTTGTTCTCCGGGAGATCGCATCCAGATGGGAGGCAATTACCAATTCGGATATCACGGAAACAACGGATTTTATAGCCAGGATAGGTGGAGATGAGTTCGCTTTGGTAATCTGTGATTATAGCTCTGAGGAAGATATCCTTAAGACAATCAGTCGGTACGAAGAGATGCTTGGTGAACGCCTGACGGTAGATTCATGTGATTTTTATCTCACAGGCAGCTTCGGATATGCAAAGTATCCGGAAGACGGAAAAACAAATGATAAGCTTGGTTCATGCGCAAATGCAGCGATGCAGGAGGTCAAGCGTATCAACAGCAGCAGCCGTATTCTCAGATTTGCTCCTGATATGGCAAATGATGCTAAAAATCTGGAGACCGAAAGACTGCTCAGGGCTGCTATTGAAAATGACAATATCTTTTTCCATCTTCAGCCTCAGTTTGATTTTTCGCATAAACTGCGCGGCTTTGAAGCTCTTGCACGAATGAAGGATCCTGACGGAAATATGGTAAGTCCGGGCATTTTTATCCCGGTCGCTGAAAAGGTCGGTCTGATAGATCTGGTTGACGCAATCGTATTCAGAAAGTCTGCCTTATTCTTTGGAAAGCTGATAAAGGAATACAATATCGATATCACGCTCAGCGTGAATGTATCCGTAAGACATCTTATGAAAAATGGATTCCTTGACGAAATCAAGGATATAATCAAGGCTTCCGATGTGGCGCCTGAACAGATTGAGGTTGAGATAACGGAATCTATTATGATTGATTCTGTCGATAAAGCTGTACAGGTAATTGATGAATTGAAGAAACTGGGTATAAAGATTGCTATTGACGATTTCGGAACAGGTTATTCATCGCTCAGCTATCTCAACAGATTCCCTGCAAATCTTCTGAAGATTGATAAATCCTTTGTGGATAAGATGAATCTGAGCGATTCTTCCAAGCAGTATGTTGCTGCCATTGTATCCATCGGTCACATCATGGGCTTTGATGTTATAGCAGAAGGCGTGGAGGAGCAGGAGCAGCTTGATACGCTCAAAACTGTTGGATGTGATTTTGTCCAGGGATATATCTGGGGCAGACCGCTCCCTGAAGAGGAAGCAAGAAAGGTCGCAGCAGAAAAGGCTGTTTAATGGGGAACAATGTGCCTGTCACGGTTATCTGTCGTTTACTCGGAGTCTTCCTCAGACAGTTCGTGTAACCTGTAATCCTTATCTTCATCGATGATCGCAATCATAATATCTGCAATATCCGGATCAAACTGAGTATTTTTATTCTTTTCCAATTCTGACCGGACGACATCCTGTGGCAGATAATTCCGGTAGCTGCGGTTGGAGGTCATCGCATAATAACTGTCGGCCACGGCAATGATCCTTGCCTCAAGAGGAATGTCTTCACCGGATAATCTATCGGGATAACCTTTTCCGTCATAGCGCTCATGATGCCAGTTGGCACCCTTGGCCAGATCCGGACGGGTCTTGATCTCTGAAAGAATATCATATCCTATGGTTGGGTGTGTTTTTATGACAGCATATTCCGAGTCGGTAAGTCGCTGGGGTTTGTTGATGATTTCATTCGGGACACCAATCTTTCCTATATCATGAAGAAGTCCCATATAGTATATATTTTCGCAGCTTTCGGCGGATAAGCCCATTTTCATGGCAATCATCCGTGAATACTGCGCGACGCGGATGGAATGGCCGTTGGTATATTTGTCCTTCGCATCTATCGTATGAGCGAGCGCCTCCATCACTTCGACCGACAATTCCTTCACATCATCCCTGGCTGCCTGGATCTCGAGATTCTGGCGGCTTATCTCATTCAGCTGTATCACATTACGTACGATAACCACAAATGCTATGATCAGCATCGCAATCATGCTGTAGCAGGCAATCGTATAGATTTCCCGGTACATTTCCCATCCTTTTACAAAGTCTTTGAAATATGGTTTCAGTACTTTGCCAGAAGATTTATATTCCTGAGTAGCTCCTACACGCGTGCCGTAATAACTGTATTCATTTGAAATATCCTTCAATATGAGGAGTAAAAGCTTTATTGCGATTGCTACTGCCGGAATAATAACAAATACCGACATGCTTCGATTCTGCTTTATCCTTGTGATAGAAGAAAGCGGAAGAATAACAAATCTGTAAAAAAATACTGCGGCTATGATCATGAGTATATTCTTGATCCAGATATTCCCTGTTATACTTAAATTGTCATAAACATTCTCAACATAATCGTTATAGACTATAAAGGTAAGGCAGCTCAGATATATAAATGCCGCAACGGATTTGTTTTGAGGCTTTACAAACCAAAGATAGAGCGGAAGCTGGATTGCCACTACAAGCGCCACCAATGCTATATATATCAGATGTCCACGTATGAGATCGTCAATGCTTTCACCGAAATATATTTTGTCGGTAATCTGATGCATGATAGTTGCCCCTATGGACGGTGAAAGCAAAAACAGCATAATGACCCTGTCGAGTCGGTATTTGTCAAAAAAACATTTTTTCGATATTAAAACAAATCCGATATGTATTCCTGCTGAGTAAAAATATATAAGTATAGTTGTAAGCTGATTGGGTATTTCCATTGCACTTATCCTTTCTATTTTCCGTTATTCTTTCGTATGCTGCGGAAGAACATTGGAAAAACAGTGACGAAACGGCGGCAAATATTTATCGGTATTATCTGATAGAATTTAACTGTGACTTAGAGAGATGTTTGAATAACTCACAATTAAATAATATTATAACACATCATCTGATGATAAGCAATTTTGACCCTTCCACGTTGGTACATCCCACAGATGTATTCCTGCCACTGTTACGTGGATTATATTACTTACCAAAAATCAAAGAAAATCGCTGTAGGTCTAGCGCATACAGCGATTTTTTGATATTATTAAAGAAGAATATTTACGAATTGTATAAACGAATCTTACAGGCAAATCGTAAAATCAAACGTTATAAGGGTAAAATGGGGGCGTTATATGGTTCTGATGAGAAGAATTGCTGTTCTTGTGGGACAGTGTGATGAGGAATATCAGAAGAATTTCATAGAGGGTTTCATGGAGGAGGCGTTCAAACATGAATTTGAGATCTGTGTATTTTCGATGTACAGAAAATACTTGGATACGCAGATAAGGGAGGTCGCGGAGAGTCATATCTACGAGCTTTTTGAGCCGGAAGATTATGACGCTGTTGTTGTGCTCCGGGATTCTATTCAGGTGCCGGGTCTGGGAGATGCACTTGAGGAGCGTATACATAAGAATTTCAGCGGTCCGGTTCTGGTGGTTGATATCAAGAGCAAATATTTTCCAAGTATTTTGACCGATAGCTTCGAACCATGTTACAGGCTTGTTTCACACCTTATAGAGCATCATGGCTATACGGATATAGCATACCTGACCGGAAAAAGATGGCACGAGCATTCCATTATGCGTCTTGAGGCTTACAAGAAGGCGATGGCTGACCATGGACTGGAGGTTTCTGAAGATCGCATAATGTATGGAGATTTCTGGTATACCAGCGGAGAAGCTGCGGCTGAACAGCTGATGGCTTCGGGCAGGCTTCCGCAGGCTGTGGCATGTGCAAATGATCAGATGGCGATAGGACTCTGCAAGGCTCTTGAATCCGGCGGAATAAATGTTGGCAGTGATATAGCAGTTATCGGTTTTGACAGTACCGAGGACGGAAGGCGCAGTCCGCATCCGCTTACTTCGTGTCTCCTGCCTGCAAGGGAAAATGGAGCTTATTCTGCGAAGTACGTTGACGATATGCTGTCGGGAAGGCCGGTGCAGAAATATCAGCCAAAGGCTTCTATCTTTATAGGTGAAAGCTGCGGCTGTGGCTGTGATATGCTTAACAAACCTGAGATGGTAAGAAAAGGCATGCTGCGCCCCGTATGGGATACTGATATTTCGGCAGAAGGCTTCGATTCAGTCTACAATTCAATGCTGAACAATCTTATATGTGAGAAGAACTTTATACCATTTGTCAATCTGGTATATTCGTATGTTTATCAGATGGGAGAGGATATAGAGCAGTTTTCACTGTGCCTTTGCGAGCATTGGAAGGACATGGAGACCAACCCGGATGTGATACCTGAGGAAATTGGTATGAGCCGTCATATGATACGTGTTGTCAACTATGGCAAAGATGACGGTGCAAATTATGCAGGAATATCAGAAGCATTTGACCGCAGGGATCTTCTTCCTGAACTTAAAAACCGCGGCAGAAAACCGCGGGCTTATTTCTTCACGCCGCTTTACAACGAGGATAAATGTTTTGGCTATGGCGTGATCAGCTATGGTGATAAAATCAGATCATATGACAGAATCTACAGGGAGTGGATGATGCTCACATCTGTCGGCTTTGAATGGCTCAGACGTTCCCAGCTTATCAGACTTCTTGAAAATACCCAGCAGACAATGAAACTTCATGACAACAACCGGTCCGGTGATATACTTCTTCTTCCGGAGGAGCGTCAGGAGCTTGATCTCGTCATGAAAATACTTGATGAGAATCTGTTTATATATCACTACCAGCCTATAGTTGATGTAAATACAGCAAGTATTTATTCCTATGAGGCGCTTATGAGATCCGGAACGGATGTAAGGATTTCGCCATTTAAGATCATTAAATATGCCGGAATCAAGGGAAGACTCTCGGATGTGGAGAAGGCTACATTTTTAAATGTCCTTGATTTCGTGGATAAAAATATAGATTTGCTGCAAGACAGAAAGATATTTATTAACAGTATTCCGGGTATAAGAGTAAATCCTGAGACGGATAAGCTTATCGATGAATATTTTCTGAAGTACCCCGATAATATAGTGGTAGAGTTTACCGAGGAAGCAGAGCTTGCTGATGAGGAGCTGGACAGGCTAAACAACAGACTCGGTTCTCTGGGTGTATGGACTGCTCTCGATGATTACGGAACGGGATATTCAAATATAAGCAACCTTCTGAGGTATATGCCGAAGATAGTCAAGATCGACCGGTCTCTTCTCAGCGGAATACAGGATAAACCGGATAAGAAGCATTTTGTTAAGGATATTATTGATTTCTGCCACCATAATGGTATGCTGGCGCTTGCGGAAGGCGTGGAGACTTCGGCGGAGCTTCAGATGGTCATTTTCCTCGGGGCGGATCTGATACAGGGCTTTTATACAGGAAGGCCTTCGTCTCAGCTTATTCCGGATCTTCCGGAGGATATAAAAGCTGAGATCACGGAATATGTCCGAGAGAGAGACGAGGGAACGATACGTCACAGCTATCGTTCCGGACAGACCAACCGTGTAATACTCGCAGGACTTACCAGCGGCGGTTATACTGATATTGTTATCGGTGCCGAAAATGTCGTTTATAAGGATATTTCACTTATCGGAGCGCCGGGAGTGGATACCGATCTTTTCATCAGTATAGAAGATGGATATACCGGAAGGCTTGACTTTGATAATGTAAGCTTTACGGCTGCGGGCAGGCATCAGTGCATGGAGGTTGGTGAAAATGTTAATTTAACCATAGTTCTGAAAAATGATAACAGACTGCGATTTGGCGGAATACATGTTCCGGAGAGCTCCAGGGTAATATTTGAAGGGGAGGGCAATCTTAAGATTGAACTTGAAAGCTCGGGATTCGGAATAGGAGCCGGATTTGATGAGAAATGCGGTAATTTGATTTTTAATCAGGATGGAGAGATTCATATCATTTCCAAGGGCAGACAGGGAGTATGTATCGGCTCGGGCATGGGTGGAAATATCGCTGTCAAGCGTGGTAAATATATACTTGAATGCAATGGCAGCAAGAGCCTCGGAATCGGTTTCTTCGATGCTGACGGAAAGTTTGATATAAGGACCTGTCTCCTTGAAATAAGACTCAGTTCGGTCAATTGTGTGGGCATCGGAAGTATGAACGGCAGTGTTGATTTCTATGCCGAGCACAGTACTATCAGCATTACCGGTGGTGGTACTGATACCATAAGTATAGGTTCATTTTCAGGAGATATAGTGCGCATCAGCGCGCAGAGAGTATACTTTGAGTCCAGCATAAGATCTGATAGGGCTCTGTTCATGGGTTCCGTGGAGGGCAGAAGCGAGGTCGCTCTGGACAGCTGCAGACTTGGGCTTTCGATAAGCGGCGAGAGGGCTCTGCCATTTGGAAATGTCGATGGAAACCAGCATATTGAGCTTATAAAATGTGATATGTCTGTAATTGTAAATAATGAATATGGATGTATGGTCTTCGGAAAGGATGAGGATTTCATAATGGATACAGCAATGGGTGGCAAGCCGAATATCATATTCTGCGGTAATCCGGTGGAATCATTTCTCATTTCGGAAGAGAAGAAGGAATCATGAGAATTTTATTTGGTGAGCCGGAACATCAAGAAATAATTGGTGGATCGGAACATGGTGGATTGGAATAGGTGGATTGGAACATCAAGAAACATTTGACTTTGCGATATATATAGATTATAATTGATTCCGTGTCTAAAGAAATAGAAACAATTTATTGTTATAGAAAGGAATAGAAATATGGCTGAGCAGAAGAAAAATATTCTTACCAGTGCAGGTCTCAAGAAGTTAGAGGATGAGCTGAATGATCTCAGAGTTTTCCGTCGTAGAGAGGTTGCTCAGAAGATCAAGGAAGCAAGGGAGCAGGGAGACTTATCAGAGAACGCAGAGTACGATGCAGCTAAGGATGAACAGCGTGACATCGAAGCCAGAATCGAAGAGATTGAGAAGATTCTCAAGAATTCCGAAGTAATCGATGAGGATTCGCTGGATAAGGAAACTGTAAACTTCGGCGGTACTGTTCATATTCAGGATATAGATAGCAAAGAAGAATACAAATATATGATCGTTGGTTCAACAGAAGCAGACGTTCTTAATGGCAAAATTTCGAACGAATCACCGGTTGGAAAGGCTCTTATCGGACGTAAGGCCGGACAGACAGTTATCGTAAATGCACCAAGTGGTACATTTAACTATAAGATATTAGACTTCACAAGAGGTTAGACATAAAATGGCAGAGAATAATCAGAACAATCAGAAGAATCAGGCTAATCAGCCGGTTCAGGATATAAATCAGCTTCTTAAGGTTCGCCGTGAGAAGCTTTCTGCGCTTCAGGAAGCAGGAAAGGATCCATTTGTTATCACAAAGTATGACCAGTCTTACCACGCGCAGCAGGCAAAGGATGAGTATATCGTTCTCGAGGAGAAGCTTCTTGCCGGTAAGGAAATCCCAAATACTGAGGGAATGGATGAAGCTGAAGCAAAGCAGGTTAAGACAGAAGCTTATAATGAAAGACGTGCCATCATGGATGCAAATCCTATCATGGTAAGCATCGCAGGACGTATGATGTCTAAGCGTGTTATGGGTAAGGCTTCATTTTGCAATGTACAGGACAAGAGCGGAAATATTCAGGTGTTCGTATCGAAGGATACAATCGGCGTGGATGACTACGCTGACTTCAAGAAGCTGGACGTTGGTGATATCATCGGTGTTACCGGATATGTTTTCCGTACAATGATGGGCGAGATTTCGGTTCACGCAGACAGCGTAACACTTCTTACCAAGTCACTTCAGATCCTTCCGGAGAAGTTCCACGGACTTACAAATACAGATATCAGATATCGTCAGAGATACGTTGATCTCGTTATGAATTCTGATGTTAAAGAGACATTTATCAAGAGATCGAAGATCATTTCATGCATAAGAAGATTCCTGGATGAGCAGGGCTTCATGGAAGTTGAGACTCCTATGCTTGTGGCTAATCCGGGTGGAGCAGCTGCGAGACCATTTGAGACTCATTTCAATGCCCTTGATGAGGATCTCAAGCTTCGTATTTCTCTTGAGCTTTATTTGAAGCGTCTTATCGTCGGCGGTCTTGAGAGAGTATATGAGATCGGACGAGTTTTCAGAAATGAAGGAGTTGACACAAGACATAATCCGGAGTTCACACTTATGGAGCTCTATCAGGCATATACCGATTACCACGGCATGATGGACCTTACAGAGGCTATGTATCGTCACATCGCGAAGGAAGTTAATGGCTCAACAACCATTACTTACCAGGGCGTGGAAATGGATCTCGGCAAGCCATTTGAGAGAATCACAATGGTTGATGCTGTTAAGAAGTACGCAAATATTGACTGGAACGAGGTTAAAGACCTTGAGACAGCTCGTGCTCTTGCAAAGGAGCATCATATTGAATTTGAGGACTTCCACAAGAAGGGTGATATTCTGAATCTCTTCTTCGAGACATATGTTGAGGAGCATCTGATCCAGCCTACATTTGTTATGGATCATCCGATTGAGATTTCTCCTCTTACCAAGAAGAAGCCGGAGAATCCTGAATATGTTGAAAGATTCGAGTTCTTCATGAACGGCTGGGAGATGGCAAATGCTTATTCAGAGCTTAATGATCCAATCGATCAGAGAGAAAGATTTGCTGCTCAGGATGCCCTTGCTGACGCAGGCGATGATGAGACAGAGCATACAGATGAGGACTTCCTCAACGCTCTCGAAGTCGGCATGCCACCTACAGGCGGTATCGGATATGGTATCGACAGACTTGTCATGATCATGACTGACAGCCCGGCGATAAGGGATGTATTGCTGTTCCCGACGTTAAAGAGTATCAATTAAGAACAACGCATATACGTGTGTTTTAAAGGGTTTACAGTTCATAAGTCCTACATAAGTCCTACAAAGTAGGAACGGATTAATGCATAAATATGGCATTCTTTGCCATTTTCGAGTATATGGTTAATTAAATATTCTGTTTTAATAGAACTGTTAAGGACACTTTCTAAAAGAGATTTTAGATTGTGTCCTTTTTTTGTGCTATGGTCGAAACTTATTGATTTATCACTGGTATGGGAGGTGATACCTGATAACTAATCCTTCAAAAATAATTTATAAAGGGAAAGGCGAAGAGATGTTAAAGATCAGACTACAAGGTACCACCAGAGATATCAGATGGTTCCTTAAGATGATGCAGAGAGATAAGAGATACGTGATGAATAATCCGTCGGATTATATTCCGGTTAAAGGGACAAACAAATACAAAATGGTATTTACTGAGGTTTTCAGGGATGAAGAGGCTCAGAAGAGATATGCGGAAAACCAGGAAACTGAAAGACAGAGCAGATATTTCGGTTCGGGAACAGTATTTATCGGTAAAGCAAAAACAAATATAAGAGAAACAGCGGAAGGTGGTAACCACTATGTGTAAAGTTTATTCAGTAACTTCGCAGAAAGGCGGAACGGCCAAGACAACAACTGTATTTAATTTTGGAGCCTATCTTGCAGGGAAGGGCTACAGAGTGCTTCTGATCGATACGGATCCACAGGGTAGCCTTACTGCAAGCCTGGGCTTCGGTAATCCGGATGAAATGGATGTAACGATCGCAAATGTCATGGAAAAAGAGATAAATGATGAAAACTATGACAGAAAGAATTATGCAATCCTTCATCATTCAGAGGGGATAGATATCCTTCCAGGAAACATCGAGCTATCCGGACTTGAAGTATCTTTGGTTAATACATGGAGCAGGGAGTTTGTTCTGAAAAGATATGTGGATAAGGTAAGGGACTTTTACGATTATATCATTTTTGACTGTGCTTCAAATTTAAGCCTTACCACGATCAACTGCCTTGTGGCATCAGACAGGGTAATAGTTCCTGTACATGCGGCATATCTATCGTTAAAAGCGCTTGAGCAGCTTATAAAGACCGTTGGAAGGGTGAAGAGGGGTCTTAATACAAAACTTGAAATAGATGGCATTCTGATCACTATGCTGAATGGTAGGACCAACTATGCAAAGGGAATAATAGAGCTTCTTGACACAGCTTATGGCAACAATATAAGGGTTTACGAAAATAAGATCCCATATTCTGTACGAGCTGCGGAAATGGCAGCTGAAGGAATAAGTATATTTAAGCATGATCCGAATGGAAAGGTCGCAATGGCTTATAACGGATTTGCTGAGGAGGTGCTTAGGTATGAGTAAGTCGGATAGTGTTTCAAAGATAAAACTCAGCAGTTTCAATGATCTCTTCGGGATAAATGATGCCATGAGAGATATTGGTGGCGTCAGAGAAATAATGGTCAATGAACTCCATGAATTCAAAGGTCACCCATTCAAACCTGTCAATAAAGAAAAGCTTGATGAATTGGTTCAGAGCATAAAAGAGAATGGAGTTCTCGTTCCTGGTATTGTCAGGATTAGACCTGAAGGTGGCTATGAGATCATTGCAGGACACAACAGGGTGCAGGCCTGTAAGATTGCCGGAATATCAACCATACCGATGTTTGTAAGAAACATATCAGATGATGAGGCAGTAATTGAAATGGTGGACTCCAACATTCAGAGAGAGGACATCCTGCCGAGTGAAAAGGCAAAGGCTTACAGGATGAAATATGATGCGATAAAACATCAGGGCAAGAAGGGAAACAGCCTTCAGAAATTACAGGAAAACTCTGAGGATAACGCTAAAACGATTCAGCGGTATATCTGGCTGTCCAGACTTATTGATGAATTGCTATTTAAAATTGATGCAGGAAAACTTGGTCTCGGTCAAGGGACGGATATATCATTCCTTAAGGAAAATGAGCAGAGATTGGTTTTGGATGAGATAAACAGAACAGGAATAAAGATCAGTCTGAAACAGTCGGCTCAGCTTAAAAGGTTGAGTATGGCACATGAATTGTCTGAGGAAAAGGTAAGAGAACTACTTGTAATGACAAAGAAAAGGAAGAACGTCAGGAAAATAACAATTGATGAGTCTTTGATTGATAGTATCTTCTCCGATGATTATTCAAAAGAGGAAATAGAGATAATAATAACGGAGCTGCTCAAAAAATGGAAAAGCGAAACAAAAAGTTGATTGGGAGGGGACGGAATGCACAAATATAAAATTCCGGAAAAAGCATATATTCACAGCAATGAACTTAGCCAGTTCATTTATATACAGGTTCCTTTGAATCTTGTTGTATCTGAATGCTTTTCCAAGGTGTCGGGAAATGCAAAGATCCTGTATGGACTTCTCCTGAATCGCACCGGACTTTCCGTAAAGAATGGATGGGAAGATGAAAATGGAAGGACATACATCTATTACACTGTAAAGGATGTAATGGCGGATCTTCATGTGTCAAAATCTCAGGCATGCAGGCTTTTTTCTGAACTGACAAACATCATTGTGACAGGAACGGATGAAGAAGGAAATGAAATCTGGTTTGGGCTTGTGGAGAAGGTCAGAGCACTGAATAAACCGAGCAGAATATATGTGCATAAGGTTGAGGAAGTAAAAAACATAATAGAGGAATTAGTGAGAGAACAGATATCTGTTGATGAGGAGCAGAATGATCAAACTTTTGGACAAATTGTCCAAAGGTTGGATGAGGAACCCCTCGAAAAGCACGCAAATACAGGTGGTCTCAAATATGAGTCCACGGTGGTCTCAGATATGAGACCACGGACGTCTCAAATACGAGACCACGGACGTCTCAAATCTGAGACCACGGACGTCTCAGATATGATACCACCGTCGTCTCAGATACGAGACGTGAATAATAACTATATTAATAATAACTACTTGAGTAATAACAATTCTATCTATCCTATCAATCAGAATGATGCGGAAGGATTGATTAGTTGTACCCGGGAACTGATTCGGGACAATGTTGAATATGATGTGCTTATCAGTGATGGGAGGGTCAGCAGGAAGAAGCTGGATGACTTAATTGAAATCATGGTTGAAGCTTGTGTACTTGGTTCAGACTTGAAAATAGGTGGCAGAAAGATTCCGCACTCCATGATTCAGTCGAGGTTTGAAAAATACGACAGATTCACCATGGAGTATGTTCTCGGTTCATTGTCGGACAATAAAACGGATGTAAAGAATGTTAAACAGTATCTTCTTACAACCCTGTATAATGCTCCGGTTACAATGGAGAACCATCTCAGCCTTATGGTACAGCATGATTTATGTGATAGGAGGACGGAATGATGCATGTATCGGAAATACCTGATCTGGCGGCTGAATGGTCGAATAAGAATAAGCTGTCACCGGAAGAATGCAAGGTTGGATCCAGTAAGAGAGTTTTCTGGTTTGGAAAATGTGGACATGAATGGTCTGCCAGGATTGCAGACAGAGTGAGAGGACATGGATGTCCATATTGTGCCGGAAAGATTCTGAAGGGCTTTAATGATCTTCCAACTACAAGACCCGATCTCATGGAGGAATGGTCGGAACTTAATGACATTGATCCGACCACAATCTCAGAACGATCAACCAGAATGGTTTGGTGGGAATGTAAGACATGTGGTTATGAGTGGGAAGCTGCTGTAAAAACTAAGGCTAAAGGAACCAAGTGTCCGCGGTGCAGGCATAAAGAGTCAGAGGAACACTATAGGGAACTCATTCATAAGAGGGATGAAAGAAGACGTCTGCGTTATCAGAAACAGATAGTGATGTTTGAGACAGAGTTACAAAATAAAGGTATTTCTTACCTGAAAGGTGATGACAGTGTTGTGGGGGTTCCTTTTCAGTATTATATACCGTCAAAGCGAGTTGCGGTGGAGTTTATGATGAGGGATTTAAAGACAGATCATCATTACAGAAGCGAAAGACTTAAGAATGAATTATGCCTCAGAAACAATATCAAGATGATCAGGGTACTTAGTAAAGGTACTGCAGAGTATGATAACTGCCTGTGTCTTACCAAGACGGAGGATTCGATTGAATGCCTGGAAGAGATTATGAAGACACTTATGGGAATAATAGGAGTTTAATAAACCTTTGGACAAATTGTCCAAAAGTTTTGGAGTAAGGAGGTGATGCGGGTGTCCGAGATGGATGCATATTACAATACAATCTATTATGTAAGTCCTGCGGAGCTTCAGCCATTTAGAAAGGTTATATTTCATGTAAGGGAAGATGAAGACATGAAAAAGCTGGAGGAATCCATAAGGAAGAACGGAATAAATACACCTATATTTGTATTCTGGAGCGAATATGAAAGGATGGAGATAATAGATGGCCATAGAAGATTGCATATAGCTGAGAAATTGGAAATGACACAAGTGCCAATAATTTTCAAAGCTGTGAATGCTGAGCAGGCTGAAATACTTATGATTGATTCCAACCTCGTTCATCGTACAAGTATTCCACCTTCCGAAAAGGGAGTTGCATATAAAGTTATGCTTGATGCAATGAATCATCAAGGATTCCGCTCAGAATTAACTTCTACTCCAGTGGAGTATAAGTCAGGGGAGAGATCAATTGATGAACTTGCTGAAATGAGTGAGGATTCTCGTGAACAGATCCGTCGATATATCAGACTAAATGACCTTGAAAAGAGTCTTGTGGATCTTGTTGATGATAAAAGAATGGGGCTCCGTCCGGCAGTTGAACTATCGTATCTTCCGAAGAATCTGCAACAGGAGGTTTACGATTACTATGAACAGAATGATGTTACACCATCTCATGCTCAGACGATACGTTTCAGAAAGATGGATTCGGAAGGTGCACTGAATACAGAGGCGTTGAGAAGGATCCTTGACGAAGGCAAGCCAAATCAGAAACCAGAAGTTGAGAAGATGATAATTACCAGTCCGGATATTTTACAGATGCTGAAAAGATTTGAAAGCAAGATGGCAAAGGAAATGAGGATCATAACTGCTCTTAAACTTCTTGAAGAGGCTGAAGAGAGAAGTAGAAACAGACAGGCTGCAGAGAACAGTGAGCAGGCGTATTACTCTGGGGAGGAGTATATATAGAAGGTTAAAGGTAGAAAGAAGGGATAAGAAAAGAGAATATTGATTCAAAGTGACGGAATAACCGAGAGTTATCAGATCTGTAGATAAGCCGGTTGTTCCGGCATACCGGGTCTGAAATAAAAAGACAGGAGGAATCATATGAACAGAGTAAATTTGTGGGGAAGACTTGCCAGGGATCCCGTGATCAAATGGGTTGAACCTAAAGATAGTCAAGAGAGAATGTGCATAGCCAGATACACTCTGGCGGTCAACAGACCGTTTAATAACAAAAACAAAGACAATTCACAAACTGCTGATTTTATTCCATGCGTGACATTCGGAAAGAATGCAGAGGTTGCTGAAAAGGAGTTTAGAAAGGGTATGGCGCTTGCTATAGAGGGAAAACTTAATTCAGGAAGTTACACAAACAAGGAAGGCCAAAAGGTATTCTTTCTGGATGTTCAGGTGGACAGACAGGAGTTCACAGAGAGAAAGTCTGTACAAGAGCAAAAAGCAGAAGCTGATGCATCGAAGGAGAGTAAAAATTCAGTCGCAGAAGACCTGCCACAGCCGTATACACCGGAAGAGATGGGAATGACATTCTATCCGGAAGATGGCTCAGAGCAGGAACCGGAGCAAAACTTCATGGAGTTCGGGATGGAGATGTAGTAGAGGAAAGGAGCTATATATGGATTATAGATTAGAAAATATCACAATAGAAACTGAAGAAAAGGATGATCCGAAGGATCGCCTGAAAGAGTATTTTGGAAAGATATCAAAGGCAGTGAAAGAAAAAGAGGAGGGCTCTAAGGATGAATAAAGAAGATTTTCAGGAAGCGCTTATTGAGGAATTGAGGAACACCCTCCCAAAGAACTGTTCCATGGATATCATATCCACAACAAAGAATAATGATGTCAGTAAGACCGGGATTGTTATCAGATTGGAGGATTCGGCATTTTCTCCGACAGTTTATGTAGATGACCTTTTCAGAAATTACATGCATGGTGAGACATTAGGAGAGATAAGAGATTATGTACTTCAGATTTCAGGAGAGAGGCCGCAGGCACTTGATCCAAAGAAGATTCTGTCAAAGGAAAGTATCCTCGAGAATGTCGTATTTAAGATGAGAAATACAGAGAACAACCGAAGCTACCTTGAGAACGTTCCGGTTAAGATGATTGATGGAATGGATGATATCGCTCTTGTTCCGTATTTGCAGCTGAATCTTGATTCTATTGGAAATACCGGATCCGTTGTAGTACATGATGACATGCTGAAAGTGGCCGGGTTAAGCAAAGAGGAACTATTTGAGGCGGCCACAGAGAATTCTGAGAACAGTCATATAACGATCAAAAGAATGAGCGAGATCATCGGAATGATGTTTGACACGGAAGAAACAGATGAGTGCATGTTCGTTGCCATGGATGGTGAAATGAAAGGTATTTCACCTCTGGCTTGCAGGAATTTCTTTGAGATGGTTGAGACGAAAACAGGCACTGACAGGTTTATGATACTCCCTTCATCGGTAAATGAGCTGATAATCATTAAACAGGATATGGCGCCTGACAGAGAAATGCTCTTTGACCTGGTAAGGTCGGTTAATTCAACAATGAGGGAAGAAGAGGTTCTCAGTTATAACATTTACGAATGTGATAAAGAAAATATAAAAACATATTCTGCTGAGGCTGGGATAGAGAGATACGCAGAAATGTAGAAGCAGCTTTTTAAAGATACCCCCGGGATGTGATGTCCCGGGGAATGGGAAAGATTATCTGAGGAGCGTAGAACAGCGTATGGAAGAAGATATTAGGGAAGTACTTAAGAGAAAACTAGATGAAGTAAAAGATGAAGAAGATTTTGAATTCACCATAGAATTAAATAAGCTGAGTGATGTTCCTTACACGGAATCAGAAGATGAAGACATCTGATGCTGCATCAGATGAGTGGAGGCGGTATGAATGAAGTAGATGATATTTTGGATGAGGCTCCGTTTTATATAGAGCAAGTGGCAATCAGGCAGGTAAAGGATAAGGTGTATTACAGCAAGACTCCGATCACAACACCGAAGGCTGCCATTGATGTATTTGGTGAGGTGCTGAGGTTCTACGACAGAGAAGTTATGGGAATAGTAAATGTGGATGCAAATATGACACCAATTAATGTGCATATATGTTCCATGGGATCATTGGACAGAACCATAGTCAATCCGAGGGAGATGTTAAAAGCTTCCATACTAAGCAATGCAATTGGGATAGTTATGATACACAATCATCCATCAGGTAATGTTGAACCATCGGAGCAGGATATCTACATCACCAAGAGGATGGCTGCAGTGTATGGGCTGATGGGGATTGAACTCATGGATCACTTGATAGTCGGAAATGCAGAAACCTATTATTCTTTTGCTGAGAGCAGGGAGATGCCAAAGAATGATATAACATTTAACAACCTGATCAATCAGTATACTGGACTTGAGATTTGAGCGAACTTGACAAACAGTCGAGGGTGAAATTCACGTAATTAAGACATTTTTGGGATATGAAGGCAGGTGATGATTATGAATAAGAAAGATAATGGAAAGATAAAAAAGCTAACAGCCATCATAACATCCGGAGTAATCTGTGTAGCCATCGTGATGGTACTTATCATATCAGGTAACAGCAAGTCAGAAAGTAAAGGTTCAGAGAGTCGGGAGAGACATGAACTCACTGTAGCAGACACAAAGGAGTATTCAAAAGATGATGCATCCGCAGTGTCTACTACCGGCAATTCTACAGATGATGCAACAGAGCCTACAACCGGTAAGACCACAACAGAGTCAAATACAAACAGCTCAGTGGGTTCTGAAACAGGAAAAATAACGACTGAATCCACAACCAGCAGTACAGCAGGCTCGACCACAGAGAAGAAGCCTACCGAGCAAACAACCAAAGCTGCATCGGAGTCAACTACTGAAAGAACCACGAGAGCCACAACGAGGTATACGACGGAGTCAACAACTGAGAAAACTACAAGGTCTACGACAAGGGTTACGACAGAGACAACAACCCAGAGAACCACTGAGCCTACAACGGAAAAGACAACAAAGACCACAACGGAATCTACAACAGAGCGCACCACGGAATCAACAACCGAAAAGACAACAAGAGCAACAACGGAGTCTACGACTGAGTCCACCACAGAAAAGACTACTGAGAAGACGACGGAGGCAACAACAGAATCGACAACAGAAGGCACTACGGAAGCATCACATATGCATACATGGATATGGAAGACTCATACGGAGATCATACATCATGACGCTGTAACACATGAAGAGCCTGTGTATGGTCAAGGTTGGACAGAGTATATATATGCTAAAAAGTATCACTGCAGTAGTTGTGGAAAGTTGTACGATTCGCCTGAAGAATATGACGAGCATGTAAAAAAACAGAGTTGTCATGGGTCATCAAGTGAGCAGGATGTCATTATAGATACAATAGAGCATGAACCGGAAATAATAGATTACGATACAATAATAGATGAACCTGCATGGGATGAGACAGTAGAGGTTAAGGACTACCAGTATTGCTCTGAGTGTGGTGAGAAGAAATAACTGAATAAGGAAACCTATAAAAAGGGCCATTTCTTTAGATCATTTCGAAGAAGTGGTCCTTTTTTTGATATAGAGAAAAAATAATAGTAGGAGGAAGAAAAACGAATGAAGAAAAAAAGAGTACTAGCAATGCTTCTGGCTATCAGTCTGATCATCCCCAATGTCTATGTACGTGCGGATAATCCTGACGATGGAACGCCAGGGGATGCAACGGTCATAAGCTCTGAAGAAATTGATACTTATGATTCAGATGCAAATGATGAAGCGACTGAAGAAGTCACGGAAGACGTATCTACTGAGGAAGTAGCTAATGAAGAAGTTACCACCGAAGAGGTAACAACAGAAGAAGAGAATGAAGAACCAAAGAAGTCTTCTTTCACAGCTCCTGTAGATAGAGTTGATACTACAGGAATCGACTTCTCATCAAGAGAACTTCTTGTAGGTACAGATGATCCGTCAATTTTTACATGGGATACAGAAGTTATCTCAGAGTATAACGGAATTTACCTCACAAGATATGAGACAGAGGACGAGACACGTAATGCCTATACTTACTACTATGGTAAGGCAGACTTCGTAGACGCCAACGTAGAGTTCTCTGTACAGGACAATGAGGAAACAGAGGGTGCAGACCTCACTAATCTTAACGATGGTGATGATGCAATCTCGAACCTAAACGACATGGATCCAGAGACAGTTCCTGCAAGGACCATAGCTGTCATCGATACAGGTATCAATGCATCTGATCTCGTTGGTAGCGTATCTGTCCTCGGAGGAGATGCTTCCGATGATAACGGACATGGTACAAGGATGTATGAATACATCAAGGACGAATATCCAAATGCCAAGATACTTTCTATAAAAGCTATGGGTTCAGATGGAAAAGGTCAGATTTCAGACGTTTACGCAGCTATCCAGTACGCTATTGAGAGTAAGGTAGATATCATCAACCTTTCAATCTCGGCTTACAGTGTATCTGGTAGCGATGTAATCGCAAACGTAATTAACGATGCAGTAGCACAGGGCATAATCGTTGTCGGTGCTGCAGGTAACAATGGCAAGAACGCTAAATACTTCATTCCGGGTGGAATTAGTTCAGCCATTATCGTAGGTGCATGTGATGGAAATGGTGCAAAGCTTTCTGATTCAAACTATGGTGCAACAGTTGATTACAATGTTGTATCAGATTCTACATCAGAAGCTGCTGCAAGAATGAGTGGTATCATCGCAAGTAATAATGGTGAGTCACAGGCTCTTATCTTCACAACTGATTATTCAGCAGAAGATGAGACAAGTGGAACAGTATCATATGATAATGGAGAGTTTATAATAGCCAGAAACGCACCGGGTAATTTTGAATCACACAATACCGAATCATACGTTAAGGCAAAAGGATTACCGGGCTATGGTCAGCAGCATACTTATGATTACTATGACAGTGATGGTCATAAGTTTGATAGTGGATATGATCCATATGGAAGCAATGCACTGTGTATAGATTCAGACAGTAACTCAGGTTTATCAGACTTCGAGTTTGATGTACCGAATCCGACAATATCAACAGACGCAGAACTTACAAGAGTGTTATATTATGCTGTACATAACTTCCCTTATGGTGCAGCACATGCAATTGTATGTTACTTCCTTCAGACCGAGCGTGGACGTAATGCAACAAACTCTTATGGTGGTGGCGCAACTGTCTATAACAATGACGGCGATATCGTAACACTTTCAGAAGCAGTTGCAGCAGGAAAGGCAACAACAATTCCAAGTAATAAAAGTTTTAAAGCAATCATACTTGAAACAGATACAGTTCCGGGCGACTCAGGAGCTTATCAGAGTTACATTTCATGGAGAGAAGAGGATTCACTTGATTACTATATAGCCATCAAGAAGATTGATGCCCGTGGCTATGCCATGAATGGTGTAACCTTTAATGTTTCATTCCGTAATAACGATACAAACAGTAATGTGAACATAAAAGGCGAATACTCTGACGGAAAATATAAGGGAATCTGGTCAGGTTACATGAATAACCAGGCAAGTTCAGTACCGAAGTCTTACAGGGAAACAGCCAATGAAGGCGTAGGTGTATTTTACCTTGGTAAGTTCTCAAATACACCTACCAATATCTCTGTTACAGAGAACTGGCACGGAAGAGTTGATTCCGGCAGTGGCTGGGCAGGTGGAAGAGCAGAACTGGTTATGAGCAGCACAAACAGGCCAAATGTTTATGCAAGAGATTATGCTCCGAACTCTACTTCAAAGAGCGTCACAGCATATAATACTGAAGCAGAAGCGATCAGCCACGCAGCTACGTATACATATACGAACTGGCATTATGCTTATGCAACTATGGTTAAGAAGCCGGATAATGAAACATTTGCAAAGAATAACCCTCAGTATACATTTGATGGTATTACTTATGGGCTTTATGGAAATAGTTCATGTACAGAGCTGATTGCAACTGTAAAGCTGACAGCAAATGGTGACAAAACAGAAGGTTATATCAAGAATCTGACAGATATAACTATCAATAAGACTACGACGGACAATGGTTCGGAACCATATAGAACAACTATAAATGGAGTTCATGGAATAGGTGGTCTCATGTATGGCAACTATTGGTGGAAGGAAATCTCAACCAATAATACGGGTTACAAACTGGATACCACGGCACATCAGATTACTGTTTCAGCAAGTCATACGGAAGACTATTATAAGTTTACCGATACCGATTCCATGGAAATGGGTAAGATCAGAGTTAGAAAACTTCTTACCGGAAACGGCGCATCAGGTACTTCACCGGCAGGAGCAACTTACAGGATATGGAGTACGACGTTTGAATGGGAAAGTACATTTACAATAGGCGCTGATGGATATTCTCCATATAAAGATCTGGTTTATGGAACATATAAGATACAGGAAACAGGAGTTCCAACGGCTAAACCTGCAAATGGTACATGGACAATAGATCCTAAGATATATACTGTAGTTCTCAAAAAGGACGGCGGAACAGATACAATAAACAGTGAAGTTCATGTTGAGTCAGAAAACGCAACAGTTGAATCAACAGATAAAGCTGTTCTTAACTACTATGTTGCAGTTAAGAAGGTTGATAACAATAATAAACCGATGAACGGAATCACCTTTGATATTACTATCAATGGTATAAAGCATACAAAAGCGCTTATAACAGGGCAGTATTATAACGGAACTTCTTATTCAACTACAGATGTTCCAAACGGTGTAGCTATTTACTTCCTTGGAAGTTATGAGGAAACACCACCTTCTGTAAGCATAACCGAAAACTGGACAGAAACATGGAATAAGCAGAGATTTTATCATGATTCAACCACAAAATCGACTGCTGCAGGAACACTTACCCTGTATAACACCAAGGCTGATGCACAGAGTCATGCAGCCTCATTCCTTTACAAGAACTATTCCTACGGTTTTGCTACTATGCATAAAGATCCTGCTATAACAACAAATCTCAGCCTGGAAGGAATACAGTATCAGCTGAAAAGATACAGAAATGGCAATGGTACGGTTGTTGATCAGCTTGTAGCCACAGTAACACTTAATGCAAGTGGAAAGATCTCAAATGTTGTATTAAGTGATATGAACTGTTGGACAGAAACACTTAATGGTGAAATATGTATCGGTGGTCTGACATATGGTGATCAGAGTGGTACAAATAACTATTACTGGGTAGAGTCACAATCAAATACTAATTACTATCCGAATACTACGAAGCATTACATTACTGTAAATCAGGCAAACGCAACAAAACCAGGAACGGATGAATCAAAGTATCCATCTGTTTATACATTCACACCGGCAAGTGTGACAGGTACAGATAGCCCGAGAACATACCTTTACTTAACAAAGGCATCGTCTAATCCGGATTGCACTAACGGTAACCCTAACTACAGTCTCGAAGGAGCAACCTATAAGCTCTACAAGTCAAGAGCAGAAGCTGAAACAGCACTTACAAGTAAGAATTATGGTACAGCCCTTGCTACTTTCAATGTAAAGGCGAATGGAACAAGTGTAGTTAATGGCACAACAACCGTTAACTTGGATGTGTCTAAGTGGATGGATAAAAACACTGCAACAGGACTATTCAGAAATACAGAATTTTTTATCATTGAATCTGATAGTGGTAAAAACTACTTAAAATCAAAAGATGTAACAAGAGTATTGGTTACAACAGCCAATACATCAGATAACCTTGCACACGCAGAGATGACAGATAAGCCTGTGAACGATCCGTTCCAGATAACACTTATTAAAACTGACCTTATAACAGGAAGTAATGTACTTCCGGATGGAAAAACCCTTGAGGGAGCAGAGTTCAAAGTGGATTTCTATGCGGCTGATATAGAAACAGTCCTTGCAAATGCTAATGGTGATATAGTTGGATATCTTAAAAATCACTATATCCCCGATGAAGATTATTCATTTGATGTTACTGTAAGCAAGGATGATGAAGGTATATATTTCGCTAACTTAAGAAGAAATACTCCATTTCCACTCGGCTTCCTTGTTATAACAGAAACACAGCCGCCTACGGATTATACTGATGCTGATTCAGAGCAGTATATAGTAGATACTGTAAACAATACGACAATCGATGTAACAGGAAAGCTTGCATTTGTAACATACAGACAGTTTAGTGACGACCAGACATCATTTACTGAAAAGACATACTATCCAAACAATGCAACTACCCTTGCAGAACTGACAAGCGCTACAGGTACAAGGCATGGTGTGGATATAACAAATGGTCCAGGTGTTACATCTAACTATATAATCAAGGTTGGAAACCAACCTATAAGAGGAGATGTAAAACTCACAAAGGTAAGATATTCAAACGGCAGACCTCTCGAAGGCGTAGAGTTTGTTATTAAGAATATCGACACAGGCGAAGAACATTCAATCTTCACAGACGCGCAGGGGAATGCGACAACAGTAGGAAATGAGGATGCATGGTTCAGTAAGTCAACTGACGGTAATAAGCCTATCTCTTACACGGCAGGTTACGGAGCACTTCCTACAGGCCGTTACACGATAACAGAGAAGCGTAGTGCTGCAAATGAGAAATATCAGCTTCTTGCATCCGAGCCATTTGTTATCGATTCTGAGAGTACAATACTCATAGCTGCATCTGATAATAAGCTCTACAATATCGAGATGCCTTATATCACCACAACAGCGATGGACGAGGCAACTCTGAGCAAGTCACTTGCACAGGGCGAGACAGGAACTATTGTTGATACTATTAAGTATTATCACCTGAGAGCCAACAGTAAGTTCTACCTTGTAGGAACACTTATGGTTCGCTATCCGGATGGTACATATGAAGCATATCAGAAGGACGGAGAGCCTTATACAGTAACAAGCTCTGCTATAAATACACCGGCTGCATGGACGAAATCAGAGTTCGAGATCGACGGAGAGTACGTTATGGAGTTCCCAGACGTTGATCCGGCAGGATATGAAGGATGCAGCTTTGTTGTATTCCAGAAGCTTTATTACAACGTCGTACCTACTGATGATGCAAATGCAGCACAGTACAAAGAATATGCCGGTACTGACGAGAAGATCTTCCCTGTTCTTCATGAGGATATTGAAGAAGAGGGACAGACAGTAAGACCGGTGGATATTCATACAAATGCATGGGACGGAATCACAAAGGACAACATATCTAAACCGGAAGGCACAGTTACGATAGTAGATCGTGTAAGTTATACCGGTCTTACAAAAGATGAAGAGTACACAATAAGCGGTACACTTCATGTAACCGGATATACATGGAAAGATGCCGAGGGTAATGAACTTAAGACAGTTGATACAGACGACCTTCTCCTTGACGGTGAGGGACAGCCTGTAACAGCAGAAACAACTTTTATAGCTGAATCAAAGGACGGATTTGTTGACCTTGAGTTCACTATTGACGCATCACTCCTTGCAGGAGAGAGCGTTGTGGCATTTGAAGAGCTTATCTATAAAGATAAAGTTCTTGCACTTCACGCTGATATCAAAGATGAAGACCAAACAGTTCACTTCGGAAACATCCATACAACGCTTTATAGAGGTGGTACAGAAGAGTGGGCAGAGGACTTTGATGAAGATGACATCACAAAGTTTACAACAGTAGATGAGTCTTCAAAAGAGATCATGGCAGCAGAGGATGCGGTAGTAGTTGACCGCATCAAATATCATAATCTACTCGCTAATCGTCACTACATCATAAAGGGTGTCCTTATGGATAAGGAAACAAAAGAGCCTTTCGTTGATGCAGACGGAAATACAGTAGAAGTAACTTATGAATTTGATACACCAACAGTAGACGCTGTTGAGGATACAGATACACCAAACTCGGTAAAATACATCTGTGCTGATGGTACAGAACTTGATATGTCAGCAGACTATGCTGATTATCTGGTTGACGGATTTGCAGAGGTAGAGTTCCCTAAATTCAACGGAACAGGCATGGATGGAAAGACTCTGGTAGCTTATGAAGAGATCTATATCGTTCATACGGATGAAACAACCGGAGAAGAGGTTGAATCTCTCGTTTCAGAACATAAGGATATAGACGATAATGATCAGACAGTAAGATTCCCGGAGATCCATACAAACGCTGATGTAGAGGAAACAAACACCAAGATGGTTCCGATAGACGGATCGGTAACCATAAACGATACTGTAACTTTCACCAACTTAATCATCGGTAAGGAATATAAGCTTACCGCAGAATTGGTTGTAAAGAACGATGAAACAGGAACATATGAAGATGGCGATGCACTTCTTGATAAGGATGGTAAGCCGATAACTGCTGAGATCACATTTGTTCCGGAAGATACTGACGGAGAAGTGGTTGTACCTATCACCTTTGACGGATATCTTATGCCGGAGGTTGAGATTGTATGCTTCGAGACTCTTTCAAATGACAAAGGACTTGATATAGCTGTTCATAATGATATCGAGGACGAGGATCAGACAACAGGCGTGGTTAAGGTAAGAACAACCGCAAAGACCGAAGGAACAGACGGACAGGATACTCTCGCAACAGAAGAAACAGTAATAATCGATACTGTTTCCTTTGAGAGACTTGAACCAGATTTCACCTATAAGGTATGCGGAACACTAATGCAGGTTTCAACAGGCAAGGAGCTGCTTGATGCAGAAGGCAATCCTATAACAGCCGAAACAACATTTGTACCGGAGGATTCTGAGGGTACAGTTGATGTGATCTTCCCTGCATTTGATGCCACAGAGCTTGCTCTTGAAGGTGACTCGATAGTTGTATTTGAGAAGATCTATCTCATTAAAACAACCGAAGGAACCGGCGAAGAGACAGAAGAAGGCAAGGATACTGAGGAAGAAGAGATCCTTATTGGACAACATGAGGATATCGAGGATGAAGGTCAGACGATCTACATACCTGAGATCCATACAACAGCTTCTGATTCTGAGACAGGAGATCATGTTGGTACTGTTTCCAAGGAAACAACCATAATAGACAAGGTTGAATACAGCAATCTCCTTGTAGGAACTGAATATAGTGTACAGGGCAAAATGTATGTTGTTGAAACAGGCAAGCCTTTACTCGTAGATGGTAAAGAAGTAACTGCTGAAAAGACATTCGTGGCTGAAAAGGCTGACGGATATGTTGAGCTTGAATTTACCTTTGATGCATCTGCACTTGAAGGAAAAACAACAGTTGTCTTTGAAAATATTTACAGAGACAAGCTTCACATAGCAACACATGAGTCTCTTGATGATAAGGATCAGCAGATTGATTTTCCGAAGGTAAGAACCAAGGCAGAGGACTCTGTTACAAAGGAAAATATCGGTGAAGCAGGCAAGCAGACCACAATAATTGATACTGTGAGTTTCTGGAACCTTGAGATTGGAAAAGAATACAAGCTCGAAGGCACTCTGATGTTACAGGGTACAAATGAGAAGCTGCTTATTAATGGTAAGCCAGTAACAGCAGAAAAGACATTTGTAGCAGAGACAAAAGACGGAACAATCAAGCTAGAATTTACCTTTGACAGCTCTGCTCTTGAGGGCGAAACGATCATCGTGTTCGAAAACTTGCTACACAATAACAAATTAGTTTGTTGTCATACGGATATATCAGATGAATCACAATCCGAGCATCATCCGGGCGTAAAAACAACTGCCAAGGATAAGGCAACTGATGATCATGTCGGTAAGGCAGCAAAGAAGGTAACTATTGTAGATACAGTTGAATACAGAAACCTTATTGTAGGAAAAGACGAGGACGGAAAGGCTAAATCATACACTGTTAAGGGCAAGCTGATGGATAAGGACACAGGCAAAGTGTTCCTTGTAAATGGTAAGCCAGTAACAGCCGAAAAGACCTTTATTCCAACAGAACCAAACGGAACTATTGACCTTGAATTTACTTTCGATGGCTCTGCTCTGGAGGGCAAAGCAGTAGTAGTATTCGAAGAAATTTATAGGAAAGGGATTCGCATAGGATTTCACGCTGATCTTGAAGATCGTAACCAAACGGTTTTCTATCCGTCTATAAAGACACACGTTGAGGACAGAACCAAGACAGTACAGAAGGTAACTAATGTTACAGTTTATGATGATGTAATGTTCAGTAAAATCTGTCCAAACAAGAGATATATGCTCGAAGGCGTTCTGATGGATAAGGCAACAGGTAAGTCAATCATGGTTGACGGCCAGCCTGTCAGAGTTACCCAGATCTTCACAGCCGAAGCAGAAGATGGAATGATCACTATGGAGTTCAACTTCGATGCAACAGGCATTAACGGAAACGACGTGACAGTATTCGAGTATCTGTACCTCGTAACAGCTGACGAGAAGAATCCTTACATTCTTGTGGCACAACACGCTGACATCAATGATAAGGATCAATCGTTCATGATCAACCCGATTCCGAAGACTGGGGATGATACGCCGATTAAAGCTATATTTGTATTAATGCTTATGTCAGGTCTTAGCCTGGCATTTATTATTTGGAGGAAAAGGAGACAATAATGAATCTGAAAGATAGGATAAATAAAACTGAGACATATTATAGAATAGAATCAATGGATCGTTACTCCGGTGAAACATTCAGTGGATTTATGGCGGCAGTGTATTCATCATTAGCTTTTATTCTGGATATGAGACCAGATGAACTTGATATAGTTGATTTGATCTGGGTATCTAAAAAAAGCAACCTTAAAGCTTATGAACTGTATACTTTGTCGTTGGAACTGGTAAAGAACTTACCGATCCTGGATTTCTATAAAGCAGATACGTATAACTATATATGCTTATATCGAAAGAAAGAATACGAGAGATTCAAGAATAATCTTAAGAGGATAAATGAAATCGTTATGGAAACAACACATAACATCATGATGCTTATTCTTAAGAAAATGAATCTCAGGGATGATGAGTTGGTTTATAAGGATTCATATCAGGTTGTGATAGATCGAAATACTTATCTCAAGCATAATGATAATAAAAGGTTTGAGTTGTTTGAATAATAAAGGTTTCTTAAATAGATTGGGTCGGTTGTGGAACAGATGGGGCGCAACCGGCTCAGTCTACTATCTGATATAGAAACATCCCCTTGAATGTGACCATATATATGACTATAATTTTAATTCGAAGAGTTATTTGAGAAAAATACTTCGAAAGGATATTTAGTCTATGAATAAGAAAAAACTGATCATAGTTTTATTAATACTTCTTCTCCTTGTCGGCGGTGCGGCCGGCTGGTATTTCTTCTTAAGAGATTCAGATGATAAAGAGTCTAAGACAAAGGAAGAAAGACAGAGGATCGAGATATCCTCTAAGGATAATACAAACGAGGAGCTGACAACCGAAAAGGTTACCGAGAAAACAACTGAGAAAAATACAGACAAAACAACTGAAAGCACAACAGCAAGTTCAAAGCCCGATGCAGATTGGTGGGCAAGCCAGAACGTGGTGGTAGATAATTCCTCTACGGAAAAGACGGATAAAACGGAAAAGCCTTCTGAAACCACAACCGAAAAAGTAGAGAAAACCGAAGCTCCAACTGTAGAGAGAACTGAAGCTCCGACGGAAGCACCTACAGAGTCTACGACTCAGGCTACCACAGAGGCTCCTGCGCATGTGCATACTTGGGCAACAAGAACTGTTACAGACCAGGATGCTTGGGATGAACAGATTTGCACCAAAGATGCTTGGGACGAAAAAGTTCTTGTAAAAGATGCTTGGGATGAACAGGTCATAGACCACTACGATACTGTAAGTCAGTATGTGTGTATGGATTGTGGAACACCACATGATGGTAGTAATTGTCCAATCTGTCCTGTTTGTGGCGGTGGTGACTGGAAGTTAGATGATAAACAAACTCCTGTTTACAAGACCATCCATCATGATGCAGAATATAAAACTGTTCATCATGATGCAGAGTACACTACAAAGCATCACGATGCAGTAACTCACACAGAGACATACTGTACAGGTTGTGGAGCAGTTCAGTGATAGCCTTCGTTAAGTAACCCGTATATGATGATCTGCACCCCATACCGAACTGCACCCATTCTCCGATGTGCACCCCTATTCAGAACTGGATACATTTTCCGATGTGCACCCACGTACTGAGAGTATTATTCATCGCAAATACCATATTTCGTAGATAGTATTTATATAGCATGATAAATGCAGATCATGATATTATGGTTATTAATGTGGAGAGTATTCGCAGGGATAAAGGCATATATAAGTGCTATTTTGTTTAAATCAATATCAAATGGTAGAATTTAAAGGGAGGTTTTATTAATGAGTAGAGTGAACTTTGGCGCTAAGCCTATTATGTTTCCGCAACCGGTTCTTATTATTGCAACTTATGATGAGAAAGGTGTGCCGAATGCGATGAATGCAGCATGGGGTATTACGACAGATTATAAAGAGATTACAATCAGTCTTTCGCATCATAAAACAACAGAGAATCTTGAATTAAGAAAAGCCTTTACTGTTAGTATGGCAACAGAGGATCAGATGGTTTCCTGTGATTATGTTGGCATTGAATCGGCATTGGATGTTCCGAACAAGTTTGAAAAGGCTGGTTTTCATGCCACAAAAAGCGAGTATGTTGACGCACCTCTGATTGATGAACTTCCAATGGCTTTGGAGTGCAGAGTTAAGAGCTATGAAGATGATATTCTTATTGGAGAGATTGTAAATGTATCCGCTGATGAAAGTGTAATTACGGATGGTAAAATTGATCCAAAGAAACTGAAACCAATTACATTTGATCCGGCAAATAATGCTTATATCGGACTTGGAGAAAAGGTTGGAGATGCATTTAAGGATGGGGCAAAGTTGAAATGATAAACGAAATCGTAAAGAAATGGCTGGATGAAAGAGGTTTTGGAGACAGGCTGACAGAACACAAGGAAACAATTGATACCGTCGAACACGCTGCCATGCAGATAGGATGCTCAGAAGCTGAGATTGCCAAGACACTATCATTTATAGTTGATGGCAAGCCGGTGATAGTTGTAATGGCAGGTGACGGGAGAGTAAACAGTTCGAAGTTCAAGGCTCTGTTTCATGCTAAACCGAGTATGATACCGAGAGATATGGTTGAAGAAATGACAGGATTTCAGCCTGGAGGAGTATGTCCGTTTGGCGTTCCGGCTGACATTCCTATTTGGCTGGATATTTCCATGAAACGATTTGAATATGTCCATCCTGCTGGTGGAAATGAGTTTATGTCGGTAAAGCTTACTCCTGATGAACTGGAAAAGGCATCTGAGGCTGTTGGCTGGTGCGATGTATGTAAAGGATGGGAACAAGATAAATAAAACTGAATACTTACATCCCTTCATGGCTGCGATATCACGCGCTTATCCCCCTTAGCCCGCTTGATATCGTGGCCTTTTTTTATACAACCATAAGAACTAAACTTTTGGACAAATTGTCCAAAAGTTTTGGGTAATAAAAGAGTATCACTCTTCGGAGAATCCTACATTTTTATTTTCCACTTTATTACAGAAGGAGAGGAGGTCGAGCTATGGGAGTATATATTCCACGTGAAGATGTTGATAGGGCTGGTAAGATAGGACTTTATGAGTATTTCCGTATGACCAGTCCGAATGTGCTGAAGAGAAAAGGAAGTGATTTCTGCCATGTTGATCATGACTCTCTTTGTATGAAAAGATCCGGAGAATGGTGGTGGCATTCAAGAGGCCTGTATGGCAGAAATGCTATCAGTTATCTGATCATAGCTGAAGATATGGACTTTCAGACTGCTGTTCTTGCTGTTCTCGGAGCTGTTCCTGAAGACTATCTGGCAGGATCTAGGGCAATGACTGGTAGCGTGGATAGAAACATAGACGATAATTCAGTGAAAATACTCCAAATGCCAGAAAAGGATGTTAATAACGAGGTAGTGAGGGATTATCTTTTTTCAAGAGGTATTGATAAGTCGGTCACAGATTATTTCATATCAACCGGAAGTATTTATCAAGAGAGGAAATATAAGAGTGTTTGCTTTGTCGGTTATGATAAAGACCATATTCCACGACTTGTAAATGTTCGTGCTACCAGGGGTACTTTCAAACAGAATGTCCTTGGATCGGATAGGCGGTACGGCTTTATGAATAGATGTGATGACAGCAGTTCGCTACATCTCTTTGAGGCTCCAATCGATATGCTTTCATATGCCTATTTGATAAATGAAGCAGGGTATGATTTTAGAGCATTCAACCTTCTGTCGATGTCGGGTATAACCGGAACCAGACGTACAGACGGCAGTGTAATGCTACCTTCCTGCCTTGATCAATATTTTAAAGACTATCCAGGAATTGAGAATGTTTATATTCATTTCGATAATGATGCTGCAGGATTAAATGCGGGTATCAATATCAAGGCGGCTCTTAAGGATAGAAATGTCAGAGTAATTCTCCAATATCCGCCAGAAGGTGTTAAGGATGTTAATGAGTATTTGCAGGCGAAGAGAAAAGGAAATCTGATTGATTCGATAAGACGGGCTGAGCCTGCGATGGAGTTATAGAAAAATGGAAAAAAGAGATGTTTGCAAAAGCTTTTTTGTATCTAAATCAGAGGCTGATAAGCTTCGTAAAAATGCAGATAAATGTGGAATGACCGAAGGTGAATACGTCAGGTATCTGATCAATGGAATCAATCCTAAGGAGTCTTTACCTAAGGATTTTCATTCTGATATGGAAGGCATCAACAGAATCGGGAGAGATATCAGCCAGATTACCAGGCTTGCTCTGGCAAATGGATATGTGGGTGAAACTGAGATTACTCTGCTACAGGATATGATGAAACAGGTTAATTATATATATGAGTCTATACTCGACAAGATTATGGAACCAGAGGCTTTTAAGGTGCCGGGGTGTGAGAGTATGATCAAGGATATAGACGTTTCAAAATTGGTAGAAAAGCTTGAATAATGATATCCCAACAGATGAAGATGTGTTGGGATATCTGAGTTGAAATGCAAGGGATCATATTGTTAAGAGATTATATTTTTCTTCAGCTGAGAGTTCAGGATTTAGAATGATATCGTCAAAAGAATCACAGCTTTGATCATCAGTACCCGGATACTTGCTGTTGCTCTTGATAATATCAAAAATGTTATCAATCTTAGTGTATTCAGGATTGGTTATTGCATAACCATCTGTGAGATCTTTAATATGATCGTTTATCCGTTCCCAGCTTTCAGCCGCCTCTATCAGAGACAGCATTTCATCTTTGTTAAGCATAAGTGCGTTCTCCTTTCTATTAAGATGCATTAAGTGTAGCATATAAAAAGAGAAAAAGATGATTTTCGGATCGAATGGGGGGTTTTTGATGATTGAAACGGTGTTTTGGGGTAAAAAGAGCCCAAAATGGCAATTCGATACATGATAAACGGTAATTCAATCTTGAAAATACTAATTGATTCATATAAATATTGTTCAGCTTGAAAAGACTATTATTAATTTAGTTCGGACTGTTAATTGATATGCCTTGATAGATAAAAGTATATATGCGATAATCATAATTAGGTAGTTTGGTATTGTTGGTGGTATTATTGCGTTGATGGGGGTATTTATGGCAGAAAAACTAAATCTTATGGCAAATGAATCTATAGTTCTTAAAGATGTTGGAGTTGCTCATGAAGGGAGTATCTATACCAATGAGTTAATTCTAACCAATCTAAATATAATTCTTATCAATAAGGGAATGTTAGGAAAAACAAAATCTGTTGATAGGTTTCCGTTGAATCAAATAAAAATATTGGATGGAAAGCCACAAGTCTTACAAGGAAAAAAATCAAATGGTTCTGCAACTCTAGATATTGTATTTGTCAGAGGTGTTGAGTCATTCAGTTTTCAATCACAATCAAATATTTCAAAGTGGATAAAAGCTATTACTAATACGCTTGGATATGAAGTGGATGAGTCACGTGTAAATGACGATTCAGGAACGTTGATAGGGGCTTTTAAGAGTATTAAAAGCGGAGTAATGGATGCTATTGGAATCAAACAAAAGGAGAAAATTGAAGAAAAAATTACTAAGAAATGTATTTCATGTTCTGCCCCTTTGGTAGGGGTTGCTGGACAGGTTGTGAAATGCAAGTATTGTGATACAAGCCAGACTTTATAACAGGGGGAAGTGTATTTATGGGAATAATAAAAGCTTTTGCAGGTGCATTGGGTGGAACATTTGCTGATCAATGGAAAGATATTATAACAGCAGATTATTTTGATGAACATATTGCTGTAACACCAGGTTATTTAAAATCGACCAATAATGGAAGGGGAACAAATACAAAAGGATCGGATGGAGTTATTTCTAATGGGTCCAAAATATATGTACCAGAAAACACAGCAGCGTTTATTTTTAGTCAGTCAGGAATAGAAGATATAATAACTGAACCAGGTGGTTATGAATATCAAAATGGGCAAGATAGTGTATTTAATGGAGATGGTGCTAAAAAGTCTATTTTTGGACAAATAAAAGACAGGGTAGGATATGGGGGCATCACACCTGAATATAAACAAGTTGCATTTGTCAATTTGAGAGAGATAAGAGATATTAAATTTGGAACAAAGGGTGCGCAGGTTTATAATGATATTTATTACGGCGCTGATTTGGAAATATTTGCATATGGTTCATTTTCAGTTCAAGTTACAGATGCGGAGCGCTTTATAAGGAATTTTGTTCCAGCCAATGTAACATACTATTCTTTTGATGATCAGAAGGTTAGGTCACAGATATTGGCTGAGTTTTTGCAATCATTTACAACAGCTTTAAATTCTCTCTCAAGCGAATACAGAATATCTCAGTTGCCATCTCAGGCAAACAAAATATCACAAATAGTTGCAGGAGATTCTTATAACGCCGGAACATGGGAAGAAAGATTTGGATTTAAAATAGTTAAGGTCGCAATTGAGAATATAGAATTTACTGATGATTCACGTGAATTAGTTAAGCAATTCTCGGCAAACAAGATGGGATTAAGAGCATATGAAGATGTATCTGAAAAGGCATCCAATATAGCAGCTCAGCAAAAAATTGCCCAGGGAATACAGGATAATGGTTTTGGAAATGCAGGAGGTATGGCATTAGGTATGGCTATGGCTCAAGGGATAGGACCACAGGCGCAACCGCAACCTTTTATGCAACGGCAGAATCAAGAATCTCAACAAGTATCACCTCCACCGATTCCACAACCTTCTTTGTATAATGTTGCAATAAATGGACAACCAGCAGGGCCGTATGATATTGAAACATTAAAACAGATGGCGATGTCTGGCCAAATAACTGAAAAATCGCTTGTGTGGAAAAAAGGAATGTCTGGATGGTGTAAGATTTCTGATGTTGATGAATTATATGAAGTCTTTCCACAAACCCCACCACCAATTCCTGATGAAATGCCACCAATACCACCAATGTGAGATTTGAAACATAATATGATTATTGATAGGAATCCAGATTAATGTCTGGATTCTTATTTTTTGAAAGAAGGTGATTATGATGCCAACAACTTCTTTATGGCCGATATGTGCGAGTGCCAAGGGAACTAAGGGAACAATTGCTCAGGTGCTGGAATATGTAGAGAATGAGAAGAAGACTGCCGAAATGATTAAAGAAAGCGAAACGGGCAGTATTGAAGTTACTTCCGGTGAAGATCCGGCTATCATCACTGTGGGCTCCGTCATCAGGTATGTATCGGATAAAAATGCAGGGCTCAGGTATGTTACCGGTATCAATTGCATGCCGGAAAGTGCAATCAAGAAGATGGTTTATACGCGTAAGATGTTTGGCGAAAAGGGACGCAGAGTTCTGTGGCATGGTTATCAGTCATTTGCGCCCGGAGAATCAAACCCTGATCAGGTTCACAGGATTGGTGTTGAACTGGCTGAGAAGCTTTGGGGTGACAGATTTGAGATTGTTGTTGCTACGCATTTGGACAGACAACATCTTCATAATCATCTCGTAATTAATGCTACCTCATTCATAGATGGCAAGAAATTCAACTGGGATAAGGAATATCCGAGAATGCAGAAGATGTCAGATCTGATTGCAATCAGAGAAGGTCTTTCGACAGTTGCGGATAAAGAAGATGAGATCCTTTCAAATGGCAGCATTAATAATGGCAGATATACACTTGAAAGAATCGTCAAGGAAGATATCGATAGCTGCATCATGGTTGCAGGCAGTATGGAGGAATGGATTGGTCTGATGCGGGCAAAAGGATATATGATTGATGATTCGAGGAAATATCTTCGTATTTATCCCTACGGACACAAGAGATGTATCAGAGTAGATCGGCGCTTTGGAGAAGAATATACGCTAGAGGCGATTGAGAGAAGGATACTTGAGCATGGTATGTTAGTGGATGCTGAAAACACAGATGGAAAAAATAGAGAAGACGAACTGGATGAGGAGATGACAAGTCTCTATCATATTTTGAAAGGTGATACTAAGGATTCTTCGGAAGATGATTTAGGATATAATCCTGAAGGTGATATAGAGGGTAATCATAGCGTAGTTCTTAGAGATAGCCAGAGCAATACTGATGACGCTACTATGATAGATAAATACGATAAATTGGCTGGTCCAGAGGGAATTCAGATTATTTATATCCGCTTCATCGTTGATATGGGTGGATATTATAAGAGACACGGACGTATAGCAAGGACGCATTTTCTTCTTCGTGAAGAGCTGACAAAGTTGGATAAATACATCGATGAGAGCCGGTATCTGATCAGGAACAATATAACAACTTCGGAAGAGCTGGAAACAAGGCATGATAATGAGAAGGAAATACTGGATACCTTATCCGAAAATAGAAATAATCTCAGAAACAGAATCAGAAGATGTCGATCGGATCAGAGACAGGAACTACAGAATGAGTTGGATGAAATAAACCTGCTTGTCAAAGAGGCGAGGAAGAATGTAAAAATATGCGAGAGAATTCAGAAAAGAATGGAGGATATGGCGAGGAAAGAAGCTGTTATCGGTTCGATTAATGGATTTGAAAAAGAAAGAAAGCAGCTCCTTGATAATATAGAACAGAGATGTGAGTAATCCGGAAAACATATGTGACAATTAATGTGGGGTTATGCTATATTAGCATAGTAATAGTATGATTATCTTTCAGTATTACTGACTATGAGGGGAAGAAAATGCATTTTTCAGATATAGATAATGGGAAGTCTTTTGACTGGGGAAATACTTCAAAGGATTATGCCAAATACAGAGATATTTATCCAGATGAGTTTTACAAAAGCATTACTGATCTTGGGCTATGCAAGGATGGGCAGACAGTATTGGATATCGGAACAGGAACCGGAGTACTTCCGCGTAACATGTATCAGTACGGAGCCAAATGGATTGGAACTGATATTTCCGAAAACCAGATAGAGCAAGCGAAGCTCCTTGCGGCAGAGAAAGGTATGGACATTGAGTTTTATACATGTCCGGCGGAAGAAGTAAACTACAAGGATAATACCTTTGATGTTATAACAGTATGTCAATGCATCTGGTATTTAGATGCTAAAGCTATAGCCGGAAGATTTGCACGGATGTTAAAACCAGGAGGAAAACTGCTTATTTTATATATGGGATGGCTTCCTTATGAGGATACTATTGCAGGGAAAAGTGAAGAGATTATCTTGAAGCACAATCCGAATTGGTCCTCATACGGAGATACGGTTCACCCTGTTTATATTCCGGACGAGCTACTCACAAACTTTGAAATTGTATTGCAAAAAGAGTACCGAGTAGATGTTTCATTCACAAGAGAAGGCTGGCACGGCCGCATGCGCGCCTGCAGAGGAGTAGGGGCAGCTATGAACCAGCAACAACTCAGTGCATGGAATGAAGAACACATGAAGATGCTTATTGATAATGCTCATGAAGAATTTATGGTGAAACATTATGTTTCTCTGGCAGAGTTACAGGTGATGAAATAAATTTCAGTTTTACGATTGACAAAATCGGAGGTTGTAGAGGTCATGATGCATAAGATTTTTGGCACAAAAGAAGATAAAGAATATAAAGACAGAATAGGTGCTTATATTATTCCGGTTAAAGGAAATGTAGTTGGTGTCGTAGAAACTCCAAAAGGTTATTTCTTATTAGGGGGCGGCTTGGATGCCAATGAAACAGATTTTCAATGCATTAAACGCGAGTGCTTAGAAGAGTCTGGATATGAGGTTGAAATCGGTGAAAAAGTTGGTTCTGCAGAAACCTACATGCTTCATCCAACGATAGGTTATTTCCACCCAATTCAGTCATATTATATTGGCAAATTATTGGATAAAGTCAAAGAACCGGTTGAACCTGACCATGTTTTTAAATTTGTTAGATTTGAAGATATTGAAAATAAGATGTATTTAGAGATGCAAAGATGGGCTATAGAACAAGCAATGGCTCGTTAAATCGGGATTTATCTTAGAGATAATTGATGGACGAGAATTACCAGAATATATGACAATGAATAAGGGGAAGATATGTGGCTGATCATGGCGGCTTTGTCCGCGCTCTTTGCCGGACTTACGGCGATACTTGTGAAATGCGGGATCAAAAAGACTGATTCAGACGTGGCGACTGCTCTGCGGACGGTCGTTGTACTCCTTTTTGCCTGGATCATGGTGTTTATCGTTGGCTCTGCTGGAACAATCACGGAAATATCGGCAAAATCTATCATCTTCTTAATTCTGTCCGGCTTTGCGACAGGAGC
>FNUU01000011.1 GCA_900108205.1 Eubacterium ruminantium | reverse complement strand
TTCGACCAAGGCATTGCCATCATCAAAAGAAGCAAATACTACAAAGCTGTCATCCGGATAACTCTCAACTAATTGATCTATCCAGCCTTTCATAATCCCAATTGTTTTTTCGAAAAGAAGCATCTTGTCATTATTCGAAATGTTTACTTCATTTCCATTCCATTCCAACCAAGAAAGATCCGTATCTTCATTGATACTTCTGTCCATACCACAAAAGTTTCCCACTCCAAAATAAGCTCTTCCAAACGGATCTTTCTTCGTCCAAATCGAGTAGCCGGTATCAGGCGTAATCTCATTAATCAGAGCCGGATCAAATTCTTTCTTTGAAAGTTCATTTAATTGTATATCCATCATTTTTCCTAAAATCGTATTTTGTCATTCTAAGTTATCCTGGAATATAATCCTTACTGCATCACATCAATAATGGATTATCACAGTTTCCAAACACTTTTACTTATTTCATATAAAGTTCCATTTTTTTCTTCCTCTAAAAGTCAAAGTATAATTTCTGATTAAGCAGAACGATCCTTAAATACACTTACAGAAATCTAAGATTTCCTGCTTTCTTGATTCTACATCCGCTTTATATTCGATAGATGTCAGCCCAAGATGACCCACACTCTCTATCTCCAAATGGCCATAAAAATGTTCTATGCTTCCGATGATCCGCTCACATTCCGGCATATTAGGTCCGGTTCTCAAAGCAATTGTAAAGCCTTTCTTGCCAGGCTTAATAGTTGCATGCGGCTCGTGCGTATTGCACCAAGGTGTACATCTGTCGATGAATGCCTTGAACTGCCCGGGAATATCTGCCCAGTATGACGGAGAAACAGAGACAATAATATCTGCCTCATCATATTCTCTCATTATATTCTCGATAACACCTGCATCACTCATGACACACTTCGCCGTATTGTGGCAAGAACGGCAACCTCTACAGAATGCAAAGACATAATCGTCTATGCAAATGCTTTTGACACTGTATTTATTTGATAACTGTTCCGAAACCAGCTTGACTATTTCTGCAGTTGCTCCGGTGCGGACAGGGCTGCAATTAATCATTAAAACTCGCATTACACAAAACTCCTTCGTACATTATCCTGTAATAAACAATTTTGAAATCATATCTTTTTTTGGTAATCCAGCCTTACGAGAGCTTTACTATTTGGAAGTTCTGTCATATCCTGTAATATCAATTTAAAACCAATCGAATTCATTTTCTCATTAAGAACATCAGATTCCATCTGATGATGTATTTCATCCAGACCATCAAACGCATGAATATACGGCGAGTCTGAAACCCACATTTCTTCATCTGTATTAATCTGAATCACGCAGGAAATATACTCTGGATTGATTATATTAACCGCCCTAACAAAAGCATCATATCCAATATATTCTATTAACAGATTTGCAACCAGTAATTGTGACTGAGGCAACTTTTCAGTTTCACAAACTATATCAAGATGTAAACACTGCAAAATATCAGCAAGATTAGAATAACGCTTTTGGGTTTCCTGAAGATATAACTCGTTTATATCGACTCCATATACTTTTTTGTATTTCTTAATGTCAATATGCTCCAAACCATTACCACCGGCAATACCTAGGATCATTACTGTATCAACGGGATAATCTTCAAACTGACTTTTCATTATCCGATTCATCAATTGCAACTGCTTAACACTATCCAAACTCATATGTTTTTCATAAGTCTCAAGGCTTATCTCTTCCCATGGATTCTTTTTATTATCTTTAGATTGCAAAAGCTCAGTTACCTGCTCAAATGAAATAACCTTTGCGTATCGGTTATTCCACATGAAATCATTAAAATAATGATAAGCAGCTTCCTTATCAAAGTACGGATTATCATAGGTTGAATTTGTATACTCAGGAATAATTATGTTAAAGCCTCTCTCAAATCCGCTTTTAACCGTCGCATCCATACAATAGTCTGTTGAAACACCTATTGCTATAATATCTTTCTCTCCTATAGACTGCAGGTATTCTGCAAGTCCGGTCATAGGGTGAAAGGCGCTGTTTACATTTTTCTCAAAACGCTTTTCTCCATCTCTTGGAGCGAATTCCTCATATATTTCATAGTTATCAGCAAATTTATCAAGATCAGTTCCCGGTCCATCATCATGCTGAACATATACGACTTCAACATTATTCTCTCTTGCTAAAGTAATTAGTTGTTTTATATTCTTCTTTATTGTTTCAAACAAATACAAATTTTCATTAAAACAACCCTTTTGTGTATCTACAACCAATAGTATCATATTATCAACTCCTATATTAGCATCAATCTTTATTTCATCCATTTATTTTACCTTATATAACAGTGTATCTAATTCCGGTATTACTTATTATCATAATATGTCATTTTACAAGCATATTGTCATATATGGTGGAATGCAGACTACATCATCCTTAATGCTCAGATTCTTTGGATGAATTATATACGCTCCTCCCATTCTCTTTCCGTACGCTTCCTTGAATTTTGTTAAAGACTTGGTAGTGTATCTTTTTCCCGACTTCACCTCTATCGGGAAGGATTTATATTTCAGCTTGCTGTTATTGGATATAAGGAAGTCGATTTCTATATCGTTGCGATGTTTTTCTCCACTGTACCGGGTATAGAAGAACAACTTATGTCCGTTTGCTGTGAGCATTTGTGCAATAACATTCTCATAAAGCATACCCTCATTAAGTGACAGTTTATCCTGCAGGATTTGTTTATACACTTCATTTTCCAATAATTCGTTTTCGTTAAATGCATGACTTAAAAGCAGTCCGGTATCGCACATATAGCACTTGATATATGTTTCAGAGGCATTAAGTGCAGGGGCAATACCGGGATTATCGGTTTTTCTACATTCGTTGACTATCATACTGTCAGTCAGCCAGAAAAAAGTCTCTGCATACTGCTCTGCAAAAGTCCCTTCAACAATGTTACTAAATACTACTCTTTTCTCGTGCTTTGATAAAAGTGCCGGGATCATATCATAAAGAGCAATCACTCTTGACCTGTATTTTGCATTAATCTTCATAATATCCTCGCGATACAGGTTCAGTATACTTCTTTTTACACTGTCAACATAACCCAAATTTTTATTAGAGTCAATATATGCTGAAACCGCCTGTGGCATACCGCCCACAAGCATATACTCCCCAAAAAGCGCAATTTAATATATTAACAATCTTTAGTGTATGCGCAATTTTAAATAACCATATTTTTTGGTGTACGCGCAGTTTCACAGCACTTGCAATTAGGCTACCTTTAACTACTTATCCATTCTCCAAATATCAATATTCACAGAGCTTATAGTTTCTGCTCATAACACAGAAAAGAGCGCCTGCGCCATACAGATGCTCTTCCCCTGTCAGCTTTATATCCTCTCACGATTTCTTATCTGCTATAATAAGCACTCATAAGAGCAGACACTTCATCTTCCACACCGCTTAATACAAAACGGGATATCTTTCCTTCTTTAAGATACTTGAATGCACAGTCATGACAGCGGTTGTTTATCTCCTGGCTAAAGAATTCCATGACCTCTCTTGCCTCTTCATCCGAAACAGGAAAATCCAACACAACGCATATGCGATTTACCTTCTTGTCAGTATCTGCAAGGAAGTCATATACCAGGGACTGTTGCTTGGAAGAGAGTCCCATACGAACCACCGGAGCATTTAAAAACGCTGAAATATCCTCTTCCGTAAACATCCATACTCCGTCTATTTTTTCTCCGTTCAAAGATCCGTCCTTAATAAAGCTTCGTAAGGATCTGGTGGTATATCCTGTGATCATTGCCAGCTGATTTATATTATATTCCATATCGTCTATCCATCCTTTCGTTTTATTCTGTAAGGTCCTTACCTGATGTTATTATAGAGCCACGATCCGTTATGTTTCAATTTGAAATCCGGCGACTTTTTCATACAACAAAAAACCGGCATTGGAGTAATCCTTTGCCGATTATTTTATAAAGGCACCTTCCTTATTCGTACTCCACCGTTGCCGGTTTTTCATTTTCCCATGAAGGATGTTCATCAAAACGCCTTTGATTCCATTAGGTTTCAGCTGTCCATATCACATGTGATTTACCGAATCACATTTTATGGTCACGATCTTGTATGGTACTTGAGTGGGTATCTCGTTGCGTACCCTCAAGTTGAATTATACCATAATCTACTATTCTTTCGTGGCAAGTTTCATTTTGTATTCTTCCTCTGCCAAAACAATCTGCTGCTGTATCTGCTCTGCTGTAGGGAGGTGTTCCTGTATCTCCTTGATTTTCACATTGTCATATATTGCGACACCCATAGGAGTGGTTATGCCCTGAAAAGCGAGTTGTACCTCTGTGCGATCCATATCTTTACAGATCAAAAGTCCAATTGTCGGATTGTCGCTATCCCGCTTTACAAATTCGTTAACCGCATTCACATAGAAGTTGAGTTTTCCCGCAAACTCAGGGTCAAATGGTTTAACCTTAAGTTCCAAAACCACATAACATCGAAGGTAAATATGATAAAACAGCAGGTCGATTTTCCGGGTCTTTCCGGCAATAATAATTTCCTTCTGTCGTCCCACAAATGCCCAGCCCTCGCCGAGCTCCAATAGGAAACGAGTCATACGCTGCTCTAATACACCTTCTAAAGCATCTTCATCAAAACCATCTGGAAGACTGACAAATCCAAGATCATAATTGCTTTTTAAGATTTCTTTCGCTAACGCACCTTGAATAGGAGGAAGTTTTTCTGCAAAATTGGTAACCGCCGCTCCCGATGTATGGTATAAATCAGCCCGAATGCAATCATCCAGGGCACTACGACTAAGATTCCCCTCTATTGTCTTCCGGATGTAAAATAGAGCCTCATCAACGCTTTTAACCTTCTGTACAATCATAACGTGATGTTTCCATGGCACAAAAGCAAATAACGATGGAAATGTCATTTCTGAATCAGGTTGGTTCAGTTTTTTCTCGCATATTTCTGAACCAAGTTGGTTCAGTTTTGAACCATATGTGTTGATCTGTCCTTCCAAATTTGAAATTAAGACTCTTGTATCTGAACTTACAGAATAAAAGCCATACCATTGTTTCATAAACCATAGATTTCTTGCAGAAAACCCCTTCGCTTCCGGAAATTCCGCCTGAAGATCAAGACTGACTTGATTAACAATCCCCGTTCCCCATTTTTCCTCGGCTTTTCGAACAACTAAATCCCTTCCTAGTTGCCAGTTGAACAGCAGTTGTTCTGAATTCACTTTGACAGCAGCTTTAATCTGAGAATTTCGAAATCTTGATTTTAACTCATGTATCCATTCGATATATTCTTTATCCAGGCTCACATCCTGCGACGTTACAATCCCCCTTTTATTAGTCGGCACTTTATCCATAACGATACTCCTCTTGTTCTGTATGATCCAAATTGCTGTGACATTATGGCACCAAAGTCACTTATGAATCTGTATTCTCAAACCTCTCTTCAAGCAGCATAATATACGCCATCATTCTTACCAAATACTCCGGAGGGGCGCTTATCCCCTGCTCCCACTGCTGAAGAGTTCTTACAGGAATCCCAAATTTTGCAGAAAACTTACTTTGTGATAATCCCGTTTTCTTTCGTAACTCCTTTATTTTAGCTGAAATATCCATAACATAGTCTCCGTAAATTTTATACTTTAATAAAGTATAAAGCCATTTCCGTACGTTGTCAACGTATAAATTGATTTCAAATGCAAAATACGATAAAGCGCAATTTTATAGTACTACGCTTTATTTTGCGCTTTGAAACGAATCTTTCCGCACCCATGATGTACCCGTCACTTCATATCCTGTTATCAAAATGTTATCACACGTGTAAACAAAAAAGCTTCTGAAAGCGCATGTTTACGCCATCAGAAGCCTTTAATCACTGCTTTTTAGTTTTTACCCGCAAGCCACCCGGTATTATTCAAGCTCGCAAATGTATTTTTTGATCAACGTACATATGCTGGCTTTATGTTTGTTTAATAGTTCATTTCTGAACGGTTTGTATGTATCTATTATACTTTTTGAAGTTTATATTGTCATTTTATTGTCACGAGTGACAAGGAGATTATAGCATTTGTTCATTGATAAATCATCATTTCTCTATATACTTGCTCTTTTCCAGGCGTACGTTAGCATATCAATGCCCCGCTCTCCATTTTGGATTTTCTTAACCTCATCCACACAAAATTCCATAGCTTCCTCTATGAATTCATCGGACATTTCTTTAGTGAAAAAGAAAATGGGTTCTTCATCCATGGGCAGAAAATACGAACTCATATCCTGCATAAGCCTCTTTGTGTCAAAAGCGCTGATCTGATTCAAAGCCTCGTCCTCAAATCTGTCAGGTACTATAAGATCATTCACCAATCCATACTTATTGATAACATATTGGTTTATTATCTCATAGTCTTTATGTAATCGCTCCACATTTCCGGGAAGCACCGGATTCCAATGATATCTGTCATATACAAAGTTCCTGTACAAAGCGTCCTGCACAAGGTGCAAATAGTATCCTAAATAAAGATCATCCTTAAGCATTCGCTCTCCGAACATTTCCCTGTATCTGTCAAAATCGTAGGTTTTCTTTGTACCATCCTGAACAGTTATCTTCATATGGGCATTTCCATATTTGTTTCCACCAACTCCAGCGTCAACCACTACAGCCCCGAACTTAAGTCTGTTCGCATCAGTAAAGGATAATCGCTTTATCAATTCATTTGTGATTGCTAAATGTATAATACTTGATGCCATACGCCCCCTCAGTTCTTTCTTGCTATCGCTGTAAACTCACCCGGGAGTTTTTCATTTTCCCATGAAGGATGTTCATCAAAACGCTCCAAAGAAAATCCTCTCCCGATGATAGAATTGATGATCTCGCTGATGGTGTACTTCCTGTAATGGCATTTCGGGATCTGCTTACGGATCTCCTCATCGTAAAATCTTGCGTGCGCCATCTCTCCTTCAAAGATGTCTGTGGAAAATCGTTCCTATTCATATTCCACAGTTGCCGGTGGCTTCGGGGTGTAATCAAACAGCACTCTGTTTATTCCCGGAACCTCGGTAATGATTCTCTGTACGAGGTGGTCGATCAGCTCATCTGAGAGATGCTCGACGGTTACTTCCATAACGTCTGTGGTGTTGATCGCACGGATGATGCACGGCCAGTCGAAGGTACGCTTGCCGTCCTTAACACCGGTTGATTTGAAGTCAGGAACGACTGTAAAATACTGCCATACCATGCCCTCAAGACCATTCTTTGCGAACTCCTCACGAAGGATAGCGTCTGATTCACGTACCGCCTCAAGACGATCGCGGGTGATCGCGCCCGGACACCTTACACCAAGTCCCGGACCAGGGAATGGCTGACGGTAAACCATATTATCAGGAAGGCCCAGCGCCTTACCTACTACACGAACCTCATCCTTGAAGAGGGTACGTACCGGCTCAACAAGCTCAAAGTTCATATCATCCGGAAGACCACCAGCATTGTGATGAGCCTTGATACCTGCCTCACTCTCGAGGATGTCAGGCCAGATGGTTCCCTGTGCGAGGAACTCGATTCCGTCGAGCTTACGTGCTTCCTCAGCAAATACCTCTATGAATTCGCCACCGATTATCTTTCTCTTCTGCTCAGGATCTGTTACTCCTGCAAGCTTGTCAAGGAAGCGGTCCGTTGCATCAACGTAGATAAGATTTGCCTCCATCTCATCTCTGAAAACCTTTATAACCTGCTCAGGTTCTCCCTTTCTGAGGAGACCGTGATTTACGTGTACACATACAAGCTGCTTTCCGACAGCCTTGATAAGAAGCGCTGCAACAACCGATGAGTCTACTCCACCGGAAAGTGCAAGAAGCACTTTCTTGTCACCGATCTGTGCCTTCATAAGTTCAACCTGTTCATCGATGAACTTCTTTGCGAGTTCCGGAGTCGTGATTCTTTCCATATCATCCGGACGTCTTGTTAATTCTGCCATTTTTTGTCCTCCCATTAGGCTGTATTAAAAAGCCCTATCCTATAATCTAATTATGTAGCTCTCTTCGCCAACCAAGCGCAGTTCAATCGTCTTATGCAAACTGCATCCACCAATCGAGCCTCGGGCTTGATAAATATTGTACCCCATTGATAGCAAAGAATTGATATAATCGCGAACTGTGATGGCCATCCCTGCATTCGGGATTAATAAATTCACTAGATTGTATCCTCTTTTTAATATTCTCTATATGTTCACCTCCCATATATAAAAAATTATTACATCCAATTATATTCCGGTATTTCTAAACAACTGCACCGGAAACCTCTGAAAAGCTAGAAATTTCTTCCGTTCCAGCCCCAGTCGCCGGTTCCGCGATATTCAACATAGATGTTATTTCCCGGAATACCCAGTTCTTCCTCATAGATTTCACAGATCCTTGCAGTCATTTTGTCTGCGGCAGAACTGCTTACCGAGCCAAATACGTCCACTGACACATATGCGCCCTTCTCAAGTTTATTTCCTGCAAAATACAGGCAGTAGTCATCTTCAAAACCAACCATAAGAAAGCTTTCAGGTTTGCCGATTATAGCGGCAGCCTTTCCAAGCTCTGCTTTGATTTTCTCCTTCTTCTCTTCACTTACTTTTACAGTAATCTTTGAATCAATAAATGGCATATCGCACCTCCTCCAAAAATATAAAATGATTATATCAAACCCGCCAAAAATAGTCACTTAAAATATGAGCCACTGCATACAAGTATGCGTGTCTCCCGTTTCATTTCACAGCACATGCTTCGCATGTGCATGACTCGCTCAGTACACAAAAAAGAGACCACAATCACTACAATGCAGTCTCTTTTCATACATTTGATCAATTTTGATTTTTCCATTACGCAACCAGTACAGCTGTATCCAGGGCTGTATCGTTATAAACGGCACCAAAGCCCTTCTCCATAGGAACAAGCTCAATGGCGCTGTCCAGATCAGCTATTCCGATATCCAGACCATCGACGCTGTCGTGGCCGGAGATATCCACTATGATCTCCTTATCAAATCTTCTTGAAAGATCACTCATGTTCTGACTGAGTGTAAAGAAGGTATCGGCATTTAATTCATATGAAAGTGAAATGATATCAAAGCCCTTTCCGCCGGAAACCTGAAAACGGTTGAACCACTTCTTTGCCTTTTCATTATCAATACTGTCAACAGAATTAAAGATCAGTTTGCACTGAGGATTAACAGCCTTCACACCATTTATACATGAATTAAGCATTCTGGTCTGTTCCTCAAAGCTGAGTGTCATACCTGTTATTTCATTAAAAAGATCGATATCAATACGTGCAAATGCAGGAAGTACTCCTGCTTCTCCAAGCTTTGTGAAAAGCTTGTGAGTATTCTCAAATCCTGCTCTCTCTGCTTTTCTTACAAACATTCTGTTGTCATTGCCGGTTTCTGAAAGCACACCCTGATAAAGCGGAAGCAGATTAATACCCACGCACCATTTGAGTCCCAGACCCTTTACACTCTTACCACATTCAATAATAGAAGCTGCCGCATCATAGATTCCATTTGTCATATCTATTACATTATAAATCGTATCTACGCCCTTTGTCTTAAGCGTATTCAGTCTGTCCGAAGCTGCGTCAAATGAAATTTTCACCATTCTGCATAAATTGCTCATTTTTCTTCCCTCTTACGAAATATATACCAATATCATTCTACATTCTTAATGTAAAATGAAAATGCTTTTAAGTCAATTCGCAGAACTTCACGAAAATCATATTCAATTTTGTGATAATCTTCTAACGGTAAAAGGTCATAAAAATCTCATGATGTGTATATGTGATAATACATTTCGTACAAATTGTCCAAAAAAGCGTCCGCTTACACCAGATTATTCAACCATATCTTCTTCTTTATAAGAATATAGCCTATTGTTACCTTGATAAAGTCCATCATCTGAATGATCAGATAAATATTCAAAATATGCATATCGGTAAAATGACACAGTATCAATGCCGTAGTTACCGCAAATGCCCATGTGTATCCGCTGTCGAAAAGCAGTGTGATCAGTGTTTTTCCTCCCGATCTCAAAGTGAAATACAGAGAATTGAGGAAGCCCTGAAGCGGGAAGAAAAGCGCGGTTATCACAATGAATTTCGTTCCGTAGTCACGTACCTGCTGAGTTGTATCATATGCATTCGGAAAGACTCCGGAAAGCGATATCAGTATCACTGTCAAAATAACACACACCGCCCCGGTAAACCACATAAGCTTCGTACCGCTTTTCTCTGCTTCTTCATAGCGGGACGCTCCCAGATACTGTCCGATGATTATTCCGACTGCATTTCCCAGCGCAATAAATACAACGTTCAAAAGGTTGCAGATGGCATTTGAAATATTCATTCCGGCTATGACATCGAGTCCTCTCAGTGAGTAGCACTGAGTCAGTACCGCTATTCCTCCTGCCCATGAGAATTCATTTATGAAGATCGGAAAACCTTTTCTCACAACCGGCCACCAGATATTGACCGGCACCTTCAGCGTTTTATAGATGCCCTGCAGGAATTGATGCTTTTTCTTATTTGCATGTGATGAAATGATGATAACGCTCATTTCCACCACTCTCGAAATTACTGTTGCAACAGCAGCTCCCTTGACCTCCAGCCTCGGAGCGCCGAATTTTCCATAGATAAATACATAGTTCAAAATGATATCCGTTGCTACCGAACATATTCCGGCGATCATAGGCTTGATGCTTTCTCCGGTTTCCCTGAGACTTGACGCATAAACCTGAGTGATGCAGAAAGGAAGGAATCCTATAAGCATTATCCCCAGATAGTCCATACCGAGTTTCAGAGTTTTTGCGCTGTCTATATCCGCACTTTCTCCGTGAAGGTACAGTCCGATAAGTTCACTTCCGAAGCATATAAAAATGATGGTTCCGCATATAGTGCAGATCAGAGCTATCCATATCTTCAGTCTGAATATTCTTCTTACTCCCTGAATATCTCCCTTGCCAAAATACTGCGCACTGTAGATTCCGGGACCGGAAAGTCCTCCGAAGATTGCCAGAAAGAATACAAAAATCAGCTGACCTACGATGGATACCGCAGTCATACTCTCTGTTCCAAGACTTCCGACCATAAGATTATCCACAAGTCCTACTGCATTTGTAATACCATTTTGTATCATCATCGGAACTGCCAGGACAAGCGCCTTCTTATATATGCTGTTTTCTGTTTTGCCTGTTCTCATAGTTCTTTATTCTCCCGTGAATTTTGTTTTTTATAATGTATCCTAGCCCGAACATGCGGAGTATTTGCTTTGCTCAATAAGATGCCGCATGGACGTCAGTCCTACAGGATTATAAGATATCGTAGTGACTTCAGTCCCGCCGGATTACGAGAAGCGGAGTTTGCTTCTCATAGTATCAGAATACCAATTATCTTTCAATTACATTTTAATCATCCCTATTTTTATTTACATTGTCCCCATATCTATTCCTGCCATTTGATACTGCACTCCCGGACAAATCAACCTGCGTTTTTGATACTGCACTCCCGGAAAAACATTCTACATTATTGGTCCGGTTTTGAGAGAACCAATATACCGGTCTTTATCATGATCTTTATCATAATCTTTACCATGGATATTACTCCGGTCATATAGATTAAACATGAAAATATGACCGCAGTCACTTCTGAATCACTTTCTGCTATGATATCTTTAAACTATATTCCGAGGCTGTTGGTGCTGTGTTGTTCGGTAAAACAGACAAGTTATTTGTTGAGGCGATCCGTCAGGCATTCTGTCGAGTCATTATCAAACAACGTACCGACACATCATACCATAAAACGCCTCCTCATACAGTATACCTCCGGTATAATTATTTATAAATCAGCCGACTGAAAGGAGAAATATAATGAAAAGTCGTTTGTCTGCCATGAAATATATCAGAAATAATAAGCGAACCTGCATAGTACTGATACTTTCACTGGCTCTCACCTTTATGGCGATGTATATTGTTGCTTTTACTCTTTATACATCAGTAGAAAGTATTAAGCCTATATGTCTGGAGGCCCCCAAGCGGATATCCTATGTAAATCCTTCATATGAGGCCTTCGGTATAACTGAAGATAAATACCCTGACGCCGAAGAAAGAGCCGCTGCATTTAAAAACGCTCAAAACACTTTCATTGAAAACCTCAAAAAACACGACGGTATCGATGACGCCTACTATGTACAGGTTCTTAACGCCAATTACAATGGCGTGGTCGGAGGCGTAGGTTATGAATTTCCTCTGGTTGAGCCCGAAAAAATCCCGTCAGCCCTTGCACATATGGATGCGGAAATTATCGAAGGAAGATATCCTGAAGAAGCCGGTGAAGTTCTTATTGATGAGATCGTAATGAAAAACAGAGGCATGAAGGTTGGTGACTGGTTCGAAGAAACGAACTACGGCAGAGTATTTAAGATCGTCGGAAAGCTTAGATCTGATTATATGTTCTGTATAGGAACACCGAATGGAGCATATAACTGTGGCTGGTATATAACCATCCTGTGCAACGAATTAAATTCTGATTTTACCAGGCTTGCAAATGAATTTGGTCTGAATATTACAGAGGATGAAGACATTGACGATATCAATGCTTATACCCGGCTCTACGAAAAGGATATTAAGGACAGCATCGAGCTGATCATAAACATCATCATTCTGGTTGTAATGATATTCCTTATGATATCCATACTGGTGGCATACATATCCTTTATGAGAAACCGCGTAAATGAATACTGCCTCTACGCTTCTCTCGGCTATTCAAGGAAAGAGATCTACCAGATGATAATGAGAGAGATGCTGACCATGTTCCTGATCGGCGTGATCGGCGGGATCATTATATCTATCATGTTAATGTTTGCTTTTGACGAACTGCTCATAAAGCCTCAGGGTCTTATCTCAAAATGGTTTATGCCGGATCAGATACTGAGAATAGCCGGTGCATTTGCAATGGTGATAGGTCTCCTGCAGATTCCGGTACTTATATCAATATACAAAGTTAAAACCATAGATATGATGGAGGATTAATATATGTTTGAAGTTAAAAATATAAGTATGATATACGACATGGATACAGATGAAAAAATGTATGCCTTAAACGGTTTTGACCTTAAGCTTCCCGACAAAGGACTGATCGGAATAATAGGCCCGTCCGGAAGCGGCAAAAGTACTTTGATGTATTGCCTTTCCACCCTGAAAAAGCCTACCGAAGGCTCCGTTTTATACAACGGAAAGGATATTACACAGATCTCGGATAAGGAAAGAGAAAATCTCAGAAAAAATGATTTCGGCTTTGTCTTCCAGAAACACTATCTCGTACCGTATATGAATGCTCTCGACAATGTTCTCGTGGCAGGAAATCCAAAGGATAAGGACGCTGTATCAAGAGCAAAACAGCATTTGTCAGATCTCGGACTTAAGGAGAGAGAATTCAAAAAGAAGCCGGCAAAGCTTTCCGGCGGTCAGTGCCAGAGAGTGGCCATAGCAAGGGCTATGAGCAATGATCCAAAGGTTATATTTGCAGATGAACCTACCGCTTCTCTTGATCACGAAAACGCCTTTAATGTAATGAATATATTGAAAAAATACTCCGAAAACAGACTGGTGCTGGTTGTAACTCACGATAAAAGTATACTGAACGATGTTGACATGCTTATTGAAATGTGGGACGGAACCATCAGCGATGTACATGACAGGCTCTAAAATATTTTGAAGTAAGAAAGGAAAGATCAGATGAAACCTTTATCAGCAGGATATTATATAAAAAATAATAAAGGAAGAGCTGCTGTCATCATTTTCATGATGTTCCTGACAACATTTTTGTTCCTTGGAGGCAATTATATCCGCAGCCTCTGGTGGTATTGGGACAAGGCCGGGGAATACAGTGAAAAAATGGTCCTTGTCAGCTGCCTGCCCACAGATGAAAATGCAGAAGATTTCATGAGTTTTGCCGAAGAAGTAAAAGCTGATGATAAGCTTACTGTTCTCGGACGTACAGGACGCGGTTTCAGCAGTAAATCCTGGACCTGTACACTCGGTTTTACCATGGGTTCCTGTAATCAGGTCTATAATTCCGTTGAAGATCTGAAAACCGCCTTCACAAGGTTTGGTATTGAATGTGATTACAGTAATCTGAAGAATTACAGTCTGGTAATGAGTAAGGCTTATGCCAGAAATCTTGGAATGAAGCTCGGGGATACATATGATGATATTTTTACCCTGGATGCTCTTATCGATGATGACAGCTTCATGATGTTCTTCATTTATGAGGATTCAGGCACTTACAGATTAAACATTCTCAGCGATGAGATGTCCGGAGATGAGCTGTATAACTATGTAATAAACAAAAGCGGCGACAGAATGATCGGTATAAATGAAATGATCATGACCGGTGTTAACAGGGAAATGAACATCGCAAAGATCATTTTTCTCGCAGCCCTCTTCGTTATCTCCATCATTCTCGCTGTCACTCTTAATTCTGTCGTTACCGGTCAGTACATAAAAAGAGTCTATGAATTCGGTATCTACAGAGCGCTGGGTATAAAGAAAAGACTGATCAAAAGAAAGATCAGAAGAGAACTGCTTCTTATGGATTTCATCGCAGTGATCATCGGATCAGTAGTTATGCTCCTGACCACCTTCATTCTGAACGAACTGGTCTATATACCTAAGGGACAGTATCTCCCATATGTTTCATTTATGGGAATACTCGGAGTTCTGTTATCAAATGTTCTGGTTATGATACCGCTTATTATCCTGAAGGGAAGAAAAATGTGCAAGGCAGATGTAACTGAATTCTGATACATTATCAAGCAGCAGTTTTCCGACTGTTACAAAGAATCACTTTTCTGACTGTTACATAATTTTACTCCTGCGACATTCAGGAAAACAGGAAATTTTTATGTGAAAACCACTATTAGTTGACCGCGTTAGCCGCCAAATGTGTGTGCAAGCACACCCGCTTGGCGGCTTTATCGCGCATAGAAAAAAGCCGACATACGGATATTTAAATTGTCCGTATATCGGCTTTTTATTTTACTGTTCCTTATCTTCTTCTTTTGCTGCAGAAGGAGTATGTCCCGGAATATTTTTATATCTTATGATCTTCATGCTCGCATTTTTGATGAATTCTTCATTACGAAGTTTAACACGGGTTATTTGCTTATAGATCGGTCTACCCTTGTTTACTTTATTCTTAAGCTTTTCGAAATAATCCTTATCATCCATATGGGCTTCATCAGGATAAACTTCCGCAACTATCTTTCCATTCTCGTCATAAACAAGAACCTCCTGAACCGCATCATCTCTGGCCATATCCTGCTCAAGCTCCTCAGGCGAGATATTTTCACCATTACTGAGGATGATGAGATTCTTCTTTCTTCCAGTAAGGAAGATAAAGTTATCTTCATCAACGTAACCAAGATCGCCTGTATGATACCAGCCATCTATGAGTGCATCATCAGTTGCTTCCGGATCCTTGTAATAGCCCTTCATAACAAGATCACCCTTAAATGCGATCTCGCCCTCCTCGGTAGCCTTAACCTCTATACCCGGAACAAGATGTCCGACGCTGCCGTCCTTATGATGATAAATTCTGTTAACAGCCGTACATGGTGAACACTCGGTTGCACCATACCCATTTAATATCTCAATACCCCAGGTACGGAATTCACGAACATACATCGGATCAAGTGCAGCACCTCCGCAAATGATATATTCCAGATTTCCGCCGAAAACCTGTCTGATTGGTGAATAAATCTTGCCTCTGAAATCCAGCTTAGCCTTACGTAAAACATCTGTAGATTTCATAAGACGCTTAAATACCTTGGTCTTGCCCTTCTTCTCGATCTCCAGCCAGATCTGCTTATGGAAATATTCAACGAACATAGGAACAAGGAACATAGTCTGAGGACCAAACTCTTCCATATTCTTCTTCAGATGCTTCAGGCTCTTATTGATGAAGATTGGCTGACCGTAATTAATGATCATAAATATTGATACAACAAGACCAAATGCATGATGGAAAGGCAACACTGCCATGGATCCGCCCTTTGGCGAGAAAAGCATGCTTGTATGTACTATCTCGAAAGCAATATTTCTGTTTGTCAGTTCAACGCCTTTACTTACTCCTGAAGTTCCTGAAGTAAAGAGTATTGCGGCAGTTTTATCAGGAATTATCTCATATGCTGAGAATTCATTTTTACCTTCCTTGATATACTTTCTGCCTTCTTTAAGTATCTCATCAAAGTCCTTGAAATTATATACCTTTCTGGTAGCCTTCTTCTTTACCTTTTCATAATACTGGTCAGATACGAAAACCACGTCGGTATCAGCCATTTTTGCAAGCGAGATGATCTCATCGTCCGGAAGGCTCTTATCTATAGCTACTGCTACACTTCCGCCATTTACTGTTGCAAAGAAAGCCACCAGCCACTCATAGGAATTCTCACCAATGATGGCAACATGCTTATCTTTTATCTTCTTATGATACATCCACTCGCCGAAGGCTTTTATATCTTCACTGAAATCCAGGTATGTCTTCTTCATCTCTCCGGATTCTGTAGGATAGATAAATGCTGTATCATCAGGCATATCTGCAACCTTTTTCATTACCATATCCTTAAGATCTGTTATCTGGGTAACCTCCTCATACGGATACTCTTTATTTTTCATTCCCCACGTTCTCCTTTTTTATGTTTTATATCATAGGCGTTTGCGAAACGCCACAAGCCGCATAAATACGACGTTTTTATATTAATAAAATCAAAAATCTCCTCACGGTTTGTGATATAATGGAGTTGTTCAGAAACCATAAACCACGCCCCGAAAGGAGACATATATATGATACCACAAAAACAACTCACTTTGGCAGATATTTTTGAAGATTGTAAAGAAATTTTTGATTCCGACAAACCTCAGTTTCTTACCATGCTCGAATAGCACAGCACCAAAAGCCTCGGAATAGCCCGGTTTTGCAGGAAAAACGGCAATCTGTATGTCATACATCAAAAAATGAATTCATTAATATTTCGTAGATTCTTTTATGTATAATTTCAAAAAATACTGCATAATTAAACTTTATAGCATTATCAAACAATTGTCAAATTAATATCCATCATCCATCTGCCTGAGTTCCGACATGGCAAATGGAATCGTTATTCCCAGTGTAAGGATATCTGCTATCATCTGACTTATCTCGACTCCCCTAAGTCCCATAAAAAGCGGAAGGAGAAGGATTGCAGGAATAAAGCATATTCCGCTTCTTGCCGAAGAAGTAATGGACGCCTTTAAGCCTCTTCCCATGGACTGCAGCATCATATTTGTCACAATACTGAAGGCATTCAAAGGAAGCACTAAAACCTGAAATCTCAGGGCTTCTTTACCGACCGCCACAACATCCGGATCATCTCTGAATACTGCCACCACTTCCGGTGCAAATACAAAACATATCACGGCCATCGCGGTAAGAGCCACTGTACCAACTCTTACAGAAAACCAGAAGCCTTCCTTAACTCTTTTTTTCAACTTTGCTCCATAGTTAAAGGAACACATCGGCTGGTATCCCTGACCAAAACCGATAAGGGCCGACATCATAAGCATCATTACACGGTTAACTATGGACATACCGGCTATCGCCGCCTCTCCGCCATACTGACCGGCCGCCTTATTAAGAAGAGCTGTTGCTACTGCAGCAAGCCCCTGCCTGAAGAGAGAAGGTATTCCTCCATTTATCACCTGAGTAAAATAGTAGCTGTTTATCTTTACGTTTGACAGTCTGAGATGAATATTCTCACCCTTTGTACTTCCTATCAGGAGCATAAAGAAGCTTGTGATCTGGCCAAAGATCGTTGCTAGAGCAGCTCCCGTAACTCCCATGTCAAATACAAGTATGAGAAGCGGATCCAGTATCATATTAATGATGGCACCGGCGATAAGCCCCACCATGGCATAAACTGCGCTTCCCTGGAATCTCAGCTGATTATTTATAACGAACTGGCACATCATAAATGGTGCACCTATCAGTATTATCCTTGCATAATCCGAGGTCATCGCAAGAGTCTCTGCACTTACGTCCCCGGACGCCAGAAATCTTGTTATCGGATCGATAAAGATATTTCCCAGTGCCGCTATCAGCACTCCTGTAATAAGTGCAAATACAAATCCGGTGGAGGCCATTTCCGATGCTTCTTTTTTCTTGCCTGCTCCCAGCATTCTGGACAGGAAATTACCCGAACCATGGCCAAACATAAATCCAAAAGCCTGAATAACTGCCATCAGCGGAAATACAATTCCGACTGCAGCCGTGGCTCCGGTCGCATTTACAGGAATACGCCCTACAAAATATGTATCTGCCGTATTATAGATTCCTGTTACCATCATGCTGATAATGGTTGGTACCGCCAGCCGGATTATCAGCTTCGGAACTGGCGTTTGTGTCATATATTCATATCTGTTTTTCTTTGCTTTACCTGACATATCTGTTCTGCCCTGTTTCTCTTATTTCTGTTGTATATCGTAGCTGAACCGCATCTCATAATCCTGCGGGACTAAAGTCCCTACCGCATCTCATAATCCTGCTGCAGCTATACCGGTCGAAAGATAATCCCTTACGTCCAGAAGGGATTTCTCAACCCGGTAGGCCTTGCTTCTTATCTCTTCATCCGGCTGAAGGAGATCCGGCACCATAACAGCCTTCATTCCTGCAGCATATGCAGCTCTGATACCATTAAAGGAATCCTCGATGACCATTACCTCTTCCGGTGAAAGGCCAAGCGCCTCCGCTGCCTTCAGAAATATGTCCGGGTCAGGTTTACTTCTCTGTACCATATCCCCGCCGACAATCTCATCAAAGAAACCGAGGATTCCCGCATCCCCCAGTTCTGTCTTAACCACTTCGGTTTTTGTAGATGAAGCAAGCGCCGTCTTTATACCATTTTCCTTTAAAAAGCTGAGTAATTCCCTGACGCCCGGTTTCATCGGAAGGCCATTCTTCTCGTACTTTTCCTTAAATATCTTTCCAGCCTCAGCATAGTACTCATCTACAGGAAAATCCTCTCCGTAATAATCCTTCAGTATTCTCACAGTCTTTTCACTCGTAACACCTACGCATTTATAACAGACCTCTTCAACATTATCTACATGATATTTGTCCGCTATTTCCTTATAACATTCGATATACATTCTTTCACTGTCGAAAATGACTCCGTCCATGTCAAATATAACTGCCGCTGTTTTCATATAAATATTTCTCCCTGTTATTGAATATAGAGTGTTGCCGCAGGCAACTATCTGGTCTCGTCTCCCAACTTTGCGTGCCGAGGCGCATCCCCCGGAGTTTTTTATATAATAGAAAACTCAGTTTCCTAATTATAAAAAAACCGTCCCCTGCCGGTACAAATGATTACCGATTAACTTTATCACATTCTCTGAATATAATCCAGTCAATCCGAAATCATCCGTACCGATGGGAACGGTTTCAAATAGTCATTTTTTAATTATGATTGGTCCGGTCAGAGCCAATTAGTACTGAACCTTACCACCCTCGATATAGTAGTATCCATATCCTTCGATATACTTATATCCGGTGAAGTCAAACTGTACCTTACCGCCCTTGCAGTACCATCTTCCTGCTGAGTTAGATGCGATACCTTCGAAGCTGAAGTCGATCTTACCACCCTTGCAGTACCACCAGCCGCTTGAGTTGCTTGCAAGTCCTGTGAAGTTGAAGTCAACCTTACCTGACTTACAATACCACCAGCCACTGTCATTCTTAGCAAGTCCGTTGAATGAGAAGTTTACCTTACCTCCCTGTACACACCACCAGCCATTTGAATTCTTGGCTACTGTATCTACAAACTGAACCTGGCCGTTCTTGAAGTACCACCAGCCGCTCTTGCCGCCTACAGTACCGCTTACGATATCTGTCTTTGTAATGGCAGCCTTGGCACCTTCGCAGTACCACCAGCCTGTTACGCCCTTACATGTACCATATCTGAAACCATTGAAGTTTCCAACGATACCATTCTTTACATAGTAGTAGTTACCGCTGAGCTTTACAAAGCCTGTCTTTGTATTATCAAATGTACCCTTCTTGAAGTAGCAGAGCTTACCCTTATATCTCTTAAGTCCGTTAAAGGATATCTGCTGCTCACCGTTCTTCATGTAAATGATCTTGCCCTTATACTTAAGGATCTTGCTGTAGCTTGTATCTACAAGACCCTTCTTGAACTTATAAGCCTTGCCATTTGAAAGTGCAAAGCCTGTGTATGTCTTATCAACAACACCATTCTTTACGTAGTAAGCCTTGCCATTATACTTGGCAACACCTACATGACTCTTCTTGAAGAGATATCTTCTTGTTGCAGAGAATGAAACCTGCTTGGTGCAATTAGCATCTGTATAATACTTTCCGTTACATACATAGTACTTGATGTGTCCTGCACTGTAGAGAGTAGCCTTCTTTGCCTTAACCAGCTTTACTTCCGGGCAGTTTTCGTTACCGTATACATAGATACAAGCGTTCTTGTAATCATTTGCCATATCGATACCGACAAGTTCATTTGTAACATCATTCCACTTATTGTTATAATAAGTAAATGACTGACCTGCAGCACAGCTTGTATATCTGTCAAGTGTACCATTGTTATATGAATTTCCGCCTTCATACATGATGTAATAATTGCCGTCACCATCATGGAGCTGCAGCTTGACTGCAAAATACTGGCCTGATGGGATAACAACCATATCCGAAAGATTTACTCTGTAGTATCCGGCTGTTGAAACGCTGCCTGTTGTTACATTTACAACCTTACCTGTACTTGGGTTCTTGACATTTGTCATGTCTGCAATTATTTCAACTCTGTACTTAACACCACATGGTGCGTAGAAGCCTGCCTTATTAAGGTGAACTGTATTTGAAGCCTTATATACATTTGCGCCCTGGAAAGAAGGATCTGTCCAGAAGAGATAAGCACCTTCCCAGCCTGCTTCTGTGTAAGAGAATACCTTCGCATCCTTCTTAAGGTTTGTATCTGTATTTAATACATATACACAAGGGCTTGAAAGTGATGCATCATAGTATGATACCCAGGTATGACCACCCTCATCATTATAATTACCCCAGCTGTTCTGGATAAGGAAAGCACCCTTCTTAGAGTATCCTGTTACCTTATTGTCATCCCAGCCAACAATTGTTACAGCATGGTTTGAAGATGGTTTATAATATCCACTGTACCATGTTGAGCAAAATGAATTTGTAGACTCATCAAAATTATTATCATCTGCATTGAAGGATATACCTACCGCATTATCCTTATAGAGATACTTCTTGATATTATCAACTACAGCCATCCAGTCAGAACCGCCATACTGAGAATAGTCATATGGGAAACTGTCCGGAAGGATACATGCTGAAATATGATTTACAGACTGTTCTCTGTCTGCAGTTGTCATGCTCTTGCCTGGATCGAACGGATATGCAGACTCCTTAGCCATACCACGGTTCATGGCAACAGCACCTATAGGCATGTAGTTATATCCACCCTGATCGTACCAATCAATTGATGTTGCATAAGTATCATTTGTTCCGTGGAATATAGAATAAAGCAGCTGATATTCTGAATAATTGATGCTTGATCCCATATCCTGCTTGAGATAGCTGGTCTCCATACAGGTATTGGCTGCGAAACTCCAGCATACTCCATAGCTACCCTGATTTCTTATTCCTGATCTGTTAGCAATTGTATACTTGCTAGGATAGCTTGCTTCATTGATATCCGGGTCATCATTTTGCTGACCCTTCTTGTCCGGATTTGATACAGAGTTTACATAATCAATGAAACCTCCATTTTCATCCATGACGATTCGTGCAGTACTTCTGCCAATCCCTCCATCTGCAGAAGAACCACTTGTTTCTTCCTGCTGTGCTTCAGTTGCTTCAGGCTGCTGCTCCTGTTCCTCGGCAAATGAAGTTTTGCCTGCGAACGCTCCTGCACCAAGAACAACCGAGAGGAAGAATAAACCAAATTTTTTTCTCATCACTCATCCCTCCATTTTTCTAAATTAATATGATTCCACTGCCCTAAGAAATATCACCCGCAAATGACCTCTCACCATTAATTGCATATATCATTGATACTCCGTATGCAGCATAAGAATAAAATCTGTAAAAAATATCTTAACATATCTGTGATATATTCTCCACAATTATTTTTAATATTTTTAGTGGTTTTTTACAAACACAAGTATATCAATTCTAAAATAATCGAACCAATAACGCAGAGTATTTTCCCAAAAAGTCCAGTATCAAAAACGCAGGCACAGTCTACCCCTTCAGCGCAACCACAAGCTTAACCCTGTCATGGATTCCTGTTTTATCATATATATTTGAAATATAGTTTTTCACAGTTCCTTCAGATATGTAAAGCCTGTCCGCAATCTGTTTATTTGACAGACCTTCCACCATAAGACCGGCTATTTCCTTCTCGCGAAGAGTGAATTCACCATAGATTTCATTTTTACTGTAATCCTGAGCTTCGCCCGTACCGTCCTGCATGTCCGATGCAGTATTTGCTGATCCGCCGGAAGCCATATTGCCGGCAAAAAGACTTGTAAGCCGCTGCATTACCTTCTGATCCAGGACAGTGACTCCGCCCATTATCTGGGCAATAGCCCCCAGGATTGCATCCTTTCCGCTATCCTTAAGAAGATATCCGTCAGCCCCGTTACTGATCGCATCCGTGATATTTTTATCATCATAAAATGTCGTCAGCACCAGTATTTTAATCTTCGGATAAAGCTCCTTCATATGACGTATCAGTTCAATACCGCCCATTCCCTTCATATTAAGGTCTACCAGGGCAATATCGCAGCTGATATTCTTAAGCAGCTCCAGTGCCTCATTTCCGTCATGAGCCTTTCCGGCTATTTCCATATTATTAAATGTCAGTATTATCTCGAGGCTGTCCAACAGCATCGCCTCATCATCTACAAGAAGTACTCTGTTCATATTTTTCATTCCCTTATAATCATACAAATAAACTGCAGCCATAATATTACGGTACCATTCGTGCTTGTTTTTCTTCTGATATGCTATTGTATCGGAAGCTCCACGCAGCCCTTGAAGCCCTCATTATTTATAAAAACGGCCTTTCCTCCGCAGCGCTCGGCGTAGGAAATGATTTTTTTGATTCCAAAGCCTTTTTCGATCCTTGCATTACTGTTGGCATCATTGAAATCACTTCGTCCATTATCCTTAACCTCAAGCTTTATGTGTGCGGAATCTCCCGTAAGTATCACGGTAAATACCGTTGCCTTCCCGTGCTTTACACCATTTGTGAGCATTTCCTCCAGAACTCCCGTAAGAAATTCCATATGACCGCGTGGTATCTGAAGCCCCATGGGCACACCATCTGTATTGTCCTTCTCGGCATCCGGTACAGCTGTTTCGGTCCTGTCCGGTTTTGCTGCACCCATTGCATCCTCTGCAGGCATGACAGTTTCCGATGGTGATTCTGTTTCGGTCCTGCCCGACCCTGCCGTACCAGACGAAACCACTTCCGGACTACCCACTATCACTGTTTCTACGTCAGGAACGTCGTATATTTTATTTACAACTATCTCGGTATCCATTACGAAATCATTTATGATCCCATCCATAGCCGCTTTAAGATCCGAGATAGAAATGGTCGACATTTCATCATCAAGTGTTCTTACCGCCCTTCTGATAGACTCAAGGCTGCCACGTATCCTTTCATTTGCGTCATTCATACGTTTTCTGGCTTCCTCAGGTTTTATATCATAGAGCATGTCCGCCGCATCCAGCGTCATTATGGCCGCCGTAATGGAATGTCCCACACTGTTATGTATATTTCTGCTGATGTTTTCTCTTTCAATCAGCCTTGCATTTCTGTCAGCAAGATAACTCTGCATCACCAACTGTTTATTCATTCTCTTCTCATGCATCTCATTCAGATTGGCATTCTGAACCTTGGCATTTTCCTCCCATTTCCTTTGCTGAAACCTTCTGACAAGGCATTTAACAAAAGAAATGCAAAGCACAGATGCAAATATAAATGTACATTCTATCATAACAATAGCGATCTCCCGGCCTGTGGACAGCCCCTCAAATGCCTTGTATAGAACATACAGAATAACACCCAGAAATGCATTTATGAAAAGATGAGCCTCATTAAATATGGCAAATATCAGAAAACCCTCAAAGCTGCCCGAAAAAGCAGAGAATGCAAAGGCGGCAAGCCATTTCAATACCATCGGAATTCTCGCAGTAAATCTGACGCTCTCTTTTTCCTGTGCCTCCGTATCATACTCATCACCCAGGAAAAATGTATATGTGGTGAGGACCATAAGTATCCCCGCAAGTATGAATATCATTGGCAGACTTTTAGCTTTAAAAGAGCAGACTAAAGCCAGAATCATTATTATAAAATTATCCAGTATCGCAAATATCATCTGTCTCTGTCTACTCCATAACCTCCACAATAAGTCCGCCGCCTATCACACAGTCCTCATCATCATAAAATACAGCCGACTGCCCCGGTGTTGCGGCCCTGACCGGTTCCTCAAATGAAACCATCGCTCTGTCTTCGCCAAGCATTTCCACAACCGCCTTCTGCGGAGAATGATGATACCTTATCTTTACCCTGGCCTCAACCTTTTCTCCGATCTCAGGTTCCTCTATACTGAGGAAATTCAGTTTTCTGCAAATGATCTTCGTGCTGTAAAGCGCCGTTTCATCCGCCAGCACAACTTCATTTGTGGATGCATTTATCTTTTTAACAAATATCGGACGCCCGAGAGCTATTCCGAGTCCCTTTCTCTGGCCGATCGTATAGTGAATGATTCCTTTATGTTTTCCCAGAACCTTTCCATCCTCATCCACAAAGTTTCCCTCACCCGGAACTTCAACCTCTGCATTTTCCTCAATATAATCTGTATATTTACCTTCCGGAACAAAGCAGATTTCCTGGGAGTCAGCTTTATCCGCCACGTCCAGCCCTACCTTCCTGGCTATATTCCTTACTTCTTCCTTGGATAATCCGCCGAGAGGCATGATAGTCCTCTTCAGCTGCTCCTGAGTCAGCCTGTAAAGCATATAAGTCTGATCCTTCTCTGCATGAATGGCCGTCTTAACCGTATATCTTCCATTATCCAAATGAATTATATTTGCGTAATGCCCCGTCGCAACATACTCCGCATGCATCAGATCTGCCGTTTCCAGCATCCTGCCCCATTTTACGTAACGGTTGCATTCTATACAAGGATTCGGCGTCAAACCGCAAATATAATCATTTACAAATGGTCTTGTCACTCTCTCGTTAAATTCTGCAACAGAATTCTGGACATAATAAGGTATATCCAGCAGCATTGCTGTTCTCCTCGCATCATCGATCTCACAGCACCTGCTGTCCTTACCATCACTGCTGATCCATATTCTGATGGTAAGTCCTGAAACCTCGTAGCCTGCTATTTTTAATAAATATGCAGCTACGGCGCTGTCAACTCCTCCAGACATTCCTACTATAACCTTAGACATATCATTCCACCTTACTTCTATCTTTTTACTGATTCATTAAATGCAGCAGATTGCTTATTGCTCCCTGTGCAGCACAAATCCACTGCTCCCTCTTATTGTCGTTTATTGCCGCACACACTGCAGAAAATCTGCTCCGGACTTAACCTCGCTCCACACATGCTGCAGAAACATCCTTCAAAATGCTGTTGCTGCGACTGTATCTGTTGTACCGGCTGATGTGCCGACTGCTGCGGATACTGCTGCGGTTGTACCTGTTGCTGTGGATACTGCTGCGGCGTTTGCATCATATATTGCTGCGGATACTGCTGTGACTGCTGTTGCATATATTGCTGTGACTGCTGTACCGGCTGTGCCGCTGTTTTTCTTTTCTTCTTACGGAGGAATAAAAATACAGCTATAAGTACCGCTGCCACCACAACCACTGCAGCTATGATGATTATAAGTATGATACCCGATTTCTTCGACTTTCCATCGACATCCCCGGCTATTTCCTTGGCTTTTTCCTCTTCCTTAGCAGAAGATCCGTCAACACCAATATCATCAATGACCTTACCGTTCTCATCTATGACACTCAGCTTCACATCTTCTGTCCGGATATTTCCTCCGGTCTTACTTTCGAACCTCATATCCGGCTCCAGAGCCGCTCCTTCAAATTCCTTCTTTTCTTTAAAGTCGCCCTGCTCCTCATCATAGTCACTGTAAACCGCATAATCCATAAGTCCGTCAGACAATGAATCGATCTCAACACGATACTCATCATCGTCATATATTTCAAAATACTTTCCACGCCCTATTACATAAGGCTTTATTTTGTTCTCATCATTTGTGACAGTTTCTCCATTGATGATACTTGAAACAACCTCGCCGGAAGAATTATAGAGCTTTACGTTGACCGGACAGTCTGTTTTTATCTTTCTTCTGGCCGTCCTGGACGATTGTCCCAGATTCTGGAAATATATCCATCCGGATTTTCCGTTAACCTCTACTCTGGCCCAGGTATTTCCTGCAGAATTATCAACCAAATATTCGATGGAAACAATTGTATCCTTCTTCAAATACTCAATCACATCTGTATCCTGAGTAATACCTTCTCTAAGCGGCGCATTATCCTTTTTTACATTGAAATCCCCAAAAAGCATGCTGAACAAACGCTGCTTCTGCTGTATATTGAGATTATTCTGATAAATGAATCTGCCGTCTTTGGTTTTATACCACATATTTCCAACATCATTTATCACAGATGATTCCATGTCAATAACCTCATCCATGTCATCTATATAATCTACAGGGTCGGCATCCTTCTTTGGTCTTTCGTAAACCGGAACATTATATTTATTTGTCGTAAATACCATTTCATCCGAAACAGGTTCGTAACCATAATATGTAATACTTAAATTTCGAAGTATTTCCTGAATTTTTGTGTCCATATTATGTTTTCCGTTATATATATTGAAGCTCTTATCACCGTAATTGGCATCCGGCTCATTATCGTAAAGCCAGATTGTTTTTCCGAGCCTGTGTATGCCGTATTCCTTTAAAGAATTTTGTACAAAGCCATTTGTGACAGTATCTGTTGTAACACATAGATTATACCAGTCTGTAAATCCCAGATCCGGAACATCCTCCGCAAAGGCAAGAGCTGAATTAAAAGTTCTTCCCCTTATCGCCGATGCCGGTATATTACAGTTATGCAAACGAAGAGCATAAATCTGAGCTATTGCGCCACCCATACTGTGTCCCAGTATAGTAAACCTGGCCTTACCCTTAGCCGCCTCCTTAATCAGATCCCTAAGGGTTACATACCTGCCATTAACCTTTTCCTGCGACCTTACAACAGTCTCTACATATGCAAGATTGTCAGACATTCCCTTATAACCTGAATGTGTTTTTACGGAACAATAATACGAAGGACTGCTGGTAATATTTGATAAGCCATCCAAAACCAGATTTACCAAGCCCGTCATATCACCCGAAAAACCGCCGGTTCCCTGAAATGCTATTATAACGTCATACATTCCATCCTCATATTTAACGCCTGCCGCACACTGCATATTGGCAGAAGTTATATAATTGACATCCTTATTACCATAAGGCGTTATAAGCGTATAATTCTGACCGCGAAGAGCTTTTGTATTATCACCATTTTTAAGGCCGATCTCATACTGCATATTCCAGTATCCGCATTCATCGATACCATTCAGCTTTATCCATTCACCGCTTGATAATATATTTCTTTCAGCGGCATCATACATATTGTCATCAACTGTTATTATATCAAATATTTCAGCCTTATCCTCAAAAACATCTGTCTGCAGCTTACCGTCCTTAACCACAAGCCAGACATACTGTCCCCATTCATTTTTTTCATCAAATCTTATCTTCTTTCCACCATCTGCCGATACTTCCACAAGCTTATTATGGCTCTGTATTATCTCATCTTTAACATATACTCCTGGATCATTTAAAAACTGACGACCGGTCAGATACTTTCTTATCATACTGGATTGAAGTGCAAATCCTCCATTCAGCCTTACCTTCTCAAATAGTTCATAACCGGATATACTTGTTGCATTTACATTCATATCAGGTTTATCATACTTTGTATATTTGCCTTCACTATCCTTACTTCCGATGTCACATGTTACATAACATCCATTGGATCTGGCTTTAAGTGCAACCGTCGGATATGGAAGGTATTCTTCACTGATCTGGAATCCCACATCGATCTTATCCGCCTCATCATACAGCGGCTCTGTACTCGTTTTATATAACGACCAGTACTTTACACCATCAATCTTCTTATATGCGGCCAGCGCATACATTTTCTCATAAAACACACCCCCAGGCCCGTCCGGATAAATAATCTGGTAATACGTTATATGATACACTCCGCCCAGCTTCTCAAGCTTACTTACATAAGCACTGTATCCGCCGCCGACACCTCCAAGGAAGGCATAATAATCATTGTTGTAGTAGTAAAAAGAACTATTATCATTTCCGTCAGCATTATGAAATTCATTTATTACATCATCATTTACATTGTATATATTCTTAAGTATCCAGTCTGCCCCGGCTCCGTCCAGCTGCCTGTAAGACTTCTGGTATTTAGCCTTCGGATCATCTATCACGGATGAATAATCTTCCTTCCAGGAATTGTACTTTTCAATATCTCCCGGATATATAAACAGCTCTTTCAAACCGAGATTACCGAAAAAATACGTGATTGCGGACCTTTCTCCCGCAGTATCCTTATAATCATAAATGTTACCCACCCAGCCAAGTTTGCCCAGCAGTTTGTCAAGTTCATAAAATGATTCCGGATAGTCCGTGGTCTCCTCATAAATATCTCCATATGCAGAAAGCTCCGAAACAAGCAGTTCAATAGAGTAAGAAGATAAATAGGCATATTCTCTATCTATGCCGCTCCAGTTTGAGCTCTCTCCGACAGTCTCTATTTTTATCGCTGTTCCGTTTTTTTCATAACTGCTTATATAGCCCGACTCGCTGTAATATCCGTAAAGCAGGCCCTTAAAGCCCTCTTTACAGCTGATATATGCTTCAATAGGACCATTATCAAGATATTTTACAGTTCCGTCAATATAGGCAAATATCTTTCCACTGCGAACACCGTCTGAATAACCATTATTCAGAATAAGCTCCGGTATACCGTCATGATCCATGTCATAGAACTTACCTGACATTTCTGTGGCATTTCCAAATTCCTGTCCGAAATTTCGATAGTCTTCATTTACCAGAAATTCCTGATAAGCCCTGATCCAGTCAATATCAGAATAAACAATTCCCTTTTTCAGGATTTCGGTAAGGATGCTGACGTAAGTATAATTCAGCATATATGTATCACCTACCGGTGTGTATTTTGATCTGTCAAAAAGCTTATCCACTTCTTTCCAGTAAGCATCCTCACTCAGCTCCCTGCCGTTCCAGCTGTATTTCATGCTTACCGTATTGCCATTCAGCTGATCCTGGTAGTTTCCTGAGCCCAGCTCCTTAAACTCATGATTCTCAAGTTTATATATGTATGTATAATAATATCCAGTATTTCCGGAATTGTTCATTACAAGACCGGTTCTCTCAATATATGCAAAACCGTGTCTGTAGATAATTTTAAAATCAACCTTTCCGTTCGAATTAATATAAATAATACCCATTCCGGTAGCCTCGTCAGCTCCGCTTGTAAGCACCTCCGGAATATCGTCATCATCAACATAGATAAGCTCAAATGTTGTTGAAGTACGAAATCTGACAGTATCATTTGGGTCCAGATAGTAGCCAGAATAATCATCATACATAGTATGATCCCTGATATAGTCAATGTACTTTTCAGCCCACTCCTCAATATTTCTTGAAGAACCTTTACCTGAAGCCTTATCGAATAATACATTCCCCTTCGTTACAGGATCATTTACAGATACATCTCCGGTTTTGGCATCCAGAGATCTTCCACCCGATCCACATAAAAAAATCCCCATCAGAAATGGAATTACCATCAGTAACGCTATAATTTTTTTCACCTTATTATTCATGATATCATCCCCCCGGGAATCCCCGTAACCAACATTATCTCTATATGACAGCCATACCGGATAATTGTTTTCTAAAATTATTCTCTCAGAATAGTCCAACACCGCACTCGAAATGCGAATTGCCTCAAAGTGCGGTGTTATTCATATATTTATCTTGAATGTTTTCTTTCCGGATATCGTTTATAGAACTGCCTTTTATCTACATACATATCATCATCCGCCTGTCGTATAACCATATCTATATCGCTGACTCTGCCCATGCCCTTTCCGATTGCAAAACATATACTGTCCGGATCAGAAGCAGCCGTTCTGAAGCTGTCTACCTTTTTATTAAATTCAGCTTCTATGAAAATAATTTTATTATATTTACACACTTTTTTCAATAGAAACCGACGCCTCAGGCCGTGTAAATTTACTGTCGTAATTTACGACTTATGTGCCATATCACTGCGTGATATGCAGTACTTGCTTCGCAAGTTCTGGTTCTGCTCCGCAGAACGCATCTGTCCTACGGACAGACTCACGGGGCCCTCCCTCGTTTCACTCGGGCAATCCCGTTACTTTGTTGCACTTTTGTTATGCTTTACATGGTATATTTGCTTCAATGATCAATAAATATTGAGTGCGAATGCGTGCCTGCACACCCGAATAGCCGACGGTTTTCGGCAATCGAAAAACAGGCAGAAAACACTTAACCGATTTAGGAGGAAAAACAATATGTATGGTGCAATGCTGGGAGATATTATTGGAGAACCCTATGAGTTTGATATGGGAACAAAAAGTAAGGAGTTTCCGCTTTTTTCAAAAGGAGCCGCTTATACAGACGATTCGCTTCTTTCTGTTGCGGTAGCGGAAGCATTGCTGGATGCAAAAGATCGGGAAGATTTAAAAAATATGACTCCGGCAGATGCAGATAAAGAAATTGAAAAGATGATCACAAAGTCCATTCGGAAATGGGCGCATGATCCGAGATATAAACATATCTCCGCTGAATTTGGCGGCATGTTCCAGGAGTGGCTGGAATCCCGTAATCCCAAGCCATATAACAGCTTTGGAAATGGCTCTGCCATGCGTGTGAGTGCGGCCGGCTGGCTGTATGATACCCTGGAGGAAACCCTGCACCATGCAAAGCTTACGGCGAATGTCACCCACAATCATCCGGATGGCATCAAGGGAGCGCAGGCAACGGCTGCTGTAATTTTTCTGGCAAGAACCGGTCACTCCAAAGAGGAGATCAAGAATTATATTACCCAGACGTTTGGTTATAATCTGAATCGAACGGTGGCGGATATCCGCAGAACCTATTATCACATGGAAAAATGTGAGAGAAGCGTTCCGGAAGCCATCATCTGCTTCCTGGAGGGGAATAGCTATGAGGATGTCATCCGTAATACCGTTTCCCTGAGAGGCGATACCGATACCAATGCCTGCATTGCAGGAAGCATGGCTGAGGCGTTCTACGGCGTTCCTGCGGTTCTGAAGGATAAGTGCCGCGAAAATATTGAACCGGGAATGCTGGCTGTACTGAACCGGCTGAACAAGAAAAAGCTGGGCGTTTCCGACGTTTCGGAGGCGGAAATCGGTGGTAAGATCTATACAAATTTTACGGATTTTATTGCGCGGGAAAAGGCTGTCGGAGATGTTAACGTGGCAAATTTTACGGAGGCGCTGGAACGGAATGCGGTAGATGAAAATATCCCCGAAGCAGGAAGAAAATTTGCAGCTTTTGCTGCAGGCGCAGTAGCGAAAGGACATCGGATTTCCGATATTCAGGCATTATGGCATGTGAAGAAGGTTCTGGATGCGGAACCGGCTAATCTTTCCAATGAAGCAAAAAACGCGCTGTATGAGGCAAGGAGCATTTTTGAAACAGTAACGAAAAAAGATGGTATGCATATCAATCCGCAAAATAGACTTATTGCGCTGAAAAAAGTCAAGAGACTTCTCTCTGATTATGCGGAAAAACTTACCGATACGAAACTCCGTCTTACCATTGAGGATGTTGCGGCAGCAGGTTTGGATGAAAGAATCAAAACGGCGCTCACTCCGGCGGAAAAAGCCAGAATGTGCGGTACTGTGCGTGATCTGTATGATCGGCTTGACAGTGTGGATCCATCCATGATGCGTTCCTCCGAGTCTTTCCGGACGCTCAAATCCATGATGAAGGAATTTGCGGAGCTGGCGGAAAGAACGGATATGAATGATCCGGATCAGCGTCTTCGGTATCATGAGCTTCGTCAGCGGACTATGACACAGGCAAAGAAATATATTGATTATAAAAAAACACAGTATGACGGAGGACGTTCCCGTTCTCATATTGAATACCTTCGTGTAACGACGGTTGAATCCGTCCTGGAAAAACTGACACTGGATAATTTTGACCCGGCTCAAAGACCTGCAGATATGAAGCTGCACGATCTTCTGCAGAGCGCCAGAAAAGATCTTGCTCTGGGTAAAAACAAGGTGGAAGCTTCCGCAATTCTTTATGCTGCAAAGAAAAAGAAGGATACAAATGAACCGCTCAGCGCTGACTCGGTAAAGGTGTTGGCAAACACCTTAAAATCAAGCAACAGATTTAAAAATGCCCTTCAGCAGACGACCGCGGAAGAGATGGAAGACGCTGTAAATAACGGCACCATTGAGCAGAAAATTAATACGCTGGCGGCACGTTCCGAGTGGCACAGGAGTCCCGAATACGCGGCCCTGAAGGCAATCCGTACCCAGGAAAGATCAGCCCGGAGAGCTGCGGCGGAACAGTTGAGGGCGCAGAGACTGCTCCGACAGCAGAATCAGCAGAATGCACAGCCCAACAGACCTGTTAATGCACAGAATCCGGGAAAAATCGTCAATGCACCTGCACCCAAGAATGACAGTAAGACTACCGGCAAACCTGTCCAGACCGGAAATAATGTAACGACCGGAAAGAAAACAGGTAAAGGGACAAATGTTAAGAAAGGTCCGATGAAGAAGTAACTCCGTGTTCCGGATATGGTTATTTATGAACCGATACGCCGGCAATAAGATTAATACAGTGAGGAAATCAAAATGAAAAACAAAATGAAAAAGCTCATAGCCCGTATGGCGCTGGTTTTCACAGCCCTTATTCCTCTGACAGGATGCGGTTCCAATGAAAAAACCTCTGAAAAAAGCTCTGATTCAGGTGCCAAAACCGAAGGGACCTCAACTCCGGGCAAAACTGAAGATTCTTCAACCGAAGCGGAACCGGCCAAATCCGGACTTACTCCCCCTGCTTCTGCAGTAAAAGCAAGCGAAAAAGCAGATGTATACGACTACTCTGCCCTGCTCCCTGAGAAGGAAAATATGACGCTTGAAGATCTTGCTGTAACCAATGACGGCAAGCTTCTGCTTTTATATGAAACAAATGATTTCAGTGAGGGCGAGCCATATTTCTCCCTGGTAAAGTTTGATCCGACAGACGGAGCCTCCGAGAACATAAAGGGTGATATCAAACTCACTCTTTCTGATGAATATGATATGCACCATGATATGAGAATTATCGATCGTGATCAAATTATCATTTACGATTGTATATCATATACTTTCTATGATCTTACCTCAGGTACTTCCGGTCAGATTACTCTCAGTGAGGATGAATATGCTGCAAAATTCTTCAGCTATAAAGGTGATGTATGTTTTTCTTCTACTACCGGCAAATTATACATTTTAAAAGAAGCCGGAGATGCTTTCTCTACAGAGGTCCTGTGGGAGCCGGCTCCTGCCTATGATTTATATGAACTATGGGAATTCGACGGAGAATATGCAACATTTACTGCTGCTGCGTATTGGTCTAACACTATATCAAATGTTCTTTTGAAGGTGGATCTTTCCACCGGAGAGATTGCAGAAGCATATGACTATGCTAATTACTACCCTAGCAGAACCGGTTATCTTTCAAATGATGCACTTCTGACTCAGGATTATGATGAGGCAACTTTTACACCTTGTATAAACGCTCGTTTCCTCAAAGATAATACCCAGTACTCTCTGCCTATATCTTCTGAATACGTGTCTGAAAATTTATTTTTGAACGGTGGAATAAGTCTCAAATTCGGAGAGTTTCCGTTTGGATATGATGGTATTTTCTTCCCTCTCATAACACCTGATTATGTAAACCATCTTATTTATTGGAAGTTTAGCGAAAATGAGAAAAAGGAATATACCCCTGAATCTCTTACACCACATGAAGTTGTTAATCTGACAGATGAATATCTTGAGAATTACAAAAAAGAACTTGAGGACCGGCTTGGACTCAGAATCTATCTCAAAGATGACGCTTCAAACCCACCTGTCGATGACTATGATGTGGTTCCGGAGTACAAGCTCAGTCTTATTTACGGTGCTCTATTAACCATCGATGAATGCTATTCAAGGCTTCCGGACGGTTTTCTGCAAGACCTTATGGGCGCTAACCCTCCTCTGAGAATTTATATCGTTAATAATATTACCGGCAATGCAGAAGGAACCATCGAAAGTGCGAACGGTCTCAGATCTACCGATCTGGAAGGGGACTTCATCATTCTGGCAAGTCTTAATACAAAAGTAAGTTATGAAACTCTTATGCATGAAACAGGTCATATAATCTTTAATAAGCTTGTAGCAGACGGTTTTATAAATGGATATGATAATGACGAATGGGACGAGTATAATCCTTCCGGCTTTGAATATGCTTTAAGCTACACTAAAGAAGCCCTGCCTGATAATATTTATACTCCTGAGGAGAAAGAACTGCTGGAATCCTATGAAAATATTTATTTCTGCAGAGCATACTCAAAAACCTATAAAACAGAGGACTTTGCCGATACCTTCGGTTTCCTCATGAACTCATATGGTGCTCCGGATTACTACACCGGTTCTCACATGAAGGCAAAGGCGAAATATCAGGCTGAGCTTATACGTAAAGGCTTTGATTCTTCCGATTGGCCGGAAGAAACCGAATGGGAAAAACGTATCAATGAGCTGGGAGAGTAAGTGCTTCTGAGCCATATCGCAGTACATGGATATTGATACACAGATAACATGCACATATAACATGTATATAAAAATACACAAAGATAACATGCACTATAACATGTATAAATAACTACGCAAAGATAACATGTACTATAACATGCATAAATAACTACACAAAGATAATAATACACGGATATATATGACTTCAAAAAAGCATTCCAAATACTTTATAAGAAGCATACACACCCGTGTATTATTATTTTTAACAAAATATATATTATGTTTTTATCTGTTCAATTCGCTCACAACACCACTCGCATTATGATTCTTGATGATTCCTTTGATTTCTCTGAAATCACTTGCAGGAAGATCTCCCGGAATAGTATTCTTAACGCTGGAAGTAGCATTTCCAAACTGAAGTGCTGTAAGAGGATCATTGTATTTCAAATATCCAAACAGTACTCCCGAAACATAAGCATCGCCGGAACCGATCCTGTCGATTACATCAATGTCTGTGTAAGGCTTCTCTGTAAAGAACTTATCTGCCTCAGCACTGTAAATAGTCGATGTAAAGTCATGCTTCTTAGGGCTCTTTACCGTTCTCTGGGTTGTGCAGACAAGCTTAACATTATATTTTTCCGCATAGCCCTTCATGATATCTGTAAGCTCGCCTGTTCTCTGCATCATTCTACGGCTGGTCTCCTCCGAAACAAAAAGAACATCAACAAATGGAAGCACCTCTTCTATAACTGCTCTGGCCTCTTCCTCGCTCCACAGGTTAGCTCTGTAGTTAACATCAAAGGATATCAGTGCTCCCGCCTCCTTGAATCTCTTGATGAGGTTCAGAGCAACATCCCTTGAATTCTTGCACAGTGCAAGCGTGATTCCACTGGTATGGAACATTCTTGTAGCTGTAAATATCTCTTCAGGAATCTCTGAAAGATCGATCTTCGTAAAGGAAGACCCCTTTCTGTCATAAATGATGGACGGCTTTCTCGGTGCCGCGCCTGACTCGTAATAATATATTCCGAGACGCGCATCATCTTCGTCATCATATATCAGATAGTCATCAGAAACGCCTTCAAAACGTATTCTGTTTTTGATAAAGGTACCCAGCTCACTCTGAGGAAGCTTCGAGATGACTCCTGTTCTGAGCCCGAGAAGCGCAGCACCGGCAGCCACATTCAGCTCCGATCCGCCTGCTCTCTTATCGAATTCCTCTCCTCTGGACATTCTCTCATAGCCCGGAGGTGAAAGTCTGAGCATTATCTCTCCCAATGTTATAAGATCAAATTTCTGCATAATTCAGCCCTTCTATCTGTCTCTCTCCAATATTAATAAGGTCCGGCATCTTATCCTCACAGCCCTTAATGGTTACATTTTTAATCTCTAACTTCTTAACATTTCTAATGTAAAGAGACTTTCCGTTCATAGTCTGGAAATTGTCCATCATGATAGGACACTCACCGTTTCTTTCATTTTCCGGAAGGAATACTGCATTTATATTTTCAAGATGAATAAGGTCTATAGGCATCTCAGGAAGAGCATATGCACATCCCAGTACTGCATCGATGCCTGTACATTCAACATCTTTAACATAAAGGCTTCCTACCTTCGGGGTCCTGCTGTCCACCGGCATTTCCTCCTGATCCTGAACATACTGTGTATGTCCGTCCGGATCACAGAAATAAAACATATTCACAGTAAACGGCATCTTCACTGCATCCATAAAGATATTCTCGATATGGATGTCATCGATTATACTCCTTACGCCTCTTCCTCGTCTTGTCTTTACCCTAAGCCCTCTGTCGGTTCCGGTAAAAAGACACCTTTCAACATGTACATCAGATGCACCGCCGGCAACCTCACTGCCCACAGTTACTGCTCCATGTCCTCTTGCAAGCCTGCAGTTTCTGATAACAATATTATCAGTTTTCTTGTAATGTTTTGTTCCCATATATATCTTGCCGCTCTTAATGGCAATACAGTCATCTCCAACGGAAATCCTCGTTCCAATGATCTTTATATTGCTGCAGCTTTCCGGATCAAATCCATCTGTGTTCGGCGAATTATCCGGATTATAGATATCCATATCCAAAAATGAAATATTATCTGAATAGTACGGATGAATAGTCCAGCAAGGCGAATTCTGAACCGAGATCTGCTGTACCCTGACATTCTTGCAATTATTCAGGAAAATGATCTTCGGTCTCCATGCCTTTCTCTTGGTTCTGACATCCACCCACCAGTCGGAATTCTGAGCATTTCCGTCCAGAAGACCTTCTCCGATGATATCTACATTGCTGACACCTACACCGGTAATAAGCGATGCAAATGAATTAAGTGGATTTCCCTCCCACGAAGCCATACTCAGCTCCTTGGAATAATCATCTTCATTCTTTACCATTCCCGGAAGAATCGGATAATTAGCTCTGTCTGTATCACCAAGCAGTACAGCATCCTTATCCAGCCAGAGAGTTATATTACTCTTAAGAAAAAGCGGTCCTGTGTAATATACACCCTTTGTAAAATGAACCGTTCCTCCTTCAGGGCAGATACTTATCGCAGCCTGAAGAGCATGGGTATCATTTGTCTTTCCATCTCCGACAGCACCGTTATCACGAACATCAAGAAGATAGGTTTCCTTCAGAGTAGTAAACTCCACCTTTTCTATTACACCGTCGTATTCAACAGCGATCTCATACTTCTGATCAGGATGAAGTCCATTTATTGTAGTTACATTCAGCTTTGAAGTTTTTACAATTTTCCCATCCAGGTAGACCGAATAGGGATTATCCAGATTATATCGCTTATCATTAATAAGCTCTATAGTAATGCTTCTGTTAAAAACAGCTATTATATCAAACTTCATCTACTTATTTCTCCTTAAGATCTCTGTATATGCAAGCAAAAATGGCGCAACGCCCTTAGCTTCATTGCTTACAACCGGCTCACTGAAATAATATTCCATAGAACCGTCTCTCATAGCTGGTCCGCCAAGTCCTGCAACCAGGCAGATACCACCCAGATTGAGATTGCCTTCCTCGTCAACATTCAGGTATTTATCAACAATACCATTAAATGCATCAAGTCCGATCTTTGCATATTTTTCAGGGATATATCCCAGCCTTACCGCCTTAAGAATAGAGCATGCAACCAGAGCTGTTCCTGAAGTTTCAAGATAGTTGCCTTCAACTCCGCCCTTGTCAACCACCTGCCAGAACATTCCGCTTTCATCCTGGTAAGGAGCAAGGGACTTTATAAGCTCCTCATATACCTTTAACAAATATCTGAATTCATAATATAAACTTTCATCAATTACACTCGCCGTATCAACCAGCGCCATGCAGAACCATCCAAGAGCTCTGAGCCAGAAATTACTGCTGCAGCCTGTTTCCTTATTGCACCAGAACATCTCGCGACTCTCATCATATCCATGATAATAAAGCCCTGTCTTTGGATCCTTCATGAGTCTTTCAACATTTTCAAACTGATGGATGCTGTCCAGACACTTCTCCATATGATTGAATCTTGTCTCATACTGCATATAAAAAGGCTGAGCCATATACAGTCCATCCAGCCATACCTGATATGGATAAATATTCTTATGCCAGAAATTACCTTCCTTTGTTCTCGGCATTGCTTCCAGCTGTCCTCTGACGCTGTCTATAGCCTTCTTATACTTCTCTTCATGAGTCTTGTCATATATTGTAAAAAGATTTCTGGCAGCATTGACATTATCAATGTTAAGCTCCTTAACATCATAGGTTTCAATATGTCCATCGTCTTTTACGAAAAAGTCAACGAAATCCTTTGCAAATGTAAAGTATCTCTCATTCCCTGTCATTTCATACAGAGCAAGAACTGCTGTGATCATACAGCCATCTATATAGTTCCACTTATTTGGAACTCCATACATTATTCGTTCCTTGTTCCACATCGGTGCAGCTGCTGTCGAATTATCAAGAAGATATTCGAAATATGTTCTTATCTTTTCATTTATCTTTTCATCCATCTTAAGTACCTCTGCATCTTTCATATCTTATTCATCCACTAATGTAAGGATATCAGTTCAGCCATACCATACCCATTCAATACCGGATATATTAAATCTGGTAATCTGTCTTCCTGATCACTTATGCCTGCTGTTCTGACACTATCCTGTTTTTGATTCCCTCTATAAACTCTCTGCAGCTGACTGCATTTTCCGGAGTTGTATTCTCAAGAGTTGCCTGAATAAAAGGCTTTCTCTCCAAAGCAAAGCGAATGATGTCATCATAATTCATCTCACCGAGGCCACATCCAAGGCTGGTCATCTCATTATCCTTAAGGATGTAATCCTTTAAATGAATGATGGCTATATCCGGTCCGAGCAGATCTATCGCCTCTCTTATTACCTCATCTCTCCTGTGAAGATTGTCAGGATGCAGGAGATTAACTGCATCAAATATTATCTGTAGATTTGGAGATGCTATCCTGTCAAGCACGGTTCTTGCTCTCTCCGGCCCAAATACTATATGCTTATATACGGGCTCTATCGCCAGGATGACCCCCATCTTTTCAGCATATTCAACTACCGGTTTCAGATTCTCGATAAAGATCTCCAACGCTTCCCTGCTGTGACAGGCTTCTTTATCGTAGCTGTATTTTTCATTTGGCGCTCCGGTTTCAGTACCAACAACACTGCATCCGAGTATGGATGCAAATCTTATATGTGCCATATATTTTCTCTGAATCTCCTTAAGCTTATCCTTATCCGGATGAGCAAGATTCAGATAATTTCCAAGGACTGCTATATCCAGTCCTGCATTTTCAAATTCATGTTTAAGATACATTGCATAACCCGGTGTAAGAGCGTCCGGATCTGCTGTCTGTCCGTCAAGCTTGGACAGTGCTATATGTGTACAGGTAAAGCCCTGTTCTTTTACTGTTTTAAGACACTCCGAAAGCGGAAGCTTCTTTGCGTCGTGTAATCTAAGTCCTATCTGCATCGTTTTATCTCCAATTCAAATTATCTTCTTCTTTTTTCCTGTTTACTTTCTCTTTCCAGCTTATCAAGATAAGACTCCTCAACCTTTTGTTCAGGGATATATTTATCGAATACTATCTGATAATGTAAAGATACCCAGTATACAACGACGCCAAGTCCAAAGTTTAATGTAAAGAAATTAACTGCAAAATAAGTAAAAAGATTTGCAAGTACAAGTCCAGCAAGGATCATAAATATAAGTATCGTATTCTTGAGATTCGCAAACGCCATAAGGATTGAATAAACGATAGTATCCTTGACCGGATTTACGAATTTTGACTGTATTGCAAAAACATACATCAATGAAATCGAATAAAAGATGCCGACAGCAAAAAGTATTGCCCAGGCAATCTTGGAACCCGGCATTGTACTGTAATTCCAGAAGATAAGACCTGCTATTATTGCTGCGCCGACAATAAGATAAATAAGCCATAAAGCTGTAGCCTGACGAAAGTTTTCCTTGAATGACTTAAAGAAGTTGTTTGTAGGATAACCTTCGTCCTTTCTCAGCTTCATACAACCATAAATAAGGGCAGTAGTTGAGGCTCCTATGGTCACTATAGGTAGTGAACATACAAGCCACAGGATATTCAGCCACCATATCTTGCCTACCAAGATAAAAAATCTCCAAACAGGATTATCAGGACTAAATATCGCTCTCAACATACTGCCACCTCTTATTTGATCAGAATTTAATTTAATAAGGATTAAAATTAACCCTTTACACCACCAGCTGATACACCTTCTACGAACTGGTTCTGAGCAGCGAAGAATATAAGGATATTCGGAATGATTGAAATGAGTGATGTTGCAAGTACTCTGTTCCAATCAAATCCTGCATCACTATCCATAGACAGCTTAACAAAGATTGTAGCCGGGTATTTAGCCGGAGTATTAACATAAAGTAATGGTCCGAGGAAATCGTTAGATGACCACATGAACCTGAAAAGTGCAACGGATACGATAGCCGGCAGGATCATCGGGATGATGATCTTTATAAGTGTCTTCATCGAACCACATCCGTCAATTGCTGCTGCTTCTTCCATTTCCTTCGGAACACCTCTAAGGAACTGGATAAGCATGAAAATGAAGTACGTATCAATAGCAAATGCTGTAGGAACAATGAGTGGAAGGTAGAAGTTTGAACCAATCCATCCAAGCTTGTTGAAGAGCATGTACTGAGGTACGTTAAGTACAACCTGTGGGAGGAAAAGCATTGCCATCATGATAGCGAAAAGTATCTTATGGCCGATAAACTTAAACCTCGCAAATCCGTATGCTGTAAGAACTGAAGAAACAACTGTAAGGATAACTCCCGGAATAACATAAGAATATGTATTCAGCATTGCCTTCCAGATATTAATATTTCCACCATAACTCTTAACCGCATTCTTGTAACCGTTTAATGTTGCCTTGAACGGAATAGGGTTCATTGATGTAAATATCTCTTTGTTCTCCTTAAATGTGGCACCAATCATCCATATAAGTGGATATACCATTATGAGTCCTACCACTGTAAGGACTGTATATCGTATTATCGTACTTGTTCTTCTTTTTCTCTGCAGCTTCTTATTTGCTGCTCTAAGCTGAGCAGATGAAGATCTCTTGATAACAACCTTCTCTGTGGAACCTTCCGTTAATGAAGTTGTACTGCCGGTAGTAGTTTTTTCATCTTCGTTATCAATACTAACTATTGGCATAATTATTTACCTCCTTCATCATCAGAATAGTATACCCAGTACTTCTGGCTCGCAAATGCGATAAGTGTAAATACAAGGAGTATGATGAAAAGTACCCATGCCTGAGCACTTGCCTTACCCATGTTATACGAAGTAAACGCATTGTTGTAAATGAGAAGTGACATAAGTGTTGTTGAACCAAGAGGGCCACCTCTTGTAATAATGTAAGGTCCGTTGAATTCCTGGAATGCCTGTACAAGCTGTGTAACCAGATTGTAGAAAACAACCGGTGTAATAAGCGGAAGTGTGATTCTGAAGAACTGCTTTGCCTTACTTGCACCATCGATGGATGCTGCTTCGTAAAGTTCTGTCGGAACACCCTTCAAAGCTGCCAGGAAGACGACCATCGCAGATCCGAACTGCCATACACGGAGTATGGAGATCATGAACAGAGCCCACTTTGGATCTGACATGAAATGCGGTGCATCCACACCTATTGCTTTAAAACCGCTTCTGATAAGACCGTTATCACTAAAGAGCGCTTTCCAAAGAACGGCTATAGCTACCGAACCACCAAGGATTGATGGAATGTAGTATGCTGTACGGTAGAAGTTAACTCCTTTTAACTTGTAGTTAAGGATATATGCAATGAAAAGAGCAAATACCAGCTTAAGAGGTACTGTCATAAATGCATATTTAAAAGTTGTTATGAGTGCTCTTTTTTCAATAGGGACATTGAATACGTCCTTATAATTCTGTAAGGTGAAACCATCAGATTTACCCTTGAAAAGGTTGTAATCAGTAAAACTGTAATAAAGCGAAGATAAGAATGGATATGCTTTAAATGCAAGAAAACCGATCAACCAAGGAATGATGAACAGAAATCCCACATTTCTTTTTCTAAATTTTTTAAATTTACTCATACCTCTTTTCTCCCTAATCTTTGTATTATAGCCTGTTATATAAACAGTTGCAGCTTATACAACAGGCTACTTTAATGAGGTTTTAATTATCTTCTTTTAAGAATCAATTACTTTATTATTTTGCAGGTGCTACAGCGATGTATGCATTGTAAAGATCAGCTGCTGCGTTATCAATTGTGTACTTAGATCCGCCTGCATCCATACCGTATGAGAACTGCTGGAAGATTGTTGTGTAAGCTGATGAACCACCCTTAAGTGAAGAATCATCGAACTTAGGATTCCAGTAAAGTGGTGCTGAGTTCATAACTGCTTCATGAGCTTCAGCTGAAACTGCGTCAAGATTACCTGCATCCTTAAGTGTATCATAAGCGATCTTTGATTCTGGAATACCACGCTCTGTCTTCATGATTGCGATACCTTCTGGATCGTTAAGCATGAAGTTAAGGAGCATAGCAGCTTCATGTGGGTGCTTTGTCTTAGCGCTGATAGAGAACATAAGTGAAACCTTTGTGTAAGACTTAAGTTCTGGGAATACGTTACCAACTACAAGGTTAGAACCATTGTCGCCAAGTGCTGTGATGTACTTCTTTGGAGATGAATCCCACTCGAAGATACCTGCGTACTGACCAGCGATGAATCTCTGTGACTTATCCATAGAATCTGCACCTTCACCAAGGATGTATGCGATTGTAGGGATAACATGTGCGTCCTCAAGAGACTTAATGAACTCAAGACCTTCCTTAACCTGATCCTGTGTTAATGTAAAGTTACCGTTCTCGTCGATGATTGGAAGACCTGTCTTAGCCTGCATATAGTAAGCTAAAAGGATTGCTCTGTCGTACTCACCGATTACGAGTGGATAGTACTCCTCACCAAGCTTTTCCTTAAATGTTTCACCTGCAGCGATAAGCTCATCAAGTGTTGTTGGTGTTGAAATACCAGCCTGCTCAAATGTTGCCTTGTTCCAGTAGAATGTACGTCCTGTAAGAGAAACAGGAATACCTGCGAGACCGCCCTTTGAATCTACTGTCTTGCTGAGTACATCAGCTGAGTACTGTGAAAGATCAAGAACATCTGATACTGTGTTCAGATCAAGATATGTTGTTCCATCTGCATCGTACTTTCCGATCCAGTCGAAGTTTGTCTGCTGGATATCAGGATTGTTGCCTGAGAGATACTCAGCTGCCTTAGCTGTCTCCCAATCACTCCAAGCACCAAAGTTAACTTCAACCTTGATACCAGGATACTTAGCCATGAATGCATCTACAGCTGCCTGTGTAGCTTCATGTCTTGAGTCACCGCCCCACCAGTCAAATGTAAGAGTACACTCTTCATAGCTTGGTGTAGCCGGAGCTTCTGTTGATGCAGGAGCTTCTGTCTTTGCAGGAGCTTCTGTCTTTGCAGGGGCCTCTGTCTTTGCAGGAGCTTCTGTCTTTGCAGGGGCCTTAGTTGTGGCCTCAGTAGTCTTCTTCTCGTCATCGTCCTTACCACAGCCTGTTAATGCCAAGCTTCCGATAAGAAGAGTGGAAACTGCTGTTCTAAAGAATCTTTTCTTCATTTAGTAATCCTCCTAAAATCTTTTCATTTTTATCAGCTTACGTTGTTTTATCGGCATCCCCTCTCTTAAATCAGCCAATATTAAATGTAAGCGTTTTCATGACTTGTACATTAAAAATACACATTTTTCACTCATTTTTCTACTCATTTTTAGCTTTTTTCTAACAAAAACTACTGATTTTTTGTCATATATATGTTATTATGTACATACAGTTGCATTTTAGCGCAATAAAAACTGTAAATTTTGACAAAATGACAAGATCAGAAGATTTAAATCCAAAATATTTTTAGATTTACCGGAATTCCCATCGGCAATTGGGCAATTCGAATCATTTTGGATCATAGTGACAAATCTAAAAGGAGAACAAAATGAGAGTATCAGACAAAACCATCGACAGGATCTATATCAACAGCGCCGGAAGAAGTGCGGACTATCTGATGGCGGTCAACCATTATCATAATTATTATGAGCTGTATTATGTCCGTCACGGCAGAGTTCGCTTCTATGTGAACAATTCTCTTTTTACACTTCAGAGCGGTGATTTCATGGTAATCCCTCCGAAGGTTATTCATTATGTGAATTATCTGTCTCAGTGTACCCGAATAAATATATATTTTACAGAAGAGGATCTCTATGACAATTCTGTTCCCTTCATGCCGGATCTCAGCAGCAGATTCTTACGTACCATCATCATGCATGTTCCGAGAATCTACCGTGACCAGATTCACATCGTTATCGACGCCATGGTCGCCGAAGAGAACACGGACGACTCTTCTACCCCGACCATGCAGAAGCTGCTCCTCCGCGAACTGCTCCTTTACTGCAACCGTTTCTGCATCTTCCGTACGGAATCCGACGCAGAAAGCAAAGCCGACAAAATACTTGATTCAGTAAAATATATAAATGAAAACTATAATCAGCCGATCAACCTGGAACTGCTGGCAGGCTTTGCCGGTTTCAGTCCAAGTTATTTCAGTAAGAAGTTCCGTATTACCACAGGAACCGGAATGAAGGAGTACCTGACATATGTCAGACTGACTCATGCATTAAATGAACTGATAACCACAAATCATTCCATTACCGAGATTGCCATGAATTCCGGTTTCGGCGACAGTAACTATTTTAAGGATTCCTTTAAGAAAATGTATAACATGTCTCCGAGAGAATACAGAAAATCCATGCTGGACAAATATATTCTATATGAAGTAAATAAAGAATCATAATAATGTCATTTTATTTTTTAACAGGATAGACAAATAATCCGCATCCACTCCGTGGCAATATTCTGATCTTATTTGTCATCCTGTTAAATCTGTATTCATTCATAAGAGAAATATCCGGCAGTTCAATCTTATTATGCGTTCCGGAACAGCTTCACGATAAGGATCACCCGCATCTTACCCAGTCAGGTCTTGATGCATTATCCGCTCCAGGCCCATACGACCCATATTCTTCAAAGCAGACAGTTTCTCTCGCCCCGGTCTTTCCCCAGTCGTCCCAGCCTTTCGGCGCAATATGATCATCCAGATAGCAGTCAACCAGTTTAACTCTTGCAAACTCTCTCCATGGCCTTGCTATGTAGCAGCTTCCCTTTTCAACATTTTCGGTATGAGTAAACCGACAGTTGATCGCAGTGAAGCCCTCCTTCTCTCCTTCAGGCGTGCATGGAGCAAATACAAATCCGCTTTCTACATTAATGAATTCGCATTCTTCAAATACAGCCGCCGCACCACCAAATATAAAATCCACACTTCCCATGATCCTGCACCTTTTAAAATGATATTCTCTCATGGTTCTCGGTGTGAACTGTTTCGGTCCCAGGAAACCATCCTTCTCATATTCCTTCGGAGGAAGGGGCGCCAGAAAAAGGCTGTCCTGAAAACCTCTTATCTCGCAATCCGTAAGACTGATCCTGTCGCCATCCAGATACAAAGCTATAGCCTGCCCGAACTTTTCCCCTGTTCCCACCGTATTCTCAAAAATGCAGTTTTCAAAATTGACATCATTTCCGTCCACCAGAAGTGTCGAGGTTCTGAAGGTATGATACGGTCTTCCGTCCGGATGAAGCTGATACGCTCCAACGGCTCCTGTATAATATTTATTATTTATATGAACATTATCCTCACTGATCACTTTTCTTTCATCAATTACTCTATATCCCCCACCGGCGAATATTTTATCACTTGTCATGACGTCCTCCATTTTTTTTCTTATTCTATATATTTATCACGCCCATACGGTTATTTTTCTGATTTCACATCATATGGTTATTTTTCTGATTTCACATACTCTGTCATACCTGGTATAGATGTTCTCCATCTACTCTGTCATGCCTGGTAAAACTGTTCTTAAATAAAGAGATTGAATACCTGTCTCTTCACCGATAGCACGATTCCAAAAGTCCGGGAGCAGACAGCATTACGGTTTCCGTCTGAAAACCCTTACACCCTCAATTCCGCAAACAATACATGTTTCACAGGCTCCGGGTTCACCCCTCGTCTATGCAGATACAGTTCGAATCCGAACCTTCTGCCATTATTATGATATACAAAGATTGATACGAATTGTTCCGTCAACTGCGACAGTCTCATAATTTCAAAAACCATCTAATTAATAAAATACAGATTCTCCCCCGACAAAGTCAAGCCCAAAAGCATGGCATGAAAAAACTTTCAGAAATAAAAAATGTAAATTTTCATAACTTAACCCTTGACAAGTTCAATCACACGTGATACAAATAATGTAAGCGCTTACACCTACAAGCGGCATTTTTCACGCAAATACGTGCTTTTTTGTAACCGCATTCGTTTGTAAGTCACGCTTAAAAGGTACTTTAAACCACACAAATATTTATTTATCACATATAGGGAGGTCACTTGTAATGAGTTCATTTATGAATGAAGATTTCATGTTAAATAACGAAACAGCTAAGAAGCTTTTCCACAACTATGCAGAGGCTATGCCTCTTATAGATTATCACTGTCATATTTCTCCAAAGGAGATCTATGAGGACAGACGTTATAATAATCTTGCAGAAGTATGGCTCGGCGGCCGCAACGCTGACGGAAGCTATTTCGGAGATCATTATAAATGGCGTGTAATGCGCTCTAACGCAGTTCCTGAGGATCAGGTTACCGGTGGTGCCGATCCTTATGATAAATTTGTCAGATTTGCAGAAGCCCTTGAAATGGCTATCGGCAATCCAATGTATCATTGGTGCAATCTCGAGCTTAAGAAGTATTTCGGCATAACCGAACCGCTTACAGCCGAGAACGCAAAAAGCATTTGGGACAAGGCAAATGAAATGCTCCGTACTGATCCCTCTCTTTCAGTAAGAGGCATTATCAGGCAGTCAAATGTTAAGTACATAGGAACAACAGATGATCCTGTGGATACCTTGGAATGGCATGAGAAAATAGCTGCAGATCCTGACATTGATTTTATGGTTTGTCCATCCTTCAGACCTGATAAAGCAATCAACATCAGCAAGGCAGGCTTCAAAGAATACATTGAAGCTCTTGCTCATTCTGTTGGCAAGGACAGCCTGAATACCGCAGAAGACGTTATGGCAGCGCTCGATGAAAGAATTGACTTTTTCAAGAAGCATGGCTGCCGCGCGTCTGACCACGGTATTGACTATGTTCCATTCAAACTTTGCAGTATTGAAGAAGCAAACGAAATCTTCGCAAAGTCTCTCCGCGGAGACTCCCTCTCAGACGAAGAGGTAGAAAAATATCAGACTACCATTCTGCTTCATCTTGCCCGCAAATATCACAAAGAAAATATTGTAATGGAAATCCACTATTCATGCACAAGAAACGTAAATGAGAGAATGTTCAAACTTGAAGGTCCTGATACAGGATTTGATATGATCGCAAAGAGCAGCTGTGGTGATCAGCTTGCAATGCTTCTTTCAGAGCTCGATAAGACAGAAGAGCTTCCGAAGACTATTATCTTCTCTCTTGACCATAACGATTTCAACCTTATCGGTACATGCATGGGCGCCTTCCAGTCTGCTGAAGTTCCATCAAAGATTCAGATGGGTGCTGCATGGTGGTTCCTTGATACCAGAGACGGCATGGAGGAGCAGATGCGTTCACTCGCAAATCTCGGACTCCTCGGCAATTTCGTAGGAATGCTTACAGATTCACGTTCATTCCTTTCATATACCAGACATGACTATTTCCGTCGTATTATGTGCAACCTTATAGGAAAGTGGGTTGAAGACGGAGAGTATCCTGATAATGAATCGTCTCTGAAGAAAATTGTTGAAGGCATAAGCTTTAATAATGCAGCAAGATACTTCTGCATAGACAAATAATCATTCCGAAGATTCATACCCGGAGTATTCGTCCGGTATGAACGAACAACAATAAGATAAAGAGAGGTTTTCTTATGAATACACTGAATTACGCTACATTAGAAGAAGTAAAATATGATGGATATATTCTTAAAGACGCGCCTGAAAAGGTTCTCCAGTTCGGAGAAGGTAATTTCCTCAGAGCATTTGTTGATTATTTCTTTGATGAAATGAACGAAAAAAGCGGCTTTAACGGAAAAGTAGTAGTTACACAGCCAATCGGCGGCGGTCTCAGTAAACTTATAAATGAACAGGAAGGACTTTACACTCTCTTCCTCCGTGGTTCCGAAAATGGTCAGAAGGTAAATAAAAAGCGTGTTATCTCTGCCCTTTCAAGATGTATCAATCCATACGAAGACTATAATGCACTTCTCGAATGTGCATCAAACAAGTCACTCAGATTTATTGTTTCAAACACAACAGAAGCAGGAATCACTTATGATTCAACATGCCAGAAGGATGATGCACCACCATCAAGCTTCCCTGCAAAGCTTACTGCATTTCTCTATAAGAGATATCAGAATAAGCTTCCGGGATTCATTATCCTTTCATGCGAACTTATCGACCATAACGGTGACGAGCTGAGAAAGTGCGTTCACCAGTATATAGACCAGTGGCACCTGGAAAATGATTTCCGTCTTTGGGTAGATTCAGAAAACTACTTCTGTTCAACCCTTGTAGACCGTATCGTTCCGGGATACCCAAGAAATGAAGTAGACCAGATATGTGAAGAACTCGGCTATAAGGACAACCTTATCGACACCGGAGAAGTATTCGGTTTCTGGGTTATCGAAGGTCCTGAAGAGATCAAAAAGGAGCTTCCTTTTGAGAAGGCAGGTCTTCCAATCATAGTAGTTGACGACGTAACACCTTATAAGCAGCGTAAGGTTCGTATCCTCAACGGTGCTCATACTTCATTTATCATGGCTGCTTATCTTGCAGGCAAGGATATTGTCCGTGACTGCATGAAGGATGAAGTCATCCATGGCTTCATGAACAAAACTATTTACGATGAGGTTATCCCTACACTGGATCTTCCGGCTGATAACCTTATGCAGTTTGCTTCAGACGTTACAGAGAGATTTGCAAATCCATTTGTTGATCATCAGCTGCTTTCAATCTCACTTAACTCTACTTCAAAATGGAAAGCAAGATGTATGCCTTCTCTCCTTGAGTACTCTAAGCGTAACGGCGGAAAGCTTGCAAAATGCATGACATTCTCATTCGCAGCATATATCGACTTCTATCACAGAGGAACAGAGAAGGGTGAAGGATGTCTTATAGCAAAGAGAAATGATAACACCTATGAAATTCACGATGATCAGTGGGTACTTGATTTCTTCTATGATCACAAGGATGACAGCGATGCAGATATCGTTGCTGCAGTTGTTAACAACGAGAAGATGTGGGACACTTCCCTTTCTTCCCTTGATGGTTTTGAAGAAGCTGTACTGAAATACCTCGAGATGATCCACGAAAAAGGCATGTACGAGGCAATGCGTGAAATCCAGAAATAAGAAAGGATAATTTCTTTATGAAACTTATTCAGATCAGTCCATCAGATAACGTAGCAGTTGCTCTGGAAGATATTGAAAAAGGTGAAGAATTACAGGTTGGCGGCATATCGGTTATTGCCGCCGAACCTGTCGCAAGAGGTCATAAGATTGCCCTTAAGGCAATTCCTGCCGAGGGTGAGATCATAAAATACGGAAATGTTATAGCCAAAGCAAGCTCTGACATTTCTGTCGGCCAGTGGGTACATACCCATAATGCACACACCAATCTCTCAGAAAACGGAAGCTACACATATAATCATAAAGTATTTCCACTTCCTGAAGTAAAGGAACGCAGCTTCATGGGCTATAAGCGTGCAGACGGAAGTGTCGGAATAAGAAATGAAATTTGGATCATCCCAACCGTTGGTTGCGTAAATTCCATAGCAGGAAAGCTGGTTCAGGAGAATCAGGATCTTGTAAAGGGAAGCATCGATGGTCTTTATACCTTCCCTCATCCATTTGGCTGCAGCCAGCTGGGCGGCGATCATGAGCAGACAAAGAAGGTTCTTACTTCACTTGTAAAGCATCCAAATGCAGGTGCTGTGCTTGTACTTGGTCTCGGCTGCGAGAATCTTACTTTATCACAATTCCAGGAAGCCCTGGGTGAATGGGACGATAACAGAGTAAAATTCCTTATATGTCAAAATGTATCGGATGAGCTTACCGAAGGCAGAAAAATCCTTACAGAACTTGCAGAATATGCTTCAAAATTCACCCGTGAAGAGCTCCCTGCCAGCGAGCTTATTGTCGGTATGAAGTGCGGTGGTTCAGACGGACTTTCAGGAATCACAGCCAATCCGACCGTAGGAAGATTCTCAGATAAACTTGTAGCTCTCGGAGGCTCAACAATCCTTACGGAAGTACCGGAAATGTTTGGTGCCGAGTCTATCCTCTTTGACCGCTGCAAGGACGAAGAAGTATTTAACAAGGCTGTCGCTATGGTTAATGATTTCAAGGATTACTTTGTTTCTCACGGACAGGTTGTCTACGAGAATCCGAGTCCGGGAAATAAAGCCGGCGGCATAACCACTCTGGAAGATAAATCCTCCGGCTGCGTTCAGAAGGGCGGAACCTCTCAGATAATTGACGTTCTTCCTTACGCAGCCCCTCTTAAAAAGAAAGGTCTCAGCCTTCTGTCAGGACCTGGAAATGATCTTGTCAGCGCAACAGACCTTACCGCTGCCGGTGCGCATATGATACTTTTTACAACCGGACGCGGAACTCCATTCGGAGCTCCTGCACCAACTGTAAAAATATCTACCAACACGCCTCTCTATGAGAACAAAAGCAGCTGGATAGATTTCAATGCCGGAACAGTTGCTGAAGGCGAACCTCTTGATGATGCAGGTGAAAGACTCCTGGATTTTGTAATGGAGATAGCCAGTGGCAAGAAAACAAAAACCGAAGAAAAAGGTTACAGAGAGATTTCAATCTTCAAAGACGGCGTTGTTTTATAATTTATGCACAATTTTTTTTGTTAACAATTCACACATTTACGTTATTTCTTGTGTGTTTTATTAAGTTTACAAAAATTTAATATTGAATTTAACCCCATTTTATGTATATTATATAAAAAAGATGCTATAGTTTATTGAATTTGACGATACCTTGACAATCAATATCAGTAGGCTAGTGTATCATGCATCAGTTAATGCTTAAAGCAGCTTATTAAATGATGTTAGAGGAGGCATAATTATGGGGTACACAAGATTTAACTGCAGATCTACAAGCACTTCAATGGTAATTGATGCTAAACACGCCAAAGATGCAGCTCAGGAATTTGTGGACGAGATGATGCACAACTTATATAAAGTAAAGCTAAAAAAATGCAGCGCCATGGAGATGCGTAAATTTCCGGACACAACAATAACTGTTACAAAGGCTGATGGATCGGGCAAGGAAGAATATTTCCAGTATACGAGCATGATACCAAAATATTGAATTGCTTTATTATTCAAATTTGGTTTATATGAAAGAAAAACATAACAATAAAAAACTAAATATTAAGAATGATATACAGCGTGGGCAGGAAGATGTCCACGCTGATTTAACTGATAAGGATATTTTTTATCGTGAAAAGATTTTAAACGGTTCAATGCTGAGAGTCGTACTTTATATAGGCATACCTCTCGCTTTGTTCCAGAGTCTTAACCAGCTCTTTGCCATCCTTGATACGATGATGGCTTCTCACATCAGTCCTACTTCTGTATCCGCTGTGGCCTACCTTGCCCAGCTGCAATTCCTCCTTACTGCGATCGGCGGAGGTCTCGCAACAGGTGCCGGAATTCAGATCAGCCGTGCATATGGCGAGGGAGATTTTGTTATGGTCAAAAAAAGGATCAGCAGTATTTATAGCCTGTGTCTTATCATAGGCCTCCTTCTTGTAGGGATCATTTTCCCTTTTGCAAAGATCTTTTTAAAGCTGGCAGGAACCCCCCACGAACTTATTATGGCAGGTGTATCTTACTTCAGAATTCAGCTGATCGTTATGGTATTCACCTTCTTAAACAATATTTATATTGCAGTGGAAAGAGCCAGAGGATATTCCAGGAGGATCCTATATCTTAATTTAACCGTTATAGTCACCAAGCTTTCTCTCACAGCAGTATTTGTATATGTATTCAACTGTGGACTTGAAATGATAGCCGTTGCTTCGCTCATTTCCCAGCTTATACTCTTCTGCTTCGCTCTCAAGAACAGTATCTCGGGAGATAATGCTTTTGGTTTTTCAAAGAACTGCATCACAACGGATAAGAACGTTAACCTTCCAATGATCAAAACATCAATTCCTATCATTTTGGAAAAGATGCTTTTTGCCTCCGGAAAGACCATTGTCAATTCCATGTGTAATATATATGGCTCTCTGATGGTAGGCGCCATGGGTGTATCAAACAATCTGGGCGGTATTACAACCAATCCGCAAAACGGTTTTCAGGACGGAACCTCTGCCATTATCAGCCAGAATTTCGGCGCCGGCAAATATAAGCGAGTCATTCAGGCCTTTTATAAGACCGTCCTTGTAAATGTTATTATGAGTACCGTTATTTGCGGAATCACCGTATTAAATATCAACTTTTTCAGTCACCTTTTTGACGGAGGAGATCCGGAATTTCAGAAGCTGATCATTCTGGTGTATAAATACGAGGCCGTTGGCGGCGTCCCTCTGGGCGTCTTTGCTGCCGTAATGGCCATGCTTTATGGCCTTGGCAAAACCAAGCTGACAATGGTATTAAATGTATCAAGAATATTCATCTTCAGAATACCGGTATTCTGGTTCCTGCAGAATTTTACCTCCTACGGAGACAGGAGTGTAGGAATTGTTATGATGGTCAGCAATATTTCAGTTGCTGTAATGGCTGTTGTTACAGCCCTTATAGTCGTACCAAAATACAAAAAACAATATATCTTATCTAAAGAAAAACCAGCATGAACGCAGTGAGTTTTTTTCCCTGGCTATTCCGAGGCTTTTGTAATCGTGCCATCGGTGTGAGCAGGCAAACATTTAATCGTGGTATTTAAAATCATCTATGCAGGATAAAGTAAAAGCCCCATGCATATGATATATATCCGGTATTCCGGATACATAGCATATACATGAGGCTTTTTATATCATCTCTTATCATAAATATTTGATCTATTTGCATTCAAATCATAGTTCAGATCATATTTTAATTCCGTTATATCATATTTCGACTACAGTCCATCACCTGTTTCCCGGATATAACTTGCAAGCAATCTTGCGGCAAAGAACAGGAGCGCCGCTTCATCCTCCTGCCATATTCTGAGACTTCTCGGTTCAGCGCACATCAGGTAGCCATATATATCATGATTTACTCTGATACGAACGATAAGTAACGCTTCTATCTCATTTTTCTTGAGGAAACCATAAAATTCCGGGCTGAGATCATTTATAATATCCACCGAGTTCGTATTAAACATATCTGTAGTCATTACAGCAGATATATCAGATACAGGAACCTCATCCACCTTTCCCATTATGTCATGTACAACATTTTTACTGTCGACATAATAAAGATTTGTGATCCTCAGAACTTCTTCCAGAACATTATACATATCCCGCAGCTTATCCACGGTATTGTCACGTATCTCAAATCTGTCCACAAGATTATGAAGACTCTCATACATACCATGCTTGGCAAGTTCCCTTATCTGCAGATTTTTATGCTTTGATTCAAGATAAATTATATAGCAGTTACGTCCCTTGGTCTTACCTCTGTAAAGAGTCTTATCAATAAGCTGGAACAGTTCGTCATAATTATCTGCATCATGAGGAAATGAAGCACAACCAATCGTACCTGTAATAAATGGATTGCAGGTCTCCAGCTTAATATTTTTTCTCATAACATTATAGTTAGAATACATAGTCTGGAAAAATATCTTAATATCGGCATACTCTACGTCTCTGAGATTAACAAGTATAAACTCATCTCCGCCGAATCTTCCTACTACACCACAATCATCATAATAACTTATAAGATCATCTGAAACAGCACTGAGTACTCCGTCTCCAACCTTATGACCATAATTATCATTTATAAATTTAAAATTATCAAGATCCAGCATCGCAACTGAAAAAGGAGTCCCGGTTTCGATCAGATAATTGATGAAGCCTATAATATAAGGCCGCAAAACAACACCAGTAAGCGAATCCAAAACTCCGTTTAATTCCTTACTTTCAAGTACTTTTTTGAAATATGGATATTTAGATAATTGTTCTTCTTTATACATACAATAACCGTATTTAACCCCCGAAATCATATAGACGATCAACAATAAAACACCATTTATATTTTACCATATTTAGAGGCTTATGTCAAAAAATGCCGGGCAAAATTCAACGCCGTCCTATGTCTCGAGAACATGTTTTCAGCCTCCGAGCTTCAGCATATTATCGATCGATCTAAGCGCCTTAACTCTGGTCTCCTCATCCATGAATATTTCCTCAGACTCGCCATACTTGACCATATTATAGACATCGGCAAGAGTCGTGAGTTTCATATTTTTGCAGACACATTCCTTTGAAAGTTCATAGAAACGCTTATCCGGGCACTCCACCTGCAGATGCTGTACGATACTGTTTTCCGTACCGATAATGAATTCCTTATTATCGCTTTCCTTCGCGAATTTCATAATGCCGGTCGTGCTTCCCACATAATCCGCGAGATCTGCAACCTCTTTTCTGCTTTCCGGATGAACAAGAAGAAGAGCGTCAGGATGCTTTTCTTTCATCCTCTCAACATGCTCCTTACGCAGAAGGATATGTGTCGGACATCCGCCCTGCATAAGTTCGATATCCTTATTCGGGCACTTTTCTTTTATCCAGCCGCCCAGATTACTGTCAGGAATGAAAAGGATCTTATCATTTTCAATATTCTCTACAATTTTAAGGGCAGATGACGATGTTACGCACACATCGCAGACAGTCTTCAGATCGGCTGTCGTATTGATATAGGCAACTACCGTCCTGTCCGGATTATTCTTTTTATAATTTTCTATAACTGCTTTATCGATCTGTTCTGCCATAGGACATCCCGCATCCGGATGTGACAGAAACACTCTTTTTTCAGGTGAAAGTATTTTACATGTCTCAGCCATAAATCTTACGCCGCACATGAGTACATTTTTCTGTGGAGCAGATGCCGCCTGCTTCGCAAGTCCGTAACTATCGCCCACGTAATCCGCAACTTCCCATACATCATGGCTGATGTAAGCATGTACAAGTATACAAATGTCTTTTTCCTTCTTTAACCGGATGATCTCATCCTGCATTTCACGTATTTTCATAAAACCTCCGCAGTTCACTGCATTTTATTCACTCTTTTTCCAGAAATCCACAGGCTCATAGTCCTGCAGTTTTGCCAAAAAACCATTTTTCTCAAGCTGATCATATATCTCATCCAGTTCCTCTTCTGTATCAGCAGAAACAGTATGATAATGATAACCGCTTGTGGCAGTCGAAAGCAGCTGTGATTTGCCGCTTCTTATCTGTTCCATAAACTTTTGAACATCTTTCCTTGAACGGACATTCATGTCGGCCCTGACTATATTGTAGGCCTTGTGATATATGAAAACATCCTCAACTCTTCCACCGTTATCGACTATAAGGTCAAGCTCTTCTTCGCATCTGTCAGCCGTATGATAGAGTTTAAAAACCCGTCTGGGATGAGTATCCTCCTCAAGCATATACCCCTTTGTCGTTGAGGTAATACTGATCCCGCGGCTTCGAAGCAGAGCAATATCCTGAACAATCACCTGACGACTCACTCCAAGCTTACCGGCAAGATCCGAGCCCGGAATGGCTTCTTTGGATTTAAGAATTTTTATTAATTGTTCTCTTCTTTCCTCTCCGGTCATTTTTCCCTCCGTAATACCACACATACACTTGTCGCAGTAACGCACCAGGTGTCATGCCGTACCCTGATATCCTGTGATCGATCCGATTTATTCGATCGGATGAAGATTCTTAAGTGAAATATCAAGTATCGGTGCAGAATGTGTGAGCGCACCGCTACTGATGAAATCCACGCCGATATCTGTCAGTTTTGCAATATTCTCTTTTGTAACATTGCCTGAAACTTCAACTTCAGCTTTTCCGTCGATTATCTTCATAGCTTCCTCAAGAGTTGCATGATCCATGTTATCAAGCATAATGATATCGGCACCGGCCTCAACAGCATCACGAACCATATCAAGAGTCTCTACTTCTACTTCAATCTTTCTTACAAATGGAGCATATGCCCTGGCCATCGCCACGGCCTCTTTTACACCTCCGGCAGCTCCGATATGATTGTCCTTAAGGAGAACTCCGTCGGAAAGATTGTATCTATGATTATTGCCGTTTCCGATCCTTACAGAATACTTCTCAAATATTCTGTTGTTTGGAGTAGTCTTTCTGGTATCAAGAAGCTTAGTCTTGCAGCCTTCAAGAAGGCTTGCTACCTGATTGGTATAGGTTGCTATGCCACTCATTCTCTGGAGATAATTAAGTGCGGTTCTCTCACCGCAGAGAAGCGTTCTGATGTCGCCGTAAACCTCTCCCATAAGAAGTCCTTTGGTTACTTTATCTCCATCTTTAACATAAAATTTTACTTCAGTGCTCTCATCAAGAAGCTTAAATACTCTTTCAAAAACCTGAAGACCGCAGATAATACCGTCCTCCTTCGCAATAAGATCAACCTTGCCTGCTTTTGCTTCAGGCATTACAGAGTTGGTCGAAACATCTTCACTTGAGATATCCTCTCTTAAAGCGCTTAAAATAAGCGGATCTACATTCAGTTTCAAAGTTACGGGATCAAACATAATTCTATTTTCCTTTCTCTTTGTCTCATTCTTTATCTTATTCTTAGTTCTTATTCCGAAGCTTTTTCATTCCTGCCTTTTACTTTGACCTTAGCTTCTTCTTTTTCTTTCTTTATTCTCGCATATTCCTCTTCATCCTTAAAATCGGAAGCAGCCGAATCTGCCTTCTGTATCTCTTCCATGACAAGTTCACGGTATTTCTTTGTTATGGCATCATCATCGGCATATACAGAAAGATTTACATCGTCAATGATTTTTCTCCTGAGCTCACTTTCACAGTTTATTCCGCTTTCAAGATTGACACTTCCGTACACACCGGCCGAATAGTCCTTGATAATATCCATGGCTGCGCGAAGAGCAAAAACCATACTCTCAAGAAGCGAATTACTTGCAAGACGGTTTCTTCCGTGAACACCGTTGTTAGCAGTTTCACCAACGGCATAAAGTCTGTTCATGCTTGTTTTTGATTCATGGTTAACCTTGATTCCGCCCATGAAATAATGCTGCGCAGGTACTACAGGAATACATTGTTTAGAAGGATCGTAGCCCTTTTCTTCACAATGCGCAAAAATATTCGGGAAATGCTCGCGAAGCTCCTGATCTCCCAACGGACGCATATCCTCCCAGACATGCTTGGTACCCTCCTCCGCCATCTTCTTGCGGATCTCAGCCGTAAGAAGGTCACGCGGAATAAGCTCATTGACGAATCGATTCATGTTTTTGTCGTAAAGAAGTGCTCCTTCACCACGAACAGACTCCGAAATAAGGAAGCTTCTGTCCTCCTCACATTCGGAATAAAATGTTGTAGGATGTATCTGAACGTAATTGATATCCTTAAGTTCAATACCATGATTTATGGATATCGCCAGCGCATCCCCCGTCAAATGTCTGAAATTAGTTGAATGTCTGTACAGGCCGCCGATGCCTCCTGTTGCAAGGATTGTGACATCAGCTTCGATCTTTTCAAGAGTCTCTGTATTAAAGCCCGCCTCCGTAAGCGTAAGCTCCTCCCCCCCGCGGGTGACTCTTGTTTCTTCGGACTTACGGATAACCGCACCATAGCAGACATTGTCCTTCTCTATGATATCGATAAGCTTGGTATACTCAACCATAGTCACATTTTTAAGCTTCTTAACTGCCGCAAGCAGATGTGATGTGATCTCTTTTCCGGTAATGTCTTCATGATATACAATTCTGTGTCCAGAATGACCGCCCTCTCTGGTATAATCAAGTGTTCCGTCCGGATTTCTGGCAAATTCTGCACCGACAGCTTCCAGATCCTTTAACACTCTCTGGGATGTTCTGATCATGATCTCGACAGAAACAGGGTCATTCTCGTAGTGCCCTGCCTTCATAGTATCTTCGAAATAGCTTTCATAATCGGACTCATCCTTAAGGACACACATTCCTCCCTGTGCCAGATGAGAATCATTGGTTTCAAGATCTCTTTTTGTAATGAGAAGTATTTCTTTATCTCTCGGAAGATTGAGTGCAGCATAAAGTGCTGAGCACCCGCTTCCCACAATAAGGATATCTGTTTTCATTATTTACTCCTAAAATGCTGGTTTTTATCAACGTGGCATATGTATCATAGTCGCCATTATAACAGAAAAGTTTACAGCTGACAAGACACATGTAAACTTTATTGTAAATTGTCATTCATAGACTGCGAGGCGGTCAATGTGCATGACTCGCTCAGTGCGCAAAAACCGCCCCTGTGTAGTGACTACACAGGGGCGGCCTTTATAGGAAGTGGTTTTCTTGATGACTGATTAATTATGCAAGAGATGCTGTGATAATGGCCATTGAATATACTTCGATGGCATTACAGCCTCTTGACAGATCATTTATCTGAGCATTAAGACCGAGAAGGATCGGGCCGTAAGCCTCAAAATTACCCATTCTCTGTGCGATCTTATAGCCGATATTTCCTGCATTTATATCAGGGAAGATAAATGTATTTGCATATCCTGCAACCGGTGAGCCAGGACATTTCTGACGAGCAACTCTAGGAGATACTGCAGAATCAAACTGGAATTCACCATCGATAGGTGTATCAGGATACTCCTCGATTGCTTTCTGGGTTGCATTTCTCATCTTTGTAACTGTATCACCTGAGCCTGAGCCGTGGGTTGAGTATGAAAGGAAGGCAACCTTAGGGTCGATACCAAATACCTTTGCACAGCGGATAGTTTCACCGCAGATCTCAACAAGCTCATCCTCTGACGGACTGATATTGATAGCGCAGTCAGCCATAGCGATAACTTCATTTCCACCTGTAGCAGATGGACGAACAAGTATAAAGCACGAAGATACAATAGAATTACCCGGTTTGGTCTTAATGATCTGGAGAGCCGGTCTTACAGTATCAGCTGTGGAATAAGTTGCTCCTCCCAGAAGGCAGTCTGCAACACCCATCTTAACAAGCATGGTACCAAAATAATTAGCTCCGCGAAGAATCTTCTCCGCCTTTTCCTTTGTCATACCCTTTGCCTTACGGATTTCTACGAAGGCATCTACCATTTCATCAAATCTATCGTAATTTTCAGGATCGATTATCTCTGCTCCTCTGATATTGAAGCCTGCATCCTCTGCCGCTGTCCATATCTCATCTCTGTTACCCAGGAGCACAGGATGAAGGAAGTTGCTGGCAAGAAGTCTTGAAGCAGCTTCTAGTATTCTTGGGTCAGATCCTTCGGTAAGAACTATCTTCTTAGGATCCTTCTTTAACTTTTCGATCATTGAACCAAAACCAAATTCCATATAATTATCCTCCGAATAATCAAATAACTGTTATGATCCACAGTCCTTTTCTCTTTTTTAAGAGAGTACCCTGGATGGTGGAGCATCCAGGGCAATAAAGGGAAGTCTGTCTGTATAAGACATAACTTGTGGACTAAGTAGTAAATCTGGCAAGAAAATATACTAATTTGCCTTAACTTTCTTTACCAGCTCTGCAGCCGCTGCCGTAAGCTCCTTGATCTTATCAAAATCACCGGCATCAATAAGTGCACCCTTAACCATCCAGCTTCCGCCTGCGCAGAAGATGCGTGATGATTTAAGATATGCTTCTGCATTTTCTGTATTAATTCCGCCTGTAGGCATGAACTTAACATTCGGGAATGCTGCTCCAACAGCATTTATCATGCTGAGTCCTCCTGCATTTTCAGCAGGGAAGAACTTCACATGGTCAAGTCCGAGTTTAACTGCCTGTATAAGCTCTGAAGGAGTCTGAATTCCAGGACAAACCGGAATATCCTTCTCAAGACAATATTTAACTATATCTGCGTCGAAGCCCGGTGAAACAATAAACTTTGCACCGGCTGCAACAGCTCTGTCAACCTGATCAATTGTAAGAACTGTTCCTGCACCTACAAGCATATCAGGGAAGTTTTCTGCCATTCTTCTGATAGACTCCTCTGCAGCCGCTGTTCTGAATGTTACTTCTGCAGCAGGAAGTCCGCCTTCCATAAGTGCTTTTCCGAGCGGAACTGCATCATCTGCATTATTCATAACTACTACAGGAATAATTCCTACTTCACTAAATCTATTTAATACTGCTGTAACTTTCTCACTATTCATAATTATTACCTCTTCTGAAAATATACTGTTTATTTATCAGCTGTTGTAACGTCTGTATCTGACTCAACCTCATCCTTAAACTTTGATTCATCAAGATTGTTAGGATCCTGTCCGATGTAAGCTGAGATACCACCATCGATATAGATAACCTGTCCGTTTATAAAGTCAGATGCCTCTGAAGCAAGGAATACTGCAAGACCCTGAAGGTCCTCTGTACGTCCCCATCTCTGAGCAGGTGTCTTTGAACGGATGAATCTGTCAAATGGATTCATTGAACCATCTTCCTGCTTAGCACGAAGAGGTGCTGTCTGAGGTGTAGCTATATAACCAGGTCCGATAGCGTTACACTGAATATTGTACTGACCATACTCAGAGCAGATATTTCTTGTAAGCATCTTAAGACCACCCTTGGCTGCTGCATAAGCTGAAACTGTCTCACGACCAAACTCACTCATCATAGAGCATGCATTTATGATCTTTCCGCCGCCTCTTTCCATCATGCTTGGAATTACTGCCTTAGAGCAGATGAATGGGCCTGTAAGGTCGATATTAATTACAAGATCCCAATCCTTTACAGACATCTCATGCATCGGAATACGTCTGATGATACCTGCATTATTTACAAGGATATCGATAGGGCCAACCTTTTCTGCAACATCAGCTACAAACTTCTGTACCTGATCTTCCTTTGTTACGTCGCAAACTGCGCCATATGCTTCAATTCCTGCTGCCTTGTAGTTCTCAATACCTCTTGCAACAAGTTCCTCATTTATATCATTAAATACAACCTTGGCTCCTACTTCTGCAAAAGCCTTTGCATATGCAAAACCGAGTCCGTAAGAAGCTCCTGTAACCCATGCTACTTTTCCGTTAAGTGCAAATTTCTGAAGAAAATCGCTCATATCCATTCTCCTTTTCCGGTATAAACCTTTTAATAATCGAATATATTTCTGTAATCTATCACCGGCCGAAAACCGGCCGTCCAAATGTTCCTTTTATTTGCCTTTTCCTTGGAATTATATACCCATGCGATGCCATCCTCAGTAAGTAATACAGGTATATAATCCAGGAATCAGCTATTTCTTAGGAAGTATAAAAACCTTTATAATAAATCCTGATTTCTGACATCATCCATGTCATCGAAATCCTGATTTTCACCAACCATACCCCAGATGAAGGTATAGTTCTGTGTACCGCAGCCTGAGTGAATTGACCAGCTTGGTGAGATCACTGCCTGCTCATTTCTCATAACAATATGTCTTGTCTGCTGAGGCTCACCCATGAAATGCATTACAAATGCATCCTCCGGAATCTCAAAATACATATAAACTTCCATTCTTCTGTCATGTGTATGGCTAGGCATTGTATTCCATACGCTGCCCGGTTCAAGATGTGTCATACCCATTTCAAGCTGGCAGCTCTCTACCTGTCCCGGAAGAATATATTTGCAGATTGTTCTGTGATTTGACTGTTCAAGAGATCCAAGCTCTTTCTTGTTTTCCTCTTTGATGATAACAACGCCTTCTTCAGGCTCACCATTTACTTTGATGAGCACTGTAGGGCACTCTCTGTGTGCCGGTGCGCTGTTAATGTAAAATTTTGGAGGATTTGCAGGGTCGAGTGCTTTAAATGTGATATCCTGTTTGCCCATTCCGATATACATGCCGTTTCGGTGAGCAACTGTATAATCTTTACCATCTACGGTTATAACACCGTCTCCACCGATATTGATAACCCCCATTTCCCTTCTTTCAAGGAAATATCTGGCACGAAGCTCGTCCCCTGCAAGAAGCTTAAGCTCCTTAGAAACCGGCATGGCAGCGCCGGTTATTATTCTGTCAATGTGACTGTAAACCAGTCTTATCTCATCTTCGAAGAAAACCTTCTCTATAAGAAATTCCTCTCTGAGACGTTCTGTTGTATAGTATTTAACATCCTTTGGAGATGCTGCTGTTCTGAGTTCCATTTTATTCTCCACCTCTATTTTATCTCTCCCCCGGTACTGTATCCGGGAAACTGTATTTCTGTCGCTGATTATCTCTTAACTCTTGCGCCTGCACCGCTCATGATACCTTCAACTTCCTTAAGAGAAGCCATTGTTGTATCTCCAGGTGTTGTCATTGCAAGTGCGCCGTGAGCAGCTCCGTAATTAACTGCCTTTTCAGGATCTCCTGTGGTCATAAGTCCATATACAAGACCTGATGCAAATGAATCTCCGCCGCCTACACGGTCCATGATCTCAAGTCCGTCATACTGCGCTGCCTTGTAGATCTCTCCATCTGCCCAGCAGATTGCGCTCCAGTCATTAACTGTTGCTGTCTTAACTGTTCTGAGTGTTGTAGCAACCACCTTGAAGTTTGGATAGGTCTTTGCTGCTTCATTTATCATCTTCTTGTAACCATCAAGATTGAGCTCCTTGAGGTTTGCGTCATTTCCTTCAACCTCAAATCCGAGACATGCTGTGAAGTCTTCCTCATTTCCGATCATTACATCAACATACTTGGCTATTTCCTTATTAACTTCCTGAGCCTTCTCCTGTCCTCCGATTGCGCTCCACATTGATGGACGGTAGTTAAGATCGTAAGAAACAATCGTTCCGTACTTCTTAGCTGTCTTGATAGCCTCAATTACTGTTTCAGAGCTTGTCTCTGAAAGTGCTGCATAGATACCGCCTGTGTGAAGCCATCTTACTCCAAGCTCACCGAAGATATACTCGAAATCGAAATCAGCTGCTGTAGCCTTTGAAATTGCTGTGTTAGCTCTGTCTGAGCATCCGAGAGCTCCTCTGATACCAAAGCCTCTCTCTGTAAAATTGATACCGTTTCTGCAAACTCTTCCGATACCGTCTGTCTTCATCCACTTAATAAGGGATGTATCAACTCCGCCCTGGAGAATGAAATCCTCCATAAGCTTTCCTACTTCATTATCAGCAAATGCTGTAAGAACTGCTGTCTTCATACCGAAGCATCTTCTGAGTCCTCTGATTACGTTATACTCTCCGCCGCCTTCCCATGCTCTGAATGAACGTGCGGTTTTAATTCTTCCTTCGCCCGGATCAAGTCTCAGCATTACCTCTCCGAGACTGACTGCATCAAATGTACATTCCTCTTTACTCTTAAGTCCTAAATCCATAATTACCTCCCTTTATCAACTCGTATTTTTTGATTAGTTTTTTTCATGATTTTTTCTCTTGAAAATCGTTGTTCTATATATAATATATTGTAAGCGCTTACATTTGTCAACAAAAAATTTTAAAAATTTTGCATTTTTATTAAATTTTTTTCAAAGCCATCATTTTTTGTTGATTTTGCGTACTTTTTCAACTGATCTGATGCCAAAAAATATGCTTCAGATGCCTGTTTTGGCCCGGATTTCGGAAAAATCCACCTGATCAGGCATCCATAAGCTTTATTTTACCTGCAGATCATCGTCTGCAGTTCACCATCAATTTTATATGGTTCCTCTCCTGACAAGTTCACAGGCAACCATATTCTTGTGAAGAACATTTCCCTCTTTGCTGAGAACTGCCTTCAGAGATTTAACCGTCTGGGTAGCAACCAGCTCAACCTTATTGTCTACGGATGACAGTTCCGGCGTAGTACAGATGCAGAACATGGAGTTGTTGTATCCGACAACGCTCACGTCCTCAGGAATTGACTTGCCTTTGGTTTTAAGATATTTCATAACGCCTATAGCCATAGCATCATCTGTGGCAAATACTGCGTCATAATCAAGAAAATCATAATTGCAGAAAAGGCTCTTAACCGTATCAATATCATTTTTCATGAAAAGCGCCATCTCAGGAATGATATCGATGCCTGCATCTCTTAAAGCCTGCTCGTAACCGCTCTTCTTTTCATTTGCACTGAAGGACTTTGAATCCGTAAGGAATACTATTCTTCTTCTGCCCTTCTTGATAAGTTCTGTAGTCACTTCATATGAAGCTCTGTAATCCTCTGCAGCATTACAGTAAATGTTATCTCCTTCGATAAGTCCGTTTATAAGAAATACCGGAACAGTATTGGCAGCTTTCTGTATATAATCCGTGTTATGACTCTCATCATCTGATCCCGCATATGTTGAGCCTACCAGAACAAGAGCGTCTATTCTCTTGGAAAGCATCATCTCAATATGTGCTTCTTTCTGTTTTGCTCCGTAGCCGCTGCAGCCCAGGATGATATCATAACCCATCTCATGAAGTCTCTCCTCAAGACATGCCACCGCTCTTGAGATATAAAGATCGGCGATAGTCGGCACAAGTATACCAATAGTATGCATGGTATTGAGACCAAGTCCCTGAGCAAATACATTCGGAGTATATCCATACTTATCTATGATATCCAGAACTTTTCTTCTGGTCTTATCACTTACTTTCGGACTATTATTCACAACTCTCGAAACAGTTGCGATGGAAACATTAGCCATTTGGGCAATGTCATAAATATTCATGCAGTGTAACCCCTTTCAATCAAATTGCATATTGGGGAGTTTTTCTCCGTTTTAACGGAAAGATTCTCCATCAACTCTTCGCAACCCATAATAAATATAATAAATCCGCCAAAAAAAATCAATATGATATTTTATAAATATTTTAAATATTTTTTAAAATGTGTCTGTTTTTCCGTCAAAATCACCATTTCTTCGCATAAAAAATGTAAGATGTTTACAGTCATCCCTCCGCATCTTACATTTGTTACGATATCACTGCCTGTCCATAGGCCGCTTTTATCAAGTTTTCTTATTGAATTATGTAAAGTTTACACTGCCCTTTCATGCCAATTTACATTTACAGCCACTTCTTCTTTCTGAAGAAAAGAAGACTTATTATAATTATGGCAAGGCTCACAAGTATAACTATCGGATAACCCCACCTGGATTCAAGCTCCGGCATATATCTGAAATTCATTCCATACCAGCCGGCTATAAGTGTCAGCGGCATAAAGATCGTAGTTACCACTGTCAGAAGCGTCATTACTCTGTTCTGCTTTATCTCCATCTGTGTATGATAAAGATCTCTGATCTGTACCGTATAGTCCCTGATGGAATTCGAAGCATCATGAAGCCTGGTCATCCTGTCTGTAAAAAGCCTGAAATATCTGGTATTCTCCGGTTTAAAGAAGTTGTTCTCATTCTCTTCCAGTTCCTGTCCGAGATCTATCATCTGCTCATAATGAATTCTAAGATCTCTTATCTCACCGCGTATTTCATTCGCCCTTTCAAGATCCGCACTGTTTACATCCTCCAGTATATCCGCTTCAATACTGTCCAGCTCCTTTTCAAAGCCTTCAAGGATTGAGAGATCTCTTGAGATTATAAGTTCCAGAAAGTCATATATAAAGCGTTCCAGACATGGAACCTTCCATTTTTTTCTTCTGGCTATACGCTTTACCATCCTGTCCACAACTCCCGACGGATCAATAAAAACAATACCTTTTTCATCTATCGCAAATGCATATTTATATTCGATTTCCGTAATATTTCGTCTGCTCGGAATACAGAAGGTTCCTGTCAGGGAGTCAAAATTCACTTCTGCTTTGGTGTTGTGAATCTCATCGGTATTAATATCCATTTCTATACCAATATCGAAGCTCCCCTGTTCTCTCTTCCATTCCTCCGGAGATAGCACTACAACATACTGAAATTCACCGGCATGTACTTCTTCTGCGCCGCATTGTTCAAGAGTAGATTTTATAAGATAATACATCTCTTTTCCTCCCTAAACCGAATTCCCGACAAAACAAATATTCGTCAGTTCCGAAAATGATTATACCATCTGATCTGATTATTAGCAAAACAAATTCAGCTTGCCAAGCTTCCCTGTTTTACCTTATACTCCTTTTGTAGTCTGAGCTATCGAATATCACTAATGCATAGGCCCTGCGGACGCTTTAAATCTGCCGTGGGCTGCCCGGTATATCGATTTCTTAACAACTACACCACAAACTTATTCAAAAATAACAGAGAAAGAACAGAGAAATAATATGAGTATATTAAATGTTGAGCACCTGACTCACGGTTTTGGCGACAGAGCCATTTTTGATGACGTATCCTTCCGTCTTCTGAAGGGAGAACATATAGGCCTTATCGGCGCAAACGGAGAAGGTAAATCCACCTTCATGAATATAATAACCGGCAAACTTATGCCTGACGAAGGAAAGATCGAATGGTCGAAAAATGTTAAAGCCGGCTATCTTGACCAGCATGCCGTACTGGAGAAGGGCATGACCATAAGAGATGTACTGGCTGATGCCTTCAAGCCTCTTTTTGCCATGGAAGAGAGAATGAATGAAATATATATGAAAATGGGCGACGCCGGCGATGATGAAATGACAGCCCTGATGGACGAAGTAGGAACTATCCAGGAGCTTCTCACCGCCCATGATTTTTATCTTATAGATTCAAAGGTTGAAGAAGTTGCCCGCGCTCTTGGGCTCCTCGACCTCGGCCTCGACAGAGATGTAACCGAACTGTCCGGCGGCCAGAGAACCAAGATCCTTCTAGGTAAGCTCCTTCTCGAGAAGCCTGATATACTTCTCTTGGACGAGCCTACAAACTACCTCGATGCGGAGCATATTGCATGGCTCACAAGATATCTTCAGGAATATGAAAATGCATTTATACTGATCTCGCACGATATTCCATTTCTTAATTCAGTAATAAATATCATTTATCACATGGACGGAAACACTCATAAGCTGGAACGTTATGTCGGAGATTATGATCATTTTCAGGAGGTTTATGCCGTAAAGAAAGCCCAGGCTGAAGCAGCCTACAACCGCCAGCAGCAGGAGATCGCCGAGCTGAAGGATTTTGTTGCAAGAAACAAGGCCAGAGTAGCCACCAGAAATATGGCTATGTCAAGGCAGAAGAAACTGGACAATATGGATATCATCGAAAAGATCTACGATAAGCCGAAGCCGGAATTCCATTTCAAGGAAGCCCGTACCTCCGGCAAAGTAGTTTTTGAAACAAATGATCTTATTATCGGCTACGACGAACCGCTTTCAAAACCGATCAATTTCCGTATGGAAAGAAATGACAAGATAGTCCTGACCGGCTCCAACGGTATCGGAAAGACCACCCTGCTGAAGAGCCTTCTGGGTCTCATAAAGCCTCTTTCAGGAAATACAGCAAAGGGGGATTACCTTGAAATCGGTTATTTCGAGCAGGAAATGTCACCTGACATCGATACCACCTGCCTTCAGGAAATATGGAATGAATTTCCGGGTTTTACACAGTACGAAGTGCGTGCAGCTCTTGCAAAATGCGGTCTTACCACCAAGCATATCGAGAGTAAATGCAAGGTTCTCTCCGGAGGAGAGCAGGCAAAGGTCCGTCTCTGCAAGCTTATCAATAAAGAGTCCAACCTTCTCGTACTGGACGAGCCTACCAACCACCTGGATCAGGATGCCAAGGACGAATTAAAGAGAGCCCTCAAAGAATATAAAGGCAGTATTCTCATGGTATGCCACGAGCCGGACTTCTATGACGGCCTTGCCACAGACGTATGGGACTGCTCAAAGTGGACTACAAAATTATAATTTTTTTCTTACGATCAGCCTGTCACAGACCACAAGTATTCCCGGCAGGAAACACAGTATCATCACGAGTGCACAGGCAACACCTATGGAAATGATATGACATATCTCCCCGGACGCCGGATCCGGGAAGACATATCCCAGTATCCATGTAATGAAGATCATGATCATTCCGGACGTAAGTATGGTTCTTATAGAGGCCTTATATGCAGAAGCGAGTGCTTCCTTTTTGTCTCTGTCATTTCTTTTTTCAATATAGAAATTTGTAAATACAATGGCATAATCTATGGTTGCTCCCATCAGGAGACTCTGGACTATGAGTAGTGCCAGATAATTCATATCCGAACCCATGATACTCATAACTGTCATGGTTATATAAACCGAGCACTGAATAAGAAGCACAAGTATCAGCGGGATCAGGAAATTCCTGAAGGTTATCAGGACAACCATAAATATTGTCAGTGCTGTAATGAGGGTTATCTTATTCATTTCCGCCTTAAAGGTTTTTGACATTTCCACCGCCATAGGCGTGCTTCCGATAAGATAATACTGTCCGGAAAGCTTTTCTTCGCACACCGAATCAAGATATTTATCAAAATCCATGGATTCATCTTCGCCGTCCTTCAGTATGGTGCTGATGACAAAGAGCGAATATTCCTGACCTACAAGCTGACTCTTGCCTGCCGCAAGCCCGAGAGCCACCGTATTAAGCATCTTTCTGCTGTCTTCATCTATAAACGGACTAAAGGTTTTTGACTGAAGCAGTCCGTTAAACAGATCATCCAGTGATAATTCCCATGTTTCATCATAAGCCTCTGCCGCAAAATAAAATTCATAAATAAGCTTCACATATCGCAGGATTGAGTCGTCCGCTACCGGAACACTTGTTGCACTTCCGCCCGACATTCTGGAGGATATCAGACCGAGAAGCGTCGCCATTTCCTGACCGGTATAGTCTTTTTCATTCATTACTCCCTGAACTATTACCTGATAAAATGATATTTCATCCCAGTCCTTCTGACTCAGCGCATCCGTAAGGGAGATAGCAGCTACAACCTCCGGACGCTTAAGAGCCTCCAGAAGTTCACTGATGCTGATGGTATTCATATCCAGATACTTCATGAGAAGCTTCACGCCTTTTTCATTTACGCCAAACATTTTTGAAATCTCAGCAGCTGTTCTGTCTGCTGAAAGAGCCTGTTTATTGCAAAGCGTTCCAAACTCCTGAAATGCCTTAAGAGAGGCATCGTCCAACTGTCCGGCAAAAAGCGGATTTGTGAGAATATTCTTATTCACAAAACCCACAAACTGCTCCAGCGTAAGCTTTTCCTTGCTGTGGTCAGCCACTATATCATAATAAATGAATCTTAACATATCCGCATTCAGCTCGAGTCCGCCCAGCATGTCAGCCACTTTTCCCGAACCACCGGACGCTCCCGTAAGATCAAACATACTGCAGATATAATCAAACATATCCCCTGCATTCAATCTGCTGCCCAGAGTATTTGCATAAGTATTAATAGCTGTGACGCCCTTAATACCCTTTAAACTGTCCAGTATCTCAGGAATCTTTGCCTCATCAGAATTACTGTAGAGAAGAACAAAGCGGTTTTCTCTCGGAAAAACCTTGCTTATCTCATCCATATTTGAAGGCGAGCCATAGGTGATCTTTGCTTTATCCCTTAAAACAAAAACCCCTGCGAAGATCATAACAAAAAGCACAGATAACACTATACGTCCCTTATACTCAAGCTTCGAAAGGCCTCCTGTAGGCACCGTAAGGCTCTTTTTAGAGGTTTTTTGAATAAGACGGTCAAATAGTATGATAAGTCCCGGAAGGACCGTAAAAACGCAGATAAGGCTTATAAATACCCCTTTTGCAAGTACTATTCCGAGATCCGTACCAATCTTGAAGCTCATAAAGCAGAGCGCCAAAAGACCTACTATGGTCGTGAGAGATGAACTGCATACCGAAGGAATTGCCGAAGCAATAGCTTCATGCATAGCCCTGCAGGGATCCACTGTTCCATCAGCCGCCTCACCTGCCATTCGTTTTTTTGTCTGCCTGTAGCGGTTAGACAAAATGATGGAATAATCCATGGCAAGCACCAACTGAAGTATTGATGCAATTGAATGAGTTGTCTGGGAAACACTGGGCAGGAAAACATTTGTGCCCATGTTTATAAGTATTGAAAGACCTATAGAAATAATAAAAAGAAAGGGTTCCGTCCACGAATCCGTCATTAAAAAGAGTATTATCATAAGGATGGCAACCGCTCCTGCGACAATAAATGTCGGCAGCGCTCCGGAACCGGTTTCATTTGAAAAATATACCATGTTATATTTATCAAATTCCTTGTCCAGAGTGTCCGTTATACTCTTAAATTCCTTTGAATCGTAATCCCTTCCGGTATTTAAAATATACAGAGTATGCTCGTCTCTGTTATAGGCTTCGCCGGCTTCATAATCCACCGAATCCACATAGCTGATGTTCTTCAGCCTGTCTCTGATGACAGGCTTTTCTTCTTCGCTCAGTCCGTCAAACATGACTCTGATACCATTTGGCTCCGTCATTCCCGGAAATTCATCTGCCAGAATCTTAGTTCCTTCCTTCATTTTTGAGGAATCCGGAAGATATTTGGACATATCCGGATTAATCGTCACTTTCTCCATAAGAAAAAAGCTGACTGCCGAAAAAATAAAAAATATTATCAGAAGAGCATATCTTCCCTTTACAAAAAATCCTGCTATCTTATTCATACACTTATCTTTAAAAACACTACTCCGGATATACCTTATGATCCAGCCTGAATTCAAAATCCCTTACCGGAAGAGGTCTGTCGAAGAAAAACCCCTGCGCGATACTGCAGTTATTTTCACGAAGTACATCCAGCTGATCAATGGTTTCCACGCCTTCTACAACACACTCAAGCCCAATATCCCGGGCAAGAGAAATAACGTGTCTGAACATTAATTTTGCGATGCTGTCCTCTTCCTCATCATCCTTTGGAACAAAGCTCTTATCCACCTTAAGAACATTCCATGGAATATCACGGATAAGATTAAGTGAAGAGTATCCAATACCGAAATCATCTACCGCTGTCCATACTCCCTGATCCTGAAGGCCGCTTACAACTCTCTTCAGATCACGGAACATAACATCCGTGGTGGTCTCTGTCAGCTCTATCTCTATATATTCATGAGGGACATTATTTCTGTCTATGATATTCATGATATGCTCCAGAAGATCCACATCCACCAGATGTTTTCTGGACATATTAACAGAAATACGGACTGCTTCTCTTCCTTCGTCCAGCCATCTTCTTATATCCTTGCACACATGATCCAGCATATAGAAATCCAGATCACATATATCGGAATTCATCTCGAGGATCGGAATAAATTCCATCGGCGGAACGATACTTCCGTTCCTCTGCCAGCGGCATAGAGCCTCAGCCCCAACAAGCTTTCTTGTAAAAACATCCACCTTCGGCTGATAATATACCAGGAATTCTTCATCCAGCAGAGCCTTGCGGAAATCCGTCATAACCTTTTTGACATGATCATTCTCTGCCTTCATCCTGTCCTCATAGATTATTATGGAGCCATCCGACTGACGCTTTGCTTTATTGCCGGCCATGATGATCTTATCCATGATATCTCCCGGCGACCTTAACATAAAAGGATCCGGAAGCATAAAAACTCCCGTTGCCGAAGCTACCTTAACACGTTTCTCTCCTTTTTCGTCATATGGAACCATAGCGCCCGTAAAAAGTTCAAATACCTCTCTCTTTAAGGCTCTGTCAAACACTCCTATAAATTTATCGCCTCCGAGACGAACAATAATGCCTGTTTCACCTATGGTGTCTTTTATCATGTTATAATAGTTTTTGAGAACTTTATCACCGTTCTGACGGCCGATCTCCTGATTTACTATAGTAAAATTTTGAATATCAAAATGGAACGCTATCTTTCCGCCAAGGCGGTTCTCCGCTCCTTCTGTTTCCAGATAACGTATGAATGCACGAAAGCTCTGAAAACCATCCATATCATGGAATCCGAATTCTTCCATTATTCTGAGAAGACGCATACGCGCAACGAATCCGACTACAATTCTAAGCAGGGTTTCTATCTGTTCAAGTTCTTCCGCGCTTCTCTCCGGATCGTCTGTTTCAACATAAAGTGTACCTATGATCCTTGCTCTGGCCTTTGATATGATCCGGATGCTGAGCAACACTTTCTCGCCCCTGCCATTATCATAATCGCAAAAAATCTCGCCATTCTTCATCTTCTCCATCATCGCAGTCGGATAGAATTCTGTAACGCCCTTGGCAAGTCTGTAATGCTCGCAGATCTCGGATATAAGACTACAGTACTCATTGCGATCGAAACCTTCCCTCTCCGTTATACCGATCAGCCTGTTAATATAATATATATATTTTTCATTGTTTTCATCTGTCATAATAACACTTCCCCTCAGTTATCAAAACAAATGCGATAACTCCCCTATTTTTATTGTCACCCATATTAATATTTTACATTGGTTTATATGACATGTCAAAGATTATTAAACTTCCGGAATAAGAATGAACATTGAAAAAACAGCAAAAAATTATCATCAAATTAAAAAATAATGAACATTTGATGAAACATTACACTCTAAGCGAAAAAGCCATTGAAGGAAAGATTGTTATAATGCTATAATGAGTCGCGAAAAAACGGTCATTATCTGCTGAAATGACAAAAAAGGAAGCCAACAATGGAGCACAGCCGAAAAAAAAAGATAATAAAAATACTGCTTATCACCTCAATCAGTATATTTGCAGTTTTATGTGCGATACAGCTATATATACATCTGGCCAGAAAAAAAGCCTACGATGTGCAGCCGCTGACGGAGCAGCAGATACAGGCTGTTACCGATAATAAGAAGGCCAGAAAGCTTATGATCGTTGCCCACCCTGATGATGACACGATCTGGGGAGGTGCTCATTTGATGAGCGGAGATTATTTTATCGTCTGCATTACCAACGGCAGGAACAAAACCAGAAAAGCAGAGTTTCTCAAGATGCTCTCTCAGTCCGGTAACAGCGGTTATATACTCGAGTATCCTGATAAAGTTGCCGGAATGCGTGACAACTGGAAAGAAATCCGTGACCAGCTGCAGAGCGACCTTGAAAAGATCATGGAATGTAAGGACTGGGAGCTGATAGTTACTCACAATACTGCAGGTGAGTACGGTCACCAGCATCATAAATACACCCATAAGATAGTTACAGAAATATATGACAGAAATTCGCTGAAGCCGCCGCTTTTCAACTTCGGCGAGTATCATTCAAAAAAGAATCTGCCTGAATTCGAAAAGAATATGATAAAGCTCAGTGACAAGGAATATGAATACAAATGTGAGCTTGTAAAGGTATATGCCTCGCAGGACAAAACAGTGAACAAGTTATACCATATGCTGCCCTATGAAATGTGGACACAGTACGAGCAGTATTCCGAAAACCCTCAGTTCAAAAAATAAACATTAGGGACTTTTTAATGAATAAACAAATGAAATTTAAAAAAATAAACTATATACATATATCCGTGCTGATACTGATGTATCTGACAATGGTGCTGCTTCTTACCAGGTTTAAATTTGCATTTGGTTCCGACCCTGACTGGACCTCACAGCACTTTGCGATACCGGATAATTTCAGGCGCGAATTCTACAATTCCGGCAAGCTTTTCCCGAGCTTTTTATTTAACATAGGAGCAGGAGAGAATATATACAACCTGTCTTATTACGGACTTTATTCCCCGATAATCCTTCTCAGCTACCTGTTTCCCTTCATACCGATGTATCTGTATCTTCAGATAGTATCCATACTCGGCGTATGCGCCAGCATTATCCTGTTTTACAGATGGACTCTAAGCAAATTCGGCAGCAGTACAGCCTTTGTTCTGTCCATCCTCTTTGAATTCTCTACAGGACTTACTCTGCACAGCCACAGACATGTAATGTTCGTAAGCTATATGCCCTTCCTGCTGCTTAGTTTCATGGCGGTCGAGAATTATTTCCGGGGCAGGCGAAAATATACTTTGGTGATATATACATTTTTATGTATAATGTGCTGTTATTACTTCGGGGTGTCAACTGTCGCAGCCATCACTGTATACGGTGTATATGAATACCTCAGAACAACAGATACAGTCACACTGAAGGACTTTCTGAAAAAAGGCTCTCATTTTGCAGGAAGGATACTGACAGCAGTTATGCTTTCGGGAATACTTCTGCTGCCGACTCTGTGGTGCCTGCTAAGAGGACGTGACGCCGGAAACAGCAAGCTTGATCTTAATGCATTTATTCCGAAGGTAACAATAGATTTCTTATGCTATAACCCTTACGGAATGGGACTCACGCTTATTTCCGTGATTGCTGTCGTATCCTCGATAGTATCAAAGAACAAAAAGCATACCCGTTTCCTTGGCATAACCATCTTCTGCCTGCTTACTCTTCCGATATTCGTATATGTACTGAACGGTACACTTTATATCGAGCCGAAGGTTCTGATCCCGTTCATGCCGCTTTGCCTGCTGCTGGTTGGCAGACTGTTTAAACAGCTCAGCTATAAAAGCCTGTCGTGGAAGCTGGGAATATCTGTAACAGCATTTGTTACCGCTGATTTCCTGTTAATCTCATCAAATTCCAGCCTGGTCAAAAAGATCCTGATACTGGATATCGCATTAGCTGCACTGACAATGATATTATACCAGGTTGTAAAGAAGCCTTTTGTTATTCAGGCGGCTTCAGTGATTGCGGCTATCATTACAGGATACGTTCTCAACTACTTTAATCCTATGACTAAGCAGTCAAGGCTTGATTACCTGTACTCCGATGATATGTATGCCCTGGCTGATGTCATAAGCAGCGATGATGATATCGTTCGCACCGCTAACCTTATCCACCGTGCTGATACGCCAAATACCGTCTATAATAACGACTATCTGACCAGTAATATATATTCATCTTTACACAATAAGGATTACAACAGATTTTATTTTAAGGATCTGTATAACGAAAATGAATTCAGGAACCCTGCCCTCACAACGCAGTCGCAGAGTATTCTGTCCCAGATATATATGGGCGATAAATATCTCCTCGCCAACTCAGCAGTAAAACCCTCCGCTCTTTATGAGCCTGTGATGACGAAAGGCGATATCACCCTGTATAAATGCGACAGTGTACTGCCGCTGGGATACTGCAGTTCTCAGCTGCTGAACGAAGAGACTTACAGCGAGATACAATATCCATATTCCCTGTGCGCTCTTATGAATTCAGTGATAGTGAAAAATGGCGGAAGTGATAAGTTTGAATGTGATAACATCCGACCTGTGCAGAATTTTGAGATAAACGGTATCGATGGCATCAAAAAGAACGACAACGGCTACAGTATAAGACTGCAATCGACCACGTCCTTCACCGTCAGTCTGAGTGAACCGATCGCATCCGATGAAATAATGCTTATTTCTTTCGACGTTGACAATGATCTTCGAAGCCAGGGGCTTCAGGCCGGCGACGCAAAGGTATTCATTGCCGGTATAAAGAATAATCTTACCGATCCTGCATGGAAATACTATAATAACAACACTTCGTTTAAATACGTAGTTTCTCCAAGCGATGACAAACCGCTGAAGGAGCTTGAAATGAAATTCACGAAGGGCAACTATGATATCAGCAATATCCGCTGCTATACCATGAAGCCTTCCATGCTCAGCAATATCGACAGATTTGTATTTGACAAGAATAAAACGAAGGGCGATAACATCGTCGGCAGCATCGATGTTACAAAGGACGGCTACTTCAAGCTTACCGTTCCGTATTCCGAAGGCTTTACTTCATACGTTGACGGTGTAAAGACCAAGGTTGAATGTGTTGACACTGCATTTATCGGCTTTCCTCTTTCAAAAGGACATCACGAAATAAAAATAACCTTTACAGCACCGCTTAAAAATGCCGGTCTGGCGATGTCAGCCGCCGGAATGATCATACTTGCTGTGCTGATAATCCGTGAAATCCTGGATCAAAAATGCAAGAAAAAATATTTCATGTCAAAAACTGAAGATCATAAACAAGAACAGGCTGCTGCATAGTTTTTTATACATCCGATACACACGGTAATCAAAGAACAGGCCGCTGCATAATCATATGCAGCAGCCTGTTTCTTATATACTCTGTTTTAAGTTATGTTTTACAGATCAACCTTAGGAAGCTCACTTAAACTCTTCTCAAGCTCTTCATCTGTAGGGATATAATCGCCCATCTCACCGTTATTATACTTTTCATATGCAACCATATCAAAATATCCGGTTCCTGTGAGGCCAAATACAATTGTCTTCTCCTCACCTGTTTCCCTGCACTTAAGAGCCTCATCGATGGCTACTCTTATAGCATGGCTTGATTCAGGTGCAGGAAGGATACCCTCAACTCTTGCGAACTGGGTAGCAGCCTCGAATACAGCTGTCTGCTCAACGCTTCTTGCTTCCATGTAACCATCATGGTACAGCTGTGAAAGGATAGGGCTCATTCCATGATATCTGAGACCACCTGCATGGTTTGCAGAAGGGATGAAATTGCTTCCGAGAGTATACATCTTGGCAAGCGGACATACCTTTCCGGTATCACAGAAGTCATATGCAAACTTTCCTCTTGTAAAGCTTGGGCATGAAGCCGGCTCAACAGCGATTATCTGATATTTGTTTTCGCCCCGGAGCATCTCGCCGATAAATGGAGACACAAGTCCGCCGAGGTTTGAACCACCGCCTGCACAGCCTATGATCACATCCGGCTTGATACCGTATTTATCAAGAGCAGCCTTCGTCTCAAGACCAATAACTGTCTGATGAAGAAGTACCTGGTTGAGAACGCTTCCCAGAACATATTTATAACCATCAAGCTTAATCTCTGCTTCAACTGCTTCTGAAATGGCACATCCGAGGCTTCCTGTTGTTCCCGGATGCTCGGCAAGAATCTTTCTTCCTACCTCTGTAGTATCACTTGGTGAAGGAGTAACTGTCGCTCCGTATGTACGCATAACCTCTCTTCTGAACGGCTTCTGCTCATAGGAAACCTTAACCATATATACTCTGCAGTCCAGTCCGAGATATGCACATGCCATGGAAAGAGCTGTTCCCCACTGACCGGCTCCGGTCTCTGTTGTTACACCCTTGAGTCCCTGCTTCTTTGCATAATAAGCCTGAGCTATTGCGGAATTCAGTTTGTGACTTCCGCTGGTATTATTTCCTTCAAATTTATAATAAATCTTTGCAGGAGTCTGAAGCTTTTCCTCAAGACAATATGCACGGACAAGCGGTGACGGACGATACATCCTGTAGAATCCCAGTATCTCTTCAGGGATCGGGATATATGGTGTATCATTGTCCAGCTCCTGTGCGATAAGCTCATCGCAGAATACTCCTGCAAGCTCCTCTGCCGTCATCGGCTGAAGAGTACCAGGATTAAGAAGTGGTGCCGGCTTATTCTTCATATCAGCTCTGACATTATACCACTGCTTTGGCATTTCATTTTCTTCAAGATAGATCTTGTAAGGTATTTTCTGGTTCATTCTTATATCTCCTCGTCTAATTACTATTATGATAAGCAAAAAAATTCAAGTTATCCTGTCACATTTTACATCACAGCATGACGAAAAATGCGTATATATTTTACACCATTTATCAAGCCGTGTCAAAAAAAACGGGAGTTGGTACTGTCAAATGCCGCCATCTGCTGCACCTCCTCCTGTAAAACTATCCAAAAATACACTACCCTATAAGATCATTCTGAAATCTTGAAAGATGCTCAAACGGAAGGATCTGCCTTCCTCTGAACAGACCGCATCCATCATTTATCAGCTGATTATTCAGCGCCTTAAACATATTAACCTTGATACCTGCAAGATCCAGTTCCTGAAGCAGCACGAGACGCTCGTAAGCTTCATCAAAGATCTTACACTCACCAACCGGGATGATATCACGTTTACTCCTGTGCTCCTCCTGACTCTTCTCGTAGCCAAAATGGTTCGCTTCTCCTATTTCAGCATAATCATCCATATCCTTTGTCCTGAGCTGCACCTCCGTATAACATCTGGCAAGGTTGTCATAAAAGGTTATATGCAGTGACCTGTAGCCTGATGGTCGCGGAGTTTTCACATAATCTCTGTAATACGCACGGACGTTTTCGGTTAAAGTACTGTCTGCATCAGCATAGAAGCCTGACAGCTCCGGTGTGAAGCCTCTCACCTCCAAAAACTCTGGCATAACATTTGCAATCTCATATAAATATTTCATCTCCTGCTCCTCCATGCTTTCTTCATCCGTCACATGACATATCGGCAGTGAGATCACAATACGATACGCGATAAGATCCCTGAAGAAATTCAGATTGTTCTTGATTTCTGCTTCCGAAGGATAACAGCCATTCTTCTTATGGTAATCGTAAATATATTCAAGTATATAGCCGTTGAACTTCTCCTCCGCACGTATCAACGACTTTATCCTGCCCTTGAAGGTAAAAGCAAGAAATGGATATTTCTGCGTCATATAGAGATAAAACTCCTTAATCCTCTGCGACTGTGAGGTAAGAAAGTCTGTGTGCTCAAGAAGCTCAATAATCTGTATCAGAAAGTTGCTGTGCGCAAGATCTATTGGGCTGTGTGACTCTATCGCCTCTTCCTTAAGATCTGCAGAATACTGAAGAAGTATCTTCAGAACCGTATTTCCGGAATATAAGTAATCGTTTAGTGTAATCATCTGTCCCTCCATTATTTATAGTATTATTTATTCGCCCACTCATAACACTTCTTTTTCGTAGATGCTGACTCCGTCACCCGGTGATGGATATTCGCCAAATGCCTGCGAGCGAATATATACACCCATCACCTCGTGTGACTTCGTCACCCGATGATGGTCGCATATATTCTCGCAGTCCCTTGTCTCATTATCTGCACAAAAAAAGGCGCTCTGAATACACCTTCGTGTATCTCAGAACGCCTTTGTTCCCATAATTATTATCATACTTTGATTATATGGTTGAGTCCCTTAAATGTCAATATATCTTATCCGAAGACAGCGTAAATTATTTGATAAAATCCTCCTGATGTGCTAAAGTAGAAGGGTAATGAGACGGGGTTTTTTTATTGTTGTTATGAAAGCGTATGGGGTGAGTTAATGATCAAACGGATCTGCCGTCAACTCGGCTTCCTGAGGAACAGTAAATATGAAACTCAATATCTGAATGATACTAACATTCGTACATCGATCTATATGTCGGTTGTTATTATCGCGCTCGAAATCTGGATGCTGATCCGCTACGTGGATAAACGTCCCGGTCTTACTTTTATGGAGTATTTTGACGGCTGGACCAATTATCTGATCCTTCTCTCATCAGCCGTTATCATCTTATGCTTTGGAATCAGACACAAGATTCACGAACATGACCTGCATCGAAAAAGGTGTATTCCGGGTCTTGTAACAGGACTAATCTTCTTTATCCTGGATATCCTTCTTTTTGCAAGATTTATACACGTCAGAAAAGACAAGATGAATTTCGGAGATCTTCTGGATGCATCCAAGTATCTGCTGCTTCTTAGTGCACTGATCCTTGCTTATCTTGCATTTGAATTGTTATTCTACAAGAAGCCCCAGCGTTCGGCAGCAATATATGGTCAGTTCTTAAATGTCATCTTCGCCGTTATCTGTCTCGGCTTCGGCTGTGAGACCTCCATCAGTGATGTTTCAAAGGAACGCCAGATACTCTGCTTCGTGACCATGGTTATATATGCAGCATGCCTTCTTATCTGGAAGCCTTATGTTTCATTTATCATACTGAGCGCCTCATTTTTATACTTCTACCATGACTGGGAGCCTATAATGAAGGCAAATGAATCTCCTTATGCCCAGAAGATCCTTGAAGCAAACCAGATTAATTTCTTCACCTTCTGGATAGCACTTTTAATGGTCTGCATAAGCATTTATCAGCAGAGACTCATGGAAGCTAAAAAGGATGAAAATCTTACCAAAGCTCATTCCATCATGAAGAAGCTGGCCGTCGAAGACGAGCTTACAGGTCTCAGCAACATGCATCAGTTTGCTCAGGATGCAGAGCTTATAATGCTGGAATCACCGGCCAACAGAATCTATCTTTTTATAAACGTTGATAATTTCAAGAACTTCAATGATAAATACGGTTATCAGGCCGGAAATGAATTTTTAAAGACTACTGCAAATATCATAAAAAACGGTTTCCCGGGAGATCCGGTAGCTCGACAGTCAGATGATCATTTTGCAGTTCTCACAACCACTGATAATCTGGAGGAGAAGATCAGAAATATCAGGAAGCAGGTAACTTCTCTTCACCAGGATATCTATGTTGATCTTAAAGTAGGTTCTTATATACCAAATATGAATCTTTCAGAAAGTACAGTGCTTACTTCGACACCGAGTGGTTCAACGATCGAGCTGAGAGCCGCCGGAAAGGTCATTGATCCTCATATTGCCATCGACCGCGCAAGATTCGCCTGCGGACTTATCAAGAATAAATTTGATAAGCACTATATGGAGTATGACGAGAAGGTGGACAAGGATTTTCACAAGAGACAGTATATCGTAAATAACATCGACAATGCTGTTTCAAATGGCTACATCAAGGTTTATTATCAACCGGTAGTATGGTCAGACACCCACACTCTGTGCAGCTGTGAAGCTCTTGCCAGATGGATTGACCCTGAATACGGTTTCCTGTCTCCGGGAGATTTCATTCCGGTACTGGAGGAATACCGCCTTATCGACAAGCTGGACAAGTGTATCTGGGAGATGGTCTGCAGGGATATCCGACATATTATGGACGCCGGCCTAAAACCGATTCCGGTATCCCTTAATATTTCCAGACTGGATTTTGAACTTATGGATACTCCATCAGTCATGGAAAATCTCGTACAAAAATACAATATTGATAAGAAGAATATTCATGTAGAGATTACCGAAAGTGCTCTTGCAAATGACATGGGAGAACTTCAGAGCTCTCTGAGCCGTCTAAAAAATGATGGATTTTCAATGTGGCTGGACGATTTCGGTTCAGGTTATTCTTCTCTGAATGTATTGAAGGATTACAACTTTGATGTCCTTAAGATTGATATGAAATTCCTCTCAAGCTTTGAGAAGAATGATAAATCAAAGGTTATTCTTAACACCATAGTTGAACTTGCAACACATCTCGGAATGTTCTCCCTTACAGAAGGCGTAGAAACCGGAGATGAAGCAGATTTCCTGAATCAGATCGGCTGCGGAAGGCTTCAGGGATATTACTTTGGAAAACCGATGCCTCTGGAGGATATTATCAGTAAGATCAAGGATGGAACCTACGTGATAAAACGTCTCGAGTAATCCCAGCGGAGCTAAAGCCCCTCCGGTATATTATCAAGAAAAAACAAACGCGGATATATATGCTGTTTTAAAACATATATATCCGCATTATTTTATTTCTTTAACGGTTTTCTGGCAAGGCATCCAAAGCCGAGGGCGTTTGGACCTGTATGTGCGCCAATCGTATTATTTATCTCATTTATGAATTTGATATCCAGACCAAGTTCTTCTTTTACTTTAACCATAAGTTCTCTGGCCGATTGTTCATTTGCCGTATAAACAACACATGTATATCTTGGATCCGGATCCATATCATTAAACATTCTGAGTATTTCTTCTATAGCTCTTTTTCTGGTCCGTACCTTCTTAAGCGGTACTATCTTGCCCTCCGTACTTGTATTGATGTAGAGGATAGGTTTTATATCCAGCATGGTTCCGACAGCCCCTTTAAAGGCGCTCAGTCTTCCACCTCTTACAAGATATTTCAGGTCATCTACTATGAACATTGCATGGAAGTTCTCTCTCTGTTTTATAACTTCCGCTTCTATCTCCTCCATGGTATGACCCTCAAGCTGCATGTCTCTTGCCATATGAAGCATAAGACCTGCCCCTTCCGATTCATTTAAGGAATCAATAACTATGATCTTGCATTCCGGTCGCTCCTCCATAAGCTCCTTTCCTACATTCAGGCAGGTATTGTAACTCATGGACAGTCCCGAAGAACATATAATAGCAAGGATATCCTTCCCCTTATTCAGCTCGATCTCAAACATTTCCTTAACTCTCGCAGGATTACAGCCGCTGGACTTTGCAACTTCTCCCGCATCCAGTCGCTTATAAAATGTTTCCGGATCAAGCTTTATCTCATCACCGTATATCACTCCGTCCCCGAAATGATAATACTGCGGCATTATAACAATCCCTTCAGCCGCTGCATAATCTTCTTCAACGTCTGTATTAACATCCGTCATCAAAGTGAATTCTCTCATTTTCTACCCCTAACCTTCTTAATCTGCTATCTACTGCATAGTTGCCAAAAAATTCGATGAATATGCCGAATACCCAGTATATAATACTGCTTCAAAACCACAATGTTATTATATCATTTTTATATACCGGCATGCAATATTATTAAGAAATCGTCATATTCTTCCTCTCATTTGTCGGTATTCATAGACCGCTCCGCAGTCTATTTCATGTCGCACGCTCGTCATATACATGTGTCTTCGACTCGCTCAGTACGCAACTAGGGAGCCGGTTATTGAACCGGCTCCCAATCATAATGTACCGCTTTTGAAATTGGTTTTACAGTTCTTCATCCACCAGACTCTTCTCTCTGTTGAATGCGTCATAAATACATGGAACAACAATAAGTGTAAGAAGTGTACCGTAAACAAGTCCGCCAACAACTACTATAGCCATCGGCTGTCCCAGTTCAGCACCCTGTCCGAATCCGACAGCCATGGTTGACATGGAAATGATGGTTGTAAGAGCGGTCATAAGTACCGGCCTCATTCTGGTCCTTGCTGACTCAACTATAGCATCCTTCTTTGACATACCTTCACGTCTCAGCTGATTGATGTAATCAACAAGAACGATACCGTTATTTACTATAATACCTGCAAGCATTACAAAGCCTACCAGAGCTATAACGCTGACTTCGCTGCCTGTAAAGTAAAGTGCGAAGAAACCGCCTGTAAACGCAAGAGGCATAGTAAACATGATGATAAATGGTGAGAGCAGTGACTGGAACTGAGCAACCATGATGAGGTAGATCAGTATTACTGCAAGAAGAAGCATCTTGACCATCTGAGATATTGCTTCATTTATGGTTTCATCCTCTCCTGCCATCTCAACTGTATATCCTTCAGGAACATCATAATCCTTCAGCTTGTCTCTTATTGCATTTCCCACAAGACCTACATTGTGGTTCTTATCAACATTTGCTTTAACCGTAATATATCTGTTCTGAGATTCTCTCATGATAACACTAAGCTCAGCGGTCTTCGTAAATGTTGCTATCTCTGTCAGAGGAATTTCCTTAGTCTCCCCTGTAGCTCTGTTTGTATATGTAAATGTAAGTGCCTTCAGCTCCTCAAGAGTAAGGTCTGACTGTTCTTTGGTTCTTACGAACACTTCATAATCCTTAACATCTGTCGATACCTTTGTAGCTGATGTTGTAGCTGCCATCTTGCCGTATACGATCTGGAAAACCTGAGCAGTTGTCATACCGTATTTTGCAGCCTTATCCTTGTCTACCGTAATATCGATCTGATCAGAAAGATCATCCAGTCCGTCATCAATCTCTATTGTTCCTTCTACTGTTTCAAGAATGCCTGCAACATCTCTTGCGATATCCTGCATCTTAGCAATATCACGACCTTTGATATTTACGGAAATACCTGCGCCTGAAAGTGCTGACATATCCATCATATTTGTCTGTACGGTTACCTGACAGTTGAGACCTGCAGCCGCTGCATTGATCTTCTCCTCCATCTCATCGTTGCTGATCTTTGCCTTCTCATCGACAATGACATACATTGTGATGGAATTATTATTTCCATCTGACCCTGCAAACATTGAAAGGCCTGATCCGCCGCCTGCCATGGCACCGATAGTTGTTATCTCAGGAATCTTCATGAGATTATCTACAAGAGTATCTGAATAGCCAGTCATCTCTTCAAGCGAAGGATTCTCTCCTTCAAATGGTGCAAGAGTTACAGTTGCCTGTGTACTTGACATTTCCGGCATAAATGCGGTTCCCTTCGACAAAGCAAGGAATATACTGAGTACCAGCAAAGCGATCATTGCTATAAATACAACTGCCTTGAATCTGAGACATTTTCTGAGGAAACCTGTGTATTTATCCATCAGCTTACTGAAAATACCACCGGTCTTTCTCTCCTTCTCCTTACCCAACATACTTCCTGCCATGGCCGGAACAAGAGTAAGGGCAACCAACAGGCTGGCACCGAGAGTATAGGCGATCGTAAGACCCATATCTACGAAGAGCTGTCTTGTAATACCTTCCGTGAAAATGATCGGTGCAAATACGCAGACAGTAGTAAGAGTTGAAGCTGTGATAGCTCCCGCAACCTGCCTTGCTCCGTAAACTGCAGCCTTCTTCATGGACTGGCCTTCATTTCTGAGTCGGTAAATATTTTCAATAACAACTATAGAGTTATCAACCAGCATTCCTATACCAAGCGTAAGTCCTGACATGGAAATGATATTTAATGAGATATTTGAGAAGTACATAAGTACAACCGCAAATATAACGCTGAGAGGAATTGCACATGCAATGATAAGTGTCGGTCTTCCGTCCCTGAGGAAGATAAGCAGGATTATGATGGCAAGTGCTGCACCCACTATCATGTTCTGGAAGATTGACGAAGTTATCATGTCAATGTAAAGTCCCTGATTCATAAGAGTTGCAAATGAAATCTTCTCATCCTCACTCTTCTCAATGGATTTGAATTTTTCTTCAATTCTGTCTGTTACATCACCTGTTGAGTAGCCTGTCTGCTTCTCAAATGAAAGGAGGATTCCTGCCTTTCCGTTGACGTTTGCATAAACCTCTGCCGAATCATCGATCAGTTCAACATTTGCTACATCACTCAGCCTGATCGGATCAAGTCCTTCCATGCCAAGATCGATAAGAACAAGATTTGCAAGTTCATCGATTCCTGAAACCTTATCACCGATCTTAACAAGATACTTTCCATCAGATTCATTTATATATCCTGCAGGCATCTCAAAGTTCTGAGCTGTAAGAAGCTGCTTTAAAAGGTCAAGAGTAAGAATACCTTCAATATCTGCTGCCGATGCTGCTTTTTCCTTTGCATCATTTATCTGTGAGCGGGTCTCATCAAGAGTAAGTCCTGATTCAAGCTTAAATGTATCGATATCCGGAAGGATTGCGGCAAGAGCTTCATTGTTCTTAAGCTCTGCCAAAGCTTCTTCCTCGGTAAGCGCACCCGCCTCAACCTGGGAAATTGCTGTATCAACTGCTGCGATACCCATTTCGAAGCCTGCCGCAGCCTGTGCAAGCGCACCGATTGCTGTCGGAAGATCTTCTATAGAATTAATTGTGATCCCAAGAGCCGCAAGGCTTTCATTCTGTGCTGTAAGATTTTTCTCGATGTCCTTATACTGAGTCTCAAGCTCTGCGAGCTGTGCCTTTGCAGCCTCGAGGCTCATGCCATTTGCCGCTTCAAACTGTTCTGCTGTGAGCACGCCTGTATCAACCAGACCAATAACCTGATTCAGACCATCGATACCATTCTTCAACTGAGCTGCGCCATCATTTGCCTGCTGAAGCTGCTCGGCTGCCGCTGCAAGATTTGCTTTATTTGTTTCAAGAAATGCCTTCTTATCCGCCAGAGTTCTTCCACCCATAAGCTTCTCAGCATCATCCAGCTGCTTTTCTGCTGTCTCAAACTGAGCACTTATAGTTTCCTGAACCTTTTTGTTAAGATCGGCAATTTTTTCATCATCAAGAGTAACGCGGATTGTTTCGGTAACGCCACCCATGGCTGTAACACGTGCAACACCATTTATACTTTCAAGCTGTGGCTGAATATCTGTATCGACATAAGTCGTAAGCTTTGTTATATCCATTCCTTCAACACCAACTGCCGCAACATAGATTGGCATCATGTCAGGGTTGATCTGCATAACTATAGGCGTTCCGACACTGTCTCCGAAGGTTCCTTCAACCTGATTAAGCGCCTGTTGGATCTCAATAAGTACCGAGTCCATATTTGCACTCTGTTCATATTCCAATATAACCATCGAATAGCTGAAATACGATCTGGACTGAATCTTCTTCAGATCCGAGGTTGTTGCCAAAGCTGCCTCGATCGGGGCTGTAACCTCGGCTTCTACCGCTGCCGGACTGGCTCCCATATCGGTTGTGATTATTACCGCATACGGAAATGTCATATTTGGCAGAAGGTCCGCAGTCATGTTCATAAGAGCAACCACTCCGAGAACGATCACCAGAACCACTCCCACAAGGACGGTATATGGTCTTTTAACACTAAACTTAGATAACATTTCTTCCTCCTGAATCCCTTTTGCTTATACATTAAGAGTTAGTTACTTGAATACTCTAACAGTAATATGTGACAAATCTGTGAAAAAATAAAATTTATTTAAGAAAAAATTAAGGATAAGCCGGTACTTTGATATTTATTTATGGTATTTACATTTGTTTTTATGCTGAAAATGTGTTAGATTGTTAATGTTTGAAAAAAATGTTTGAAATGTCATGTTCTTCTTATGACACCTCTAACATAAATACTTTTGGAGATATATAAAATGGACGAGAATACTTCTCTTGAAAATAATATAAATGATACTTCTGAAACGTCTGAGGCGAACGAGTCGGTAAATACAGATACTCCTGCTGAGAAGACTGAGGCACCAGCGACAGATACGCCTGCTGAGCAGACCGGGAATTCAGATACATCTATCGAACAGACTGATAATACAGATACTCCTGTTGAGAAGACTGAGGCTGTAACGACAGATACGCCTGCTGAGCAGACCGGGAATTCAGATACATCTATCGAACAGACTGATAATACAGATACTCCTGCTGAGTTGACCGAGGCACCAGCGACAGCATCCGTCAAACCGGCTGAAAATACAGAGACATCTGACAATCAATCTGAGACAGACAAAAATACCAAGCAATCTGCTGAACAGGCTGAGACAATCGAAAGTACAGATACAACTAACGAGCAGACCGAGACGGCCGAAGCAGAAGACAGCGAAAAAAGCAGTCTCATTCTTTCAATTCTGTATAGTATCGGTAATTTTCTGCTATTTAATATAGTTTTTATTCTTCTCATGGTACCGGTTGTAACTATCGGAGCTGCATTTACTGCGTATTATGATATTGCATTTACCAAGAGGATTGACCACAGCCGAAAGAATTTTTCGGTAAAGAATCTTCTGAACAAATTTAGGGTTTATTTTAAAATATCTACCTCTTACTTTATTTGTTACCTGCTGGTGATTGGTTTTTTGGTTGCGCTTGCGCTGCTGTTCAGCCCTATAGGACCGCTTCCGTACAAATTGGTAAGTGTTTTATTCATCCTTTTGTCCGGCTTTGCGTTCTCAATACTTATGTATACATTTCCGATTCTTGCCATCAATTCGGTTTCGTCTGAAAATGAAGTCATCGAAGCTCAGCGTGCCAGAGCAAGAAAGCATGCTTCAGAAGACTCAGAGGATAGCGATGTGAGCAACGAAGAAGCATTATCCAACTATATGCTTAGATTCTCAAATGTTGATGAAGCAGAAGAAAACAGCCACAAAGATCTGGCAGTAGCTCTTAAAGAAGCCGATGAATTAGAATATTATAACAATCAGAACAGTGTCGGCAACATAATTCTGGATGCTATATATTATGCCGCAAAGCATTTCATCAGGCTTATGTTCATACTCTGTATGTTCGCGCTTCCGGCAGGCATCCTTTATGTATTCTATGATAAGACCGCCGTTATCATTACCTGTCTTATCCTCTTCGGAGTAAGGCTTATTTTATCCATAAATGCAGGACTCTACTATTCATCCTTCTTCGAATATGAAGAGGAGGATTTTGCTGATATTAAGACAACATCCTCTGAAGAAGATTCAGCGGATGATTCTGAGGACGGTTCTGATAATACAGATGTTGCTGATAATTCCGATGACAGCTCTGATACTGCAGAAGCTGCCGTTGATTCCGATAACAGTTCTGATACTGCAGAAGCTACAGTTGATTCTGAGAATAACACTGATAATATTGTAAATTCCGGTAATCCCGACACACCGGACAGTGCGGATACACCTATTGATATGACTGATACTGTTATTGAAGACGATTTTGATAATAACGATATTGCAGATAATTCCGATACCCCAGTCACTGACAATAATTACAATTCAATCATTTCTGACAATTCAGACAGCTCTGAAGCTTCAGAAGAATACGAAGACTACGAAATAGAATTATTCTAAGCATCAAAAATATTTAAAAGCAGGGAGATCAAAAAATATAATTTGATTTCCCTGTTTTTTTTATACTCATTATTCTCATATTTCCACCGAAAAACATGTATTGCACGTCATTTTATGGTATAATATAATATATCTTATCAAAAGAAAAACAAGCTAGGGGCGAAGTGAGTATTTGTTTTTCTTGAGCGTATTGTTTATTGAAGAGGGTTAAATTATGGACATGAAACTTGTCAAAAAAATATCATTCTTCATTAATACTGTGCTTCTGGTCATAGTTATATTTCTGATGCTCTTCTTCTATATCTGCAAAGCAACATTTCTTGTATACTTCAGCATTCCGACAATTCTTGTATATTTATTATCTTACATCCTGATCTACAAAGAATATCTCGACATTTATCTTCAGTTGGTATACCTGTGGATTATCATTTATATGACTTTAAGCACTATATGCCTCGGCTACGATTATGGTTTCCATCTGTACAGCCTTTCATTGATCCCTATCATTTATTATGCAAATTATATCGCATATAAAATTAATACCAAAAAGATAGCCACATGGGTGTACAGCGTTGCGATAATTGCCTGTTATCTGGGAGGTACCGTTTATGTTGCTCAAAACGGTCCTATCTACAAAGAAAGCCATAAAGCCGCCGGCGTTTTTTGGATATCAAATTCCATTTTTGTGTTTTTCTTTCTCATCTTTTACACCAAGACCATGGTAAGTAATACTATCGCGTCAGAGGAAAAGCTGAAAAAAATGAGCTATTATGACAATCTTACAGGCCTCTTCAATCGCCATTACATGATGGACTGTCTGAATTCCAAGGACGATATCAGCGCAAATGATACCGTTGCCATGCTGGATATAGATGATTTTAAGAAGATAAATGATGTCTACGGTCACAATGGCGGTGACTATGTCCTGAAAAAGCTTTCTGAGATAATGAATGACACTTGTACGAATGGCATCATTTCAAGGTGGGGCGGTGAAGAGTTCCTGATTCTCCTGAAGCCCAAAGATATCACGGATGAAATATTTGAAAAGCTTCGCAAGGCAGTAAATGAAGCTGTCTTCGAATTTGAGGGAAAACGTATAAATGTCACCATAACAATCGGTGTCGCAAGGAGAAGCGAAGCTTCCTCAATAGACAAATGGATTCAGGCCGCTGATCAAAAGCTGTACATCGGTAAAAACAGCGGAAAGAATGTGGTAATTTCTTAAAACACGCCTGGCTATTACTCTCCATAACATTAAATATATATCATAAACATAACTATCGCAAATCCTATAACAAATGCCAATGCACCTTTGTCATTTTCCTTCTTTGACGCAAGCTGAGGAATCTCCTCCATGGTTGTATATATAAGTGCTCCGCCGGCCAGTGCCATAACATATGGCAGGATATCCTGGAAAAGCAGACATACTATAACAGTTATGATTCCGAGAAGCGGTATCGTTACTCCTGAAACCACTCCCATGAAAAAGGCCTTGCCTGTATTTGATCCCTGTTCACGTACAGGAAGTGATACAAAAAGTGCCTCCGGGATGTTTTGAACTGCTATAGCTATTGCAAGCACCAACGCGGTGGATGCTGAGATCCATTCGATTTTCTGAAAATGCCCTGCATAAATCGCTCCGAGAGCAATCCCTTCCGGTATATGGTGAATAACTTCCGTGAGCATAACCTTCATAGCAGGGTCAAGTTTACTCTTCGGTCCCTCCGTTATATCAGCAAATGCATGGGTATGCGGAACTATATTATCAATAATATACTGAAACAGAACGCCTCCGCAAAAACAGATGACCACAGGAATGATTTCATTTTTTACGATATCTCTCATGCCCATAACGGCAGGTTCGATCATTCCCCAAACCGCTATTGATATCATTATTCCTGATGAACCACCCACCAGTATCATTCGAAGATCATCCGACAGTCTGTTCTTCTTTGCATATACGATGGCAGCTCCAAGAACAGTTCCTGCCAGAGGAATCAGCATGCCAAATATAGTCTCCGTGTCAGATAGTGCCTCTGATTTATCCAGATAAGTCATAAGCGATCGAAGGCCGATAAATATGAGTATGGTTCCTCCCATGATCTCCGATCCTGACTTATAACGAATACCAAAAATATGTCCTATTTTGACCCCAAGCATTGAAATAACGCAGGTAATGACGCCTATCATAATAACTGCAAAAAGGACATTGACTATAGCCTTTGCATCAAATATCTTAACCGGCGTCGCTACAAATGTTATTCCTACTGCAAGAGCATCTATACTGGTTGCGATTGCCATCATAAACATTGTTTTTACGTCAAATCCCGGCTTTACATCTTCAGGCGGTGCAAAGGACTCCTTGATCATATTTCCACCAATTAAAGAAAGCAGGATAAATGCAACCCATGGCGCCACCTTATTTATCAGGCTGGCAAAGCTGGATCCCAAAAGATAGCCTAAGAGAGGCATGATACCCTGAAATGAACCAAACCATATTCCACAGAGAAGAAACTCCTTCGCTGTTATTTTTTTTACGGCAAGCCCCTTGCAGATAGATACAGCAAATGCATCCATAGATAGTCCGATTGCCAGAAGTACTACTTCAAATATTCCCATTACTTTACCCTCATATTAAAACTCTTCACATTACTATTCGCTGACCGCGTTGGCCGCCAAATGTGCGTGCAGGCACGCCCGCTTGTCGGCAATACCCGCGCATTCGAATAGTTGAAAACCACTATTCGCTGACCGCGTTGGCCGCCAAATGTGCGTGCAAGCACGCCCGCTTGTCGGCTTTATCGCGCATATAAAAGTAGCTCAGATCTTTCTGAGATCTGAGCTAATTAATTATGCCGGCGACCGGGATCGAACCAATCGGACAGTTTAAAAAACCTTATAAAGAAAGGAGTTTCGGGGACTTCGTCTACCAAAGTGTTCAAAAACCACCCCAAAAGTGTTCAACTCCATTCCTCCAAAAGCGAAAATCTTATCATCCCGCTCGTGAATAACTATGCTCTTTCCTTTTCCATTTGTCAACCCACTTCTATTTCTGACCTCCATAACAGACCTCTGGCTATCCGCTCTCGGCTACTATGTCACACACCCAGATTATGAATTCTCTTCCTTAATTTATAGTAGCTCGACTTTGGCAGGTTCAGAATCTTCATTGCATCTACTGGTCTTATCTCCCCATTATCCACCCTGAACATGACCTGCTCATAGAGCTCAGGAACCTTAAGACGAGGGCGACCAAACTTGGTTCCTCTTTTACGAGCAGCTTCAATTCCTTCAGCCTGCCTACGTCGGATGGTATCTCTCTCATGTTCTGCAAAAGAAGCAAGCACTTCAGTAAGTATGTTCGTCACCATATCATTTACCCATGCCTGCTCATCTGGTAACTCAATAAGCGTTGTTGGAATATCAAGGATTTTTACCGTGATATTATGGTCTCTGAAGTAACGAAGTTCATCCGAAATATCTTTCTTATTCCTCGAAAGACGGTCTAGTGACGAAACAACCAAAGAATCACCATTTCTAAGAAGTGTGTTCCGAAGAGCGAGGTATCCAGTTCGTTGTAAATCTTTACCGCTCTCTTTGTCTACGATAATATCCCTGTCCTCTGCTCCCATTTCTTTGAATTTATCCACCTGTCTATCAATCTTCTGACTGGAGCTACTGACTCTGGCGTAATAATATGTTCTGTTATCCATTCGCATATCCTCCATTTGCAGTTAAAGGTCTACCAAAAGTCTGTCATAGAATGGACATTTCTAAAATCCATCTGACAGTTCTTGGAGACCTTTTGCTTTACTTTTTTAAGATGTTACTAAAATTGTACGATTAGCTACTCATTAAACAATTCATCTGGGTCTGTCACAAGAGTACCTGGTATATCCGTCGCAAACATATCCTTCTCGTTATCAGAGTTTTCTGGTTTGACATCAATGTAATCATCTTCATTCCAATACTCTTCTACGTCATCTTCATCATCAAAATCCCAATCGTTTACAGACTCCTCTTCATAGTCGTCATCTACCTCGACATCTTCATCATCATCGTCACCATCCAAGCTATCTTTCAGCCATTCATCGACATTGGCATCTGTGTCCGCATCGTAGAATGCAAGCTTGGCAAGTTCTTCTTTACTTATTACCTGCTGCTTCGTATTGGGGATTGGCATCTGAAGAATTAGATATGGATAATAGTTTAATGAGATTTCGTAGGGTGATTCCTGAAGTGCTGCCCAATTAATGAGAAATAGGGCTTTGGATTCAAAAATTGCGACGGCTTCCTGCTCACAAGAGCATTCAACGTAACTGTAGTCTGTTAAATCAAGAATTTGGCCTGTTAATAGCTTAGTCTGAAGGTCTAACATCTCCTTGTGAGTAATAAACCCACCAAATAGATAATCATTGCCCGAACTACAGCGGATTCTAATGCAGTTCGCGAATAGCGCCTTCTCTGGTGTAATAAATATCATTTTGAGGTTACCATCTGAATATTTCTTCATCTTATAGAAGCTAGTCAAAGTAATTTCCTCTATATCTTGCCACATTTTACATTTCATAGGCTTGTTCTCCTTTAGAAAAATAAGGTTAGTGAATTCCATGTTTTTTCAAGAGCTCTTTGAAATTGTCCGAATCGGAGGCGTCCCTCCTGTATCTATAATTGTAAAGTATTTCAATCGAAAATGTTGCACAAACCTTATATGAATCTACTATCGCCCCTGCATTTTTCTGATATTGGTTTTTTGAAACTGGGAAAAGCCTTATAAACTAAGGCTTCACAGGCATTTTTACCGTACATAATTCTACATCTTTGTAGACCATTTTATCTACGTTTCAGCGGTCAAAATACCCCATCAAAATCATAATGTTAATCCATTATTTTAAACTATCAGTGATTATAAAACTGATTTCAATTAACTGAATCTACTGTTGTTTTTTGCACAACTATTATTTACCTCACTATTATTGAGCTTCCTATTTTGTAACTTTTTTCTCTTTTTCAAATTGCTTATATTGGTGCGTAACTGATTGATTTAGATTGAAAAGAATAAAACGTCGAAAAACTGCAATTTTTTTTCTATTTTCGTTACCGAATAAAAAACTTTTGTAATTTTTTTAATTGTCCTACCCAATCTGGGGCTTATCTGAGATATACCTACGGTCATTTATCATATGTATAATCAACCTAAGATTATCTTCTTCCAACGGAAGAGTATTTCGTTTCAGCCTCAGACTACCTGTTTTCGTTATCAGCTTATAATGGATCAGTATCAGTGCACTTATATTCAACATCAGGGCAACCATAATCATCATCAGAATATCTGCCATCAACATAAGAATACCTCGAATCACTTCTTCTGACCCGAGGTATTCTATCTGATATTATTATATCTGGCTTGTACTCTTATTCTGCATCTCGAAGTGATTTATAGATTTCTTCTGTGAAGATACCCAACACTTCCTTCTTGATTTCATCATTACCCAGCAACAAAGAGAAGAAGTCCTGATTTGTCTCCAAACCCTCAATCAAAGCTTCGTCTATGTCATCGAAATAGGAAAATTCAAAATCCTGAACAGTATTATTCTTTGCGCTTGTCTTCAACTTATCCGATTTTAACAGAATATCTCTAATTTGGAGCATCGCTTTTACAGCTACGTCACTGTCATAGGATTTACCCGTCTTACTATTGATTTCGGCAATGATTTCTGAAAGTCGCTTCTCTTTATCTTCTGTGAGACCGAATTGTTCTGCCGTTGGCAGCTTAATAACTGGTTTAGCAACAAGCGTTTCCTTCTTGTGTTCCTCTTTCTTCTTCTGAGCAAAATCTGTCGCTTTTATCTTGCCATCAAGATTGAACCCTGGACCTGGGTTCTTAATGTTGATGTAAGCAAGAAGATAGTTGATATACCGATATTTCTTATGAAGTTCCACATCTTCAAAAGAGGATACCTGCAATAAGAACTCATAATACCTGACAAGCCTGCGCATAGCCATAACTGCTTCCTTTTGCTGGATGTAGTCATAGTTCTGTTCAAGCATCTTCTTGCTCTTATTGAAGTAATAGGTAAGTCTCTGTTTCTGCTGTGCTTTTATTTCTTCTTCGTATAATATCTGAATGACTGCCTGTACGTCATTCGGGTCTATGATGCAATATGCATCAACTCTTGCCTCCAAATCATATACCGCATTAGGCGTTACAGAATTAGAGAGCAATGTAGTAGTATAATACGGAGCAAAGGCATTCTGAATATCCTCATATGAGTTTACGAAGTCCAGAACAAAAGTATGCTTATCATACGGAGGACAGATACGGTTTAACCTGCTAAGAGTCTGAACAGCCGATACCCCCTTAAGCTTCTTTAATATATACATAGCACAAAGCTTCGGTTGGTCGAATCCAGTCTGATACTTATTTGCTACAAGTAATACCTGATAATCGTCCTTATCAAACTCTGAAGGTAATTTCTCCTCCGCAAACCCATTCATCGAAGGCTCTGAATACTCTGTGTCATCATTTGGCAGCTTTACCTTACCTGAAAAAGCAACTAAGGCTTTCATATCATACCCTTTGCGGTTGATATAGTCCTCTAGTGCCTGACGATACTTGACTGCGCCCTGTCTGCTTGCAGTAACGACCATCGCCTTTGCCTTCCCACCAAGTTCCTGCATAACTGTTGTGCGGAAGTGCTCAACTATCACCTCAATACGCTGTGATATGTTGGTTTCATGCAGTTCTATGAATCTTGCTATCTGTCTCTTAGCTGAATTTGTCTTACACTTCGGGTCTTCCTCTATCTCTTTGTTGATTTGATAGAATGTATCGTAGGTTGTATAGTTCTCTAGTACATCAAGAATGAATCCTTCTTCAATAGCCTGCTTCATAGAATAAATATGGAAAGCCTCTCGCTGTCCTTTCGGATTTACCCTGCCAAAAAGCTGAAGTGTGGTTGCTTTTGGAGTAGCTGTGAATGCAAAGAATGAGACGTTCGCCTGCTTTCCGTGTCTGCCTATCTCGTCAATGATAACATCCTGTGCATCCATCTCCTTAAGGTCGATTTCTCCGCTACCTAAAGCCTGAGTAACGGCAATCATATCTTTGCCAGCCGTACTACTATGTGCTTCGTCGATTATAACGGCAAAATTCTTATCCTTAAGCCCTGCAACACTATCTACGATATATGGAAATTTCTGAATAGTAGTAGCTATTATCTTCGTATTTCCCTTTAGTGCAAGTGCGAGGTCAGCTGAATTACATTTATCGTCCATTACCCGAATCAACCCTGCCTTATGCTCAAGGTCGGTAATTGCCCTCTGTAACTGCCTATCTACTACCACACGGTCTGTGATAATCACGATATTATCAAAAATCACCTTATTGTCATCATTATGCAGCGAGGATAATCTATGAGCTAACCAAGCAATACTATTTGTCTTTCCCGAACCAGCACTGTGTTGTATCAGATAATTCTGTGTAGTTCCGTTCTCTTTTACATCTGCCAACAGCTTCCGAAGGACATCTAACTGATGATATCTTGGGAATATAAGAGTTTCTTTAACCTTCTTTTTCCCAGTTAGTTCATCCTCTTTCTCATCTACCTTGATGAACATGAACTTGCTGATAATGTCGAGAATGGTATCTTTTTTCAAGATGTCTTCCCAAATGTATGAAACGGAATACTTGTCTTTAAAAAGTGGATTGCCTGCGCCAGCATCTACCCCGACACCATTACCCATGTTGAACGGGAGGAAGAAGGTACTGTCACCTGCAAGCCTTGTTGTCATATAGACTTCATTCAAGTCCATTGCAAAATTGACAAGTGTTCCTGCTTTAAAGAGGAATAATCTTGTTTTTGGATTCCTGTCTACCCTGTACTGGTATATAGCATCCTGATAACTCTGTCCAGCATGGTTACATTTCAACTCAAAGGAAATGATTGCAAGCCCGTTTAAGAAGATAACAACATCTACCCTTTCCTTGTCAGAAGCCCATACTTCTTCCATAACTGAGAAGATGTTTTCACCATATAGCCTGTTCAGTTCTGGATTGAAGTCTGTTGCAGGCTTTGTGTACATCAGTTCCAACTTCTGGTTTGAGATTTCGATACCGTGCTTCAGCACATCCAAAAGTGAGCCTCTTGCCTTCGTCACTTCTTGGTTGATGTAGTTTACGATGGTGTCCTGCAAGTCTGCCTTATATATCTTTGATAAGGTTTCCATCTTATCTGGCTGCGTGTTCTGTAAGAACTGGAACAACATTTCTCGGTCTACGGCAAACAGGCGGTCATAATTCTTTGCATCACGGATTATATACCCATTATCCTGATGTAAGCATTCCAATATGAACTTTTGGTATTCTTTTTCTGTTAGTATGTCATTCATTTGGAACCTCCTTTTTGCCTGTTACATATTCGTATATCAGAGATTTCTTGTAATCTGCAAGAACATTAAGCTGTTTCTTCTTGTCTTCAACGATAGAATCGATTTCCAAACACTTATCATCCAAATACCTAACTATTTTTCTTTGTTCAGCCACATCGGGTATAGGAAGAACAATTTTGCGCAAGTCTTCTCTTGAAACCTTCAATCTACAAGTATTTACCCTCCCTTCACCTCTATCAATAGCCATTATTCCTTTTCCAAGGCTAAACAGTATTTTTCTCATTGATGGTGTTCTAAAGATATAATCACAAAATCTCGATGTCACACTATCGGGTTCATTATCAAAGTATGTATAATATGCAGGGCTGACACATCCAAACCATTTTGATACCCCAACAGCCCCAACTATTACATTCATACTATTCATTACTAAATCACCCTCATGAGCTATCTTGTATTGTGAAACATCATCCTTGTATCTGTCCAAGTTTGTTGTTTTATCGGCATATAGTGTTACTCCGATATCTATTGATAAAGAAAGTCTTTCATCAGTTCGTATAGGATTGTTCTTTTCTGTCCTCTCGTTAAGAACATATCTAAATGGAATTAGTGACCATTGTTTCGGAATATTTCCTATCCACTCAATACCCGAATCTTTCATAGGAGCATTCCTATCTAAGCCCTTCGTTACTGCTTCTGTGATGACAGATTTCTTGTATTCCTCCAAGGTTTCTATCTCTGCCTCAATGTCAGCTCGAAGTGAGTCGATTTCGGAACATTTGAAATCAAGGTAACCTGCAATACGTTTCTGTTCATCAACAGAAGGTACAATAAATTTTAGCTGTGAAATAGTATCAACTGATATTACAGGTTGTGCAGAAGACTTTGAGTATTGTCCAAGATTCATTGTTTCAAATAAGTATCCAAAATACTCTTCGACAATTTCTTCTTTCCTTTTTGTCAGTATCAATGCATGCTCCGTAACCCAGTTTTTACCATGTATAACATGTACATTTCCACATAAAGCTCCCACCCTACCTAATAGTATATGTTTTCCATGGGTGTTATATCTGGAATAATAACCTCTTTCTCCATTTGCTCCATATACAGTATAAGTGCCTTCATATTCATCGATATCTTTACTTGTAAGTGAATCTCCACTACTCATATCAAAATAGTACCCTATTTTTGGTACAATCCATCTTTCGGGAATAAGCCCAAATTCTTTAATATCACATTCTTTAAATTTGCTCATATTTCCACCTGCCATCTAACCAAAGAGCTTCTTTACCCTATCTGATACGGAAGCTTCCAACTCTGCAAACTTCTTTTCCAACTCTTCCGATGGAGTAGGCTGCTGGTACTTATAGAAATACCGTGTAAACGGAATCTCTGCGCCTGTCTTCACAACTGGTTTCTTCTTACTCATATCTTCCTCAAAGAACCACTGAGCATCGGGTACATGTGGAAGAACTTCCCTTGCCATATAGTCCTCAATCTTCTCATCGAACTTCACTATCTCGGTGTCCTTTGAGTCTTTGTCATAGATAATGTTACCCTTCTTGTCTTTCTGGATATCTGCGGTCTTATCCATTACCGATAAGCCTGTAGCAATCTTCTCTATAAGCTTTTTATCTGTAGTAACAGAAGAGAGGATATCTGTCAGAACAGGCAGGAAACTATCAGGGTTATTGTACTTCTTGTCAGAAATATTTGAATTAAGGGTGTCGAGGATCAAGTCATAAACGGACTTGTTGTTCTGGTAACTTTCCAAACTCTTAAGCTCTTTTCCTGTAAGCTCATTTTCGCTGTTTTCAAGCTCATATACCTTTGCCTCATCGTAAAGTGATGACAGGCTACCCTTGGAAAGCATACTCTCAATGCGTTCTGCTGTGATAGCATAGCTTCTCTGAAGCGGCTGCATTACTGAGTATTCACGATATATAAACTCTGTGGTGTCAAATATCTTGCTTAACTCTGTTTCTTTGAAGTCTGCGTATATCTTTGTTATCTCTGCTCTGTCTTCTGGGGAGATTTCATTTCTCTTATTACCCAGTGATTTACGGAGTTTGTGGCAGAAGCCCGATGCATCTATAAGTTGAACCTTACCAATACGTTCTTTTCTCTTATTCTTTGAAAGTACCCAGATATATGTGGCAATTCCAGTGTTATAGAACAAATCTGTTGGCAGAGCAATAATAGCTTCTATCAAATCCTGTTCGAGAAGCCACCTTCTGATTTGACTTTCACCTGAAGCTGTTCCACCTGAGAAGAGCGGAGAACCATTTTCTATGATGGCAGCTCTACCTAAGTGGTCATCCATTTTGTCTATGGCAGACTGAATGAAGAGTAGCTGCATATCGCCAGAGCCAGGGAGTCCTGCGCCCCATCTACCCTTGAATCCTTTGAGATATTCGTCCTGTACAGCTTTTTCTACCCCTTCAGCTGCGTCTTTGCCGCCCCAAGGTGTACCAAAAGGCGGATTTTCGATAACAAAGCGCATTTTTGTATCCTTGAAGCAGTCAGCTTTCATTGTGTCTTGATATCTGATGTTCTCTGCGTTCTGTCCCTTAATCATCATCTCTGCGAGGCAGATTGCATATGATTCTGGGTTGATTTCCTGTCCAAAGAGTCGAACATCTGCTGTAGGATTGAATCTACGGATGGTATTATATGAAGTGGAGAGCATACCGCCAGTACCACATGCTTGGTCAAGTACCGTGATAATCTTACCATCGTCAAAGATATCATCACATCCCTCTGCAAGAAGGATATTTACCATCAGTTTTATGATATCTCGCCCAGTGTAATGGTCACCTGCCTCAGCATTTTCTGAGAATCGCCTTATCAAATCCTCAAATATGTACCCCATCTTCACATTGTCAATGGTCTTCGGGTTCAAGTCGAGCTCCGAGAATGCTTTTACCACCGTGAGAAGCCTGTTGTTCTTATCCATCTTCTCAATCTGCTTATCAAAATCCAGAGACTTGATGATGTCCTGTATATTTGCAGAGAAGCCATTTATATAACTACGGAAGTTTGCCGCAATGTGGTCTGCATCATTCACCAACTCAGCCAAATCAAACTGACTTGTGTTATAGAACTGATACCCTGAGACCTTGTACATTGCCTTTGCAGGATAATTAGGATTCTTTTGGTAGGTTTCTACTACCTTTTCTTTCGTATCTGCTAGTGCACATTCAAATCTACGGATGATAACCATGGGTATGATTACATCTTTGTATTTATCGCTTTGATATGTACCTCTGAGTTTATTAGCAATACTCCAGATGAAGTTTACCTCTGTTGTAACATCTACTGGGTTGTCATCCCATAAAGTATCAATTATCTTGTTCGTTGCCATATTACCTATCTCCTTATATTGGTATTCTTCAAGGGCAATAAGTACCCCTGAGACATTGAAATCTATCTAATAATCCAATATAGCATTATACCACAGTTTTAGAGACTTTTCACCCGTTTTTATGTAAACCAAGTCCGAAATCTGCTGATTTTACAGGGGTCCCTTCCATATATTCTGGATCTATCATAACGCTCTTTAAAATCAAAACTAATTTCATTGCAGCTATGAAATCTATGTAAACGCAATTTGCCTTCGATTTTTATGATTTTTCGGCTTTTTCTGGCGAATTTATGTAGGTCTCTTTAAGGTTTTTTCAAGTATCTATGGGTGGTTATTTCGACACAAAAAATGACCGATTTTTTTATTTTACAATTACCATAAGTAAAGGCAGGTGTTTCCACCTGCCCCTAAAAAGTTGTTATTCAAAGCTCATTGTTGTATCAACGTTTCTTAATCCATATACTCATCTGCATATTCGCTATCTTCCGAAGAACCCTCATCTAAATCAATACAACCAACATCTGGATACATGTCGTCATCCTCATTGGCTTCTTCATCATCCTCTTCATCGTCGTCATAATTTTGTTCTTCTGGATACTCGTTCTGATAGGATTCTTCTTCATCTTCGATTTCTTGCTGAACTTCCCCCCAATAATAAAAATGCTTAATCTCCTCATTAACATCATCTATAAAGGCTTCTATCTCTGATGAATCTGCCTTTAAATCTATTGGTTTGCTTATAAGAAGTTCCTTGTGTTCATCGCCCTCTTCGTATGTCCACGCTTCAAGAATACCCTCATCTACCTTCGTTACAATATCTACGAAAAAGCTGTTGGCTACCTCGTAGGTTTCAATATTGATAACATTCAACTTATGCATATTCAAATGCCTCCTGATTCTTTTTTTTGCTACTACCTGCTTTAATACTGCAAGTAGTCATGATTAACACCAGGTTCAACCATATCTAAATAACATATTGCCGCCTGTCTTCCTAAAGGTGAATGTGGCTCGACATTATTCTCTAGATATCTTTTCAGCCCTTCGTAATGCCGAACTGATGCAATAACATAATAAACGTTATACATATTGAGTAATTTACCCATCATGACATTTTCAGAAAGAGTGCATAGCTCAAGAAGTTCTGCATTTCTACCTATAACCCCTATACTTTCACCTTTAGGCAGCATCACCAGATGATTTACTGTTAATGAATTGGCTTTTCTTCCTACTTCCTTTATGTACCTCTTAAAATCTTCAAGTCTATAAATGTATAATGCTAACTGATGCCTATAAATACTATAACTACCCAGTGAAAACTGCTGATATCTTTCGCCAAACTGCCTCGTCGGTATCCACAGTGTCTTGCCATTTACTTTTTTTTCTATAAAAAGGCTGTTGATACCCTGTATATGTGTACTGACAAGATAATTAACCCTACTTACACTGAAATAAATATTCTTCGCACCCTCAACTCTTGAACCTAACATTTGATTTATTAGTTTTTTATTCATTTTTGTTAATCCTCCTTATTCTTTTGAACTTTAGCCTGGTTCTGGATGTATTCGTCAAACAGATTTCTGACTATGAACTTTCTTTTACCAACTACTACCGTGAATCCTTCTTTTAACCCAAGATTTACAATCTCTCGCGCCTTTGATAAGCCACAACCGAAGTATTCTCTAAACTCGTTAGGTGTTAATAGATTCTTCATTCCTTTTGTACCTCCTTAATTCATATTTTTTCGGATAAGGGTAGTATTGGTCGAGCCAAAATAAATACCCTTCTAATCAACATATCAATAACTAGCGTTATCAGAAATTTTTTACTAATTTTAATCATAATTGAATGCTTTTATATTAAGAACGTTCAATAATAATCAGTAATGACCTTATTCTAAATCTCACTGAGAATAATCCTATCTGTAATAGCTGATTTTAACTGAATTGGTTCTATTTTCCTTTACTTGAGATTATTTGTGACTACCCTTCTCTGCTACAAATAGCCTATTTATTTCAACTACTATGACACCTGAAGTTTCCAAATGGCTACACACACTCATACACCATCTTTATCCGCACGCTTCTCTTCGATAAAACCACTTTCAAACGGTGACAGAGGCAGAAACAGAGTACCCAAGGGCTTATGAGCCCGTTTGCGGCATTTTATACCAACCATGTACATTTCCTCGATTTGCACACCAAACCCGTCCTGAAAAGCCACAGAGGGCTTAAGAGACTGTCCGTAGCCACAGGCGAGTGGCGGCAGCTGTTACACAAAATGGTTATTACCGCATATGAGGGACTTTCACACGTGGCGGCTACTTCCCAAATACACCGACCTCTTCCTCATATAGCGGATACTTCTTCATCTGGCAGCTAATTCCGCATGTGGCGGTTACTACCCCAATCTGGTGGCAACAAAAAAGACGAGCTATAAACACTCGTCCTTTTACCATCTGCTCACAATGTTATATTTTTTAATCACGTTGATTCGCCTGTCATGAATCTAATATGCGGTGTATTCTATGTATTCTGAGTTAAGGTTGCTTTATACGGAAGCCTCCGTTTTCCTCTGCCTGTCGTTATTCCTAATATTCGGCGTATTCTGAGTATTCTAAGTTCTGGCGGCTATATACGAAAGCTTTTGTTCTCATCTGTTGTCCCTTTTGTAATAACTGAGTATATCTTTATGCGTTGTGCGGAAACATCCTGCCTTTCCGAAACTGAGACCAATATATCGAAGGATTCTTTACATATCTGTCATCCGATTTATAATAACTGATATTGTTCATCTGTCTACTACCAGTATTCTTTTATATCTGAATTCTCTAAGAGGGAACTATTCTCCTATTTTTCGGAACTGAGTACCAATTATTCGAAAGATACCTTTCTTATCTATCTACTCCTATTTCTAATCTACTTATCTTGGACTTATTCCTAACCTTTTCCATAATTCTATATTATGTAATGGTCAACTTTTATGTATATCCAAATGGAATCTAATACAAACAATCGAAATATAGGTGTAATATTATCTGATTATGAATCATCCTCTTAATTATAAGTCTTTATTTTCAGATATAAATATGTGTTTTTTATCCTTTAGCATTAAAATAATAATCTGATATGCTAATCAGCTATACTTCTATTCCATTATACAAACTTACCATTTTCTAACACTCACTACCTGTTTCATAATGGAATCTGATTCTTGTTTCCTTTTTTTCTCTTGAAAAAACTGTATTAAAAATGGATAATAACTCATTTACTACTAATATATTCTGCTTAAAAGCGATTAAATTTGACTTTTTCAAATATGAAAAATACATAGATTATAATTTATCTCCTAAATGTCCTTATGCTTGGCAAATCATAACAAATTTTGGCAGTTGATTATTTTTAATCAATATTAAGCATTATTGATATAAAATCAATCATATTTTTACCTTTCGTTCTGATAACGACAGATTTTGATATAGTAATATAGGGAAAAATGTTGTTTTTTCATCAGACAACCTAGAATAAAAATAAACAAAGAAAGGAGAGCAATGTCCTATGTAAAACAAAAAAAGAACAAACCAATAAACTATTCAAACTACACAAACTACAATACACAGCAAACTACAAAACCAAAAAACTATCTTTAAACAGATAGGATACTTGCAAAAACAAAAATGCAAGACAAGAAGACCATTGACCAGTTAAGAGAAGCACATAATCTATTGATTCGTTTAACCAGCTGTGATAATAATATGCTAGACGAAGTTCTCGATGTAGACATTATGAAGAAGTTAAAGGAAAAAGAATATGAAGCACTATTAGCAATTCACCCTTATTCAATTTACAAATCCGAAAGCGAAAACGCTTGGCGTACTTACATAACGGATTACAAAGATGGAAAGCAAATACGACGTGCAATTAAGCGAAAAACCGAAGAAGCGCTGAAGGACTATCTTGTTGACTATTACCTTAACCTAAATATGACATTAGAGATGGCATTTCAAAGATGGGTACTATACAGAAGAGATGAAACCCCCGTCAAAACAAAGACCATAAAAGAGAATATCTATGATTGGAATGCCTTCTTTAAAGATGCGCCATTGGCAAAGTACAAGTTAACAGATATCACAACTCAAGACCTATATAAACTTTTTCGCAAGCTCACAAAAAATCGAGCTTACACACATCACAGAATAGGCAATGCACATGGTGTTCTTAATGGAATTTTCTCTTGGGCTATTGAGAATGGTAAATTAGACCAAAACCCTTTATTGGGAGTCAATTTAAAACAGTTTACCTACAAACCTATCGAAGAGCAAATCAACAATGTGTATTCTGAAGAAGAGGTCATGAAGCTCGATGCATATCTTCAGCCAATCACAGATGAGCCATATGCTTTAGCGATTCGGCTGTTCTTTAATCTTTTCATAAGAATCGGTGAATTAAAAGCAATCAGAATGGAAGATATTAACGAAACTGAGCAAACTGTATATATCCACACTCAAGCCTTGATAGATTATGAATTAAATGATGACCTTACCTTTTCCAAGCGAAAGCATGTGGTTTCTGAAACCATGAAGGGATATACTTCACGTGGCTTTAGAAAAGAACATTTAAACAAGAAGGCATTAGGCATCATTCGAACAGCTAAGCAGCTAAACCCAGATGGAATATTCCTTTTTGAGTCCAATGGAAAACCGATGCTGACAGATACGTTTAATGACCACCTAAAAAGATACTGTCAGAAATGTGGTATAAAGTATTACCCATCACATAAAATTCGTTTCTATTGTGCTTCGAAAGCATATAAGAAGGGAAGAAGTTTGGACAGTATCAGCGTTCTCATGGGACACTCACAATTAGCCACAACTGCTCACTATCTTCGCAATATAGGAAATGAAGAAGAGTGTGCTGAAACATGCAACTGCTTAGATGACACCACCAAAGAGCACCAGAATGATGGTTGTGTCGACACCAACAAAGAACCCAATAATGACGGGAGTAATGACCCCAATAATCAGAGAGGTGTTCAACAGGTGTTCAAATAAAAAATGCTCAATCCCTTGTAAAATAAGGGATTGAGCAGTGCCGGCGACCGGGATCGAACCGGTACGGGTATCGCTACCCACGGGATTTTAAGTCCCGGGCGTCTGCCAGTTCCGCCACGCCGGCGTAATTACCTTGTCAATTCACCACCCAATATCATTCCCGAAAAAATGAAAAAATGAACCCACAAGGATATTTTCTAAAAAATAAGCCACTGCACATTCGTCAGTGACAGTTTGTCGATCGGCACCCAACCGATCTGCAACATCTTAAAGCGATGTCTATAACGCGAGAAATAATACCTTCCGTTATTATTTTCACATAGCGACCCAGAACGGACTTGAACCGTCGACCTCCGCCGTGACAGGGCGGCGCTCTAACCAACTGAGCCACTGGGCCTTTTAAGTGGACGTTCGGGGACTCGAACCCAGGACCGACCGGTTATGAGCCGGTTGCTCTAACCAACTGAGCTAAACGTCCAAAATCGATAGCTAGAGCCCTAAATGACAACCAATCATCAGTAATTCTAACTATCGGTAGTGACCCTGACGGGAATTGAACCCGTGTTACCGCCGTGAAAGGGCGATGTCTTAACCTCTTGACCACAGGGCCTTATAATAAAAAGCTCCCCGAGTTGGGCTCGAACCAACAACCCCTCGGTTAACAGCCGAGTGCTCTACCATTGAGCTATCGAGGAATAAGCCTGATATACATTATATATGTACATTCAAAACCTCATACAAACACTGACAATCACAAGTATCATACTTAAGTCGCTCTGTTCGAGCTTTCATCTCTTTTTTTTGAATAAGCCCTCGACCTATTAGTACACCTCAGCTGAATGTGTTACCACACTTACACTCGGTGCCTATCAACCTCGTAGTCTTCAAGGGGTCTTAACTCCTCTAGGGAGTGGGATATCTTATCTTGAGGTTGGCTTCACGCTTAGATGCCTTCAGCGTTTATCCAATCCGGACTTGGCTACCCAGCTCTGCACTTGGTAATGCAACTGGTACACCAGCGGTCCGTCCATCCCGGTCCTCTCGTACTAAGGACAGCTCCTCTCAAATATCCTCCGCCCG
>FNUU01000004.1 GCA_900108205.1 Eubacterium ruminantium | reverse complement strand
CATTTTCAAAATCGTTAGCTCCTGATCTTAGAATAGCGTATCTAGTACTACCGGAAAAACTATTGTCGACTTATAACGAAAAATATAAAGTATCAAATTCAAATGTACCAACACTCATTCAGGAGGCATTGGCCGAATACATAGAATCCGGAGAATATGAAAATGGATTAAGAGCTATAAGAACATTTTATAAAAGAAAGCATGATTATATTCTAGAACATCTAAAGAGAGATGATATAGAGTTATTAGGAACAGAAGCAGGATTGCATTTTTTAATGAATATTAATACGAATCTTAATAGAACACAGATTATGCAAATAATGGAAAAATATGGAATCGGTATATATTCAACGGAGCGTTACTGGATATTACATGAGAAGTGTGCTGAAAATCAAATATTAGTTGGTTTTAGTTCTATTCCATCAATCGATTTAGAAAAAGCTATGATTTCATTTAATAATGCACTAGATGAAATTACTCGTTAATGCATTATATCGGATAATCGTATTAAGACTCTCTAGATATGTATGCATATTATTCACAGTCTGACTCAAGAGATGAAATTCAATTTATTATGTATTTGGATTTATAAACTATTTCAAATGTGTCGGGATGATGTGATGGTAAGATATACCGGAATATATTTAAGTTGTAGAACCTGTCTTCGGACAGGTTCTTTTTGAAATAACACAGCATTTCCGCTTTCATTCTTGACTTGTGAATATTTAAATGTTAATATTCATTATGAATATTTCAATGTAAATGTTCACGGTGATTGATTTGATAAAAATATAGTATTGCTTTCAAAAGAAAGGGGTGTATATTATGGCTGGCGGTTTTACTGAGAAAGAGCGTGTGGAAATACGTCAAAGACTTCTGGATTCGGGCTATCAACTCAGTGCCGAAATCGGAATTAAGAAAATGACTATTGCGATGATAGCGAAGAATACCGGAGTAGCAGTCGGTACATTTTACAACTTCTTCGCTTCAAAGGAAGAATATGTAGTTGCGATGATCAGAGATACTGAGGTGAAATATGAAAAGGAAATGGCATCGCATTTCTCCAAGGATGGTACTATTGCTCTAAAAAAATTTTTGGGCGTATTCCGCGAGAACTTCAAACCCGAAAATAATTTTCTTCTACGAATAAAGCTGGATGACTGGGTATGGCTTAAGTCGCATATTTCAGACAGCGCATATCTAAATACAGCAAATGATCTTAAGAAATATGAATTCATGTTTGCAAAGATCAGAGGAATCAGGAAGGATGCTGAACCGGGCGTAGTTGTTAATTTCATTAAATCAATTTATGCCATGTATCAGAACAGGGATACATTATTCGAGGGATCGCTTCAGACAAATGTGGATCTGATCTTTGATGCCTTATACAGATATTTAAAGGAGGGACGATAATAATGATTATACCTATGATTTTATTTGAAGGTATTGTGTTAAGCTTTATAGTACTTGTTGCCTGTGTGGTTGGAATAGCCAATGGTCCTGTGGGTCTGGTTTGTCTTTATGAGAGAGAGGTCTGGGACAGATGTATAGAAAATGGTCTGACCACCGAAGCAAAGATCAAGAAGAGTGCCAGTAACTTTAAGTTTGTCAGTATTCCGCTAATGCTCGTTGTTGTCCTGCTCTCTGTCTATGGAATAAATGGTGCGAGAACTTTTTGGGAAGGATTTATTCAGATGACGATCGTTCTCGTTATTGAAGGATTATTTGATCGTTTGTTCATCGACTGGTATTGGGTTGGAAAAACAAAGGCATGGAACATAGAAGGAACAGATGACCTAAGACCGTATATATACGGAAAAACTCTTACTATTAAATGGGCTACTACACTTGTTGGATATCCGGTGATTGCGGCTATACTGGCCGGAATAATGTCATTAATAGTCTAACAGTTTTCTATGGAAAGGAATATGAAGAAACTGAAACGAAAGAAGGATATATGGGATAATGAATAATAAGATGACGGTAATAGTAGATAATACGCCGAATAATGGTATAAAAGGAGAATGGGGATTATCCATTTTGGTTGAGCATGACGGAAGGAATATTCTGGTAGATGCAGGCGCATCAGATCTTTTTGTCGAGAATATGAAAGCACTCGGAAAAAGGATCACTGATGTGGATTACGGGGTTTTGAGTCATGCGCATTACGATCATGCAAATGGCATACCCAGATTTTTCATGGAGAACAAGAAGGCAAAGTTTTACCTTAGAGAAACTACAGCCGAGAACTGTTATGCGAAGAAATTAATATTCAGGAAATATATCGGAATTCCGAAGAATATGACAAAGAATTATGCGGACAGGCTTGAATATGTATCCGGCGACTATACACTTTGCGAGGGTGTATATCTTATACCTCACAAGATAAAAGGCCTTGAGAAAATAGGAAAACGTGAGATGATGTATCAAAAGACAAAAGAAGGCTGGAAACAGGATAACTTCTCCCATGAACAGAGTCTGGTTTTTGAGACGGATAAAGGACTTGTGATTATCAATAGCTGTTCACACGGTGGAGCGGTGAATATCATAAATGAAGTGAAGAAAACTTTTCCTGATAAGCATATTTACGGACTGGTCGGCGGATTCCATCTTTTCAATAAGACCGAGGGAGAGATCAGAAAAGTGTCGAGGAATATCCTTGATACGGGCATAGACTATGTATGTACAGGTCACTGTACAAAGGATAGGGCATACAGTATTATGAAAGAAGAGCTGGGAGATAAACTCGAACAGCTGCGAGTCGGTCTTGTAATAGAGTTCTGATAAGGAATAAATAATACTAATTAAAAAACATTGGAGAAAAAAATGGCACTTTACAGGATTAAAAACATAACAGAAGTGTTACTTTTGGAAGTGTAAGTAAAGTTTATTTCAGTTAATCGTACGATGAGGAATAAGAAAAATGATTAGAGAAGTCACAAGGGACGATATTCCCGTATGTGTAGATATTATAAGAAAGAGCTTCAAAACTGTAGCTGAAGAATTTGGATTTACGATAGATAACGCTCCAAGATTCACGGCATTTGCAACTACAGAAGAGCGTTTGTATTGGCAAATGGATAATGAGCCACGTCTGATGTTTGTATATGAACAAAATGGTGTTATATGTGGATACTACTCTTTGCTGATGCAGGATAATAATGAATGTGAACTCAATAATCTTGCAGTCCTTCCTGAATATAGGCATAGCGGATTTGGTAAGAGATTATTAGAGCATGCATATGAAACTGCAGGAAATCAAGGATGCAAACTCATAAACATAGGAATTGTTGAAGAAAATATACGGCTTAGGAAATGGTATGAACAGAACGGAGCCGTACATACCGGAACTAAAAAATTTGATTTCTTTCCGTTTACGTGCGGATATATGGTTAAAGAATTATAAGGTGCTATCGGATGATTTCAATGGTAGGTTATCTCTGAAGATATTTGAATTCGAGAGGTTAATAGAATGGTAGGTATATATTTTAGCGGAACAGGCAATTCAAAATATGCAGTGGAGTTATTCTGTAAAGAGTATGACAACGAATCAAGTGCATATTCTATAGAGGATACAGAAGCATTAGTTGCAGTAGCAAATGTGGATTTTATCATATTTGCATATCCGGTTCAGTTTAGTACAGTTCCGAAGATCATGCGGGATTATATTACGGATCATAAAGAACTGTGGGTAGGCAAGAAGGTTTTTATAATTGCGACGATGGGGCTTTTTAGCGGTGATGGGTCGGGCTCGCTCGGGAGACTATTGCAAAGCTGCGGTGCTAACGTAATAGGCGGACTTCATCTAAAGATGCCTGATAGTATAGCTGACGAGAAGGCATTAAAACGTCCGCTTGAAAAGAATAAAGAACTTGTAAAACAGGCAGAACAGAAGATAAAAGAATCCGTAAAGCGACTGAAAGCCGGTAATCCTACACAGGAAGGTATAGGTGTGTTGTACAGACTGGCAGGTTTCTTTGGGCAGAGAGCATATTTTGGTCATAAGACCAGAGCATATTCCTCAAAACTTAAGGTTGATGCTGACAAATGTATCGGGTGCGGACTATGTGAAAAACTGTGCCCGATGAAGAATATTTCTATTAAGGATCAAAAAGCGGTTTCAAGTGACCGGTGTACCATGTGTTATCGTTGTATCAACAAATGCCCTAGACAGGCGCTTACTCTTCTTGGGAAAAGGGTTGTAGAGCAGTGTGGGATTGAGAAGTATATATAGGGAGAACGCTATTGAGGGTAGTCGTTATAATAGACATATTTTAAAGTCTTTGAAAAATTTCGAGTATAACATTGCGAATAAATTTAATTGGTGGTAAAATATAATCGAAATTTATCAAAGACTTTTACAAATTTGGAGTTATTATGGAATACACTAGAGCTAAATATGTAGACCGGCTTGCTAAAAGAAGACAAAACGGCCTGATCAAAGTGATAACCGGAGCAAGACGTTCAGGAAAATCATAGACTTTTATACTCAAAGAATAAATGCATATAGAGACAGGTGTTTTTCTGTTCAGGATATACGACTATTAACCGGAAACTCGTTCTACAGCCATCTTGATACCGCTTTTGAATTACACTAAATGACCATGCAGTTCAAATCGGAAAGGTCGTGCGGTTCGACCGGAATTTGCATATATATGGCTGCCGGTGGCTTTTTCAAAAAATGAGCTTCAGCCCGATCAGGACTGAGGCTCATAATTTTATTGGTTATTGGTTTATAAAGCAATCTCATCTATACGGCGGAGTTCTTCGTCAGTGAAGCTTATATTCTTAAGTGCGGCAATATTGTCAAGGATCTGTGAAGGTTTAGAAGCACCGACAAGTACACTTGTTACGATTCCGTCGTGAAGTAACCATGAAACTGACATCTCCGCGAGAGTCTGACCTCTGCTTTCTGCAATTTCGTTCAGAGCCTTGATACGGCGGAGCTTATCTTCGGAAACGTGTTCAGCCTTAAGGAAGCGTCCGTCTGTCATTACACGGCTGTCTGCCGGAATACCATTCAGATAGCGGTTAGTCAGAAGTCCCTGAGCAAGCGGTGAAAAGCAGATGATACCTTTGCCCAAACGTTGAGCAGTTTCTTTAAGACCGTTTCTTTCAACCGTACGGTCAAAAATATTGTAGCAATTCTGATTGATGATGAAAGGAACCTTCATTTCGGTAAGAAGGGCTGTGGCTTTTTCGAGTGTAGGGCCATTGTAATTGGATATTCCGACATAGAGAGCCTTGCCGCTATCAACAGCTGATTTAAGGGCTCCCATCGTTTCCTCGAGTGGAGTATTCGGATCCATTCTGTGATGGTAGAAGATGTCAACATAGTCCACGCCCATACGCTTGAGAGACTGGTCGAGACTGGCTAAAAGGTATTTTCGGCTTCCGAAGTCACCATAAGGACCCGGCCACATATCATATCCGGCTTTGGTAGAAATAATAAGTTCGTCTCTGTAAGGCTTAAGATCTTCTTTAAGGATCTTACCGAAATTACTTTCTGCACTTCCAGGCTCCGGACCGTAATTGTTGGCAAGATCAAAATGTGTAATACCGTTATCAAAGGCTGTGAAGCACATTTCTCTCATGTTGGAAAACTGAGATGTGCTTCCGAAATTGTGCCATAGACCAAGGGATACTGCCGGCAGTTTCAAGCCGCTTAAGCCGCAGCGATTGTAGATCATATGGTCATATCTTGATTCTTTTGCTATATACATAAAGCAACCTCCTTATTTTTTCTTCTTTACAAATCATACAAGTTAAAGCATACTTTAAGTCAATAGGTATTTTAAAATTTTTTTAGGGAGGTGAAGAACATGAATGAATATACGATTTCGGATGTTTCAAAAGATCTTGGGATTCCGTCATCCACGCTGAGATATTATGAAGAAATCGGGATATTAAAAGGAGTATCGCGTAATGCTTCAGGTAAGCGCGTCTATAAGCGTGAGCATATAGATCGACTTAATGCGATCAAGTGTTTTAAATGTGCGGGAATGACGATGTCTGATATAGTGGCATTTTTCAAATATGAGGACACCGGATACGAGGCGATAGATAATATGATGGAACTGCTTAAAGACAGAGAAATAAAGGTCAGAGAACAGTTTCGACTACTTATGGCATCTTATGCTCATCTGCTTAGAAAGATAGATTATTACGGCGATATTGAAAAGTTCGCAAAGTCCGGATGCAAAGGAAAGGCTCCCGTGTGGGAGGATTATCTTGGCGATTATGATTCTAAAGCAAGAAAAATGATTATGGAAGATAATGTATGAGTATCAGGATTACTGATCTGTAATTTAAAATGAATACAGACTTATACCACTTGACAAATACTGTCAAGTGGTATTATTTTTATTTTGGGAATAGTATAAACTAACATATATTAGAGGTACATAATATTAGTATGATATAACAAACTTATAGAATTAACAAAAGCGAGTTATCGGCGACTGCAAAGTGTTTATTTACGGAGCCGTTCTCAATATAAAATAAAGAAAAAGCAGGAGGAAAGGTTATGTTTGAAGTAAAAAAATTATGCATGTTTCTTGGCGGAGCACTGTTTGGTACGGCAGGTGTGAAGATTCTTGGCAGCAGAGATGCGAAGAAGGCTTATACACATGTGACTGCGGCAGTGATGAGATGTGCGGATTCTGTGATGGAGACGGTTACAAATATCAGAGAGAATTTTGAAGATATCAAGGCTGATGCGCAGGAGATAAATGAAAAGCGTCGTGAAGAGGACAGACTTAAGGAGATCGAAGATGCGAAGGCAGTTATCGCCGATGCTGAGGAGAGGATATCTGCGCTGGAAGCAGAAGCTGAGGAAGAGGCTGCAGGGAGAGCGGAAAACACGGAAGGAAATACTCCTGAGATCGTGACCGAGTAGGGTGTTTATCTATGAAATGTAAGATTTTACATGAATCAAAAAACAGGATGCGTGTGCATCTCTTTCGGAAATATATGACTTGCGGTGAAGCAGACAAGGTTGAGTATTTTCTTCTCGGACTGCCTTATGTAAGTAATGTCAAAGTCAGAGAGAGAACATCTGATGCGACTATAATATATGATTCGGGTAAACGTCAGGAATTGATAAAAGAGCTTTCGGAGTTCAGCTTGAAGGATACCGAAGTTGCGGTACCGGATCATACGGCAAGGGAACTGACTCACAACTACCAGGACAGGATGTTTTATCTGGTTGCAAGGAGAGTTGTGACGAGAGCAGTATTTCCGGTTTCCATCAGAAATATAATAACTGCAGTTAAGGCTGTGCCATATATTTTGGAGGGCCTCAGGAGTCTTGCCCGAAGAAAACTTACTGTGTCGGTTCTTGATGCATCAAGTATCACGGTTTCTATGCTCAGAAGGGACGCTGACACTGCCGGAAATGTTATATTCCTGCTCGGCGTCGGAGACCTGATGGATGAATGGACAAGGAAAAAATCTGTAGCCGACCTTGCCAGTGCCATGGCTCTGAATATTGATAAGGTCTGGAAGGTTGACGTAAATGGTGAGGAAAAGCTGGTGGATATAAACCGGATCAGACCGGAGGATACTATAATTGTCCGGACCGGAAATATGATTCCGCTGGATGGTCTGGTTGCAGACGGTGTGGCTGAAATCAATCAGGCATCTATCACAGGTGAAAGCCTGCCGGTTCACAAGGAACCCGGTGGCTATGTATATGCCGGGACCGTTCTGGAAGAGGGCGAGATCAGGATCACAGTTAAGAAAAATGTCGGTTCGGGACAATACGACCGAATTGCCCGTATGATCGAGGAGTCGGAGAAGCTGAAGTCGGCTGCGGAGGAGAACGCCTTCCGGATGGCTGATAAGCTTGTTCCATATACATTTGGCGCAACAGCATTAACATATTTGCTCACGAGAAATGCAACAAGAGCAACGTCAATCCTTATGGTTGACTTCTGCTGTGCGCTTAAGCTGTCGATACCGATCGCTGTTCTGTCGGCTATGCGTGAAGCCAGTCAGCACCATATATCGGTAAAGGGCGGTAAGTTCCTGGAGAAGATAGCCGAAGCGGACACTATTGTATTTGATAAAACAGGAACACTTACCTATGCATGTCCGACGGTGAAGGATCTGATAACTTTTGACGGATCTGATAAAAACGAGATGCTGAGACTTGCAGCCTGCCTTGAGGAGCATTATCCTCACAGTGTTGCAAATGCGGTTGTTAAGGCAGCGGAAGAAAAAGGCCTTGTCCACGAGGAGAAGCATTCCAGGGTTGAATATGTCGTGGCTCATGGAATTGCAAGCTCGATTGATGGTGAGAAGGTTGTTATAGGAAGCTATCATTTTGTATTTGAAGATGAAGGTTGTGTGATCTCTGATGAAGAAAGGGAGAAGTTTGAGAATCTCTCTGATGCGTATTCTCATCTTTATATGGCTATCGGCGGCAGGGTTAAGGCTGCGATAATGATAGATGATCCTGTAAAGAAGGAAGCGAAAGAAGTTGTGAAGAAGCTTCAGGCACTTGGGCTTAAGGTTGTTATGCTTACCGGCGACAGCAGCAGAGTTGCAAAACGTGTTGCCAGAGAACTTGAGGTTGATGAAGTGAAAGCCCAGGTTCTGCCTGAGGATAAAGCTGCGTTCATAGAAGAGGAGCATGCGGCGGGAAGAACCTGCATAATGATAGGCGACGGTGTTAATGACTCACCGGCTCTTTCGGTAGCTGATGCAGGTATCGCGATCAACAGCGGAGCGGCGATAGCACGGGAAGTAGCTGATATTATGATATCCGAGGATAATCTAAACAGCCTTGTGATCCTCAGACAGCTTGGAACAGAACTGAAGAAGAGAATGAAGGGTAATTATCAGAAGATAGTAGGTTTCAACGCAGGACTGATACTGCTTGGTGCAACCGGTATCCTTCAGCCGACTATGACAGCACTGCTTCATAATGGTTCCACGATAGTGATCAGTATGAGATCCATGACGGATCTTTTGGAACAATAAAGAATAAAGCTCTGGAAAAATAATGAATAAAGTGACAGAAAAGCTGAATCGCAGCAGATTCAGCTTTTCTGAGCAAAAAGATAATTAACGATCATGGCTGTCAGCTCCTGCATGACAGCCTTTTTATTTTTGCCTTTTTTATGAAATACAGTATCATGAACAACTGCTTCAACGGTTGTAAGTATCATATAAACGGCGGTATTTATATCCCTGACTCTAAGTTCATCCTTGTAGGAGGCGAGGATCGAAGAAAACATTTCCGTAGCATGCTTCTTATTAGACATTTCAATCTCTCTGAATTCATCAGACTGTTCAGAAAGAGAAGCAATCTCACGCTGGAATTCCGATTGATATTCATGACCTTCAAATACGATTGAAATATATAAATATACTGTTTCCTCGATAGAGAGATTCGATGTGTCGAGAACAGTATTATTATTGGGATGACCGTCGGAACTATTACCGAATTCATTGTTGGAAGCATTGCCGTCGTTACTGACCGGATTCATCGGAGACAGAACAATACTGTAAATATCAGCAACCAGCTCCTTATAAAGCTCTTTTTTATCCTTGTAATATGAGTAGAAGGTTCCGATGGATACACCGGCTTCCTTTGCTATCTCATTTGAACTGGTTGTATGGTAGCCCTTTTCGGACATAAGCTTCATGGCAGCGTCTTTGATGCGCTGCTTTTTTTCTATGCTTCTTTTTTGTTTTGGTATGCGGATATCATTTTCACCCATTATATTTACTCCCTGAATTGCAAACTATGTATGTCAGCATAGCTGTTATTAAATACCTCGACTGAATGCCTGCCTGCACAATACTGACAGTACGGTGAATAGGCCGGCTACAAAAAATAATTGAATGATATATTACTGCCTCATTATAACTCGATAATGACAGTATATCATTCTGAAAAATAAAAATCAAACAAAATATGAGTGATAACTCATGTTTCTGTTGACAAGGCAAAAATGTGGTGTTAATATCCGAAATATGAGCAACGACTCATGTTTGTAAATAATCATATCAGGACTGCTTTTCAGTCGGAAAGGAATAAATATGTATCTTGAAGTTAAAGGAATTAAAAAGAGCTATGGCGAGGGCGGCAGCTATATTCAGGTTTTGAAGGGGATTGACCTCTCAGTAGAAAAAGGAAATATGTGTGTTATACAGGGAACGAGTGGCTCCGGCAAGTCAACGATGCTTAACTGTATCGGAGGACTTGATAATGTGGATTCGGGTTCCATCAAGGTGGATGGAAAAGAGATAGTAGGACTGAACAATAATGCATTATCGGATTACAGAAGAGACAGCCTGGGATTTATCTTTCAGTTCTATAATCTTGTTCCGAATCTTACTGTAAGGGAAAATATAAAGGTTTGCGAGTATCTGACGGATGATCCTATGGATATTGACGAACTGCTGGATATACTGGGACTCGCCGAGCATCAGAATAAATTTCCGTCACAGCTCTCGGGTGGACAGCAGCAGAGATGTGCTATAGCAAGAGCGCTTGTCAAGAATCCTAAGCTGCTTCTCTGCGATGAGCCAACGGGAGCGCTCGATTCGAAAACCTCCAGAGATATTCTTGTTTTACTCGAGAAGATCAATGAGAAATATGGAACGACCATGCTGATCGTAACTCACAACAATGCCATCAAGAACATGGTTCAGCAGGTTGTGATCATGAAGGATGGAGAAATCAGGAAAAACTATATGAATGAGGAAAGAATACCGGCTTGTGAATTGGAGGATCTGTAATGAAGACTTTAAACAGAAGAATAATAAGGGAATTTAAAGCTCATTTCGGAAGATATCTGGCACTTTTTTTTATGATAGTTCTCGGCATGTATCTTGTAGTCAGTATCGCCGGTATGGCAGAGACAACTATTGCCGGCAGTGATGAGTATAATAATGAGTGTAACCAGCAGGACGGCCAGTTTACAACCTTTATGCCGCTGACAGATGAACAGTTGTCGGATCTGGAACAGAAGTATGGTGACATAGAGAAAGTGTTCAGTATGGATGCTGAGGTTGACAGTATAAAGAAAACTGTATCAGGAGATAATAAGGATATTGTCAGAGTATTTAAGAAGAGAAACAGGATCGATCTTGTAAAGCTTGATGAAGGCAGTATGCCTGAAGCTGACAACGAGATAGTTATAATGAATCTTTATGCCGACAGAAATGATATAAAAGTCGGTGACAGCATTGAGTTTGCTGGCAGGGAGTTTACGGTTTCGGGTATCGGATGTATTCCTGACTATAATCTGACAGTAAAAAATCCTTCGGACATGACAGCTGATCCGGAAAGCTTTGGAGTTGTATTTGTCACGGATAATGCTTATAAAGAACTGCTTGCTTCAGGTCGAATGGGAGGAGAAACCTATACCTATGCATATAAGCTTCGCAGCGGAAACCACAGAGATCTTAAGGAAGCACTGAAGGATATAAATATAGCTAACCTCGAAACCTTTCACGAGAATAAGGATAATCCGAGGATTGCCAGTGATGCGGCGAGTGATGTTATACTGAAGAGACTGGTAAGTCTGGTTGCGGGAGCGATACTTGTGATGCTTTTTGCTTATGTAATATCCGTATTCATCATTCATCAGATAAATGAAGAGAGCAGCGTTATCGGTACACTCTATGCGATGGGCGTAAAGAAAGGATCACTTATAAGACATTACGTAATGCTTCCGACGGTTGTTACATTTATTGCCGGAATCATCGGAATGATCATCGGATTCAGTCCGGTTGGCGTTGATTTTCAGATGCAGGACAGTTATCTCTATTACAGCATTCCGAAGATGGATAAGGTTTATCCGCTTTATATAATCATATACTGTATAGTTATGCCACCGCTTATTTCCGTAATAGTAAATATTCTTGTTATCAGAAAAAAGCTTTCGAAGACGGCTTTATCCCTGATCAAAAATGAGCAGGAAAACCTCGCCAAAGGCCCGAATAGTATCAAAAAAAATAAAAAGGAAAGAAACTTCCTTCGTCAGTTTACAGGAAGACAGATGTCGCGTGAAAAGAGAAGTGTATTTACTGTGGTTATCGGAATGACCGTGGCACTCCTCATCTTCATGATCGGTCTGGACTGCTTTGTTCTCTGCAATAATGTTAAGAAGCAGAATATTGAGGATATTAATTACGAATATATGTATATTCTGAAATATCCTATGGAAGATGTTCCGGAAGCGGGAGAAGCATGTTATGTTAAAAACCTTGCAGTGAATTATCTGGATTATACATTGGACGTAAATATGATCGGAATAGATGACGATAATCCATTCTATGATTTCAAGGCGAGCGGTAATAAAAAGGAGCTTGTGATCGCTTCATCGACTGCTCAGAAATATGATCTGGAGGTCGGAGATACATTTATTCTTGATGATAATTCGGAGGATGTAAGATATGCCTTTACGGTATCCGATATAGTTCCTTATTCGATCGGGCTTACGGTATATATGGATATTGATGAGATGCGCGAGCTCTTCGGAGAAAGTGAGAATTACTACAATATGATCCTCTCCGATATCGAACTGCTGGTTGACAGCGGTCATATCTATGCTGTAACAAAGAGAGCTGATATCGAAAGTGCGGCAGGTATCTTTGTTGATCAAATGATGTCGCTGATTATAATCCTTATAGCTGTATCAGTTCTGATCTTCGTGGCGGTTATGTATCTGATGTTAAATGTTATGATCGACAGAGCAGGATACGGTATATCTCTGATCAAGATATTTGGTTACAGGATGAAGGAGATTAGGAAGGTGTATCTGGACGGAAACTTCTTCGCAGTAATTCTTGGAGCATGTATCGCTATACCTATTGTAAAGATGATAGCCGATTCCATCTATCCATATTTTATCGCAAATACGGCAATGGGAATGGATCTTCACTTTGAATGGTATCTCTATGGAGGAGTGCTGCTGGGCGTTGCGGTGATATATCTTGCTATAAGCAAAATACTCACAGCTAAGATCAAAAGAATTGTTCCGGCAGAAGTTCTGAAAAACAGAGAATAAAAAAAGTAGTCAAAAATTCAGAAAATGTATTGACAAATAATAGAGAACAGTGTACTCTAACAAATGTTTAGAGAACGCTGTTCTTTTATTGTGGGGGTATATAAAATGCCAAAGGATAAAACTAAAACACACGAAAGAATCATCGAAGCGGCCAAAAAGGAATTCATGGAATACGGCTTTGCAGACGCATCACTACGTCGTATAGCTGCCGCAGCGGGTATTCAGGTCAGCGGCTTATACAAGCATTTTTCGAGTAAAGAAGAAATGTTTTCTTCGCTGGTAGATCCTGTCATTGACGGATGCATGGAGCTTTATCATAAAATAGAGGGAGAGTATTTTGGCGGGATCGATTCGTTGGCAGCAGGTGCCGGATGGCAGGGTCAGGGAGAGCCGGTAAGATCGATGGAGTTTATTTATGACCATCTGGATGAGTTTAAGCTTCTTATATGCAAATCACACGGTACAAAATACGAGAGCTTTACGCATGATATCGCAAAGCTGGAAGAAAATGTTACACTCCGGTACATCAATGAACTGAAGGAAAAAGGATTTCCTGTAAAGGAAGTTAATCAGAAAGAATTTCACCTCCTGCTCACGGCATATGTTGAAGCGCTTTTTCAGACTGTGGTACATGATTTTTCCAGAGAAGAAGCTATGCATTATGCGCATACAATGGAAGAGTTTTACGGTAATTCATGGATAACACTTTTTGGTTTATAACAGATTATATTTAATAATTATCTGCCCCGTACGATCGGGGCAATAATTTGGTCATGAGGTTAGATATATATAACGTAAAATAGATATGACTAACAATTAATATAACGTTGTTTTGCTGACATGCAGTATAGAAGAACGTACAGGATGTTATTCAGGGTTATCTGAAAAGATAATACCAGTCATGGCAATCATAAAAAAGGAGATTGGTGCAATGCACTAGTAAATATAAATCATAAAGAAAGGAAGATATAGATTTATGAAGAAAAGAGGAATTGCCTCCTGGATCATGGAATTCGCCGGGAGGAAGAAGAGTTATTACGGAGGAAGCGTTACGCTGGCCATACTCGGTGTTGCGGCTTCCTTCGGGCCATATCTGCTGATCGCGGATGTTGTTAAAGAGCTGCTGAAGGGTAATGATGACAAGAGTTATTACTTGAAGCAGGTGATGTTTATGGGACTGTTCTGGGTAGTAAGAATACTCCTGCACAATCTCTCGACTACATTGTCGCACGTTGCAACCTTCAATGTACTCGGAGGCATAAGAGTACAGCTCTGCGATAAGCTTTCAAGGATTCCACTCGGTTCGGTGCTGGATGACAACAGTGGTAGCTACAAGAATATCATTGTTGAACGAGTGGATTCCATGGAAACAACACTTGCACATATCATACCGGAGTTTACCGCAAATATACTTCTTCCAATCGTCATGTTTGTTTATCTTCTTACGATCGACTGGCGTATGGGACTTGCCAATCTTATATCCGCAGTGATCGGAGTTATATTTGCAACGGTAATGATGATCAAGAGTAAGGGCGAGTTTGAAGTTACCATTCGTAAGACGAAATATCTAAACGATACGGCAGTTGAATACATAAACGGTATCGAGGTTATAAAGGCCTTCGGCAAGACCGGAAGCTCATACGAGAAGTTTGTTAATGCTGCAAGAGAGGGTGCTGACTGCTTCATAAACTGGATGAGAAAATGTATCTGGTGGCAGTGCGGAACACTTTCTTTTATGCCTGCAACCTTCCTCGGCGTTCTGCCTGTAGGACTTCTGCTGGTTAAAAACGGAAGCCTGTCTGCAGCAAATTTTATCACCTGCATCATATTGTCGGCAGGACTTATCACACCGCTGGTTGTTGCATTTTCTTATATGGACGATATAGCTAAGATCAAAACTATCTTCGGTGAGGCTATCGAGATTCTTGAAAGAGATGATATGGTGAGGCCTGCAGTGCTCGGTGAAAAGCCGGAGGGCTCCGATATATGTCTGAAGGATGTTCATTTTACTTACAAGGATAAAGAGGTTCTGCATGGTGTAGACATGGAGATAAAGCAGGGCGAAGTTAACGCCTTTGTGGGACCGTCAGGCTCGGGCAAGAGTACAATTGCAAGACTGATTGATTCCCTCTGGGATCCGGACTCGGGCATGATTACATACGGAGGTGTAGATATAAAGAAATTACCGCTGGATTATTATATGGGGCAGATCGCTTACGTTGCACAGGATAACTATCTCTTCGATATGACGATCATGGAGAATATTCGTCTCGGCAGAGAAGGAGCAACGGACGAGGATGTAATAAATGCTGCCAAAGCAACAGGCTGTCATGATTTTATCATGGGTCTGGAAAATGGATACAACACAGAGGTCGGCGGCTCAGGCGGACATCTGTCAGGGGGAGAGAGGCAGAGAATATGTATCGCAAGAGCCATGCTTAAGGATGCGCCGGTTGTCATCATGGATGAGGCAACCGCATATACCGATCCGGAGAATGAAGCACTGGTTCAGGAAAGTGTTGCAAAGCTTGTAAAGGGCAGGACACTTATCGTAATCGCTCACAGACTTTCCACTATCAAGGATGCTGACAAGATATTTGTGATTAACGACGGAAATGTAGAAGCAGTCGGTACTCATGATGAGCTTCTCAGCCACAGCCTGCTGTATAAGAGTATGTGGAAGGCACATAGTATGGCTAAGGATGGAGCGGATGACAGCGAAGGCTTTGCTGCCGGAAAGGAGAGCAAATATGCTTAATATGTTAAAGAAGTTCTTCGATTTTTGCAGTAAGAAGAACAGGAACAAGTTTTATATGGCTGTATTTCTCGGGGTACTGGATGCATTGCTTGGAGCCATGAAGATACCGGCAGCATTCTTTGCAATAACAGCCGTAATAAATAATGAGATCAATGCCAAAGCGTTTATAACCGTAATGGTTTTCATGCTTGTAAGTACGATTGGCAAGATGATCGTAAACCGTTTCTCATATATGCTTCAGACAGAGGCAGGATATGATACCTGCGCACAGAAGAGGATAGAAATAGGCGAGCATCTGAGATATCTGCCGATGGGATATTTCAACGATACGAGTCTCGGACATATCATGTCGGTAACGACAAATACGCTCGAGCAGATGAGTGATATCGCGACAAGGGCGATCATGATGGTTCTTCAGGGCGGCATTACAACGGCTGTAATCGCTCTGGGAATGTTTATATTTGATGTGCGTATAGGACTTATCTCAGTTGCCGGTATAGCAGTATTTATGGCTGTTAATACCATAACAAATAAAAGGATTGCAAGGGTTGCAGACGAGAAGATTGAGGCCGACAAGGAGATGGTCGGCGTTATTCTCGAGTATATACAGGGGATCGCAGAAATAAGAAATTATAATATTTTCTCAAGGAACAGCTCAAGGGTAATGAACAGTGTGGAAAGAAAGAAGAAGGCCGATATCAAGGCTGAAACAACAGCCATACCGGCGGTAGGTACACAGACTTTGATAAGTAAGCTTGCTGGTGTTGCTATCGCCGGAGCATCACTTATGTTTTACCTTGACGGAACAATGAAGCTGAATTATCTCATAACAATGCTTATGGCGTCCTTTATGGTATTTGAGGCGCTGGATCTTGCCGGGATCTACACAGCTCTTCTCAAGATTATCGGAAGAGGCGTAGATATGGCCAATGAGATACTGAACATTGAACAGATGGATATTGATGGTGAGGATATTCAGCCTGAAACAAGAGATATTCATCTTGAGCATGTAAGCTTTGCATATGATAACAGAAAGATCATTGATGACGTGACGCTTGATATCAAAGAGAAGACTACGACAGCTATAGTCGGACCATCCGGTGGCGGTAAGACAACCATCACTTCACTCATTGCACGCTTCTGGGATGTGCAGGAAGGACAGGTCACTCTGGGCGGAAGAGATGTCAGAGATTACAGCTTCGATTCACTTATGGAAAACTTCAGTTTTGTATTTCAGAGGGTGTATCTTTTTGAAGATACCATTGCAAATAATATCAGATTCGGCAGACCGGAGGCTTCTATGGAAGAGGTTATCAGTGCTGCGAAGAAGGCCTGCTGCCATGATTTCATCATGTCTCTTCCTGATGGATACAACACGATGATAGGAGAAGGCGGAGCAAATCTGTCCGGTGGTGAAAAGCAGAGGATATCCATAGCCAGGGCTATCATGAAGGATGCTCCGATTATAATCCTGGATGAGGCAACGGCCAATGTTGATCCGGAGAATGAGAAGGAACTGACACAGGCTATTGAGAATCTTACAAGAGAGAAGACCATCATTATGATAGCACATCGACTTAAGACAGTCAGACACGCGGATCAGATACTTGTCGTTGATAAGGGCAGGATAGTTCAGAAGGGTAAGCACGATGAACTGATGCAGGAAGAGGGCATCTATAAGAACTTTGTTTCCGGCAGGAAGAAGGCTGTGAGCTGGAAGATAGCATAAGAGGAAGGAAAAATGTTTTAAGGAAAAGGCTTCCACGTTTTCTTGTGAGAAATATAACCATGACGGAGGCACTGAAAAACAGAGAGTAAATGTATTTATAAATTAATAGGTTTTATTATTGACAAATACATGAGTTAGGTATATGATACACACGTTAGTGTTATCTAACTGTCGAGTAAATCATGCAGATCCTCTTTCTGTTGATGATAGCGCAGATCAGAAAGAGGATATCTGTGTGTAAGAAAAGGGAGGAAATAATTAATGAGTTATCTGTCAATTGAAAAAGTTATCGGAAGAGAAATATTAGACTCAAGAGGAAATCCTACGGTTGAGGCTGAGGTTTATCTTGTTGACGGTACAGTAGGAAGAGGTACTGCTCCGAGTGGTGCTTCAACTGGAGAATTCGAAGCACTTGAGCTTCGTGACGGTGATAAGAGCCGTTATCTGGGCAAAGGTGTTCAGAAGGCTGTAGAAAATATAAATACAGTGATCAATGATGTTCTTGTTGGTATTGATGCATCAGACACATATGCCGTTGATGCTGCTATGATCAAGGCTGACGGAACAAAGGATAAATCAAATCTCGGTGCAAACGCTATTCTTGCTGTTTCAATTGCTGCAGCAAGAGCAGCATCCATCGCACTTGATATTCCTCTTTACAGATTCCTCGGCGGTGTTCAGGGCAATAAGCTTCCTGTACCGATGATGAACATTCTTAATGGTGGCGCTCATGCAGACAGTGCTGTAGATACACAGGAATTCATGATCATGCCGGTTGGCGCTCCTTCATTCAAGGAGGCTCTCAGATGGTGTGCAGAGGTATTCCACAAGCTCAGAAGCCTGATCAAGGATATGGGTGATGTTACGGCTGTAGGTGATGAAGGTGGTTTTGCTCCAAATCAGTTGAAGAGTGATGAGGAAGCTATTGAGAAGATCCTTGAAGCTATCAAGGCTGCAGGTTTTGAGCCTGGTAAGGACTTCATGATCGCCATGGATGCAGCTTCTTCAGAGTGGAAGAGCGATAAGGGCAAGGGCTTCTACAAGCAGCCTAAGTCGGGTAAGGAATTCACTTCAGATGAGCTTATTGCTCACTGGGAGTCACTAGTAGATAAGTATCCTATCATTTCTATCGAGGATGGTCTCGATGAGGAGGATTGGGAAGGTTGGCAGAGAATGACTGCTAAGATCGGTAATAAGGTTCAGCTTGTTGGTGACGATCTCTTCGTTACAAATACAGAGAGACTTGCAAAGGGTATCAAGCTCGGAGCAGCAAACTCTATCCTCATCAAGCTTAACCAGATCGGTTCGGTATCTGAGACACTTGAGGCTATCAAGATGGCTCACAAGGCCGGTTATACAGCTATTTCTTCACATCGTTCAGGTGAGACAGCCGATACAACAATCGCTGATCTTGCAGTTGCACTTAACACATGCCAGATCAAGACCGGTGCACCAAGCCGTTCAGAGCGTGTAGCTAAGTATAATCAGCTTCTCAGGATCGAGGAGGAACTCGGAGATTCAGCAGTATATCCACAGATGGATGCGTTTAATGTTAAGAAATAAAGATCATATGTCTTGTATATAAGACAAGCATCACTATCGCGGTTATGTCTCTGGGAGCTAACCGCGATATGTGTTTTACAATCAGGAACCAATGTTTCTGTCATATAACCCCCTCCGGGGATGTGTGAAAAAATGAGGAAGTATTTTCAGTCATATGCTGCAGCTTCAGACAGAAGGTGCCGGCTGGAGTATCTGAGACATGGAATTATTATTAATGACACTAAATAGTTTTTAAGAGCGGCAGCTCTGGAAAGGATTTATTATGAGTAAAGTAGCAGTAGTTTTTTGGAGTGCGACAGGCAATACAGCCGCTATGGCAGATGCTGTGGCTGAGGGCGCAAGAGGAAACGGTGCGGAGGTAACGGTTCTCGGTGCGTCAGGGTTTTCAGGCGTCAATGTCAGCGAATATGACGCGATTGCCTTCGGTTGTCCGGCCATGGGCGCAGAGGTTCTCGAGGAAGAAGAATTCGAGCCTATGTTCGCATCTGTTGAGTCATTTCTTGGAGGAAAGAAGATAGGTATCTTCGGATCTTATGGCTGGGGTGACGGACAGTGGATGAGAGACTGGAAGGATCGTTGTGTCAGTGCAGGTGCATCGCTTGTAAATGATGGAGTTATGGCTAACTATGCACCTGACGAAACAGCAATCGAGGAATGCAAGGATCTGGGGAGAGCGCTTGCTTAGATTTTATGCTATGAACTCAGGAATAGTTAAATACTTAGGACAAGTCTAAAAACAAAATAATAAGTGGGTTGAACCTCCTGAAATGAAATAAGATTCATTTTAGGAGGTTTTAATTAAAAAACAGGTTGAGATGATCAATGTGATGGATATGATATAAGAAACAGGCCTGTTTTATGCGTAAATATTATTTGACAAATACCGTAGACAGACGTAAGATTATACAAGTTAGAGGTAACTAACTAATATAACATACATATGGAGAAATAATGAATCGAAGTATTTTTATAGGATTAATTATCCCTTTTCTCGGAACATCATTAGGTGCGGCCTGCGTTTTTTTTATGAGGAAACAGATGAACAGGCAGGTTGAAAGGGCACTAACAGGCTTCGCCTCAGGCGTTATGGTAGCTGCGTCTATATGGAGTCTTCTGGTGCCTGCGATGGAGCAGTCATCAAACATGAAAAAGCTGGCATTTGTTCCGGCATTTCTGGGCTTTTGGGCAGGAATACTCTTTCTTCTGTTACTTGATTCTGTTATACCGCATCTTCACATGAATACGGATAAGGCTGAAGGCCCCAAGAGTAAGCTGGCCAGGACGACTATGATGGTTCTGGCGGTAACTCTGCATAATATTCCTGAAGGAATGGCAGTTGGTGTGGTTTATGCAGGATATAAGTCCGGCGAAGTGAGTATCACAGCCGGAGCGGCCATGGCACTTTCTCTTGGTATTGCCATACAGAATTTCCCGGAAGGTGCGATCATATCCATGCCGCTCGCTGCGGAGGGAAGAAGTAAGAAGAAGGCTTTTTTCTATGGAGTACTATCAGGAGCTGTTGAACCTGTATTTGGCCTCCTTACTATACTTGCTGTCGGATTTATAGTTCCGGCAATGCCTTACCTGCTCAGCTTTGCGGCAGGTGCGATGATGTATGTTGTGGTCGAGGAGCTTATACCCGAGATGTCTGAGGGTGAACATTCCAATATAGGCGTTGTGATGTTTGCGGTTGGCTTCACTTTGATGATGGCTCTTGATGTGGCGCTGGGTTAAAGATTAACTTTATAATGATTATTCTTTTAAAAACACGGTTATATAACAGGTTTATATAACTGTGTTTTTTTGTGTTAATAATGAAACGGGTGGCCGCATGAGCCGCTGGCGGAAATGTAGAGTGGAATATTCGATATGAAAGAATATATATCATCTCGCTATTACGAGAAAGGACTGATTCGGCTGAGATACACTTCGATGGTATTTTTGATCTCATCGGCCGGATCGGTCATTCCACGATCAACCCATTTAAAGATGACATTCCATATTGCTCCAATGTTGAAGGCAATAAGATAATCCGGCTCCAGATTACCTATTAATTCTTTAATAATATTGTTGACTCTTCCATGCATGATGTTTATAATATCACAAAAACCTATCGAAACAATAGGCAAATGTTTGGAGGAAGAATATATGGAGGAGATAACCTACAAGAATATTAATGCTGGGGATTTTGCAAGGCTTGATTTTTCAAAAGTTACACTTGTGGATCTCCGTGAGCCGGATGAGGTTCTTGTGAGTGGAATTGAGGGTGCGATCAATATTCCTTTCAGTAGTTTTCCGAAAGGACTCGATGATATTCCAAGGGATAAACCGGTATATGTATACTGCAGGGAAGGCAGTTTCAGTGAGGAAGTGGCGGAGATCTGGATAAAACCATAGCAGCGTTTATCCTGGCGAACGGAGCGGCAAGTCTGGGTAGAAAGGTTACCATGTTCTTTACTTTCTGGGGGCTGAATATTCTGAGAAAGCCCAGGAGAGTAAAAGTGAAAAAAAGCTTTATAGAGAATATGTTCGGGAAAATGATGCCAAGAGGAAGCAGAAAACTGAAAATGTCGCGGATGAATATGCTTGGAGCCGGTTCCAAAATGATCAGAGGAATCATGAAGAAAAAAGGCATATCATCTCTTGAAGAACTGATCACGTCTGCAAGAGATCACGGTGTCAGACTTGTTGCATGTCAGATGAGTATGGATGTAATGGGTATCCGGAAGGAAGAACTGATCGAAGGCGTGGAACTTGGAGGCGTGGCAACATTTATCGGAGCAGGAGAAACGTCGGATATCAGTCTGTTTATTTGAAGAAGAAGGAGTGGATCCCCAAAACGATGAGTTATGATTTTGACACAATAAAAGACAGAAGTGGAACTTATTCAATAAAATGGAATATCAGTGGGATCGCTGACCCGAATAAATGCTGCAAGTCCGCGATCCATTGTTGAGGATGGGATGAACAGATTGAAAAGGGGAGTTGAAATTCAAAGGAGTGGCAAATGATAAGCAGAGATGAAGCATTTCGTTTATTAAAGAAATATAATAAGGATCCGTTTCATATACAGCATGCACTGACAGTTGAAGCTGTGATGAAGTGGTATGCCAAAGAGCTTGGATATGAGGATGAGGAAGAATACTGGGGAATTGTCGGCCTTTTGCATGATATTGATTTTGAACTGTATCCGGAAGAACATTGTCTGAAAGCTCCGGAGCTTCTGAAGGCAGGCGGAGTGAGTGATGATATCATTCATTCAGTGTGTTCCCATGGATATGGGATTACTGTTGGATGTGGCGTGACAATTGATGTTGAGCCGGTTTCGGAGATGGAGAAAGTGCTTTTTGCGGCAGATGAACTTACAGGCCTGATCTGGGCGGCTGCGCTTATGAGACCATCCGGAAGTACAAAGGATATGGAATTAAAGTCACTGAAGAAAAAATATAAGAGCAAAGGATTTGCGGCAGGATGTTCCAGAGAAGTGATTGAACGAGGGGCTGACCAGCTTGGATGGGAATTAGATAAACTACTTATCATGACATTACAGGCGATGGCAGAGAATGAGGATTTGATCAAATCGGAGATGTCTGCTGAAGATGAAAACAAATGAAAGAGATTACAGTTGAACAATTACACAATTTACCGCCGGATTCCTATGAGTTGATCGATATAAGGGATGATGGGCTGGTTGAGTATGGAACTGATCCGGCCAATGTATCTTATCAGAGAAAGTGATATCTGTGCGTGGCGTGATCATAATCACCTGCATTTTCTTCAATGTGCATGTCATTTTACGGATACATGTTCGACATGTCATTCTGATGGCACTACATCCTCCAAGAGAATGGATACGAAAAAATTAATCGCTGAATTGAAAAAGGAGAATCCTTATGTTGAATCGAACATCTTCAACAGTATGGAAAATGTAAATTTGGATACTGTGATTGCCTACAAGAAGAAAGGGGTACGTTACAGTTTCTTGGATGAGTATTAAGCTTTCATCTGGATTATATCAATCTAATCTGGCTGAATATTATAGTTCACCTTATATACAGTGCTGGACGAGCTTATGTCAGAGGTTGTAAGAGGAACAGGGGATATTATTAAAGAATAAGTAAATGATGTGATATCACAAATAATTGACTCAATAAGAAATATGTAAATTGTGAGTTTTCATTGAGAGAGTGCAGGTTTTTTGGTATAATCATTCTGTAGAACTATATGATTTATTTTGTTTATTGTCTATATCTATAGTGATACAGATGGTTATACCTAATATAATATTATATAATTAGGAGCGACGATGACAGAACAGGAAATACTTAATCAAATAGAAGAACTAAATAGAAAACTTGAAGAGGTTCGAAAGAATAAAACATCAGTATATTTAGATTTAGAAATAGATTCAGCTGAAAAGGAAAGACTACATCAGGAAGATTTGCAGCGTCTTAGAGGACTTAGGCTGATAGATGATGATTTTATGAATGCATGTTTTGATGGCTATATTGAAGGGGCTGAGCTTCTTCTCAGAATCATTCTTGATAAGCCAGATATACGTGTTAAGAGTGTGACAACACAAAGACAGATGAAGAACTTACTTGGTAGAGATATCTGTTTAGATATTGATGCAGATGATGATTCTGGTAAAAAATATAACATAGAAGTTCAGCGTTCAGATAAAGGTGCAGACAGAAAAAGAGCAAGATATCATTCGAGTATTCTTGATGCTCATTTACTAAAGTCAGGAGAAGATTATTCTGATTTGCCGGAAACATTTGTTATATTTATTACAGAGAATGATGTTATCGGGGAAGGACTTCCGCTATATACGATCGAACGAAAGATAACAAATACAGGAAAACCATTTGATGATGGTGAGCATATCATCTATGTTAATGGAGCAGATAAAAATGCATCTACAGAACTCGGGAGGCTTATGCATGATTTCTTCTGCATAGATGCAGATGATATGAATTTTAGGGAACTGGCAGAAAAAGTCAGGTTTTATAAAGAAGATGAGAAAGGGGTGGCTGAAATGTGTAAAGTTATGGAAGATATGCGAAATGAAACAGCTAAAAAGATAAAAATAGAAGCTATAATAAGTATAATGGAAAAATTAAAATATACTGCTGAGCAGGCTATGGATCTTTTGAATATTCCACAAGCTGAACGTGCTACATATGTTGGACTTGTTGAAAAAAGATGATATGACGACTAGAGAACAGATCTAAGAAAGGACTTGACAGATGAAAAATAGTTTAAGACAATCTTTAGACAGCAGACAGCAGACAGCAGACAGCAGACAGCAGACAGCAGACAGCAGACAGCAGACAGCAGACAGCAGACAGCAGACAGCAGACAGCAGTAATCTGTTCTTTTTGTAATGAATATAAAAACACTAAAAAACAGTATTTAACAGGATGAGAGTCCTGTTAAATACTGTTTCTTTATTTTGCTTGCAGTGAAGGTATGGGGAAAATAAGTTGGAGGTTACATTAATGGGAGTGGTTGCGGAACAATTATACTTCGACAACTATTCACCAGTTGGAGATATTACAGTCATTGCAACGTGTTTTGTAGCGAGATCTATATAATCTTCGAAAATACATAAAAGGGTTTTGGAGAACTAAAAGAATCTTGTTTTTGTTTTTTATGAGTTGCGCTTTTGTTGCAATCTATAGGTATAATAGAGATGTACGTATGACAAAAAATAAAGTATTCCAATTTAATTGGACCATGATTAGAGTTTATAACTGGTATACTATATTTATATAAAAGGGAGGAATAAAACATGCCAAAGATTCCAGGTTTATTTCAAAAAAGAGTTGACCAGGGCCTCACGCAGGAGCAGGCGGAGGAATCCCTTCGGAAGACCCAACATCTCGATCAATTCTGGAAAAAACAGAAAACGACCGCCGGAAAGATCAACGCATTGACCCTGATGCATCAGTTAAGATATTGCATGCGTTACGATGACGATGTGGACAGCCAGGAAGTCGATAAGGCCGCGAAAAAGTATGGTTATCTGAACAGCAATCCAACGCTGAGAGAACGGTGCTATATATATGACGCGGAGGATGAATTGATTGCTGACGCGCCCAATGATCTGGACGGCCTGACAGATTATATGAAGACCATCGGATTCCTGATGGCGCAGGCGGCTGTCGAGGCAGGAAAGGACAGAGCGAAGATATTGGAAATGTTCCCGAACGATCCGGACCGGGATCTCAAAGCCGACATGATCCTCCATACTTCGCGTTATTCTTCCGTCGAGAAGGTGGGTATCTTAGGAGATTTTCTCGATGGTGTCCTGTCAAAAGAAGGCACGAATCTTAACAGCCTTATCAAAACGGAACTTGAAAAAAAGACCGGCAAGAGCCTTGAGACCGTGACGCTTTCCGAGTTTGCGGCGCTTATGAATATTCCGGAAGAGGAAAGTGCTGAGTTTTATGCCCAGTTCAGCACGGCGGGACAGGAGGCGAAGCCTGAGGATCTTCTGACAGAGAGGGCTCTGGGCGCATATGAGAATTTTTTTCCGGAAGGCAGCAGACGGGAAGATGCGGAAAGACAGATCATTATCGCGCAGGTACTCAACCGCTGTTTCAAAAAGACGATGGAAAAGCAGGGTATGGAATCGGCGCTGGCACTTATGCCCGAAAAGGAAAAAAGATTCTTCGACGACGGCTATCGCTATTCCTCCATTGAAGTCATGACCAGGCACAGGCTGAAGCTGTATAAGGATAAGCCAAAGGAAGACCTGGAGAAATGGATCAAGGAGAACGATTCGGTCTATATACGGCATGAGCTCCGCGCCGGGAATATCAGGAAAAAATATATAGGGCTGCATGACACTATAAATAAGCAGGTCACACCCGATTATCTTTTCCATTATCCGGTGCCGTTTGAAAAGCTTTCGGGGATGCGGCTTCCGGGAGACGTCAAACAGTCCCTGATCCATGACCAGTGCCTGCGCTATGAAGAGAGGATGAAGAAAAGACAGAGCTCTGAACGCAGAATGGAAGCCATTGATCATTACATCCTCGGGAAATACCTGGAAAGCCGTTTTGAAAATGGGGCGGACAAGGACGTATTTTCCGCTGAAAAGCTGGAAAACCTGAGGGACGTAATCAGAAGCGAGATCACCTGCAAGCTGCCGAAGGAGCTGCTCAAAGAAGCAGATCCCGGAAAGTATCTTTCCGCCAATATGGACAAACTGCTTTCCGGTATGGCAAAGCTTGACAGAAAGGCCGATGACAGGAACAGGGTGGGATACCTGCCCTATCTCAGGAAACACACCGGTGAAAATGCCGGAAACACCGCGGAAGAGAAGGTGCGGAATCTCTCGAAGGCCATGGCGGCCGAGGCCCTCCGAAGGATCGGAAGCCCGTTCAGCCTGAAGACGATCCATAAAATTGCGGAACATTTCAGGAAAACGTATGCCATGGATGAGCTTCTTGACAAGCCCGAGCGTCTTGACAGCTTCCTTAAAGATCCCGGGAGCATCCGGGCGGCCGGTATCGAGCTTAGAAAGGACCAGTACGGCATAGCACCGGAACGCATGGACGACTACAGCAGTGCTATGGGAAGGCTGATGAACAGTATGGTGGATCCCGGTCGACACAGCAAAGCGTATAAGACCCTTTTTGACTGCGTAAAGGAAATCGCCGGGCTCGGGCGTCAGGCCGGTGATCTGAGCGCGGATAAAAAAGCCCAAAAATACATCAACGCAAACATGAAGCTGACGGAAGCCCTGCGGAAATATACAAAGGGAAGAGAGAAGCTGATGAAGGATAAAGAGCGGGAGGCCTGTTTCCATAACGCCCTTGACGCGATGGCTTTAATGAAGCAGTTTGCCCCAGGAAGCGGGACGCATGTGGACAGAATCGTGAAGGACGTCAACCTGGTCCGAAACATGGGGCTCAAGGCAGCCGCAAACTATATAGATCCCGACACACTTACAGAAAAATACGGAGCGGACAGGGCTGAGAGCGCAAAGCTCAGCCTGTCTCAAAGCAATAAAAAGATTAGGTTCGCTGATCATGGAAACAGAGAGGCCAGTGTTCACGTTTCCCCTCATGTCCTGTAGAAGAATAAATATCTGCGAACAAAAAATCTATGCACCCAGGCGGGACTTCAGCGGGATGGGAACAGTCTGGATAAATAGTCTCTCGTAATCTATAGGGCCAAAGATAGAGTATTTGCACTTCATTTGCTCATCAACTTGGGATAGATCAAGATGCCAGAAATGATCAAAGATGTTCCAAGTAGATACAGATAAGGAATCAGGATTAGGATAGTATTCAAGAAATAAGTTTGAAACGTGGTTCTGGTAGGTAGAATGACCACCGGGATTAAATGGTAACATATAAAACACTCCTTTCAAAAGAACACTTCCGGCTGCGCCGGAGCGAAATCACCTTTTAATTAATAGGCGCGAATCACCGCAAAATTTTCAGTGTTTGTCAAGTGTTTTTTTGAAAAAAAGTGGGTGATTAAATAAAAAAAGAATCTTAGAAGCCTTATGTTTCAAAGGCTCGGAGATTCCGAGAGATTATTACAGCTTTAAGGAGGATTTTCGATGAAGGAAGTAGAAATTGATGAGAATACTAAAAGCATAGATGAGATCAGCGCCAAGAAGGACCAGTGGAAACCAATAATCCAATCTGTTATACAGACTATGTCAACGACATTTGGTAATGCTTCAACTCCTAATGCTGTTGAGGGTATGGATTTTGGTCTTAAAGTTATGTTTCAAGAAAATGTTCAGACAGTAAAAGACGAACTCATAAAGTATAATGATTATCTTCTTAAGGAAGTTAACGGGAAAACAAATTTTCAGTTATTCGCAGAAAAAAAGAATCCGCATGAATTTTATCGAATGATTAATCGCCTTAATGATCATTTTGGTGGTGTTTTTAATATGGAAGCCATAGGAAAGCTGGCTCCTGAAAGTAAGAAAGTAATAGATGCGGAAGTTAGTAAAAGAGTTAAACATGATAAGTACTATGATACTTATTACAAGAAATCATTTGCTGAGAATAAAAGTTTATATAGGTCTTTTATTCCAACCAAATATCGATCAGAGAACCTTGAAAGACAAAAACTGGGGGCTATATCTTTTGGAAGAACAGGCGGACATACAATCACGACTCTTATACTTCTAGCAAAAAAAGATTCCAAAGGAAATCATTTATATACTATTGATGAAGTGTTTGATGAGAAAAAACTTGTTGCCGAAAAACATCAGACATTTGAAGAAGTAATTAATCATTCTATAAAAGCAGGCACATCTATTAAAGCAGCTGAATCAAATAGTCCTGATGCTAATTGGTTAGTCAATACAATGTTTGACATCATAATGGATGCAAACAAAAGGATAAATGAACTTGCTGAAAAGATAGATACTACTAAAGATGATTTTATATACTCGGAAGAGTTTATTAAAGTGTGCGAGCTTTCCAGTACAGTTTTTGATGTATGGCAGGAAATATGGCGTTACAATAAAGCTTGTGAAGCTAAACTTGAAAAAGAATTCCCGAATATTAAAGATAAAGGTGATCGATATGAACATTTTTCAACAATGAACGGACCATTTTCATTAATGAATTCTGATATTTATATGGTACTTACAAATGTTAGAAAATATCACGATCAAAACGGTGAAGTAAATTATGGTGGAATGTTTACATCCGGAATCAGACTTGCTGTAGCAAAACAGATGATTCTCGATTGGAAAAAGAATGGTAAAGGAATGCCTGCTACGGTTTATATGAATTCTGTAAATGCAGATAAACTATATACGCAAGTAGGTAATGATTCAGGTGAATACGGCGGGGCTTTATATGAAAAGGTTAATTCCAAAAATGAAGAAATCACTATAAATCGGTTGATGGATGGCAGTCTTTTTAAGAATGTCAGATACATCCCTGCTAAAGGAAATAAAAAAGCACATTTTGAAAATCTTCCTACTTATAATTCTAAGAAAGGTGATTATGATATTCCTGGTGTTAATACAGGTAATATAATTAAAGATGAGACTGTAGTTAAGAAAAATACAGAAGATAAGGAAAAGATTGTTAATATCTTGGATAATGACGACAATATAATCCATGTCGATAATCATGAGATTAATGCTGATAATAAACCGCCGGTTGAAGAAATAAATACAGATGCAAAACCGCCGGTTGAAGAAATTAAGTCAGAAGATCTGCCTCAGTCTGAAGAAGTAAAAGAAAGTGAGAAAGTTGAGCAAGAAAGTTTATCATTTGACCCAGAGATTATAGATAATGCAAGCTTTGATATTAATCTGAACGATGCCGAAGATTATGTTCAGGCTCTTAAAGGTCTCGCAGGAAATGCAAGAGGCTTTATCGATTCTGATGAATATACATTATTCTACAATTCAATTGAGGATGTTGCGGATGAAATAAGAAAATTTAAGAGAAATGCCAAAACTGATACTATCAAGAATAAAGAAGAAGATAAGTATGCTGATTATAAGAAATCAGTAAGAAGACTCCTTCGATTTGCTAAGGCTTATGAGGATTATAAACTGAGCGACCATACTGAAAATCCTGATGCTGAACCTGAAATGAAGAAGCTTAATTCTGATGACATAAGAAAACTTAAGATCATCAGAGGAGCTATGAACAGTAAATTCTTTAATGTAGACATTAAAACTGATTCAAGAATACACGGAAAAGGTATTTCTGATGATGAATTCCTTAAGAAATCTGATATAGCGCTTTCTCGTCTTGAGAAGGGTAAATACACTTCTAAAAAGCAGTATGTACGAGATGTTGCATATGCTCTAATAGGTCAAATGTATCGCTTTGGCGGAAATAAAGCGCCAATAAGTTCCAAGACCGGTAAGCAGGTTAGTCTTTGGGATTATATGAAAGAAAAACTGGATTCAGGTGATTTTGAAAACTCTATCAAGACTTCTGATGATAAATACATTTCACCTAAGTCAATAGTAAAAATGGCGAGAAATAAGTCAAAGATAGATTCTCTTTCCCAAACAAATATAAGAGAAAGTGCTGAAATGTTGAAAGGCTTTTCTAATGATATATCTGCTTTTATTGAAGGTATTAAAAATACTTACGGAAAAGGGAAAAGCGACAGCAAACCTTCTGACCTTATGAAGGATGTACTTATATCAATGAGACGTTCTCTCAGGAATATATCTAATGTATCAAATGAAGAGTTTTTAATGAACCTGGCGAATATAGAAAAAACAGCAGATGCTTACCTTGAAAAACGAGATTTCCAGGAAAAGGATGACAGGATAGAAAGAAGGGAACAGGTGCTTGCATTAAAAGATGCAGTCAGAACTTATAGAGGTGAAGCGCGTAGTATTAAGGCGGGAAAACCAGCTAATGTCCACGTACCACATCTTGCTGATAAGACTGAGAAAAATGGCGTAACTGCAATGGATATCAAGAAGAACCTTGTTGCTTTCTTTAGAAATTCATTAGAGGAAAGATATATAGGTCACACTTTCCTGTCAGAAAACGATCCGGTTTTTTATGATGAAAACCAGGAACATATGGAAGATGAAGTAAAACCTCAGCCTCCAAAAGGTATTATAAAGGATTTCTGTGATGCGCTCCGAGAATGGAATAATCTTGGTAGAAACTATCCTGTTGATGAAAAGAAAAACTATTCTTTTAACAGCTATAAGCAATTAATGGATAGAATATATAAGCTTTCTTCGAAGTATCTGGCTCAGAATAAAGGTGATGAATATACAAAAGATATGGTGAAAGCAATTAATAAATCGGTGGAGATTGTTAAGAAAAACATACGTTTTCTTCAGCCATATATGGATTTAGATACTCCTGAAGGAAAAATTGGCGAAAAAGAAGTATTTTATATCACTGCAACTATGGGAGAACCATATAATAAACTTGTTGGTATATCTGATGAAATGGCAATTGGAACGTTTGGTGAGCAGGCTTTTTTGGCTCAGAAAAGTGTAGAAAAAGATTTAAAGAAGAATAAATCTCTTGCTCAGAATAAATATCATAGTGGCTTTAAACTTAAGGATGATGTTACTGTAAAGTTTACAACATCGATGTATAAAAATCCTGTATTTAATAAGCTTCCTGACAAAAAAGCTACTAAAGAAGTATTAGATAACAGAAAATCAGCCTTTAGCAAATTGATTGCTATAGATCTATTTGCTAAAGAAGTTGATAAGTATGATGGTTGGTATGATTTTTCAAAGGAGTTTGATTCTGATATGACAATCAAAGTTCTTTGTAATAACGTAAGAAAAGAAATTGAAAATACCCAATCATTTAAAAATGTTTATAAAAAAGTAAACGTTAATAATTTAGGTGAAGCATTTATAAAAGAAGCCAGGAAATTAGGCGAGTATGATATGGTAAAAGCTATAGTTAATCCTGAAGCTGTTAAAAAAGAACTAAAGAAGATGGCTGCCGAAAAGGCAAAAAAATCAGAGAATAAGGCTGTAGTAAAAAAGTAGTAAGTAAATGTAGTTACATTATTATTTACATTATTAAAATCTTTTTATGACAAATTGTTTATTTTTATTGATGGAGGACTAAAAAATGCCGGAAAATAACAAGACAAATGTACCTGATGTATCTAAAGCTTTTCAGGATTCTTTGAAGTCAGTAATAAAGAATAGAGGAAAAATGCATACTCTTTTTAAAAAGGATTTAAATTCAGCAGAAAATGTTAAGGCTCTGGTGGATTTTTTCGATAATCAGTATATGACAGCATTTTGACAGCAAAATGTTTGGTAAAGCTATATAATATGAATAATCAGTATATATATGGTAGGTGGATTATAATATTAGCTACCATATATGGTATGTAACACAAGTCATCCATCGAATATGAGTAAATACAAAATCCCGCAAAGCCTTATAAAATAAGGCTTTGCGGGATTTTTTTGTTTTTTTTCGATTATTGACGCTCTTTTTATTGTCAAAAAGTATAAAAAAAGTATAAAATGATCTTTAAAGTATATATAAACATAGATGAGGAGTGTAAATTATGTCATTTTTTGGGAAATTGTTTAATACTGATAAAGAACAAAGTTCTGCATTAACAAAAGAAAATAAACAGATTGAAAAGAAACTAAAAAACCTAAATCATTTAAAATATGGTGACAAGAAAACATTATCTGCAGTTGAAATTGAAAATTCGTATTTTGGAAATGGAGTTTTAGTTAAGGACACAAGTTCGAAAGATGTATGTTACATAGATATACTGGGAGGATTTGGTAATCATTCTTTTGGCGATAAGCCAGATGCTTCCTATGGTATATATGAAATTGCTGTGAGAGAAGATAATATAGATTATGTCCTTGATTCCATGGAGAGTATTTATAAAAAATCTGATCAGATAATGGATGAGTGTTATGATGAAATCTATAAAGAGATTACTGGATTTTTTGAAAACAATAGTGATAGTGATTGGGATATACGTTTAAAGGATGAATTTAGTTTAGAGTATTTAAAAGAAAACTGGTATGTAAATGGACTGTCTATTAATGATGATTGTATAGAAGTATGTATTGGTATTAAGGCTGCAGAAAATCCGGAACATGATAGCTTTTATAATGTAAGTATATTTATTGACTATAGTACGCAAGAGCCGGAAGTTTCGTTTGATATTGTATGGTAAAACCGGCTTTAACTATTGGAAGTTTTTAAAGAAGTAAGGACACTGGCCGGCAGAAACAGTCTGAAGCGGTGCATTGCACCGCTTTTTGTGTTGCGCATTTGTTATACTTGCCGGGTTATAATCAGTTCGTATTATGATATATCGGATTACTTCGCGTAAGGGTCTTGTAATAAATGGAGGGGAATAATATGCCACGTAGAACTAAACAACAGAGATTTGAAAACTATAATTATAAAAAGCAGTTTTTTCAGCTTGGAAGGCTTTCTGCCGACGCGACTGGAATCAGTCGTATAATGGATAATAAATATGATAAGGTGAAGGATGCTGTAAGTACGGTTTTGAGTAATGTGAAACATAACCCTGATGATAAACCCATTTTTGGACTGGGTTTGACGACGAGTGCTGTTTCGGAGGATCAGTCCGGACTGCTTAAGGAGGTTAATAAAAGCTATAAGCGTATTGGAGAAGGAATCAAAAAATATGACGGTCCATTTAAGAAAATTATGGAGGCTTTTAATTATGTGGCCAATCCTTCAAATGGAGATATGTTCGATGCCTTAGTGGACCAGCCTTCTCTTGAACGGATATATGGTTCTTTTCTTGTTTCACCATCTTTCGTAGATGATGTAGAAGTCGAAAGAGAAGTAGACGATCCTGTTCACAAGGGTAAAAAGAAGAAGGAAACGGTTTTTGAAAAACAAATAGTCATTGAAAATTTGAATAAGCGTAAAGAGGCTCTTGGAGAATTTGCTGATTATTTAACGGATTATTATGTAGGGATCAAGGGCTTATTTAAGGTTATTTATGATAGACAGAAGGCCGAAAAAGAGGATAAGAAAGGTCTGGATTTGGCCTATATGCTGAAATATGTCACAGCCATTGATAATTTTACGGCCAAATTTGATAAGCTTAGGTCAGAGTCTGAAAAAAGATATGCAAGAACTGATCTTACTCAGGACGAGAAGGATTTCACAGAGGTTCAGATCAGAAACCCACGGGCCGGAAAACCTATGCTTGACAAGGAAGGAATTGAGCCGGATTATAAATCAGGTCATAATCTCAACAATCCATTAGGTGATATAACATCTTCAGATCCGAATAAGGCCAATAGAGATGCTATTGAGGTTGCTGTTGCAAATCTGAAAGGTCAGTCCAAGGCATTAAAAAATGGATGGCCACTTGCTGAATTCAAAGTTCTCGGATATATCAGTGAAGCTAAGGCAGATACTGAAAATAAATTAAAAGCTGCAACATTAGCTATTAAGGAGTCAAAAGAACAGCTTAGAATTCTTGATGAAGATATAGAGAAATACAGAAAAGAGAACAATGAAGAAGAGGTGGAGGAATGTCTTGGCTTAAAGAAAAACATGGAAAAGACCACTGCAAAATATGAGCAGATGTTAAAGGACGTTACAGCAGCTAATAAAGATATAAATGTTATTTATAATAAGTATTATGATGTAAAGAAGCCTGATTATATTACCAGACGAGAGGCTCTTAAAGAAGCTGAAGCGTTTAATAATAAATATAAGGATAAGAACGTCATCTCAGTAGCCGAGAAAACCTTTGAAGCTATTGGAGAAGAAATTACGGATCCGTATGAGTTAGAAGGAAAAACCAGACTTGAGCAGGCAAAAAGTATGCTGAAGTCTATTAATGATGTTGACCAGTTCCTTAGATCTTCAGATAACTTCAGGGAGATTAAATCCGGATTAGAGAAACTGGTGGAAATAGCCAGAAAGCATCCGAATATGAACGCAGACCAGTTCTGGGAATATCAGAAGCAGGTTAATAAAGTTAAGGGAAGCGTTAACAAATATCTGAGGGGTAAATATAAAGAGGAAGATGATTATGAAAAAAAGAATAATGGTCAGAAACTGAAACGTTCTGAATATACCAGCAAACGTATGAATGCAGTGAGTACTCTGTGGGAAAAGCTGGATTGTCATATGGTTCTTACCTCAGGAGAGTTCACCAGGGAATATACCGGAAATGAAAGGGAACGTGCACTCGCCAAATACGAACGTCTTACGAGGTTTGAGGCTGAGTATAGACAAAGTATCCTTGGAAAAACTAATCTGAAGGGTGCTGGTGAACTGGTTGATAAATTGGATATAACTAAGGAATACCATTCATTTATAAAATCAATATATATCGAAAAGATGAAGCATCGTTTTGATACAGACCCGACCTTTACTGCAAAGGATTTCTCAAATAGTCTTATTTCTACAGAAATACATGACGGAGTAAAGAAAATCATAAAAAATCTCGATCCTGATTTCAGGATGCGTATATATAATTCACTTGGAGAGCGTATACAGCTTGATGGAGAGGACCCTGAAAACTATGTGACAGAAGACGGATATTTCTATAACATAGTAGATCGTGAATCTCCGGTACTTAATGAAAATCCTATTGGAGTTGGGCATGACTATATCAAATTTGAGTATAGAATGGAGCTGATCCGTTCAGGTAAGGCTGATGAATCTGTATTTGATAAGGACGATTATATAGGTGGACCTGAGTATATACCGGATGAATGGGAGATAGAAAAATATAATATCAAAAAACCGGAGGAAGTTAAGGCAGAGAAAAAGCCTGAGGCTGAGGGAGAGAAAAAAGAAGAGAAGAAAGTAGAAAACAAAGCGCCGAAGAAGGAAGAGAAGAAGGCTCCTAAAAAGGCAGAGAATAAGAAAGAAATAAAAGAGGAGAAAAAGCCTGCGAAAAAACCTGAAAAGAAAAATCTGGCTGCTCAGATAGTAGAGGCTCTTACAAGTGACAGTCTCTATGAGTTAAGCACAGATTCCATGTACAGATCGATCGTAACTGATATCCATGCACATGCCAAGAAGGAAAAACCGGGTGAAAACACTGTAGTATCAGATGAGATTTTGACTAAGATGGCAAAGTATGTAGATAAAATCTCTGATATGGCCGAGGTTACTGCCGATGATTTTACAAGGAGACATCTTGTAGAGAGTGCTTTCAACCAGTACAGAAAGGAACCTGAAGTATTCAAGAAGAACTGTTCTAAATTTAATGTTAAATTCCCTACAGGACCACGACAGAATGGTGCCAGTTGGTGTTATCGAAGTATGTTCCATGAAAAGCTTGATAACAGGATAAGTGAAACAGGCGCTGCATATTTGAAGAACCCGGAAAATATAAAACTGGAGGAATCAATAATGGATGAGGCCTATCAGGTTCTTATGGTAAATATTGTTAATTATACTGTGGGCAGGGAAAAAGGCGGAACAATCACCAGATATAACCAGGCACTTGATTCAACGGGTAATAAGTATCAGAGAGACTCCTTTATCAAGAATCAGCTCAGTGATGAATTTAAGAAAAACTTCCGGGAAAGTGTTCTTAAAAAGGCAAAAGCCGGAGAGGTTAATAGAGGACGTATACTGGATGCAGGTGAAGAAGCGCTGGCTAATATGTTAGATAATAATAAAAAGAAAAAGGATGTCGTGGGAGAAAGAAAAACCAGAAATATGGTAGAAAAGCTTAAGTTAGAAATGGGTACGGTAAATAAAATGGTTGAAGCAAAGAATAAGGAACAGGCAGTCATCAAGAAATAAGCTCAGTAAAAGAATATTTAAGATAAATAAAACGCTGTTACTTGGCTGAGTCGGATATGCTGCTGTATTTTCTTGGAGTGACACCGTATTTTGCTTTGAAGCTGCGGATGAAATATGAAAGGTTGTCAAAACCGACACTTTCGCATATGTCGAGAACGCTTCCGTCGGATTGCGTAAGCATTCGGGCTGCTATCGTCAGCCTGTAATTCTTCAGATAGTCGATAAAGGAAGTGTGAAAGGTCTTTTTGAAGCTCTTCATAAAATAAGAAGGAGAGCATGAGGTGATCTCCGCCATATCGTCGATCGTAATATGATCGGCATAATGTAATTCTACATATTTAATAACTGACTTCATTGATTCCAATGACTTCATGCTTTTGATAGCCGGCTCCTTGAGTCGGCATTTGTTTTCCAAAACATACAGCAGCATGAAAAGCTGGGACTTTATGTACAGCGCTTCACCATGCGGTTTTTCGGCACCGGCTCTGTCGCAGTTGTCCAAAATTTCGATAATCTCTTTATAATGAGGGACGCCCGAATGAAAATGAACCGGAACAGAGGTGTCGCCGGAGAAAAGTGGCATCAGGTAATCTCTGGAGCAGGTGTCAGCCTGCTTGGACAGAAGTATCCCCGGATTAAATATAATATTTTCATATTCCATACGCTCGGTTTGATCCGAGGTGTAGATCGAATGCAGCTGCCCCGGCAGAATGATGATGACAGAACCCTCTGCTACGATGAATTCGTTTAGGTTGACTGAGATGCATCCGGTTCCCTTCTTTATATATACGATCTCCATCTCATCATGCCAGTGAAGAGGCACATTTTTGAAATCGAGCGGTATTGTGCAGATATATGTAACGAACGGAAAGCTGATCTCACCGTGTGTCTTTTTCTCCTGATAATTCTCGTATTGTGCAATATTCATGCGCTTTTCTCCTACTATTATATAAAAATATGCCTTAATTTTTGCTGTAAAATAGACCAATAATATCCTGATGCAAGAGAATTATATCATTATAAATACGCATTTCATAGTAAAAATCACAAGAGTTTCGTAAAAAATGGATAGGATTGTGTTAAAACATAATTTTATAAAACAAGAAATATCTCCCTCCCTGCGATATATTTGTCATATAGGAAAGAGGTGCTGAGGCACTAACGAAAACATATTTAAAATATTCCTGGGAGGAAACAAAAATGTCATTGAAAGAAACTATTGAAGCAAAGCTTCAGAACACTATCAAAGATAGTACAAATGAGGAACTTTACATCGCGCTCCTCAATCTCGTAAAAGAACAGGCAAAGGCTAAGGAATCAAATGAAGGAAAGAAGAAACTTTATTACATATCGGCAGAGTTCCTGATCGGAAAGCTTCTCTCAAATAACCTTATCAACCTTAAGATATATGATGAAGTAAAGGAACTGCTTGCTGAAGAAGGTAAGTCACTTGCTGAAATTGAAGAGCTTGAGCTTGAGCCATCACTCGGTAACGGTGGTCTCGGAAGACTTGCAGCATGCTTTCTTGATTCTATCGCAACACTCGGCCTTAACGGCGACGGAGTAGGACTTAACTATCACTATGGTCTGTTTAAGCAGGTATTTGAAAATAATCTTCAGAGAGAGACTCCAAATCCATGGATCACAGAGAACAGCTGGCTTAACAGAACCGAAACTTCTTATACAATACATTTCGGTGGCTTTGATGTTCAGTCACGCCTCTATGATATCGATGTTCTCGGTTATGAGAATCGTACAACAAAGCTTCATCTCTTCGATATCGAAAGCGTAGATGAGGGCATCGTTGGTGAGTCTATCGATTTCGATAAAGATGATATCAGAAAGAACCTTACACTTTTCCTTTATCCGGATGATTCAGACGATAAGGGTAGAATCCTTCGTGTATATCAGCAGTATTTCATGGTAGCAAATGCAGCATATCTCATCCTTGATGAGGCTGTTATGCGCGGAAGCAACCTCCATGACCTTGCTGATTATGTAGCAGTTCAGATCAATGATACACATCCTTCAATGGTAATCCCTGAGCTTATTCGTCAGCTTCAGGAGAGAGGCATCCTTATGGATGAGGCAATCGACATCGTTTCCAAGGTTTGCGCATACACAAATCATACTATCCTTGCTGAGGCTCTTGAGAAGTGGCCGATCTGGTTCCTTGAGAAGGCTGTTCCACAGCTTATGCCTATCATCCGCGAGCTTGACAACCGCGTAAAAAAGACAGTTAAGGATGAGAGCACATACATAATTAAGGATGGTCTTGTACATATGGCTCATATGGACATCCACTACGGCTACAGCGTAAACGGCGTTGCTTTCCTTCATACGGAAATACTTAAGAACGAAGAGCTGAACAACTTCTACAAGCTTTATCCTGAGAAGTTCAATAACAAGACAAACGGTATTACCTTCCGTCGTTGGCTTATGTCATGCAATCCTGAACTTGCAGGTCTTATCACTGAACTTATCGGTGAGGGCTGGAAGAAGGATGCATCAGAGCTTGAAAAGCTTCTTGCATATAAGGATGACGAGCTTGTTCTTGGTAAGCTTCTTACTGTTAAGGATGAGAAGAAGTCAATGCTTGCGCAGTACCTTAAGGATACCCAGGGCATCATTGTAAATCCAGACTCAATCTTCGATATCCAGGTTAAGAGACTTCATGAGTACAAGCGTCAGCAGCTCAATATGCTCTATGTTATAGATAAATACTTCGAGATCAAGGCCGGCTTAAAGCCATCAAAGCCAATTACTGTATTTTTTGGTGCTAAGGCTGCGCCTGCATATACTATTGCAAAGGATATCATTCACCTTATCCTCTGCATGCAGCAGATAATTGCATCTGATCCTGAGGTTTCACCATATCTCAGTGTAATAATGGTTGAAAACTACAATGTTACTCTTGCTGAAAAACTCATCCCTTCCTGCGATATTTCTGAACAGATCTCGCTTGCTTCCAAGGAAGCTTCCGGAACAGGAAATATGAAATTCATGCTTAACGGCGCAGTTACTCTCGGTACAATGGATGGCGCAAATGTTGAGATCTGTATGCTTGTTGGCGAAGATAACATCTACACCTTTGGTGACTCCTCAGATGATGTAATTGCACGTTATTCAAGAGGCGATTACTCAGCAAGATCATATTATGAAGGAAATGCTTCAATCAAGCGTGCGATTGATTTCATCGTCAGCGATACAATGCTTGCAGTAGGCTGCGAGGAGAATCTTAGAAGACTTTACGGTGAGCTTATCAATAAGGACTGGTTCATGACCTTCCCCGACTTTGAGTCTTACAAGGCTGCAAGAGAAAAGGCATACAGCGATTATGAGAACCGTACAGAATGGGCTAAGAAGATGCTGGTAAATATAGCTAAGGCAGGATTCTTCTCATCAGACAGAACAATTGACCAGTACAATAAAGAAATCTGGAAGCTTGATATCGAAGTGACAGAAGACGAAGCAGAAAAGAGAATAGCATAATTTTGTGATATATATTTTCCCCGTAGAGCAGGTGGCATAAGCCTCCTGCTCTTTTTGATTGATTGGTGAAGCGGAATGTAAATACCGATCTATTATTTTTTGCCTATTCCTTTATTTACCTGGGCTTTTTTTCTTGCTTCTCTTTCGGCCTGATGCTTCTGTTTAAACTGTTGTTCTCGCTCTGAGATCTTCGTCTGTCTGGCCGCTGTGTCATTGGCTTCCTTTGCTTCCTTCTCGGTAGCCTTTGCAGTGGCTAGATCTTCAGACTTCTTCAGATTTGTATTGAAGCTTCTAAGTCTGTTCAGAACACCATCGCCGGAAAGCTCTATAGCAAACTTTTCAGGTGTCATATTCTGATCTCTGGTATAGGAAGTCATCAGAGCTTTGAATTCCTTGCTCTTCAGGACCTCATTCTTGAAGGCTTCGTTACCCATTTCCTTGAAAGTTTTGTAGCCCGGAGAAGACTTGGCAGCAACCATCTTAGCTACAAGAATATCAGCTGCGAGCGAATGAAGCTCCTTTATTTCATCTTTGGATCTTGGCATCGCGGTCATCTCGGTGAGTTTTGCTACGGCATCAACCTTCTTATTGATGGCAACAGAGGTGCGGAGTTCGTCAATATCCTTGAACTTAACATCAGTGGTCATTTTTAGTCTGTCGAGCAAATTGTCCTTCTCAAACTCAGCAAAATCGAAGACCTTTCTGGCTCCGTTCAGTCTCGCTTTACCGCCTCTTGAAGAAGCGCCCTTACGCTTTTCCTGATAGATCTTTGAATGATGCTGTACAGCATCAAGCTTGCTGAGGTACTTTTCAGAATAACTGAGTATTTCCGCTTTTGTTATGCCCGGATTCGGATTATCCTTCATGAATTTCTGCATATCCTCTACAGCTTCTCTGAGATTTTTATGCTCGGCGTTCTCACTGCCGAACCAGAGGTCGGTTCTTCTTGTGTTCAGATCGCAGAGAATGGATTCAACCTTTCTGTCAGGACCGCACTTAACAGGCTGGTATACTGCAGGCTCCTTACCGGTTACAACAGCAAGAGTTCTGTCCATAGTCTGATTCTCGGTCTGAAGGAAGTAGCTGGCGAAGTGCATTGGATATCTGCCGGCAGTCTTCAGACCTCCGTTTGCGATTCCCTCTCTGACGGTATCTGACATTTTGCGCATAAACTCATTTCGTTGCTTTTCAGATGTGAGAGGAGTGCTTATTATTTCGCTATAGAGGTCTTTCATCTTGAGAAATGTATTTTTTCGCTCTTCACTGTCAAATCTTGGAGGATCGATCTTTACAACTTTATGAAGAACTGTGTTCGATTTATATTTGGCACCAGTTTCCAGGTCGGTCATCAGCATATGGAAAGCTGTCAGAGTAGGAAGATCCTCAAGTGACCATCGGTTTTCGAGGCCTGTTTTATAAGCTTCTATACCGCTTGCCATGGCTTTGGTACCTCTTGGAGAGAGAGGGTGGATATGGAAGATATCCTCCATCAGTAAGGTGCCGCGCTTTATCGCAGCGTTGTATTCCTTGCTCTCAGCGACAGCAGACATTTTACCGTGTAAAGCACCTAAAAGTACAGTATGGTCATATATCTTCTGGCGGTAGAATTCCTCACGCTTTGGTGAGAGGGTACCGCCTGCTTTCTTCTTCTCTTCAAAGTAATCAATATAGGTGTCTGATAATTTACCGTGCTCGATGGCGATATCAACTATAGGGAATTTGGCTCCCCATTTTTTGAGATAATTTCTGAAGTGATCATTTTCAAGCGTAGGGTCGACCAGACCGTGGTAGGACAATGCTGCGCCTAAAAATGGAGATTTGTAATCCATATAAGACTCACTGTAGCCTTTTGCAGCCCTGCGGACCTTCTCGGACACATTGTAGTGGAAGAATTCCTTCATTTTCCGGCCTATTTCGTCATCCGGGACATCCTCTGCGATGAATTCGTCCATTGTATCAGCCATCTTGTTTACCTGCTTCTTATATCTTTCAAGAGCTTCCGGGTCTCGGACTATTGAAATATTATAGTCATTTGCCATATGTAAATATGCTTTATGATTAAATTTATATTTCGGTTCGAAGGCTTCATCGGCCAGGTTAGGAATCTCATCGTCCGGTCCATATTCTTCAGCACCATCTCTATCCATAACAGCTTTGGTTTCGGGAGTGTTATTAAATCTCTCCCGTAAAGAATCAGTTAATGCACTATTAAAATATGCGTGATGTGATGATAGATCTGTATACAAATTTGAGTGGAGCTCTGAATCAATCTGATGGTTTTTACCGACCTCTGAGCGGAAGACCTTTCTGCCCTTTGCTTCATCAAGGAGCCATGTAAGGGAATGAGGACCGTTTATGTTAAGATCGCCCTTGAAAGTCCTTGCCTTATAGGCAGTGTCAAGTGAGATGTAATCCTTCAGAGATTCCTCTATACCGGTGATGAGTTCCATTCTCTCCTCCGGTGAAGAGATATTTTTCTTTAAAATATTATTATACGGCTTCTTCATCTTGCTCTTGAGATTCTTTGCAGCCTTCTGCTCCTCAGGGGTGAAGCCATGATTTGAATTTTCGGCCATTTCGTTCAGCTTAAGCTGTATAAGATGAAGTTCATCGAGGAAATTCATATCTGCTGCCGGCCAGCCGCGTCCCATAGCGTCAATGTTGCGGTTTATCTTGTCCAGAGTCATCTTCCCGAAGCGGTCGCCCTGCCAATCGCCTTCAAACTGTATAGGATTATTGCACATCTTACTTGCGGCAATATCCGGATCATCCTTTCCGTAGGACATGATGGTCTCAAAATATTCCTTCTGCTTTATGAGATGATTCAGATAGGCAGAGTTATAGTCTACGGCTTCCTCGCTTGTCAAAGTGCCGTTCTTTCTTTTTTCCGTATAAGGAAGATATTCGTTTATGAAGAAGTTCTGTTTATCTTCAATCTGATCAAGAAATACATGATTGCTCATGAACTTCTGATAACGAGCCAGATCAGACTTGTAAACAGGATTATCATTTTCACCGATTCCGGCGGCAAAGTTTGAATCCGGCATATCCATAAAGGAACATTTTAGAGCCTTATAGTACTCAGGAAATCCTGAAAGCTTATCCAGATGCGCAGGATCATCCAGAAGTTCAGAATTCTTCTTTATGACGTTGATCAGACGATACTGTACCGAATTCGGATCGGTATAGGCCGCAGAGATACGGTTCATAAAATCATTATATTTTTCACGAAATGCGTTTATGCCGTTCTTGACCTCCGGGTCGTCGGTAATAAATATGTGAGAATCCCTTCCTTCGTCGTTAGGAAGGTAGAGGCGTGTCTTCTTTTTGAATCCCATTTCGGCTTCAATCGTCATCATTTCGATACTGAGATTTTCAATCTCCTTGGAAAAGTCCGGGAAAACATCCGAAACAGACATCAGTCCCTTGATTGATGTCGTGTAGAATTGAACAGGCGGAGTATCATTCGTATTTACTCTCTGAACAGGCTTATAATTTCGGATAAAATCAGTGGCATATTCACCTCTGTTATAAAAATTGTCATTCTCAGCCTCAACGATCTCATCATTTATGTTGCCGGCCTGTTTATTCTTATTGTTTTCAATCTGGTTATCATCGGACTTGTTATCTATGATCTCGTCATCTTCATCTACTTCTTTCATGGCATACCTCCGTATTTTTTGATCTTTTTATTTGCCCTGATAAATAGGCGTATTCGCTCATTGTTTCATATACTGTGGATATTCTAACATGCATGAGGCAACAAAAGCGCAACTAAGTAACGGGATTGCCCGAGTGCAACGAGGGAGGGTCCCGTGAGTCTGTCCGCAGGACAGATGCGTTCTGCGGAGCAGAACCAGAACTTGCGAAGCAAGTACTGCATATCACGCAGTGATATGGCACATACACAGTAACGGGATTGCCCGAACGTATAAGTAACGGTGCTTTCGGCCACTTCACAGAATGGCTAAAAAATGTTACGATAATAAAGTGATCGTGAATCTGAAGCGACAGAACATTTTATAGTCAGTAGATGATCAGAGAATAAAATAAAGGAGAGGGTAAACTATGGAACAAAAGGATCTGGAATTAAAGGCAGATGTTGAGAATCTGCCTTGCGATGAATCGATGAAGGAAATCGTCGGAGAGTACGTTACAGAGAAGGCGAAGAGCTATAACGGAGAAAAATTCGTGATGATGACAAGAGATGAGGCTGTTGCCTGGCTCGATTCGATTGATGCGTCTGCGGACAAGAGAGCAGTGATCTTACAGGCGTTTGATACGAGGATTGTATTTACAGAGGATCATAAGGTTGAGACATGGATGAAGATTCCGGAAGGCATACCACAGGAACAGATCGATGCAGCCATCGCTTCCGGTGAATTGGGAGAGGTAAAGGATGGAAGATTCTGTCCGGAGCCGCCAAAGGAGTGGAAGGCTGTAAATGGAAAGTACTACTATGACACCGGAGAAAAGCGCGAGATGTTCGGGGAGAATATTTCATCCTGGGATGAAGTGAAACTTGTTGACGGGCTGATGGAATACGGTGGGGGATTAATTGTTCTGAAGAAGATTTAGTATGCATTTAAATTTCCGAAATGTAGACAGATGTTTATTTATACGGAAGTATTTGGAGGTGCAATGTTCTTATGATAATAATTAAGAAGATCGTAGAAAAATACAACAACATAAGTTTGATACTCCGGATTTTCGTCGGTATTGTTATTGGTGTAATACTCGCATTTGTTATTCCTGATGCAGGCTGGCCGGCAACACTGGGAGATCTTTTTGTAGGAGCGCTCAAAGCTATCGCACCTGTGCTTGTTGCGGTGCTGGTAATGAGTTCTCTGTGCAGTGGCTCCGCAAAACTGGACAAAAGATTCGGAATGGTCATATTTTTATATCTTATCACAACTCTGATAGCTGCCTTTGTTGCGGTTATAGCAAGCTTTATTTTTCCACAGACAATGGTTCTTGTCAGTAATGCAAGTAAGCAGGCGGCTCCGGAGGGACTCAGTGAGGTAATGCATAATCTGCTCATGAATATAGTTGTTAATCCTGTTCAGGGTATGGCCAATGCAAATTATCTTGGTATCCTCCTTTGGGCAGTGGTAATCGGAATAGCACTTAAAAGAGCGGCTGCAGATACAACGAAAACCATGCTGGTAGATATTTCGGAAGCTGTTTCTCAGGCTGTAAGATGGATAATCAATCTTGCTCCTTTCGGAATATTCGGTCTTGTTTATAATTCTGTTTCAAGTAACGGTGTTGAGATATTTGCCGACTATGGCAGGATTGTCGCGCTTCTTGTCGGCTGTATGCTTTTCGTCTCACTTGTTATAAATCCTGTCATTGTTGCGATATGTCTTAGATGCAATCCGTATCCTCTGGTTTGGAGATGCCTTAAGGAAAGTGGTCTGACTGCATTTTTCACAAGAAGCTCGGCTGCCAATATTCCTGTCAATATGGAACTCTGTGAGAAGCTTGGGCTGGATGAAGATGTTTATTCAGTTTCGATTCCTTTGGGGGCAACCATAAATATGGATGGCGCTGCGATCACAATAACGATTATGACACTTGCAGCGGCTCACACAGTTGGAGTCAGCGTAGACATACCTACAGCTTTCATAATGTCCGTACTTGCGGCAGTTGCTGCATGTGGAGCTTCCGGAGTAGCAGGAGGGTCTCTGCTGCTTATTCCTATGGCATGTTCACTTTTTGGCATCTCAAATGACATTGCGATGCAGGTCGTGGGAGTAGGCTTCATAATCGGGGTTATTCAGGACAGTGTCGAGACGGCGCTTAATTCATCGGGAGATGTGCTTTTTGCGGCAACAGCGGAGTATTACGCATGGCGTAAAGCCGGTCGAAAACTGCCGGATTTTATTTCAAAAAAACATAAGGCGATAAAAACGGAAGATTAATAATATCAGAAAAAATCAGCAAAACGAGGTAGATGATTATGGATGATCATAAGGTTATAAAATCAAATCCCAAAGCACTTATACCTATTGGTCTGTTTCTTATTTTATATCTTGGGAATGGAATTTACTTTGAATACATTGACCATTCCGAGGGACGAATGGGCTTCTATGTTGTGTCGGTGGTACTGGCTTTTTCCATAGCACTTATCGCGGCATTTCTGCAGAACAGAAAGGTCAGTTTTGAGGAGAAGATACATATATGTGCCCGGGGGATAGGCGATGACAATATAGTCATCATGCTCTTTATTTTCCTGATGGCAGGGGCCTTCAGCGGAATAGCCGGCAAGGCAGGAGGAGCTTCAAGTACAGCTAACCTGCTGCTGTCCATCATTCCGGCAAGATTTGCAGTTCCCGGTCTGTTTCTTATAGCCTGTCTCATTTCGATGGCCATGGGAACAAGTGTCGGAACCATATCGGTTATTGCTCCGATTGCAGTATCGGTTGCAGAGAACGGAAAGCTTTCTCTGCCTTTCTGTGTAGGTGTTGTGGTGGGAGGTGCAATGTTTGGAGACAATCTTTCATTCATTTCCGACACGACAATAGCCGCAACAAAAACTCAGGGTGTGGAGATGAAGGACAAGTTCAGGACAAATATCAGGCTCGCACTTCCGGCGGCTCTTATAACTCTGACTATTCTTCTTGTTTATGCATTCAGTAATAAGGGAGTCGACGTCGGAGATTTTGATTACAATATAATTCAGGCGCTTCCATATTTTATAGTCCTCGCTATGTCCGTGATCGGGATAAATGTATTTATTGTCCTCATTACAGGCATCATCCTTTTTATAGGTGCAGGTATAGTCACCGGTTCATTGACTTATGACACAGCTCTTTCCTCTATGGGAACAGGAATGTCAGGAATGTTTGAAACAATGATAGTTACGATACTTGTAGCATCGATTGCTTCTCTTATGAAGGAAAACGGAGGTTTTGAGGCTATACTTTCGGTTATAAGAAGAACAGCAAAAGGCCGGAGGGGCGGTATGGCAGGCATTGCACTGCTTACAGCATTTATGGATATAGCAACTGCCAATAATACTGTCGCAATAGTAATCGCGGCTCCGATAGCGAAGGATATCAGTACGGAATATGGTGTAAATCCGAAGAATACAGCCTCACTTCTGGATACATGCTCGTGCATTATGCAGGGCATAATTCCTTACGGTGCACAGCTTCTGGTTGCATCCGGTATAGCGGGGCTGACCAGCATGGCTATAATACCATTTCTGTTTTATCCGTTTATTCTTGCAGTTTTTGTGATCATTTCGATTGTTATTCAGAAAAAAGGTAGTAAAAAATATGAACAATAAAGCAGAAAAAATCAGAGAGAAGACCATAGTAAAAACAAGTATTATCGGCATCATAACAAATGTTTTCCTTGCGGGATTTAAAGCGGTTATCGGACTCCTCAGTAATTCGATTGCCATAGTCATGGATGCTGTTAACAATATCTCCGATGCCGGAAGTTCCATTATTACGATCATCGGAACAAAGCTTGCCGGCCGCGAGCCGGATAAGAAGCATCCTTTTGGGTATGGACGTATTGAATACCTGAGCGCGATGATCATATCGGTTATCATACTGTACGCCGGTGTAACGTCGCTTGTGGAATCCATCAAGAAGATCATTAATCCGGATACTCCGGACTATTCGACAGTTTCACTGATCATAGTCGGAGTAGCTGTAGTGGTGAAGATAGTTCTCGGAAGATATGTTAAGTCGGTTGGAAAGAAGGTAAATTCTGCCTCACTTGTAAATTCCGGAGAGGATGCCACACTTGATTCGGTCATTTCTGCATCTACCCTTCTTGCTGCAATCATATTTATGATAACAGATGTGTCGCTGGAGGCGTGGCTGGGTGCAGTCATTTCGCTGGTCATCATTAAGTCTGGCTTTGAGATGCTGAAAGATACCGTGTCACAGATCCTCGGAGAACGAAATGATCCTGATCTGACAAATAGCATCAAGGAGACAGTAAGAGAATTCCCGGATGTGCAGGGGGCATATGATCTGGTGCTGAATAATTACGGGCCTGACACATGGAATGGTTCTATCCATATCGAGGTGCCGGATACATATACTGCAAGTCAGCTCGATAAGCTCATAAGAAAGATTCAGGAAACGGTTTATCTGAAATACAGAGTTGTCCTTACTGCCATAGGAGTCTATTCGGTAAATACCAGAGATAAGGATATAATGGAAGCGCAGAAGAATATACGTGAGATAGTATTGGCGCATCGGCATGTTCTTCAGATGCATGGATTTTATATGGATAAAGAAGAAAAAAGCATGCGATTTGACATAGTAGTAAGCTTTAATGCCGGCGACAGGAGGGCTGTTTATCAGGATGTAATGACGGATGTACAGAAGGCATTTCCTGATTACAAAGTGCAGCTTTCAATGGATACGGATTTTTCTGAAGTATAAAATATTGAATAAGGACGCACTGCTTCAGAAGATCAACTGAGCTTTAAATAAGAATATAGAAGCTAGAATTGTGGTGGTGTGATAATTTTTTTTGACGTGTTGCTCTTTTGTTGCGTAGAGGGTGTTATATTAGCGACAGATAAAATAAAAACAATTAAAATCAGATGGAGGAAAAAAATATGCCAAAGCCGGAAGAAAATGTAAACGTAAATAATGAGAACCAGTTAAATAACGATGCTGCAAACAACAACCAGCCTGAGAACATTGATGTAAACGCTGTTAATAACAACCAGCCTGAAGTAGACAATGTTAACGCAGGTGCACCTCAGGAGGAACAGCCTGAAGAAGAGGTGAAGGAGCTTCCGGAAGGTAATTATGATGATTACAAGGATATAAATGACCTTGAAACCCTCCGCACAAAGGAGATGAACAAGGCAAGTATTAAGCGTGCCAGAGAAATACTTGGTTTTATTAATCCTGATGTCACTGATCTATATAAAAAGCAGGAAATGGTTTCAGGTGATGAGGAGATCAAAAAGGCCTTTGGTAATGCGCATTTCCATGATTCCGGAAATCCGAGACATTATGGTATATTTGTTGCATATCTGATGGGTATAAAGGAACTGAACTTCAATCAGGTTATGGATCTCAAATCTGATTCTCCGGAGTTTAGCAATTATGTTACCGAATTCCATGATTTCCTTAAGGCTCACCCTACCAATGTAAAAAATGTTGAGACCAAAAAGACAAATGTCAAGCTTTGGACAAGAATGTTCATGGATTGTAATAAGAAGTTAGGCGAGACCAGAATGCCTGATATTGATTATTCTGATCCTAAGCAGATTCGGGAGCATGCTGATTTCTTCAGACAGCTTCAGGGCGCTGAGATAGATGTTGCTCAGGAATTTGAGATGGTGACAAGAAAAGACGGAGAGTCTCTTATCTATGCTCAGGAAGAAGCAGGAGGTACAAAGCAGTACTCTGCCGCAATTGACAACTGGATTGGTGTTCAGCCTAAGCTGATCTCGATTATGAATTCATACAATCCGGATCATTTCGAGCCTGAGCATATTTGGAAAAATCAACCGCATAACTACAGGCTTGCTACAAATGCCAGATTACAGCTTTCGAAGATTGGCCAGTATGATATTAAGGGCAGGACTATTGCTGATATAGCAGGCGATACAAAGGGTAAGGACGCAGCTCGTAATCTTTATGCTGTTATGGCAGACAGCCAGTTCCATATGCCTAGGGGGGTTAAGCCTTTCGAATATCTTACGGGCAAGGACAGATCAGCTGAGAATGGACTTGATGAATCATATCAGAAATCTCGTAAGGCAGGACGTCAGTCATTTAATTCAAATGCATTTGAAAGCTCAACACTTGCGCTTGCGGATGAAATTGCTAAATTCGGAATAGAGCAGCGTAAAACAGGTGCGGATATAATACCTGGTCTTTTCGGGGCTTTTGGTAATGAGGCTACTCCGCAGCAGATGCTGGACTTTATCAAAGGCGAAAATGGCAAGGATTATCGTGAAAAGCTTGAACAGGCTTACGGCGTCATGACCAAGGAACTGAACATGCCGGAATTTTATGAATTTATCGGTATAACTGATCCAATTTCGATAATCAAAATTGATGGACAGAGTGTGACAGATATGTATGCCGAAAAGTATGCCGGTATAAATGATCCCGAGGATAAGAAGTTACTTATCATGAATGAGGTGTTCAGGGAAGCTATTTACGGTGATAAGAAGGTTACAGCAGATGTCTATGTTCTGGACGATAATGATAAAGCTGTAAAATTCAAGCCGCAGGTTATTTCAAAGCCGGCGATTGAAATTGACAGAGAGATGGCTTTCTACAGTGAAGTGAATGATCTTCATAAAAAGTTAAAGGCAATATATGATGAACTCAAGGCAACACAGGATGATCCGAATGTTGATGTTACTATTAATAAGGACGCTGAAGGTTCCACAACATATAAGGACCTTATGAAGGCTTTGAAGACTGCGGTTAACTGCACTGCTCTTGAAGGACCTAGTGTAAATGCAGATATTTCAAACCTTCCAACATATATGAGAGAGGTTAAGAAGGCTGCCTCTGCTTATGTAAGTAAACATACAGGACTCAGAGGACTCTTTAAGGGATATTCAAAGGAGAAAGGAATTCCGAGAAATAATATTGCGAAGAAGCTTAAGGCTGATGAATATGAGTTTTCGTATGATGTTAAGAAGGTTGGTGATCTCTATCCTATGATCGGAGCACGTAATTCAGATTATTTTGATCCTGCTTTGACAAAGACAGATCTTCAGTTAAAGTGGGGACGTTTCAAGAAGACTGCAGCGAGCAAGGGTATCGATGCCTCTGTCGAAGGCTTTGAAAATCCTGCTCCTGAGACAGCTCGTCTTCTTGATGAAACCAACAGACGTGATCTGATGAGACGTACCGTTGCGGATGCGTCAGAGAAGAGAGGCATGAACCTCGAGCTTCTTGACAATCAGTTAGAGGTAAAGCCGGTAGAATATGCAAGACAGTTTGTTAAAGATAAATATGAGAAAGCAATCAAGGCTGCGGGTAAAAAGAAGAACGTGCTTAGTGTTGATGAGCTTGCAGCAGATATTTTGAGTGATGATTTCCGCCAGAGATTTCATGCTGAGGCTGATAAGCTTGCCGCTGATCCACAGTTCATCAGACTTGTTAAGAAGGATCCGGCACATTGTATTGAAAAATGGGGTAAGATCATAGAGAAGGGTGATCTTGGAAGACATGAGATACTTGCTGAGCAGAGTGACGTATACAAGAGACTTGCTGCTGCAGACCCTAAAAATGCAAGAGACAGATGGAATAAGGCTGAGGACACCGTTGATGGCTGGCGCAGAGAGTGGAAGAGAGAGGATAAGAAGCTTCAGGGACTGAAGGATCTTGTCAATGATACTTCTTCAAACGTACTTTTTGATCCTACGGCAGAGGGACATGAAGCTGTCAAGGAAGATGCGTACAGAAGACTCGGTGATATCATTGCACTCAGTACCATCAAGGACTATATTGCAGCCAAGAATGAAGAAGCTGCTGTAGAGCTTGCTCTTCATCCTGAAGAGGTTCAGAATATCAGAAGCTGGATCGTAGACGGACTTAAGAAGGATAATGTTCTGGAAAGCAGAGAGACTGCTAATGAAGCGCTTAACAATATCAAGGCGCTCAAGGTTAAAGCAATCGATAATGTACATGCGGCTGATACTGTTAAGGAACGTAATTCGGTAGGCCCTGTTCATAAGAATGAAAACGAGATGGATAAGAACGTAAATGTTCGTCCAAGATCGAATACGGTTACTCCTAAGTCATCTATGAGAAGACCATAGTTCGAAATATAATAATTATGAAATTAAATTGACGTACATAAAGCATAGTGTTGATGTTTGATCAGGATGCTTTATGTACGTCAAGTTTTTTATGATCAGTTGATGAGCATATTTTATGATCCGCAGATGAACATGTTTTATGACTCACTGATGAACATATTTTATGATTCACAGATGAACATGTTTTATGACTCACTGATGAACATATTTTATGATGCACAGGTGAACATGTTTTATGACTCGCAGATGAACATGTATTATGATTCGCTGACGAGCATATCATATGTTACGCCGTATTTTTCGGCAATATCCTTTGCGTAGGATGATCCTTCCGGCTTCGCCAAAGCCACCTTGAAGGAACGTCTGCCTTCCTCGGTCTGCATTATCAGAGAGGCAGCTCCTGCTTTGGAGCTTTCGCGTGTTAATGTCTCAGCATCCTCTCCAAGTTTGTGCATATGAGTATTATAGATCGTCCTGACGGATTTGGTCAGGATCGCTTTTACGGAATCCTTTGCGATGTAGTAGCCTTCCTCAAATGAGGTTGTGGAGAAGGTTTCATTCAGCAGCAGGAGACTCTTATCGGTCGCCTGAGAGAACATTTCCTTGAAGCGAACACATTCCTCTCCGAGTCTTCCCAGGTCCATTGTTTTATCTTCATCCGCCGGGAAGTGGGTGTAAATACAGTCACAAGGAACATAGCAGAAGTTCTCCGCCGGAACAAACAGACCGCCCTGGGCAAGAACAAACAGCTGACCGACAGCCTGTGTGATCGTAGTCTTTCCACCGCGGTTTGCACCTGTAAGGATATATACGGTATGCTTCTTGTCGAAGGTAAGGTCATTGGATACGATCTCGCTGACATTTTCCATATTCATAGCAAGCTTCAGATTGTAGAAGCCTTTGGCCGACATGGAAGTTTCGCCTGCGGTTTCCGGCTTAGCCTCACAGAAGACACATCCCTTTTTCATAAGACTGCTGATAAACTCAGCGCATCTGATGTAATATATAAACTCCGGCACTAGTCCGGAAATATTTACGATTGCCACATCTGCATATTTGGTAAGTGTGTCTCGCAGCCTTTTTACCAGAGAACTGAGCATTTTGTTGACTACATCTCCCAGATAGAAGGTTGAGTTTGCTGCACCGCTGTCAGCAGGAGTGTTCACAATAGTAGACATGGATCTCCCATTGGCTGCAAAGGAAGATTGTATCTCGGCCTGATCCTTCATAAAGTCCATGAAGCTGCGCTTATTCTCTGTATCTATGACTTGATAGTGCATATCGCCGTCCCAGTCCGAAGTCTCACGGAGCTTGTCTTTGGCTGCGATCGCATCAGCAAAATTGCTGACTATACCTGACTTTTTGAACGGCTTTTTATTGATGGAGATCAGTCCCATGCTGACGGCTTCAAAGCGCTCGTTGACATTGATGCCGAGAGTGACACTTTGTACATCAGAGGCCTTCATTTTCAGTGAGGCGATGTCCTTCTTCATTTCAGCGAAGCAGGCATCCTCGTAAAGCTCGGTGATATAATCCCGAAGTTTGATCAGACCTTCGGATTTGATGCCCTCATTGGAAAGGCAGTCACGCATGGTTTCTACTATCTTGATGTAATCATTCAGCTCATCGAGTCGATGGAAGAGATGCCATAATCCAAGTTCCTCGTCGGAGGTCTTGTGCATACCGGAAAAATCCTTCATAAACTGTATCTTATTGAACAGTTGCAGCATGGTTTCGCGCAGTTCGGGAAGCTTGAAAATATCCACGAAAATCTGTTGGCGGTATGCAGCGACACCGGCATCATCCGTCATATCTGAAAGTACATCTTTGATCACACGGCGTTCTTTCTTGTCATTTGATATTGCCTCACAAAAACTTTCCAAACCAAGATCATGCAGCACTTGGTCCGGAAGTCGGCGGTATTTTATTTCTGTTCCATCAGGCTGCATCAGACTGAAACCGGTATGTTGATTCATGTTATCACCTCACTGATGTTCAAATTTATTATCTCACATTAAGTTTTTTTCTTCCCGACTTTTTCTGCACTCTTTGTCAGAGTTGAAATGTTCGTGCTTGTTTTATATGAGAAGCAAAACCCGCATCTCATAATCCTGCGGGACTATAAGATACATTATCCTAAACCCTGCAACTAAAGTCAATCAGCAGTTACATGATCGCGCTTTTCAACAGAGGATGAGGAATGGGGTAAAAAAACGCTTGACATATTATCAAAAAGATAATATGATACAGACAAGTCGAAGATATTATCAAAATGATTATAAGACAGGACCCGGCAGGCAGCAGTGTAATAAAAGGGTAAGTATCTTTTGAGATATTATCATAATGATAATATGGAGACAGCGGTATGAAAAATACCGGGTAAACTACAGTTCACATATCCTGAAAGGAGGCACAAGAGATGAATGGATTTTTTAATGGTATGTTTGGCAAGATTGCGCCGGGAATGTGCCGGCTTTCCATGGACGGCGGTGTTGCCATCAAAACATCAAGTGGTTATAAGACTTACGACGAAGCAGCAGGCAGGCTGACAAACTGCAGTGATTTTGTGTTTAATGTCGGCGAGGAATTCTTCTTCGTGATACCGACAAATCATGTTAAAACCGGCGATATCATTCTTGCAAACGGCAGACCAAAATGTGTTATTGAAAGCGGCAAAGACAGGATAACAGCTATCAATTATGAGGACTCAACAGTGGAACAGATACTTCCGGAGCACTATATCTTCATGGGAAATACTTACTTCTACGGTAAGATAGTTTCAATGTTTGGTTCCGAACTAAAGAAGGGAGATAATACTGACAGGATAATGAAATACATGATGCTTTCTGAAATGATGAAAGGAAATTCTAAGGGCGGAGGAATGTCAGAACTTTTACCGTTCCTGATGCTTGGCAGCAAGGGAGGCGGATTGTTTGACGGAATATTCGAATTTGATGAAGCAGGAGAAGACAGCTCTGATGGATTGAAGAGAGAAGCCTGAACAAAAAAACAGGGAATAAAAGAAATAAAGAGATATTGGCATACCGATTAAATGAATGGTTTGTGAGAATGCCGGAAAGGAGGCAGTTATGGGAAGCGGAGTATGGAGAGAGGATACATTCAGAATGTATTCAAAAAAAATGGGAAGAGTGATCGATAAGCATGGCATGGTTTCAGGAGACCTCAAGAATCAGGAGATGTTTGCGATGCGTACAATGAGTCCCCTGCTTGATCCGAAAAATGTAGTAAGGGAGTGCCGTGATACAAATGAACATCCGGCAACCATTCCGGTAATCCTTGCTCTGGATGTTACAGGATCAATGGGACAGGCAGCAGTCGAGGTTGCGAAGCAGCTCAATGTTATAATGACAAAGCTGTATGAGAAGGTGAAGGATGTAGAGTTTATGGTAATGGGTATCGGTGACTTTGCATATGACAGATGCCCTCTTCAGGTTTCTCAGTTTGAATCTGATATCAGGATTGCCGAACAGCTCGATAAACTGTATTTTGAATTCGGCGGTGGTGGTAATTCGTATGAATCTTATACTGCAGCATGGTATTTCGCAGTGAATCAGATTGAGCTGGATGCATGGAAAAGGGGAAATAAGGGGCTCATAATCACGATGGGAGACGAGGCGATTAATCCTTATATTCCGGGAGAAGCTCTTGCAAAAGTTACCGGGCAGCAGATCGCCGGTGATGTGGAGACAGAGGCTCTTCTTCAGGAAGTACAGGAAAAATATGAGGTATATCACATATATGTAGATCACAGAGGAAGAGACCGCGCTGAGAGGGATTTAAAGGAATGGGAGAAATACATCGATAAGCAGCGCGTGAAGATTGTCAAACTTGATATTATATCTGATGAGATAATCAAAATTGTTGAGGCACATGCCGGAAATGATTCTTTGAAGAGTGATTATGTGGTATTTCCGAAGGCTTCCGGAATCGAATGGTAATTTCACTCGTGCCTGTTTTTCTTCCGATAAGATATATTTAGGCCAGAGGAGGTGAGCGTATGCAGGATATCAAGATTGTTATAGGTGGTAATTTCGGTGATGAGGGCAAAGGACTGATGACGGACTATTTTACCAAAGAGGCGAGGACGAACGGTCGAAGTGTGCTGGTTGTATGCAGTAATGGCGGAGCACAGCGCGGGCATACGGTCACAACCTCTTCAGGAATAAGACATGTATTTCATCATTTCGGATCAGGAACGTTCGAGGGGGCAGATACATGGCTGCCGAGGTTTTTCATAGTAAATCCGATGCTTTTCATGAACGAATATGAGGAACTGCAGGAGAAAGGCGTATCCTTCGATAAGATAAAAATATATATGGATCCGGAGTGCCCGGTTACAACACCATTTGATATGATAGCCAATCAGGTCATAGAGGAACACCGCGGAAGGTCACGTCACGGAAGCTGTGGAATGGGAATCTGGGAGACAATCCTGAGAGATGGTAAATTGCTTGGGGAGATGTCACTTATGACGGATGCTGAGCTAAAGGATTATCTCGCGGGAAGCTGCAAGAACAGGATGGCATCACGTTTTGAACAGCTGGGAATATCTGAGATACCTGAAAACTGGAGAGATATAATTGAGGACGAGGGCCTGGTAAGAAACTATATTGCTGATTTTCGGCAGATGTGCCGTCTCAGCGGTTTGCGAGGAGTGTCGGTGATGAAGGAATATTATACCATCATTTTTGAAGCTGGGCAGGGACTACTGCTGGACAGATGCAGAAAGGAGTTCGGCTGTCACACCACTCCGAGCAACACAGGTTTTCGTAATCCTGCCGAACTGATCAGAGAGTATTACCATTATCTGTTTTCTCGTGGAATGACATCCGCTGATGAACCATCCCGTAATATAGTAACAGGAAGCAATAGGGAATGGAACATGGCAGACGGAGATGATGTCAGGAATACAGCATCTGTATGTGAGACCGGTCGGAATATATCAAACATTACCGAGGAGGATAAGCTTCAGGTTGAGGTTTGTTATGTCACAAGAACCTACCTTACCCGGCATGGAGCGGGACCTTTTCCTGAGGAGTGCAGTAAGGATGAAATCAACCCGACAATGGTTGACATGACCAATGTCCCGAATCCTCATCAGGGGACTCTGAGATATGGAAAGCTGGATGCAAAAGATTTTAGTCGACGAATTGTAAATGATTTTGACAGCGAGAGGCTTCCGGAAAGATTCGAGACAAAGAGGACGGTTGCGGTAACACACGTTAATGAATATAGCGGTCCGGTGATCAAAGAAGCGGATTATATTTCCGATGGAGAAAAGAACATGACTGTTCATGTACAGTGATAGCATGATTCAATATGTATCTGCGTAGCATACAGAAAAAATATCATCAGCGCATCATGCGGAAAATCTTTCATATGCGTATCATGCAGAAAAAATGTCATATTGTCAAATTATCAAAATGGATATAAGATATGAATATAACTACCTGAAAAGGAGCAAAAAATGAACAGTTATATAGTATCTGACGAGGAAAAAGAATTCCTCAGACAATATGACCAATCGAAATATGACAGGCCGTCATTAACGGCTGATATAGCTGTATTTGCAATACTTTCTGCCGGCGAGGCCGATGATTACAGAAAGGATCCGGAGAAGAAACTGGCGGTTCTTCTCATAAAAAGGGGAGGATTCCCGTTTAAGGATCAATATGCTTTGCCGGGTGGCTTTGCAGTCAGGGGAGAGGAGCTTGAAGCTACGGCATTAAGAGAACTCAGGGAGGAAACGTCTGTGGACGGAGCCTTCCTTGAGCCATTTGGTCTGTTCAGCTCGCCGGACAGAGATCCTCGAGGATGGATAGTCTCGCAGGGATTTCTGGCTTTGGTTGATGAGAAGAAATGTAAGCTGGCTGCAGGTTCTGACGCCTGGGAGGCAGGCTGGTTCTACATCAATGTTGAACGTGAGGAACTGAAGAAACACGTGAAGAAAGAAAGCGCCGAGATATGTACCGTATATAGACTGAAGCTTGAGAATGATGATACGAAGCTGTCTGCGATCGTGGAGGAGCGTAAGGTGTTCAGCAGGCATCATGAGAGCATTTCTTACGAAATAAAGGAAAGCAGCGGACTGGCCTTTGACCATGCAGAGATCATTGTAAGAGCGTTTAAGTCATTGAGGGAGAGAACGGCTGAGTCCGGAAGGATAGTATTTGACCTTATGCCTGAAAAATTCACGCTTTACAGCCTTCAGGAGGCGCATGAGATAATTCTGGGTGAGAAGCTTCTGACACCAAATTTCAGAAGAAAGATGGCACCATTTGTTACCGAAACAACGTCAATTGTGACCGGATCCGGGCACAGACCGGCAAAGCTGTTTGTGAGAAACCTGGATGCGTTTTATGAATGATAGGGTTACATTTTGGAATTGTTTTTTACGATATGGAGCGGAGAAAATAAAGTGAGAGATTACAGAGAGGAAAAATGGTTTTCATATCTCTATTATACAGAAAACAGGTCAGTAAATGTTGAACGTGTTGAACGGGTTGAAGGGATAACAGGACGTGAAACGCTGGACTATGTGCTGAGGACATTATCGATACTTGATATGATTCAAGCTACAGACCTGATGACAAGAATGAGACAGATCAGGAGGGTTAGAAATGGTTCGCATATTGATTGTTGAAGATGATAAAAATCTGAATAGAATGGTTTGCACTTTCCTCTCAGGCAACGGCTTTGAAGCCAAAGGCTGTATGGATGTAAATGAGGCATATGATGAGATGTATAACAGCCTTTATGACATGATCATTTCTGATATCATGCTTCCGGGCATTGATGGATATGAATTTGCGGAAACCGTAAGAAAACTGAATAAAAACATTCCAATCCTGTTTATGTCGGCAAGGGATGATATTATGTCCAAGCAGAAAGGCTTTCAGATAGGGATAGATGATTATATGGTAAAACCTGTCGATCTGGATGAACTGCTTATGCGTGTAAATGCACTTCTCCGCCGGGCAAATATAGAGCTTGAAAGGAAGCTTTCTGTCGGCAATCTTATGCTTGATGCGGATGCTATGACGGCAGAGATTGACGGAGAGGAGATTCAGCTTACTACCAGAGAGTTTAATATTGTCTTCAAACTTCTTTCTTATCCGAAGAAGACTTTCTCAAGAGCACAGCTTTTGGATGAATTCTGGGGAATGGATTCTGATACCGGATTACGTGCGGTGGATGTATATGTGACCAAACTCAGGGATAAATTGGCGGATTGTGACGGATTTGAGATAAAAACGGTAAGAGGACTTGGTTATAAGGCGGTGCTTTCAAAGAATGAGTAAGAAGGTATTTGACAGATTCAATAAAAATATAGGGGTTGGCAGAGTTAAGGAATCAAGATTTCCGTTTTATCTCTTCTGGATAATTCTTGTTACCTTGCTGGTAACAGCAGGAGTAAATGTGGCAATCATCCTTCTTATGCAGAATACTAAGGTTCCTGCCATCATACAGACGCATTTATTGGTTTTTTACTGGCTCTTTGTTGCAATTGCTTTGACTGTTTATGTCAGATATGCCATTAAGAAGAATTATGACGAACCACTTCAGGAGATATCCGATGTTACAAAGGAGGTCGCAAAGGGTAATTTTGATATCAGGATAGAACCGATTCATACAGAAGAGAAGAATATCGATTATCTTGATGTGATGATAAGCGATCTTAATAAAATGATCGAGGAACTGGGCAGCATCGAGACCCTGAAGCAGGATTTCATATCAAATATATCACACGAACTGAAGACGCCTATGGCGGTCATTAAGAATTATGCGGAGATGATGCAGTCACCCGGAGCAGATGATGAACAGCTGAGAGAATATGCCGGTGTGATAAAGGAAGCAGCTGTTAGAATGACTGAGCTGATATCCAATATTCTCAGACTCAATCGATTTGAACATCAGAAGATAGTTCCGAACTTCACTGAAGTTGATATTTCAAGAAATCTATGTGACTCCATACTTCAGTTTGAAAGTAGCTGGGACAGGAAAAATATAGATCTGGATGTAGATGTTGAGGATAAGGCGATAATAAGATCTGATGGAGCGAGTCTTACGCTTGTGTGGAATAATCTTATTTCCAATGCAATCAAGTTTTCTCCTGAAGGCGGCCGGATAACAATAAGTCAGAGTTCGGATAAGAATAGCGTGACAGTTTCTGTTCGTGACAACGGATGCGGAATGTCAGAGGAAACTGTAAGACACATCTTCGATAAATTCTACCAGGGAGACACATCGCATGCCACTGAAGGAAATGGCCTTGGGCTTGCACTTGTAAAAAGGATCCTTGTACTTGTCGGAGGAACTATAGAGGTTAAAAGTAAAGAATACAGCGGAAGCGAGTTTATTGTTACACTTCCGAAATAACAGCATCAAATAAAAAAAGGTGAATGTATTCATTGGCGAAATGTGCTGATGATGCATTCGCCCTTTTTTTTATGATCAGTTAAAAGTTAGTATTTTTAACAAAACTGAAACAAAACTCAAATAAAACTCAAATAAAACTGTATTAAATTATATCCATCAACAGGAGATAAAACCAAAAGAGAGGTGTGATGAATATGATAGAAGTTAAAAAACTCACAAAAGATTATGGACATGGCAGAGGTATATTTGATGTAGATTTCTCGGTGAATCAGGGTGAAACTCTTGGTTTTCTCGGACCGAACGGTGCAGGCAAGTCAACGACTATGAGACACCTGATGGGTTTTTCAAAACCTCATAGTGGATGCGCAATCATAGATGGAAACGATACATGGAAGAAGCACAGCCTGATAATAAAGTCTGTAGGTTACCTTCCGGGCGAGGTTAATCTTCCGGATGGCCTGAAGGGATATGAATTTATAAATATGATGAAGGGACTTCGTGGTATCAGAAAGAATGATACTGAAGCTGATAAGAAGGTAAAAGAACTTCTGGAGCGATTTGAACTGGAACCATCAGGTGATGTCAAAAGAATGAGTATAGGTGAGAAGAGAAAGCTTGCGGTCGTAACGGCATTTATGAGTGATCCGGACGTTCTCCTTCTTGATGAACCAACCTCCGGGCTCGATCCTCTTATGCAGGAAAGATTCATTGAGTTTATCAGAGAGGAAAAGAAGAAGGGCAAGACAATACTTCTTTCGAGCCATATTTTTTCTGAGGTTGAAGCCTTGTGTGACAGGATTGCGATCATCAAGGACGGTAAGCTTATCTCCACCATTGATGCCGCTGATGTAAAGCACGGCCTTAAAAATATATTTACGATCAGGTTTCAGAATCAGAAAGGCATGGAGGAGTTCCTTGATAAGACTTCGGAGGATAAGCTTGAAACAGGAGATATCGACCGGGAAAAAGCAGAGGTAGTACTTACAATAGATAATAATGAGACGAACAAAGTGATCAGACTTCTGTCTTTCTTTAAGATCAGAAGCTTCACGGAACACTCCATAACGCTTGAAGAATTCTTCATGCATTTTTATAAGAATGACAAGAAATTTGCACTATCGTAAAGGAGAATGCTATGAAAGAGATAATAAAGGTTCACAATCTTACAAAGGATTATGGTGACGGAAAAGGAATATTCGGTTTTGACTTTTCAGTCAACTCCGGTGAGGTATATGGCATAGTCGGAACGAACGGAAGTGGCAAGACAACAACACTCCGTCACCTTATGGGATTCCTGAAACCGGATTCCGGGAGCTGCAGTATCTACGATATTCCTTCCTGGAAGAAGTCATACAGATTTATGAAGAGGGTTGGATACGTTCCCGGAGAGATTGATTTTCCGGATGTAGGAACAGGAGATGATTTCCTGAAGCTCCAGGCAGATTTTCTCGGGATAAAGGATAAGGATTACATCAATGAGTTGATAGATATTTTTAAGATTGATGTCAGTGCAGGTCTTAAAAGGATGAGTAAGGGAATGAAACAGAAGACGGCGCTTGTAGCAGCTTTTATGGGTAAGCCCGACGTGATGATACTTGATGAACCTTCAACAGGACTTGATCCGCTGATGAGAGATAATCTTATAGAACTGATACTTCGAGAGAAACAGAGAGGATGCACGTTTCTTATAAGCAGTCATATTTTCAAGGAACTGGATGATACCTGTGACAGAGTCGCGTTTATAAATAACGGAAGATTTTTAAGAGAGGTTAAAAAAGCCGGGTTCGAGAAGAATGACGGAAAGAGATATCGTATAGGCTTCGAATCGGATATGGAAATGAATTCCTTTTTGGAGAAGAATCCTTTTGAAGTAATAAGTGTTAATCAAAAATACAGTCATCTGGTCGTTTCATTAGATTCGGACAAAGAGGCTGATTCAAATAGTCTGATAAGACTGCTGGCTGATTATAGAGTGAGATATGTGAGATATGTCCCATACACTCTTGAGAATTATTATAATGAACATATTGTAAAGCTTGAAGATAAAAATATAGAGAGCGTAGCGTAGAGATAAGGAGGAATCAAAATGTTCAGTATACCGCTTTTCAAACAATCTGTTAAATCTAACTGGGTTATGTGGTCTGCGATAACGGGAGTTATGACTGTGCTCTGCATACAGTTTGCAGCCCTTGAAATGACCAGACCGCTCCTCTTCCAGATCTTTTATGGAATGATGACTACCATACTTCCGGGAATATATGTACTTGTTACGTCCAATAAGCTTATTGCAGGACAGGTTGACAGAGGTTCCATGGCTTATGTCCTTTCAACCCCGATCAGAAGAGAAACAGTCGTTATCACACAAACAGTGTTCATGACATTATCGCTTGTTCTTATGTTTGCAGTCGAAACAGTAGCACATATTTTAATTAACAGTTCGAACCCTGTCAGTTTTGCACTTCTTGGATATAAGGGGATGGCCGGAAACATAACATCAAATATGATACTTGAGGTCAATATATCGGCATTTGTTGTATGCCTGGCGATGGCTGGAGTCTGTATGGCTTTATCGGGTATATTCAATTCATCAAAATATTCCATTGGGTTTGCGGGAGTATTTGTCGGAGAATCAATACTTGTAAATATGCTTTCAATGTTCGGAAAGCTTGGAGTGGGCGGGCTTAAAAATTTCAAGTATGCAACAATCTGCTCATTCTACGATTATGAAAAAATACTGTTTTGTGATTCTAAATGGATAAATGGCATGATAATACCGGTTATGATAGCTCTGGTGGCATTTGCCATTGCAACCATAGTATTTAAAAAGAAAGATTTACCGCTGTAAATATATATAAAATGATAGAAAACAGTCATGTGGGTTTCAAGTTTTGAAAACGCATGACTGTTTTTTTTTAGAAAGGGCTGCGTGGTCATACAGTTACTGGTATTCTATTAATTTTTATGATAGAATTGTTGAAAGTGTTATAGCCTGAACCTATAACGAGATAGAGTTATATTCTAATTGTTACTTTTATAGGCTTTGACTATAATAAGGCTATAAAAACAGATATTTACAACAGATATTAAAAACAGAAAGTAAAAAAGCAAGAAAGCAGGAGGAAATAAAATATGGCTAAGATTTATGAAAGCGCATCAGAGCTTATAGGTAAAACACCTTTACTTGAGGTTAAGAAATATCAGGCAAAGGAGGGAGTGACAGACGCAAGGATACTTGCGAAGCTTGAACTCTTCAATCCGGCAGGAAGTGTAAAGGATCGTATCGCACTCGGAATGATCGAGGATGCCGAAGCTAAGGGTATCATTAAGCCGGGGGCAACACTTATCGAGCCGACATCAGGAAATACAGGTATCGGTATTGCTGCCATAGCTGCTGCTAAGGGCTACAGAGTTATCATTACTCTTCCTGAAACCATGAGTGTTGAAAGAAGAACTCTTATGAAGGCGTATGGTGCAGAGCTTGTTCTTACAGAGGGAACGAAGGGTATGAAGGGAGCTATCGCAAAGGCTGACGAGCTTCATAAGGAGATAGAGGGTTCTTTCATAGTCGGTCAGTTCGTAAACCCTGCAAATCCTGCTACACATAAAGAAACGACGGGACCTGAAATCTGGGAGGATACAGACGGAAAGGTTGATATTTTTGTGGCCGGAGTTGGTACAGGCGGAACCATAACAGGTGTTGGACAGTATCTTAAGGAGCAGAATCCGAAGGTTAAGATAGTGGCAGTTGAGCCGGCAGACAGTCCTGTTCTTTCAGAAGGCAAAGCAGGTGCACATAAGATTCAGGGTATCGGTGCAGGCTTTGTTCCAGAGGTGCTTGATACTAAGATATATGATGAGGTTATTCCTGTATCCAATGAGGATGCATTTGAGGCTGCAAGAAAGATAGGCAGAGATGAGGGTATCCTTGTGGGTATATCTTCCGGAGCAGCTCTTTATGCTGCAACAATCCTTGCCCAAAGACCGGAAAATAAAGGCAAGATCATAGTTGCACTGCTTCCGGATTCGGGCGACAGATATTTTTCTACAACGCTTTTCACTGAGTAGATAAGATAACGATAATATTTTTTACGGTAATTTTTGGTAGAAAGGGAAGATCCAATCATCTGCTGATAATTGGATTATACGTGAGATATGACACTTCAACAGTTGAGATATGCAGTAACAATTGCAGATTGCGGCTCCATAAATGAAGCGGCGAAGAGACTCTTTATATCGCAGCCGAGTCTTTCGGGTTCTGTAAAGGAGCTTGAGGATGAGATTGGCTTTGATATCTATATAAGGTCCAATCGAGGTATAGTGATCACTCCCGAGGGTGAGGAGTTTATGAGTTATGCAAGGCAGGTTCTTGATCAGTATACCCTCCTTCAGGACAGATTCCTGAACAAGACCATGAGGCAGAAATTCGGTGTTTCTACCCAGCATTATTCATTTGCCGTAAAGGCTTTTATTGAGGTTGTCAACGAATATGGTATGGATAATTACGAGTTCGCGGTTCATGAAACAAGGACCGAAGAGGTAATAGAAAACGTAAGATTTTTCAAGAGTGAAGTCGGGGTTCTCTACGAGAATGATTTCAATAGAAAAGTTCTCGAAAAGATTTTCAATGACAACAGTCTTGAGTTTATTCCGCTTTTTGACTGTGATACCTTTGTGTATCTATGGAGCGAGCATCCACTGGCGTCAAAGGAGGAAATATCCATTGATGAACTGGCAGATTATCCGTGTCTTGCATTTGATCAGGGCATTCACGGTTCATTGTTCCTTGCTGAGGAACAGCTCAGTACCTATGAACATAAGCAGCTCATCCGCGCAAATGACCGCGCAACCATGTTTAACCTCATGATAGGATTAAATGGCTTTACTCTCTGCTCAGGTATTATAAGCGAGGAACTGAACGGAGACGCTTATAAGGCTATACCTCTTAAAGAATCAGAGAAGATGACCATCGGTTATATAAAGCGTAAGGGTATATCTCTGTCCAATATGGGCAGACTCTACGTTGAGAAGCTGTCGGAGTATAAAAAATATGCATATAACAGATAAGCCTGTTTTTACTAACTTGGTCGTTATAGGTATATGCCTATAACCGGCAACAGTTTATAAGTAATACACCTTCATCGTGAAAATGATTTACAGTAAATCTAAGAAATCATTTTACGATGGAGGTTTTTTTATGAGTTATGAGATTGAAACCCGATGTTTGTACGGGAATGGGGAAATATTTGAAAAAGAACTTACAGGAGCTATAAGCTTTCCGATTTATCAGACGGCTACCTTTGCGCATAAAGGCGTGGGAAGGAGTACAGGCTATGACTATACCAGATTACAGAATCCGACAAGGGAGCATCTGGAGCAGGTTGTAGCTTCTCTTGAAGGTGGTACGTCTGCTTTTGCTTTTTCTTCAGGCATGGCAGCGATCACTGCCCTCTTCGAGGTGTTTCAGCCGGGAGACCATATAATAGCCGATGAGGATCTGTATGGAGGCAGTATAAGATTATTTGATAATATCAGCAGGAAGAACGGACTTAAGCTGACAAGAATTAATCTTCTGACTGAGGATATCGAGCAGTACATAGATTCATCAACAAAGGCAATCTTCTTCGAAACGCCTACCAATCCAATGATGAATGTTATAGATATAGCCAAATATGCAGAGGTGGCAAAGAGGCATAAGCTCCTTCTCATAGTGGACAATACATTTCTTTCACCGTATTTCCAGAATCCGCTCAGCCTTGGGGCGGACGTTGTGATTCACAGCGGAACCAAGTTTCTCGCGGGGCATAATGATACCTTGTCAGGTTTTGTCGTAACAAATAATCCTGAGATAGAGGAAAGGATGGCATTTATACTGAAAACCGTTGGATCGGGGCTGGCTCCTTTTGACAGCTGGCTCGTTCTGAGGGGCATCAAGACATTACCGCTCAGACTGGAGAGACAGCAGGAAAATGCATTTCTCCTTGCCAAATGGCTGAGAGATAATCCGAGGGTTAAGAAGGTTTATTATCCGGGCTTTGAGGACAGCCCAGGTTATGAGGTGATAAAAAAACAGGCGAGTGGCTTCGGAAGCATGATCACCTTCGAGGTGGATTCGGTCGATACTGCATATCATATATTGGAAAATGTGAGACTGATACATTTTGCTGAGAGTCTTGGGGGAGTTGAAACACTGATCACATATCCTGTAACACAGACTCATGCCGATGTCCCGGAGGAGATAAGACTTAAGAATGGTATCACAGATCGTATACTCAGGCTGTCGGTCGGAGTTGAAAATGGAAGAGATCTTATCGAAGAGTTTGAGAGGGTATTTGCCTGATCACATGACAGTACTATTCAAAAATCTGAGAATAGTCTGCAACCGATATACCGGATAAAGAGGAGATAGATAAATGGGAGAAAGAAATCTGGATTTTGATACAGTACAAAACCGAAAGGGAACGGATTCTCTGAAATACGATTTTGCGGCAGCGAGAGGTTATTCGGAAGAGGCACTTCCGCTCTGGGTCGCAGATATGGATTTTAAGATATCGAGCTATATTCAGGATGCGCTGCAGGCTCAGGTTCAGCATGGAATATATGGCTATACCGAAACAGCCGGAGATTATTATGATGCGGTTGCCGGGTGGATGAAGCGTCATCATGAATGGAATATTGATGGATATAAGATTATCAAGACGCCCGGAGTTGTTCCTGCAATCGGTGCGGCTATAAATGCATTTACCGAAAAGGGGGATGCGGTTCTTATACAGCAGCCGGTTTATTATTGCTTTACCGAGGTGATAGAGTTTGCGGGAAGGAGAGTTGTATCGAATGATCTTATTCTCGAAAAGCAGGGCAGTGGTGAATATGGAAATGAGAAACATGATGACAAGGAGAATGATGGCTTGCAGGATAACCGCTGCGAGGATGAATTTGGTTCAGGGCGTTATACTATCGACCTGAAAGATTTTGAGAAAAAGATAATAGATGAGAAGATAAAACTGTTTCTTCTCTGTAATCCTCATAATCCGGGGGGCAGAGTATGGACTATAGAGGAGCTGAGAAGTATAGCGGAAATATGTAAGAAGCATAATGTGGTGGTATTCAGCGATGAGATTCATGAGGATATAGTTTATAGCGGAAAGAAGCATACTGTATTTGCAACTGTATCAGAAGAAGCTGAGGAGATCACACTTACCGCAACTTCGCCGGGAAAGACCTTTAATATTTCAGGACTTCAGATCGGAAATATAATCATAAAAAACAGAGAGCTTGCTAAAAGATTTAAGAAATCTGTCAATGGTAACATGGGCTACAGCCAGGCGAATGCACCGGGTATTGCGGCCTGTCGTGCTGCGTATAACCATGGAGATGAATGGTACGAGGCTATGCTTAAATACCTGGAGAGTAATCTGCAGTATCTTATCGGTTTTCTGAAGGAAGAGCTTCCGGAGGTCAGACTGATAATACCGGATGCTACCTATCTGGTATTTTTAGACCTTAGAGGGCTCGGACTGACAAATGAAGAAAGAAGAAAGCTGATAGTTGATAAGGCGAAGCTCTGGCTGGACAGCGGAGAGATATTCGGAGCGCTCGGAAGAGGATTTGAAAGGATAAATATAGCCTGCCCGAAAAGTATCCTGAAGGAGGCTCTGGAGCGTCTGAGGGATGCTGTGAAGAGTCGGGTATAGAAATTAAGTTGGTATAGGTCGAGCCTATATCAACTTAAAGTTTTTTAGGATTAACACCTTTTAACATTTAGGTGTTATATTTACGCAATCAAGAGGAACACAGATCCGATTGAACTGGAGGACAGTAAGAAACTGATCCGAAGTAAAGGTATCAATTAATGATAAATACAGATCAGAGAGGGTGATACAGAATGTCAGTTATCGCGGCAGTAGCCAGTGATGATGGAATAAAAGTAAATATGCATTTCGGTTGGGCCAGAGAGCTTCTGATCTATAAAGTAGAAGATGATGGTTCCTACGAGCTTATAGATGAACGTGAGGTTCCTGAGCTTCGGGAGGAGAGAAAGAGTGAACAGGCTGCACAGAGAAACACTGAAGCAGAAAACAGCGAGACCGGAAACGGTGAAATAAGAAGCGGAGGCGTGGATGGTACTAAGAACGGTACGGAATACACCGGAGGATTGGTAAAGGATTTCCTCGAACGAAGCGGAGCGGGCTGTGGAAATGGTCACAGCTGTGGTGAGAACTTCAAACATGTAAATATTGATGAGCTGATAGATTCATTTACAGACTGTCAATACATCTTAGCTCTGAAGATAGGCAGGATGATGGAAAGGATATTCAGAACAAAAGGAATCAGCTGCTTTTCGGTTGATCTTACGATAGACGAAGCACTGAAGAGCATCGCAACCTATGAACAGAGGAAAAACAGACAGAATAGTAAAATACAGGAATAAAACATAGAAACAAAAAAAACGTAAGAATAGACGATAATTCAAATAGTAAGGAGTTACAAATGTTAAATATAAGCACACCTAAATATTACATAAGTGAGCCGGGAGCAATAAAGAGTCTCGGCAGGATAGTAAAAGAGATAATAGATGCAAGAAGATATTCCTTTGGCCTGGAGGCAGAGGAAAAGGTCAGAAAAGCTTTTGTGGTTGCATCGCCTACAGCATGGGAGAAGGCAGGAAACAGCATCGCGGAGCAGCTTAAGGAAGCAGATACCGATTATGAAAGAGTCGAATTTAAGGGCTATCCTTCAGAAAGACAGGCCAGAGAATACGCAGCATCCGCAAGAGAATACGGAGCTGAACTTCTTATAGCAGTCGGAGGAGGAAGGACACTGGATGTTACCAAGGCTGCGGGAACCTTTGCAGGACTTCAGGTAGTAACAGTTCCGACCATAGCAGCAACCTGCGCAGCCTGGGCAGCGGTTTCAATCCTCTATACGGATGAGGGCGATTTTGATAAACCGCTTCCGAATCCGGTATCACCGAAGGGCATCATCGCAGATACAGATATCATTGCAGCGGCACCTTCAAGATATATCAAGGCCGGTATCGCAGATACACTTGCCAAGTGGTATGAACCGGTTTACGCATCAAAAGAGAACTATACAACAAAGATTTCAAAGCATGGAGCAAAGCTTGCATACGATGTGATTGTTGAGAAGTCAGTTAAAGTTCTTGAAAATATTGACAAGGGAGTTGTTGATGAGGATACGATCGAGATCATTGATGCAATCATCTATCTTGCAGGCTTCGTAGGAAGCTTCATAGGTGAGAGAGCCTTCGGAGGCTTTGCACATCCGTTTTATCATTCTTCTCGCAGGATACCTTCAACAAGAAAGACACTTCACGGCGAGCTGGTAGCCTTCGGAATGGTGGCACAGCTGATATTTGAAAAGAGAGATGATGAGCTGGACGGCCTGACAGACATACTCGGAAAGCTCGATTCACTTCACACTCTGGAGGATATCGGTCTTACAGAATGCGAGGACAAGCTTGTGATAGCAAAGAGAATACTTGATGAACAGCAGGGCTGCGTAGCACAGGGACACAGCGCAGAAGAGATAGTTGAAGCTTTTGATAAGGCCGGAGAGCTGAATACAAGAATTACATCAAAGAAAACCGCTTAATAAATAACACAGGCAGTATTACAACAGTTTAATGATAACACAAGCGGAAAAAAGACTAATGATAACAACAAAGCATAAAAACATGCAGAAGAAACAACCAAAATATCGAAAGGAGAACAGCCTTGGGAGTACGAGAGAAAAAATCAGTTGAGGCATTAAAATTATATAAGGCAGCGAGGACTCAGGAGTCGGTTTGCAGGGAATATGGAATTGACATTAACAGCGTAATAAAGCTTGCCGGAAATGAGAACCGCTTCGGGTGTTCCCCTAAGGTAATAGAGGCACTTGATAAGAAAAAGAATGAATTTGCATTTTATCCGGATTTCAATGCAACAGCGCTCAGGACAGCTCTTTCAGAAAAGCTGGGAACATCGAAGGAAAAGTTCATATTTGGAAATGGATCCTTTGAACTTCTTTCGCTGGTAGGTGCAGCGTTTATAGATGAAGGCGATGAGGCAATATATGCGGATCCATCCTTTGGCTGGTACGTAAATGTAACCACACTTAACGGAGGAAAGGTAGTAAAGGTTCCCGTAAATAAAGATTTCGCGGTTGATACCGAGGCCATGCTTAACGCGGTTACAGATAAGACCAAGGTAATCTGGCTCTGTAATCCGAACAATCCGACAGGAACAGTCCTTCCGGGCAGCAAGCTGAAGGATTTCATAAGCAGGATCAGAAGGGACATACTGATAGTCCTGGATGAAGCATATATTGATTTTATAGATGAAGAGGAAAATGGCGGACCATACATTGATACAGTCAGGCTTCTTGAGGAGTATGACAATCTGATAATTCTCAGAACATTTTCGAAGTCCTATGGTCTTGCATCCTTCAGAATAGGCTATGGAATAGCCGACGAAGCAATAATCGAAGGGCTTACAAAGGTTAAGCTTCCGATAAATACCACCTTTGCATCTCATGTAGCGGCAGAGGCGGCCCTCCTGGACGAAGAGTTTAAGACATACGTAGTTGAGAGCGTCCGGGAAGAAAGGAAATATTACTATAACGCACTGGAAGAGTTTGGATTCACAACAGTCCACTCCAACGGAAACTTCATATTTGTCCATACCGGCAGGGACGGCGGACGGATTGAAGAGGCACTTCTGAAGAAGGGCATCATGATAAGAAATGGTGCAGAATTCGGATTTCCGGGACATGTGAGGATCTCAATAGGAACTCACGAAGAAAATGTAAAGGTTGTTGAAGCCTTCCGCAGCGTTATCGGTGATATTCCGGAAGTAAAGGAAGGTGATTGATATGGCTGAGAGTATTTCAAATGAAGAAAAGTCCGGCCGGGAGAAAAACATCATACTCAAAGCGAGTGGGATCAAGAAGAGTTTTGGAAAAAACGAGATCCTGAAGGGAGTCGACCTTGAGGTCGAGAAGGGAGATATAGTTGTCATACTCGGACCATCCGGGGCAGGAAAAACGACATTCCTTCGATGTTTAAACTTCCTTGAAAAACCGAATAAAGGCCAAGTGACAATAGATGGTCTCACAGTGGATGCGGCACATGCATCCAAGAAGGAAATACTGGCACTGAGAAGAAAGACCGCCATGGTATTTCAGCAGTATAACCTGTTTAAGAACAAGACTTCCGTAGAAAATATAACCGAAGGGCTTATTCAGGTACAGAAGGTTCCGAAACAGGAGGCCATTAAGATAGCAAAGGATCACCTTGACAAGGTTGGGTTGTCGGAAAAATACGATTCGTATCCGGCAAATATGTCGGGAGGACAGCAGCAGCGAGTAGGTATCGCTAGAGCACTGGCCCTCAGACCTGAGGTCATACTTTTCGACGAGCCGACTTCGGCACTTGATCCTGAGCTTGTCGGAGAGGTTCTTTCGGTAATGAAAAAGGTCGGTAAGACCGGAATAACAATGATAGTTGTAACCCATGAAATACAGTTCGCCATGGATATAGCAACCAAGGTGGTAGTCATGGACAACGGCGTAGTGATCGAGGCAGGAACACCAAAACAGATATTCTCGAATGCAAAAGAAGAGAGAACAAGGCAGTTCCTCAAGAAGATAGTGCCGGAATACTCATATGTGATCTAAATACGGAATACAGATAACCGTATTTAAAATAATAAAAAATATAAGAAAAGGAATAATAAAAAGAAAAGAGGATTAGACAATGAAGATTTTTACAACAGTTAAGCGAAAGTTAAAGAGAGCAGCGGCAGCGGGTCTTGTAGGAGCAGTACTCGTTACAAGCCTTACAGGATGCGGTAAGAAGAAAGAAGAGAAAACTGCAGATGGTCAGACAGTTACGACCATCAATGTCGGCGTTATAACAGCCGGAGATAAGACATCATTCGTAGATGATAAGGGTAAGCTTACAGGATATGAGATCGAGCTTATGAGAAAGATCGATGAGGAACTTCCTCAGTACAAGTTTAATTTCGTTCAGCTTGAGGGACCTACACTTTTCTCATCACTTGATGCCAAGAAGGTAGACTTTATTTCAGGTAACTTCAGAAGAAGTGATGCAAGAGAAGAAAAATACTATCATACATACAGAGCTTATATTTCTACACCATATAACATCATCGTATTTGATGATAATACAACAATAAACGGTATTGAGGATCTTGAAGGCAAGAAGGCCGGTACAGGTGAGGGAAGTCTCATGGCTGATATCCTCAATGCATATATCAAGGATAATAATTCTACTATCGAAGTAGTTTATTCTTCAGACCTTGTAGCAGATCTTTCAGCAGGAAGAATCGATGCGATCGTAATGCCTGGCAGACAGCTGGATATTTACAATGAGAAATACGATAACCTCAAATTTAAGATCGTTGGCGATCCTGTAAGAGGTAAAGACGGATGCATGAAGGATTCAAATGCATATTGGTATGTAAGAAAAGAAGAAGAAAGTATACCACTCAGAGACGCACTCAGCGAGGCACTTTACAAGCTTAGACAGAAAGGTGTTCTTACAGAGCTTTCAAATGAGTGGTACGGAAAAGACCTTACAGCAGGCATTGATGAAGAATGCGAAGAAGAAGTTAAGGAAATGTACGGTATCAAATAGTTTTCCGGATGTTTAATAAAGATTCAGATATAGAAGTTAAAGGAGAAAAAGATGGTACAGGCATTTGAATGGAAATACGTATTTAAGGCTATGCCAAGATTACTGCATTTCATACCTATAACGCTCCTTATCTGGGCAGCGATCATTTTGAGCGGAGTATTTGTAGGTAGTCTGTTTGCAGTGATCAGGACCAAACATATACCTGTGCTTGAGCAACTGGTCAGAGTGATCATATCTGTTGTGAGAGGCATTCCGCCTCTCACACAGCTCTTTATATTCTACTTTGGTCTGCCGGCACTGTTTCTCGAAATCGGTATAGATATTACGAGAATCGATGGTATGTGGTTTGTTATCCTCGCGTATGGACTCAGTAACGGAGCTATAATATCAGAAAACTTAAGAGCTGCATTTGCAAGTGTAGGTAAAGGTCAGGAGGATGCTGCTTACAGTATCGGAATGACCGGAACAAAAACATTTTTCAGAATAATGATACCGCAGGCACTGATCGTAGCCCTTCCAAGCTTTGGAAACCTGTGCGTTGCAGCCCTCAAGAATACATCACTCGCTTTCAGCGTAGGAGTTATCGAGCTTATGACAACGGCAAATCAGGTTGCTACTTTCACGATGCACAGAATGGAAAGCTATGTGGCAGTTGCTTTGGTTTATTACGTGCTTTATCTCTGCATCAGAACCATATTCAGATTTATAGAGCATAAGGCTTCTTATCAGAAGGATTAATGGTAGGGAGGAAAAATATATGGATTTTGACTGGAAATTTTTCTGGGAAGTTGTAAGGGGAGCAGGAAAGGCTGTTCCGCTCACACTTTACCTTTCACTTTGGTCCTTCTTTTTCGGACTACTTATCGCACTTGTAATTGCGATACTCAGGTACAAAAAAATATTTATTCTGGATAAGTTTGCCGATTTTTATGTTTCCTTTATCAGAGGAACACCGATTATCCTGCAGCTTTATCTGGTTTACTACATCATTCCTGCGATAGTTGATAACTTTATGATCAAGCATGGCTTCAGTTTCCGTATGAATCAGATAGAGATCAAGAAACTTGTGGTGCTGACACTGTCGATAAATATGTCGGCTTATCTGGCAGAAACTATACGAGGCGGTCTCAATTCGCTCGGCCGCAGTGAGATAGAAGCCGCAATGTCCATAGGCATGACCGGAGGACAGATATTGAGAAGGATAATCATTCCACAGGTACTGGTGATAAGCATTCCGAACTTCTCTTCACACCTGATCGGAATAATACAGGCTACATCACTGGCATTTTATGTAACGCTTGTTGAGGTAACGGGTACAGCCAGGATCATGGCGATGGATAACTGGAAATATTTTGAAGCATATGTGGCAACAGGACTTATCTACTGGCTGCTTACCGTAGCTGTGGAGATAATAACATTCATAGTCGAGAAGCTGGTTGAGAAGCGCGGATATGTACTGAGGGCACGCAGGGCGTGATGAATCGAGCTTGATGATGCGAGCGTGATGATTTGAGCTTGATAATTCGAGCTTGATGAGTCGAGCAAGATGATTCGGAAGAAAATGATGCGGCAGAGAATAATATAGCCGCATACGGAATGAATTAAAAGAATAAAACATTAAGGATAAAGAATTGCACCGGTGAATGACAAAATGGTGCGGAGATGATAAAAAAAGGGATAGAAAAATGGCCGGAAGATATAAAGTAGATGAACTTAATACAGCGGCAGCGCAGATTTTTGAAGCGGCCGGATTCAGAAAGGATTATGCAGAGCGAGTAGCCGATAATCTGGTTACGGCAGAGGCAAGAGGGGTGTATTCTCACGGCCTTGTCCATCTTACGGATTATGTTGAACTCTTCAGACTGGGCAAGATACAGAATAATGATTTTGAAGTGGTCAGGGATTTTGCAGCAACAGCTCTTATAGATGCACATCATGCTCCGGGAGCACCGAGCGGTGAAGCAGCTATGGATCTTGCGATAGAGAAGGCAAAGCAGTTTGGAGTCGGAATAGTTTCTGTTAAAAATGGTACTCACTTCGGTATGGCATATTATTATGCAAGAAGAGCTCTGAAGGAAAATATGATCGGTCTGGCATTTACAAATGCAGGCGATATGGTCGCTCCCTTCGGAGGAAAGAGTAAGCAGATAGGTACCAATCCGATATGTATCACATCTCCGACAGGAGACGGTGGTGAGATAACCTTCGATGCTGCAACAAGCGTACAGGCTTTCAATAAGCTTTATCATGCATCGGTTGAGAAGAGACCGATACCGCTTGGCTGGGCGATCGATCCTGACGGAAATGATACCACGGATCCGAATCTCGGAATGGCCGGTGCACTGCTTCCGTTCGGCGGGTATAAGGGCTACGGACTCGGCTTTATGGTTAATATTATTACAGGCATACTCAGCGGGTCATCACTCGTAAGACATGAAGATGGTTCGATCAGTGAGGACATACATAACTGCGGATTTAACTTCTGTGCGATTGATATTTCGAAGTTTAATGATCTGAAGGATTACTTTGATGGTCAGAAGCTTTTCGCTGACCGGGTTACTTCCTCTGCCAGAAAGGACGGAGTGGATAAGATTTATCTTCCGGGTGAGATAGAGGTTGATAAATTCAACAAGGCCCTCAGGGAGGGAATCCTCCTGGGCGATGGAGTGGAAGGTAATCTTCTGAGACTTCAGGAAGAGTTTGGGATAGAAAATAAGCTTAATAGATTGTAATACGAATTGCTTCGTTTCTTCGAAACAAATGCAATTCAATAAAAATGATAGTATATATGCCATATATAAAAACCACGTTCTCATGACATAGCGGAACGTGGTTTTCTTGTGTAGATGATGAGCCGGGCGACTGTGAGAATATATGCGGCATCACCGTGTGACGGAGAGACATGAGGTGACGTTGCATATATTCTCACAGGCATTTGGCGAATATCCATCATCGAGTGACTATGTTACGAGATGATGAGCTGACGCAGTCAGCATCTACACACAGATGAGTGTTTAGTATGATTGTATTTGATATAGGTTGAGACTATAACAGCATATCATTTTTGAGTATTAACGATAGTGAAGCAAAAGGTGGTAGTATAGCTAATCATAAATAAAGAAACACAATTAACCGATTTTTAAAGGGAGTAACGATATGGCAGTCAGATATTCAGGTTTAAGAGAATCCAGACAAAACAGATATAACGATCTGGGCGGCAGCAGTGTTGATCTAGCCGACAGATTTGAGAAAAAATGTATAAAGAAGGCAGAGAGGAGTTTTGAGCAGGGACTTCAGTGTCAGGAGATCAATAGTCTGCAGGCGCTCGTTTCCATCGAGGATTCACTCCTTGTGGTTCATTCGCCTCAGGGATGTCTCGGATGTGCTTCAGCCATGCAGGACCTTTACAGAGTCGGTCAGATTCACAGAGGTGTAAAGCATGTCAGAAATGCCAGACTTCTTTGTACGAATCTTGACAAGAAGAGTGTCATCTTCGGCGGAGAAAAAAAGCTGAGAGATACGGTTAAGCTCGGTATTGAAAGATACAATCCGAGGATAATATATGTATTTACCTCCTGCGCTTCCGGAATAATCGGAGATGATATTGATGCAATATGCGGAGACCTTCAGGATGAATATCCGGATGTTGTAATGGTTCCGGTTCACTGTGAAGGATTCAAATCAAAGATATGTGCTTCAGGCTTTGATGCGGCTCTGATAGCTATCAACAAATACATAATCAATGGTACGAAGCAGGAGACTGAGGATGATCTCATCAATCTGTTTGCACCGACTTCGATCAGCTACGCTGACCAGAAGGAGATGGAACGAATGCTTGAGAACCTTGGCATGAGAGCGAATTATATTCCTTTCTACAGCAATCTTGACAAGCTGAGAAAGATAACGGCAGCAAGGGCATCAACTTCCATCTGTAAGGTATTTGCAGATGAGTTCATGAAGGAGCTGGAGGCTGATTACGGAATACCTTACAGCCACACAGTCATGCCGATAGGAATAAGAAATACAGATAAATGGTACAGAGGCATCGCAAAGATAATAGGAAAGGAAGCTGAAGCTGAGGAGATCATCAAAAAGGAACATGAGAGAATAGATCCTCTCGTTAATGAGATAAGAGAGAGGCTGCAGGGCAAGAGGATATTTATCTGCGGAGGAACAGGAAGAAGCTTTGCTGCAGCGGCACTTATAGATGATTTCGGCATGAAGCTTGTAGGTCTTGAAACACCAACCTACGACAGCGATGCACAGGATGATATAGAGTATCTCAACAAGATCCATGGCGATTTTGTGGTTGATATAGCGAACATGCTCCCATTTGAGCAGGTCAACCTGCTGAACAGGCTCAGACCGGACTGCTTCATTGGCGTTGCAGACTGGGCCGCGAAGCTGGGACTTCCGACCACACATGTACTTGACGGAAAAAGGCCGACCATGGGTTATGACGGACTTATCTATCTTGGCAACAAGATAGCCGATCAGTTTGAGAATCCGGGCTTTAATAAAAAGCTTGCGGCTCACACAAAGCTTCCATACAAGGACAGCTGGTATGAGGAAGATGCATTCAAATACATTGTTGAAATATAATGAATGCGTGAGCAGATAACATCATTTAATAAAGAGGTAGAATATGTCAGCAATAACAGAAAATCCACGTGGAGGATGTGTCCTTGCGGGAATAAATTCAAATCTTTCAGCCATTGGAGGCGTTTGCCCGGTGTTTCATGCGGGACCGGGATGTTGTCTTCAGACCTCTGCAAGTGAGCAGGGTCAGTCGGGAGGAAAGAACGCAGGTTTCGTATCCGGTTCGTCAATTCCGTGTTCGAACATGCTCGAGAAAGAGGTTGTATTTGGCGGTATAAATAAGCTCAGAACCACGGTTCAGGGAGCGGTTGATATAATAGATGCAAAGGTCTTTTTCCTTCTGACCGGATGTACGGCAGGTATTATCGGAGATGATGTGGAAAGCATAGCTCAGGAATTCCGGGATAAGGGACATGAGGTTTACGCGATTGAGGTCCCGGGTTTCCACGGAGACAGTAATCTCGGGTATGAGGTGGTATGGAATACCTTTATAGATCAGGTTATTGAACCGGCAGAAAGAAATGAAAAGCTTGTAAATATATTCGGCATCGTTCCTTACCATGATCCATTCTGGTATGGAAATCTGGAGGAGATCAGGAGAATTCTTGAAAGACTCGGGCTTAAGGTAAATACATTTTACACCAACCGACAGACCATAGACGATGTTAAGAAGAGTTCAGGAGCAGCTCTTAATATAATCATAAATCCATGGCTTTTTGAGAAGCCGGCTGAGAAATATAAAGAGAAGTTCGGCGTTCCGTGGATCAAGTATCCGGGACTTCCGGTAGGCGCAACCGATACTACCGAGTTTGTCCGTCAGGTTGCTGAGGCTCTTTCACTTGATAAGGAGCTGGTTGAGAAGGTGATCTGGGAGGAAGAGGATTATGTATACCATTTCCTTGAGCAGGCAATAGGAAGATTGTCTTGGAAGAGATTCGGTGTTATCGGTGATGCAAATTCAGCCATCGGAATAACAAGATATCTGGCAAATGATTACAGCTTCACGCCGAAGTTTACGGTGGTATCGGAAACCATTTACAGAGGACATGATGTCCAGCTTATCAAGGATCGTATCACACAGCTTGAATATGCAAAGGCACCGGAGGTAGTATTTGCAGCTGATCAATACAGGATAAATGAAACAATATATAAGCATGATGATGTATCGCTCATCGTAGGTTCCGCAAATGACAGAGAAGCGGCATCCTATAAGGATGTACAGTTCTTTGAAGCAACATTTCCGGTAACCACAAGGCTCTTCTTCAACAGAGCCATCGCAGGCTACCGTGGCAGCCTGACACTTACAGAAGATCTCTACGACAACATATAGAAGCCGAACAATGCGAATAGGCATTGTTCGAACAATACGGATTCATAGTGAAAATATAGTGAAAAGTATTATATGAGCATGAGTCAATGAAAAAAATACTGCGTTAAGTGTTCGGGGGGACACTTGATCAATACGTACCATATGGGGCTTGAGACTACGTGACTTAATAAAAAATTAATTGCCCGGAAAGGAGGCAGCTATGGCAGGTTTAGAAGAATTAAGAGCAAAACATCCTTGTTTTGGAGGACATAAGGACAACATGGGAAGGATACATTTACCGGTGAGCCCGGCATGTAATATTGGCTGCCGTTTCTGTGACAGGGTCAGAAATGATTATGAAGACAGACCGGGAATTACCTCCAAGGTTCTGAAGCCGGAGGAAACCATAGATCTTATCAGGAGAGCGCTTGAGCTTTGCCCGGAGATCAAGGTTGCGGGAATTGCAGGCCCCGGAGATACGCTTGCTTCAGATACGGCGCTTCAGACCTTCAGACTTATCAAAAAGGAATTTCCGGAGCTTATCAGATGCATGAGTACCAACGGACTTCTCCTGAGCGAGAAGGCTGACGAGGTGATCGATGTCGGAATAGACAGCCTCACTGTTACGGTAAATGCAGTAGATCCTGAGATACTTGCCAAGATCAATAAATTCGTTGTCTATCACGGCAAGAGATATGACGGAGTTGAAGGCTGCAGGATACTGATTGAAAAACAGCTTGAAGGAATTAAAAAGGTTTGTGATGCAGGTATTATGGTCAAAATAAATACAGTTCTCGTGCCGGAAGTAAATCTCGAGCACATTGAGGAAATCGCAATGACAGTTGCCGAGCTGGGAGCAGAGCTGTATAACATCATACCTCTTATTCCGGCGGCGGAGATGAAGGATTTCAGAGCTCCGACCAGGGGCGAGATATTTGCAGCGCAGCTTTCTGCAGGAAGATATATAGAGCTTTATACTCACTGCCAGCACTGTCGTGCAGATGCGGCAGGAATTCCGGGTGGAAAGGATATAAGTGCTCAGCTGTATTTATTAAAAACAGCTATGGAGGGAACATTTTCACATGGTTAATTACGAGTGAAGCTGCTCATTTGCAGTGGAACAATGACCAGACATACTGCCGCTCATTTGCGGCAGACGCATGATCAGACAGACTGCTGCTCATTTGCGGCAGGTCAATAGATAGATTGAATCAACCTGCTGCTCATCTGTAACAGGTTAAAAAGAGATTATTGAAAGAAGAGGACAATCAAATGGGAGAGATTAGACAGATAGCAATATACGGAAAGGGTGGTATCGGTAAATCCACCACAACACAGAATCTTACGGCAGGACTTGTGGAGCATGGCAAGAAGGTCATGGTAGTAGGCTGTGATCCAAAGGCTGATTCAACAAGACTTCTGCTCGGAGGACTTCATCAGAAAACGGTTCTTGATACCATACGTGATGAAGGTGAGAGCTTTGAACTTGATCACATCATGAAGGAGGGCTTTGGCGGAGTCAGGTGTGTTGAGTCCGGAGGTCCGGAGCCGGGTGTGGGATGTGCAGGCCGTGGTATCATTACATCAATAAATACTCTCGAAAATCTTGGGGCATATACCGACGATCTGGATTTTGTATTTTACGATGTCCTCGGAGATGTTGTCTGCGGAGGCTTTGCGATGCCAATCAGAGAAGGTAAGGCTAAGGAAATATATATCGTTGCTTCAGGAGAAATGATGGCTCTGTATGCGGCCAATAATATCAGTAAGGGTATACAGCGTTATGCTCGTTCCGGTGGTGTTAGGCTTGGCGGAATCATCTGCAACAGCAGAAATGTAGATCATGAACATGATCTTCTCAGAGCATTTTCAAAGGAACTCGGAACTCAGCTTCTCTACTTTGTTCCTCGTGACAATATAGTACAGAGAGCTGAAATCAACAAAAAGACTGTTATCCAGTTTGATTCTAAATCAAATCAGGCAAAGGAATACAGAAATCTTGCGGAAGCAGTTATCAATAATACAAACTTTGTAGTCCCGACACCTATGACACAGGACAGACTTGAAGAGATACTTTACGATTACGGATTCGCTGAAAATCCGGATAATTATAATATCTAAACTATTCCGAGGATTCTGATACCGTGTTATTCGGGAAAACAGTCAAGTTATTTGGTGTAGTTATTTAGAAAGTGATATACCGGCCACGATTATTTGGCGTTTCAAATACCCAAATAATTGTGGCTATTTTTATATATAATATACCCTCCGGGGATGCGTTTCGGCGCGAGGCACGCTTTATTCTAGGAAACTGCGTTTTTTTGTGATATAGTGTGAGAGTAGAAAATTCGTTGTGCAGGAGGACAGACATGATCTGGATAGTGAATAACTGTGCATTATTAATAATGGGAACCATTGCCGGAATTATGGGTATTAGCTTTTATACGCGTGCCAAAGATTCTGCAGGACATATACGCTCTTATATTTTCTTCTACGGAATACTTTCCGCTATATGGTGCTATAGCTATGCGGTTCTCGGGATGACGATTGATACTTCAATCTGCCCGTATTTACGTATTCCCGGACTTATCGCAATAGATACATTTTTGATGAATGAACTGGTACTTGTGACAGAGATGGCAGCGCTGAAAAAGAACACATCATTATGGGTACGGGTATCAGGGGCTGTATTATCTGTTATTGATCTGCTGGTGTTTTCGGATACAAGGGTCGATATTTTTGTCCGTGGTGAAGGATATACCCGTTGGGAAGCAAATCCTGAAATGAGCTTTAACCGTGCCATACACGGAGTGTATGAGGCACTGATGTTTCTGATACTTCTGGTGATTGCTATTGTATGGTTTAGAAAAACAAAGCTGAAGCGCTCGCGGAAATTTCTGGCAATACTTATTGCGGCGAATTTCTCGATCATTTTCTTTACTATACCCGATTCGCTGTTTCCGGTAATCGGACTGCCGGGCCTTACAACATCGGGCCTTGGGGCTGCTGTATGTACTATCGTAATGTGGTATGGTGCGACTGCATTGAATTCATTTGATGTCAGTGTCGGCAATATAACAAAGCGTCTGTTTGATTTCATTGAGGCAGGTGTTATCGTATTTGATACCGAACGAAAGATATCCATTATGAACAACTACGCGGAAAATCGACTTGTCAAAGATGGAAAAAGAAATCTTTGTGATATGTTCAGTATCAATGCGCAGGAAATCGACGAAATGTTTGAAAAGGGTGCCAATGATATATATTCAACGCGTCTTTGGGACAAGGACAAGGTCAATGCATATTCAGTGAAGCTCAATTATGTCAAGGACACCTACGGTGATCCCTACTGTATACTTATGGTCTGTTCAGATGTTACGGAAGAACTTGAACTTGCTGACAAGTACGCTGTCGCAAACCGGGCGAAAAGCCAGTTTCTGGCAAATATGTCACATGAGATACGAACGCCGATCAATGGTATAATCGGTATGAACACGATACTGCTGGATGAGCTGAAAGACGGTAATACCGATGAGGCAAGGCAGTACGCAGTAAATATAGGCAGCGCAAGTAAAACACTCCTTTCCATCATAAATGACATACTTGACATTTCCAAGATAGAGTCCAACAAAATGGAACTCCTTCCTGTAAAATACGAGATATTCTCTGTGCTCAATGACTGCTATAATATGACCCTTCCAAGGGCGGAGAAAAAGGGACTGAAATTTGTTATGGATATTGATAAAAATATCCCATCGGTGCTTTATGGTGATGAGGTGCATTTCCGTCAGATCATCAACAACTTTCTTTCAAATGCGGTTAAATATACTCCTGCCGGACAGGTCATCCTGCGTATCAGGGAGCTTTCCAGAAAAAATAATGAGGTAAGTCTGTCCGTTGAGGTTGAGGATACCGGTATTGGAATAAAAGAGACCGATATCGGCAAGCTTTTCAAGAATTTCACAAGGCTTGACGAAAAACGTAACCGCAGTATCGAGGGAACCGGACTTGGACTGTCCCTTACAAAGAAGCTCGTTAAGCTGATGGGTGGTGAAATCACGGTACGAAGCGAGTATGGAAAAGGCTCGGTATTCGGAGTAACACTCTCGCAGAAAATACTGGACTATACCCCGATTGGAAATTTCTCAGACAGGTACAATGAGTTTGCCAGAAAGAAAGAGAATGATAACTCGGCCGTTGATCTTCACGGCGCATCTATACTTGTTGTTGACGATGTTGAGATGAATATTCAGGTAGTAAAGGGGATGCTGAAACGAAACCATGTCAATGTTGATACAGCATACAGCGGAAAGGAATGTCTGGAAAAGATAGAGCAAAATCATTACGATATAATTTTCCTTGATCACATGATGCCTGATATGGACGGTATCGAGACGTTTGAGGAGATGAAAAAGAGTAGACACAAAAATAACAATACACCTGTAATAATCCTTACAGCTAACGCTGTTGTCGGAGCGAAGGAAATGTACCTTGAAAAGGGATTTGCCGATTACCTGTCAAAGCCGATATGGCGTGATGAGCTGGTAAAAATGCTGTGTAAATACCTTCCGGAAATTTCAGCAAAAGGCGAAACTGCCGACGATACAGAGAAAAAAGATGATCCGGTTGTGACAAATGATAAAAGAAGTCTTGCGGAGCGCTTTCCGATGCTTGATACAAAGATTGGAATGGGTTACTGCATGGATGATGAGGAATTCTACATAGAAATTATCGAAACATATCTGCAGAGCGATAAGCGGCAGATCCTTGCGAAGGCTTACGAAACAGAAAACATGAACGACTATGTGACATATGTTCATGCGCTGAAGAGCACCTCGCTGAATATCGGTGCAGTCGATCTTTCAGAACACGCAAAAGCTCTTGAGTATGCGGCCAGGGAAGAAAATTACGAATATGTAAGAGAGCATCATGAAGGTTTTTTAGCTGAATACAGTGATATGCTCGACAAGCTGCGTAACGCAGTGAAAATATAACTTGCAGAGGATGGTTTTAGTAACATGCAAAAGAAAAAAAGGATCACATGGAGTTATCTTCCGGTGGTGTTTTTTACGGCACTGTTTTGTTGTATATTATGGGGAAGTGCATCTCCGGCGATCAAAATTGCATATGATATCTTTGAAATACCACAGGATGATACTGCATCAAGAATCATGCTTGCAGGTGCGAGGTTTATTCTGGCAGGTATAATGACGATCCTCTTCGGGTCTGTCTTATCACGCCGTTTATTACGACCTTCCCGCCGTTCATTGAAGTATGTGGGTATCCTCTCTTTGCTGCAGACAGTCGGACAGTATTTCTTCTTTTTCATGTCACTGGCCTATATCAGTGGCGTGAGAGGATCGATTATCAATGCATCAGGAAATTTTCTGGCCATTGTGATCGCTGCATTCATTTTTCGTATGGAAAAACTTACGACCAGAAAGATTCTCGGATGTATCGTGGGCTTTACCGGAATCATACTCATCCTTGGCGGATTTCAGGGTATGATCGATGGAGGAGCTGTCACATTTAAGGGAGAGGGGGCTATGCTGGCAGCTGCGCTTTTCTATGCATTTTCTTCCTGCTGCATCAAAAAATTTTCTGTTTATGAGAACCCGGTTACTTTAAGTGGATACCAGTTTTTACTGGGCGGATTTGTACTTTATGCGGCAGGCTGGATCATGGGAGGAGAACTGGTATTCAGGAGTATATCCTGTATTTATAATCTTCTTTATATGGGATTTATTTCTGCAGGAGCCTATACTTTGTGGGGTGTGCTTCTGAAACATAATCCTGTCAGCCGGGTGTCAATTTTCGGCTTCATGAATCCGATAATGGGAGTTCTTCTTTCCGCGTGGTTTCTTGGCGAGAACAACGAAGCTTTTTCGCTGAACGGAGTACTGTCTCTGATGCTTGTTGCGGTCGGAATCATGATCGTAAATATTGACAGGAAAAAGCCGGAAGAGGCGAAAGAGAAAAGATAATGCATTTTTCAGTAAATGAACAGTATGGATTGGGAGAAATATGGCGGATATCATACTATTAATATTTCCTTTGACAATTTTTATAATACTTTTTGCAGGGGCAAAGGTGCGGAGAAATGACGCGTCCGGTGATGAGGCATGGAATCTGGATCAGGCTAAAGCCATGCAGGTTTTTGCTGCACTTATGGTCATACTGCATCATATGGTACAGAGGATCACTGACTGCGGAGGGATAGATAAGGGACTGATAACCGAATGGAATTCATTTGGTATCCTGTGTACGTCGATATTCTTTTTCTTCTCGGGATTCGGTCTGTATAAGAGTTGCAAGACCAAGGAAAACTATCTGGTGGGTATGCTGAGAAAGAGACTGCCGACGATACTGATTCCATTTTATGCCATAAATATAATCTATCTGATAGTTGACCCGAGGGACAGACTCAGTAATGCATTCGATGTATTTACTTCGCTGATCGGTTTTACCCTGGTAAACAGTAATGCATGGTTTGTTGTGGAACTGAGTATTCTTTATATTGCATTTTATCTGTGCTTCAGAAAGTCCGGTTCGGAACGTAAAGCAATCTGCAGGCTGACTGTATTCACGCTGATGCTCGTTACCACATCGCTTTTACTGGGGCATGATACGACAAAGGTAAGGGGCCACTGGTTCATGGGTGAATGGTGGTACAATACTACGCTTATCTTCATTATGGGAATACTGTTTGCAAAAAATGAAAGCCGTATTAAGGCCTTTATGACGAGACGGTGGAAAATACTGCTTCCGGTATCGCTGCTGCTTCTTGTCGGATGGTATATTTTTGAGGAATACATCGAAGCAAATTATGGATATTACAGAGAATGGCAGGGGCATCCCGGTTATCCTGAGAAGCTGCTCACTCTTGTAGTTCAGCTGATATTTTGTATGATCTTCATGTTCATAATTCTTCTTGTAAATCTTAAGCTTCAGTTTGGAAATCCTGCTCTTAGATTCCTTGGAAGCATCACTTATGAGATATATTTGATTCATGATATTTACAGGTGGAGTCTGCCGGGAGGACCGGAATGTACCATGCCGGACATGCTTTACCTTGGGCTGACTTATATACTAACGATCATATCGGCCTATATCATAGCTAAAAGTCTTTCGTTAATTACTCAGAGAAGAAAATAACCCCCGTTACTTATACGTTCGGACTCACGGTCCTTTGAACCGTTACTTTGTTGCGCTTTTGTTATTAATCATACGTTATACTGCAACTATGCTAGTGATGATATGCGCCCGGTAATCAATATGCAGGTGGTTTTATCACGCACATATTGATCACCGGGCGTTTTAGTTTGGGATAAAGACGATTATCAAAGAAAGGTAAGGTTACAGGATGAAGGAAATAAATGAATTAAGCGAAGAAGAACAGATCAAGTTAGCGATTGAGGAGAATAATGCGATTCTTGAGCAGCAGATGGAAGAGGCGAAGCAGAAAGCTGAGAACGAGAAGAATTCCAAATATATTCAGAATGTTTACAAGAAGCCGACGCCTGAAGAGGAGATGCAGCAGTTACTGTTTATATTTGAAGGTATCCAGAATCCAAATCTTTCAATTGATCTTTCGGATAAGGGCCTCAATTATTTCCTTGACAGTTCTGTTGACCGTGTAGGCTATCAGCTCAGATGTAACGAGATTCTCGGTAAGCTTGGTGAGAAGATCGGAGGTGCCGATGATTTCACCAGGATGCTTATAAATATAAGGAAAGATCCGAAGCTTCAGGAACTCCTTGTTCTTGCAACAAGGTATACGGATTCGGCATTATTAAAAAAGAATTATAATCTTTTTATCGTAGCCTTTGGCGGTACAGACTTTACGGGACTTGAAGGCCAGGAGGCGGAAGATTTCGTCGAGGATGCTATCGCAACAATTACTGAGGACCTTTTCGAGAGAGCTATTAAGGTTACAGGCAAGTCGGAGGAAGAGATTAATGCTGAACTGGATCAGACTCATAATCTCATCCATGACTTTGATGATAACAATGTATTTGCAGCGGATTATGATATCAACAGAGCTATTGCGGGCATAAGAAAACGTGATAAGGTTGTTATCAATTTCAGAAATATAGATGCCCAGAGACATGAATTTGATCGTGAAGCATGGGCAAATGAAAATGGAAATATGGAGAATAAGCTTCATATTCTTCTCGGAGCCATAAGTGATCAGTTAGATGATTATCAGTATGCCATGTTGCTTAATAAGATCAGTTTTGATCAAAAAATGAAGAGAGAAATCTCTGACTGCGTAAAATATCTTGAGTTTGATCAGATGTACGGACTCAGATATGCTCTTCAGTCATATTTTACAGCTTCACTGGTTAAGAATCCACAGAATGTACAGGAAGCAAAGAAGCTGATCGATGACGCGATCGCAGAGAAGAAGAGACTTGCCGAGGAGATCAAGAAGGCAGAAGAAGAGCATAAAAAGATTGAGGAAGACCTGAAAAAGGCAAAGGAGGATGCATTTGATCAAATACTCGAGAATGAAAATCCGTTCGATGAACTGGAGTATGAGGAAGAGATTGTCAATGATATCGGGGACGAGAACAAGGCAGAAGACGAGATTAAAAACAATAATAATGAAATCGACAATCAGAACAACATCAATAACGATAATGTAATCGTAAATGATAACCAGGTTCAGAATGATGCTGAAAATGTTGTTGAGGACGAGAATAATGACATCGGAGATGATGACAGCGAATATAGCGATGAAGACGATATTCAGCGTGATGATCAGCAGAATATAGAGAACATTCAGAACGAGCAGAATAATCAGCTTAATGATCAGCAGCGTATCAGGGAGCGTGCGCAGCAGATAATGAATCAGGCTGATCAGCAGGTTAATCAGGCCAGCCGTATAGTGAATGTCATGAATGATTTCCGTCCGGTTGATGATCAGCCGAATGCCGGTAATGTGAATGTTGGTCAGCCAAATGCCGGCAATGTGAATGTCGGTCAGGCAAATGCCAACCATCAGAACCCTCCTGCAAATAACCGCGCAAATAATCGCCCTCCTCGCAACAATAACCGTCCAAATCAGCCTATCATTCAGAATACTGAGTCTTATGACAATCTTTCAATTGAAGATAAGAAAGCATATAAGGAGTATTTCTACGGCTTTGAAAATTATAAGGAAGGCGTGTCAAGTATGGCAATTGTTCTTGACAGTTTCTGCAGGGACCTTGCAAGGACTCAGGATAACAGGGAAGCTAACTTTGAGAGCAATGATTTGGTAGAAGGTTCTGATTCATACAAGAGGATGGCCAGGTCTCTCAGGATAGTTAAGGAGCAGCTTGAGAATAAGAATTCCAACCCGTCGGAAGTGCTCAGAAATTTCAGAGAGCTCTATGATGCTGCAGATTCTTACTATGATAGTCATTATGGAATATTTGGAATCAAGGGTAGTGACAGAGGCAGTGACAGACTTAGGATTTCAAAGGACATTAAGAAGATAGCTCTTGTTATGATGAACAATTATAACAATCTCTGCGCGGGACTTTGTGTTATGAAGGACGAAAACGGCCAGATTTACGGCAAGAAGACTTACAATGAGGCAGAGGCAAAATATAACGAAATCCAGTCGGTTGTAAAATATCCGTTAAACGGTGAATCGGGCATGCGCCGCCAGCCATATCATGATCAAATGAATACATCGTCATATCAGCTGAAGCTCAGAGCAAAGGTTCATGAAATATCAAAAACCTTCAGCAGAAAGTATACCTATATTGGAACGGTTGCGGATTATGAAAATATAAAGCCAAATATGACCGATCTCGACAAAGCTAAGTATTTTACTCTTAAGAAGTACATGGATAAGGCATATAAGCCGATGGCTGAATTCCAGACTCCGAGAGATGTTATCGACAAGATAAACGGAGGTTTCATTAAAAATGAATATAAAGAACTGGCCAAGAATCCTGAATTTAAGGAATGCATGAGAAGTCATCCTGAGAATGGTCTTACTGAGTGGAAGAAGATTGAAGATTCTACCGACGACCTGATCAACATCTGTAACAGAAACCTTGATCGTTTCCGCAGAGGTTTTACTGACTTTGTTAATTCCAGAAGCGATTTCCTTACATTTATGGAGCCGAATGCACTTACACAGGACCAGCAGAAGTACGCAAAGGATGTCCAGATAGAGTTGTCTGATGTTATATTCAGTAAGATCATTAGAAATGAGAATAACCGTTCGCTTGCAAATAAGATGGTCACAAAGCCGGATAAGGCACAGGAACTCTTAAACTGCATAAAGGAAGCTGTCATTGACAAGTTTGGTCTCACCTTAAATAAGGACGGCAGAGGCGTTAACATGAACAAATTCATGAGAATTCTTCAGAATCCAAAGATCACTGAGACAGCGCTTCGAAACTTTAACAACAGAGAAGCAGCGGCAGCAAGACAGAATCAGCAGAATCCTCAGGTTCAGAACCAGAATAATATGCATATGTATAACTCAATTAGAATATGACTGTAATATTCTATGAAAACAGGATGAAAACATCTAAACATATGATTAACAATGTGCTGGTGCAGGGCTAGTATATCGATTTCTAAATAACTACACCCAATAACGTGACTGTTTTCCCGAATAGCACAGCACCAAAAGCCTCGGAATAGTCTATATAATAAATGAAAGGTGCTACCGATAGACGGTTAGCCCTGGTTATAATTTTGCATTAAAATAACCGCCTAATCATTTCAGGGATAGGGCGGTTATTTTTTTGTGTAGATAATGAGCCAAGTGGCTGCGTGCATGGAACATGCAAAAGCAGACATTTGGCGAATATCCATCACCGAGTGACGGAGTCACGAGGGGATGAGCTGACGCAGTCAGCATCTACACAAAGATTTGCTATTTCGACCAATCAGAATGTAGCGAATAAGCTGATAACAGCTATAAGATCAGTGATAGTAAGCATAACATGAATTAAATTGAGTACAAATAAATGGTCACAGTACAGCTTTGATGAGTTTTTAGGTGATAAACAGGAGTAAAAGTGGTATAATTACAGTCGGAGTTTTGCGTCCAAAATTTGGGAATATATAGATATAAGGGGTGGAAGCAGATGGCAGAAAAAACTAACGCAAATATAGGCTTTGAGAAACAACTCTGGGATGCTGCGTGCGTTCTGTGGGGGCATATTCCGGCAGCGGAATACAGAAAGGTTATCATAGGACTCATATTCCTCAGATATATATCAGCTGCATTTGATCGCAGATATAATGAACTTGTTGAAGAGGGCGATGGCTTTGAAGATGACAGAGATGCATACACGATGGAGAATGTATTCTTTGTTCCTGAAGAGGCCAGATGGAGCTATATTGCATCAAAGGCTCATACACCGGAGATTGGAACTGTAATCGATGATGCCATGAGAGCGATTGAGGCTGATAATAAGACTCTGAAAAATGTTCTTCCGAAGAATTATGCCAGTCCAGATCTCGACAAGAGAGTTCTCGGTGATGTTGTTGATATATTTACAAACAATATTGATATGTCCGATGCTGAGAAGAGCGAGGATCTTCTGGGACGTACATATGAGTACTGTATCGCTCAGTTTGCTGAGAAGGAAGGCGTTGGCGGTGGAGAATTCTATACACCGGCAAGCGTTGTTAAGACACTCGTTTCCATCCTTCGTCCGTTTGACAATTGCCGTGTGTATGACTGCTGCTGCGGATCCGGAGGAATGTTCGTTCAGAGTGCCAAGTTTATTCAGGCGCATTCCGGAAACAGGGGATCAATATCAGTTTACGGTCAGGAGGCAAATGCAGATACCTGGAAGATGGCCAAGATGAATATGGCTATCAGAGGTATAGACGCTGATTTCGGACCATATCAGGCAGATACTTTCACAAATGATCTGCATCCTACGCTTAAAGCTGACTTTATACTTGCAAATCCGCCTTTTAATTATCATCCATGGAATCAAGAAAAACTTCAGGATGATGTGCGCTGGAAATATGGACTTCCACCTGCAGGAAATGCCAACTACGCATGGATACAGCATATGATCCACCATCTTGCGCCAAATGGCAAGATTGGTCTTGTGCTTGCAAATGGTGCTCTTTCGACACAATCCAGCGGTGAAGGTGACATACGTAAAAGAATAATTGAAGATGATCTGATCGAAGGTATAATCGCAATGCCTACGCAGCTTTTCTACAGTGTAACTATCCCGGTTACTCTGTGGTTTATTACTAAGGGTAAGAAGCAGAAGGGTAAGACGCTGTTCATTGATGCACGTAAGATGGGACATATGGTAGATAGAAAGCATCGCGATTTTACTGATGAAGATATACAGAAGCTGGCAGATACATTTGAAGTTTTCCAGAATGGAACACTTGAGGATGTAAAAGGTTTCTGCTCAGTAGCTTCTATTGAGGATATTGCAAAACAGGATTACATCTTAACTCCTGGAAGATATGTTGGAATAGAAGAGCAGGAAGATGATGGCGAACCATTTGAAGAGAAGATGGCTAGACTGACATCAGAGCTTTCGGATATGTTCAAGAAGTCTCATGAACTCGAAGATGAAATCAGGAAGAAGCTGGGGGCTATAGGCTACGAGATTTAGGAGAAAAAAATGAAAACAATTGCATTAAGATTTGCTGATAATTTCGCTCCTGACAGAGGAACTATCATAGCTCATAATGAAATAATAGAAAAACATGGATTTGTATGGTATGGAAAACTGGGTTCGCCTGTTTCTCAAAAAATAATTAATGATGTTCTTGCCAATAATACACCTAGAATTCTTTTGATACATAGTGGAAAAGCAGCAAGATATTGGACCCATGTTGACAGAATACAACGAGATTTACCTGATATAGAGTATATTCCAGAATACTATCGTAACAATGTGGATTCGTTTAGAACATGGTTCAAGATTATTAGATTTGAAGAAGCTCCCAAAAATGTTTTGAGTACTTGTGTGGTTTCTTCATCAAAAAGACCTTTGAATGAAGTTTCTAGGTGTAGTATGAGTCCTTATTTTATCATCGATGTGGAGGAAAAAGATGAGTTTATTGTCTGAATATGCAAGTTTTTCTAACGGAAAAAAGCGGCCATCCTTAGAAGGTGAATATCCGGTTTATGGAGGAAATGGAATTCTTGGTTACTCAAATGACTTTAACATGGAGAATGGAATTATAATTGGAAGAGTGGGAGCTTACTGTGGAAGTGTATTCTTAGAAAAAGGGAAGTGCTGGGTATCTGATAATGCAATAAAAGCAGAAAGCAAAGATTGTAATGACCTTGTTTATTTGTATTATCTATTAAAAAGCTTAAAACTCAATGAACGTAGAATAGGGACATCTCAACCACTGTTGACACAAGGAATACTAGGTAATATTGATGTGGTTTTACCAGATGTCCAAAATCAAAGAAAAATAGCAAAGATATTAGAATGTATAGACAATAAAATATTGATTAACAGCGAAATAAACGATAATTTACTTCAGCAATCTCTTTGTATTTATTCAGAAATGATAGGTAGTAGCAACAAAGATGGATGTATAGGTGACTACTGCAATATCAAGTCTGGCTTCGCTTTCAAAAGCAAATGGTGGCAAGATTCAGGAGTTCCAGTTATAAAGATTGGATCCATAAACCAAGACTGTTTGAATTTGTCTGATTGCTCATATGTATCAGAGGATAAAATATCACTTGCTAATGATTTCATAGTAGGTGGCGGTGATCTCCTTATTGCTATGACTGGAGCAACAATTGGTAAGTTCGCAATGGTTCCTAAGGTATCCGAGACAATTTTGGTAAATCAGCGTGTTGGAAAGTTTTTCCTTGGAGATAATCCAATATCTAGACTGCCTTTTATTTATTGTACGCTTAAACAACCAGAAGTAGTATCGGAAGTGATTAATCGCGGTCAAGGAAGCGCCCAACCTAACATTAGTGCTGCTGACATCATGAGTATCCCATGTGTAATTCCTTCTGCTGAAGTAATAGATGAGTTCAATAAATCCACATCACAGATGTTTGAACTTATCATAAATAATCAGTATGAAAACGCGGTTCTTGCAAACACAAGAGACTCTATATTACCTAAATTGATGTCCGGAGAGCTAGATGTCTCTGAACTCAATCTTTAAGCCGCTAAATTATTGTTTACATTAACCAAGAAAGGACTGATGAAATGAATACAATCATTAAATATGAAAATACAAACAATCTGGTTAAGGACATATGCACTATTATTGATGAAGCCAAACAATTTGCATATCAGACTGTTGATACTACATTAGTCCTTAGAAATTGGTATATAGGGAAACGTATCGATGAAGAAGTGCTTGAAGGAAAAGACAGGGCAAAATATGGAGCAGAGGTCATTGATAAATTATCAAAAGAACTAACTAGTATTTATGGAAAAGGGTATTCAAAACGAATACTTTATCAGTGCTTAAAAGTGTACCGTATGTTTCCAGGGATTGTGAACGAAGCTCGTTCACAATTATTGCCAAATGAAAAAATGAACGAGGCTCGTTCACAAACAGGAATTCTTTCATGGACACATTATAGAATATTAACCCAGGTAGAAGATACTACGGCTAGAAAATGGTACGAAAAAGAAGCTTATGAGCAAGTTTGGAGCACAACAACCTTGCAAAGAAATGTTTCTTCACAGTATTATTATAGAATTTTAAAATCACAGGATAAACAGGCAGTTGAAGATGAAATGAAAAACCTGACTTCGTCTTATCAGAATAAGTTAGAATTTATAAAAAATCCTGTTATTGCAGAATTCCTAGGAATGCAGCAAGATACTTCTTATCTTGAATCGGACTTAGAGCAAAGTATTATTGATAATTTGCAGAAATTCCTAATGGAGTTGGGAAAGGGTTATGCATTTGTTGCAAGACAACAGCACATCCATACAGAAAAGGAAGATTATTATATTGATCTTGTTTTTTACAATTACATATTAAAGTGTTTTGTTCTTATTGATTTAAAAACAAAGAAGATTACACATCAAGATGTTGGCCAGATGGATATGTATATCCGTATGTATGATGAGCTAAAAAAAGCATCAGATGATAATCCAACTTTGGGGATTGTCCTATGCACAGATACTGATGAGGACATAGCGAAATACTCTGTGCTTCATGAGAACGAACAATTATTTGCTTCAAAGTATAAATTATATCTTCCGACAGAGGAGGAGCTACGTGCAGAGATTGAGACCCAAAAAGAGTTTTATTACTTACAGAAAAAAGATGAAGAAAAAGAGTAAATAAAACTCTCATAGGCGGCGGGAGTAAATATACGGAACTGTCGCCCATATCGTTCTCACATATATTAAGGAGTAACGATATGAGAGACGAATTAATTTCTGAAGTAGTTCAGAGAATGTTGCCATACCTTGATAATAAACAATTGGCAGATTTACAAAGCAATTTGAATCAGGTTCTACAAAGATATGATGTAGAACTTATTAAAGGTGGCAACTCAGAAAATGATAGTCAGGAATTGGTAGAAAAATTTATTTCAGCAAAAAGAGTAGAAGGGTGTTCTGAAAAGACGCTGAAATATTATTTGGCAACAATTGAAGTGATGACTAGCAGTTTGGAGAAAGATGTAAGAACTATTCAAACCGAAGATTTGAGAAAATATCTTACAGATTACCAAACACAAAATGGTTCAAGCAAGGTGACTATAGATAATATACGAAGAATATTATCAAGTTTTTTCTCGTGGCTTGAAGATGAAGATTACATTATCAAAAGCCCTGTTAGACGTATTCATAAAGTTAAGACAGTAAGTAATATAAAAGAAACTTATACAGATGAAGAACTTGAATTGATAGTTTACTTCCACGCTTAATGTCTGGAGAATTGGATGTATCCAATCTCGATATCTAAGCCGCTAAATTATCGTTTAGATGATTAATTCGAGTTATGGTATCAATTGTGCCGACGCTGACCGCACAATTCAAAAAAAACATGATTTATACTCCCGGTGAGGGCACTATGTATTATATATTTTCAAAAAAATGTATTTTATGAAAGGAATTCAGATATGACAATTTTGAATGAACTTGACTCAACTTGTGGTATTTCTGATGAGGAATTAACACAGAGATTCAAAGAATCAATACGTATAGATGATGAAATAAGAAAGATCAAAGGTTTGCCGGTGGCAAGATATGATGATGAAAAGAAACAGGCGTATTTGGAGTACCCTGATGGGAGGCGAGAATATGTCGAATGATGACAAAATAAAGCTCCCGGAGGTTATGGTTTTTGCCGGACCAAATGGAAGTGGTAAATCGACAATTACTCGTATGGCTAAGACTATAGGATTTTACATCAATGCTGATGATATTAAATTGACTACATACTGTACGGACATGGAGGCTGCATTAAAAGCTGAAGAATTACGTGAAAAGATGATATCTGATAAGAATGACTTTACATTTGAAACTGTATTATCTACTGATCGTAATCTAAAGCTCTTACAAAAAGCAAAAGAAAATGGTTATTTCGTTAGAGGAATATATGTATTGACAAATGATGCCAGTGTTAATGTTGCAAGAGTAAATGTAAGGGAGGCTTTTGGAGGCCATGGGGTGCCTGAAGATAAGATTCGATCAAGGTACACAAAAGCTCTTGCATTGATTCCTCAGCTTGTTGATGTCTGCGATATTTTGCATATTTATGACAATACAAAAGAGCCATTCAGGATTTTCAAAAAGAGAAAAGACATATATTTCCATTGGGACAACAAATACTGGAACTATGAAGATATTTCGAAACTTACAGGAATAAACGAATACGAAAACTAATGCAATATATGAAAACGAAGAAAAATTATATTTGGGAATAATTATAAAACATTTGTAATGAAGAACATATATAAGACAATATCACAATGAGATTTAGTGTATATGCAATAACACAAAGTGCCTTTTCGTGATTATTTATTGCATATAAAAGTGCCTTTTCGTGATTTTGCTGCTTTATTTGGGGATTGTAGTAGATTGGGGGGACAAATCTATGGCGTCATTCTATACAGAAGGGGATTACGAGAATTCCATAATTGAACTGTTTCAGAATATGGGCTACCGGTATGTTTATGGTCCTAATGTTGATAGAGATTACCGGAAGGCTATTTATTCTGATGAGCTTTTTGCGGCTTTGAGGCGTATAAATAGAGATATGCCAGAAGATGCTTTAGCTGATGCTGTATTTAAGCTGAATAACTTTGAGAATGCAGACTTAGTACAGAAAAATGCTGTATTTATGGATTATATCCAGCACGGTGTCGAGGTTCATTACTATGTTAAAGGTGAGGAACGTTCGGGACTCGTGTATCTTGTTGACTATTCTAATCCTGACAACAATTCTTTTATAGTTTCAAATCAGTGGACGTTTATTGAAAATAGTGAGAAACGTCCGGATGTTCTAATATTTCTGAATGGGCTTCCTGTTGTCCTTATGGAGCTCAAATCGCCATCTCGTGAGGAGGCTGATGCGTCTGTAGCGTATGCTCAGATCCGTAACTATATGCACGAGATACCAACCATGTTTATTTACAACTGTATATGTGTAATGAGTGACCACCTTATTTCGAAAGCCGGAACCATAACCTCCGGTGAAGATCGATATATGGAGTGGAAGACTAAGGATGGCAGCTATGAAAATACACAGTACGCTCAGTTCGACACCTTCTTTGAAGGAATGTTTCAGAAGGAGAGACTGCTTGATATCATCAAGAATTTTATCTGTTTCTCAGATGAGGGACTGAAGAAATATAAGATTCTTGCAGGCTATCACCAGTATTTTGCGGTTAAAAAAGCAATTGAATCTACAAGAAAAGCAACTGAAACTGACGGAAAGGGCGGCGTTTTCTGGCACACTCAGGGATCAGGCAAATCGCTATCAATGGTATTCTATGCACATTTATTACAGGAGGCACTTGATAGTCCTACTATAGTTGTTCTGACAGATCGTAACGATCTGGATGATCAGCTTTATGGTCAATTTGCTAAGTGCTCTGATTTTCTGCGTCAGAAGCCTAAGCATGCTGAAAGCAGGGAGCATTTGAGAAAACTTCTTGAGACGACTAAGGTAAATGGAATCATATTTACGACCATGCAGAAATTTGAAGAGGCTGACGAGGCTCTTTCTGACAGAAGGAATATCATTGTCATGGCTGACGAGGCTCATCGTGGTCAGTACGGGCTTAAGGAGAAGGTTGATTCCGAGACCGGTAAGATCAAAGTTGGAACGGCTCGTATCATCAGGAACAGCCTTCCAAATGCAACTTACATCGGATTTACCGGAACGCCTATATCTCTTAAGGACAGAAGTACAAGAGAAGTTTTTGGCGATTATATAGATATTTACGATATGACACAGGCTGTAGAGGATGGCGCAACGAGACCGGTTTATTATGAGAGCCGTGTTATTAAGCTCAAACTTGATCAGGAGACTATGGAACTGATTGACGCTGAATACGATCTTATGGCTGAAAATGCTGATCCTGATGTTATTCAGAAGAGTAAGAAACAGCTTGGCCAGATGGAAGCTATTCTTGGAAATGAAAGTACGATAGATTCACTTGTTACGGATATACTTGATCACTATGAGAATAACAGAGAGCATCTTCTTACCGGAAAGGCTATGATCGTAGCTTATTCGAGGGCGATTGCTATCAAGATATATAGACGAATAATGGAACTCCGTCCGGATTGGACCGAAAAGGTTGCGGTTGTAATGACTGAAAACAACAGTGATCCGGAGGATTGGAGACAGATAATTGGAAATAAGCATCATAGAGATGAACTTGCCAAGATATTTAAGGACAACGAGAGTCCGCTCAAGATAGCTATTGTTGTTGATATGTGGCTTACAGGTTTTGATGTGCCGTCAATGGCTACTATGTACGTTTATAAGCCGATGCATGGCTACAATCTGATGCAGGCAATTGCCAGAGTTAATCGTGTATTCAAGGACAAGGAAGGTGGACTTGTAGTTGATTATGTCGGTATCGCTTCGGCCCTTAAAGAAGCCATGAATGATTATTCTTCGAGAGATAAGAAGAATTATGGTGATACTGATGTCGCTAAGGTTGCATATCCTAAGTTCCTTGAGAAACTCTCGGTTTGTAAGGATCTGTTCCATGGATATGATTATTCGATGTTTATGAACGGTACAGATTTGGAACGCTCGAAAGCTATCAGCGGTGCGGTTAACTTTATAGTTGCACCATTCAGAGAGAAAGAAAAAGAGAGTTTTGTCAGAGAAGCATTACTCCTCAGACAAGCACTTAGTCTCTGCTCATCAATTGCAGAGGAGAGTCTCAGAATAGAAGCTGCTTTCTTTGAATCTGTACGCGTTCTTGTAACGAAGCTCATGAATGCCGGGGTTGATCGTAAAATATCGCTCCCGGAAATGAACGAGAGGATAAATGCTCTGCTTCAGCAGAGCATAAAGAGTAATGGAGTTATCAATTTGTTCTCTGATATACAGGGCAAGTTTTCACTCTTTGATCCTAAGTTCCTTGAAGAGATCGGCAAGATGAAGGAGAAGAATCTTGCGGTTGAACTCCTTAAGAAACTTATAGCTGAGCAGGTTATTATATTTAAACATACAAACGTAGTAAAGTCGGAGAAGTTCAGCGAGATAATGCAGCAGGCAATGAACAGATACCTGAATGGTATGCTTACTAACGAGCAGGTTATTGAAGAACTGCTGAATCTCGCAAAACAGATACAGCTCTCGAGGGAAGAGGGTAAGGAACTTGGACTTACCGCTGATGAACTTGCATTTTATGATGCGCTTACCAAACCGCAGGCGATTAAGGATTTCTATGAGAATGAAGAGCTTATAGCTATAACAAAAGAGCTTGCGGACGCATTACGAAAGAACCGTACCATCGACTGGCAGAAGAGAGAATCAGCCAGAGCGAAGATGCGTATGATGATCAAAAAACTGCTAAAGCAGCATAGATATCCACCGGAAGGCATGGATGATGCAGTACAGACTGTAATGCTTCAGTGCGAACTCTGGACAGACAACAATGATATGGGAGACAGAGTTACGAACTATGCTGACAGACTTAATCAATATGCGAGAGAGTCATCAGCGGATGTTAATAAGCCTACAGAGAAAGATGATGAAATAATAAACACAGAAAAATTAAATCTGTTTGCTAAGAGAACAATTAAAATTGGGGAGTATATAAAAGCAACTGAAGATTTAGATATGGCTGCAGAGAAACATATTTATGAACACAAGCATCCTAATGAATAAGTGTTTGGTGGTTTCGACCTTTATCATATAGTGATGGGTATATGCTTTATTTTGTAACATTACTTACGGATAAGGTGAATACTGACACCGCTGTAATGGCTTTGGTCGTATTCTCTGACGACGGAGAAATGATGGATATTATGATGAAATAGAGAAATGATGAAGTATCTCTATAGAAAGATGAGGAATAAAAAATATGATTGATAAAATAGAATATACGGTTGAAAAACTTGACGGGGATTATGCATATCTCAGAAATGAATCTGCACCTGAAAATGATCTGAAATGTGTTGCCAGGGCATTGCTCCCTCCGGAGATCAATGAGGGAACAAAGCTTCTATACGAAATGTTTGAGTATAGAATGATGTAGCTTGTTGTCGAAGAGTGAATAATATTTATGGGGTAATAGGTTAAATGAAAAGAAAATTCAGATATCTTGCATTTTTAATGGTTATTTTTCTGCTTTTGCCGGCTGTTCCGATAAAAGCAGGAGAACAGCTGGGTGAAACGGATTTTGAAAGCGGCAAAGGTCTTCCGTGGCATATAGTCGGATCAAATACCGGGGAAATGGATTTTGAGATAAAGGACGGAAAATATGTGATCACAATAATCAATCCGGGCGGCGCATCAAATGGCGGAGAGGATCGCTGGGATTGTCAGTTTCGTCACAGGGGGCTTACGATCGTAGCCGGTCATCAGTACCGCATAAGGTATGAGATAACACCGTCCAACAGCGGAAAATATTATACCAAGATCGGTAATATGAAGGGTGACGTTGAGCTGTGGCATAATATGAGCAATGGCTACGATCTGGATGCAACATGGGATCCGATAAGTATAGGTGCAGGAGAGACAAAGAAGGTCGATCTTACATTTACCGCCAACCAGTCGATGGAGGTGGCAGAGTGGGCATTTCATCTTGGAGGTGATGGACAGTATACTCAGGGAGGATGCTTTCCTGCGGGGACAGTAATAACCTTCGACAATATGTCGCTTATCGATCTGAGCTCTGATGAAAATGATTATCATGAACCGGAAACACCGGAGAGACATGCAATAATGGTGAATCAGCTGGGATATTTTACAGGGGCTGCCAAGAAAGCAACAATGCTTGCCGATGGAACTAAGGGTATTTCCTTTGAAGTTCTGAATGATAAAGGAGAAACTGTATTTGAAGGAGAATCTGTTCCTATGGGGGATGATATGGATTCGCAGGATACGGTTCATGTGCTGGATTTTACAGGATTTGATGATAAGGGGACCTTCAGTCTTAGAGCAGAGGGAGACAGGGAATCCTGCGAGTTCACTATCGGTGACAGCAAGGCATATTCAGCACTCCTTTACGATTCGCTCAATTATTTCTATCAGAACAGATCCGGAATAGCGATAGATAAGCAGTATATCACTTCCGGTGATGCATCCGGACTTGCCCGCGCAGCAGGACATGCAAGCGATAATGCGACTATAGATGGAAGCGGACAGAAGCAGGATGTTACAGGCGGATGGTATGATGCCGGAGACCATGGTAAATATGTGGTAAATGGAGGAATATCTGTCTGGCTGCTTCAAAATCAGTATGAGGTTTCATTAAGGACAGGCACCTCTGATGCGTATGCTGACGGAACCATGAGTATTCCTGAGAATAATAACGGCTGTCCGGACATTCTGGATGAGGCCAGGTGGGAGCTGGAATGGATGCTCACCATGCTGGTTAAGGACGGAGAGAATAAGGACATGGTATACCATAAGGTCCATGATGCCAAATGGACCGGGCTGGGGATTGCTCCGGCAGAGGATACAGAGGAAAGAGTGATCAAGGCTCCTTCAACTGCCGCAACTTTAAATGTTGCTGCCTGCGCAGCGCAGGGTGCAAGACTCTGGAAGGATTATGATGAAGGCTTTGCAGCGGTGCTGCTTGATACCGCCAAGAGAGCTTATGAAGCAGCAAAAGCACATCCTGCCATGTATGCTCCTCTTGAATCATCGGAAGGCGGTGGTGCGTACGGCGATGATGATGTAACGGATGAATTTTACTGGGCGGCGGCAGAGCTTTATCTGTCAACAGGTGAAAATGATTATTACCGCGATATGGCGCGTTCCTCATGGTATCTGAAGATCCCTGTCAGTCTGTCAGGAGGAGAAGCAAATGGAACCTTCGGAAGCTTTGACTGGGGTCATACGTCAGCTCTCGGAACACTCAGTCTTGCTCTTGGAGAGGACAAGATGAATCTGTCTTCGGTATCTTCGGAGATCAAAAATGCGATCATTGAAGCGGCCGACCTTTATATAAGCACTGAAAATGATCAGGGCTACGGCCAGCCTTACAGGCAGTCATGGATATCCTGGAGAGATAATGACGAGGGCTATGTCTGGGGTTCAAATTCATTTGTTGTGGACAATTCGGTCATAATGGCATATGCATACATTTTGACGGGGGATAAAAAATATTATAACGGCGTTGTTTCCGGAATGGACTATCTGCTCGGAAGAAATCCGATGGACTCATCATATGTTACGGGATATGGCAGTACTACATCAATCTATCCGCATCACAGATACTGGGCATATCAGATAGATGAAAAATATCCTATGGCTCCATGCGGAGTACTTGTTGGCGGGCCGAATTCCGGTATGGAGGATCCTTGGGTTCAGGGTTCCGGCTGGAAAAAGGGCATGATAGCGCCTGCAAAATGCTATATGGATAATATCGAAGCATGGTCCGTAAATGAATGCACCATCAACTGGAACGCTCCTCTTGCGTGGGTCACAGGCTTTTTGACCGGCTATTCCGAGGATGGCATAATCGTCGGAAGTACCGGAAACGGAAATGGTATAACAATTGCGCCGGAAACCGAATATAAGGAGCGGACTACTGAGGACGGTAAGACAGAGGATGAGAATACAGAAAAGCAGACGGAAAAGAAAACCACTGAGACCTCAGCTAAAAATGATTCCTCTGACAATAAGAAGGACGATACATCTTCTGGCATCAAAGGAAAGACGGATTCCTCAGACGATGGATCGTATAACAACGGAAAAGATTCTGTAAAGAATAATTCCGCAGAAAAAAGTGAGACATCAGCCAAGACGAACTGGCCGCTTATCATCGGGCTTATCTTAGGGTTTATACTCCTGCTCACAGGTATGATACTTTTCTTTGTCTACAGAATGACCAAGCTGAAGATGAATAATAGTAATAACAGTAATAATAGTAATAATAAATAATTAAAAGCTCTGTTTCTGAGATACGATGTGTCTCGTAAACAGAGCTTTATATATATCTGTTCGGACAATCCCGTTACCTTGTTGCGCATTTGTTATCATCTGTATTTTATTATGGGGTTGTGAGAAGTAAACAGGGAGAGCTTTTAAGATTACGACAAGAGATTTTTACTGGCTCAGAAAATAAATTATTAAACATTAAGAAAGGATAATGGAGAAAAAGAAAATGCCATTACAGAAATTTGTCGAAACAAACGATCAGGATCAATTTACAAATTATATTATGAGCCAGAAGCAGCTTCAGGATATGCTGATGCCATTTGGCCAGAAGGAGGGAAGGTCAAAGCCTCTTGACGGTATACCTTACAGATCTTTCAGAAATCGAATATTTGAGGAGGGCAGATGGCCGCGTACTCTTCAGAATGATTATCTTCTTATGCTTCTTTATTCGATAGCAGGTGATGATAAATATATTGATAACACGATCGGAGGACTTCTTAATTCGCTTGATCAGAAGCCGCCAAGACCTAATGATCCGGACTATGAGTTTTATACACCTGCAGAAAAAAATGCTCAGGCACTTCAGAATCAGAATATGTTTCTTATTGCTATGACAGACAGTTTAGCAAGGTATGCACCTTACAATACGAAGGTTCATGCTCTGCTTAACTATGCAGATCTTGCGATAAATACAAATACTGCAGCAATTCAGAATGTTTATTATGACTATGTGCCGGATATTCCGGATTTTAATACAAGAGCTGCCAGAGAAAATGAGCTCAATCAGCTTTCGGAAGAATTTGAACAGGCTAAGAATCACCTTACTTCCATGGGATGGGACTTCAGCAACAGCGATGATATGGAATTCTTACGTACAATATTTGAATTCAGACGTACAGGCGGTCAGGTAGGTCAGGATACGTTTGATGCCTTTATGTCGAAGGCTGCAACTCAGAGGATTTATAATGTTGTAGATAAGGATAATATGTATAAATCACTTGAGGACTATTTCAAGGAGACTCACCTCGATAATTATCAGGCAACTGAGGACATCAGAAACCTTATCTCATTTATCAGAAACGGAAATGCACTTGTTGTTTCGGATACTGCCGAAATGAATGCGCAGACAACAGATCTCTTCGGACTTATCAATGAGATTGGCGAGACAGCCAATAAGCGTGGAGAGATCAATAATATGATCGGTTTCTCGGAGGGGGATAACGCCTTTTATAATTCGTTCTTCGTAAATGATAATGATTTTAAGAAGGCTGACAGAATCTTTGATGATATATTCAAGAATCTCATTTCAGAGCAGAAGAAGGTTTCTGTTAAGGCATCAGAAATGTCTCAGCTGGACTTTGTGGCAGGTACCTTTAAGATTATGAAGGCGGGGGCTGAAGACCCGATGGATCTTAAGACAGCCGTGAGGGAAAGACTTATAAAGGCTGAAATGTGGAAGGATACGGAGGAGGAAGGATTACTTCCAAATGAAAGAAATGCCAGAAGGGCTGAAAATGAAAAAAATATGACAACCCTCGCAAAGCTTTATGTCCTTCATGAGATGCAGAATACAAATACTAAGATTTTCTACGAGCCTTATTGGGGCGACAGACAGTATACCAGACAGGATGCTGTTGCAGATTATCTGGATATTAATCATCCTAAGATCGTTAAGATTAAGGATCTTGAGGCAAATAAGGTTCAGCATGATCAGGCTATCCTTGACCATTATGGAGAAGAGAAGGGCATGCTGTTTGAGCAGAACTATAACGCTTATGTAATGGGGGCTCTTGATGCGAAGCAGGTTATAAAGCTTAGTGATGATAAGCGGACTATCAGAGGTCTTTCATATAAGGACGCTAAGGAGGAGCTTGCAGCAAAAGGCTGGAATTTTGCTCAGAATCCGGCAGATGAGAATTATCTCATCATGCTCTATAATTCCTATGATACTCAGAGTAGAAACTATCATCAGATAGAGAATTGTCTTGATATTCTTCTTAATAAACCTGTTCATAACTACTATGAGAGAAACAGTGTCCTTCGTGATATGTATCAGGAACTCAGGGAATATAAGGATGATATGACTGTAGACAGTCTGTGCGACTACCTTCTTGAGGATATTGCGAGAACCGAGCTTGAAGAGCTCCGTGATAAGGTTAAGTCTGCGGAACCTACACCTGTTTATGATGTGTATAAGAGTGTTAACGGTCTGACAAATATGGACTTTAAGAATATTATGAATCAGAACGGCTGGGAGATCGACCAGAGGATGGACGTCCTTATAAACAGACTCTATCACTCATATGATCCACAGTATCCGTCAGCAGGCGCTATTGCGGGCTGTCTTGATATGCTCCTGAATCTTCCGTCTGATATAACTGTCGATCAGGTTACTGCGGTATATTCAGACATGATAAATATGCTCGAACCATATAAGCGTAATGACGAGATGGTTGAAAATATAGAAGATTATCTCTTTGATTTAAGACAGGAAGCCTTTGCCATGAAGAAGGCTGAAGCCGGAGTTGAGCCTGCGGCAGGCATCCCTACAGGTGTGTATTATAAGAAAAACTTCAGCAAGAAGAAGGTGACTACTGAAGAAAATAACGCTATCGAGGATGTTAACGGTGTAGCTGACAACTTCATGGAAGAGATGAAGATTGAAGAGTTTAATCTTGCCGATCCTATGGAGGATTTCTTCAGAAATGAGTCTGTACCTAAAGAAGTAGTAAACGATGGTATTAACAATCAGCGTGAAAATGATCAGGATATAGAATTCCTCATCGAGGAGCAGAAGCCTCTTGCGGTTGCATTTAATAAATATAAATATCTGAAGCAGAGCTTTATTTCCGAGCTTATGGAGTCAGGCGGAAAGCTGCATGAGACAGCCAAGCAGAAGGATAGAGAAGGTAAGGTACTGGCACTTGGAGCTGAAGGAACAGGTACATCACTTTACAGAGCCATGGCAGGTGCCATACAGAATTGTAATGATGTGCTCACCAATCCTGACAGCAAGCCAAAGGATATAATTGCTGCACTCAGAGCGCTGGAAGAGGCTGCCTCAAAATATAAGGAAGAACGTTCAAGTATGTTTGGCAAGAGAGGCGACGGACTGAAGAGATATCAGGTATCTGAGAAGTGGTCAGGCACACGTATTTCGGAGATGATCATATCGTATAAGCAGGTTCTGGGAGAAATCAGAGAGGCAGGAAAACTCGTAAGAGAGGATCTTAAGGTAAATGAGATTACCAACAGGAAGGCTGCTTTTGCACTCGGTAAGGCAATCGGATGCTATAACGAGGATAATCTTCCGAAGATGAAGAGAGCGGAATTAAAGGATAAGTTTAAGGCGCAGGATAAGCTTGCAAAGGAACAGGCTAAGCTTGTCGAGAAGCTGTATGAAATGTCAGGAAAGAAGCTGAGCAAGGATAGCTTTGCAGAGAAGAGTCTTAACGGAATGAAGAAGCATGACTTCGCAAAAAACTGTGTCATAAGACAGTATTTTGACAGTGCTATGCGTGACGGAGCAACTCTGAAGGATGTGAAGGACATCATGAAGAAGATCGAGAATAAGACCTTTGATAAGGAAGTTGCCGATCTTGAGAAGAGTAAGGTCTTTGACAGAGTTATCAAGAATAAGTCTAAGAATTACTACAAGGTATGGAATAATGTTGTAAGAGCCGGAAAGGATCTTTCTGCTACAAGCGCTGAGTATCTTGAGGGCATAAAGGATATGTCAGAGCTGTTTGATGATCAGGGTAAATTTGTAGAGTTCGGTTCCTATATCGAATACATACTTCCTTCAGATGTTGCTGCAGAAAGCAGAGACAAAACCGCTTACAGAAAACTCGCTCAGGTAGTTTCAGCTCAGATAGTTTCCGCAAACCCTGAATTTGCCAAGGGTGTTGCGGTAGATGCTATCGAAAAAGAGCTTACAACACATGATATCATGAACAATCTTCAGAAGACTGTAGAGGGATATCTTAAGAAAAATAAAGTCCTTGAGGGTAAGAATTTCAGCAGGGATAAGCTCAATCGTGATCTTGAAAATGGTGCATTTATGAAGAAGGTAGTAGTAAATATTGATAAGTATGTAAGAGAAAATGCTGCCAGGAACGCTCCTGCAAAGGATAAGACTGTTGAGAATAAAACTGTTAAAAAGAATACAGCAAATAAAGCAAAATAACATTTGCAAAAGAGAGGGGTTCATTCTTAATACATGCAACTGTCAGTTGACAAAATTATATATCAGCATAGGTTGAAAATACAGTGCCGCTTTCATATAATCAGCGTATATTATTTTCAATTTCAAGAAATGCTATACTAAGAAAGGTTATGGGGGCTGAATATGAAAAAGGGAAAAGTGTTCAAGATTTTTGCGGTATGTATTGTAATGACGGTTATGCTGGCTAATTTATGTGGCTGCGGCAGTAAGAAGAGCAAGGTTACAGATAAGTGGGATTTCACTGATCTGATACATAATGGAGAAACTCTTAACGCAATGGACCCGAATGTAGATCCATCATTTAAGTCGACTGATGGAAAAAACTTTGAGTTTTCAATTAATGGAAACAAGCGTACAGGGGTTCTTGAGAAAAATGATGATGGAAGCTATGCAATGATTTTTAATGGAAAAACAAAAAGTATGGAATTAACGATTGATGGAGATAAAATGACCATCGTTCAGAAAGATATCAGTCTTGAAATGCACTTCAAAAAGAAATAAAAATATTTTAAAAAAGGTATTGACAAATAAAATAAGTTGTTATAGAATCCGTACTTGTAAAGACAAAGGCGTCTTAGAGCGAAAGGCTCTGAGGCGCTTTTTTTGCGTTTTAAGCAAGTCATGCACATACGGACATGTGTTGTGAATAAGATCAGCTGCCGGCAGGGCGGTATACAATGGTGTATGAGATCTTTCACAGAAAATGTGCCGAAGATACATGTGTATATGATGAGCGTGCGACATGAAATAACCCCCAAAGTGGTTATGAATGCGTATGACGAGCGCACGACACGACTTTGGTGTCAGGAAATACATAAAACATAGAATAGGAGAGTGGATATTATGGAAAAACAAAATGTACCTGAACTTTTCGGATCACTTGTATTTGATGACAGGGTAATGAGAGCAAGACTTTCAGATAAAGTTTATAACTCTCTGAGGAAGACCATCGATGAAAATGTAAAGCTGGATGATGAGGTTGCAGAGGCAGTCGCAGTTGAAATGAGAGACTGGGCACTTGAGCACGGAGCAACACATTTTACACATTGGTTCCAGCCACTTACAGGCGTAACCGCTGAGAAGCATGACAGCTTCATCACTCCATCGCCGGACGGCGGAGTTCTGATGGAGTTCTCAGGAAAGGAGCTTATCAAGGGCGAGCCTGATGCTTCGTCTTTCCCTTCAGGAGGACTCAGAGCAACCTTCGAAGCAAGAGGATATACAGCATGGGATCCGACATCATATGCGTTCATTAAGGATCATACACTTTGTATTCCTACAGCATTCTGCTCATACTCAGGTGAGGCACTCGATAAGAAAACACCGCTGCTTCGTTCAATGCAGGCACTCGATAGAGAGGCCAAGAGAATACTGAAGCTCTTCGGTAAGGATGTAAAATACGTTAGAACAAGCGTGGGACCGGAGCAGGAATATTTCTTAGTAGACAAGGAAGTTTTCGATAAGAGACCTGACCTTATATATACAGGAAGAACACTTTTCGGAGCAATGCCTCCAAAGGGACAGGAGCTTGATGATCACTACTTCGGAGTAATCAAGCCAAGAGTAACGGAATTTATGGAAGACCTCAATAATGAACTCTGGAAGCTTGGAATCCTTGCTAAAACAGAGCATAACGAGGTTGCACCTGCTCAGCATGAGCTTGCACCAATCTTCTCAACAACAAATGTTGCTACAGATAATAACCAGCTTATGATGGAGATCATGCAGAAGGTTGCAAGAAAGCATGGTATGGTTTGTCTCCTTCATGAGAAGCCATTTGCAGGTGTTAACGGATCAGGTAAGCATAATAACTGGTCAATGGCAACAGATACAGGTGTTAACCTTCTTTCGCCTGGTGATACACCATATGAAAATGCACAATTCCTTCTGTTCCTTGCAGCTGTTATCCAGGCTGTTGATGATTATCAGGATCTTCTCAGACTGTCAGTTGCAACAGCAGGAAATGATCACAGACTCGGAGCTAACGAAGCACCACCTGCAATCATTTCAGTATTCCTTGGTGACGAGTTATCAGCTATCCTTGATGCTATCAGAGATGATAAGCCATATGAAGGAACAGAAAAGGTTGTAATGAAGCTGGGAGTTAACTCAATTCCTCACTTCTCTAAGGATACAACAGATAGAAACAGAACATCACCATTTGCATTTACAGGTAACAAGTTCGAATTCAGATCGCTTGGTTCGTCAAACAGCATTGCATGCTGCAATATCATGCTGAATGCAGCAGTTGCTGAAAGCTTAAAGCAGTATGCTGATGAGCTTGAAAAGTCTGATGACTTCGAGGTTGCTCTTCATGAGCTGATCAAGAGAGTTATCACAAAGCATCAAAGAATCCTCTTCAATGGTAACGGATACGGTGAGGAGTGGATCAAGGAAGCAGTTGAGGTAAGAGGTCTTTCAAATCTTAAGACTACAGCAGATGCAATGCCTCGTCTCCTTGACAAGAAGAATATGGATATGCTTATATCTCATAAGGTATTTACAAAGGCAGAGATCCAGTCAAGATGCGAGATCATGCTTGAGAATTACTGCAAGACAGTAAATATTGAGGGACATACAATGGTTGAGATGGTCAGAAAGAATTATCTTCCTGCTATCGAGGGTTACCTCTACAGCCTGGCTAAGACTACTTCACTTATGAAGTCAGTAAGTGACAAGGTTAAATGCAACTATGAGGTTTCAACCATGGAGAGACTTTCAGAGCTGACTGATTATATCATGGATTCAGTTGAGAAGCTTGAGGTTGCACTTGAAGAGCTTAAGTCTTACGATGATATCATTAAGACATCAGAGGCAGTAAGGGATACAGTTATTCCTGCAATGGATAAGCTTAGAGGCTATGTAGATGAAGCAGAGATGCTTACCTCTGAGAGATACTGGCCATTCCCAAGCTATGGCAAGCTGCTGTTCAGCGTTAACTAAGTTAGTTAAGTCGGAATTATAGGACAGTAATAAAATATATAGTATTGAGAAGCAAAGGCGCTTCGGATCATAAAAACAAGATCCGGGGCGCTTTCTCTTTTATAAATATAGTCAAAAATACACTTATGGTTTACATAAAGAAGGGAGTACAATATGGAAGAAATATTTGAAGCATTACATGGAGAATTATTTGCGGTCTGGTTCCTTATAGGAGCAGCACTCGTTTTCTGGATGCAGGCCGGCTTCGCAATGGTTGAGTCGGGCTTCGCAAGAGCAAAGAACGCAGGAAATATTCTGATGAAGAACCTCATGGATTTCTGTATCGGCTGCGTTGTATTTATACTTATAGGCTTTGGCCTTCTCTTAGGTGAGGATGTTGTAGGTCTCATAGGAAAACCTGGTTTCGACATCTTCACAGGTTACGGAAGCTTTGACTGGTCAAACTTCATTTTTAACCTTGTATTCTGTGCTACAACAGCAACAATTGTTTCAGGTGCCATGGCAGAGAGAACAAAGTTCCTCAGCTACTGTGTATATTCAGGAATCATTTCAGCACTTATCTACCCGATCGAGGCACACTGGATCTGGGGCGGCGGCTGGCTTGCACAGCTTGGCTTCCATGATTTCGCAGGTTCATGTGCAATCCACATGGTTGGTGGTATCGCAGCATTTGTAGGTGCCAAGATGGTTGGCCCTCGTATCGGTAAGTTCGAGAGAGATGAGAATGGTAAGGTTGTCAAGGTTAACGCTTTCCCTGGACATAACCTCGTAATCGGTGCACTTGGTGTATTTATCCTCTGGCTTGGCTGGTATGGATTCAACGGTGCAGCTTGTACATCAGTTGATCAGCTTGCATCAGTATTTGTAACAACAACAATCGCTCCTTCAGTAGCAACAGTTGTCTGCATGATCTTTACATGGGTTAAATATAAGAAACCTGATGTTTCAATGTGTCTTAACGCTTCACTTGCAGGTCTCGTAGCAATCACAGCTCCTTGTGATGTTACTGATGCAGCCGGTGCGATCGTAATCGGTGCAGTTGCAGGTCTCCTCGTAGTATTTGGTGTATGGCTCCTTGATTATAAGCTTCACATTGATGATCCTGTTGGTGCATGTGCAGTTCATATGATGAACGGTATCTGGGGTACCATCGCAGTTGGTCTTTTCGCAACAAAGTCAGCTCCTGGAAATGATGAACTCGAAGGTCTCTTCTACGGCGGCGGATTCGAATTACTCGGAAAGCAGCTTCTTGGTTTTGTATCAGTTGCAGCCTGGGCAGCAATCTGTATGATAATCGTATTTTCAATAATCAAAGCAATCTTCGGTCTTCGTGTTTCGGAAGAGGAAGAGCTTGAAGGTCTTGACCTTACAGAGCATGGTCTTGCATCTGCATACTCAGGCTTCAGCATCATGGATATGTCAAATGCAATGATGAATGAAAATGAAAATACTAACCTTGGTGAGGCTGATTATGATAAGGCCAGCGAAGCTAAGAAGAAGGCAGCAGTTCCTGTTGAAAACCTTGCTGAGGTTATGAAGGGTACTATAACTGATACAGGTATAAATAAGGTTGTTATCATTACAAAGCTTTCACGTTATGACAAGATCAAGAGAGCACTTAATGAACTTGGTGTAACCGGTATTACAGTAACGCAGGTAAGTGGATGCGGTATCCAGAAGGGGGCCGGTGAGATGTACCGTGGAGTTGAGATGGATATGACACTCCTTCCAAAGATCAAGCTTGAGGTTGTTGTAAGCGGTATCCCTGTTGACAGTGTTATCGAGACAGCCAAGAGAACTCTTTACACCGGCAAGATTGGTGATGGTAAGATCTTCGTATATCCTGTAAGCAGGGTAGTTAAGATCAGAACAGGTGAAGAGAATTTTGAAGCTCTTCAGGATGTAGAATAATTAAATAACAATTCTGGTTATTAATGGTTTCCATATATCCATATAACATAGGTCCATCGGGCTGCTCTTTATAGACGGTCCGGTGGATTTTTGTTTGTTACTTTTGTGTTGCGGATTTGTTATGTTTCTAATGCTATGATAATTGACAGAGTGAATTGTGCTGATAAGGAGGAGAGCTAAGATGAAGGAATTTGAGGTTGAAAATTATTATGGCAATGGTGCTGATAACCAGATCGGCAAGAAAGATTATGATCGTGAGATGGAGCGTCTTAAAGCCGAGAAAGCAGCCAGAAAGAAATACGTGGACGATGAAGCTGTCAAGGCAGATATAGCTGAGAGAGACAGATTAAATAAAGAGAGAGAGAAGGCTGCCCGCGAGAAGCAGCTTGAAGAAAGAAAAGCCAGAGTCGAGGCTGAAAAGCAGGAGAAGAAGAACGAAGAGAAGGAAAGAACCCGCGTAAAGCAGCAGCGCCAGAAGGCGATTGATAATTTCGATACTCTCGGTACCGAGGAAATGGTACTTCTTCTTAATGACGAGGAAGACGTTCAGATATTCTTCGAGAAGATGTTTACCGACTGCTACGAGAAGTTTAAGGTTAAGGACAGCGTTATAAGGGATACCTTCGATAAGCTTCCTAAATATAATATAAACAATATAAACGAAGAAGACCTTAAGAAGGCTGATCATCTGTTCCGTATTCTCTACGGAGATCTTGCAGAGATTGAGCTTCCTTATCTTCATGCGCTTACAGAGGGAAATGTTCCTGCAGATAATGAATTAAAGGATAACCTTATCGTTTCGAACTTTACACATGGAGTGCGTTCGATTGAGGATACTATTGGTGAGAGACTTGCAGAGAAGAATCTTGATGAGACAACCATCGCGCGTGCACAGAAGCTTTTTATCCTTAATCAGATCAAGAATGCATACGAGTCAATCGAGACCAGAACTGAAATGGATCTTGATGAAGCTAAGGAAAACGATCCTGAGAAATATAAGCAGGATAAGGATAAAATTTTCAAAGAAGCAGAAGAGAAAAATATCAAGCATTTTGTCGGCAGGATCCAGTATAAGTGCTTTGTTGCCGAAAAGGATCGTGACGGAAAGCTTGAAGTAATCCGTCCGGCTAAGGATTTTGACAAGTTTTCATTAAAGAGAAAATTCTGGCTTAAGGATCATCCGGAAACTGAAGGAAAACAGTACACCCAGGAGGATCTCGGATTTCAGCTTGAGCTTGCCAAGGGATGCTGTACTCTTGTGGCTCAGGATCAGAAGCTTTCTGATGCGGTTGTATTTAAGTACACAAAGGAGCAGAGAGTTCCTTCAAGTCTTAACCGTAAGAAATATGAACTCCGCGAAATACAGTCGGCTTACATACGTCAGGCCGATTCTTGTGATCTGGATCATTCCGAGCTTAAGAAGTTCAATCTTGATATGGCATTTCTCTGCGATTATGAGCAGGGAGACCTCAGAAAGCTGATGACAGAGAAGCCGCATATCGGCGAGCTTATCAGATTTGTCCAGAATGGACCTCTTCTTCATACTTCATTTAATACAACTCAGATAGAGATGTATGATGAGTTGAATAAACATGAGCATGATAACCTTATTCAATATATGTATCTTACACATTCCATCGTGGATCTTGTGCGTGCAGAATATAAGAGACAGGAATATGAGCGTACGGGCTGGGATAAGGATAAAGAAAAAGAATTCAAGGCGGATTATGAGAAGGCTATCGACAACATGAGCTATCGTGTTGAGAAGCTTTCCAAGATTGATCTTAATAGATTCAATAATTATTCGGCTAAGGATATGCGTAGGTTCATTAAGCCGGTTAACGGTGTTGCACTGATAGACAATGTCAGAATTGCTACTTATGAAGTTGGTGCCATGGCTCGTGGCTGGAGTCCGAGCGATACCTTTATGTTTGCCATGATCGGAGCTATCAGCTATAAAGCAAGAAGTTTCAGAAAAGAAGCTGATGATTATGATGAAAGAAAGAATTATGAACAGATAGCAGAAGATCTTTACAAGCTTAATATTGATCTTGATAAGGCTGATACAGCTATCAAGAAGAGAGATGTTCTGGAAAGATTCGATGCTTTTGTCAGAAACAATGTTAAAAATACAGAGCTCCTTGCACCTCTTAATGCTCAGCAGCTTGAGTATGACAGGGTAAGGACTAAGTTTGATGAGGAATATAAGCAGACTGTTATCAATGAACTCAAGGCACTTGAGAATAATACTGCCAAGCTTGCCACTGAGATGATAAAAATGCAGAAGCTTGCTCTGGAAAGAGAAGAAGACTTCCATGATCAGATATTTAAGGAGTATATTACTTCTCTTGATCAGAATAAGCAGATCGATCTCCAGAAGGCTCTCTACCGTGAACGTCTTAATCAGATGGTTAATCGAGGCAGGAAGGCCAGCGATGAGCGTGATGCTATATTTGATAAGAAAGAGCTGGCTAACCTCAGATATAACAAGGTTATATTTGATGATATGTACAGTCAGATAGGCGCTATTCTCAGTAAGAGTGATGAGGTTGAGGCGGCAGATCGCCTTATGTCATCCTTCACAAAGCCTATTGATAAGAAGGATAAGGATGCCATCTACAATGCCAAGATCGAAGAGATGGATAAGAAGGCAACCAGAACATATAATGGTGACCTTACTCATGATACTGATTATTACAACTTCCTGGCTGCAGAGAAGATGGAGAAGCCACGTACGGACCTGGGTATCAATCTTGTGACAGCTCCGGGCGGCGGATACAATATAAAATATGACAAGGAAGTGTCAGAGATCAGAAAAGAGGTTTTCCAGCGTGGAGAAGCTCAGGTGGAGGATCTCGCTATTGAACTTGGCAGGTTGAGAACAACCGCAAATCAGTTCCTGTTTGAGATAAATGACAGAAAAGCAGCAGGCCTCGCTGATTTCAGACATGTATCCGATGAATTTAAATATCATCTTAGAGAGCTGGCGCATGCTGAAAAATGGCCTATTGTTAATTATGCAGCTAATCTGACTTTCATTAGGGATAATGCTAAAGAAGCTCTTGGAAAAGTAGAAAATGATAAGGCTCCGGTCAATGGAGAAGAGAATTTCTATAAGAAGATTCTCTCTTTCGCTGAGAAAGGCCTCGAGACAATTTCTCCTAAAAACTATCCGGATCTCAATTCTGCAACAGAGATTGGTGAGTATAAAAGGGAAATTGAGGTCACCAAGAAGCTTTTGGAGAACAAGGATCCGAATATTAAGTGGGAAGTGAAGCCTACAGAAAGGATCAAACAGAAGCAGGAAAATGCAAATGCGGCAGAGAAGCAGCTTAATGAATACTACAGTGCACTTTCATCAGTAGTGGAATCTAAAGATGGGGATCTTGACAAAGCATATTTGGATGGATTCTTCTTCAAACCGACTAAAATACTTGAAATGGTTGGAAAGTGCTACAATGCACTTCGTGCAATAGACGGTGATAATGTTTCCAAGGAGTCTGAAGAGTATCAGGATTTCTACTATGCATTGATGGATATGAAGGATGCGTATGACCCGAGGAAGCTTGATCCTCATGATGGTTCTCATATAGCACTGGACCGTTTGACAGAATTAAACCGTGCTACAGAGGCGTATTTAAACAGTGTCGACAAGTCTAAAAATGCATCACTCAGAAAAAATGTTGCGGATATTGTAAGTAAGCTGTACCTTACTAAAAAGGATGGATTTGAAACCAAATTCAATTTTAATGACTTTGAGAGCTGGGCTAAAAATGATTATGGAATCAGGAGAAATGCTGAGGATCTTTCACTTGAAGCCAAGAAACTGAGACAGGCACGTATCGATGCAGATAAGAAGGCTGCAGATGAGAAAAAGAAGCTGGAGGATGAAAAAGATCAGAAGAGACGTGATAAGGAAGCTGCCGATAAGCGAATAAATACTGCTGAAAGCAAGGCTAAATCAGATCTGTCACTTATCGAGAAGAGGATCAATGATGAAAAATATCAGATAAACAGCAGTCAGAATAATATTAACTGGGCTAACGGTAAGATCAAAGAAGGTATCGACGTTGGCACAATGAAGGTTAAGATTTCGGGCTATAAGGAGACTATAAAAGCCTGTCAGGATAAGATTAAGGAGTATGAGGCACAGGTAAAACCTTTAAATAAGAAGCTTGATGATCTGGCTAAAGAAAGAGCAGCTGTTAAAAAGGATTATGAGGATTATTTAAAGGCTGTAAATAAGGCTGAGGAGAAGAAACTTGCGGACGAGAAGGCCGAGAGAGCTAAGCGTCGTGAGGAGAGACTTGACCCTGCACTTGCAGCTAAGAGAAAGGCTGAGAGAGAGGCGGCTCTCTTAAATGGCGGTAAGAAGGCAGGTAAGAAGACTGATCCGCTGCAGGAAGCTCCGAAGAAAGAGGAGAAGAAGGCTGAACCTAAGAAAGAAGCTCCTAAGAAGGAAGAGAAGAAGCCTGAACCGAATGCAAATGAGCAGGTTAAGGATGATGAAAACATCATAAAGCTTAATAACGATGATGTTATCAAGATAAATGATAATGTCAAAATAAATAACGCTGCTATGCAGGTTGAAGAACAGATGGATGATGCAGATATCATTGATGTTCAGAATGAAAACAACAACCTGAAGTTAGATGAGGCTCCGAAGAATGGCAAGCTTCCAGTATCTTATGAGAGTTACATGAAGCTTCATACAGGCAAGTATGCAGGAAAGGATCTTAAGACCAGAATCGACAGTTTTGCAAAGGTTCTCACAGCTTATTCTCTTATGAAATACAAGCAGAAGTTTAGCGTTAAGAAGATTCATGAATACATGGATCGTGTAAAAACCTTCTATGATATGGATAATTTGACGGAAAATGAACTTACCGAGGAGAAGCTTGCTTCAACTAAGACTGCTTTGGCTACAGGACAGGCTCTTCGTATGGATCTTTATAATGTCAATCCGGATAGCTATAATGATTACAGTGATCAGATGGAGAAGCTTATGAACTCCATGATGGATCCTAAGAAACGAAGCCCGGAGTATCAGGCACTTGCAAAGGCTATCAAGGAAGCAGCAGAACTTAAGAACAAGATATTTAATGATGATAAGGATAAGGAGCTCGCATACAGACATAGTACTACAGATGTTGTTATAGCAGCTGAGAAGTACATGAAGGGCAAGAAGAGCGTCAGAAGTACCGATAATGGTAAGGAGCGTTTTGATAATGCACTTGATGCTTTGGCAATAGTTGAAGATAACACTTCTAATCTGACCAGACGAATTCAGAAGATCTATGACAGGGTAAATACGGTTCGTAAGTCAGAGAATCCTAATCATGAATATCATGTTAAGATTGAGAATCACGGTGCCGGACGTGCTGAGCAGGCAAAACAGGCTCGTGAAGCAAAAAAAGCTCCGAAAGTTAAAAAATAAATAGTATTATGCTATTGACTTTTAAAAATTTAGTATTACAATAAAATCTGGTAATAATATTAACCGGAAGCAAAGGCGCTTCGAGTTTACGCTCGAAGTGCCTTTTTTTCGCAATGGTGTTGCTGCTCGTCGAGACCAAACGATTAGCAACGGTCCGAGTCGGGAGACGAGAATAATGAGCCACAAAGTGACTCATGAATGATAAATCATATCAGAAAGGTAGGAAACATATGCTGGATGATAAATTGCATGAGGAGTGCGGGGTATTTGGTATTTATGCGGTGGATGGAAGAGAGGTTGCTCAGGATATATATTTCGGACTGACGGCTCTGCAGCATCGTGGCCAGGAGGCCGCCGGAATGGCTGTTTCAGATACAAAGGGAGCTATGGGCAATCTTACCGTGAAGAAAGCTATGGGACTTGTGAATGAAGTGTTTCATAAAAATGATCTTGAGAGTCTGCACGGAAATATAGGTGTCGGCCATGTCAGATATTCAACTACAGGAGGGAGCGTTCCTGAGAATGCTCAGCCTATGGCCATGAAATACATCAAGGGAAGTCTGGCGCTGGTTCATAACGGTAATATCATCAATGCCGATGAACTAAAACAGGAACAGATGAACAGGGGAATGCCGCACTATACATCATCCGATTCGGAAGTTCTGGCTTATGAGGTTATCAGTAACAGAGTTAAAACAGAGTCCATAGAGGAAGCAGTAAAACTTTCTGCTAATAAGCTTAAGGGTGGATATGCTGTTATCATCATGAGTCCTCGAAAGCTTGTCGGAATGAGGGATCCCTTTGGTATCAAACCGCTGGTTTTGGGAAAATGCAAGAACGCCTATGTACTTGCTTCTGAGAGTGCGGCATTTACAGCAATAGGTGCGGAGTTTGTGCGTGATGTAGAGCCGGGTGAGATCATATCCATAACTCAGGATGGACTTTCATCCGACAGAAGTCTCTGCGGACAAAAAAAGGCACATTGCATATTCGAATATATATATTTCGCTCGAAACGATTCATTTATGGATGGTATTGAGGTTCATGATGCAAGAATAAATGCCGGACGTGCTCTTGCCAGAAAGGTCAAAGTGGATGCGGATATAGTTGTCGGCGTACCGGATTCCGGGCTGGTTGCGGCAGAAGGTTATGCACTTGAGTCCGGTATACCATTTGCGCTTGCATTTCATAAGAACAGTTATATAGGAAGAAGTTTTATAAAACCGACTGACGAGGAAAGACGCACAGCTGTACATATGAAACTGAGTGTGCTGCGCAGTATCGTAGAGAATAAAGATATTGTTTTGATAGATGATTCTATAGTACGAGGAACCACAATGAAGCAGCTTATTGAAATGCTTCGTAAAGCGGGGGCAAAATCAGTACATGTAAGGATCAGCTCTCCGCCATTCCTCTATCCATGCTTCTATGGTACGGATGTGCCAACTGCCGGACAGCTTATAGCTTCGCATCATTCCAGTGAAGAAGTGTGTAAAAATGTCGGAGCTGACTCTCTTGAGTACCTCGATGTTGAGGACTTTAAGACTATGGTTGGTGATATGCCTTTATGTACTGCCTGTTTTACCAATGAATATCCTGTGAAATAAATATCTGAGACAAAAAAGTTAATAAAAATTATTATTTTTACTATTGACTTTTAAAAATTAAGTAATATAATGAATTAAGATAATAAAATAATGACAAGTAAGAAGCAAGGGCGCTTCGAGTTTAACACTCGAAGTGCCCCTTTTTTTTCGCAAAGATCTCGAGGCAAGCACATGTAATTGCCGGAATCAGCGCCGGTGTCCAATGGTTGCTGCTTGCCGAGACAAACGTTTGGTAACGAACGAGCCGGAAGACGATGATAATGAGCTGCTATACAGCTCATGAATGCTGAATATGTATAAGGAGTTCAAAATCAGGAGGTTGAAAATGAACGATAAATATGAAGATATCAGACAAAAGGGACTTTATGATTCACAGTTTGAGCATGATAACTGCGGTATCGGAGCTATAGTTCAGATTGATGGCAAGGCCAGCCATGAACTGGTAGACAATGCACTTAGTATAGTTGAGAGACTGGAGCACAGAGCCGGTAAGGACGCTGAAGGCAAGACCGGTGATGGTGTCGGAATACTTACACAGATACCTCACCGCTTCTTTGTTCGTAAAATGAAGGAGCAGGGCGTGGAACTTCCTGAAAGAAGAGGCTACGGTGTAGGTATGTTCTTCCTTCCTCAGAATGAACTTGATAAGAGGCAGGAGAAGACCATGTTTGAGGTTATCGTACGTAAGGAAGGGCTTAAGATCCTCGGATGGAGAGAGGTTGAGACGGTTCCGAATGTACTTGGAACAAAAGCAAGAGAGTGCATGCCGGTTATCAGCCAGGTATTTATTGAGAGACCGGCTGATTGCAAGACAGACCTTGATTTTGACAGAAAGCTTTATCTTATAAGACGTGAGTTTGAACAGAGTAGCGTAAATACTTATGTTCCTTCACTCTCCTGCAGAACAATTGTATATAAGGGAATGTTCCTTGTTGGACAGCTCAGAACCTTCTTCAAGGATCTTACCGATAAGGATTTTGAATCAGCAATAGCCATGGTTCATTCAAGATTCTCAACAAATACAAATCCTAGCTGGAACAGAGCTCATCCGAACAGACTTATGGTTCATAACGGAGAGATAAATACTATCAAGGGTAATGCGGATAAGATGCTTGCTCGTGAGGAAACACTTCATACTGATGCATTTTCAAATGAAGATATGACCAGAGTATTTCCTGTAATATCATCCAGTGGTTCGGATTCAGCTATGCTTGATAATACGCTTGAATTCTGTATGATGAGCGGTATGCCGCTTCCTCTTGCAGCTATGATAGCAGTTCCTGAACCATGGGCTCATAATGAGACACTTTCTCAGGAAGAGAGAGATTTCTATGAATATTACGCAACTATGATGGAGCCATGGGATGGTCCGGCATCGATTCTTTTCTCTGATGGTGATGTGATGGGAGCCATACTCGACAGAAACGGCCTCAGACCTTCAAGGTATTACATCATGGACGATAATCGCCTTATTCTTTCTTCTGAGGTCGGTGTACTTCCTCTCGACGAGGCACATATAATTAAGAAGGAAAGACTTCATCCGGGAAAGATGCTTCTGATAGATACCAAAGAAAATAAGGTTTATGACGATCAGGAGATCAAGGAGCAGTATGCAAAGAAGGAAGCCTACGGCGAGTGGCTTGATATGAGCATGGTAACACTCGGCTCAATCAAAATTCCTAACATTAAGGTTCCTGATATAAGCGGTGAGGAGAGAAAGAAACTTCAGAAATCCTTTGGTTATACTTATGAAAACTATCATGACGGAATCAGAAGCATGGCACTTTCAGGAACAGAGCAGATCGGTGCAATGGGTATTGATACACCTATCGCAGCTCTTTCTGAACAGGATCAGCCACTGTTCTATTTCTTTAAGCAGCTCTTTGCACAGGTTACAAATCCTCCTATAGATGCTGAAAGAGAGAAAATCGTTACATCCAAGACCATTTATCTGGGCAAGGATGGTAATCTTCTTTCAGAAAAACCTGAAAACGCAAGAGTGTTAAAGATAGAGAATCCTATACTTACAGATCTGGATCTTCTTAAGATCAAGCATATGAACAAGGAGGGCTTTAAGGTTGCCACGGTTTCAATGCTTTATTATAAGAAGACACCGATGAAGAGAGTTATCGATCATCTTTTTGTTGAGGTGGATAAGGCATATAAGGAAGGAGCAAATATTATTATCCTTTCCGACAGAGGAGTAGATGAAAATCATGTTGCGATTCCTTCACTCCTTGCAGTTGCAGCAGTTTCAAGACATCTTGTTAATAGTAAGAGAGCAACAGCTATGTCTCTTATTGTAGAGTCGGGAGAACCTCGCGAGGTTCATCATTTTGCAACTCTTATGGGTTACGGTGCATCAGCAATCAATCCTTACCTTGCACATGCAACAATAAAGGAACTTGTTGATGAAGGCCTTCTCGATAAGGATTACTATGCAGCGGTTGAGGATTACGATAACGCAGTTATAAATGGGATTGTTAAAATAGCTTCCAAGATGGGTATCTCAACCATCAGATCATATCAGGGAAGCAAGATATTCGAGGCAATCGGAATATCACAGGATGTAATAAATGAGTATTTCACAGGAACAGTAAGCCGTATCGGCGGTATCACGCTTGATGATATAGAAAAGGCTGCAGACAAGAGACACAGCAAGGCCTTCGATCCGCTTGGACTTGAAAGCGACCTCGAGCTTACCTCAGTGGGAAGACACAAATCCCGCAGCCAGGGAGAGCATCACAGATATAGTCCTGAGACCATTCATATGCTCCAGGCTTCAACCAGAGAAGGTAACTACGATAAGTTTAAGCAGTACACAAAGATGGTTGACAGCGAGAAGACAGGATATATCAGAAGCCTTATGGAGTTTAATTATCCGGCAGAGGGTATTTCAATCGATGAGGTTGAGAGTGAGGTTTCGATTGTTCAGAGATTTAAGACAGGCGCCATGTCCTATGGATCAATTTCAGAGGAGGCACATGAGACTCTTGCAATTGCAATGAATCACCTTCATGGAAAATCAAACAGCGGTGAGGGTGGTGAGAGCGATGAGAGACTTGCCTCAGCAGGAACCGAAAATGACAGAAGCTCAGCAATCAAGCAGGTTGCCAGCGGACGTTTCGGTGTTACGAGTAAATATCTTGTAAGTGCAAGAGAAATACAGATCAAGATGGCTCAGGGTGCTAAGCCGGGTGAAGGTGGACATCTTCCGGGAAGGAAGGTTTATCCTTGGGTCGCAAAGACAAGACATTCAACTCCGGGTGTAAGCCTTATATCTCCACCACCTCATCATGATATATATTCAATTGAGGATCTGGCTCAGCTGATATATGATCTTAAAAATGCAAATAAGAACGCACGTATCTCTGTAAAGCTTGTTTCCGAAGCGGGCGTAGGAACTATTGCGGCAGGTGTTGCCAAGGCTGGTGCACAGGTTGTTCTTGTATCAGGTTATGACGGAGGAACAGGTGCGGCACCGCTCAGTTCTATCCATAATGCAGGACTTCCTTGGGAGCTTGGTGTTGCTGAGACACACCAGACACTTATTTCCAACGGCCTGAGAAACAGAGTTGTTATCGAAACAGACGGTAAGCTGATGAGCGGACGTGATGTGGCAATTGCAGCCATCCTTGGTGCTGAGGAATTCGGATTTGCAACTGCACCGCTTGTTACTATGGGCTGTGTAATGATGAGGGTATGTAATCAGGATACCTGTCCGATGGGTGTTGCCACACAGAATCCTAAGCTTCGTGCAAAATTTGCAGGTAAACCGGAATATGTAGAAAATTTCATGCTCTTTATAGCAAGAGAGCTTCGTGAATATATGGCTCGCCTTGGAGTAAGAAGTATAAATGAACTTGTAGGAAGAACTGATCTTATAAAACTTAAGGATAATATGAACAGTTCCGAGAAGAAGCTTGACCTTCACAGTATACTTCTTGATATGTCAGGAGTAGACAGGAAGGAGCAGGTATTTGATCCTTCGAAGGCATACGACTTTAAGCTTGAAGAGACTAAGGATGAAAAACAGCTTCTGAAGAATAAAAAGATCAAGGCTGCTTTAGAGGGCAAGGAAAACTGCAGAATAGATCTTGATGTAACAAATATTGACAGAACCTTCGGTACACTTCTTGGAGCAGAGATTACAAGAAGGTATGCTGACGGACTTCCTGAGGACACTATAGTAATAGACGTAAAGGGCGCCGGAGGACAGAGCTTTGGTGCATTTATACCGGCAGGTCTTACAATAAATCTTACCGGTGACAGCAATGATTATTTCGGAAAAGGTCTTTCAGGCGGAAAGCTTATCCTTAAGGCTCCGGCAGATGCAAAATATGTTCCTGAGGAAAATATAATCGTCGGTAACGTTGCTCTCTATGGAGCGACAAGCGGTGAAGCATATATTTCCGGCATGGCGGGCGAAAGATTCTGCATCAGAAATTCAGGCGCAACAGCAGTTGTTGAGGGTGTAGGTGAGCATGGCTGTGAATATATGACAGGAGGTCGTGCAGTGATCCTCGGACCAACAGGAAAGAATTTCGCAGCAGGTATGAGCGGCGGTATTGCTTATGTATTCGACGAGGATAGTTCACTTTACAAGAATGTAAACAAGACCTTTGTTCTGATGGAGAAGCTTTCAGATAAGACTGAGATTGCAGAGGTTAAGAATATAATCGAAAAGCATGTGGCATATACCGGTTCGGCAAAGGGACGCAGAATACTTAAAAACTTTGATGATGCTGTAGCACATTTTAAGAAGATAATACCGGCTGATTATAAGGAAATGCTTCGACTTACAAACCTCTACAAAGATCAGGGACTCAGTGATGAAGAGGCGAAGATCAAGGCATTTGAAGAGTTTAATCAATAATGAACGGTTTCTTTACGAAGAAGCATTTCATTCGACATAGATATGGAGGATAGAAAGATGGGCAAGATAGGAGGATTCATGGAGTATGACAGAGTAAACTCTGCTACGATCTGTGAAGAAGAAAGAATTAAGAATTTCAATGAGTTTCATGGTATGCTCAGCCTCGAGGAGGAGAAGAAGCAGGCAGCGAGATGTATGGATTGCGGAGTTCCGTTTTGCCAGGCCGGCAGGATGATCTCGGGTATGGCATCAGGATGTCCTCTGAACAACCTGGTTCCGGAGACAAATGATCTGGTGTACAGAGGAAACCTTGCAGATGCATACAGAAGACTTGCCATAACACATTCCTTCCCTGAATTTACATCAAGGGTTTGTCCGGCTCTTTGTGAAGCAGCCTGCACCTGCGGCGAGTATTCCGAGCCTGTATGTACTAAGGAAAATGAGAAGACGATAATAGAATATGCATTTGAGCATGGCCTTGTTAAGGAGAGAAAGAGTGATATCAGAACCGGTAAAAAGGTAGCGGTTGTAGGAAGCGGTCCTTCAGGACTTGCTGCCGCTCAGCTCCTTAACAGAAGAGGACATGAGGTTACTGTTTATGAGAGACATGACCGCGTCGGCGGACTTCTTCGTTATGGCATTCCGAATATGAAGCTTGATAAATCTGTTATTGACAGAAGAGTTAAGCTTATGGAAGAGGCCGGAGTAACATTCATTACGGGCAAGGATATCGGAAAGGATATTTCTGCTGAAGAGCTTTCTTCAAAATACGATGCAGTCGTACTTGCCTGCGGTGCTTCGAATCCGAGGGATATCAAGGCTCCGGGAAGAGATGCAAAAGGGATATATTTTGCAGTTGATTTTCTCGGCAGAGTGACCAAGCAGCTTCTGGACAGTGAGTTTAAGGAATTCCCTTATGAAATGGCAAAGGATAAGGATGTAGTAATCATCGGTGGCGGTGATACCGGAAATGACTGTGTGGGAACCTGCATCAGACTTGGTGCCAAGAGTGTTACACAGCTTGAGATGATGCCTCAGCCGCCGGTTGAGAGAGCGGCAAATAATCCATGGCCTGAGTGGCCGAGAGTCCTGAAGACAGATTACGGTCAGGAGGAAGCAATCTATAAATTCGGACATGATCCTCGTATCTATCAGACTACTGTAAAGGAATTTATCAAGGATAAGAAGGGCGAATTGAAGGAGCTCTGCATAGTTTCTCTGAAGCCTGAAAAGGATGAGAAGACCGGAAGGATGAATATGGTTCCGGTGGAGGGAAGTGAGAAGATAATTCCTGCTCAGCTTGTACTTATAGCAGCAGGCTTCCTTGGAAGTGAGATATATGTTACGGATGCTTTCGGCGTTGAGCTTGACGGCAGGACCAATGTGAAGACCGCTGAGGGCAGCTACAAGAGTTCAAAGGATAATGTATATGTTGTAGGCGACATGCACCGAGGACAGTCACTTGTTGTATGGGCGATCGCCGAAGGACGTAAGGCTGCTGCTGAGATAGATAAAAACCTTATGGGATATACGAATCTCTGATAAATAACTGAAAGATTACAGGAAAACATACTGGAAAACAGTCAGGTTATTTGACGGAATTATTTAAAAATCAATATTTATGCTTCACATTTGATGATTATGTGTATTTATGAGAATAGATTGAGAGGATTGTATTATGACCAAATATATATTTGTTACAGGTGGAGTAGTTTCAGGACTTGGTAAGGGAATAACGGCTGCATCACTTGGACGTTTGCTTAAAGCAAGAGGGTTGAAGGTTGCTGCACAGAAGCTTGACCCGTATATCAATGTCGATCCGGGTACGATGAGCCCATACCAGCACGGCGAGGTTTACGTTACCGAGGATGGCGCTGAGACGGATCTTGACCTTGGACACTATGAGAGATTTATCGACGAGAATCTGAATAAATACAGTAATCTGACTTCCGGAAAGGTTTACTGGAATGTTCTTAATAAGGAAAGAAGAGGCGAATACCTGGGCTCAACAGTCCAGGTTATTCCTCATATTACAAACGAGATAAAAGATTTTGTTTACAGAGTGGGAAATGAGACCGATGCGGATGTAGTTATCACTGAAATCGGAGGAACCATAGGTGATATCGAGTCACAGCCTTTTATCGAGGCAGTAAGACAGATATCACTCGAGGTTGGTAAGGAGAACAGCCTTTTCATACATGTAACACTTGTTCCTTATCTGCACGGATCAGATGAGCATAAGTCCAAGCCGACTCAGCATTCCGTTAAGGAGCTTCAGGGAATGGGAGTCAGCCCTGATATCATTGTACTTCGTTGTGATGAGCCGCTTGAGGAGTCAATATTCAAAAAGATTTCTCTCTTCTGTAATGTTAAAGAAGATTGTGTTATCGAAAATATAACTCTCCCGAACCTCTATGAAGCACCGCTTATGCTTGAGAAGAGTGGATTCTCTGATGTTGTATGCAGAGAATTAAATATTGAGGCAGACCGCCCGGATCTTACAGAATGGACAAAGCTTGTTGACAATATCAAAAAAGTTGACAGAACAGTTACGATAGGACTTGTAGGAAAATATGTTCAGCTCCATGATGCTTATCTTTCAGTTGCAGAAGCTCTTCGCCATGCGGGATATGGTAACGGTGTTGAGGTAAAAATAGAGTGGATAGATTCAGAAGAATTAAATGAAGATAATTATGAGATGCGACTCGAAAAGCTTAGTGGTATAATCGTACCGGGAGGCTTCGGTGACAGAGGTATCGAGGGCATGATCCTTTCGGCAAAATATGCAAGAATGCATAATATACCTTACTTCGGAATATGTCTCGGCATGCAGATTGCTGTTATTGAATTTGCAAGAAATGTAGCAGGTCTTAAAGATGCATGTTCGGGAGAGTTCCATGATGCAACAGATGTTAAGGTTATTGATTTCATGCCGGGTCAGTCAGACAGCGTTGATAAGGGCGGAACACTCAGACTTGGCAGTTATCCATGTATGATCACTCCGGGAACGCTTATGGAGAAATGTTATTTCCCTGATGCAGCAGAAAACGGACGCAGCAATGCCGAGGGAGAAAGTGCTCATGTTATCAGAGAACGTCACAGGCACAGATATGAATTCAATAATGATTATAAGGAAATACTTACAGATGCAGGTCTGGTGATATCCGGTCAGTCTCCTGACAAGAATCTTGTCGAGACTGTTGAGATTCCGGGGCTTAACTTCTATCTCGGAGTTCAGTATCATCCGGAATTTAAATCTCGTCCGAATAAACCACACCCACTTTTCTTTGAATTTATACATAATGCCTCTTTATTATAAAAATATGAAGATGTGCTATTTGATTATTGAATATTATTTATCATTGTTGTATATCTTTATAAGGCATAGCGATATAAACTATACCGAATGACTTGTCTGTTTTCATGAACAGTACAGCAAAACGCAAAAATAGCATGTAATAAATAAGGATTATAGGATAACGAGGAAAAAATCATGAGCGAATTTAACAAAAAGCTGATACTTGAAGATGGAAGCGAGTATTACGGCTATTCCTTTGGAGCAGATAAGGAGGCCGTATGCGAGCTGGTATTTAACACATCTATGGTCGGATATCAGGAGATTCTTTCTGATCCGTCATATACCTATCAGGGGGTTGTGATGTCATACCCGCTAATAGGTAATTATGGTATTACAGATGAGGATTTTGAGAGCAGGTTGATAGGACCTTCAGCTCTTATAGTAAGAGACATCAACGATAATCCGTCAAACTTCAGATTTACAAGAACACTGCCGGAGCTACTTATAGAGAATGATATTCCGGGGCTTTACGGAGTGGATACCAGAAAGCTCGTGAGACAGATAAGAGATAAAGGAAGCTGCAGAGCCATTCTGACAGATGCTTCCATGCCGATTTCGGAAGGACTGGATAAGATCAGTTCAACACCTGTTCAGACTGATGCGGTTGCAAGGTGCAGCTGCAGGAAAAAGTGGTATATCAGGACCACAAATCCAAGATTCAAGGTTGTTGTTATTGATTGCGGCATAAAGACAAATATTTTAAAGATGATGAGTAAGCATGGCTGTAATATAACGGTAGTTCCTTATAACACCAGTGCAGAGGAGATCATATCGCTGGATCCGGATGGACTTTTCATTTCAAATGGTCCCGGAGATCCTGAAAATGTTACACCTGTTATCGAGACACTTAAGGCGCTTCGCGGAAAGCTGCCGATCTTTGGCATCTGCCTCGGACATCAGCTGATCGCTCTGAGCTACGGGGCGAAGACCTACAAGTTGAAATTTGGTCACAGAGGTGGAAATCACCCTGTAAAGGATCTTGCTACAGGAAAGATTGAGATTACCAGCCAGAACCACAGTTATGCAGTTGATACCGACTCGGTAAAGGGTACGGGACTTCAGGTTTCGCATATCAATCTTCTTGATAATACGGTTGAGGGACTGATGGCTCCGGAGGATAGATGTTTCTCTGTTCAGTATCATCCGGAAAGTGCTCCGGGACCTCAGGACAGTACATATCTGTTCGACAGATTCATTAAGAATATGGAGGATTACAGGAATGCCTAAGAGAACTGATTTAAAGAAAATACTTGTTATAGGTTCAGGTCCGATTGTTATCGGACAGGCGGCCGAATTTGATTATGCAGGAACACAGGCCTGCCTTGCCCTTAAAGAAGAGGGCTATGAAGTCGTTCTTGCGAATTCCAATCCGGCAACCATCATGACAGATACTACGATTGCAGATAAGGTATATATGGAGCCCCTTACATTAAAATATCTTGCAAGGCTCTGCAGATTTGAGAGACCGGACGCAATAGTACCGGGAATAGGCGGTCAGACAGGACTTAATCTTGCCATGCAGCTTTATGATAAGGGAGTTCTTGACGAATGCGAGATAGAGCTTCTCGGAACTGATGCAGCCAGTATTAAAATGGCAGAGGACAGAGAGCAGTTTAAGGAACTTTGTGAGAGGATAAATGAGCCTGTTGTTCCTTCTATGATCACCTACAGTATTGAGGAAGGACTTAAGGCAGCAGAGGAGATTGGCTATCCTGTTATCCTCAGACCTGCATTTACACTTGGCGGAACCGGCGGCGGTTTCGCATATGATCCTGAAGAGATGAAGGAAATGATGAAAAATGCACTTGCTCTTTCACCGGTTCATCAGGTTCTTGTAGAGAAGAGTATCAAGGGCTACAAGGAAATAGAATACGAAGTAATAAGAGACGCCAATGATACTGCCATCGTTGTATGTAACATGGAGAATCTCGATCCTGTCGGTATTCATACAGGCGATTCAATTGTTGTTGCTCCGAGCCAGACACTTACCAATAAAGAATATCATATGCTCCGTGACAGTGCCCTGAAGATCATCAGAGCCCTTGGTGTCAAGGGTGGTTGTAATGTCCAGTATGCACTTGATCCGGAGTCATTTAAATACTATGTTATCGAGGTTAATCCTCGTGTATCAAGGTCTTCCGCACTTGCATCAAAGGCCAGCGGATATCCTATCGCAAGAGTATCGGCAAAGATTGCAGTAGGCATGAATCTGGACGAAATCCAGCTCGCAAACACACCTGCCTGCTTTGAACCGTCTCTTGATTATGTTGTAACAAAGATGCCGAGATTTCCTTTTGATAAGTTTACGCTTGCTTCAAATACACTCTCAACCCAGATGAAGGCGACCGGTGAGGTCATGAGTGTAGGAAGAACCATGGAGGAAAGTCTTCTCAAGGCCATCAGGTCACTTGAGGACGGCAAGAATCACATACATCTGAAGAAATTTGATACGGCAAGTCTCTCTGACAAGCCATATCCTGAAAATATAAATGAAGCAAAGGAAAAGCTTCTCAAATATATTGAAGAGGGAACTGACGACAGAATCTATGCAATATCCCAGCTTATGTGGCTCGGAGTGGATTATCAGCTGATCTACGACAGAACCAAGATTGATATGTTCTTCCTTGATAAGATCAAGAGAATAGTTGATTTTGAAAAGAATCTTGAGGAGAGAGCAAAGAGACTTGAGGATGCTGCAAAAAATGAGCTTTCTGCGAACAATGATCAGCAGGAGAATAAAAAGCTCGCTGTCAGCAAGGAACTTCTGGAACAGATCATTGACAGAGACCTTCTTTACGAAGCTAAGAGACATGGCTTCTCAGATTCATATATCGCAGAACTCGTTGGTGTTCCGGAGGAGGATATATGGAAGCTTAGAACAGGCTACAATATCTTCCCTGTTTATAAGATGATTGATACCTGTGCAAGCGAGTTTGAGAGTTATGTACCATATTTCTACTCTACCTATGAGGAGGAGAATGAGTCGATCCCTTCTGACAGAAAGAAGGTTATAGTACTCGGATCAGGTCCTATCAGAATAGGTCAGGGAGTTGAATTTGACTATTCTACTGTTCATGCCGTAAGGACACTTCAGTCTCTCGGCTATGAGGCTATTGTTATAAATAATAATCCGGAGACTGTTTCAACGGATTATACAACCGCGGATAAACTGTATTTTGAGCCTCTTACACCTGAGGATATCATGAATATAGTTAATCTTGAGAAACCGATAGGTGTTATCTGCTCTCTGGGCGGACAGACCGCTGTAAATCTTGCTGAGCCACTTATGAAGCGTGGCATGAAGATAATAGGAACCGATTGTGATGCTATATTTAAGGCTGAGGACAGAGATGCCTTCATAGAAGTTATGGAAAGTCTCTCGGTTGCTCATCCAAATGGACAGGCTGTCACAAATATTGAAGAGGGTGTCAAGGCTGCTGAAAGAATCGGATATCCTGTTCTTGTTCGTCCAAGCTTCGTTCTTGGCGGAAGAGCTATGGAAATTGTTGCCAATGAGACAATGCTCAGACACTATCTTAAGACTGCCGTTGAGGTTGATGAAGACAGACCGGTACTTGTTGACAAATACGTTGTCGGCAAGGAGGTTGAGATTGATGCGGTTTCAGACGGCAAGGAAGTATTTATTCCGGGTATCATGGAGCTTGTAGAGAGAACCGGAGTTCATTCCGGCGACAGTACAAGCGTATATCCGCCTTACTCACTTTCGGATAAGGTTAAGGAGACGATAGCTGATTATACAACAAAGCTCGGACTCGGTATTGGCATTGTCGGACTTTTCAATATTCAGTATATAGTTGATAAAAATGATGATGTATATGTTATAGAGGTTAATCCGAGAGGATCGAGAAGTGTTCCATTTCTCTCTAAATCTACATCTATACCTCTTGTAGATATAGCAGTAAAGGCAATGATGGGCATAAGTCTCAGGGAGCAGGGAATTACAGAGCTTATTCATCCGGAGAAAAATTTCTGGTATGTTAAGGCGCCGGCATTCTCCTTTGCAAAGCTGAACGGTATGGATGCTTATCTGTCGCCGGAGATGAAATCTACAGGAGAGGCAATCGGTTATGACAGAAGACTGAAAATAGCATTTTACAAGGCTATGCAGGCTTCGGGCATAAAGATGAAGTCATATGGAACCGTAATGGTTACTCTTGCGGATGAGGATAAGGAGGAAGCGCTTCCTCTTGTAAGAAGATTTTATGAGCTGGGCTTTAATATCGAGGCTACCAAGGGTACTGCCGAATTCCTGAAGAGTCATGGTATCAGGACCAGACTCCGCGGCAAGCTTTCCGACGGAAGTGATGAAGTACTTCGTTCAATTCAGGCAGGTTATGTAAGCTATATAATAAATACCAGAGCGATAATGTCAGGAATTCATTACAGTGACGGTGCAGCCATCAGACAGTGTGCGGTTAAAAATGGTGTAACAATATTTACATCTCTTGATACTGTAAGAATACTGCTTGACGTACTTGAGGAGATCATTCCTGAGATTTCGACGATATAATAATATCGAGAAGCTAAAATTGCATCTCATATAAACAGGTTGTGGAGCAGCCGGCTTTACGATTCAGGTTGGTCATTAAGAAAAGGAGAAGTAAGGAGAATTATGGAAAACGATCTTGAGAAAGTATTGGAATATATAGAAGAAGAGGACGTTAAGTTCATACGTCTTGCTTTTCGTGATGCCTTCGGTATACAGAAAAATATATCTGTTATGCCCGGTGAGCTCCCGAAGGCGATAAGAGACGGTATTCCTATAAATGCACGTGCGATTGCCGGCTTTGAGGGCTGCAAGGAGTCCGATCTCTATCTTAAGCCTGATACATCAACAATGGCTGTTCTTCCGTGGAGACCGGATAGCGGAAAGGTTGTAAGACTTTTCTGCGATACCTATACATCTTCCGGAAAATATTTTGAAGGGGATACCCGATATATCCTTAAAAAGGCTGTTGATAAGGCTAAGGAAAAAGGCTTCGAGTTTAAGTTTGGTTCAGAGACTGAATTTTATCTTTTCAAGAAGGATGATGAGGGTAATATTACAGAGGAACCATACGACAATGCAGGATATATGGACATTGCACCTCTTGATAAGGGTGAAAATATAAGACGTGAGATATGCCTTACCATAGAGAAGATGGGACTTACACCGGAGAGATCTCACCATGAAAGAGGACCGGGACAGAATGAGATTGACTTCCATTACGGCAGACCACTTAAGGCAGCAGACCAGATGACAACCTTCAAGATGGTAGTAAATACAGTTGCCGACAGAAATGGTCTTAAGGCTGATTTTTCACCTATGCCGATAAGGCATATGCCGGGTAATGGATATCATATCAATATCTATGCAAATGATGAAGCCGGAAATGATATGGCTGATCATGTTGCAGCCGGTATTATGGACAGGATAAGAGATATAACGATCTTCCTGAACCCTACAGAGGCTTCCTACGCAAGGTTTGGAAGGAGTACTGCACCTGACAGAGTAAACTGGTCTGATACCGGAGAGTCTGAGCTTCTTTTCATTGACAGTCATATGGGAAAGAAAACCAGAGTGGAATTAAGGTCGCCTGATGCCATGAGTAATCCGTATATAGTATATGCACTTCTTATTCATGCAGGTCTGTACGGAATAGAGAATAAGCTTGAATTACCTGAGATCAACGATGATAATGGACCGATGCTTCCGAAAACAAGAGAAGAGGCAGCGGCAGCTGCGGCAGACAGTGATTTTGTGAAGGGAATACTTCCTCAGGAGATAATTGATATATATACTCAGGGTTGATCAAATAATGATGGCGGGAACAGATATGGCTGTACTGTTTTTTGAATGTCCGGATCAGTATAGCGATGTCCGGATAACTATACCGGTAACTTGCTTTTTTTGAACAGTATTTAATTTGTTTAATAAGTGACAGAACAGGATAAATCAGATGAATAAGGATATTGAGAGACAAAAGTCGATCATAATCGTCGGCGGATCTGAACAATTTAATACCATAGTAAAAAAAGCTGTTGCAGGTGAAAATTTTACGTCTATAGAGATTAAAAGAAGTGCTTCAGCCGCCAGGAGAATGATCCTTGAGAGAAGCTTCGATCTTGTGGTGATCAGTGCACCTCTTCCCGACGAGATGGGGCATCAGTTTGCCATGGATGTATGTACAACATATTCATCATCTGTCCTTATTGTAACTCCGAATGAGATCATGAAGGATGTGGCGGATTATGTTACAGATTATGGCGTTATGGTGCTTCCCAAGCCTGTGGAGTACGATCTTCTGAGGCGAGCAGTTAAATTCATGATAGCAACGCAGGTGAGACTTTTTGAGTTTGATCATAAGATCAGATCTCTTGAGAAACGGTTGAGCGAGGAGAAGCTGATCGGAAGAGCCAAATGTCTCCTTATAGAGAAAAAGGGAATGACTGAGGCAGAAGCTCATAGATATATCGGAAAGCATGCCATGGATGAAGGTATTACCAGAAAGCTTATGGCTGAGGATATTATTGATGATCTGAGCTGATAGTGTGTTTTGTTTCATGATCATATGGCCGTTATTTTTATTGGATGATATATGAAATGCCAATTGTCAAATGTGAATAGCATTTTGACAGTTGGCATTTTATATAATCGATTTATTTTCAGCCGGTAAATTTAAGTTACCGTAGGGACTTTAGTTCCGCAGGATTATGAGATGCGGTTTTTGCTTCTCATAATATTATCTTCAATTGGTAAATTATATTGACATTATTGAAAAGAAAAGTTATACAATATACCTTGGCTAAAGAAAAACAAGCTGGATAATCTGCCGCAAAGGTTCTGTTCACAAAAATTATAAGAGGCGGATTTCGCATCTCGATATTATGAAAAAATGAGAAACATTTAATGTTTCGCGGAATCAGGAGGGTAAGAAATTGACATTCAGTTCAGTAGTTTTTTTGTTTATGTTCTTTCCTGTCACATTTTTGCTATATGCATTAATAAGACAGAAGACCATGCGTAATATCATTCTGGTCATAGCCAGTCTGGTTTTCTATGCTTTTGGAGAACCGGTTGCCGTTATGATCATGTTGATATCAATAGTTCTCAATTATATTTGCGGACGGCTTGCCGCAGGTGAGAAGCATGCGAAGTTGGCGGTATTTTTTGCAGTAATAATAAATATAGGTCTTCTTATCGCATACAAGTATACCGGTTTCTTTGTAACACAGTTCAATAATCTGACCGGTTTTTCCGTTCATGTACCAAACATAAGACTCCCTATCGGTATTTCTTTCTTTACCTTCCAGGGAATGAGCTATGTAATCGATGTTTACCGTGACAAGAAGCTGGTTCAGAAGAATCTCTTCTATGTTCTTCTTTATATTGCATTCTTCCCTCAGCTTATTGCAGGTCCTATCGTAAGATACGAAGACATTGCAAAGCAGATCGAGGAGAGAGAGTTTACGATCGACCGTATCAGCCGTGGTATGAACCGTTTTATCTACGGACTCGGCAAGAAGGTTCTGATCGCAAACCAAATGGGATTTGTTGCAGATACCATGTTCTCCTTTGCACCGGGTTCTATAGGAACTCCGGAAGCGTGGATCGGAGCAGTATGTTATACACTTCAGATCTTCTTTGATTTCTCAGGCTACAGTGATATGGCTATAGGGCTTGGCTGTGTATTCGGATTTGATTTCAAGGATAACTTCAATTATCCATTCATTTCCGGAAGTATCCAGGAATTCTGGAGAAGATGGCATATATCGCTTTCAACCTGGTTCAAGGAATATGTTTATATCCCTCTCGGAGGAAACCGTAAGGGCAACGCTCGTACTACTATCAATAAGCTGCTGGTATTCTTTCTGACAGGATTCTGGCATGGAGCAAATTTCACATTCATCGTCTGGGGTATGATACATGGCTTCTGTCAGATGCTTGAGACCTACCAGATCATTCCGACGAAGAAGAAATGGTTTAAACCGATCGGACATATTTATACCATGCTCGTCGTTGTACTGGCCTTTGTTCTCTTCAGAGCGGATACGCTTTCACAGGGCTTCGGTATAATCGGACAGATGTTTAACTGCTCGATGGGTGACTCGGCAGTAAATGCCAAGATCCTTTCCTGCCTGACAGGACTCTTTATTGTTGCACTTGTTTTCGCGGTACTTCTTTCGACACCTGTTTTCAAGGTGATCCGTGCGAAATTTGAAAAAACAAAGTCGGTAAATCTCTACAATTATGTTGCATATATCGGTTCGCTGGTTGTATTTGCACTTGCTATTCTTTCACTGCTTTCAAGCAAATATAATCCGTTCATATATTTCAGATTCTAGGAAGGAGGGGCAGACAATGAAGAAATCATTTAAGATAGTATATATTGTTATATTTATGTTGATCTGTGCAGCTCCTCTGGCGCTGATGCCATTTGCTAAGAAAAATGAAAATATAGAGAAGCGTGAGTTGGCGAAGTTCCCTAAATACATGGAGAATGGAAGACTGAATGTGGACTTTTCGACACAGTTCGAATCATGGTTCAATGACCGTATTCCGTACAGATCAGAGCTTCTTTCAGCTGCGAACTATATGAAGGGTGAGACACTGCATGCTCCGACCTCAAATGTTATCGTCGGCAAGGACGGCTGGCTCTTCTACGAGAGTGAGGGCGCTGATTATATGAATACAAATGCGATGACCGATGCGCAGGTTAATGCGGCTGCAATCGCTCTTTCACTTATGCAGGAAAATATTGAAGCCAAGGGCGGACATTTTGTGTTTGTACCTATGCCGAATAAGGCATCAGTTTACGGCGAATATATGCCGTCCTGCTATACAAAAGACAGAATCAACAATCTTTCACGTGTGATGACAAGAGCAGGCGAGGTAGGAGTTAATTACGTTGATATGCAGGCTGTAATGAAGGCAAATAAGGATAAGACGCTTTATCACAGAAGAGATTCTCACTGGAATTATCAGGGAGCACTTATCGGTTACAATGCGATCATGGATGGCCTTGGAGTTGAACATAAGACCTATGCTGATGCAACATACACAGTTGAGAAGAATTGGCGCGCCGATCTGGATAAGCTTCTGTATCCTGCGGGCGGTGTCATGGATGATCAGTATTATTACAATATTTCCTATGAACAATTCATGTTTACTTATCCTGCGGGAGTGAGGGATACTCAGGCTCAGCTTGAGAACTTTATGAGCGATAAGGAAGAGGGAGATGATCTGATCAGGACCAAGAGCAGGGGCGTGAAGGATGGTTCAAAGCTTTATATGGCAAGAGATTCCTTCGGACGTGCGCTGCTGCCTCTTATGATAGATAATTATGAGAGTGCGGAGTTTAAGAGAACAGATACACCGGATGTCAATTCTATAGGTGAAAATACAGATTTTGTTTACGAGATCGTTGAAAGAAACCTTCACAGAATAGCTGATAAGGCACCATTTATGTATGCACCGGAAAGAGACAGCTCGAAGGCAGAAGGAAGTAATACCGGAGAGAGTATTAAGGTTTACTGTGATAATGAAGGTTATGGTGTAAGACTTTACGGGGCATTTCCTGATTCAAAAGTAACGGGTGACGGAAGAGTGTATATACAGCTTTCGGGAGCCGGCGGAAACCATGTATATGAAGCCTTCCCAATCTACGAGAAGGATTTGATGCAGAAACAGGGAGTTGAAGAAGGTTCTGACAGCGGACGTGGTTTTTCGGCTATCCTTCAGAAGACTGAAGGCCTTTCAGGAAGCTATGATATAACTATCGTATCAGGCGGTACATCTTATCCGGGCGGAACGATCGTTGTGGAGTAATGTAATTGTTTTGTAAGTTCCGGTGAATAATCGGATTTATAGACAAAAAATGTTAATCAGAACAAAATGTTTTAGCTGTAGTGAATGTGTTTTTTACATTTGCTACAGCTATTTTTATAATAAAAAACCTGCATGATCAGTTCATGCAGGTTTTTTCAATGAGTTTGCCGTGCGGCGTACATCGATATATTATTATGCCGTGAATTCGTTTGTATGAATTCGTATTTTATTGGTAATGTTGATTCTTACAGCTTAGTTGTTCAATCGAAATGCTGTATAGAATTACTCCATATACATAAAATTGCAGCCATTCATGGCACCATTGCTGAAGTAGAAGTTAACCTGTGTTTTTCCGAAAGAATAGCTTATCATATCTGCGTCTTCCATATCAGGCTTATCTCCAAGTACAGCTTTGATATCTGCAGCAGATGCGCCGTTTGTGATTTTGCCGTTGATAGCAGCGGTTGATTTGCTGTCCATTGGGATTGAGAGTCCGACGATTTTTTCATCTCTTAAAGTAGTAAGTTCAAGACCATCATAGTAATGAATGATCTGAATATAATCTCCGCCTCCGCAAGGCTCAATTCTGTCTGATGGTTTGGTCTCTGCGCCAAGCTTATCCTTTACATCATCAAATACCTGACCTCCTTGAAGATCTACACCATTGAAAGAAATGAATGCTCCTTCAGCTTTGTTATCGTCAGTTGTTGCCTCAGCCTTCTTCTCTGTTGTTGCGGCTGTTGTTGATTCCTTCTTGTCGTCATCCTTTGATCCACAGGCTGTAAGTGAGCCGAGGAGAAGAGCGCCTGTAAGTGCAGTTAGTAAAAGCTTTTTGATTTTCATAATGTTTTTCCTTCCTATATTTTGTTATATTTGTCAGGCAGCGGCTGCAGCCTGTATATGATTAGTGCGATACGGCTATCCTGTGCGAACCATGTATGTATTATTTGCTTATGATCACAAATAAGACATCGTGGAGGTTACGCATTTACTACTGTGGAACGATTATCTCAAAAGATAGTCTACCGCAACATCGCAGATATAATAACAAAAGAGTTTTGCTTTTGCAAGATTAACTGTTATATAGCAGTTATCTGGCAGCTACATACCTATTTGTTATAATAGTTTTTATAACAATGACAGCGGTTTTTATCATATTTATTTCTGAATATTATTTCTTCTTGGCTTCTCCGCCTGCAATCTTATTAGGAGCTTTTTTTAGCTGATCGTTAGCGTTAACGGCAGAAGCTTTTTTGACCTGCTTGTCAGTGTTAACAGCAGGAGCCTTCTGTTCAGGAACCTTGAGACCAAGGCTTACTGCATTGGTTGCAGAACCCATTTCTATGGAAAGCTTATCAAGCTTCTTTAACTCAGCCGGATCGTTCTTGCTCTTATCATAGGCTGACTTAAGAGCTCCTTCACGACACTTGATGATATCGTTGGTTGAGAGCTTTCCGGTATCGGCAGCTACGTGTAAGCGGTTTGTGAATTCATCTGTAAAGGCTTTGCTACTCTTTAAGTTCTTTTCAAAGTTCTTAAAGCTTTCAGAGGCTGTTCCGTTTTTAGTAAAATCACTAATTGTGCTCATAAAGCCTGAAGCCATATCTGCATACCTTCCGACCGAACCGTTGTCCTTATTGAAGGTTTTTTTGACAGAGGCAAGATAGAGAGTCTTTACTGCTGATGACATCATCTCCTTGCTGTCCGGAATATGCAGAGCATTATCATTTATGATATTATTTTCATCCTGCAGAGCATTTACAGGATCGCGGAATTCTGCTTCATTTTGAAGAAGCTTGTCGGTCTTTTCAACGGTTGCCTGCATTTTAACCTGAGCCTGCTGTCTTTCGAACATCCAGTTGTTCACAATTGCCTCAGGTTCAATACCATACGGCTTATTAAGAAGATCCTGCTGAAACTGTGTAGGACCTTTGTTGCCGTAAGTGTCAAGGGCGGCGGCAAGCTGGAGGAGTGACTTTGAAGCAGCCTTCATGGCATTGTAACGAGCTTCGCCGTTTGTGCCGAGATTTCCGTTCTTCTCAACACGGAGGGCTTCCTTTTTCTTGGTATAATCGATCATCATCTTAAGAACGCCGTTGACCTTCTTGCAGAATTTGTCATATTTTTTAGCATCTATAACAACAGGCTTGCCCTGTGCCATCTTCTCCTTAAGAGTTTTGTCGAAGCTCTTCTTTTCCTTACGGATCTCATCGAGCCAGGTTCTTACATCGAAGAAGAAGGAATTGTTGTATATCTTATCAACATCGCTGAGATTCTTATCAGCATTTTTAAGGGCTGTATCAATATTTATCCTCTTGCCGTCAGGGCCTTTCTCAAACATTCCTCCGACAAATCTCTCATATCTTTCGACAGCGATATTTGCATCTATAGTCTTGTTGATAGAATCAAAATAGTTTTCGTGACGACCGTACTTTAAGAGGTCTGCAAGCTGGTCGCCGTCCATCTTGAATTTCTTTATATTTTCTTTACCGCCGGAGAGCTTTGCAAGAAACTCGTCTGCGTATTTTTCAATCGCTGCGTCGAAGACCTTGTTGGCAGAATTGAAAAGCTCATTCTTTGAATCGGTAAGTGCAGGGAAATCCTCTTTGAGTACAGAACCCATATGATGCATTTTCACATACTGCATGATGTACATCTTAACAGCATCAGCAGGAAGATCCTTGCTGCCACGGATAGCCTTCAGAACGTCTTCCTTGGCTGCTTCAGATTCAGGAAGCAGTGATTCTGGCTGCTTAGGCGTGATCCATTTGTCCGGATTCTTGGCAACCTCAGGTATGGCATTGATACAGTCGTTATTTATCTTATTAAAAATAACTTTTGCACCTTCAAAGGCGTTGTTGAGAAGCCTGAGGTCTTGTACAATTTTAAGATCCTTGTTTGCTGTATAGAAGGCATCGGCGATGTTAAGAACTTCGAGGACATCTCCGGGACCTTCGATCTTTTTGTTCCAAAGGGTATTCTTAAATGTGCTGAACTGCTTCTTCTCGAAATCCTTCAGATCCTTCAGCTGCTGCTCATATTTGAGCTTTTCTTCTTCAGTATTGGCATCCTTGATAAATTTTCCAAGTTTATATTTTCTGAATTCTATCATTCCTTCGATATACCCAAGTTCGCGCATTACAGCGATATTATCGGCATGCCAGCCGTTTTTCATCGCCTGAAGTTCCCAGCGGATTGAACCGGCAGGTCCGGAAAAGTGACGATTTTTATTGCCATTACCACGGCCTGTAAGATCGCGGAGGCTGTCCTCCATATCGTAGCTTTCATGATCCTGAATATCATCAGGGAAACGGCATAACTCGTTAAAGGCTTTCAGAACCTTGTCATATGCTTTTGAAAGATAGAAGAAATAGCGCTTCTCCGTATCTGCATTCCAGCCCTTCTTCATTGCTCTCTGCTTATAATATTCTGCATCGAGAACATCACCAAGACCACCATAGTATGACATGAGAGGAAGGAGAGTACCCTTTTGACTGAGGGATTTTTTGACATCTTCCTTCGGTAAATAGTTATTGCCAGGTATTGTATAATCTTTGAAGATTGCGGGACCGAAATTAATGGCTGAAAGTCCGATTGTAACAATTGAGTTGTCATTAGTTGCTTTAGCCATATTACCGTTCCTGATATCAAGCTCTTTCAAAATAAGGTCATGGTAAGGCTTGAAAATCTTCTCACCTGCAGGGAGATTGGCTATATAATCTTTATAACCATCATGAATCTCCTTCAACCATCCGGAGAGGAGTTTTTTATCATCTCCGTCAAGGTGGGCATTCATTTTGATTTCAGCCATTCCTTGATGTAATCCTTTTTTAATTATAGGAAATACATCCCCGGCCGAAGCCATATCGTCTAATCCCTTGTGGACCTTGTTATGTCCGAGAATAATCTTGTTATGGATCTTAGGCATTGCATTTTTGATGATTGAATCCTGGATATGAGGACCGGATCTATCCCATATATACCATAATGACTGTTCGTCCAGAAACTTATCATCAATAACTTCTTCATTTGATGGAAGTTCGACTATCTTTCTGCCATGAGTTTCTTCAAGAGTTTTCTTTTCGTTAACTGTATTCTTGATCGGATCGAAGAACTTTGAAAGCTTTTTATAATAATCCTTGGTGTTTCCGAGGTTAGCATCCTTTGAGACAGTATCCATGACCGCTGATATAGAATTGATCACCTGCATCTTGTCTCTGGCGTTTGTGACCTTCTTGTCCCAGACAGATTTCTTCAGATCGTCGATAAGAGCTATATTTGTCTGGAAAGCAGCTGCTCTTGTCGGATATTTGTTAAGCTTATCGGTGTCTGTTTGAATCTGGTTTGTATATCTCTCAATCTTGCTCCTGCAGGTAACCAGCTGGGTTTGGATATTTTTTTTGACCTTTTCGTCAGTTTCTTTTATGATTTGTTCTTCGAGCTGAGGGAGACGAGACTGCTGAATCTGTAAGTCCTCCCGGTTTTTCTTGATGGTTGCCTTAAGATTGTCAGGATTATCATCGATCATCATTTGGCGTTGCTGGGTAATAAGCTGTTCTCTGAAGGCTTCAAGGCTTCCGAGAATTTCAAGCTCGTCAAGAGACCAGCCGTTCTTGATCGCCTGGTTCATTCCTCTTATCCATGCCTGTCCGTCACGGGTATTTCTTCTGTTATCGCCCTTGTTATCTCTTACAAGGACAGTACCCGTAAACATATCAAGTATATTCTGCATGTATTTATCATACTTGGAGGTGCCCTTTACCTTATCAACATGCTTTTCGGCAAAGGCAGTAAAGCGCTCCATATTATCGGTAAATCTGGTATATACATCGGAAAGCCTGGCGAGATATTCCTGCTCCTTCTGTGGTGAAGGGTTCTCGCGCATACGCTGCTTCTCGTACTCGAGTTCAAGGAGCTCTGCAGAGTGATTATAGTATTCGGTTATGTATGAAAGAGGAACCTTCTTGCCTGTAACGGGATCTGTCTCATCTCCGAGCTCACGTTCAATCTCTTCACGCGTATATTTATGGAAGTTGAGTGAGTTGACGAAGAGAGAGCGGACGTTATTCATATATGGAGATTCGCTCACAGCTTCCGAATAGTTACCCTTCATTGAATCAAGAACAAGAGACGCAAATCTGACGAGACCCAGATAAGGCTCGTTCTCTTTTTTAGGATGATCGAGTTCATCCAGCAGTGCATTTCTGGCCGAAAGCAGAGTCTTTATGACATCTTTCTCGACATTCTTATCGGTGACGGTCATCTTAAGGCTGACACTGTTCTTACCGGTAATTCCTTTATCAGCAGTACAGACTCCCGGCTGGCTGAGCTTCATTTGAAGCTCATTGATCGCATTTTCGTTAGCCTGATCTCCAATCATAGACAGCGCATCTACAATGACAGATGCAGCATTATATGAGATGTTGTGAATATTATAAGGTCCGTATTTTCCTTCCTTCAGATAATTTTTAGGCATATATGTTTCCTCCGTTTGATAAAGCAGATTTCTTGAATTTAAATCCATTATAGCTTTTAAAGTGTAACAAATCCGCAACAAAGTAACGGTAACGGGATTGCCCGAGTGAAACGAGGGCTATTTTTTGCTTATTTTATATAATGATTGTTTTTTAATGATATACTTCATGATATAATTTTGACAGACAATTTTATAAGCGGACAGTAAAGTGTTTGTTAAGGGGATTTGTACAGAGCCGGTATGGTTGTTTGTATAGATGATTGAAAATCAATATATGCTGTGGGGGTTGAGATTTGAAAAAAGAACATAGAAAATTGACAATGTTTATTTATATCGCCGGCGGAGTACTTGTTCTGGCGATCATGATCTTCGGAACAATATTTTCGGGACGCCGGGCTTCAGATGATTCCGAGAAGGCGGTCAGAAAGGTCAGTCTTCTCTATCTTGATGAGCTTGCCGGCAGGCGTGAGCAGGTTGTTGGAAATAATCTTAACAGAAGAATAGAGGATCTGAATGTGGCTATCGGTCTGATGACGGACGAAGATACGAGTGATATGGATCATCTGCAGAGCTATCAGGCAAGGATGAAGATGCTCTATAAGCTGGAGAAGTTTGCCTTTGTTGATGAAAACGGACTTATTTATACTGCTCTCGGAATGCAGGATAATATTAACGATTATTCCTTTGATCACAAAACCATCAGCTCTCCGGAGATATCCATATTAAATCTCAAAAGTGTGGATAAGAAGGTTGTTATAGCATTTCCTGTCGATATTCCTTTTAACGGAGAGACACTTAAGGTCTGCTTCATGGAGATTGATATGGATGAAATGCTGTCCGGTGTATCTATGGAATCCGGCGAGGATGATGCGACCTTCTGTAATATTTATACGAGAGAGGGTGTAGCCCTTACCAATACAATCCTTGGAGGACTTGCAGTTGAGGATAATCTGATCGATGCCATGAAGAAAGCTGATTATGAAAGCGAGTATTCTTATGAGAGATTCTTAGAGGAATTCAGCAAAGGTGAGAGCGGAGAGGTTTCATTTACTTATGATAAGATAAGTGAAACTCTGAGCTATGTTCCTGTAGCAGGGACTGACTGGATGCTTACATATCTTGTAAGAGAAAGCATTATCAGCGATGAGATCGGATCTATCTCAAAGGGAATCGTAGTCAGAAGTGCTGTCCAGACAATCCTTACGGCGGCATGCCTTATAGCACTTTTTAATTTTATAATTCATCAGGTAAGAAATAATTCAAAGATATTTCTTGAGAAGGAGACTGCAGAGGCAGAGAGCAGAGCGCGTCAGCAGGAGTTACAGGAAAAACTTGACCTTCAGGAGAAGCTTCTCAGTGAAGAAAGAGCCAGGGCTCTTCAGGATAAACTGATCACTGCTATGGCTTCCGATTACAGAAATGTATATTATGCGGACCTGGATACGGATGATGCAATCTGCTACAGGGAGGATCCTGAGGATTCTGACCAGACACCTGAAGGAAAGCATTTCTGCTTCAGCGATAGATTCAAGTATTATGCAGAAAAGTATGTTGCAGAAGAGTACAGGGAGGGCTTCCTAAAATTTATAGATATCGGTAATATACGTGATTCTCTGGGAGAACATCGTCTTATAAGCTACAGATATCTTGTAAGACGTGAAGGCAGAGAATACTACGAAATGCTGCGAATGGCAGGAGTACGTCTCATAGAAGACAGAGATGACGGAATGATCCATGCAGTAGGCGTCGGCTTTACGATAATCGACAAGGAAATGCGTGACGAAATGGAGAGAAACGCAATCCTCAGCGATGCACTGGCAACAGTAGAGCAGGCTAATAAGGCAAAGACCGCCTTTCTGTCAAATATGAGCCATGAGATCAGAACACCGATGAATGCGATAATCGGTCTGGACAGCATAGCTTTGAATGATCCGGATACTCCAGAGAAAACAAGGGGATATCTGACAAAGATAGGCGAGTCTGCAGATCATCTGCTCAGTCTTATCAATGATATTCTGGATATGTCACGTATTGAATCCGGAAGGATGGTCATCAGAAATGAAGAGTTTTCCTTCCCTGAGCTTCTGGAGTCGGTAAATACATTGTTCAGCGGTCAGTGCCAGGAGAAGGGTATTGACTATCAGTGCCATATAAGCGGAGAGGTGGATGATCATTATATCGGAGACGGTCTGAAGCTTCGTCAGGTGCTCATAAATGTTCTCGGCAACGCTGTGAAATTCACCGATAAGGGTGGTGTTAAGCTGAATGTCAGAAAGACTGCCGGTTATGATAACAAATCAACTCTTCTCTTTGAAGTTGAGGATACCGGAATAGGTATAAGTGAGGAGTTTAAGCCGCACCTCTTTGATACATTTGCTCAGGAGGATGCTTCAAATACGAGCAAATACGGCAGCTCCGGTCTTGGTATGGCAATTACGAAAAATATAGTTGAATTAATGAATGGTGATATCCAGGTTGCGAGCAAAAAAGGTGAGGGTACGAAGTTCTCAATCACGGTAACCTTATCCGATGCACCAAAGAAGGAAGCCGGAACGCCTCTATCAGACTCTTGCCGAACTTATCTGGGAAGCGGAAGCCGGAAAGTAAAGAATAAACGAAAAACAGAATCAGTAGTAAAACGAACAGCAAAAAGCACCACCTGCTTAACGGTATGCATCCGGAATCCTGGACACATATCAAAGCAGGTGGTGCTTTTTGTATAAATGATTCCACTATTCTATTGGCGTGATAAAAACCATTTCCTTTCTGAGCTGACATTATCTGCACAGTTCTTCAAGTTTGCTACGTTCTGATAAAATATTATTCATCAGTTCGGTGTAGTCCATGTCTTCACGTGCTCGAAGCAGCTCGGTGATCTTCACCAGCGGATCGTAAAGTGGAGTCAGTGATAAATTGCCGGTTGCGCCCTTTAATGCGTGGGCAGACTCAAAGGCTGAATCCAGATTGCCGGCAGCAAGACTCTCTTCCAGAGTTTGAAAGTTTTTATCGCCGGGGATGATCGCTGCCAGCTTCAGGTACAGCGCTTCATTACCCATGCATCGCGAGAGCCCTTCTTCAACATTTGCACCATATTCTTTTAATGCGTTTAATGTTATCATAATTATATCCCTTTCATATCGATGTTATCGTGTCGGCATACTAGTTCTGACGGCTCAGTTCTTTCTCAATAAATGTCTTAAAATCCTCAGCCGGAACAGGCTTTGAGAAATAGTAGCCCTGAATGATATCACAGCCCATGTTCTTAAGAATATGGAGCTGTTCCTCAGTCTCAACACCTTCAGCGATTACAGGAACCTGAAGGAATTTTGCGATATCCATTACCAGCTCGACAAGCTTCATGCTCTTCTCATCTTTCTGCATGTTTCTGATGAATTTCATATCCATCTTAAGCGCATCGATAGGAATGGTGGTAAGCATGTTGAGGGATGAATAGCCGGAACCGAAATCGTCCATCTCTATCACAAAACCATCATTTCTGAGAGCTTCAATAACATTTACAAGCTGCTCTGCGTTGTCGGCGTAGGCGGATTCGGTTATTTCCAGCATAAGTTCACTCGTTTCAAGACCGTTTTCATCAAGGAGTTCATGGAAATTGTCACGAAGTCTCGGATAGTAGATGTCCATTCGGGAAACATTTACCGAAACAGGAACAGACAGACTATAATTCTTTTTCCATTCTCCAATCTGTCTTGCAGCTTCTTTCCATACATAGCGGTCGAGCTTCTGGATAAGTCCGTTACTTTCGAAGAGAGGAATAAAATCGCCGGGGCTTATCATACCCAGCTCCGGATGCTTCCAGCGGATAAGTGCTTCAGCACTACGGAGCACAGGGACATCGCCCTGAATGCCGTATTTTGGCTGATAGAAAACTATCAGATCTCTGTTTGCTATAGCATCATCTATATCATGAATCAGCTTCTCCTGATATTTTGATCTTTCATAAAAATCCTTATTATAATATGCAATATGTCTGCTGTGGTCGCCTCTGATACGGTCGCAGGCGGTTTTCGCACGGTCTAACCAGTTTTCGACTGTCAGAGCTTTATCTGCATCGGAATAGACGCCCATACGAAGTCTGATATGAGCTGATGTAAGACACTTTGCAAGTTCATCCAGCAGTGTTTTCAGTATATTGTCGTAATCTGATCGGCTTTCGGAATAAACGTAGAAATAATCAGCTTCGGTTCTGCATCTGATTCCCTCAATATCGGCGTATATCCGGGATAAGGTATCTGCTATGCATTTAAGAGCCTTATCGCCCTCGCGACGACCATAAAGCTCGTTAATAAGATGGAAATGATCGATATTGACGACCATGATATCCATTTTCTTTCCCGGTGTGTACTTTTCAATCTGTCTGATGTATTCAGCAAAGAAATCCTTGGTATAAAGACCTGTAAGATGATCCTTTTCGGCAGCGAGGATGATGGTTTTATCCTCTTGAAGTTCTATGGTCCTTTCACATCTTGCGAGAATAACTTCAGGCATATCATATGGCTTTGTTATAAAGTCTGCTGCGCCCAGCTTGATACTTTTTACCTCTGCATCTGCTTCCGATGTCATAACAATGACAGGGATAGTGCGGAGTTTTTCATCAGCCTTCAGCTTCTCGATAAGCTGAAAACCATCCATGACCGGCATAAGAAGGTCAAGAAGGATAAGAGAGAAGATACATTCGCTCTCCCGAAGCACCTGAAGCGCCTGAATGCCATTTTCGGCATAATGAACCTCGTAATCCTCTGACAGAAGATTACCAAGTATCTCGCGGTTGATAAGCTCGTCATCAACTATAAGAATATGTCTCTTCAGACCACCCTTTTCTATATAGCTCTGCATTATCTGAACACTCCTTCCCCATAGTATTTTTTTAATAACCCCATACTGAAATACTACCATAATCTGTGATTTGTTACAATGTGGAATGAGCAAAATCGTTAAATACGTCGCGGGGAATATGTATAACAGACTAACGAAAAGAAGCGGTTGCAGCTTATTAGATAAGTGACTGTAATATGTTTTTTTTCAATAAAATATGGTATAATCAAATGGAGTATATTCAGTGTCGGGAGGTTTTGGCATGGAAAATGATAAAAATAAAAGGTTGTATGAAAAGGGTATTACAGCAGTCAAGATACTGCTGTGTTTCATGCTGGCTCTCAATGCTGTTGTTTTTGTTTATTATGGTATGATAAACAGGGGAGTTGTTAAGAAAAGTGATCCTATCAGATATATAAAAGACTGGACCGTGACTGATGACGAAAAGGGAGATCAGCTCGTTACCGGTGTCCTTCCTCAAAAAATTGATGATAATGAGTTCCTCTATTTTGATACTCGTAAGGATGTATCTGTCTACATTGATGGTATACTGCGAAAGGATTTCGTTGAAAAGAGAGATGTGAATATACCCGGAGGTTCATTTACGAAGTTTCTTTTTTCGGTACCGTTAACTGAGAATGATTCAGGGGCTGAGGTAATAGTGGTAAGAAAGGAACTTCAGGAGATCGATAAGGATATACCGGAATTTTTCATCGGTACCCGCTTCGGTGCACTCAGCCATCTGTTCAGAACAGTCGGACTGTCATTCATTTTGTCTTTTATCATATTGATTTTTTCGTTTGTGGCTTTGGTCGTAAGTGTAGTGCTCAGGCTGTGGTACAAGCAGAGAATTGATATGACCTACGGGGCCTTGGGTATTTTTATAATTTCAGCATGGCTTATTACAGATTCATATCTTTTCCCGATTGTCTTCGGCGTATATTTTGTGAACGGATTGCTTACATTTATGTTTTGTCTGATGATTCCGCTGGTTCTGTTGGTTTATCTGTCAGCAATACAGCGGGGCAGATATAGAAAGTTTACGTCATTTGCAGGGTTTGTAGCCATATTAAATGCTGTTATATGGCCGCTGCTTCATTTTTCCAAAGTTCTGCCATTCTACAATGTTCGTACTCTTGCAAATGCTACTCTGATACTTCTGTCAGCATCGGGTATTGTAATTCTTGTGGTTGATGCCGTCAGAAGAAAGAATAAGTCATATCATTATACATTTGTGGGATTCCTTGGTTTTCTTATCGGATGCATAATAGAGCTTTCTACCATTCTGTTTGCATTTAAGATCTCAAAGGAATCGATTCCGATTGTTGTGGGACTTGGATTTCTCCTTACATTTATCGTTATACAGCAGGTACATGATCTGAGGATGATAAACATGGAGAAGAAGCATGCTATCGATATATCTGAGGCCAAGACCAGATTCCTTGCAAGTATGTCGCATGAGATCAGAACTCCTATCAATGCTATACTTGGCATGAATGAAATGATACTGAGAGAAAACAATGATAAAGCAGTTGAAGAGTATTCCAGAAATATCAAAACCTCCGGCAAGATGCTTCTTATGCTTGTAAATGATGTATTGGATTTTTCCAAGATCGAATCAGGCAAGCTGGAGATCAGAGAATCCGGATTTCTTATGTCGGAAATGTTATATGATGTCATTTCCCTGGTTAAGGAAATGGCAGAGGAAAAGGATCTGGGTCTTACTGCCGAGATAACGGATGAAGTGCCAAATGAGCTTATCAGCGATGAATTCAGGATCAGACAGATATTGGTCAATCTGATGAATAATGCTGTAAAATACACTGATTCAGGTACTATAACTCTTAAGGTGGGCGGAAAATATACTGAAGACGGATATCTCCTCAGTCTTTTTGTTAAGGATCCCGGAAGAGGAATCAGAAAAGAAGATCAGGAGCATCTTTTTGAAGCCTTTTCAAGGGCTGATGTAAAATCAAATGCCAATATTGAAGGTACGGGGCTTGGACTTGCCATAGTGAAAAGCATAGTGGATTCGATGAATGGTGAGCTCGGAGTAGAAAGTGAGTTTGGCGTAGGATCGGAATTCAGGGTAAAGCTTCCTGTAAAATATAAGAATAAAGAACCTCTCAGGAAGGACTTTTTGGAGCATAAGCCTGTCACTGCTGCAGTTAATTCGGAGTCTTCGTTCATTGCACCGGAGGCAAAGGTTCTGGTAGTGGATGATAATCAGTCCAACCTTACCATAGTTAAGCTTTTCCTGAAGAAAAACAGTATTGTGCCGGATCTCTGCACTACAGGAAAGCGTGCGATCGAACTGTGTAAAGAGAAAAAATATGATCTTATTCTGATGGATCATATGATGCCTCAGCCGGATGGTATAGAGACTCTTCATATCATCAGAAATGATGAGGAGTCACTCAATAAAGATACAAAGGCGGTTGTCCTGACGGCAAATGCAGTTGCGGGAAGCAGGCAGATGTATATCAGTGAAGGGTTTGATGATTATCTTACAAAGCCTCTCGATTCAGGCGTTTTGGAAGAAACAGTGAAGAAAATGCTTCCTAAGGATAAAGTGAATCCGGACGGAACAAACAATACCGGAACAAACGACATCGGGGTGAATAATACTGGAACAAACAATACCGGAGCGTCTAACGACAGTACAAAAACATCCGGCTCAATATACGATAATACAAAAGAAAAAAGTTCCTTCAGAGAGAGGATTTCAGCTATAGACGGCTTTGATTATGATACCGCATTAAGGTATTGCGGCGGAGAAGAGGAGCTCCTTCAGGAAATCATTTCTGATGCTGCAGGTGAGTGCCGGGAGCATGTTGACAGAATGAGAAAGAGTCTTGAAGAAAAGGATTTGAATATCTACAGGATAGAAGCTCATACCATCAAAGGCACAATGGCAACCATAGGAATACAGAAACTCAGTGACAGAGCAAGGAAACATGAATTTGCTGCAAGGGATGGAGACGTCTCGTTCATACATGATGATGCTGAAGATTTTATCAGTGAATATATAAAAATATGCAGGGAACTTCGGGAAGTGTAGAATTTTAACCCTGATAATGCTTCGCAGGATCAGTTTGTAATAGTAATAATGTGAGGGTTTAGATATGATGCTTTATTATCATGGGACAGTAATACTGTCTGTCATTCTTTCTACAATATTTGTTGTTCGGTGGAGACGAGGAATTTCGGTGCATTTTCCTATTATTTTTGTGTTTATCCCGGTTATTAATCTGGGATATCTCTCCGTTGCAAATGCAACAAGTGTGAATGAAGCGCTTCTTGCAAATGGTATTGAATATCTGGACGGATGTTTTCTGGAGCTTTTTTTCTTCCTTTATGTACTTAATTTCTGTAAGCTGAAAATACCAAAGATATGTACCGGTATTCTGATGACTATCGGTTCGTTGCTTCTGTTTATATCCATAAATACGGGAAACAACGGCCTGCTATATACCCATGCTGAGCTGAGAAAGCTTAATGGTGTGTCATACCTTGTTAAAACCTACGGACCGGCACATACCATTTATTACGGGATGATAGCATTTTATCTGGTGGCCAATCTGTCGGTAATTATTTACAGTATGACAAGAAAAAATATATCCAAGACGAATTCTATCCTGCTGTTAGTGGTATATCTTGTGATAATGCTTGCGTTTATCGGCGGAAAGGCCTTTCATCCGGCGCTGCAGCTGCTTCCGGCATCGTATTTATTTTCGCAGATCATTTTTCTTATCATACTCAGTCGTCTGGCGATGTATGACATATCGGAGAATGCCATCAGCAGTCTTTCCGAGAATGGAACTATCGGCTTTGCTACCTTTGATATGAAAATGAGATATCTTGGATGCACAGATCCTGCCATCAAATGTATTCCTGAGCTGGAGTACCTTTATATCGATCAGCCTCTTACAGCGGAAAACGAGAACTTTGCGTCAATACTTAAGTGTGTGGATAAAATCCAGATAAGCAGTGATTCGTCACACTTTTACGTGACTCAGGATGATATAAGCTATAAGATAACCATCAGCCGGCTTTATGTAGGTAAAAGGCAGAAAGGATATCAGCTTAGAACAGAGGATAATACTCTTGAAGCAAAGAAGATGGAGGCACTTAAGCTGAAGGAACGCCAGAAGGAAATGGAGGCTGAGCTCCTGAAGCTTGCCAAGAAAACTGCTGAGTCCGCAAATGAAGCTAAGAGTTCTTTTCTGGCGCAGATGTCTCACGAGATCAGAACGCCTATCAATGCGATACTGGGCATGAATGAGATGATACTTCATGAAAGCAATGAGCCGGGAATAAGGGAGTATGCCGATAATATTAAAAGCTCAGGAAGAACGCTGCTTTCCCTCATCAACTCTATACTGGATTTTTCGAAGATTGAGGATGGCAAGATGGAGATCGTGTCTGTGAATTATGATACGGCAGGCATGATAAATGATCTTGAAAATGCAATTGCCGAAAGAGCAAAACAAAAGGGACTGGAATTGATAGTGGAAGCTGATAAGTCTCTTCCGAGAACCCTTATAGGCGACGATATACGTATAAAGCAGATCATTACCAATCTACTGACAAATGCTGTAAAGTATACCGAAAAGGGCAGCATCAAGCTGGAAATCAGGAATAATGGTGATTCGGAAGGCTTGCAGATGATATATGTCGCGGTTACCGATACCGGTATCGGAATCAGAGAAGAAGAGATCGGAACCATGACGGAAGCCTTTAAGAGACTTGAAATGAATCATAACAGGAATATAGAAGGAACCGGTCTTGGACTTGCTATCGTAACAGGACTTTTAAATAAGATGGACAGCCATCTGCAGGTAAAGAGTGTTTACCGGGAGGGCTCAACCTTCAGCTTTATCCTGCCTCAGAGAGTGGCGGATTATATGCCTATGGGAGATTACCGCACTAAGGAGCGCAGCAGCGTAGCAAAGGCCGGCAAAAAGGAAGCTGCTTTTACTGTGCCGGATGCAAAGATACTTGTGGTGGATGATAACAAAATGAACCTGAAGGTGGCTGCAAAGCTTCTGGGGCTTTACGGAGTCAAGGCAGATATGTCTTCATCGGGAAAGGATACGCTGGAGGTTCTATCGAAAAAGCAGTATGACATTATTTTTCTGGATCACATGATGCCGGAAATGGATGGAATAGAGGTATTGAAAGAGATAAAAGCAAAGAAGCTGGTTCCGGAAAGTACACGTATTATAGCGCTTACCGCAAATGCCATTTCAGGTGTCAGAGATATGTATCTGTCAGAGGGATTTGATGATTATCTTTCTAAACCGATTGAAACAAAGGAGATGGAGCATATTTTGGCAAAGTATCTCCTGAGTGATAATGGTAATGCTGATAATGGAGCAGATACGGAGGAGTAGGTAAAGACAACCGGCGAAACGGTTAATTAAGGATTTTATTTAGCAAATCGGGGGTTTTATGAAAAGAGATTTACAAAAGCATAGAGAAGCTGCTGAAAGATTTACAAAAAGCCTCAGTCTTCAAGACAAGATTGAGGTTTTTTATGGTACAAATGAAATGAGGGAGAGCCTTGGACTGCCACAGCTGGATTTTTCAGCAGAGGCGGCTCATGGTGTGCAGGCGAGGCATGATCAGAGCTTCGATGCCGGAGAACCTTCATTTACCACTATTTTTCCAAATCCTGTGGGAATGGCGGCAAGCTTTGATAAGGAGCTGATGCATGATATTGGTGAAGTTGTGGGCATTGAAACAAGGAGCCTTGCTAATGAGGGACTTCATAATGGCCTCTGTCCATTTGCTCCTACTGTGGATATGGAAAGAGATCCGAGATGGGGACGAAACGAGGAGGCTTATGGTGAGGATCCGCATCTGACCTCAAGAATGGCCGGGGAGTACATCCGCGGCATGGCGGGGGATGACCAGGAATTTGTTCGATGTGGTGCCACGTTAAAGCATTTTTATGGAAATAATGTTGAATATAACAGGTTTATATCTGACAGCAGGATGCCGGAGGATCTGAAGGAGGACTATTATCTCAGGGTTTTTAAGGAGATAGTTGAATATGCTCAGCCTCTGTCTGTGATGACTTCATATAATCTGATAAATGGAGCTGCGGCTACATTTAATCCGGAGATCAAGAGCTGTCTTAAGGATAATGGAGTTCCATTTATTGTATCTGACGCAGCAACTCTGAAACTGGCAGTGGACAGCCAGCATACGGCTGAAAATGATACAGATGCGTTAAAAAAGGCCTTTGATGCAGGAGTGGATATGTTCCTTGAGGATGCGAAATATGAAAGGCCGATATTGGAAGAGGCTATAAAAAAGGGAATTGTTACAGAACAGGACCTGGAGACTGCTGTAATAAACAGGCTGACTGTATATTCTGCCCTTGGACTTATGAAGGAGGACAGAGGAGAGGACGGCTGCAGCAGGGCATTTCCGAAGGATGTTTACAATATAGACAGGGTTGATACGGATGATTCGAGAAGGCTTGCCAGAAGGGCAGCGGCGGAGTCAGTGGTTCTTCTGAAAAATGAAGGAATGCTTCCTGTCGCTGCGGACGATGGCCGGAAGAAATTTGCCTTTGGACCATTTGTTGACAGATATCCTCTGGACTGGTATGGCGGAATTTCCAGCCATAATGTGACATTTTGTGAAGGAATGAAGCTTCCGGGGGAAGAACTTTTTCCTTTGGTAAGGATAGTGCTGGGGGGAAATACAGGTGATATGGCTGGCGCAGGTGTTGGAACGGATGCCGGTGATATGAGTGGCGCAGGTGTTGGAACGGATGCCGGCGATATGAGTGGCGCAGGTGTTGGAACGGATGCCGGTGATATGGCCGGCGGGCATGGTGATAAAAAATATGCCGGAATCAGGGATGGCAGGGTTGTGCCTGTTTCACGGGAGGATGCAGAGCTGTTCAGAATCATGCTTTGGGATGAGTCACGTATAACAATAAGATCCGTATCCACAGGAAAAATCCTTACGTCAATTCCTCCGGAAAAGCATATCGTTAACAGTGAAACAGCACCGGAAAGCTTTATATTATATGCAAATGCAGACGACGCCTTCAGCTGGTTTACAAATGAAGCATTCCAGTTTATTGATGATGCGGGAGAGGTGCTCAGGTTTACACCGGAGAATGCGCTTCATTTCTGGGAGGACAGCAGGATCAGAGGTATCAGAAATCATGATGGAGAAAGGTGTGCTTCATTTGAAACAGTAAAATGTGTTGAGGGCATGCTTATGGAGACTATTTCGGAATATGGACTTTCAAAGGATTCGGAAATATTTGCCTGCTTCGGCCTTCATCCGATCGTGAACTGTAAGGAGGAGAGAGACAGAGAAAGTATAGAATTACCTCCATTTCAGAGAGCAGTTGTGAGAGAACTGAGAAAATCCTTTGAGGATATAGCTCTGGTATTAATTGCAAATGCACCGGTTGCGGTTACGGAAGAGGATGAAGCTGCAGAGATTAAGAGTATACTGTGGACTGCATTTGGAAGTGAGGAGCTTGGAAATGGCCTGGCGGATGTGATAAACGGCAGTGTCAGTCCGGCCGGAAGACTTTCTCAGACCTGGTATAAGGATGATACGCAGCTGGCAGACATCGAAGATTATGATATCAGAAAAACCGGTATGACATATCTTTATATGAAGGATGTGCCGCTTTACCGTTTTGGTTATGGGCTGACATATACAACGTTTGAGGTGGATTTCTTGGAAGAGGAAACTGTGGATGGTGAGCATGATAATGTAAGTGAAAATGAGTATGAGGCGTCTGCGGCGGAGAAGCATGTGAATGGTGCGTGTGATCATGCAGATGGAAATGTGTATGATGTATCTGTGGTGAAGGGACAGGTAAATGGGGCACATGATCATGCAGGCGAAAAAGGATGTGAAGTATATGATGCGGAGAGTTCAAGAGTAGTATCTGCCGAGAATATTAGAGTAAGGGTTAAAAATACAGGCTCATTTACTTCGGATTTTGTTGTGACCATATATCAGTCTGAAGACGGAGAGTTATTTATCTATGATAATGACAGAACCGGCAGAGACGTAAGAGGCAGAGAGATACCTGCAGGAAGCAGGCTGGTTTATTTTGAAAGGGTGCATGATATAAGACCGGGGGAAGATGATACCGTTGAAGTAGTATATCGATTTCTAAATGACTACACCAAATAACGTGCCTGTTTTCCCGAATAGCACAGCACCAAAAGCCTCGGAATAGTCCAGTCAATAAAATAATGAAAATCATTTTGAATGAGGGTGCTTATGAGCAATCATATTGAAAAAATCAAATCCGGAGCAACGACTGCATTTATTGATTCTGCAAATAAATCCAGCGTTGCATATAAGCCGGAATTCATATCAAAGGATATATTTTCAAGAAAGATGAAACTTATACATTTATTATCGGAAGCGCTAACATGACCGACAGAGCGCTGGCGGTTAATAAAGAGTGGAATACAAAGCTTGTTTCTACTGAAGAAGGCGAAATGTATAAAAATATCACTGCAGAGTTTAACAAGCTTTGGAGCGATGCAGATCATACAAAGTCTTATGATGAATTCATAGATGAATATCGTATTAGATATGAGGCTATCAAGAAGCAGAAAAAGATAGCGCTTGAATATGCAAAGAAAAGTGAAGAGGAAAATGCTGAAAACAATCCGCATATTGTTTCACTTGAACAATACAAGCTTGCACCAAACAAGATGCAGATAGAATTTATCAATAACCTTAAGGCGCTTGTAGAAAAGGGTGAAAATAAAGCGCTTCTTATCAGCGCAACCGGGTAATATGTCATAATAGGGACAAAGTCGCGGAGACCTTATAAATAGGGTACTCCCAGATTTTGTCCTTTTTCAAAAAAGCGTTTTTTCTGATTTTTAAGGAGAATTTTTCTTCAAATATTGTTATATAGACAGGCCAGGGTTTAATAACAAAATAATACAGGAGGTAGTGAAACCAGATCTACGACTAGGGTAGGTCTGGTTTTGTTATAAAAACATCCGCAAAAAAATATAAGATGCGGATATTTATGAAAATATAAACTTACAATAGTTATGAAGTGGAACTCGGTAAAAATGCAAATATTACCGATGTTTTCGTTGACAAATATTATTGATTTGATAAACTAATGTAAAGAAAGGTAAAAAATAAAATATTACCGAGGTTTAGAAAAATGTTATTATCTTATAATGAAGCAATAAATGAATATGGAAGTGCATATAAATTATCTCAGGCAATAAAAGAACAAACACTTTATCGTTTGGAACCTGGTATTTATTCGACAAATAGATATGAATCTGAGTTAGAGATAATTATGAAAAAATATCCGAATACTGTTCTAACTGGTGAATATGCATTTTATTGTCATGGATTAACAAATCTGGTTCCAGAAAAATATGATATAGCTACGCTTTCAAAGGCTGCTAAGATTATGGATGTTAGGGTACATCAGGTATATGTTAGAGAGGATTTATTCTCTTTGGGTATTGTAATAAAAGAAATAGATGGTATAAAAGCAAAAATCTATGATAAAGAAAGAATGTTAATAGAATTGTTGCGTAATAAAAACAATATGCCATATGATTTATATAAGGAAATTATTATGAACTATAGAGAAATAATAGGTAATCTGGAAATATGGCGAATTCAGGAATATGCCTCGATATTCCCCAAAAGTAAGATGATATCTAAGGCACTTGATGAGGAGGTGTTATAATTTGAATCTTAGGGAAATGATGAATAATCATTTAGTAAAATTTATAGATAAGCAGAAGGTGAGTTTTGTTACTTCAGTAGATGAGGAAGGATTTCCGAATATTAAGGCTATGCTAAAACCTCGAAAGAGAAATGGTTTAAAGGAATTTTATTTTTCTACGAATACATCTTCTTTGAGGGTTAAGCAGTTTCGGGATAATCCAAATGCCAGCATTTATTTCTATCATAAGGGCTTGATCAAATATGAGGGCGTCATGTTAATTGGAACCATGGAAGTTCTGACAGATCAGGAAATAAAGAATATGATCTGGAGAAGAGGGGATACCATGTTCTACAAGAAGGGAGTTACTGATCCGGACTACTGTGTTCTTAAGTTTACAGCAGTAAGGGGAAGATATTACTGTGACCTAAAGACAGAAGATTTTATTTGTGAGGATTAATAAAATGAACTTTCCTGAGTTTATGTTTAGAAAAGAAAATATGATACCTGCTGATCAGCAGAATACGCCGGATATAGAAGGCTACTATTATACAGCAAATGACGGAAGCCAGATGGCATTTTGGATATATAAGGCTGACAGAGTATCTAAGGAACATACTCACGATTATGACGAATATATGCTTTGTGTAGAAGGAGAATATATCGTAACTATAGATGGAAAAGAATATGTACTACATGCCGGTGATGAGCTCTTCATTCCAAAGGGAAGCCTGCAGGGCGGAAGAGTAAAGGCTGGCACGAGATCTATACATGCCTTCGGTGGACAAAGGGTGAAGGGTAGAATACAAGATGTTTAAAATAAATCATATATTACAGAGGCCTGAAAAAATAATTCCGTGGGGAGATAAAGAAAAATCTCTGAGTTGGTTCGGATTAACGGATGGTTTGCTGTGGATAGAGGCCGGGGATGGAATTATATATGAGTATAAAGAACCGCATTTTAATGAGTGGGATGAACCTATAATATATAATGACTATCAGCTTAGTCGGTTTCTTGAGGATTTCTTTAATACATTTCCATTCGTTGCTGAGTCAGTCCCGGATTATATCTATAACGACATTGAAACTTTTGATGCCAGAATGGAAAAGTGGAAATCATTATATTATGATTTGAGTGATGAAGAATTTGATGAGTTTTATTTCGATGTATACTATGAATTATATGATCCGATATTAGCTAGAAGCTTTGATTCAGCGCACTTGATTGGTGGTCCGGATATAGGATGTTTCAGAAATGGTGATAGGATTAAGTTACTTTGGAAAAGTGATTATACGGATGAACAGGGAAATAGTATATGGACTTCACCTAGCGGAATATATGAAATGAATTATTCTGATTTTATAAAAGAAGTATCTCGTTTCTATGAGGCATTTACAGTAGATATGGATAAACAAGTAGAGAATGTAAGGGATAATGGTATCTCAGGTGTTTATGTGGATATCCCAGGTTTATGTCGTGAAAATGAGATGAGAAAAGAGGGATTTGAGCAAAAACTTGGATTTTTAAAATCTGGTTCCAATTCTAAAACAGATTGGAATAAGATATCGGAATTATATAATCGTATGATGAATGAGGTTAGCAATGAGTAATCAAACTTGCTCTGATTAGCAGAATGCATCTGCCTAAAAGGCAGACCCTCGATTCTTCGAATCGAGAGCTAAAAATTACATTTTCTGAACGGCCGTTGAAAACGTAAAATAACATAGGAGGAATGCAATCAGATCTACGACGGTAGGTCTGATTGCTTATGCGAAGTAGACTTTGAGTAGACTTTATAAAATTCATATGATGTTGAGAGAGGTAATCATATGTTGAAAAATAATAAAGAACAAATCATAACCGGTGCAACCACTGCATTTATAGATTCAACAAATAAATCCAGTGTTGCCTTTAAACCGGACTTCATTTCAAATGATCATACAAAAGGAGTAAAGGTTCTCACATCAATAGAGAAAGAGCTTAAGAGATGTGACTCCTTTACTTTTAGTGTTGCCTTTATAACCCTTGGAGGAATAGAGCCTTTGCTTCTTACATTCAAAGAACTTGAAGAAAGAGGTGTTCCGGGAAAGGTCCTCACAACTGATTACAATATGTTCACGGATCCCAAAGCTCTGGATAAGCTTGCAGACTTTAAGAATATCGAGCTTCGTATGTATCATGAGGATGCAGTATTAACCGGTTCTGGCGTTGTAGGTGAAGTAAGCACAGTTTTAGAAGATGGGACTACTCCGACACCTGACACAGAAAGAATCGGCTTCCATACAAAAGGCTATATCTTTAAGCGTGATGAAACTTATACATTCATTATTGGAAGCTCTAACATGACCGGCAAAGCTCTTTCAGTAAATAAAGAGTGGAATACAAAAATGGTATCAACAGCTGAAGGTGAAATGTATAAGAACATACAGTCAGCTTTTGATGCGCTGTGGGATGATAAGAATCATACAAGTAAGTATGAGGATTTCATTGAAGAATATAGAACTAAGTATCAGACTATAAAGAAGCAGAGAAAACTAGCTGCTCAGGCGAGTCCTGTTGTTTCACTGGAACAGTATAGACTCTCACCAAATTCTATGCAGGTGGACTTTATCAATAATCTGAAAAAGATAAGAGAGCAGGGAGAAGATAAGGCGCTACTTATATCAGCAACCGGGACGGGCAAAACGTACGCATCTGCCTTCGGACTCCGTGATGCGATGGGTGATAATGATGGTAATGTTAAGAGTGGTTTCAAGAATAATTCTAAGAAATCTAGCCGCATTCTTTTCATTGTCCACCGTGAGCAGATTGCAAAGCAGGCGATGAAGTCATATAAAAATGTATTTGGTCGAAGCAAGACTTACGGACTTCTTTCAGGTAATAGCAAGGATACTGATGCGGATATTCTCTTTGCAACTATGCAAATGATGTCAAAGGAAGAAGTTATGACGCAGTTCCAGAAGGATTGCTTCAAAACTATTGTTATTGACGAGGCTCATAGAACAGGTGCGTCCAGTTATCAGAAGATTATGGATTATTTTGAGCCGGAATTCTGGCTTGGTATGACGGCGTCTCCTGAACGTACAGACGACTTTGATGTTTTTAATACTTTTGATCATAATATTGCTCTTGAAATTAGACTACAGCAGGCTATGGAGGAGAATCTTCTCTGTCCATTCCATTATTTTGGCATAACAGATATGGAATTAGATGGTGTAGTAATTGATGAGAAAACCGAAATTGAGAATTTCAGATTCCTTGTGTCTGATAAGAGAGTCGATTACATCACTCGGCAAATGAACTTTTATGGATATTCCGGTGACAGAGTGAAGGGGCTTATCTTCTGCAGTTCCAGGAAAGAAGCAGAAACTCTTAGTGGCATATTTAACGAAAGAGGATATAAGACGAAAGCTCTTACCGGGGCAGATTCTCAGGAAGAAAGAGAAGCTGCGATAGAACTTCTCACAAAGGATGTCTCCGAAAGTACACTTGAAATGATCAGTAATCGAAATAATAAAACTAATAGCATTGTGAAAGAAGCGAATAAGAGTGATAGATACGATGATTATCTCGATTACATTTTCACTGTGGATATATTCAATGAAGGTGTTGATATCCCTGAGGTGAATCAGGTTGTTATGCTCCGTCCGACAGAGTCGCCGATTGTATTTGTCCAGCAGCTTGGCCGTGGTCTCAGAAAGGCTGATGATAAGGACTTCGTAGTTATCCTGGATTTCATTGCCAACTATAAGAATAACTTTATGATTCCGATTGCTCTTTCGGGCGACAGGACCTACAACAAGGACAATATCCGCCGCTATGTTACTGAAGGAGAGAAGGTTATACCGGGAATCTCTACGATTCATTTTGATGAGATATCCAAGAAGAAGATTTACGCTGCAATCGATACAGCGAACTTCAGCGATATAAAGCTTATTAAAGAGAATTATAAGAATTTGAAATATAAGCTGGGACGCATTCCGAATCTTATGGATTTCGACAGATACGGTGAAATGGATGTGCTCCGAATATTCGACAATAATTCCCTTGGCTCATATTACAAGTTCCTAGTGAAGTATGAGAAGGATTATAAGGTAAGGCTTTCTGCAAGTGAAGAGAAGATAGTCGAATTCATTTCCAAGAAACTCGCAAGTGGAAAGCGTATACATGAACTGGAAATGCTTTCTCGCATGCTGATTTATAATGATGCGCTGGTTCAGGGGATGAAGACTTCTCTGAAGGAGAATTACAACAAGGACTGCCCGGACAAGGTTGTGAAGAGTGTTGTAAATGTACTTACAAATGAATTCCCATCCGGTTCCGGAAAGAAGACCTACGAGGATTGTGTATTTATCGAGAAGAGCCAGGATGGTGACTTCGAGATAAGCAAGCCTCTACAGAAAATGATTCATAACAAAGAGTTCTACGACATCGTGAAAGAGCTTCTTGAATTCGGAAGATACAGATACGAGCGAGATTATTCCAAGACTTATAAGGATACAGAGCTGGTGCTGTATCAGAAATATACTTATGAAGATGTTTGTAGACTTCTTAACTGGGAAAAGAATCTTTCGTCAGTTATGAATGGATATATGCTGGATAAGAAGACAATGACGTATCCAGTCTTTATTAATTATGATAAAAGTGAAGAAATAAGTGATTCTACAAAATATGAAGATAGATTTATTGATAGAAGTGTTCTCATTGCTATTTCTAAATCGGGAAAGAAAGTTGGATCGGGAGATGTTCAGAACTTCCTTCATGCAAAGGAACGTGGCATAGATGTTGAACTTTTTGTGAGAAAGAACAAAGATGATAAAATCTCCAAGGAGTTCTATTATCTTGGTAGAATGACAGCTACAGGAAATGCGAATGAGTTTATTATGGCTAATACTGATAAGACTGCTGTGGAGATAGAGTGGAAGCTGGATACTCCTGTTAGGGAGGATATTTATCAGTATATAGTTAATGGGTAAGATATTTTTACCATTTACGACATCTTCAGAGAATGGAATATATTATGTGGGCGAGATTATTGGACGTTCAAAGAAGGGGGCTGATGATTTCTTTCCTCGTGAATTTGCTAGAGCGTTGCTTGAAGAATATGATAATGATAGATTAGATAGAGCAGTTTTCACCTCATTTTATAATTCGTTAGGTGTTCGCTGGGTTTCTGACGGAAGTGACCAGAAAATTAAAGCAGAAAAGTATAAAATTGAAATTCAAGAACTCGAAGTTGAATACCCGCATACAACAAAGATTTTAAAGTCATTTATGAATGAATGTTTGAGTAACGCAAAATCAGATTATGAATATTCTGAGCTTGCAATGTTTTAGAATAATTGTGCAGGTTTGCTTGCACAAAGTGAAGGGAGAATGCATATTATGCTAATTAATAATAATGAGTATAAAGAAGCTAAGAAGAATGAAGTGGTGGCTTAAATAAATGTAATACAATATTCAATGGCAGGGCGTTACAAGTAGATACTTGTGGCGCTTTTTCATCTATTTCAATGATAGAGTATTGACAAAATACCATCATCGAGTTATCCTAATGATAGAAAATACCAAAAAACCTATCATTCATTAATTTGATTATATGGAGGATAGAATAATGAATATTATAACTCAAGAGGAGATTGAAGAATATCTCTCAGATGTAAAAAAGGCGGTATCTGAAGACAGATATAGATTGGATCGAAATAGTAGAAGACAGGATAATATTGATTTGTTCATTAATTATGTTATTGATGAATCTAAAGCAAAAGATATCATACTGAGTTTGGAGGTTATGGATTTTTCTGAAATAGTACAAAACGAGCATGTTGGATTTGAACATGAAATGCTATATATTTTTGGAAAGGATGTTCTATTGCTGGAGAGAACTGGAACTGAAGAAGTGACAGTTTCACTCTACATTAAATTTAACAAGTTGGAAAACAATTATGTGATTGTGATTTCATTTCATGAACAACATTATCCATTGAATTACTATTTTAGATAAAAAGGAGATGGTTGATATGTTAGCGAAGGAAAGAAGAGACTTCTGTATAGGATGTCGCAAAGAAGTAGAATATTATCTGAAGAAAAAAGATATAAAAAAAATAATAAAAGACAAAGAGTATAGTTTTACGATTACAACAGCTATATGTTCTGAATGTGGCGAAGAATTAAGTTTCCCAGGGCTGCTCGATTATAATATTAGAGAAATTGATAAACAGTATAGAGAGGCGGAAGGGTTGGTAAGCATTAATGATATACAGAAATTAATGAGCATATATAAGATTGGAAAAGCTCCTTTATCGCTTGCTCTTGGATTTGGAGAAATTACAATTACTAGATATTTGGAAGGGCAGATACCATCAAAAGAATATTCAGATGTGATAAAGACTGCGCTTACTTCTCCGGAATACATGAAAAAATGCCTTTTTGATAATAGAGATAAAATATCTGAAACTGCATTTCGAAAAGCAATCGGGGCTGTTGAAAGCACTGAAAAACTATTCTCGATTTCTCCAAAGATGATAAGGGTTATAGCTTATATATTTAATAAATTAGAGGAAGTAACTCCATTAATGCTACAAAAGCTTCTTTATTATGTTCAGGGTATATATTCAGCATTATATGATATACCTATATTCGAAGAGGATTGTAGAGCTTGGATACATGGTCCTGTATATTATGAGGTTTTTGAGTTGTTTAGAGATTTTAAGTATAATCCAATAGATGATGCTCGTTTTGCTTTATTTAATGGATCGAAAGATAATTTATCTGCTGAAGAGAAAGAGGTTATTGATTTAGTTGTTGATACGTTTGGAATGTATGGTGGTAAAACACTGGAAAAAATAACACATCATGAAACTCCTTGGGTAAATGCTCGAAGAGGTTATGGCGATGATGTTAAATCTAATGAGATTATATCTAAGAAGGCAATAACTGAGTATTTTAGGTATATAGAAAAACAGTATGATTTAAAATCAGAAGATGGTTTGAAGAGCTATATTCATTCAATATTAGGTTAAGGGACTCTTTTGAAGCGTTTGCGTCTGGCAGGATAGTTAATCTACTGCCTTTTGAAAAATATAAACGCTGCGCTACAGCCTTGGCAGGCCGTCGCGCAGCGACTTAGTTCTATCGGAAGTTAAAGCGGGAAAGCCACTGCATCTTTGTACAGCTTCTGAAGTGTTAGTATAAATTCAGCAAGGCTCTCTCGGCTATCCGTCTTGTGAGTGCAGAGAACGCAGTGAAAGCATTCCCTGCAGTCATAAGGAATCCATGCAAACTGTCCGCTGTGGTCGTTCAAGAATCCGGGAGCAAGGCAGATGCCTTTGCCGGATGCAACATTCACAAGAGTAGTGTCGTGATCGGGACTATTGAAATATTCTATTTTCCCGGAAGAGATGAGCTTTTGTTGAACTGATCGTAAAGCATTCGGAGAACCGCCACCTACCATGAGAGTGCGTCCGTAGATGTCTTCATCTGTGATGATGTTTTTCTCTGCCAGGGGATCATTTTTATCAGTAATAAGATAGATTCCGGAGTCAAAAAGCTTGTGGACGTTGATCCCTGGGATATGTTTCGTTTGTTCGATGAGCGCAAAGAGGACATCAGACTCATCCTTTAAAAAACTTTCCACACCGTTATCGTACTGAAATAGAGGAGTAACCTGAACACCGGGTTGCTCCTTTTCTAGATTGCGGATCGCCTCAGGCAGGAAATATATAGCCTGTCTGACCATCATGGAAACTGTTATGTTGTCAGTATACCTGGCGCTGAAATTCTGTCCCTGTTCTATCGCTCTCTTCATATCCTCACGCATACCGGAAAGATACGTTACGAACTGCTGACCGGCAGGAGTGAGTGCGGCTCCCTTGCCGTTCCTTTCAAATATCTTAAAGCCGACTTCATCTTCCAGCAGTTTTACCTGATAGGAAAATGTGGGCTGGCTTACAAAGGCATTCTCTGCGGCACGGCTGAAGTTAAGCGTACGTGCCAGTTCTATACAATAATCAATCTGTTTGGTGGTCATCGAAAAATCCTCCGGAATCAGTTATTTAAAAATTAAATCAATTATAGGATATTTGAATTGGAAATATCAAGTGTTCTGTGTGATAATTTTATCAACGAAGGGAATAAACACAGTTCACGAAAACTATAACGGAGGATAACACGATGGCTAAAACACTGATAGCATTCTTTTCAAGAGCAGATGAGAACTATTTTGGCGGAGCGATGAGATACGTAAAGATTGGGAACACCGAGATCGTAGCAGGAATCATGAAGGAGCTGACAGGTGCGGATACATATAAGATCGAGATGAAGGATCCTTATTCACCGGTTTACATGACCTGTATCGATGAAGCGAAGAAAGATAAGCAGAATAATGCAAGACCCGAGCTTACCGGATACTTAGACAGTATCGATGAGTATGACACCATCGTTCTTGGTTACCCGAACTACTGGGGGACCTTCCCGATGGCAGTCGCAACTTTCCTGGAAAGATATGATTTCACCGGAAAGACCATCCTTCCACTTTGCACCAATGAAGGAAGCGGAATGGGATCCAGTGAGAGTGATATTAAAAAGTCTGCGAAAGGAGCAACGGTAAAGAACGGACTTGCGATAAGAGGAAACGACTGTCAGAATGATCAGGACAGCGTCAGGAAAAAAGTCAGCGAATGGGTGACGGGACTGGGATATTAAAACGACAACGGATAGTAAGGTAAAATCTTATATTGGAGATGGAAAACCAAATACAGTGGTTATGAGAGAAATCTTGTAGCCGCTATTTTTTTATAAAATAATAACTTGACACCGTGTCAGAATGTTGATACAATTCATATTGACACAATGTCAGAATTAAAATATAGGGAGGAAGGATATGCCAAAAGGATCACCGGAAAGAACGGCAGCAAGGAAAGAAGAGATAATAAGTGCCTGTGAGAAATTGTATCAGACCATGAGTTTCAAGGACATTACCCTTAAGGAGATTGGAAGCGAGACATCATTTTCAAGACCGACCATCTACAACTACTTTCAGACGAAGGAAGAGATTTTCCTGGCGCTTTATGAACGTGAGTATGATCGCTGGAATGGAGAACTGACAGACATACTACAGAATAATGAAACTCTTACGAAAGAGCAGGTAGCAGAAAAAATAGCAGCCTCGATAGCAAACAGGCAGCAGCTTTTAAAGCTTCTTTCCATGAATAACTATGATATGGAAGCAAACAGCAGATCGGAGCTCCTTACCTCTTTCAAGGTGGCTTATGGGGAGTCAATGAAGAATGTATGCAGGATACTCACAAAGTTCTGTCCGGAGAAATCAGTGCAGGAAATCCAGGATTTTATATATGTTTTCTTCCCGTTTATGTTTGGAATATATCCCTACACTGCTGTAACGGATAAACAGCGGGATGCAATGAAGCAGGCAAATGTGGACTATGTATACCAGTCCATTTTTGAGATAACCAATAAATGTCTGTTGAAGCTTTTATAAAGTTCAGCTGACTGATACAAAACAACAATAAGGAGGATAACCGCAAGGGCGGAGACCTATAATCCGGTGCTTGATAAGCTGGAGATCCTTAACGAAGAACTTAAGAAGCTGGCGGATAAGTATGGAGTAGGTATGGCGCAGATTCCTGTAGCTTGGGCAATCGCAAAGGGTACGCTTCCGATCATCGGTGTTACAAAGGAAAATCAGGTACTTGATGCAGTAAAAGCTGCAAATATCACACTTACAGATGAGGAAGTATCTTCACTTGAAAAAACAGCTGACAGTCTGGAACTTAATGTAATCCGTTTTTGGGAAAAGGAGATGAAATAATATGGCAGATAAAACATTAGTAGCTGTGTTTTCAGCAAGCGGTGTAGGAAGAAGTGACGAAGAACTTCATAAGAATGTGAAGGGAGATGCGAAGTGGGAAAAGGGCACACAGATAAACCGCCCTGATGAAACTATGATCAAAAAGTGGCTTGACGGAGTACTTTAAACGGAAAGGGGTGCGACAATGAAATATACAAAACTTGGGAATTCAGATCTGAACGTATCCCGTATATGCATGGGCTGTATGGGATTTGGCGATGCGACGAGAGGACAGCACAGCTGGACGATAGATGAGGAGCATTCGAGGGAGATCATAAAAAGCGGTCTTGATCTTGGAGTAAATTTCTATGATACGGCGATAGCATATCAGAGCGGGACAAGTGAGCAGTATGTAGGACGTGCACTCAGAGATTTTGCAAAGCGTGAGGATGTGGTTATTGCAACCAAATTTCTTCCGAGAACACCGGAAGAGATAGAAAAGGGAATTACCGGTCAGCAGCATATAGAAAATATGATAAACACTAGCCTTCAGAATCTTGGAATGGACTATGTGGATCTGTATATCTATCACATGTGGGATTGGAATACAGATATCTACGATATTATGGATGGCTTGAACCGTATCGTAAAAGCAGGCAAGGCAAGGTACATCGGCATTTCAAACTGTTTTGCATGGCAGATCGCAAAGGCAAACGCCATTGCAGAAAAAGAAGGCTTTGCAAAGTTTGTCTCCATCCAGGGTCATTATAATCTGATCTTCAGGGAAGAAGAACGTGAGATGGTGCCTTATTGTGAAGAAGAGAATATCGCACTGACTCCTTACAGTGCATTGGCAAGCGGAAGGCTTTCCAGAAGGCCGGGTGAGGGCGATACCAAGAGAGCTGCCCAGGATACCTATGCTAAGTTTAAATACGATGCTACTAAAGAGCAGGATGATGTGATCATAGGGCGTGTGGCAGAGCTTGCAGAAAAACATGGTGTAACCATGACAGAAGTATCCTTGGCATGGCTCCTTACTAAGGTAACATCACCTGTGGTGGGAGCAACCAAGCTGCATCATATAGAAGGTGCAGTAAAGGCTGTGGACATTAAACTTACGGATGATGAATTAAAATACCTTGAAGAGCCATATGTGCCTCATCCGCTTGCAGGTGTTATGGCACAGAATAAGAGAAGTGATGCTTCAAAGAAACATGTATGGTCTACCGGAGACCAGAAAATTGGAAAGTGAGGTAAAAGGCAATGAGCGAGAAAATTGTACAGACAGCAGGAAGAGATCAGCTTGGTAAGTTTGCTCCGATGTTTGCGCACTTGAATGATGATGTACTTTTTGGGGAAGTGTGGAATGAGGAAGCGATTGATGTTAAAACCAAATGCATTATTACAGTGGTTTCACTTATGGCTTCAGGTATCACTGATTCTTCCCTGACATATCACCTTCAGAATGCAAAGGCTCACGGAGTTACAAAGGAAGAGATTGCAGCGATTATAACCCATGCAACTATGTATGTAGGATGGCCAAAGGGATGGGCAGTATTCCGTCTTGCAAAGGAAGTATGGAATGAAGAAGTGCCTGAACTTACAGAAAAAGACAGATATCAGAATTCTATATGCTTCCCTATTGGAGATCCTAACCCTTATGGAGAGTTCTTTGTTGGACAAAGTTATCTTGCTCCTGTTTCAACGGAACAGGTACCTGTATTTAATGTGACTTTTGAGCCGGGATGCCGTAATAACTGGCACATCCATCATGCAAAGAATGGTGGCGGTCAGATGCTGATTTGCATCGGTGGAAGAGGTTACTATCAGGAATGGGGCAAAGAAGCTGTGGAGATGACTCCGGGTAAGGTGATTAACATTCCTGCGGATGTAAAGCATTGGCACGGAGCTTCACCGGACTCATGGTTCTCGCACCTTGCAATCGAGGTTGCCGGTGAAGAGACGAGCAATGAATGGCTGGAAGCCGTATCGGACGAAGACTACGGCAAATTATCATAAATAATAACTGGAGGAAAGATGTTCAATAATACGATCACATTATCAAATAAGGGGGCTGACACAAGATGAAGAGAAAGATATCAGTACTTGCCGCTGTTTTATTAGCTATTGGTCTTACGGCATGTGGGAATAACGAAACTCAGGCAAAACACGATGCTGCTCAGACAGTGCAGGCTGAGAGTTCTGAGGAAGTGAAAACTACAGACAATACTGAAGAGGAAGCACAGCAGGTCGAGACAAGCGAAGTCGCTTCAAACACAAACGATGAAATTGTGGAAGATACTTCTACTGAGAATACAGGCGGCTCTGAGGAAAACAGTGGTGTTCTTGTAGTATATTTCTCTGCAACCGGAAACACAAAGGGTGTTGCAAAAAAGATCGCAAATATCACAGGAGCGGATACCTATGAGATCAGGGCTGCGCAAGAGTATACAGATGATGATCTTAACTGGAATGATTCAAACAGTCGTTCAACCAAGGAACAGAATGATTTGGCTGCAAGACCGGAGATAGGAAGTGATGCGATATCGCTTGATGGATATTCTACCATCTATATCGGATATCCGATCTGGTGGGGAGAAGAACCCCGTATCATGGATACGTTTGTGGAGAACTACAGCTTTGATGGCATTACAATGATTCCTTTCTGTACTTCAAGCAGCAGTGGAATAGGCAGAAGCGGTCAGAATCTTGCGGACAATGCCGGAAGCGGAACATGGCTTGAGGGCAAGCGTTTTGGAGGCGGAGCATCGGAGGATGAGATCAAATCCTGGATAGAGGGTTTACAGTAAAGAAAGAGTGAGGCTGCCGGACTTTCAAAATTGGCTTGATATTAACGGTATCAATAAATGAGACAGCGGGGGAAGTGAAATGAAGATAACAATACTAATGAGCTATTTGATAATCTAAATATTTAACATATGCCATTATGCGATGGAATTCTGGTTGATAAAAGAAAAGCCTTGATGTATGATTACGAAGTGTTTTGCCAAGTCAAAACACCAATAGATATACGTTTTACAAGGAGAAAATGAAATGGAAGAATTCAATACAATTGAAAAAGTTACTGCTTTATTTGAGAGTGTCAACGGATTAGGAAATGAGAATCATTTCTTTGTGGCTTGTCAGGATAAAGAAAAGGTTAGTGGTGCTGCTGCAGGGATGGAGTATCCATATGATGGATTATTGATCAATGCAAATGAAAATGGTTTAGGTATGTTTTATCTCAAATCAGGACCATTAAGCGGAATGATTTCATTAGCAAACCCGGCTAAAATGAGTCTTGATAAAGCTAACTATATTTTTATACCGGATGGTAATATTGCAAAGATCACAATTAAGAAATTTGCTCTACTAAATTCAAAGGTTAAAAGAATTTCTATAGATACTAAAGATGGAAAATCTCATAAACTGTATGCAAGAGTTGAGGAGAAGGGCTTCCCTTATCATAAGGATAACTTTAATGCTTTTATTGAAAAGTATGGTGCAATGTAGAATAAGTGGGCTTTTCAGCTTGATTTCTTGAGTATAAATTGTATAGAAATATTTTAGGTAACGTCATGAGTATACACATAATAAAAGATATAACAGAAGCAGATTATGGCTGCGAGGAGCATTTGGACGGACCTCACGCTGTACTTATTTTTAAGGATGGTACCAAACGCGAGGTTTCTGAAAAGTGGATATCAGATAATAAAATAGAAGTGGGAAAGACCGTTTGGATCAAAGATGATAAATCCATAATAAAGGCAATCAATGTGGTTGCGGCAGTTATACGTCACGGAAATAAGATATTCGCAACGCAGAGAGGTTATGGAGATTTCAAGGACATGTGGGAATTTCCGGGAGGAAAGATCGAGCCCGGAGAAGATCCGAGGAGCGCACTTGTCAGAGAGATTAAGGAAGAACTGGATACTGAAATAGAAGTAGGAGACCTTATAAAAACAGTTGAGACGGATTATCCTGCATTTCATATCACTATGCATGTTTATTGGTGCGATATAGTTAAAGGCGAACTGACACTATTAGAGCATGAGGCAGCAAAGTGGGTGGAGATAAATGATAAACTCCCATATGCAGTTGACTGGCTTCCGGCTGATCTGGAAGTGGTACAGGAATTATTGAAACAGGAATAAATATATACTATTTACATTTAAGACGGTAGGAAAAATAACGCTTTAGGCTTGACTGAATGCTTGTCTGATCACAATGGTATCAAATCAGGCTATTAATAATCATATAAAATGCGCCGGTGAAATCTTTAGATTTCCATCGGCGTTTTTTTCTGTTCATAAAATGAAAGATGTGGTAAAATAAATCTGATTAGCTTACGCAAAAAAATATATTAAAAAAGAACGGACAACATTACATGGAGGTAGGAAAGAATATGACGATTCAGGAGTTATATCTGAATATTGAAGGTGATTATGATCAGGCTATTCGTGTCCTCAGGATGGACAAGCTGGTTGATAAGCATATACGAAGATTTGCTCAGAATGATGTTGTAGAAACATTTCTTTCCGCCGGTGACAGTATGAACCCGGCAGAGCTTTTTGAAGCGGCTCATGCATTAAAGGGAATTACAGCGAATCTGGGACTTGTAAAGCTATCGGAGATGGCTTCTGAGATAACCGAAGAATACCGTCCGGGCAATGAAAGAAAACTTTCGGATGAAGAGGTTAAGTCGCGGATAGAATCAGTCCGGGAGCTTTATAAACGTACAATTTTGGGTATTCGGGAATATGAGGCATTATCCGAGTGATCTATGAATAAATCATTATAGTAAAATATTAAATAAACTATTATATGATACATATTTTTATGATACATAATTGTTGAACTATTCCGAGGGCTTTGGGGCTATATTATATGGGAAAAACAGACAGGGATTCGGTGTGGTTATTTAGAAATCGATATACCAGGTATAATATGCAAATGATATGGGGTGTATAAAGGATATTATACTAATGCATAGCTAATGTTGGGGGACATAGGATGGATATTTATGCAAGAGGAGAAGGTGTATCTTCTGATAAAAAGAAGTATCTGGGCGTGACAGGTGCATGGGCACTTGCGTTTGGCTGCAGCGTTGGCTGGGGTTCATTTGTTATGCCGGGAACAACTTTTCTTCCGATTGCGGGACCGGTAGGTACTGCCCTCGGTCTGGGGCTTGGTGGGCTTGTGATGCTGCTTATCGCAGTGAATTACCACTATCTTATGAATCATTATCCTGATGGCGGCGGTACATATACGTACACCAAAAAGACTTTCGGTTATGATCAGGGCTTTCTCAGTGCATGGTTCCTTATCCTTACATATATTGCCGTTATTTGGGCAAATGCAACAGCACTTCCGCTCATAGCAAGGACATTGCTGGGTGATACATTCAGATTTGGATATCTCTATCGGATTGCGGGATATCCTATATATCTGGGAGAACTGATGCTTGCTCTGGGGGCATTGGTGCTGGCTGCAGGAGTTTGTATGTTCAGAAGAACGGCAGCCTGGATGCAGATCATCCTGGCAGTAGTTCTTTTTATGGGCGTGGTTATATGCTTTGCAGCAGTATCAGGATGGTCGGGAGCCGTAGATTATTCATCGGAATTTGCACCCGGAAAGGGAAAAGTAAATAGTGTTTTCACTATATTTGCATTGGCACCATGGGCATATGTTGGCTTTGAATCGATATCTCATTCTGCGGCTGAGGCAAAGTTTTCACTAAAGAAGACCATACATGTTCTAGTTGCAGCAGTTTTGACTGCGGCTATAGCATATTTGCTTCTTTCTCTGATGGCTGTAAAAGCTCTTCCGGAGGGCTGTAATTCGTGGATGGATTATATAGCCAATCTGGACAAATATTCAGGAACTGCTTCACAGCCAACCTTTAATGCGGCACATTCGGCACTCGGAAGTACGGGCAGTTTGATACTTGGAGCGGCGGCACTTGGAGCCATCTTCACCGGGCTGATCGGTAACTATATAGCACTCAGCCGTCTTCTGAATACTCTTTCGGAAGATGGGCTCTTTCCGGAGTGGATCGGAAAGAAGAAGGACGGACTCGTGCCTAAAAATGCAATTATCTGTATACTTGCAGTGTCAGTGGTTTTTCCTCTCTTCGGGCGTACTGCGATCAGCTGGATCGTAGACGTAACAACAGTTGGTGCAACGATTGCTTATGCGCTGGCATCGGTATCTGCTTTTGAGACGGCCAGACGGGAAAATAATAAAGAATATCAGATATTCGGAATTGTTGGACTTGTGATATCGATACTTTTCGCACTGGAGTTTCTGATCCCGAATATGCTTTCAATTACAACTCTTTCAACGGAATCATATCTGATACTTTCCGTATGGAGTATATGTGGTTTTCTGTACTTTCGTTATTTTTTGGGAAAAGACCGCGAACGTCGCATGGGCAAGACCATTATGGCGTGGGTGGTTCTTATGGGGCTTATCATATTTACGTCCAGCATATGGAAACATCAGGTTACGTACAATGCATTAGATAAATATCATGACAGGCTTGAGGCTTATTTCGAGACAAATGAGATATATGATCAGGGAGAAACGCTTATCCACGAATTCCTTGAAAAAGAAAAGGATAAGGTTGAGAGGTCGATTCATACGGCAAGTGTTTTCCAGATTGCAATCATTGTTGCCTCGCTTATTATCCTGCTGAATATTTATGCTATCATGCAGCATAGAGAGAAGATAGTTGAGGTTGAGAAGACCAGGGCGGGAAAAAACAGCCGGGCCAAATCAAATTTCCTGTCAACTATGAGTCATGAGATACGTACACCGATGAATGCTATCATAGGCCTTCAGAATCTGGCGCTCAAGGATCCACAGCTTAGCAAGGAGACCAGAGGTAATCTGGAGAAGATCGGGGCAAGTGCCAATCACCTGCTCGGACTTATCAATGATATCCTGGATATGAGTCGTATTGAATCCGGACGTATGATATTAAAAAATGAAGAATTCTCTTTCAAGGAATTTATCGAACAGATCAATACTATTATAGAGGGTCAGTGTCGTGACAAACGACTGAATTATAAATATACTGTTGCTGAAGGCGTTAAAGATTATTATGTAGGTGATGATCTGAAGCTGAGGCAGGTAATAATCAATATACTCGGTAATTCTGTTAAGTTTACTGAGAAAAAGGGAAATGTTAGCTTCACGGTGGAGCAGCTTAAGGAGGAAAACGGTATATGCATGATGTGCTTTATCATGCGTGATACCGGCATCGGAATGGATGCCGAATATATACCTAAGTTATTTGATACCTTCTCCCAGGAGGATGAAGGAACTACCAATAAATACGGCGGAAGCGGACTTGGAATGGCTATTACCAAGAATCTTGTAGAGATGATGAACGGCGAGATTACTCTTGAGAGTAAAAAAGGAGTCGGTACTACCTTTACGGTTGTGGTGCCTCTGGGTTCTTCAGATAGGAAGATTGAGAAAAAGGGTGATGATGAGAAGCAGGACGGTACGGAACAGATCCTGGCAGGCAGGAGAGTTCTGATGGCAGAGGATGTTGATCAGAATGCTGACATACTGTCTGATCTTCTGGAACTCGTGGACATCCGTTCTGCACGAGCCAGAAATGGTGAGGAGGCTATCAGAATGTTCTCAAAGAGTGAAAAGGGCTTCTTCTCAGCGATACTAATGGATGTCCGTATGCCTGTGATGGATGGCCTGGAGGCAGCACGTACCATACGTGGACTGAATCATCCGGATGCCAAAACCATACCGATAATTGCGATGACGGCAAATGTATTTGATGAAGATAAAGAACGTTCGAGGGCTGCAGGCATGAATGCACATTTGTCGAAGCCTGTTGAACCGGATATATTATATGAAACCATGGCGCGGCTGATAACTGAAAGGGCTGCAGAGGAGGTGAATCTGAATGCTAAAAAATAAATACCTGAAGCGGGCAGTGGCAGTGCTCCTGCTGTTTTCGTTTATGGTGAGTTATCTGATTCCATTTCATGTTTCTGCAGAGAAAGAGGAACACAAGGTGGTGCGTGTAGGATGGTTTGATTCGTCCTTTAATTATTATGATGAGTATGGAAGAAAATGCGGTATTGGATATGAATATCAGCGCAGGATATCAGCATATACCGGATGGACCTATAAGTATGTGGAGGACAGCTGGGCTAACCTCTATGATATGCTTAAGAAAGGTGATATCGACCTTCTCGCCGATGTTTCTTATAGGCCGGAGCGTGAGGAATACATGCTTTTCCCGGATCTCCCGATGGGAACGGAATCATATTATATTTTTGTCGGCATCGATAACACAGAAATTACAATAGAGAATCCGAAGTCTATTGATGGAAAACGCATCGGGGTTAATAAGGGAAGTATTCAGGAAGGCTTCCTTAAGGATTGGGCTGAGTCAAACGGAGTTGAGCTGGATATCGTTCAGCTGACCGGTGATGAATATGAATCTATGAAAAGGGTTATAAGTGGAGATATCGACGGTTATGCATCAATTTTCACCTATGATTCAGAAGAGAGGATCATGCCTGTCTTCAGAATAGGAGGATCAGATTATTACTATGCGGTAAATAAGGACCGTCCGGACCTTTTGGCAGAGCTTAATATGGCACTCGCAGAAATCCAGGATGAGGATCCGTATTTTAATCAGAAAATATCAGAAGACCGGTTGTACAGCGCAAGGACAAATGCACTTCTTACACCTGTTCAGGAAGAATGGGTCAAAGAACATGGCGCTATACGTATCGGATACCGCGATGATTATATGCCGTTCTGTGATAAAGATAATAATACCGGAGAACTGACAGGTGCACTTAAGGATTATCTTGTTCATGCAGAGAATAAATTGAGCAGATCAAACGTGAAATTTGAAACAATTGCGTATAAATCGACGGAAGAGGCGCTGGCTGCTCTCAATGCGGGGGAGATTGACTGTGTATTTCCTGTTTATCTGAGTATCTTTGATGCGGAGAAAATGGGTATACGACTGACTAACCCTGCAATGAAGACAGAAATGAACGCTGTTATGAAAAAATCAAATAAAACGGTGCTTTCCAGTGAAAGTGAGATACTTTTTGCGATTAATGAAGGTATGAGAAACATAGAAACCTTCATCAAGGAAGAATATCCGAAGTCGAAAACGGAAAGTTATGCGGGACTGGATAAGTGCTACAAAGCTGTATCGGAGGGCAAGGCTGATTGCACTCTTGTCAGCAATTACAGAATTCAGGCGGCAGAGGATACCTTCAAGAAATATAATCTTTATTCGGTCCCGACGGGTGAAGCAATGTCATTTTCGTTTGCAGTCAGAGAGTGGGATACAGAACTGTATTTTCTTTTGAATAAAACAGCGCTTACGACTGAAAGCGAGGATATGGATGCTGCACTTGCATCGTATATAAAATATGATTATAAGGTAACCTTTATGGACTTCCTAGAGGATAACTGGATCATTGTGGTTGTTGCTATTCTGGTTGTATTTGTGATTGTCGTATTCCTTTTGGTTCTGAAGATAAAGGCTGACAAGACGGCTCATGAACAGAGAGTACTGTTGGAGGAAGCTGAAGAGGTTGCTGATCTGAAACAGACAATTTCATCCTTGCTGGATAATATGCCCGGTATGAATTTTACCAAGGATGCGGACACAGGCGAATATCTGGCCTGTAATCAGGCTTTTGCTGAGTATGCCGGTAAGAAAGAACCGTCAGAGGTTGTGGGACTTAAGCCTGAGGAGATATTTGATGCTGAGAGATTAAGGTATTTCAAAGAGGATGACAGGGTTGCGCTTTCTATGGACGAACCATATGTCTTCTTCGAGGAGATGACGGATAAGGATGGAAACTGTAAACAGATCAGAACCACAAAACTGAAATATACCGATGCCAACGGCCGTCAGTGCCTGCTCGGAATATTACTGGATGTTACAGATACATTCCACATCAACAGAGGAAGTGTAAAGTCAAAGGAAGATTATGAGAGGGAACGTAACAGCGGAATAGTATTTGCTCATATTGCTCAGGCTCTGGCACATGGTTACATGGCTCTCTACTATGTTGATATTAATTCAGAGGAATTCATAGAGTATCGTTCGGATGAGAAAACCGGAAGCCTGGTTGAATCAAAACGTGGATGGCATTTCTTTGAAGTGATCCAGGATGAAACTGACAGATTAGTATATTCCGAGGATCAGGACATGGTTAAGAAGGCTATGGACAGGAAGGCTCTTGTTGCAGCCCTTGATAATAATAATAATAATGCGTTTATGCTGACCGCACGTTTGAATGGAGAAGAGGGACCTAGATATATAAGTATAAATGTCAATCGTATGCAGGATGATGACAGATTTATCATTCTGGGTATTCTTGATGTAGATGAAGAGGTTAAACAGCGTAATGCCGCAACCAGGATACATGAGGAGAGAACGGCATATAACCGTATAAATGCTCTTGCCGGTGAATTTTTCTGTGTATTCGTTGTTAATCCCGAAACATCAGAATATCGTGAGATCAGTTCAACAGCGTACTTTAATGCTATTGACAGGCCTAGAAAAGGAAAGGATTTCTATGCTGATGCAAGGGATGTGGCTCTTACAAAGCTTTATCCTGAAGATCAGAACAGATTCCTTCTGGCACTTACAGAAACGAATATCCTCGGTGAAGTAAAGGAGCATGGTTTATTTACTCTTACTTATCGTCTGATAATTGAGGATGAACCGAGGTATATTCAGATGAAAGCGGCGATGGTCGAAGAGCCGGATGGACCGCGTCTCATCGTAGGTTACAGTGATATTGACTCGCAGATTCGCCAGGAAGAAGATTACAGCAGACGTCTCGCACAGGCAAGAATAGAAGCGAATATTGATGCACTTACCGGTGTAAAGAACAGGAATGCTTATCGTGTATATGAAGAGAGGCTTAATGCACAGATTGAGATGAACCGTGCACCTGAGTTTGCCATAGTTATCCTGGACGTAAATGACCTGAAGAAAGTCAATGATACTCAGGGCCATAAGGCCGGAGATCAGTACCTGAGAGATGCATGTAAGATAATCTGTACAACTTTCAAACGAAGCCCTGTATTCCGTGTGGGTGGTGATGAGTTTGCAGTTCTCTCCCAGGGAGACGATTACGCACGTATTGATGAATTAATCGACATAATGAATACTCATAATGATGAAGCCATAAGAAATGGTGGAATCGTTATAGCTGTAGGAATGGCAAAATATGATAAGGAAGATAGGGTGGCACCTGTTTATGAGCGTGCAGACCGTACAATGTATGAAAATAAGAAGGATCTGAAGGCCAGAAAATAAAAAGAGGTAGCGTATGTATTATTCTGCATTTGGAATGCTGGCGGCTCTTACTCTCATAATAGTTAACTGGGATATCCTGTACAGGTTTAAGATTTCCTATGATAAACCTGCATGGAATGTTTACAGGAGATTTCTGTTTGCTATTTTAGCTTATTATATAACAGATATCCTATGGGGAATCTTAGAGTCAAAGAAGCTCGTTACAGCACTATTTGTTGATACAACTGTATATTTTGTGGCAATGTCCGTTGGTATATCCTTCTGGGCAGAATACACTGTCGCATATCTGGGTGAAAAGAGCAGATTTGGGCGATTTCTTGTGTACATAGGACGTTTTATTGCCGGTATGATTTCGGCGTTGGCTATGATCAATATCTTTACACCTGTGCTTTTTACGGTAGATGACGAATGTGTTTACAAGGCTCTTCCGGCTCGTTATGTTATGCTTACGTCACAGATATTGATGCTCATTATCATATCTGTTTATGCCCTTTCAACCATGATACGTTTGGGCAGTTCGGCCGGAAGACATACTCGCTACAAGATACTGGCGGCTTTTGGTCTGATCATGGCTGTAACTCTTTTTGTTCAGCTATGGTTCCCGTATTTGCCTATCTATTCTATAGCATATATGCTCGGAACCTGTCTGTTACATTCATTTGTTGCAAATGATGAGAAAGAGGAACATAGAAGAACAGAGAAGGAAGCAAAGAAGGTAAGAGAGCTTAATGATACGTTCGCGTCTATATTGGACCATATGCCGGGTATGACCTTTACCAAGGATGCGAAAACAGGTGTATATCTGGCCTGTAATCAGGCGTTTGCCGAGTATGCGAATAAGGAAAAGCCGGAAGATGTTGTGGGGCTTAATAATACGCAGATATTTGATGCTGAAACAGCGGCTCATTTTGCAGCGGATGATAAAACAGCACTTTCACTCAGTAAGCCGTATATCTTCTTTGAGGATGTTCCTGATGCGGCAGGTGATCAGAAACAGCTGCAGACAACTAAGCTGAAATATACTGATACATCAGGCAGACTTTGTATTCTTGGTATATGTCAGGACGTTACCGATATGGTGCGTGTCCAGCATGAACATGCAATGACCAAGGATGCTTATGAAAAGGCTGTCAGCTCCGGGCTTATATATACTCAGATAGCTCAGACGCTTGCGAAGGATTATATAGATCTGTATTACGTCAATACGGATTCTGAAGAGTATGTTGAATACAGAATAGACGGCGAGAACGGTACGCTTTCTGAGGTGAATCGTGGATGGCATTTCTTCAGTGACTGTAAGATGGAGCTGGCAGATAATGTATTTGCTGATGACAGAGAGACCTTCCTGAAGACGATGAACCGTAAGACGCTTATGAAGACTCTGGATCGTAAGGATATCTTCGCCATGACTTTTCGACGTGTAGATACGAGTGGTCAGATATATGTCAATATGAAGATATCCCGCATGGAGGATGAGAAATACATCATTATAGGCATCACGAATGTTGATGCGGAGATGCGTGAGACAATGGCCAAAAATAAAGCCCTTGCGGATGCTCTTTCTATAGCAGAAAATGCAAATAAGGAAAAAGCAAAATTCCTTTCAGGTATGAGTCATGATCTGCGTTCTCCTATGAATGCGATCATTGGTCTGGATACGATCGCATTAAAGAATGATAAACTGGACAGTAATACACGCGATTACCTTGAGAAGATCGGAGAGAGTGCTAATAGTCTTCTGCGAATGATAAATGAAATACTTACTGTAAATCAGAAAAACGGAGACAGTTCGGAACATTCCGGTGGAGTATCGCATAGTTCTGTTCATGAACACGGCGGAAGGTTTAACAAGGATAATATGTATGTTCTTGTTGTTGATGACGATCCGATAGAGGCTGAATATACAAAGAGTGTACTTGATGAGGCCGGAATCAAGGCTGACAGCTGCACGAGTGGCCAGGCAGCGCTGCATAATCTGGAGGTTCAGCATGCAAAGCAGGACCCTTATAATATTGTACTTATGGACTGGAATATGCCGGGAATGAATGGAAGTGAAGCTTCTGTTGAGGTATTGAAGCACTATAGGAATGAGTGTGCAGTTGTTGCACTGACGGCATATAACTGGGAGGATATTGAGAAGGAAGCAAGGAGCGTAGGAGTAGAGAGTTATCTGCAAAAGCCGCTTTTTAGTGCAAATATCATTAAAAAACTCGAAAGGATTGCCCACGAAAGTGACGTGGCTGCATTTAACGAAAGAAAAAGGGCTGATCTGTCCGGCCGCCTTATCCTTCTGGCGGAGGATGTTGAATTAAATGCAGAGATCATGGCAGATTCACTTGAACTTGAAGATATTAAGGTTGATCATGCCGAAAATGGCTTGTTTGCCCTTCAGAAGTTTGAAAACAGCTCGGCAGGCGAATATGCAGCAATCCTGATGGATATACGTATGCCGATAATGGATGGACTGGAGGCTGCCAAAGCTATTCGTGCGCTGGACAGAGAGGATGCAAAGAAAATACCGATCATAGCGCTTACAGGAAATGCTTTTGATGAAGAGATCAATCGCTCTGCTGAGGCAGGAATGAATGCGCATCTTGTCAAACCGGTAGACACGGAATATCTGCTCCAGATCATGGGCGAGCTGGTATATGAGGCGGAGAACCAGGAAGATATATGATTGATATGGGGTAGAAAACGGGATGATATATATGGGCAGAGAATTTGTATATGATTCATATGGGGCGTAAAAATCGGGATGAGATTCATATGAGTTGGATAAACGTAATATGACCCATACGAGATTGAGAACAGGTATATAATTCATCCGAGACAGAAATTCGATAGATTATACATTTGATTTTGTCATGGTTTGTGGTAGAATCGATATATTGGATTGGTTTTTTCAAAACAATAGTTAAAACAGGAGGAAAAACGTAAATGGAGTTAATACAGAGCTTTTCGGTAGATCATACACGAATCGTTCCGGGAATTTTTACCAGCAGGGTTGATCATCTCGGAGATTATTCGGTTACAACATATGATGTAAGACTTAAAAGACCAAACAGAGAGCCGGTTATAGATATTCTTGCAATGCATTCGCTTGAACATATCATTGCAACATATCTTCGTAATGACCCGGATTGGAAGGATGAAGTAATATACTGGGGACCTATGGGATGCCTTACAGGATTTTATCTTATTCTCAAGGGAAACCGTGCTTCGCAGGAGCTTTATAAACTGCTTCTGGATGCATTTAAGTATGTAGAAACTGTACAGGAGGTGCCGGGTACCACAGCTGAAAATTGCGGATATTACCGTATGCACAACCTTGAAATGGCAAAATGGTATGCAAGGGAGTTCGCCGGATACCTTGAAGCAAATGCAGATAATAGCGCCATTTTTGAGTATCCAAAGACTGAACGCCTTGTAACAGACGACGGACAGCATTTCTTTGATTCATAATTATTGAGCTTTTGGCCACCTGTCTATTTTGGATGGGTGGTTTTTTTCTTGTTTAACAGAATCAGTATAGAATGAGCTTGACCTTTTTCATTCTTGCTGTTATGCTCTTAGCGTTATTAATAAATGCAAAAGGGTGATTGTAAAATGGAAAGTAATAATAAAATAAAGCAATGTCTGGATAAGGTGTTTGGCGGACTGTCGATGTCATGGGTAAAGCTTATTATATTCTCTGTTGTTATTGCAGTTGTGACTGCGCTGTTTCTGATAATACCGTTTTTTGGCGATACATCCTTTGAAAGGGTTGGCGTTCACTTAGAAGCATGGATACTTTTTGCGGTCATTATAATGTCAAATTGCAAGAAACCACTAGAATCGGCATTAAAGGTTTTTGTTTTCTTCCTTATCAGCCAGCCTTTGATCTATCTGATACAGGTGCCGTTTTCATGGATGGGCTGGGACCTTTTTAGCTTCTATTCTTACTGGTTCAAGATTACTCTTTGTACTTTCCCTGCAGCTTTTGTAGGATGGTTCATCACAAAGAAAAACTGGATCAGTGCATTAATTCTGCTGCCGGTAATAGCATTTCTTGGACTTACAACATATCAATGCGGCGTAGAGTGTATAAAGAGCTTTCCACATCTTATACTTGCGACAATCTTCTGTATCTTGCAGATTGTTGTATACGTGATTGTTTTCTTTCCGATTAAGAAGGGGACGAACAACTGAGATGCGGTGACAAATACAGGGACAGTATACTGCCGGAAGTTCAGAAACATCCTTTTCCACCACTATATGATGAAGAATCAAAAATATTGATACTTGGCAGCTTTCCGTCTGTAAAATCCAGAGAAATGAAGTTTTTCTACGGCCATCCGCAAAACAGATTCTGGAAGGTGATCGCAAGTATTTTTGATGAAAAGATTCCGGAATCGATTGAAGAAAAGAAAGAATTAATTCTCAGGAATCATCTTGCGCTTTGGGATGTTATTGCAGAATGTGAAATAACAGGTTCATCTGACGCAAGTATTAAGAATGCAAAGGCAAATGATCTGAGCGAAATCCTGGATAATGCTTCGATTCAAAAGATAATAGTAAATGGTAAAACGGCAGAGAAACTATATGTTAAGTATATTGAACCTGTGACGGGTATAAAAGCAGTTGTGCTTCCATCCACCAGTCCGGCTAATGCGGCGTGGAGTCTTGAGAAGCTTGTGGATACATGGGGACCAGAGATTGATAAATAATTATAGATATTGTGATTTGTAATGGATAGTGGAGGGTGAGATATATGGAGAATAAGGACTTACATGATGTTTATCTTTTTGGGCAGGTGCTGGGTACACATTCATTTTTATTGAAGGATGGTTTTCTGCAGCCCGATATTTATTCAGAAATTGATAAACAGTATTTTCTGCCGGGAGGTGAAACGGGAACGGCAGCAACTGTTCTTGCTTCGCTTGGCACGTCCGTTCTGATGGACGGTACATGGATAGGCACCGAGGTTGCAACAATGCTGAAGAAGTTCTATTCTGATAAGAAAGTGGATCTGTCTTCTTTGACATTTACGGATGATTCCGGCGTTGTGGATTATGTGGTGATAGCCGGATTGGTACGATCTCCGATGGGAAGATTTCAGAACCTGTTTTCAACCGGAGAAAGATGGTGGAATATTCCAAGAGAAGAGGATATTGCATGTGCAAGGGTGGCAGCTGTTGATCCGTATTTCAGGGATGAATCTGTTCTGGCGGCGAAGATTTGCATGAAACACGACATTCCATATGTAACGATTGACAGCCGGCATGACTCATTTTTGCATAAGAACGCAGCGGTAAATGTGATCTCTCATGAATGTTCGGATCAGGAATATGCAGGAATGACTCCGGAAAAGGTTGTTGAATTGATGCAGAAGGAAACAGACGGATTAACAATCCTGACACAGGGCGGAGGTGACATGCTGTATGCGCGCAGGGGAGAGCCTGTACACAGATGTAAGCCTTTCTCAGTTGATGTCAAAAGTACGCTTGGCGCCGGAGATACATTCAAGGCCGGATGCGTATATGGCTTGCTTCATGGTATGGATGACGAGAAATTAGTGCATTTTGCGAGTGCCTGTTCAGCTGTAGCAATATCGCGTTTTCCGCTTCCGTTATATCCACCGAAATTGGAAGAAGTACAGGCATTGCTGGGATAAAGGACATTTCGGATAAAACGGTTTGTATAGTTACCGTGGGGCTGGCGGATCCAACGGATGAGAAAAATATAGACAATATTCGAATGAAGATGAAGACACAGGTTTCACAGGAGTTGTATAATAAGGCTAAGATATTCCATCTTAGAGGCGGCATTGATTATTCTGAACTTGGTTTTCTTCATAAGAAGATGATGGGATTGGTATATAAAAAAGCTGTAACTGTACCTGAAGAAGAGAGAGATGCTGAATTATCTGCCATGATAGAAACTTATAACAAGCAGGTTGATTTTGTGGATTTTGATTCGTTAGATCCTATCGTGCAAAACATTTAATGTCGGAGAATAAGACGGAGACACAATGTTTCTTTAAGACAGGCTATAATAACAGTGACAAGATAGAATTTATACAGTGGATAGCGATGGGGTATATAATATGATTTTAGAATATAAGAAAGCTGTTTTAGAAGACGCTGAGCTATTGATCAGTATTTATAATGCTGCTTATTATGACGATTACTTACGATATGGTTATTGTCCCGGATATGGAATAACAAAAGAAGGGATGGAAGAGTCAATAAGAACAATTCCTAAATATATCATTATGTGTGATAATATGCCTGTTGGCTGTATTTCCAGTAAACAAATTGAAACCGGAGTATATGAGATTGCCAACCTGTGCATTATTCCGGAGTATCAGGGCAAGGGAATAGGTACTAAGGCAATAGAGTTTATAAAGACTCATCTTGATGATTGGAAGATGCTCACTCTTGTTACGCCATTAGACAAGAAACAGAATGTGACGTTTTATACTGAAAAATGTGGATTTCGCATAGAATCAACTGAAAGAGACGGCGATGTAGAACTGGCTCGGTTTGTGTTTGAATAAATGGTTAATATAGAATATTTGAAAGAATATAAGACCAGACCGTGCGGACTTGAAAAGGAAGATGGTTTTACATATTATCATTTGCCAGTGACCGGTGGTGGGGACGTGCCTGAATCACCTGAAGCTGTGGCAGGAATATATTTGAATATGATGGATGACCAGATGAATAGGATCGTTGACACCATAATGAGTGCAGCCGGTAATGTTATGTACTTTTGCAACGCCGGAAAAGATCGCACAGGCGAGTTTTAGAGGCAATGCAGGATGGACTGCCGATGAAACCATAAATAATGTGACTTTAGTCATATCTAAAATATATCTTTTCTCACTACAAAAGATAATAAGAAATATATATAATGAGTGTGTCAAATGGAATTGGGTTTTGACACACTTTTTAAATTGAAATTTATAGGAGTGAGAGTACATGGATTTGAATAGGATGATATCTAAAGCAGGCTCAGCAATCGTAACAGCAACAGTATTTCTATTTGCTATATTTCTGATAATTGATTTTTCTATGGGCGGATACTTTGTCTGTCTTATCCTGCCGATAGGATTTATCATGATGACGGCAGGTCTGCATATTGAGTGCGAAGGTGACCGCAAAGTCGCCGGGAATATAGGCTTGATCCTTGCAGCAGTGTACGGCACGTTTATTATGCTTGTCTATTTTTCACAGCTGACTACGGTAAACAACGAACAGTTGAATGAACAGGCGGCAAAGCTGTTAGAATTCGATAAATTCGGGCTTATCTTCAACTACGACCTGCTTGGATACGGTGTAATGGCACTTTCTACCTTCTTCACGGGACTTTCAATGAAGCCGAAAAACAAGAAGGATAAGTGGCTCAAAGCGCTGCTGATGATACACGGAGTGTTCTACTTCAGCTGCACGTTTATGCCGATTACGGGAGTATTCGCAAAAATGTCCACCGGCGGCGATGGTATTGGCGGAAGGCTTGCTCTTGTTATTTGGTGTGTGTATTTTCTGCCTATCGGAATACTTTCATTTCTTCATTTCAATTCCGGAAAAGTTGATTAGTTTTGTCGTGACTTTATGGTGATGATTTGCTATAGCGGCCGATATTAGGATTAAGCTGATGTGGATATTAGTTCGGAACTTATGATATAATAGGTTTCGAACTGTTTTTTATTATATAAGGCAAAGATATGAGAGGAAAAGACCAATGATTTATTATCACCTTCCGGGGTTGTTCGAATTTTATAGTCTCTATGAAGTGTTCCTTCCACTCTTCCGGGAGCGCAGGGAATACTTTTATGATTGGTGTGATATAGGATCGATATACGGAGCCCCGGGGGACTCTCTGTGGGGCGGAGGACGAGTAGGATTCGGTGATGCTCAGCCTGAGGAGGTTGCGGAACTCCTAAGGGAATATAATATTTCCGCACGACTTACATTCAGCAATTCCCTTCTTGGAGAAAAACATCTTAGCGATAAAAAATGTAATGCTCTTTGTGCACTGTACGAGAAGAATGGACAAGTGCCAAACGGCGTGATCATACATTCGGATCTGCTTCTGGATCATATAAAGAAGAAATATCCGGCATTTTACTTTGTTTCATCAACTACTAAGGTTCTCACAGATTTTAAAGATTTCGAGGTCGAATTAAGAAGAGAAGACTTTAAATATGTGGTTCCTGATTTCAGGCTCAACAAAAGGTTTGATGAATTAAACGGCCTTTCTGAAGGACAAAAATTGAAGGTGGAATTTCTCTGTAACGAATGCTGCTGGTTTGACTGCTATGACAGAAAGAAATGTTATGAAAATGTAAGCCGTAAAAGTCTGGGAGAAGACTGTAAAGATCATATATGTGTGTCGCCCGATGCAGATAAGGGCTATCGATTTTCCTTAGCCATGCAGAATCCGGGATTCATCGGTGTACAAGATATTCAGAATATATATGAACCTGCCGGCTTCAGACATTTTAAGATAGAAGGCAGAAGCCTGGGGAGTGCTGTGATACTTGAATTTTTACTTTACTATATGGTGAAACCCGAATATCAATTGAATGTAAGAGAAGCAATCTATCTGGACAGTATGCTGGATCTTTTCTGATATGGAATTCTATGAGAAGCCTGGTTTCAGAAAAACATCACTATATATTTTATTGGAATAAGGGATGAATGGTTAATGAGGAAGAAAAAGGTGAACATTGTGTATATAATACTTAAAATAATAATGTATATATTGATCGTTTTTTTTGCGACAGATACGATCATGCAACATATTTCCTATTCCTTTTATAAGGGGGACCGACAACTGAAGGATGTCATTTATGAACCGGAGGAGATTCAGATTAATGATTCCTTATTTGGATATGGGTATGATTTGAATCTGAAAACTGATAAGGTAATCCTGTTCTTCGGTGGCTCAATGTATATTGCTTATAATAGTGTGGGAATGTACGGAGGGCGTTATGACTGTCCTTTTCTTTCGGTTGATTATTACGGAACGCAGAAAAGTAAAGGGAAAATGAACTTGAAAACCATGCAGAAGTCGGCTGAAGAATTGTATGACTATGCTGCTAAGAAGTATCCGGGCAGAGATATATACATCTTTGGACACAGTTATGGATGCGGAATGGCAGCCTATCTGGCAAGCGTCAGGGAATGCAAGCATCTTGTGCTTGCGTCCGGATATCGCACATGTGCAGACCTGTATAACAAGATAATCCCTATATTCTGGGGACCGCTGCAGGTCTTTATAAAGAATAATATTCGGGTTGATCAATATGCAAAAAACACAACATGTCCGGTTGCTGTTATAGGATCCGATTCAGATACAACACTTAATGCGAATATACAGCATAAACTTGCAGATTGTTATAAAGATGCTGAATGTAAGATTTTTCACGGAATCAAGCATGAGGATTATTTCGTGACAGATGAGGTGGTTGATTTTGTGAAAGATAGTATTTTACCATCGTGGTTGTGAAATAATAGATTAATGATAATGAAGGGGAATAAAAAATGATGGTTGTAGTGATAAAGGATTCGGATGAAAAGAGAGTAATCGCAAGAACAGTGCTTGAAGAACTGACGGAATGGTTTGAGGTCGAAGAGAGTCGCGAAGGTTATATCCATGACTGCGCAGATTGGACCTTTCTTGCGGCAAAGGATGATGACAGGATTATGGGATTTTTGTGTCTCAAGGAAACGGGAAAAGCAACGGTTGAACTTGCCGTTATGGGAGTGATGAAGGAATATCACAGAAATGGTGTCGGTCGAAAGCTTGTTGAAAAGGCTAAAGAAGTGGCTAAGGCTGATGGATACGAATTTATGCAGGTTAAAACTGTGCAGATGGGAATGTATGAGGATTATGACAGAACAAATCTTTTTTACATGAGCTGTGGTTTCAAGGAGTTCGAAGTATTCCCGCTTTACTGGGATGAGGCTAATCCTTGCCAGATATATGTAGTCAGTTTATGACGAATAAAAGGAAAAATAGTAAATGTTACTCTGACTAATATTCTTTGAAAATATCCCTTAAGAAAATAATTGAATTTAGATTCAATAAAGTGTTGACATTTTATTTTTGTGGTGTTATATTGAATATACATTCAATGAAAACAAAATCAACATGAAAGGATATTATAAAAATGGCTAACGCAAATTCAAAGGAAAAAGTAATCATCATCGGAGGAGGAATCGCAGGACTTTCTGCAGGTGTATATGCACTTCTTGCGGGTTTCGATGCTGAGATATATGAAAAGAATGCTATCCCAGGTGGAGAGTGCATCGGCTGGAACAGAAAGGGATATCATATTGATAACTGCATCCACTGGCTCACAGGTACAAGAAAAGATACAGAGATGTACGAAGTATGGAAGAAGGTCGGAGCGCTCTCTGATGATACAGAGTATGCTGAAATCAATGCTTTCTATTCAACAATCAGTAATGGTCAGACAGCAACACTCTGGAATGATCTTAAGCGTACAGAGAAAGAGCTTATAGCAATCTCTCCGGAGGACGAGGCTGAAATCAAGAAGTTTATCAAGCACGTTGAGTATTCAAAACAGTGCCTCTTCCCGGCTAATAAGCCTATGGAAATGTGGGGAATAAAGGATTACATCAACATGGGTAAGAGCATGGCTGATTTCCCTAAGGTCATGAAGGAGTTTGGAAAGATCTCTCTTGAAGATTACAGCAAGAGATTTAAGTCACCTGTACTTCAAAAGCTCATGTGCGATTATCTGCCTAAGGAGTACTGCGCATATGCATTCCTGGTTTCATACGCGACAATGGTAGATGGTAACGGAAAGATCCCTATGGGCGCTTCACTTCAGATGTCACTTCGTATGGAGAAAAGATTTAAGGAATTAGGAGGAAAGATATATTATAATTCCGGTATTAAGAAAATCAATTTAGATAAGAAGACTTGTACAGGAATCACGCTTGATGATGGTAAGACGGTTAATGGAGATTATATTATCCCTACAGTTGATTCATATGTTCTCTTCAATAAGCTTCTTTCTACTGAATATATGCCAAAGAAAGTTAAGGCTGCATATGATGCGCCTAAAAAGTATCCTACAATAAGCGGATTTCAGGTTGCATTTGCGGTAAGTAAAAATTATGATAGGGGAGAGACGGTATTTATTGATATTGATCCTATCAAGATCGGAAACCGTACTTTTAGCAGAATGTATGTTAAGGCATATGGCTATGATCCGATTTTCGTAAAGGATGGTAAACAGGTTATCCAGACTTGTATTTCTCAGACAGATGAGGATTTTGAGGTTTGGAAGAGCTTAAGTGAAGTTGAGTATAGAGAGCTTAAGGATGTTCTCGTTAAGGAAGTTGAGAAGAGAATTGTGTCAGCATTCCCTGAACTCATTGGTGATATGCAGTTCCTTGACTGCTGGACACCACTTACTTATGAGAGATATTGTAATGCATATCACGGAAGCTATATGAGCTTTACTACTACACCTGACGCTAAGCAGCTTAAGCTGAAGGGCAGACTTAAGGGAATAGATAACCTGTATCTTGCCGGTCAGTGGACAAGCTCACCGGGGGGACTTCCGGTTGCAGCGGCAAGTGGAAAGTTTGCAATCCAGAGAATCCTTAAGAGTCAGAAACGCAGTATCGATATTTAACCGGATAGTTGTGGGGACAATAAGGAAAATCCGGTAAAGAATCAAGACATTTATAATTCGGATATGAAAAAATGAGAGGTAGAAATGACGAGAAAAGAACAGAAAGAAGAAAGAAGAGAGAAGATACTTATGACGGCTCTTACTTTATTTGTGGAGCGCGGGTATTACGATACAAAGATTACAGATATAGCGTTGGCTGTTCCTATGAGCACGGGACTTATGTTTCATTATTTCAAGTCCAAGGAGGAACTCCTGCTTGAGCTTGTGAAGATGGGGGCTTCGGGAACCAGGTCTGCAAGCGAGAATGGTATGGCTGACATTCCGCCGGATATCTATCTGGAGAAGTTTCTGGAACAACTCTTTTCTTATGCGAAGGAGCAGCCATGGGTGTTCAATATGTTCGTCCTCATGGGACAGGCGAGAAGGACCGGAATGCCGGAGGAGGCGAGAAAAATTGCACAGTCGGTAGATACGATAGATGCTACAGCCGGATTGATAAGAAAAGGCCAGGAGACAGGCGCCTTTCATAAGGGTGATGCAAAGCTGATGTCACACTGTTTCTGGGCGTGTGTACAGGGAATCATGGAGGAAATGGCAATGGACAAAGATATGAAGGCTCCGGATCCGGCGTGGATAGTTGGTATTCTTAGATAAATCAGCGCGTGGCGCACTTTCTAGATGACAAACATATTTTTCGGGGGTACCATTTTATTATGTTTTCCAAAAAAACTTTGATCTCGTCGAAATTTTATTCCATGCTGGCAGGCGGAATATTAACATCATTTATACAGGCTTTTGTAGTCATGTCAGATTCATTTATTGCAGGCATCAGGCTGGGAGAGAATGCTGTGATAGGTGTCAATCAGGTCCTGCCGGTTTATTCGTTTGCAATCTTTTTTGCACTTCTGTTTTCGCTGGGTGCTCCCATTCTCTATTCGAAGGAAATAGGTGCTTTTGACAGAGAAGAAGCTGACTGTACGTTTGGCATGGGGATTCTCGGAGCGACTGTTACAGGTGCTGTGCTTTTTGCATTGCTGACCTTTGGTGAAAATCTGTATTTTGATCTTATCGGGGCTGCGGGTGCAAGTCTGTCACCGGCAAGGGATTATCTGTTCTGGATAAAATATGTTGTTATGATTACACCGTTTGAAGCACTCCTTACCGGCATGGTCTTTGCTGACGGGGATGAGTTTCTGAGCACACTGGCAAATGTGATATCAGCTGTTGGTAATATCATTCTTTCGATCCTGCTTGCCGGAGTGATGGGGGCGGGTGGTCTGGGCCTTGCCTCATTCTTAAGTCTTGCCATAGCGTTGGCGGTATCCTTTCTTCACTTTACGAAGAAGGGAAATTCACTTCATCTCAATCTCTACTTTTCAGTCACTAAGCTTAGGATCATACTCAGATACAGTATTGTGGATTCTAGTACATTTTTATTCCTGATGATGTTTTTGGCGGTTCTGAACCGATATGTTGCAAGGACTTTTGGCAGTGACATGCTGATAATGGTTTCTATTATCGCTTTCACCAAAGAAGCGCAGTTTGTGTTTGACGGGGTAGGGGCGGCGCTTACTCCGATCATAAGCGTTTATCTTGGAGAGCGAACATATCAGGGAGTAAGAGAGGTATGGAAGCTTGCACGGAAGACGGCCGAGATCGAGAGTGTTATAGTTACGGCTGCCATAATAGCGGGCGCGCCCGTTATCATCCGATTTCTTGGAATAGAGGATCCGCAAACGGCTCATATTGCCGTGTGGGGACTGCGCATGATGTCTCTTACGCTGATCTTTACAAGCAGGATGTATCTTGACTCCTCCTATTATATCCTAATAGACAAGATCCCATTGGGGGTTCTTATATGTGCATTGAGGGATCTGGTCACTGCAATCCCGCTTGCTGTTATAGGCGGGAAGCTCTGGGGCATATACGGGATGTTTGCGGGGCTGATGATCGCTCCGGCACTGGGTTATCTCCTGTCATACCTTTATATCTGTCTAAGGTATGATAAGGACAGTTATGCCCTGTTCATTCCACCAATGGAGAAAGAGCGTCATATTTGGATGTATGAGTTTGAGGTCCGGCCCGATCTGATAACCGAGACAAGGGATCAGATAGGCGAGGCACTTAAGGATAGCGGGCGAAACAGCCGTACCGTAAACAGGGTCATGATTCTTTTCGAAGAACTGTTTATGCTCGTATATGATCTTAATCCGGGAAAGACCGTTCTTGCGGAATGTATCGTTGAATCAGGAAAAAGGGTACATATCATAACCAAGGATAACGGAGTATACTATGATCTTACGGATCCTGACCTTCAGGTCGGATCCTTCAGATCATTTGTTTTATTAAGCCTTACCGAAAAGCTTACCCGTAACAGGGTAAATCTAGTATCGTTAAGTTTTAACCGTAATGCATTTGAGATAAAATGATGTAATAGGGAGATCACAGGTAATCATGGAATTTATTGACAGGCTGAAAAGAACGGCCAAGGAGCATCCGGAACGCATAGCAGTAGTGGACCGTGACGGAATGCGAAGCACATCATACAGGGAACTTTTTGACTGTGCAATGAGAGTCAACCGCTATCTTCAGGACAGAGGTATCGGCAAAGAGGATACGGTCGGGATATATTATCCCAAGGGAATGGAATATATCGCCACCCGCATCGGGATCATGATGGCCGGGGCGGCGTGGGTAGCGCTTGAAGACCTGATGGGGAAGGAGCGCATAGACTTTGTGATAGATGACTGTAGATGTGTCCTGGTAATGAGCGGCAAGGAATGGGAAGAGGCTATGGAGCTTTCGGAGTGCCCGGATTTTAGAGAGGCTGATCCACATGACCTTGCCTTTTATATTTATACATCCGGAAGCAGCGGAACACCTAAGGGTGCAGCACAGGAGTACGGTGTATATGAAAGTATGTGGGAAGGACTGGGCAAGGGCTTCCTGTATGAATATGTTTATCCTGACGGAAAAAGAGAAGATCCCTTGCGGTTTGCCAATGTCATCCCGGAATCCTTCGTGGGCGGGGTATATATGACCGTGGGAATTCTCGGGTTTGGATGTACGCTTCATGTTCCTTCGTGGGAGACAACAAAGGATCCTGTAAGGCTCGGAGCATATTTGGATAAACATATGATCGACTCGACATTTATGACTCCGACCTTTTTAAAGGTGCTGCAGCAGCTTGACATAGGATCGATGCGTGTCGGATACACAGGAGGAGAGATCGTATCAGGTATTGAAAGTACAGGGTTTGATGTGATAAATATTTACGGCCCGAGTGAGTTCGGATACCCGACATGCCACTTTAAGATTGACAGGGCATACGATAATACTCCCATAGGATATCCCACAAGGGGCAGTGAAATTGTGCTCCTTGATGAAAACGGCAAGGAGGCAGAGGAAGGAGAACTGTGCGTATATCTTCCGTTCTTTCGCGGATATCATAAGCTTCCGGAAGAGAATGAAAGAGCGTTTGTTATGATCAATGGCAGGCGTTTTTTTAGGACTTCAGACTATGCTTCGCTTAATGAAGAGGGCAGATATACCATTCTGGGCCGTGTCGATGAAATGGTCAAGATAAACGGAAACCGTGTGGAATTAGCGGAAGTGGAGAGTGCCGTTAAGAAGGCTTTTTCCATAGAGTTTTGTGCTGTAAAGGCATTTGAAGGAAGTAACGGTACACCTTTTCTCTGCGCATACTATAAGGCCGAGTGTGAACTTTCTCCGGATAATGCCTGCAAAATACTTAAGAAATATCTTCCCGGCTACATGATGCCACGGCACTTTGTAAGGATTTCCGGGATACCTCTTAATCCAAACGGCAAGGTTGATAAACTGAGACTTCCGGAGCCGGATGCGGATGGTATATCGGATACATATGAAGAGCCCGGGACCGATATACAAAGAACCTTATGTGAAGCATTTGAGACAGTTCTTGAATGCACAAGGAAAGTAGGTATAAATGATGATTTCTTTGAGCTTGGCGGAGATTCGGTCACGGCCATGATGGTGATCATGAAATGCCAACTCAAGGGATTGTGTGTTCAGAACATATATGAAGGAAAAACAGCAAAGGGAATAGAGAAGCTGCTCAAAACCACAGGTCTTAAGGATGAAACCATATCTGATCCAGAGGTTACGTTTGTACAGGTTAACGCCTCTCAGAACTATCTGCTGCGTGTTCAGTCTCAGAATCCGGACACGACAGTATTAAACCTTCCGATAAGATTCCGTTTTGATCCATCGGTCGACCTTGACCGGATGGCGGATGCTGTCAAAAAAGCGATCATTCTGCACCCTTCGCTATGCAGTACGATAGAAGAGACAGAAGAAGGCTTTTTGCAGAGGTTTGATAAAGATATTCGCCCGAAGATCATTCCGGAAAAGATGAGTGCGGAAGAACTTGAGCTCGTGGCGAAAGATTTTGTAAAGCCGTTTCGTTTTGATAACACACCGATGTTTCGCTGCAGGCTGATAGAAACGCAGGGATCAAAGGAAGGACTGCTTGATATCTGTCATGCGGTATGTGACGGAGAATCCTATCATAAGCTTCTGGAGGATATTGGTAAAATATACGGAGATGAACCGGCTGAAAGGGATGAGTATATAGCCATCTGCGTTGAAGAAGAAAAGTTCAGGAGCTCAGATACTTTTAAGGAGGAGATGGACTATTTCAAAAGGCGCTATGACAGGACAGGTTGTATCACTCTTCCAACCCCCGATCATAACAACCGGGAAAATGTGGATGCCGAATCTGTTCTGGATTTCCCTTTCAAAAGAGATGATGTAAAGAAGATAAGTGATATGTACGGGCTTGGAAAGAACGGGTTATATATAGCTGCAGCGGCATTGGCTCTAGCTTCAGACCGTGATAACGGAAATGTGGCCTTTACGTGGACCTGGAACGGAAGGTCCGACATAAGAAGGATGGATTCGGTCGGCTGTTTCATAAAAGATTTGCCCGTGACTTTTGCTCTTGAAGAAGGATTGTCCGTTGAGAGATTTCTAAATGAAGTCTCAGCTCAGATCAGGGACGGTATCGCACATGGCAGGGTATCATACTGGGAAGAAACAGGGTCTTATTATGGTGAGGATCTGCTGTGTCTGATATTCCAGGGTGATATTTGGGATTATGGTGAATCAGACGATATAGTAAGTGCTGTATATGAACTGCCGTCAGAACAAACGGCCTGTAACAATAAAATGAATCTCGAGATCCTTGACAGCAGAGACGAGTTTGCTGTTATGGTAAGATACGATGCCGGCGTCTATGAAAGAAGCACGGCAGAGGCTTTTGCCGACCTGTTCTGCAGAGCCTGCAGTGAACTTATAAACATTGTCGATCACTCTGTCAGCGTAAATGAACTTTTAAATCTATAGGGTATCTTCAGCTCAACTTTTTCATGAATATCCATTTATGCGAGCCGATCTCATACCTTAGCTGATATAGCATCCTCGTATCGTCGATCATTGAAGCGCAGGTATAAATAATGGATCCGCCTTTTCCTATGGTCATTTCTTAAAAGAATTGAAGGGCTTGTTGTGTAAATACGATAAATAAACTAAAAAACAATGAGGTATAAAGCGTTTCGTTTTATACCTCATTTTATACCTTTTGGTGGGAATGATATGCGTATGATGTGCGTATGATATGCCACATATATGAAAAAAGAATGTAGTAAAAGCTAGGAAAATAGGAGAATTATAGATGATAAAAGTACTGTTCGTCTGCCACGGCACTCCAGTTTTACTATAAATCATACCTTTGTAAACTGGGGCATAGTACGGCATAATATGGCGGGAAGCCTTGCAAATACTACGGTTTCGACTACTAAGGCACATAGGCAGAATGGTGAAAGTGCTGTTAACAGCGAAAATGTTGTATTAAAAAATTAAAATTCACTTTATGGTGGGGTGACTGATAGGGTGACCGATGAGGTGACTGATAAATTAAACGAAATTCGGCAAAGGTGGAAAGTGCCGAAATAGGTTTAAATGGTCAAAGGTAGTATGGTCGAGTTAGTATGAAAAAGGGATGAATTTCTATGAAAAGTATACATTTTGACGATTCGATATGTTTATTTAGAGAAAAAATCTCTAAATAAAGAAATAAATATTGAAAACTGCATATAATTATAATATAATGAATTCAGTTATTATTAGGAGGTGTGCGCCATGTTAGTAAAAGTATCGGTGGAGAACTTTAAATCATTTGATAAGCGTGAAGAACTTTCTATGGTGTCCTCTAGCAAGATGCAGGGGAACAAGGATCATAAAATAAAGATTAAGCAGATCAATTTATTGAAGAATGCTGTTGTATATGGAGCGAATGCTTCTGGTAAGTCTAATCTATTTAGAGTTTTTGATTTTATTAAAGCAACTATTAATGATGGACTTCCAGTAAATTCTGTAAATGACTTCTGTCGTAATTCTATGGAGAACAAGAGCAGAGAAAGTGTATTTGAGTTGCAGTTCACAGTGGGAGATAAATTTTATGCATATGGCTTTTCCGCAGTATTAAGTGAGAGAAGAATCACAGAAGAATGGCTATATGAATTATTGCAGGATGGTTCAGCTAATAATCTATTCATAAGAGAAGGCGTGAATACTCCAACATTAGGCGAGAAGGTAAAGCTGACAAAAGCGGAAGAAAACCGTTTTTCTGTATACGCCGAGGACTTTGCCGGCCATGAAGGTCAGTTGTTTTTGTCTGAAATGAATAGAGGTAAGAAGTACGAAGAAACATCAAAGTTAATATTCTTTAGAGATGTATTTAACTGGCTGAACAACAATATTATTATATTGAATCCTAATATGGGTATCTCTAATACTGATGCGTATTATAATCAGGAGTCATTGGAGAAGATTAGCCAGTTGATACAGACATTTGATACAGGTGTAAGCCAGATTAGTACACGTGTTATTTCTATGGATGAGCTCAGCAAGATGATTCCTGTAGAAGTGCTCTCTGGAATATTTGCATCCTTAAAGAAACAGATGCAGGCAACAAATATGCCTAAAATACAGATGTCTTGGAGACTTGCGGATGGATTCTTTAATATTAAGATGGAAGGCAATGAAGAACCGGAGATTACAACATTAGTATTAAAGCATGGTAAATCAATTTTTGATTTTAACTTTGCAGAAGAGTCAGATGGAACAAAGCGTCTGTTTGATTTAATAGATATGCTCTTAACAAAGAGAGAGGATACATTGTTTGTAGTGGATGAGTTAGAGCGCAGCTTGCATCCAAAGCTTACAGAGCATTTCCTTGAATTATTCATGCAGGCTCACGAGGGAGAACGTATGCAGCTTCTCTTTACAACTCATGAAGATACAATTATGGACCAGGAGCTTTTCAGAAGAGATGAGATATGGTTCGTAGAAAGAGATGCTAACAATGCAAGTGCAATCTATTCGCTTGATCGATTCAAAGAAAGGTATGATAAGAAATTAAGCAAAGCCTATCTTGAAGGAAGATATGGTGCTATTCCTGTGTTTAAGCAGTTTTCCTTCCGAAAGGAGGAGTAGCTATGCCAATTCACACTTATACAAATTGGAATGTTAGACCTTCAGATGCAGAAGAACAGATAGAGCCATTTAGAAAGTACTTCTTCATCTGTGAAGGGGCTAATACGGAAACGTTTTATTTTAGAAAATTAATTGATTTAAGAAAGACCTTAAACATTCATCCATTAATTGATATTCGACTAATGGAAAAGACGGAAGAACACAGTAATCTTTCTTATCCAAAGCAGTTACTTGCATTTGCCGAAACATTGAAAGACGATGAGACGCTGGATTTTGATAAGGAACACGATAAAATGATTGTCATTTTCGATGCTGATATATTTGAGGAAAAGGTATCGGGATACGAGGACCTTATCAAGGAAGGCGAGAAGAGTAATATTATTGGAATTACGAATCCTGGCTTTGAGGTGTTCTTGCTTTTGCATATAGAAGGGGCCTATGAAAAATATATCAAGGATAATGATGATAAGTTCTTTGAATTGGATGAGAAGAAAAGGTATAGACATCCATATAATGTGCTGCTAGAGGCTACTGGAATGAATTCTAAGAAGAATAGTAAAATTGGTGATCTTGCAGAGAATGTGGCTGTTGCGATTGCACAGGAAAAATGTATCAATCAGGATATACACAATGTAAAGGGTCTGGTGTCTAGTAATATTGCAAGTATTATTGAAGGGATAATTGCGGATAGGCCGTAGGGATGATAAAAGAGACGTAGAATGAGGTTCAATGGCTATCTGCTCTGATTTGCCACATTCACACATTTTAGAGCATTTCATATAATCCCCGGAAACCCTTGCAAAATAAGGCGTTTCAGGGCAAAAAGGAGTAAATCAAAACTATGATAAAAGTCTTATTCGTCTGTCACGGCAATATCTGTAGATCGCCGATGGCTGAGTTTGTATTTAAGGATATGGTTGCTGCTGCCGGGCTGGCGAATGAATTTCATATAGAATCAAGGGCAACGCATACGGATGAGATATGGGGAGAGCGCGGAAATCCGGTGTATCCTCCGGCAAGAAAAAAACTGGCGGAGGCAGGAATATCCTGTGCGGGAAAAACGGCGGAGCTTCTTGTCAAATCAGACTATATGGAATATGATTATATAATAGGCATGGACAGTGAAAATATGAGATGGATGCCGAGGATTCTCGGAGGGGATCCGGAGGGGAAGATTTCCCTACTGATGGATTATACAGATAGACCCGGAAATGTAGCGGATCCGTGGTATACCCGGGATTTTGATGCAACGTTCAGAGATGTTGTGGAGGGATGCAAAGGATTTCTGCAGTATCTCAAAATGTCCGGTAAATTATATGATAAAGAGAGTAAGCAGTTTTGAACATTTTAAATCTTGAAAATATATCAAAAACATATATGTCAAAGCCGGTGCTGAATGATGTCAGTATCGGAATAGACAGTGCAGATAAGATTGGTGTCGTAGGTGCAAACGGTACCGGAAAATCGACGCTTCTGGCAATTACCGCAGGAAGGGTGGAGGCAGATTCAGGGAAGGTTATAATGGGAAATGACATACGTATATCGTATCTTCCGCAGAATCCTGAGTTTGATCTGAATAAAAATCTTCTGGAGAACATTACGGATGCCATTTATTCGGGTGGTGACCACTGGGATAAAATGGGAGAAATCAAGGCAAATCTGGCCAAGATGGGAATAAATGATCCTGAGTGTATGCCCGGAATTTTGTCGGGAGGCCAGAAGAAGAGGGCGGCTCTTGTGGCGGCAATCATGACACCGGCGGATCTTCTTATATTGGATGAGCCGACCAATCATTTGGATTCCGAGATGATAGAGTGGCTGGAGGAGTTTCTTCAGCGATATAGGGGAGCAGTGCTTATGGTCACTCATGACAGATATTTTCTGGATGAGGTGACGGATCAGATCATTGAGATCGATAAGGGGAATGCTTATCGATATACTGCAAATTATTCGGGGTATCTGGAGCTGAAGCAGCAGCGATTGGATTTTGAAAAGGCTGCAGAGAGGAAGGCGGCGACACTTTTCAGAAAGGATCTTGCCTGGATCAGGAGAGGCGCAAGAGCGAGAACCACAAAGCAGAAGGCGCACATCAAGCGTTTTGAAGAGCTTCGCGACAGAGAAAGACCTGAAGATGAGAGAAATGTCGAGCTGAGCTCTCTTCCTCAGAGGATGGGAAACAAGACCATCATTTTGGATAATATCAGTAAGGGATATGGTGAGAGAATCCTCTTCAGAAATTTTTCGTATACCTTCAATAAACTGGATCGTATAGGAATAATCGGTCCGAATGGATGCGGAAAATCAACGCTGCTTAAATGTCTGGTGGGAGAGATCGTTCCTGACAGCGGAGAGATAGAGATTGGTCAGACCATTAAGATCGGTTATTTCAGCCAGGAAAACGAGGCGCTTTACAGAGCGGCAAAGGATTTTTCCGGAGAGGGGTATTCCGGACTGGACAGCAATCGCATAAAAAAGATCGAGAGTATGAGGGTTATAGATTATATCAGGGAGACGGCGGAATATGTCCGGACAAATGATGGGCTGACCTCTGCTTCTGTGATGTGCGAACGTTTTCTTTTTGATGCAGCTATGCAGTATGCTCCTATAGAGAAGCTTTCGGGTGGTGAGAAAAGAAGACTGTATCTTCTTAAGGTACTTATGGAAGCACCAAATGTAATAATTCTTGATGAGCCGACAAATGATCTGGATATTCAGACTCTGCGTATACTCGAGGACTTCCTGGACAGCTTTGCCGGAATAGTGATAACGGTTTCTCATGACAGATATTTCCTGGACAGAGTCGTAACGAGGATATTTGCATTTACGGAGGATGGAACGCTGTTCCAAAGCGAAGGCGGCTACTCGGATTATCTTCTTCACAGGCAGGCGATAGCGGGGACTGTAAGCGCTGGAGGGCAGGCTGAAAGTAAGCAGGCGGCTGCAGATAATGGTAAAAAGGATAATGAAGAGCCGGAAAATGGCAGAAAATCCAAAAACAGTTACAAACAACCAAGAGAAAAAACAAAGCTTTCCTACAAAGAACAGAAAGAATATGATAATATAGAGGGTGAGATTGAAGCTTTAGAAGAAAAAAGTGCAGAACTGTCGGAAATGATGGTTAAGGCCGCAACGGATTATCCGCATTTGATGGAACTTACCAGGGAGAAGGAAAAGGTTGATGCGGAGATTGAAGCCAAAATGGAACGATTTATAGAGCTTCAGGAGATGGTAGATTCATTTAACAGTAAATGACGGTTCGGGGGAGATGTCATTGTATTGTGATCGCAGGTTTAAGTGTTATTAGAAGCTGCAGGTTTTGTGTGGCAGAATGGGAGGTAGCTTATGTTAAAGGAATGGGTGAAAGAAGAGAAACCGGATGATGCGGAGCTTTCGGAGAGACTGGAAAAAGCAAGACAGACGCTGGCAACCAGGCAGGTGACTATTAAAGAAAAAAATCTGCCGGTACTTGTTGTTATTGATGGCTGGGGGGCAGCCGGAAAGGGCAGTGTTCTCGGAAGGATAATTAAGAACCTGGATCCGAGATTCTTTAATTGCGAGACACTTACAAAGACTACGGACGAGGAGAAGAGGAGACCGTTTCTTTATAAATATTTTGTAAAGATTCCAAAAGCCGGTAAGATAAGCTTCTTCGACGGAAGCTGGATGGATGAGGTTACATACTCAAAGCTTGCAGGAAAAATAGATGATAAAAAATATAAGGAATATCTTACAAGTGTTAAGCGTTTTGAGAGACAGCTTAATGATAACGGCTATCTGGTGGTAAAATTCTTCTTCCATATTGATGAGAAGACGCAGAGAAAACGTATCAGAGATCTGGAGGATGATGCGTATACGAAATGGCGTGTTTCCGAGAAGGATAAGTGGCAGAATAAACATTATGAAAAATGCATGGATGTTTATGACGAATATATTGAGGCTACAAATCAGTTTGTAGCGCCATGGTATTTTATAGATTCTTCCAGCAAGAAATGGGCGGAGCTTCAGATGACGGAGATACTCATTTCGAGCATTGATACAGCGCTCGAGAATGCGGAGCTTCACCAGAAAGCGCCGCTCCTGCAGAATACATTTCAGCTGAAGAAGATTCCTTATCTTAAGGATATTCCTCTGGATAAGTCAATTCCGGAGGCGGAATACAGAGTGGAGCTGGATAAGCTGCAGAAAAGGCTGGGAGAGCTTCATAACGAGCTCTACCATAAAAAGATACCTGTTATCATAGCTTATGAAGGCTGGGATGCTGCCGGAAAGGGCGGAAATATCAAGAGGATTGCTGCGGCACTTGATCCGAGAGGATATGTGGTGCATCCGATAGCGAGTCCGGAACCGGCTGAGAAGGCAAGGCACTATCTTTGGAGATTCTGGAATAGACTCCCGAAGGATGGACATATTGCGATATTTGACAGAACCTGGTATGGAAGAGTTATGGTTGAGAGACTCGAAGGCTTCTGTTCAGAGAATGACTGGCAGCGGGCCTATAATGAGATAAATGAATTCGAGAAGGAGCTGGCGGACTGGAATGCTGTGATCGTCAAATTTTGGGTACAGATTGATAAGGATACTCAGCTGGCCAGATTTACAGAGAGACAGAATACTCCGGAAAAGCAGTGGAAGATCACTGATGAAGACTGGCGTAACCGTGAAAAATGGGATCTGTATGAGGTTGCTGTTGATGAAATGCTCCAGAAGACCAATACCAAATTTGCTCCTTGGTATGTACTGGAATCAAATGATAAGAAATATGCACGTATCAAAGCTTTGAAGATAATCATTAAGGCTATCGAGAAAAAGCTTGAAGATATGGATAAAGATGACAAATAACAAAACTAAGAGGAATAATAATGAAATATTTTACAAAAGAGATACCGGACGAAAAATATCTTGTAAAAACAGCGGGAGTTAAGGCGAGAGATGATGTGGAAACGATCCTGGAAGGGGCAGGTTATCAGGAACTTCGGATACCGGCCATCATGGAAGACAGAAGATCGTTAGGCAAGGTGAAGAAGTTTCAGGCTCATTTTCAGATAAGGAAGGTCTGGAGCAAGGTTACCAGGGATATCGGTGCGGGAGATACCATCCTGATCCAGTATCCTACTATAGAGCACAGCATTTTTCTTTCCTCTGTTTTCAGAGATATAAGAAAAAGAGGCGGAAGGATCATCTTTTTGATACATGATCTGGACTACCTGAGAATGGCGGTAGCGGGTTATGAGAATATGACCAGGATGAAGAAAAAGAGACTTGAGATTGAGCAGAAGGCGCTTCATTTTGGTAACAGGATAATAGTTCATAATCAGGACATGCTCGAAAAAATGGTTGAGCTTGGCTTAGACAGGCGTAAGCTGGTGTCTCTGGAAATATTTGATTATATAATTCCTGAGCTGACGGAAGATATGGTCGTTCCGTCAGAGCCTAAGGATGACAGCTTGGATGCTCCGGTGATAATCGCGGGAAATCTCAGCAGGACCAAGGCGGGATATGTTTATAATCTTCCGGATACAGTGAAGTTTAATCTGTATGGCGTGAATTACGAGGATGAAGAGAAGAGCAATATATTCTATAAGGGTTCCTTTATGCCGGATGAGCTTCCGTATAACCTGTCCGGAAGCTTCGGACTTGTATGGGATGGTGAATCTGCTGAGGAATGCGAGGGAGCCTTTGGAAAGTATCTGAAGATCAATAATCCCCACAAAACCTCACTCTATCTTGCTTCCGGCATACCTGTAATAATCTGGAAGGAAGCGGCGCTTGCTAAATTTGTTCAGGAAAATGAAGCCGGTATTGTTGTTGATTCGCTCTACGAGATACCTGATAAACTGAAGAGTCTCTCAAATGAAGACTATGAAAGACTGAAAAATGGCGCAAGGTCAGTTTCCGAAAAACTTAAAAAAGGCTACTTTACACTTGCAGCAGTAAAGAAGTGCAAGGGATAAAAAAGTCCTCAACTCCGATACGATATGATATCAGGGTTGAGGACTTTTTTTAGAAACAGTGTTTTGTTCTGTAAAAACCGTTCCGTATATTTATTTATGTTTGGTTGGCTCAGCCTTTCTGATCCAGTTACTCTGAGTGATCTCGGCACCGCTTCTGGAAATGATGGTCATCTGCATTGTGAGACTGCCCTGCATTTCGTCGTGGCTTAATTCTGTATCATAGATGAGATAGCGGATCTCATCAAAATAATTGTTCTTGATACTCATTTCCTTTTCTATGCTCTCTCCGTCGGCATAGGTTATCTTCAGTATTACCTTGTCGATATAATTTTCATCGAATTTATCGGTATTGGTGAAGACGGCTGAGATGGTATGTTTCTTTAAATCCGGATTATAGGTATCACTGATCTTGTTTATCTCATCAGTATCAAATGGAAGAGGTTCTGAACCGTCATTCCATACTGCGTTATTTTTTGGGCTGTCCGTGTTTGTGGCCTCTGTGCTGTCTTCGGATTTCTTCCTTGTATATATCAGATCCAGGCTGTCATCGATAACCAGAGCAACCTTGGCTCTGTGAAGGTATTTATCCTGGCGTTCCAGCATTTTTGTTGAATTTGCATCGACATTTGATATTCTGTCCATGAATTCGGAATGCATTTTCAGGTTTTCCTGCTCTTCGTCACGGCCGTACAGCTCGGTAAGTGTGGCTTCCTTTGAATAAAGGTTGGTTCCGAGACCGAGGCGGTTGCCTTCGATTTTTACTCCCATGGCTGCAAGCGTGGTCGGAAACATATCAAATGTTGAAAAAACACGTTTTCTGTCAGGATCAGGATTCTGAACTGCTGAATTAATGACGGAAGTATATACTCTTCTTAAATAATTGCCGGAGAGATCGGTGCAGAAGTCCTTGTCCATGGTTGGATGGTCGCCGCAGAGGACTATGGTGGTATTTTCATACCAGTCCTGAGTCTGACACCATTTTACGAATTCTGTGACCTGCCTGTCTGAGCAGGAGTAAACATTTTCGTACTGAATACTGTGTTCTTTCTGACATAGAGGACATACATATCCATCTTCAAAATGTGTATCAACTGTAAGCATTGTATAGTTAAACGGCTGGTCGCCGGATGCAAGCTCTGTAAGATCCTTCTTTGCAAAGTCAAAGAGCTTCTGATCCTCAAAGCCCCAGAATACAAAGTAATTTGAAGGGATCAGACCGTTATTCTTTGCATAGTAATAATCATGTATCTCATAGTTGCCGTGAGAGGAGAAATAAGCTTTTCTGCCGCCGAATTCAGCATCTGAACCAAAGGCAAGAACATTTTTATAGCCGTTCTGCTGCAGTATATCTCCAAAGGTTGTAATGGTTGGAAAGAAGCTGTCCTGAGTATCCATGCTGTTGCCGTCGATGGATATCTTGAGCGGAAGACCGCTTGTCTGAGCAAACATGGCGCCCATGGTCCAGGAGGTGCCCCAGAGAGAGTATCCGCCGTTCAGACCGGGCTCATTTCCTGAAAAATCCTCTCCGATACCGTCAAGATTAAGCTGAGTAAGGTTTGGGATAAGATTGCTGTCCCAGGCACCGCCATTTTCCTCGTCTGTGAAGGTCATCTCAACGGATTCCAGGAAGATGTATATAACATTTCGCTTCTTCTCCGGAAATGTAAGTTCAGTTTCCGCCGGATCCACGTAAGAAGACTCGATAAACGGTGATTCGGTATTTATATTCTTAAGATATTCACCGAGACCGGCCTTGTACCAGAGGGTTATGAAGCCTGTTGTAAACATTGCGACAGAGGTGATAAGCGTTATGGACAGGGTGATTATGTACCTGTTTTTGGCTTTTTTTGTGCCCGGATTTTTCCTTCTGTATCTTCCTACAAAGAGAATATACATAAGAACAGCGGCTATAAACAGGAGAAATGTTGGAACTGCGGCCTTAAGTATGTATGCGCCTATCATTCCGTTTCCGGTTCCCTTCATCGGCGATTTAAGCTGAAATATTATGGAATCGAAGGAGAGAGTGTCTCCCCAGGTGGTGGTAAGCCATATCGAGCTGCAGCATATAAGAGTGCAGCAAAGGAGCATAAGAAGAGATATAAAGATTCCAAAACCGTAGAAGAAGCGGCGGAGCTTTATATGCTTTGCCGGAGCCAGGTCCGGGGTTATACTTTCGGATGTGTTCGAAATATCATTTTTCAATTCTTTATCTTCCATGAAAACAACTCGATTCTTCTATAAACATATATTAAACTATGAAAAACAGGAACGAAGTGAGTGTTTGTTTTTCATAGGAACTTTAGTCCCGCAGGATTATGAGATGCGGGTTTTCTTCTCAATATACATATATAATGCTTTGTCTGAAAAGCAAAATTGAGTATAGACTAAAAAAATAATTTGTGCAATAATAAACGATGAATATTTGTGAAAAATTAATGGAGGAAATGGGTGTGAAGACTCGTTTTGTTAAAAAAGAATTAGCTGTCGGAGCTATAATATTTTCATTCATGATGATCTTTTTTGGGTATATTCATCCTCTTTCCATTCTTGATTCAGACGACTGGGCGTTTTTAATATGCAGAAGATCGCTCCTTCCGGAGTGGGGTATCTGGAATCCTTCGAGGGTTCTTCCGGAGATACTTATGCCGCTTGCTTCGGCTATCGGAAGGTATGTGATAATGCCGATAAATGGTGATTTTTTCAGGTCTCTTGAGCTCAGTTATGCCATCATACTAAGTTTATGCATCACTGTATATGCATTTTGCTTTAAGAGATTGCTCAGAAACTGCTTCAAGGCAGGATATCTTATTGAAAATGTATGTACAGTTCTCTTTATTACATTTCATTTTTGGATACTCAGGGGAAATGAACAGGGGAATCAGCATCTGTTTTTCTCACTGGATGTAACAAGATATTTCTTCTATACTATCCCGAATCTTATTGCGGGTAGTTTTGTTATGTATATAATTTCAGATAACTTTCTGGATATTTATAGTGAGAAGGGAAAAGCTCTTGCAAAGGGACTCGGAATTGTCATTATATATATGGTATTATTCTCGAATCTTTATCCGGCAGTGATCTATATGGCATTTGTGGGCAAGACACTGCTTGATGAACTGATCCTTCTTATAAGAAGAAAGAAAAAACTTAAGGAAATATTTGTCACAAGGTGGATATATTTTCTCAGTTTTGTCCTCTGGATCGTTTCGCTTATCTTTGAATCTTCGGGAGGAAGAGCGGGAAGCTTCTCGGAGGGCTTTATGTTCCATGAGACCGCAAAGTGTTTATATCATGGAAGAAATGAGCTTAACACATTTTGTGTGATACTTATACTGGCTGTGATTGTCGGAGCTTTGGTATGTATTATTGTTGTAGGAAAAAGAAATAAGGACGACGAGGATGCGGCAGAGTTTAAGAAGGCGGTCATCTGTTTCTTTGAGGGGGCTCTGATATCCGGACTGTTCTGTTTTGTTATGTGCGCAAGAACAAAGCCTCAGGATATAACAAGAGGAGATCTTCTGTTTTCTGTATTTTTCTACGGACTTGTCTGGGCGACGGTTTCTATAGCGTTTTTAAGCAGAAAGGTAAAGGCGGTTGATACTGTTATAGTGATAATGGCTATAGTTTTTCCGCTTTCACTTTTTACAGGAGAGAAGGTTTATCTTGAAGCAAATGTAATGAATATCAGCAGTGAGAAATGCAGAGAGATCAATGAATATATGGTGGAAAAGGTAGAGAAGGCCGACAAGGCCGGTAAAAACGATGTGGAGCTGGCGGTTCCGAAGACGGATGGAGTAGGAAACTGGCCGTTCTTCAGCGACCTTTCATGGACAATGAGAGATGCACTTTATTCATATGGTTTTACTGACAGAAAGATAAATATCAGTCTTACCATAAATTCAAAGCTGAATAAGAAGTTTAATATAAAATAATACTTGAGGGAGTCTTGGAGATGAATAACACATTATGGATAATCATTCCGTGTTATAATGAGGAGGAGGTTCTTCCCATTACCTCGGACCTGTTTATCGATGAGTTAAATGATCTTATAAGTAAGGGTAAAATATCCGATGACAGCCGTATTTTATTTGTAAATGACGGAAGTAAGGATAAAACATGGGAGATTATTTCAAATCTTTCGGAAAAAGACAGACATTTTATAGGTATAAGCCAGAGCAGAAACAGGGGCCATCAGAATGCTGTGCTCGCCGGACTTATGGAAGCAATGAATTATGCTGATATGACTATATCGATTGATTGTGACGGTCAGGACGATATAAAAGCCATGGAGGAAATGGTTGACAGATACCATGAAGGCTTTGATGTTGTTTACGGCGTAAGGAGCAAAAGAGAGAAGGATACATTTTTCAAAAGATTTACTGCTGAAAGTTTTTATAAAATCTTAAATAAACTTGGTGCAGAAGTAGTATATAATCATGCTGATTACAGACTTATTTCGGGAAGGGTTCTCCGGGAACTGGCAAATTTCAAGGAAGTAAATCTGTTCCTCAGAGGCCTTGTGCCGCTGGTGGGCTTTGACAGCACAACGGTCAGCTATGAGAGAAATGAGAGAATGGGCGGAAAGTCTCATTATCCTCTTTCTAAAATGCTTGGGCTTGCAACGGACGGGGTTACCAGCCTTTCGGTCAAGCCGCTCAGGATGATTGCCGGACTGGGATTTCTTGTGGCATTTTTAAGCCTTGTCGCTTCTATATGGGCTATAGTCTGCAAGCTTGTCGGAGTCAGTGTATCGGGCTGGACCAGTCTTGTGTGTATTATATGCTTCCTGAGTGGAATACAGATGATCTCCCTTGGTGTAGTTGGTGAGTATGTAGGAAAGATATATATGGAAACAAAGGGAAGACCAAGATATATAATAAGTAAGAGAACCTATAAAAGAAGAGAAATGAAGAAAAAGGAATTTGAAGAGGAATAGAAAATGGATAGAAAAAAAGCGAAGATAATAATCGCTGCACATAAGGAATACCAGATGCCGGAAGATAGTATCTATCTGCCGCTCCATGTTGGTGCAGAGGGAAAGACCGATGAAGAAGGAAATCCTCTTTCACTTGGATATCTGAAGGATAATACCGGAGACAATATTTCATTTAAGAATCCGATGTACTGTGAACTTACCGGACTTTACTGGGCATGGAAGAACCTGGATGCAGACTATATAGGTCTTGCACATTACAGAAGACATTTCCTTGGCAAGGGCAAGGGAAAGGATAAGTTTCAGAGGGTTCTCAGAGGTAAGGAGTTAAGATTCCTTATAAATAAAGGCTACAGGGTTATAGTCCCAAGAAAGAGAAATTATTATATCGAGAGCCTTTATTCTCATTATGTGCATACATATCGTGCCGATGAACTGGACGAAACAAGAGAGATAATAGAAAGAATATACCCGGAATATATTGAGTCATATGATACTGTGCTTGCCAGAAGCAGCGGATATATGTTCAATATGATGATAATGGAGCGGGAGCTTGTGGAGGATTACTGCTCATGGCTCTTTACGATACTTGATGAACTTGTTGAGAGAGTTGACGATTCTGAAATGACGGATTTTGAGAAGAGATATCCGGGCAGAGTCAGCGAGATACTCTTCAATGTATGGCTGGACAGAAAGATCGCTTGCGGAGATGTTCAGGAAGATGAGATAGCCGAGCTTCCGTTTATTTATATGGAAAAGGTAAATAAGATCAAGAAGGGAACGGCTTTCTTAAAGGCGAAATTCCTTCACAAGGGTTACGAGAAGAGCTTTTAGAAGACATCTTATCATGTCGGAAGAATAAGGAGAGACAGGGAAATGAGTGAGAAGACAAGGACCATAGATATTTTCTATTTTATAAAATATCTGAAGAGCAAGGCGGTCGTTATCATATGTGCTGTTATTATATTTGGCGGACTTGTGGCTGTTTATGATCTGAAAAAACAGAAATCATCAAAAGATATTTCTGACAGAGATCTTTTAAAACAGGTTATGGTGCAGAATCATGATGCCTTTTTCTTTAATCAGAAAAAGTATACCGATGCTGAAAAACCTGCGGGAGTATATAATTCTTCAGCAAAGATTTCTGTGGATTTTAATTATACTGACGTTGAAGGACTGGAAACTGAACGCCTGAGCTTTCAGGAATTGAATAACAGATTTGAAAATGATGTATGCACCATCATAAAGGATGGCAAGCTTTTGAACGAGGTTATAAAGGAACTGGAGCTCAGAAGCTATGAGGATATGAAGGATATCACTCCGGATGATCTGCAGTGGCTTATAAACAGGAACTTTCCCGGAGCTCATGTTATGAATATAGTTGTATCTGATGTGAAGCCTGACAGAGCGAAGCTCATCTGTGACAAGGTGGTTGAAAAGCTGGAAAAAGAGCTGGAAACCTATGATTTTGTTGATAAAGTAAGAGTCATAAGCGAGGGAACTCTTCCGGGAAACGGGTCTCTCAGTATTTCCACCGGAAGTTCGGATAAGTCTGTAAGCAAAAAGGAACTTGTTAAATATGCAGTTGTGGGAATGGCACTTGGTTTTATCCTTATAGTATGCGTTCTCTTTATGCTTTATGCATTTACGGACAGAATCTTTTCGGAGGCTGATATTAAGAGCGCCGGACAGAAGATGGCGGCAGGCTCTTACAGAAAACAGGTGGACTATAAGAGACTTGCTCACAGTCTTGAACTGTTTAAAGACAGCAGTAATATACTTCTTGTATCTGTTGATAATAAAACTGATGCAAAGCAGGATGCTGAGGAAATCGGTAAGGAGCTTAAGGCTCTGGGCTCAAATAAAAAAATTGTCGGAACAAATGATTTCCGCAACGAGGTTGATGCCCTGACAAAGGTTAAGGAATGCGACGGCGTTATATATCTTGTAAAATATGGCAAATCAAGGATTAAAACTCTTGAGGAAGCAGAGGAAGTACTGAGTCGTTCGGCAGGAAGCCTTGGAGTTATTGTCAGGTAACTGACGCGGAAAGGTGGTTTTCATGAAAGATCATAGAAATGTTTTGAAAAAGGGCTTTGATTCAAATGACAAGGTCATTAAGCTTCATGATGACGGATTAAAGAAGATGCAGAGCATCCTTCTTATGATGCTTAAGGATTTTGATGCTATTGCCCGTAAATACAATATTGAATATACTCTGAGCGGAGGATCCGTTATCGGGGCGCTTCGTCACGGCGGCTTCATTCCATGGGATGACGATATCGATATAAATGTGACCAGAAAGAATTATGAGAAGCTGAAGAAGGCTTTTAAGAATTATAAAGGCAGCAAGTATAAGCTTTATGTGCCGGAGGAGTGTCCGGGACACGGAATGAGTCTTCCTCAGATAAAGCTGAACGGAACAATCTACAAGTCCTTTATCGAGATATCAAAGGAAGATGAGGATTGTGGTATCTGTCTTGATATTTTTGTTATTGAGAATACCTATAATAATCCGGTCCTCCGCAGTATTCACGGAGTTGGCGCATATGCTTTCGGCTATCTTCTCACATGTATTAAGACATATCATGATATAGAGTACCTGAAACCGTATCTTACGGATAAAGAGGCGGCAAAAGCCTTCAAGAAGAAGGCCAGGATCGGCAGATTATTCCGCTTTATCAGTCTTGATACAGCCGTCAGATGGACGGTAAAATGGTTTGCAAAGTGCAAAGATGATTCTTCAAAATATGTAACAATACCTTCCGGAAGGGGACATTTCTTCAAGGAAATGTGCGAGAGAGATGAGATAGCATATCCGACGGAGATTAGATTTGCGGGTATGGATACATTTGTTGCCACAGGCGCAGATGCATACATGAAACGTCTCTATGGAGAGAATTATATGACACCTCCTCCACCGGAGAAGAGAGAACAGCATCCGATCATGGCGCTGGATTTCGGAAAGTATTAAATAATGGATAACAGGTGAAGAATGTGAAATATACAAAAGAATATTTAGAGGATCTGAATAAGGTCACGGAAAATATACCCGCACTTGAAAGTCTTAAAGGAAGCAGCATCCTTATAACCGGAGCTTCGGGACTTATATGCTCCGCAGCGGCTGATATCCTTCTTCTTCTCAATAAGGAGAAGAGTTTTGGGATGACTCTTTATCTTGCGGGCAGAAAAAGAGAACCTCTTTTGGAGAGATTCAGTATATTTGAAGAAGGCAGGGATTATAACTTCTTTGAATATGATGCAACGAAGACTGTAAAGACTGCTGTTTTTGCAGATTATATTATACATGGAGCCGGAAATGCGGATCCTGCAAAGATCTCCGGAGAACCTGTAGAAACCATGCTGGCTAATATTCTGGGACTCTCGAGCCTTATTTCATCGGTTGATAAGAGCAGACTGAAGAGACTGCTTTATATATCATCAAGTGAGATATATGGTGTGAACGAGACCAGAGAGCCTTATGTGGAGGAACAGCTGGGATATGTGGATATCCTGAGCCCGAGATCTTCATATCCATCTTCAAAGCGTGCGGCAGAAACCCTTTGCATAGCTTATTCCGAGGAATATAAGGTGGATACTGTTATCGTCAGACCGGGACATATTTACGGACCGACCATTAAGCAGTCGGACAGCAGAGCTTCTGCACTTTTTTCGCTAAAAGCAGCTAAGGGGGAAAATATAGTAATGAAGAGTAAGGGCGAGCAGCTTCGCTCTTATTGTCATGTTCTGGACTGCGCTTCTGCTATTATTTCCGTGCTTATAAAGGGTGAAAATAAAAATGCATATAATATTTCCGCACCTCAGGCGGTTGTGACCATCAGAGAGATGGCAGAAGCCTTTGCTGAAGCGGGAAATGTAGAAATAATCTTTGACGTTCCGACGGAAACTGAACGTAAGAGCTATAATGTAATGCCGTGTTCGGCACTTAATGCACAAAAACTTCTTTCTCTTGGCTGGAAGGCTGAGTTTGATATGAAAAAGGGCGCTCTTCACACAGTAAGAATGTTAAAAGAGAATCTGTAAAGGAAGATAAATGAAAAGAAAAGTTTTACTTGCAAAAAATCTGCTGACCTCGGACGGGGCCACAAAAGTAATATATGATCTTATTTCCGATATCAAAAAGAATTCGGATGACATATCCTTCGACTGGTATCTGTACAGTCCTGACGGACATGATAATGCCAAGCGTTTTAAGGAACTGGGCTGCAGGATATATCTGGATAAAAAACAGAGGGAGCTTAAGAAAAGATCAAAATTACTGTATTTTGCTACAAAATACATCAGGATAGTTAAATTCCTGAAAAAGCAGAAATATGATGTGATCCACATAAATACAGATGATATGTTCAGATTTGACCTTCTGGTTGCGGCAAAGCTTGCCGGGGTTCCGGTAAGGATTATTCATTCCCACAATTCGCAGGGAGAAAATATGAAGGGGATCCGTGGTAAAAAAGCTCTTCAGAAAGCAGCAAAGTGGATGGTCGACAGAAGTGCAACTGTTGAGATGGCCTGCTCAGAATCTGCGGCAGACTGGATGTACAGTAAAAAGGGAAGACAAAATGCTGTCATTCTTAAGAATGGCATAGATATAGAGAAATACAGCTTTGATGAAGTCAGCCGAAACGAGATAAGAAAAACGCTGGGAATAGCCGATGACATCATTCTTCTTGGTAATATCGGAAGATTTTCGGAACAGAAGAATCATAAGTTTCTTGTAGAAGTATTTGAGGAATTATGCAAAAGGTCGGATAAGTACAGACTTCTTCTTATCGGAGAAGGATCGCTTTTTTCTGATATAAAGGAGCAGATAGAAAAAGTCGGACTGGCTGATAGGGTATTTCTTCCGGGCGTGATCGAAAATGCGGATAAATACTATTCGGCAATGGATATGTTTGTGATGACAAGCATTCATGAGGGACTTCCTCTTGTCGGAGTAGAGGCACAGGCTTCAGGACTGATAAGTATTTTTTCTGATTCCATAACGAGAGAACTTGCTATCACGGATAAGGCGGAATTTATATCGCTGGACGAAGGAAGTACTGCCTGGGCTGAAAAGATAGAAAAATCAGCTGAGTCGGCAGATCCGGGAAGGCGTACCGGAGCGGCCGAGGTGCTTCGCGAAAAGGGCTATGACAAGGCAGAATCTGCCAGGATACTTGAAAAAATATATAATCGATAAGATTGAAAGGCGGTAATGATATGAATATAGGATTACTTATAGCAGGAGGTTCAGGTGCGCGTATGCATCAGGATATTCCGAAGCAGTTTATCACAGTAAATGAAAAGCCTGTTATAGTATATACGCTGGAAGCATTTCAGGAGCATCCTCTGATCGATGAGATCGCTGTTGTATGTATAGCCGGCTGGGAAAATGTGCTTATGGCTTACGCAAAACAGTTTAACATCACAAAGCTTAAATATATTATACCGGGTGGTGAGAATGGCCAGAGTTCCATAAGGAACGGAGTATTTGAACTGGAAAAGCATTTTTCAAAGGATGATATCGTGCTTATCCATGATGCCATAAGACCTATGGTTTCAGCGGAGATAATTTCCGACTGTATTAGAGTTACCGAGAAAAATGGCTGCGGTATCACCACGATACCTTGTGCCGAGGCTATGCTTATGACAGAGGACGGACTGGTTTCAAATGAAAGCTATCCGAGAGATAATCTGAAGAGAACACAGACTCCTCAGGGCTTCAGGATAGGAGACATCTGTGAGCTTCACAGGGAGGCACTGGAGAAGGGAATCACCAATTCGGTTGCTTCCTGCACACTTATGATAGAAATGGGAAGACCGGTATATTTTTCAAAGGGTTCAGAGAAAAATATCAAGCTTACCACAGTTGAGGATATAGATATTTTCAAGGCGCTCCTTATGGCCAAGAGATCAGACTGGCTTAAGGACTGATAAAGAGGCGGATGACGGACCTGTAACGGACCGTTTATGAGATCGGAGATGGAGGCGTTTTAAATGCGCGGCAAGGTAAATGTAAGAAACAGATTTCTACAATATAACATTTCCTTTGATGTGCCTGTGATATTATTCTTCGCAGGTCTGTTTCTCCATGAGTTATCTGTTATTCTTGATACTTCCATGTGGTCCTTTGCGCCGGATAACGCCATGACACCTTTTCGGTTTTTCGCCAAAGTCATAAGATTTACAGCCTACGGACTCTTCCTTATGAAGATCCTGTACGACTGTAAGATCGGAAAGAGAAATATATTTTTTGTTTATCTCTCTGCAGCCATAATCGGACTCAGTTTCTTAGGCAGCAGGAATACAACAATTTGTTTTTATTTTCTGATATTTATAGCAGCCCTGAGTATCAGTGACAGAACGGTGCTTTTTGCATCTCTGCTGGCTCAGAGCTTTATGCTTGTTATAACTGTCCTTGCCTCTTTGTCAGGCATAATCGAAAATGTGGTTAAGGATGACAGAAAAGGCCGTGTCAGGGATTTCCTGGGATTCCAGTGGGCTACAACGGGACCTATTCTTTTCTTCTTTATAATATTACAGGTGATCTACCTGAAAAGAGGAAAAGTGAATTTCATAGAATTTATAATTGCAAATGTAATTAATTTTATTTTTTATATTTATACGGACAGCAGAATGGTCTTTGTCATGATACTGGCTTCGACGGCATTTTTCCTTGTTTTTGGTGATGTGCTCGAAAAAAGAGGAAGCGTGACAAGACTGCTGAAGATTCCATTTCTTATGCTTCCATGGATACTGGCCGTTTTCACAATCTATATGCATAAAATCTATGATGGAAGCAATGCCTTTCTGGTAAGCTTAAATAAGTCTCTTTCCAACAGGCTTTATCTCGGAAACAGGGCTATCAAGGAATATGGGATCCACCTTTTCGGAACAAAGATAAAATGGGTAGGCTACGCTGTCGGAGATGAAGGTGCCGGACAGTATAATTTTGTGGACTGCTCATATCTTAAGCTTACTCTGGAATATGGACTTGTATTCATTATGTTCCTTCTTATGCTCTATAGTATTATCATCTACAGATCATATAAGAGCAGGAATTATTTTGCGGTATGGGTTACGGTATTTATACTGATTTTCGGTATGACGGAGCCGAGACTTCTGAATCTTGTGTTTAATCCATTTGTTATCTTAGCATTTGCCGGAGGTTTTTTATCTGATGGAAAAGAGTCGAGCTGTTAACAGAATAGATTGGATAGATATAGCTAAATTCTTTGGAGCAATGCTTGTCGTGATGGGGCATACCCTTACGGAGGACAGGCTCGGCAGAGCTGCAAGAGGAGCGATATATTCGTTTCATATGCCTCTTTTTTTCATAGTGGGAGGTATGACCTTTAAGTTTTCAAAGGATATTGAGGATTATAAGGTGAGGATGAAGCGTTCGGCAAAGCATCTGCTGATCCCGGTTGCATTTATTATAATCGCCAGAATATTCGTTTATAATATTCATGATCTCAGTGTCATGGGCAGTATTAATTTCTGGAAATCAAATCTGTATACTGTCATATTTGCCAGAGGAATTGAAATGGATTACGGCGGAATCCATGCTTACGCCATAGGCATGCCGTGGTTTTTCTTTGCATATTTTATCGCAAGAGAGATCTTCGATTATCTGCATTTGAAGTTTGGTGCGGAGCAGTTTCCGATAGTATGTGTTTTCACGGGAATACTCGGAATGTGCTGCAGAACGCTGAGAATGGCATTTTCCATTGATTCGGCCATGGTGGCAGTATTGTTTCTGCTGATCGGACATATGCTTATGGACAGGGATCTGAATAAGAAACTCCTGCCAAAGCTGGTCGTGTTCGGAGTGCTGTGGTATGCACTTCTCAGAATATGCTTCCCTAATCTCTGGCTGGTAACATATTTCGAATTTGCCACAAAGGATTATTCTATCGTACCGGTATCCATCCTTACAGCGGTGCTTGGATCTCTGATAGTATTTTATGTGAGTATCATTCTGGAGAAGGTAAAACCGGTAAGACGACCGCTCAGCTTTTTTGGTAAAAATGCGCTGACCTTCTTCCTGGTCCACTGTGTGGATATACTCTGGAAGGAGCTCTGGGAATGCTTTGATAACCAGTTTGTCAGAGGGGGAATTAGATTCCTGCTGGATACGGCTGTATTTGCCACGCTTATGATGGTTATTTATCTGATAAAAAAAGCAGGAATATCGGGTCAGAAAAACTGAGTTGTTCAGAAACTGATATGCCGGTATAAATAAATCGACTGAATGTTTGCCTGCTCACATCGATAGCACTATTTCAAAAACGCGGAATAGTATGGATATCGGATAAAGATTTTTTGGTTAATATATTACAAAAAACCAACAAAAATTATATATAAATACATTATTTTTTTGTATGATTTTACGCACTTTTATAGTATAATATACGCAGAGTGTAACGTTAGCCCTTGCAAAGACTTAACAGGCCGTTGCGAGGGCTTTTTCTATATCATTTTGGGGAAAATCCGATGTTAGGATTTATAAGATATGGGAGAAAAAGATGTTTACATAAAATCGAAAGGAGTGTATGAAAAAATGTTGAAAAAAGCCCAAAAAAGACTTGTAAGCTTTTTGATGGCATTTGTGATGCTTTGTTCTGCGGCAGGTATCAGCAAAGGTAAGGCGGAGGCAAGAAGCGTTTCGGGCGCTACCATCAGATTTAATTCCGGAGGAGATATAAGGGATTATAATTATTCAGATATTTCCTATAACTATGCCAAGCTTCTTCAGTATTCACTTTATTTCTATGATGCCAATATGTGCGGCGCAAATGTCAGCGGAAGAAGTCTTTTAAACTGGAGGGGAAACTGCCATACCTACGATAAGACAACTTATACCAGAAAAGATGGCAAGACAGTAAATGTCGATGTTACAGGCGGCTTCCATGATGCAGGAGATCATGTAAAGTTTGGTATAACCGAGGCATATGCAGCCATGGTTCTGGAGATGAGCTATTATACCGATAAGGCTGCTTACGAGGCGGCAGGTCAGACCGGACATATGAAGACTATCGCCGATCATTTTGTCGAATATTTCAAGAAGTGTATAGTTTATGATAAGAATAACAGGGTTGAAGCTTTCGTGGTTCAGGTCGGTGAAGGAAATGATGACCACAACAGCTACTGGGGCGCACCTGAGAAACAGCCATACAGCAGCGGCAGAAAGATTTATTTTGCAGATGCACAAAATGGCTATTCTACGGATATAGTATCCCTTACATCTGCGGCAATGGCACTTCATTATCTTAATTATAAGGATACTAACAGTTTAACGATTGCAAAACGTCTTTTCAACTTTGCAAAGAATAATCCGAAATCAGTAAATACAACAGCAGGAAGCTTCTATGCTTCTTCCGGATGGGAAGATGATTATTGTCTGGCGGCAGCTATATTATATAAGATTTCCGGTAATTCTGTTTATCAGGATGAATATAACAAATATTGCAATACCACCAAGGGCAATAATGTTTACTGGGCGCTCAGCTGGGACAATGTAGCCCCTGCGATCGGATATTTCAGAAATGATGCTTCAAAGCTTCAGAACTCAGCAAATGTTGCAAATAATTACAAGTCATTTGAAGGCTATGTATGTCTTCTTGACTGGGGCTCCGCAAGATACAATACAGCGCTTCAGTATATCGGACTTCTTTATGACAAGGTTTCAAAGACCTCCACATACAGAAAGTCAGCAGAAGCTCAGATGAAGTTCCTGCTTGGAAATAATTCCCAGAAGCAGTGCTTTGTAACAGGATATAATTCAGCTTCACCTGTATATCCTCACCATGAGGCGGCTTCAGGATATGGCTTCTCAGAACTGAATCAGGGAACCTATAAGATGAAATATAACCTTATAGGAGCGCTGGTAGGCGGCCCGAGAACGGATGGTACTTACGCCGACAGAGCCGATGATTATGTATATAACGAGGTTGCACTGGATTATAACGCAACGCTGGTTGCTTCAGCAGCAGCTATCTATTCGGGACACATCGGCGAAAGCGGACAGAATATAGATAAGAACTATTATTATGACAGCAATGTTCCTACAGATGACAAGGAACAGGTTGTCAAGATGAAATATAAAGGTGTAATAGGATGGTATTATGCACCTAAGGGCAAGGTCATTACTTCATTTACCGGTTTTGCTTCAAATAAGAATGGCTGGTGGTATGTGGAGAAGGGCAAGGTTACATTTGCGAAGAATGATATCATCAAGGGTAAATTAAAGAATACTGACGGCTGGTGGTATGTAAAGAACAGTCAGGTTATCTTTACCGATACGGTTGCGAAGAATGCAAATGGCTGGTGGTGCATTAAAAACGGCAGAGTAGACTTTAGTTATACCGGTATTGCCAAAAATGAAAGCGGCTGGTGGCGTATAGTCAACGGTAAGGTGGACTTTAACTGCAACACAGTCGAAAAGAATGAAAACGGATGGTTTAAGCTGAGTGGCGGAAAGGTGGACTTCTCATTTACGGGAATAGGGTCAAACAGCTATGGAAAATGGTATTGCAAAGGAGGAGTAGTGCAGTTTGGTTTTTCCGGAACTGTGAAATATAACGGAAAAACCTACAAAATAAAAGACGGTAAGGTAGTTTAGGTATATAAGAGAGTTAGTATAGGGAGGGATGCTGATGTTTTTTAGTAGAAAAGTACGCCTCAGAGTTACTCTTGTAACCATTTTGGCAGTAGTAATGATGTTTGGCTCTTATGCAAGCGCTGTTACGGTCAGAGTCAGTGATAAGACCAAGGCTTCTTCAGGAAATGCAATCGTAGGTGTAAGAGGCAATTATGATAAGCCTGATACCGCGGCTCTGCTTCAAAGACTTAATGAGATAAGAAAGGAAGCGTGTACAAAAGGATATTATTGTACGGCTCTTCAGAGAAATCTTACGTCTTCGGATTATGTACCGCTTACATGGGACTCAACCCTTGAATATATAGCACAGCTTCGTGCGGCTGAAGCTGATGTTTATATGTCCCACACCAGACCAAATAATACGTCTACATTTACACTTAAATACAATGGAAAAGGATCCAGCGGAGAGGTGATCGCCTGGAATTTCAACGGCATTATGAGTGGAGTAAATGCCTGGTACGACGAGAAGGATTTATACCTTCAGGATCCTAATTCTACAACAAACAATATCGGACATTATGCGATGATGATCAACCCACAGTATAAGAGTATCGGACTTGCGGGTTTCCAGTCATCTCAGACGGCTTCAAGATATGAACTTGGATGTTATGTTGGTGAGTTTGGTTATTCAGCCGGTGATGGAAAGGCGTTTGGAGCATTCGGTGATTATATCCAGAAGATGGAGGTTATGAGTTCCAAGGTTACAGGACTCAGCCTTTCCGGATCGAAGAAGGTTGAGATCGGATCTTCCATAAAGCTTAAAGCAAAATGCAATCTTGCATATGATGGCGTATGGGATACTACTGCATCGGATGTGATAGTTTATCACGGTATAACCTGGAAGTCTTCAAATACGAAGATCGCAAAGGTTAACAGTGCCGGACAGGTAACAGGAGTTGCCTCAGGAACGGTAACAATTACAGCGAAGCTTGGAGCTTATACAAGATCTGTGGTTGTTACAGTCGGAAATGAAACAGTAGTTAAGACTACCTACAATGGTGTCACAGGATGGTATTATACAAAGAATGGTAAGGTTGACATAACATTTAACGGATTTGCTTCTAACGAAAACGGCTGGTGGTATATAGAAAAGGGAATGGTCGTTTTCAGCAAGACAGATATCATCAAGGGGACCGTTGCAGGAACCACAGGCTATTGGTATGTTAATGGCGGAAAGATCAGCTTTACAAATACAATAGCAAAGAAGAGTACCGGCGGATGGTGGAGAATACTTAACGGAAAGGTTGATTTTACCTGCAATACCGTTGAGAGAAATGAAAATGGCTGGTTCAAGCTCCTTAACGGAAAGGTTGATTTCAGCTTTACAGGCATCGGTTCAAATTCAAATGGACAGTGGTACTGTAAGAACGGTCAGGTAAACTTTAATTTTACCGGCACCGTAAAATATAACGGCAAAACCTACAAGATAGTAAATGGAAAAGTACAATAAAGTCTAAAAAAACATACATCCGAAGGAGTATTTGGATCTACGACTGAGGATGTATGTTTTTTTTATTGGTATTTGGATCTACGACCGAGAATGCATATTTTTTCACATTCCTATTGACCGAAAATTCTTTAGGGTTTAAACTATTATAAATATTTTTGACCAGTCTGAGGAGTAATTAAGAATATGAATAAGGGAAGTACAAGAGCAAAACATGTCGATTTCATTATAATCGATTTTATATGCGTCCTTGGATCCATGTGGCTGGCATTTCTTATCTGGATTCCGGAAGAAGAAAAGAAACTTTTTTTGAATAATTATCAGGCTCTGTCATTGGTCATGGTCCTGGGCTATCTTTTTGCGGTTTTCTTCAGACCGGTTCATAGCGGTATTCTTCGCAGAGGATTTCTTAAAGAACTTGAAAAGATTATATTGATGAATATATTTATTATGGGCGTTCTCCTCAGCTACCTTTTCGTAGTGAAGATAACGTATATTTATTCGCGTATGGTTTTCGGTCTCTTCTTTATATTTGATGTGGTATTTATGACGATAACACATTGTATATGGAAGAAGGTGCTTATACATAAATATTCTGCTTACGCCAATCAGAGTAAGATCATGGTGGTTACCTACAGAAAATATCTGGATGATTTTCTGGAACTGATCAACAGTAATAATCAGGGCTTTTATCATGTGGTAGGAATATTGCTTCTTGATGATACCCTTCAGCCGGGAGAAAAATATATTGATGGCATACAGGTTATCACAAAAGACGGAATGCTGGAGTATTTCCGTCAGAATGTTGTTGATGAGGTGTATATCAAGGCGCGTAAGAGTGATGCAAGCTCAATTTCCAACAGATTTCTTTCGATGGGGGTTACCGTAAATGTTACACTCAATGTGTTCCTCAGTGAGCTGAACAATGTATCGCTTGAAACTGTGGGAGATACAACATTTGTTAAAACAAATATCAATCCTATCACTCTTGGACAGCAGCTTGTTAAGAGAATATTTGATATTATTATTTCCATACTGGGACTTGTTTTTACAGGACTGCTTACTGTTTTTATAGCTCCTATTATAAAGAAACAGTCGCCGGGACCGGTTTTCTTTAAGCAGGAGCGTGTAGGTAAGAACGGAAGAAGATTCAAGATGTACAAATTCCGCTCGATGTATATGGATGCAGAGGAAAGAAAGAAGGAACTCATGAGTCAGAACCAGATGCAGGGACTCATGTTCAAAATGGATGACGATCCGAGAATCACTCCGATCGGTAAATTCCTTCGTAAAACCTCTATAGATGAGTTTCCGCAGTTCCTTAATATACTTAAGGGAGATATGAGTCTTGTGGGCACCAGACCGCCTACAGTTGATGAGGTTGAGATGTATCACCTTCATCACATGAGCCGTCTTGCCATAAAGCCGGGACTTACAGGTATGTGGCAGACATCGGGACGTTCAGATATAACTGACTTTGAAGAGGTTGTTAAGCTGGATAATGATTATATACGTAACTTCAGTCTTTTGCTGGATGTTAAGATAATAATAAAGACCTTCGGTGCTGTGCTCGGTATGAAGGGCTCAAAATAAAACGGTTTAAGGACTGCAGTAAAATGGATGAACAAAGAGATGTGAAGAAGGAGTCTTCACTGAAAAAGAATTTTATATTAAATGCAATACTTACCATATCCGGATTTCTCTTTCCGCTCATTTCATTTCCATATGTGTCCAGAGTCTTACACCCTCATGGTACAGGTCTGGTTCAGACGGCCACATCCTTTGTAGCGTATTTCTCCATGATAGCCGGGCTGGGTATTCCGACCTATGGTATCAGAGTCTGCGCAAAGGTCAGGGATGATAAGGAAAAGTTATCCAAGACCGCACAGGAGCTTTTTATCATAAATGCTGTAATGAGTGTTATTTCGTATGCGGTTCTTGCGGGATGCATAGCATTTATACCAAAGATTCACAGGGAGAAGGAGCTTTATATCGTTACCAGTCTGGTAATATTCTTTAACCTTGTCGGAATGGAGTGGCTTTATAAGGCACTTGAAAAATACAGATATATAACAATTAGATCCATAATCTTTAAGTTTATTGCACTTGTTTCGATGTTTATACTGATCCATAAGGAATCGGATTATGTGATCTACGGCGGTATTACGATATTTGCGGCATCTGCTTCAGGTGTTTTGAATTTCTTAAATGTAAAAAAATACATCAGCTTCAAAAAAACCTGCAAATATGAGTTCAGGCCGCATTTTAAAGCTGTGGCGGTTTTCTTTGCCATGAGCTGTGCAACAACAATATATACGAATCTGGATGCGGTAATGCTTGGTTTTATGAAGGGCGAGACAGAGGTTGGTTATTACAATGCGTCTGTCAAGATAAAGCAGATTCTGGTTGGAATCGTAACAAGCCTCGGAGCGGTGCTGCTTCCGAGAGCATCCTACTATGTTGAACATAAAATGATGGATGAATTCAGGCGGATAAGCAAAAAAGCAATTAATTTCGTTGTTCTTTTTGCCACTCCGCTGATGATATATTTTATGACATTTGCTCCGGAAGGTATTTATTTCCTTTCGGGCGCTGAGTATAGGAACGCCATAGTGCCGATGATCATTATCATGCCGACACTGCTTCTTATCGGACTTACCAATATTCTGGGTATAGAGATACTTGTTCCGCTCGGCAGAGAAAGGGTGGTACTGCATTCGGTCATTGCGGGAGCTGTAACAGATGTCATTTTAAATGTATTGCTGATACCTGAATTTAAGTCTTCCGGAGCGGCCATAGGCACTCTGGCGGCTGAAGTGGTAGTACTTATCTACCAGTACATAGCTCTCAGAAGTGAAGTCAGGGATATCTTTAAGAAGCTCAGCTATTTTAAGATACTTCCTGCACTTTTTATAGCGGAGCTGTCTTCCATTTTTGTCATATTCCTTCCACTGGGATATTCTGAAAGGGACTGCTTTATAAAGATAGTTCTTTCAGGCGTTATATTCTTTGGAGTTTATGGCCTTTTCCTTTACATAGCTAAGGAACAAATGGTAAGGGAGATCCTGGACAGCGTTCTGAAGAAGCTGAAAAAAAAGAATGGTTAAATCAGGTGTTGTAAGGAACCTGATGCATATAGGGATAAATTGTGGGCTGATTATTTGATTTACGGGAGGATAAAAGGTGAAAAAGTTTGATTATCTGGTTGTAGGATCCGGTCTTTACGGAGCAACCTTTGCAAGAAGAGCTGCTGAGGAAGGAAAAAAGGTTCTTGTAATTGATAAGCGTAATCATATTGCGGGAAATGTTTATACCGAGGAGATTGAAGGTATAGAGGTGCATAAGTATGGTGCACATATTTTCCATACAAATGATAAGAGAGTCTGGACTTTTCTTCAGAATTTTGCGGAATTTAACAGATTTACTAATTCACCGGTTGCAAATTATAAGGGGGAGCTCTATTCTCTTCCTTTCAATATGTATACCTTTAATAAAATGTGGGGTGTTACCACTCCTGAAGAAGCAGCAAAGAAGATAGAAGAGCAGAGACTTGAGGCTGCGAAGGCCATGGAGGCAGAAGGAGTAACCGAGCCAAGAAACCTTGAGGAGCAGGCTATACTTCTTATTGGTAAGGATATATATGAGAAGCTTGTTAAGGGATATACAGAGAAGCAGTGGGGCAGACCGTGTACAGCCCTTCCTGCATTTATCATTAAGAGACTTCCTGTAAGACTGACCTTTGATAATAATTATTTCAATGCACTTTATCAGGGCATTCCGATAGGCGGATATACAAAGATGGTTCAGAATATTCTTGACCATGAAAATATAGAAGTAAGAACCGGCGTGGAATATTTTGAGAATAAGGAGGAGCTTGACGAAGAGGCAGAGAAGCTTCTTTATACAGGCCCTATTGATGCATATTTCAATTATTCGCGCGGAACACTTCAGTATCGTTCGGTACGTTTTGAAAATGAGATACTGAATATTCCGTCCTTCCAGGGAAATGCTGCTGTAAACTATACAGATGCTGAGACTCCTTGGACACGTATTATTGAGCATAAGTGGTTTGAATTCGGTAAGGATAAAGATGGAAATGATCTTCCGAAGACTGTTATCAGCCGTGAATACAGTTCGGAGTGGAAGCTTGGTGATGAGCCTTATTATCCGGTAAATGATGACCAGAACAGTGCGCTCTACGCTGAGTATAAAAAGCTTGCTGATGCTGAAGAAAATGTTATATTCGGCGGCAGACTTGCTGAATACAAATATTATGATATGGATGCTGTTGTTGCAGCAGCTCTTGATAAGGCAGACAGCATCTTTAAGGAAAGCTAAAATGAATGTAGCGGTTATATTTGCCGGTGGATCCGGTACAAGAATGACAAATGCAGATATCCCGAAGCAGTTTCTTCTGGTTCATGGTAAGCCGATCATAGTGCATACTATAGAGCATTTTCAGAAAGCTGAGGATATTGATGCCATAATAGTAGTCTGTATAGCCGGATGGATAGATTATATGGAGGATATGAAGCGGAGATATGACCTTCATAAGATAAAGGATATCGTAGCCGGTGGTGAGACCGGTCAGATGTCTATATATAACGGGCTGGCAGCCGCAGAAAAGCATTTCGGAAATGATAAAGACTGCATAGTTCTGATCCATGATGGCGTTAGACCGCTTATCAAACAGGAGACTATTACAGATAATATCAATTCGGTAAAGAAATACGGTTCGGCAATAACAGTATCACCGGCAGGTGAGACAGTGGTGCTTATAGATGACCCGGCTGGAGCGGAAGGGGCGTCAACTGAGACGGCGAACGATGTATCAAAGGATACAGGCGGTGCGTCAAATAAAACCGGCTATTTGTCGGAAGCAGGTGAAAGGATACTTTCTGTTCCGGACAGAAGCAGGAGCAGATTTGCCAAGGCACCACAGAGCTTTTATCTGAAGGATATACTTGAGGCCGAGAGGAAGGCTATATCAGAGGGCAAGACAAATATGATAGATTCATGTTCGCTCATGACGTCTTATGGTTATTCACTTCATACTGTTATGGGACCTGATTATAATATCAAGGTTACGACACCGAAGGATTTTATCATTTTCAGAGCAATATATGATGCTATAGAGAATAAGCAGCTTGACTGACGTGCTTCGGGAGTGTAAGAGATTTAAAGAAGGGAAATATTATTATAAATGGCAACTAAGGCAGCGAATAAGTTCTATGCCGTAAGGAAGGGACGTAATCCGGGAATATATTATAGCTGGAGTGATTGCGAGAAAAATGTCAAGGGCTTTCCGGGGGCAGAGTTTAAAAGCTTCAAGGAACTTTCTGAGGCAGAGGAATATGTAAAAGCAGGAGCCGGCCCGGCCAGGTTAAAAAAAATATCGCAGGAAAATGATGATTCACAGGTATCAGAAAGTGCGATTAAACCGGACGTTAAAGCTGAAGTGACAGCGGGATCAGCAGAAAACTATGCCTTCGTTGATGGCAGCTTTAATTCTGCAACAGGAGTATATGGATACGGCGGTTTTTTAATGGCAAATGGAGAGAAAATAATTCTTCAGGGCTCAGGAAATGATCGGGAGATGGCCGAGATGCGTAATGTGGCAGGAGAGATCTGCGGCTCGGTTGCAGCGGTTGAGAGAGCTATAAAGCTGGGACTTTCAAAGGTATCTATTTATTATGATTATATGGGTATAGAAAAATGGGCGACCGGTGAGTGGAAAAGAAATAAGACCGGAACCGCTCATTATCATGAAGTGATGCAGAAAGCGGCCGGCCTTATAGAGATTGAATTTATAAAGGTCAAAGGGCATTCCGGTGTCGCCGGAAATGAAGAGGCCGACAGACTCGCCAAGGAGGCTGTGGGGATTCTCTGATCTTTTAAAAGAATAAAAATGGCATACAGCCGATTGGTATTTAGCTGCCTTTGGCAGCACACGCCTCGCGCGGAGAGTGTCGCAAGCGACACTCTTTGTTCTGCAATAGATAATTAAACTGAATAACAGATCCTTCCGCCACAGATAGTATAATGCACGCGGCCCGGAAGTTCCCATCCGATAAACGGACTGTTTGAAGCCTTTGAAGCAAATTCTTCTTCTCGAACGGTCCATTTTTCATTTTCACCGAATATAACAAGATCCGCTACCGCACCGTCAGTAATCCCCTCAGGGATCATTCTGTAAAAACGGAGAGGATTCTCGCTCATAAGAGAGATAAGTTTCATAAGGCTGATATGTCCCGGCTGAACCAGGGATTTGATACCGAGTGCCAGAGAGGTTTCAAGTCCTGTGATACCGCTTGGAGCGGAAATGAGCGGTCTTTCTTTTTCTTCCCTGCTGTGAGGGGCGTGATCGGTAACTATCATATCGATGGTACCGTCCTTTATGCCTTCGATGATTGCCATTCTGTCTTCTTCAGTTCTGAGAGGCGGATTCATTCTTGCATTTGTTCCGTATTTAAGAACCGCTTCTTCAGTAAGGGTAAAATGATGTGGAGTCGCTTCAGCATGTATATCTGCTCCGAGCTTCTTAAAGGTACGAACTATCTCAACAGAATTTTTAGAACTTATATGCTGGATGCAGAGGGAAGCCCCTGTTTTAAGAGCAAGTACGGCATCTCTTGCAGTCATGATCTCTTCTGCGGTACGGTCTGCACCACCGTAGCCCAGTTTTTCGGAAACAACGCCCTTATTTACTCCGGCAGCCTCGATGAAAAGAGGATCCTCTTCGTGGAGGGCAATCGGAAGGTCCAGTTCTGCCGCTTTCTTCAGGGCTTCGTAAAGTATCTTCTCGTCCATAATAGGGAGACCGTCGTCTGTAAATCCGGCAGCACCCTCTTCGGCAAGTAAATCCATATCAGTAAGTTCCTTTCCCTGCATACCCCTGGTGACGGTTGCGGTCTGAAGAACATTTATACCTGTTTTTTCTCCTTTTTCCTGAATATAATGGAGAGTTTCGGGATTATCTACTACGGGCTTTGTATTTGCCATACATACTACGGTTGTAAAACCGCCTCTGGCAGCGGCAGCGGCACCGGTTTCGATATCTTCCTTATATGTGAAGCCCGGATCACGGAAATGAACATGGGTGTCAACAAGCCCCGGAGCTACTGTAAGTCCGGAAGCATCAATAACATTAAGAGATGAAATATTGTCCATGCTTTCTGTATCTGAAATACCATATTCTTCATAAATATTCAGTTGAGAAGATTTTTCATTAAGGAAAGAAACGGCTTCTTCCACGGTGATCGTTTTCTTTGAAAGGGCGATCTTCTTTCCGAGAATAAGCAGGTCTTTTACTTCATCTGTCCCGGTTACCGGGTCAACTACATGACCGTTTTTTATAAGAATCATACAATAATACCTCCGTATATAAATATGAAACAGCCCCGACGCTGATGCGATGGGGCTGACTACGTAGGAGGGTTTATAAAAGGGGGATCAGTATATGAGATACTGTAATCCTACGTAGTATTCTAATTATATAGAATTAGTATTTTATAATCAATAAAAAAAACATGAAATTTTCGTGTCTAAATCAGATTTATATAAAAATAGTTTGGATATCAGGGGTGATTGATGATCCGGCCGATTGCCATAAAAGAAGGCCCGGTCAAGCCGATGCTCAAAAGCCTTGGATAAAATTTGAATGATACAGAAATATGTGATATATTGTTAATAGATTATTTTTTTGGAGGTATTACCTATGCACTATGCGATCTCAGATGTGCACGGATGCTACAGGGAATTTGTGGCTCTGCTTGACAAGATAAATTTTAATAAAAAAGACACTCTTTATGTCATAGGTGATACTACAGATCGTGGAGAGGGAAATGTTGAAGTTCTTAAACTTATGATGGAGCATAAGAATATTGTTCCTCTGCTCGGGAATCATGAACTTATGGCTCTTCAGGTCCTTCCTGCCATAGTCGGTAAAAGCAACGATGATATAAATATCCTGATGCAGGGTGAGACCTTCAGGATTGCTCTCAAGCAGTGGTATTATAACGGAGGTACCACAACGGTTCAGCAGTTCCTCCGGCTCCCGGTAAAAGAACAGCAGGATCTTTTAAGCTATATGCAGAGTTTCAGGCTTTATGAAAGAATAAGTGTTAAGGGTATCAACTATCTGCTGATCCATTCTCTTCCTGAGAAAAAGGATGCATATAAGCATATAGATGACGGAACTTATTCTACCATGACTCTTCTGTTCGGACGTCCGGAATTCGACAAGCCGGAACAATATACTTATGATGAAAATATCATGATAGTCATAGGCCATACACCGACAGCGGTGATCCCGGGAGCAATGCCGGGAAGATATTACAAGTGTGGCAATATAGTAAATATCGATTGCGGCTGTGTTTCGGGAAGAGCGATGGGTGCGCTGTGTCTTGAAACCGGAAATGTTGTTTATACCAGAAGCATGTACAGAAGGTAAAAATATAACGGATGTCTGTCCGGCAACAAAAAAGTATATTATCCCGCAGTTATTATCATTTTATACAGATAACAGCTGCGGGAATATGAATGAAATATATAGAAAAAGAGGGAAGTATAATGGGTAAATATTTTGGTACAGATGGTTTCAGAGGAGAAGCAAATGTAAACCTGACAGCGGATCATGCATATAAGGTGGGACGTTTTCTGGGATGGTATTACAATGAGCTGCGCAGAAGAAACGGAATCACAGAGCCGGCAAAGGTAGTTATCGGAAAGGATACAAGACGTTCAAGCTATATGTTTGAATATTCTCTGGTAGGAGGACTGGTTGCATCAGGTGCAGATGCATATCTTCTTCACGTTACCACAACTCCTTCTGTGGCTTATATTACAAGAATGGATGATTTTGACTGCGGTATCATGATCTCTGCAAGCCATAATCCATATTATGATAATGGTATCAAGCTTATAAGCGGCTCCGGTGAGAAGATGAAGGAGGATACGATAGAGCTTATTGAGGCTTACCTTGACGGAAACCTTGTTGTATTTGACAGCAAGTGGGAGACTATCCCATATGCAACCAAGGAGAAGATCGGCTGTACCGTGGACTATGCTGCAGGAAGAAACAGATATATAGGTTATCTTATTTCTCTCGGAATGTATTCTCTTAAGGACATGAAGATCGGACTCGACTGCGCAAACGGCAGCTCATGGAATATTGCAAAGACAGTATTTGAGGCTTTTGGAGCAAAGACATATGTAATAAATGCAGAGCCAAACGGAACCAATATCAACAGAAATGCGGGTTCGACTCATATTGAAGGACTTCAGAAATTCGTTGTAGATAATGGCCTTGATGTAGGATTTGCCTATGATGGTGATGCAGACAGATGCCTTGCAGTTGATGAAAATGGTGAGCTTGTTGATGGAGACTACATTTTATACATTTACGGAAAATATCTTAAGGAACAGAATGCTCTGAAGAATAATACTGTTGTAACAACAGTAATGTCCAACTTTGGTCTGTATAAGGCCTTTGATGAGGCGGGTATTGATTATGCAAAGACAGCGGTTGGTGACAAGTATGTATATGAATATATGACACAGAACGATTGCTGTATAGGTGGAGAGCAGTCAGGACATATCATTTTCTCTAAATATGCAACTACCGGTGACGGTATCCTTACCTCCATCAAGATGGTTGAGGTTATGAAGGAGAAGAAGCAGAAGCTTTCTGAGCTGAAGAGAGGCTTTACAGTATATCCTCAGGTACTTAAGAATATACGCGTTAAGGATAAGAGAGAAGCTCAGAATGATAAGGATGTAGTTGCCAAGGTCAGAGAGGTGGAGGAAAGCCTCGGAGACAGCGGAAGAATCCTGGTGCGTGAATCCGGAACTGAGCCGGTTGTAAGAGTAATGGTGGAAGCAACCGATGAGAAGCTCTGCAACGACCTTGTAGACAGCGTTATCGATGTTATCAAGGCTAAGGGCCATGTGGAATAAATACGAAATAAACCGCGGAGCGGTCTGTGAAAGTATCATAATCCAATAAGAAAGAGGCTGTGGGCATTATTGCTCACAGCTTTTTATATAATAGAAAACTGAGTTCTATGTTATATAAAATAACGATCCGCTAAGGATGAGTCTCAGCGCGAATAATAATTTTAATTTACATTTCACAAATACTTCATAAAATTGTTAGCACTCACACTTGACGAGTGCTAACAGATATGTTATAACATAATCAAGTTGAGAAACTTAGTGAAACAGATGATAAAAAATGAACAGAACAAAGCGTTATCGTCGTTTCAAAAAAGCCCACCTGCAATTTAAATGGACTTACAATTTGTAAAAGCATCTTTCGAAAAGAAGACAGAAGATCAATCAGGCCTGACAGATCGGATATTTCGGAGGAGCACACAGAGTTCGAAAGGAGAAAAAGATTATGTATTACACAAATATTTTTAATGATGGTTTTGTTGAGGATTTTTTAGATGAGCTTTTTGGAGGAAGTGCAAATCGCGGATGCGGATGCGAACCTGAGAAGAAGCCGGAGCAGCCAAAGAGAGTTGCGAATGTAAGAACAGATATAGTTGAAAATGATAAGGGATATAAATTCATTATCGATCTTCCGGGATATGACAAGTCAGAGGTTAAGATCGAGCTTAAGGATAATTATCTTACAGTGAGGGCTGAACATGCTCCGAAAAATACTGAAGAGAATAAGGAAGATAAGGAAGACAAGGACAGATATCTCAGAAGAGAAAGATATGAAGGAATAAGACAGAGAAGCTACTTTGTCGGAGAAAATATTAATGCAGAGGCAATCAAGGCAGGATTCAGCAATGGTGTTCTTACCATCGATATTCCAAAGCCGGAACCAAAGGAAGATGCTAAGGTTACTATTTCAATAGACTGACCTTGCACATAAAAAGTTAGTTGTTTTTCATAATATATAAACCTCTACCTAACATTAGATGCCACCGGAAGCGCCGGTGGCATCTTGCATTTTTGAGATAAGCGGAGTATGACAGAATATATATATGCAGGGCTTGTTGCAGATATTAAAGTATAGCTTGACGTACGGATCAACGCACAGATCAACGCACAGATTAACCCACGGATTAACGCACAGATTATTGTACAGCTTGACGTACAGATTTTAACGCGGACATTATTATAGTGGATAAGGATTTTTATACAGATTTACTATATACATATGGTATGCGAAGTTTTATAATTATTTAAAGAACGATTACCGGTACAGTGGCTCTGAACAGCCGGATTAACAGAGCAGAATATATAGAATTAATGAGGAATGATATGAATAATTCAGAAATGAAATTATATAAACAGGAAGTATTTACGGGAGAGAGAGCACTTTTTAAGAGTGATAATCTTGCGATATATGATTCCATATTTGAAGACGGTGAATCACCCCTGAAGGAGAGTAAATATATAAGTCTTTATAATTCTGTCTTCAGGTGGAAGTACCCTCTGTGGTATTGTGATCACATAGAACTTAACAGCTGTACCTTATTTGAGACAGCGCGTGCCGGTATATGGTACACAGACCAGATAACTGTCAAGGATACGGTTATAGAGGCACCGAAGAGCTTCAGAAGATGTAGCGGTGTGAACCTTAAAAATGTAAATTTCCCAAATGCTGCCGAAACTCTATGGAACTGCAGCCATGTCAATATGGAAAATATTACTGCAAAGGGCGATTATTTTGCCATGAACTGCAGTAATATCAATGCTGATAATCTGACTCTTACAGGCAATTATTCCTTTGATGGAGCAAAAAATATTGAAATCCATAATTCGAGGCTGCTATCAAAGGATGCATTTTGGAACAGTGAAAATGTGGTCGTTTTTGATTCTTTCATTTCCGGAGAATATCTTGGATGGAACTCAAAAAATCTGACTTTTATCAATTGTACGATAGAAAGCCTGCAGGGACTTTGCTATATAGATAATCTTGTTATGAAGAATTGTAAGACCCTGGCTACAAATCTTGCGTTTGAATATTCTCTGTGTGATGTGGAGATCGTGAACAGGGTGGACAGTATCAAAAATCCGATAGGCGGAGTGATCCGGGCTGAATCCGCAGGTGAAGTGATAATGGAACCTGACAAGGTTGATGTGGATGCAACCAAGATAATAATAGGTGATTGAACGTATGTATAATTTTGATGAGATAACAGACAGATCGGGTACATATTCTCTTAAATGGGATATAAAGGAAAATGAGCTTCCGATGTGGGTGGCGGATATGGATTTTAAGACTGCCCCGGAGATAAGAGAAGCTCTTGACAAAAGGCTTCAAAATGGCATTTTCGGCTATACTGATGTTCCTGAGGAGTGGTACAGAGCATATATAAAATGGTGGAAGGAACGCCATGGCTTCGAGATTAAGAAGGAGTGGATGGTATTCAGTACAGGAGTTATCCCGTCCATTTCTTCGTGTGTGAGAAAGCTTACAACGCCGGCTGAGAAAATAGTTGTTTTGTCACCGGTCTATAATATTTTTTACAACTCGATCCTTAATAATGGAAGGGTGCCTCTTGAGGTGCCTCTGGTATATAAACGAGAAGACTCGCAATCCGGCGCAGATAATTGCCGTGATGGCGCAGATAATTGTGGTGACGGCGCAGATAATTGCCGTGATGGCGCAGATAATTGTGGTGACGGCGCAGATAATTGTGGTGACGGCAGCACAGATTATTATGAGATAGACTGTACAGCCTTGGAGAAGGCTCTTTCGCACCCGCAGACTACTATGCTTATATTCTGTAATCCTCATAATCCTGTGGGAAAGATCTGGAACAGGGATACTCTTATCAGAATAGGTGAGCTTTGCAGGAAACATGGAGTGATCGTGATCTCTGATGAGATTCACTGTGATCTAACTCTTCCGGGGAAGGAATATATTCCGTTTGCTGCTGCTTCGGATATAAATAAAGAGATATCCGTAACACTCATAGCACCGACAAAGGCCTTCAATATCGCAGGTCTTCAGACATCGGCAGCGGTTATCCCAAATGAATTTCTTCGCAGAAAGGTTATCCGTGCGCTGAATACGGATGAGGTGGCAGAACCAAATGCATTTGCGGTGGATGCTGCAATAGCAGCCTTTACCAGGGGCGGAGACTGGCTGGACAGTCTCCGGGAGTATCTTGCAGAAAACCGCAGGCTGGTGGAGAGAGAGCTGTGTGACGCGGCGGCATATATGACAGAACAGCGTGAGTCCACAGAAGCAGCATATATGACAGAACAGCGTGAGTCCACAGAAGCTGCATATATGACAGAACAGCGCGGATCAACTGCAGCAGGTCGAAGATTATTCAGAGTGATTCCGGGGGACGCAACATATCTTGTATGGATTGATATTTCAGGGCTGGAGCAGGATAAGAAGGACCGGAGATTTGCGGATTTTCTCAGAGAGAAGACAGGACTTTATATTTCGGACGGGATTTCCTACGGACAGGGCGGAAATAACTTTGTCAGAATGAATATAGCCTGTCCGAGGAGTATGGTGCTTGACGGGATTAAACGTTTTAAAGAAGGTATAAAGGAATATTTGGCTGAAAAAATGTATTGACAAAATAGATTGCGTGCAATATAATTTAATAAAATGAAAAATATAGATGATGTTTTTTATTTCAATTTAAATTATTTTTTAAAAAGATATTGACATTGCTTACATCATAAAAGGAGGTACATTTATGAGCAGATTTTATGAACTTACGGTAATAGACAACAAGGGTCAGGAAGTAAGCCTGGCTGATTATAAGGGGAAGGTGGTTCTTGTAGTGAATACAGCTACAGGCTGCGGTTTTACTCCACAGTACAAAGATCTCGAGGAAATGTATGAGAAGTTCAATGAGAAGGGCTTTGAGATCATAGATGTTCCATGCAATCAGTTTGCTGGTCAGACACCGGGAACTGATGAAGAGATCCATGAATTCTGTACACTTAAGTATAAGACAAAGTTTCCTCAGATGAAGAAGTCTGATGTGAATGGTGAAACAGCCATTCCGCTCTTTAAATTCCTGAAATCAGAGAAAGGATTTGTAAGCTTCGGCAAGGGACCTAAGGCGCTTGCCATGTCTGCCATGCTGAAGACCATCGATAAGGATTACAAGAATAATCCGGAGATCAAATGGAACTTCACAAAGTTCCTTATTGACAGGGAAGGAAATGTAGTTGCGCGTTTTGAACCTACGGAGAAGATGGAGAATGTGGCAAAGGCAGTTGAGGATTTGTTATAAATATAAGGTTTACATAACAAACAGAAACAAGCGTTTTCTCGTCATTTTTAACAAAAAACAGACGGTTTGAAAGATATCTATATAAAGCATTTTATTTGACCACAGCCTTGTAGAGTGGTATAATACTGCAAGGCTGTGGACTTTTTTTGCGCGCACATGTGTCCACGGAAATTTATAGTCTATAAATGAAAGGATATCCAAATTATGTATGACAAGGTTTCTACAAAACTGAACTTTACAGAAAATGAAGATAAGGTTCTTAAGTTTTGGAATGAAAACAAAGTATTTGAGAAGAGTATCGATGAGAAGAAGGAACTTCCGACATATACCTTCTATGACGGACCTCCGACAGCTAACGGCAAGCCGCATATCGGTCATGTCCTGACACGTGTTATCAAGGATATGATCCCGAGATATCAGACAATGAAGGGACACAAGATCATCCGTAAGGCAGGCTGGGACACACATGGCCTTCCTGTTGAGCTTGAGGTTGAAAAAGAACTTGGAATAAATGGTAAGGAGCAGATCGAGGAATACGGCATTGAGCCATTCATCGGCAAATGTAAGGAATCTGTATGGCAGTACAAGAGCATGTGGGAAGAATTTTCCGGCAAGGTTGGTTTCTGGGCTGACATGGATGATCCTTATGTAACTTATCATAATGATTATATAGAATCTGAGTGGTGGGCACTTAAGACTATCTGGGACAAGGGCCTTCTCTATAAGGGCTTCAAGGTTGTTCCTTACTGCCCACGCTGCGGAACACCGCTTTCCAGCCATGAGGTTGCTCAGGGATATAAGACAGTTAAGGAGCGTTCAGCTATCGTAAGATTTAAGGCTGTTGATCCGGATGCTGCTGAGCAGTACTATTTCCTGGCATGGACAACAACACCATGGACACTTCCGAGCAATACCTACCTCTGCGTAAATCCTGAAGAGACTTACGTTAAGGTTAAGGCAGTTGACGGATATACATATATCCTTGCAGAAGCTCTGCTTGATAAGGTTATCGGTGGACTTCTTGAGGAAAAGGATAAGGAAGGAAATGCAAAATTCACTGCAAATGCTTCCGGAAAGGCTTATGAAGTTCTTGAGACCTACAAGGGTTCAGAGCTTGAATATAAGCAGTATGAACCGCTTTTCGCATGTGCCGGAGAAAAGGCAGAGAAGCAGCATAAAAAGGCTCATTATGTAGTATGTGACGGCTATGTAACAATGGAAGATGGTACAGGTATAGTTCATATCGCACCTGCATTCGGTGAGGATGACGGACGTGTAGGACGTAAATATGACGGACCATTTATCCAGTTTGTAGACGGTAAGGGTAATATGACAGAGGAGACTCCGTTTGCGGGACTTTTTGTTAAGGATGCCGATCCAAAGGTACTTGTTGACCTTGAATCAAGAGGACTTCTCTTTGCAGCTCCTAAGTTTGAGCATGATTATCCACATTGCTGGAGATGTAATACACCGCTCATTTACTACGCAAGAGAGTCATGGTTTATAAAGATGACAGCTGTTTCTGAGGAAATGGTTGCAAATAATGATACAGTTAACTGGATCCCTGAAGGAATCGGTAAGGGACGTTTCGGCGAGTGGCTGAAGAATGTTCAGGACTGGGGTATCTCCCGTAACCGTTACTGGGGTACACCGCTCAATATCTGGGAGTGTGCTGAAAATGGCAACAAGATCGCCATCGGCAGCATAGCAGAGCTTCGTGAGAAGGGCTATATCCTTGGAGAAAACGGAGAAAAGCTTCCCGTTCCTGAAGATATCGAGCTTCACAGACCATTTGTTGATGATGTTATCATCGATGATCCTGAATCAGGAAGTCCTATGAGACGTGTTCCTGAGGTTATTGACTGCTGGTTCGATTCAGGTGCAATGCCATTTGCACAGTGGCATTATCCATTTGAAAATGCAGATATTTTTGAGGAGAATTTCCCGGCTGACTTCATTTCCGAAGCAGTTGACCAGACCAGAGGATGGTTCTATTCACTTATGGCTGAGTCTACACTCCTCTTCAATAAGGCTCCTTACAAGAATGTCATCGTTCTTGGCCACGTGCTGGATAAGGATGGAAATAAGATGTCCAAGTCCAAGGGAAATGCTGTTGATCCTATGGAGGCTCTCAACAAGTATGGAGCAGATGCAATAAGATGGTATTTCTATACCAACTCTGCACCTTGGCTTCCGAATCGTTTCCATGAGGACGCAGTTCTTGAAGGACAGAGAAAGTTCATGGGAACACTCTGGAATACATATGCATTCTATACACTTTATGCAGAGATAGATCAGTTTAATCCACTGGATTATACTCTTGATTATGAAAGCCTTTCAGTAATGGACAAATGGCTCCTCAGCAAGCTTAATTCGGCAGTTAAGACCTTCGATGAGCAGCTTGGAAACTACAGGATTCCTGAGGCGGCAAAGGTTCTTGCAGAGTTCGTTGATGATATGAGCAACTGGTATGTAAGACGCTGCCGTGAACGTTACTGGGTTAAGGATATGCCACAGGACAAGATAAATGCATACATGACTCTTTATACAGCACTTGTTACTATCTGTGAGGTTGCAGCACCTATGGTACCATTCCTGACAGAAAGCATTTATCAGAATCTTGTAAGAAATATAGATAAGGATGCTCCGATAAGTATTCATCTCTGTGACTATCCTGAGGTAGAAGAGAGCTTTATCGATAAGGAACTTGAGAGCAACATGGATGAGGTTCTTAAGTGCGTTGTATTCGGCCGTGCAGCTAGAAATACAGCAAATATCAAGAACAGACAGCCTATATCAGATATGTTCATCAAGTCAGAGAGAGTCCTTCCGGTATTCTTTGTGGATATCATCAAGGATGAGCTTAATATCAAGAATGTTGAATGGAAGGATGATGTATCCGAATTCTCAACATATATATTTAAACCACAGCTGAGAACTGTAGGACCAAAGTATGGTAAATTCCTCGGAGGCATCAAGCAGTATCTTTCTGAAATCGATGGAAATGAAGCTATGAAGACACTGAAGGAAAACGGTGCTTTAACCTTCACTGTAAATGATACAGAGATTTCTCTTGCTGAGGAGGACCTTCTTATAGAGGTTGCCAAATCAGAGGATTATGTAACAGAGGGTGATAATTATGTTACAGTTGTTCTCAGTACTGTACTCACACCTGAGCTTATCGAGGAAGGATATGTGAGAGAGATCATTTCAAAGGTTCAGTCAATGCGTAAGGAAGCAGATTTCGACGTAACTGACAGGATCAAGGTATATGTATCCGGAAATGACAAGATCAGGAATATAATCACTGCAAATGCTGGTACTATTAAAACGGCAGTTCTTGCAGATGAGGTTATTTCAGACGATATGCAGGGCTTTATCAAGGATTGGAACATCAATGGTGAAGACGTTAAGATGGGCGTTGCAAAAAATATATAATCCATATCGGACAGGTCATATGATGATACCGGCGGGACTGCAGTCCCGCACGGATTATGAGATATCGGAGGAACGCTGGTTCCGAAGGATTATGAGATGCATTTTTGCTTTTCATAATATGATCCTTGTCCCGGTGGGAGCTCCGAAGAATTTATATTCTTAGGGAATGTGAGGAGTGGTTTTTACTTCTCATAAAAACGAATGAGGAGGGAAGTTTTTATGAAGAAAATCGTAGAATTTGACAAGGAAGGCTTTAAGCGCGAGGTCATTAACAATGTTAAGACTCTCTACAGAAGAGATATCGAAGAGGCAACACCTCAGATGATATATCAGGCTGTAGCCTATACTGTTAAGGACGATATCATCGACAGATGGATCGCAACACATAAGGTATATAAAAAGCAGAACGTTAAAAAGGTTTATTACCTTTCCATGGAATTCCTTATCGGAAGACTTCTTGGAAATAATATACTGAGCCTTGGATACTATCCACAGATTCAGGAAGCACTTGAAGAGATGGGCTTTGACATGAACTTTATCGAGGATCAGGAGAGAGATCCTGCTCTTGGAAATGGTGGTCTCGGCCGTCTTGCAGCATGTTTCCTGGATTCACTTTCAACTCTTGGATATCCTGCATACGGATGCGGAATCCGTTATCGTTATGGTATGTTCAAGCAGAAGATCAAGGATGGATATCAGTATGAGGCACCGGATGACTGGTTAAAGAATGGCTATCCATTTGAGGTTAAGCGTGCAGAGTATGCAGTTGAGGTTAAGTTCGGCGGATATGTAAGAGTTGAGCAGAAGGACGGACGTAATCATTTCATTCAGGAAGGCTATAGCGCAGTACGTGCAGTACCTTATGATCTTCCTGTAGTTGGTTACGGCAATAATGTTGTTAATACACTCAGAATCTGGGATGCTGAAGCTCCACAGGAATTCAACCTGGAGTCATTTGATAAGGGTGAGTACGCAAAGGCTGTTGAGCAGGCAAACCTTGCCAGAACACTTGTTGAGGTTCTTTATCCAAATGATAATCATATATCAGGTAAGGAACTGAGACTTAAGCAGCAGTATTTCTTCATATCTGCTTCCGTTCAGAGAGCAATCCTTAAATTCAAGGAGAATAACGAGGATATACATGATCTTCCTGAGAAGGTTGTATTCCAGTTAAATGATACACATCCTACAGTATGCGTAGCAGAGCTTATGAGAATCCTTATGGATGAGGAAGGCCTTGAGTGGGATGATGCATGGGATATCACAACACGTACCTGTGCTTATACAAATCATACTATCATGTCAGAGGCTCTCGAGAAGTGGCCTATAGAGCTCTTCAGCAGACTGCTTCCACGTGTATATCAGATCGTAGAAGAGATCAACAGAAGATTTGTTATCAGAATCCAGGAGATGTATCCGGGTAATCAGGATAAGGTTAAGTCAATGGCTATCCTTTATGATGGACAGGTTAAGATGGCTCACCTTGCAATAGCAGGTTCCTTCTCAGTAAATGGTGTTGCAAAGCTCCATACAGAGATCCTTAAGAAGAGAGAGCTGAAGGACTTCTATGAGATGAGACCTGATCAGTTCAACAATAAGACAAATGGTATCACACAGAGAAGATTCCTTGCTCACGGCAATCCTCTTCTCGCAAAGTGGTTAAATGATAATATCGGTGATGGCTGGATCACAGACCTTTCACAGATAAAGAAGGTCAAGGTGCTTGTGGATGATCCTAAGTATCAGCAGGAATTCATGAACATCAAGTATCAGAACAAGCTTCGTCTTGCGCAGTACATCAAGGAGAATAACGGCATCGACGTTGATCCTAATTCTATCTTCGATGTACAGATCAAGAGACTTCATGAGTATAAGAGACAGCTTCTCAATATCCTTCATGTAATGCATCTTTACAATGAATTGAAGGAAAATCCGGATATGGATATGTATCCGAGAACATTTATCTTCGGTGCAAAGGCTGCTGCCGGATATAAGAGAGCAAAGCTTACGATCAAGCTCATCAATTCAGTTGCTGACGTTATCAATAATGATGCTTCCATCGATGGAAAGATCAAGGTAGTATTTATCGAGGATTACAGAGTTTCAAATGCTGAGATCCTTGTTGCAGCTGCAGATGTTTCAGAGCAGATCTCCACAGCTTCACGTGAGGCTTCAGGTACAGGTAACATGAAGTTCATGCTGAACGGTGCTCCTACAATCGGAACAATGGACGGCGCAAATGTTGAGATCGTTGAAGAGGTTGGTGCGGAGAATGCATTTATCTTCGGTCTTTCAGCTGATGAAGTTATGAAGTATGAGCGTGAGGGTGGATATAATCCTTGGGATATTTATAATTCAAACCAGAATGTAAGAAGAGTTCTTACTCAGCTTATAAATGGTATGTATTCAAAGGATGATCCTGAAAGATTCAGAGATCTTTATGATTCCCTTACAAAGGAAGATGTTTACTTCATTCTTAAGGACTTCGATTCATATGCAGAGGCTCAGAAGAGAGTTGATGAGGCATACAGAGATACAGCAGGCTGGGCTCGTATGGCTATGATGAATACAGCATGTTCAGGAAAGTTCTCTTCAGACAGAACCATCGAAGAATATGTTAAGGATATCTGGCATCTCGAGAAGGTTAAGGTTGATCTTAAGAAGAGCAGCAAATAATCTTTTATATAATAATAAATAATAATTATCAGGCGGAAGTGGTTTATCATCACTTCCGCCGTTTTTTCTATAAACCAGAAAACAATAAGTAAAAACGGTACATAAAACAGTACGAGTTATTGTCTGGGATACATTATAATTTTATCAAACAATATTTAGTAAAAAATGGTAAAAAATAATAAAAAAATATTTGCATTCATGTCTGAAAATGGTATTATCGTAGTAGATGCAGTATAGATGATCGGTAAATCAATATATCAATATTGTGGTGAAGTTATTAAAAACAGATATACCGGAGTTATATGTTTTGGAGGATTATCGATGAGCATAAAAGAACTTATAGATTCAGGAAAAACTGCGATAGGCATCGAATTTGGTTCGACAAGGATCAAGGCAGTCATGGTGGATGATGCAGGAAAACCAATCGCACAGGGAAGTTTTGGATGGGAGAACAGGCTTGAAAATGGTGTATGGACCTACAGTCTTGATATGATCTGGAAGGGACTGCAGGCAGCGTACACTGATCTTCTGGAGGATGTTAAGAAACAGTATGATACTGTTATAAAAACTACAGGCGCTATTGGTTTCAGTGCTATGATGCATGGTTATATGGCATTTAATGAAGCTGATGAACTGCTGGTTCCCTTCAGAACCTGGAGAAATACGATTACGGGCGAGGCAGCAGAGGCGCTCACTGAAGAGTTTGGTTTCAATATTCCGCAGAGATGGAGTATAGCTCATTTATATCAGGCGGTTTTAAACAAAGAGGAGCATGTGAAGGATATAACATTTTTCACTACCCTTGCAGGCTATATTCACTGGCAGCTTTCAGGAGAGAAGGTATTGGGAGTAGGCGATGCTTCGGGAATGTTCCCTATAGACAGCAGAACAGGAAATTATAATGAGGAATATCTTGATAAATATGACCGTTTAACGGACGTGTACGGCTTTGACCGGAAGATCAGAGATATACTGCCGAAGGTGCTTTCGGCCGGAGAGGATGCAGGAAAGCTTACTGCGGAAGGTGCGGCAAGGCTGGATATAAGCGGCAATCTTATGCCGGGCATACCGATGTGCCCTCCTGAGGGAGATGCCGGAACAGGAATGGTAGCAACCAACAGCGTTGCGGTAAGAACCGGAAATGTGTCTGCCGGAACAAGTATATTTGCAATGGTTGTTATGGAGAAGGCTCTCAGCAGAGTACATCCGGAAATCGATGTTGTCACAACTCCGGTAGGAGATGATGTTGCGATGGTACATTGCAATAACTGTACTTCAGATATAAATGCATGGGCAAAAATATTCCGCGAATACAGCAAGGCCATGGGATTTGAGGTTGATACTGATAAGCTCTATACTACCATGTTTAAGGCGGCTCTGGGTGGCGCGGCGGACTGTGGAGGACTTATGGGCTTCAACTATTTTTCAGGAGAGCCTGTGACCGGCTTTGAAGAAGGAAGGCCGGTTTTTGCAAGAAAGGTAAATGCAGACTTTTCCTTTGCAAACTTTATGAGGCTGCAGCTTTATTCTGCTGTAAGTACCCTTAAGGTGGGCCTCGATATTCTTCTCAGAGAAGAAAATGTTAAGGTCGACAAGCTCTTTGGACATGGAGGATTCTTTAAAACACCGGAGGTAGGACAGAGGATAATGTCGGCTGCAACTGGCGGTCCGATAACAGTAATGGAAACGGCAGGCGAAGGCGGAGCATGGGGCATGGCGGTGCTGGCGCTCTTCCTTAAAGAGAAGATGGAAGAAGCAGACCTTACACTTTCGGATTATCTGAATAATAAGATATTTGCCGGAGAAAAGGGAACGACAGTTACGGCTTCTCCTGAAGAAGCAGCAGGTTTTGACAGCTTTATGGAGAGCTTCAAGGCGGCACTTCCGATAGAGAGGGCTGCGGTCGATACATTGTAATATGTGGCCGGAAGTTTGAAATGCGGAGCATATCTTGTGTCTGCCGATACAGGCTTGCAATATTGAAGCCTGTAAAAGAAAATTAATGAAAAAATTACGGGTAAAATAATATAAATTATCCTGTTATTTTATAAATAAAATCATGATAATATATAAATGGAGCGTTCTCTTTAAATGTTTTATCGAACAGCGAAACAGTTTTTGCTGATGTCATTTAGACTCATTTATGTGGAAACAGCCGGCTGTAAATCGAAAAAATGTTAAAGTGGAAATCGAATCGTATTATATAATCGTGACAACAAAGGGAGGAAAAAGATAATGGAAAACATGCCGGAAGTAAAATTAGGTATTATTGCGGTAAGCAGAGACTGTTTCCCGATGAGTCTTTCTGCAAGCAGAAGAGAAGCTGTTGTAGCTGAGTATACAAAGACATATGGGGAGATATTTAATTGCCAGACAACAGTAGAAAATGAAAAGGACATGAGAAAGGCTCTCGCAGAGGTAAATGCTGCAGGATGTAATGCTCTTGTTGTATTTCTTGGTAACTTTGGACCGGAGAGCAGCGAGATTCTTCTTGTTAAGGAATTCCAGGGACCATCTATGGTGGTTGCTGCGGCTGAAGAGGCAGGAGACAGACTTTGTGATGACAGAGGCGATGCATACTGTGGTATGCTTAATGCAAGCTATAATCTCTATCTTAGAAATCTTAAGGCTTATATTCCGGAGTATCCTGTCGGAACAGCTGATGAAGTAGCTGCTATGATCAATGATTTTAAGACCATTGCAAAGGTTAAGATTGCGCTCAGCAACCTTAAGATCATTGGTTTTGGACCAAGACCACAGGATTTTCTTGCATGTAATGCACCTATTAAGCAGCTTTACAATCTTGGCATTGAAATAGAAGAAAATTCAGAGCTGGATCTTTTTGAAGCTTTCAATAAGCATGCAGACGATCCTCGTATTTCTGAGGTTGCAGCAGATATGGCCGCTGAACTTGGAGAAGGAAATAAGAAGCCGGAGGTTCTGAATAAGCTTGCTCAGTATGAGATCACACTCCTTGACTGGATCGAAGCTCATAAGGGAAGCAGAGAGTTTACTGTTATTGCCGGTAAGTGCTGGCCTGCATTCCAGACACAGTTTGGTTTTGTACCATGCTATGTTAACAGCCGTCTTGCCAAGAGAGGCATTCCTGTATCATGTGAAGTTGATATTTACGGTGCACTTTCAGAGTATATCGGACAGCTTGTCAGTGATGATGCAGTAACACTTCTTGATATCAACAACTCTGTTCCTAGAGATATGTTTGAGTCAGAGATCAAGGGCAAGTTTGATTATGATTATACTATTAAGGATACATTTATGGGCTTCCATTGTGGAAATACATGTACAACAAAGCTTGCATTCCATGAGATGAAGAATCAGAAGATCATGGCCAGAACACTTCCTGAAGAGGTTACAAATGGTACCCTTGAAGGAGATCTTATTCCGGGACATGCAACAGTATACAGACTTCAGAGTACATCTGATGCAAAACTTCGCGCTTATGTTGCAGAAGGCGAGATCCTTCCTGTAAGAACACGTTCTTTCGGTTCCATCGGTATCTTTGCTATTCCTGAAATGGGACGTTTCTACAGACATGTACTTGTTGAGAAGAACTATCCGCACCATGCAGCTATTACATTCCACCATAACGGAAGACTGCTGTTTGAAGTATTTAAGTTTATCGGCGTAGAACAGAGTGAGATTGAATACAACCATCCGGCAGGAGTAAGATATCCATCTGAGAATCCATTTGCATAATATACTTTTTCTTGAAAAAATATAGAAGGGACGTTAGTCCCGAGGGATTGTATTAATTAAATTTTTACAGTATGTGAAAAGGTACCTGTGAGAAATATTTCACAGGTACCTTTTCTTCCGATAAGATAAGATTGACATCATTTGGGGTGGGTTTTAAAATATGTGAATATAAGATACAGTAGGGGCGTTAGTCCCACAGGATCATAAAAAGCTGCATCGATGGTGTTAGTTAGGTATGTGAAGGAGAAAAAGATGATATTTGATAAGCTTGTTGCAATAATGGCTGAGCAGCTGGGGGTTAATGCCCAGGATATTTCGATGGATACTATTCTCAGGGATGATCTCGCAGTGGATTCCCTTGATCTCTATAATCTCGGCATGGTTCTTGAGGAGGAATTCAATATTGAGCTGCCTCAGGAGGATATGAATGACATTGAAACCGTGGAGGATGTTGTAAAGATACTGAAGGAACTTGGTGTGGAGGAGTAATCATTATAGACAACGTTATCAGTTGGGAAAATGTTGAGTATAAACAGTTAGCTATAAATAATAGTGAAAATAATATTGGGTATACCGGTTTTTATAGAAACTATATATTTGCAATATAGAAGAGAGTTGAAATGTACGAATTTGATTCAAGAGTAAGATACAGTGAACTGGCAGAGGATAAGAAGCTCAGCCTGGTTTCGATAATCAATTATTTTCAGGACTGCTGTACCTTTGAGGCAGAGGAAAGAGGAGTAGGCCTGAAGAACCATGATATAAATCATACAGCATGGATGCTGATCAACTGGCACATTAAGATCAACAGAAGGCCTGAATATACAGAAAGAATTCATGTGAAGACCTGGGCCTGCGGCTTCAGACATTTTCTTGGAGACAGAAACTTTACTGTTAAAAATGATGAAGGTGAACTGCTGATATATGCATTTTCAAGGTGGGCTTTCGTGAATACTGAGCTGGGAGCGCCGGAGAAGACAATACCACAGACGGAAATCGATGCGTATGGTATTTCTGAACCTCTCAAGGCTGATTTTCAAAAAGGAAAGATACAGATTCCGGATGAGATGACAGCGACAGAACCGATTACAGTAACGGCAGGAAATCTTGATACCAATCATCATGTAAATAATGCAGAATATATGGAATTGGCAATGTCTGCTATAAGCAGTTACCTTACTTCAAAGTCTGGTATAAAAAACGGGCAGAGTGATGAGGCGGCTGAGTCAGAGAAATCCGGAATTTTTACCGGAGAATTGTCACTTAACAATGTGAAGGAAATCCGTGCAGAATATAAGCTTCAGTCGGTTCTCGGGGATGTGATATATCCTTTCGTTTCAGCGGAAGGAAATGTTATAACGGCCGTCCTTAAGGATGGAGAGGGCAACCTGAAACTGATAGTGGAGCTGGTGTGCTGAAATATTTGTTGATATCAATTTGGATTATGAGATGCCGTTTTTGCATCTCATAATGTATGTTATCAGAAGAAAAACAAGCATGAATGAAACGAGTATTTTTTTCTTGATAATATACCGGAGGGACTTTAGTCCCGCAGGATTATGAGAAGTGGGTTTTGCTTCTCATAAGATATGTTTTGAGGATTATGTATGAACGAGAATAATGAAAACAAATTAGCGGCAGGAACTGTAATAGCATCTGTTTTGGTGCTCATCTGGGTATTGGGTTCGATAGCAGGTGCTGTTATCTCTGCAAAAACAAAGAAGATATGGCTGATGCTTATTATTTTAGGCCAGTTCTTTATGTTTATGGGAATCTTTTCAATCAGAGATATGCTTCAGAAAAAAGAAAAAGATCTGTGGTTTGGAGCTATATTTGTTCTTGTCGGAATTGGCTGTATAGCATATGGAATATATATGAAGATTGGGTGACAGTTATGATGAATAAGAGAGAAAAAATACTTGAATTCGGACTGACTTTTGAAGGGGCGTACTTAGATACGCCTTTTTCTGATGCAAACTGGGTTTTGGTAAGATTTAAAGGGAATAAAAAGGCATTTATATGGTCATATATGTGGAAAAATGAATACGGTACAGAAGAACTTCGTATTAATCTGAAGACACTTCCGGATAACAGGGATTTTTGGAGAAGTGCTTTCGACGGAAAGGTTATAGCGGGATATCATCAGAACAAGGAACATTGGAATACTGTTATCTGTGATGGCTCTGTTCCGGATGCTGCAATAAAGCAGATGATAGAGGAAAGTTATGAACTGATCTCTGACAGTCCGACAAAAAGAATATATGAAGCTGTTAAGAAAATACCGCGCGGCAAGGTGGCTACATATGGGCAGGTCGCAGCAATGGCCGGTAATCCGAAAATGAGCCGTGCTGTCGGAAATGCGCTTCATAAGAATCCGGACGGCGAAAGTATTCCGTGCTACAGAGTTGTTAATTCCAAGGGAGAGCTTGCCGGTGAATATGTATTCGGAGGGGCGTGGAAACAGAAGGAACTCCTGGAAGCAGACGGCATAGAAGTTGCGGATGGCAAGGTGGATCTTATGAAATATGGGATGTAAGAAAATGATTGGATATGGCAGTTTTGCTGTTAGTCTTTTTCTTTTGAGTAAAATAATGATAGTACAGTATTGTGATATTTTCGGCCAACAGGTATTTTTTCGGAATATCCAGACAAACTGATTATTTGGTTGCGCATGTCATATCCGGATATATAGCGTCTGTTTATAATATAAGAATTATGACAACGTATAAAATAATCAGGAAGAAGGCGGGCAATTGACTTTAAACTATAAGATTTTGTCACCTGAATTCCTTTCTCGGTATGTAAAACAAGATCATGTTTATATGATTCAATGAATGCAATTTTGTTTATTTCCATATGAATTCGTATGCCATTAACTCCGTTAATGTCGATTTTTAACGGCTCAGCTGAAGGCATACGGAGCATTTTTTTTGCGGTTTCTTTTATTTCTTCATCAGAGTATGGTTTTTTGATGTATGCATAACAGTGTGTTGTTGAAAGGGCTTCTTCTAATCTTGATGATACGGATGTTATGTAGATAATTGGGGTAAATTCATATTCTGATTTTGATCTGATATACCTGGCAAAGTCAAGGCCATCTTTCTTTTCTGAATCATTACCTAAATCTATATCAATACAAAAAAATGAAATGGGAGTCACGTCTAAGATTTTCATAGCTTCAGAATATGTATTGACAGGATATGAGCATATACCTTCGGATACGGAATTAATAAGCATTTCAATTTTTTTTGATTGAACTTTTTCATCTTCAAGAATTAATACATTTTTTTTCATTGCTATACCTCTATATGAAATATAATATTAGTATTGCCGGTGGTTCGGTTTATTTCATTATAAACTTCATATGAACCATGATAGCGTGAAACGATTCTTTTTAAATTATATAAACCATAGCCTCTTTGCGATATATTATCATTTGTTTGATGAATTCTTTTTGTGCTGTATCCTTGAGTAAAAAGATTCTGTTGTATGTTGGAATCAAGGAGAGGACCCTTGTTAACTGTTTCTATGATAACATGGTTGTTTCTACAGTCTATTCTTAGTTCACATTCGTCTCCTGGATCGATAGCCTCTACCATATTAGTGGTTAATATACTAATGATATCTACTAATTTGGGTTCGGGAATTAATGAGTGTAATGTTGGAACACATATTTTTACATGCATTGATTTAGATTCTCTTTGAGCCTGTTTATATTGATAGAATAAAAATGCAGCTACCAACTTATTATCCAGCTGGAGTATATCAATAACCTGTGTATCAGTTTGGATAAACTGTGAATATGAGTTTATAGCATCAGATAATGAATTATAATCTTTATATACCGATGGTAAAGAAGTGATTGTAGCAATTCTATTATCATATTCATGTTGTTTAGATCTGACTTGAGTGATCAATTCGTTTAGTAGAACAGTCTCATTTTTAAATTTAATGAGATCGTTTTCTTTTTGGGAAAGCCTATATTCCTCAAATATTATGACATAATTAATAAGTATTATGAGTAATGCCGATGTTAAAATGATTGTTATGTTGCTTTTGTAGTTTTGTGTGTACATTTTAAAAATAAAATCCTCAAAAGTAAAAAAAAGAAAAAGATTCACTAAAACAATTCTAAGAGATGTTTTGTTTTTTATAAACATATTGAAGATTTTTTTTGGATTGAGTATTTTGCCCAATATTATAATCAATATTATCGTAATAAGATTGCCTAATAATCCAATTCTATAATCGGAGAAATCGTCAAAAATCATATTAAAGAAAAAAACAATTGCATATTGTATTACAATTGAAATCAGATATGAAAAAAAATAAATAGTTATTATTATAGATAGCCTTTTAGCCGAAATGATGAATATTATAAGCATACCAAGAGTTATTTGAAGTAACCTTAATATGAAATAATTATTTATATTTAATTCCATAATTGTGCTTATCAGAGAGCTGATGAGGATTAGAACAGTCAGTTTAGTAAAACGTTTGGATTTTTTTTTGAAACTAATACCGTTACAGAAATGTATCAATAGTATATCTTGTATTTTTTCCTCTATATAATTCAAAAAAAGTATAAAGAAATAATTCATTTAGCTGTTAATACCTCATGCATTCATGCAAACTTTATAATAATATTATACATATTTTAAAGCTTTTCAACAAGCTGTAAAATGCTGTTTGTGCAGAAATAGTGTAGTTTGTGCGGAGAATATTGATTACATTTATTATCGATGATAACATGAAAACGCAGGGAGGGAAAGGCGTGAAAGCAATATATAATAAATGGAGTCGTATACTGGTTTGCTCTATGGAGAAAAAAATAGGATTATCAGAAACTGAAGAAGAAATATTGATATATTACTTCAATAGTGTAATCGCTGAGGGGATACGGTTTATGATAATGCTTGTTATTGCAATTATTTGTAATCTGTGGATGTATTATGTTAGGGTTGGCTCATTGCAATCCATCAGAAAACTCTATCTCTGTCATGAGAGAATCCGGATTTAATGGGCAGGCTAAACCATTATCGGATGATAAAAATGGCATTATAGCCAAGTATGGATATTAAGGAGGGGGATTCGTTATGAAGAAGAAATTAGCAGTATTTATAATATGCATTATGACAATCGGATGTCTCGCTTCTTGCGGAGAAAAAGACAAGACGGATAAAAATACTGAGGAAACCAAGAAAACAGGTACAGATGTTGTTGTAGGGGCTAAAACAGATAGTTATGATTCGGTAGAAGCACTTACGGATAAGGCGGCTACTATAGTGATAGGTAAGAAAACAGGTGTAGAGAAGGTTGTATCTAACGTTGATGGAGAGGGTTATTGGATAAATGGTTATACCTTATGCAGCTTTAAGATCAGTGAGATAAAAAAGGATAAGGCTGCAAAGTTAGAAGTTGGGGATACCATAACAGTACTGGAGAATGAAGTGTATGATGAGAATACAGGAAATACGTATCATATCGCAGGATACACTGCAATGAATACAGAAGATGATTATATACTTTACCTTGAACATAACAGATTCCAGAATGGCTCTGATTACTATACCCCTCTTGCGGCTGTTTATGGAATTACCAGTCTTGGTGATGATTATAAGATGGTAGATTATGGTGAAGGAGTAAATGAAGAGGTT
>FNUU01000001.1:172672-842549 GCA_900108205.1 Eubacterium ruminantium | reverse complement strand
AAGCAGATCTTCAGTAGTTAAATATCAGTGGCAGATAAGCAGTGATAATGGAAAGACCTGGAATAACAGCTATGTTACAGGAGCCACATCAGACACCATAAGCTTCAAAGCTGAACCGGGACAGGATGGATACTGTTACAGATGTAAACTGACAAACGGAACCTGGGAAGAATATACTGTTAAAGTAAAACTCAGAGTTACAGCAGCGATTACGGTGCAGCCGGCACTTATTCTGGATAATGTAGAGCAGCCACCGGCAAGCGTTATTACTGTTGAAAAGGATAAGCAGGTACGTGTTAAGATAAAGGTATATGGAAATTCAACATTATATGATTATCAGTGGCAGGTGAGCAGTGATTCCGGAAAGACATGGAATGATATCAAGGGAGCGACTTTATCAATCTATATTTTCACACCACTCTCAAAACAGAACGGATACAAATACAGATGTGTTGTATCCAATAAAAACAACAACAGTGACGGAAAAGCTAAGACTATTTCCGATGCATTTACATTAAAAGTAAAATGATCGATACTCCGGATTTGCAGAGATGCATTTCCGGAGTTTTTTTTGTTGCTTTTAAGAGCTGTGTAACTTATAATTAGTGTATACAAATTTACATATTGTATAACGAAGTCAAACAAATATAGAAAAAGGCAAAATGCAGGAAACTGCATGACGCAAAACTACAGGGTCTGGATGAGTAAGAGTTATTTTGAATGACAGCCAGTTGCAGGATATCAGGCGGTTGATATATACTTTTAGATTTGTGAGATTATTGCTCCGGAACTGTTTTTAGGTTTCGGAGCTTTTTGTTTTGAGGAGGTGTGAAATATGAATTGTTGGTATAAATTTATTGGAAACAGGATAAGAACAAATACATTATACCTGAGAAGTATAGTGTATTTGTTTTTAATGGTTTTTGTAATATCAGGTCTTTTTGGCGGAACACATAGAAAGGCGTACGCTCAGGATGATCCGGTGAATAAGGAATATGCCCCACCGACTATAACAAAAGAACCGTCTGATGCTAATGTGGTAGCAGGAGATACAGCAAAGTTTTATGTATCTGCTTCCGGCAAAAGTATCAAATACCAATGGTATGTATGGGATGGGAAAAATGACAGATGGGCAAAGAGTGGTGCCACAGGAACAGCCACAAGAGTATTGTCGGTTAAAGCCGAAAAAATACTGAATGGAAAGTTGTATAAATGCAAGGTGACTAATGCCGGAGGAAGTATTGAAACCAAGGTGGTCAGGTTGATTGTTAAACCTGTTATCAGTACTCAGCCGTCTTCTGTAACTGTTGTGGAAGGTGAAGATGCAACGTTTTATCTGACTTCTAATTCTCCTTCAGCGGTATATCAATGGGAAGTGAGCGATGATAACGGTAAAATCTGGAGCAACAGTGCGGTAACAGGAAATACTTCTTCTAAAATTACAGTCACCACTAAACAAAAATATAATGGTTATTTGTATAGATGCAAGGTTTCAAATGGAAAAGCAACAGAGTATTCGAAGGCTGTAAAGCTTACTGTGAATAAAAAATCAGGTAATCCACCGGTTATAATATCTCAACCTTCATCTATAACTGTGATAAGGGGAAGTACCGGGAAGATAACGGTAAAAGCATCAGGTAAAAATCTTAGATATCAGTGGTATATCAGTAAGAATGGTGGAAAGACTTGGGTTGAAAGTGCGGCAACGGGCAACAAAACAAATACTATTACCATTACTGCCACAAAGGGACTTGACGGCAGACTTTATAAATGCAAAGTCAGCAATAATGGTGGAAGTGTATATTCTAAAGTCGCTAAATATACCACTTTGGCGGTCATAAGCGATCAGCCGTCCAGAAAGATGGTTAGTGCGCAGTCGGAAGTTACATTTTCTATAAAGGCCAGGTCATCAGTTACAGTCTATCGATGGCAGGTTAGCAGTGATAATGGAAAAACATGGAATGACAGCTTTGTTACAGGAAATGCAACTGATACAATTCGCTTTACGGCGGAACCTGAGATGGATGGCTACTATTACAGGTGTAAGGTTACAAATGGAGCATGGGAGGAATATTCTAACAAGGTAAGACTGAGAGTAAGGGCAAAGATTATTCTTCAACCGGCACTTATACTGGATAATGTTGAGCAGAAGCCTTCGAGTATTATAACTGTTGATGAGGGGAAGGTTACATTAATAAAGATTAAAGTGTATGGAAAATCATCGTTATATGATTATCAATGGCAGGTAAGTAAAGATGATGGAAGTACATGGACAGATGTTCAAAATGCCAATCTTTCGATTTATAGCTTTACACCGATTGCAAAACAGAATGGATACAAATACCGATGTGTTGTATCCAATAAAAACAATAATAATGATGGGAAGGCTAAGACTATATCTAATGAGATTACTTTGAAGGTGAAGTAAGGTGTGAAATTAATATGTGGGAGGAGGATTTTGTTACATGAGGATTTCGGTTAATATTAATAACAAAGAATATTTTTTTGACCTTGAAAGCTATAAGAAAGACGTGGTTAGTTTTGGTCGAAACAAAGATTGTGATATTGTTTTAAATGATCCATATATTTCCAGAGTGCAAGGGTGTTTTTATAAAGAAAATGGTACGTGGTGTATTAAAAATCTTGGTGGAACAAATGGTTTATATTATAAAAAAAGACAGATAGATTCACATGTGCTTAACAATGAATATTTCTATATTCCAACAGCTGAAGACCGGTTTATAGTTATAAAACTGTGTGATAAACAGAATAATGTAAATCAAGCGCATGTTGTTTCGCAAGGACCAAAACAGGCACCGGTAAATGCACGGTATGCTGCTGCACAAAGTCAACAGTCAAAATCCGCACAAGCACATAATGATAAGAGAAGAGCACCGTCTACTGTAAATATAAATAAAAAGAAAGATAATAAGAAAGCGTTTTTGATAGGGGGTATTACCGCAGGCGTTGCACTGATTGCAATTATGTTTGTATTCCTCTTGAGAGACGATGGAGACAGCAATCGTGGAGGAGGCGGCGGATCCGGCAATGGTGGTTCAGAATATGTCGAGAATATACCTGGTACAAGTGAATCCGGACATGTGACGAGTGAAACCGGTTCGGATACAAGTGACACTTCACATAATAATGACGATGATGACAATGGAAATGATAATAATGAAAATGATATAGTTTACGATCATGTTGACGGTATAGAGTTTATAAATAATGTAGACACAAGTGATCTTGCAACGACAAATACTGTCATGATTTATATGGTAGGATCGAATCTTGAAAGTGATAAGGGACTGGCATCTATGGAATTGGAAGAAATGATGTATAGTGGATATGATACATCAAAAACGAATGTTGTAATACTTACCGGGGGAACTTCTTACTGGCATTCAGATGTTTCAGGAGATGTTAACAGTATTATCAGGATAAAGGGTAATGGAGCATATGTAACAGAGGGAGAAACATTAACAATTCAAAATATGGGCAGTGCATCAACGCTGGTTGGTTTTTTGGATTTTTGTTATGAAAACTATAAAGCTGAACACTATAGTCTGATCTTTTGGGATCATGGTGGCGGGCCGGTGTATGGATTTGGCGTGGATGAATTATATGACAGAGATATGCTGGACTTTAATGAATTAAAGAATGCGTTAGGTAGTTCGAAGTTTAAGGGTGATAATAAATTTGATTTTATTGGTTTTGACGCATGTCTCATGGGGGCTGTCGAATATGCAAATATGCTTCAGTCATTTTCAAAATACCTTATTGCTTCTTCAGAAATTGAACCGGGTTACGGTTGGAATTATAGTTTCCTGTCAAGTATGAATAATGAAACTGATGTAAAAGTAATTGCGCAAAGTATTATTGATGATTATTTTAGCTTCTATGAAGCTATTGGCGATAATACAAGTAATCTGACTATGTCATGCTATGATCTTTCATATGTTGATGATGTAGTATCTGATTTGGATGTGGTTTATGAGAATCTGATTCAAAATATGACTGATGAATATTACATGATAGCTGAAGCAAGAAAATCTAGTTTTATCTATGGGGTGTGTTCCGATGGATCATCCTATGATATGGTTGACCTTATAGATTTTGTTGAAGGGATTCAAAACAGCCATCCGGAAGAGGCGTCAAAATCGTTGGATGATATGCAAAAAATGATTGTTTATCATAAGGCAGGAACGGATGGTGAGAAAGGAATTTCTATTTATTTCCCATATGATAATAAAGAAATGTATGATCAGATGGGGAAATATGTAATGTCAAGCATTTCAATATCAGATAATTATACAAGGTTTGTGGATGATTATTATAACATGAGTATAAGCGGCAAAGCGCGTGAGAAAAGTGTTTTCAGAGGCGTATTCAGTAATGAAAAAAACGTGTTTGACCAAAATGATGGAGTAAAAATCCAATTATCCGAAGAACAGAAAAAAAATGTTTCAAAGGTTACAGCTACATTCTTCTACAGGATTAGCTGGGGAGAAGGAGAAAGATATTGGCCGGTACTGCTTAATCATGAGATAAAACTTGAAAGTGACGGAGTAATAAACGTTCCGTATGATCAATCGGTTTATATGGTAACTATGGGAGACAATTCGATATGTATTCCATTTGAAGAAATACAATCAATTGGAAAGGATAAACGACTGGTTTCACAAAAGGTTGCATATACAATTGATGATATGCTTCTTGATTATACACAGATAGATATAAATATCCTTGATTCCAATGGCAAGATTCTTTTGCTTGGGATCACGGAAAGCGATAACGAAAATGGAAAAGCAGAATATGTATCAACGGATTGGTATGATTATCTGATAAACTTTAATCGTGTATATACGCCTACGTATGGAGTTGATGGAAATCTCCTTCCATATGAAGAATGGTGGGATGAAGGTTCACTGGCCGGAAATATGATAAGTATTGGTGATGATATCAAGGTGGAAAGCAAACCACTGAAGGATTGCGATGAAGATATTTATTGTCTCATAACCATAGAGGATATTTACGGGGATAAATATACATTGGATTTCCAAAAGGTATCAAATAATGATATAAGCGGCGAATATAATACAGACGATGGCACATTCTATTATACTGAAATTGATGGAGGCATAAGGATTGACGGCTATTCAGGAGCAAAAGATTCTATTACTGTTCCGGATACTATAAATCTTAAATCTGTAACAGAGATAGGCGACAGTGCTTTTGAAAATAGTACAATAAAGGAAATAAAAATTCCGGGAACTATTAAGAAAATAGGAGGATATGCATTTTATAGCTGTGAGTCACTGGAGAAAATAGTTATACCTGAAGGGGTAAAGTATATTGGAAATAATGCTTTTACGCTTTGTACTTCTTTAAGTAAAGTGGATATTCCGATGTCCTGTGAAACAATAGGAGAAAGATGTTTCTTCGGATGCAGTGCTCTGAAAAAAGTAGTTATACCTTCAGGAGTTAAGAATATTGGTAAGGCAGTAGTAACTGACAGTGTGCTAGAAATTGATAATCAAAATGCTTATTATTGTGTGATTGATAATTCTTTATATACTAAGGATAAGAAGACTTTACTTTGTTATTTTGGCATGGATGAAAAGTACAATATTCCGGATGGGACGGTAACTATAGGCAGTCAGGCTTTTAGCAATAATTTTTATCTGAAATCGGTTACGATACCAGATTCTGTCAAAGTTATTGGAAATAAAGCTTTTTTTGAAGTGAAATTAGAAGAAGTAAATATCCCTGCAAATATTGAGGCTATAGGAAGCTATGCTTTTGGGGATTTTTCCAGATTTAATATCATTCCGTTTGATGATATTCATTTTGGGGAAAACTTTAAGCATATAGGAAAACATCCATTTGATAGCTTTATGATCGATAAATTTACAGTGGATAGAAATAATTTACTCTTCTCTGCTAAAGATGGGTTTGTTACAAACAGAGCAGGAGATGTTCTGCTGCTTATACCGGATTCTGTCGGGGATACGCTTGTAATTCCGGATGGAATTGTATCTGTAAGGACTATCGAAGAATATAACAGTATTAAAACGGTTGTTCTGAATGATAAGGTTATATATCTTGATGGAAGTAAGTTTAAAAATGCAGAAAAGATAGAAATTGGGAAGAAACTTCGAAACTGGGATAACATGACTGATATGAACAACTTGAAGGAAATAAGTATCTCAGATGAAAATGATAACTATAAGTTTAGTGGAGGTGCGGTATTCACTAAAGATGGTACAAAATTATTATATTACATGAATAATAATACAGAATCAGAATATAGAATACCGGATGGTGTGGTTTCGATATCTACAAGTGCATTTTTGAATTCAAAGAATATTAAAAAACTTATAATTCCTGCAACCGTAACGGATTTGGGTTACAACAAACGGGGCTTAATGCATTCACTTTCAAAGTGTTCAAGTCTTGAATATATTGAAGCGGATAAGAGCAATCCTGATTTTGTATCAGAAAATGGTCTGCTGTATTCTGGAGACGGAAAGACATTGTTATGTGTTCCGGATGCTATGACAAATGTAATCAATATCCGCGAAGGTACAGAAATTATAGATAATTATGCTATATGTGACAGGGGTGAATTTGCGGATTCGGAAGAAAAAATAAATATTGAAATACACGTTCCTGAAGGAGTGAAAATAATACGAACTAATAATTTTATACAACCGAAGAATGTTAATTATTCAGTATATCTTCCGGAAACTCTGGAGGAAGTGTCTTATAAAACCTTTAAAAAGAATTCTGACTCCGGAGAGTATATTATTTATGGAAAATCGGCTGGAATGGCTGAAAGGATTGCAAAGAATAATCAGATTGAGTTTAAAGAAAAGTAGTGGTCATTATTCATGGAATGTGAGGAGGATATTGCAGTAAAAGGTGAAAAATGGGGGAATATAAAGATCAATTACAAGAAGGGACTATCCTGAATAATAAATATAAAGTGATTTCGTGCCTGTCACGGTCTGAAAAAAAGTTCTATTATTTGGCGAATGATCTGGAACAAGGGAAAACTGTTACTGTTGCAGAACTCTTTCTTACAATGCAATTCAAAAGGGTATTGGGAAGTAATAGGATATATGTTACAAATAATGATATATATATAAAGGAGTTAGAGTGTTTCGTTGAAAAAGCCCAAATAGTTAAGAAATATGGACTCGAGACTGTTCAGGTGTATTCGTGGTATTCCATAGATTATTTTTATGAAAATGGTACAGCTTACAGAGTTATGGAGGATATAAGGGATAATGTGCCATTAGATTCTTTCTGTAAAAACACACCAAAAGTAAATGTGATAACTGCTTTGAATTATATTTCTGCTATATCAGATGGTTTGAGGGTTATTCACAACAAGGGTTTGGTTCATGGGGATCTGGATCCGTGGAGAGTATATATTAGGGATGATGGTATAAGGATTATTCCAAAGACAATTTGTCCGATAAATGATTTGAAATCGGGGATTATTCCGGCATATATACGACCTGGCTATTGTTCAGTGGAACGGTATGGTCGTAAAAATATGGGGCCATGGACAGATATTTATTCAATGGCAGCCATTTTATATAAAATGATTACCGGAAAAACTCTGCGGGATCCCGTGTCCAGATTGTTAGAAAATTATGAGGAGCGGATGTTGATAGAACAGTGGGGAATCGTCCTTGAGCTTCCTGAACAGACCATTAATGCGATTATGAAAGCGTTATCTGTTGATTGGGAAAAACGATATAAGACAGTGGATGATTTCCTGAATGATCTGGTGTGATTTATACAAAAAGATACAGGTAAAAATGCAATGCAAGTAGTCGCCAATGGCGAAATTTGCGTTGCATTTTTATGCTTTTTAACGTATAATATATGCATAGAGTTCGTTATATAGAAGAATATTTTTTAGGCAAAATACAGGAAACTGTATGACGCAAAACTATAGGGCCTGTGGGGTGGCAGCCAGTTGTTTATTTGATATATGAAGTCGCCTTGTTTAAGTGGCGGCTTTTTGTTTTTCTGTAACGGAGGAATAGTATGGCTAAGAAGATATGTCTTGGGTGTATGGAACAATACGATGACCGTTTTGAGGTCTGTCCATATTGCGGATATATTGAGGGCACCGGACCAAAGGAACCCTATCATCTTATGCCGGGAACTGTTCTTCAAGGAAAATACATTGTTGGAAAAAGCATAGGATATGGTGGTTTTGGCGTTACATATATCGGATATGATTATATGCTTAATCATAAAATTGCCATAAAAGAATACCTTCCCGGTGAATTTTCAACAAGATCAGCTGGTGAAAATACAGTTACGGTGTTTGAGGGGGAAAAACACGAGCAGTTTGAAAACGGAATCGATAAGTTTGTTGAAGAAGCGCGAAAACTTGCTGCATTTAGAGACATTGAAGGTATTGTAAAAGTTTATGACTCTTTTAAAGAAAATAATACCGCATACATAGTCATGGAATATCTTGAAGGAAAAACGATCAAAGATATTCTTGAATATGAAGGTAGAATGGAAGTTGAGAGGGCGATAATGTATATCGTACCCATTCTTGATGCTCTTACCCAGATTCATAGTGTTGGGCTTCTTCATAGAGACATTTCCCCGGATAATATATTTGTTACAAATGATGGAAGAGTTAAATTAATAGATTTTGGTGCTGCAAGATATGCAAGTTCCACACATAGTAAGAGTTTGTCTGTTATTGTCAAGCAGGGGTATGCACCTCAGGAACAGTATCGAAGCAGAGGAGACCAGGGAGCCTGGTCAGATGTATATGCGGCAGCAGCTACATTATATAAAATGATTACCGGTATTACTCCGCAGGATGCCATGGAAAGGGGCATAAAGGATGAATTAAAAACACCTCGCAAGCTGGGAGTAAAGATTCCAAAAAATAAACAAAATGCGCTTTTAAATGCGATGAACCTTAAGATAGAAAAGAGAACCCAAAGCGCAGGAGAATTCAAGGAACAGCTTCTTAAGGGTACAAAGAGAATAGGAGATGGTAAAGGGGGAGAAATCCTTCCTAAATGGCCACGATGGTTAAAAATTGTGTCCGGCACAGGAGCTGTGGCAATTACAACGCTTATTATTTTACTGGCAACAAATGTCATTAAAATCGCGGATATCATCCCCGGTTTAAGAAGCGGATTGAAGATGCCATATGTTGTAAATAAAACTGTTGAAGAAGCAGAAGAAATACTTAAAGAGAAAAATCTTTTGCTACAGGTTACTGATAAGATAGAGTCAGATTCCATACCTAAGGATTATATCTTGTCGCAGAATGTTGTTGCCGGTAAAGAAATAAAGATAAATACTGCCGTTGAAGTCACGGTCAGTGCAGGTGGCAAGGTTATCTATATGGATAACTATATTGGCTGTGATGCTGAGGAAAGTAAACAGAAACTTGATGAATTAGAAATAACATATATGACTGAAGAGGGAGAAAGCGAGATAGCTCCCGGATGTATATATGAGCAGAGTATAGCTCCTGATACAGAAGTAAATAAAGGAAGCAGTGTTGATCTTAAGGTATCGACCGGAATATCATCTTATGATAGTACCAAGACCACAAAGGTTCCTGAACTTAAAGAAAAAAACTGGGAAGATGGTAAAAAAGCTATTCGAGAAAAAAATTTGTATATAAAGCTAGTATCGGTTGCATATAGCACAACAATTCCAAAGGGACAGATATTTGAACAGGATCCGGAAGTGGGTATGCTCGCAAAGGAAGGGGATATCGTAGAGGTAAAGGTTAGCCTTGGAATTATGACAGTTCGTGTCCCTGATGTACAGTTTAAAGATAAAGATGAGGCTGTGGAAATGATCGAGGCTGTTGGTTTAAAGGCAGTTTTGGTTGAGGAGGAAAACGATACTGTTGCTAAGAATCATGTAATAAGGCAGAGTGTAGAAGCCGGAACAGAAGTTGAAATAACAACAGATGGTGAACCGACAGAGATTACTATCTATATTTCAAAAGGCGTTGATGGTGTAGTACCTGATGTTGTAGGCAAGAAGCTTAGTACTGCTAAAAAATCTATAGTTAATGCCGGATTTGCAGTTGGCAAAGTGACTTATGTTGAGACGGCCAGTGAAAAACAGAATGGAAAGGTATCAAAACAGAATCCGTCAGCGGGACAGAAGGCGGAACCGGGTAGTTCAGTTAATCTCAGTGTATATAAGTACAAAGGATCTTCTACGGAAGATGATTCATCTGACACCGAAAATGGTTCGGAGGATGAGCCTGAGGATGATATAAATATTGGTAATACAACAGTACCGGACGTTGTTGGAAAAAGTGAAAGCAGTGCAAGATCGTCAATTAGCGCTGCGCAGCTATCGGTAGGAAGCATTAGTTATAAAGAAACAACTGACGAAAATAAAGATGGAAAAGTAGTATCACAGAATCCGGTAGCCGGTTCAGTTGTCAAAAAGAATAAAAAAGTTAATCTGGTTATTTACAAATATAGTGGTGATGAACCATATAATCCTGCTGATAAAATTTCGGTTCCGAATGTAGTTGGCAGAAGTGAGAGCAGTGCAAAATCAAATATTAAAAGTGCCGGACTTGTTGTAGGAAATATAAGTTATAAGAAAACTGAAGACAAAGACAAGGATGGCGTAGTGGCTTCACAAAATCCAAAGGGAGGAGAAGAGGTTGATAAAGGCTCAGCAGTTAATATTACAGTATATAAATATACGGAAACAGAGCCTGTTAATCCTAAGGTTACAGTACCGGATGTAATTGGAAAAAGTGAAAGCAGCGCAAGGACAGCAATCAGTAATGCCGGACTGAAGGTCGGAAGTGTTACGTACACGGAAACAACTGATAAAAGTAAAGCGGATGTTGTTGCTAAGCAGAAGCCAAGCTCAGGAGCTGAAGTTGATAAAGGCTCTTCAGTTAACATTACAGTGTATAAATATACAGAACCGGAGCCTGTAAATCCTAAGGTTAAAGTACCAGATGTTATCGGGAAAAGTGAAAACAGTGCAAAAACAGCAATCAGTAATGCCGGACTGAAAGTCGGTAGTGTTGATTACACGGATACAACTGATAAAAGTAAAGAAGATGTTGTTGCCAAGCAGAATCCAAGCTCAGGAACTGAAGTTGATAAGGGCTCTGCTGTCAGTATAACAGTTTACAGATATAAAGAAGTATTGGTTACTGTACCAAATGTGGTTGGAATAAGTGAAAAAAGTGCAAGATCAAAGATAACCAATGTAGGGCTTGTGGTAGGTGATTTAGAATATGTTCCGACTAATGATGAGGACGATGATGGAAAAGTGAAGTCCCAGAGTCCGGCAGGAGGTAAAGAGGTTAAGAAGGGTACAGAGGTATCGCTCGTAGTTTATTATTATGATGGTGTCACAGTACCTGATCTTGTTGGCAAAACTTACGATTCGGCGGTCCAGCTTTTGAAGTCAAATAATCTTGAGGTTGGTAATGTAACATATAAACATGATTCTTCCAGCAGTTCCGGAAAGGTATTGAGTCAGAAGACTTCAGCGGGAACGTCTGTTTCAAAAGGCAGTTATGTTGATATTACTGTATGTGACAATACAACGGTAAAGTATTATAGATATAAGACAGTCACAAGTTATGAAATGAAAACAACAACTTCAATGGGATCTCTTGGAAGTGATTGGGAGTATTATGACGAGGATACAAGTACCACATATGGAGAATGGGATCCGTGGAGTCAGTGGTCAAGAACAAAACCAGATCCGGATTATAATACTGATACTCATGAGGTTGAAAAACGAACAATACCTGCAACATATAAGACTCAATACAATTACAGTAAGTATGCACAATATTCAAACGGAACCGGATGGAGCGGACCCTCTGTTGGATGGTGGAGCGGTAAGTACTGCCAGTATTATGTTGAGAGAGGATGGAGTGATCAACCGCTTGGTATATATGACTGGGATGGATCAATAGCTTTATATGGCAGAAGTGGAGATACATGGTTTAATGAAACGACACGTCAGGTTATAAATACTAATGCATATGATGAATGGAGATACAGAGACAGAACAAAGACAGTAACGACCATATATACATACAGAAGACCTGTATGGTCATCCTGGTCAGAATGGAGTGAGGATGCTGTATCTGAAAATAGTACACGCAAGGTTGAAACAAAGACAATCTATTGGGATGAATCTCCATAAGCATATAACAAAAAACGGAATGAGGTATTTACATGAAAAATATTAAAAATAAAAGAAAAATGATCATATATGTATCAGTTCTTATATTAGGATTTGTTATATGTAATATGTTCCTTGTTGAAAGAACGGTTTTTGCCATGAAGAGTGTAAAAAGTGAAGTTTATGACAAAGAACAGGTGGATGAGCCTGAAACGGATAGTGAAGTATCCGGATCAACAGAGGCAACGGAAGAGAATATTTCTACCGAAACTGATAAAGAAGGAAACAGTGAAAAAACAACGTCATTAAAGAATAATACGCCGGATTCGTCTGAGAGTAATTCAGAAGAATTATCGGAAAGCTTTTTGAAGAAATATATGTGGTTTATTATCGGCGGTGCTGTTCTTCTGATTGCTATGATCGTGACAGTTATCATGATAGTTGTGAAGAGTGGAAGAAAGAAGGATAAGATAGCTGAAAATGAACACAGAACATTAAATGGTGAAATAAGGAATGAACCGGTTGTTCAGAAAAAAATCGGTGTACCGATCAAGATGGATGTCTTTTCAGGAGAGACTCTTCTAAAAAGTACTACCGAATATATTAACAGAAGCTCTATAGTCGGAAGAGCTGAGAATTGTGAGATCACTATTGATGATGAGACGATTTCCAGACAGCATTTTGTTATAGAATACCGGGAGGGAAGTTTCTATATACAGGATCTTGAAACAACAAATGGTACATTTTTAAATGGTGTAAGGATTACTCATAAGAGACGATTGAATCAGGATGACAGGATTAAGGTGGGTTCTCTCGAAATAATTGTTAGGTGGTGACGAGGATGGTAAGTTCAGCATTTGCTTTGCCAATGGGTACAAAACTGAATAACAGATATATAGTCACTGACGTACTTGGAAACGGTGGTTTTGGTATTACTTACGAAGCGAAGGATATGCTGAATCGTAAGATGGTAGCTATAAAGGAATTATATCCGAAAGATGTTACCGTAAGAATGCCTCACAGCTGCGAGATAGTACCTTCCTCAGATATGTACAAGAACATTTTCAATCATAGTAAGGAGAGGTTTGCAGATGAAGCAATGCTTCTTTATAAGTTTAATCAGGAACCTCAGATTGTAAGTGTGTTTGATTTCTTTATGGAGAATGGTACATGTTATTTTGCCATGGAAAGACTATACGGAAAAACGCTTAATGCTTTACGTAAAGAAGAAATTGATAAAAAATTATCGTGGGAAAAATTGGCACCGATTATTAAAGCTGTTGGGGAGGCTTTGAACAGAGTCCATTCTCAGGGTGTTTTTCATAGGGATATAGGTCCTGATAATATATTTATTCAGAATAATGGCAGTGTTAAGCTTATTGATTTTGGAAATGCAAAAAGTCTGACCAGAAAAGATGGTGAAAAGCTTTCAGTATATTTGAAACCTGGATTTGCACCTATGGAGCAGTATGCAACCAATGGTAAGCAGGGAACGTGGACAGATGTTTACTCGCTGGCAGCTACAATTTATTTTGTGCTAACAAGTATTAAGCTGAAAGATCCGATGACTATTATGAGCAATGGCTATCAAAAGTTGACTGAATTTGGAATCCGGCAGGATATTTCAGATGCGGTTGATAAAGCCCTGGCAGTAAATTACAGAGACAGGACACAGACTATTACCGAGTTTCTTGATAATTTAAAGTTAAATGGCGGTGAAACTGTACATCCAGTACCACCAGTATCAGTACCAGTACCGCCAGTACCTACTGTATCGGTAACTCCATTTGTTTCGGTTATCATTAATAACAGGGTTGTATCGCAGTTTAGACTGAATGATAATACCGGATATACAATAGGGCGTGTTGCCAATATAGTTGTAGATGAAAGGCATGTCAGTAAAACGCATCTTTTGGTTATGTATAATAAAAAAGAAAACCAATACTACGTAGAAGATTATTCTTCAAATGGTTCATATATCGGTATGAATAGATTAACCAAAGGTAAAGTAATAACTGTTCCACCGGGTACATTTATTTATCTGGGGGGAGCAACGTGTCAGGTGGAGTTAGGAGTATTCTATGGATAAAATAGAGAACAGAGAGGATATAAATTCAATTAATAATAATCTTATCGATCCTTCGGAACTTGAAACCAGGATTCTTCCAAATGATGCGCTTGCGGAGAACTCTGATGATTCGGCTTTATTGACAGGGTTAGATGAGGATTGTGAAACAGTTAGAATATCAGAGGATCAGATTCAGGAATATACGACTCGCTTACTGGGCGAACATCCAACTATAAAGATTGGCAGTTCAAGCATTCTCGGAACGAGAGATTATCAGCAGGATTCTCTGTTTTCAAATGTTGAGAATGGTATTGCTGTTGGAGTTGTATGTGATGGAATGGGTGGACTTGAAGGGGGAGAAATAGCCAGCCAGAAGGCGACTCTTACGTTTGCTGAGGATTTTTATAATGCTACGTCTAAAAATGTTATAAATGAATCAAATATTATAAGCTTCCTTAAGGATGAAGCTGAAAAGATGAACGAGGTAGTTTCAAATCTGAAAAATGATGCCGGAGAATACATGGAAGCCGGAACAACTGTGGTGTCGGCTGTTGTATTTGACAACAGAATGTATTGGATGTCGGTTGGCGACAGCAGAATATACCTTATCAGGGATGGAAAGATAGTAAGACTTACAAGGGATCATAATCTTAAACTAATGTTAGATGAACAGCTTAAAAGAAGTCTTATTTCCAAAGAAGAATATGATAGAAAGATAAAACACGGAGAGGGACTGATAAGCTTTCTTGGCATAGGGAACCTTGAGCTGATTGATACCAATGAAAATGGCGTTCCTATCGTTCTTCAGGAGAATGATATAGTTCTTCTATGCAGTGATGGTTTATACAAACGACTTAGCGATGAGGTTATAGCGGATACAGTCTGGTGCGAGGAACCGGATATGGTCAGGGCAGCCAGAAGACTTACGGATGTCGTTTTAAAATATACGCAAAGAAGTCAGGATAATACTTCAATTGTTCTGATGCAATATAATAAATATTTATCATAAAGGAGGAAGAGTATGAACTTAGTTAAGTGTAGCCAAAACCATTTTTATGATGGTGACAAGTATCCTATGTGCCCATATTGTAATGGCGGCGTTGTGGACAGTGCTTTTGGAGGACCTGCAGGTGGACCTATGGGATATGGTGGATCAGAGGATACACCAACTATGCCGGGGGTTCAGTTTGGAGGTGGATCAGGGGATACACCGACTATGCCTGGAGTACAATTTGGCGGACAGGGAGGATTTGGTCCGGCAGGAGGAAATCCGTTTAATATGGATCAGGGATTTCCAACAAATAAGACGGTTCCTGGACCTAGTTTTGGACCTTTTGATTCAGATGATGTGCCGGATTCATCAGGACCATTTGGTCCTGTAAATGAAGAGAAGGATGATACTGCTACAGTCGGATTCTATGGCGTAGGGTCAAAGTCAGGCGGAGTTCAGATCAATCCGGTTGTTGGATGGCTGGTTGTAACAGAGGGTGAAGAAAAAGGATTAAGTAAAAATCTTGTTGTAGGCAAGAATTTTATAGGCAGAGACACAAGTATGGATGTTGTTATAAAAGGAGATAATAGTGTATCAAGAATAAAGCATGCAATTGTTCTTTTTGAGCCAAATTCCAGAAAATTTATAGCAATGCCGGGAGACGCACATGAACTATTCTATGTAAATGGTGATGTGGTTTTAAATTCGATAGAGCTTAAAGCGTATGATGTGTTGAAACTTGGCAAAACCGAACTTGTCTTTATGCCTTTCTGCGGTGAAAACTTTACGTGGGTAAATGAAGATTAAGTATCATATAACGGCAGAAATATATAGATTGTTGAAACTGTGTTGTTTTTTATATGTTTTATATACATATGAATGGTGTTAACTGATGAGTGATTACTGATTGTAGAGGATGAAGTCATGAAAGTTGTTAGATGTTTAAAAGGTCACTATTATGACAGTGATAAATATGATGTATGTCCATACTGTGGGTCGGCCAGCAATGATTCGGCTGCATCGAATAATGGTGGAAATGCGGATGGTTCCGGAATTACCAATTCGATTGAGAAGTCAAAGGAAATCAGTACGGCTGATTTTATTGCGCCCAATATGAATGTCAATGCCGGTTCTGCATTTGGGGCTCCAAGTACAGTTAGCTATGGAACAGAATATAATTATTCAACGAATAGTAATTCGGTTTTCAATAGTCAGACTGAGTATAATAATCCACAGAAGAATATACCAAATGAAACATCACAATATAATAATGCTTCATATGTGCAGGGACAGCCGCAGCAATACAATGTCTTATATGCGGAAGGACAGGTAAAGCCACAAAATACTGTTTATACTCAGGAACAACCACACCAATATGTTTCACCATATACAGAAGAACAAGCGCAGGGACAGGATTCTACGTATAGTCAGTACCAGACGCAGAATAATACATATATACAGGAGCAATCACAGAAATATAGTACACCATATACAGAAGAACAAGCGCAGCCACATGATGCTTCATATGCTGCAGGGCAAGCACCATCGCAGGGGGGGGCATATGCTGCAGGACAAGCGCAGCCACAGGATGCTTCATATGCCGAAGGACAATCACAATCGCAGGGTGCTTCATATACTGCAGGACAATCACAGTTGTATAATAATACATATGTGAATGGGCAAAATTCAAATCAGAATTCTTCTGCATACTATGATCAGTATCAGAATAAGTGGCAGACACAGTATGGAAATCCGTATTATCAGCAACAGGGTTCAGTAAACTATGAGGATCTGTCATCAACGGCAACCTTAAGCAAGCCTGAAACACCGAGCCTTAGACAGAATACATTTTTTGAGGTATCAAATGATGATTATGGTTCGGAAGAGGATGCTGATGGAGAAGGAAAAACACGATATATCAAACCGGATATGGATGTTACGACCTTGCTGACATCAGATGGTTCAAAGAAAGAAGACAAGGCTGTTCTTATTCAGGTTTCAACAGGACATAAATATGGAATAACTAAAGATAAAACTGTGATTGGCAAGGTTTGCTCTGCACCACAGAGTGATATTTGTATAAATAACAGAACTGTAAGCAGAAAACATGCCTGTATAACTGTGATAGGAGATAAATACTTCATTGAAGATCTTGGCTCGACAAACAAAACACATATCAATGGAATTGATATAGGACGTGACAGGATGCTTGAGCTGAAGGATAATGACAGAGTTGTTCTGTCAGATGAGGAATTTATATTCTATATCAACTGAACATAATTTTGTTTAACTATAACAAATCAGAAAAACAAAATAATGCTATATAAAATAATAAAAAAGGAGGAAGGATACGAATATCTTATGATATTTCGAACCTAAAAGAAAAGATGGGACAGAATGCAATACTAACGGTTCAGGATGGTCAGAGAGCAGGAAGCTTTGATCTTGATAAATTCAATAAGAATATCATTACAATCGGTAGAAGTCGTGATTGTGATATTCAGGTTGAAAATATTAAGGTCTCTGGTCATCATGGACAGTTTTATAAGCAGAATGGTATATGGTTTTATCAGGATACCAATAGTACCAACGGAACAATAGTTAATGGTAACAGAATTCAGCAGGTAAGCCTTAATCAGGGAGATGTAATGATCTTTGATACTGTGCCGGGAGCTGATTCACTTAGGATTGACGTCAGCCTTATGATGACAGCTAATCAGCCGTATATGGGAGGAGTTGAGACCGTTCCGCCATCAGGACCGGGAATGAATACTATTGGAGCTATTAATGATATAGCAAGTGGTATTGCAAATGATAAGATTAGAGATTATGCAAATGATCAGGTAGCTAAGAGTCAGAAAAAGAAAAAGATTTTGATAGCTTCAATTTTATCAGTTGTATTGATAGCTGCAATTGTTGTTGCGATTATTCTTATTGTAAAGAAAAATGGTGTTAACGGAAGTCCGGAAAAATGTGCTGTTAATCTTGTAGAAGGTCTTGCTGAAAGAGATGTCTCTAAGGTAAAGAAATCATTACACCCACAGTTATCTGCATTAATGACAAGTATTGAAGATATGTATGATTTTGGAAGTGTTACTGTTTCAAATATTAAGGCAAGTACAACACGTAATGTACCGGCCTCGGATCTCAGTGAATACAAGACTTATCTAAAGGGATTTTTAAATATTGATGTAGATGATGCCAAGATAGTAAATGTCAAGTTTGTAATGTCAAAGGGTGGTAATCAGGTTGATGGAGCACTTGATGTTACTGTTATTAAATGTGGTTCTTCATGGTATGTAATTGACGTCAAAGAATAGTGAGTTATGAATAGTATTGTATATATACTATTCGAACCAGTAAGAGTAAGTTAATAAGGTTTTATTATTATGGTGAATAGTCTTACTTGATAAGGATTATTCACCATAATTAGAATGGAAATGATATTTAACCATTGATGTTAGTATGATGGTGATGGGGGAGAGCTACTTGATACAAAATTATATGACAGGGAAAAAAATATCTATATTGGGAGATTCCATAAGTACACTTGATGGTTATATCTTGCCCGGATACAGCTCGTTCTATAGTAAAGGACAATATGGTATTTATGACATGAATGATACCTGGTGGGGGATAGTTATAAATACCTTCGGAGCATCATTTCTTGTAAATAATTCCTGGTCCGGAAGCAGAGTAACGTGTATACCGGGAAGCGCAGTGCTTTTTCCATCTGCATCAAGCAAAGAAAGAACAGGAGGGTTACATTTTGGAGGTATGATGCCGGACGTGATTCTCATCTACATGGGAACAAATGATTGGGGATACGGCGCAACTTTAAGAAAGAAAATGACCAGAAGAGACAGCGGATTTCCGGAAATGATATTTGAAAATGCATACCGACTTATGTTGAAACGTTTAAGAAATAATTATCCTAATGCTGTGATCTGCTGTATTACCATAAATCCTGCTTATATTCCCATGGAACCATCATTTTGTTTTCCTAATGAGTACTATGGGTGTGATTTTCGTGAATTTAACTCTGTTATAAAAAGTGAAGCGGAATTAGCAGGGGCATATTTTTTAAATGTTGCGGATCAGGGAATGCCTTATGAAACAATTGATGGCATACATCCGGATATGAGGGGAATGAGAACATTGGCAGATGGAGTTATCAGAGAGCTCAGCAGATACTTTGGCTGATTAAATAGCTTATATTTCAATTCAGATTCTTTGTTATGTGTAATCTATGATGGGGCTAATATGTTTATCATATTAAAATAAGAGGTTTGTGGGAGGAAAGTTTATGAGTAGTAAAACGGTACTTATAATCAATGATGCAGGACAGAATAAAACTGTTGATCTTGACAGCTTTGGCAAGAATACATTGGTAATCGGACGTAGTCACGATTGTGATATTTTGCTGACAGGAGCTAAGGTTTCAGGACATCATGGCTGCTTTTTTCAGGAAAATGGAGAATGGGCTTATCAGGATCTTAACAGTACAAATGGTTCGTTGGTAAATGGGAATAGAATAATAAGATCTAATCTTGCGGATCGTATGAAACTTACCTTGGGATTTCAAGGTGATCCTATGTCTGTAACGATAGATGTTCAAATAAATAGTGAATCAACAGTTCAGCATGAACAACAGTCTGTGATTCAATATGGACAGGCTAATGCAGGATATGCTTCTGCAGGATTAATTGAATATGGACAGCCAAATGTGAATGGATATCCACCGACAGGAGTGAATGGATATGGTCAGAATGACACAAATGGATATCCACCGGCAGGAGTGAATGGATATGGTCAGAGCGGCACAAATGGATATCCTCAGGGCGGGATGAATGGATATCCACCGATTGGTTCCGGGCCGTATGGACAAAGTGGTTATTCAGGAAATGCCTTTGTTTTTATGGTGATTTCCGGAATTCTGTGGAGTGTTATAGGAATACTGTGTTTTATTGATTTTGTTAAGTCTGCAGAGATTTTGGGGTATGTTGGCGAACTGTTTCAGAGTACATATGGAGTTATAATATTCTTTATATTTGTATCATATGTTCTTATGACCATAGGGGCTATCGTACTTCCTATAGCGTTGTTCATGGGAAATAAGAAAGGACAATCAACAGGTTCACAGCTTTTTTCTGGTGGAGTTATCGGTGTGTTCTTACTGATTATCGGTATGGTTATGATTGCAGTCGGTGAATTGGGAGAGATAGGCTTTAAGGTTCTTTTTAGTTCCTCATATACTGTTTTGCTTCTGATAGAAGTAATTTTTGAGATAGCATGTGTTTCTATGTTAGCATCTAATTTTAAGAGGCATTATAAAGGCGAAAAGATTTACGGCAGATGGGTGGCGCCGATAGTATGTCAGGCTGTCACGGTTTTATTGGTAATAATTATGATAAGCTCAATTAAGGGTAAATATAATAGTTATTTTGATGAGGATATCAGTCTTTTCGAGGCGTTGCCAATTGGAAAAATCTGGGTTGCTATTGTATGGGTAGGTGCAATTATCTTTTCTTCCGTTTATCTTCATATGGATGATAACTCACAAGGACAGGGAGGATATAGAGGAGGCAACTATTCATCATATCAGCCACCATATAATTATTAATTGAATATTTCATAGAATCAAATATCATTACTATTTTGCTTTGGGGTAAGGAGGTATTATGGCAGAAAAGATTATTATAAAAATATCATACGATAAATTGAATACTGAATATAATCTTGATGATTTTAATAAAGATACCATAACCATAGGCCGAAATAGGAATAATGATATAGTTGTCAGGGGAAACAAGGTATCAGCAAACCATGGAGTTTTTTTTAAAGAAAATAATAAATGGTATTATCAGGATTTAAATAGCAGGAATGGAACAATATGTAACAACCAAAAAATAATAAAGGTTGAATTAAAGAATCGTGATGAATTGATACTGGATTCATCGCGTCAGAGTGATTCGGTATGCGTCAGGGTTAATATTGGATATACTGCAGATAGTACGTCAGCACGTACGGGAAATAATCAGGTAGATAATATCTTTAGTGGTAATAAGCCGGCTTCTCCGGGAATTGACAACGATAATAACACAGGAAGCAGCAGACAAGATGCTGCAAAAATTAATAACAAAGGCAACGATGAAATTTTTGACAGGCGATTTAAAAGAATAGTAATTATTCTTTCAATATCAATAGTTGCTGTTTTATTATTTACTGTTATTTTTCTGATAGTGAATAAACTAAAATCTGAAAAGAACAGTGGCGGTGGAGGCGGAGGCGTTGCTAACGGAACTAGTGGTTTTGGAGATATCACCGTGTCAATTGATAAAGGGGTTTTCAGTCATGATGATACTTTCGATATCTATTATATATCCGAGGATTTTCAGGGTTTTACAGGTACTGTTGAGGGATCCGAGATAAATCTTGATGAATTAAAATATCAGATTATCGATGGAAATAATGTTGAAATATCTTCAGGAAAGCTTGAACTAACAGATAGCGCATGGTCGATAGATTCTCCTGCAATGATGTTGGGGGAAAATACGCTTATTGTTACAGCAGTTGACAGACGTAAAAGAGAAAACAGTGATTCGGTAACATTTTCTAATGATGATGAAAAATATATGGAAAATGTGAGTGTAGATTTGGATGATAAAGATGGTGATGGCCTTATTGCATATATTGAGGCAAGTATAGGTACTGATGATAATAACCCGGATACTGATGACGATGGACTTCAGGATGGTGTTGAATACCTTATGACCGGAACTGATCCGACAAAATATGATACATATGGAGATGGAATCTGTGATGCGGATCGAGATAGTGATAAAGATAAATTGATTAATAAAGCTGAGATTGAAGCCGGAACAGATCCGGGGGTGTCCGATACAGATGGAGATGGACTGTCAGATGGCGAGGAAGTAAAAAATTATAAGACAAATCCATGTGTGACAGACACAGATGAGGATGAAGCCAGCGATTATTGGGAGGTTATGAATCATACTGACCCATTGGTAAAAAATCAGAGCTTTAAGGTCACTCTTGAATGTGGGTCTGAGAAATCGTTGACGAGAGCATCAGTTAATATGGATTACAATGGTAATCCTGAAAATGTAAGTCTTTCACCGGTGTCAGGAAATCCATTTATATCAGAAAATATGACAGGGTATTTGGGAGAGGCGTATTATCTTGACTTCCCGACACATGAGGAACTTAGTGCCCGGTTAGAAATGTATAATCAGTCTCTTAAAGAAAAAGAACGTGAGGCTGCTATTTACAGACTTGATGAGGATACGCAGCAGCTGTTTGAGGTAAGAACAACAGTCGAGAACAGTATCGCAACTGCGGAGGTTGAACGTGCCGGGATATATGTATTGCTTGACAAAGCAAAGATTGATGAAGCTTTAAATCTTGATATAAAAACAGAGGAAGAACTGGCTCAAATTGTAGTAAAGGTTGCATTTGTTGTTGATTATTCAAAAAGTATGGATGAAAATGATCCGAATTATCAGAGAATAGAGATTGTAAAGGAGTATCTTAGCCACTTAAGAACAGATTATGACTATGCCAGTATTATACAATTTGCAAGGATAGCAAAAACAATTGTTCCTATGACGACTAATATTCAGGAGTGTGTTGATGCTGTTGGTAATATTGTCAACAACGATGGAAGTACCGGCTGTGGAAGCAGCGGAGAAGCCGGTACTAATGGCAGTGCTGGATTATTGAATGCGCTTGCAGAGTTTTCAGATGATGATGGCGGTGATGCAATATACAAATCTATTATATTTTTGTCAGATGGTGAGGATACTGTTGATGAATCTGAAAAGCATTATGATGAGATAATTGAAGAGGCAAAAAAGAAAAATATACGTATTTATACCATAGGACTTGGTGATATTGATGAGACTCTATTAAAAAGAATATCCAATGAGACAGGTGGAATGTATTACAGGGCTTCAGAGATAAGTGATGATGAAGTTTCTCTTGAGGAGGTATTTGAAGAAATTCAGGGACTTACGATTCCAGACATAGATGCCAATAATGATGGAATACTTGATTATTATATCGATCTTATTGTTGAAGGAAAACTAAGAACCGGAACAGGGATTAATCCTTTTGAAGGATTATCAAAAGATGAAATACAGGCAAATGATGATTATGATAAAGACGGAAGAAAAAACGGGGAAGAAGTGATCATAGTACATGATGAAAACAGGATATATATCAAATATGTTTCATCACCAATAATGCCTGATACTGATTTGGATGGTTATAATGATAAAGAGGATAACAGACCGCTTAAATGGGATGTTGGAGACAGGGATCTTGCCATATTTGCAATATTGGCTTATGAAGATGGTTCTACAGCATATAATAATTATAAAAATAGTGGGAAAGCAGAATTTTATGCAGATGATGAATTACAAAATGACGATTCATATGTAAAAGCAGAGAGAATTGGATATGTAGACTTTAGTTCTTATGGAGTTGATAGAGGAATCTATAATAGATGGAAGATAACATACTTTGAAAATACACAAGTGGAATTATTATCTGATGAACATTTCAGTTGTACAGTGTTTGAATGTGACGATAATATTGTACTTGCGTATAGAGGCACAAATGGTGAGATATGCGAATGGGCAGATAATATTTTAGGATACGGAGCTGCCGGTTATCATTTAGAAGAATCTTATGCGGAAAGCATTGCTAAAGAAGTAGTTAAATATGCATTGCAAAGCAATAAGAAGGTTTATATTACAGGACATTCACTTGGAGGATATCTGTCACAGATTGGTGCGGCTTATATGATTAATAAAATGGAATATACACCTGAAAAAGTTGTATATTTTGATGGTATGGGTTTGAATTTCTTGGATACAAGTGGAATACTGAATTTGATTACGGGTGGTTATAATATTATTGGCAGCATTGAAGGAATGATATACCATTATGATGCAACAAAAGCATTAAAGGAGTATGGCAAGAGCGGAAGGCTTATATTATATAGGATAAAAGGGGATGTTGTATCTGATTTGGGAAAACATTATGGCATAACTAATACATTGGAACCTCCGACGGAATTCTTAGATGATGTTAGAAATGATAATGACTCGTATACGTATGAATTAGGAGAAGGGGTATCGTTATTGATGTCAAGTGTGGCAAAAGACTGGATATTCATTTATTATCAAGAATATGGATGTTCCAGTATGAAAGAATATTTTCATATGACTCATGAACCATATTGTTTTCCTGGGATTATTGAACAAGGAAAAAGAAAAATCAAATAATAAATGTAATTATGTGTTTAAGATTTAACCTTGGAAGATGATATAAGTGCTGTGAGGTGTTAGTATATATAGTTTTTTTAAGGAAAGGTGATTGTATGAAGGTATGCAGAGTTTGTGGGAAGATAATAGATGATTATGAACAGTTCTGTCCATATTGCGGGAATACGACAGACGAACAGATGATAAATGAATTCATGAATAGAACTACTGAAAAAAACTCCGGTGTAGTACCGAATACAAGTACTTTTTTTCAGAATAATGATTCGAATATAATAAAACAGAACGGAAGGAAGAAGGAAAAAGGTAAAAAATCAGGCAAAAAGACATGGATTATCCTTGCCTGCGTGGCTTCTGCTGTTGTTTTATTGTTTGGAGTAATACTGTTTCTTGGATTTAATGCGCCTGATAAAGATTATTATATGGATTATTTTACAGGCAAGAATCCTGATTACGATAAAGCAACAGGGGAACCGGAGAAGTATAGTTTTTGGTATTGTATAGAGAATATTACAGGAGAAAAAGGTGTTTATGCTTATGTTACTGACCTGGATATCATTGATTCAGAGTATAAGTTTTTTGGTGGAAAATCCAAAGTGGCACTTACTGTAGAGGATAGTTTTCTGAAAAGAATAGTATATGCGAATATCAGTATCTCTGGAATAAAGGGCAACTGGAAGGTGAATAATGTTTCAACATCCTTTAAGGACAGTAAGATTATTGAACTTCGTGAAGAATTTATACGGAAATTGGTTAATGAAAAGATTATTTCAGATTCACAGTATAATTTAAATGAATATGAGCCTGATAGGCTTGCTTCCTGTACTGTAGAAAAACATGGTACAAAACCATATACATTTTCTATCAAATATGATGTGACAAATATTGTAGATGGTATCGGTAATGAGGGGTATGTCACAATAGATGGACATATTGAGGTTGATTCAACATTTAGTGATACAGATTATAGTATAGATGCTGTAGTAAGTACTGATGGTGTTATTGCTGTAAATGATTCTCAGGAATCTTCTAGTGCGTCAAATACGGAGAATAATCAGGATTCGTGGCCGAGAAAAAATCCGATTGAGGGGCTGCCTGACATTACAAATGATAAAATATATATCTATTCTGGTAATCATGAATTTTCGGAGGCTTTGCAGCTTTATTTTGCAAATAATTATCCGGAATATAAAGACTATATCGAATATGTTAATCTTAATAAGAGATTTGAATCAGATGATTACTATAATTCAGTAACAGAAGCATTTAATAGTGAGAAAATACCGTCTATAGTTGTCTATAATGAAGATTCGGTTGATAAATTAAATACAGAAAAATATATAGATATTTCAACGTTGGGACTTACAGGTTATTACGCAAATTCATATCAGTATGCTATAGACAGGGCAACCTATGACGGTAAGCTTAAAGCTATGTCTTATTTGATATGTCCAAGCGGTTTTTTCTATAGGAAAGATATAGCGGAGGCAGTTTTTGGAACGAGCGAACCTGAAAAAATAGCGGAAATGGTTTCGGACTGGAGTAAATTTGAGGAAACAGCTGAGAAAGTAAAACAATCAGGCTATTATATGCTTGCAACAGCAGGAGACCTGGCAAGAGGATTTGGAAAATATAGTAATGATCCGGAAATGACGGCCGATCAGACAGAAATGATAAAAGTATTTAAAGATAATAAATATTGCAAATATGAGTCTGATATGTGGGGCGCTGATTGGAAAAATGCTTTCAAGGAAGATGTATTTGGATATTTTGGAGCACTGTGGTTTTTCGATGCTGCAATAGATGTATACACGGATAAAGTATGGAAATTCTGCCCTGCGGCGGAAGCGTATGTCTGGGAAGGAGCATACGCAGGTATAACGAATGATTGTCCGAATAAAGGATTGGCAGCGCTTGTGATGTATGGCGTTTGCTGTGATTCTGAAACACAATATGAATTTGCCATGAGGTGTAATCTGACGCCAAATAATACCGAAGCTGCTCATAAGATCATTGATGGAGGATATACAAATTATCATAATCCATGGTTTGAAGGTAACATGGCTTATTACATGGATGATATTGCAAAGAAATTAAAAATTGATAAATGAGAGATTTAGCAGATGGATTTGATATCTAAGAATATGGAATATTTGAGAGTGGAGATTGAAATATGAAATGTATATACTGTGGAGAAGAAAATAGTGATGATGCATTTTTCTGTCGTGCTTGTAATAAAAGAATTGGACAGACAAAGGAAAATACGGAAATATTGACGGGTACATCAAAGAATAAGGTGATTTTAGAATCGTATCCGCGCCCCAAAAAGAAATTATATATTGCTGTCTTTATTGGGTTGATGGCAGTAGCCTTATGCGTTGCAGTAGTATTATTTATTAAAGGTGGGAAAAAAACAGATGATAAGTCGGAAGCGCCTGCAGGGAAAACGATTGATGTAACGCAGAATGATGATAACCCAGGAAGCAAAAGTGAACGTGCTTCTGATATTAAACAATCAGAACAAAGTGTTTCTGATGCAAGTGAGTTATTAAGTACAGAAGCTACAACCGAGATAGAGGACGAAGGTGTATTATCTGATTTATATCAGCTTAAAGGCTGTGATGTATATTATATAGCTGGAAAACTGGGGTTTCCAAAGGATGGAATAATAATATCAGGAGACAAAGCTACATTTGATTATAATGGTATTTATGGTAATGGAATAAAAAATGAAAATGGTCAGTATATAGTTAATAAAATTGCTATAAAAGAAGAGTCGACGTATACGTGCTGTGGAGTCAAGTGGGGAATGAATACGGATGAGACTGTTGAAGCATTAAAAAAATATTGTACTGAAAATATTGAGTATATGAATGATCTGTACAATTCAGAGTATTGGATAGATACATTTACACCGTCAGGAGATGTTATAGGAATAGCTTTTAAAGATGAAGAATCTACTGTTGAAAAAGTCCTTGTAGTATTTAGAAGTGAGGGATTTGCAGAAAAAGATCTGACCCCGGAGGACTGCCTTGTAGCGGTCAAGAATTATTATTATGGCGGCCAGCGAGAATCATGGAAGGATGTTAATTCCAAAGATGGAGAATACTGGACTGTTGAACATATAGATCAGGAGAAGTGTACCGTGGTTCATAGTGTTTATAAGGATACAATTTACAGATATCATGTTAATATGAAAACGGGCGACACGAATGTTACAATGGAGCTTCTTGGCAGTCAATATGGTGAAATAGCGAGTGAAACAGACAAGGATTTTAATGTGAGAGAATATTTAAAATGAATCAATTTCGGAAGTATATAAGTATTCCGGAAATGAAATGTCAGGATGGATATGAATGAAGAACCGAAAATTAAGTTTGGTATTTTTGATATTTGCAATATGTGTTTTGCTTGTTACGCTGATATTTGTTATTCAGGCACTGAAATATAAACCCGGGAAATATACGTTGGCTATAGTTGGGTATGCAGGTTCTTTTAACAGAAGGGCAGTTAATGCAGATAAATGGCCGATTGAACCTTATTGGGTAATGCATATTCTGGGAGTGGCAGGAATGTGTTTGTTGTCATTTTTCAGAAGAAATAATGGCAAAGATATTATCAAAGGATGGCAGGCAATATTAACCGGAATCCTTTTGGCGATATTTGGATATATAGGCGCTAAAATACTGTTTATTATTGAAAACTATAAGACAATAAAGTCTATAGGTTTAACATTTTCAGGAGTATCTTTTTTTGGAACGGTGTTTTTTATGCCGTTGGCGATTCCTGCTATTAAAAGAATGCTGTTTATAAGAATGAAGGATCTTCAATTTATGGATTTTTGCACACCGGCCGGAATTCTTATGCTGGCTTTTATCAGAATAGGATGCTTCATGAATGGCTGCTGCAGAGGAATTGTTGTTGATGTTAATGGCAAACCGTTGATGTGTCCGGTGCAGTTAATTGAATGCTCTTTTGATTTCTTACTTTTGAGCATTATATTGAATGACAAAATCAAGAAAAGATTTGAAAATGGCTTATATATTTTGTTTATGATGGGATATGGGTTGATAAGATTTGTATTGGAAAAGTATAGAAACACATCAAAGTTCGGAAATTTATTTATTGAGGAACGTGGTGGAGACAGCAGAAAGACAGTACTATCGAATGGGCAGATTTTTGCAGTTATATGTATGACGATAGGAATTGTATACATCATGTGGCATATAAAACAAAGCGGAAAGAAGAACAAACAAAAATGAATATAGAGTTTCTGTTAATGCTTGTTATCTCATTTTTTTCAAGTCTTGACAATTTGTAGAGGTATAACGTATAATCCTCAATGTTGAAGGCACTTCAAATCAAGTATTTAAAGGAGAAAAAGAATGAAGAATTTTAAGAAACTCGCAGTAGTAACACTTATGTTAGTTGCTATGGTATTCACACTTTGCAGCTGTGGAAGCTCTAATGCAGACGGTACTTATGTAATTGAGAGTATGGGTGACACAAATATCGCAGATCTTCTTAAGACATATAAGGATATGGGTCTTGGAGATATGACAGCTGAGAAGCTTTCTAAGATTGTTATCAGTGGCGATGATATTACAATTTCTGCTGATGGTGAGAAGGATCAGAAGGGTACAGTTAAGGTTGACGGTACTACAATTAAGATCACAATCGACGGCGAGACTGTTGAGGGTACATTAAAGGATGGTAAGCTTACAATGTCAGAAGGTGGCATGACAATGACTTACAAGAAGAAATAATAATGTATTTGTCAATGACAATACGGAATATTTTGAATGAAAAATATAAAAATGCCTCTGATAGCATGCAAATGTTGTCAGAGGTTTTTTATTTAATAAGAACCAGTGTTCCTATATATTAAAAACCTCCGAGGATACGTCTCGGCGCAAATTGTAATTAGTTACCTATGGCAACCCGCGCCTCGTACGGTGTATGCCGCGAGCGACATTTTGCTTTGTATGACTGCGAACGGTTTACAATAAATCAAAAAACACCCGGCAATACATTTATGGACGTTACTATAAAACTGTTTAAATATAAAAATGCCGGGGTTAGGGAATACTGGATAGTTTTTCCTGATGATAAAGGAATTATCGTATACGATTTTGAAAAAGGCTTTGAACCTAAAATGTATTCATTTAACGATAAGGTTCCCGTCGGTATCTGGAACGGAGAGTGTGAGGTCGATTTTAAAGAGATATATAGTCAGATTGAATTTATGTATGATCTGCAATAAAAAAAGATTGTAAGTGAAAATACATTGAGATTTGTACATGATATACAATAAATATTTGGAAATTTTACGGAAAAATATCAAATTTCCTCTTGAAAATAAATGTAAATAGTCTTATATTAAATATGAACAAAATGTAAACGTGCTGTAAATTAAATATTTACAAATTACTAACTTTGTATTAATTCATTTATTCATTTATTTTATGAGGGCAAGTCTATGGAGAAAAGTGGAAAAAAACGTAGTAACAAAGGTTTTTCATTGGTAGAGCTGATTATAGTAATCGCTATAATGGCTGTTTTGGCAGCGGTAATTGGATTAGCAGTAATCAGATATATCGAAAAAGGTCGAATTGCAATGGATGTTTATAATGCCGGACTCATTAAGGATGCACTTAATGTGTATGCATTTCCGAGTGATTTTCAGGGCAGAGTTGTAAACTATACTGATCCTGATACAAATGAATCTGAAAGCTATAAGAGAGGCTGGGTATATGTTGACAAGGATGAGATCAGATGCTCTGACCAGAGTACAGCTCTTGCAATGATTCAGGCAGGACTTGTTCATGTAAGTGAAGAAACCGAGCAGAAGCTTATAGATAATGAGCAGAGTGCAACCAGATGGTTTCCAAGTGGCCCTGACGGTGATTATGTCCGCAGAAGCGGTATCGATGAATATGTATTTAAAAATGCTCTAAAGGTTAAGGCCAGAACCACATGGAATACATATCAGCTGGATGTATATGTTGATGATGCCGGAGAACTTCATCTTGGTGCAAGTGCTTCAAATGCAATCAGAACAAGCGGCCATTCAAGAGACAGTAAGACAGCAAGACTTTTTGCAACTAAGGTTGGACTGGATAATGCATGGGAGACACCTATCGGCGACCAGTACAATGGAAATTAAAAGATGCATAGATAATAGATGCACAGATTAAAATGCATGGATTACATAAGTGAGAGATGTAATCATTGAAAAAAAACTAAATGAACAATTAACGACAGGCTGTTTTGGAACATCAGGATTCCGGGGCGGCCTGCTGTTTTTTTGCTGTTATCTCTCGTTGCCTAAATCATTTTTTTTTGCTATCATGGGATATGAGGCTGATAAATGAAAAAAATATTCTAACGATAAAACACACTTTCAAATTTTGGGGGTAGGATATGCAATTACACGAACTTCTGGTGTTTGATGATATTGTTATTCAGTGCCATGATAATCCGGATGCAGATGCACTTGCTTCAGGATATGCACTTTGGTGGTACTTTAAACAGATGGGGAAAAAATCAAGGTTTATCTATCGAGGCAGAAATATGCTTCAGAAGAGTAATCTCATGATAATGGTGGATAAGCTTCAGATTCCGGTTGAATATGAGTCTGATTTTGAGGACAATCCTGAGCTTCTTGTGACGGTTGATTGTCAGTACGGGGAGAAAAATGTCACTGCCACAAGGGCAAAAAATATAGCTGTGATCGATCATCATCAGCTCTGTGCAGATAATATTGAAATGAAAGAGGTCAGGAGCAGCGTGGGAAGCTGTTCGACTGTTATCTGGGATATGATGAGGTGCGAAGGCATAAATGCGAATGAAAACAAGCTTCTTGCCACAGCACTCTTTTACGGCCTCTTTACGGATACCAATAAATTTGCGGAAATGGTTCATCCTCTGGACAGGGATATGGTGGACAGCCTTATCGTTAACAGAAGTATCATTACGGAAATGAGCAATTCAAATATTTCTCTTCGAGAGCTTAAGATCGCAGGAAGAGCAATATTGGGATATGATTATAATTATGATGACAGATTTGTTGTTATCGAGGCTGAGCGCTGTGATCCGAATATTCTCGGTGTAATATCTGATTTTGTTATGGAGACTGCCGGTGTAAATGTCTGTCTCGCATATTATGTGAGTGATTCAGAGATCAAGTTTTCGGTAAGAAGCTGTGTTAAAGAGGTTCATGCCAATGAGCTTGCCGATTTTCTTGCGAAGGATATCGGTGGCGGCGGAGGCCATCTTTATAAGGCCGGAGGAACAGTACGTCCGGAAAACCTATCGATAGCCTTGGAAGAGGTTGAACACCTTGATTTCAGAGAGCGTATCAAGCTGAATATGATTGAAAATGAGAGCGGCATCAAGAAGAAGATAGAACTCATTTTTAAGGACAGATTGAAGAAATATTTCAGCAGGTATGAGATACTTTATTCGAAGAACACTACTCTTGATAAAAAGGAAATGAAGTTATATGAGAAGATTCCTCAGGAGCTCGGAGCGGTTAAACTGACAGATGTTTATCCGGCCGGAACCAAGGTTGAGATACGTACTCTTGAAGGTGATATCGAGCTTATAATCGACAATGATAAATATCTGATGATAGGTATTGAAGGAGAGGTTTATCCTATTTCAGCAGAAAAGCTGAATAGAAGCTATAAAAGTATGGACAAGCCATTTAATAAGAAATTTGAGTATGCGCCTCGAATAAAGAATATTTCTTCGAATGAGATCAAGCTTGTACAGAATTATTCAAATACAGTCATCAGTGTTGTGAAGACTAAAATCTATGCAAAACCACTGAAGAGAAGTATCAAGCTCTTTACAGAATGGGATGAGGAAAAATACTATTCGGGAGAGCCGGGTGATTATCTGGCATGCCGTGTGGATGATGATCATGATATCTATATCATTCAGGGACGCCTCTTCAACAAATTATATAGTGAAGTTGACTGATGATAAGATGGTGAGGCGGATTGATGATTAAATGGTGAAGTTGATCACTATATCAGTCTGTGAATATTATTTTTTTGATAAGATATCGGATGGACTTTAGTTCTGCAGGATTATGAGATGCGTATTTTATTGTATTATATTAAAAATGTTCGATAAACTGTATGGTCAAAAAAACAGCCCCACCGAGAGTATTCGGTGGGGCTGTTCGACTGCGCGGGTATTGCCGACAAGCGGGCGTGCTTGCACGCACATTTGGCGGCTAACGTGGTCAACGAATAGTGATTTTCAACTATTCGATTTTTCAGATAAATATTCTGGTTGTTGATCCGGATATTTTAGAACCGATATACTAATTTATTCCATATTCCGACTTTATATCGTCGCTCAGTTCAGTTCCGTTCAGCATATCCTTGCTTTTTTTGATAAGTTCCTCTGTTGAATAATGTTTGAAATAGCCGATGGTCTTTATATTGTTATCAATGGCTGATAATGTGTATATATGATCTGTCTGTTTGTGATAACATATATAATTAATTATATTTGCAACCTCATACCAGCTGCTCATATCTATGATATCAACCATGGCATAAAAATTTACATATAAAAGAGAGTTCTCATAATCAAAGTCAAAGGTATGATTATTACTACTGTTAATATATGTTGAAAGATCAGAACGTCCAAGAAATGCTCCGGTATTTGTATATCTGTACAGTGATCCATCATTGTATGTTACAAGAAGGATTTCGTCATTTCCGGTTTTGCAGAAGGACAGTCCTATGATTTCCAGACCGGGAGCATTGACCGTATATTTGCTGTCGCCTTGATTTGCAATGATCATAGTGGTATTGTTGTTCGCTATTGCTATTTCATCTCCGAAATATCCTTCTACGGCCATCAGAGTTGTATCCCATCCTTCCGGCAGATTGATGTCATATGTTTGATTGGTGCTTACATCAATCAGTGCATCAGTATTGGAAGCGTCATAATTCATGACATATATCTTATTTAAGCGCGGAAAGTATTTGAACACAGCATTCATGTCAGTATCAGTGGTGGTATAATCAGCATATTTGGTTTCGCCTGTCAGAACATTATAAATGACAAAAGTTATCTTTTCAGCGGCATCTATAGTTGCAAAGGCGATTGTTCCGTCATCTGAACATGATATATTGGAACTGTTTAAGGTGTATGGAAGGACGGTATCCTCCGCCTGCCCGCCGTTCAGGGGGGATTTATGAATATGTAAGCTGTTTAGATCAATATAGCATAGATATAAATAATCCTGATCGGTAGTGATGAAATGAGGTTCATACACCTGTGGCATAGATTCTTTGCTTATATACTTGTTTGAAACAGGATCCACCAGTTCCAATGCGTATCCGTCATCGTCATAATCATACAGGGCAATGATTCTGTCATCAACATAAGTATTATTAGGGATATCAGTAATTTCCGGCATGTTTTCCGTCGGATACCATTCATCGTCACATACATATGTATTATATTGGATGATATCTTTGGAATGAGCAGATTGAACATATATTCCATTTTGTACAATGGCTGATTCAATATTGTCGGCAAGATCCATCCTTATGTATATGGCATCCTTTGATTTTTCAGTGATTGGGGTTGCCAGCCCGCCATTTTCTGTTATGTACATAGGAATACTGTCATTATCGCTATCACTGACATTAACAATTACAGAATTTGTGTTATGGTGATATAACAATTCTCCGGTTTCGTCATCCATCACTTCGGAAATGTTTCCTGACTGATATATAGTGGAATTTTCTTTAGGCAGATTAAAGAAACCAAAATGATTTGCGACATTAGTGCTTTCGAAACGGTGTTCCCACTTGGCTTCAAAGGTTTTCGTATCCATGCAGGATATTTTTACATAATCTGTTTCGAGGTACAGATTGTTGGAATTCTGATACATCTGATTCTCTGACTGGTTTGTTGCAGCGAGAAGCATGGAATCATTGGTCCATCCGATAGCAATAGGGTAGTTTGGAGTACTTTCGGAGAGATATACTTTGTCTTCTTTGAAGTCGTAAACCAGTAATCCATATCCCGCTTCGCCGGATGGATAATATATTGCTGCTATCTTTTCTTTGTCAGGAGATAAAGTATAGCTTGCCGAACTGATAGCGTTTTTACTGATGGTCGTAGTGTTTTCTGAAAGCTTGCTGCCATCTGCAGCACTTAACCACATAAAATGAATGGAATATGCAAACATATCCTCGGTTGTAGGACTGTCACTATCAGAGAAAACGCATAGCAGTCTTCCGTTAGTGTCGTCATAAATAACACAGTCGATACAGTTTTCAAAGTCATTATCGTAAAACAAGGAAAAATCATCCAGGCTATACATGAGCAATTTTGAATAACTTACAGCTACAAAGGAGTTTTCGGTAAAGAAAAAGTTATATATATCAACAATTGCTGAAAGATCGGCAACCTTTTCATGAGTCCTGGTATTCCATACGTAAAGATTCTGATTTGTGTCCATAATTGCGAGGAACATGCCATCGGAACTGACTGAATAGGTTGATATATTGTTCGGCATTGAATAATTCCACACAGGGTCAATAGTAAGACCGTTTACCGTAGTGTATGCATAGCAGGCATCGGTAAGTGCTCTGACGGCTTCAGGGGTAACAGGTCTTGGGTTTTCATCTCCCTCCTTTGGAAGTGCTTCAAGAGCAATGAGCATAGCTGTTGCAGGCTTTTCTTCTTTCATGAAACGTCTGGATTCATTTGCAAGGAAACGTGACTGGTTCTTGAGCGCTTCATTATAATTCTTTTGAATCTCCTCGCGGCTTTCAATCAGTTCCTGTTGATGTTCCAGTATGGTTTCGCGGCTTTTGAGGATTTCTTTACGGCTTTCGAGAATGAGACGGCGGCTGTGGAACATATAGGCACCGAAGCCTACGGCCAGAAGGAGTATAGCGGCAAATAAATAAGACAAACGTCTCAGCTTATACTGGCGACGTCTGTTGATAAGTTCATCATAAGAGCAGCCAAGGAGAACAGATGCAAGACGCGGAAGTTCTTCCTTTTTTGCTTTATGTTTTGTGAGGCGGTAATCGCAGGAGAGAGGTTCCAGAGGGACTTCGATCTCATGAGTATTTCCGTCATTATCTGTAATGGTTCTGGTTTCTGAAAGCAGGATTTCAGGTATGGTTTCGGAAGGCTCACCATTTACAAGAACAGTAAGGATCTGCTTTCTTGAATGATTTTTAAGGAAATATTCGATTTCGCGCTGAACCCAGAGAGATTCCCTGGTATTTACGGAACAGATTACAATAAGATAATCAGCATTTTCGAGCGCGTTGTAGATTTCTGACGTAAGATCGCTGGTTATCGGAAGCTCATCCTTATCTCTGAAGATCCGGTTGATCCTTTTCTTGCCGGTTTTCTGTCTTATCTTGGCGGGAACGTGGAATTGCTCGAGGTCTCTTTCGATGGCTTCGGCCACCTTGATATCAGCTTCAGCATGTCTGTATGATATAAAAGCATTATAATGCTTAGCCATTGTTTTCCTCCAAAAGTTTATCTTTTTGTTCCGATGCGCTGTCCGTAAAGCACCGGAGTTTCCTTGCCTGTTCTGGAAGCTTCCAGGATGTAATCATCTACATTCAGTCTGCCCTGCTCAACAAGAACTATGATGGTTGATCCACCATAGAGAAATGTGCCTTTCTCAGCGCCGCGCTTAACAATGCATTTTCCCGGAGAAAAGTTATCAATCTTTCCTACCAGCATAGCGCCTACCTCCATCTGGGTAAGTATGCCGAAATTTTCGGTTTTGATACAGGTATACTCCCTGCAATTTTCAATAAATACCGGACGGTTTCTGAGTGCGATCGGACGAACCGTATGAAGAACGCCGGAAATAAATCTGTTGCGGCTCTTTCTTCCGCTTTCAACATAGCAGTAGCGGTGGTAGTGATTTACGCAGAGTCTGTAAACCAGGGCATAGCCATCTTTATACCTTCTTGAAAGCTTTTTATCGCGAAGAAGATCGTGAACGCTGTAAATGCTCTGCTTAACAGGAAAAACTGTACCGTCCTTTATCGGAACAACAGTAAGAAGTCCGTCACATGGAGATATCATATTTTCTGCACAGCTATCTACAGGTCTGGCATTATCCTTCAGTTTTCGGCTGAAACAGTCATTAAAGGTTCTGAAATCCGTTTCTGCGAATTCGGATGTATCGAGATCGTTCTTTGATATGAAACCCGGCACAAGAAAATGAGACAGATTACTGTCAAGAAATCTGCCTGTGCATTTTGATACAAATCTGCTGCTCAGAGGCTTCAGTATCATGCGGCCGGGAGCCGTTGTATATAAGAATTCTAAAGTGTTCATGTTTTTATACTCCGTTTGTGTATTCACCCGTCATCCGGCAAGCCGTCTGCCGGGAAAATATGTTTATACCACAGAAAAACAACTGCAGTCATCAAACGAGCCGACTGCGTCGTCTCACGCCCTGACGGGCTGGTGTTTGATGATACATTGCTGCGCAATCTATAGTAATAAACATATTCACCCGTCATCCGGCAAGCCGTCTGCCGGGGGAATATGTTTATTACTGCAGTTGTTTTTATATTGATATAATATAAAAAAACGTGCGGGATGTAAAGATAGATTTGGCGGTTTTAAGTTGCCGAAAGGCGGTAAATGTGTTATGATATTTCTTAGAAAATCAGTGTTATTTTATTGGGTTATGCAGAGGATAAACGGATGGTAAAAGGTAGGTTGGCTGTTCTTACGGGACAGGCTGATGAAGCCTATCAAAGTGAATTTTTGATGGGGTTGGAAAAACAGGCATTTGCAGATGGATATGATGTCTGTGTTTTTTCGGTATATATAAAATATCAGAATACTCCTGAGAGGGAGAAGGGTGAAGCAAATATATTCACCCTTATTGACTATGCCATGTTTGATGCTGTTATTGCAATGGCAGATTCGATTCAGACTCCTGGTCTCTGGGAGGAACTTGAAGAAGATATTCATGACAGGTTTAACGGGCCTGTTATTGTGATCGATAAAGATTCTAAATATTTCAAAAGCTTTTGGACTGATGGGCACAGTCTTATCTATGCTTTGGTTTCTCATTTGATAGAAGTACATAATTATAAAGATATCGCTTTCCTTGCCGGAAAAAGTTGGCACAGGCATTCAATGAAAAGACTGGAAGCCTATAAAAAAGCTATGACTGACCATGATCTTCCTGTAAATAATGAAAGGATTTATTTTGGGGATTTCTGGTATTCAAGCGGAGAAAGCTGTGCCAATAGTCTTATAGAATCCGGTCAAAAACTGCCGGAGGCTGTTGCATGTGCAAATGACTGCATGGCTATAGGATTTGCCAAGGGTATGACAGAAAAAGGGAAGAGGATACCAGAGGATATTGCAATTACCGGATATGGTACATCCGAAGAGGGACGTACCTGCCCGAGCCCTCTCACTTCTTCGGTTATTCCGGCTGAATATTTTGGTAAATATTCAGCTAAGAGTGTTATAGCCATGATGGAAGGCAAGAATATTACTATAGAAGATCCGGAACCTTCGCTTTTTATAGGCAGTAGCTGCGGATGCAGGCTCTGTCAGGATAAGAGGGAAGGAAAACTCAGAAAGACCTGGGATACAGTTAATTCGGTTGACGGATTTAATTCTATACATAATTTCGTTCAGGAGGATATGCTTAAGGAAAATTCTGTCAGGGGTTATCTTGATGTGGTATATTCATATATCTTCCAGCTGATAGGCATAAAGAATTTTTATCTTTGTCTGAATGAGATAGGACTTAAGAAGGGATATACTGATAATGTACTTATGGCTATCAAATATAATTCCGAGAGAGAGAAGGATAATACCATAAGTATAAGGGATTATCGTTCAAAATCAGATATCATGAACCAGATTCTTGCAGAACGTGATAAGCCGGCGGTATTTTTCTTTACTCCGATTTATTTTGAAGATATCAGCTATGGTTTTGCAGCGATCAGCTATGGAAATGTGCCAAGGTCCTATGATGAAGATTACAGAATGTGGATAAATGCTGCATGCCGTGGCTATGAGGTTGTTCGGAGAAATGAAGAACTGGTTAATCTCAGAAGTAAGGTGTGGAGCGAGACAGAGAAGAAGAAAGCTAAAATGATGAGTCTGGATGAACTTTCCGACAGTGAAAAAATACTTGCTGAGAAGGTTAAAGGACTTCTGGATAATAATACGTTTAAATACTGTTTCCAGCCTATTGTTAAGGCGGATACAGGTGAGATATATTCTTATGAGGCTTTGATGCGTTCGGGCACGCCGGACATAACCCCATTTGTCATATTGAAATATGCAGAAATGATGGGAAGGCTGGACGACATTGAACGTTGTACATTTAATAATATTCTTAAGCAGGTGGATGATAATCTCGTAAAACTTCGGGGTAAGAAGGTATTTATAAACAGTATTCCTAGTGTTTTCCTTCCTGAGGAAGAGAGACAGAGCATTCTAAGACATCTTAATAAGCTGCATGAAACAGTGGTTGTTGAGATTACGGAATCGGCAGATATGGATGAGTCCCATTTTGGAATCTTCAAGGAAGGCATGAGGCAGAATGATATTCATATCGCACTGGATGATTATGGTACCGGCTATTCGAATATCAGTAATCTTCTCAGATTTATGCCTAGCTACGTTAAGATCGACAGATCTCTTATCACAGATCTGCAGAAGGATGTAAATAAACAATATTTTGTACGAGAGATAATTGATTTCTGCCATGAAAGCGATATTATGGCTCTGGCTGAAGGTGTTGAAACCTATCAGGAACTGGAAATGTCAATAAAACTGGGCGTAGACCTTATTCAGGGCTTTTATACCGCTCGTCCGGATTTGGAAATGATTGACGCCATAGATCCTATGATCATAAATGATATTTTGAAGATCAATGTGGAGAGTAAGACTGCCAAAGAGGCAAGTGTGTACAGTTCAGGAAGATCCAGCTGGCTGAGCCTTAATGCACTCAGCAAGGATGATTATAACAGAATACGTATTGTTGGGGAGAATGTTGCATACAGAGATGTTACCCTTGCAGGCAATCCGGGACATCAGGTGGAAATGAGTATTGATGTGAATGACGGATATTCGGGAACGATCGTACTTGAAAACTGTTCAATTTCCAGTGTGAAGAATGCACCATGTATGTCAATTGGTGAAAACTGCAATGTTGCGCTTGTTTTACGTGGTGATAATTATTTCCGAAGCGGAGGAATAAGTGTTCCTGAAAGCTCAAAGTTGACGATAACAGGCGAAGGAAATCTTGATATTCTCATTTCAAGCGGAAAATGTGTGGGAATAGGCAACAGCATTGATAAAGCCTGCGGAGAGATTAATTTCCATCAGGATGGAAAGGTAAGAATAAAAACCAACGGACGTGTTGGCATAGGTATTGGAGCCGGCCTTGGTGGCAGTATAAATATAGAACGTGGACAGTACGAAATCAGCCTTTCAGGTGAAGAGGGCGTGGGAATAGGAACTCTTACCGGTAATATTACATTGGATATCAGACAGTGTGATATTTTCGTGGAAATGAATACCCAGAATGGTGTTTGTATCGGATCGTTGGAAGGAAATGCCATGGTTTCAATGCTCTATTCTTCGGCAAGGCTTTTCGGAAATGGTGACAGATTCGTGGCCTGTGGTACGCTTGATGGTAAGAATGCAGAGGTAACATTTATTGACGGAAGTATAAAGGCGTCCGCAAGATCGCCGTATTCAACATTATTTGGTTCACTTTACGGAAGGACTGAGTTTATGTTTGAAAGAGGTCAGCTGAGACTTGAGAATTATGGCGAAAATGCTCTTATCTTCGGCGGCAAGAGCTTGGATACTCATGTGAAGATGATGCAGTTTGACTGCAAATCAGAGGTAAGATCTGAACTTAAGAAAGATACATATGCTTTGGCGGATACATTTATTGTTATTGATGGTAATGGAGAGTTTTGGGTAAATGGAGACAGGATCGAGAGAAAATTGTCTCCGTATAGCAGTTAAGGGGGAGAGATATTGAATTGTACTTATTGTGGAAGACCCCTTGTTCCGGGGGAAAATCAGTGCAGGAGCTGCGGAAGATTTGTAAATCCATATGGCCAGCCGGGCATGCAGAATAATGCGGGCGGAATGAATCGTCCGATGAATCAGGCCGGAGGAATGAGCGGCCAGCTGGGCATGCAGAATAATGCGGGCGGAATGAATCGTCCGATGAATCAGGCAGGCGGAATGAGCGGCCAGCCGGGCATGCAGAATAATGTAGGCGGAATGAATCGTCCGATGAATCAGGCGGGTGGAATGAATGGCCAGCCGGGCATGCAGAATAATGCGGGCGGAATGAGCGGCCAGCCGGGTATGCAGAATAATGCGGGCGGAATGAATCGTTCGATGAATCAGGCGGGCGGAATGAGCGGCCAGCCGGGTATGCAGAATAATGCGGGCGGTGTGAATCGTCCGATGAATCAGGCAGGCGGAATGAGTGGCCAGCCGGGCATGCAGAATAATGCGGGCGGTGTGAATCGTTCGATGAATCAGGCGGGCGGAATGAATCGTCCGATGAATGGTCAAGGCGGTGTGAGCAGACCGAGTGGCCCTCCAAGCGGAATGAGATATAATTCCGGAGATACAGGGCCTGCAGCCGGTGGTGTGAGTCGTGCGGCAGGAATGCAGCAAAGACAGCCTGCGGCACCGGTAAATGGCGGAAAAGGCGGCGGTGGCAGTAAGAAGGGCCTGATCGCGGCTATAGTTTCATTTGTGGTGGTGGCCTGTGTGGTGCTTTGTATATTTCTCTTTAAAGGAGACGATGATGATACTCCAAGCAGTACAAGAGGCAAAAATGATGTAACAACCACAAAGACTACTGCTGAAAAAACTACAGAGTCAACGGAAAAAACGACTCGGACAACAACTGAAAAAACAACAGAAGATACAGAGAAAACAACAGAGAATACAACCGAGCAGCCGACGGTAACTGCGGGTGAAAAAACTGTCATGATATATATGATCGCATCGGATCTGGAATCTCAGGGAGGTCTTGCAACATCAGATCTTCAGGAGATACTTGATGCGAATGTATCTGCCAATACAAAGATTGTTATTCAGACCGGCGGAACGAAAAAATGGCATAATAATCTCTGCGAAGATGGTAAGGTTCAGAGATTTCTTGTAAATGGCAATAAGCTTATAGAACTTGATAATCTCGGAAAACTCAGCATGGTTGACGGAAATAATCTCAAGGATTTTATAAAATTTGCCAATACAAATTATCCGTCAGATAAGAATGTCCTTGTTCTCTGGAACCATGGAGGAAATATACCGGTTTCATACGGCAAGGATGAGGTCTTTCCTGAGAAGCTTATGGATGCAAGCGAGATCGGGCAGGCTATAACCGATTCAGGAGTACATTTTGAAACAATTGCATTTGATGCCTGCAACACCTGTACGCTGGAAATGGCCATGGCCTTAAGAAACTGCGCAGACTACATGATAGCAGCCGAGAGCTATGTAAACGGAAATGGATATTATTATACAGACTGGCTCAAGATCCTCGACAGTTCAAAGGCTCATGAGATTGAGTATGCTGAGCAGATATGTCGTGATTATATGAAGAGTATTCATCAGAGCAATCTGACAGGATCTATTTCAGTTCTTCAGACCAAGAAGATAGGAGAGATATATAATGCATATCTTGACTATATGAAACAGGTAAATAAGGATGTTATAGAAGGAAATGATTATGTAGGTTATACTCAGGCCAGAGCAAATTGTAATTCATATCAGTACATGGATACGGTTGATATTCTGACTCTTGCGAACCTTTATCATAATGATTATTCAACAAAACTTATCAATTCGGTTGTAAACAGCGTTGAGTTCACGGACAGTGATTTTGAGGCCGGACATGGAATCGCGGTTTATTCACCATTTGATTATATTGAGTCATATTCATATGCAAGAGATATGCTTCTGAGACTTGGTTATGATCAGACAATAATCGGATTCTATGATTCATATTGTACGCTGAAGGTTACCTATCAGGGCAATCAGGCAGCTCAGGATCAGGGTTCTGACTGGTATGATCAGGAAATGGCAGATGATACAGTTCCTGAAGATCAGCAGACAGCTCAGAATTATACTCTCGGAACCACAACGAATGCAGCAGGACAGACAATAGTCAGCATTGACTATGAGACATTGAATATACTTCAGAACGGCGAGATGACGGTAACCCTCATTTCTTCGGATCAGACTCAGGCGCTTCTTCTTGGATCTGAAACAAATTTCCTTTTGGATGATGACGGAAATATTGTATATGCCAAGCCGGAAAACTGGACGCATATAAATGATAATCCTGCGACATATTTTTCAACAAGCTATTATAAAGATGACAGCACCGGATACTGGGAGGAGCAGGCGGCTGTATTTGCCAAGGTAAACGGAAGGGATGCGCTTATATTCATGTTCTGTAATCAGGAGAATCCTCTGGGTGTGCTTCAGGGTTATGCCTTTTGCGATAATTTTGATATGGATGCCGATCTGGACTACTTTGCATTTAACGATGATGATACCATCGACCTTGTATATATCATGATCGATGTGGAAACATCAGATGTAAGCTATCAAGCAAATGAAGAGCCATTTGCATTTAAGGATGCGAAATTATCATACAGTGAGATTGATCTTTCAGGACTCAATGTTATGATCGGATATACATTTACGGATGTTTACGGAAATAAATATGAGGCTGAGTCAGTGCTTGTAGAGTAAGGCAATATGCTGATATTATTCTCGCAGGATTATGAGATGCAGTTTTTGCATCTCAATATAAGAAAAATAATTATGGAAGCATTTGCGGCAGCGCATTTGCTTCCATTTTTTTGCATATAATGAACGTTGTGACGACAGGCATGAAACATGCGATGCAGGTGTTTGGCGAATAGGTTGATGAATATTTTTCATTATTATTGAACATAAGTTCGATTTGTGCTATCATTATGAATGTATTACAAAGTTTTTTTTGCTGTGCTGCTCGGGAAAACAGGCAAGTTATCAGGTAAGGATATTTTGCGGCAGTAATGTCGCTGTCATCATAAAAATGCAGTCGGAAGGAATAAAAAGTTGAAATTCTTGTATGATAAAGGAAAACTGTTTGAACAATTATATAGGGACGAAGCTATTCCGAAAAGACCGGGATATCCTATGCCGCAGCAGATAAAGGATGTGCGTGCTCTTCAGCGGAAAGCTCTTTCGATGGGGGATTCCAGGGCAGAAGTTTTTGTTAAAATGGCAAGACTGATGGAGGAGTATGAGGATGATTTTATCTTTAATATGAAAATCAGAAGGGATTATCCTGCATATGACTGTATAGATGATGTGTGCCTTCGAGGATATTTCACCTGGAGAACCATGTATAAAAAAGGCGAGATACAGCCGGCTGAAACCTATCCGGAAATCTATGCGTACGAACTGTTGAATGGGATCGGAGCTGCAGACGCAGCTGATGCTGTGGAGAAACTTAAGCTTTTGGCAGATGCATTTCCGTCCTGCAGAGCAAGAATTAACAGGCTTATATATGATCATATCATTGTAAATGATCTTCCGAAAACGATGCTTCCGCCGGCGGCAGGACAGCGTGATGATGAAATCAAGATGGATATTCTTGGAGCAGAGCCAAAAAAACTTATGAGAGCATTTATTTCTGTTTCTGAAATGGATAATGAAATGCAGCATTTTTTTGCAGGCGACATCTGCAGCGAAGATGAGTATGCTGCCATTGTTTACAGGTGTTTTGCGGCAATCTCCGATTATTATGAGACTCATAGAAAGAAGAGTCTTAAGGAAGAGCTTTTTGGAAAGAAACAGTTATGGCCTTATATTATGTATAGCGGTGCACCGGTTTTGGCTTTGGAAAGAGAAGAAGGTTATACCTATAATGTAAGTGATGTCCGGCAGTTAAAGGTACATAAAGGACGCTGGGTGTTAGAAAGATATGTTACGACGGATGCACTTGAAAGCTTCGCTGAAACGCTTCTGAAGGAAATTAACTCCCTGCTTCGACATAAGGAGAAGAATCCGGATGGTCAGACCTGGAGACAGAATATCATAAGGACAGAGGTTCAGCGATTTGAGGAATATAAGTCCAAAATTGTAAATATTGATAAGAACAGGCTTCAGTCTATAAGAGAGAAGGCGGCAGAGATTCGCGACAGACTTATTGTGGATGACGAGCCGGGTGTGATGGCTTATGATGAATCTGATTATAGTGATGAGTATGATGCTTCCACAATTTATGGAAAACAGGATGAGTCTGTGAATAGTGGTGAGCATGAGAATTCCGCAGTACATGGAAAACAGAATGAGTCTGTGAATAGTGGTGAGTATGATGCTTCCGCAGAACAGGATGAACATAATATTCCTGCGAGTCAGGAAGAACAGGACAGTCTTCTGGATAATGTGGAAAGACGTGTGCTGGAGTGCCTGCTGGAGGGCAGGATGCCGGATTTCCTTCGGGATGAAGGGCTGATACTCAGTGTGGTCACAGACAGTATAAATGAAAAGCTTTATGATGAGATTGGAGACCTGGTGATCGATGGGGGAGAGGAACCATTTATTATTGAGGATTATCTGGAAGATATAAAGAGACTTCTGGGAAGAGGCGAATAATAAGGAAATATACAGACGTTTTAGCAGGGATATTTTTAGAATTACGATATATTTGTTTGGTTAGAGGTGCAAATTGGTGGTTTAGAATCGCTATGTATAAGTTTATGTATATAATGATGATTTGGAATCGTAATATGTTGGTTTAGAGGTATAGAAGGATGAGTACTAAGGATATTAACAGAAAGGCGCCGCGAAGGATAGCTCAGGCGATACTTAATTCTTTAAAGGGCGGCGTGGTGCCGAGAGTGGGACTGCCATATATTGCAGTCGGAAGAACAAGGGAGATAGAGGCATTTCTGAATGATGAGGAAATAATTTCCGAAGGCGGAGCTTCATTCAGATTTATTGTGGGAAGGTACGGCAGCGGCAAGAGCTTTCTGCTTCAGACGGTGAGAAATTATGTCCTGGATAAGAATTTCGTTGTGGTTGATGCTGATCTTTCTCCTGAAAGAAGGCTGCAGGGAACTCAGGGGCAGGGACTTGCCACATATAAGGAGCTTATAAAAAATATGTCCACAAAAACAAGACCTGAGGGAGGCGCGCTTGCGCTGATTCTGGACAGATGGATCAGCAATGTTCAGAGGGAAGTGGAACAAAACGGTGAAGGTCTTGATGATAATGATACATTTAATGCAAGAACTGAAAAGAAGATCACGGAGGCTGTTTTTTCTTTAAATGACATGGTTCATGGATTTGATTTCGCAAGACTGCTTGTTTTATATTTTAGGGCATATAGTGACGGAGATGATGAACTGAAGGCAAAAGTCATAAAATGGTTCCGTGGCGAGTATCAGACAAAAACAGATGCTAAAAGAGAGCTTGGAGTAAATATTATCATAAATGATGACGACTGGTATGATTATCTCAAGCTTTTCGCACAGTTTATGGTGAAGGCCGGTTATTCGGGACTTTATATTATGATCGATGAGCTTGTAAATATTTATAAGCTGACCAATCAGATCACAAGACAGAATAATTATGAAAAAATGCTTTCCATGTACAATGACTGTCTGCAGGGAAAGGCTCATTATATGGGCATTATCATGTGCGGGACACCGGAATGCATGCAGGACAGACGCAGAGGGATCTACAGCTACGAAGCGCTTCGTTCAAGACTGGATCAGGGCAGGTTTGTCGGTGAGTATAAGGATATGCATGCGCCGGTGATCGAGCTTGTTCCGCTGGATTATGATGAAATGTATATTTTGATCGAGAAACTGACGCTTCTTCATTCTGGACTTTATGAATATGAGCCAAAGCTTGGTCAGGATGAGATGATCTTTTTCCTGAAAAATGAATATGAGAGGATAGGTGCGGATAAGCTGATAACTCCGCGAGAAGTTATCAGGGACTATATCAGTGTGCTTGATATATTATATCAGGAGAAGAGCATAAAAATATATGATCTGCTGGACTCCGGCGAATTCTCATATTCGAAGGTGGTTATAGGGAATGAGTCAGAAGACACAGTCAAAGATGAGTATTCTGAATTTGAGATATAAACTTATGCTATGGTACGAAAACGGATATGATAGCATGAATTGATGTTATGGTGCAAAAATAAATGCGATAGCATGAATCGATGTTATGGCACAAAAACAGATACGATAGTACGAATCAGTGTTACGGCATAAAAACATATGTGATGGTGTGAATTTGTGTTATGGCACAAAAACAGGTGCGATAGTATGGGTTTGTGTTACGGCACAAAAACATATGTGGTAGCATGAATTAGTTATATGGTATAAAATATAGTGCTTTGGCAATGAATGCAGGGAGAATACAGGTTGAGTATATTTGAGAGATATGCACCGTTTGTGCAGGATTATATTTATAGAAATAACTGGGAGAACCTGAGGGCTGTTCAGGTGGCAGCGGGGGATGCGATATTTAATACTGATGAAAATGTTCTTATATCAGCATCTACTGCATCGGGAAAAACGGAGGCTGCATTCTTTCCTGTCATTTCAAAAATGTGGGAGGACAGACCGACTTCGGTGGGCTGTATATATATCGGGCCTTTGAAAGCTTTGATAAATGACCAGTTTGACAGACTTACCGAATTGTGTGAGGAAGCTGATATTCCGGTGTGGCACTGGCATGGAGATGTTGCAATGAGTCATAAGAATAAACTGCTTAAGAATCCGTCGGGCATCCTTCAGATAACGCCGGAGTCCCTTGAAGCAATGCTTATGAGAAAATATGCGATGCTTCCGTGGCTTTTCGGGGATTTGAGATTTATCGTTATCGATGAAGTACATTCACTGCTTCGGGGCGACAGAGGCGGACAGACACTTTGCCTCATTGAGAGACTGTGCCGGGCTGCAAATGTAAAACCGAGGAGGATAGGACTGTCTGCGACTATCGGTGACCCTGAGAGGGTTGGAGAGTTCCTTGCTGCAGGTACGGGGAGAGGAACAATCATACCGAAGATAGAACATAAGGGCACAAAGTGGAGACTCTCAGTGGAACATTTCTATATTGAGAGCGGAGAAAATGGAGAGAGCATATCCAAGTCGGATCAAGAAATACATGAGAGCACATCAGACCAGGCTTATGAAACATGTGAGGGTAAATCTGAGTCGGATAATATAATATATGAGAATAATCCCGGATTGGAGCATGAGAACAGTGAAAAAAGCGGAGCAGTTTATGATCCCTCATTCAAATATATATTTGATCATACCAGAGGTAAAAAGTGCCTTGTGTTTGTGAATTCCAGAGAGGAATGCGAGGCGGTTACCACCACCCTCAGAAGGTATTCGGAGGTGCAGGGAGAGGCCGAAAGATTTCAGATCCACCATGGTAATATTTCTGCGGCGCTGAGAGAAACGGCTGAAGATCTGATGAAGGATGATGACGAGGTTCAGACCACAGTGACTACTGCAACGCTGGAACTGGGCATAGATATCGGAAGGCTGGAGAAGGCATTTCAGATTGATGCGCCATGGACGGTTTCTTCATTTTTACAGAGAATGGGGCGCACCGGACGAAGAGGACAGCCTCAGGAAATGCACTTCGTCATAAGGGAGGATGAAGTAGAGGAAAGAGCAATGCTTCCTGTAAATATTCCATGGAAGCTGATACAGGCTATTGCATTGATTCAGTTATATATAGAAGAAAGGTGGGTCGAGCCGCCGAGGCTGGACAGGCTTCCGTTTAGCCTTCTTTACCATCAGACCATGAGCACTCTTGTGTCGGGAGGAGAAATGAGCCCTGCGGAACTTGCCAGAAGAGTACTCAGTCTTCAGTATTTCCATACCATAGATGCTGAGGATTACAGGATACTGCTGCGTCATTTGATAGAAAAAAAGCATATTGAGAGAACGGCAGAGGGTGGACTGATAGTCGGACTTGCAGGGGAGAGGATAATAAACAGTTTCAAATTCTATGGTGTATTTCAGGAATCGGAGGAATATTCGGTAAGAAATGAACATGAGGAGCTGGGAACCATAGTCATGCCTCCGCCAGTGGGTGAGAAGATTGCAATCGCAGGGCATGTGTGGACGGTGCTGTCTGTGGATAAGGATCGACACAGTGTTTACTGCACAAAGGTTAAAGGCAGTGTTCCGGCATATTTCGGGCAGTGCCCGGGAGATCTTCATACAAAGATACTTATCAGGATGAAGCAGGTCCTTCTTGAAGATAAGTCCTATCCGTATCTTATGAAAAATGCTGTTTCAAGACTTGAAAAAGCAAGGAATATGTTCAAAGAGACAGATATAAAAGATGAAATGCTTTTCTGCCTGGGAGGGACCAAATGGTGTCTTTTTCCGTGGCTTGGAACATATTCATTTATGGCTCTGGAGAGATTCATAAGGATCAAACTGAAGGGACGGCTGGGACTCAGTAATTTTGATTCTTCGAAGCCTTTCTTTATGGTATTTAATATGAGAGTCGGTAAAGAGGATTTCTTCAGAATACTCAGTGAAGAACTTCAAAAGCCTTTTGATATGATGGAACTTATCTTTCCGAAGGAACTGCCACTTTTCAACAAATATGATGAATATATACCTGATGAACTGATCCGGAAGGGCTTTGTTCAGGGAGTACTGGATATGGAAGAGGTAAAGAATAAGTTTCTCTAATCTTGAAAAAATCATTCTTTGGATGTATTATTACCATGCAGCGGACAGAGTACACGCGTATGGGATTATTTGATGTGCGTTGGAGGTATTATTGCGATTATCTTATCGTATAGCTTGTCCGGTACTTGACAGTTGCGTTGTAGTATTAAGAGTATCATGCTTCTGAATGTGATTTGTTGTAATAAGAAAGCATGGATTGAATGAAAGGACAGTTTAAAATGTATCAGATAGATTTTAATAAACCATGTCATGTATATTTTATGGGCATCGGTGGAATAAGCATGAGTGGACTTGCCGAGATACTTATGAAGGAACACTTCACTGTATCCGGTTCAGATATGAAAGAATCCGATATTACAAAAATGCTCTCGCAGGGTGGATGCAGCATAAAGATCGGACAGGTAAAGGAAAATATTTCCGATGACATCGATGTGGTTGTTTATACAGCAGCTATAAGAGAAGATAATGAAGAATATAAGGAAGTTAAGAGAAGAGGTCTTCCTATGCTTTCAAGAGCCCAGCTTCTCGGACAGATCATGGCATTCTATAAGTACAGTGTTGCGGTTGCGGGTACCCACGGAAAGACCACTACTACAGCCATGATGACCAGTATTCTTATGCAGGCAGAGAAGGATCCGACGGTTTCTATCGGAGGAATGCTTGAGCAGATAGGCGGAAATATTCGTGTGGGAAGCTCGGACTATTTCGTGACAGAGGCCTGTGAGTATACAAACAGCTATCATTCCTTTGAACCATTTATCAGTATTATACTGAATATAGATAATGACCATCTGGATTTCTTTAAGAATCTGGATAATATAATTGAATCATTCAGAGTGTTTGCTACAAAGACCAAGAAAAATGGGACTGTTATCATAAATGGTGATATGGACTGTGTTGACAAGGTCATTTCCGGACTGGACTGCAGAGTCATTAAATTCGGTAAGAAGGATACAAATGATCTTGTTATGAAGGAGTTTACACTTGATGAGGTTGGCAGACCGGTCTTTACGGTAGAGGCTGAAGGTAAAATTCTTGGTACATTCAAGTTGAATGTTACAGGAGAGCATAATGCCATGAATGCACTGGCAGTTATAGCTGCATCCATGGAGCTTGGAATACCGGTTGAAAGCATAAAAGAAGGACTGGCTGTCTGCAAGAGCGCAGGAAGAAGATTCGAGTATAAGGGCGTGACGGAGAAGGGAGCAATAGTTATTGATGATTATGCTCACCATCCTACAGAGATTGCTGCAACGCTCAAGGTGGCTTCGGAGATTAAGAAAAAGGACCTCTGGGTTGCATTCCAGCCGCATACTTATTCAAGAACGAAGGCACATCTGGAACATTTTGCCGAGGCACTTTCTGTGGCTGATCACGTACTTCTGGCTGATATATATGCGGCCAGAGAGAAGGATGACGGTACTGTTTCATCGAGAGATATTGAAAAGCTTCTTAAAGAAAAGGGTTGTGATGCAATCTATCTTGGTGATTTTTTGTCAATAGAAGAATATTTTTCAAAAAAATCGAAAGAAAATGATTTGTTAATAACTATGGGTGCAGGAAACATCGATTCTGTGGGAGTTTCACTGGTAAAAAAATAGTTATCAACAATATCCACAAAATCATCTGCTGTTATAAGGCAGATGATTTTTGTTTTTATCAACATCTGTGAATTGTCTGACTAAGACTCGGAAGGCGGTTATAATCGAAGTTTGTTCATTATAAAATTAAAAAAGTCAAAAGTTATCAACAGTTTCCACAAAATTCTGTTTGATATCCCGGCCGGGAGTGAGCAGTTGCAAAAGACTTTTGATGTGTTATACTAAATACACTTTTGACAATGGGGAAGGGCTTGGAACAATGAACATTACTATTTCATCAGAAAAGAAGGAGACTTTTTCAGAGATTTCCAATAATTTTATAGATTATTATATGGTAGGGGCGAATGGCGATTTTGTTAAGGTTTATCTATATCTGGTTCGTCTTTATTCATGTGGAAGACCGGTATCGGTAAGTGATATAGCAGATTATTTTCAGTGTACGGAAAATGATGTATGCAGAGCCATCAGATACTGGGTCAAAGAGGGTATACTCAGTTTTACGTACGATACAGGGAGAAATATCACAGGGATCATTTTAAAGAATATAGAAGCACCTGAAATACTTAATGATCAGAACAAGATAGTGGACTTTACAACCGCTATGCTGGATGATGGCAGAAATGCTGTGGATATCGATGAAATGAACGGTTCATTCGGAACTGACAGAAAGAGATTATCTGTAAATGTCTCAGATGACGATATGGATGATGAGGACGCACCGGAGAGCAGAAGAACTGCTAAGGCTGTATCGGACAGCAGACGTGTAAATGATATCTCATCGGACAACAGACGCGCAGGCAGCAGAGCCGGTTCTGAAAGACATATAGAGGAAGTTGACATAATATCAGGCAGCGCAGAGTCGGAAATTGATACCTACAGAGCGCCAGAGAAGAAAAAGATTGAAAAGAATGAGATAGATCAGAAGCTTACAGATGAAAATTTCCAGGATCTGGTAAGTCAGGCTCAGGCATATTTCAACAGAAATCTATCGCAGCCGGACATCAACATGCTTATCTATGTCTACGATGAACTGAAGCTTCCGACGGATCTTATGGAATACCTTCTGGAGTACTGTGCAACCATAGGCAAGACAAAGTGTAATTATGTTGAGAGAGTTGCCATAAACTGGTATGAAATGGGTATCAGAGACAGAAAGGCAGCCAAGGAATATACAGATACATTTAATTCTATGTACAGAACAATATTTAAGGAACTCGGCATAACCAACAGGGCAGTTCCGACACCGGCTGAAATGGCATATATAAAGGTGTGGCAGAATGAATTCGGTTACAATGAGGATATTATCGGCGAGGCCTGCAGAAGGGCCATAATCACAAGACCGAATTCGGCAACATTTGCGTATGTAAATGGTATTCTTGAGAGATGGCATAAGGACGGAGTAAAGAATTACAAGGATATTGAAGATGCCGATTCCAGATATGAGAAGGGTAAGAAGAAAGCAGCCGGTTCAGATTCAAGGCTTGGGCTTTTTGGAGATTATAAGCAGAGCAGTTCGGACGATGAATGGAATGAACTTACCAAAATGTACATCAAAGAGGTAAATGATAAATAATGAGTTACACATTTGATATGGATGAAATCCTGAAACAGCTTGACAGGCGCCGGAGCGAAAGTAAGAGAGAACTAAGTAAAAGACGCGAAGAGGTTTACGAAAAAATCCCTGAGATCAAAGAAATCGAGGATGAGATACGAGAAGGAACGCTGGATACCATACGCCGCGGAATAGCAGAAAAGTCTGCGGACGGTGTTAAGAATATCAGTGAGCTGGGAAAACTTCAGAAGAAAAATGATGAGCTGACGCGAAGAAAGAAGAACCTTCTGGTGAAAAACGGCTATGATGAAGCATATCTTGAGAGACAGTATGTATGTCCTAAATGTAAGGATGAAGGATACTTTGAAGGAAGAAGATGCAGCTGTCTGAATCAGATGATAGTGGAAGCAAGGTATATGGAATCAAATCTCAGCAGCAGGCTTTCACAGGAAAATTTTGAAACCTTTGATTACAGCTTTTTCAGTAAGGATATCTACAAAGATAATGTGGTTTCACCTTATGATAACATTAAAAATCTGGTGGAAAGAGCAAAGAATTATATTAAATCCTTTGACAAAAGCCGCGGAAATATTATAATATTCGGAGAAACGGGCAGAGGAAAAACTTTTCTGACCAACTGCATTGCGAAAGAAATACTTGACGCAGGCTTCAGTGTGTTTTATCTTACTGCAGGAGAGATGGTCGAAGATGTGATAAATGAATATCTTTTCCGGCACACCGAAGGAGAGGATGACAGGGATAAGAAAGCGAGATATGATTTCATATTCAAAGCAGATCTTCTTATCATCGATGATCTTGGAACAGAGGCACTGAACAGACAGAGTATCACACATCTTTTCAGGGTTGTGAATGAAAGGATCACCAGGGGCAAAGCGACCATCATTTCTTCTAATCTGGATATAAAGGGTATCAGGGATAATTACACTGAACGCTTTGCCGGAAGGATTGCGGAGAATTACGATTTTTATAACATTTTCGGTGCAAATATACGAATGGTAAAAAAGAAAAGAATGCTTGAAAAGTATTCTTAAACATTTATTTATAAAAATGGAGGAATTTTAAAATGCCAGACTCAAGTAAACTCAGTACAATTCCTGTTGGACAGCTCGGACTTCTTCCACTGGAAAGCAGCTTTTCTCTTGGTAAGAAGGTAGACAGCTACCTTGTAAAATGGAGAAAAGAGAGACTTATCAAAGAACCAAAGGAAAGTATTATCTTTGATGGTTATGAGCAGAGTACTTATATTCTTAATTCAAGCTGTCCGAGATTTGCTTCAGGTGAGGCTAAGGGAACACTTAAGGGTTCAGTCCGCGGCAAAGATATATTTATTATGGTCGATGTCGGAAATTACAGCATCGAGTATAAGCAGAGCGGTATCACGAAGCCGATGTCACCGGATGATCACTATCAGGATTTGAAGAGAATTATTGCAGCTATTGGCGGAAAAGGCAGAAGAATCAATGTTATCATGCCATTCCTCTATGAAAGCAGACAGCATAAGCGTACAAGCCGTGAGTCTCTTGACTGTGCACTTGCACTTCAGGAGCTTGTTGGCATGGGCGTTGAAAATATCATTACATTTGATGCACATGATCCGAGAGTGCAGAATGCAATCCCGCTCAGCGGATTTGAAAATGTAATGCCTACATATCAGTTTATCAAGTGTCTTCTCAGAACAACACCTGATCTTGAGCTTGATTCAGAGCATCTTATGATCATCAGCCCTGATGAGGGAGCTATGCACAGAGCAATATATTTCGCTAACCATTTTGGTGTTGATGTCGGAATGTTCTATAAGAGAAGAGATTATACAAGAGTTGTAAATGGCAAAAATCCTATTGTTGCTCATGAATTCCTGGGTGATGATGTTTCAGGCAAGGATGTTATAATCGTTGATGATATGATCGCTTCCGGAGAGAGTATGCTGGATGTTGCAAAAGAGCTTAAGAAGAGAAATGCAAGAAGAGTATTCTGTCTTGCTACATTTGGTCTCTTTACTGCCGGACTTGATATCTTTGATGAAGCTAAGAAGAATGGCATCATCGAAAAGGTTATCACAACAAATGTAACATATCAGAAGCCGGAGCTTTTCGAACGTGACTGGTATGAGTCTGCAGACATGAGCAAGTATATCGCATACCTTGTAGATCATATTAATCATGATGCATCTATAAGCGATCTTCTTGATCAGTCAGAGAGAATTCAGGCAAGAATCAATGAATATAAAGTAAAGCATACCATTTCAGATAACTACGAGGGTTAATTTTCTTAAGTAAAAGTATTCCTGACCGACTTTTTTCAAGAGAAAATGAAAAATGAATTAAAATATTCCGTTTTTTCCTTGACGGACAGAAAATAGAGAATATAATTATGCTTATCGGCATTACTGCAGAGAATATCAGGTGAGACTGAAGTCCGGACAAACGGGTGGAAGACACGTATTGTAACTGCAGATATAAATATGACAGGGCAAAAGACCGGGGATGAAGACCGATTGCCTGGATGTCATAAAATAAGATAAAGAATGGGAGATGGACTATTATGGCAAAAAAGGATATCGACTGGGGAAGTCTTGGATTTGGATATGTCCAGACAGATAAGAGCTATGTTTCAAATTTCAAAGATGGTGCATGGGATGATGGTGTCCTTACACCGGATCATACAATCACAATGAGTGAGTGTGCATGCGTGCTTCATTATTCACAGTCATGCTTTGAAGGACTTAAGGCATATACAACTGAAGATGGTCACGTAGTTACTTTCAGACCTGACCTCAATGCAAAGAGAATGGTGGATACATGCAAGAGACTTGAAATGGCTGTATTTCCTGAAGAGAGATTTATCGACGCTGTAGAGAAGGTTGTTAAAGCAAATCTTGACTGGGTTCCTCCATATGGTTCAGGTGCTACACTTTATATAAGACCATTTATGTTTGGTTCAAATTCAGTTATCGGTGTTAAGCCGGCTGATGAGTATCAGTTCAGAATTCTCACAACACCTGTTGGACCTTATTTCAAGGGCGGCGCAAAGCCAATCTACATCAGAGTAAGTGATTTCGACAGAGCAGCTCCTCACGGAACAGGTCATATCAAGGCAGGTCTTAACTATGCAATGAGCCTTCATGCAATAGTTGATGCACATCAGAAGGGCTTTGATGAGAATATGTATCTTGATCCTGCAACCAGAACAAAGGTTGAGGAAACAGGCGGAGCAAATATGATCTTCGTTAAAGGTAACAAGTTTATCACACCAAAGTCAAACAGCATCCTTCCATCGGTAACACGTCGTTCACTTGAAGTAGTTGCAAAGGATTATCTTGGTATGGAAGTTGAGGAGAGAGAAGTATTCCTTGACGAGCTTGAGAGCTTTGATGAGTGCGGTCTCTGCGGAACAGCAGCAGTTATCTCTCCTGTAGGAAAGATAAATGACCATGGCAGGGATATCTGCTTCCCAAGCGGAATGGAAGAGATGGGTCCTACAACAAAGAAGCTTTATGATACACTTACAGGCATCCAGATGGGAAGAATCGAAGCACCTGAAGGATGGATCAAGGTTATTGAGTAATTTGGTACAGCCTGTGGCAGTATCGGCTGTGACAGGAAAATGATACGAAAATATAATATTAAAATGTATAGTCCCTTTTACAAGTCAGACTTGTGGAAGGGACTTTTTTATATAATAGGAAACTGCGCTTCCTGTTATATAAGAACAGCTATATTTGTTGCGTTTGATATGGAATATCTGTTAAAATTATCATAGAGCATTTGATCTATATCAGTAATGATGATTTTTATATTTATACGGATGAATATTAATTCGGCCGGACATATTCAACCGGAGAAATTTAGTCAGGCAGATTTAGCCGGATAGATTCAGTCAGATAGATTTGGTTAGACAGATTCGGTAAGATAGATTTGGTTAGACAGATTTGGTTAGATAGATTCGGACGAACATATTTTGTCGGATAGATAAGTTTAGACTGGTTGGTTGTGTGTATTTATAAAGGAGCGAAGTATGAGAAATGATTACAGAAATGATATTACGATGAATCCGTCGGGATTTGTACTTCTTTCGGACGTTATCCCTCATATAGTTCAGGAAATCAGATATTTTTCAACCTATAATTTTGTCGGAGAGAGAATTGACGGATATGAGGAGCCCTGCTCAATCCTTACTAAAGAAGCGGCCAGAGCCTTAAAGGCCGTCAGCAATGAAATGTTTGTGAGAGGATACCGTCTCAAGATATTTGATACATATCGTCCGGCTTGTGCTGTAAGGCATTTTGTTCTGTGGGGGATTGAGGACCAGGATATTCGTATGAAACCATATTTTTATCCTGACCTTCAGAAGCAGGAACTCTTTGAAAAGGGATATGTCGCTAAACAGTCCAGTCACAGCAGAGGAAGTACGGTAGATCTTACTCTGCTTGACATGAGAACGGGCAAGGAGGTTGATATGGGAAGTCCGTTCGATCTCTTCAGTGAGCTGTCACATCCGGACTGCAGGGATGTAACTGAAGAACAGTACGCGAACCGAATGATGCTTAGAAAGGTTATGGTCAGGAACGGCTTTATGCCTATTGATTGTGAATGGTGGCATTTTACTTTGGAAAATGAACCATATCCGGATACATATTTTGAATTTCCACTTTCATCGGAGTATTTGAGGAAGTGAGCGGATATGCATTTACACATTAAATCTTCGCCGGAGTTCATTTGCCACGGAGTGGCCTTTGAAGATTATGGTTCCGGCGAACAGGATGGCACCGATGATCATACAGATGGTCCATGCCAGAGGCATTTTCTTATCTGCGATAAATCTTATGATACATGGCAGCAGGCCAAATGTCAGTCCTGAAAGAAGGTAGGCCATTGTATTTCCCTGCCGGTCCAGCATCGCTAAAACAAAATTCGCAGTCATCATTCCTGCCAGAACTATAGGGACTATCCAATCCCAGGCGAGCCACATCAGTTTAAAATAGTGTGCCGTGATAAGAGTTGTGATAAGCATGATCAGAACCATCATCGTTATCTTTCGTGCAGAGCCTATTCCGGGTCTGAACTGCCGCATGATAAGAAATTCAAAGGCGAGCAGCCACATGGCTAAAATGAGGCTCCAATGCAGCTTGGGAAAACCCGGTAATTTGATGTGATACATAAAATCCAGACCGAGTCCGGTGATCACGATACTGAGTACTATGAGCATTTGAAGCTTATATAAAAATGATTTGAATTTTAAGGCTTCACTCACAGGAAATACAGCATCCTCTCCCTCGCCGGTAAGTCTGCTCTGGCAAAGAGGGCATTTATCATTTCTTCCACTGACTTCTATTTTGCAGTAAGGACACTTTTTCATTATCTGTATACCTCCGTTGCATGTACCTTTATCTCTATTCCAAGATCTGTAAGTCTTCTGACCAGATTTTTTACCACAGTTGTATTCATGTAAGGAGAAGCAACTCCAAGGGAGAGGTCTCCGTGACAACTGAAAATGGTAGAAAACAGGTTGTTGGAACTGCAGAATCCGGTATATGTATCAATATATTCATCCAGCTCCTGCGGTGGACGCTGTACGCCCATATTTGATAATACCATAGATACTTTTTTATTTGACTTCTTCGTGAAATGTCTGATGACTGGCTGCTTTATGAAGAGAGGGACCGGCCTTACCGGGGCAAAAAATTCCATCGTTTCAAAGCTGTCCATCTGCTTTTTGATATTTTCCTCTGTCAGAAGGCTTTTAAAGGCAGCATCAAATTCCATTGCAAGTTCATCCAGACTTATATCTTTATCAAAAACATGTGAAACATTCACGTTATTGAAGAAATTTCTTCCTGTTTGCGATGGATAATAGTTACGGAGATTCACGGGAAGCGATACCGTTACAGGAAGATTTTTGCGACGCGTAGGCATATCGTCACGAATAGCAAGCATCCATGCGGCTCCAATATAACTGGTAAGAGAAACCTTAAGTGCTTTTGCTTTCGGAAGAATCTGATCCGTCGGCATATGGATTTCAAAAAACTGCAGCTGATCGTATGGAAGCTTAAGCCCTCCGGGATGATAAGCATTTCCGGAGGATTCAGCTCTGGAGAGCTCTATCTTTCCGAAGAATTTCTTATAGCTGTCCTGGCTGAGGTCGTCTTCCGATGCACCGGAATGAATGGTTGTATCTTCAAATTTGCCGGGATATCTCAGCGTCAGATAGTGAAGTACTATGATGTTTAAGAATTCTACAGCGCCTGTTCCGTCGGCGAGAGCGTGGAAAATATCAAGATTTATGCGCTTTCTGAAATATGTTACCTGATAATGAAGCATCGCCTTGGACGGAACATAGAGAAGAGGACATATTCTGTCATGTTCTTCACATACCTTCGGCTCCAGATCGGTGTCTTCCAGGTAATGCCAGAATATGCCGCGTCGTATGCGAACCTGTACCTGCGGTCTGTCCTGAATAGCAAGAAGAACTGCATCCTGAAGGAGCTTTGGCTCGATATTTTCCTTCAGAGTACAGCATATACGAAGGGTTCTGGTATCTCTTTTTGAAAGTGTTGCCAGAAAGACCTTTGCTACATTATCTAATTTATACCAATTTTCGTTTCCCATTTTTATTCCTGTCTGATCTTATATGATTTATATTTTATTGTTTTTGCTGTTCATGTCTGTTTTGAAATTTAACACCATAGATTTCAGAACAGATATAATTTGACAGCCGTTTCATGGCACGTTTTGCCATCGGTACCGGCATTTGCTGATAGACATGCCAGCCGTCTTCCTCTATATCCAGATCGGCTTTGCCGCCTGCTTCAAGTATTTTATCTCTGAGGAGAATGCTGTCATCCAGCAGGATTTCATTTCTTCCGGCCATGATAAATACAGGAGGAAGTCCTGCAAGTTCTCCGTAGAGAGGGCTGAAGCGGGAATCGGAAGGATCGCCTGCACCGGAAATATATGCATTTGCTGCGTCCAGTATATATTTTTTCGTAAGCACTGGGTCCAGATTTTTCATTTCCTCATAGCTGCCGGAAGTTCCGGTCATATCTGTCCAGGGACTGAACATGAGAAGACACCTTGGAATCGGGTTTCCGCCTGCAATCAGATCCTGAGTCAGACGAAGTATCATATTGCCTCCTGCGGAATCTCCTGCAAGGATTATCTGCTCCGGGGTATACCTGTTTTTCGTCAGATATTCCCATACAGCCATTCCGTCATCGAGGGCGGCCGGATACGGGTTCTCCGGAGCCAGACGGTATTCGAAGGAATAGGTGGTAAAACCGGTAGCGATTGCCATTTTTGCGGCAAGGATACGCGCAAAGAAGAGGCCTCCACTGATATATCCGCCACCATGTGCGTAAAGTATTGCATACTGCGGATTATGAGCAAAATCCGGTTTTATCATTTCACAGGGAATATTTCCAACCTTGAAATGTCTTATGGAAATGTTGCCCTTTGGCGAAGCGAGACGTCCTGACCGTTCCAGAGTTTTCCTGTGATTCTTAAGGTCTGTATCCTCTGCAGATTTGCCTGACAGAGAATTCACTGCCCGGAGAGCCTTCATCAGGGAGTTATTCAGATTTATCCTGCTGTGTTGATTGTTTTTGTTCATTTATTTATCCTTTTTGGACTACAAATTATTTAGAACTGCGGGACTTACGTCCTACGGTATCTTATCGAAAAAAATACTCGTTTTACTCGGGAATTGTTTTTTTGATAAGAGATATCTTCGGTCAGTGGAAAAATATCCATTTTGTCCAAACCTCATTATATAACAAAAACAGGAATAAAAGAATAACCAAAGCGTATTGTTCGTTGAAAAAACATATAAAAAATGATAAAATTAAATGTGTCGGAGTGTCTATAGTTTAATACGAAGAGGAATATATATGTTTGATTATTCGTTTGGATTGGGAGTGGCTGTAGCGTCACTGCTCATCTGTCTGGTAAATCTTATATATACATTCATCCAGGGGCGCACTGATAAGCTTCAAAACAAAATATTCATTTCAATTCTGGCCATTTTGATGATCAATTCCGTTACCGGAATAATCACCGGTGTTTACGGGGCGAATCCGGATCTGTCAGAGCATTCGGCGTTTGCACTGCAGGCCAGCAGATATGCGTATTTTGTTACACACACAGCACTGTGTCCGCTGTTTTTTTACTATGTCTCAAGCATCAGCTTCATGTCAACACGTCTCAATAGTGTGAAAATGGGGCTTATATCAGCTCCGTTTTTTGTCACGGAAATCCTTGCCATAACAAATCCATCAACACATTTCGTATGGTCATTTATAGATGATATCACTTTCAAACGTGAGTGGGGAGAGTTTGCCATTTATATTGCGGCATTGTTTTATTATGTACTTGCCTTCGTCGTTCTTGGCCGTACGTGGAATTTTATATCCGGGAAGCGCAAGACTGCGCTTATCTTTTTCTTCGTTCTGGTTGCGGTGGGAGTACTCATCCAGTTGATCGATAAGAACATGAAGGTTGAGGTTCTTGCTGAAGCAGTCGGATTTACAGGCGTTCTTATGGCGGTAGAAAATGAAGATGACCGCACAGATTTTGGCATGGGCTTCTATAACAGAGCAGCGCTGAACCTGGATATCGGAAGCTGTCTTAAACATAACAGAAAGCTTTCCATACTGGTAATACGAATAAATAATTTTGATCTGGTCAACAGACTTGTCGGAAATGGAGAGATAAATGTTATCTCAGATATCATTTCAGATTATCTGAAGACAGTGGTAAGAAGGTATTATATATACGTTCCGGAAAAACAGATATTTGTCCTTACTATATATAACAAGACACCGGAGCAGGTGGAAAAGCTGGCGGAGGATATTACAAAACGCTTTGAAACTCCGTGGGATTATAAGGATTTCAGTATTCAACTGAGTGTCACGGTAATGGTTGCCGATATTCCGGGTCAGGTAAAAACAACCTCGGAAGTATTTTATATGATAGATAGTCCGATCCCTTCGGATAAGGATAAAGCTGTTCTTATAGGAGATGATCTGAACTTTATTATAAGACGGAAAATGATAGAGGATGCACTGCCGAGAGGTTTCTCGGAGAACAGCTACGAGGTATACTATCAGCCGACATTTTATCTGAACGGAAAGCTCCATGGTGCCGAGGCGCTTATAAGAATGCATGATAAGGAAATTGGAAATATATATCCGGATGAATTTATACCAATCGCGGAGCAGAATGGACTTGTGGATGATATCGATGATTTTGTTCTCGAAAATGTATGTGAATTCCTGAAGTCAGGCATTCCGCAGGAGAACGGAATTGATAATATAAATGTAAATCTTTCGGTGCTCCAGTGTATGAGACCGCATTTTGTAGATAATATAAATGAGATAGTGGAACGTTATGGTATAGAGAAGAAGTTTATCAATTTTGAGATTACGGAGACTATAGCTGCCAGTGATTATGGTGCACTCAGTAAGGTGATCCACAGACTTAAGGAAGAAGGCTTTATGTTTTCCATGGATGATTATGGGACGGGATATTCAAATGTCAGTGCCATCTTCTCCATGAATCTTGATGTGGTGAAGATTGATAAGAGCCTTCTCTGGGGAGCCGAGACCAGTGAACTTGGAATGATCATTCTGGAAAATACCATCCGTATGATCCGGCAGATGAAGAAAAAAATACTGGTTGAAGGTGTTGAAACCAGAGCGCATATCGAACTGCTGACACGCTTAGGTGTGGATTATCTTCAGGGCTTTTATTTTTCAAAACCAATTCCGAAGGATCATTTTGTTAAATATATATCGGCTATCAGAAAGAAAAATATGAAATCGCAGAATAAATAGAAAAGGAATAATAAGGAATCAATGCTTGTAGCGGTAATATATTTAATATTTATAAGTCTCGGTCTGCCGGATTCACTACTGGGATCCGGTTGGTTTCTGACCATTCTTGGACTGGTCGGATTTTCTTTGTCAGGCTCTTATTGGATACTGTTCATTTTTGCTGTGCCATATGGTCTGGGGGCAGGCTCTATAGATGCTTCCGTGAATCATTATGTGGCAAATCATTATAAAACAGCGCAAGTCGCCTCTTGACAAATATCGAACAAATGTTCTATATTCGTGTTAAGAGGTGAAAAATATGAGTATAGATTGCAGAGCGCCGATGAAGGTTGATGTTATCTGCCAGCATTCGACAGATGGAACGGTTATACCGCTGAAGATCAGACTGACGGATGAAGACGGACAGAGGCAGATATTTAATATAAAGGAATATATGGATATTTCTCATAGGGGCAGCTATACTACGCCGGATGGCGTATTTGTCACGGGGCACAGCCTTGTGTTTGAATGTAAGATACTTGTTATAAATACCATGAGAAAGATAACACTGTACTATTCACCTACATCGACATCCTGGACGATGACAACGTGAGGTTTATAGAGATTGTGGTGTTTGATTGAGAGTCATGCATGACTGATGTCGATTGGACGTGCATTCAAAATTATAGTGGTCTGATTGGACATATATTTAGAATCACAGTGGTTAGGTTGGATATATATTCAGAATCATATTGATATGGCTGGACATATATTCGGAATTATAGCAATTCGACCGGACACACAACTGGAATCATAGTAATCTGACCGGACATTTATTTTGAATCATAGCAATCCGGCCGGATAAGATAGTACAGAGAGGAAGCGCATGGACGAAAAAGATATAGATATACTCAGACTGCTTCGTGATAACGGCAGGATGAGCCTTACGGAAATAGGCAAGGAAATCGGAATATCCAGGGTTGCTGTTAAGAAACGCGTGAAGAAACTGGAGGATGACGGAATCATACGAGGATATAAGGCTATAATATTCAGAGAAGATAATGTTAAGATGCTTATGGAGATCACGATGGTGGACGATGACTATGAAGATATCCTTGAATATCTTAACAGGACAGGATATGTGACAGAAATCTACATTATGACCGGTAAGAACAGGATTCATGCAACGGCGGTGGCACCTGATGTATCAGAACTCAAATACCTTGCAAGAATGGTTAGCAAAACCTTCGCTGATAAGATCAAAACACTTGGCTGCCATGGGGTGAAGGAGATAGTAAAGGATACGCTTGGCGGCATTACATATGATAGAGAAAGAAGAACTGGGTTAAAGGATGGTAACTGATACTAATATGTATCCGTTAAAGGAAGGTGAATTATAGGATATGTCATATGAAATTATGGTGTATACCACTATGAATGAGGAGGCTATGAAATGGAAGAAACAATGAAGGATTATGAGGATTTACTTGAGGCATCATACAGCCTTATGGGGGATGGAGTTCATGATACAGATACGCTTCTGGCGTGGAGAAAGATGGAAGAGCTGAAAGAATCACAGGAAAATATAACTGTCACGGTAAGTGATATTGTTAAGGGCGGCGTAATTGCCGAATATGAGGGGCTGAGGGCGTTCATACCTATTTCAAAGCTTTCTCTTGACAGACTGGAGGATTGCAGGCAGTTTCTGGGGAAGGAGCTTGAAGTCAGAGTTTTTGAAGCAAATATGGATGAGGATAAACTGATCCTTTCAGCGAAGGAGATACTGAAGGAAAAACGTGAAATCAGCAGGAAAAAGAAGATTTCTGATGTTCAGATCGGACAGATTTTTCATGGAACGGTTGTTACTATCAAGGATTACGGTGCATTTATTGATCTTGGAGATGGGATATCCGGACTGGTTCATATTTCTCAGATATCTAACCAGAGGATAAAGCATCCGGGAGTTGTTCTTACTGAAGGACAGGAAGTAGATGTAAAGGTTATTGATATTAAAGATGGAAAGATATCTCTGTCAATAAAGGCGCTTTTGGCGGATGACAGCAAGGAGCCTGAGGAAGAGGAAGTGGTGATTCCGGAAGCGGAGAGTATTGGAACGTCACTGGGAGATCTTCTGAAGGGATTGAAATTTGATGAATGATCAAAGTGAATAATCAGTTTATGACAGTAGTTACAGATGAAGCTGTCGAAGGCATAAATGCCGGACATGACGTGATCGCTGTAATCCGTAATTCTGTGAGTGTGCCTGGATGAAAGGGGGGAAGGGAATTCATTATGTCGGAAGTTGAAAAGCTAAAAGATATTGTTAAAAAATTAAGGTCAGAAGATGGCTGTCCGTGGGATAAAATTCAGACACATGAAAGCTTAAAGGCCACATGTGTTGAGGAAGCGGCTGAGGTTGTTTGCGGAATAAATATTCTGGAGAAAACCGGCGATGCAGAGAATCTAAAAGAAGAACTTGGTGATCTGCTTCTGCAGGTAATGTTTCATGCGGTTATCGCGGAGGAAGAAGGTCTCTTTACATTTGATGATGTTGTGAATGTTGTTTCGGAGAAAATGATCCGGAGGCATCCTCATGTATTTTCAGGCGTTACATTTGAATCAGATGAGGAGAGGCATGCCGCGTGGGAAGAAATCAAAAAAGCTGAGAAGGATGGCAAGGAGTGGCAGGAGGAATATTTGAAATCTGCCATGAATGAGGCGTCCGATCTGATCGAGAGAGCGAAGAAGCGGAAGGGCTTTTAGACTAGACTGGTTTGGAGAATAATGGAAATATGAATCTGAAACTCAGAAATGATGCGGAGTATATTATTCACAATGCAATACAGGCGGTTTTGCCGGATGAGGCCGTTATCAGGGCTCTGAAGAACTATAAATGCAGCGGTGGGAAAACAATACTTGTTTCTGTCGGAAAGGCTGCATGGCAGATGGCGAGAGCTGCCGAAGGTGTTCTGGAAAAGGTTGATAAAGGTATAGTTATAACGAAATATGATCATGTAAAGGGTGATATTAAAGGCATTGAATGCTATGAAGCGGGGCATCCTGTACCGGATCGGAACAGCTTTGAAGCTACTGCAAGAGCACTGGAAATGGTAAATGGGCTTACCGAACAGGATACAGTCATATTTCTTCTATCCGGAGGAGGAAGTGCATTATTTGAACTTCCGATGATACCGGGGGAGGAGCTGGCTGATATTACCAGACAGCTGCTTTCATCAGGGGCTGATATTGTTGAGATAAATACGATAAGGAAGAGACTGAGTCGGGTTAAGGGCGGAAGATTTGCGTTGGCTTGCGCACCGGCCAGAGTATATAGCGTTGTGCTGAGTGATATAGTAGGAGATCCGCTGGATATGATCGCAAGCGGACCGGCATGTCCGGATAGCTCAACCTGTGAGGAAGCCCGGCGGATAGTGGATAAATATAAGATCAGGCTGTCGAATGCGGCAAGCGGACTCGTGGATATCGAGACGCCGAAGAGTCTGGAAAATGTTGTAACTGATATTACAGGCTCGGTTCGTGAACTTTGTAATGCGGCCGCTGAGGCCTGCAGAGAGCTTGGATATGAAACTGAAATATTAACGGATAGATTATGCTGTGAAGCGAGAGAGGCCGGTAAATATCTGGCTGAAACAGCTGTGCGTAATTCTAAAACAGGCAGAAAACTGGCATTCGTTGCCGGAGGAGAAACGGTGGTTCATCTGACAGGCAACGGTATGGGCGGAAGGAATCAGGAGCTTGCACTCAGTGCCGCTGAGTATATCGGCGGATTGGAGAGAAGAGTGGCTGTATTTTCTGTTGGAAGTGATGGTACGGACGGACCTACCGATGCTGCGGGAGGATATGTTGATACAGATACTCTGGCTGAACTCACGAAAAAAAACATTAATATACATGAGGTTCTGGCAAATAATGATTCATATTATGCCTTGAAGGCGGTGGATGGTCTGATCGTTACCGGACCGACCGGAACAAATGTGAATGATGTGGCGGTTGTGCTGATAGAGGGGAATGATGGACAATAAGCATAAAATTAACCTGGTTACGAAACGTAACCTGAACTGTTGAAATATCCATATGACAGGAAGTATAATCTAATCAATCAGAGTCGACGCTGAGTAAAATATATATGTTAAGCAGAATACCTGAAAAGAAGCAGGTGATATTTTGCTTAATATTAAAATGGCAAAAAGTGTAAAATACGGAGGTGTCGTAAATGATAAAATTAGATGAAAATGTAACAAGCAAAATGAATGAGTATCTGGAAGGAGATACTATTGAAGCCATTTTACTCAGAAATAAAAAAATATTTCATTACAGTGTGATGCTTACACCAGCACAGATGAATCAGGACATCGATGTCCTTGATCTGTCCCAACGGGCTCACAACTGCCTCAGAAGATATGGTTTTAATACGGTAGGCAAGCTGATAAACGGAGTACATACAAGGGAAGATGAGACCAGTAAGAAACAGCTCCTGAAGGTACATAGCCTGGGGAAAAATACTGCAGAGGAAATATTGATAAAGCTGTTTTATTATCAGTTTCTCGTGCTTCCTGAAGGCAGAAGAAAAGAATATATGCAGGAAGTGGCGGAGACTAATCTCTAAATACGTGCAAAAAGTAAGTGAACTTTCCGGAACTCAGAATATTAATATCATTTGTTTATTAACATTGATTGAAAAGAAAACACATTTATGATAACATTTATGAGTTGATGCAGTTTTTGCAAAGCTGTATCAACTCATAGTTTTGATTAAACCGCCTGAAAAGGCGTCATAGTAAAGGAGAGAATATACATGAAACTTGGTATTGTTGGCCTTCCTAATGTGGGTAAAAGTACACTTTTTAATTCGCTTACAAAGGCAGGAGCGCTGGCTGCAAATTATCCATTTGCGACTATCGACCCAAATGTCGGAATAGTTGCGGTTCCTGACAAACGTCTGGACGTGCTTACAGAGATGTATAATTCGGCTAAGACTACACCGGCTGTTATAGAATTTGTAGATATTGCAGGGCTTGTTAAGGGAGCATCGAAGGGAGAGGGCCTCGGCAACCAGTTCCTTTCAAATATTCGTGAATGTGATGCGATTGTTCATGTTGTCAGATGCTTTGACGATACTGATGTTATTCATGTTGAAGGTTCTGTGGATCCTATACGAGATATTGAAACTATTAATATTGAACTTATTTTTTCTGATCTTGAGGTTCTTGAAAGACGTATGGCAAAGACTGTGAAGCTTTCAAGAAATGATAAGATGGCTGCGAAGGAATATGAATTCCAGGAGAGGCTCAAGAAACATCTCGAGAATGATCAGCCTGTCAGAACCTTTGAGATTGCAGACGATGACGACGAGAGGGCGTGGATTCATGAATACAGTCTTCTGACAGCTCTGCCGGTTATATTTGCAGCAAATGTTGCTGAAGATGATATGGCTGATGAGGGCGCCTCAAATGAATATGTTCAGAAGGTGCGTGAATATGCGGCGGAGACAAGCTGCGAGGTATTTACTGTATGTGCAAAGATGGAAGCAGAAATATCTGAGCTTGATGATGCTGAAAAGGCCGAGTATCTTGAGGCACTTGGACTGACTGAATCAGGACTTGATAAGCTGATCAAGGCAAGTTACAGCCTTCTTGGACTTATTTCATATCTTACTGCAGGAGAGACAGAATCCAGAGCCTGGACTATAAAGAAGGGGACAAAGGCACCTCAGGCAGCAGGAAAGATCCATTCTGATTTTGAAAGAGGATTCATTAAGGCGGAAGTTGTAAGCTACGATGATCTTATTAATTCCGGAAGCATGACTGCTGCAAAGGAAAAAGGTCTTGTTCGTCAGGAAGGTAAGGAATACGTTGTACAGGATGGAGACGTGGTGCTTTTCAAATTTAATGTATAAAAGCATCGGAAGGGTAAAAAGATGAACGGTATTTATTTTCCCGGTATTGGGATAAAGCTTGGAAATGTTCCTTCCGGGTTTAAAATATTTGGAATAGAAATAAAGCTTTATGCTGTAGTTATTGCAGTGGGCTTTATACTGGCGCTTCTTATAGCTGCAAGGGAAGCAAAAATGAGCGGGCAGGATGAGGAAACCTATCTGGACTTTTTCCTTTGGCTTATTATTCCGTGTATAATAGGAGCCAGAATATATTATGTTATTTTCAGCTGGGACGAGTATTACCAGAAGGGCAAGGGATTCTGGAAAACCTTTGTTGATATCATAAATATCAGAGAGGGCGGACTTGCCATATACGGTGGACTTATAGTCGGAGTGCTGGTGGCTTTCATATTTAATAAGGTTAAAAAACTGAGTCTTCCGCTTATGGGTGATACAGTCTGCATGGGAGTTCTTGTCGGACAGATACTTGGAAGATGGGGAAACTTCTTTAATCGAGAAGTGTTTGGCGCGTATACAGATTCTTTCATCAGGATGGCGATCCCTGTGGATTATTTTGCAAATGAAGGAACCTTTGACGGATATCTCGATTCCGGAATTATCACAAATGAGATGCTTCTGAATCCGGAAATGGTAAACGGCAAAGGCTGTATAACTGTTTATCCTGCATTTCTTCTTGAGGGACTTTGGAATCTTGCAATTCTGATTCTTATCCTTTTATATAGAAGAAATAAGAAATTCGATGGTGAATTATCACTTATGTATATCATGGGATATGGCGCAGGAAGATGTCTTGTAGAGAGTATCAGAACAGATTCATTGATGGCTGGTTCTTTTAAGGTTTCACAGCTGGTTGCCATTCTTTGTTTTGCAGGCGCATTTGCTATTCTTATCTGGAACAGGATCAGGATAGCCAGAGGAGCGGTACTTGCAAACCATCCGGTAATGTCTCGGGCAGAGTGGAAGAAATATAAAGCAGAACTGAAGGCGGCTGATTCAGAAAAATCAGAGTCTGAAAAAGAGACTTCAGCAGATGCCTCCGGGAAATCAGAGACTGAAAAGAAAAAAACAGTTGATTCAGAAAAATCAGAGTCTGAAAAGAATGAATCGGTTGATTCGGATAAACCAGGGACTAAAAAGAAAACGACAACTGACTCCGGAAAATCATCAAAAAAATAATACGTCTTACCTGTGGCGGCAAGTGGTGATAAAAATACAATGTCAGCGGAACAGTGTGGATAAAACCCAATCCATCAGTGGCGGCGAGTGGTGACAAAAAAACTGCATCGGTGGAGCCAAGTGGTGACAAAAAAGACTATTCCTGTGGAGCCAAGTGGTGATAAAATATTACAAAAACTATATATAGTTGTTGTTTAAAATGCAAACACAAAATATGGAAAAGCTACCTTCGGGTAGCTTTTTTGTTGTGCAAAATAACGAAAATTACTGTGAAAATTTGTCGAAAATAGCATAAAAATCAGCGCTTTTTCAAGGAAAAGCCACTTGAAAAAGGGGAGGAATTAATGTAATATTGTATGCAGGTGGTGCGAAAGGGTGGATAAATCACACCAAAGGGAACGAAGTGGTGGATAAGTTGTTAACATTGTTGATATTTTTTGAGGGCATGTTGATAACTTGCGAACACTATTATGAGGAAGGAGGATTAAGACTTTGGCCAGAAGCATGATCGGTAATTACAATCATAATATTGATGCTAAGGGCAGAGTCATTATTCCTGCAAAACTCAGAGATTCTCTTGGAAGACAGTTTGTAATGACCATTGGATTTGAGGAATGTATATATCTCTACAGCCTTGATGAGTGGGATAAGCTGGCTGAAAAGCTCAGAGCTTTGGGCAACAAGAAGGATCTTGCAAGAAACATTAAGCGTCTCTTTCAGGCAAATGCCTGCGATTCGGAATTCGATAGTCAGGGACGTACACTTATTCCACAAAACTTTCGTGAGGAGCTTGGACTCGACAGAGAGGTAGTTATAGTAGGTAATGGCGAGAAGGCTGAAATCTGGAACAAGGAAACCTGGAATAAGACCTTCAGCAAACCTGAACTGTCTAAGGAAAATATTAAAAAGCTCCTTGAAGAATCTGATTTTGATATTGATTTTTAAAAGGCTGACGGGAAATGACATCAGAATACTTCAGCCTGTTGGGAAACGGTGGTGAAAAGTGGTGGAGTTCAGTCATATACCTGTACTTTTAAATGAAGTTATAGAGAATCTGAAAATTAAAGAGGATGGTATTTATTTCGATGGAACTCTCGGAGGCGGAGGTCATTCAGAGCAAATACTGAAGAGGCTTGGTGCTTCAGGAAGACTTGTAGCAACCGATCAGGACAGAGAAGCTATTGAATCGACAAGGAATCGACTTAGTGAGTACGCTGACAAGCTTACGATCGTTAAAAGTAATTTTGTAAATATAGATACCATTTTAAAGGATCTTGGAATAAACGGGCTTGACGGAATCCTTTTGGATCTGGGTGTTTCTTCTTATCAGCTGGACAATAAGGACAGAGGATTTTCATACAGGGAAGATGCTCCGCTTGATATGAGAATGGATAAGGATTCGGGAAAGACCGCGGAAGATATAGTAAATGATTATACAGAGGGAGATCTTACAAGGATCATCAGAGAATACGGCGAGGATCCATTTGCGGCAAGGATTGCTAAAGCTATAGTGGCTGCCAGGGAGAAGAACAGGATAATGACAACATTTCAGTTAAATGAAGTCATTAAGTCGGCTCTTCCGGAAAAGGTTAAGAGAAAGGCAGGACATCCTGCTAAGCAGACCTATCAGGCAATACGTATTGAACTGAACCATGAGCTTGAGGTTCTGGAACAGTCCCTTGATAAAATGATCGATCTCTTAAATCCGGGTGGAAGACTTTGTGTAATAACCTTCCATTCGTTAGAAGACAGAATAGTAAAGAATATTTTTAAAAATGCAATGAACCCATGCATCTGCCCGCCTGAATTTCCGGTTTGTGTGTGCGGAAGGAAATCCAGAGGCGATGTGGTAACCCGAAAACCGATAGCTCCGGGGGAAGAGGAGCTGTCCATTAATCCAAGAGCAAAAAGTTCGAAACTCAGGGTGTTTGAAAAAAAGGTGGGGAGATAAAGGAAGATGGAACAGAGAAGACAGAGACAGGATGTAAGAAGAAATATGGCAAATGATATGTATTATATTGATGGAAGCACAGTAAGAAAGAGAGATATCTATTTCAGTGCCGCTCCCGCATATATCCCTACAAGGAGACCAAAGCAGGCAGTTCAGCCGGAAGTTCAGCCGACAAGAAGAACAGAAAGAGTTCCGGCAAGACCTGACGCTGAAAGAAGACCACAGAGAAGACAGGCGGCAAGAAAACAGCCTGTTACATACAGAGTTTCGGCAATTAAAGCAAGAAAATCACTGGCTTTTGATTTTAAATATACATTTTTCCTTGCACTTGCCATGGTAATTATGATAGCATCATGTGCGAACATGTTAAGAATGGAGAATCAGGTTGACAGCAAGAAGAATGCAATCTCCGGACTTCAGAGCGAGATACGTGAGGCAAAGGCGGATAATGAGGCGTTTGAAAACAGCATCAGCAATGCATATACACTTCAGGAAATCTACGATATTGCTGTAAACGATCTTGGTATGGTATATTCCCAGAAGGGACAGATAGTATATTATGACGCTTCAAATGAAGACTATGTAAATCAGTACAGAGATGTTCCGAGTGCTGATTGATCTGAATGACTAATCCTAACTCATATTGAAGCGAAATGGATGGAAAAGGTCATATGAGTGAGATAACTGATAGAAGGGGAGACGGAAACGTTACCCGAAGAAAAGTGAATAGACCGAGAAGAAAGGTGTTCCTCAGGCGAATGAGGATACACCTTCTTGTCGTTATGGGATTTATAACAATTGCCCTTATTGTGGTAGCCGGAAGACTTATCCAGCTCAATGTAAAAAAAGGTAAAGAGTATGAAAGTCAGGTGCTCAGCCAGAGAAATTATACCAGTACGGCTGTGCCATATAAAAGGGGCGAGATCCTGGACAGAAATGGAAGTGTTCTTGCAATGAGCAGTAAGGTGTATAACCTCATTATCGAGCCTAAGAATATTGTCAGAAATGAGAAGTACAGAGAAGGCACGGTAAAAGCTCTTGTAAGATTTTTTGATGTTACGGAGGAAGAGCTTAATCGCTATCTTGAGGATACGGAATCTCTTTACGATGTAGTCAGAAAAGGGCTCAACTACGAACAGGTAAAGAAGTTTAACGACTATGCAAAGGATAAGGATGAGGTTGTCGGAGTCTGGTTTGAGGAAAGCTACGTCCGAGAGTATCCGAACGGTGTTCTTGGCTGCCATATGCTTGGGTTCGTAGTCAGTGGAAATGTAGGTCTTGGCGGTATTGAGGGTGAGTACAATGAATATCTCAATGGCGAAGACGGACGTACTTACGTATATCTGACAGATGACTACAGTACACAGAAAACAACAGAGCCTGCAACGGATGGTGATACAGTAGTTACGACCATCGATGCGGAAATACAGAAGATAGTTCAGGATAATGTTGATGAATATATGACAACGGTTGGTGCGGAAAATGTTTCCGTGCTTGTTATGGATCCGAATACCTGCGAGATACTTGCTCTCTGTAATGGTCACCAGTATGATCCGAATGATGCTTACGATACAAAATATCTGAGATATCAGTTTGCTTCTGCTTCTGACGCAGAGTATGAGCAGATTATGAAAAATATGTCAGATGATGATAAGGTTGACAGATTGAATCAGCTTTGGAGAAGCTTCGTTGTAAGTGACTGTTTCGAGCCGGGTTCTACATATAAGGTATTCACGGTGGCGGGTGCTCTTGAAGACAAGGTGCTTGACGGATCAGAGACATTTTATTGTGATGGCTCACAGGTGGTGGCTGACTGGGAGATCTGCTGCGTAAACCAGAGCGGACATGGTATGCTTACGGTTTCGGGCGCAGTAGAAAATTCCTGCAATGACTGCCTTATGCAGATAGCAGAGATGGAAGGTCCTGAGATATTTGACAAGTATCAGGTGCTTTTTGGATTTGGTCAGAGAACAAATGTTGATCTTCCGGGAGAACAGAGTGAAGCGTCACTTTCTTCGCTGGTATTCCATAAGGATACACTTAATCCGGTAGAGCTTGCTACTTCTTCATTCGGACAGGGCGTTACGGTTACGATGATGCAGCTTGGAACTGCATTTTGCTCAGCTATAAATGGAGGCTACTATTATAAGCCTCACGTTGTCAGTAAGATACTTGACAGCAATGGCAACCTGGTTAAAAGCTTTGATAAGGTGCTTGTTAGAAGAACTATATCTGAGGATACATCTGCTCAGATGAGGGGAATACTCAAGAAAGTTGTCAGTGATGGATCGGGCTGGAGAGCAGCAATTGATGGATATTCCATCGGAGGTAAAACAGGAACGGCTGAGAAGATCCCGAGAGGAAATAACAAATATCTTCTGTCATTTATAGGTTTCGCACCTGTTGAAGATCCGAAGGTGGTTATATACTGTATAGTTGATGAGCCGCATGTTGATTTTCAGTACCTTACAGGAGCCGGTGCAGAGGTGTTTCATATGGTTGCAGAGGACCTCTTCCCATACATGAATATTTATAAGTCAGATGATGTTTATGCGGGAGATGAATCTTACTATGATCCTGCTGTTCCGGTATATGAAGGTGAAATTCGTGAAAATGATGTTGCAGGCGGCGGCGTTAACGATTATGATTCTATAGGCGCAACTTCCAATTCGGAGGGAGATTATATGACTCCGACTCCGACGGATGCAGAACAGTAATCTGTAAAATTGCGTATTACGTATATTTCCAGGAGGAATAAATAAATGTTTGGTCTTCAAAGTGGTATCGATATTAAAAGGGATATTGCATTTCCGGTGCTTTCTGCATTTCTGGTGTGTGTGATCCTGTGTAAGATAATGATACCGGTACTTCACAGATTAAAATTTGGACAGTATATCCGGGAGGAGGGGCCTGAGGCACATAAGAAGAAAGCCGGGACACCGACCATGGGCGGCATTATGATCCTTATGGCATATGCGGCAATCTCCGTTGTTATGTTTTTCTGGACGAATTATACAGACGTTCTTCCGATCCTTATAACAGCCGGTGGTTATGGACTTGTCGGACTGGCGGATGATTTTACAAAAATCGTTTTAAAGCGTTCCGAGGGACTTACACCGCTGCAGAAGATGGCAGGACAGTTTGTTGTAACTGCCGGACTTGCGGTATGGATGCATTTTAATGTGGATGATGCTACAATTATCAGGCTTCCTTTTACAGATACAACCTGGAATCTTGGATGGTTCTATTATGTACTTTTATTTATAACAGTTATCGGAACGGTAAATGGTTCCAACTTTACAGATGGTCTTGACGGATTGGCTTCATCGGTTACTTCGGTTATTGCGTTATTCTTTATGATAGCCGGAACTTTATATGGAAATTATGGCGTTTCGGCAGCCTCTGCAGCCATGCTTGGTGCATTACTGGGATTCCTGGTATTTAATTGCCACCCTGCAAAGGTTTTCATGGGCGATACAGGCTCACTGATGCTGGGAGGATATACAGCTGCTGCAGCACTTGTGCTCCGCCAGCCGTTTATAATAGTATTTATTGCATTTATATATCTTATAGAAGTTATTTCGGTTATAATACAGGTGCTTGTATTTAAGGCAACGCATGGTAAGAGGAGATTTTTCAGAATGGCGCCTATCCATCATCATTTTGAACTTGGTGGATGGGAGGAGACAAAGGTTGTCACAATGTTCACCATAGTAACGGTGCTCCTTATGATGGTCTCTTTAATGGCTTTGTAGGATAGTTAGGAGGATAATACAAATGAAGGATAAGAAGGTTATAGTCGCAGGTGCCGGTAAGAGTGGTTTCAGTTCTTCGGGACTTCTTCTCAGAAATGGAGCAAGAGTAATTCTCTTTGATGAAAATGACAAACTGGATAAGGAAGAGCTCTTAAAAGGTTTTTCCGGAGTGAAGAATATAAGAGTTGTTTTAGGCAAGCTTACAGCCAGGGAATTAAAGGATGCTGACCTTATGGTCATCAGCCCTGGTATACCGGTAGACAGCGAATTCGTTCTGAAGGTTAAGGAACATGGGATACCTGTATGGAGCGAGATCGAGCTTGCATATTATTTCAATAAAGGAAAGATAGCAGCTATAACAGGAACAAATGGCAAGACCACTACAACCACTCTCGTTGGTGAGATTTTTAAGGCTCACAGTGATAACAGTGTTGTTGTCGGAAATATCGGAATTCCATTTGCACAGTTTGCAGATTCAACAGATGAAGAAACTTTTGTTGCTGCGGAGATAAGCAGCTTCCAGCTCGAAACGATCCATGACTTCAGGCCAAGAGTATCTGCGATACTTAATCTTACACCTGATCATCTGAACAGACACTATACCTTTGACAATTATGCAAGGGCTAAATTTGATATAACAAAGAATCAGACAGAAGAGGATGTCTGCATACTTAATTATGATGATCCTGAAACAATGAACAGGAGAGACTGGGTTTCAAAGGCAAGAGTGGTATGCTTCAGCAGAACCACCGTTCTTCCTTCAGGTGTCTATGTTAAGAATGGCGCCATCTATGTTAAAGATAAAGAAGACAGTGAAGAAATTTTTGTTATAGATCTTAAGGACATAAAGATTCTTGGGGATCATAATGTTGAAAATGTGCTTGCGGCAGTTGCAGTAACATATTATATGGGTATCCCTGTGGAGACCATAGCTAAGGTTATATCAGAGTTTATGGGCGTTGAGCACAGAATAGAATTCGTTAGAAAGATAGGCGGAGTTTCTTACTACAATGATTCCAAGGGAACAAATCCGGATGCAGCCATTAAGGCTCTGAAGGCTATGAAATCCACAACGCTTCTTATAGGCGGCGGTTATGACAAGAAGTCAACTTATGATGAGTGGGTTGATGAATTCAAAGCAAAGGTAAGATATCTGGTACTTATAGGCGAAACAGCTGAGGATATTGCTAAATGTGCAAAAAATCACGGCTTTAACAATATTGTATTTATGGATACATTGAGAGATGCTGTTATGTTCTGCAATGAACATGCCATGCCGCAGGATAGTGTGCTCTTATCACCTGCCTGTGCAAGCTGGGATATGTTTAAGAGCTATGAAGAGAGAGGAAAGCTCTTCAAACAGTATGTTAATGAGATCGAAGATCCTGAGAGTGACAAATAAGATAGATAAATAAGATAGATAAATAAGATAGATAAATAAGATAGACCAATAAGATGGGCAAATAAGACAGACAGAAAGGGAAGAAAAAGTGGCAGGACGCAGAAGGAAAAGAAGAAGTTCATTTTTCCTTGCCGGAACGTATTTTGATTATCCGGCTCTTTTTATGACGCTTTTTTTAACCATGTTCGGGCTTGTTATGGTTTACAGCGCAAGCTCATATATAGCAAGATTATCCGGAGATGAGGCATATTATTTTAAACGTCAGGGACTGGTTGCTCTTGTGGGAATTGTGTTAATGATCGTCATTTCCTTTGTCAGATACCAGAAGATAAGGCTGTTTGCTCTGATGATAGCGATAGTATCCTTTGGACTTATGATGCTGGTGCATTTTGCAGGTACTTCGGAGAACGGTTCCACCAGATGGCTGTATATTGCCGGTTTTACCTTTCAGCCTTCCGAGATAGTTAAGCTGGCCATAATAATATATATGGCTCATGCTCTGACGGCTTACAGCAGCGCTCTGGACAATATCATCGATACTGCGAAGGTTTTTATAGTGCCTATAGCGCTTATAATACCTATCGCCATAGAAAATCTGAGTACAGCTATCATCTGCGGAGTTATAATGGTAGGTATGTGGTTTATCGCAACACCGAAGATCAGATATATAGTTATTATCGGAATAATCGGCGTGATAGGTGTCATAATCTTTATCACAAAGGCGGGATACAGAGGGAATCGAATCGAGGCGTGGCTTAATCCGGAAACCTCTGAAAATGGTTATCAGACTATGCAGTCATTATATGCCATAGGTTCGGGAGGACTTTTTGGAAGAGGACTCGGACAGAGTATTCAGAAAATGGGATTCATCCCGGAAGCTCATAATGATATGATATTTTCAGTTGTCTGCGAGGAGCTTGGCATAATTGGCGGAATAGGTCTTGTAGTTGTATTCATACTGTTTTTGTGGAGACTCAGAATGATAGCAGAAGGAGCACCGGACAGATTTGGAAGCTTCCTTGTAACAGGCGTTATCATTCATATCGGTTTCCAGGTGGTGGTAAATATGTGCGTTGTAACAAACCTGATGCCAAACACGGGTGTTACGCTTCCATTTGTCAGTTACGGAGGAAGCTCACTGCTTTTCCTCCTCATCGAGCTGGGAATCGTGTTCTCGGTATCGAGACAGATCAGACCTTACAAAGAAGTGCATGCGAATGCTGTAAAGGAGGTCTAGATGAAAAAACTTCTGATAGTATTTCTTATAATATTGGTAATACTTGGCGGCTGTGTCATATATATCAGTACTTATAAGCTTAAAGCCATAAATGTCACCGGCTGCGAATACTCTTCACCGGATCAGGTAAGAGAAGCGGTAAGGGATTATGCGTATATGAATAATACTATTCTCCTCTATTGGAGAAATAAAATGAAACCTATTAAGGGTATACCTTTTGTAGCAAAGCTGGATATAGAATTTGCAAAAAAGGGAGAAGTAAATGTTACTGTATATGAAAAGAAGATATCCGGATGCATCGAATATATGGAAAGATTTATATATTTTGATAAAGACGGTATAATTTTGGAAGCTTCCGGAGACAGAAAGGAAGGAGTTCCTTATATAGACGGATTGGTTTTTGAAAGCTGGGAAATGGGTAAGAAGCTTCCGATAAAGGATGAGGAGAAATTCAATTACATACTGACCGTAACACAACTTAAGGAGAAATATCAGATCGATGTGGATGGTATAACATTTACTCCTGAAAATGAAATCGTACTTCATTGTGGAAAGATTGATATAGAATCCGGAGACGGAAAAAACCTGGCTATTCAGCTTATGAATCTTAAGAGTATTCTGAGTAAGCTGGAAGGAAAGGCCGGAGTGCTTTATATGAAGGATTATTCTTCGAATGATGGAGTGGTAAGCTTCAAGACAAGAGAAATGCTTGAGGCAGAGGCAAAGAAGAAGGAGGCTGAGAAGAACAAGAAGGATAAGAAGGACGATAAGTCGTCTGAAGGGAAGGATTCAGAGAGCAGCGAAGAATCGGATGAAAGTGATGATTCGGGCTATGATGAAGGATCGGATGATTATGACGATTCGGACTATGATGAAGGATCGGATGATTATGACGATTCAGACTATGATGAAGAATCGGATGATTATGACGATTCCGGCTATGATGAGGAATCGGATGACTATGACGATTCCGGCTATGATGAAGAATCGGATGACTATGACGATTCGGACTATGATGAAGAATCGGATGATTATGACGATTCTGATTACGATGATTCATATGAAAGTGGAGAGTCATATGAATAAAGCTTAAAGAAAATTAAATGTTATTTTAGTTGATTATTTACAAAAAAAAGTTTATTATATTATGTAGTGTGCTTAAAACCGGTATGGTTTTATTATTACAGCTAACATAATCTACCTTAAAATCTCAGGGGTTTTAGGGGTCATGAGTTGGTTGCTCATGATATAAATATAGAGAGTAAAATTTATTAAGGAGGACAAAACCTTGCTCGAGATAAAATCCAACGATGAAAAAACACCAGCAAGAATACTTGTGATTGGAGTAGGTGGTGCCGGAAACAATGCTGTTAACAGAATGATCGATGAGAATGTTGAGGGAGTTGAGCTTATTGCTATCAATACAGATAAGCAGGCACTTTCGCTCAGCAGAGCTACAACAAAGATTCAGATAGGCGAGAAGCTGACAAAGGGTCTTGGTGCAGGTGCAAAGCCTGAAGTTGGAGCAAGTGCAGTTGAAGAGAATAGAGAAGAGATAAATGATATTATAAAGGATGCCGATATGGTATTCGTAACCTGTGGTATGGGTGGAGGAACCGGTACAGGTGCTGCACCGGTTGTGGCTGAGATCGCTCGTAATCTCGGAATACTTACCGTGGGTGTTGTAACAAAGCCATTTACATTTGAAGGAAAGCCAAGAATGAACAATGCAATGAATGGTATTGCAAAGCTTCGTGAGAATGTGGATACACTTATTGTTATCCCAAATGACAAGCTCCTTCAGATCTGTGATAAGAGAACAAGCATTCCGGAAGCTCTTAAGAAGGCAGATGAGGTTCTTCAGCAGGGCGTTCAGGGTGTGACGGATCTTATCAATAAGCCGGGTCTTATCAACCTCGACTTTGCTGATATCCAGACAGTAATGAGAGATAAGGGTATCGCACACATCGGTATTGGTAAGGGCAGTGGTGATAATAAGGCTGTTGATGCTATCAAGACAGCTATGGAATCTCCGCTTCTTGAGACAAATGTTAACGGCGCTTCAGATATTATCGTTAATATCTCAGGTAATGTCGGACTTATTGAAGCATATGATGCAATCAATTACCTTACAGAGGTTGCCGGTGATGAAGCAAATATCATCTTTGGTACCGTAGATAATGATGTTGTAGGAGATGATGTAAGTATTACTATCATTGCAACAGGACTTGAAGCCGGAAGCAAGAGCGGCGTGAAGATCAGTGCGCCTGTAAATAAGGTATCTTCTTCATTTGCAAATGAGCCGAAGACTATCAGCAATCCTGTATTCAGCAATAAGCCAAAGGCAGGGGCACAGCCTGTTCCGCTTAATATTCAGCATAAGCCTGCAGCACAGCCTGTTCAGTCAACACCGGCATTTTCGTCACAGCCTTCTAATATTCAGGCACAGCCGGTTAAGCCTTCAAGTACAGTTACTCAGACTCAGCAGACAACAAGTGCTGCTCCTGAGAAGAAGCCTACACCACTTAAGAGCGGTAATACACAGTCTATTAAGATTCCGGATTTCCTTAAGAGAGGCTAATATAATTTAACTATTTCGGGCGAGAGCGTTTTGCTCTCGCCTGTTTTCTTGTGTAGATAATGAGCCAAGCAACTGCCACAGGTGACGGAGTCACTAGTATAGCGATTTCTAAATAACTACACCAAATAACTTGCCTGTTTTCCTGAATAGCACAGCACCAAAAGCCTCGCGAGATGATGGACCCGGGAATTCGGCATCTGCATAGTTTAAAAAAAATTTAGAAATATTTTATTGTATTGGGGTTTAATTATATTCCTCATGATGTTATAATCATTTCCGTGTTTGTATTTTCGGATAAAATGGTCCGGGCCGGCATAGAAGATATATCAGATTGGATGCTTATAATGGATGATATAAAAGTCAGTGTGGTCATTCCTTATTATAATAATGTGGATACCATCAGAAAGGCCGTTAATTCGGTAGCTTCAAAAAAGTATAGATATGAAATAATACTGGTTGATGCATCAAAGTCTTTTGATACTGAACATTTTGGACTTTCTCATGTTGAAGGGTTCCGGGTTGTTTCGGCGGAAGAAAAGCTGGATGTTGCCAGAGCCAGAAATCTGGGCACCAAAGAGGCTATGGGTGAATATATTGCATTTCTTGATGCGGACGACTGGTGGGAATACGGAAAACTGGATAAGCAGCTTCAGATCATGGAAGATAAAAAGACAGACGAAAAAGGAAGGGACATCAGACTATGCTTTACTGCGAGAAGACTCTGCAGTGAAGACGGCAGACGTACGAGGAAGGTTATAGATGCTCCTGAAAAGGTTACATATAAGAAACTTCTTCTCAGTAATTTTATAAGCTGTTCTTCTGTGCTCCTGCCAAGGAGTGTAGCTGCAGATTATCCGATGAAAAGCGGAAAGCTGCATGAGGATTACCTTTGCTGGCTGGAGATTCTGCGTGACGGCGGTATAGCTTATGGAATAAATGAACCTCTGCTGGATTACCGTTCCTACAGAGCAAGCAGATCGGGAAAGAAGCTTAATTCTGCGCTTATGACTTACAGGGTGTATAAGAATGCAGGATTACCTGTATGGAAGAGATTGCTTCATATGGCGACATATACATTTTATGGAATCAGAAAGTATATGTAAGCGGCAGGATAATACCATGAAAAAATGATGGTCATATTATTACGGAGGAAAGATGATAAACAGAAAAAAAGAAGAAGGCAGGGCGGAAAAACTGATTGAGGAACTTATTCATGATGTAAGTGAAGCTCAGAACATGCCTTTGTCTCAGGGTAAGGTAGTTATAAATAAAGATGAATTTATAGAAAAGCTGGAAAATCTGGACAGTATACTCAGAACAGAGATAAATGTATACAGAGAGATAACTGATAAGCGCGCAAAGATAATCACTGATGCTGAAAAGGAAGCTGAGAATATCATTTATGAGGCGGAAAGAAATGCCAGCAGGATCAGGGTTTCCAAGAGGAGAAAGGATGAGGTGCTTCCGTTTAAGGTTTCGGATCTTACCAAAGATGATAAGGAAGCTCTCAGGACTGCAAATGACATTTATGCTGCATCGCTTATCTATACGGATGAAATGCTGACAGAGGTTGACCATCTTATAAATAATGCTTACGAGATCATACAGCTTGAATATGAGAAGGTGATCCATACACTGAAGCAGAAGATAAGCAATATTTCTTCTAACAAGAATGAACTTATGAATAATCTCAGTGAGCTGAGTAAAAATGACAGGTACAGCCAGATCCTTGAACTTAGTCAGCTTCTTTCAAATGAAATATATGTTGAAAAGGCCAAGGAGAAGGCAAGGGAAGAGGAGGCATTGACTCAGCTTCGTATTAATTTCGATGAGGATACTGCATTTAAAGAAGAGGAAAAGGAAAAACCGGTTATCAATCCTGACAGAACTCAGGTTAAGATCAAGGTTAAGAAAGCAGAGACTGATGATATCAGAAAGATAAAGGCAAAGAAGGTAAATAAAAATGTTTAAGCCATATATCAGAAAAATTAATTATTATGAAACAGATCAGATGCAGGTGGTACATCATTCAAACTATGCAAGATTTATGGAAGAGGCCAGGCTTGATCTTATGGAACAGTTTGGTCTGAATTACAGTCTTATGGAAGAAAAGGGTATCATTATACCGGTTCTGGATATAAGCTGCAGATTCAGATATGCAGTTCATTATGGTGATGAGATCGTGATAATACCGAATATAACAAGACTCACGCCTGTAAGGTTCTCGCTGTCCTATGAGATAAGAGACGCAAAAACCAATGAAATCAGATGTGAGGGCGAATCAAGTCATGCATTTGTAGACAGCTCCTTCAGGCCTATGAATATGAAGAAGGCTTTTCTTGATATATATAAAATGATGGAGGGAATGATCATTCATCAGGATGAAGAGGCGGTTTAATAAATTAAACTATTCCGAGGCTTTTAGAACTGGACTGTTCAGAAAAACAGGCAGGATATCTGGGATAGTTGTGTGGAAATCGATATAACAAGATATACCGGTTAGAGAAGGGATAAAATATGATTGAGAAGAACGGAAAACAGATAGAATTCTCCTGTGAGGTGTTCCCTCCCAAGAGAAATGAGGATATGTATGAAATCTATAAAACACTGGATGAGCTTAAGCTTATCGGCCCGGATTTCATCAGTGTAACCTATGGCGCGGGGGGCAGTAACAGTAAAAAGACTGCCCAGATTGCAACGTATATAGAAAATATATGTGATGTTAAAGCTCTTGCACATGTTACCGCCGTGGGAGTTAATCCTGAAAAGCTTCAGGATATGCTTCAGGAGTTTAAAAAGAAAAATGTAAACAGAATACTCGCTCTGCGTGGTGATAAGCCAAGAGATATGTCAGACGAAGATTTTGCGGCAAGACATTATAAATATGCTTCCGATATCATTAAAGTGATACGTGAAGAGGGTGATTTTAAGATTGCCGCAGCCTGCTATCCGGAGAAGCATCCGGAGGCTCAGACAGTTGAAGATGATATTAAATATCTGAAATATAAAGTTGAAATGGGCGCAAATGAACTTATTACTCAGATGTTTTTTGACAATGCGAAGTTTTATGATTTCCTTGATAAGCTGCACAGTAGTGGTGTTAATGTCCCGGTTCATGCCGGAATTATGCCTATCACAGCTGCAAAACAGCTTGGAACAAGCGTTTCGCTTTCGGGTTCATCTATTCCGACATCGCTCAGCAATATTATCGCAAAATACAGTGAAGATCCGATTTCGATGAGAGAAGCAGGCATAGAATATGCCATAAAGCAGACGGAAGATCTTATTCAGAATGGTGTGGATGGTATCCATATTTACTGTATGAATAAGAGTGATGTTACCAGAAGGATCTATGAAGCGATTGTGTAATTGAGGTTTGCGGCGATATATGTCATATCGTTATATGTCCTATCGATAAACTCGGTAACAATACCAGGGGCTCGGAAGAACTTGGCCGATATGATTCTTTGAAAAGAAGAATATATGAGAAGTAAAAACCACGTATATATACCTTACGGTTCATTTGTTAAATGAGTCCGAGAGGTATATATACGTGGTTTTATTATGATAATGACGGTATTTATATTTATGACTATTTGTTTACATTTTTTCTCTTTTTCTTTTTGTTTTCATACAATTCTTTATCTGCGGCCATCATCAGCCCGTCCAGCTTCATTCCTGAAGTGCAGGTGAAGACGTTGAAACCATAACTGAATTCTATATAGTAAGGCTTTCCGCTTGTGCTGTTGACATGAAGACTGCTTTCATCCAGAAGGTTCTTGATATGATCGACCGACATCTCATCTGTATCCATAGAGAAAACAATAAATTCATCGCCGCCGATTCTGGCTATCACGGATTTCTCCGGGAAACACTTTATCAGAGTGGAAGCGATGCTCTTGAGGGAGTAGTCGCCCTCCTTATGTCCGTAAATATCATTTACCTGCTTCAGGTTATTCATGTCTATGAAGGCAATCAATGCGCTGAGTCCGGAATGATATGGATTTGCAAGCATGCCCTCAGCCATTTCGAAGAAACCTCTGCGGTTCAGCAGCCCGGTAAGCTCATCCTTGGTGGAGAGGTTGTTCAGCATATCATTTTTAATATTTATCTCATTCATGGTAGCTTCAAGTCTGCTGCGGATGGTATATTGATCATCCGTAAGAGAGATGAACTTCAGAGCCGTTCCGAGCTGGAGACAGCTGGAATATACGCTTGAAAATGTATCCAGATCCGCTTCGCATATGAAAAGGCCGTGCTGCTCATCATTTGTATAAATCGGTGTTATTACAAGAGTTGAACGTGTGTTGTCATCTGTATATTCATTCAGGAACAGCTTGCTTTTGGAAATGATGTTGCTGCTGCCATAGGTATATATTCTGCCGTATTTTGAATAAGCTTCAAGCACAAGGTTATCCGGTGTTGTCCAGAAACCGTCCGGAAGCATTCTGACAGGCTCTGAATTATACAGGTAAATATACGAGCTCTTGAAACCGCATTGATTAAGCTTGTCAAGGATCAGCCTGAAACACTGGTTTTTGTTGCCTTTGGCAATAAGAGTGTCCTTTGTGATATTTTCAGAATTCCAGATATGAGCCTTATATTCATTTACGGTATCTATACAGCTTCTGCCAAGATTGTTTGAAAGCTGGATGACTGCAATGGTGAAAAGTTCGGAAAGCTTGTTCTTGATCTTTTCATCCAGATCCAGATGCTTAAGGCAGTCGTTAAGCTTTGTTATGGCATTGGTCAGACGGATGTGCGTAAAGTAATGAACGATTATCGGATCATTATAAAGCTCATTTACGGAAGTAACTACATCGTCCGAGGTATAATCAGCTTTTTTACCGGAAGCTATATCTGCAAACATTAAGAAAAATGGATCCAGACTCATGAAGAGCTTCTCAGAATAGAAGGAATTGAGGTGCTCCTTCATAAAGAAATCTTTGAAGGCTTTCAGGAGAGTCATACTGTCCATTGAATGAATTGTACGGTTTATATCCTCAAGAAAACGTTTCTCGGATACAGGGTCTGCAGGACAGGAATTACGTGGAATGTAATTTGAATGCAGTACATTTTTGCTGGTGTGCCCTGTGGAAAGAAGCTCAAGAGCCTGATAAATGGAATTATAACCGATATCCATCGTATTATTGTCTACTGTTGTAAGAGGCGGGAAGAGGGTAAGGGAATTGATGGAATTATCAAAACCTGTGACAAGGATGTCCTTACCGATCACAAGTCCCTTCTTGTTGATGGCTTTATAACCGCCTATGGCCATCTGATCATTTGCGAATACAATTGCTTCTATATCGGGATTATCCTCCAGAAGCTTGGTAACTATCTCTTCCGAGTATTCAGAAAAGTTTCCATAGGCTATGAGCTTTTCGTCATATTTAATGGAATTCTCGGCGAGAACATTTTTGTATATTTCAAAGCGCTGTCTTGCATCATCGTTTTCAAGACGTCCGCTTACAAATCCTATCTTTTTCTTATGATGACTTTTTATGATATGTTCAACGGCTTCACGAAGGCCGGTGTCACTTTCTGTGTATAGACAAGGATATCCCGGTACCTCTGTTTCAAGAGTGAGTATCGGAATGTCAAAATGATCCAGAAATGCCTTGTTATCTTCAACCGTAAGAAAACTTCCGATGGAACCCATGGAAACAATAAGGGCATCTAAAGTGTGTTGATCAGCATAATAAAAGATTGAATTATACTGGTAATCATATTTTGCATTTACGGGATCATTATAAGATGCATTTAAAAACATGCCCGGAAAGATGACAAGATTGACATCTGCTTCACGGGCAGCGTAGATAACGCCCTTACATACTTCGTAAGCGTAGCTGTTATCAAGATGACATGTAAAGAAACCAATGGTTGGTCTGTCTGATTTCAATTTTATACCTCCCCCAAACCCGATGGTCCCAAATGAAGGACCGGTTAAAAAATATCCGAAACATGTCTGCTACCTTATAAATTTTATCATGATAAAAACCAATAAACAACAAAATAATGTGGTTTCAGAAAAAGTTTACAAATAGTTTACAAAAAAGATTATTTACTCTATAATGATTTCGAAATAAAATTAAGAAGCATGTTAATGGGTGTTAAAATCTAATTCGACACCCGGTTCAAAGATACTATTATATTAAATATTCCAGGAGGAAAGAAAATGGATTACAAGAATGCCGGCGTTGATATTGAAGCAGGATACAAATCAGTCGAACTTATGAAGGATGCAGTAAAAAGTACGGTTCGTCCTGAGGTTCTTGGTGGTATAGGAGGCTTTGCTGGAGCTTTCAGTCTTGCCAAGATTAAGGAAATGGAGGATCCGGTACTTCTTTCAGGTACAGATGGATGCGGAACAAAGGTTAAACTGGCATTCCTGATGGATAAGCATGATACCATCGGTATTGATGCTGTAGCAATGTGTGTAAATGATATTGCATGTTCAGGCGGAGAACCACTTTTCTTCCTTGACTATATTGCCTGCGGTAAGAACTATCCTGAGAAGATAGCTACTATTGTTGGCGGTGTTGCAGAAGGCTGCAGACAGTCAGAGGCTGCTCTTGTAGGCGGTGAGACAGCAGAGCATCCGGGACTTATGCCTGAGGATGAATATGACCTTGCAGGTTTTGCTGTAGGTGTTGTTGACCGTAAGGATATGATAACAGGAGAGAATATAAAGCCGGGAGATACACTTATCGGTATTGCTTCGACAGGTGTTCACAGCAATGGATTTTCTCTTGTAAGAAAGGTTTTCGAGATGACAAAGGAATCTCTTGATACCTATTATGATGAACTTGGAAAGACACTTGGAGAAGCGCTTATAGCTCCGACAAGAATATATGTTAAGGCTCTTAAGGCAGTTAAGGCAGCCGGTGTAACAGTTAAAGGATGCAGCCATATCACAGGCGGTGGTTTCTATGAGAATATCCCACGTATGCTTCCGGAAGGTGTAACTGCAGTCGTTAAGAAGGATTCCTATGAGGTTCCTGCAATCTTTAAGCTTCTTGCCAAAACAGGAAATATTGAAGAGAAGATGATGTACAATACATTTAACATGGGCATCGGAATGGTGCTCGCCATAGATCCTGCAGATACAGAGAAGACACTTGAGGCTCTTAAGAGTACAGGAGATACTGCATTTATTATCGGTGAAGTAAAGGCAGGAGAAAAAGGAGTAGAATTATGCTAAGAGTATTGGTGCTGGTTTCGGGAGGAGGAACAAATCTCCAGGCAATAATCGATAAGGTTGCCGACGGAACGGTAAAAAATACAGAAATAGTCGGAGTTATCAGTAATAATAAGGGCGTTTATGCTCTTACAAGAGCTGAGAATGCCGGAATTAAGAATATGGTAGTTTCACCAAAAGATTATAAGGATAGGGCACAGTTCAATCAGGAATTCCTTAAAGCTGTTGACAGCTTCAGTCCGGACCTGATAGTTCTGGCAGGCTTTCTCGTTGTAATTCCACCGGAAATGATAGATAAGTATGAGATGAGGATTATTAATATTCATCCATCCCTGATTCCTTCTTTCTGTGGAACGGGCTTCTATGGACTTAAGGTGCATGAGGCTGCTCTTGCAAGAGGAGTAAAACTGACCGGTGCAACCGTTCATTATGTGGATAAGGGAACGGATACAGGCCCTATAATACTTCAGAAAGCTGTTCAGGTTCTTCCGGGAGATACTCCGGAGGTACTTCAAAGAAGAGTTATGGAAGAAGCAGAGTGGCAGATACTTCCTGAAGCAATCAATATGATAGCAAATGAAGGACAGACTCAGCAGTAATGCTGTTTTGATCTGATGTTTAATATATTGACAAAGGTGTCGGAAATGGCTTTGACATCTTTGTCATATAGTGTTTATTTTGAATAATAAGGAGATAGTATATGAAGGTTTTGATAGTAGGCGGAGGCGGCCGTGAACATGCTATTACCTGGGCGGTTGCAAAGAGTCCGAGAGTTGATAAGATCTATGCTGCACCGGGAAATGCCGGAATCGCAGATTATGCTGAGTGTGTTGATATTTCAGTGATGGATGCTGAGAATCTTGTTAAGTTTGCGAAGGAGAAGGAAGTTGATTTCGTTATCGTTGCTCCTGATGATCCTCTTGCAGCCGGTGTGGCTGATGCTTTCCTTGATGCAGGCATCAAGACCTTCGGCCCAAGAAAGAATGCAGCTATAATTGAAGCTTCAAAGGCATTTTCAAAGGATCTTATGAAGAAATATAATATCCCTTCTGCAGCTTACGAAACATTTGAAGATGCGGAGGAGGCTCTTAAGTATCTTGAGACTGCGCCGATGCCTATAGTTCTCAAGGCTGACGGACTTGCTCTCGGTAAGGGTGTTCTTATTTGCAATACACTGGAAGAGGCAAAGGCAGGCGTTAAGGAGATCATGCAGGACAAGAAGTTCGGAAGTGCCGGAAATAAAATGGTTGTGGAAGAGTTCATGACAGGCCGAGAGGTTTCTGTTCTGTGCTATTCAGATGGTAAGACTATTAAGCCTATGACCTCAGCTCAGGATCATAAGAGAGCGGGAGATAACGACACAGGCCTTAATACGGGAGGAATGGGTACATTTTCACCTAGTCCTTTCTATACAGATGAGATCGCAGATTTCTGCATGAAGAATATTTATCAGCCGACAATTGATGCCATGAAGGCAGAGGGAAGAGAGTTTAAGGGAGTCCTTTTCTGCGGACTTATGCTTACACCAAATGGACCAAAGGTGCTGGAGTATAATGCACGTTTTGGCGATCCGGAGGCTCAGGTTGTTATTCCGCGTATGAAGAATGATATTATCGATGTTATGGAAGCCTGTGTAGATGGCACCCTTGACACAATAGATCTTCAGTTTGAAGACAATGCGGCAGTATGCGTAATGCTTGCTTCAGAGGGATATCCGGTTGCTTATAAGAAGGGCTTTGAGATGAAGGGCCTTGAAACCTTTAAGGATAAGGAAGGATATTTTGCATTCCATTCGGGAACCAAATTCAGTGATGGAAAGGTAGTTACAAACGGCGGAAGAGTTATTGGTATTACAGCTCTCGGACCGGATCTTGTAACTGCAAGAGCAAATGCATATAAGGCTACAGAGTGGGTTGATTTTGAGAATAAATATATGAGACATGACATCGGTAAGGCAATCGATGAGCAGTAATACAGGAGGTTATTCTCTTGAAATATGAGTTTACAAATGCTGCAGAGGCGGCATTGAATGAAGCCAGAAGCTTTGCAAAAAAGAATCGAAACGGAATAGTAGATACATCAATTCTGCTTTATGGTATTTTTGCTTCCAGAACGGGAACAGCCTATAAGATACTTGAAAAGGCAGGGGTTGAAGAAAAGAGCCTTGGAGACGTGGCTCTTTCCTTTCGTGACAGCAGCAGCGAGCTTCTGAATTCCGGCAGCAATGAATTCTCCGGTAAATCCAGAGAAGTATTGGAAAATGCTGCAAAAGAGGCGTATGCCCTGAGAACAGCCAAATGTGGAACGGAACACATTTTACTGGCACTTATCAAAACAGATGGCAGTACGGTTCCGGCTGTTCTGAATAAACTGAAAGTTAATATAAAAAATGTGTATACGGATATCCTTGTTTCCTGCGGCATAAATCCGGAAAATGCAAAAAAGGATTTTAACGGATTTGCTCAGATGAGAAACAGAAAGGCCAAGGGAAAGGTGGCAATGCCTGCCCTGGCTCAGTACGGAAGAAATCTCAATGCTGAGGCTGCAAGAGGCGAGCTTGATCCTGTAATAGGACGTGATGCAGAAACCAGAAGAGTTATGCAGATACTCTGCCGCAGGATGAAGAATAACGCATGTCTTGTCGGAGAGCCGGGAGTCGGAAAGACAGCTATAGTAGAAGGACTTGCCCAGCTTATCGAAGCAGGCAGCGTTCCTGAAAACCTTAAGGATAAAAAGATATTCAGCCTTGACCTCTCAGGTATGGTGGCAGGTTCAAAATACCGTGGAGAGTTTGAGGAGAGGATAAAGAAAACCATAAATGAAGTGAAGGCAGCCGGCAATATCATTCTGTTTATTGATGAGCTTCACACTCTTGTCGGAGCCGGAAATGCAGAAGGAGCTATGGATGCTTCCAATATTCTGAAACCATCTCTTTCAAGAGGTGAGATTCAGGTGATCGGTGCCACAACAAGAGAAGAATACAGGAAATATATAGAAAAGGATGCTGCACTTGAAAGAAGATTTCAGCCGGTTACGGTGGAAGAACCAAGTGAGGCGGAAACTCTTCAGATTCTTGATGGAATCAAACATAAATACGAAGAGCATCATAATGTATCCTATGATACAACAGCACTTAAGGCTGCAGTGGATTATTCGGTAAGATATATCAATGACAGATTTCTTCCGGATAAGGCGATCGACCTTATAGATGAGGCGGGCGCAAAGAAGAATCTCGGATTTATAGCTGATGTAAGCGCGGTTCAGAGAACCAAAGACAAGATAAAAGAACTTGAAGGCCTTCTTGAACAGTATATCGTTGATGATATGATCGGGGATGCCGGTGAAGCTAAGGAAATGATCGATAAGGAAAAGAAGCATCTGGAGAGACTGCTTCATCCTGAAAGGAAGACTGATGGAGCAGCTGTTATCACTGAAGATGATATAGCAGATGTCATTTCCATATGGACAAAGATTCCGGTATCAAGAATAACCGAGTCGGAAACTGTAAAGCTTCTTAAGCTCGAAGATAAGCTTCATGAGAGGGTGATCGGGCAGAATGAGGCAGTAAGTGCTGTTTCCACAGCGATCAGAAGAGGAAGGGTCGGACTGAAAAGCCCGAACAGACCTATCGGTTCATTTCTCTTCCTTGGACCAACAGGTGTTGGTAAGACTGAACTGTCTAAGGCTCTCGCTGAGCTGCTTTTCGGAGATGAAAACAGTATAATAAGAGTAGATATGTCTGAATATATGGAAAAATTCAGCGTATCGAGACTTATTGGTTCTCCTCCGGGATATGTAGGATTTGAGGATGGCGGTCAGCTGTCCGAGAAGGTAAGAAAGAATCCTTATTCTGTAATCCTTTTTGATGAAGTGGAAAAGGCTCATCCGGATGTACTGAATGTTCTTCTTCAGGTGCTGGACGACGGAATCATTACAGATTCCCACGGAAGAAGAGTTAACTTCAAGAATTCTATCATTATCATGACCTCAAATGCAGGAGCGGAGAGAATCATTGATTCCAAGCATATCGGCTTCCTTGCAGAGAATTCTGAGGAGCGTGAGCATGAAGAAATGAAGTCTAATGTAATGGAGGAGATCAAGAGATACTTCAGACCGGAATTTCTTAACAGGATTGATGAGATTATCGTATTCAGATCATTATCGCAGGATGATGTTATGAAGATAATCGATCTTATGCTGAAGGAATTAAAGAAACGTGCCAAGGAGAATCTGGGAATCACTCTTACATACGGAGATAAGCTTCGAAAGTATATATTTGATAAGGGTTATGATCCAAAATACGGAGCAAGACCTCTCAGACGAGCTATTCAGACAAATATTGAGGATGAACTGTCAAAGTTCATGCTTGAAAAAAGTATTGCTGAAGGCAGCAAGGTAAGTCTTGGCGTGGCTGACGGAAAGGTAACCTTTAAGATAAAATGACAAATATAGATGCCGAAATATACAGTGAATTTAAATGTAAAGCAGATAAATGTAAGCATTGCTGCTGCAGCGCGGGCTGGGAGATAGATATAGACGAAGATACTCTTCAATATTACAAAGCTCTTGATACAGAACTGGGAAATGAGATAAGACAGAGCATTCATGAGGGAGAAGATTCATTTTTCATACTTAATGATGATAAGAGATGCCCATTTCTAAAGGATAGCGGACTTTGCAGGATAATAGAGGAATTAGGTGAGGAAGGACTTTGCGATATATGTAGACTTCATCCCAGGTTTTATGAGAATATAAAGGATTATAGCCTGGCAGGTGTGGGGCTTTGCTGTGAGAAGGCTTCAGAATTGCTTTTTGAAAAGCATAGTCTTAACTTTATTATTTGTGACAGCCAAAAGACTGTTGGTTTTATGAATCTGCTGGAAATGCTGGAAATAGACATCCCGCAGGAGTGCCTGAAGCTTACAAATATAATACCGGACTATCTGAATGAGGTCAGCATTGAAAAAATACTGGACATTTTTTATAATACTGAACCCATCGATGATGATTGGAAAAATGAAGTGTTGCTGATAAAAAGCAAATTTAAAGATTATCTGAGAAGTCCGGATAGTTTTGACGTGAAAAAATATGAGCTGATCTATCAGTATATTCTTTTCAGACAGTTGGAGCTGGCTCGTGATTACGGGATCAGGAAGGTTATAGATTATGCGGTTTACAGTATTATATTCATAATACTTTACGCATATACTTTTCGTGATGATATAGAAGCTGTAAGAAGATGGTCCGAGCAGATAGAATATGATGAGGATAATATTGCTATGATTCTGGACGAACTGGTATAGACCCAATAACTTGCCTGTTTTCCTGAATGGCACGGCATCAAAAGTCCTGGAGACAGATAAATGAATATATAAGAACTATGAGTCCGGTGGAGATGAATTTCTCTGCCGGATTTTTTTCATTACAGAGGAAACTGAGTTCATGTTAGAACAAAGAGTGTCGCTTGCGACACTCTCCGCGCGAGGCGCGTGTTGCCGCAGGCAACTATCTAGTATAGCGATTTCTAAATAACTACACCCAATAACTTGCCTGTTTTCCTGAATAGCACAGCACCAAAAGCCTCGGAATAGGTCTACACTACCGTTTCGGTCGGTGCTAAACATGTGCCACCGGCACATAGCACCCACTATTCCTACGTTTTTGATACTGCACTCTCAGAAAAACATTCTGCGTTATTGGTTGAGTTATTTTAGAACCGCTATACTAGTCTCGTCTCCCGACTCGGTCGTTGCTGAATGCTTGCTACTGGCAAGCAGCAACCTTGCGCCCCGACGGCCCGATTCAAAAAGCTTCGGAATAGCCCGGAATGATCCAGGTAGAAAAAGTAAGGTAAATTAATACAAATAAAGTATGTTTATATAATCCGCTTTTTATTTTAAACTAAAAAAAATGGCATATTGCGTTTTATGAGGTAATAATTAGAATTCACGGAGGAAATTTTATGAAGAAACGTGTTAGAAAGATTGCTGCTCTTATGGCAATCATGGCTGTCGGAACCGGGCTTTTCGGGTGTGGCAAAGAATCTGATGACAAGAAAAAGAGTGAGAACGGTACCACCACTGCTGTAGAAAAGTCTGAACAGAACAAAAATACAGATGACAGTACAGCAGCTGTTACTGAAAATACAAAAGATACGGAAAACAGTACGGCAGGCGGCGGCACGGGACTGGATCTGGAAAATATGTCTTCTACTGAATTTGCTGTATATCTGGGAAATGGTTATAATCTTGGTAATACAATGGAAGCGGCTGACAGCAGAAGAACCGGAGATTATATCAACAATCCGGTTTCATACTTCGAGACCCTCTGGGGACAGCCGATAACAACGCCTGAAATGCTCCGTGATATGAAGGAGGCAGGGCTTGATACAGTCAGAATCCCTGTTGCATGGCATAATGCGATGGATTTTACCAATGGTAATTATGAGATTAAGAAGGAATATCTTGATAGAGTTAAAGAGATAATCGACTATGCATATGATGCAGGTCTCTATGTTGTCGTAAATGATCACTGGGACAGCGGCTGGTGGGGACTGTTTGGCTCGGCCGATGAATCAAAGAGAGAATCGGCTATGGAGCAATACATTTCCATGTGGCAGCAGATCTCAGAATATTATAAAGACTATGATTACAGATTGATATTTGAGGGCGGAAATGAAGAGATCGGTGACCGACTGAATGATATTGATGCCACCTGGAATCCAGATGGCGGAAAGCTGTCAAAGGATGAATGCTATTCAAAATCAAATGAGATCAATCAGACCTTTGTTGATACTGTAAGAGCAACCGGCGGAAATAATGAGAAACGTTTCCTTCTTATTCCGGGATACGGAACGGATATAACTCAGACTCTGGACAAGAGATGGCATATGCCGGCGGATACAGCAGAGGATAGACTTCTTCTTTCAGTTCATTATTATACGCCTTGGAGCTACTGCGGAAGTACAGGCTCTACCACGTGGGGAACAAAGAAGAATTATGAAGAAATGAACACTCTTATGAAAAATCTCAGTGTTTTCAGTGAAAACGGATATGGTATCATTATCGGTGAGTGTGGCGTTCTTCCGACCTCAAATGGCGAGATGAAACCAAACTGGAAGCTTTGGTATCAGAATTTCTTCGCTAATTGTGACCTTTATGGTTATGTACCTCTTCTTTGGGATACAGGAAATATTCTAAACAAGAATACACATAAATGGATGGAAGAGGATGTAAAGAGCTTTCTTATAGAGAACAGTTATGACAGTCAGAAGGATAAAACTCCTGAAGAGATAAAGGCGGCAGCCGAGAAGACTATTGAAGACGGCCTTGCGGCAGCGCCGGAAAGCTTTGACAAAAACCAGCTGCTTGCAGGAGATGGAAAGGCAGTTGCCTGGATCATGTGGGATTCAGAGGATTGGAATATTGTATATGCTGTTGGAGATACCTATGATCCGGATTCTAAGACCGGAGGAATCGTTGCAACAGATGTTGAGGTTACCGGTGAGGGTACATATACCATTGGTCTGGATTTCACAGGAACTGATGCAGGTGTTTCGCACAGCACTGCATTTTCGGCAATAGGAATCGCAAACGGTGAAGAACTTTTCCCGGGATATATCATCAATATAAAAGAGATAAAGATAAATGGTGAAGAGTATACTATGCATGGACGAAATTATACTTCCTCGGACGATGGCCTCTGTACAAGAAGCAACCTCTATAATGAGTGGGTTCCAAGCGTGCCGGCGGAAGCAAGAACATCCGGCGGAGGTACCATGGGATGCAGCCCTACAGTGCTTGACAAAGCAACACTCGGAGATGTAAAGACCATTGAAATAACCTTTGACTATCTTCCGGGCGAGCAGGGCATATCAACTAATGATGCAAACAGTAAGAACTAGTTGACTGATACGCCGAATGCCTGCCTAGTATAGCGATTTCTAAATAACTACACCAAATAACTTGCCTGTTTTCTGAATAGCACAGCACCAAAAGTCTCGGAATAGCCCGGGAGTGTAGTTTTAAAAATGCAGGAACGGTCCGGCTAATCTATAACCAATATAGTTGTTTGAAAAATCATACGCCGGCAGGATAGTATATGACGGCAAACAGAGGTAATACAATGCAGAAAAAGAAATATGATAAAGAAAAATGGCTCGGACATATTGAAGAAGGCATTAAAGCGGGACCATTTTCGGATAACTGGGACAGTCTGTCGGAATTCAACAGTCCCAAATGGTTCAGCCGGGATAAGTTTGGAATTTTTATTCATTACGGATTATATTCTGTACCGGCCTTTAATCATGAGTGGTATTCGAGATGTATGTATATAAAGGATTCTCCGGAATATAAGCATCACGTAGAAACCTATGGTCCGCATAAGGATTTTGGGTATAAGGATTTTATACCTCTCCTTACTGCCAAAAGGTTTGATGCTGCAGAGTGGATAGAGCTTTTCAAGAATGCCGGAGCAAGGTATATATGTCCCGTGGCGGAGCATCATGATGGATTTCAGATGTATGAGAGCAGTCTCTCAGAGTGGAATTCATATGATATGGGGCCGCACAGAGATTTTCTGCAGGAATTAAAAGATGAAGCAGAAAAGCAGGGTGTCAGCTTCTGTACGTCCAGTCACAGAGCGGAACACTGGTGGTTCATGGGGCACGGTAAGGAATTCGAAAGCGATATAAAAGATCCTATGGAACTCGGGGATTTTTACTGGCCTGCAATGCCTGAACCGGACAATTTTGATATGTACAGCAAGCCATATCCGAGTGAAGAATATCTGGATGACTGGCTTATCAGGACAGTCGAGATAATAGATAAGTATCAGCCTTCATTTTTATATTTTGACTGGTGGATCATACATGAGGCCTTTAAACCATATCTGCAGAAGGTGATGGCATATTATTATAATCAAGGAGTGAAATGGGGAAAGGAAGTAGCGGTATGCTACAAGCATGATGCGCTTTCTTTTGGAACCGGCATAGTGGAGATCGAGCGCGGAAGCTTTGCTGAGGCTAAGGCTTATCCGTGGCAGACAGATACGGCGGTTGCCAGAAATTCCTGGTGCTATACCAACAGCCTTGATTATAAGAGCAGCTTCGAGATCATCGCAACTCTTATAGATGTGGTAAGCAGAAACGGCAACCTTCTTTTAAATATCGGACCAAAGGCGGATGGTTCTATTCCTGAAGGTGACAGGAAGATTCTGACAGACCTTGCTGGATGGATGAAGATAAACGGTGAGGCAATCTATGGCAGCAAGCCATGGAGGAAAAGTAAGGAAGGACCTACAGCAGACAGCGATGGACAGTTTGCTGACGGAAAGGAAAAGGTTTACACCTCTAAGGATATGCGTTTTACAGCAGGGCATGGATGTATATATGTATTTGTTATGAAATATCCGGAGGATGGCAATATACTCATCAGAAGCCTTGGAAAGTCCGAAAATAAGGATGAACCGGATTTCTTCGGAATCATAAATAAGGTATCGATTCTTGGAGGAAAAGATGCTGTGGGATTCATTTCCGATGAAAAGGGTCTTCATATAAGCGAAAAAGTTCAGAACAGAGACTTCCCGGTGGTCATTAAGATTGAAACCAGGTAGATAGTACGATCCCGGAATGGTCAGATGGAATATAGTGCTGCGGTATGTGATAACAGTTAGATATGACAGCAGTGGAATACGACAATTCATAATACGATGACAGTTATATATGACAACTGCGGAATACGACAGCAGCATAATACGACAACTGCATAAAACGATGACAGTTGTATGTGATAACTGCGGAATACGACAGCAGCGGAATACGGTAACTGTGAATATGATATTTCAGTAAAAGGAGTTAATTAATATATAAGACATAATAACAGGAGGAAAGTTTAATGAGATTTATCAAAGAGGAGAATGCGCTTGTTGCAAAGCTGCACAGAGAAACGCTTAAGATCGAAGGATGGGGCAAGGATGCTCTCAGAGTAAGATCCACAATACTCAGGGCTATACCTGATGAAGAGCATGCTCTTACAGAAAAGGTCAGCCACAGTGCAGAGGTTGTGATCGGTGAAAAAACAGCGGAGATCATAAATGGTAATATCAAGGCAACTGTAAATGAAGTAGGCATAATCTGCTTTTATAAGAAGAATAAAGCAGGAGAATTTGAACTTATACTCCAGGAGTATTACAGCTTTTACGGCGGTTCTATCAGAAAGGAATCAATCTGCTTTAAGATGCTTTCAAGAGAATATAAGAACCTTTCATCAGATTCCTTCAAGCTTACGGTAAGATTTGAGTCTGATCCTGAAGAGAAGCTTTACGGTATGGGACAGTATCAGCAGCCTTATCTTAATATCAAGGGCTGTGTAATGCCTCTTGAACAGCGTAATTCACAGGTATCGGTACCATTTCTTGTTTCAAGTAAGGGATATGGTCTTCTCTGGAACAATCCTGCAACAGGTGAAGTAACCTTTGGTAACAATATTACTAAATGGGTGGCAGATGAGACAGATGAAGTAGATTACTGGATCACTGCTTCGGATTCTCCAAAGGAACTTGTTGAAAACTATACAGAGTGTGTCGGCAGAACCCCTGTTATGGGAGATGATTATCTTGGTCTCTGGCAGTGCAAGCTCAGATATCGTACTCCTGAAGAGGTTCTTTCGGTTGCACGTAAATATAAGGAGCTGGGAATCAAACTGGATGTTATCGTTATCGACTTCTTCCACTGGCCATATCAGGGAGAGTGGCGTTTTGATGAAACATACTGGCCACAGGACAAGGTTAAGGCAATGATCGATGAGCTTCATGGAATGGGCACAAAGGTTATGGTTTCTGTATGGCCTTCGGTTGACAAACGTGGATGTAATTACTTTGAAATGGATGAAAAGGGTCTGCTTGTTACGACAGAGCTGGGCTCTTCACAGAGCTATGATTATCAGGGCGACTGCGGAACCGTTGACTTCTTCAATCCTGAAGCTCAGGAATTTGTATGGAACAAATGTAAAGAAAACTACAGAGACCTCGGAATTGATCTCTTTTGGCTGGATAACTCAGAGCCGGATCTCGTTAAATATGATTTTGATAATTTCAGATATCATACAGGTCGTGCAACAAAGGTCAGCTGTGAATATCCTAAAAAGTATGTTGAGGCATTTTCAAACGGCCTTACAGCTGAAGGAGATGATAATTTTGTAAACCTTGTACGTTCTGCATGGGTAGGAAGCCAGAAGTACAGAACTCTGGTATGGACAGGAGATGTTCAGAGCAACTTTACTGCATTTAAGGACCAGGTGGTAGCCGGACAGAATATCGGACTTGCAGGTATCCCTTGGTGGACAACGGACATCGGTGGATTTATGACAGAGGATGTAAATGATCCTGACTTTGTTGAGCTTCTTATAAGATGGTATCAGTTTGGTGTGTTCTGTCCAATCTTCAGAATGCATGGAGACAGAGGACCTTATGATATCGAACCGCTGGATAACAGAGATTTTGGCGGCGGATATCTCCATACAGGTCAGCCAAATGAGCTCTGGAGCTATGGCGATGAGGCTTATAAGATCATGAAGAAATATCTTGACCTTCGTCTTTCATTGAAGGATTATATTTCAGGCCTTATGAAGGAAGCAGCAGAAAATGGTTCACCGCTTATCAGAACAATGTTCTATGAATTCCCTGAGGATAAGAATTGCTGGGATCTTCCGGAACAGTTCATGTTTGGACCTGATTATCTGGTAGCACCAATTTTTGAGAAGGGTGCAGCAGAGAGAACACTTTACCTTCCTGAAGGAAACTGGACAAATATTGAGACAGGAGAAACACTTACAGGAGGAAGAACAGTTACCGTTCCTGCTCCGATTGATGTTATTCCTGTATTTAAAAGAGCATAAGAGATAAAATATTGAAGCGTATCATGCAGTGAAAAAACTGGTCTGACGTTTATTATCAATATTCATAAGCATCAAAATCTTCGAGAATTTTGAAGGTAGAATATTTGTTTAATAAATTTATCGGATATTCAGTAATTTTTTGCTTGATACGCTTCTTGATATATGGTTATATTATCATTGTGACAGCAGTCCGGCTGCTATCGGTGTAGATAAACGGCTTTGATGCCGGCATCATAATAAGATAAAGCGAGGTAGTTATGAAGAGAATCTGGGAGCATGATAAGATTGCATATGGCGGTGATTATAATCCGGAGCAGTGGCCGGAGGAAGTATGGCAGGAGGATATGAGACTTTTTAAGAAGGCTCATATAGATATTGTAACGTTGAATGTTTTTTCGTGGGCTGCATTACAGCCTTCCGAGGATGAATACAATTTTGAAAAGCTGGATAAGATAATTAAACTGGCCGGAGATAACGGACTTAAAATATGTCTTGCAACCGGTACGGGAGCTCATCCTGCATGGATGGCCAGAAAGCATCCGGAAATACTGCGTACGGACAGTCAGGGCAGAAAGCATAAGTTTGGCGGAAGAGAAAATTCCTGTCCGAACAGTGAAGTATACAGAATATATTCGGTAAGACTTGCTGAAAAGCTGGCGGAACGTTATGGAGATGATCCGGCTGTTATCGCATGGCATATTTCGAATGAATACAGCGGTGAATGCTACTGCGAAAACTGTGCAGCGGCTTTCAGAAGATGGCTCAGGAAAAGATATAAAAATATTGATGAAGTAAATAAGGCCTGGGACAGCGCCTTTTGGGGACATACTTTTTATGATTTTGAAGATATAGTTGTTCCAAATGAATTATCAGAGCATTTTTATCTGTTTGGCAAGGAAAGAACAACCTTTCAGGGGATTTCCATAGATTACAGACGGTTTAATTCGGAAAGTATAGAGGAATGCTGTAAACTGGAATATGACGCAATAAGAAAGTATGTTAAAGATACGCCGATCACCACAAATATGATGGGCTTCTATTATCCACTGGATTATCATAAATGGGCAGAAAATCTGGATTTTGTCTCATGGGACAGCTATCCGGGACCGGATGAACCGGATGGACATATTGCCCTTTCACATGAACTCATTCGAGGGCTTAAAAGAGATATGCCATTTTGCCTTATGGAGCAGACTCCGAGTGTTACAAACTGGCATGCCTATAATAAGCTTAAGAGGCCGGGAGATATGAGAAGACTCAGCTATCAGGCTGTGGCTCATGGGTCTGATTCTGTAATGTTCTTCCAGATGAGAAGAAGTACCGGTGCATGCGAAAAGTATCATGGCGCGGTTATCGATCATGCAGGCAGAGAAGACACCAGAGTCTTCAGAGAGATCACCGAGCTTGGCGAGGAGCTGGTAAAAATAGGTGATAAGACTCTCGGAACGCTTCAGAAGCCGAAGGTCGCAGTGGTATTTGACTGGGAAAACTGGTGGGGTATTTCCTATTCTGCCGGTCCGAGCATTCTTATTGATTATCATGAGGAAGCCTACAGGTACTATAATGCTTTCTATAAGAGACATATTCCGTGTGATATAATCGGAACAGAAGACAGTCTGGACAGATATGATATTGTTGTAGCGCCTATCCTTTATATGGTGAAGGAAGGATATGACGAAAAGATAAGAGAATTTGTTAAAAATGGCGGAAGCTTCGTGACAACATACTTCAGTGGTTATGTCGGAGACAGTGATCTGGTATATGGTGCTTATCCGGGAAAACTTAAAGATATCCTGGGTATCTGGGTTGAAGAAAGCGATGCTCTTCCTGAAGGTGAGGAAAATTCATTTATTTATAACGGGAAGCAAATGCCTGCAAGAGTTCTTTGTGATATTATAAGACCTGAGGGAGCCGAGGTTCTTGCAAGGTATGATAAAGATTTCTATAAGGGCGAGGCCGTGATAACGAAGAATTCCTTTGGCAAAGGCAAGGCATATTATATGGGCAGCTGTTCGGATGAAGAGTTTTATGACAGCTTTATAGGAGATATTGCTGCTGAAAAGGGAATAAAAGGCATCATGGATTCTCAGGAAGAATTTGATATGCTGGATATCACCAGGAGATATTCTGAGGAGAAAGCATATACATTTATCATTAATCATAGAGAGGACGGAAGAAGTGCTGTTCTTGATATGGATGGAACAGATATCTTAAGCGGTAAGGCATATAAGAAGGGTGAGAGGATCACTCTTAAACATAATGAAGTCTATATTCTGGAATCTATGATCTGAGGAACTATGTAACGCATAAAAAAAGCTCCGATAGCTTTGGGTATGCAGTTATATTGATAATAATATTGATGCTTTAGGCATATTTATTATTATGATCAGGAGCTGAATGGATAGAGGATTTACTGATGAATATCCGGTTTAGGAGGATATTTATTGATACCTGGAAAGAGGGTGAGTTGGGAGAATGATAAAGTGGATGCGTAATCTGAAATTAAGGCAGAGAATGGTTTTTGTATATGCAACGGGCTGTTTTTTGCCACTCATAATTGTATGTATCATCATGTTCAATTCTTCCAGAAGATCCCTCATGGATATTCAGATCAAGGAGGAAATGAGAAAACTGGATGAACAAAAGGCTCTGGTTGAGGCTACGATGGATCTTGCGGTTGAACTCTCCGATAAGATCTATTTTGATGATAAAAACAAAAAAATAGGTCTGCTCATAGCCGGAAACAATCAGGATCTCCTTGTGGACTACAGGGGATATAAGACGCTTTCCGATTATCTGAACAACTATTATGATGGCATTTCCAGTGTTTGTATCTATGTAAATGAAGGTGTTCTTGACAGGGTTGATAACAGATTCTTCAGGCTCATTACCGATACCATTAAGGAAAAGCAGTGGTATATCAATACTGTTGAAAAATCCGGACTGCCCAATTGGTCCTATCTTACCAATGTAGCTACCGGCAAGAGGAGTCTCAGACTTACCAGAGTGCTTTATACGAGAGATAAAGATATGACGGGTATTATCAGTATCTCTATAGATCCGAGCATCACAAGTAATTTCATAGCAAACAGTGAAGGCATGGTATGCATGGTTCTGAATGACATTGATGTGGTTCATTCCAATTATGATCTGGATGGAGAACTGCTGAATAGAATAACAGACTTTTCCGAAGAGTCGAGGGAAGGCGATGTTTTTAAGATAAAAAAGGAAAAATATTATCTTTCATCTGTCAGAATAACTCCGAGATATTCAGAAGATTTTTATGACATTTTTGTCATGCGTTCCTATGAGGAGATAGATGATGCAACAAAAAGTGCGGCTCGAAAGACCATTCTTCCTATTGTAGGCGCTGTTCTTCTTATGCTCTTTGCGATTTTCTTCCTTAACAGCTGGTTTACCAAGAGAATTAATGCTCTGGGCAAGGCTATGCATAAGGTTACCGAGAAGGATTATGATATCTGGGATACCGGTATCGGTGATGCAAAGGATGAAATCTGGGATCTTTATAATGATATGAACCGGATGGTCACTGACATGCAGCAGCTCAGCGAAGCAGCGGCAAATGAAAAGCTTCAGAAGGAACAGCTTTATTCCAGACAGAAGGATGTTGAATTTAAGATGCTGGCGACTCAGATCAATCCGCATTTTCTGTACAATACACTGGAAAATATCAGAATGCTGGCCATGATCAATAAGGAAAAAGAGATAGAAGACATTTCTGTCCGTCTGACCAGGCTTCTTAGGAGCTCTCTTGAGGTAGGAAGTGACCTTAAAACTCTCGAATGGGAACTTGATAAGGTGGATTGTTATATAAAGATACAGGATTACCGTTTTGGTGACCGTATCAAGGCGGAAATGGAGTATGATAAGGAAATGGCGAAGAAATATTTAGTAATGCCGTTTGTGCTCCAGCCATTTGTAGAAAACGCATATGTCCATGGAATGGAAGAGATGGAGGAAGGCGGACATATTACCATAAAGGCTGCAATTGACAAAGATATTCATTTGATAGTTGAAGATAACGGAAGAGGTATGTCAGAAGAGGAGCTTTCCGCAATACTTCAAAATATGAATGATTTTGAAAATCTTGACCGGACTCATATCGGAGTAGTCAATGTTAATCAGAGAATTAAGTTAAAATGTGGTAATGATTATGGTGTAAATATCACCAGTGAGCCCGAAAAGGGTACAAAAGTAGAGATTCATCTTCCTTTAGTAGAAAAATAGTACGCTAAATATTAGAGCAAATAAAGTTGAAAATCTTAGGTATATTTATTCTGTCTTTATTGCTAAAATCTAGTAAATGCAAAAAGCATAATGTATTACAGAATGCTGCATGCATTTGATAATTTAATATTGAATGCTGTATGCATTCCAGATTCATAAGGAGGATGAATATGAAGAAATTTCTAAAGAGGTTGTCAGCAACCTTCTTTGCAGGAATCCTTGCCGTAGCTTCAGTTCCTGGTGGATTTGCTAAGGCTGCTCAGGATGCATCGAAGCTGACAGATGGTACAGCTTACCTTAACATCAACAATGCTGACTGGGGCGAGTTCGAAGCAACATGGACGAATGCAGAGATTACAGGTGACGGTACTTACACAGTATCAATGGAGGCAACAGAAGCTCAGACACTTGCACCATTCAACGCTCTTGAAGTTGTTAATGGTGAGTCGGTAATGGGTAATCAGTCAATTATCACAGTTGACGAGATCAAGCTTAACGGCGAAGCTATCGAGCTTCAGGGCTACAGCTACACTTGCTCAGCAGATGGCGCCGGAGTAACAACAAGAGTTAACCTTTACAATGAGTGGAATAAGCCAACAGATGATACAGGCGCTGTTGCAGCAGACACAAGATGTGAGAAGGATGCAGCTCAGGCTTCTCCAATGCTTTGGACAAAAGAGCAGCTTGAGGGAGTTAAGTCACTTGATGTAACATTTACAGTTTCTCATTTCGGTGAAAATGTAGAAGTTGTAGCACCTGCAGTTCAGAAGAAGGAAGCAGAACCACTTCCTGCAGAAGGAACACAGTCATACATCACATTTTCTGATACAGGCTGGGCTAACCAGTGGTGGAATGATGGCAATGAGTATGCTACTGTTACAATGAACCAGGCAACAGTAACAGGCGAGGGTGAGTATACAGTATCTTGCGAGATCAAGGCTACAGAAGAAGCACCTGCTAAGGGATTCGCTTTCATGGACATTGAGATCAAGGATGGTGAGAAGTACTTCCCATATGGTTACATGAACATTAAGTCAGTTAAGATCAATGGCGAAGAAGTTGCTCTTACAGGAAAGACTTATACATCATCAGATGACGGAATCACAACACGTACAAACCTTTACAATGAATGGGTTAATACAAGCGATGCAACGTTCGGCGGAAGAACAGCTGATGGATCTTCAGATGTAACACCTACTCCTGTAGATGTTTCTGCTTACGCTGATAAGGATATTACATCAATCGAAGTAACATATGAACTTATTGCTGAGGCAGTTCCTTTCGGATCATACATTGAGACAGCTGAAGAGGAAGTTGATACAAATGGTCCTTGGACAGCATTCCTTATGTTTGCAGATGGTAAGGAAGAGTCATGGCAGAATTACAACATGGGTGTTGGTAACGAGACATCAGTAACAGGTGACGGTGTATATGAAGTTTCTCTTACAGCAGAGCAGGCAGGTGGCAAGGGTAAGGCTGAGCCACAGGACGGAGCACTTGTATTCCTCGTAGATATCGATGGAATGGGCAAGGCTATGAAGTCTGTAGGAACACTTAGAGCAAATGACAAGGACGAACTTAAGGATACAGATGCTAAGGTTAAGTTTGCAGTATTTGTAGACGGACAGAGAATTACTACAAACAGCGACAGTCTTGTACTTGGTGATATTGAAGGAAACGGAAGATTCCGTATCGATATCAGCAACGCTTACGACGGATCAGGTACAGGAATCTCTGAGAACCCTGCTTGTGATACAGCAGCACTTACTCCTGAGAAGGAGATCAAGGTTGTATTCGCAATCACAGGTACAGGCGTTGGTACAGCATCAGCTGATACAGATCTTGAGGCTTATATCACAGCTAACGGACTTGGCGGAGAGACAACAGAAGCTGTAACAACAGAGAAGGCTACAGAAGAGAAGACAACAGAGAAGGCTACAGCAGCTCCTGCAACAACAGAAGCTAAGGATGATGACAAGGATGAAGGCCTCAGCGGAGGAGTTATCGCTGCTATCATCGGTGGTGCAGTAGTTGTACTTGGTGCTATCTGTGCACTTATTTTCAAAAAGAAAAAATAATATAAGCGGTAGATAATACCAGATTATACAGAGCGTCATACCGGATATGGTACGGCGCTCTTTTTTTCTTGATTTTTTGCGGTTTTGTGTCATTTTTTTAATGTGTTTTTGTCCTTAATTTTAAGGTATTAATTAAGGGTTGATTAAACTATACTAAGCATAATGAAGTATCAGGCAGATTTCATATCAATTAAATTAAGGGAGGGATAGGATAATGGGCAAAGATGTTTCAGAACCTACCACGTATAGTGTAGATATGGCCCGAGAAAAGGAACTTGAAAATCAGGTGCTGACTATCGACAAGAAAAAGAAGAAAACGAAGGAGCCTGCCGGAGTTGTATATGCTGTACACAGGATTACAGCACTTCTTATGTTCTTCTTGATATTCATTCCTGGACTTAATCCGGCAAAGATCACAGCTCTTGTCAGCAAGAATCTTTCGCTTTTTACATCAGCAGTATCTTACAGCAGACTTACTGAAAATGTAGGACGTGGTTTCAGAAAAGGCTGGGTAACAGAAGAAGCTTTTCAGTTACTTTTCGTTGGAGCGATAATTACTCTTATAGCTATTGTTATTGTATCAGCAGGTGCATGTATAAACCTGGGTAACAATAAGTGCAAGAGATTATCATTTTTGGTCAATATCGTAGGTCTGATCTTATTAACAGTCGGACTTATAATAATATCGAAGGCATATGGTGAGATGAAAAATGCAGCAAATCCTGCCAAGGTACAGGCTGAGTTTTCATCAGGCATATGGTTCTATGCAATACTCGGAGGTATCATTTTGATACTGACGATACTTGAATTTGTATTTACACCGATTCCTGCAAAGAAAATGAAATATGAGATAGAAACAAAGTATAAGCTTTTCCTTATGTTTCTTCCATTTGCAATACTTGCTTTCATTTTCTGCTACCTGCCACTTTGGGGATGGAGATATTCCTTCTTCGATTATAAGGCCGGTGATGAACTTACAAGCAAGAGCTTTGTAGGATTTAAATGGTTCAAATATCTGTTCCAGAACTCGGCTACAAGAGCTGAACTTGTAAGAGTACTCAGAAATACACTTGCAATGTCGGGACTCGGAATTCTTACAAGCTGGATACCACTTGCGTTTGCGGTATTCCTTACAGAGATCAAGAGTAAAAAGTTTAAGCGTGTTGTTCAGACCTTTACAACGATTCCAAACTTCATAAGCTGGATTCTTGTTTATACTGTTGCAATCGCTATTTTCTCTACAGACGGTTTCATCAATACAATCTTCGGTTCTACCGGAAATCATTTGATGGGTGACAACTTTACGTGGCTTAAGATGCTTGCCTGGGGTATATGGAAGGGCGTCGGCTGGGGCGCTATCATCTATATAGCAGGTATAGCCGGAATTGATAAACAGCTTTATGAAGCAGCAACGGTTGACGGTGCGGGAAGATTCCAGAGGATCTGGCATGTAACCATACCGGGACTTATGCCAACATTTATGGTAATGCTCCTCCTGTCTGTTGCCGGAATGCTTTCTAACGGACTTGATCAGTATCTCGTATTTGGTAATGCATCAAATATGAACCATATGGAAGTACTTGATCTCTATGTATATCATTTAGGTTTCGGAGGCGGAAGTATACCGCTTTCAACGGTTATCGGTATGGCGAAATCTCTCGTCAGTGTAGCGCTTCTCTTCATGGCCAACGGAATTTCCAAGATGGTCAGAAAAGAAAGTATTATTTAAGGAGGTGTTTCTTTCGTGGAAGTCGGAGAAAAGAATTTAAAGAAAAAAGATAGAAACAGAATTGTCCTTGCTACTACACCTGATGGAAAAACCATAAAATTAAATGCCAAGAGTACAAGGCACAAATATACCAAAGGAGATATAGTATTTTACATTTGTGATTATCTGTTTTTCATTTTATTCACAATTGCATGTATCTTTCCGTTTTACTATATCTTCATAAATACTATTTCAAATGCGAAGCTTGTAAACAGCGGATCTATCAACTTTATCCCGAGGGGGCTCAACATTCAGAACTACCTTCAGCTCAGAAATGTAAGCGACCTTGGTAATTCGGTAATGATCTCAGTACTCAGAACTGTCATCGGTACAGCGCTCATGGTTATAGCTTCAGCCTTTGTCGGTTACCTTATGACAAAGAAGGAAATGTGGATGAAGAAGTTCTTCTACAGATTCCTCGTTATAACAATGTACTTTAATGCGGGTCTTATACCATGGTACTTAAATATGCAGATGCTTGGTCTTACAAACAGCTTCGCAGCATATATCATACCGGGTATTGTGGCACCATATAATATCATACTTGTTAAAACCTATATTGAATCCATCCCTTCCGAACTGGAAGAGAGTGCATTCATCGATGGTGCTTCATTTATGACGGTATTCCTGAAGATAGTATGGCCGCTTTCAAAACCTATACTTGCAACTATAGCAATATTCGGTGCTGTCGGTAACTGGAACAGCTTCCAGGATTCCCTGATTCTTATGTCAGATGACAGCCTGTACACACTTCAGCACAGATTATATATCTATCTGAATTCGAGCAGTAATATTGCAAACCTCATGAATAAGCCTACTGCAGGTAACAATGCCGCACTTGACTATGCAAATAACGGTCTGCTTATCAAGTACACGGTATCAATGGTTTCCATCATACCGATCCTTCTGGTATATCCATTCATGCAGAAGTACTTTGAGGAAGGTATCATGCTTGGTGCCGTTAAGGGTTAATTGTAAAAACGTATTCATAAATATATATTGTAGGGAGGATGAATAATGAAGAAATTTCTTACAAAGAAATCTTTAAAGAAAGCAGCTGCAATTGGTCTTGTGGCTGCAACAATGGTAGGATCACTTGCCGGATGTGGTAAGGATGATTCAAGTGACGGAGGAGAAAAGGTTACAAATGCCGGCGGAACAAGTGATGATGGAGGCAATGGCGGCAATGGCGGAAGCGATTCCAAGAGACCTGCACTTACACTTGAAGTTTTCTCAGAAAGAGCTAACTACTCAGGTATGCAGGAAGGCTGGTCAGCAAAGCTCCTTAAGGATAAGTTCAATGTTGAACTGAACATCGTTCCAAATGGCGAGGGTGTATTTAATACACGTATGGAGTCAGGAAACCTTGGTGATATAATCGTATTCGGTTCAGAAGGCGATTATATGCAGGCAAGAGATGCCGGACTTCTCTTTGACTGGGAAGAGGATGATACACTGAAGGATTATGGTTCATATATTCTTGAAAATATGCCATATGCTCTCGAGAAGAACAGAAGCATGAGCCCGGATGGAAAGATCTATGGTCTCGGTTATGAAGTTGCTACTAACAGTAACGACCTTCAGAGCTTCTTCTATACATGGGATATCAGATGGGATCTCTATGCACAGCTTGGTTATCCTGAGGTTAAGAATCTTGATGATCTTGTTGATGTTTTTGTAAAAATGAAGGAAATCTGTCCTACAGATGATAATGGTAAGCCAACATATGCTGCTTCACTCTGGCCTGACTGGGACGGAGACATGGTAATGTATGTTAAGTCTACAGCAACAGCTTACTACGGATATGATGAGTTCGGTATCGGACTTTATGATCCTTCAACAGGTACATTCCACGGAGCACTTGATGATGGTTCACCATATCTTGAGATGCTTGATTTCTATCATAAGCTTTACATGAATGATCTTCTTGATCCTGATTCGATGACAACAACCTATGATACAATGATCCAGAAGGTAAAGAGCAGTGGTACATTCTTCTCAATCTTCAACTATGCAGGATGTCTTGCTTACAATACACCTGAGCATATGAATGCAGGTAAGATGATGAAGTCACTTACACCAAAGGACGCATCACCTATTGTTTACGGTCTTAACGTACTTGGAAGCAACAATTACTGGGCAATCGGTGCAAACTGCGAATATCCTGAGGTTTGTATGGAGATCATTAATTACTACTGTACACCTGAAGGACGTATGACAATGGAATATGGTCCTAAGGGAGTTACATGGGATTATGATGAGGATGGAAATACATACTTCACAGAACTCGGACAGAAGACAAATGCAGATAACTCTACTGTACTTGATGTAGACGGATACTCTGGAACATACAAGGACGGCGAGCTTCAGATCAACATGATCACATGGTCACTTGATGCTTCAAACCCTGATTCAAATGGTGAGACATACAACTCAGAGAACTGGAAGTCAAACCAGTCAGACGCTCTCTGTGATGTTGATCAGGACTGGAGAGATCATACAGGATGTACAACAACTAACGAATACATGCTCAGCGGAAACTACGTAGTTTCACCTGGTTCAGCATATGTAATGCCTACAAAGTCAGATGAGCTTAAGACAACATGGGCACAGGTTACAAAATGTATCCGTGAAAATTCATGGAAAGCTATTTACGCAGAGTCAGATAGCGAGTATACTAAGATAGTAAAGGGTATGCAGGCTCAGGCTAAAGGCTTCGGTTATCAGGAATGCTGGGATTGGTCAAATGAGCAGGCTAAGGCTCGTAAGGCAGCTGAAGACGCAGCTTCTAACTAAAATATAAAATGATATTATAAAGGAGAGGGCAGATATGAAAATGTTTAATATTGACGGACCAATATATAAGTTCATGTCTGCCCTCACTAATATGTTTTTACTTAATCTCTGCTGGATAGTGGGCACGGTCATAGGCCTTGGAACAACAATAGGTGTTTCCACTGTTGCTGCTTTTGATGTGGGACTTAAGATGGCAGAGAATAAGGAAGGTTATGTTGTTAAGCAGTTTATAAAAGCTTATAAAAAGAATTTTAAACCTGCATTTCCGCTTGGAATAATGGCGGTTGTGGCAGCCTATACAGTTTATCTGGATTTTGAATTATTCAATAAGATCAAGGATGCAACCATTCTTCTTCCGATGTGGGGCTTCCTTACCGGAGCAGTGTTCTTCTGTTGTTTTGTATATGCATTTCCATTATGTGCAAGATATCAGAATTCACTTAAGAATACGCTGCAGAATTCCTTCAGGATCGCCATGAGATATATTGGAAGAACAGTGCTTCTTCTTATAGTTCTGGTCATACTGAATGTGACATTTATCTGGAATTATACACTTATCTTTATAGGATTGATTATCGGACCTGCTTCGTATATACTGACGGTTTCCATGTTTGCGATGCCTGTATTCAGAAGGATTGAGAAACAGAATACAGAGGATGGGGTTGAGACCTATGATAATCCGGATGATAACAGTGAAATATAAAAAACTGATGAGGATATAATTACTGCATGTACTGTTAAACGGTTACATAATTAAAAAAATGCTCGGACCTGATATGTGGTCTGAGCATTTTTTTAATAGGAAACTGCGTTTTCTATATATAATAATTATTCTTCAGTGTTATGTTTTCTGAATTCAGCGGGACTCATTCCGGTATGCTTTTTAAACTTGATATGGAAGTAGTCGACATTTTTATATCCCACCATTTCAGCTACCTTATAAACCTGGTTTTTGGTATTTATGAGAATGTTTTTTGCGTTATCTACTCTGACGCTGTCGAGGTAGGTATTGAAGTTGACTCCCGTTTTTTTGTTAAAGATCTTACCAAGATAAGAACTGTTATAGCCGAAAAGAGGAGCTATATTTTCAAGAGTGATATTTGTCTGATAGTTATGACCGATATAGTAGATAACATCGTCGATAATACTGTCTCTTGAAGAATATCCGATGGATTCCATTATCTTATCAAACTGCTCTGCCAGGAAGAGGACTATCTCATAGAGATAGAGACTGTCCATGATAAAGCTGAGAGCCTCAGAGTTTGCAATAAATGGAATATCCGACTGGTTATAATGAAGTATCAGCTCTTCCTTAATGTGGAGATAGAGATCCACCAGAAGGTTTTTCTCTTCATTTATGGTAAAAGGTGCGTTATAAAGTGTATCCTGAAGATCTTTAAGTATTACGGCAATTTTATTACGGTTAAACACCTGAATATTATTTACCAGAAGAGAAGTATAGCTGTTGATGATATTCTCTCTGAGAGTAGCTGTATCTCCGGTGTTTTCAGAACTAAGCAGACTTCCGTCAGGCAGTTTTTTCAGATCATCCGGATAAATGAGAGTATGCTGGTTCTGGTCCGAAAAGAATCTGTGCTTAAGAAGCTGCAGGGCTTCAGCATAGGATACAGGAATATCATCTACAGTGTTCACAATGCTTCCGCAGGAAATGAATATAGAATCAAGCTGAGAGTTTTTTTCCGGTGGAAGTTCGTTGGAATATTTATCCAGCAGGAGCTTCAGTTTTTCTATCGGGTGGTTACCCTTCAGAAGAATTACATTATTTCCGTCAATATCAATGGCCTCAATTTCTCTTTCGTTCTGGTTTGCAACTCTGAGAAGATCTGAGAGGCTATAAGAGATATCGGAAATGTTATTGCTGTATTTTTCATAGAATATTACCTGATATGACGGATGGTTCAGGTTGAGGTCATTCTTTTCGTTGTCGGAGAGGGAAAGTTCCCCGGTCAGGAAGCTTCTGAGAAGAGTTTTTCTGGCCTTTGACATGAAAGAACTGTGATTTTCTTCCTGCTGTCTTTCCTGATCAAGATCTGTTTTGATCTTCGACAGAACTGACAGAAGTTCATCTGTATCCACAGGCTTTGTGAGATAAGCAACAGTATTGAAGCGCATGGCGGTTCTGGCATATTCAAAATCAGAATATCCCGAAAGAACTATGACTTTGCCGGTGAAACCTTCTTCACGGGCTTGTTTCAGAGCATCAAGCCCCTGGAGCTTAGGCATCCTGATATCGATCATGACTACATCAGGATTATTATTCTTGATGAATTCAAGGGCTTCACTTCCATTAGCGGCTTCTCCGATAATGTTAAAACCGGCGCTGTTCCAGTCTATAATACTGCAAAGCCCCATTCGTATTATTTTTTCATCATCTGCTATCAATACACTATACATTTTATACCTCTGTTAATCTATATCTGAAAAAATGTTGTTATCCGGTTTATCAGTTGAACGAATCCAGTATCTGTTTTTCGAGATCGCTTCTTTTACGTATCCATTCGATGGAAAGGTTCATCCATTCCTTTGCATAAGGATAGTAGTCATATGGATTTCCGGCAGTCGTATAGTCTGCAAGAGCGATACCATGTCCGCCGCCGGCAAATATATGAAGTTCAACAGGAACCTTATTCTTATGAAGCGCTGATGCAAGACATAATGAGTTTGACGGATCAATCAATCCGTCACCATCGGCGTGCCAGATAAAGGCAGGGGCCGTGTCGGGAGTTACCTGATTCTGAAGACTGTAAAAATCTTCCTGCTCAGGTGTATATTCTCCGTCAAAAATATACGCATTCATAGATTTTTCGAAATTGATAAAGCAGCGGCCTTCCTCAGGGTCGAAAACTATCATTTCTTCCGCCGGCATTTTTGGATGCTTCTGATCGAAAATGACTTCAGAAGGCTTTACGCCCGGCTGGATTCCTATATCAAGATGAGTAGCGGAAGCGTGCAGATCGATAACCGGATAGCCGAGTATCATGCCATTTGGCTTAATAATGGAAAAATCGTTACTGTATTCCGGAAGAAGGTCCTTGTTGTTCCAGAAAACCCCCAGCTGACAGGCTACATGTGCACCTGCTGAAAAGCCGCATACATAAATCTGATCATTATCAATATGGAAAGCTTCACGGTTCTTTCTTAAATAAGCAACAGCACCTGCTATATCGCGGAGCGGACCGGGAGCAACAGCGTGCTCCTGTATACCGTAGAGAAGAACTGCTGCGTGAAATCCTGCATTCAAATAGCGCAGAGCTATAGGTTCAGCTTCTCTCCTGGAAAGATGTGAATATCCTCCGCCGGGACATATGAGAATAAGAGGACGGTTGATAGCCGGCTGATATTCAGGATATCCTTCGATAAGATATGTGGTAAGCGTAACATTTCTTTCCTCAGAGAGGGTGATTGTTTTGTAGTTCATTTTTTAATCCTCTAATATTTTTAATGTGGATGACAGGCGTTAAAACCAGCATCCTTTATCGTTATAGTATAACTTGTGATAAAGCATCAGTGCAAGTTTTTTCTTATAAAAATAGTGCCGGTATTATGAAAAAATTTATAAAAAATTCACCTTATTTTTGTAGAAAAAAAACACTGTTTATAATATAATGTATTCATAAAAGCATTTCGGATGAGATGTCCTAATGCAAAGTTATCACAGGAGGTTTAAGAAGGTGGCAGTAATAAGCGAATTAATACGTGAAGAAGAAAATGGGGCACTTAGCTTTGGTAATTATGAACTTCAGGAAAAGACCAAACAGGATGGATTTAAATATAATGGTGACAGTTATAAGATAAAAACTTTTAATGAGATAACCAAACTTGAGAGAAACGGAGCTTTTGTTTACGAATCAGTACCGGGAACAGCGGTACATGATTTCCGCGCAACAGATAAGAAGATTCTTTTCTCGGTTGAGGGAGATAAGGATGCACAGATCACGCTTGAGCTTGAGCCTGAGAAGGAATATAAGGTTCATGTGGATGAGGTGTATGTTGGAAAGATGAAGACAAATCTTGGCGGAAAGCTCAGCATCAGCGTTGAGCTTGAGGAAAACGATCAGGTAAATGTAGCTATCGAAAAGATGTAATAATAATCTACAGACCCGCTCCGGAGGCATTCCGGAGCGGTGTGATAAAGACTAAGATGGTATCTGCATGGTTGCATATATCATTTTTTTGTTTGCTGATAGATATATGAGAGAGGTTTTATAATTGGTTAAGGAAAAGACAGTATTTTTCTGCAGTGAATGTGGATTTGAAGCTTCAAAATGGATGGGACAGTGCCCCGGCTGTAAAAAATGGAATACCTTCGTCGAGGAAAAAACAGTTGCCAGGAAAACGGGAACAGTGTCTTCAGGCATACAGTATAAGGAAAGACCAAGACCAACAGCAATCAATAAGGTAGAGATAACTGAGGAGGTCCGAATTAAAACAGGAATTTGCGAATTGGACAGGGTCCTTGGCGGAGGAATAGTAAAAGGGTCTCTTATACTTGTGGGAGGTGACCCCGGGATAGGAAAATCTACTCTTTTGCTTCAGATGTGCAGAAATCTTTCTGATAATGGCACGGCTGTTCTGTATGTTTCCGGAGAAGAGTCACTTACACAGATAAAAATGCGCGGAGAAAGGCTGGGCGCCAAAAGTGACAAGCTTCTTCTGCAAAGTGATAATGACCTGGACAATATTGCTGCCTCTCTGGAGAATACCGGAGCAGAGGTGCTGATAATCGATTCTATACAGACCATGGCTGCTGCGGAAGTGGATAATGCACCGGGAACAGTAACTCAGGTAAGAGAAGTTACTTCGAGGCTTCTTCAAATGTCCAAGAGGATGAATACAGCAATATTTATCATCGGACATGTCACAAAGGAAGGCATGGTGGCGGGACCGAGAACTCTGGAACACATGGTTGACAGTGTGCTGTATTTTGAAGGTGACGGAAATGCCGGTTTCAGGCTGCTCAGGGCTGTAAAAAACAGATTTGGTTCTACAAATGAGATTGGCGTATTTAATATGACAGATAAGGGCCTTGAAGAGGTAAATAATCCTTCGAAAATGTTTCTTAACGGAAGACCTCTTAATGCACCGGGGTCAGTGGTGGTCTGCTCTATAGAGGGAACGAGGGCAATTATGCTGGAGATACAGGCGCTGGTATGTAACTCGAACTTTAATATGGCAAGGAGAACTGCGGTTGGTGTAGATTATAACAGAGTGAATCTTCTCATGGCTGTGCTTGAGAAAAGGGCAGGAATGGACCTTGCCGGTTCGGACTGTTATGTAAATATTGCGGGCGGATTAAAGCTGAGCGATCCTTCTGCGGATCTTGGAATAGCGCTGGCCATCGCATCCAGCCTGAGAAACAGAGCCTTAGATGAAGGCTGCTGTATCATAGGGGAACTTGGACTTGCAGGAGAAGTAAGAGGAATAAGAAATATTATGCAGAGGATCAGTGAAGCTGAGAAGATGGGATTTTCTTCATGTATTATCCCTGCATCCAACTATGATAAAGATAAAATGATGAATCTGAATATTAAAATATACCCTGTGTCTACAGTAAATGAAGCCTTAAGCCTTATAAGATAGGCTCTGTTTCTTGACTGTAAACATGGTTCATGTTATAGTTTATCAGAAACAGCTTTTGCTGTTTGAATCATATGGTGTCCGGATCACTCCTGACATCCTGATGATGTAACTTATCGGAAGAAAAACAAGCACGAGTGAAACGAGTATTTGTTTTTCTTGATATGTTACCGGAGGGGCTTAAGCCCCGCAGGATTATGAGATGCGGGTTTTGCTTCTCATAATTAATAATATTGGAAGGAAAGAAAAACATTGGAAAATAAAGATACGAAGAACGAAAAGAATAGTAAACAAAAGTCAGGGTCGGGACTCTCTATTGGGATGATAATAGCAGCTGTTGTCCTGGTCGCAGCTATAATAGTAGTTATTCTGGTCATAATCAATAAGAATAAAAAAGGCGACGACAGTGCAGAATCGCACAAGCTTATTCATATAGAAGCGAGGGATGCAACAATCTATGAGAAGGGCTCAATATCATGCTATTTCTGTACAGACTGCGGAAAGTATTATGCAGATGAAGATGCCAAGAAGGAACTTTCTGCTGATGAAGTTGAATCTTATGTTTTTGATAAGGATGCAAATGGTTTATATGAATATGGTGACGATAAGAAGCTTTATTATGTGAAAAATGGCGTTTGCGATCCTTCATATTCAGGTTTTGCAAAACTGATCTCTGATTGGTATTATGTGTCTGAGGGTAAGGTTGATACAAGCATTACCAGTGTTATCAGAGGCGAAGTATATGGCGAAGATGCATGGTGGAATGTAGTAAACGGCAAGGTTGAATTCGTTGATACAGTTGCCAGAAATGAAAATGGATGGTGGTATATCAAGAATGGTAAGGTTGAATTCACCAATACGATCGGTGAAAATGAAGAAGGCAAGTGGTACATAGTTGACGGTAAGGTTGATTACAGCTTTAGCGGAAAGTATGAGAAGGAAGGTATAGTTTATACCGTTAAAGAAGGAAGAGTAACACATTCCAAGAAGAAGCAGAATTATGATTCGGGACTGTCTGATTATTACCTTGACAAAGGAAACAGCAGTGAGTTCTTTATAAATTCAACAAATGAGAAGGATATTATCGATGGCTTTAGCTACTATTATAAGAAGACGGGAATCAGACCTTATCTTATGATACTGGAAGTACTTCCAAGTGAATCCATTGATGATTATCTTGAGAAACTGCATAAGGAAACCTTTGGAGATGAGAAGGGTGTACTTATGGTTTATGTTGTATTTGAGCATTATACATGGGTTTATGGCGGTGAGGATGGTACCAATCCGATAGACGAAGACGCATATGATTTTGTTTATAATGCTATCAAAAAGAGCGGTGATGAGACCGATCTTTCAAAGATGTTTGGAAATGCACTTAGAACAGCAGCTATCAATATGGTAGGAGAAGACGATACAACAAGTGAGTCTTCTGAATCTTCTGAAGCAGTAAGTGAGTAGTATTTATTGTATTATATTAGTTTTTCAGAGGTGATGATATGTTTTGTGTAAAATGTGGGAATAAGATCAAAGAAGGCGAGTATATCTGCGACAGATGTGGTTTTAACAATAAGAAGTTTATGCCACAGTTTAATGATTCATCAAAGTCAAACAATGATAATGACAGAACCGGATATCAGCAGTATCAGAACAGACCGGTAAACTTTAATGGTTACAATGTAAACAGTAATGGTTTCGCAAACGGTAACATGGATGCAAATATTGCACTTGATGAAGAGGAGACGATCAATCTCAAATCTTCTTATATTCCGGAGAGCTTTGTTACTGAGAATGGCTTCAGAAATGTAAATGCCATGCCTTATCCACCGAGTCAGCCGGTAGCAGCTGATAATGACGATATCCAGACAGTCAGTCTGGAAACGGCAAATATGGCTCATAATCAGAACGGTTTTGGAAATGTGCCGCTTAATGGTTCAGGTCCGCTGGCAGGAAGTGGCCCGGTTACAGGTTCAGGTCCGCTGGCAGGAAATGGCCCGGTTGCTGGTTCAGGACCGCTTAATGGCTCAGGTCCGCTGGCAGGAAGTGGCCCGGTTTCAGGTTCAGGCCCGCTTAATGGCTCAGGTCCATTGGCAGGAAGTGGCCCGGTTTCAGGTTCAGGCTCACTGGCAGGCAATGGCCCGATTTCAGGTTCTGGCCCGTTAAATGGTTCAAATCAGTCTATGCGTTCGGTTTCAGGAAATTTTGGATATAATGCTTCAGATCCTGCAAATGCAGCTGCAGCTGAAGAGATCAAGAAAAAAATAGAAGAAGCAAAAGCCAAGAATAATATGAAGGATATGACACTTGAAGAACTTACAGGTGCAAATCCTAATAATAATAAAAAGAATATCATTATTGGAGCAATCGCTACCGCTGTAATAGCAGCAATTGTTGTAATAATATTTATCGTTGGTGGCGGTTCCAAGAAGGATAAGGATGAAAAAACAACCCAGGTAGCTTCAAATACAACTACCGAAAGTACTACAAAAACAACCACAGAAAAGGCTACAGAGGCAACTACCGAGAAGCCTGCAGCAGCGCTTACACATGTGGAAGCAGTAGAAACTACTCTTACAAAGGCCGGTAATATTGAATACTGGTATTCAGAGGCAGATAAGAAATATTATGCTGATGAAAAGGGAACAAAAGAAATCAAGGAAGATGATATAGAGATTTATCCATTTGGCAGCAAGGATGCCAAGGGTCTGATCAGATACGAGAAGAATAAGATACTGTATCAGGTTCAGGGCGGTCTTAAGGATGAAGGCTTTACAGGCTTCTCTCAGCTGGATGATGACTGGTACTTTGTTGTTAAGGGTGTCGTAAGTGAAAAACGTAACGGTTTCTTCAATGGCAAGGTAAATAATGTTGAAGGCAAATGGCTGGTTCGTAAGGGCAAGGTTTTATTTACAGATACTGTTGCCAAGGATGATGACGGCGTATTATGGTATGTTAAAGATGGTAAGATTGAAAAGGTTGATGCCATCGGCAAGAATAAAGACGGTTATTGGTACTGCAAAGCCGGACGAGTTGCCACAAAGTTTTCCGGAACAGTTACTGTTGACGGAAAAGAATATGAAGTAGAAAAAGGCAAAGTAGTCAGCGGTATCGACGAAAACACTGAAGAGAAAACAGAAGAAAAGGCAGATAAATAATATACTGAAGGACGTCAGGCCTGCAGGGTTATGAGATGCGGTATTTGCTTCTCAATATGTGAAAAAGAAACACGGATAGATGGTACTCATATAAGAGATACATCTGTCCGTGTTTCTTTTTTTGTGTTGGCTGACTAAATGTATGGATGGCTGTCCCTCCGGTAATTAATCAGGAAAAACAATTACTCGTTTCACTCGTGATTGTTTAGTTATATTTAGCCCTCTGAAAGTTCAGTCCATCTGAGAAACAGCTCTTCAAGTTCTGTATTTACCTTTTCATGTTCAGTAGAAAGCTCGGTAAGCTTGGCCGAATTGGTGGCATTTGCAGGATCTTCGATCATTTTACTTATTTCAGCAAGCTTTTCTTCTAAAATGGATATCTTATCCTCCAGCTTCTTAATTTCATTTTCACGTTTCTTCATAGCAGCCTGTTCAGCCTTGAAACGAAGGAATTCCTCTTTGGAATCCGATTTGGTATCTGTCTGAGATGCGGCTTTTTTAAAGAGAACATTTTCAGTGTCAGCTGGTATACCCCGGGTCGGATGCTGAAGGGAGAAAAGTTCATCCTTATGAAGTGTATAATAATCGTAATTGCCCTTATAATTTGTCAGAACCTTGCTTCGCAGCTCCAATATTCTGGTGGATATACGATTGATAAAATATCTGTCGTGGCTGACGAAGAAAACAGTACCCTTATAATCGGCAAGTGCATCCTCAAGAATTTCCTTGCTCTGGATATCCAGATGGTTGGTAGGCTCATCCAGTATCAGAAAATTTGCAGGAGAGAGCATAAGCTTCGCAAGAGAAACCCGGCCTCTTTCGCCACCTGACAGATCCTTGATCTGTTTGAATACATCATCACCGGTAAAGAGGAAAGCTGCAAGTACATTTCTGATCTTTGTATTTGTGAGATCCGGAAAGGAATCTGATATTTCATCAAATATAGTATTCTCAGGATCGAGATTATGATGCTCCTGATCGAAATATCCAACCTTAACTCTTGCACCGAGAGTAACTGAACCGCTGTCCTGTCTATAGATGTGATTTATTATTTTAAGAATAGTGGTTTTTCCGGTACCGTTTCCACCTATAAGTGCAACGTGCTCGCCTCTCTTGATATCAATAGAGATATCGTTGAATAAGCAGTTATCGCCAAAGGATTTACTGAGACCTTCAACAAGTAAAACATCTTCTCCGGATTCTGTGACAGGAGTAAGAGAAAGTCTCATATCAGCTGAAATTTCCTCAGGCTTTTCAAGTCGTTCAACCTTGGAGAGAAGCTTCTCACGGCTTTCAGCACGCTTTATGGATTTTTCACGGTTGAATTCCTTCAGCTTACTGATAACTTCTTCCTGATGCTGTATCTCCTTCTGCTGATTGAGATATGCCTTAACTCTGGCAGCTCTGATCTTGGCTTTCTCAGAAGCATAGTAAGAATAATTACCTTTATAAACTGCGGATACACCATTATCTATCTCAACGATCTTGGTGGAAACCTTATCAATAAAATATCTGTCATGGCTGACAACGATAACTGCTCCCGGATAAGCCGAGAGGAAACCTTCAAGCCATGAAACAGAATCTGTATCCAAATGGTTTGTAGGCTCGTCAAGTATAAGAATGTCAGGTTTTTCAAGAAGGAGCTTGCCAAGGGCAATACGCATCTTCTGACCGCCGGAGAGAGTATTTATGTTTCGGTCGTAATCCGCTTCGGTAAATCCAAGACCTTTTAATACACCAGTGATCTCGCTTTCATAGGCATACCCATTTTCCCTGTCAAATGCAGTTGTAAGGGTATTATATTCCTCAAGAAGCTTTTCAAGCTCGGCGCCGTTTTTATCCACCATTTCATGCTCAATGGTTCTGATACGCTCCTTCATATCAATGATTCGTCTTTTTGTTTCACGCATTTCAGCGTAAATAGTATTATTGAAGGAGATATCCTGATGCTGAGAAAGATAGCCGAAGGTTGTATCCTTTGATATGACAACATTTCCGGAATCGGAGGTTTCTTCACCGATTATTATCTTAAGAAGAGTAGTCTTTCCTGCTCCGTTAATGCCGATAAGAGCAACCTTTTCGCGAGGCTCCATCTGGAAATTTATGTTCTTTAGAACTGTGTCCTGACCAAATGATTTTGAAATATTCTGAATTGAAAGTATCATGTCTTTTTCCTGTATTGTTAAGATTAATATTCCCTATTTGAACTGGCCTTTAAAACAATGAGGCAGACCAACACAAGGTATTCTAACAGATGATAATCAGTCCTTCAAGACAAAAAATTTACTGTTTTATTGATTATTATCAAAAAAAAATGTATAATAGAAAACGATTAAGTGGTTTGACTGCAGGTTAGACTGTCGGTGTAAGTAATCCGGTTAAGACGGATTTATACACTGTTTAAATGGGGTTATTTTTGTTTGTAGGCTATGCTTATATAAAATGAAGGCAGGAGGTATATTAATGGGTGTTATAGAAGAAGTTAGAGACGCGATGGCGAGACGTGAATTTGTTCCTTTTTTCCAGCCACAGTATGATGTTATGAATAACAAGATGTGGTCGGTCGAGATTCTTGCCAGATGGATAGAGAGTGACGGAAATGTTATCATGCCGGGTTACTTTATACCTGAGCTGGAAATGTCAAATGATATCCTTAAGCTTGACTGGTACATGATCGAGGAAGCATGTCTTTTCCTCAGCAAGCTTGATAATTACAATATTCCTAAAATACCGATATCAATAAATCTTTCCGGAAAACATGTTTATGAAGTTAATACATGTAGCCGTCTTTGCGAGATCGTTGATTCATATCATATCCCGCATAAGCTGATCATCCTTGAGGTGGCTGAAAATACATTTCTGGATAATCCTGATGTTATCAAGGTTATGCTGGATGAGTTTAAGAGCGCAGGCTTCAGAATTGCCATAGATGATTTTGGAAATGGAAGCCAGTCGATGGAATATTTGGCTTCTCTGAATTTCGATGTTCTGAAAATTGACAGGACCATGTTCAACAGAGATGTAAATGATGTGGATTTCCAGAAGGAAATGAAGGGGATTTTTGATTATGCGGATAAAAAGCATGTCAGTTCGGTTGCACAGGGTATTGAGACTCAGGACATGCTGAATTATCTTAAGACTGCCGGATGCAGGATCATCCAGGGTTATATCTATGATAAACCTATGCCGGAGTCAGTATTTATTGAAAAATTCAAGGATCATCTTCTTGATATAGAGGTTGAGGATATTCTTCTTACAGAGGCTCCTCAGATGGCAGCAGATCTTCTGGTATCAGCGGTATTTTCAAAGTATAAATCTGTTACATACCTTAATCTTTCAAAGAACAGTTACTATGTAACTCAGTACGATGACTTTGGATCCGGAGTCAGACCGGTTGTATATTCTCTTGCAGAGAGACTTGCAAACAGTGTTGAATCTATTCATCCGGATGACAGGGAATTATATATGAAGACCTTCAGCATTGAGGGACAGATGGAAGCATTTAAGAGAGGCGAAGAGCTTGTTGAGCTTACACTTCGTCAGGAGGGTGGAGACGGAATCTACAGACTTGTAAAGATTTCGAATATCTTTGTCAAGAGCCCGGCGGTTGAGGATGTTCTTGCCATAAGCCTTTATGATGTTATAAGAGAACTTGAGCCGGATGAACTTCCGGTTCCGGAACCTAAGCCTGAAAAGATAAGAAGAGATATAGTTGCTGCATCAAAGGGTGATATTGTTATAATTGATCAGGATGATGTAAAATAGTAAACAGATAATACAGAAAGACATATAATTATCCGGGAGATGCCAGAAATTGGCTGTGTCTTCCGGATTTTTATATATGTGACACGGCAGCCATGAGGCATTATCATAGCGGTCTAAATTATATATCAATGGTTGGTTTTCACATATATTTCGTTTGAAATATGCAGGATTCTATTGTACATTATAATGTGTTAAATATGGAGAAACAAAACAAAATAATAAAAAGGATATAACAGGATGTTTAAACTATTAAAGAAACTCAGTAAAAAGGAAGTGCTTATGGTCATTTTCTGTATCGCCTTTGTTGTGGTACAGGTCTGGCTGGAACTTAAGATGCCTGATTATATGAATAAGATCACGCGTCTGGTGGAAACAGAAGGCTCAAAGATGGGTGAGATCCTGAAGAACGGAGGAATAATGCTTCTGTGTGCTTTGCTCAGCATGGTTGCTTCGGTTTTTACGGGATACTTTGCTGCTCAGGTTGCAGCGGGACTTTCCATGACCCTTCGTGAAAAGGTCTTCAAGAAGGTAATGACCTTCAATAATGAAGAAATCGGCAGATTCTCTACATCAAGCCTTATAACAAGAACCACAAATGATATAACCCAGGTTCAGATGCTTATTGCTATCGGACTTCAGGCTCTTATAAGAGCTCCGATCCTTATGGTATGGGCAATCACAAAGATCTCAAACAAGCAGTGGCAGTGGTCCTTTGTAGTTGCTGCCTCAGTATTAATGATACTTATCATGTTCCTCTGCACAGTTGTTGTATGTCTGCCGAGATTCAGGAAGATACAGACACTTACGGATGACATCAACAGAGTTACAAGAGAAAATCTTATAGGTATAAGAGTTGTAAGAGCTTATAATGCTGAGGATTTCCAGGAAAATAAATTTGAAGAGGTAAATGATGAACTGACTAAGACCCACCTCTTCACCGGACGAGTTATGGCCATTATCGGTCCGACCATGACTATTATAATGTCAGGTATTTCTCTTGCAATATATTGGATCGGTGCATATCTTATTAAAAATGTAAATCTGACAGATGCTTCCGGTATTCCGAATCCGGACGGATATTCAGAGAGACTGGATATTTTCTCGGATATGGTTGTTTTTTCTTCATACGCCATACAGATAGTAATGTCATTTATGCTTCTCAGTATCATGTTTGTTATTCTTCCGAGAGTTTTGGTTTCTGTTAAGCGTATAAATGAGGTTATTGATACTGATGTAAGTATACTCAGCGGAGAGGTTAAGGACGGTGTTCCGGGGCTCGAGGGAACTGTTGAATTCAGAAATGTTTCCTTCAGATATCCTGATGGCGGCGATGATGTGCTTCATGACATTTCATTTACAGCCAAACAGGGTGAAACAATTGCATTTATTGGTGCAACAGCTTCAGGAAAGAGCTCACTCATAAATCTTATACCAAGATTTTTTGACGCAAGAGAAGGCGGCATATATGTTGATGGAATAAATGTTAAGGATTATGATCTTCATGTCCTGAGATCAAAGATCGGATATGTTGCGCAGAAGGCCACGATGTTTTCCGGAACAGTCGCATCAAATGTTGCTTATACTGATGGCGAGATCAGTGAAAAAAATCTCGATGAGGCCCTCAGCATTGCACAGGCAACGGAATTTGTAAGTCAGATGCAGGACGGAAATAAGGCGGCTATCTCTCAGGGAGGAACTAATGTTTCCGGAGGACAAAGACAGAGACTCTCAATTGCGAGAGCAATTTATAAGAGGCCGGAAATATATATATTTGATGATTCATTTTCTGCGCTGGATTACAGAACAGATAAGGAACTCAGAAAGACTCTTAAGGAGAAGACCGGAGATGCTACAAAGCTTATAGTGGCACAGAGGATCGGAACCATAAGAGATGCTGATAAGATAATCGTTCTCGAGGATGGTTGTATCGCAGGAATCGGTAAACATAAGGATCTTATGGAGAATTGTCCTGCATACCAGGAGATAGCATATTCACAGCTTTCGAAGGAGGAATTGGAAGATGCCAGATAATATGAATAAACCGCGTGGACCAAGAGGACCACATGGACCTCATGGCGGACCGGGAATGCCTCCGCAAAAAGCGAAGAATAGCGGCGAAGCTTTCAGAAAGCTTTATGCTTTCATGCATAAGTATATACCATGGGTGGTTGTTTCGCTTATTATGGGAGCCGCAGGCTCTGTAATCGCAGTTATCGGTCCTGACAAGCTTTCAGATATTGTAAATGAGATTACAGAAGGACTGTTTGGAACCATGAATCTCGGAAGGATAAAGAGCATTTGCATGCTGATGCTTATCCTCTATGTTCTGAGCTTTATATTTGGATACGTTCAGAGCTTTATTATGGCCACCGTTACCCAGAGGGTTACAAAGTCTCTTCGTCGTGAAATATCAACAAAGATCAATCGCGTTCCGCTTAAATACTTTGATAAGACAAGCTTTGGAGATGTCCTTTCCAGAGTCACAAATGATGTAGATACTATTGGACAGACACTCAACCAGAGTATCGGACAGCTTATATCGTCAGTAACCCTTTTCTTCGGCGCACTTATTATGATGTTTATTACAAATGTCATAATGGCTCTGTCAGCAATCGCATCTGCTATTCTGGGTTTCATAATAATGATGACTATCATGAAGCGTTCACAGAAGCATTTCGTTGCACAGCAGGTACAGCTTGGTGCGCTTGACGGACACATTGAAGAGATATATTCCGGTCATGATGTGGTTAAGGCCTATAATGGAGAAGCCGCAGCAGAAAAGACCTTCGATGAGATGAATACAAAGCTTTATAACAGTGCATGGAAGAGTCAGTTTTATTCAGGGCTCATGATGCCTATGATGGGCTTCATCGGTAATCTCGGTTATGTAATAGTATGCGTTCTTGGAGCAGTGCTTGTTGAGAAGGGCAGTATTGGATTCGGAACCATTGTATCATTTATGATATATATCAGACTCTTTACACAGCCGCTTTCGCAGATGGCACAGGTTTCAACAAGTCTTCAGTCTACCCTTGCTGCCAGTGAGAGAGTATTTGAATTCCTTGGAGAAGAAGAGATGGAAAATGAAGAAGGAAAGACCGTAAAACTTCTTCCTTCCGAGGTTAAGGGTGATGTTGAATTCAGAAATGTTAAATTCGGATATTCACCGGATAAGACAATCATCAAGAATTTCAGCGCCACAGCAAAGAGTGGTCAGAAGATAGCTATAGTAGGTCCTACAGGAGCCGGAAAAACAACAATTGTTAATCTGCTTATGAGATTCTACGAGACGGATGCAGGAGATATTTTAATAGATAATATATCTACAAAGAGTCTTACGAGAGAAAATGTTCATAGTCTTTTCTGTATGGTACTTCAGGATACGTGGATATTTGAAGGAACTCTCAGAGATAACCTCGCATATTCAAAAGAAGGCGTAACAGATGAAGAGCTTGATACAGTATGCAAGAGAGTCGGACTTCATCATTTTGTACGTTCGCTTCCAAAGGGATATGATACAGTTCTTAATGAAAAAACCGCTCTTTCAGCGGGACAGAAGCAGCTGGTTACAATAGCAAGAGCCATGATAGAAAATGCGCCTCTGCTGATACTGGATGAAGCAACAAGCTCGGTGGATACAAGAACAGAGGCTGCAGTTCAAAAGGCTATGGATAAGCTGACAAAGGGCAGAACTTCCTTTGTTATAGCCCACAGACTTTCAACTATTAAAAATGCAGATCTTATTCTGGTAATGAAGGACGGTGATATTATAGAGACCGGAAATCATGAAGAACTGATCGCTAAAAATGGATTCTATGCAGATCTGTATAACAGCCAGTTTGAACAGGCATCCTGAAAAAACCGGATAATTTCAACAACATAATAAGAACAAAAACAGGCGGGAGCGAAGTAACTCCCGCCTGTTTGTTCCGGTGAATTTATTTATCTTATAATCCCATAGTATCAGATATAAGACGATCTTCAATCCATCCATATATGTAGCTGTAAACATCTGCTCTGTCCAGTTCGTTCAGTATCTCATGTCTGTCGTCATTAAAGAGTCTTAAGGTGACGTCGGAAATATCGGCCTTAAGATAGTTCTCATATACCTTTGTCGGGCCTTTTCCGAAATTTCCGACAGGATCCCTGTCACCGGATACAATAAGTATCGGAAGATCCTGTGGAACCTTTTTATAGGCAGCCGGTGAGCAGTCATAGATAACAGTTGAAATAAGTGCGTTATAACCATTTAAGGTAAATATGGTTTTACACAGCGGATCATTATAATATTTAGCGACGATTTCGGTGTCCTTGGTAAGCCAGCTGTTTTCCGGATCATTTCCGGTCATATCAAATTCTGAGTATGGTCCGGAGAATAAAGTTTCGGTAATGAATTTGCTTCTATGATATTGGCCGTATTTTTTTGTGAGAGCACCAATAAGAGCAAGGCCTGCTTTTGCCTTGGCGGGATTTTCATTTCCGGTACCGCAGATTATGACACCTGCAAGACCATAGCCAAATTTGGAAATATATTTTCTGAGAAGATATGACCCCATACTGTGTCCGAAAATGAAATAAGGAAGCATAGGATACTTCTTCATGGTTCCTTTCCTGAGGCGATGTATATCCATAATAAGAGTATCTGAAGGATGTTCTTTACTGATGAAGCCCAGCTGATCTTCAGTAACTGCAGTTTTTCCGTGACCGAGCTGATCATGTCCTACTACGACAAAACCTTTGCCGGCAAGATACTGAGCAAAGTCAGTATATCTTCCCATATGTTCCTGCATACCGTGGATAAGCTGTATAACACCTACAGGTTCGCCTTCAGGTTCCCAGACATAGGCATGGATCTTTGTGTGCTTGTTGGATGATTCAAAAAGGATTTTTTTCATTTTGCTGCCCTCCCATATAACGTATAGTGTGTAAAAAAACTGGTTATTATGCCCCCCATAAATATATAAAGATGCTTGTATCAGAAAATATAAAACTATTACAGTTTTATTTCTGATCATAAAATGATGATCAGTCTTATAAGTTAGAATATATAGCAAAACGGGACATATGTCAAAAATCAGTGCAAGTTTATTATAGTTTATACAGAAGCCTGCGCATGTATATTATGGTTGACATTTTCTATTTAAAAATTTAATATATTTGCATGGTATTTTCAGACACAAAAAGACATAATGATTTTGTCTGTATATCAAAAAAGAGTAAATATATCCCGATGGGATAGAAATAAAGATAAGTGGAGGAAGACTCATGAGTAAGATAATTTTGACAGGTGACAGACCTACAGGAAGGCTTCATCTTGGTCATTATGTTGGTTCCCTCAGAAGACGTGTGGAACTTCAGAATAGTGGAGAATTTGATAAGATATTTATAATGATTGCGGATGCTCAGGCACTTACAGATAATTTTGACAATCCGGGAAAGATTCGCGACAATATCATTGAGGTTGCACTTGATTATCTTTCATGTGGTCTTGATCCATCAAAGGTTAACATATTTATTCAGTCAGCAATTACAGAGCTGACAGAGCTTACATTTTATTATATGAATCTTGTTACTGTATCACGTCTGGAAAGAAACCCAACAGTCAAGGCTGAGATCCAGATGAGAAATTTTGAGGCCAGTATTCCTGCGGGATTCTTCACATATCCTGTCAGCCAGACATCAGATATTACAGCTTTTAAAGCAACTGTAGTACCTGTAGGCGAAGATCAGCTTCCGATGATCGAGCAGGCGCGAGAGATCGTTCGTAAGTTCAATGCAACTTATGGTGAAGTACTTGTTGAGCCGCAGGCTCTTATTCCTGAGAACTCAGTATGTTCAAGACTTCCGGGAACAGATGGTAAGGCGAAAATGAGTAAGTCTCTTGGAAACTGCATATATCTTTCTGATACTCCGGATGAAGTAAAGACAAAGGTTATGAGTATGTACACCGATCCGACTCACATTCAGGTAAGTGATCCGGGAAAGGTTGAGGGAAATGCAGTATTTACATATCTGGATGCATTTGCAAAGGATTCTGATTTTGCAGACTTTGCTCCTGAATATAATAATCTTGAGGAAATGAAGGAGCATTATAAGAGAGGTGGTCTCGGAGATGTTAAGTGTAAGAAGCTTCTTCTTAATATTATCAACAGAGAGCTTGATCCGATAAGAGCAAGAAGAAAAGAGCTCGAGAAAGATATTCCGGCTATATATGAGATACTGAAGAAGGGTACGGAAGCAGCAAGAGAAGAAGCGGCAAAAACTCTTTCAGAAGTAAGAGAAGCTATGAAAATCAACTATTTTGAAGATGAGGAGCTTATTCGTTCACAGCAGGCAAAATTTGATGAAAAAAATGGCATATAGATTAAATATATATTGCCAATAAGGGTATTATTGTATAAAATAAATTTAAAGTTTTTGTCATTTTGAGCATTTTGTCATATTGCGTCCTTAGGGAAGACGCAGAGGGGAAGTATGACTTTTACAGGCCCAAACGATTACTATTTGGGTAAAATATAGGGATAGAAGGTGAATAAGTATGAATGTTCCTCAGGCGGTTAAGAAATATAAAATGGTATCGGTTCCTGAGTCGTTGAAGTCCGGTTATATCAAACGATTTGCATGCGATGATGTTCATTACATGCTGGAGACAAAAAAACAGATGTATTATATCTTCAGTAATGGACCAACGTATTTTCTGTATCGTGTTGACAAAATGTTTGGTAAGAAGGATTTGTGGCATGAACCGGTAATTGAAACATTATCTAATATTTAAGGCATTAAAAAAGACATTCCGTTAATGTAACGTGAATGTCTTTTTACGTACCGAACGAGTCATGCACATGCAAAGCTTGTGCCAGAGGCAAATGTATACGATGAGTGTGCGACATGAGATAGATCGCGGAGCAGTCTGTCTCATGTCGTTGTCATTGTAATGATGAAAATAATTAATATAATGTTCCGTCATAGTACTGAAGAAGCAGGTCTGTAACTCTGCCATAGCTTGCCATTCCGTCTTCAATACCATAGTAGGTCATATATGATTCAGTGAAATTATCGCTGGCTTCGCGAACTGTTTCTGTATCGAGGACTGCTTCTTTCTCGACCTTTTTCTTTGCCTCGGAGGTAAGGAAAACTGAATCCTGAGCTACCTTATCGCTGATCTCCGGCTGCTTATCATATCTTGTCGGATCTGCTTCGCACACGTTGCTGTAATATTCATTGTTTACATAATACAGAACGCTCAGATATCCGGAGTATTGGAAATATTCGTCATCAGATCTGAGACATGCCAGATATGCTATAAAGTTTGACTCATCCTCCTGCATATAACCCTTCAGATGAGAGTATTCATGACAGAAGGTCGCAGGAAAATTCATTTTGTACATTAATTTGTTATAGTTTGCTTCAAGCGAGAATGGAAAATATATTCCAAGGGTCCCTGCCTGAGACATAAGTACGGAACGGTTTATTGGCTTGATATCAGGATAATAGCCCTTCAGTCGCGGGAAGGTGTCCGAAAGAAGTTCCATAACACGCTTGGCTTCTTTAGTTATATCCTTAACACTGTCATCGTATATCAGCTTTCCATTTTCATTTCTTGGAAGCTTTTCGGCATATTCATTACATTTTTCAACGATATAATTTCTGAGGATTTCAAGTTCTCCAACAGAATATGTAGGTGCATTCTTCTTTATTGCCAGTTCGGAGCAGCCATAAGGAATAGAGCAGTTCATGGTCATTATCAGGATAACTGATAAGATGATCATCATAAGACTTCTGAAAAAGTACTTAAAGAGCTTTCTAAAACCATCACGATGCTTCATGAAGAAGAATAGTATGATCAAAGTGACGGCTGCAAATAATACCGGAAACATAAGTATCAGCAATACTTCTCCGAAAGAGAATGGAAAGAGACCAGAGAATCTTCCGTAGGTATTAAGGAAGAATGGCAGTACATTTGCGGTAAATGAATTACAGAAGCTTTCTGATCGGGTAAGTATACTTAATACGAAGATCAGAACTATCATAACCGAAAAAACTATCCAGTATGGTGTAAGAAGAGGTTTCAGGAGAGAAAGGATACTTTCTTTCTTTCGGGCCTTTCTTTCGCCCTCTTTACTGTTCTTAGCAGGTGATGTAACAGTATCGGTCTTATTTTTTTTCTTATCAGCAGCGGAAATATCCTTGTTGCGTTCATCAACCCTGGCTGCGGCCGCAATCTTTTTAGATAGATTTTTATTATTGGAATATTTCATTTGTAACCTCATTTATTAATATTGACAGTTTAATAATTGGCAAATGCAAGATATATATAATCTGTCAACGCACATATATTTTTTATAATAATTCACAACTACAACAGTATAGCATAATTATCAGGAAGTTGATATATAAAAATATGACATAAGAGAAAAATACAAAATTATTAAATAAGGTGTTGACAAATGAATGATATATGAATATACTTTCATATGAACAGACAAACATATAAAAGCGTAAATAATATATCAGGTGCTGTTTTTATCAGAAAATGAAGAGTGCATGTATTTAACAGAAGATACAGGAGGTTATATGAAGGAGAATGAAATAATAAGTGAAGAGCATGCTGAACTTGTAAAGAAGGTCATGGAGAATATGCCTGATGAAGAGGCTTTATATGACCTTTCGGATACTTTCAGGATATTTGGAGATTCCACCAGAATAAAGATTTTATATTCTATGTTTGATACGGAATTAAATGTCGGAGAAATCTCCAAGATACTGAATCTCAGCCAGTCAACCGTCAGTCATCAGCTTAGAATACTGAAGGATGCCAAGCTGGTAAAGTTCAGGAGAGCGGGAAAGAGTATGTATTATTCATTGGATGATGATCATGTACGAATGATACTCAGCCTCGGAATGGAGCATTTGGACGAGCTTACAGAAAAATAAGTATGTTGTGAACCGGCAGATATTAAGATGTTATAGGAACGACAGTTCTGATGATTATGAGAAGCAGTATTTGCTTGTCATATAATTATATATATAAATATCAAATGATAAAATATGGAGGATTAATAAGATGAAGAAGACATATAAGGTAGACGTTGACTGTGCAGCATGCGCAGAAAAGATGCAGGAAGCAATCAAGAATACAGAGGGCGTTAAGGATGCATCTCTCAGTTTTATGACTCTTAAGGTTAAGGTTGAGTTTGAGGAAGGTGCAGATCCTGCAGCTGTTATGCAGGAAGCCAGAAAGAACTGCAAGAAGGTTGAAGATGACATGGAGATTTATCTTGATTAATGAAGGGTTTTCACTAAATAAAAAACAGAAAAAAAATCTATACAGAGTGATAGCGGCATTTATTATTGTTGCAGCTCTGATGATCATAGAGCATATATCTAAAGATCTGATGCCATGGTTTATTTCACTGCCATTATATATGACGGCTTACTTGATCGTTGGATATGATGTTTTAAAGAAGGCAATAAAGGGAATATTAAAGGGACAGGTCTTTGATGAAAACTTTCTTATGGCTGTAGCAACGGTTGGAGCCATGGTTCTTGGAGAATATGAAGAGGGTGTCGCTGTTATGCTCTTCTATCAGATCGGCGAGCTTTTCCAAAGTATAGCTGTTGGCAAGAGCAGGCAGAACATAGTCAGTCTTATGGATATCAGGCCTGATTCGGCAAATCTTCTGAATGAAGACGGTACTGTTGAAGAGGTTGATCCGGATGATGTTGAGATTGGATCGGTTCTTATTATTAATCCCGGAGAAAAAGTCCCTATTGACGGAATTATCATTGAGGGAAGAACAAGCCTTGACACAAGTGCACTTACCGGAGAATCTGTTCCAAGAACTGCCGGAGAGGGTGATGAGATAATCAGCGGATGCATCAACAGCTCCGGTATGATCAAGATAAGAACCACCAAAGAATTTGGTGAGTCTACAGTTTCAAAGATACTGGATCTCGTGGAGAATTCCAGTCTGAAGAAGGCAAGGGCAGAGAATTTCATTTCCAAATTTGCAAGGTTCTATACTCCGATAGTATGTTACAGTGCTCTTATACTTGCGGTGATCCCGCCGGTAGCAAGGCTCATCTTCGGATATAGTCCGATGTGGAGCAGCTGGATATTCAGAGCATTGACATTTCTTGTAATCAGCTGTCCATGTGCAGTTGTTATATCTGTGCCGCTCAGCTTCTTTGGAGGGATAGGATGTGCTTCTTCCAGGGGAATCCTTGTGAAGGGGGCAAATTATCTCGAGGCGCTTGCGGATGCAAAGACAATAGTATTTGATAAAACAGGCACTCTTACAAAGGGTGTATTTGAGGTGACAGGTATTTATCCTGAGACAGGCATATCTTCAGATGAACTTCTCAGGGATGCAGCATATGCGGAGATTTCATCGAGCCATCCGATCAGCCTTAGTCTGAAAAAGGCTTACGGCAAGGAGCTTCTTCTGGAAAATGTGTTGGATATCGAAGAGATTGCAGGCCATGGTGTTTCTGCAGAGGTATTCGGAAGAAGAATTCTTGTTGGAAATGAAAAGCTCATGAACCGCAGTAATGTACAGATAAGCTCTTCACATGATGAGGGTACAGTGGTTTATGTTGCGGTTGACGGAATTTATGCCGGATGCATAGTTATATCGGATGTTATAAAGGAAAATACAGCTAAGGCTATTTCTATGTTAAAGGCAGATGGAATCAGAACCATTATGCTGACAGGAGATGCTGAGAAGGCTGCAAACAGAGTGGCAAAGACCATTGGAGTGGATTCATACCTCAGTGAACTGCTTCCGGGTGATAAGGTATCAGAGGTTGAGAAGCTTCTTGAGAATTCTAATGGGAAAGACAAGACAGCATTCTGTGGTGATGGAATAAATGATGCACCGGTTCTTATGCGTGCAGATATCGGAATCGCCATGGGTGGTCTGGGTTCGGATGCAGCTATTGAAGCAGCGGACATTGTCCTTATGGATGATGATCCGGCCAAGATTTCACTGGCAAGAAGGATTTCAGCAAAAACTCTTGGTATAGTAAGACAGAATATTATTTTTGCAATTGGCGTTAAGGTGCTCTGTCTCATCCTTGGAGCGCTGGGAATCGCTAATATGTGGATAGCTATATTTGCGGATGTCGGAGTTATGGTTATAGCAGTGCTGAATGCTACCAGAGCTCTGCGGATAAAGTGATGGTACAGTGACCGTATTAATGTTATAATTAATACGGTCGCTTTTTTGTGTTGATAATGAGCCGAGCGACTGCATGAATATATGCAACCATCACCAGGTGACGGAGTCACATGAAGTGATGGTTGTATATATTCAGTAGCAGGCATTGGGCGAATATCCATCATCGAGTGACGGAGTCACGAGATGATGGACCGACGAAGTCGGTTATCTACACAAAAAAAGAGAAGCCGGGCAGATGCATGGATTGTTAGCGGATTAATGCGGATATTCGACGAATATCTATCAATGAGCCGAATTAAAGTTATGGAGGGGCAAAACTATGTTTGATTTTAAGTATTTCACACCAACGAAGGTGATATTTGGCAAAGATACAGAGAAACAGGTCGCAGACCTTATTAAAGAATTTGGGGGTACTAAGGTTCTTATTCATTATGGAGGAGGAAGTGTTGTTCGTTCAGGACTTCTAAAAAAGGTTACAGATATTCTTGAGGAGGCAGGGATAAACTTTGTTACACTCGGAGGAGCGGTTCCGAATCCGCATCTCAGCCTTGTATATGAAGGAATAGAGCTTTGCAAAAGGGAAGGTGTTGATTTCATACTTGCGGTAGGCGGAGGCAGTGCCATAGATTCTGCCAAGGCTATAGGATATGGTGTTGCAAATGATGGCGATGTCTGGGATTTTTATGATTATAAACGTCAGGCAACGGGATGTCTTCCGCTCGGCGTAATACTTACAATGTCTGCAACAGGCAGTGAAATGAGCAGTTCTTCAGTTATCACTAAGGAGGAAGGGCTTGTAAAGAGAGGCTACAGCAGTGATTTCGGACGACCTAAGTTTGCAATCATGAATCCGGTGCTTACCATGACTCTGCCGGATTATCAGACTGCCTGTGGATGTACTGATATTATGATGCACACCATGGAAAGATATTTTTCAAATGGCGGTAATATGGAACTTACTGATGCGCTGGCAGAGGGACTGCTTCGTACCGTAATGAAAAATGCAGTTATACTTCGAGATGAACCTGAGAATTATGATGCACGTGCCGAGGTTATGTGGGCCGGAAGTCTTTCACATAACGGCCTTACAGGATGCGGTAATGATGGCGGCGATTGGGCAACACATAAACTTGAGCATGAACTGGGCGGTCTGTATGATGTTGCTCATGGCGCAGGATTGGCTGCATTATGGGGAACCTGGGCAAGATATGTATATAAGGACTGTCTCCCTCGTTTTAAAAAATTCGCTCTGAATGTTATGGGAGTTGAAGCTGTAGGAACTGACGAAGAGATTGCGGTGCGCGGTATAGAAGCTATGGAGGATTTCTACAGAAGTATCAACATGCCTACTAATCTCCGTGAACTGGGAGTAGATCCTACAGAAGAAGAGTATGCTGATATGGCTCATAAATGTGCTGCAGGAGTAGGCGGTAAAATGGGTTCTGCAAAGGTGCTTTATGAAGAGGATATGCTGGCAATCTATAAGCAGAGTTTATAGGTGAAATTTAAATGGTTTTATCAAATAAAGGGAAAATAATGATAGGTATATATTTTAAATGCATAGTAGAACAATGCGGGATTGAGAAATACTTGTAAAAATCTGGGTAGAACAGATAGTATAGGTGGATAACTTAAAAGATTATGATGGAAAGTCAAAAACGGCCCGGAAGGTACTTCTTCCGGGCCGTATGTCTTTGAAAATATTAATTTTTTCTGATTTAATGATTATTCTACAGCATCAAGAGCCTGCTTAACATCTGCAAGGATGTCATTTACGTTCTCTATACCAACTGAAAGTCTGATAAGATCCGGTCCTACGCCTGCTGCAATAAGTTCTTCATCTGTAAGCTGTCTGTGCGTAGATGAAGCAGGGTGAAGTACGCAGGTACGTGCATCGGCAACGTGAGTAGCAATCATACCGATCTTAAGATGCTTCATGAAGGTCTCTGCAGCCTTACGTCCGCCCTTAACACCAAAGGAGATAACTCCGCAGCTTCCGTTTGGAAGGTATTTCTTTGCTCTCTCATAATACTTGTTGCCAGGAAGTCCCGGATAGTTAACCCATGCTACCTTATCGCTGCTCTCAAGGAACTCGGCAACCTTCTCTGCATTTCTGCAGTGTCTTTCAATACGAAGTGGGAGAGACTCAAGACCAAGATTAAGGATAAATGCATTCATCGGGGCCTGAACTGAACCGAGGTCACGCATGAGCTGTGCTGTACATTTTGTGATAAATGCACCTTCCTTGCCGAATTTCTCTGCATATGTGATACCGTGATATGATTCATCAGGAGTTGTAAGGCCAGGGAATTTATCCTTGTGAGCCATCCAGTCGAATCTTCCGGAATCAACGATACATCCGCCGACTGTAGCATCATGGCCATCCATGTATTTGGTTGTTGAATGAATTACGATGTCCGCGCCCCATTCGAATGGTCTGCAGTTGATAGGAGTAGCGAAGGTGTTGTCTACGATAAGAGGTACGCCATGCTTATGAGCTGCGTTTGCAAATCTTTCTATATCAAATATGATAAGAGCAGGGTTAGCGATTGTTTCGCCGAAAACAGCCTTTGTATTTGGCTTAAATGCAGCTTCAAGCTCTTCATCTGAACAATCCGGATCAACAAAGGTAAAATCGATACCCATTTTTCTCATGGTTACATTGAAAAGATTGAAGGTTCCTCCATATATTGTAGAAGAAGCAACGATATGGTCGCCGCAGCCTGCAATATTGAAGGTTGAGAAAAATGATGCTGCCTGGCCGGAACCTGTAAGCATAGCTGCTGTACCGCCTTCAAGAGCTGCAATCTTGGCTGCTACATTATCGCAGGTAGGATTCTGGAGTCTTGAATAGAAGTATCCGCTTGCTTCAAGGTCGAAAAGCTTGCCCATATCTTCACTTGTGTCATATTTAAAGGTTGTGCTCTGCACGATAGGCAGAAGTCTTGATTCGCCGTTCTTTGGTGCATATCCGGCATGAATACTGAGTGTTTCTCTTTCCATTTTTAATTCCTCCTGTTAAATACTAAATAACAATTAAGCGCATTATATCAAATTGTTAAAGATTTTACAATTTAATAATCCCCAAAACCTATATAAATTGTCCTAAATATGAATACTTCATAAAATTCCGGAATCGATAAGATGCAGGAGGGATGTTAGTCCGGCTGGTTTATATAAATATATGTTGGCGACATCATTTTGGGGTTGGTATACCATAGGATGTTGTGTTACAGGTATCTGTGATAATAATTTGGGAGTGGATCATAAGACATAAAACCAAAATGTACTACAAGAAAATGTAACAATCGTAATGATTTGTAACAAAAATGTAATAATTGCTTGACAAAAAACGTAAAATGTGGTTAAAATATCAATTGCAGTGTAAAAATATTACGAAGTTATTACAAATGTAACTTTCGAAACAAAGAGACAGATGATATGAAAAAGAACAGTTTTAAAATCCTTGCACTCACATTGATGCTTGCTTCGGCACCGGTAATTCCACAGTCGAAGGCTTCTGCAGAAGTGCTTAAAACCACAGTTTCAGTTCCGGTGGAACGTGAAGAGGATAAGGGTATTAAAAAAGAAGATTATTATGATAAGATGAGAGAGGTTATGCCGGAGGGCTCTTATGGCTCAAACGGTTACAGCGCAGATGATTACTGGTCATGTGCAGGCTGGGCAGCTCATGTAATATATGAAGCCGGTAAGAATGGTGCCTTTGGCGGATATGTACCGGATTATGGAAATACTGCCACAGCATGTGCAGGTGATCTGGAAGTATTCATGCAAAATGACAGTCATTTCGAACTCGTTTCTTATTTCAATGAGAACAGCGGAAGTGCTGCAAGAGAAGAAATGAATAAGAAGGTTAAGGACGGAACCATTAAGGCCGGTGACATCATTATTTATCATGAATATGGTTCAAGTTATTCTTCAAGTTATGGAAAGGCTCATGCAGCTATCATTATCGAAGAAACCTTTGATGGTACAACAGATACATATACCGGATACGGCGAGGACCGCTGGCCGGATTCATTGATTGGTGAAGCAACAGTTGCAAATTCGTTGAATTACAGCTATGGTACAGAGTTTTACACGCCTGTTAATTCATTTTTTGAGATTGGACAGGCTTCAGGATATGCTGTTTACAGAGTTAAATATGAGAAACCTAAGAAAACAGCAGTTAAGCAGACGGTAAAAAAAGCAGAGAAGGTTGATAAGAATGAAACCTCAACAGTGGAGGGAACAGTTATTCCACTTCCTGTAAATGAAACCGGCAAGCTTGATAAGATAGTATCTGAGCTGGAAAAGGCAAATGAAAAGAAGACAGATGATAAAGAATTTATGCTGATAAAATAATAATGATTTAGAATCCCGCATGGCATTACCGAGGAGGTCGTGTTATGCGGGCTTTGTTTTTATTACACTTAACAGCTTTAAGCTATTTTTTAGTAGATATAATTGAGTTTACAGGGTAGAAATAAGAGTAATGCTGGAGTATTATTAAAAGCAGATGAGTATTTGTTTTGCTGAAACTATATCCGTATAGAAGCCGGCAGCGTATTAGATCATAACAGGAGGAAAAAGTATAATGAACAGATTCAGACTGCCATACCATTTAGTAGTAGAAGAGGGAATATTTGAGAAAATTCCGGATGTGATGAAGGATGTTATTCCGGATATTCATGAGAAAAAGGCCATACTTGTAACTGAAGAGAATCTTAAGGGGATATTTGAAAATATATTAAATGATATTTCCAAAGACTTTAAGAATATAGAGCTTTACCTGATACAGTCTGCAACCTATGATGCAGCAGTTGCCCTTGCAAAATATATAACCATGAATGATATACAGACGGTTATCGGCTTCGGCGGAGGAACGGTTCTGGATCTGGCAAAATTCGCTGCATTTGTAAGTAAGACCAAGCTGATATCACTGCCTACAACCTTAAGTAATGACAGTCTTGCTTCACCTGTAGCTGTTCTCGGAACAGAGGGAAAGGCCAGAAAAACTTTCAAATGTACAATTCCTGACGCAATAATTGTTGATGTTAATGTGATCATGAGTGCACCTGACAGACAGCTTCTCGCAGGTATCGGCGACACGATAAGTAAGTATACCGCTTTAAATGACTGGAAGATAGCATTAAAAGAGGGAAAGGACTATGTGGATGATTTTGCCTATATGATATCGAAAATGGCATTTAATTCCATTTGCTACAATGATCAGAAGGAGTTAAAGAGTAAGGATTTCATCAAGAGACTTACTCAGGCGCTGGTTATGGGCGGACTTGCCATGGAGATTGCGGGCTCTTCGAGACCAAGTAGCGGCTCTGAGCATCTTTTCTGCCATGCGTTAGAGGAAAATTTCAGCGAATGCGTTAATGTTCCTCACGGAATAGCAGTTGCCATGGGCAGCTACGGAGCATGTATCTTCCAGAAGAGGAATATCGGCAAGATCACAAAGGTTATAAAGGACTACAGGATTCCTGTCAGACCTTCTGACTGGAAGATAACAAAGGAAATCTTTATAGGTGCCTGGCAGCAGGCTGCTGCAACCAGAAGCGACAGATATACCATTTTAAATGAAACTGATCTTTCAGAAGAAAGACTTGGTAAATTATATGATGAGATGGAGCTGACCTTCTCGTAGGAGTTAGTATAGTATAAATGGAATAATCCATATTTTCAAAAAAATCGGAATAATCTGTAAATTGTATATATCCGTGCGTATACTGATACTTCGGAAAACGCAGGAAAGTTTTGCTGCATACAGATGCAGATATGCCGAAAAAACAGATAAGGAATTAAGAATGAATCAGACAGAATATGATCAGATAAATAGCGTTATCTCAGAAGTGGGTAAAGCGGTAACAGGTAAAAATGACTGCATAATGAAGACCTTTGCCTGTATCCTTGCGGGCGGACACATACTCCTTGAAGATGTTCCGGGAGTCGGAAAGACAACTCTTGCAGTGGCTTTTTCGAGGGCGCTTTCTCTGAAAAATAAGAGAGTGCAGTTTACACCGGATGTTATGCCTTCAGATATTCTGGGCTTCAGTATGTATGATAAAAACAGCGGTGGTTTTGTATATCATCCTGGCAGCGTTATGTGCAATCTTTTTCTTGCCGACGAGATCAACAGAACCTCTCCCAAAACGCAGTCTGCATTGCTTGAGGTTATGGAGGAAGGCAGAGTGACAGTGGATGGATATACATATAAGGTGCCGGATCCTTTTATAGTGATCGCAACCCAGAATCCTAAGGGCAGTTCCGGTACTCAACTGCTTCCGGAATCCCAGCTGGACAGATTTATGATATGTATGAGTATGGGTTATCCTGACATGGATTCGGAAATGAAGATTCTGAAGGATAAATCCCATGCAAGTGATGTTATGAATATTCACAGCTGCATCTCAAATGAAGGATTAAATGAGATCAAGAAGCATGTCTCAGAAGTTTTCATACATGATAAGGTTTTTGAATATATTATAAGGCTGATGAGAGAAACCAGAGAGCATGATCTGATCGAGCTCGGAGTGAGTCCGAGAGGCGCTATAGCTCTCAGCAGACTGGCAAGAGCGTGGGCTTTTCTGAAGGGACGGGAATATGTTATACCTTCAGATGTTTCGAATCTCTTTATAGATACGGCAAAGCACAGGATTGTGCTGAATACCAAGGCAAGGGTTACAAAAGTTACAGCGGATACAGTATTAAAGGAGATACTTAAAACTGTGTCGCCTCCTTCTGTAGCAGGAGAAAAGGGAGCTGCCAGAAGAGGAAGGATGTAAAGGAAAGGTTATATGCTTAGCGTCATTTCGGCAATAATACTTATCAGTTTTACTTCATATATGGCTTTGATCTACGATGATCCATCGCTTGTACGACTTAGTGTCGTAGAAGCGATGTTTCTTGTTGTGTCAGTAATCTACCTTTTTATTAGAAGAAAGAAAACAAAATGCAGGATACAGTCTCCGGTTGTGACAGCTGAGGCCGGGAAAACTGCAAAGCTTACTGTTATGGTCAGAAACAGCAGTGTTTTCTTCAGCGGCAGGATGAAATGCAGGATCAATTATAATGACGGAAGTGTGAAGAAGAAAAAGTGGTTTGATCTGATGATCTCGGAGAAGGATGAAAATGTATTTACAATTGAACTGACTCCGGAACATGCAGGAAGATATGAGTTTACTGTCGGAAGATGCCGCCTTTATGATAAGCTGGGGCTTTTTTACCTTACAAGAAAATTCAGATCCTCCACAAGTATTATAATACTGCCGGAGCCGGGAGAGGTCGCTGTGACTCTGAGCCAGAAGGTTATACATTATTATGGTGATTCGGATCTGTATGACGATCTGAGACCCGGCAGGGATTCCGGAGAAACCTTTGAGATAAGAGAGTTCAGAGCAGGAGATAAGATACAGAAGATCAATTGGAAGCTCTCTGCTAAAAAGGACGAGATACTTATGAGGGAAGGCAGTCTTCCGAAGGCATGCCCTGTCATTTTATTCTTCTCTTTTCCTGAAATGAGTAAGAAGAAGGGGACTCTTATGGAGGACAGTCTCAGAAAATATGCCGGAATATCATTTGCACTTATGGATAGCGGATGTCCGCATTATTATGTATGGCCGTCGGCGAGCAGTAAGAGCCTGATACGTGTAAGAGTTGATGATGAGGAAAGCTACTTTCTGGCGCTGACCAATAGTATCGGTGATGCGGCACATATGGAATATGAAAAAATGAAGGAAGAATATAAAGAAAAATACAGAGGAGAGATCCATATCTCGGATATATGGCTGGAGGATGGCAGGGCCTTTCTTGACGGAGAAAGGATACCGGAAAAAGATGGAATACTAGGTATTTACGTATGAAAGAACTGATTTGGAAGAAAAATGACAGAAGGATAACTATGCTGCAGGGCCTGGAAGGAAGCGGCCTTGTTTTTGGCATGCTTCTGATGGCCTTTTTTTCTTCTCTTTCAGTGATCCAAAATGATTTTATAAGTATTTATATCAGTAAGAGTGATAAAAAGACGCTTATCATTTTATTTCTGATAATAGCTGTAACCTACGGTTTTCTTTTTCCGCTTATACTGAAAAAGAAAACGCCGGAGCACCCGTTAATAGTATTATTGACCATTGCAGCAAGTGGTTCAGCACTGCTTTATCATTATCTGAAAAATAGGGATATTTTGCCGGAAGGTATTGATAATATTTTTGATGTTGAAAACATGGCTCAAAAGGGAGCATTCAGCGCGGATTATTATGCAGCACATAGCCTGCAGGCTGTTCAGGTGTCAAGGACTGTGCTTTTCTTCGGTATGGCAGCGGTGATCGCAACATTTATAATTTCTGTTCTTGTCAGAAAATATATACTTATGCTGCTGGTGCCGGCGTCAGCGTTTGGCGTCAGTGTTTTTATGCAGAAGGAAACCGGAAAGACCATCATTTTGGCAATGATACTTATGGTCCTCATATCTGAAAGACTTAAGAGACTCTATGGAAAGAAGATGCTTCTGCCGGACAGAAATATCCTGAACAGGTCTGTGGCCTATAATACATTTATAAAGATAAGTGCGGAGCTGGCTGTTTTTTTGATGATCCTGATCCTTGGAGGAATAGCAATCGGTCCCCTTTCTGCTAAACCTATCAACCTTACAGATAAATATTATAAGAAGGTAAACAGTTTTCAGAAAAGATTGGAGAGTTTCTTCAAAGGAAAGGACGAGTCGGTGGATTATCATGATGATTATACTGTGACAAATGATTCGCCGAAATATGATTATGAAGAAGTGATGAGTATCATTTCCTCTGAGAAGCCTGAGGGAAATATATATCTCAGGGAGCATACAGCCGGTCACTATGTAATGGGTAACTGGAATAATTCTGACAGTACATTTAATGATGAGATTAAGAAAATGACTATCAGTGAACAGGATGCTCAAAAATATATTAATTCCAATATATACAGATATTTTTACAGCTCAGTAGAAGGAAGTATCACGAATTACGTAATACAGAATAAGAATAAAGGCAGCAGAATGATGCTTCCGTATTTTTATGATGCAAGAGTTATTTCATCACCTGAATATGTTGCGGATTACAGCGCCAAGAAGAAAAAGAACCTGAAAGAATATAATGTAACTGCGCTTAATGACAGTATTTTCCTGAAGACATTTTATCTTGATGAGTATGAATATGATAAAGATGTCCTGAAATTATTAAAGCTGTGTGATTATTATGAGGAACCATTAAGCAGTGAAAGTGGATTCTGGATGTGGTATAATGACTATGTTGACAGACGGTATACCGATATTCCGTATAATATCAGAGATGAGCTGGAAGCATTTCTGAAAAATGACGAATATAAAGAACTCTGTGAATATATGGTTGATATGGACTATTCCGTAAATATGAGCAGAATCTACAAGGCAAATACCATAGCACGGCTTCTCTCGATATATTGTAATTACAGCTGGAATCTTGACCGGATCGATGAGACAACGGATCCTGTTATTTATTTTTTGAGCAGCAGCAAGGCCGGTTATTGTATGCACTTTGCTTCAGCGGGGGTTCTTCTGCTCAGGAAGGCGGGGGTTCCTGCAAGACTTGCAACAGGATATATAGTTAAGAAGGACAGCTTTAAAGAAAATTCAGAGGGTGAATATGAAGCTTCCGTAACCGATAACAGCGGCCATGCGTGGGCAGAAATATATCTGGATAATATCGGATGGATACCTGTTGAAATGACAGCCGCTTATTCATCTGAAAGTGCAGGACTTCCTACCGGAAAGGAAAACATGGCTCAGAATAACCTGCATAATGGCATTCAGCAGGAGAGTGAAAGTACAGAAAAAGTATCAGAGAAAACAGAAAAAATCACAACTGAAAATACCACAGAAAAAAATACTGAAGCTGCATCTGAAAAAACTGATACAGAAGAGAGGTTAACGGATTCAGATGATTCAGGAGACGCCGGCAGGAGTGTGAAAAAATATAATACGAAGAAACTGATACATACGGTCGTTATAATCGTTATTGTTATCGATCTTATACTTATTTCAGTTCTCGTGACGGTTTTGCAGAGAAAAAGGCTGGACAAGAGAATTCGTGAAAGTATTGATCAAGGATTCCGGGGGACGGATGGAAGAGAAAAACTAAAGAAGCTGAATTATAAATTATATAAGAGACTCCGGAGAAGGAATAAAGATATCAGAGGAGGGATTACTGATGAAGAATACCTTCTTGCACTGAAGCAGGGGCTTTCTGATGTGGAGGAGGATAAGATCATAAGATATACGGAAATCTTACAGAAGGTATATTATACCGAAACGGCTACGCTGGGGGACAATGAGGATGAGATAGCTCGTGAGGTTATAAGAGGAGGGCTTTATGGGAAAATATATAATGGCACTTGATGCCGGAACTACCAGTAACAGATGCATACTGTTTGATAAAAGCGGGCATATCATTTCTGTAGCTCAGAAGGAGTTTGCTCAGATCTTTCCGAAACCGGGCTGGGTAGAACATAATGCAAATGAAATATGGTCCACGATGCTGGGTGTTGCAGTTGAAGCTATGACTAAGATAGGAGCTTCATCCCAGGACATAGCTGCCATCGGAATCACAAATCAGAGAGAGACCACCATAGTCTGGGATAAGGAAACCGGTGAACCTGTCTATAATGCAATAGTATGGCAGTGCAGAAGAACATCGAAATACTGTGACAGTCTAAGTGAAAAGGGGTTGACCGAAAGCTTCAGAAAGAAGACGGGACTTGTTATCGATGCATATTTTTCAGCTACCAAATTAAAATGGATACTGGATGAAGTGCCGGGGGTTCGTGAAAGGGCTGAAAAAGGTGAGCTGCTTTTTGGAACGGTGGATACCTGGCTGGTCTGGAAGCTGACTAAAGGAAAGGTTCATATTACAGACTATTCCAATGCCTCAAGAACCATGATGTATAATATAAATGATCTGGAATGGGACAAGGAAATCCTGGCAGAACTGAATATTCCGGATAGCATGCTCCCTGATGTAAAACCATCGAGTGAGGTATATGGATATGCTGACAGCTCATATTTTGGCGGGGAGATAGCTATTTCAGGTATCGCCGGAGACCAGCAGGCAGCTTTATTCGGACAGACCTGTTTTAAGGAGGGAGAGGCTAAGAATACCTATGGAACGGGCTGCTTCCTTCTTATGAATACCGGAAAGAAACCTGTTTTTTCAGATAATGGCCTGGTTACTACCATTGCATGGGGTATAGACGGAAAGGTTTATTATGCTTTGGAAGGCTCAATATTTATAGCGGGAGCTTCCATACAGTGGCTCAGAGATGAGATGCGGCTTATTGATTCTGCTGAGGATTCGGAATATATGGCGGAAAAAGTAAAGGATACAAATGGCTGCTATGTTGTACCGGCATTTACCGGACTCGGTGCACCTTATTGGAATCAGTATGCCAGAGGTACTATTGTCGGAATAACAAGAGGCGTAAATAAATATCATATAATCAGGGCAACGCTGGAATCGATTGCTTTTGAGGCATATGATGTGCTTCGCGCCATGGAGAGGGACAGTGGTATAAGGCTTTCTGCTCTCAAGGTGGATGGAGGAGCATCTGCAAATAATTTCCTGATGCAGACACAGTCGGATATTATAAATGCAGCGGTGCTCAGACCTAAGTGTGTTGAGACTACGGCAATGGGCGCAGCTTATCTTGCCGGACTTGCTGTGGGATACTGGAAGGATAGAAATGAAGTACTTTCAAATTGGGAGATAGATAAGACCTTCTCACCTGAAATAAATGACGATGAAAGAGAGACAAGGCTTGCAGGATGGGAGAAGGCTGTACGAAAGGCTTTTGACTGGGCGGAGGAATGATCAGATGAAACTTGATCTGGAAAATGATTTTATCTATGATGCGGTCAGCGCACCTCTTCGAAATGAATTGTTTGATCGTAAGGGAAGAGAACTTAACGAACTTCATAGCGCATATATTCTTCTCGTGGGACCGGATAATGGTTTCAGAAACTATATTGAAGAAAGTATAAAGCTGGTTGACAGAGAAAAAAATCTGCATATTACCCTGGGCGTTTCTGATCTGAATGGTTTTGGCACAGTTACAAAATGTAATTGCAGGGATTGTATGACATACAGACCTAAAATGATAAATGTTGCAGAAATATCAGAACTGTGGAATATAAGATACAGCCATGTAATTATTACCGGGTTTGCAGGAAGTGATTACGGCAGTTTTTCGGAGAGCGGTGGAGTAAACACCTGTGAATTGTCAGAGCAATTCCGCAAGCTTCTGGACAGAGTGGCAAAGATTTCTCCTTCCAAGGTTATTTTTATGTCTGATCACAGAGTATACCGGGAAACTGATCAAAATATAATTCTTGCAGAGCATGAACAGCTTGACAGAACAAAGAAATCCTTTACGAGTATTCTGGAGGGTATGGTAGTCAGGAAGATAAGCAGGGAGGCAGGCATACCTCTGGCTGTTCTTCGACTTGCACCTCCATTTGGACCTGAGACCGGATTTGACAGCATTTTTATGCGTATTGCGGAGCAGGTGGCCGATGGGGAGAAGAGTGAATATCATTTTTCTGCTAAGGAAACTAACTTCGTTTATATCAGTGACATACTGGTATCGATCTTTTTTGCTCTTATTGTCAGGGGTGTGCATGGTGTGTTCAATGTTTCTTCAGAGAGATCCAAAACGTGGAACATAGAAGAGATAATAGCCATGATGAGGAAAAAGTATCCGGAAAAATGCAGGCTCAGGATTGATTTTTCAGAGGGTCATGCAGCTGAAAATGGTATTGATGTTGGACAATACATGGCTTCGCTTAGCTCGAAAAAGCTTGCAGTTGCAGGTTTTTCACTAAAGACGGAGCTTACCGATGCCATGGAACTTATGACAGGATATCTGTTACATAAAAAAAGTAAGACTGATCCGCTCGGAAAGAATTTTATGTTCAAAGAGGGCTACGATGGAAAGCTGGAGACAGTCCATAAGATTCTTCTGAATCAGATTCTTATGGTAGATAAAATATGTCGTAAGCATGATATTAAATATTTTCTTGCAGGTGGAACTCTGCTGGGAGCCATCAGACATCATGGTTTTATTCCGTGGGATGATGATGTTGATATCATGATGCTTAGAGAAGATTATGACAGATTTCTTACGGTACTGCATAAGGAGCTGCCGGAGAATAATTTCCCTCAGACACCGGATACCGACAGCCTGAATCATCAGCCATTTCTTAAGATAAGAATGGACGATACTAAATTTGCTACAAAATTCACAGCTAAATTTCCGAAAATGCATAATGGTATTTTTATAGATATACTTGCACATGACAGAACCGCTTCTTCATCCCTTGGAAGGAAGCTTCATATTATGGATACAAGAATGATAAGATCCCTGGTATTTAATAAATGGGGAAACAGTGATATAAAATTCTCCGGAAATAAGACGGTTGACGGACTGGCAAATATCGGTAAGAAGATTCTGCCTATGGATTTCCTTGAAAAAAATATGTTTAAAACTCTTGAGAGATATAAGGGCAGAAATACAGGGTATCTTTATGACGGAATGGGAAGAAATCTTTCCCGAGGAGCATTTCCGGAGGAATATCTCAGGGAAACACTGTATGTGGATTTTGAAGGGGAGTTACTTCCGGTGCCTAAGGAATATGATAAATATCTGACATGGCTTTATGGCGATTACATGAAAGAGATACCGGCTTCGGAACGTCATATCAGTCACAGCATAGTATGGATGGATCTCGGAAAATATATGGAAGAGGAAAAATAATACTGTATTTTTTATGAATTGCGCAAAATAAAATATACTAAAACAGCGTTTGACATAATAAAATCAAAAAAAATATAAAAAAACTTAAAAAAATTATTTACAACTGCCAAATCGTGTTATATAATTCGTTTCAGATGCTGAGCAGGGGAAAATCTCAGCAAACAAATAATCAGATAAAAGGAGAATATAGTTATGTCATACGTTGATGAAGTACTTGAGAAGGTACAGAAGAGAGATGGAAATCAGCCAGAGTTTATTCAGGCAGTAACTGAGGTACTTAACTCACTCAGACCTGTTATCGATCAGGATGAGCAGAAGTACAGAGATCTTGCTATCCTTGAGAGAATTACAGAGCCTGATCGTCAGATCATGTTCAGAGTTCCATGGGTAGATGATAACGGTAAGGTACAGGTAAACAGAGGTTTCCGTGTACAGTTCAATAACGCTATCGGACCTTACAAGGGAGGACTCAGACTTCATCCATCAGTAAACCTTGGTATCATCAAGTTCCTTGGTTTCGAGCAGATTTTCAAGAACTCACTTACAACACTTCCAATCGGTGGTGGTAAGGGTGGTTCTGACTTTGATCCAAAGGGTAAGTCAGACAACGAAATCATGAAATTCTGCCAGAGCTTTATGACAGAGCTTTCTAAATATATCGGAGCTGATGAGGACGTTCCTGCAGGTGATATCGGAACAGGTGCTCGTGAGATCGGTTTCATGTTTGGTCAGTATAAGAGAATTAAGGGACTCTATGAAGGAGTTCTTACAGGTAAGGGTCTTACATATGGTGGATCACTTGCTCGTACAGAGGCTACAGGTTATGGTCTTCTTTACCTTACAGAAGAGATGGTTAAGTGCCATGGCGATAAGATGGAAGGTAAGGTTGTTGCTATTTCCGGTTCTGGTAACGTTGCTATCTACGCTACAGAGAAGGCTCAGCAGCTTGGTGCTAAGGTTGTTACAGTTTCTGATTCAACAGGCTGGATCTATGATGAGGAAGGTATCGACGTTGCACTTCTTAAGGAAGTTAAGGAAGTTAAGAGAGCACGTCTTACAGAGTATGCTGCAGCAAGACCATCAGCTAAGTACTTCGAGAAGAAGAACGGTGAGCATGGTGTATGGCAGTACAAGGTAGACATCGCTCTTCCATGCGCTACACAGAACGAGCTTGATATCGAGGATGCTAAGATGCTCGTTGCTAACGGCGTTCAGTACGTAGCAGAGGGTGCTAACATGCCTACAACAATCGAAGCTACAGAGTATTTCCAGGCAAACAACGTTCCTTTCGTTGGTGGTAAGGCTGCTAACGCAGGTGGTGTTGCTACATCAGCACTTGAGATGAGCCAGAACTCTGAGAGACTTTCATGGAGCTTCGAAGAGGTTGATGCTAAGCTTAAGAACATTATGGTTGGTATCTATCACAACATCGATGATGCTGCTAAGGAATACGGCATGGAAGGCAACTATGTTGCAGGTGCTAACATCGCAGGCTTCAAGAAGGTTGTTAACGCGATGATCGCTCAGGGCGTTTGCTAATTTAATAAATCCAATTATATAGTTATAAAACAAGAAAGCGTTCTGTCACGTATATGTGGCAGGACGCTTTCTTGTTTTATTTATAAGTTATTGACATATCGTATATGTTTGTTTATACTACGGACTTGAAGATGGCACGAATCTTCGGAAGCTTAATGCTTCGGTAACTGTTAACCCCATGACGAAAAGGAGGACAATATGCGAAATACAGGATTAAACAATTCAATAAGTAACATAGAGGCGGCAGTTGTCCTTTGTGTGTCCGCGGGGTAGAGAAATACTCCTGTTTTTGATATACAATTTAGGATGACTAACACCTCTTTTGGTGCATAATACATGCACCGGAGGTGTTTTTTTTGTGCAGATAATGAGCCAAGCGGCTGAATATATAGATGAAACACCGCAGGACAACGGTGATGCATATGTGGTGGAGCATCTATATATGCATACATTTGGCGAATGTCCATCACCGAGTGACGGAGTCACGAGGTGATGCTGACGGAGTCAGAATCTGCACAAAGTGCAAATGAAAGGATATTAAAATGAAAGATAGATTGGAACCATGCATCTATTATGTATGTAAGGGTGCAGATTGTAAAAAAGGATTTGCAAAAGTTGATTTAAGGAAGTGCAAGAATTGTCCTAAATATCAGCCGCGTAAGAGTTCTATAAAGAAGAAATCGGTAAGAGATAAACGGCAGAAGGACAAGGACAGACATGATTCCTGGAAAGTGTAAAAGATACAAACAGAAAGAAGGATTATTTATGATTACAATATATGGAAAATATACAAATGCAATAGTGTATACAGTGGAAAATGAATTGTATGCTCTTGACGATCATGCAAGAAAACAACTTCAGATGATATGTAATCATCCGAGCGCAGAAGGAAGCAAAGTCAGAGTAATGCCGGATGTTCATCCGGGCAAGGTCGGAACCATAGGACTGACTATGACAGTCGGAGATTCTATCCTGCCGAGTCTCGTGGGTGTGGATATCGGATGCGGGATGACTATGGCCAGAGTTAAAACCAAGGGACTTCCGTTCCAGCAGCTTGATTCTGTTATCAGGGAAAATGTACCTGTAGGACCAAGGATTCGTGAAAAGGAACATAAATATGCAGACAGGGTAGATCTTTCGGAACTCAGATGCTGCAAAGGGATCAATGCAAGAAAAGCAAACAGAAGTATTGGAACTCTCGGTGGCGGAAATCATTTTATCGAGGTTGACAAAGATGAGGACGGAAATATATACCTTGTTGTTCATTCCGGCAGCAGACATCTGGGAATGGAGGTTGCTGACTACTATCTCAGAACAGGTCAGAAGGAAATGCAGATGAAAAAACAGGGGTATGCTCCTTATGAGATGACCTGCCTGACAGGTGAACTTATGGATGATTATCTTCATGATATCAGGATCATTCAGGAATTTGCCGCTTTAAACAGAGAGGCTATTATTGATTCAATTGTAAATGGAATGAAGTGGAAGACGGAAGATGAATTTACCTGTATCCACAATTACGTAGACTTTTTCGGAGCAGTTGACGGCTCTTCAGATGAGGAGAAAAAGCCTATACTCAGAAAAGGTGCAATCAGCGCGAGAAAAGGCGAAAGAGTTATAATTCCAATCAACATGCGTGACGGAATCATACTTGGTACCGGACTAGGAAACTCTGACTGGAACAACTCGGCTCCGCATGGTGCCGGAAGAATCTATAAGCGTTCAGAGGTTGCCGAACATCATACTGTTTCAGACTTTAAAAAGGCTATGGATGGAATACATTCCATTTGTATCAATAAGGATACTCTGGATGAGAGTCCTTTTGCATACAGAGGTATAGATGAAATTACGTCTGTAATTAAGGATACGGTAAAAATTGAAAAGATCATAAAGCCGGTATATAACTACAAAGCCGGCGGGCAGAATCAATGAATTTGTTGCTCTTTTGTTACGGAATTTGTGATATCATTCAAATGCAAAGTAAAAAAGAAGGGTGATATATATTTGCTGATGAGGATATAAAACGGGAGGAACAATATGGCAAAGGATTTCGAGGAGATAGAACAGTTGACAGAGCTTGGAGAGCAGTCTCTTGAACAGCTCGACAGACATGCTGAGATTAATGCAGGTTTTCATGATTTTGAGCAGGGCAGTTTTGCTTCGAAGAGAATGATAAGGGATCTCTGTGTCCAGTATCGGGTGTTCTTCGAGAAGGATGAGAAATGTAAGAAGTTTCTTGATAAGATGAAGGCTTATGCAGAACTGGATCCGTATACTCATGAAAATTATGAGAAAGAGGTTGAGTTTGTATCTAATCTTCCTAAAATGCTTGAAGATATGAATAAGCTTGTGGAGGATCAGGAGAAAGCTTTCAGAAATGATATGAAGAAGCTTACGGAGGAGGAGTTTAAAGCTCTTTCGCCTGAGGAGCAGGAGAAAAAGAACAGGGAATACCTTCTGACACAGGAAACTCTTGATAACAGACAGCGGGCTCTCGCGTCCTTTGAGGTGTATTTTGAAACAACTACCAAGGGCAATCTGGAGTTTATGGACACCTTCGATAAAGCTTCAAGGGAGCGTATTGCTACAGCCAATGTAGGACAGGGATATAAAAGACTTAAGCTCGAGAACGAAGATGGAGATACTTGTTATTATATCAGTGCATCCGGGGTAGAGATTGATTACAGTTTTGAACCAGATGACTCAAATGAGCGTGATGAGGATTATGAAGACCTTAAAGATCTTCCGATAACAGAGATTGACAGACGTAATGCGCCGATCTTTCCTCATGAGCCAAGGATGACGGATGTTGCCCAGGGAGTTTCAGGCGAATGTTATCTCTACGCTGCTCTTCAGGAGGTTGCAAGGTTATACCCTCAGAAGATAAAAGATATGATCAAGGATAACGGCGACGGAACTGCGACGGTACGTCTCTATGGTAAGGTTTCCAAGGAAGGAAGGATGCCGGAATACAGACCGGTCTATGTTCGTGTGGATAAAACTGTTCCTAAGATAGGAAGAGGCGGCAGATATGACCGTCTTGCTGAGGATTGTCTCTGGGTTCAGCTTATTGAGAAGGCCTACGCACTGACCGGACTTCATGATTCAAAAGGAAAGGATCTTAATGTTCCGAAGGATGTTAACAGTTCCAAGAATAAAGACTGGGTGCCTTCGATCAAGAGTATCGAGGGTGGTGTTGAATATCTGTTCATGGAAAACCTGCTTGGACCTGAGGGCGAATATGAGGAAATAGAAAATCCGGGATATGCACAGATAGCAAATGAGGTTGAGGCAAAACGTCTGGCACTTGAAAAGCTTGACAGTATAAAAAATGTAGATATGAAGAATGCAGATGCAATCGCCAGACATGCATTTTACAAGTTCTACAAGAGTTCAGGTGGTATTCTCACCGAAGAGCAGTTCATGAAGGAAGATGAACAGTATATGATCAGCCTCGTGCAGACAAAGTGCGACGTGTATGGAGCAAATGATTATTATGCAGAAGCATTTACGGCGATAAAGAGCACTGCGCAGAAGCTTCTGGATGAGTATAAGGATAAGCCAATCACAAATAAAATGGTTTCTGACAAGATTGGAACCATGCTCGATGAAAGTATAGAAGAAATAATCAGTAAGGAAGAATCTGCCGCTAAGAAGAATGAAATTACCAAGGCGATAAAGGATATTTACAAGGAGGTTAATTCGGGCATTTATGACATGGGGCTTGCGGCAGAAATTCCGAAGACGCCGCTGAAGGACAGCTTCTATGACAAAATATGGGCCTGTACTGAAATGGGACTTCCTATTACATGTGGAACACATCAGAGGAAGGATCAGGTTGTATATGCTGATGCGAAGCATGCATATTCGATCATAGGCGCATACAAGACAGATGAAGAACCGCCTAGATATATGTTCAGAGTCAAGAATCCGCATACGAAATCCGAAGGCAAAAATGGTATGGCATATACCAATGAAGACGGAGTGATCAGAGGAGAATGGGTAAATGTCAAGGACGGCATATTTGATATGCAGCTCGAGGAATTTGTCCGTGACTTTCCTGATATTCATTTCAGTGGTATGGGTGCTCTTGAGCCTCAGCCTCATCAGAAGGTTGAAGGCTATGATATCATAAAGCCGGAGGACATTGTGAGAGAAAATGAAAAAAAGCTTACAACGGATAAGCTTACGGATTACATGAAGGTTTCGAATGATCTGTACGATATGATGATCTCGACCGATTTCGTATTTTCAAATAATTCGAAGGCATATGATGATCTTGTTGAGGGAATCAAGATATTCCGCCATAATATGGCTTGTGCTAACGGAAGAGAGATTAAGGATCTTAAAAAGCTTACAGAACCACTGGTTAAACTTGTTGAAGCATACGAAACTCATGTTAACGGAAAGTTCTTTGGTGCCAGTAAGAGGGAGAAGAGGAGACTTGGTATCTGCAGTGAGATCCGTAAGGTTGCCGATGCGATAGATAAGGGCAAAAATCCTGAAACAGAATATGAGAAGGAGTATGCAGCAAAGCTTGTGAATGCATACTGTGATGCAAATAAGATTAAGGACAAGTCGAAGATCGACGAGGTTTCTGACAGAATGTTTAATAATAAAGCATTCAGAACGATTGCCAACAGTACGAATATCGCACAGATGATCAATCCTGACAAGAAGATTATGAAACAGCAGCTCAAAACCATCGAGAAGAATCTCGAAGGAAGAGGAATTGATAAAGGGGTTGATATAGCAACCATGAAACCGCGTACAGAGGCAAAAAAGCCGGCGGGAAAGAGAAAATAATAAATCAATTTTTATTTATATATAATATGTATATAATGTGAGACTAAGTTTTTCTGAAAAGAATTGCCCGGACCGTATGGCCATACGGTCCGGGCTTTTTTTTGGAACGCATGGCGGCGCAAGTATCTATACAAGGATTATGGCCAACGGCAAAGCAGTATATTAATCCTTATATATAAAAGGATTTACATACATTGATAGCAGAGTTTATAATAGAAAAATAGTAAATTTATATTTTTCTATTCCGATCATACGTGATTAAGGTGTGTGTTAAGGTAAGTTCATGTGTGATGGCGGTGAAAAAGATATAAGAGAAAAAATGACGTAAATACGTCGTTTTCAGGCAATACAACCGGTGGTTGAGTCAGTTTTCCAGGCTGTTTTTTAACAATTCAACCGTCAGTTCATGGATATTTTTGAAGGTTTGAGATATTCTGAGGTCACGATGCAGGGGACATCCATCAGAAAGTTTTTTGCATCAGAATATCGGAAGGGAGTAAGATGGATCAACAGAAGATCGGAAAATTCATAGCAAATGAAAGAAAGGAAAAGGGACTGACTCAGGCGGCTCTCGCAGAGAAACTCGGGATAACCGACAGAGCGGTTTCAAAATGGGAAACAGGCAAGTCTCTGCCGGATGCGAGTCTGATGCTGGAGTTATCCGAAATCCTGGGGATCAGTGTCAATGAACTCCTGACAGGGGAGAGGATAAAGGTGGATGATTATAAAAAAATAGCAGAAGAAAATCTTCTCGAGATGAAGAAAAAAGAAGAGATAAATAATAAGAAGCTTCTTCATTTCTATATAATAATCAATATTTTGGGCTTTCTGTCATTGGGAGCTTTCATTGGTATAGCAGTGCTGGCGGATATTTCATGGCTGCTCAGGTCGATAATAATCGGTCTTGCGATTATGGTATTTGGTATAACGACAGCCTGCTGCTTTAAGATTGATCATGATGCCGGATATTATATGTGTCCTAATTGTGATCACAGGTACGTTCCATCTATGGCACTTATCACATTTGCTCCACATATGGGTTTTACCAAGTATATGAAATGTCCTAAATGCCAAAAAAAAGGCTGGCACAAGAAGGTGCTTTCAAAATGATTATTATGAGGAGCAGGTTGAATGCTGTGGTGAGATACGACAGCATATAAATATTATTTAAGAATACAAAAATATTGGAGGAAAAAGTCAAAATGGGAGATTTAAAGGAATATTTACCAATTATAATACCGCTTGCGATAGTGGAAATACTTCTGCTGGTGGTTTCATATGTACATATACTCAGGCATAAGACTTATAAGAGAGGAAACAGAGCGCTCTGGCTGCTGGTTTCGCTTATAACTATTCTGGGACCGGTACTGTACTTTGCAATTGGAAAAGAAGATGCATAGACATACGTTATTGGTTGAGTTATTTTAGAACCGCTATACTATTGTTTAGAGATGAAGAAATATAGTGATTGGCAGTAAAAAAGGATATAAGACAGTATGTTAAGAATAAATGGATTAAAAAAGAGTTTTGGAGAGAAAGAGGTTCTGAAGGGACTTGATCTTGTTGTTCCGGAGCACAGCATATATGGCTTCTGCGGCAGAAATGGCGCAGGAAAGACCACGACCATGAAGATTGTCCTGGGACTGCTTGCGGCGGATGATGGTGAGGTGCTTGTTTCCGGTGAAAAGGTGCATTTTGGTGATACACCTACCAACAGATATATCGGCTATCTTCCGGATGTGCCGGAGTTCTATTCTTACATGAATGCGATGGAGTATCTCAGGTTCTGTGGACAGATAACAGGCTTATCGCCAAAGGAAACAGATACGAGGAGTGAGGAGCTGCTGGATAAGGTAGGTCTGGGCAAGGAGAAGCACCGTATTAAGGGCTATTCAAGAGGAATGAAGCAGAGACTTGGTATCGCACAGGCACTGCTTGGACGTCCGAAGCTTCTGATCTGTGATGAACCGACTTCAGCACTCGACCCTGTGGGCAGGAAGGAAATACTGGATATTCTCAGCTCTGTTAAGGACGAGACAACAGTTCTTTTTTCAACTCACATACTCAGTGATGTCGAAAGAATATGTACTGATATAGCCTTTCTTTCCGAAGGAACGATCAAGCTTTCCGGAAAGAAGGAGGAAATACGTGAAGAAAATCGTACCAGCAGATATTATGTGAACCATACTGGAATGACTTCCGAGGCATTAGAGAAGATGGTGAAGCGTTTCGGAGATGCAGTTTCTTCTTATGACAGTAACTCAAAGGATTTGATCAATGAGAAGAACGAGGCATCGAGAGAATTCATTTTTGATACCACTAAGGGTGATTATACAGAATTCATATATTTTATAGCGGATCATAAGATCAAGGTAAATAAGATGGAACTGATCGAACCATCACTTGAAGATATCTTTCTGGAGGTGACGGGAGAATGAGAAGCTTTAATGCAGTGATAAAAAAAGAAATAATGGAACAGTACCGTTCGGGAAGATTCTTTATACTTGTGGCTGTTTTTGTCATTTTGGGACTTATGAATCCACTCATTACCAAGCTTACGCCATGGCTGATGGAGCAGCTGGCGGACCAGATGGCCGAAGAAGGTTTTATCTTAAAGAATATCAGGGCGGATGCATCAGTTTCCTGGGGGCAGTTCTATAAAAATATACCTATGGGACTTATTGCATTTCTGATAATGTTCTGCAGTGTTCTTACGAAAGAAATCCAATCCGGAACAATGATACTTACACTTACGAAGGGCCTTAGGAGAAGCAAGGTTATTATCTCAAAGCTTCTTATAATGGCAGCTTTATGGTCGGCTTTATTCTGGATGTGTTACGGCATTACTTACGGCTATAATGAGTATTACTGGGATAATAATGTGGTTTATCATATAGAGATGGCGGCGCTGTTCTGGTATATTTTTGGACTGATGCTGATCTTTTCGGTGATGCTTTTTTCGACGATGAGCAGTTCGGGAAGCATGGTACTGGGTGGAGTGGCTCTTATATTTGTGATCTGTTATGTGCTCAGTATGTTTCCGGTTGTTAAGGATTATACGCCTATGAAGCTGATAGAAGCAGGCGCGATACTGGACGGCAAGGCAGTTGTTGATGATTATATTATTCCGACGGCATCTGCGGGAGCTTTCTGTCTTATCAGCCTTGTGCTGAGTATATGTATTTTTAACAAACGTAAGCTGTAATATATCTGAAATGAAAGTCAGTATAGTGATTTATAAACAACTGCACCAAATAATTTGCCTGTTTTCCTGAATAGCACAGCACCAAAACCAGTGTGACAGGATTGGGTGATATTCTCCGGTGGCGGTAAAGCAGGTAATTGAGAAAATCGTATTTGATTGGTGGTTGGATTTCGTATGATGACGTATATTTTGAGGATTTTTTTGTGGTTGGAATCTACAGGAGAAAATTATGCTTGTTATAAATAATCTTGATAAACACTATAAAGGCACCGGCAAGGGTGTTACGGATATATCGCTTCATGTGGAGCCGGGTGATATTTATGCTTTTATCGGTCGTAATGGAGCAGGAAAAACAACACTTCTGAAAGCTATTACGGGGATACATGAGTTTGACAGGGGCGAGGTGTTGATCGATGGTATCGATATTCGGAAGGATCCTGTCGAGGTAAAGAGAAGGATAGCATATATTCCTGACAATCCGGATATTTATGAGTTTTTAACGGGAATACAGTATCTGCAGATGATAGCGGATATTTTCAGGGTGCCTGCAGCAGACCGGGAGAGACTCATATCAAACTATGCAGAGCGTTTTGAGATAATGACTTCACTGGGAGATCTGATTTCTTCCTATTCTCACGGAATGAAACAGAAGCTGGTGATTATTTCAGCACTGCTCCATAAACCGGAGCTTATAATAATGGATGAACCCTTTGTTGGACTGGATCCCAAGGCGGCTTTCATTTTGAAGGAAATAATGAGAGAAATGACAGCGGAGGGATGTGCCATATTTTTCTCAACACATGTTCTGGAGGTGGCTGAGAAGCTGTGTAATAAGGTCGCGATTATTCGCAGTGGCCATATTATCGCAAACGGTCGAATGGAGGATGTTGTGAAGGACGGCGTATCTTTGGAGGAGCTCTTTATGGAGACGGTTACAAATGAGGATTAAAAATAACTACCGGATGTACAGAGAAGAATAACAGTAGTGATACTGTTCATGTGTAGACGAAGAGGAAAACATGAGTGAGTTTAGAGTGATGGCGCGGCTTGAGCTGATCAATCTGTTTGGACTGAATACCTGCCGATATACCAGAGATAAAAAAGAAAAGAAGAAAAAGAAAGCACTTTTGGCAACGCTTGCTTTTATCGGCCTTATGCTGATGGGATATACCTGTTCAACAGCGTACGGTTTTGTTTACTTAGGGCTGTCAGATAAGATACCTGCAACGTTTTTACTGCTGTCCTTTATGTTACAGCTGGGGCTGGGTGTATTTAAATCAAAATCACTTATTTACAGGGAGAAAGATCTGGAGCTTTTGTCCGGACTGCCGGTAAGTGGTATACATGTTGCCGCAGCGAGAATGTTAAGACTCTATGTTGAAGGGCTGATAATAACTGCAATCATAATGTTTCCCGGATTGATACTTTGCGGAGTTGATACAGGGGCAGGAGTCTTGTTTTATGCAGGGATACTTCCGCTAATTCTTGTTCTGCCAATACTTCCGGTGGCAGTATCTGCGTGGGTCGGCATACTTTTTGCCGCAGTAATAGCCAGATTCCGTCACAAGGTTTTAGCGGAAGCTTTGCTTGTTATAATTGTTGTAATCGGGATGTTTATAATGTCTGCTTCAATGTCAACAAATTCTATGACAGGTGGAGACAACAGTATTGTATCCGCAATTGAAACAGATAAAAAACTTACCAAAGAAGAAAATAGAGAACAGAAGAAAAAAGAAGAAGAGCGTTTGAAGGCAAAAATGTCTGACGCTGCAAAGAAGGCGGTCGATTCCCTGGAAACTGCCTGCCCACCGGCAAAAATCCTTGGTAAAGCAATATTAAAGCCGGATTTTACAGTGCTACTGATATATTTTTTGATATCAATGATAATCTATATATTAACGAGTTTTGCAATAGGAAGGAATTTCTTCAGACTTTCCTCCCGGCTCAGAACCGTGACGCGCCATAGAGAGTATCATCTAGAGGCTATGTCGGAACAGTCGCTCATGAAGAGCCTGGTAAAAAAGGAAGCGGCACAGTATTTTTCATCAGGAATATATGTGGCCAATACGATTGTGGGTCCTCTTCTTGCGGTGGGGATGTCTGTGGCACTTGCTTTTATCAACCTTTCGAAGCCAATTCCTGACCTGCCTTCTGCAAATCCTGAGGCCGGAATACCATATCTTTTGGCTGGCTTTTTCAGTATGCTGAGTATCTCGTCCTGTTCAGTATCTTTCGAAGGAAAGAGATGGTGGTTATCGAAATCACTGCCACTTTCTTCAAGGGAAATACTGGGGGCCAAGGCACTCTTCAACATGATCTTTCTTCTGCCGTTTTATGGATTGATGGAAGTGATACTCCTGTTTACAGTTCGTACGGATCTGATGGGAAGATTATGGCTGGTTTTAATACCGCTTGTCAGCATTCCTTTTGCGGTATTATTTGGATTGATAATGAATCTTAGATTCCCGAAGCTTCATTGGGAAAATGAGGTTGAAGTAGTTAAACAGAGTGCATCGGGTGCGCTCAGCTTTCTGGGAGGTTTTCTGATCATCCTCCCCGGGCTTGGAGCTGTATTTCTTCAGGGCTTTTTAAGAAATATACTGAATCTTGCTGTATTTCTTGTGATCCTGGGGGTAACTCTTCTGATGTATAAGAAAATAAGCAACTATCATATCGAGAAACTTGAAGGATAAAAGACAGAAATAATGCGCTTCTATTTATATAGGGCGCATTACTTTGTTGCGCATTTGTTATTCCTTATATGTTAATGTCATGTTGTAACTTACATAAAACAGATAATTTGAGAATTAAAATACATATTTTAAGTGTGTGGGAGGTATCGATATGCCATCAGGAAGTAACAATAATGCAGGTAATAATCCGGCAGAAAACAATGGAGCAGCAGAGGTAATTCATTCAACCGATGTGGATCTGGAAAGAGATATTGCAGAGGGCGGAAACAGAAAAAAATATAAGCATGAGCTTTTTAGATTATCTGAAAAGGATTGCATTGCAATAGGATGCAATAAAGCTGAGATAGAGGAATTCAGGAAGATTAATCAGCAGATTGATGCGATCAATTCACAGGAAGCAGATTTGGGCGCGCTTTTTAATGAAGACGCAGAGGAATTAAGGCAGTCAAATATCGATAAGAAGATAGAGCTTGAAGAGAAGATTTATTCTGTGTTCCTTAAGGCAGCAGACAGAAATGCGCGTTCATGGGAATATAACAAAAGTACTATGCCTGTATGGCTTCAGTGTACAGGAAATATATCAACCATTAATCAGTTTATGAGAACATATGGAGATTCTCTTTCGGTAGTTGATAAAGCAAAGCTTCTTAAAAGAAGACAGATAAGTCAAAAGGTGATCGTAAATGAGAAAGAGGCTGAGAAGCGTGCGGAAAGCGAAGCAGCCAATTTGAATACAGGAATAAATATAATTTCCAATTCGGAAAATGATGCTTATATCGATGGATTAAATATGACTTCATATCAGACTTCCGGAAATGGCTGCTGGTCTGTCAGTACACAGCTTCAGGCTCAGGCCAGAGGTTACAGAAATATTACTCAGACCGATATTCGTTCCTTCCGTCCTGATTATAGAGCAGGGGATATAAAGGAACTTATAAAACCTGATGAGCCGCTTCCGGGAGAAGCAAAACCAAAGAAGTCTAAGGTAATGAACGAAATGGCTCAGGAGAGCTATAATATACTGGAAAGTGATTCCTCAAACAATGTCATCGATCGTGGCGAGGCTTTTCTTAAGCTTGCTCCGGGATCTATGATGAAGGGAATCCAGATATCAGCTTACGACAATGATGTAAGGAAAATGGGTATCAGCCGTGAAGAATATCTTAAGAGATCTGTACAGGTTGCAAGAAAGAATATACTCAATGCCATCAAAGAGGATAAGGCTCCTGTAAGCTTTCTGGCCGGCGGACATTATATCACCATTATCGGAATTGATGCCAATAATAAGGTGAAATATAAGGATTCTGTTCCAAAAGCAGGAGGATCGCTTGAAACTGTATATGAAACAAAGCTGGAAACCCTCATGAAGAGACTGACAGCGAAAACCGCCGGTTATGTTCGTATGGAGTGGGGAGCTGAAATGAAGCTTTCACAGGACGGAAAGCAGATTTATGGTGTGCCAAGCAATGAGTATACCGTCGGAGATGATGGGGAGATTCAGAGAGCAACTGAGCTTTCGTATCTGCAAAACACGAACAATGGTTTTCAGAGCAAGGATGGTACATTTGTTGTAAGAAATAATAAATCCGAAGGTCATAATGAGGATAAAAAACGTGAAGAAAATCTGAAGAACGGTGGGGTAAACATTTCCGAACAGGTTTATCTTCCGAAGAAGGTAAATATTAATCTTCTCAAGAATAAAGCTGCAAAGAGAAGTGTTGAAGAAGAGGCAAGACTTCAGCAGCATCAGAAGGATTTCTACGGAATTGAGCATAAACCGGGTGAGCCATATAAGACAAAGGAAGAGCTGGAACATATTTACAGTGAAGCTGAAACAGCCTCAACTACAGCTTTCAGAGATGCTCAGAATTCAGCAGTAAATGCTTTGAGAGATGCTCTTGATAATGCAAATTTCGGACCTGATCCTGCACCGATCAGGGCAACATCTTCTACGAGAGCTTATGACAGATATATAAATAATCTGTATAAGAACGAAAAGATGATGGATAAGAAAACCGGATTCTTTGAAATGAAGAACAATTTTGCCAAGGCAATTGCAGCTTCAAAGCTTAAAGCAGAAGGAAAGAAATTTAATGAAAAGGATATAAAATCACTTGGCGACATGATTCTGTCAGAGACATGTATAGGTGAGATCAAAAAAGAAGATATGATGAAATATCTTACAATTCCTGACAGAGTTAAGGCCTTTGATAAGATGAAGGGCGTTATCATGGGTGAAATCTATGGTGTAAAGCCGGGTTACAGAGAAGCATTTTTGAATGAAATGAAGCTTCTGGCGGATAACATGATGCCTAAGGAAGGACGTTCTACGGAGTATCAGAAATTTCATGAGGCAGTTCAGGCGTTTAAGAATATCGATCTTAACGGAGAGAATGCAGGTAAAACAATCGCCGAAGCAAATATGAAGCTTATGGATGCTGCCAAGAAATATATGGCAGGAAAAGAAAAGGTCAGAGTCTCAACAGGCGGAAATGACAGATTTGCAAATGCGCTGGATGCAGTTTCGATCATTGCGGTATTTGCTCCCGGAACTGCGAGAATAGAGGTTGATCCGCTTTTTAAGAATATCAATAAAGAAAGAGGAATGGATAAGCTTAAGGGACGACAGGCACTTTCAAATAAGGATTATGTTATGTATAAGGATTTTGGCGGAGAACGTGCTGCCAACAGAAAGAAAGAGATAGTAGCTGAACAGAATAAGAAGACACAAAAGAATAAAAAGACTGAGATTGCTAAATAATTATAAAAAGTGTTGATTATTTTGCAAAAATGTAGAAAATATAATAGAATAGTAATGATATGTTGTTTTTCCTGATAAGTTACCGGAGGAATGCCGGTTCCGCAGGATTATGAAATGCGGTTTTGCTTCTCATAATATATAAGAAAAACAATATGACCGTATAGAAGTGCATAAAAATGTTGGAGGACTATAGATATGAAAGCCATACTTCTTGCTGCGGGGGTGGGCAGCAGAATTGCTGAAGATATCGGTATGGTACCTAAAAGTACTCTTGAAGTAGAGGGGAAGCCTCTTATTCTGCATACTGTAGAACTTCTTCAAAAGAATCACATTGAAGTTGTGATCATAACAGGTTTTAAACACCGGATCATAGAAGAGATTATTAAGGATTATAATGTAAGGATTTATTATAATCCTTTTTATCGTGTTACAAACAGTATAGGAAGTCTCTGGTATGCCAGAGATGAATTTTATAATACAAATGAAATCCTTATAGCAAATGCGGATGTATATTATAACCAGGAAATGCTGGATAAGATATTCTCATCGGAATATGATCAGTTTCTGCTTGAAGATAAATCCAGAGCCGGCAGCGGAGATTACTTCTTTTACAGTCCGGATGGTATACTTCGTAATTATGGTAAGGAGCTCAGACCTGACGAACGTGACAGTGAATATGTCGGAATAGGTGTACTCAGAAAAAAATGGATCCAGAAATTCAGAGACCGGTTATGTTCTATGATAGAAAAAGGTGAGTATAATCTCTGGTGGGAAAATGTACTGTATTCCATGGTTGATACCGATGAGATACATACCGTGGATGTTGATAATATATTTTGGGCAGAACTGGATACGATCGAGGATTACAAAAAAGTTCAGGATTATTGCAGACTCTTGAAAGAAAAAGAATAATAAATGATCATAAAACAGGTGTATTGCTGTGAGCAATACATCGCGGAGGATGAGATGCTTAATTTTACAGTAGGTCCGGTAATGTCCGGGCAGGAGGTCCTTGAAATAGGAGGGCAGTCTGCACCATATTTCAGAACCCCGGAATTTTCAGCAATCATGTTTGAAAATGAAAAATATATTCTTCGGATGATGAATGCGCCGGAAAACAGCAGATGCGTATTCCTTACAGCTTCCGGAACAGGCTCCATGGAGTCCTGTGTTATGAATATATTAAATGATAAAGATAAAGTTATTGTTATAAACGGAGGAAGCTTTGGTCAGCGCTTTGTCGAGCTCTGCACGCTTCACAAAAGAAATTTCACAGAGGTAAAATGTGAATTTGCCCGTCAGCTTCGGGCAGAACAGCTGGAAGGGCTGGAGGACCATACTGCATTACTTATAAATATGCATGAAACATCTTCGGGACTTCTTTATGATATGAAGATGGTTTCAGACTTCTGTAGAAAGAATGATATTTTACTGATAGTAGATGCCATAAGTTCATTTATTGCGGATGAACTGGATATGAGTGAGATGGGTATCGGAGCGGTTATCACAGGATCGCAGAAAGCTCTTGCAGTCCAGCCGGGTATTTCTCTGGTAGCCCTGGCACCGGAAGCTCTAAGAAGAGTTGAGGAGAATCCGGAAGTCTGTATGTATTTAAGTATGAAGTCTGCTCTTCTGGACGGAGTTCGAGGACAGACGCCATTTACGCCTGCTGTTACCATACTTCTGCAGATCAACAGAAGGCTGAAAGGTATAGAAGAAAATGGCGGCATTCAGGAAGAAAGAAAGAGGATAGCAGCTATTGCTGAGGAGTTCAGAGAAGGAATAAAGGGGCTTCAGTTTGAAACTGTTTCTGAAAATCCTTCGAATGCTGTTACAGCTCTGCATCCGAGAAAGAATAATGCAAAAGAGATATTCCGGATACTTAAGGATGAATATGATATCTGGATATGTCCGAATGGCGGAGAGATGGCGGATAAGGTTCTGAGAGTTGGCCATATCGGAAATATTACGCCGGAAGATAATAAGAAGCTGATAGACTCGTTATATGATATGAAAAAAAGAGGTTTACTATAGGGAACGGAAGGAGACAGACAGTGGTTAGTGTTATTGTGCCGTATTACAATACGGAAAAGTATCTGCAAAGATGTGTTGACAGTATCACTTCACAAACTTATAAAGATCTGGAGATTATCCTTGTAAATGATGGTTCTACCGATAAGTCCGGATACATAGCAAAGAGTCTGGCTGATTCTGATGTGAGGATACGGAATATTGACGTACCGCATGGCGGAGTATCAAGAGCCAGAAATGAGGGAATCAAGATTGCATCCGGTGAATATATAATGTTTGTAGACAGTGATGACTGGATCAGGGATACTGTCATTGAGCATTTATATAAAACAATGCTTAAAAAGAAGGCTGACCTTGTAACCTGCGAATTGCTGAGGGTGGACGATACATATAAGGAAGAACCTCAGAAAACTCTGAAATATAAAGAATATGACAGGAATGAGTATTTAAGGATCTTCTTTAAGATAGATAACAATGAATGGGTGCATTATCCTGTTGCAAAGCTTTATAAGAGAGAACTGATTTCGGAGAACCTTTTTCCGGATGATATCAGGATCGGTGAAGACGTTATAGGTACGTATAAAGCAATTGCAGGCGCTGAAAAGATAATCAGACTGAATGAGGTCGGATATTACTATTTTAAAAACAATGAAAGCGCAACAAGTCATTTTTCAGAAATGGATTTTGACCTTATCTTTGTGTGGGATGAAATGGAGAGGATCACGGAAGGTGTTGAACCTGATCATGAATATGCTTCTCTCAACAGAGGAAGGATCAACTTTACGCTTCTTCTCAGAATGATAACAAGAGTAACAAGAAAGAATATAAAAAAGAATTACAGAGAGCAGGAACAGAAGCTTCTTAAGGATATGAAGGAGTGTGAAAAGCAGCTGCTGAAAGCTCCGATAATCAAGTCTCGTAAGATAATGATCTTCATGCTCTGCCATTTCTATCCTGTTACAGCATTTTTCTGCAATATTCTCGTGCATTTACGTGAAAGATGATGGAGGTAAATTGTTTTGGAAAAAATGACATTAAAGGAAATACAGGAAACTGACCTTAATCTGATGGTTGAATTTGACAAGGTATGCAGGAAATATGGTTTAAGGTATACGCTCTGCGCGGGTTCTCTTATCGGAGCAATAAGACATGAGGGATTTATTCCGTGGGATGATGATGTTGATATTTCAATGCCTCGTCCGGATTATGAAAAGCTTATAAGACTTAACAGAAAAAACAATCTGTTTCCGGATTATATGAGGCTGGCGTGCTTTGAGGATGGTACTCTGGATGCACCATATATGAAAATTTTTGATACCAGAACAAGGATCAAGGAAGAGCATTATAAACAGAAAGATGTTAGTTCTCTCTGGATCGATATATTTCCGGTGGACGGACTTCCTGCATCGGAAAGAAAAACAAGATTTCATTACAAAATAGGTATGATCCTTGTTAAATTGAATATTATCTCGGTTGTCAAGCTGGGTTATGGCAAATCCGGACTTAAGATAGTACTTAAGGCAATTTTCCTTCGCCCATTGGCAAGGCTTATAGGCAGAAAGAAAATTGCAAAGCTGCAGAGAAAGGTGGCACTTAAATATTCCTACAATCATTCACCAAGGTGTGGAATGGTAAGCTGGGCTTATGATGGCCCGGGTCAGGTTGTAGAAAAAGAAAAGTATGAAAACCTGATCGAGGTTCCGTTTGAAGGCCACAAATTCTATTCTATGAAGGGCTATGATGAATACCTCACAGGTATTTTTGGCGATTATATGACTCCTCCTCCGGAAGAGGACAGGTTAACACATGAATTAGAGGCATATTATGAAGGATGAGATGAAGGTCAGTGTGATTCTTCCTGTTAAAAACGGGAATAAAGCATTACTTGAGAGAGCGATAGATAGTGTTCTTAAACAGACCTATCATAATTTTGAGATACTCCTTATAAATGATGGCAGCACCGATGAATTTGCTATGGAGATGAAAGAAATTTCAGAAAAGGATGAAAGGATCAGATTCTTTTCGGTGGATTCTCTCGGGGTTTCCGGAGCGAGGAATTACGCAATAGATTTAGCCGAGGGTGATATCATAACCTTTCTTGATGGTGATGACACTCTGAATTACTGCTGCTTTGAGGAGGCTGTCAGAATACTTAAAAATTCAAGGTATGATGCTTTATTTGGAGGAACTTATTATATTTATGATAATAAAGCTGATATCGCTCAAGGAGCTGATTACGATCAAAACTGGGTGGAAGCAGAGGAATTCAGCGCTACTTCAAGTCCCTTCAGAAAGGCTTACTCTTTGGAGGAATTAAAGAAGAGAGTAGTAAGGCTTACACCTGAAAGAGTACATAAAACACGTTCCGAATGTGTGGCGGAGCCGTACAGATTCGGAGATGGTGGATATGTAAGCCGTGGCATTGCTGCCAGATTTATCAGAAAGAGTGCATTTCAGGAGGGTTTCTTTAGATTTCCTCTTGGAATAAGGCTTTATGAGGATGCTATCTGGAATCTTATGATGCTTGAAAAGCTTAAGGTGTGTTATGTCAAAGCAGTCTGGTATTATTATTTTGAAAATGCGGCTTCTGTTTCAAATGCATATAATGAAAATGTTATAAATGATATGGAAATGCCTATTGAACGGCTTTCTCAGCTGATGGAGCTTTCTGATCCGCTGGAATATCACGCCTATACCAGGCTTCTTATGGATTCACTCAGATATATTTATAAATGTCTGTATGGCCACCCGGATTGGAAGCCTGAAAAAAGTGTGAGAAAAGCGATAAAGCGACATCTCTATAAAGATGCACCATGGAAGGAGATAAAGACTCTCAGGTACTGGAGGTATTCAGATAAAAAGGACAGATTGAAGGCCTCTCTCCATAAAAGGCATCTTTTATTTACCTACTGGAGATCAAAATGGAGGACCCTGTAATGAATGAGGCGAGGGATAATAAACTGAAGGAAATAGGATATGTGATGCTTTTTTTATGCCTCACATTTCCTTTTTATCAGGTACCGCTCGTATGGGATAATATCGGAAAAGTACCTCTTCTCTATACAATTCTTGAGACGATCGTAGGAGGAATCATAGTACTGCTTATCCTTAAGGATAGAATGGTGAAGAAGATCTCGCCGATTTTTTTGCTGTTTGGCGCTATACTGTTTACCATGTGTCTCGCCGCAAAAGTGAACGGCAATTCAGGGGTTAAGGTATCATTTCAGTATGCCTTTGCAACCATTGTAATATGTCTTGTTATCGAATATGGCATACATAGGGATCTGAAAAGCTTTCTTGAAGCTCAGATTATCTTCTTCGGTTCTTTAACATATTCAAATTTTATACTGGCTATCATATACAGAAAAGGTATGTATGATACAACAGGAGGTTTTTACCCTGAAAACTGGCTTTTGGGCTTCAAGAGCGGGCATATTGCATTTCAGATGGCTTTCCTGTTTTTTCTTGTGATGTTCTGTGTGATCTATGAGAGAAAAATGTATTTCGTTTATGTGAGTACAGCAGTGGTTATAATTTCTTCCCTGCTTGTCAAGAACCGTACTGCTCTTATGACATTGCTGCCTCTTGTGTTATTTCTGGCGTTTTCGAAGGTACTTAAGCTGAATAAGATTTTTAATTCAATTACTTTTTCTGTTTTAGGTATCTTTCTGACTGTCTTTTTTGTGGTGCTTCGCGGTCAGAATATGTTTAAATGGCTGATCGTAGATATATTCCATAAGAGGCTGGACCTTACCAACAGAATCTATGTGTGGGACAAGGCCATAAAGGAGATAAAGGAGTTCCCTGTACTCGGTCATGGTTATCAGACCTTCCGTTTTAACAGTGTAATTGTTACAACCCACAACGAATTTGTAGAGGTATTATATAAATGCGGAATCATAGGACTTGTTATCTTTCTTCTGATAATCGGCTATTCGGTATATAAGCTTTTTAAGAATAAAAAGGAAATGACCAGCCAGTGGATATCCGTTTTTCTTCTGCTGTATCTTTTTATGTTTGTTATGGAGCAGCATGCTTTCGCAAATTTCTTCTTTATATTTGTATTTGCTGCACATGCAGGACGATTCAAAGAGATAAGAGAAGAGCAGGAGAAGGCATCAGATGAAGAAAAATCTTCAGCAGAAGCCGGAAGGACAGGAAAATCCGCGAAGAATTTTCTGTTTACACTTGTTGCAAATTTTGCTGCGATCCTGATAGGGCTTCTTGCCCAGAAGCTTTTCATTAAAATACTCGGGCTGGAATATGCAGGACTCAACGGGCTTTTTTCAAATGTAATAACAATGCTTGCGATCGTTGATCTTGGTATCGGTGAAGCGGTGGTATTTCATCTCTATAAACCTCTTAAGGAAAAGGACGAGACTCTCGTCCTTTCTCTTATGAAATTCTACAGAAAGGCATTTCATATTGTTGCCGGGATCATTTCGGTTATAGGAATCTGCCTTATTCCGGTGCTTCCGCTTATAACCGGAAAAGTAGAAGCTGATGTGAATCTTACCCTGGTTTTCATCATTTACCTTCTTGATGTAGTCCTTTCATATTTTCTCAGTTATAAAAGGTCTATACTTTATGCAGATCAGAAGAATTATTTTATAAGTATTGTTCATATAGTATATCTTATCAGTGTGAACACCGCACAGTTGCTTATGCTGTATTTTACTCATGATTATTATCTTTACCTTTTGATCAAGCTGGCTTTCCGTATTCTGGAAAATGTTGTTATATCTGTCATGGCTGATAAAATGTATCCGTTTCTCAGAAAGAAGAAGGCAGAACCGCTCAGCCGAGATGTTCTTGCGGATATTAAGAAGAAGGTCGGAGCACTTTTCTTTCATAAGATCGGAACCTTTGTTGTAAACGGTACTGATAATATTCTTATTTCAGTATTCCTGAGCATTAAAACAGTGGGACTTTATAATAATTATTTCCTTGTAACAGATGCGGCTACCAAACTGTTCCAGCCGGCTATTGCAGCGCTTACACCTAGCGTCGGAAACATGCTCATATCTGAAGACAGGGAGCATACCTTCAGGGTGTTTAAACGAATAAGGTTTATGAATTTCTGGATAGCAGCATTTGCGGCTTCTTCCATGGCGGCTTTGATACAGCCTTTTATAGCATGGTGGTTTGGTAAGAAATATGTACTTCCTCTTGCGGTGGCAATAATACTGTCTCTGCAGTTTTTCCAGCTTCTTATGAGGGGAACCTTCAGTGCATTCCAGGATGCCGCAGGTATTTTTTATGAAAACAGATTTGTTCCCCTTGTGGAATCACTGCTAAATCTGGTATCATCGATAATACTTCTTAAGATATTCGGATTGGCGGGAGTATTTGCCGGAACAATAATCAGTTCGATGGCGCTTTGGGCGTTCAGCTATCCAAAGTTTGTATATAAAAAGCTCTTTGAGAGAAGAATAAGCGATTATGTAAAAGAAATGCTGGGATATCTTATACTGTTCCTAATAATAGCAGCAACTACTTATATTTCGGTTTATCTGATAAATGATATGGTTTCTCTCGAAGGCTTTAAGCAGCTTCTTCTGGATGGCGTGCTTTGTATGATAATCCCTAATATGCTGATGGCGCTCATGTTTATAAAAAATGAATCCTTCAGATACTTTTTGGGGATGATACTTAAAAAATTCAGATCATAGTTTTAAGGTTAATAATATATTATGAAAAATTCTTCATCAAAGAAATACAATATTGATATGACAAATGGACCTATAGGCGCTAAAATGCTGAAATTTGCATTTCCGCTTATGTGCTCCAGCATCCTTCAGTTGCTTTTTAATGCGGCGGATACGGTGGTTGTAGGACAGTTTGCAGGTGAAAATTCGCTGGCAGCGGTTGGCTCAAACGGTTCGCTCATAAATGTTATGACTAATCTTTTTATCGGCCTCAGTGTAGGTACAAATGTACTGATAGCCAAGGCAGTGGGGGCAGGAGACAGAGAGCATACAAGGAAGATAGTTCATACATCTATAGTAATATCTCTGTTCGGCGGATTAGTACTTATGATAGCAGGACTGCTTTTTGCAAGAAATATTCTGGTGCTTATGGATTCTCCGCCGGAGGTTATTGACCTTGCGTCGTTATATCTTAAAATCTATTTTTTGGGGCTCCCGGCCATGATGGTATATAATTTCGGAAGTGCAATTCTTCGGGCTATAGGTGATACACGGCGGCCGCTTTATTTTCTCTCGTTTGCGGGAGTTATAAATGTGTTATTCAATCTGCTTTTTGTTATTGCTTTTAAAATGGATGTTGCGGGAGTAGCTTTGGCAACGGTTATATCACAGATTATTTCCGCAGTGCTTATCATGCTCTGTCTCTTCCACGAGAAGAGCGATATAAGTGTAAGTCTTAGAGAAATGAAGATTGATATGGATTCTCTTGCAAGAATACTTCGAATAGGTATTCCGGCAGGGCTTCAGGGAACACTTTTTTCATTCTCAAATGTTATTATTCAGTCATCTATAAATAGTTTTGGAGCTACAGTTGTGGCAGGTAATTCCGCAGCACAAAATCTGGAAGGATTTGTTTATGTTTCCATGAATGCATTTCATCAGGCAACGCTTTCCTTTACCAGCCAGAACATGGGGGCAGGTAAAACAGAACGGATAGGAAAGATACTAAGGAGCGGTCTGATTCTGGTATTTATCACGGGCCTTGTTCTGGGAGGTCTGGTAGCCATCTTTGGAAGCCAGCTTCTGCATATTTATTCGCCAAAGAAGATGGTAATAAGCAAGGGAGCTGAAAGACTTGTTGTGGTTTGCGGAACATATTATCTCTGCGGCATCATGGATGTTATGGTGGGCTCTATAAGAGGACTTGGTTATTCGATCATGCCTATGATAGTATCTCTGATAGGTGCCTGTGGTCTCAGAATAATCTGGCTGAAGACGTTCTTTAAAATGGCCATGTTCCATAAGCCGTTTTATATTTATGCGACTTATCCGGTGTCCTGGGCCATAACCATACTGGCACATGTTGTATGTTATTTTGTAATAAAAAAGAAAATGAAAATCTGACTTTTTATGAGACGACTTCGGTCGTCTCTTTTGTTCTGTAGATAATGAGCCAAGCGACTGCGAGAACAGATTATCCTCCACGAATCAATAACATTGAATTCGTGGGGGATGACCTGTTTGAATGCAGGCACTGGGCGAATATTCATCATCGAGTGACAGAGTCACGAGATGATAGGCTGACAGAGTCAGCATCTACACAGAACATATCGTGAAAAAAATATGATGGAAGCGTTGGTTCCGGTATCGGTGGATTTAAGGAATAGTTAAGGATTACACAAGATACAGATTAAGACTTTAATAAATGATTGTCGTATATTAGTCTCAGAAGAAAAAAACAACAAATAAAAACAATAAAAAATAAAGTTATTACAGGAGATATATTATGAATAAGACGACATTACTTACGGCAAAGGATCTTTCAAAGACATTTTCGAATGAATCTGTTCAGCAGCATGTTCTTAAAAATCTGAATCTGAATATCTATAAAGGAGATTTCACGGTTGTTATGGGAAACTCCGGTTCTGGCAAGAGCACACTTCTTTATGCGCTTTCAGGTATGGACAGACCAAGTCTAGGCAAAATAACTTATTTTGTAGATGATACTTCATCGGCAGGGGAAAAGCGGTCCGATAATTCAGGGGCAATCGAGATATCAAAATTCTCAAATGACAAGCTGGCGCTTTTCAGAAGAGATCATGCAGGATTTGTGTTTCAGCAGAATTATCTGAATGACAGCATGAGCGCACTCGATAATGTAATGCTCAGCGGCCTTCTTAAAACGAAAAACAGAAAAGAGCTTGCAGTTAGAGCAAAAGAGCTTCTGGAGAAGGTAGAGATAGGAAAAAATGACTGGAAAAAATTTCCTAATCAGCTTTCCGGTGGTCAGCAGCAGAGAGTTGCAGTGGTAAGGGGAGTGATCAATAAGCCGGAGGTACTCTTTGCAGATGAGCCTACAGGTGCTCTTAATTCACAGAATACGGAAAACGTACTTGATATTATGACTGCTCTAAATAAAGAGGGTCAGAGCATAGTGATGGTTACACATACGATCAAGGCGGCTGAGAGAGGCAACAGGATCATTTATCTTGCGGACGGTATCATTTCGGCAGAAATCGATCTCGGACCATACGCAGGGGATTACAAGGATGAAACAAATCCACAGTTGGACAGAGCAAAGGAGAGACACAGAATGCTGAAGGACTTCCTTCAGGAGATGGGGTGGTAATATGTACAGACTTTTATTTATTGCAAAAAATAATATCAAAAAGCAGCGGGGAGAGATGATAACCTTTATGGTACTTACCTTCTTCGCAACACTTTTTATCTTCATAAGCCTTTCAATGCTTACCGGCTCAGGAAAGATTCCGGATGATGTATATGAGAGGATCAACGGAGAAGATGTTGAACTGTATTTTAATGATTCAGACGCAGGTAAAGAAGCAGTAAGCAGAATGTTTACTGAGAATGAAAATATCGGTGATTTCGAACATGAGAGAAGCCTGAATGTTTATGCCGACTTCAAAAATAAGAAGGACAGCGAGTACGAAAGCATGGAGTTCTCTGTAGGAAGTTACGAAGATGAAAGGAGTATTCAGAAGATTTCAATTGATACATCGGCTTTCTCGGGAAAGGATATTGTTCTCCCATATTACCTGAAGGGTTCGTTTAAAGCAGGCGATACCTTGTCCATCAAGATTGATGATGAGGTTTATGAATACAGTGTTGCAGGTTTTATGGAAGACAGTATGTATTCAAATCCACTTAATATGTCAATATATCGTATTTACTTATCGAACGATGCGTATGCTGAACTGGAGAATATCGATTCGGAATATGTAAGCAGATATCTTAAGTTTAAGGGTAAGCTTTCGGATAAGGCGGTAGCAGAAGGTGTCGAGAGTGACGCTGTTGAAAGAGAACTGAGCGAAGCCTTCAGAAGCTGGGTATCATCATATGAGACTGAAAATCCTGGGTTTGCGAAACCGCAGTTTATGATTCTTAACTGGTCCGTAATGAAGGATGGCGACATACTCATGCCTTTTATAGCTCTTGCGATCGTATTTATCTTCGCAGTAATAATCATAGTGGTCTCGCTTATTATCATCTCGTTCAACATTAAAAACTTTATTCAGAGAAATATGACAAACACAGGAATCATGGAGGCGTCAGGATATACTGTCAAGGAAATCAGAAGAGCGCTTCTTGTTCAGATAATCATTGTAACTCTTGTTGGTGCAAATCTAGGCATTGCAGCAGGCTGCTTACTCATGCAGCCGGTCGGAAATCTTCTCGGCTCACTTGCCGGTCTTTCATGGCATCAGTCACCGGAGATTTTAATGATGCTTTTAACCGCAGGCGGGGTACTTCTGGTATTTATCCTTGCTACACTTCTTATTGGAAGAAAATATAAGAAGATATCAACGCTGGATGCACTTCGTGGCGGAATGACAGCGCACAACTATAAGAAGAATCGCTTTGGTTTTGAAAAGACCAATCTTCCGACTTCAATAGTCCTTTCACTTAAGGAAACCTTTGGAAGACTCGGAAACAGTATTGCGATAATGATTATCGCGGCGGTACTCGCAGCGGTTGCAATGCTTGGCTTTGGTCTTGTGGATGAATTTGGCGGTGATGCCAGGAAGATGATGGATTTCACAGGCATGGAGCTTGGCGAGGTTATAACTTCAACTACTCCTGACTATATAGACAAGCTGAAAGCTATTGACGGAGTTGAACATGTAGTAGGATCATATCGTGTTGAGTTTTCAATGATAAATGGTTCCAAGAGGGAAACCATCAATACTATCGCATATCAGGATACCGCTGAGCTTCAGCATTCAAATGTGGTTGAAGGCAGGATGCCTATTCACGAAAATGAGATAGCGCTGACTCCAAATGTTACAAAAGCGCTCAATGCTTCAGTCGGTGACTCAATCGAAGTAAATCAGGGGAACAAGACTGAAAAATTTATCATTACCGGAAAATATCAGCTTATGCAGAATGGTGGGAAAACAGCTACAATGACTGTTGAGGGCATGAAAAGGCTCAACAGTGTCGGCAGCATGAAGATGGAAATGATGGTATATATTTCTGACGGACTAAGCTTTGAGACTATGCAGGAGCGTATAAAAAGTGTTTACCCTGAGATAAATCTTCTTGATGGAATCAAGATAGGTGAGCAGTCTATGGGAGCGATAAGCTCATCCATGACAGTTATCTGCATACTTATATGTACAGTTACGTTGCTTATAGTTATATTTATCGAAACCCTGCTTATCAAGTCCAAGATAGTAAGAGAGTGGAAGAACTTCGGAGTAAGTAAGGCGCTTGGCTTTACCACCAAAAATCTTATGATTCAGACTGCTATGTCTAATATACCTGCTCTTATGATCGGAAGTCTGGTCGGAATACTGGTATCAGGTTTCTTCGGAAGCGTTGTTACCAAAGCTCTTCTCAGTATGTTCGGTTTCGAGAAAGTCAGTCTTGATATACCTGTTATCTATGCATTCATGGTATTTGCCGGAATGCTCATAGTTGCAGCAGCTTCATCAATGCTTATCTCAGCACGTATCAGAAAACTGAATCCTGTTGAAATGATCACAGAGGAATAAATCAGGGCAAATTTATAATAATGCATATAAAGTATTTTAATAATTATGGTCTGCCGGAAGTGTCTTCCGGCAGATTTTTGTATAATAGGAAACTGCGTTTCCTATTATACAAAAAACGCTCCGCTAAGGATGCGTCTCGCGCGGAGAGTGCCGCAAGCGACACTCTTTGTTCATTCATATATTTCATGGAATAATCGCGTATGTTATAGTATAATCAGTGATGTATTTGATCGATTAACAGTATCAAAGGAGAAGAGTTATGCACTACAATTGTTTGATAGTAGATGATGAAGTGGATCTTTCAAAAATGACAGCTGAATATTTTCAAATGTTTGACATAAGTACAGCCTATGTCGATTCTGCAGAGGCCTGCTACAGGTTTCTGCAGGATAACACTATCGATCTGATGCTTCTTGATATTAACCTCGGAGACGGATCCGGATTTGAGGTTTGTAAGACGATCAGAGAGAAATATCAGCTGCCGATACTTTTTGTGAGCGCGAGGCAAGGGGACGATGATGTTCTTATAGCCCTCAGTATAGGCGGTGATGATTATATCAGAAAGCCTTACAGCATGTCGATTCTTCTTGCCAAGGTTAAGGTGAATCTGAAGAGAGTAGAGCAGATGAGAATGATTTCAGCAAAGAGTTCAGCTGATGATTCTGTTTCTGTCAATTCAGCTGTTTACAGCGGAAATAAGTCTGATGAAAATGACAACAAAACGAATTCAGCCGATATGAGACTTGTTTTGGAACCGGCAACCATGTCAGTCATAGTTGATGGTAACAGGATAAATCTTAAGGCAAAGGAATTTGCACTTCTGGAATGTCTTTATAAATACAGGAATACTATAGTCACCAAGGACAAGCTTTTTGATGAGGTCTGGGGGGACAGCTTCTATAGTGACGGTACTCTGAACGTGCATATCAGAAAGCTCCGTGAGAAGCTGGAGGAGGATCCGAATAATCCGGGCTTTATCAAAACGGTCTGGGGCACGGGATATATTCTTGAAGTATGATATGATCAAATGATATCGCAGAAACGCTGGTTTAGCAGGATTATGAGATGCGTTTTTTGCTTCTCATATATGTATTACGTGAATTGTAAGTATGGATAAGGTGTTGGAGAAGAATGAAGCTGCTCAGGACAACTACAATCATATTTGTTCTTTTGATGATTGCGGGTATATTCTTCTTTGTAAGAAGGATAGAAAAAACAGAATATGGTAAAAGTAACATAGTTTATTACAATGATCAGCTGCACAGGGTGCAGGCTGATCTTATTTCAGGTTTAACGGAAAAAGAGGTTGAGAAAAAGTATAACTGCAGCATAGTTATGTCAATTGATCCTAATGAGCCGGAGCTTCTTAAATTATTCAGTCAGAGGGCGCTTATCATGGATATTACGTATGATGGAGAAATCATCGGTAAGGTGGCGTGGACGGATATTAAAGATCATATGGAGGCACAGAAGAGAGGGCTTATCATAAGTGTGATTATTATATGGATTATCATTATGGTCGGAGTGTCAGGCATAATTTTCACAGTATATTATTTCATGGTCAAACCTGTAAAGGAAATGAAAAGCTATTCTCAGGAGATAGCAAAAGGTAATCTAGATGCTTCGATTCCGATTCATAAAAATAATCTATTTGGCAGCTTTACCGAAAGCTTCGATATAATGAGAGAGGAGCTGAAGGCCTCAAGGGAGAGAGAGATACAGGCTGAGAAGGCCAAGAAGGAGATGGTTGCCGAGCTTTCACATGATATAAAAACACCTGTAGCTACCATACAGACCACATGTGAGGTTCTGAAGCTGAAGGCGGAGAGAAAATTAGAGAAATATGACGAAACTGATGTTAAGATCGATTCCGGAAAAACCGGTGAGCTGGTCGATGCAAAGGATATTATTGAAAAAGTCGATCTGATATCCGCAAAGGCAGATGTTATAAATCAGCTTATGCAGAGCATTTTCCATGCAACCCTTGAAGAGCTGGATCATATCCATGTTGAGAAGAAGGAAGAGAGTTCTCTGATAATAAAGGAGTATTTTGAAAGAATGAATATGAATACGTCTATTATATTGGAGAATGATATGCCTGAATATCTGGTATATATGGATAAGCTGAGAATGGAGCAGGTATTTGATAATATAATAGGCAATTCGATAAAATATGCAGGAACGGATATCAATGTGTATTTTAGCGAGGCGGAGGTGGCTAAGAGAAGTGATGGCAGTAGTGACAGGTTCTTGAAAATCACTGTCAGAGATCATGGCCCGGGAGTTCCGGAGGAGGAGTTGCCGCTTATCTCTGAAAAGTATTACAGAGGTAAAAATGTTCAGGAAAAATCGGGTTATGGAATAGGCTTATATCTGGTTAAAAATTATATGGAAAAACAGGGCGGCGGAATGGAATATTACAATGATGACGGCTTTGTAGTGGAACTGTATCTGAAAAAAGTTGGTTAAAAGTTTCAGCTCACCGGTTAACAAAAATAAGAAAATAAAAGGGATGCAGAAGATGAATGCAATTTTTTTAGCGGTCTTTTCTGCATCCCTTTGTTTATTTTTCAAATACATTTTCAACTGTATCATAAACGTTTTTATGTTGCATTTTTGCTGTTTCTATTATTGTTAGTGCATCACAAATATGCTGCGCGCCGGAGTCACTCCGGAGAACCACAGCCTGTTTCTGTTTGCGTTTGAATTTTCGAAGACATCGTTCACTGATGTTATTTGTAGAATCCACTAATAATCTAAGAATTAATACGTTCAAGCTCCTTCTTTAAAGCGTTAATCTGAAGCTTAAGCTGACGGTTTTCGTCTTCGAGTTCCTGAATACGCTTGTCTTTATAAATATCAGGAGAAGAAGCAGGCTTGGTTTTTTGACGGGATAGAAAGCTCAAAATATGGTTATGGGAGAGGCTTTCTGGCCAGGGTGTGAACAGTAACCGGTGAAAAATCTTGTTACTCTTTTGTTGCGCTATTTGTGGTATATTTGATAAAGAAAGTATGGACGTAGAGGATTACTCCCGGTTTGACAGGAGTTTTTCTTTTGGATGATTTACAGGTGTTCTGACGCATATCAGTATTATTATGCTGATTTGTATTTACAGTATATTTATCATAAGTAATTGTTGTTCTGCAGGATTATGAGATACCGCAGGGACTTTAGTTCTGCAGGGTTATGAGATGCGTTTTTGCTTCTCAATATATTGCAGTATGTTTTAAGAGGGAGGTTTCGGTAATGAAGGAGAAGGATGAAGAGGTAGTTAAAAACATAAATCCGGAATATATGGTTGGAAATACAGGAAAAAGCTATATAGAGACGTATTCCAAATATGATCTCCTGCAGATGTATAATCTCGCGGGAGTGGTTCTTTTTGATTTTCTTAAGGATACTATACCCTTTAATGACAGACTTGCCATGTTTGCCAGAATGAATGTCATGGACTTTATGTTTAAGGATAAATTTAAAGAAATGGCTATAGTGTTTAATGGAAGGTATCCTGAAATCGAAGAGAAAATTAAGGACAAATCATTGAACAGTTTTACATTGAATACGGAGTATTTCCAGGAAAAACCTGTTGATAAGTATTCAATAGTCCAGGGAGAACGCTCTTTTGCAATGTTTTCTGATGATAATATGTTTAATGCACCGATTAAGGATATGGTGGATGGACTTAAAGACTTAACAGTACTTCTGGATGATTATCTTAAGAAAACAAAGCTTACCGAGGCTGAAAGAGATTATGTCATGATCTTCAGAGATGCTATGGATGAGATGATAGCAGGAAATTACAGGAAGCTTTTTGAGGATAACAGTATATTCCTTTATTCTGTATTGGATGGATATAATACTGTTATGACCAATAAGGTAGAGCTTGATATCAAAAGAAAGAATAGTAAAGAGGTTAATATAAAATATCTCGGAACAGATAATACGGACTGGAAGGCGAGCGTTAAATCAATTGAAGGAAGTCCTATTCTGGATAATCTTACAAAGGCGGTTAAGGTTAAGAATAAGTGGAAGGAATTTGTTAAAAACGGATCTGTTGGCCGTGATGAAATGATCGCTGCTTTTGAGGATTATAAAAAATCTGCGGATAAGCAGATGAATATGACAAAGGAAGAGTTTAAGGTTTATTTTGATAAAGGCTGCCTCCAAAATGGTTATGATCAATTGGTGTATGGCAGCAGGGATAAACAATATATAAGAGATGAGGCAGAGGCTAAATATAAGCTTCTGAAGGCGGGATATCCGGCTTCAGATATAAATGCTCTTGCCAGATTTTTTGTTGCTGCCAAAAGAGAATTGCATGACTATAATCTTTATCCGGAGAAAAATCAGGAAGCTCTTGAAATAATCAATAATAATATTATGCTTTGCGAAAGCCTTATCAAGGAACCACCGGTAAATGCTGCTGAAAGGAAAAAAAGGATTAATTTTGTCATCACCAGCATGAATTTAAAAGATTTGTATCACGAAAATGTTTTTAATGAATTGTTCAGCAGAAGGAATGCAAAGCTGGAACCTGCCGAAGAACTTGCTTTATCGGATGATATGAACAAATGGTATGAAGTATTGGATTCAGATGAGGTAGATCCGGGCTATGTAAGATCATCTGATGAGTATAAGAAGATGAAGGAAGCTGTCCGGAAACTTAGTCAGTTTGATAAGGAAAGTAATCCGGAAGAATATGAACTGCTTAAGGAAAATACTCGTGAGAGTATAAAAAAGTATCTTGATCAGAAGAGAGAAGAATACAAGAATCCTAAGCATAAGAGATCTGCATTGGAAGAAAAAAGAGTAAGCATGGCTACAGCAGTCTATGATGCTCTTGACAGACGTATAAAAACTGATGCACTGGCTGCCCGTAAGGTAAATGATAAAACAGTAATTAATAACCAGGCAGTATATGAAAATGCCAGAGAATTCTATCGGAATGCAGAAAAAATGAAAGCGGGTCTTGAACTTATAGCTGGCAAGATAATTCATTTTAAGGAAGAACTTGATCTGGTGCAGGATGGCAACTCTAATTCGGATGTATATAATAAAATGTATGAAGCGCTGACAAAATGCGTAGATACACTCAGAGATCCGTCAAAAACGCCGAAGGAAATCATAGAGGCGCTTCAGAATGTAAGCAAAGCTTCATATGCATATAAAAAGGACAAAGATGAATCTATTCTTGGACATTCCGGTTCAAGAACAACAAACAGATATAAAATTGCAAAACAGATCAATGAACATTTACCGGTTTATCTGACGTATTATGAGACACTCAGAATACCTTTCAGCAGGGTAAAGGATGATGATCATAAGGAATTCAGCTTAAAGAGTCTGAGTGAACTGACTGCAGCCCAGAGTAGGCTTTATGAAAAGTATAAAGACAACTTTGATGCAGAACCTAAGCCTGAACCGGGAATGCCAAAGCCTCATGAAACGGCCTACAGTGTGGCTGAAATACAGTCAAAGATAAGGAGGCATATTAATAAGCTCAGTCCATTTATGGCAGCCAATTATATGGTGGACAGAAAACCGGCCCGATACAGTCTTTTATCAAAAGGAATGAGTGTTGAAGAACTTGCTAAAAATTATACGGCGATGGAAGCGCTGGATCAGACCTTTAAGGACCGTAACGGTGTGGAAGATCTTGAGGAACTTTTTGATACCATCAAAGATAAGAAGCAGGGCTTTGATTATGAAGCAAAAAGACTTGCGAACAGCAAGGTATTTAAGGATATAGTTAAAAAACACCCGGACAAGGTATTTGATAAATATAAGGAAATTGATAATAAGGTTAAAAAGATCAGGGAGGTTTGTGAAGATTACATAGGTAAGATCATTGAAGAGAACCCTTCTGAAGAGAATACGTATGAATCATCAATGAGGAATTACTTATCAAGAAATATAGCTACTGCAAAAACTAAGGCGGGTAAGGTTATTGTCCATGAAATTCTTATAGGGAATACAGGAAAAGATATGCTTGAAACTATAGCAGCGGATCCGAATCTTAAACCTAAGAAGGTAATAAAGATGCTTTCTGATAAGGTCATTGAATATATCAAGAAAGACCCGCGTAAGGGATATAACTATTTTTACAGCAGTGATTCAGAGATGAAGAAAATTGAAAAATTCATGGCAAAATCACTTAAGGAATACCAGAAAGACCTTCAGGCGCAAAGAAATCTTGACAATAATCTAAATCGTATATATGGTAGTATTGTTGAGAATGATAATATTATTGTTGACGATATACGGGAAGCAGACAGTATTATCAGTAATAACAGCCGTCGTTACAGTGTTAAGAGTATGGACAGTGACAGCAGCGGTCGTGACAGTGTAAACATTATAACAACTGATAACAATCGGCGTAACAGTATAATCAGTAACAACAGCAGCGGCCGTGACAGTGTAAACAGCAATATCAGTAACAACAATAGTCGCCGTGACAGCGTAAACAGCAAGAACAGTAATATCAGTAACAACAGTAATATCAGTAACAGCAGCTCGAGGAGCAAAGCGAGCAGCAATAAAAGCAAGGTAAAGGGAAAGTAATTATATAGGATTAAAAGAAACAACAGGAAACACTGATATGTATCATTTTTCGGTGTTTCCTTAAGTTGTATTATAGGTGAAGTAATGAGAATCGCAGTATGTGATGATGAGGAAAAATACCGTCAGGAAATAAAGACCAGGATTGACCGGCTGGTAAACAGTCTGGATGTTATTGTGGAGAGTTATTCGGATGGCAGGGAGCTGATCAGAAAATTTGAAAAAAATCCGTATGATATGGTATTTCTTGATATAGAGATGCCTGATATGGATGGAATAACTCTTGCAAGAAAACTTCGCGATATTAGTGAAAAGCTTTATATTGTTTTTTTGACGGGACATGTGGAATATGCACTTACAGGCTATGAAGTAAATGCACTCCGTTACCTGACAAAGCCGGTAGATGAAGATAAATTAAGAGAAGTGATACGATTTGTGTCTGACCGGATGAAGCAGAAACATCAGCTGCGGGTAAGAGAAGCCGGAGAGGACATCATTCTGGATATTGAATCAGTTCTTTATTTTGAAGCGCAGGATCAGTATATATGTATTCATACTGACAGCGGAGAACATTTATCAAGATATAATATATCAGAGTATGAAAAAGAACTTATAAAATATGGATTTTTCAGATGCCACAGAAGCTATATCATTTCTCTTGCAAGAGTAAAAAAGCTGGTAAAAAATTCGGTGATCATGGATGATGGTTCCGGCGTTCCTGTGAGCAGAGGCAATATACAGGCACTTAAGGACGCGTTATATGTTTTTGTAGACAGCAGATCCATCTAGTATAGCGATTTCTAAATAACTACACCAAATAACTTGCCTGTTTTCCTGAATAGCACAGCACCAAAAGCCTCGGAATAGCCCGCTATTCCTACGTTTTTGATACTGCACTCTCAGAAAAACATTCAGCGTTATTGGTTGAGTTATTTTAGAACCGCTATACTAGCATATCGATTTTTCATCAGTCGAGTTGATTTGCAGCAGTCAGGAAAAGGGGTTTAAGATGAGTGTTTTTTCATCTGATCTGATTCAATTATATATCACTACGGGAATATCATATCTTGCATTTGCATTTACACTTCTGAATGTAGTGCTTATCCTTGCCTGCGTTCTCGGAAGAAGAAGGGTTGTACTTAATAAGAGTGCTTTCGTAGTGCTTCTTATAGGCTTTGTTTTGGATATTGCGTTACAGATCGGCGCGGTATACTTAATAATAAAGCAATATGAAACACCATTTATGAATCAAAGGCAGATGGAGATTTTTACCAAGTGCCTGAATTATTCCGGATTGGTATTTACAGGAATCATAACACTGGCGTTTTCATTGGTGATATATAAAAAGAATAAGATACTCAGAACAATAGAAACCTTTATTTATGCATTCTTTATAATACAGTATAGTGAATTGATAATACTGTATGTTTATGCATATTTATTTAATCTGGATATTGAATCGTGTAGTTCTGAACTGTCATCAGGCATGGGAAATGCAAGCTTTGTCTGCCATGCCATCAATCTGACAATATCGCTGATCCTTTTTATGATGTTATATTTTGGGCTGTACAAAAAGGGACGTTTCTATAAGGTGGAAATGAAATATGTCTTTATGTTTATTGCCTGGGAGATACTGCTATATTTTGTTCCCGGTATTTCCACTTTTGAGATGTTTGACGGGGACGACGGAAAAGTACGGGGAATGGGCATTATCATAGCAATATGTCTGGTTTTGCTGGGACTTGTTATTCCGCTTTTTATCTTTACGATGATCACCAGAAAATATGGCAGTAATAAGAATGAACGGCAGGAAAAATATCTGGAAGCTCAGTTGGAATATATCAGACAGTATAAGGTGTCGCAAACGGAGACAAGAGCATTCAGGCATGATATCATAAATAATCTTACATTTATGAATATGCTTATGAAGGAAGGTAAGATAAAGGAAGCAAATGATCATCTTGAACATCTTCTCGGAGAGGTCAGGGCATTGTCTCCGAAGTATATTACAGGAGATGAGATGCTGGACTGCATTGTGTCCATGAAGCTTTCTGATATGGAACAGCTGGGGATAAAATATTCCAGTGACGGAGTAGTTGATGGCGGGCTTAACATGAAGCCTATGGATATATGTAATCTTTTTGCCAATGCCTTCGATAATGCTGTGGAGGCCTGTGCAAGACTTCCGAAGAGTGCTCCGAAGTGGATAGATTTTAATATCAGAAGGACAGAAAATTTCTGTATACTGAAATTATCAAATTCCAGTATAAATGAGGCAGATACCTCTATACTCTTTAATGACGATAATCATTATACCTCCAAGGATGATGAGAAATATCATGGCTTTGGTACAAAGAGTATGAAGAATTCGCTCGCCAAATACGATGGAATGCTTAAGGCGTCAACTGAAAAGGGAAGTTTTATTCTTACGATAATGATACCGAGAAAGATGTAGCAATATGGTTGATATTGCTAATAAAAATAGCAGAAAATGCAAAGTTCGATATGTAGAAATATGCATCAGTACATGTTAGACTTAAGTCACAAGCTGATAAAGCTTTTAAATATAGCCCCCCAAGCAATACATGATATCCCGGGAAAGTACAAGGTTACATATACCTCCGAACGGTACTTCTTCCGGGATATCAGTATTTTATGGGGTTGATTGTTTTTCCAACATAAAGTATTATATATCATATGTTTCGGAGGTAATATGATGGGGAAATATGTTGTTATTGATTTGGAAATGTGCACTGTTCCAAGAAGCAATAAAGCACTATATTCATATAAAACAGAAATCATACAGATCGGGGCTGCAATTCTGGATGAGGAGTATAAGGTGACGGACAAATTCAATTGTTATGTAAAACCTGAGTTTGGCCTTATTACTAAATTTATTCAGAATCTTACGGGGATTAAGCCAAGCGATGTTTCTAATGCAGTTTTGTTGAAGGAGGCTCTGACTGAATTTCTGGCATGGATACCAAAGGGGGATGTTACCATGGTTTCCTGGAGTACAAATGATAAATACCAGCTGGTTCATGAGCTGAGTGCCAAGAAGCTTCAGATTGAGGGAATGGATGCATTATATGAAAACTGGTATGACTGCCAGCCTCTTTTTTCTGAAAAGATGAAAATGAAGAAAACCTACAATCTTGAGGAGGCTCTTATCGCAACTGATATAGTGACAGAGGGAAGGGCTCATGACGGACTTACTGATGCATACAATACAGCGCTGCTGTTTGCAAAGATGAAAACAGAGCCGGAGCTTAAGCTTAACCCGTATTATAAAGCTGCTCATGATGATGCAAAACCGGAGGAACTCAGATATTCTCTGGCTGATCTCCTGGCAGACTTTAAGTTTGATGAATAATGAAGGATACAGATAATGAATTGTTGGGAAATACTTGGTATAGCCGCCACAGATGATGAAGCGGCTGTAAGAAATGCATATAGAGAAAAACTTCTTACAACAAATCCGGAGGATGATCCGGAAGGGTTTAAAAAACTCAGAGAAGCCTATGAAGAGGCTTTGAAGAAAATATCAGAAAAGAACAGTGAAAGCGCTGAAGAAGAAAAAACACCGGTTTCCGTGCTTATTGATAAAGCAAGGGAGCTTTATTTTGATATTCATAAGAGAAATGATCCTGAAGCATGGAAGGAGTGGTTCAGAGATCCGCTTATTCAGGGACTTGATACCATAGATGAAGTAAGAAATGCCTTTCTTGTGCTTACCATGAGATTCTTCAAGTATGCTCCTGTAATGTGGAGAAAATTTGATGAGGAATTCGGTATAGCCGATGAGGCGGAAATGCTGAAAAATGATTTCCCGCCGGATTATATATCTTTTGTTGTGAACGCTATACAGTCTGAAAACTATTTCCCTTATGATAAACTGGCTCTTTTCAGTGAGAGAGAGGAATATGCATTTATCAGAGAACTCCCTCTGGAAGAAACAGAATGTTATAAAGATGAAGCTCCATTGGAAAATGAAGATGATAATTATATAAAACTGGCAGAACGTTTCTTCCGGGTTTATGCTTATGTGGACAGTATTTACAGCAGTGATGAGGAAAAGGAAGAAAAGCTTATTGAGTGTAAGCAGATGATAATTGCAATGCAGAGTTTTTCTGTATGGCATCCTTTTGAAGCCGCGGCTAAAATGATGATTTACTACTCTATGGGCGAGGTGGAAAATGCTGTAAGAATTGCAAAGCTCCTTGCTGATGTAAGCAGATTTAATGAGATCGGATACTTTTCGGCTGCCTATGCGCTTCATGTTCTTCTGGGTGAGGAGATAAAAAACCCCGGAACCATAAGTGATTACAGAGATTATAAGGCATGTCTTGACACTGTGATAGCTGATAATGAAGGCTTTGCATTTGTTAAGCTGGCTACGTCGGAGTATCTGTTCCTGGAAGGAGTATATGAAGAGGCTGAGGATGAGGTGCTGGGCGCCTATGAATTTAATGATTCCAGCAAGTTTATCAATTCCTTCAGAGAATTTGTCGATTCATATATGATCGATTATTTTACCGACAGGATCGAGAAGAATCCGGAAGACCAGTTTGCGCTCATAGAGCTTGGGTGGTGCAGGCTAAGAGAGAAAAATACTGAAGAAATATACAGGCTTTTAAACAGCTTTACTCCTGATGAGGAGAATGAATATAATTATTATAATCTTTATTCAAGGACTCTTATAAGCGAGGAAAAATATGAGGAAGCATTTCCTTATGTGACACGCTGGCATGAGATGCTTCTTGAATTACAGGAAAGATATGACAGTCTCTCTGAGGAAGAGAAGAATAATATGACCAAGGAAGAGAATAAACGTCTCAAGAGAGTTGGTTACAGCTATTATTTTCTTGGAATCTGTAAAGAGGAACGAGGAGAGAAGGAAGAAGTAGAGGAATGCTTTAAAAAGGCGGCAATCTACTGCAGAAATGAAAATGAGAGAATAGGATATAAGAGGGCTCTCGGACAGTATTATCATGATAATGAAAGATACGAAGAAGCTTTCAATGTGTGGGACAAGCTTATCGAAGAAGACGAAAGACTTCTTCCTGCTTATGTCAGTCGTCAGGAAGACGCATTTTACTCTCACAGAGCCCAGCAGGTTATAGATGATTTTCATACTCTGTCGGATGCTGCTCCGGCATTTGCGGGATCATATGTATATGCTGCAAGAATATTCAGGATTTTTAAGCATTTTGAAGACTTTGACAGGGTTATTGAAAAGGCTGAGAAGAACTCCGTAAAAAGCCTGCGCCTAAAGGCTGAAATCGCTATAAAGCTCACGATGGAAGGGAAAAACACTGAGGCGGCTGAAATCTTTAAGTATGTAGATGAAAGGCTGCATGAGTCATCAGTGGACGAAAAGGCGGAAGAGGAAGAAGATGCTGAGAAGGATCTGTTCCTGCCAAGAGAGATAGCTGATTTTTATTCCAACTACGGAAGATGCCTCCTTACCATGAAAAGAGAGAAGCCTGTCGTGAAGTCGGAATGTGTAAGCCGTATACATTACTGCATAGACGAGGGACTTAAGCAGAGCGGTAATAATATCAATCTTTACTGGCTTTCCATAGACCTTGCCGGATATGAATATGATAATGACGTAGCACTTAAAGTCAAAGAAGACTTATATATTAAAATGCAGGAGTTATTTCCTGAAAATGCAGCTATAGACTATGAATATGCGATGCTTCTCAAGGAGAAAAACTTAACCGATAAGATGCTTATACAGCTTGAAAGCTGCGTAAAGAAGAACCCTGTATTTGCAAAGGCCAGGGAAGAACTGTCCGATTATTATAAGGACAGGTATGAAAGAACAGAGAATAAAGAGGATATCGATCTTGCATTATTTCATGCTGAAAAGGCGATAGAAGGTGACGAAGATGCATATTATCTTGTCAGCCTTGCACTTGTTTTAAATGATGCCTACAGATTTGAAGAGGCTGTCGAGGTGGCTGATAAATGTATAGCTGCCGATCCGGATTATATTTACGGATATAATGCCAAGGGTTATGCATATATGATGATGGGAAGATTTGAAGAAGCTGAAAAGCTCTTCAAGGAAGGTCTGTCTCATATGACGGAGGATCCTTCCTACAATGCACTTCATTCAAATCTTATCAAATGTCTGGAGATAGAAGGTAAGTATGATGAGGCAGTACAGTTTTATTGTGAAACAAGGGATAAGTTCAAGCTGAAGAGTGCAAGACATAGTGAAAATATAGCCAAGCTTTATCTTAAGAGTGGTAATCCTGAAAAGGCTGTTGAGGAATATATGAAGTCCTTTGAATTCTATAAGTCAGAATGGCTTAAGGACTCCAATCATCTGCTGTCTACAAGGATAACACCATTTGCAATCAATAAAATGCTGTCCAAATTCCGGACTCCTGCAGAACCTTTGCAACATAAGATAGTGGATCTTCAGCTGACTGTTATGGATCTTTATGTTATTACAGGAAATATGAAGGGTTACAAGGAACTTGCAAAGGATGTAAGGAAGTTTGCTCTTGAGAATACTCCGAAGCTGGATAAGGCTGTTGCAATGGGTATTCAGAATCTCATCAAGGGTAAAAATACAGAAATTCTGTATGATATAAGAGACTGCCTCAGCATGATAGCAAGACAGATGCTTTATGTAACAAGAGACTATAAGCTGTCTTCAAGGTGTCTTGAAAGAGTTATATACTTACATGAAAAGCAGTTTGAATTCGAAGGAAAATTCTCTGATAACGAATGGGTTGGATATGAATATATGAGACTTGCTGAAAGCTACTGCCGTGAAGGAAGAATGGAAGAAGCACGGGCGGCGGCTGAAAAAGGTAAGAATGTTATCTATAACGGCAGATCAGAGGAAGAATATCTCAGTAACTATACATATGGACAGACGAGGCTTACTTATCTTGCAGAAATGTATTACTGCCTGGGAGATAGGGAAAAGTCAGAGGAACTGCTGAAGAAGGTAGATATAATTCCGAGAACGACGGAGTGCAGATATATAAAATATTATGATCATTATTTACTTATGGCCAAAATATGTGAATTTGAAGGAAGAGCCGATGAGGCTGTAAAACTCTATAAGATGATAGAGGATGAGATCACAAAGATAGATGCGGAAGTATTTAATGCTATCAGGGTTCTGGCCGGCGGTAAGGAACTGTATGAATTATAATCCTGCGGGGCTAAAGCCCCTACGGTATCTTATCAAGAAAAACAAATACTCACTTCGCCCCCTGGCTTGTTTTTCTTTTGATAAGAGAGAGATAATATAACTGGAGGATATAAAATGATAATAGGTATTGATCTGGGAACGACAAACAGCCTGGCAGCGTATTATACTGAAAACGGTCCGGTAATAATACCTAACAGACTTGGAGAGAATCTTACTCCGTCTGTAGTTAGTATAGATGAGGAAGGTACAGTATTTATAGGAGCAACGGCAAAAGAAAGAATGGCGTTATATCCTGAAAGCTGTGCAAGTGTTTTTAAGAGAGATATGGGAAGTGATAAGAAATATATGCTTTCCGGAAAACCATATACAGCTGTTGAGCTGTCATCACTGGTGCTCAGGTCTCTTAAAGAGGATGCAGAGGTTTACCTTGGAGAAGAGGTGACCGAGGCTGTTATCAGCGTTCCTGCTTATTTTAATGATGTAAGAAGAAAAGCAACAAAAAGAGCCGGCGAGATGGCCGGACTCAAGGTGGAAAGAATTATCAGTGAGCCTACGGCAGCTGCAATCGCATATGGACTTTTGCAGGATGAAAAACCATCCAAGAATCTTGTTTTTGACCTTGGCGGAGGAACCTTCGATGTCTCAATCCTTGACTATTTCCATCCGATTCTGGAGGTAAGAGCGGTTGCCGGAGATAATTATCTCGGTGGAGAAGATTTTACAAACGTTATTGAGAAAATCTTCTTTGAACGTAACAGTGGACTGGAAAAGGAAAGTCTCAGCAGCAAAGAGCGTGAATATATTCACAGAGAAGCAGAAAAGGCAAAGATTACACTGTCTTCTGAGTCGGAGGCTTCCATGCACTGCCATTTTGGTGAAAAAAGCTATGAAGCAGTCATCACTATCAGTCAGTATGAGAGAGCCTGTGAGGATCTTTTTGAAAGGATAAGGATTCCTGTTAAGAGAGCCCTCAGCGATGCAATGCTCAAAATATCAGATATTAATAAAATAGTACTTGTCGGCGGCGCAACAAAGCAGACCAGTATCAGGAGCTTTGTCAGCAAGATATTCAGAACATTTCCTGATACCTCTATTAATCCTGATGAGGCGGTTGCTCTTGGGGCAGCTATTCAGGGAGCTATCAAGGAAAGAAATGAGTCCATCAAGGAAATAATAATGACAGATGTATGTTCATTTACTCTTGGCACCTCTGTTACGGTGGATCTGGGAGATCATCATCTGGAGGGCGGACATTACTGCCCGATATTAGAGAGGAATACCGTTATTCCTGCAAGCCGTACGGAAAGACTGTATACCGTAAATGATAATCAGGAGCATATAAAGATCGATATACTTCAGGGAGAAAGCAGGATAGCAAAGAATAACCTTCTGCTGGGTGTTCTGGAGATTGATGTTCCAAAGGCAAAAGCAGGTGAAGAGGCAGTTGATGTTACTTATACATATGATATTAATTCCATACTCGAGGTTGAAGTAAAATCTGTTTCTACCGGCAAAAAGGAAAGATGCATTATAAAGGGACAGTATACGGAGATGACCGATGAAGAGATAGAGGCACGTCTCAAGGAATTATCTTATCTTAAGATACATCCGAGAGACCAGGAAGAAAATAAGCTTGTTCTTCTCAGAATGGAAAGGCTCTATGAGGAGAGCCTCGGACAGGACAGAAATGTTCTTGAGGCTGCTGTAAATAAATTTGAACTTGCCCTTAATTCGCAGGATAAGAGGCTTATAGAGCAGGAAAGAAAAAAGCTTATCGAATTCATGGATGAGTGGGAAGGCTTATAAAGAGAGGTGCAATATGGCAAAAGGTGGTAGTTGTGATACATGCTGTTATCTGATGTATGATGACGATCTTGAAGAATATGTGTGTGATGTAAATATGGATGAAGACGATTATGGAAGGCTTGTCCAGAGCCATTTCAAAGAATGCCCGTATTATAAAGACGGTGACGAATACAAGGTTGTAAGACATCAGATGTGATTTAGCCTTTTTGACAAAATAAGAGGTATTTTCTTGTTAAACTTATTGTATTGAAATAGAAAGCGCTTTCTAATATAATTAAAGGAGAACAAATATTTGTTCTCCTTTTTAAGTAAAAAACGAAGCAGTATCAGGATCGGTTGGGATTAATATGAAGAACAAAACGGATGTAGCTATCAGAAAAAACTACTTTGAAGACACAATTGTATTACTGGGGGATTTTGTTATTTCAGGTCATAATATGAATTATGTGTTAAGACTGTCATATTATGGGTCTAAGACTGATAAACAGAGGTTGAGGGTTTATTTTGCTTTGCTTGATGATACCAAGAGAGAGTATTCCGAGGTGAGTCAGGAATACGAAGCAGACAAGATAATCATAGATGAAAACCATCTTCTTATCAGAGCTGATAAGTTTGAGATCAGGGATTCTGATGAAGGACTTAAGGTATATATTGATTATGATACCATTGTATTCGAGTATATAATTAAGCGTAAGGGAGACAAGATAGATATTAAAAAATTTGGCAAGTCCAATGAAGGCGGGAAGGTAGAAACTTATACCTATCCTGAATGCTATGCCTACGGACATGCTACTGTATTTGAACATTATACTGAAATCAGCGGAAATGTATTCTATATCAGGCATTCGCAGAGTTTTGATAAACCTATTTCAAGACTGTTTTTTGGTAAAAAGAGTGTGCTGGAGTTGAATTCAAACTTTATGTTCTGTTTTTTCAAACTGTCAGATGACAGAAAGCTTATGGTTGGAAGCTTTAACTCCGATGAATTATCAACAGATCAGCTGGGAGTTGTGAGATATGGCGAACTTGAGGAGAGGGACATCGAACCGCTGAGAAAACCTATGCTGGAATATCTGAGGGCTCTTGATAATCAAGATAAGATCCTTCAGCTTAATATAAATGCATTTAACAACAGCTTTAAACTGAAATGCAAAACGAGACTGAATAAGAATGAAAACCTGTCTCCTGAAGATCCAAATTTCAAAATGTATGATAAATTTGTCCGCTGTTCGGGAGTCTTTGATGGTGAAAAGGTTAGCGGATACGGATATCTTGTACTTTTCTGATTGTATTGAGTTTGTTGTAATAGGCCGATGGAGTATAGTACATTAAAGCCTTGAGTCATTCAAAACATAATTCGGTATGGAATGATTGATAGATAAAAATATAATGTAAGGCATGGTAAGATGACATGAGTAAGTATGAACATATTTTTTTTGATCTGGATGGTACCATAATCCAGTCAGAGTTTGGAATAATCAGGTCTGCAAGAATAGCATTATCAGAGATGGGAATCAGTACTGATGACGAAACCGATAAGGAAATGCTTAAATTCATTGGACCGCCTTTATATAATTCGTTCCATGATTTTTATGGGATGTCCGATGAAGACAGCCTTCGGGCTGTAAAATATTACAGAGATTATTATGAGAGAGAGGGGCTTTTTGATTCTCCTCTTTATGAAGGCATACTTCAGATGGTGGAAAGGCTTACCGCCGCAGGTAAGAAGCTGTATATAGTAACCTCCAAGCCTGGAGTTACAGCTTCGAGAATTATAGATTATCACAAGCTTACGGACAGCTTTGCAGCGGTTATAGGACCTGATAAGTCTGAGAAAAGTCCTAAGAAGAAGGAACTTATTGAAAGAGCTATTAGAGAGAATAATATCATGGATAAAGAGTCTGTTCTGATGGTAGGAGACCGTATGTATGATATTGAAGGTGCTAACGAAGCAGGAATTGATTCGATAGGCGTGCTCTATGGCTATGGTTCAAGAGAAGAACTCGAAGAAGCCGGGGCAACCTATATCGCACCAAATCCTATAGATATTTTATCTTTTGTAAATTAAAACTAATAAATAAAAATGGCTCAGAATCAAATTCTGAGCCGTTTTTATATAATAAATTTAATTATTTAGCAGTCTTAGCAGCCTTTGCTTCAGCAGCCTTACCGCTTGGTCTGACAAGGATGAGGCAGAGAATAAGTGCTACTATATAAAGAGCACCGGTTGCATAAAGAACGTTCTGATAACCTGTTGGGTTGATCATTTCAATAACGCCATCATGCTCAAATGGTTCGAATTTACCTGTATGCTCTACGATAAATGAAGCCATCTGGTTTCCGGTAAGACCGGCAAAGCCCCATGCTGAAAGTGTAATACCGTGGATAGCACTGATGCTTCCCATTCCATAATGATCTGAAAGAAGTGTAGGAACATTTGAGAATCCACCGCCGTAACCTGCATTTACAACAAAGATAAGTGCAAGTACAAGGAAGATAAGGAGTCCGTTTCCTTCGCCCTTTACGATACCGCTTGTGATCATTACAAGAGCAGTGAATACTATTGAAATGATAAAAATGAGCTTGTAAATTGTGTTTCTGTCTTTAAGCGAATCAGCCCATGCTGAGAATCCAAGACGTCCGCCTGCGTTGAAGATGGCAGATACAGATGAGATGAGTCCGGCTGAAGCTACGAGACCGATACATTTTACGATCGCCTTCTCCTGAGAGATAAGAGCAAGACCGCATGTAATATTGATATAGAACATAAGCCAGATACCAACATAGTTGCCGATTGGCTTAGTCTTAAGTGTTTCCATGATAGAAGGCTTCTTCTCGCCTGCTGCAGGTTCATGCCAGCCTTCAGGCTTCTTAAGAAGTAAATGTCCGACAAACATCATTACGAAGTATACTCCGCCGAGTATCCAGAACATCTTATAAACTCCTGAACCAACACCATTTGATACTTCTGTACCATCATTCCATGCTTTGAGAAGCTTTGTCATGATAGGGCTTGCGATAGCCTTGGCAGCACCGAAACCTGCAACTGCAAGTCCTGTGGCAAGACCTTTACGATCCTTGAACCAAAGCATAAGGGTTTTAACCGGTGACAGATAACCTGTACCAAGACCAACACCCATTATGAAACCATAACATACATAGATACCTATCAGTGCCAGTTTACTTCCTCTGTGTTCTCCACCGTACATGATGAAGAAACCGGTACCTACCATACCAAGAGTAAAGCAGATTGTTGCGATAAGTGATGATTTGTGAATGTCCTTCTCAACTACATTTCCAAGGAATGCTGCTGACATACCAAGGAAGAAGATAGCGAAGCTGAATGCCCATTCAACTGATTTTTTCTCAAAGCCAATGTAGTTGGATATTTCCTGACTGAACACTGACCAGCAGTATACGGTACCGATACTGCAGTGAAGAAGAAGTGCAGGTATTGCGGCACGTAACCATTTGTTTTCCGGTAATTTCATGAAAACGTTCCTCCCTTTAATTTTTACGTGTTTGATTCATAACGCGTCACGGGCTTTACGTACTGTCCGGGCGCACACCTTCTTATTTATACATTCTTTGATATACTTTGTCAATTTAAAATATAAAAAAATGCATTGATTATTATAGGTTTTTAACAGTTTAATGTTGACATATGAGGATTATATTTTTATTATGAAAGTTGGAACAGGATTTGTTTCAAAAAAAGGCGTTTGATTCGCCAAAAGTGGAAGTTAATATGAAAAACAAAAAGGGTACTATAGTAATGCTTGTTGCATTTATAATGGCAGCAGCAACACTTTTCAGCTATCTTACGACTCCGAGATATGAGAAGCGTAAATATAACATACTTAAAATAACATATGATTATGTTACATAATGGACCGTTCAGCAATTGAACGGTCTATTTTAGGAGAAGAATGTATGGGTTTGGAGAATAAAGAAATCACAGAAGTGAATATTCCTGAAGAGGAAAAAAAAGAAAAACAGAATAAGAAAAAGAGAGTCAAAAGATCCATATACGATATAACTACTGAAAATGATATGAAGTATAGAGGACCGCTTTCATACAGATATTTGAGGGTTATAGCATGGATCAGTATAGCTTTCTCACAGCTTGTTCTTTTGATAAAGGCAAGAAACAGTGTTTCGGGATCAAAGGCCGGGATACTTTTCGGAGATACTGTCAATTCAATAATCACATCACTTGGACTGCCGCTTCTTCTTATAGCGAGCTTTGCCGTTTTATTAAATGGACGTGGTAATTACAAGATGCTGCTGATCATAAACGGAAGTATCGCCGGAGCGTTTATAGTGGTATATATGTTTGTATATTTCAGATATGCTCTGGGAATTGTTTCGATATATACAAGTGATAGGATAAAGGCAATTAAATCATTAGACAAATATATGGCCAAAATGCCGGATTTCAATGGCTATATCGCATTTAACATCTTTATTGATCTGTTTTTACTGACCTTGTTTATGTTTTTTATGGATTATACGCCAAAGAAGCGTTTCCTGGGGAAGAAACTGTTCTGGTTCCGAATGATGGCATTGATACCGTTCTTATATGAGATTGTATGTATCGTTTTGAAGCTTCTTGCAACTGACGGGTATATAGTCCTGCCGGTTGTATTATATCCATTCCTTACCACTAAGGCACCGCTTGCATTTCTTCTGTTTGTAACCATCATCCTGTATTTCAAAGGAAGAGAAAACCGTTTTATAAAGCATGGTAAAACACATGAGGATTACAAAGCCTTCCTGAAGACCAATACAAATTCTTTCCGGTTTTCATGTATGCTTACATCGATGATCGTGCTTTTTGCAATATTAGACCTCATATTGTACGGAATCCTTATAATCGCATATTTTTCAAGAGAGGGCATATCTCTGAAACTGATAAATGATCCTGCAATGCAATCGACATATGATGCTGCAGTGAAGTGGGCAGAGTCTTTCGGAACGGGAGATATGATCAAACTGCTTCCGGTAGCACCGATCATGATGCTGTTCTCATATACAAAAGAACACAAAAACAAGCTGATCGACTCGCTTGTTCCTGTGTTTGGTGTTATGTTGATAGTCATTGTTTATATTGAAGGACTATTTGAGATAATAAGAGAAATGTTGAAGGTTGCAATTAACCAAACTAAGATAAACTAAACAGAATCAGACTCGGATTCGGAATCGTCATCATCAGGTTCCGGATCCGTTTTTATTTCTGAATAGAAGTTAACAATGATAGATGTAATAAGTGCAACTACGATGATGCCATATATTCCGAGGATAACGGACAGAATCCTTCCGATAGTGGAAGTGGCTGCAAAATCGCCGAAGCCGATGGTGGTTACGATCGCAAAGCAATACCACAGGGCATCACCATAAGAAGCGTCCATAAAGGCAGGATCAACGAGCTGAAGAATGAATGAAAAAGCTATGATAAGCATTACAAGACCGAAGAGTATCTCGGCTGCAAAGGTCTTCTGAATGATCTTTTTTAAAACATCAAGCTTTATACGATAGAAGGACAGTGCAATAGTGTTGCCGAGACATTGAAGGATAATAGGAATCGTGATAGCGCTTATTCTGGTGAAGTTTAACAGAAAATCGGCATCACCCCCGACCTTAACGATGCTTTCTATATCCATGAAAATGGAAGTTAAAGATACATATAGAAGTATCAGAATAAAAAGTATATTCCAGGCAATCCTCATAACACGACGTTTGCGATGTTTTCTCAGCTTTATAACAGACTTTGCAATATAAAGGATACGCTCCATGATCAGGTATAAGTAATAAGTTATTAAGGCAATGAGAACTATCGTGGTGGTGCTTCCGAAAATAAGAGTAAGAGTAGCTACGACTGCAAAAACAACAGCCATAAATATGTAATATATGGCGGCCTTCTTTCTGGCTTCTGCAAGTTTAAGACCTGATCTTATGACGGTCATTAATGCAAGTGTATAATAAACTATACCAAGAAATATGTATGTCTCTCGGTCATAAACTACATTGGACAGAAGCTTTATGCATAAAAAAAGCATTGCAGCTGTTATCACTGCATTTATTATGATGAGTGTGTATTTCTTCTTCTCAGGACTCATAGACATGATCTTATACCTATATAACTATGCTTATTTTGAATGTCTGCTCATATGCAATATAACTGAATGATCAGACTGGTGACATTAAATTACTGTTTTCATTATAAATTATTTTACCACATATAAAGTTTTCCGTCTATAAATGAAAAATGATCAAATTTACCCGGGAACTATGAAAATACAATGTTTTTCTTGCGTTTTCATCGGTAAAAACGTATAATAAAACTTACGTTTTACGCTTTAGGACACTAAAGTAAATAATTCTATTCAAAAAGGAGTATCACAGAATGGAAAAGAAATATTTTCAGCCGGAAATAGAAACCATGCCTGTAGAAGAGCTGCTTAAGCTTCAGGAGGAGAAGCTTATCAAGCAGGTAAAATATGTTTATGACAATAATCAGTATTACAGGAAGCTGATGGATGAGAAGGGAGTTAAGCCTGAGGACATCAAGTGCCGTGCAGATCTTGCAAAACTTCCTTTCCTTACAAAGAACGACCTCAGAGAGGCTTATCCATACGGTCTTCTTTCAAAGCCACTTAATGAGTGTGTAAGAATTCATTCGACAAGTGGTACAACAGGTAAGAGAGTGGTTGCTTTCTATACACAGCATGATGTTGATCTCTGGGAGGAATGCTGTGCCAGAGCTATCGTTGCTGCCGGTGGCGGTGATGAGGATGTATGTCAGGTAGCATATGGCTATGGACTTTTCACGGGCGGTGCAGGACTTCATGGAGGATCACACAAGGTTGGATGTCTCACACTTCCTATGTCATCAGGAAATACAGAGAGACAGATCCAGTTTATGCAGGATCTCGGTTCAACCATTCTTTGTTCAACTCCTTCATATGCTGCTTATCTTGGAGAAAAGCTTGCAGAAATGGGACTTACTCCGGATGATATAAAGCTTAAGGCCGGTATCTTTGGCGCAGAGCCATGGACAGAGGAAATGAGAAAAAACATTGAAAAGTCGCTTGGAATCAAGGCATATGATATTTACGGCCTTACAGAGATTTCAGGACCGGGCGTTTCTTTTGAATGTGAAGCACAGACAGGCATGCATATAAATGAAGATCATTTTATTGCTGAGATCATTAATCCTGAGACCGGAGAGGTTCTTCCTGAGGGTGAGGAAGGAGAGCTTGTATTCACAAGTATTGATAAAGAAGCATTTCCGCTTCTCAGATACAGAACAAGAGATCTCTGTGTTCTTACAAGAGAGAAATGCTCCTGCGGACGTACACATATCAAGATGTGCAAGCCGAAGGGACGTTCTGATGATATGATCATTATCCGTGGAGTAAATGTATTCCCGTCTCAGATTGAAACTGTTCTTTTGAAGAAGGGTTATACACCGAATTATCAGATCATCGTAGATCGTATAAACAATGAAGATACCTTTGATATAAATGTTGAGCTTTCTGAAGAGAAATACAAGAAGCTTCATGAAACAGACGGTGAGGAGGCAGCTAAGAAAGAGCTTCTTGCTGCAATGAAGACAATGCTTGGTATCAGACCAAAGCTCAATCTGCTTGCTCCTTATTCTATCGCAAGAAGCGAAGGCAAGGCAGTCAGAACTATCGATAAGAGAAAGCTTCATGACTGATCGTGATAAATTATAATAAATTGTTCATAATTATATGACTCGGATTATCTGGGCATAATAATGATAATAAAAAACTATGATATGGTTTCTTACCGTATCATAGTTTTTTTATAGAATAGAAAAATACATAACAGAAAATGAGTACCTGTTATGTAATGATCAGAGTATCTCAATGATCCTTAGTATTTTTTCCTTTTTTTCTTTTGAACAATCTGACAGTTTGTTCATGATCTCGTTATCCAGAGCTGTCGGAGAAGGAAATTCTGTTTCCAGTATATAATCAACGGTACAATCCATGGCTTTGCATACATTTACAAGGGTGGTAAGGGAGATTTTTACTCTGTTATTTTCAATATTACTGATGTGACTGGGATTAACGTCAGCACATTGTGCAACATATTCCTGCGTAAGTCCCTTACACATACGAATATGTTGTATTCGTTTGCCTATTGCTTTGAAATCAAGTTCGATCATTTGTAACCCCTCCATTTTGCAAGTATGGTTTTATGCTTTTTCTTATATTTTAATTGTGGGGTTGCGTCGCTATAATAATCCATAACTAATGATAATATAGCAATAAAACATATGAAGAGGGAACGTTATATCGGTTTCTGAATAACTACATAAATAAAATGGTTAATCTGATTTAAACTTTTATAATACATTTGTTTATGCTACAATAAAATATTGTAGTTTAATAAACAACATCTGCCAAATAAATTCTACGGGAGGAATCATCAGGCTATATCCTGAATAAAAAATATAAAAATGGAAAAAGTTATAGAAAGATTTTTAAGATATATATCGATTGATACGCAGTCAAGTGAAATGAGCGGACTTTCTCCAAGTACGGAAAAGCAGAAGATGCTTGGAAAAATGCTGGAGGAGGAGTTAAAAGAAATAGGCGCAGAGGGGATTGATTATGATGAAGAACATAATTACCTTTATGCAGTGATACCGGCAACAGATGGTGGAAAAAATGAAAAAGTGCTGGGATTCATAGCTCATATGGATACTTCTCCTGAGGCATCCGGAGAAAATGTAAAACCACAGTTTATATATGATTATGACGGAGGAATTGTAAAGCTTGGAGAGGACGGAAAGTATACGCTTGATCCGGCTAATTTTCCTGAACTAAAAAAGTATATTGGTAAAACACTTATTACCACAGACGGAACCACGCTGCTTGGAGCTGATGATAAGGCAGGTATAGCTGAGATAATGGCTATGGCAGAGGAGCTGCTGGAGGATCAAAGAAGTGAAGTTCCAAAGTATATTCATGGCAAAATAGCAATTGCCTTCACTCCGGATGAAGAGATCGGGGAAGGAACAAAGTTTTTCGATGTTAAGCGTTTTGGTGCTGATTATGCCTATACAGTTGATGGTGGTGAGATCGGGGAGCTGGAATATGAAAACTTCAATGCGGCAGCGGCAGCAGTGACTGTTAAGGGACTTAATGTACATCCGGGAGAAGCTAAGGATAAGATGCTGAATGCTGTCAGAGTTGCAGAAGAATTTGACGGCATGCTTGGGCAGAGCGAGAGACCGGAATATACGGAAGGCTATGAGGGCTTCTTCCACCTTATGAGATTTTCTGGAAATATAGAAGAGGCTCATATGGATTATATAATACGCGATCATGATAAAGTGAAATTTGAAGAAAAAAAGGAAAAAATGCAGCGAAACGCAGATGAGCTGAATGCGAAATATGCGAAATTCCTTGATAAAACCATAACGGTCGAACTGAGGGATCAGTACTATAATATGAAATCCTGCATAGAACCTGACAATATGTTTCTTGTGGAAAATGCAAGGAAGGCTATGGAGAGGCTTGGAATAAAGCCGATAATCAGTCCTGTTCGTGGCGGAACAGATGGAGCCAATCTTTCATTTATGGGAGTTCCGTGTCCGAATCTGTCAGCAGGGGGACATAATTTCCATGGAAGATTTGAGTATGTTCCGGCAGAATCGATTATAAAGATTAAAGAGCTGCTTGTTGAAATAGCCTGTTCTTTTTAATGATTTATTTAGATGCAGCAAACCGTATTATGTGTTGAAATTAACGGATGGAATTGTTGCTGAATAACGATACCAAATTATTGTCTGTTTTACCGAACAGCACAGCATCAAAAGCTTCGGAATGGCTTGTAAAAGATAATGAATGGGAAAATGATATGCGAGTAATGCTGAGATTTCTAAGAAAATACTGGATATATGCTGCTCTTGCGTCACTTTTCATGGTGGGGGAGGTCCTTGTTGACCTTTATCAGCCGAAAATGATGCAGAAGATTGTGGACGAAGGAATACTGGGAGTTGGAAATGGTGGCGTTTCCGACGTGAAGCTTGTTGTATCTGTCGGCATAAGGATGATAATTGTTGTGGTCTGCGGATGCCTGTTTGGAATCCTTTCGGCTGTTTTTACAAATATCGCCGGGCAGAATTTCGGTAATGACATCAGAAAATTCTGCTTCAGAAGGATAATGAATTTTTCTTTTGAACAGACGGACAAGTTTACTACAGGTTCTCTTATTACCCGAATAACAAATGATGTTACTCAGGTACAGCAGCTTGTAATGCAGATCGTAAGAGGCTTTGTGAGGTGTCTTATGTTCTTTATCGGAGGAACGATAGCACTTCTCTCATTGGATCTTTCATTTGGTATCATCATAGCCTGTGCATTTCCGCTTATTATTCTGCACATTGTATTTGTCGTGTGGAAGACAAATCCTCTCTTTCTGAAGCTTCAGAAAATGCTGGATAAAATGAATGGTATAATGCAGGAGGATATAAATGGCGCCAGAGTTGTAAAAGCCTTTGTGCAGGAAGACAGAGAGAAAAAACGATTTGCAGCTGCCGGTAAGGATCTGGTGGATACTCAGTTCAGGGTGCAGATACTGCTTTCATTTATGCGCCCGGTAATGAATATTGTACTGAACATTGCAGTGGTAGGCATTATCTTTATTGGTTCCAGGGGTGTTCAGAGAGGAGATATAGCTCCGGGTTCGGTTATGGCTGCCATCACGTATATTTCGCAGATACTTAACGGAATGATGATGCTGGCAATGATATTCCAGACTCTTTCCAGAGGTGTGGTATCAGCAGGAAGGCTTAAAGAGGTTATTATTACAGAGCCTGTTATTACCGATGGAGAATATGCCGATGGAGAATATGCTGAAGGAAGTAAGAGTGCTGACGAGAAAGATGAGAGTGGTTTCGTAAATGGAAGTTCAAGAGGTACTGTCAGCTTTAGGAATGTGAGCTTTACTTATCCCGGCAGCAGTGCAGCGGTACTGAGGAATATCAATCTTGATGTTAAGGGTGGAGAGACGGTTGCAATAATCGGTGCAACCGGAAGCGGCAAAACCACACTGGCGAATCTTGTTCCGAGATTTTATGATGTAAGTGAAGGGGAAATATTTGTTGATGGAATCTCCGTAAAAGATTATAAGCTTCAGGAGCTTCGCAGCAGAGTAACGGTATGTCTGCAGAAAAGTGAACTTTTCAGTACAAATATCAAAGATAATATAGCTGTCGGAAGAAGAGGCGCAAAGGATGAAGAAATAAAAAAAGCTGCTGCAGCCGCTCAGGCAGAGGATTTTATCATGCGTCAGAATGATAAGTATGACACTGAGGTGGCCGAAGGAGGAATGAGCCTTTCTGGAGGGCAGAGACAGAGGATAGCTATCAGCAGAGCTCTTCTCAGAAACAGTGAAATCATAATTTTTGATGATTCCACCAGTGCTCTGGACCTGAATACGGAAGCAAAGCTTTATGCTGCGCTTGGTAAAGATTATAAGAATGCCACAAAGATCATAATTGCTCAAAGAGTTGCGTCCATTAAAAATGCAGACAGGATAGTAGTACTGGATAATGGAAGCATAAATGGTATAGGAACCCATGAAGAGCTTATGGAATCGAATGATATTTACAGAGATATTTATGAATCTCAGATCAAGGCTTCCGGGAATGTAAAAACTACTAAAGATCAAATAGATCAGGAAGCTTTGAGAGGAGGTGAGTCCAGATGAGTGGACAAAAACCAACCTCAGCGCTTATAGAAAAAGGCTTCAGACCGGGAAATCGTCCTAACATGGGAGCACCTGTGGAAAAGGCTGCGAACCGCAGTAAGACCCTCAGGAGACTTGTAAGATTTTTCAGACCGGAGACAAAGGCTGTTATCCTTCTGGCTGTAGTTGTTGTGATAACGGTTGTTGCCAGTGTGATGGCTCCGGGATTTCAAAGTGAGGCGATAGATGATATTGTTGCCGGAGAATTTGGCAGGATTCCGGGGCTCCTTCTGATAATCTTTATAACTTACATGATTCACGGACTTGCAACTCTGCTTCAGGGATTTATTTCTGCAAAGCTTTCTGCAAAGATAATCGACAGACTTCGAAATGATCTGTTTAATAAGATCATAAATCTTCCGATATCTTATATTGATACTCATTCCCACGGTGATATCATGAGCAGGATGACTAATGATGCAGAAAATGTATCAAATGTAATAAGCCAGTCGCTGTCATCACTTTTTTCGGGAGTGCTGACACTTGTGGGTACACTGATCGTAATGATGGGTTACAGTATTCCGCTGACGCTTCTAACTTGTACTACTGTTGTACTTACTGTGATCACCACAAAGGTAATGTCTCATTTTATGAGAAAACTGTATCTGAAGAGGCAGGTTCTGCTGGGAAAGCTTAACGGTATAGTTGAAGAAAAGGTAACGGATATCAAAACGGTTACCGCTTATAATCTTCAGGAAGAGACCATAGAAGATTTTGAAAGATCCAGCGATATAATGACAAAAACCGGAATAATCGCTGATATTATCGGAAATGCCATGGGACCTGTAATGAATACCATAAGCAATATTTCATTTGTGATTGTTGCAGCATTTGGTGCATGGTTCGCCGTGAGGGGAGATATATCTGTCGGAGTGATCTCGGCTTTTATCATCTACTCCAAACAGTTCTCCAGACCGATAAATGAGCTTGCACAGCTCTATGGGCAGATAGAGACTGCTATTGCGGGCGCAGAGAGAATATTTGCCATTATGGATGAAACGGAAGAAAATAAAAGCGGTGATAAGGATTTTGTGATAGATGAAGGTGTCATCGAATTTAAAAATGTTGATTTTTCTTATGTTTCGGGGCAGAAGGTTATAAATGATTTCAATCTCAGAATAGAGGCCGGCAAGAAGATCGCACTGGTTGGTTCAACCGGCAGCGGCAAGACTACTATAGTAAATCTGCTTATGAGATTTTATGATATTGACAGTGGTGAGATCACGGTAGACGGAAAGAATATAAGAGAAATATCTTCAGATGTTCTACGGGATTCGGTAGGCATAGTGCTACAGGATTCGGTACTGTTTTCTGATACACTCAGAAATAATATGAAATATGCGGATGAAAATATTACCGATGAAAAAATGGAAGAGGCGGCAAAGCTTTCGCATGTTTATAAGGTTGCAGAAAGACTGCCGGAAGGCTATAATACATTTCTTGCTTCAGCAGGAGCGAATCTTTCTCAGGGACAGAGACAGATGGTTACTATCGGCAGAGCGTTTTTGTCATTTCCTAAGATACTGATACTTGATGAAGCAACCTCCAGCGTTGATACGAGGACTGAAAAGCATATTCAGAATGCTATGGTAAGACTTATGAAGAACAGAACCAGTCTCATAATTGCACATCGTCTGTCAACGATTCAGGATGCGGATATGATAGTCGTAATGGATAAAGGACATATTATTGAATCGGGTTCCCATGAAGAACTTCTTCAGAGAAAAGGAAACTATTATAATCTCTATATGACGCAGTTTGCCGGAATTGAGACATGATTGTATATAATCATGATAGAAAAATCTTTTCAAATAATCCTATCGATATAAACTCAGGCGGTTGACAATGCGGTAAGCACAGATGTAGACTATAAAACCGTTACAAAGAAAAAGTTTTAATACTGAAAACATAAATGATACTTAGGGAAAAAGTATGTATAAGAAAAAATTTACGGGAATGCTGGTAAGAAATCTTATTCTTATGGCAATCCCCCAGATAATAATTATGGTTGCCCTTATATTTACGGTGATGAATACAAGAAGGCAGGAAAAAGTAATCGTACATGATATGGACAGCCTGGATGAAATAGAAGAATACTATATTGAGGGCAAGATAAATGTCATTTTCACTGTCGAAGGACTTAAATATGCGGGCTTCGACAGCGTTTTGGAGGGAGAAAAGCTTGGACAGTATTTTTATAAATACGTAAATGGCAAGGTATATTTCTTTCTTCTGAATAATGAATCTGCAGAAAAAGTGCGCGAAGGCAGAAGCAGTAAGCTCCGTTTCAGAATACAGAGGGACAAGGCGGTTTCGGAACATATAATGAATGAATATATCGAGTCGCTTAATCTTCAGAATGTAAATATGGAAGGCACCAGCAGTATATATTTGCTGGATCAGCTGAAATATCCGGGAACGTGGATACTGGCACTTAAGATTATGCACTATGCACTGGTGACATCACTGCTGGTTTTACTTTTCTATATCCTTATCGCAGCTTCTAATCCGTCTGTAATACGTCAGGCAAGGCCGCTTAAGCGCTTTGGAAAGGTAAGAGGTGTGATAACTGATATAGACAGAGAGATGAGAAAAAAGCTTCTTTACCGCAGTGATAATATTTATGTTACGGAAGGATATCTTATAGTTGAATATATAAGCAGGATAGATGTGGTTAAACTGGATGATGTAAGGTTTATCTCCAAGAATGAAATGAGTATAAGAAAAGGATTGTTTGGAAAGAAGAAAAGCAGATTTCAGCTTACATTGTCAAATGTTGAGAAAATGTATTTTGAAATGTTTATAGATGATGAGCAGACCATAGATGATGTTATTTATTATATCAGAGGAGAAGAAGCATAAGGCCATGATTTATGCTTGTAATAAAGATATAAAAACTGTAAAATCAAGATAATAATATTAATTTTTAGAGTTTATACCGATTTAATGAACGGAGAAGTTTTGATAGCAATGCAGGATGCGGATGAATTAATTTACAAACGTTTTATAGCGGAACGAAATGAAGAGGATTTTCGCATCCTTCTGGAGCGACATAAGGAAGGTCTGATGCTGTTTCTCTACAGTTATGTCCATAATCTGGAAGATGCGGAGGAACTCATGCTGGATACCTATGCTGAGGTTGCTGCCGGATCATCTTTTTTCGGGAAGAGTTCATTTAAAACCTGGCTGTTCTCCATCGGAAAAAATAAAGCGTTAATGAGGCTGAGGAAGAGACATTTTACCACTGTTGAGCTTACTGAAGTGGCAGAGGATAATACAGAACCTCCCGAAATGGAAATCCTCAGTGACGAAAGAAACAGACAGCTTTATAGAGCGCTTGACCAGATTAAGGAAGAATACCGTCAGATTCTGATACTTCTTTATTTTGAGGAAATGTCCTATGAAGAAGTTGAACGTGTAATGGGCAAGCGAAGGAAACAGATTTATAATCTTGCGGAGCGTGGAAAGCTGGCTCTGAGGGAAAGATTGGAAAGGATGGGATTTGATTATGCGTAGTACTGATGAACAGCTTCATGAGATTATGAAACGTGCAGAGGTTGTACAGGAAAAAAATGCCATCAAGAGAAATCTCAGAGCATGTATAGTGGCTTCCTGCATTTCGGCTGTGCTGCTTATAATTACCTGCTTCTATATTCCGAGGCTGTCAGTGAAACAGGAAGATGCCGGATTACAGCGGTATGGAAGTATGCTTCTGTCTACCCCGTATATGGGATATGTAGTGGTAGGCGTACTTGCTTTTATACTCGGTATCTGTATAGCTTTGATATGTGTTCAACGGCAGAAACTGAAGGATAAGGAAAAGGTACAAAAATGAGCGTAGAAATAGCTTTGATTCTGACTCATACAGCTGTGCTTCTGATCACATTTATTGTTGCCTTGAGGCAGATATATACGAAAAAAAGTGCCATAAATCTGGTATTTTTCGCATTTGCCGTGGCCAGTGCTCTGTTTAGCGATTTTTACTGGATAACGTATGACATCATGCGCCCGGGAACAAGGATGCCATTTGCAGCTAATGAAATTGGTGAATGGGCAATGTTTCTTCTGGTAGGAGAGGCATTGATCGCAAAAAATAAGTATATAGTTTCAAAGGCGTGTATAATCTGCACGATTAGTTTTGCTGCGGCAAATACAGCTCTTTGGATAGCATGGACCGGTGAATGGATCCAGGATATTTTTACGGGCATGACACTGGGATATTTTCTCTACCGCTTGTCTGTTTGTATCAATGATTCAGGCGCATTTCCGGCATGGGAATGGAAGTTGCTTTGTATTGCCTGTCCACTTCTTATAGGAGCGCAGACAGCAACATTTTTTGTGCCTGAAGCAATGTTGCGTTCTTTTGATCTCTTCGGTTATATGATACTTATGACCATAGGTTTGATACTTATCATTCGTGCCATTATAATACTTAAAGGCTGTAATGATCCTGCAGTGGTAGTTTCCTCTGTTTTCACCGCCTTTGCCTGGTCGGTAATCACAATGTATATGAGTTCAGGGGGCTTTTATATCGTAGCTATGCTGAGTACGATGATCTGCTTCCCAATGATGTTCATATCACTGAAAAAGGAGGCAGAGATGTCATGATTTATGCAGAAAATATCCTCCTGTGTATTGTTTCGCCGCTTATTATATCTCTGTTTTTTATAAAAGGGGAGGTAAGACGATATGTGGCAGCCTTTCTTATTGGGATGGGAGTATGTTTGATATCGGCTTATATAAGTGGCTTTATAAATCTCAGCACTGGAATGGGTGAAAATGATACATCGATTTTCATGTCGCCTATGGTTGAGGAGTTTATGAAACTTTTGCCGCTTTTGTTCTTTCTCATGTTGTTTTCACCTGAGAATCGGACGCTTACCACGCTGGCTGTAGCTATCGGGGCAGGATTTGCAACATTTGAGAATTGTTGTTATGTATTAAGCTTTGGAGCTGAGAGTCTGACTTACATCATGATCCGTGGACTGGCAGTCGGGGTTATGCATATCGTCAGTATCCTGGCACTGTCAATATGGTTTATAATAGCAAAGCGGCTGAAAGTGTTTTCCTTCCCGGCAGTATTAGGCGGGCTGGGGCTCTCGATGATATTTCATGCACTGTATAATCTGCTGGTATCAGAGCCGGGGGCATCAAGGATCATAGGGTATCTGCTGCCTATAATCGCAGCAACGGGACTTTATGCTTTATATCGAAAGTTGCCACGGCTTTTCTGATATGATACAGGAAAAACGAAACGTTAAGTTCCGAGGAATTATGAGATGCGGATTTTGCTGCTCATGTTTTTTATAAACTGTTGATATCGGTTGATTTGACTAAAAAATTATATATCTGAATATGTTTCGGCGCAGTCGCTTTTATGTGACTGCGCCGATTTTGCGTAGATAATGAGCCGGGCGACTGCGAGAACAGATTATCCGACACGAATCAATAACATTGAATTTGTGTCGGATGATCTGTTCGAATGCAGGCATTTGGCGAATATCCATCATCGAGTGACAGAGTCACGAGATAAGGAGCTGACGGCGTCAGCATCTACACAAAACATATCGTGAAAAAAAATTTTTTAAAAATAAGTGAGTAAAAATAAAAAATACTGCAACTAACAGGTGAAAGAAAAAATAAGGAGGTGATGAAATTATGAAATACACGAATAATGAAGCACTGGCAGAGATTATGCGACGAAGTGATCAGATAATGATCAGAAAGAGTCGTCGGGCATGCAGGGTATTGTCCTGTGTATCGGGAGTGCTTTTTATGGGGTTGGTATTTCTGATAGCACTCACTCCGAAAGATATGACAGTTACTTCCGAAGGCTCGGTGTATGGAGCTTTTATGCTGAGCAGAGAGTCGGGAGGCTACGTACTGGTAGCTGTTATCGCATTTACACTGGGTGTTGCGGTGACGCTGCTATGTTTGAGGTACACGAAGTTCACAAAACAGAAAAAAACGTATGAAGAAAAGGAGAAAGCTAAATGAGGATTAAGAGAACAACAAGTATTGTAATGGCTTTTATTATGAGCTTGTCTTTGATGCCTCTGAAGGGAAAATCAGTGCATGCTGAAGGAGGAGCTTCCGGGGCAACAAGTACAGGACAGGCTATTCTGGATCAGGATAAGAAACAGCCGACAGAACTTGATACGCTGCCGCAGACTGTATTTGAAAATGATCCGACACTTACAAGTGATGAGGAAGAAGCGGTGCCGTTCCTCCTCTCTGAATGGGATGAGTTATTTCTTTACAGACACGGCGGTCAGCAATCTGAAACCGCATGGACTTTTCTCGGCGCAAATAATACGGGTATCGATATGACCAGACAGTCGCTGGATAAGGACGGCTATTCGTGGGTCAAAACGATAAGTCCCACAACTGTTGTGTCAGATGAGTCGGATGTCGAGAATAAAACACGTTTAGGCGGCTACAGCTTCCTTCAGGGAACATCTTTTGACCCGCTTGGAACAGGACGAAAGCAGTATGCGGCATATGTCGGCTGGGAAGAACTGACAGCCGGTGGTAGTTATTCAATTATTATATATGATCCGGTAAAAAATGATTACAAGGGATCTATACTTGGCGATGGAAACTGGGTAAAAAAGGCCAATCCTCATTATTTTGAAATGCAGAATGTTATGGCTATCACTTCCGGAGATTATGATGGTGACGGAAAGGATACGATAATCGTATTCTGCTGTGGAGATGGAGACAGCCTTAAGCTATATGAAGTGTCCTATGATGGAACATATATAAATTCCCGTGAGGTCTTTAATCTGGATGCTAATCTGGTCTATAAGGATTATAAGAAGGATTCGACCGAGGATAAAGCATATATAATGCGTCACAAGCCTGTTGTCAGCCTGGCAACAGGAGATTTTAACGGAGATGGTATAGATGAATTTGCTTATTCGGCAGGTTTTTACAACGGAACCGCTAATGCAGAAAACGGATGGAATGGCAAATATGGCAGCAGCCCTAAGGATTTTTCGACTCATGTGTGTGTAGGAACTAAAGATGGCGGAAACTGGACAATGTCGGAGCCTGTATGGCTTTATGATGAAGAACTGTATACAGAGAATCAGTCGGGTAAAACATATAACGCATATATGATGCATGCGGGCGTTATAGGTGCAGGAGATACAGATGGCGATGGTATTGATGAAATCGTTGCGGTAGGTTATACATCGGTAAGTTCAGATAACCATGCGAGAATAACCTACAAAACCGACGGAACTGTAGAGGTAGAGCATTTCTGTGACTGGGATAAGGGGAATTATGTTACGGCAGTGATCGAAAAATCCGGAACATCTTATTACAGAACCTCAGGTTCTCTGAATGAAATGAGCAACAGACTTTCTATGAGTACATTTGCAGCTGACAGTCTTGATTATTATAAGGACAAGCGTTTTGTTCTTCCTAAGATTGTTGTTGCCTGTGGTAAAACAAATGGTACAGGAAACAGGGAGGATGTATTTATCTCGGGAGTCCTCTACGACTTTGAGAGTGGTTCAGGCAGAAGTGGTACACTGCATACACCAAAAATTTTGAACCAGACATTCACTACGGTAATGGACGAAAAATACCAATCAGAAGTATTTTGGGTCAGCAATGTAGCTGTGGGTAATTTTGACCATAATGCTAATGATCGAGAGCAGTTTGTTTATACAATTATGTATATGGAATCAGGAGAGCATAAATACAACTGGGCATATCTTGGTGTTGAAGGCGGTTGTGTATATGATGATGTTTATGAAGACGGAAAACTGATTTCTTTAGGAGAATGTACTGCTTACGGAGGAAGTAATATACGTGGGAATGGCAAAGAATACATAGAAAACGGAGGTTCGCTAATCTTCAGATCTGCCGCAAGCAAGGATACAAATGCCGTGCCGCTCTGCCTTGATGTGAATGAAGACGGTGTTCTGGCCAGACATAATAAAAATTATTATGCATATACCGACCCTGATGTTAAAGCAGTACTCCAGGCTGCACCATATTTCTCGGAGCTGAATGATATAGGAGCTCAGGATGCAGGAGAGACAACATATACTATTGAAACATCCTACGGAGAATCCAAGACAAAAGGATGGGAGGTTTCCTTCAGTGCAGGACTTGCTGCCGAAGCAGAGATAGGAATAGTAAATATAGCAGTCGAAGCCGGCGGACAGGGAACATGGTCGAAGGAATATGAAACCGAGTATGAACTTACAAAGTCAAGGACGTTTACGGCAACATCCAAGGATGTGGTTGTTATAAGCCGTATTCCTGTACTTATTTATGTATATGATATATGGGACAGTAAAACACATAGCTGGATTGAAAACGGACAATCGGTTACGGTGCCGCTTTCTCCTACATATTATCTGCTTACAATAAAAGAATACAATGATTTTGTCGATGAGTATAATGACCTTATCGAAGGTGCTGAAGATGCTGACAAGCATAAGCTGAAGAAGATAACCTCGGACGACCTGCCGGAAGATACACAGGGAAATCCATTTGCTTACTGGAACAACTGGACTGAAGCAGGAAACGGAACAGGCGTTTCACTTATAGACGGAGTAAATGCACTCGGATATACTGGTGGTTCGATTACAAGTGAGTGGGGAAAAAGTGTAAGTGAGTCACAGTCGTATGAGCATTCGGCAGGATTTTACTTCGGCCTCACCTTACAGTTCGGAGGAGATTTTAAGGGAGGAGAAGCCTGGGTAGGTGCAAGTACAAATGTGGAAGCATCCTGGGGACATGGTAATTCAACGACAAAAACAGCTGCGAACGGAGCAGGAGGAACGGTAAATGATGTCGATCCTGATGCTATCGATACAACTGTTTATCCTGCGGACTGGCACAAAGCATTTGCCTTTTCATGGGATTTCGGTAGCTGGAGTCATAAGTTAACTGAAGGAAAAGATGCGGCAGATGTTCCGTTTTATGGATACAGGATCGATCGGGATACACTCAGGGCTCCTGCAGCTGTTGTCAGCGATCTCAGAGCAGTATTTGACACCAATGATAAGGGTGAAATGGTAGTGGTTCTGACGTGGAAGGACGGCGGAACAGATGAACGTCCGACAGATAAATTTATAATTTACCAATATCAGGATGATGGAAGCAGAACAAAGATTGCTGAAGTTGATGCCGGTGACGAAGCATATATGTTTACGGATGATGCCGGAGAGACATATTACAAGTATATTTATGATGGAATTGACGGACGTACTGTTTATGAATTTGAGGTGGTTGCAAAAGGAGATGGTATAACAACTTCTGCACAGGAAACGCTGGTCGGAACTCATACATATGCATACACACAGAGTAAAGCGATTTATTCAATCGAATTCAATAAGACAGACGTGGCCGGTGATATATATACCATCACCTATACTGATGGAACTGTGGGTTATCTGACTGTAAAGAACGGTGTTGGAATTACTGATGTTTCACTCACATCTACTCAGGGACTGACCGACAATTATACGATCTTTTTATCGGATGGTACATCTATAACATATTCCGTTAAAAATGGACGCGATGGTGTGGGAATTGTCTCTGTTGAGAAGACTGGAACGGATAAAAATGTAGATATTTATACAATAACTTATTCGGATGGAACCACCTCGGAATTCCGTGTTGCCAATGGTGCAGCCGGACAGGACGGAAAATCTGCTTATCAGATAGCAGTAGAAAACGGTTTTGAAGGAACGGTTGATGAATGGATAGCATCGCTTGTCGGTAACGGAATTGAAAATATTGTGAAGACAGGAACTTCCGAAGATGGCAGGGTAGATATATATACAATCTATTATACAGATGGAAGTACTGCTCAGTTTACCGTAAATAACGGTAAAGACGGAGCTGATGGAAAGGATGGCGAAAAAGGAGATTCAGGCGAGGACGGACGCGGAATCGTATCGGTAGAAAAGACTTCATCAAATAACAATATTGATATTTATACCATCACATATACCGATGGTACTGTATCTACATTTACAGTATATAATGGTGTAGATGGCGCCGACGGCAAAGACGGTGCTGACGGAAAAGATGGTGCCGACGGAAAAGACGGTGAAGACGGAAAAGATGGTGCCGACGGCAAAGACGGTGCCGACGGAAAAGATGGTGCTGACGGAAAAGACGGTGAGAACGGTGCTGACGGACGAGATGGTGCCAACGGAAAAGACGGTGAGAACGGCGCTGATGGACGAGATGGTGCTAACGGTAAAGATGGTGAAAACGGTGCTGACGGACGAGATGGTGCCAACGGTAAAGACGGAAAAGATGGTGCCAACGGTAAAGATGGTAAAGACAGTGCCGATGGACAAAATGGTGAAAACGGTGCCGATGGACGAAATGGCAGCAATGGCGCAGATGGTAAAAACGGTGCCGATGGACGAGATGGTAACAATGGTGCCGACGGTAAAAACGGTGCAAATGGAGCAGACGGTAAAAACGGTGCCAATGGTGCCGACGGTAAAAATGGTGAAAACGGAGCTGACGGCATAGGTATCAAAGATGTCAAAGTACAGGATGGATATCTGATCATAACACTCCAGGATGGAGAAGAGATAAATGCCGGCCTTATCATTTCAGAAACTCAGACCATCAATGTTGCCGGTGAGGTTAAGACTTTCTACTTTAAGACGGCAGCTGCTGATATCACAAAAGTAACAATTAACGGCAAAACTCTTGAGAAGGAATTATACAGTATAGAACCAAGCGGAGAAGGTGCTTTTATCACTATATCTGAAGGAGCTATACCGAGTTCGGGAGGCGAGATCAAAGTTGAAACCAATGCCGGATCGGAGAGCGTAAAGGTATCAGGGACCGGTACCGGATCAGGAAGCGGAAACAATATTCCATGGTCTATAATATATATGCTGATAGGCTGGAATGTTCTGCTTACAATTGGGCTGGTTGCTCTCGCACTCAGCAGAAGAAAGTCTTCCGAAAACAGCAAGGAATAGGGACTTTAGTTTCGTAGGATTATGAGATGCGGTTTTTGCTTCTCATAATATCCCTTATGAAAACGTAAAGAAGTTTGGGCTGTGAGGCTTGAACGGTAAATTAAAAAATCTCACATCACAAATAAAGTGGTGTGAGATTTTTTGTTGCTATGCCCGGCGGGACAGGTTTTAAGTTTTATTGTTGCTACGTCCGGCAATGCAGGTTTTAGGTTTTATTTTTGTTATGCCCGGCAATGCAGGTTTTAAGCTTTATTGCTGCTACGCACGGAGGAGTACGTTTTAAGCTTTTTATTGAATAGCGGAATCATATTCAGCTATGTATTTTTGTACCAGTTCTGCATCGGATGGGCATGGAACGTAAACTCTTCCGATCTTCTGACGGGTTTCATCGCCCTTTCCGGTGATCAGGATCACTACAGGTGAAGTGGATTCGTCAGCAGCATCCAGGATTGCTTTTCTGATAGCAGGTGCTCTGTCGTCGAACATTTCGTACGGGCAGCCTTCCTGCTCAACGTAAACAGCAATCTCTGTGGATATATTCTGAAGATCTTCTTCTCCGGGATCCTCCGGTACAAGATAGACTGTATCTGAATATTTTCCTGCCAGAGTTCCAAGCTGACTTCTTCTGAGAAGAGCTTTTTTGCCCGGACATCCGAAGATTGTGATGATCCTTTTTCCCGGATATTCGGTCATGGTAGATTCAAAAAGCTTCTCAAAAGAAAGCTTATTATGAGCATAATCAACTATGGCTGTGACCTTTTTATCCTTAGTGGAGAAGAGCTCCATGCGTCCCTTGGATCTTGCTGTAAATAAAGCTTTATATATGATGTCATCAGGTATCTCATAGCAGTAAGCGGCAGCAATGGCAGCCAGGGCATTTTCTACATTGAAAAGGCCCGGCATGGTAAGGACAAATTCACGGTCAAACCTGTCGCATTTTACTTTGAAATGTATTTCATCCTCAACCTTTTTAATGTCATATCCAAGAATATCACTTCCCTCGGCAGTACCGAAGGTGATGATCTTTTCTGCACCGGAAGCTGCCTTAAGAATTCTGTCATAATGATCTGAATCAGTGCATATAAGAGCGGTATCTGTCTGTGGGAAGATTCTGAGCTTTGACTCAAAATAGTCCTCAAAATCAGGATGCTCTATAGGGCTTATATGATCCTCTGAAATATTCATGAATATGCCGATGTTGAATCTGACAAGGTCAACGCGGTTATATTTTAAAGCCTGAGAAGAAACCTCCATGGTAAAAAAGTCGATACCGCTGTCAGCTGCATTTTTGAAATGCCTCATCAGTTCTATGGATTCGGGTGTCGTGATATGAGATTCATATCGCTTAACACCATCATACATATCGATGGAAGAACTGATGGCGGTTTCCGGCCTTTTATTCTCCTGCTCGTAAAGATCGAGTATAGCCTTGATATAATATGCTGTGGTTGATTTGCCCTTCGTACCGGTTATTCCTGTGAGACGAAGCTTGTCATATGGCTTTTCATAAAAGATATCTGCAAGAAATGGCATGGCTTTCCGGATATCACTTACTATTATATGCGGAAGGTCTGCGCCGGGATATTCTTTCTCGCTTATGTAGAGTACAGCTCCTTTTTTGACTGCATCCAGAAGATATTCTTCCTTGAAGGCGGCACCTTTACAGACGAAGAGAGTACCCGGAGTCACCTCATTTGAGTCATATGTAAGTCCGCTGATCACAAGATCTTCTTCACAGAAAGAAGAAGTCAGGAGACTGTTTTCTCTCAGGATATTTATAAATTCTACAGATTTATGCATCTAAAATAGGCTCCGTTTCTAATTATAGTATTTCTTATACTTACTGTAGTGGCTGAAATGCTGCTTTAACATTCTGAGGGTTCTGTTCAGCTTGAGATCGCCCTTCATGAATACAGGATTAACGAATTTTCCTTCACGAAGAAGTTTTTTAAGCTTTTTCTTATTCTCGGGATCCTTAACATATTTCTTTGCTACAGGCTTCGGAACAACAAGCCACAAATGTTCCTTCTTGGCAACAAGGAGCGGAAGATCACGTTCTCTGATGTATTCTTCAACAAAGTATCTGGCAACATTGAAGCCTGAACCGGTGACATAGAAGTTAGAACGTCCCTGTCTGGTGTTGATCTCGAAGAATTTATATTTGTTATCTCTTGAATCATACTTGATATCAAAATTGGAATATCCGATGTAGTGAAGGTCTTCAAGAAGGTTTTTAACCTTTTTCATAAGACCTGCTTCGAATTCGGTGATTATGACAGCGTGATTGCCTTTACCGTGAGGAGTATGCTCCTCTAAGAGGACATGGCCGAGGCACATCATTTTCACCTTTCCGTTATGATCGGAATAAGAGGTAAGAACGCGCATATATTCATCATTTCCCGGAATCATATCCTGAATTATGAGGCTGTCTTCATAACCGGCTGCGTAGATATCATTTATTACTTTTTCGAGGCTTTCTCTGTTGTCTATGGTATATACCTTTTCCTGGGTATCAAATGGATGTTCCCAGTAATTGATACCGTTAGAAGGCTTAAGTATAACAGGAAAGATAAACGGAAGAGTTTCCGGAAGAGTATCACCATTTCTGTAAACCAGTGTACCCGGATAATCTATACCATGCTTCTCGCAGAGCTTATAGAAGAGTTCCTTCTGCTGAAGGCTGTTCATGAGCTCGAAATCAATATAAGGTGCTATAGCGTTCTCCGGAAGTGAGTTCTTGTTTCTGCTGATAAGTGCTGTATATGAATCACCGCAGCCTATTGTAAGAACTTTTTTGTCCTTATGAGCGTCACAGAATTTTCTGACGGTGTCAAGAAAGACTTCGTCTGTATCTATTTTATCATTTGCGGTATATTCGGTTATTCTGCTTCCGTAGCTTGGACCTGTCGCAAATTTTCCGAAAACATGGGATTTAACATTATATTCTTCATAGAAGGCTCTGGCAACGCTGTAGGTATTGATGTCGCCGCCGAAAAGCATAGGTATGAATGATTCATCTGAGAATTTCATTTTTTATAACCTCTTTCCTTTTGAAATCATATGCAAAACAAATTACAGTATAGCACTTTATCGGCGGTTAGTGAAGAATATTTTTTTATTGAAACAGTATATTTGGAAGGGCTATTTTTGCCTTATTTTAGGGCGGCTGTTTGTTGACATAAACAGCGCTTCAAGTTATAATTTTATATAGATTTATTTAGCTTTAATTAAGGAATTGGTAAAGAAAAATGGAAAAGAAAAAACTTGGAATATTGGGTGGAATGGGACCTGAAGCAACGGAGATCCTGTATAAAAAGATCATTGAAAAAACAGCGGTTTCAGGCGACCGGGACCATCTTGATATTCTTATCTATTCTCATGCGACCATACCGGACAGAACAGAGTGCATACTGTGCGGTAAGTCAGAGTATCTCTGGGATATATTAAAGGCTGATGTAGAGATGCTCCGGGGCGCAGGGTGTGATTATCTGGCGGTACCTTGCAATACCTGCCATTTTTTTGCTGAAAGATTCAATGGACTTATGGATGGCGGTTTTATAAATATGATCGAAGAAACCGCTGAATATGCAGCAGGAAGACGTTACAAAAAGGTCGGTATCATGGCGACGGACGGAACCGTTCAGAATGATATGTACGGAAAGGCACTTCGCACGAAGGGTATAGAGGCTGTATATCCTGATGAGGAAGGCCAGAAGAAGGTAATGTCTATAATATATGATGAGATCAAAGCCGGAGAGAAGGGTGACAGGCATAAGTTTATGGAGGTTGCCGGACCTCTGAGGGATGAGGGCTGTGAAGCTATCATTCTGGCTTGTACAGAGCTGTCTGTATTTAATGTAAATTATGAGCTGGGCGGCGACTATTATATTGATGCACTTAATGTACTTACCAGGGCCTGTATTGAAAAATGCGGTGCCAGGTATATGATCTGACGAGGAGGTAAGGCTATGGAAAAAAAGATCGTAATCACTATCGCCAGAGAACACGGTTCGGGCGGCCTTAAGGTTGGTAAAAGACTTGCAGAGGAGCTGGGGATCAACTGCTACGACAGTGAAATGTTCCAACTGGTATCGGACAGCAGAAATCTCAGAGATAACCATGTTGCTCATGATGACAGGATCAAGGGAACTTCTCTTTTTTCTGTAGCAAAAAGTCAGTATGCAGGACATGAGGGTGAAGAACTTCCAAAAGAAAGCGATGATTTCCTGTCGATGAAGGATCTTTTCGAATATCAGTCTGAGATCATCAGAGCTTTAGCAGAGAAGGAGTCCTGCGTGATCGTCGGAAGATGTTCCAATTACATTTTAAAGGATAATCCGAATGTGCTCAGTGTGTTCATACATGCTTCGATCGAGTACAGGGCGAGAAGGATTTCTTATGTTCATGATATGCCTGAGAAGGAACTTATATCCTACATAAACAGCCGTGACAGACATAGGGCGGATTATTATAAGTATTATACGGGGCATGATTGGAAGAATGCCAGATACTATGATCTTTCCCTGAGCACAGAACGTTTTGGAATAAGCGGATGTGTGGAAGAAATCAGAAAATTTTTAAAGATGAGGTATGAGGTGTAAGTAACGGGATTGCCCGAGTGAAACGAGGGAGGGTCCCGTGAGTCCGAGTGAAACGAGGACACGGCATACGAAGTATGCCCAGGGATTGCGAAGCAATACCGCAACATCATGGAACATGATGTTGGTGCCTAAGTAACGGGATTGCCCGAGTGAAACGAGGGAGGGTCCCGTGAGTCTGTCCGCAGGACAGATGCGTTCTGTGAATATGCGGTTTACTTGAAGTAAAGCATTAAATGTGTTACTATAATCTGTGGGTAACAGGTATGGTTTAACGATAAAGTTTAGCAAAAATCTGGAGGGGTTAAGGATGAAGAAAATAGCTTACATTGCTTCTGAGTGTGTTCCATTTATTAAAACAGGAGGACTTGCGGACGTTGTTGGAACGCTTCCGAAAAAATTTGACAGAAATGAATATGATGTCAGGATCATTATGCCGAATTATATGTGTCTTCCTGAAAAATACAGAAGCAAGATGAAATATATCACGCATTTCCACATGGATATCGGCTGGAAACAGCAGTATGTTGGAGTTATGTATCTGGAGTATGAAGGTGTTCCGGTTTATTTTATCGATAATGAGTATTATTTTAACGGATTTAATATTTACGGAGATGCCAAATGGGATATTGAGAAGTTCTGCTATTTCAGTAAAGCGGCGCTGTCAATACTTCCGAGTATCGGTTTCCAGCCTGACATAATTCATTGTCATGACTGGCAGTCGGGAATGGTTCCGGTATTCCTTAAGACTCTTTTCGCGAGCAATCCGTTCTATAGCAACATGAAGTCTGTAATGACTATTCATAACCTTCAGTTCCAGGGAAGATGGGATATTAAGACACTTCAGGAATATTCGGGACTTCCGGGATATCTCTTTACACCGGATAAGCTTGAGATTGATAAAGACGGAAGCATGCTGAAGGGCGGTCTTGTTTACGCAGACAAGATTTCGACAGTATCAAATACCTACGCACAGGAGATACAGACACCATATTATGGTGAAGGACTTGACGGACTTCTGAGAGCCAGATGGCAGTCTCTGTGGGGCATCGTAAATGGTATCGATTATCAGGTTTGGGATCCTAACACAGATCAGAAAATCGTAAAGAATTATAATATTGAGAATTACAGAAGCGATAAGGTTACAAATAAGCTTGCACTTCAGAGAGAGCTTGGACTTCCGGAAGATCCAAATGCATATATGATAGGTCTTGTATCAAGACTTACGGATCAGAAGGGTCTTGATCTTATCGACCGTATCATGAACGATATCATGACTGACGGTACTCAGCTTGTTGTTCTTGGAACCGGTGACAGAAGATATGAAGATATGTTCAGATATTATCAGGGCATTCATCCGGCAAAGATATCTGCAAATATTTATTTCAGTGATGATCTTTCTCACAGAATATATGCTTCCTGTGATTCCATGCTTGTTCCTTCGAGATTTGAGCCGTGCGGACTTACACAGCTTATGGCACTCAGATACGGTACTCTTCCGATAGTAAGAGAAACCGGAGGACTTAAGGATACCGTTATTCCTTATAACGAGTATGAGGGAACCGGAACAGGATTTTCATTTGCAAATTATGATGCATTTGACCTGCTTAATACTATCAATTACTCTAAGAAGGTGTTCTTCGATGATAAGGAAGGCTGGGCAGGACTTCAGAGAAGAGCAATGGAGCAGAATTACAGCTGGGATAATTCGGCTAAGCTTTATGAGCAGATGTATAATGAATTATAATATTTACTGTTTTGCATGGTGATTGTTATAAATCAGATAATACAGTTGGTTACAGATTTTGACTGCGGGTGTTTTTTGCACCCGCAGATATTTTCATTTTTAATAGGTAAGTGGTATGGCTTTTGATGGAATAATGATAAACAGTATAGTGCAGGAACTTAAAGGGAAAATGCTGGGTGGACGAATCTCCAAGATACAGCAGACAGATGAGAATGAACTCTTTCTTACCATAAAGGGTGATGAGAATCTGAAGCTGATCATAACCGCGGATGCATCACTGCCTCTGATCTATATTACAGAAGAATCAAAAACGGCACCGCTTACAGCACCGAATTTCTGTATGCTTCTAAGAAAATACATTGGAAATGGCAGGATAATCGATATACGTCAGCCTTCTTTCGAAAGAATCGTGGAGATAGTGATAGAGCATAGAAATGAAATGGGCGACATGGAAGAAAAAAGGCTGATTTCGGAATTTATGGGACGTCACAGTAATATTATCCTTGTTGATAAAAATGATGTCATTCTGGACAGTATCAAGAGGGTTTCACACGATATAAGTTCAGTAAGAGAAGTGCTTCCGGGAAGAGTGTATTCGTATCCGCCTGCAGGTGACAGGAAGGATCCGAGATTTCTTACCAGAGAAGAGTTTCTGAGGCAGAATCCGGGAAATAATCTCAATGTAAAAAAAGCATTATATACAGTGGTTAATGGCTTTTCACCTATGATAGCAGAGGAAATCTGCTTCAGGGCGGGCGTGGATCCCAGAGCAGATATTTCTGTTCTTTCAGAAAATGAAAAGGACGCATTATGGCAGAGCTTCAGCAGTATAGTATCGATCATTAAAGAAGGGAAATACAGTCCGAAAATGTTCCTGGATAAAGGAATGCCTAAGGAGTTTTCGGCTTTCGATATAAGTATATATGATAATTATGATGTAAGAGGATTTGAAAGTCCTTCAAAACTGATATTTGATTATTACAGTGAGAAGGCTTCAAAGAATCGTATAAGTACAAAGTCTTCAGATATGAGACATCATTTGGCAACTCTTGTAGAACGAACGGCCAAGAAGCTGGATCTTCAGATGGAACAGCTGAAGGATACTGAAGACAGGGAAAAGTACAGGGTTTACGGGGAACTGATAAATACCTATGGATACAGCGCCGGAAAGGGAGCGAAGGAGCTTAAGTGTATCAACTATTATGATAATAATGAGATTGTAATCCCTTTGGATGAGAATCTTACTCCTTCTGAAAACAGTGTTAAATATTTTGCAAAATACAATAAAAAGAAGAGAACCTATGAGGCGCTTACGGCGCTCACGGAGGAAACCTCAGCAGAACTTGATTATCTTCTGTCGGTTCAGAATGCACTTTCAATGGCAACCTCGGAGGATGAGCTTTTTGATCTCAGAACGGAGCTGTCAACTTCAGGTTTTATGAAGATGGATAAGAGCATAAAGAAAGCGGGTAAAAAGAATTCAGGGAAGAAGGGCGTGCTCCAGAAGTCTAAGCCTATGCATTTTGTATCCTCTGACGGATATGATATTTACGTCGGAAGAAATAATATGCAGAACGATGAATTGTCATTTAAATTTGCATCCGGAAATGATATGTGGTTTCATGCAAAAAAAATGCCGGGATCACATGTGATAGTGAAGAAGAAGGATGAAAATGCAATTCCGGACAGTACCTATGAGGAGGCTGCAAGACTTGCGGCATTCTATTCTTCCGGAAAGGATGCTCCAAAGGTCGAGATAGATTATACAGAAAAAAAGAATCTGAAGAAACCGCCAAAGGCTAATCTTGGATATGTTATTTATCATACTAATTATTCAATGATGGCCTCTCCGGATATATCAGGGATCAGAAATGTAGATCAGGGAGGTAAACAGATATGATCAAATGCGTATATTGTGGCAAGGAAATATCAGAAGATAATAAATTTTGTATATATTGCGGCGGTAAACAGGATATAGCTGAGGTTTCAACACAGAATTCAAAAGAAAATGAAACAGTGAAAGCGGAAGATGATTCTTATGATGAAACCAGAAAACTGACATCAGATGAATTAAGAAAGCTTGATATGGATCTTAGTATTCCGATGCCGGGAGGAAGTCCTGCGGGACCAAACGGACAGCCTATACCCAGTGGAATGAATCCTATGGGGCCAAACGGACAGCCGATACCGGGTGGAAGAAATCCAATAGGGACAAACGGGCAGCTGATGGGAGGAATTCCTGTTGGACCAAATGGACAGCCTGTGTTCAGTGGAATGAATCCAATGGGAGCGAACGGACAGCCGATGGGAGGAATTCCTGTTGGACCAAACGGGCAGCCTATGTTCGGTGGAATGAATCCGATGGGACCGAATGGGCAGCCAATGCCGGGTGGAATGAATCCGATGGGACCAAACGGTCAGATGATGGGAGGAATTCCTGGGGGACCGAATGGGCAGCCAATGCCGGGTGGAATGAATCCGATGGGACCAAACGGACAGCCGATGCCCGGTGGAATGAATCCGATGGGGCAAAACGGTCAGATGATGCCCGGTGGAATGAATCCGATGGGACCAAACGGTCAGATGATGGGAGGAATTCCTGTGGGACCAAACGGTCAGCCGATGCCCGGTGGAATGAATCCGATGGGATCAAATGGTCAGCCGATATCAGGAAGAGGTCCGGTGGGGCCTAATGGCCGGCCGATAGGAAAGAATCCTGTGGGCGGAGGTATGGGAGGAGGAAATACTCCTGTACGAACAGAGGAAAAGAAAAAAGGAAAGAAAAAAAGCAAGAAAAAGGCAATAATCATTTCTTCAATTGCAGCAACTCTTCTGATAGCTGCATGTGTGGTTGTTTATATTCTAGGTTTTGCTAAGCCTGATAAAAAATATATGATGAAATATTTTACAGGACCGGATCCAAATTATGAAAATGTTGCAGGAGTTCCGGAACAGTATCATTTCTGGTCATATATTCAGAAAGTAACCGGAGAAAATGGTGTATATTCATTTGTTACCGATCTTGAAATACTTGAATCGCACTACAGCTTCTTCAAGGGTGATATGAAGGTGGCACTTACTGTTGAAGATGAATATTTTAAGAGAGTAATTAATGCAGACGTAAAGCTTTCCGGAATCAGAGGAAAGTGGAACATTGACAGTGTTGTGGCTGATGAAGCGAACGGCAAGGTTGTAGAAATCAAAGATGAGTTTTACCAGCGACTTATAAGTACTGCTATATCCCAGGCAGGAGTCGGACTTGAGGGATATGAAAAGGACAGAGTTATCAGAGCTGATTCGGAGCCTTATAAAAATGATCTTCTGGCATATCATATAATATATGATGTTACAAATACTCTGGATGATCGTTACATCCAGGGTGAGATCAAACTGGATGGTTATATAGAACATGATCCGGATTATAGGAATGATTATTTGATAAATCTTGAGGTGGATAATACAAATTATACAGCTACTGCCATCAATGATAATTCAGGCAACTCAGGAAATGACAACGGAGGAAACGGCAACGGAGGAAACAGTGGTAACTCCGGAAACGATAACGGAGGAAACGGCGGAAATTCCGGAAACGATAATGGAGGAAACGGCGGAAACAGCGGCAACTCCGGAAACGATAACGGCGGTAACGGGGGCAACAGCGCAACTTCCGGAAAGAAAAATCCTGTCGCAGGACTTCCTGATATAAATGATGAGGTTATTTATTTCTACTCATGGAATGATGAGGCAGACAGAGTTCTTAATCAGTTTAAGAATAAGTATCCGGAATACGCTGATCAGGTTAAATTTGTTAATCTTGGTATGACATCTACATCTCAGGAATACTTTGATGCGATAGAAAAAACAAAGATTTCCGCGGCAAAGGGATCGATCATTGCCATGGAAGACGGGTATACAGATTATTTTGCGAGCGATGATTTCTATGATCTCGGAAGTCTTGGAATCGATAAGTATTATAATAATGCATATCAGCATATAGTGGATCTCGGAACCTTTAACGGTCAGCTTAAGTGTCTTTCTTACCAGACCTGTGCTTCCGGATTCTTCTACAGAAAAGATATTGCGGAAGAGGTATTCGGAACCAGTGATCCGGAATATATCAAATCATTGATTTCAGACTGGTCACAGTTCGAAAGTGCTGCTCAGATACTTAAGGATTCCGGTTATGCTATAGTAGCAACTCCGGGTGATATTGCCAGAGGAATGGGCTTTAATTATCCGGATCAAAGCGGAACCTCGGAACAGCAGCAGATAATCAATGAATGTACTTCGATGGGCTATGTAAAATATCCTGATTCCTATATGTGGAGTACGGAATGGCAGACAGAAGCTCCGAAGTCAAATGTATTTGGATATTTTGGACCGCTCTGGTTATATGATGCAGTTATTTATAATAATACTGATCAGGTATGGAAATTCTGTCCGGGACCTGAGCATCATATCTGGGGAGGAACATTTTTCGGTATAAGTAAAGATTGCCCTAATCCGGGACTTGCAGCACTTGTACTTGAAACTGTATGCTGTGATACAGACACTCAGGTAAATATTGCTGTTGATCTTATGCTTACGCCAAACAGCTCGGCAGCAGCTCAGAAAATGCTGGATCAAAATATCAGAAATTATGATTATGAGCATTTTGACGGTGATGATATGGCAAAATATATGGATGAGATAGCTAAAAAAATTAAGATTAAGTAACAAAGGAGAAAAGATTAATGATAAGAAGTATGACAGGCTTCGGAAGAAGTGAATATATCGATGAGGATAAGAAGATTGCTGTCGAGATCAAATCTGTAAATCACAGATATTCGGATATAAATATCAAAATGCCTCGTAAGTTTAATCAGTTTGAGGCGGCTATGAGAAATGTTCTTAAGGATTATATCATTAGAGGCAAGGTGGATATCTTTGTTACTTATGAGGATTATGCAAAGTCTAATCTGGTGGTAAAATACAATAAGGAGATTGCTTCAGAGTATATCGGATATCTTGAGCAGATGAGAGGGGATTTCGGACTTACTGAAGAATTAAAGCCTACGGTTATTGCAGATTTTCCTGAGGTATTTACACTTGAAGAAAAGTCTGAAATTGACAGCGGCCTTTATACGGTAATCGAAAAAGTGCTTAGAGAAGCTGCTGAGAAATTCACGGAAGCCAGAGCTCTTGAAGGAGATAATCTGAAAAATGATATGCTTGCCAAACTTTCAGAAATGGGTAAAATGGTAGATACCATTGAGGAAATGTCACCACAGCTCATCGAGGCATATAAAGAAAAACTTGTCGGAAAGGTTAAAGAAATGATCGAAGCCGGTAGTATCGATGAGTCAAGGATAGCTGCAGAGGTTGTTCTGTATTCAGATAAGATCTGCGTAGATGAGGAAATAGTAAGACTTAAGAGTCATATCGAAGCAGTGAAAAAGATACTGTCAGAAGGCGGAGCAGTCGGCAGAAAGCTGGATTTCATAGTTCAGGAAATGAACAGAGAATCCAATACCATTTTATCAAAATCAGATTCATTGGCGGTTACGGATATTGGCATAGAGCTTAAGACCGGTATAGAGAAAATACGTGAGCAGATACAGAATATAGAGTAAGATGTGAGGTGTTATTCTGTAAAAACAGACATGTTATTTGGCGCAGTTATATAGAAAATGATACCCGGGGTATCAGATGGTTGAAATATGATAAGGAGGCGGCTATATGAGTAATAAGGGAAAATTAATAGTAATTTCAGGCTTTTCCGGTGCGGGTAAGGGTACTGTTGTAAAAGGACTTGTTGAAAAGTATGGTTACAGTCTTTCAATCTCGGCTACAACAAGAAATCCAAGACCGGGAGAGGAAAACGGAAGAGAATATTATTTTAAGACGGTAGATGAGTTTAAGACATTGATAGATTATAACGGATTTATTGAGTGGGCACAGTATGTTGATAATTACTACGGTACACCAAGAAAATTCGTTGAAGATGAACTTGAAGCAGGGAAGGATGTTATTCTTGAGATAGAGGTTCAGGGGGCAATGAATGTCAAGAGTCAGTATCCGGATGCAGTTCTTATCTTCATCACGACTAAGGATAAGGAAACACTTAAGGAAAGACTTACAGGCCGTGGCTCAGAGGATGCTAAAACTATAGAAAAAAGAATAAAGAGAGCGGCTGAAGAGGCTGAAAGTATTGATGCTTATGAATATATCGTAATAAATGATGATTTAAGTACTTGCATTGATACGGTGAATTCTGTTATATTAAGCAGGAAGTGTGCAAAGGAGAATAATTTAGAATTCATTTCACAGATCAAGAATGATTTCAGACTGGAAGGAGAAATATAAAAATGAGCGAGACACTTACAAGGAAATCAAAGGGAGACGGAATGCTGCATCCATCTTATTCGGATCTTATGGCTGTTGTTAACAGTGATGTAGAACCGGGAGAGCAGCCTGTTGTTCAGAGCAGATATTCTATAGTGCTTGCGACAGCAAAGCGTGCTAGACAGATAGTTGGTGGAAATGAGCCGCTTATATATGGAGGCGATAAGATGAAGCCGCTTTCAGCAGCAGTTGAAGAGCTTTATCAGGGCAAGGTTAAGATTGTTGGAGACAATGATTGATCATAAAAATTCTTTCGGGCGGACTGAGTGGTCCGCCTGAAGTTTTCCATAAAGGGAAAACTTTCGTAAAATACAGGTGTTTATAAAAACGTCAGAATCTGAATGGAGAGGAATATGACAGGAAGATATGCAGATGTGATAATAGATATATCACATGAGAAGGTCGACAGGGTATTTCAGTATAAGATACCTGAAACGCTTCTCGGACAAATAAATATTGGAACGCCCGTCAGTATTCCTTTTGGAAGAGGTAATAAACTGCGTCAGGGATATGTGGTCGGAATAAGCGATAAAGCAAGCTTTGATGAGACAAAGCTAAAGGAGATAGACAGTGTTCCTAAAAAGTCTCTTTCTATCGAAAGTGAATTGATCGAGCTGGCGGGTTGGATGAAAAATTATTATGGTTCCACCATGATAGCTGCGCTCAAAACAGTAACGCCGGTTAAAGAAAAAGTAAAAAAACGTGAAAGCACCGTGCCCCGGATATCTGAGCAAGGTAAGACTATATCAGAAATTTTTTTAAATGATGAGCAGAGTGCCATTGTTGAAGATTTCAGCAGGGATTTTGAAGATGGTAAGAGAAACTGCTATCTTCTGCATGGTATTACAGGAAGCGGAAAAACAGAAGTATATATAGAGCTTGTCAGAGAGGTTGTGAGAGAAGGAAAATCAGCTATAGTGCTGATACCTGAGATCGCGCTTACCCTGCAGACGGTTACAAGATTTGAAGCTGCATTTGGGAACAGGATTTCGATCATCAATTCGAGACTCAGTAAGGGTGAAAAATATGAGGAGTTCAAGAGGGCTGAAAATGGAGAGACAGACCTTATCATAGGACCGAGATCTGCGCTTTTTGCCCCATTTGATAATCTTGGACTGATAATAATAGATGAAGAGCATGATAATGCATATAAGAGTGAGACCACTCCGAAATATCATGCCAGAGAAACTGCACTGGAAAGGGCAAGACTTGCGGGAGCATCGGTTGTGCTTGGTTCTGCAACACCTTCTGTAGAAAGCTATTTCAGGGCAGAGAATCATGAATATAAACTTTGGAAAATGAAAAATAGGGCGATCGGAGATCTGGCAGAGGTCAGTATCGTGGATCTCAGGGAAGAACTGAAAAGAGGCAACAGAAGTATCATTTCCGGAGAGTTGTATGACAAAATGGATAAAGCCTTTAAGGCGGGAGAGCAGGTAATGCTTTTCATTAACAGAAGAGGCTTTAACAGCTTTGTATCCTGCAGAAGCTGCGGAAAGGCTATAAAGTGTCCGAAATGTGATGTTTCGATGGCGCTTCATAACGGAAGAAGGCTGATATGTCATTACTGTGGTCACGAGGAGGAGATGCCGCAGCAGTGCCCGCAGTGCAAATCCAAGTTAATCGGCGGTTATGGTACAGGAACGGAAAAGGTTGAAGCGGCAGTGAAGGATCTTTTTCCGGACATAAAAACTCTCAGAATGGACAAGGATACCACCGGCAGAAAGGACGATCATGCAAGGATCATTTCTGCTTTCAGGGATCATAAGGCGGACTGCCTCATCGGAACCCAGATGATAGTGAAGGGACATGATTTTGAAAATGTAACTGTGGTCGGTATTATACTTGCGGATCTTTCCCTCTTTGACAGTGATTATGAAGCAGCGGAAAGGACCTTTGATCTTCTGACACAGGCAGCTGGTCGTGCAGGAAGAAGAGATAAAAAAGGCGAGGTTGTTATACAGACCTATCAGCCGGAGCATTATGCAATTACTGCTGCAGCTTCCCAGGATTATGAGGGGTTCTATAAATATGAGATGGCCTACAGAAAGCTGCTTAAATTTCCACCGGCGGCTCATATGCTGGGTATGCTTTTCATTTCGAAGGATGAAAATATGGCGAAAAAGGCAGCGGAAGATATAGCTTTGGTTGCAAGGAGAATTCTGGCTGACAGCGATACGGCTATTATTACCGGGCCGGGACCTGCCTTTATCGGCAGAATTAATGAAAACTACAGAATAGTTCTCTATGCACGAGAAGAAAAATATGATAAACTTATAGAGCTTATCGGTGAGGCAGATAAGATATTTAATGAAAGATATCCCGGGGAGGAGATTGAACTACAGTTTGATATGGATCCTATGGGAGTGATATAAATATTTAGTTTTCGGGAGGAAGAAAATGGCTATCAGAAATATCCGCGTTGAAGGCGATGAAATTCTTAGAAAAAAATGTAAACCTGTAACAAAGATCAATTCCAGAATAAGAGAGCTTATCGGAGATATGTTTGATACGATGTATGAATCAAATGGCGTAGGTCTTGCAGCTCCGCAGGTAGGCATACTTAAAAGAATAGTAGTTATAGATGTTATGGACGGAAGACCGCTTACTCTTATCAATCCTGAGATCATAGAGACTGAAGGTGAACAGTGCGGCGAAGAAGGATGTCTCAGTCTTCCGGGCCTTGCCGGTGATGTTAAGAGACCTATGAAGGTTGTTTGCAAGGCGTTTAATGAAGAAATGGAAGAATTCACGGTTGAAGGCGAAGGACTTCTTGCAAGATGTATCTGCCATGAACTGGATCATCTTGATGGAATTCTTTATGTGGATAAGGTGATTGATGGTGTCCACAGAGTGGATCTGCCAAGAGTAGAGGATGAAGATGATTCTGAAGAGGAATATGATGAATCCGAAGCAGAAACAGAGGTTTTAAAACAAACAGAAGAATAAGAAATTATATGCGGCAGCCGTAAGACTGCCGTTTTTCTGATACATACTTCAACCGGAAAATAATTATTATTTGCTTCACCTTACTGTGATGCTGCTGTTTTTTACGGCTGCCGATGTGAAATAATTCTGGCTGCAGTGTTTATATAAGTAACTTTTATTGTAAAGAAAGTGAGAAATCCATGGACAATAAAGATATAAAAATATTATATATGGGGACACCCGAATTTGCTGTTAATGCACTGAAGAGCATTATAGATGCAGGATATAATGTTATTGGCTGTTATACACAGCCGGATAAAAGCCAGGGCAGAAGTAAAAAACTTGTTCCGTCTCCGGTAAAGGAAGCGGCACTTGAGGCAGGTATTCCGGTATTTCAGCCGGTGAAGCTGAGAGAGGAAGAAAATGTAAGCGCCATCAGAGAAATGAATCCTGATATTATAGTGGTTGCTGCATATGGACAGATACTTCCTAAGAGCATTCTCGATATTCCGAAGTATGGCTGCGTGAATATACATGCGTCACTGCTTCCGAAATACAGAGGCGCGGCGCCTATAGAGTGGTCGGTTATAAACGGAGAGAAGGAAACCGGAGTGACTACCATGTTTATGGCAGAAGGGCTGGATACCGGTGATATTATAGAAAAGAGTGTTACCGCCATCGGTGAGAAGGAGACTGCCGAGGAGCTCAGAAAAAGGCTTGCCGAAATGGGTGCTGAGCTTATCATTTCAACCATTTCCAAGCTTATTTCAGGAGAGGTTGACAGAACACCTCAGGATGACAGTAAGAGTAACTATGCAGTAAGGCTTTCCAAGGAAATGGGCAGGGTAAACTGGGCTTTACCTGCAGAAAATATAGAAAGACTGATAAGAGGACTTCAGCCTTGGCCTGTAGTTTATACAGAGCTGAATCAGAAAAGTCTCAAGATTTATGAGGCTGATGTAGTCAATGATATAAATGGAACTCCGGGGGAGATAGTGGAAGTCGGAAAGAAGTATTTTACGGTGGCCTGCGGAAAGGGCGGCCTGAAAATACTTAAGGTTCAGCCGGAAGGCAAAAAGATGATGGATACTGTTGCATTTCTTAACGGAAATAAGCTTGAAGCCGGAATGAAGATGGAATAGACAGGTTTAAAGAATCAAGGATTTGGAGTAAGTATGGCAGAAACCGCAAGAGATACAGTACTTAGCGTATTGTTGGATATTGAACAGAAGAATACATTTTCAAATATTGCTTTGGATAAAGCGCTTCGAAGATGCCAGTTCAGTGATAAACAGGAGAGAGCATATATCACAAGAACTGTAGAGGGCGTTACGGAAAGCAGGCTCCTTATTGATCATATAATAGGAGGATTTTCCAAAACCAAATTAAAGAGTATGCGCCCTATAATAAGGAACGTTCTTCGAATGGGATGCTTTGAACTGCTTTTTATGGATTCCATACCTGCAAGGGCAACTATCAGTGAATGCGTAAAGATAGTAAGAAAACATAATATGGCAAATCTTACAGGTTTTACCAATGCGATTCTCAGAAATATTTCCAGAAAAACTGAAGGAGAGCTTTCGGAAGGTCAGAGCATCATAGAAAGACTGGACAGCCTTGGAAATATATTTGATATTAAGGAAGAATGGCTTAAATATTCGACTCCTGAGTGGATCTATGATTTCCTGAAGGAGAATTTCGGAGAGGAGAAGGCAGTTCTTATTCTTCGGGATGAGTTTAATGACAGAGGTCTTCCTGTCAGAGTAAACAGACGAAAGATCGGCAGAGAAGAGCTGAAGGAGAAGCTGATCGCTGCGGGTATAGAGGCAGAAGATGGAAAGTATTCAGATAATATCCTGCTGGTCAGAAATATTGATTTTGTCAGAAAAATCCCCGGATATAAGGATGGACTGTTTTCGGTTCAGGCTGAAAGCTCAGCAGCCTCTGTAGAAGCGGCAGAGATAAAGGAAGGTATGAGGATACTGGATCTGTGCGCGGCTCCGGGAGGAAAAAGCTGTTATGCAGCGGAGATACTGAATGGCACCGGTGAGGTGGTATCGAGGGATATTTCCGAGGAGAAAACCTGGATAATAGAGGAAAATACAAAAAGACTGGGACTTCCCGAAGTAAAGATAAGTGCAAAGGATGCAACAGAATATGAGGCGGAACTTGAAGAAGGGTTTGATCTCGTGATCGCGGATGTACCTTGTTCGGGACTTGGAGTTATCGGCAAGAAAAATGATATTAAATACAGGGTCACACCTGAAGATCTGAAGGGATTATCGGAAATCTCCATGAGTATACTGGATAATGCTGTCAGATATGTTAAAAAAGGTGGAAAACTGCTTTTCTCAACATGCACAATTAATCCGGGTGAAAATCAAAGTGTTACGGAGAAAATGCTCGAAAAATATGAACTGGAGCTTATTAAAGAAAGAAGCTTTCTGCAGGGCGTGGATGATACGGATGGATTCTATTATGCTGTTTTATTGAAAAAATGATCGATATCCGGCGGAATATGACAGCTTAGCTTGTTAAATATAATAGATTGAAAGGATTTAAGTGATCGATATATGGATATAGCTTCCATGACAATGGATGAATTAACTGAATATATGATGGGAAAGGGTCTTGCAAAGTTCAGGGCGAAGCAGGTTTATGAATGGATGCATAAGCATTTTATATTTGATGCTTCTCTTATGACAAATCTTTCAAATGCCGATCGTGAAAAGATAAAGGATGATCTGCCGGTTATTGAAGAAGAAACAAGGCTGGTTTCTAAAAAAGACGGTACCATCAAATTCCTTATGAAGATGCCGGATGGCCAGATGATAGAAACAGTATTTATGAGATATCATCATGGAAATTCGGTGTGTATATCATCTCAGGCTGGTTGCAGGATGGGCTGCAGATTCTGCGCTTCCACCATAGGAGGTCTTGTAAGGAATCTTGAACCATCAGAGATGCTGTACCAGGTTTACCATGCCATGAAGGCTACCGGTGAGAGGGTTTCGAATATTGTTATCATGGGTACCGGTGAACCGCTTGACAACTACGATAATGTTCTTAGGTTTATTGATCTTATCACAAGCGAAAATGGATATAATCTCAGCGAGAGAAGTATAACTCTTTCCAGCTGCGGGCTGGTTCCGAAGATAAGGGAACTGGCGGACAGAAAGCTGCAGATAACATTTGCCCTTTCTCTTCATGCAACTACAGATGAGGAGAGACGGAGTCTTATGCCTGTGGCTGAAAGATATAATCTTAAAGAGACGCTGGAAGCTTGCAGATACTATTTTGATGTGACCGGAAGAAGGCTTACATTTGAGTATAGTCTTGTCAGAGGAGTCAATGACAGTGAAGATCATGCAAGGCGGCTTTCGGCACTTATAAGGGGCATGAATGCTCATGTGAATCTTATACCGGTGAACCCTGTTGAAGAGCGTAAATACAAGGGAACAGCCTCTGCAGAAGTCGAGAAATTTAAAAATATACTTGAAAAAAATCGAATAAATGTTACTATTAGAAAAGGTATGGGCAGCGATATTGACGCGGCCTGTGGACAGTTAAGAAGAAAGTACGGAAAAATACAGGAGAAAAGTTGATGACATCATTTGGAAAGACTGACACGGGAATCAAACGTGATAATAATCAGGACAGTATTTTCATGAGTGATTCACCGGTAGGGCCTTTGCCAAATCTTTATATAGTTGCGGATGGAATGGGCGGACATGCTGCCGGGGATTTTGCTTCTCAGTATGCCATCAGACTTGTGGTAGATTTTATTAAGAAATCCACCATCGAGAATCCTATTTCGCTTCTTAAAAGAGCGTTTGTATATGCCAGCAACGAAGTATATAAAGAGGCAGAGAAAGATAAATATAAAAATGGAATGGGTACTACCATGGTTGCCGCTGTGATCATCGGAAATGAGCTTTATGTCGGAAATATCGGCGACAGCAGGCTTTATGTCATCGGCAGTGAGATAAATCAGATAACCATGGATCATTCTCTTGTGGAAGAGCTTATCAGAAATGGACAGCTTGACAGGAAGAAGGGCAGAAACCATCCGGAGAAGAATATCATCACCAGGGCTATGGGCTCAAGGGATGAGGCTATGCCGGATTTCTTCCAGGTGACTCTGGAGGAAAGTGATAAGGTTATGCTATGTTCTGACGGCCTGTCAAATATGGTAGAGGATGATGAGATAAAAGATATAGTAAGTGAGGATAATGATCTGGAGAGAATCGTTGATTCTCTTATCACCAGGGCCAATTACTACGGTGGAAATGATAATATTTCGGTTGTTGTCATTTCCATGAAGCGAGAGGTGTAAATAATGTTAAATCCGGGATTAATCTTAGATGACAGATATGAGATCATTGAGGTTGTCGGAACCGGCGGAATGTCAACGGTTTATAAGGCAAATGATCTGAGACTTAAGAGATATGTTGCTCTTAAGGTGCTTAAATCTGAATTCAGTAATGATATAAATTTTGTTTCCAAGTTCAGAGTGGAGGCTCAGGCTTCCGCTGCGCTTTCTCATCCGAATATCGTAAGCGTTTATGATGTCTGTGAGGATGAGGGCAGATATTTTATTGTCATGGAGCTTGTTGATGGTATAACTCTTAAGGATTATATCAGAGAGCGTGGAAGACTTGATATGGATACGGCAATCGATTTTTCTATCCAGATAGCTTCCGGACTTGCAGCAGCACATGAAAATCATGTTATTCACAGGGATATAAAGCCACAGAATATAATAGTCGGCCCGAATGGGATACTTAAGGTTACTGATTTTGGTATTGCAAAGGCAGCAACCTCTAATACCATGTCTACAACCAATATGGGCAGTGTGCATTACATTTCACCTGAGCAGGCTCGTGGCGGCTACAGTGATGAGAGAAGTGATATCTATTCACTTGGTATAACCATGTATGAGATGGTTACGGGACGCGTTCCTTTTGAAGGCGATACAAATGTATCAATCGCTCTTATGCATATTCAGAATGAGATAGTTCCGCCAAGAAAACTTTATCCGGATATATATTCAAGTCTTGAGAAGGTAATACTTAAGGCTGTTCAGAAGAAGCCTGAGAGAAGATATCTTACAGCAAATGCGCTTATTGCCGATCTTAACAGAGTAAAAAATAATCCAAAGATTGATATAATCGTTGCACCTTCGGCTGTTACAAATTCTCCTACCAGAGAATTTACAGATAATGATATGCAGGCCATTAAGAGGGAAAGCAGCGTTAAAAATGTAGATAACAGGCAGTATCAGAATTATCAGCAGGGAGTAGCTCCGGTCCAGACTTCAGTGCCAAAGAGCAGTACAGTTTCGAGAGACCAGATTGACCGTACAAGGCTTGATAAGCTTATAAATGAGGATGATTCTGATTATGATACTCCGGAACCACCAAAGAAAAAAGGTATCAAGGTGGTCGATGATGATTATGACGAGTATGTAGAGAATAATTATCGCGGATATGAGGAAGAAGAGGAAGAGGACGACGAAGAAGGCATCGATCCAAAGCTTGAGAAAATAGTTATGATCGCCGGAATCGCTGCGGCTGTTGTTATAGCTGTTATACTCTTTATTCTTATCGGTAATGTTCTCGGATGGTTTAAGTTCGGAAAGGATTCCGACAATAAAACAACGGCTTCCAGCCAGAAGGTTACAACAGAGAGTACGGCAGATACATCCAACACAAAGGATGATAAGAGTACAGACGACAAGTCTACAGAGAAAACAGATGCCACAACAGAAGAACCTTCAACAGAGAAGGCTAAGAAGAAGATGGTTAATGTTGTAGGTCTTAAAGAAGAAGCTGCCAAGTCTGTTCTTGAGAAAGAAGGCTTCACTAATGTTGTATTTGAGAGAGTAAATGATGACAATACTCCTGAAGACTATGTAATCAAGCAGAGTGTTGATGAGGCTGTTGAAATTCCTCTTGATGAGAAGATCGTAATCACTGTAAGTGCCGGTGCGGCTGAGATAGCTGTTCCGAATGTAATTGGATATACAGTTGAAGATGCAGATGCGAAGCTTACGGAAGCGGGCTTCAAGGTAACCCACAGTTATGAACTGAGTGATACTGTTGAGAAGGATCATATCATTTCTACTGAGCCGGGACCTGATACAAAGGCTGCATCCGGAAGTACCATAAAAGTAATAGTAAGTAACGGACCTAATGAGATACAGGTTCCGAATCTTCAGGGACAGACAGAGGAATCTGCGCGTGCAACGCTTCAGGCTCTCGGACTTGTAGCCGGTGAGGTAACATATGAGGCAAACGATTCAGTTCCAGAAGGTCAGGTAATAAGCCAGACAGTTCCTGCAGGAACAAGTGTAACAGAAGGAACCTCTATAGGATTTACAGTCAGCCTGGGTAAGGCTACAAAAACCTATTCGGCTACTATAGCAGGAGCGATCACACCTTATGACAGTGCTACACTCAGCCAGTATATCAGGGAATCAGGCGGAACTGTAAATGTTATCATAAAGTTTTCAATTGGAGGAGAAACCTATGATGTTGCAAATGATACAGTTGCAGCAGAGGGCTTCCCATACAATGTTGAAAAGACCTTCACAGGCCTTGAATCAAATGATGGAAATGTAATTATCAATATAATCGACACTCAGGGCAACGATATCACAAGTATGTTTGATATCGGAAATGTGAAGGGTGTTACCTATAATGTTGAATAAAGAGGAAATCTTTGAAAGGTAAAATACTTAAAGGAATCGGCGGCTTCTATTATGTAGCCGCCGAAGACAGTAAAACATATGAATGCAAGGCCAAAGGTGTTTTCCGGAATATCGGCTTGAAACCACTGGTGGGAGATGACTGTGAGATCAGTGTTATCAGTGAGGCTGAATGTACGGGAAATATTGAGGCTATTCTTCCGAGAAGATCAGAACTTATCCGCCCGGCAGCTGCAAATGCTGACCAGGCGGTTATAATTTTTGCCTTGTCGAAGCCGGAACCTAGTCTGGGACTTTTGGACAGATTTCTGATCATAATGTCATTAAACAATGTAAGGACCATTATCTGCTTTAATAAAGAGGATGCGGCAGATCCTGGAAGGGCGGAGGAACTGACGGAGATTTACAGAAATGCCGGCTACAGTACATTATCAATATCTGCCTATAGCGGTAAGGGTATGGATGAACTGAAAGAACTGCTGAATGGAAAAACGACAATACTTGCGGGACCTTCCGGCGTTGGAAAGTCATCGGTGATCAATGCGCTTATTCCACATGCAGGAGCAGTGACGGGCGGACTGAGCGAGAAGATAAAAAGGGGTAAGAATACCACGAGACATTCAGAACTGCTACAGATATCCGGTGATACATTTATCATGGATACACCCGGTTTCAGTTCTCTTTATGTGCCGGATATATCCGGGGAAGAGCTTAGAATGTCATTTCCGGAAATTGCTCCTTTTGAAGGTACATGCAGATTTGACGGATGTAATCATATAAGCGAACCTGACTGCAGGGTAAAGCAGGCTGTTGAAGAAGGAAAGATAAGCAGTATCAGATATCAGAGTTATAAGTCGGTTTATGAAGAGCTTCGGAGCAGGAGGAAATGGAAATGAATAAGCTGGCACCTTCAATGTTGTCAATTGATTTTGGAAATATAGAGAGGGATATCAGACTCTGCCGAGAGGCAGGAACAGACTATATCCATGTAGATGTTATGGATGGGCTTTTTGTGCCTAACATATCATTTGGACCACCTGTGATCAAGTATGTTAAAAAGGCTGCAGAGGATACTCCTCTTGATGTACATCTGATGATAGAAAAACCGGAAAGATATATTGAAGAGTTTAAGAAGGCCGGTGCGGATATTATAACATTTCATTATGAAAGTACAGAGGATCCGTTAAAGGTCGTTAAAATGATAAAGAATGAGGGGCTTAAAGCAGGCGTTGCAGTAAAGCCCAAAACTCCTGTGAGTGTTCTTGAAGGAATGCTTCCGGAGCTTGATATGGCACTTGTTATGAGTGTTGAACCCGGATTCGGAGGTCAGAGCTTTATAGAAGGAAGCCTGAAAAAAATCTCGGAATTAAGAAAAATGATTGAAAATATAAACCCGGAGTGTGATCTCGAAGTAGATGGCGGTATTAAGGCTGATAACCTTTCAGAGGTGCTTCAGGCCGGAGCAAATGTTATTGTGGCAGGCTCTGCTATCTTCAGCGGTGATATTAAGAAAAATGTTATTGACTTCCTCAGGGTTATGAAATAGAGGTTTAGAATGAGACAGTGTCTTTTGACTTTAGGCGGAGAGATAAATATCTCTTTACTAAGAACAGTATACGAGAGCTGTAAAAAGAAAAGCGATATATATGTTATAGCAGCTGATAAAGGGCTTGAGGCACTTAAAGAAGCAGATATTATGCCGGATCATATTCTTGGAGATTTTGATTCTGTGGATCGGAAGATTCTGCTGGGGTATGAATATACTTCGAAGGACAGATTTTCTTCGGTTAAGGATTTCACGGATGGAGAGGCGGCTATCGATCTAGCTGTTAAAATGTGTATTGATAATGAAGGCTGTACAGATAACAGAGAATCTGTGTCGGTGTCGAATGATGAAATAACAGCCGGTAAAGACTTTCGGGAGCTTAACGATGATATTATCATATTCGGAGGATTCGGAGGAAGACTGGATCATATGCTCGGAAATATTTCACTTCTTAAAAAGGCATGTGACAATGGCCGTACAGCTGTAATGCTGGATGATAAAAACAGCGTAAGAGTCTATAGCGCCGGAAAGATAACTATCGGGAAAAATCCTTTAATGAAATATATTTCCCTTATGCCTCTTGGAGATAAGGCAGAAGGAGTTACTCTGAAGGGTTTTAAATATAATGCAGAGGGCATTCTGCTTCATCAGGGCAGCAGCCTTGGAATATCAAATGAACTTACGGAAGAAACCGGAGTGTTAAGCTTTGATTCGGGATATCTTCTTGTGATGGAGACAGTTGATTAAAAGATGACGATTCTTATAGTATCTATAATTGTATATACACTGGGGTTATTACTGACAGCGGTATTATGCCGCGGCAGTGTTAGAACCCAGAATGAGTTCTGTATAGGTGCAAGAAAGCTCAGATCTTCTGAAATAGGCTTCTCTGGTCAGATTTCGGAGTTGGGCTGTTTCTTTCTTGTACTTATTCCTTCAGCCGTTTATACCAATGGAACCGGCAGTGCGTGGATCGTAGTAAGCCTTTTTACCGGTACGGTTTTTGGCTGGTACCTGATGTCGTACAGGCTGATGCGTTATTCTCTTAAATTTAAAAATATATATTCTCTTCCGGCATATTATGGCAGAAGATTCGGAAGAAGAAGCCGGTCGACGGTTCTGATATCATCAATATTCAGTATATTTTTTGATATCAGCATTATTGTTGTGCTGGTCAGGATGCTCGGAACTTTGATGGTGGATATCTTTGATATTGATCTCAGGATAGTTATGGCATGTATAGTTGCAGCTGCTTCAGGGTTTGTTATGCTTGGAGGCTTCTTTGGAACCGGAAAGATGAATTATATACATGTTATAATACTTTTTGTGTGCTTTGGAACTATTTTTACTGTGATATGGAATGTGTTCAAGGCAGATGAATTGATCGTGGCTGTAATGAACAGCAGAGTTACCGGCGGTGTAAGTAAGTATCTGAATCTTATTTATCTAAAGGGAAAGAGTATTACTGTAGCTGAGGTTATGAACCAGATATCCTGGGGACTGGTTATCATGGGACTTCCGGGACTTCTCACTAAATTTATGACTCTTGATAAAGCGAAAACTGCTAAACACGGAGGCAGGAATGCATTTATTTTTACTCTTACAGCGCTTTTCTTTTCAGTCGTTGCAGGAGTAGTACTGAGAGCATTTATCTATCCGGCCATACTAAGAAAGAATAATATTTTCCTGCTGATTCCGAGAACGGTAAAAAAGCTGAACGAAATGGAAATGTTTTATCGTATTTCGGGAGGGATTCTTCTTATAGGTCTTATTGCGGTATTTATGTCCATGATAATTTCCAGAATGGTAAATCTCTGTACTGTTGTTTATTGTGAGATATGCAAGAATTTACTGTTTAAGAAAAAACGTATAAAAAAGAATATGAAGGCACTGAGAATCACCATGGCTGTACTTACGCTGTGCATACTCCTGCTTTGTCTGATAAAGGTGGAGCCTTTTGAATATATTAAATTACTGCTTATGCTGTCGGCAATATTCTTCGGTCCGGTAACATTTATGTCTCTTTACTTTAAGAGAATGAACAGATTTGGAGCAGTGGCAGGGATGCTTTCAGGAACGTTTACAGCACTTTTCTGGCACTTTGTCAGGTGTATTAATGGTAAAGACGGTTTTATGACCATAGAGGACTATCTTGAAATCAATCCGGTATATGCAGCATATCTCGTTTCTTTTATATTTATAGTACTTGTGAGTATATCTACTGAAAAGGTAGAGGAGAGTGTTAAAAAGGATTTTGATGAGGTTAAAAACAGAATAATTACGTAAAAACCTTGATTTTACGTCATTTTTTACAGAATATTATTTGCTGTGACATACTTTGTTCATATTTGAAGGTTATATTTAAATCATAGTTTTTTTCATGATTCTCTCACAATTTCTAGATAATATGTATTTTCGCAAGCCACTCGGCATAGCCGGGTGGCTTGTTTCGTGCGCACTGAGCGAGTCATGAACATGCGCACTGAGCGAATCATGCACATGCGAAGCATGTGCTGTGAGATAATCTGGGAGACACGCAAGCTTGCTTGCGGTGGCTCACATGTTATCTCACAACACATGTGTCGAAGACACATGTATATGACGAGCGTGCGACATGAGATAACCCCGAAGGGGTTATGAATGCCGTGGTTGTTGCCGTCACCCCGGGAAATAGGCGGTTAAGAGGGTGTAAAAGCAACAAAAGTGATAGGAATAGCTGGAAATTGTTGCTGTCACCCCGGGAAACAGGCTGTTAAGAGGGGGCAAAAGCAACAAAAGTGATAGGAATAGGCGGAAATTGTTGCCGTCACCCTGGGAAACAGGCTGTTAAGAGGGTGCGAAAGCAACAAAAGTGATAGGAATAGGCGGAAATTGTTGCCGGCACCCCGGGAAACAGGCTGTTAAGAGGGTGCAAAAGCAACAAAAGTGATAGGAATAGCTGGAAATTGTTGCCGGCACCCCGGGAAACAGGCGGTTGAGAGAGAAAGTATAAATATGCTTTGCAATCGGAGTGGGAGAATAGTAAAATTGAGCTGGATAGCTATCGCATAATAACTCAAGTTATTTAGGAACAGCTATACTAATATCTGTTGATATATAAATTGTGAAGGAGGGCTGAATTTATGAAGTATTCAATTGAGGGTACACCGCTTCCGGTGGTTATCTGTGATCTTGAAGATGGAGAAACGATGATAACAGAGAAGGGTGGAATGGCATGGATGTCACCTAATATGGTTATGGAGACTGTTGGTGGCGGAGTAGGAAAAATGTTTGGACGTGCGTTTTCAGGTGAGGGTATGTTCCAGAACCGTTATACTGCAAGAGGACAGGGAATGATAGCATTTGCGTCAAGTATGCCGGGCCAGATCAGGGCGTTTGAGATAGGACCGGGACGTGAGATAATAGCTCAGAAGTCGGCATTTCTTGCATCGACAGAAGGGGTAACGCTTTCTGTGCATTTCAACAAGAGAGCCGGAGCAGGCTTCTTTGGCGGTGAAGGTTTCATAATGCAGAAGCTTTCAGGAACAGGTATAGCGTTTGTGGAGCTGGATGGATATATTAAGGAATATGAGCTTATGGCGGGACAGCAGCTTGTTATCGATACAGGTTATCTTGCGGCTATGGAACCGACAGTAAAGCTTGATATACAGAGTGTTGCTGGACTTAAGAATAAGTTTTTCGGCGGTGAAGGCTTCTTTAATACCATTCTTACAGGCCCGGGAAAAGTATGGGTACAGTCTATGCCGGTATCATCACTGGCAGGTTCGATTCTTCCATTTCTTCCGGCAAGGTAAATTATGTATGAGGCATAAATAAGGAATGATTGATGAGACGGTAAAATAGCCGGCATGAATTGCAAATGTAAATAATTATGTATAAAAGATGGAGTGTAAGAGATTATGCTCCATCTTTTTCATAAAAAAGACAAAAAGTATTGTAGAAGTAAAAATACTTTTATGTTATAATAACACGCGGGTGTTTTCTGCCGGGGTATATGCGGCAGGGTCATAGTGAAAAATAGTCGTGACGTATGAGGGCTGAGAAATATAGTGACGAGGTCTAGATATGGGATTTATAAAGAATTTTAAACGTGATTTTGCCCAGGCTGTGAACGAACTTCTTCCTGAAGACGATTTGCAGCAGGAGAAAAAAGAAAAGAAGAAAAAAGAAAAAAGAAAAAAAGAATATAAAGAACAGGATGAATTTTCAGGACAGAACCCGGTGCAGGATGGTGCTGAAGGTACGGAGGCTGCTGAAGGATATAATGCTGAACAATATGGTACGGCAGAAGCCTATAATTATGATGTTCCCGAGAAACCGTATATTGGTGAGAATCAGGGGTACAGTGAAGCACAGCAGATTATTGACGGATACGGAGATTCATCAGGTAATCTTAATTATGACATAGAAGATGCTGCAGAGGAAAGTATTTCCGCAGACAGTGTTTATACAGCTGTTTCAGAAACGATTCTTAAAGAAGAAGCTGAGGAAGCTATGGAGAAGCTGAGACAGAGAACTCTGGATGAGAGTGGTATAAGCGATGAGGAACTGGATGCTCTTCCTGATGATCCTGATTATTATGAGGAAGATGATGCTTCTGATGAATATTCGGAGGATTATTCTGAAAGCCGTGTGGGAGAGAATGAATATACCGGAGAAGTATCGGGAAGGGCGAATACAGAGATATATTCTGAAGCCTCATCAGATACAGAAAATACCGGAACTACACCGAATGCAGATGCGAATATCGATACTGCGGACTATAATGAAACTGCAGCATATGCAGATACTTATACCGGTACTGCGGTTTATAATGAAACTGCAGCAAATGCAGTAACAAATCCTGAAGCTGCAACATATGCAGAAACAAATACCGATACAGCAGGTTATAGTGAAAATGCAGCATATGCAGAAGCAAATTCTGATACAACAGATTATAGTGAAAATACAGCATATGCAGATGTAAATCCGGAAACAGCAGCATATAACGAGCCTAATGATAAAGTAGAGGATGCTTCGGCGCCGGCTTTTTATACTGCGACAGTAGAAGAAAGTAAGAATATCCCTGAAGTTAATACGACAGACAGGGATGTCATCGTAGTAAAGAATGCTGATGAAGAAATCACAGGTAATACAGAGGAATTAAAAACCGGAGATACAGTGGTAAAAGATAAGACAGATGAGGAGTCTGAGATGGATAATAATGAATTACAGTATGAAAATACAGAAGAGATAAAGGATGAGTCTATTGGCAATGAAAGCCTTATGGATTCAGAAGTGCTGGCTGAAAGCATGACGGTAGATACAACATATATCACATCCGGAACAAAGATCAAGGGTGATATCGAGACGGACGGATCGATAGACGTTCTGGGATGCATTCAGGGAAATGTTACCTGTGCAGGAAAGCTTATTGTAGGAGGAAACATTGAAGGAAATGTAATGGCCGGTGAAATATATGCAAGCCAGGCAAGAATAACAGGAGAGGTTGTTTCGGACGGATCCATCAAGATCGGAGTCGGAACTGTTGTTGAAGGAAATGTCACAGCTAAGGCTGCTGTTATTGCAGGTGCCGTAAAGGGTGACATCGATGTGGATGGAGCTGTCATAATTGATTCAACTGCCATTGTTGTGGGCAATGTAAAGACCAGATCTGTTCAGGTTAATACCGGTGCCGTTATCCAGGGATACTGTTCACAGGGATACGCAGAGATAGATCTTGATGGTATCTTCGGAAGTAAAAAGACTGCTGATGATACAGCTGAAAAGAAAGAATCAGATGAAAAAACTGAGGAATCTGAAGAGGCTGTAACAGAAGACGAAAACAAGGAAAATAAAGAATATAAGGGAAATAACAATAATAATTCTCACGGAAAAAACAATAATTCCAACAGGAATTCAAAAAGAAAATAGTGATCGGGAGATATGATATGAAGATGGACAGGATAATGCTGAAACTCAGCGGAGAAGCTTTGGCGGGAGATAAAAAGACAGGTTTTTCTCCGGAAGTTGTTAAGGAAGTTGCGGAACAGGTTAAAAAGGTACATGATAAAGGAATTCAGATCGGAGTAGTTATCGGCGGAGGTAATTTCTGGAGAGGACGTACCTCTGATGATATGGACAGAGTCAAGGCAGACCAGATCGGTATGCTTGCGACTATTATGAACTGCATTTTTACAGCTGATATGTTCAGAACAGTCGGACTCAAATGTCATGTAATGACACCATTTCTCTGTGGAAGCATGACAGAACTCTTTGACAGAGATAAGGCAATAAGCTATCTTGAAGCCGGTGATATTGTATTCTTTGCGGGAGGAACAGGACATCCTTATTTCTCGACGGATATGGGAATGGTACTTTTCTCAATCGAGATAAAGGCGGATGTGATCCTTGCAGCCAAGGCTATTGACGGAGTATATGATAGTGATCCGAATGTCAATCCAAATGCAAAAAAGATCGATAAGATGACAATGCAGGAAATAGTTGATAAACAGCTTAAGGTTATAGACCTTGCAGCGGCTGTGCTTGCGGCAGAGAATAAGATGCCTATGATGCTCTTTGGTCTGAATAAGGAAGACAGCATCATAAAGACTGTTTCCGGAGAGTTTACCGGAACTGTTGTTTTAGCTGATTAATATGAAAAAAATATATTACAGGACTGCGTAGAATATCGCAGGGGAAAGGAAGAAAAAATGAACGAATTTGAAGAAAAAATGGAAAAAGCTATTGATAATCTTGCAACAGATTATGCATCGATCAGAGCAGGTCGTGCAAATCCACATATACTTGATAAGATCAAGGTTGATTATTATGGAACACCTACATCTATGCAGCAGGTAGGTAATGTTGCAGTTCCTGAAGCAAGAACACTTGCGATCACACCATGGGATCCAAAGAGCATAAAGGATATCGAGAAGGCAATCCTTAACTCAGATCTCGGAATAACACCAAGTAATGATGGTAAGAGTGTTTATCTTAAATTCCCTGAACTTACAGAGGACAGAAGAAAGGAACTCTCTAAGGACATCAAGAAGAAGGGTGAAGATGCAAAGGTTGTTGTAAGAAATATCCGTCGTGACGCAAATGAAGCTGTTAAGAAGCAGTGCAAGGCCGGCGAGATATCTGAAGATCAGCAGAAGACAGAGGAAGAAAAGATCCAGAAGGCTACAGATAAGTATGTTGCAGAGATCGATAAGATGGTTGATGAGAAGACCAAAGAGATCATGACTGTATAATCGACGGAGAGAATATGGAACGTATTATCGATGGTGAGAAGTTAAATGTTCCGGAGCATATTGCGGTTATTATGGACGGGAATGGCAGATGGGCAAAGAAGAGACTGATGCCAAGAAATTTCGGACATAAGGCCGGAGCGGATGCTCTTGAACAGGCGTGTGAAGATGCAGACCATCTTGGTATTAAGTATTTCACAGTCTATGCTTTTTCTACCGAAAACTGGAAAAGATCCGTTGAAGAGGTTGCCGGAATAATGAATCTCTTCAGAAGGTATCTTGAGAATTCTATTGCAAAGTCAAATAAGAACAATATGCGTGTCAGGATCATTGGCGAGAAGAGTGCCCTTGCTCCTGACATCATAAAGGCGATAAATAATCTTGAAGAAGCCACGAAGAATAATACGGGGCTTCAGTTTACTGTTGCCATAAACTATGGCGGACGTGATGAGATCAGACGTGCTATGGTAAAGGTAGCGAATGAGATCAAGGATGGGACTCTTGAGCCGAAGGATATAACCGAAGAGCTTATCAGCAGACATCTTGATACGAGAGAAATACCGGATCCGGATCTTCTTATTCGTACCAGTGGTGAAGAGAGAATTTCAAATTTCCTCCCATGGCAGCTGGCATATTCGGAGTTCTATTTTACAGATACTTTGTGGCCGGATTTCTGCAGGGATACATTTATTGATGCTATAAGGCATTATACAAAAAGAGACAGAAGATTTGGTGGTGTAAAATAATGTTTGTTACCAGACTTATTAGCGGAATCGTTTTGGTGATCCTGGCGATAGGAACCTTATATTTTGGCGGAGCTGTGACATGTGCAGTGACGCTTTTCATATCTCTTGTGGGTGTGTTTGAACTTATGAGAGTATATGATATTCACAAGAAGGCGCCTGCAATAGTTGCTTATCTGACAACTGTCGGATACTATGCACTTTTATATTTTGAGGAGACAGAATTTGTGCTTCCGTGCTTTATCGGCTATCTGCTGGTTGTTCTTGCTATTTATGTTATTACCTATCCTACATTTCATGATAAGGAGATCATGGCGACATTTACTTCGTTTTTCTATGTCAGTGTAATGCTCTCATATGTTTATCTCCTCAGAGAAATGCCAAATGGCGGATATATGGTAATTCTTATCTTTGTATGTTCATGGGGAAATGATACCCTTGCATACTGCGCCGGCAGACTGTTTGGAAAGCATAAAATGTCACCGAAGCTCAGTCCGAAGAAGAGTATCGAGGGCCTTATAGGAGGAATCCTGGGTGCGGGAATACTTGGAGCTGTGTTCGGTATTATTTATAATAGTCAGGTTAAGCCTCTTTCCAATGCATGGCTTATATTTGGAGTTATAGGTGCAGTCGGTGCGGTTCCGGCTGTTATAGGAGATCTTGCAGCTTCGGCTATCAAGAGAAATAATGATATCAAGGATTACGGAAAACTTATCCCGGGTCATGGTGGTATTATGGACAGATTCGACAGCATGATCTTCACAGCACCGATCATTTATTATATGGTTTATTACATGATATAAATGTCATAATTCAAAGCACTTTTCTGCTTGCAGAAAAAGTGCTTTGAATTAATGACATGCCAAACTAGGGAGGAGAAGCGGTTTACAAAGAAACGGAGTGGATTATGAGGAAGATATCTGTTATCGGTTCTACCGGATCAATAGGTACACAGACTCTTGAAGTTGTAAGAGAAAATAAAGATATAGAAATTGCGGCGCTCTGCTGCGGCAGGAATATAAATCTTCTGGAGAAACAGATTCGGGAATTTAAGCCCAGGCTGGCTGTTACAGAAAATGAAAAGGACGCAGCCAGACTTAAGGAGAGTATAGCCGATCTTTCCGGTATAGAGATAATGCATGGCATGGAAGGGCTTATCACTGCAGCAACTCTGGAAGAGGTGTCTGTGGTTGTAACTGCGATAGTAGGCATGATAGGCATTGAACCTACAATAGCAGCTATTAACGCAGGAAAAGATATAGCGCTTGCAAATAAGGAAACTCTGGTTACTGCAGGTCATATCATTATGCCTCTGGCAAAAGAGAAAAATGTAAAGATATTACCGGTGGATTCGGAGCACTCAGCCATATTCCAGTGCATTTCCGGAAGCAGGAAAGCTGATGGTACGGACAATGAGATCAGCAGACTTCTCATTACTGCTTCGGGAGGTCCATTCAGAGGAAGAAAGAGAGAAGAACTTCTGGATGTAACAGTTGAAGATGCGCTTAAGCATCCGAACTGGTCTATGGGACATAAAATAACAATAGACAGTGCTACACTTGTGAATAAAGGACTTGAAGTTATAGAGGCAAGACACCTTTTCAATGTGGTGCCTGAAAAGATAGAAGTTGTAGTTCAGCCTCAGAGTATTATTCATTCCATGGTTGAATTTGCAGATGGTGCCGTAATGGCTCAGCTAGGTACTCCGGATATGAAGCTTCCGATACAGTATGCGCTATATTATCCGGAAAGAAGATTTCTTCCGGGAGAGAGACTGGATTTTACTAAAATGAGCGGCATCGTAATTGATAAACCGGACAGAGAGACTTTTAAAGGTCTTGACGAAGCATACAGAGCATTAAAGGAAGGTGGCGCAATGACCACGATATTCAATGCTGCAAATGAATTTGCGGTAGGATGCTTCCTGAATAAAAGGATCAAATTCCTCCAGATTTATGATATGATCGAATATGCGATGTCTAATGTTAAAAATATTGCTTCTCCTGATGTCGGAGAAATACTTATGAAACAGAAAGAAACAGAAGAAGTCTTAAAAAAAGGCTTTGATTTGTAAGGAAAATAAGATGAAGATCATAGCTATAATATTAGTTTTCGGCGTAATAGTTTTTGTTCATGAACTTGGACATTTTCTGCTGGCAAAACTTAACAAGATCAAGGTCCTGGAATTTGCTATCGGTATGGGACCTGCTATAGCAAAATGGGGAAAAAAGGAGACAAAGTATTCTCTCAGAATACTTCCTATCGGCGGATACTGCATGATGGAAGGAGAGGATGAGGATAGTGATGATCCGAGATCCTTCAGCAATAAATCCTGCCTTGCCAGACTTTCGGTGCTTTTTGCCGGACCATTTTTCAATTTCATACTTGCATTTATACTTGGAGTTGTTATCTGCCATTTCTGCTATATTGATCCTACGGATATTTCCGGAGTAGTTGAGGGCAGTGGTGCGGCAGAGGCCGGACTTCAGCAGGGTGATGTGATAATAAAGCTGGACGGTAAGAGGATTTATAATTTCCGTGAGCTTCAGTATCATTTGATAGCTGAGAAGGCCGGTACACCGGTCGATGTTACATTTGAAAGAGATGGTGAAAGACATACAGTTACTGTCGTTCCTAAAAAGGATGAGGAGAGCGGTAAGTATATCTTTGGCGTATATTCCAATTACAGAGCTGCAAAGAATTTTGGTGAGGAACTGAAATATGGCCTTTTGGAGGGGCGCCTTCAGATAAAGGCCACATTGCTTTCACTTAAAATGCTTTTCACCGGAGGAGCTTCCATGAATGATCTTATGGGCCCTGTGGGAATCGGAAGCTATATGAGTGATGTTATGGATGAAGCTGAAAAGGAAGGCGGATTTGGAAGTGTTCTTCTGAATATACTGAATTTCTGTATTCTTATCAGTGCAAATCTGGGAGTTATGAACCTTCTTCCTATACCGGCTCTGGATGGTGGACGAATTCTCTTTGTCCTTATCGAAATGGTTTCGGGAAAGAAGATACCAAAGGAGAAAGAAGCTCTTGTAAATGCTATCGGTTTTATTCTTTTGATGATACTGGTAGTGTTCGTATTCTTCAACGATATACGTAAGGTGTTCTTCTAAAATAAATATTTAAGATTAAAATGTGCCTCTAAGGAAGTATTTGATATTACTGCTTTGAGGCATATTTAATAATCTTTGCTTAGTTATTCGGTTTGTGGGACGGAGTATTAATTCTGCAGTATTACGAAGAACTTCAGGATTGCAGAGGAACACGGCAGTTTGAAGAGTTGTAGAATTGCAGAAAAATACAGTGGTTTGAATAATCGCAGGATTGCAGAGGAACACAGCAGTTTGAAGAATTGTAGGATTGAATATAAAGACAGTAGTTTGAAGGATCGCAGATATGCAAATATGCATTGGTTCGAGTAACCGAAATTAGCGGGTAAAGACAGGAGAGGGCTATGGCATACAGAGATAATACAAGAAAGATCAATATAGGAAATGTTACTATAGGAGGCGGAAACAGGATAGCTATACAGTCCATGACAAATACTCCTACAGCGGATATAGAGAAGACTGTAGAACAGATACTCTGCCTTGAAAAAGCGGGATGTGAGATAATAAGATCTACTGCAAATACAGAAGCGGCAGCGGATGCATTTGATAAGATCAAGGAGAGAATACATATCCCTATTGTTGCGGATATTCATTTTGATCACAGACTGGCTATCAGAGCTATAGAACATGGAGCAGATAAGATAAGGATCAATCCCGGAAATATTGGTGGAAGAGATAATCTTGTTAAGGTAGTTAAGGCTGCAAAGGAAAAGAATATCCCTATCAGAGTGGGAGTTAATTCAGGTTCTCTGGAGAGGGAAATAATCGCGAAATACGGTGGAGTAACTGCTGAGGGAATAGTTGAAAGTGCGCTTGATAAGGTCAGAATGATCGAAGAGTGTGACTATAATAATATAGTTATAAGCATCAAATCTTCGGATGTAATGATGAGCGTAAAGACTCACAGACTTATAAGTGAAATGACGGATTATCCGTTGCATGTCGGTATTACCGAGTCGGGAACTGTTTATTCCGGCAATATAAAGTCTTCCGTTGGACTGGGTATCATTTTGAATGAGGGGATAGGAGATACAATAAGAGTTTCTCTTACAGGGGATCCTGTTCAGGAAGTAAAAACAGCGAAGCTTATTCTCAAAACCTTAGGCCTGAGAAAGGGCGGCCCGGAGCTGGTTTCATGTCCGACCTGCGGAAGAACCGAGATACCGCTTATCCCTCTGGCTGAGTCTGTTGAAGAATTGCTGAATGATTATCAGCATTTAAATGTTAAAGTAGCTGTTATGGGATGTATCGTAAATGGCCCCGGGGAATCAAAAAATGCAGATATTGGTATTGCGGGCGGTAAGAATGAGGGACTTCTTTTTAAGAAGGGTGAGATTGTACGAAAGGTACCTGCCGACCAGCTTCTTTCTGCATTGAAGAATGAACTTGATAACTGGCAGGCTTAGGCTTAAATTGGTTTTTTGAAAAGGAGAAATCATTTTGGAAAGAAAAAAATTTTATGAAGTCTTTCCTGATGTTGCGCTTGAAAAAGAATATTCTGATATATTTAACCATGTTAATGTGGTGAAAATAGTGAATGATTTCAGTAAGGAACGATTTGACGTATATTTTGAGGCTGACAGGCTTATTGAAAAAAAGGATATATACAGAGCGGAAGAGGTGCTAAAAGAGCACCTTTTCACATCTAAGGGAAAAACAAAGGTCAGATTTATAGAGAGATATCTGCTGTCGGGACAGTATAATCCCAAAACGTTACTGGACAGCTATAAAGAGAGCTTTCTTTGTGAGATAAAGAAAAAAAGTGAGTTTGATTATCAGATCATGAAGAAGGCTGATTTTGTCGTGGAAGAAAATGTTATATCAGTTACCATTGAGGATAATTTTGTATCACGTGGCAGGGTTCCGGAAATAAAAGAATACCTTGAGAAAACATATTTAAACAGATTTGGGATGAGTGTGGAGGTATTATTTTATTTTAAGGACAGTGAAAACGGGAAAAAACTTTCTAACGGAAATAAAGCAGGCAATGGTACGAACAAGAAAGGTTTGGATGAAATATTTGGTGAAAAAGGTATAAGACCGGCTGACAATGGCGACGGAAGAACCGGCGGGCAAAGCGGAGGAGCTGAAACATCGCAGAACGGTGACTTGCCTGATAGGGATGATGATAAAACTGCCAGGAACAGTAATGTAAACGATCAGGGCAGTAATGATATAACCGGTCGAACCGGCAGCGGTGAGGCAGACCGAAATGATGCCGGAGAAAGCTGGTTTGATGAGGACTCATGGCTGGCTATAGAACCGGAAACGGATGAATTTGCATTTGTTGTCGGAGACGGAATGCCATATATCCCTTATGGCGGATATACCGGTAAAGACGATAAAAATTCAGATGCTGATACATCTGTATATGATGGAGACAGGTATGATGGTGCATCAGGAACTGCCGGTGAAGCAGATGGAGAACAGCCGGGAGTATATGACGATCAGAGCTTTGCAATGTATGAATTTGCAGCTGCTGCGTCTTCTGAGTATGAACCTGAAGAGAAAAGTAAGGGTAAGACTGAGGATAATGATAAAACAGCCGGAAAGGCTTCCGGAAAGACACCTGAAAAAGATGCAAAGGATGATAAGAAGGAAAAGAAGATAGGAACCGGCAGAGAATACTCCAAGGGAGGCGGCAGCTGGAAGAGCAGATCAAATGATCCTGAATGCTTTTACGGAAGAAACTGTGAGGGGGATACCATACCTATCAGTCAGCTTGAAGATAATATGGGTGAGGTCTGCATCCATGGTCAGGTGCTGGCTATGGAGGAGAGAGAGCTCCGCTCCGGAAAGATACTCATCACAGCTACGATAACTGACTTTACGGATACCATCGCCTTTAAGCTTTTTGTGAGTCCGGATGATATCGATGTCATGAGAGAAGAGCTTTCAGCAGGCAAGTTCTATAAGATAAAGGGAGTTCCTGCGTATGATGCTTACGCAAAGGAAGTTAACATAACATCAATAACCGGAGTAAAACATTCCGGTGACTGGCGTGTGAGCAGAAGTGACGATGAAGAAGAAAAACGTATAGAATTAAATATGCACACTGTTATGAGTGAGATGGATTCTGTAGTTGACATTAAGAAAATGATCAAGCGTGCAAAGGAATGGGGACATAAGGCGATCGCCATAACAGATAATGGGGCTGTTCAGGGATTCCCTATTGCTAATCATGAGATCACAATGGAGGAGGAATTCAAAGTCATTTACGGTGTGACAGGGTATCTTGCAAACGACCTGAAAACCCTGGTGCTTAACGGTCATGACGAGGACTTTGACAGGGATGATACAGAATTTGTTGTATTTGATATAGAGACTACGGGTCTTTCGGTAAAACACTGCAAGATCATAGAGATCGGTGCTGTAAGGATTGATAAAAACGGTAAAGAGCTCGGAAGGTTTTCTGAATTTGTAAATCCAGAAGTTCCGATACCGTATAATATTGAAAAGCTTACTTCCATAACAGACAGTATGGTTGCAGGTGCTCCGACTATAGAGGTTATTCTTCCGCAGTTCCTTGAATTCAGTAAGGGAGCTGTGCTTGTTGCGCATAATGCTGCATTTGATACCGGTTTTATAAGAGAGTATTCCTTCAGACTGGGTTACAGCTATGATTTTACTGCCCTTGATACCATGACTCTTGCGCAGGTATTTATTCCGGAGATAGGCAGATATAATCTGGACAGACTGTGTAAATATTTTAATGTTGTCAATCAGCATCACCACAGAGCCTGTGACGATGCTGATGTAACCGGTAAGATATTTGTCAAGATGATGGAACTCATCCGGTCAAAGGGTATCAGTACTGTTAAGGAACTGAATGATTATGGCAGCGTTTCGGCAGACAAGATCAAGAAGGGAAGAGTATATGACTCGACTATTCTTGTGCGAAATAATACAGGAAGAGTGAATCTCTACAGACTTATTTCAGAATCGCATATAAATTATTTTAATATCAAACCGAGGATACCTATGAGTCTTCTGGAGGAATACAGAGAGGGACTTCTTGTGGGTTCGGGTACTTCGGGCAGTGAGCTTTATGAATATCTCCTCAACGGGGCATCTGATGAAGAAATCGCAAGTCTTGTTAAATTCTTCGATTATCTGGAGGTTCAGCCGCCTTCAAATGATGAATTCATGATAAATGACGACAGAAGCCGTGTGACCTGCAGGGAAGATCTGGAGGATATCGTAAGAAAGATCATAGAGCTGGGAGAAGAATACGGAAAGCCTGTTGTTGCTACCGGAAATGTACATTTCCTGGATCCGGATGATGCTATTTACAGGGAAATAGTTATCGAAGGAAATATGAATAAGGGCTCCATGAAAAAGGTGCTTAAAGAGGCTGCTGAAAATGGCGAAAGCACTGAGCAGGAGCTTCCGCCGCTGTATTTCAGAACCACCAGAGAAATGCTGGATGAGTTCAGCTTCCTGGGCTTTGATAAAGCAAAAGAGATAGTTATTGAAAATACAAATAAGATCAATGACATGATAGAGAAGATAAGTCCGGTGCGTCCTGATAAGGCTCCTCCTGTTATTGAAAATTCTGATAAGACGCTGAGAGAGATATGCTACAATAAGGCGCATGAGATATATGGACCGAATCTGCCGGAGATAGTTGAAACCAGACTGGAGAAGGAACTGAATTCCATTATCGGAAATGGATATTCGGTTATGTATATCATAGCCCAGAAGCTGGTTTGGAAATCAAATGACGACGGTTATCTTGTAGGTTCCAGAGGTTCGGTAGGTTCTTCATTTGCGGCTACCATGGCGGGTATCACCGAGGTTAATCCTTTGTCACCGCATTATATATGTCCGAACTGTTTTTATACGGATTTTGATTCGGAACTGGTAAAAAGCTACAGCGGTATGTCCGGATGTGATATGCCTGATTGTGACTGCCCGAAGTGTGGTACAAAGATGAAGAAGGAAGGACATGATATTCCATTTGAGACCTTCCTGGGATTTAAGGGGGATAAGGAACCGGATATCGACCTGAATTTCTCGGGAGATTATCAGCCGAGAGCTCATGCGTATATTGAAGAAATATTCGGTAAAGGAAAGGCCTTCAGAGCAGGAACCATAGGAACGCTTGCCGAGAAGACTGCGTATGGCTATGTTCTTAAATACTGTGAAGCCAGAGGCATAACCAAGAGGAGAGCTGAGATCGAGAGACTTGCAGCGGGCTGCACCGGTGTTAAAAGAACTACGGGACAGCATCCGGGCGGAATCATAGTGCTTCCTGCTCATGAAGAGATATATACATTTACACCTATACAGAGACCTGCAAATGATATGACAACGGACATAACCACCACCCATTTTGAGTATCATTCGATCGACCATAACCTTCTTAAATTTGATATTCTCGGCCATGATGATCCTACAATGATCAGACGTCTTGAGGATCTTACAGGAACGGATGCAAAGAAGGTTCCTTTGGATGATAAAAAGGTAATGGCGCTGTTCCATGGAACATCCTCTCTTGGAATAACACCGGAGGATATTGGCGGAACACCGCTGGGATGCCTTGGTATTCCGGAATTTGGAACGGATTTTGCCATGCAGATGGTTATCGACGCGAAGCCGGAAAGCTTTTCCGACCTGGTACGTATTTCCGGGCTTTCGCATGGTACCGATGTATGGCTTGGAAATGCACAGACACTTATTGAAGAAGGTAAATGTAAGCTTTCGTCAGCGATCTGCTGTCGTGATGATATAATGGTATATCTTATTCATATGGGTCTTGAATCCGGTACTGCCTTCAGTATCATGGAGAATGTGCGAAAGGGCAAGGTTGCCGGAGGTAAATGCAAGGACTGGGCCAAATGGAAGGAAGATATGGCGGCGCACAATATTCCGGACTGGTATATCTGGTCCTGCGAAAAGATCAAGTATATGTTCCCGAAGGCTCATGCTGCGGCGTATGTTATGATGGCCTGGAGAATTGCGTATTATAAAATTTATTATCCTCAGGCGTATTATGCTGCATTTTTCAGTATCCGTGCGGATGCCTTCAGCTACGAGCAGATGTGCTGCGGACGTGAAAAGCTGGACAGATGTCTGGCTGAACTCAGAAAGATAGATAAAAAGGATCAGACGGCCAAGGATGCGGACAGTATCAAGGATATGAGAATAGTACAGGAAATGTATGCCAGAGGCTTTGAGTTTATGCCTATTGACATTTATAAGGCGGATGATAAATATTTCCAGGTTATAGACGGCAAGATCATGCCGAGTCTTGCTTCCATCGACGGAATGGGAGAGAAGGCGGCTGCCCAGCTTAAAGCAGCTGCAAAGGACGGAATATTCCTGTCACAGGAGGAACTCCGTGACAGAGCCAAGCTATCCAAGACTGTTGTCGAAAAAATGGCTGAGCTTGGCATACTTGGAGATATGCCTGAACAGGGGCAGCTGTCCTTTGATTTCTTATAAAATTAATAAAACTTGCGTATTTTCTGAAAATAAGGTATGATAACTATTATCTATGAGTATAAGGATGTGATACTATGAACAATCAGAGAACGCAGGATGTTGATATTGTTAAGGAAACCACCCTGGAGGTGCCTGATATAATTGCAGAGGTTTATGCAGCTTTATCTGAAAAGGGATATAATCCCGTTAGTCAGATTGTAGGATATATTATGAGCGGAGATCCTACATATATCACCAGTTATAAGGGCGCCAGAAGTCTTATCATGAAGGCTGAGAGAGATGAGATTATAGAAGTCCTCATGGAAAATTATATCGATACAAAGCTTAAATAGGTAAATAAAAAGAACAGGCAGGCGTAATTAAATGAGGATCATGGGTCTTGATTATGGAACGAAAACAGTAGGAGTTGCTCTGTCGGATGAGCTTCTTCTTACTGCACAGCCTCTTATGACCATTGAAAGGGAAAAGGCGAATAAGCTTCGTAAGACTCTTGCAAAGATTGAAGAGATAATAGCAGAGAATAATGTAACGGATATAGTTCTCGGATATCCTAAAAATATGAATAATACCCTGGGCGAAAGAGCCCAGGCAACTGAGGAATTCAGGGAGATGCTGGAAAGAAGAACCGGACTTCCTGTTGTTCTTGTGGATGAAAGACTGACAACAGTTGAGGCTGACAGAATATTGGAGGATACCGGAGTAGCTAAAACGGGACGCAAGGAATATATTGACAAAATGGCTGCGGCAATAATATTGCAGCAGTATCTTGATATGAATAAAAATCGTTTATAGAAGAAGAGAATTAAAAGGGAAGAAATAAAATGGAAAAGATAACATTTGATACCGAAGACGGAGAAAAAGAATTCTACGTCCTCGCTGAGACAAAGCTTCAGGGAAAAAGTTATATACTGATATCGGAAACTCCTGCAGATGAAGATAATGGAGATTTCTCGGTTTTGTGTGATATCTCCGGTGAAGAGGATGAATACTCTGAATATTGTGAAATTGAAGATGAAGATGAGCTAATAGCAGTCATCAAGGTTTTTAATGAAATGCTTGATGATGTTGATCTGGAGGTATGAGTTGGGAGCTAAAGGAAATAAGCCTGTAAAGATCATTCCGCTTGGAGGTCTTGAACAGATTGGAATGAATATTACGGCTATTGAATATGAGGATAGTATAATTGTGGTGGACTGCGGTCTTTCATTTCCGGATGACGGAATGCTGGGAATAGATCTGGTCATACCTGATGTAACATATCTTGTGGAAAATAAAGATAAAGTCAAGGGACTTGTTGTAACACACGGACATGAGGATCATATCGGTGCGATTCCTTATGTTGAAAAACAGATAAATATGCCGATATATGCCACAAAGCTTACAATGGGGCTTATTGAATATAAGCTGAAGGAGCATGAGCTGGCAAATAATGTTAAGAGAAAGATCGTAACCTATGGACAGACCATCAATCTTGGCTGTTTCAGGGTGGAATTTATAAGGACAAACCATAGTATTGCCGATTCGGCGGCTCTTGCGATCTATACTCCTGCGGGAATAATCGTTCATACAGGAGATTTTAAGGTGGATTACACTCCTGTTTATGGAGGAATCATCGATCTTCAGAGATTTGGAGAACTTGGTAAGAAGGGTGTGCTTGCTCTTATGGCGGATTCAACAAATGTTGAAAGGCCTGGCTTCACTCCTTCGGAAAAGACTGTCGGAAAGACTCTGGATCATATTTTTGATGATAACAGAGAGGGAAGAATGATCATTGCTACATTTGCAAGTAATGTTGACAGAGTTCAGCAGATCATCAATTCCGCATGTAAATACGGCAGAAAATGTATAGTTGAAGGCAGGAGCATGGTGAATATCATCAGTATTGCTTCTGAACTTGGATATATTAATATACCGGCGAATACGCTTATTGACATAGATCAGGCGGTTAATTATCCGGACAATCAGCTGGTATATATCATAACCGGAAGCCAGGGAGAGGATATGGCAGTGCTTTCAAGGATTGCCGGATCCATACATAATAAGATAAAGATTAAACCGGGAGACCTGGTTGTATTTTCATCGCATCCGATTCCTGGAAATGAGAAATCTGTTTACAGGGTTATGAACGAGCTTGAAATGAAGGGTGCAAAGGTTATTTATCAGGATACACATGTTTCCGGACATGCCTGTCAGGAAGAACTTAAGCTTATGTATGCTCTTACGAGACCAAAGTATGCTGTGCCTGTTCATGGTGAATTCAGACATCTGAGGAGACATGCTGAGCTTGCTCATGAGATGGGTATTCCAAAGGAAAATATAAAGATACTCAAAACAGGAGATGTGCTTGAACTGTCGGAAGATACCTTTAAGGTTGCGGGAAATGTACCGGCTTCGGGAGTTCTTGTTGATGGCCTTGGTGTTGGTGATGTCGGAAATATTGTTCTGAGAGACAGACAGCATTTATCTGAAAATGGTCTTATAATAGTTGCACTTACACTGGAAAAGGGCAGCGGCGTTTTAATGGCCGGACCGGATATTGTATCAAGAGGATTTGTATATGTCAGAGAATCTGAGTCTCTGATCGAGGATTGCAGGATAGTTGTTGAAGAGGCTATTGAGGACAGTCTTGGCAGGGGTACCACAGATTGGAATAAACTTAAGGCGTCCATAAGGGATGCGCTTGGGGAGTTTTTATGGAAGAGGACCAAGAGAAGTCCGATGATACTTCCGATTATTTCTGAAGTATAAAATTATTAATTGTTTTTTGAAAGGCTGGCTGGGGAGTTTTCTATGGATGAACTTCTGGAAGAGTGCAAAAAACTAAATAGTATGATCAAAAATTCCAAAGAATATAAGAAATATGTGAGCGCAAGGAACCATTTGAGAAGGAATGAGGACCTTGAGAGAAAGCTTAGGGAATTATATGCAAGAAACAGGGAAATTCAGGAATACAGCAGTAATGCCTTTGAGGAAACGCAGAAGCTTTATGAAGAAAATGATGAACTTCTTCATAATTCCCTGGTCAATGAATATATCAGAGCTGAGAGTGCTCTTAGAAGGCTGCTGAAGAATATAATGGATACGACGGCAGCGGATATTATTTTCAATTATCTTGATGAGGGAGTCTGAAATGGCAAAAGTTAGATTCAAAAAAAGATTGGGGAAAAGAGCAGAGAGAACATTAAAGTCGGCGATGTATTATACATTGGAACTTTTTATAGATGTTCTTATTGTGTATTTTATCGTAAGAAGCTTCTCGATAGCATTTAATTTTACTTACAATGTATTCAATGATTCTGCAAAGGATCTTGGAGCGACAACTTATGTTACGGTTGCAATTGAGAAGAATGCTTCAGCCCTGGATATATCAAAGGAATTATACAAGGCTGGCGTTATCAAAAATAAATATGTAATGGCGGCCAAGCTGACGTTGGGAAAGTATACCGGAGATATAAAGGCCGGACTTTACAAGGTTAAGGCTTCCATGACCTATAATGAGATAATTGAACACCTCAGCGGGAAAGAGATAACTAAGGTCGGGCCTAAGGAGAACGATAAAAAAACGAAAAAACTGACTACGCAGGACACCGGTCAGGCTACGGAAGAGGTTACTACCGAGAAGACGGAAGAGAAGACGGAAGCAAAGTCTGAAGATGGAGAGGATGACTCGGATAAGGACGACAGCTCGGACGACGACTCGGATTCTGATGATGATTCGTATGGAGGTCGTGATGACGGAAACGATTCGGATTCGGACGGTGGTTCAGATGAGAGCTGGGACGACGGCGGTGACTCTGATTCGGACAGCGATTCAGATGAAGGCTGGGACGACGGCGGTAACTCTGATTCGGACAGTGATTCAGATGAAGGCTGGGACGACGGTGGTGACTCTGATTCGGACAGCGATTCAGATGAAGGCTGGGACGATGGCGGTGACTCGGATGATGGCGGTAATGAAGGCTCGGATGATGAGTGGTGGTAAAGCGCCGGAGCGTATATGTAGCATACATGGAGGAACATTTATAATATGACGGATTTTTCGCGGATCAATACATTTTTGGAAGCATTTATATCTGACGATAAGGGAGAAATGCAGAATATTTATCTGGATGCAAAAGAACGCGGAATTCCTGTAGTCAGGAAGAATACCAAGGAGCTTTTAAAGCTCCTTATTCTTATTGCTAAACCTGTCAAGGTGCTGGAGGTCGGAACCGCAGTTGGATACTCTGCTTTATTTATGAAGGGAATAATTGAGGAAAACGGGTTTAAACCGGATATAGTAACTCTGGAACTGGATGAGGACAGGGCGAATGAGGCCGAGACCAACTTTGAACGGAATGACAAGGAAGGATGCATAAAGCTTCTCAGGGGCGATGCATATAAACTGATGCAGGAAATGGACAGCAATGAGTACGGATGCTTTGATATGATATTTATTGATGCTGCAAAAGCTCAGTATACGAATTACATGAAAGAAGCAGTAAGGCTTTCTCATAAAGGGACGATAATTGTCATGGATAATATATTCCTGGACGGAGAGATATTTGAATCTCATTTCCTGGTAGAAAAAAGAGACAGGACTGTACATGATAAGATGAGAAGCTTTTTGGATGAGATAAAGTCGGATGAAAGGCTGGAAACGGTGATCCTTTCTGTAGGGGATGGCATGGCTGTTTCTGTTGTTAAGTGATGATAAGATACCGGAGGGACACCGGGCTGTTTCGAGGCTTTTGGTGCTGCACTGTTCGGGAAAACAAGGCGGGTTGTCTGGTGTAATTATTTAGAAAACGATATACTGGACCCTGCGGGATCATGAGATGGATTGCATCAATGTGATAGATTGTATCAATGTGATAGATTGCATCAATGAGATGGATTGTATCAATGAGATGAATTGTATCAATGAGATGAATTGTATCAATGAGATGAATTGTATCAATGAGATGGATTACATCAGTTTGAAATGTTTTGTTTGATAAGGAAAGGGCTGGAAATATGGAAAACATGAAAAAGGTGGAACTGCTGCTTCCGGCAGGCGGACTGGATACGCTCTACTGCGCTGTTGATTATGGCGCGGATGCAGTTTATATAGGTGGACAGAGATTTGGTCTTCGCGCAAAGGCCGATAATTTCAGCATAGAAGATATGAAAAAAGGCGTGGAATATGCTCATGAAAGAGGCGTTAAAGTATATCTGACGGTAAATATTTTTGCACATAATGATGATATCAAAGGGATTCCTGAGTATTTCCGGGAAATAAAGGATATAGGACTGGATGCGGTACTTATTTCGGATCCGGGTGTTTTTATGCTTGCTAAAAAGTATATGCCGGAGATGGAAATCCATATAAGCACTCAGGCTAATAATACCAATTACGAGACATTTAATTTCTGGTATGAAATGGGTGCAAAAAGAGTTGTTACCGCAAGAGAATTATCGCTCCGTGAGATTCGTGAGATCAGGGATAATATTCCGGAGGATCTGGAAATTGAGGCATTTATGCATGGGGCTATGTGCATTTCTTATTCGGGAAGGTGCCTGCTTTCTGCTTATATGACGGGAAGAGATGCCAATAAGGGGCTCTGCACCCACCCTTGCAGGTGGAAATATGCGGTTGTCGAGGAAAATCGTCCGGGAGAGTATATGCCTGTTGAAGAGGATGACAGAGGAACCTATATTTTTAATTCAAAGGATCTCTGCATGATAGAGCATATTCCGGAAATGATCGATGCGGGAATATATTCCTTTAAGATAGAAGGAAGAATGAAGACTAAGCTTTATGTGGCTGCTGTTGCAAGAACCTACAGAGAAGCTATCGATGATTATCTGGAGTCAGAGGAGCTGTACAGGAGCAAGATAGTGCATTATAAGAAGGAAATATCTGCCTGTACCTTCAGACAGTTTACGACAGGATTTTATTTTGGAAAGCCTGACAGTGATGATCAGATTTATGATTCGAATACTTATGTCAGAAATTATATCTTTCTGGGAAATATTGAAGAGATTGATGAGAATGGATGCATTGTGCTTTTCCAGAAGAATAAATTCTGCGTGGGAGATGAGATAGAACTCATGGCTTTCAGGGAGAAGAATATAGCGGCTGTGGTAAAGGAAATCTGTGATGAATATGGACAGAAAATGCCTTCTGCACCTCATCCGGGACAGAAGCTTTTTGTGAAACTTACGGATAAGGATGGAAATGCACTGCCGGAGGGCGTTGTTGGGCCGGGCATGCTGCTCAGAATGGAATCCCATGAGAGTGATGGGAATTAAAGTGCTGTGATTTTTATCTGCGGATAGATGAAATGATTGATTGTGATGCGAAAACGGTGGATATATATGGTTGTGCATGATGAAAAAACAGTGGATATATAATTAGTTGTGCATATATTATAAAAATAATTATGTAAATATCATACTTTAAATTGTGAAAAAACTGTGATATAATAAGTTGATTAATGGCCTTAGCATTATTATGTTTATTTATATTATAAAAAGGCGGGGGCTACGCCGGGATAAGAGAGGTATAGATTATGAGAATAGCAGGAGCAAGGAAGAAGATTCGTGTTGGAGATCTCCTTGTTGAAGCAGGGGCTATTACTGAAGAACAGCTTCAGGAAGCTTTGGCAAAGCAGAAGGAAAGCGGAGGCAGAATCGGTAACATCATCATGCAGATGGGATTTATCAGTAAAGAGCTGCTTATTACTGTACTTACTGCTCAGACAAATATTGATTATTGCGAGATTAAGAGTGTTAAGATCGACGAGGCGGTTCTTAAGCTTGTACCGGATAACCTTGTAAATAAATATAAGGCAATGCCGGTAGGATTTGATGATAATAATCCGAATATTCTGAAGGTTGCCATGGCTGATCCTATGGACCTTGTTGCTGTAGATGATATCAGCATTTCTTCCGGTCTCCAGGTTGAGCCTATGCTTTCGTTCGAGGAAGACCTGAATGAAATAATCGGTAAATATTACGGCAGTGCACAGGCTATGGAAGCTGCTGAACAGTACAGACTGGAGCAGCAGTCCGGAGAACTTACCGAAGACGAATTAAGTCAGATGGATGATGAGGTTGATAATTCACCTATCGTTCTCCTTGTAAATCAGATCATTGAAGGCGGAGTAAGACAGAGAGGTTCCGATATTCATATCGAGCCTATGGAGACTTATGTTCGTGTCAGATATCGTATAGATGGTGCTTTAAAGCAGGTAATGACCTATGACTACAGCCTTGCAGCTGCTATTTCCGCACGTATAAAGATCATCGGTGGTATGGATATCGCTGAAAAGAGAAAACCTCAGGACGGTCGTATCACCATCGTTGTAGACAGACGTGAGTTTGATGTCCGTGTTTCTATCCTTCCTACAGTTTACGGAGAGAAGACGGTTATGAGACTTACCTCCAAGGATGGACTTACAAAACCGAAGTCCGGACTTGGATTTTCACCTAGCGAAATTGAAGTATTTGACGGTATCCTGAGTAACCCGCATGGTATCATACTTGTTACGGGACCTACAGGTTCAGGTAAGTCAACAACACTTTATACATCACTTTCGGAACTTAATACAGAAGATGTTAATATCATTACAGTTGAGGATCCCGTGGAAGCAAATATCGACGGAATCAATCAGGTACAGGTTAATGTTAAGGCAGGACTTACATTTGCGGCTGCACTTAGATCTATTCTCCGTCAGGACCCTGATATTATAATGATAGGAGAGATCCGAGACGGCGAGACTGCCCAGATTGCCGTTCAGGCGGCTATCACAGGTCACCTTGTTGTTTCGACCCTCCATACAAACTCAGCAGCATCTACGGTTACTCGTATTATCGATATGGGTATCGAATCATATATTATCGGTGATGCTCTCGTAGGAGTTATCGCTCAGCGACTCGTAAGACGACTTTGCCAGGCATGTAAGACACCGCGTCTTGCTGATGATGATGAGAAGGTGGCGCTTGGAATTGAAGATATGGATGAAGACGTTGTTGTATATGAGCCGGTCGGATGTCCGCTCTGCAACAATACCGGATACACAGGACGTATCGGTGTGTATGAAATGATGCCGGTTTCAAAGGAACTTCAGTCGGTTATCGCAAAAGGTGCTACGGCAGATGTCATAGAACAGCAGGCTCTTTCAGAAGGTATGTCAACTCTTAAGATGAGTGCCGGCAAGCATGTCCTCAACGGAATCACTTCCCTTGAGGAAATGAAGAAGATCACTTATACAACAGGTGATGAATACTAAAATATTTATATGTTGATTCGGCGGCGGAATTGAATCAAAGAGGCTATTCTTGAATCACTATATAAATAGGAAGAAACTCAGTTAATAAAACCTTCGGGTTTTATATAAATATGCATTTAGCATACGAAACTAAACATAATGTAACAAAGAAGAAACTAAGAAAGGACAGGGGATTACAAAATGATTGATATGGACGAACTCCTTAGCATGGCTATCGAGAAGAATGCTTCCGATATCCATATCGCTACAGGAATACCACCAAAGCTTCGTATAAATGGTCAGCTTATTGATGTAGACGTTCCGCCGCTTTCGGCTATAGACGCTGCGGAAAGTATCGGTATGACCATGAACGACAGACACAAGGCAATACTTAAGGACAGAGGTGAGTGCGACTTCGCTTATTCTGTAAGAGACAGAGGACGTTTCCGTGTAAATGTATTCATGGACAGAGGAAACATGGCAGCTGCCTACAGAAAGATCGATACAGTTATTCCAAAGCCTGAGGCACTTGGATTACCACCTTCAGTAGTAGAGCTTTATAAAAAGAAGAGAGGTCTTGTACTTGTAACAGGTCCTACAGGTTCAGGTAAGTCAACGACACTTGCGTCTGTAATCAATAAGGCTAATGAAAATCTTGCGACGCATATCATTACTCTTGAGGACCCTATCGAGTATATTCATAAACATAAGAAGGCAATTGTTAACCAGAGAGAGCTCGGTATGGATACGCTTTCGTTCGATAACGCTCTTAGAGCTGCACTCCGTGAAGACCCGGATATCATTCTCGTAGGAGAAATGAGAGACCCTGAAACAATTCAGATCGCTATCACAGCGGCTGAGACGGGCCACCTGGTATTCTCGACACTTCATACAATCGGTGCTGCATCTACCATCGACCGTATCATCGACGTATTCCCTCCGCACCAGCAGCAGCAGATAAGAATTCAGCTTGCGATGGTTATTGAAGGTGTTATTTCCCAGCAGCTTATTCCTACAGCTGACGGAAAGGGCCGAGTAGCCGGATTCGAGGTCATGCTGGCAACCCCGGCTATCAGAGCTCAGATCCGTGAGGCTAAGACACACCAGATCGAGTCAACTATCCAGACTTCAAAGGGTATGGGAATGATCACGATGGATGATGCACTTGTTGATCTTTACAGAAATGGCATCATTACGAGAGATAATGCGCTTCTGTATGCTCAGGATCAGACAACAATGCATAAAAACCTTTATTAATATGAAGAAATTGTAAACGGAAAGTGAAAAAAACTATTTTCTTATAGAAAAAATTGCCTTATTTTTATTAAATCTTAACAAAAACATTGCAAAATATTATGTAATGTTGTATTATTTCTTTAGATATTGGCAAAAAATCTATAAAGATGTTCGGAGGAATTGGTATGGCACAGTTTAATTACAAAGCTATGGACTCTTCTGGTAAACAAAAGAAGGGATCTGTAGAAGCTCAGAGTATTGAGCTGGCTAAGGAAAAGCTGAGACGTGAAGGACTCAGTATTCTGGATATCAATGAGTACAAAGATATTCAGATAAGTCTTGGCAAGAAGAAGGTTAAGAAAAGGGATCTTGCAGTTTTCTGTAAGCAGTTCGCTTCTATCCTTCGTGCAGGTGTTCCTATCATTCAGGCGCTGGATATGCTGTCTGAACAGATGGAAAACAAAGTACTTAAAGATGCGCTTAAGGAAGCGCAGACACATGTTCAGAAGGGTGGAACTCTGGCGGATGCATTCAAGCTTAACCCGGATGTTTTCCCTCCAATGCTTTACAACATGGTTTCCGCCGGTGAAATTTCCGGTAAGCTGGAAATCTGTTTCGAAAGACTTTCTACACAGTTTGAAAAGGACGGATATATTCAGGCAAAGGTTAAGAGTGCCATGACATATCCAATCGTCGTACTTGTAGTTATCGGCGTAGTAGTAGCTATCATGATGATCAAGGTTATTCCTACATTCTCTCAGATGTTCGAAGAGATGGGAACAAAACTTCCGGCTGCTACACAGATGCTCGTTAACTTCTCCGACTTCCTTGTTCATAAGTGGTGGTTGGTACTTCTGATAGTTATCGCAGTTGTGGTAGGAATCAAGTTATTTAAGGCTACACCAACAGGACAGAAGTTCTTCGGTAGTGCAGCTATTAAAATGCCAGTATTCGGAAATCTTACCGTTAAGACAGCTGCAGCAACATTTTCAAGAACATTCTCAACACTTCTTGCTTCAGGTATTTCACTTATCGATGCTGTTGATCAGACAGCAAAGATCATGAAGAACAAGATAATCAGAGATAAGCTTCTTGAATGCAAGACACAGGTTGCAAAGGGTGTTCCTCTTTCAAAGCCTATCAAGGATATGGATATCTTCCCAATCATGCTTCCTCAGATGATGCATATCGGTGAAGAGACAGGTAACATCGAAGATATGATGGTTAAGGTTGCAGATTATTATGAAGAAGAAGTTGACCTTGCGGTTGAATCTCTTTCAGCAGCTATGGAACCACTTATCATGGTTGTTCTTGCGGCAGTTGTTGGTGTTATCGTTGTAGCGATCTACTCACCAATCATGAGTATGTACGATGCGGTAGACAGCTACTAAAAAACAAAAGGTGAATACATATTCGGAAAATGACCGGCCACGACGAGTAAGGCTGACAATAAAACCGGATATGATCACATAAATGTTACACATAGTTACGATATAGTCCGTTAGACGAGGAGCGGAATATATATATTATCTAAAACTATGAAAAAAAACTAAAAAACAAAATGAAAAGGAGAATCATTTTATGAAGAAGACAAACAAAGGTTTCTCACTCGTTGAGCTTATTATCGTTATTGCCATCATGGCAATTCTTGCAGCAGCTATCGCTCCTGCACTTATCCGTTACATCGACAAGTCAAGAAGAGCTGATGATGTAACTGCAGCTGGTACAGTACTTACAGGTGTTCAGACAGCTATGGCTGATGAGGACTGCTACTCAGAGATCCAGGAAGTTTCTGGACACAAGTGTATCGTTTCAGTTAAGGCTGGCGACAAGACACATTTCTCTGTTTCTGCATCAGCAAACCTTAAGTCAGAAATGTCATCAACACTTGCTTCAGGTGTTCCTATGAAGTATACAAAGGATAAGGCTGCATACTTCACAGTATTCGTTGATGGTGAGTCTCTTGAAGTTTACATCGCAAAGAATGACGGTGGATCTGATTGGCAGATTCAGCCATCTACAAACAAGAAGTATAAGTAAGATATTCTTGCTGTAAGAATGGTATAACTTAAAACGGTGTAAGGGTTTTAACTCGTCATAAAACCCTTACATCCTTTTGAAAAATTGTTTTTAGTTTTTTAGGTAACTTTTTAATATTAATATGTTAGTTAACTAATTAAGTAATGCTAAAACGCTTAATTAGTTTTTTGCGGTCAGTAGTTAAGTGACACTGACAGCTAAATAATATATGGGGGCGAAAGCCGCTGAAACTACTGATTAGCGAGGGAGGCTATAGGATGGCGAAAAGTAATAAGGTCTTATCAATAGACATCACAAACGAAAGTATTACTATCATCGAAATCTCTGCTTCGCAGAAGAAGCAGACAAATATCCACAAGGTTCTCATGTTTGAGACACCTGAAGATGCTTATGAAGATGGTATCATCAGAGATCAGGACAAGATTGCAGGGGAGATCAGAGCCCAGCTTGCACAGGCTGGTATCACAAACAAGAATGCTATCTTTGTAATGAACTCAACAAAGATAGTTAACAGAGAGGTTGAAATACCTCTGGTAAAGGAAAATAAGATTGCTGGCATTATCAATGCAAATGCTTCTGAATATTTTCCTGTTAATATAGAAGATTATGTTGTCGCACATTCTCTTCTTGAAACAATCACAGATGCTGAAGGCAATAAGAAGATGAGAGTTATGGCAGTTGCTGCACCTCAGACAATGGTAAGATCATACTATGATCTTGGCGCTGCTGCAGGACTCAGAGTTGAGTCTCTTGATTATATCGGAAACTCTATGCTTCAGCTTATCAAGACACAGACAACAGAACAGTCTACAACAATGGTTATCCAGCTGGGCAGCGAGTCTACAGTACTTAACATTGTTCAGGGAGATAAGCTTCTCCTCCAGAGAACTGTTCCATATGGTACTAACCCGGTTGTAAATGTAGTAATGGAAGAGAAGGGTGTAGATGCTACAACAGCTATGGCTCTTCTTCAGAATGACCGTATCATTACAGTTGATTTTGATGATAATGAAGCAACGGGTGCTTTCAGATATCTCATTAACAACATTGGACGTGTTATGGACTATTATGCAAGCAAGAATCCGGATAGTCCGATCGATGATGTATTCCTGACAGGTGACGGAGCTCTTATTAAGGGCATTGACGGTCTCTTCAAGATACAGCTTAATGTTTCAACAAGAGTAATGGACAGCTTATATAATATTAAGTTTGATCCGGGCATTGATCTTAAGGTATATAGTCCGGTTTATCTGATTGCTCCAATTGGTGCTGCTATGGCTCCGATGGGATTTGATCCTAACAAGTCAGGCAGTAAGGCAGCAGCAGCCGGCGGAATCAGTACAATTCCATTTATCGCATTTATTGTGCTCGCACTTATCGCTGTTGCGGCAGTATGGTTCCTTCAGAATAATAAACTTAAAGAGAAGGAAGATGAGAGGGATGACCTCAACAGAAAGATAGCGGCTGCAAAAGAGATTGAGACAATAATCGCAGAACACACAGCTGCAAAGAACAAGGCTGTTGATGTCCTTTCAATGTCAGCTATGACCAGACACAACAATGAACAGGCTCTTGAATTCATCCAGAATCTCGAGCAGGCTCTTCCAAATAATTCTTTGATCCTTTCGTTCCAGTCAAGCGATACAAATATCACTATTCCTGGTACTGCATCAAGCTATGATGATATTGCAGAGCTTATAATCAATCTTAAGAAGATTTCATGCATTGATGATGTGTATGTATCATCTATCGCATCTAAGATTGATGAAGCAACAAATACAAGATTATTTGACTTCCAGCTCACATGCGAATATGCACCACTTAAGCTTGAGGATCTTTTAAACGTTGAGGAATAAGGAGGAAGAGACTATGAAGAAATCAGACGTACAGATTTTATTAGTTTTACTTGGAATCGCTATCCTTGTTCTCGGTTATATTTTTGCATATAAGAAGGTTAAGGATAAAATCGATTCAACAGAGGATGAATGTGTAACTCTCAGAACTCAGCTTGCTGAACTTGAAGAGAAGGCAAAGATGAAGGATCAGCTTATTGCTGAAACAGCTGAGTACAACAAGATGTTTGAAAAGGAACTTACAAAGTATCCTGCAACACTTGATCAGGAAGCAGCAGTTGTATTCTTCAAGGGCGTTGAAGAAGAGTTAAAGAAATATGACGATGGTGCTACATCAGGATATCTCCATACTAACATCGGTCTTCAGAAGACAGTTGATTTTTATGTTTTAGGACAGGGAGCTCCTGTAGCTGCAGCTCAGCAGGGAGTAGGTGTAGGTCCTCAGGCAACAGAAGAAAGCCAGGATTATGTATGTACATCAGTTTCATATCCTATTTCATATGAAGGAACTTACGAAGGTTTCAAGAAGTATCTTGAGTATATAGCTACATATAAGTATTTCATGAATATTTCTTCAATCACATGTGTAAGAAACTTTGATCAGACAACAAACAAGGAAGTTTATGCAGGTAGCGTTACACTTAATGCATACTGTGTAAGCGGACCAAACAGAACAGCTGATCCTGTAAATGTTGATGTACCAAACGGTGTTGGAAACATCTTCACAGGCGGCGGTACAGTTTCACCTTCAAACTCAACAGGCAAGTATGATGCTGATCAGGGTGATTCACTTGCAACAAATCATGATCTTTCTATCGGCCTTGTTAAGGCAGACAATGACACAACAGGTGCCGGAGTTATCGTAGCAGCAGATCCGGATAAGGAAGAAACAATCGTTTCATTTGAAGGAAACGAAACAGCAACTCTTGATATCTCAATCTATGAGAAGGATAGCAAGAATTATGTAACTTATAAGATTGGCGATAAGCAGTACGAGGCAGAAATCCTTTCAAGCGATTACAAGATCTTCGTTGCTTCAACAGCCAGAGTAGATGCTAATGATCTTAGTGGAGTAACAGTAAATATCACAAACTCAACAAGTATCCCAGTATACATCAAGGTTAAGGGCGATGATACAACTTCACCAAGATTCGTAATCGGACAGAAGACAGGCAGTGTAACTGTTTATTAAAAGAATTGGAGTGGTGCGAAGTGGCGAAAAAGAAAAATTCAGGCTTCAGTTTAATTGAAGTTGTTATAGCCGTTGCAATACTTGGACTACTTATCACACCTATCTTAACTCAGATTGTTCAGACATCTAATACAAGCAGGAAGGCCAAAGAAAGACAGGCTGCAGTTGAAAATGCTGAATATGTTACGAATTTTATTCAAAGAACTGACAAATCGGAGCTGGATAGTTCCAGCTCCGCAGGAGTCAAGGATATTAACATAACAGCATATACAAAGAAGCAGGATGTTTTCTGTAAGCTGGTTGACTCAGATGGAAATGCTATAGGTACTACTGTAAAGTATAATGCCTATATTTACGATTTGGATAATATCAAGTTAGGACCAAAGTTAAATGAGTATACCAGACAGGCGATACTTGATGACCTCAGCAACAGTGTACTTGCTTCAGGTTATTCGATAGTATATGATAACAGCTTGTATACAGATGCGATAAAGAGCAAAGGCTATAAGTTAACCAATGAGGGTTCCATTGTTAAGTATGATGGTGATGGTCTTGTAAGTGAGATCATGTGTACACCATATACAAGTTCTTATACATATGTTAACCCAAATAAAGTTAGTCTTGGTTTCATACAGGATCTTGATTCAACAAAGGTTGCTATCATTCAGGGTATTGCATCAAACTTTGATGCACAGGTTTCAGAAGATATCTTTGCCGAGAAGATGAATACACTGAGAGATAATGATATTGATGAGTGGAATGATCAGGTAGGTAGTCAGAGAGAGGATGGAGAAAACGTTTTCTCAAACGATGAAACAGCCTGCAGACTTCTCTATATATCAATCAGAGCAATCAAGAATGGATCAGATGAAATTCAGTATTATGAAGTAACATGTGATGCATGTTATTATGATAAGTATAAGATAAAAGGCAATAGCGGAACAGCAAAGTTCCGATATAATGTTTTTGCAAAGAAGTTTTATACAACCAAGTCTCCTGATATTTATCTGGTATACGAACCTTATGTTCCGGATGAGAGTGAGAAGGCATATGCTTACAATGATTACATTGAAGTATATAATGATGCAGATACAAAGGATTCAAAACTTTATCTCATCAAGCCTACAAATAATCAGCTTAAGGGAACAGACTACGTAGAGGCAGCCGGAGATACCAAGAGACACTATAATACAAAGAATAATGGCGAAATAACACCTGTTAATATTAATATTCAGGTTGCGCTTAAGGATGGCGAAGAGGCTACTACAAAAGATCTTATGATGATCTATACTAATCTTGATGTTAACTATACACTTGATGGTCATAATCAGTTTAGTACAAATGATCTTATAAGAAAGAGTAATGGTGGAGATGGTAATGGTGATGATATTACCAGAGATAATCTCGCTGAACTCAGAAAGATGCCTTGGCCGGACTATATTGTTAAATCCGACAGATTACCTGCTTCAAAACTTAAGCATGTAAGTGAGGATACAAACACAGCTGACAGACTTTTCACTGTAACAGTTTACATGAAGCCTGTAAGCGGAAGTATGGATGCTGTAAGATATACCGCAGGAAAGGGGGTAGATTGATTTGGAAAAGAAGAAGGATAGTAAAGGATCCGGTATTATTCTCGTAATCGTTGCCCTGTCATTTCTTGGTATAATAGCAGGAGCCCTGCTTACTGCGGTAGCTTATGCATATAGACTCAAGGTTGTTGATTATAATACGAAGGATAACTTCCATTTTGTAGAACAGGCTATGGATGAGGTTTATGCAGGTCTTGGCGGCAGAACAACTACCAAGATGCAGGAAGCATATACACAGACTGTTGAAGAGATGGTTGAATTCGATATCAGCAAGAGAGCCTATGTAAATATCGGTGACACAGAAGCGAATAGGAGATTTAAGGATTACTTCATGAATGGTATCAAGGATGATATTGCATTCGCGAGTGTAACCACTCTGACAGAGCTTGTACAGTCTTATATTTCAAATGATTCTGTCAAGGTTGTTTCCGATAATCTCAGAGTTGAGTTCTATGATGTTGACGGTAACATCAAGAGAACTGTAAACAGTACAGGTGGTGACGGAAGTATTGAAGGAATAGAAATTGGTAAGATCGTAATCAGAAACCTTGTACTCAGAAGAACTGCAAATTACAGCAGAAACTCTGCAAACGGTTCATTTACACAGACAATTTCTACAGATGTTGAGATTTCAAGACCTGACTTCAATGTTAAGTTTAATACTGTAGATGCTAACAAATCCACAATTTTTGATTATTGTATGGTTGCTGACTCTGGTATAGAGATTAATCAGTCCGCTGCAATTCCACTTGCAATCAATGGTAATATTTACGGCGGTGCAGATTTCTATAATAAGAGCTACAACCTTTATGGCGTTTCTAACACAGATACCATTGATGCTTATACAAAGCTTCAGACAATATCAGCAGTTCCAGATGGAGATGGTAAGGTTAAGGATGTTACAGTAAGAATGCAGCCTGTTACAAACAGAGTATATGCATCTGCTGATTCAAATACCTTATTTAATGCAAGACTTGCTGATGTGAAGTATGGTAATGGTGATGGTATCCTTACTGCTTCAGAACTCGGAAGTGTAGTTCAGACAGATAAGAGCCTTGTATATAATGGCTATAATGAAAATAGCCGCTATTCAGGACTTTTCATTAACGGAGCTAAGGTTTCAATTCGTGCAAATACAATTGTTGTGCCTGGTTCTCTTGCAGTAATGAATGGCGCTGATCTTACTGTATACAGCAGCGTTGGTACAAAGGTTTCAAATACAAACCTTTGGGCAGATAACGTAATCCTTGGCGGTTATACTGTTCCGGGTGCAACAGTTGACAGCCAGAAGGGTTCAAGTGCAACATTTGTTGCAAATATGTATGTAAAGGATGACCTTGAAGTAAATTCTGATAACTCAAACTTCAATCTTATCGGTGGATATTATGGCTATGGTAACGGTACTCAGGTCAAGAGAACCTTTGCTCCAACCATACTTCTTGATAATAACGGAGTAGAGAATAAGGATAAGCTGGGTATCAATATCTATCAGCAGGGTGATGCTCCGGCAACAGCTACTGACAGATCACATTACAACAGCAGTTCTATCGTTGTAAACGGTAATAATTCAAATCTTGATTTTTCAAATACAACAAATCTTTTTGTTGCAGGTCAGGCATATATCGAGCTTTCAGCAAAGCATGAAGATATGACTATTGAAAATGGAGAGATTAAATATGCTTCAGATTCATCTGCTAAGCAGGATGTTGTTAAGGATGTTATTTCTTACGACGGACGAGTTCAGGATTATAAGACAGGTGAAAGTATTTCTATAAAGAGCAATCAGCTGATCTATATTCCAAATGGTTCCGGAACATATGAAGAAGCTAAAGATGCTAAAGGAAATTATTATCTTATAGCAATTAATAGTATGCTCCTTGTTGATGATGCTTCAGGATATAATATGTTCAAGGCATTTTTCGCTGATACTTCTAAAGTACCATGTGTAGGTATTACACCTGCCAACTCAACAAGAAAGTATTACTATTATGATTTTGAAAGAATCTTTGCACAGGACAGCAAGGGTTACGAAAGCCCTGAAGCTATGGCAGCTGCATTTGCAAAGGCTTATATGGATGAGCTTAACAAGAGTTCGTCAGAAGCTTCTACTAATTACAGCCCAATCAAGGATTATCTTGATGAGGATGTAACAAGCGGACTTCTCTACAATGCAGGAACAATTATTAAGCCGGATGAAACTGCTACAGGCGCTAAGACATATGCAAGTGGTGCCATTACCGAAATCAATAAGGTTGTAACAGCTACATCTTCAAAAAATTCATATAATATTTATCTTAAGAAGGATTCCGGTATTACAAGACCTACATCTGCTGATGGTGATACTTCAGCATATGATACAGGTTCATCAGCCGGTACTCTTGGACTTGCAAGTGAATTTGATCAGCATTACAGCTATCTCAAGTTTGCTCTTACTGATCTTGCTGAAGGATCTGCAGAAGCTAACTTTATAGATGACATTGTAGCAGATGCTGATTATGGTACTCCTTCACTTTCACCAATCAACAGATATTTCACAATTCCTGATTGGGAAGTATCTCCAAACGGTACTGATGATACAGACCATGTTCTTAAGCTTTCATCAGGCTATAAAGTTTGGGTAAGCAAGAAGGATGTTGTAATCAAGGAAAGTGATTGTGAGGTTATCAACGGACTTAATACTGTAAGAGGTGTTATCATTACAACAGGTGATGTGTACTTTACTGATGCAGTTAATAAGTTTGAAGGACTTATAGTTGCCGGTGATAAGATTTTTGTCGGCGGTAACATGAAAACTATCTCAGCTAATCCTGAAATCTGTAAGGCAATAATTGCTGAACTTCAGACAGATAAGGATATCGATGCTGAGAAGGTTCTCAGAACATTTAATGGTTACAGCACAGAATATGATGAGCTTTCACTTGAAGACTTAAGAACACTCTGCAGCAACAGAGGAATTTCTTATACAGAAAGTGATACAAAGGCAAATCTTATTTCAGAACTCTTAAAGTATGACAAGAATGGTGACGATACAATCAAACAGATTGATACTATTGACTATTCGGATGTTGTTAAGTACAGCAACTGGATGAAGAACGCAGAATAGGAGATGGAGCATGAAAAAAACTATTAAAAGCAATAAAGGCTTCTCTCTGATTGAAATGATCATAGTTCTCGCCATTATTGCAGTTGTTTCAACAATGTCTGTCATCTCGATCGGTATTATAAATTCTGCTAAGGCAAAGGATGCGGCTTCAGTATTTGATTCTGAAGTTGCTTCCACACATGCCAAGGCAAAAGGTATGGCTGCCGATGTTGATGGTAACGGTACTATTTCAGATTCTGAGCTGGAATATACATATGCTCTCAAGCTTTACAAAGTTGCCGGAAAAAGTGAATACTATCTGGCTACCGGCTATGCAAAGTGGCAGCCGGGTGGGGTGTTGGTCTTTGTAAATACTTCAACAGCCAATGGTGGACTCGGAAGGAATCTTTCAAGCTATGTTAAGATCAGATACACAGGAACCTTGGAAACAGGAGTTCAGGTAAATGATTATGATCCGGGCACTACCGGAGTTATAATCATGTTCAACCGAAGAGGTGAGTGTATCCTTGGTGACGGAGAGTATGAATTCCAGAAGACAAATGGCAATACAGTGGCTAGAAAATATATCAGAGCCAATGGAAGCCATGGCTCAAAAAATTAGATGGGGGTGATAATTGGTGATTCTTAATAAGAAAAAGAATAAAGGTTTCACTCTTGTCGAACTCATGGTTGCACTTGCAGTACTTGCTTTGCTTATAGTAGCAGTTGTAACATTTATGAGTCATGAGTCGGTTATCCTTAGAAAAGAGGAAGCTGATATAGCTGTTCAGAATTCTGCACAGGAAACCTATAATGAATTAGCGGATATAATTGTACAGGCTAATTACATTAAGATAGAAGCATATTGTGCAGCTGATAATTCGGTTGTTGAGTTTAGTAAGAAAGATGTTGGTAAGGCAATTTCAAACAATATGGGTGAATATGTCATTACCAAAAAGTCTCTTGCAGCCGGTGGCCTCAACTTTGAAGATAATGGATATAATATTTCAAACGGCGGCGCTGGTGATTCAACATTTTATCTTATGAAAACAGTTAAGGCCGGAGGAACAGCTACAACAACATTTTCTAATCTTTACCTTAAGAGACTTACCGTAAAATACAGTGTTCCTTATGACAGTGCTTTTAAGGGCTCTGGTGTCGGAAGTGATCTGGGGGTAGAAAAGGATACATGTACAGCTGAGATTTTCTTTGATAAAAACAAAATATACATAAGTAAGCAGTATGACTTAATGACAAGGCTTAATACAGTTTCAGGTATGGATGATGAAAACCTGTATTCTACTAAGCTTAATTATGCAGTAACAAGTGATGGTAAAAATATCAGTGCAGTTCACTGTACGGTAGATGCCAACAGTCAGAGTATCAGACTCAGCATGGACTTCGCTGATAATGGATTTGGATATACGGTGGATGGTATGATCAATATCAGAAATTCGAATGTCTTTATCGACCCTAAGTAGGAAGGAAGGTGATAGCAGATGAGAAAAGTTAACAAAAAAATCTTAGTCGCAGCATTATCACTTTTATTGATTGCATGTGCATTTGTTACCATTCTTTCTTTCACGATGGCGGCAGATGATGACGATAATTCAATGCCGACGGTTGTTAGTGCCAGTCCGGATTTTGATGTCGTAACCATTACGAATATCGACCGGATCGTAAAGAATTCTCATGAAGGAACCGATAAGGTATTCCATATCGTTGAAATCAGTTCCGGAAGTTATTCGGCAATGAATGACACAGCAAAGACCTATGATGTTTTCCAGAATCTTATATTCAATGGTTATAAGACTATTGATGAGATGATGGCAGACGGTTGTGTAGATTATACACCATGGTCAATAAGTGAGCTTACATCTGAGACAGCAATTCAGAATTGTATTGATAACCTCATCAAGGCAGATCTTATTTATGTTCATAATGATCCAAATAATATCTTTACTGAAGATAATAAGATTCCTGAGCTTATCAAGTTACAGCTTTGCAGCGCTGCAGTAGGTGATTATGTTCCATTTATTATTGATGGACCTATTGCGACTCAGGATGATATCATTAAGAATTCAAACTTCTATAATGATCTCGTAACAAACGTATTTAAGAAGTATGGTGGTAAGAGATATACTTATGCATGGAATCCATCAACAGATGGTACAGCTAAGCAGTTCTTCAATCATGAAACTTCAGCTTATATCCAGATCCGTGGTGATAAGCAGAAGGATGTATGGCAGAAGATATATGCTCTTACAGCATATGACGGAACCAATGCAGGAGATGCTACACCTCCTGATGCAACAAAAGATTATTATGTAGTAAATGACAGCTATGCGAGACTTGCAAAGGTACTTGTTATCAATGGTAACGGTACTGAATCAGGAAGTATTTCAGATCTTACAAAGGCAGGACTTACAGAAGTTCACGGTCTTAGAGCAGATGAGGCACAGCTTGTTGATGGAGACGGCAATGTATTAAAGCTTGTTGAGCAGTCAGCAGTTACACCAATCACAGATAAGCTCTATAAGATTGATAATACATCAGATTTATATTTCGCATATGCAGGTAAGTATACTCACCCTAGCTATGTAAGCTATAAGTACTGTGCATATAATGCAGCAGAGCTTGCTACAATAGACTATTCACAGTATGACTTTGTTATCGTTGAGTCAGGTGTAAACGGAAAGGTTATTGAAAACTCTGTTTATGAAGCACTTTACGGAACAATGATGGCTAACCAGCATATACTTTATGACAAGAGTCTTATTAATTCATCAGGAGCTTCTACAGGTTCAGGAGCTCAGTATGATGAAAACTATATGTATATCTGTGGTAAGGTAATGACTTCAACAGAGTCACCTAAGTATGACAATATTCTTGTTACATCCGGTGCAAGAATGAGCGTATACATGTCTGCTACCGATAAGGGAGCAGTAAAGGATATCGCTGATATCATAAATAGTGGTTCATTCAGAGGAATCGGCGGAGGAGATGGCGATTCATCAAATCTCTATACAGTACTTGAGATTGAGCCAAGTTATCCTATCGATAGAAAGCTTGCAGGTCTTTTTGCAAAGATCGATGGTTCGACACATGTAAGAAGTATTGTGGATCCTCTTGAGCATAACGACTATGATTCAGAGATGACTTTTGAAGAAGTAACAGGACGTATTAAGCCAATGTATCAGAATGGCGGTCCTAATGAAACTTATGGACAGGCTATTAAGGACAGCTGGTATTACCTGAGAAATCAGGGCGTTCTTAACGGTGTAACATCTGATGAGATTTCATATGATGGTGAGACATCACTTACAAGCTTCCTCGAGAGTGGTGAATATATTAAGTCTTCACAGCTTAATATGGTAACCGATTACTATGCATGGAAGATTTCAAAAGCAAAGGTTGCTCATGTAACAGGTCTTGATTATGACCAGGTTAATGTAGTTCATATGTCATCATATGAGTTTAATGCAACCAAGAAGACTGTTCTTGATAACTTTGATGTTATCTACATTGGTGGTGATAATTCAGGTATCAAGGCAACTGGTTCGTTCCAGACATCTAAGCTTTCTTCTATTGGCCTTAATGTATATAATATGTACTTCACAGAAGGTGATGGATATGATTATACACAGAACTATGGAAAGAGCGAAGGTTCTGTAGGAACACTTCAGGCAAATGATATTTCTAAGAATAAGTATGATGAACTTATGGAATACAAGAGAACAGGAATGCCGGTTGTAATCGGTAAGGATGCAGTAGCCGGACTTAATGCTACTAATGCTATCGATCCTGATTCGAATATGTATAAGTTCCTCACATCTGCTCAGGCTGATAAGGCTAACGGCAAAGATAATATCGTTTGGAATTTTGACTATGATGATACAATTAAGATTGCAAATGCCGGTGGAATGTATGGAAATACATATGGTGGATATGTAACAGTATTTGCCGGAAGAGAAGCTGAGGACTATCTCGGAAATGCATATACTGCTCCAACAGGAACAGGTGTTAACGAGATCCAGTTCAAGGATGCTCTTGACAGATCGGCTGAAAGACCAAAGCTTGTTGTAACAAGCTGCCCTCCACAGTATAAGGAAGGTGATGAATCTACATGGATCACCGACAGAACTGTTCAGTTCAGCTATGAAGCAGCAGGTGGTTCCGGATTTACCGGAAGACTTTATATTGATGATAATGCAAACAGTAGATTCGAAGCAGATGAAGTTGTTGATTTCAAGGATGGAGCAAAGGGAACTCTTAAGAAGAAGTTTGATGCAGATTTCTTCGGAGTTGTTTATTGGAAACTTGAAGTAAGCAATAATTCAGGTGCAAAGGCATCTACTACAGGATGCATGAAGATCAAGAGAACAACTCAGGATAAGATTCAGGTTAATCTCCTTCAGATCATGCCTGATGATAAGGCAAAGGGCAGTGATAACAGTGATGTTTCACTTTACCTCTGTACAGAATGTCAGCAGTCAAGATACGTACTCTATGGAAACAGATATACAAATCTTAAGAAGAATCATATCGACTCAATCCTTAAGTTGACAGATGGTTTCCAGGATGGTGTAAGTCATGCAACTCTTAGTGCTTATCCTACAGATCCTGTAGTTAACGGTATTAAGAATTACATTACAAATGCACAGAATGTTGACAGTGCTGTTTATCTTGAGAGTATGCCGAGCTATGGTGGAAGCGGAGAGTTCGACTTTAATGTAAAGAATAACTTTGGTATCCATGAGCATAGATTTGGTATCGTTAAATATGATAGTACACTTGTTGCAGGAAACCCATCAGGAAGCGAAGATGGCGGTAAGTATACAGGTGTAGATAACTGGAATACAAACTGGTTCAGAGATGTTAAATTCGACTATAATGTTGATATGAACGTTATCTACCTCAGCGAGTTCCAGAGTATTGTAGAAGATATTGATGCTGCTTACAGCGGTAAGGATACATCAGCAATCAATACACTCAGAAGTAAGTATGCTCAGGCAAGCGTTGACTTTAAGAATGCCTATACAGGTATGAAGAAGGTAATCAACGATAATATCGCAGGTCTTACAACCTCTGAGAAGAGTGCTCTTCAGAAATTTATGTTCAGAGCTGATGGCTTTGGACTTGGTGTGGTTCCTACAGAGGCACAGATCACAACTATTACAGATGATGCAAACAATCAGGCTGATCTGAGAGGTCTTGTCGGTGATGTAAGAAATGAGTTTGTTGCTTCTTATGTAGAATCAGAGCTTAACAGAATCAGATATTCAAACTTTGATACTGTTATGGCTAAGTATGCTGATTCTGCTCCAAATGTAATTAGTTATCTTAATACATTAAAAGCAAACGGCAGCAGCCTTAACGGAAAGTCATCCGCAGCACTTGTTTCTGAAGAAATTGATTATGAACTTTCATATGATACATATGATGAAATGCCATTCTATGATCTCTTCTCACTTTGCGGTGAGAACTCAACAAACAGCTCAGACCTTGTAGGTTATGCAAAGGTTTACTCAGTTTGGAGAGATGCAAAGATCTATGAGCAGTTCTTCCGTAAGATGTGGCAGTATTATGCATTATATGCCGGTGTTGATGATTCAGGTAAGGTAAATCTTGAGTATTATAACTGTATAGTATTTGGTGCTGCACAGAACTTCTGTGGTGCTGATATGACGAGCAATACAGCAATTGACGCAATCATTCATTACATCAATGATGGTGGTCAGACAATGCTCTTCTATGATTCACTCACATCAAATTCTACAGTTAATATGACAAACAGACTTTCATCATATTTCGGTATGAATGCTCATACAACATCTGTTGTTGAGGAACCGGATCCTTCAGGTGGAGAAACATATGAAGGTACAGTAACAATTAAGTTAGGTAAGGGTGATTACTCAACATGGAATGATGGAATTATTGCTACATATGCAGTAAGTACAGCAGCAACAAAGGTCGATATTGATATCGATGATAATGGTAATAATGATTTCCAGAATAATCCAGGAACAAGAATCACGATAACAGATGATGCAACAGCTCATCCGGGTAACTTTGGAAAGCATAATATTAGTGTAAATATTAACTTTAAAAACATTAATAAAGACTGGTGTCCGGGTGTTACAGTTTGGGTTAATGGCGTAAAGCAGGATACATACTTCCGTGGAGGCGGATCTACAGGAGATGTATCAGCAAGCTTTAAGTTCTCTAACTCAGTTGTAAATGATCCGATCGAGTCAGGCGGAGATAACGGTGGCGGAGCTACAGGTCCTCTTGCACTTAATCCTTCAAAGCTTACTTATGCAACAGCTCTTGGACAGAGTGATGCAGGTACAAAGCCAATGTTTGATTACTGCTTATATTGGCCGGAACTTGAAGCAGAAGGTAAGACTCACCCACGTAAGGATATGCTTAAATTCGCAGTAACTAACAGAGTTGCAACAAATGCTGCAGCTCAGAACAACGAAGGTATTGTTACAATGTATCCATTCAGCATTGGTGCAAACCTTAGAATTACACCTACAGTAGAAGGTGACTTCACATGTAATGTAGCAGATGAGAACCTCATCGTTTACTACTCATTATCAGGTGGTACCTCAGGTACAATGTCATCTAACTATGTAGCTAATCCTATGGATGGTGGTAACAACTACTTCGTATATCAGTATCAGCCGGGCGGTAATAACGCAGGTACAGTAACCTATCTTGGTGCTGGACGTACAGTTATTACAGGATACAGAAGAGAGAACAATGATGAAAGAAGATTCTTCATCAACCTCATTCTTAACACCGGTAGAAAGAGTACCAAGTCTACAACACTTAACCTTTATGACCACAGTTCATCACAGGTTATCTCAGGTGGTATTCCTGGTACAGCTTCACTTACAAACAATACTGTTCAGGAGAATGGTACTTTAGGTTATAAGATGATAATCACAGAAGGAAGTCTTCCAGAGTTCTCATACATGGTAATGTCTGATTCAACTGTTGAAATATCAGAAGTTTGGGCATACTTTGATCTTGACTACGATGAAGGAAGTCCTGATGATGAGTACCATGAAGGTGACGGAAATCATGTTCTTGTTTATAACAAGACATATTCTAAGAAGGCTCCTTATATAGCATCAGGTTACCTGGCATATGTTGATAATGATACAGCATTCAAGGGAACACCTGCAGAAGTAAATGGTGTTATGGTTACACCATCATTACTCGAGATCAAGGATAGCTATATGTACAATAATGAATATACATACATTGTTGTTAAGGTAAAGGATACTAAGGGTAATGTATACTTCCAGAGACTTAAGATCATACTTAAGCCGGAGCTTCATGAATTAACATGACGTTATATCAATGAACAAATAATAGAAACCCCTATGGAGAAATCCATAGGGGTTTTTTAGCATTCATAACCCCTACGGGGTTATTTCATGTCGCACGCTCGTCATATACATGTGTCTTCGACACATGTGTTGTGAGATAACATGTGAACCACCGCAAGCAAGCTTGCGTGTTTCCCGGATTATCTCACAGCACATGCTTCGCATGTGCATGACTCGCTCAGTGCGCAAAACGAAAGCGGAGGCATATAGTCTCCGCTTAAAATAATTACGATGTTTAATTACGATGATAATTATACTCTTGAGATATATTCACCTGTACGAGTATCAATCTTGATTGAATCACCCTGGTTAACGAAGAGTGGTACGTTAAGTGTAGCACCTGTCTCAACTGTACATGGCTTTGTAGCGTTTGTAGCAGTATTTCCTGCAACACCAGGCTCACACTCTGTAACAAGAAGAATTACGTTGATAGGAGGCTCGATTGAGAATACCTCACCCTTATATGAGCTGATCTTACAAGACTCATTCTCCTTGACAAACTTCATATCATCACTAATAAGAGATTCACTTACAGGAACCATATCAAATGTATCCGGATCCATGAAGTAGAAGAGTTCTCCATCTTTATATGAATATGTCATTTCACGCTTTTCAATATGAGCTGTTTCAAGCTTTTCAGTTGGTCTGAAGGTCTTTTCAACAACACCACCGTTTTTGATATTCTTAAGCTTTGTTCTTACGAAAGCAGCACCTTTACCAGGCTTAACGTGCATAAATTCGATTACCTGGAAGATATTTCCTTCAATTTCAACTGTAACACCATTTCTAATTTCACCTGCTGATATCATGTTTTTCCTCCTTAGAATGCATATCTTTAGATATTTTAATATAATTATTCTTATTTTTCAACATTTTTTTAAAGATGAATATGATTATTGTTTTTACGATCAAATAGAATATTCGGTTATGTACGTTGACCGGAGTATACTTATGTTTATTCACCTTTCTCATTTTCCGGCGGCTTCTGACGATGCCTCCACAGAAGCATCAGAAGCACCTGTACGCTTCTTTCTGATAACGGATATAGATATATATACGCCCAGGATTACAAGGAATATCAGGCTTATCAGAGCGCCTGTTTTAAGGCCCGGAGTAAGGTATGTAAGCTTAATACTATGTGTACCTGCAGTAACAGGGATTCCGATTCCTTCCAGGCATTCAACCAGTTCAACCTTCTTACCATCAACCTCAGCAGTCCAGCCTTCCTGATATGGAAGAGAGATGTATGTTATTCCGTCTGACGGAGCGAAGATAGTACCTGATATAGTATTAAAGTCCTTACTGATATTTTCAAGCTTTGATTCTGAAAAGATCTCAACAATCTTCTTAAGGGTATCAATATTAAGAACTGCAATTCGGAAAGTATTTCCTGAATAATAGTTATACTGCTCTTCATCCATATCAAAGAGTATTTCATATGGTTCATCTGTTTCCTTGAGTGTAAGATAAGCATAGTAACCGAAGTTCAGATAAACATTTCCCTTAACATCTTTGCCAAGGACAACACGTACATGAGCTTTTGGATCCTCTATTGTTTCATCATCAAGGTCATGGATATCTGTCATAAGATATGTTGATGAATCATCAATCTTATCAAGATCATCTTCGAGCTCAATTTCAGTATAGAGATCCTGCCCTGTTAAGGCTCTGGCAATCTTATTATGTGATTCGATAACGTTTCCGTCATGGATGATATCACCATTTTCCTCAAGAGCGAGTATCGGATTATCATTTGCAATAAAGAAACCGAAACCTGAAACATAAGGATTCTTATATAATGTAAGATTCAGTGATTTATCAACTTCTTTCATATAGTCATAGGTCATGTTATTCTCATAATATTCATTTACCAGATGATACTGAACATTAAGGAAGAGATCCACAAGAGGGTTTGTAAGTAAATATTCCACATAGTTTGTTATGGACGGTACGGACATTCCCATATGATTAATGAAATCAATATTATTCTTTGTCATATTAGATGCAAATACAGAGACATCATCAGTATTAATAAAGAGAGAGGTGTTTCTGAGTCTTGAGAAGTAACAGGTTCTGACCATATCCTTATCAAGGTTGTTGCGATCAACGATGTCTATTGCATTGCCATAGCTGTCGGCTTCATTTGTAGCATGATTGCCATAGGTATTGAATCTTGTATAGTTCATAACAGAAAATGTGATCTCAGCTGCCAGAAGAAGTGAGAGAACCTTATAAATAAACTTCTTGGATGCAGCCCTGTTGTAATAGAACATAACAGCAATATATGCTGCGGCAAATATAATGCCGATTATTGTTGAAAGGTCCTTAAAGCCATTATTGATCAGCCATATTATAGCTAATGCTGCAGTCCAAACCGTGGTAATGATCTTTGTTTTCTTACTGAGCTTTTCTTCGGAATATACGATCAGGTCATACGCCATAGTAATGAGCAGGAAGATAAGATAGTAAGAGAATCTGTTTGGTACTTTTACCTGAAGATGTAAACCATGAAGAATATAATTCAACAGAGGATTACCAAATGAGATGAAAAGGAAACCTGCAAGTATAAGCTTTCTGATCTTATCCTTAAATTTTATTTTTTTATTTAATGCGTATACAGGGATCAGAAGGAAGAGCAGAAGTCCACAGTATACATTAACCTTCCAGTCATCCAATGTAATTGTAACCGCATCAGCGCCCGGCTTGATAAAGTCAAATATCTTTAAAAAGTGTGAATCGAACATTATTGACGGCAGCTCTGAATCATGTTCTACATATGGCGAAAGAGTTGTTGAAATATAATAAGGAATAAGCATTACGGCAGATAAACCGGCACATAATACTGAATATACAGCAACTCTGATTCCTTTTTTGAAGAAGTCTTTTACGCTGTCAAAATTCATGCACAGGAAATATAATACAATGAATTCACTGATAAGGAAGGCATAGTAAACGCCCCATATCATGAGATATGTCATAAGAGCAACATATAATCCCCATTTCTTATTGTAGACAAGATTTTCGAGGGCATACATAAGGATAGGGAAGATAATGAGGAGCAATACGAATCCCAGATGTGATATATACGATATAGCAAATGCTGATAATCCATAAGCAAAGGAAAGTGGGAGAAGTCTCATATCATTTTTATCAAGGTTCTTGGCATTTGGTCTTCTGGTAAGATAGAAGAGCATTGATACACCCGGAAGTATAAACATTATATAGCTTAAGAGTGTAAAACCAATCTTAACGGTTTCCAGAGAGAAAAGGCCGATAATATAATAAAACGGAGTTATGACTATAGGAAATGAAGTGATATAGTTATCAATTCCGGCACCTACATGATAATTCATAAGTGTAAGGTCGCCCTTAAAGATGGATTTTATTATACCGGTAATAAATGGATATGACTGTGCCATACCATCATGAGCAAGGAAGTAGCCATTTCCAAATGGAGCAGTAGACCTTGCGAAAAGCATGATCAGGAAAATAAGTGTCGAAAATGCGATGGACAGAATATATACTCTGTTAGCTGAAAGAAAGCATGTGATCTTGATAACTGATTTATCCTCATAGAGAGAGGCCTTTTTCTTTCTTCCAAATACGGCAATAACTGCCATGATTGCTATAAAGAGTACAGATATTACTACAGCAACAGTGGTAATACTGCTGTGGTAGATCCTGATACTGTTATCTCCTGCATTTACAGGAACAACCATATATGTTGTATCCAGGAAGGTTATATACTTGGTGTCTGCATCATAAGAAGACCAGAACATGTCTGAAACCGGGAGCATTACATAGCCCGGCTTTTCAGCGCTCAGGTTTATCGAAAGAGAATCTGAAGAATTATATTCAGTGCCGTTCTTTTTAATATCTTTGTAGATGGTTTTAACCGTTGATTCTTCGAGGGTTGCGAACTGGAAAGTGGATTTTTTAAGTATAGCCGGCTTATAGTGAAGATTGTATGGGAATTCCAATTCTTCTCCGCTGACGCCTTCTCCGACGTGGAGTACATTACCGAGAATTGTAGCATATATGTCACCGGATTCGGCCGGAGTAAAATATGCCTGATACTGCTTGCCCGGATACTTTCTGCCTTTAAGATCGTATCTTACAACATTGGCAAAAAAGAAGTCACCTGTAATAAGATTATATGGCTTTTCGGTTTCGAGAACCTCGTCACATAATACATTAAGAGACTTGAAGGTTTCTTCATCATCAAATACCATGTCCTTCATTTTTTCATTAACATAGAAACCGTTATGAATAGCATATTTATTGTAATAAATGTTGATATTATCATATTCACCGATGAATTCCAGCATGGACGGAATCATTTTTGCAGTCTTCTTGGCAATAATATAATCATAGCCTGAAAGCATATTTGTTACAGGATTTGATGTGCTCTGTCCTTCAATAAATACATAGATTTTGGCATTCTTGTCCTGACTGTGGATATAATCTTCAGCAGCTTCGAAATGTGCTGTGTCAGTCATGGAATAATTAAAGGCTTTTGCACCGATATTCTTAAAGCCGGAAATGAAAGAAACTGAGATCTCAGCTATCATCATAAGTCCGAGGCAGAGCTTAAATGCTATTTTTGTCATGCTGTTTTTTCTGTAAACAATGAAAATCGTAAAGTATACAGCAGCAAGCCAGATGCTTGTAAGAAATGGAGCAGTTCCTTTGTAGTTTGTGGATTTAAGGAGAGCCGCAAATATCATACCAAGCACAATGATAAATGAAACCAGCTCCGTTATACCGCGCTGATGATCGATATTGATAAGCACTGAATATGCAATATTCAGCATCATGAAGATCAGTATAAATCCGAAGAAGGTTGAATTATTTTCAGTATAATAAAATCCGTTAAATAAATAATTAAGTGTTGACTGGAAGGTCGCGGTATAAAGAACAGCTGTAAGAATAAGAGTTCTGATACGTCTGTTCAGGCTGATATTTCCGTTTGTTGCATATAAGAAACAGAGTATCATAATAAAGATACCTGCGTAGATGGCGGTACCATATGTATTGCCGGTGCCCGGATCAGAACCAATGCCTGCCAGCTGACATTTAAATATATCGAATATCTTCACCTTTGCCTGTGACAGAGGGAACTCAAGAGAAAGCATATTCTTCATAAGAAGACTGTTGATAGAAGATATCAGAACTATGGAAGCAGCTCCGAGGGCAAGAATATCTGCCAGTATTTTATATAAAAAGCTGACAAGAATGTGCTTTGTACATTTATACTCCTGAAGCAGGAAATAGAAGAAGGTAAAAATAAATATAATAAGTGTAAGGTAGAGCGAAAGGTAAAAGGATACTGTCATGGCTATGCAGTATGGAAGCCATTTCTCTTCATATATCAGCTTATCTATACCAAGCATGATGAGAGGAAATACGGCAACCGCTCCGAGAAGAGTCACGTTAAGACCGCTCTCAAGCATATATGCAGAAAGTGCATAGGTGACTGAGAGTGCGAGAGTGAGTATATCAAATTTTTTAAGGAACTTTCCAAATTTTGATGAAGGATCGTCGGTACCGCCGAATTTGATATCAAATTTACGGTCGGCAGCTTTTTCGGCACCATATTTTTTTATAAGCTTAAGCTCTTTTTTTGTTTTTACTTTTTCAGCATAAGCAGAAATAATACCTGAGCGGAGCTTTTCATTTGCCTCTTTAAATTCATCTTCTTTTTTCCTTCTGTGTCTCAGGAACAAACTGAAGAAGAAGCCTGCGAGACCAAGCTTAACAGCATAAAGAATATCTATGACTGAAGCCATGCTGCTTTTATTGAAAAATGCAGCAATCAGGTTTGTAGGATCTGAGAGATAATATGCCCATGCGGCATTTGTATCATATCCCTGAGCACTGATGAGGCCGGAATTGCTTACAGCATTATCATGGAACCTGTCATTCAGGTCATTCAACAGATACCGGTACTTTTCAAAACCACCTGCTGTTAGAACATCCTTTTTGCCAAATGGTGCAAAGCCTCCGACAGAAAGGGCAGCCATTGCGATTATAAAAGGAATAAGAAACGCAAGTACAAGACTCAGTCTGTTTTTGTCCCTGCTGCGTTTCAGCTTTTTTTCTTCCGCCTTATTCTTCATCTCTTCGTTGCTTGCCTGAAGTTTTTCCGACTGTTCTTCAGCAAGCTTTTCATTTAATATATTTTTATCGACATAACGATTCTGATCCTTGTTCATTTCGGGATATCCTCCTGGTGTAATACTTTTGTTGATATATAAACAACTCTCCGGAAACAACTATACCCGGTATGGTGCCTGTTTTACTGAAGAATACTGCAGAAAAACTCTGGGTACAGTCTGTTTTATAATTCTTGTTATTATATATAAAAACACAATGATTTTTTATAACATAATATAGGAAGTAATTCATCAAAAAAATAAATCATATTGCAATTTGTGCGCCTGCATAAAATGTGTATAAAATTCATTTTGGGATTATTGCATAAAAAGATTCAATATAGTAAAATGATAAAAGTATAATCCTTTGGAGGTGAGACAGAATGGCTGAAAGTATAAATGAAATTGAAGAAGAAAGTGGCAGTGGATTTATTCAGATAGCTGACGATGTTGTTTCAGGAATAGCAGGTCTTGCTGTTATGGAGGTTGAAGGCGTTTCAGGTCTTGCCGGAGGGATCAGCAAGGATGCCATTACCAAGCTTGGCAAGAAAAATCTCGCCAAGGGAATACGTATAGACTATGGTGAGAACGGCCTTACTGTGGATACATCGATCGAAGTAAAGTTTGGATACAATATAGTAGAGGTTTCAAGAGCGGTTCAGGAAAAGATCAGGAGCAACATTGTGACTATGACGGGCCTTACGGTTAAAAAGGTAAATGTCAAGATTTCCGGTATAGATCTTGGAGCTAAGAAGTAGATTGACTTATACATATATGACACGGCAGCTGATCATATAGTGTTTCAGGCTGACCTCACACAATAATAAATTTAGGCGGTATAATAAAAATGACCAGAAGAGAGTTAAGAGAAAATATATTTAAGATCATATTCAGAACGGAATTTCATGACAGAGAAGAGATGCCGGAACAGGAAAAGGAATATGATATAGAATTTGCAAAGGTACTTTCGGAATCAGAAGAAGAGGATGAAAAGTTAAAGAAGGACGAAGAGTATATCCGTGCCAAGGCCAAGGCCATTACAGATCATCTTGATGAGATAGATAAGATGCTGGAAGAAGCAGCAGAGGGATGGACTCTGAAACGTATAGGCAAGGCTGAGATAGCAATCCTCAGAGTGGCTCTCTATGAGATAAAATACGATGATGACATTCCGTTCAAGGTAGCTGTAAATGAAGCTGTGGAGCTTTCAAAGAAGTACTGTGAACCGGAGGCGGCATCATTTATCAATGGCATACTTGCAAAATTTGCTTAGTAAAGGATTTGAAGCTTGAAAACATATTCTGTAGGCCAGATCATTAATTATACAAAAAATCTCCTTGTGAATGATTATTTTCTGAAAAGCATCTACGTTACCGGGGAGATATCAAACTGCAAATACCACAGCATGGGACATATTTATTTTTCTTTGAAAGATGAGGTTGGTTCCATGCCTGCTGTCATGTTTAAAGGAAACACGTACAGCGGACTTAAGTTCCGGCTCGCAGACGGGCAGGCGGTTATCATGAAATGCAGTATCGGCATGTATGAGAAGACCAGTGCGCTGCAGCTTTATGTTACAGAGATACATCTGGCGGAGGATAAAGAAGGAAAACTGAATGCCGAATTCCTGAAGCTTAAGGAAAGACTAAATGATGAAGGCCTTTTTGATTTTGATAAAAAGAAAAATATAGTCAAATATCCCAAAACGGTAGGAATAGTTACAGCAAGTACCGGAGCGGCTGTTCAGGACATTATGAATATTGCAAAAAGACGTAATCCATATGTTCAGCTTATTCTGTATCCGGCCAGAGTACAGGGAGAAGGGGCAGCGGCCACCATCGCAAAAGGTATAGAGGTTCTTGACAAAATGAATCTGGATACCATAATTATAGGACGTGGCGGAGGATCCATAGAGGATCTCTGGGCCTTTAATGAAGAGATAGTCGCAAGAGCCATATATAATGCAGCTACTCCGATCATTTCCGGAACAGGCCATGAAACCGATACTACCATAGCCGATTATGTGGCGGACATGCGTGCTCCTACACCTTCGGCAGCGGCAGAGCTTGCGATACCGGATGTAATGTCCGGAGTAAATACTCTCAGGATGATGAGAAACAGAATAGACAGCCTTATCAATAATAAGATAAGTGTATACATGGCAAAGCGGCAGATACTGCGGGAAAAGATAGAAAGAGTCAGTCCCGGAGAAAGGCTTCGAAATAAACAGCTGAGACTGGCGGATTCTTATGAAAGGCTGCATCTTCTGATGAAAAAGAAATACGAAGATACATTAAGAAAATATCAGGAATATGAAACAGCCGAGAGAAGACTGGTTAAAGATATATATCAGAAAAAGCTTCATAGGTTTCAGGTGGATGTTGCAAAGCTGGATGGTCTGTCGCCTACGGCAAAACTTATAAACGGATTCGGTTATATAAGGATGAAGGATGAGCCGCTGCGGGAAACAGCTTCGCTCTCGCCGGGAGATAAGGTTGATATAACACTGCATGACGGAAGCTTTTCGGCAGAGGTTCTGGAGGTGCAGCGGAAGGAGTAAAATGGCAGGAAAAAAGAAGGTTACGGCAGAAAAAACAACAGAAAATACAGCAGAGAATATAGCAGCAGAGGAATTTGTTATAGAAAATGCGTTTGACAGGCTTGAGGAGATCATTGGAAAACTGGAAGATCCCGAGACAAAGCTTATGGAAGCGATGGAACTGTACAAAGAGGGAGTTGTTCTGTCTGAAAAATGCAAAACAAACCTTGAAGGGGTAGAGAAAGAGATTAAAATCCTGAATCCTGAAGAGGTATAATTTATTCAAGAGTTAAACAGGAACGTGCCGAGGTTTTGGTGCTGATCTGTTCAGAAAAATATGCGCGGTATTTGGTATAGATATTTAAAAAATGATATACCGCAGGAACTATAGTCCTGCAGGATTAAGAGATGCATTTTTTGCTTCTCGATATGGTTAATATTCAAATTGTAAAAAAGGAAGTGTGGTCGTTATGGAAGATAGTAAGAGAGGTGGAACAAAAAAGACAGCAGCGAAGAAGCCTGCAAAGCCAACTATGAAAAAGGTGCTTCTTCATGTCGAGCAGGTTGTGGAGAATGCTCTTCCTGAGTCGGACGGAATGGCTGACAAGGTAAGAGATGCCATGGTTTATGCTGTTTCTGCAGGGGGCAAGAGAGTAAGACCTACCCTCATGTATCTTACTTATAAGAGTTTTTCATCACTTGTTTCCGATGAGATACTCAGGGAAAAGCATGATAAGGCTATAGAGTATTTCATGGCGGCACTGGAGATGATCCATACATATTCACTGATCCATGACGATCTTCCGGCTCTTGATAATGATTCTATGAGAAGAGGAAAACCGACAGTTCATAAGGCATTTGGAGAGGATATTGCCATACTTGCAGGTGATGGGCTCTTAAACTACGCATTTGAAGTTGCGGCAAAGAGTTTTATAGAATCTCCGGGAGACAGTGACCTCGAGAAGGCCATGCTGATCCTTGCGGCAAAGCCGGGACTTTACGGTATGCTGGGCGGCCAGACTGTGGATGTGGTCCTTACGGGAAAAAAGCCTTCAAAGAAAGAGCTTTCTTATATTTATTCAAATAAAACAGCGGCACTTCTGGAGTGTGCGGTTGCCATTGGTGCGACGCTTGCAGGTATAAGCGGCGACGATCTGGATAAGCTTCAGAATGCAGCATATTATGTTGGTATGGCATTCCAGGTTCAGGATGATATTCTGGATGTTGTCGGTGACAAGGATGTACTTGGCAAGGATGTCAGCCAGGATGAGAAGAACGGAAAGGTTACATTTGTAACAATTTATGGTCTGGATAAGGCCAGAGAATATGTCAGGCAGGCATCTGAGCTTGCAATAAGCCTTATAGATGAAGCCTATGCTTCAGTAATGAAAACAGCGGAAAATGATTATCTTAAGCTTTTGAAAGATATGATAATCAAACTGATAACAAGAGAAAAATAATGAGTATATTAGATAAAATAAATAAAGAAAATGATATAAAAAGCATCCCGATGGAATCCATGGATAACCTGGCTCATGAGATAAGAAGCTTTATCCTTGAGAAGGTCAGCAAAAATGGAGGACATCTGGCTGCAAATCTTGGTGTGGTGGAGCTTACCATGGCACTTCATCTCAGCATGGATTTTCCTGAAGATAAGCTTATATTTGACGTTGGTCATCAGGCTTATACGCATAAGATCCTCACGGGTAGAAAAGATGAGTTTGATACTCTCAGAACCCTTGACGGACTCAGTGGTTTTCCAAAGAGAGGGGAAAGCAATGCTGATGCATTTGATACAGGCCATAGTTCCACCAGTATTTCTGCTGCCGTCGGAATGGCGATAGCAAGAGATCTGAGAGGCGGAAATGAAAAGGTATGTGCTGTCATAGGTGACGGCTCCATGACCGGAGGTATGGTTTATGAGGCCTTTAACCAGCTCTCTCAGCTTAAATCCAATCTTGTGATAATCCTGAATGATAATGAAATGTCAATAGATAAAAATGTCGGAGGAGTATCTAAATTCCTCAACAGAATGAGAGTAGGGGAGTCCTATAATGATTTTAAGGTAGGACTTGAAAATATCCTTATGAATATCCCGGACGTGGGTGCCAAGGTCGCAAAAGGACTGAAAAGGTCAAAGGACAGTCTGAAGGGACTTTTCATGCAGGGCAGTTTTGTTGAAGAAATGGGCATAACCTATATCGGTCCGGTAGACGGGCATAATATCAGGGAAATGACCAAGACCTTCAAGAAGGCGTTTAAGCTTAATAAGCCTATTCTTGTTCATGTTCAGACAGTAAAGGGTGCTGGATATAAATATGCAGAAAAATATCCGGAGCATTTTCATGGTGTCGATCCTTTTTCTCTGGAGACAGGAAGGAGTCTTGTAAGAAAAAACAGGGCAACCTATACAGATGTTTTTGGAAAGAAACTCTGTGAACTCGGAGAGAAGGATGAAAGGATAGTTGCCATAACAGCAGCCATGGCCCATGGAACCGGAGTAAACTATTTCCAGAAGAGATTTCCTGACAGAACCTTTGATGTGGGAATAGCTGAGCAGCATGCAGTTACATTTGCGGCGGGACTTGCGGCCGGCGGATTTATACCGGTGGTAGCCATTTATTCTTCATTTTTGCAGAGAGCATATGATCAGATACTGCATGATGTCTGTCTTCAGGGACTTCATGTGATCTTCGCTATAGACCGTTCCGGACTGGTGGGACGTGACGGAGAGACACATCAGGGCATATATGATGATGCATACCTGGCGGATATGCCGGGACTTACGGTTATCGCACCGAAAAATGCATCCGGACTCAGCGATGCTCTGGAATATGCCGCAGGCTGTGACGGACCTGTTGCCATCAAATACAGCAGAGGCTTCGCCTATAGAGGACTTACTGTAGCAACTGACTTTTCTGATCTCAGGGCAGAGGTATTATCCGGAGATATGGAACCGCCTCTCGATGGAAAGAAGAAGGTTGCCATAATTGCCGTCGGAAATATGGTCGAGGAGGCTGTAAAGCTTCGAGATAAGCTGATCATGGAAAATGGAATAACTCCGTTTTTCGTAAGCGGGCGTTTTGTAAAGCCTATCGATGAAAAGCTTATGAGAGAGATGACCGGTAAATTCGATATAATTGCATTTGCGGAGGAAACCTGCGAAGCAGGAAGCTATGGTGAGAGGGCGGCCGGAATAATCCTCGAGGAATTATCTCAGCTCTGCACCGGTAATAAATGTGAAACAGGCTTTAACATGGATAATTTCAGATATCCGAGACTGCTGAATTTCTGTATCAAGAAGGAAAAAGTCGGTCAGGGAGCTGTAAATGAATTAAGAGACAGGCTTGGAATATCCGCAGATAAGATGTATGAAGAAATAAACAGATTATTATAATTTGGAGTACCATATATGAAAAAAAGACTTGATGTTCTGCTGTTTGAAAAAGGTCTTGCCGAATCAAGAGAAAAAGCGAAAAGACTGATCATGGCAGGCATTGTATATGTAGATAACAATAAAGAAGATAAAGCGGGAAGCACCTTTGATGAAGAGGCGGTCATAGAGGTAAGGGGAAAGACCCTGAAATATGTAAGCCGCGGCGGGCTGAAGCTGGAAAAGGCCATGGAGGTATATGGAATAAAGCTTGATGGTTTCGTATGTATGGATGTTGGAGCCTCCACAGGAGGTTTTACGGACTGCATGCTTCAAAATGGTGCAGTAAAGGTATACAGCGTTGATGTAGGCCACGGGCAGCTGGACTGGAAACTGAGAAATGATCCGCGTGTTGTCTGTATGGAGAAAACAAATATAAGATATGTCACACCGGAAAATATAGATGACGTTCTGGATTTTGCTTCGATAGATGTTTCATTTATCTCACTTACCAAGGTACTCGGACCTGTAAGAGAACTCCTGAAAGATGGAGGAGAGGTTGTATGTCTTATAAAGCCTCAGTTTGAAGCAGGCAGAGAGAAGGTGGGCAAGAAGGGCGTTGTCAGAGACAAGGCAGTTCATGTGGAAGTAATAAAAATGGTTGCCGCATATGCTTCTTCCATAGGCTTTAAGATACTCGGACTGGATTATTCACCGGTTAAGGGACCGGAGGGAAATATTGAATATCTTCTCCAGATTCAAAAAGAGGCCGGCAATACATCCGATGCTGCCGGAGCCAGTACGGTTACAGTCGATTCAGCTGCAGACGATACAAATTCGGCAGATAAAGCAGAACATGCTGAAGTGAGTGCATCCTGCAGCGGGCTGACAGACAAAACTATAGAAGAAGTTGTAAGACTCAGTCATGAGGATTTGGATAAATAAGCTTTTATATAAACAGACAGGTGAAAAATGAAAGAGCTAAAAGATTTTTTGATATTTGTTAACAGTAAAAAGGATGGCGATGATGCTGTTTCCAATCAGCTTGCCGAAATGATAAGAAAAGAAGGCGGAAGGGTCAGGATTGCCCATGGAGACAAGGATGTAACTGACGGCTGCATCAGGAATGAACTGATAGAAGGCACTGACGCTATGATAGTTCTCGGAGGAGACGGAACCGTGCTCAGGGCTGTCCATGTTACAAAAGATTACAATATACCTATGATAGGTGTTAATCTCGGAACCGTTGGCTTTTTGGCTGAAGTTGAAGTATGGCGAATGAACGACATGGTCAAAAAGCTTATGTCCGGAGAATATAAAACCGAAGAAAAAATGATGCTGAAGGGCCGTATCGGAGATAATACATATACAGCCTTAAATGATATGGTGGTATATCGTACCGGAAAATTGCAGGTTGTAGCAGTAAAAATATTTGTTAACGGTGAATTTCTGGAGACATATACAGGAGACGGCGTTATAGTATCAACTCCGACGGGTTCTACGGGATATAATCTTTCTGCAGGCGGTCCGCTGGTGGCGCCAAGTACGAAGGTTATCATTCTTACACCTATTTCACCGCATTCACTGGTTAATAAAAGCTTTGTTTTTTCAAGTGATGATGAGATAACTCTTTCTATAGACGATAAGATCTGTGATGAACGTTACACCGTTGAAGCAGCCTTTGATGCATATGAGATTCAAAGAGTTTATGATAAAGAAAAATGTTATGTGTCTCTTTCTGATAAATCTGTAACATTCCTTTCCATTTATAACAGGAATTTCTACGATATATTGAGACAGAGGATCAATCGGAGATAGAAAAAGAATTGCGGTAAAACAGCCGGGTGAAGGTGAAGAGGAATGAAGAGGATCTAACGATGAAAAATGACAGACAAGATGCGATATTAGAAATAATAGGCAGAAAAGATATAGAAACCCAGGAGGAACTTAAGACGGAACTGGAAAGCTTAGGCTTCAGCGTTACTCAGGCCACAGTATCCAGAGATATCCGTGAACTGGGACTCAAGAAGGAACAGGGCAAGAACAGAAAACTCAGATATACCGCTGCGAAGGACAAATCACTGATGGGCAGTGATTCATACAAATCGGTACTTAAAGCGGGTATAATCTCCATGGTTCCGGCCGGAAATCTTATCGTAGTAAAAACGGTTTCCGGAGTGGCAATGGCTGTTGCAGCAGCCCTGGACAGGATGGAAATAGATGAGCTTATCGGATGCATAGCCGGAGATGATACGATCTTTCTGGCAGTTAAGGAACATTCATATACAGAGAAGGTTATTAGTGAAATAAAAAACAGATCAAATGATTAAGAAAACTTAATTAAACTATATTTGACCGCGAGTACAATTCACCTGTATAATCAACACGAAGGGTGCAATGCGTACATTGCGGTCTTTGCTTGCAGATTGTTTTGGCAGGAGGTTTTATTATGGCAAGGAAACAGGATAGAGATCCGGTGTTAAGAGACAGACTGGTTGAACTAAAGGAGAGTACCGGAATGAACTGGCGTCGTTTTGCCGAGTATTTTGATATTCCATACAGAACCGTTCAGGACTGGGGCAGAGGAGAGAGAGTTATGCCGGAGTATCTCCTCAGACTTATGGAATATAAGATAAGAATGGAGAATTTAGATACATATGCTGATTAATATACATGTAAAAAATCTGGCTCTCATAGATGAGCTGGATATAGAATTCGGCAGTGGACTCAGTATACTTACCGGTGAAACTGGTGCCGGAAAATCAATTATCATAGGTTCTATAGGAATAGGACTGGGAGGAAGATTCAGCAGGGAACTCCTTCGTGATAAGGATAAGGACGGACTTGTAGAACTCACTTTTTCCATAAAGGATGAGAACGTTGATGAAAGTCTTAAGGAATATGTAGAAGACGATATGATCATTATCTCCAGAAAGCTTTCAGGGGAAAGGGTGATCAATCGTATAAACGGTGAGACGGTCACGGCCGGAAAAATAAGAGAAATCGCTGAAAAACTTATTAATCTTCATGCACAGCATGAACAGACTACTCTTCTCAAAGAGGAAATGCATATTGAAATACTTGACGCTTCCCTTAGGAAGCTTTCAGTTATTAAAGAGGAGGTTGCTGAAGCGTATTCGGCATACCGAAAGAATTATAATGAACTGAAAGGCATGACCGGGTCGGAAGCCGAAAGACTTAAGAGAGTGGATTTCCTTCAATATGAGATTAAGGAGATAGAAGAGGCTTCTCTCGCGCCGGGAGAAGATGAAGAGCTTGAAGCATTATTTGTCAAAATGAATAATGCAAGAGAAATCTGTGAGATTTCGGAAGAGGTTTATGAGATCACGGGCTACGACAACGGTTCCTCAGCAGGCAATTCATTTTCCAGAGCCCTTCAGAAGCTTAAAGGCCTTGAAAGACTGGACAAGGATTCAGAAACAATAATTTCGCAGCTTACAGATATAGACAGCCTTCTCGGAGATTTCAATCATTCGCTTTCGGAATATATGGCTGAAATGGATTTTGATGATGAAGCCTACAGAGAAACAGAAAAGAGGCTTGATCTTATTAACTCCCTGAAAGCTAAGTACGGAAGAACAGTAGATGATATATTAAAAAGTCTTTCAGAAATGAAGGAAGAATTAAACGGCCTTCTTAAATATGACGAAAGACTTGAAGAACTTCAGAAGCAGGATAAAGCGCTTTCTGACAGGCTTGAGAGCGCTGCGGAGAAACTGAGCGCAGCCAGAAAGAAACAGGCAGAGGTGCTTTGCAGTAATATTAAAGAGGCTCTTTCACAGCTGAATTTCAATAGGGTTGAGTTTTTTATGGACATAAGCAGGCTGGAAAAATGTACTCAGACCGGCAGGGATAAAGCAGTGTTTATGATCTCCACAAACGTTGGAGAAGAACCGAAGCCGCTGCATACCGTTGCATCCGGGGGCGAGCTTTCCAGAATAATGCTTGCGGTAAAATCCTGCCTTGCGGAAGCGGACAGAACCCCGACCCTTATTTTTGACGAGGTGGACGTAGGCATAAGCGGTATAACAGCCATGAAGGTGGCGGAGATGATGAAAAAGCTTGCCAAAACACATCAGATCATTTCCATAACTCATCTTCCTCAGATAGCATCAAAGGCTGATGCGAACTATCTGATCGAAAAGGTTGTAAAAGACGAAAGAACCTATTCCGGAATCAGACGGATCGAAGGAGAAGAAAAAATCCGCGAGCTTGCCAGACTGCTCGGGGGCGACAATATAACCGAAAGTGTAATGAGTGCCGCCAGAGATCTGCTGAAGTAGTGTTTCGGTTCTGAAATAACCATACAAAGAACGCTGAAGATTTTTCTGAGAGTAAAGTATCATATACTCAGGAATAGTCTGCGCAATGTTTTATGTGGTTGATTATAATATTGGATTTATTGTATAATATATCTTATCAGAAGAAAAACAAGCTAGCTATTCCGAGGCTTTTGGTGCTGTGCTATTCAGGAAAACAGGCAAGTTATTTGGTGTAGTTATTTAGAAATCGCTATACTAGGGGCGAAGTGAGTATTTGTTTTTCCTGATAATATAAATTTTACTTAGGGGTTATTAAATACAGGGGTGATTAAATGATAGATACAGTAGTTTCGGTTAATCTCATGGTAGGTGAGACACTGAAGATCAAGAAAAATCGTCTGGGAACAGACTATCCTCGCAAGGATGACAAAAGACTCTGTATCGTTTCAGGTATATACGGAGATGAGCTTCAGGGACAATATATATGCTATGAGACTATCAGAAGAATTAAAAACAATTATGAGAATCTTACGGGCATAGTTGATATTTATCCTTCGCTCAACCCAATGGGACTTGAAGCGGGAGTAAGAGAAATACCCGGTCCGGAGCTGAACATGAATGAGCTTTTCCCGGGATCTGAAAGCGGAGCAATGGGCGAATATGCAGCCTATGCCGTGGTAAAGGATATAGAAGGTGCGGATTTCTGTCTGGATGTTCATGGAAGTGATATGTACCTCAATGAGATTCCTCAGATAAGAATGAATGATGATGTGGAAGACATCATTATGCCTTATGCAGAACATCTTAATACAGATATGATATGGGTACATCCTTCGACTCAGGTTAAGAAGGGAAGCCTTGTTTATGAACTTAATAAGATCGGCGTTAAAAGCTGTGTTACGGAATCCTGCTATGCCTATAAGATCAATCAGAAATACTGCAATCAGATAGTGGACGGCATTTTTTCTCTGATGAAATATATGGGCATATGGAAGGGACTTACAACAAAGCCAAGAGATCCTTTTGTGGTTCATGATGATGAAGTGGTTTATATAAACTCTGAAAGCAGCGGCATCTTCATTCCTAATACATCGGTTCATGATATGATAAATGAAAATGATGAGATAGGAAGGGTCGTAGATGTTATAACAGGATCTGTGGAGGAGGTCATCACTGCACCGGCCAGAGGTATTATAACAGGTATGAGACAATATCCGGCTATTGAGGAAGGCTCGCTTCTTGCCAGAATAGTAAGACTTGATGAAGAACGTTTTCAAAAAATGAAAGAAAGCAGGATGTAAGGGGGAAACAGTATGACAAAAGAAACTTTATATACCATGAATACTGCTTTCCGTGGAGAAACATCCCTTTATGGATATACCTATGGACGTGGAGAAAAGGCTGCCTGTATAGTCGGAGCGCTGCGAGGACATGAATTTCAGCAGCTGTATATATGTTCACTTCTTTCAAGAAAGCTTGCCAGGCTTGAAGAAGAAGGTGCTATAATACAGGGAAAGCAGATACTTGTTATCCCTTCGCTTAACTACAGTGCCATGAATGCAAGCCACAAATACTGGCTGTCCGATGATTCGGATATAAACAGGCAGTTTCCGGGAAATCCAAGCGGACCGGCTACAAGCCGTATAGCATATGCTATTCTTGAAAATGCCAGCAAATATCTTTATGGAATACAGTTCAGGAGCTTTTATCTTCAGGGACAGTTTATTCCGCATATAAGGATGATGAATACAAAAAGTGAAGGAACAAACCTTGCAAATCTTTTCGGAATGCCGTATGTTCTACTGAGTGAAGGAAGACCATACGAGGCGATTACACTTGCCTATAACTGGCAGATGGCAGGAACGGAAGTGTTCTCCATTTACTCCGGAGGAACGGAGAGAATACATGAAGGATATGCTGAAACGGCTGTTTCAGCTGTTCTGAGATTTCTTTCCAGAATGGGTATCATAAAGTATAACTGCCAGGGTGGTTATATTTCCACTGTTATGGAAGAGGATAAAATGGTTTCCATCAAATCCAGTGAGGCAGGTTTTTTCAGAAGGTATGTAGGAACAAATGAAGAGGTTACCCGTGGACAGAAGCTGGCGGAGATAATCGATCCGATGTCGGGAAATGTTATCTCAACGGTGCTTGCGCCGACCAGCGGAATAACATTCTTTGTTCATGATAATCCTATGGTATTCCAGAATGTGGTAATCTATAAAATGATCAGAAAGTTACATAAATAACATTTATTAAATATATAAGAACTATTATGGAGGACATGATGAGTAACGTAAGAAGAATCTATGTGGAAAAGAAACAGGACTATGCTGTAAGAGCAAAGGATCTTCAGCAGCAGTTCAGAGAGTATCTCGGCATTAAGAATATTACTGTCAGAGAACTTGTCAGATACGATATAGAAGGTGTAACAGAGGAAACCTACAGAAAGGCTATCCCTACTGTTTTTTCCGAGCCACCTGTAGATATTGTTTATGAAGAGGAATTTCCGCTTAGAGAGGGAGATTTTGTATTTGCAACAGAATACCTTCCGGGACAGTTTGATCAGAGGGCTGATTCTGCTGAGCAGTGTGTAAAGCTTCTGAATGAAAATGAAGAGCCTGTCATCAGATCTGCTGTAACATATGTTATCAGTGGTGATATTTCTGTAGATGATAAGAAGGCTATCAAGGAATATGTTGTCAATCCGGTAGATTCAAGAATTACAGATGAAGTAAAGCCTGCAACACTTGTTATGCAGCATCCAGAGCCTGAAGATGTTAAGATATTTGACGGTTTCAAGGATATGCCAAACGGGGCTTTAAAAGAGCTTTATGACAGCCTTGGACTGGCTATGACATTTAAGGATTTCCTCCATATCCAGAAATATTTCAGAGATGAAGAGAAGAGAGATCCGTCGATGACAGAGATCAGAGTGCTTGATACCTACTGGTCAGATCACTGCCGTCATACAACATTTGCGACAGAGCTCACAGATGTCAAGTTTACTGATGGCTTCTATAAGGATGCCATTGAGGGCACATTTGAGAAATATAAGAGTGATAGAGAGGTTATCTATAAGGGCCGTGATGACAAATTTATCTGCCTTATGGATATTGCACTTATGGGCATGAAGAAGCTTCGCGCAGACGGAAAGCTTCAGGATCTGGATGAGTCAGATGAGATAAATGCATGTACCATAGTTGTTCCTGTTACAATAGATGGAAAGACTGAGGACTGGCTTGTCAGCTTCAAGAATGAAACTCACAACCATCCTACAGAGATCGAACCGTTCGGTGGCGCAGCAACATGTCTCGGCGGAGCTATCCGTGATCCACTGTCAGGACGTACATATGTATATCAGGCTATGCGCGTTACAGGTGCAGCTGATCCTACAAAGTCTCTTAAGGAGACCATGGCAGGCAAGCTGCCTCAGAGAAAGATAGTAAGAACAGCAGCAGAGGGATATTCTTCATATGGTAACCAGATTGGTCTTGCAACCGGTCTTGTAAATGAAGTATATCATCCGAATTATGTTGCAAAGCGTATGGAGATAGGTGCTGTTATCGGTGCTGCTCCTAAGAAAAATGTTAAGAGACTTACATCTGATCCGGGAGATGTCATCATCCTTCTCGGCGGACGTACAGGACGTGACGGCTGTGGCGGTGCAACAGGTTCTTCCAAGGCTCATACTTCTGAGTCACTTACAACCTGTGGCGCTGAGGTTCAGAAGGGTAATGCGCCTACAGAGAGAAAGCTTCAGAGACTTTTCAGAAGAGAAGAAGTTGCAAGTCTTATCAAGAAATGTAATGACTTTGGTGCAGGCGGTGTTTCCGTAGCTATCGGTGAGCTTGCAGCCGGACTTGATATTAATCTTGATCTTGTTCCTAAGAAATATGCCGGTCTTGACGGTACAGAGCTTGCTATTTCCGAGTCTCAGGAGAGAATGGCTCTCGTTGTAGATCCGTCTGATGCTGATAAGATTCTTGCTTATGCTAGAGAAGAGAACCTTGAGGCAGTTAAGGTAGCTACAGTTACCGAAAGCCCACGTCTTGTAATGAAATGGAGAGGAAAGACTATTGTTGACCTCAGCCGTGCATTCCTTGATACAAACGGTGCTCATCAGGAAACAACAGCAGTAGTTGAAACACCTTCAGAGGAACAGAATTATTTTGAAATGACAGATAAGGCGTCAGCATATGGCCTTGCTGAGGATGCTGATGTTACCTCTGTTTGGAAGGCTGTACTTTCAGACCTTAATGTATGCTCACAGAAGGGCCTTGTTGAAATGTTTGACTCGACTATCGGAGCAGGAACAGTAACAATGCCTTATGGTGGTAAGTATCAGCTTTCACCAATACAGACAATGACAGCAAGACTTCCTGTTCAGACAGGCAAGACTGATACAGTAACTATGATGAGTTATGGTTTTGATCCATATCTTTCAAGCTGGAGCCCATATCATGGCGCAATCTATGCAGTGCTTCATTCTGTAGCAAAGATTGCTGCTGCCGGTGGTGATGTGAGCAAGATAAGACTTACATTCCAGGAGTATTTTGAAAGAATGACGGAGGATCCGACAAGATGGGGCAAACCACTTGCAGCTCTCCTTGGTTCATATTCTGCACAGATCGGTCTCGGACTTCCTTCAATCGGCGGTAAGGACAGTATGTCAGGTTCCTTTAATGATATTGATGTTCCTCCGACACTCTGTTCATTTGCAGTTGATGTAAACAGCTATATGGATATCGTTACAACTGAATTCAAGAAGGCAGGTAACCTTATCCTTAAGATGGATATAAATAAAGATAAGAGTCTTGTGCCTGATTATAATGATGTGCTTGAAAAGTACGGCAAGCTCAGAAATGATGTTGAAGCTGATCTTATTGAGTCTTCATTTGCAGTTGGCTTCGGTGGTATTCTTGAAGCTGTCAGCAAGATGGCATTTGGTAATAAGCTCGGTGTTAAACTTGATGATAAGGTGCTTTCTAAAGAAGATATCCTCAGAAGAGATTATGGTTCTATCATAGTTGAGGTTTCTCCGGAGAATCTTTCAAAGCTTACGGCACCATTTACGGTTATAGGTGAAGTTACGGATAATGGTAATTTTGTCTATGGAAGCAGCAAGCTTTCGGTTGAGGATGCAATCTCATGCTGGACAGGCAAGCTTGAGAAGGTATTCCCTACACGTTCAAATGTAGAGGATAAGAAGATCGAAACAGGTCTGTACGAAGCAAAGAACATTCTTGTTGCAAAGAACAAGGTTGCTAAGCCGAGAGTATTTATACCTGTATTCCCTGGTACAAACTGTGAGTATGATTCAGCTCATGCATTTGAGAGAGCAGGTGCTGAGGTTACAACAATAGTACTTAACAATATGGATGCAGAGGGTATCAGAGAGTCTGTTGATGCATTCACAAAGGCAATCAGAAATTCTCAGATCGTTATGTTCCCGGGAGGATTCTCTGCAGGTGATGAACCGGATGGTTCGGGTAAATTCATAGCAACAGCTTTCAGAAATCAGAAGATTGCTGATGAACTTATGAAACTCTTAAATGAGAGAGATGGTCTTGTGCTGGGTATCTGTAATGGTTTCCAGGCACTTATGAAGCTTGGTCTTGTTCCTTATGGTGAGATAAGAGCTCAGGGTGAGGACAGTCCTACTCTTGCGAGAAACTCTATCGGACGTCATCAGTCTAAGATTGCTTATACAAAGGTTGTATCAAATAAGTCACCTTGGCTCAGACGCGCCGAGCTTGGAGGGGTATATTCAATTCCAATCTCTCACGGTGAAGGACGTTTTGTTGCAAATGAAAAATGGCTTAAGCAGCTCTTTGAAAATGGACAGGTTGCAACTCAGTATGTAGATCTTAATGGTAATCCGACCATGGATGAGGACTACAATGTAAATGCTTCTTATATGGCTATCGAGGGTATTACGGATGCAACAGGTCGTGTACTCGGTAAGATGGGTCATTCGGAGAGAAGAAGAACAGCGGATTATATAAATATTTACGGTGAGAAGGATCAGCAGATCTTTGAATCCGGTGTGGAATATTATAATTAATGTATGTGACGGAATCTGAATGAAATGCGAGTGAGCCGGCATTCGAACAATTTGTTCAAAAACAAATACGGGCGCTTCGTAATTTTGCAAAAATCGGAGCGAAACTCAGGCGGCCTCTGTAACTTAGATACTGAGATACATTAAATGGCCGCTAGATTTTGCGGAGATTTTTAGCAAAATCTGAAGTGCACGTATATTGTTTTTACAAATTGTGAGAGTCGGCGAATCCGCATTTCATTCAGATTCCTGATACATATTATGATATTAGTGACGGAATAAAACAAAACGCGACTCGTATATTATGAGAAGCAAAAAACGCTCCTCATAATCCTGCGGAACTAAAGTTCCTCCGGTAACTTATCAAGAAAAACAAATACTCACTTCGTTCGTGCTTGTTTTTCTTCTGATAAGTTATATTATCAGAATATCTGTTATGGATATAATTGTGTGTAACGAAATCTGAATAAAACGCGGACTCGCCGACTCGTGTTTTAACGGGATTTCTGTCAAAGAATAAATATGTTCGATAAATTGCAAAATATTGGTGGATTATAATATTTATAGGTTTGGGGCCTTGGTGTATGGAAGTAAGAGAGTTGTATTTAAAGGTGCTGGATAATGTCAGAAAGGTAATGATAGGAAAGGATGAACTCTTTTCTCTTATTTTTTCTGCGATTCTTTCGGGGGGACATGTGCTTCTGGAGGATAATCCCGGTACAGGTAAGACCACGCTTGCAAAATGTATAGCCAAAAGTATTGATGGCGAGATGAACAGGGTGCAGTTTACTCCTGATCTTATGCCTCAGGATATTACCGGTATAAATGTATACAGCAGGAAGGATGAAGAGTTTCATCTTATTAAGGGACCTGTCTTTACCAATATCTTACTTGCAGATGAGATTAATCGTGCTACACCGAGAACTCAGTCGGCGCTTCTTCAGGCTATGGAGGAGAGAAGCTGTTCTATTGACAGGGAGACGCTGGCACTTCCTGAACCTTTTCTTGTTATCGCTACAGAAAATCCTATTGAAACTACAGGTACATATCCTCTTCCGGAGGCTCAGTTGGACAGATTTCTTATAAGAGTTGCCATGGATAATCTTGATAAGGATCAGGAAATTTTTCTGCTGGAAAGATTCAAAACAGAGAATCCTATGACAGAACTTTCGGCTGTTGTCAGCTGTAATGATGTTATTAAGGCTTCGGAGGATATAAAGAGGGTATTTGTTCATAAATGTATTGAAGAGTATATTGTTAATATTTCGGCAGCTACCAGGCGGTCAAATAAGCTTCTGGTAGGGGTAAGTCCGAGAGCAAGTCTGGCGCTTATGAGGATCAGCCAGGCATTTGCTGCTATCTCAGGAAGAAACTATGTTACTCCGGATGATGTGAGATTTCTTGCTCCATTTGCCTTTGGACACAGAGTTGTTACTGTGTCGGGGCTTTCTTCTGTTGGAGAGTGCAGCAGTGTCATAAATGAAATCGTTAAGGGCATACCGGTGCCTACGGAGAAATGGACTGAATGAAGATAGTTATCGCCATTTTGATACTGGGTCTTGTTTATATCGTTCAAAGGGGACTGTATGAAAGACACTGGAATAAAGGTCTGAGGGTGTCCCTTTTCTTTAATGCGGATTTTATCGAGTGTGATGAGGATTCAGAGCTGACGGTTGGAATAGAAAATCATAAGCTTCTGCCGCTGCCTGTTTTTCATTTGAAATATTCCATGGACAGATCTCTTGTTTTTAAAGAGATGGATAATGCCAGCGTTTCGGATCTGAATTATATAAATGATGTTTTTTCTATCCTTGGTAATCAGAGGATAATCAGACGACATACCTTTCACGGGACAGAGAGGGGTATCTATAATATAACCGGTTGTACGGTTCATGTAAGAGATTTTTTTCTTATCTCCACTTTTGCGGAACAAGTGAATAATAATTCTCTGATCTATATTTTTCCGAGAAAATTCAAATGCCCGGAATATGATGAAATGATGAAGGGAATCATGGGAGAACTGACTTCAAAGAGAAGTCTGTATGAAGATGATATGAGTTTCAGAGGTATCAGAGAATATGTAAATACAGACAGTCAGAGAAGTATTAACTGGAAGCAGACGGCTAAAAGAAATGATCTCATGGTGAATCTCTACGATCATACGATGGATAAGGAGGTCAGACTGCTTCTTAATCTTGATACTCACAATATGCTTGAGGCGGGAAAGCTTCTGGAGGATGCAATTTCTCTTGCCAGCACGCTGTCCAGGGGAATATTAAAAAAGAAGGTGGGAGTATCTGTTGCAACAAATGGAATGATGATGGATATGGAGAATTATGAAGGCCATATCCATTTCAGTGACATTACTGAAAGAGGCAGGGCAGGAGACCGTATATGTCCTGAGATCGGCAGGGGTTCGGATCTTTCACATGCAGTAACTATAGATAAAATGCTTTCTTCAATTGTGAAATCTGCGGGAATAAATGAATTTTTGAAGCTGCTGGATGTTGAGATCAAAAAGGCTGTAACAAATGTTTTGTACATTGTCATATCGCCCTACTATAAAGAGGATATTGTAGAGAAGCTAGACAGAATGGTTAAAAATGATCAGAGCATTCTGATGATAGTGCCTTATTATGACAAGTTTGGTTTTAAACCTGAGAGGCCTTATATGAGGGGATGGGAGGTGAAGATGGATGAAGTCTAAACTCCTGTTTGCAAGGATCATTTTCAGGGGAATATATTCATTTCTCTTTTTGATCCTTGGAAGTGATTTTCTTCTGTATTTTTTCAGGCAGAAGCCATTTGGTAACAAAGAATATACAATACTGGCCATAGTTGTTATTTTATCCTACATAATAAGGATAATTGCGGATGGTAATCTTATATGTGTTGCGGGGCATATCATTATGGCGGTGGCAGCGGCTTTTCCGGTAAGCAGTATTCCGGGGAAGGTTGTTATGATAATAAATGTGATGATAATGATGCTGGCATCAATGAGACTTGTAAAGCAAAATGGAAAGTTTGGTACATTTACGGATGTACCGTGGCCGGTGTTCTTCATCGGAACCATTATGTACTGGACGGGATCGTACTATAAAAATGGTGAGATGCAGATGTCGGCATACATTTTTCCGATACTTATTATAATTACTTATCTTGTGATACTTTATCTTGATGGTGTGCAGGAATATTTTGGCTGGACAAAGGATGTATCAGGCGTTCCGGTAAAACGTATGCTTAGTGTTAATTCAGTCATTGTTATCGGGATCATCATAATATCAATAGTTGCAGTAGTCCTTGCAGAGGTATTTGATCTCGACAGACTGTTGGTAAAATTCCTGAAATCCATGGTCTGGGTATTAAGGCTGATAGTATTTGGCTTCAAAACCTTTTATGAGTTCGTGGCGGCGCTGCTGGGAGGAAAAAGCACGGGTGATGATAATAGCATCAGGCCGATGGATATGTTTGAAAATGCAGAAAAAGAAATGTCCAAGGGCGCAAATTTCATAGTTGTTCTGGCTATGATAATCATTGCGGCGGTCGTGATCTATTTTGTCATCAGAAAGATTGTCAGAACACTTCTTACGAAGAAGAACGAAGAGACAGATACGGTCACCACTATCGAACCGATAAAGAAAAATGAAGCAGAAAAGAAAACTTCATTTCTGGCCAGAATAAGAGAGAGACTGTCTGCGGAGGGAAGATTCAGGAGACTATATAAGAATACTGTTATCAGTCTGGATAAGCCTTATGTGCCTGCGGAGTCTGAAACAACGAAGGATATTGAAGAAAGGCTTTTGGAAATGTCGGGGGATGATATTTCCGACATTACCGAGCTTTATGATGATGTAAGATATGGCGGCAGGAACGTTGATGCGGATCTGCTTCGTGAGATGAAAAGGAGAGTTAACCGGATACCGAAATGATTTTGCAAATCCGGGGTTTTATGATACTATGACGGTATGCGATGGAGATGATTTACCGTTAATGATACAGAAATCCCAAGAGTAAATCTTACATAGTAATTAGGCTGCTCGAGGAGAAAATTACATGTGATTCAGTGTAATAAGCAGGATACGATTTCGTGCAATATTAAGGAGGTTCGGAATATATATGTTATCCCGTGTGAACCTGAGGGGGAATATCCTGTGATTTTTACCGGTAAATAGGAATGGATAAAAGAGGGGAAAAGTATGAAGAGGAAGATAAGAATTTTATTATTCTGTGTTTCGCTGACGGCACTCACGGCCTGTGGAAATAAAGACAAAAAGAATGTGGCGGTTTCTGATAAAACGGAACAGATCACGAATACCTCTGAGGCGATAAGCGGAACTGACAGCAGTACTGCGGAGCTTACGGAAACCACTACAGAGAAAAGTACGGCAGAGGGAACAGGAAAAACAACTGAGAAAAGTACGGCAGAGGGAACGGATAGTTCTACAGAAAAGACAACAGAGAGTACCACTGAGGGCAAAAAACCTGGAGAAATAATCAGCTCGGAAAACGACGGAAATGTTGATATTGACGAGATAGATATCAAGAATCCGGAAGGAATGCTTAAGTTCCTTGACGGTGACTGGATAATGCTTCCTTATGGTTATCCGTCAAAGGAGGTTCATACTCCAAAGCTTTCATTTGATGCCGGTAAGGCATCCTGCAGATACACAAATGGTATAGAGACTCAGTATTTTGATGCAACGCTTTCGTTTAAGAGTCTTTTTGATGATGAAGATATTGCAAATCATTTGACACTTGTTCCTGCAGATGCATCTGATAAGGTTGTTTCGGATAAAAAGCAGCTTATGGACGGAGAGTCATATTTTCAGATACTTGCTGCGGTAGTAGGAGATAAAAAAGTTCTGGCTCTCAGAACTGCCGGTAACGGATACAGTATTTTTCAGGGAGAGTGTCTTGATCCTGAGATGACAACCTCTGACGGTTTCTGGATATTTGAACAGGAAAATGCCAAGGTAAAGGCTATTTCTGAGGAGACAGATAAGTTCCTGAGACAGAGAAATGATTCTTTTTATGCATTTATCTGGAAAAGTCCTGCAGGGGAGTGCTATGTCCAGAAAATGAATACGGATGAATTCATAGATTCCTGGTATGATGAGGATATGCTGGTCCTTTTCTATTCGTATGAAAACAGTGGTTATGGGAATTATACAGTAAAATACAAGGTTAAGGGAGATGGCATGGATGGTTATGATCCGGGCCTTGTATATATAACAACAGATGTTAAGGGCAATATTATAAACTGTGAGAGAGCTGAATATCTGGGATATGGCTACTATAAGCCTGTTCCGGGTGAGGACAGACGAAAGAATCTGAAAAAAACAGATGAGATATTTCTTGGAGACTGGATAAATGATTCTGATCAGGAACTCAGGCTTTCGATACTTGAAGACGATCCTCAGGTTGGCGGTTATAAGATAGAAGTATTTAAAGAAGGCGAGCCTTATATTTTTGGTCAAGCAAATGTCGACGGAAACGACCTTTATATCAATCAGGGATTTTTTAAGGATGATTATATGCTGATCGGTCATTTTTCTTCAGAAGGGGAAATGATCATATTTACCATCGATGAATCTGAAAATGCTGAAATAAAGGAAGGCGAATCCTTTAGATTCACAAGGGTTGTGGAAGAAAAAGAATCAGATTAAGTATTTTATTGTAATTACGGTTATGTTAGTGCTATAATCATACTAATTGTGCATAGACCGGTATATTGTTCATAAAACAGATATACAGGCTGTTGCCGGATAATACTGATCATATAAGGCGGAAAGATAAAGATGTATCACTGCCTTACCATGGTCAAATGTTTAGGATTTTTTGAAAGAAAATGGAGGAAATGATAATGGGAATGACTATGACCCAAAAGATACTTGCTGCTCATGCAGGACTTCCTAGTGTTGCGGCAGGAGATCTTATCGAAGCAAAACTTGACCTTGTTCTCGGAAATGATGTCACAACACCTGTAGCCATCAATGAACTTGGTAAATTTAAGAAGAAGGAAGTTTTTGATAAGGATAAGATTGCCCTTGTTATGGATCATTTTACACCTAACAAGGATATTAAGAGTGCAGAACATGTAAAGCAGGTTAGAGATTTTGCAAGAGCCAACAATATCACTAATTATTTTGATGTAGGACAGATGGGTATCGAGCATTCACTCCTTCCTGAAAAAGGACTTGTTGTTGCTGGCGATGCAGTTATCGGAGCAGATTCACATACTTGTACATATGGTGCTCTTGGTGCATTTTCTACCGGTGTCGGAAGTACCGATATGGCATGCGGAATGGTTACCGGACAGACATGGTTCAGAGTTCCTTCTGCCATAAAATTTATCATCACAGGCAAGAAGGCAGAGTGGATAAGCGGTAAGGATGTTATCCTCCATATTATCGGTATGATCGGCGTTGACGGTGCCAGATACAGATCTATGGAATTTACAGGTGATGGAATAGCTGAGCTTACAATGGATGACAGATTTACTATTGCAAATATGGCTATAGAAGCAGGTGCAAAGAATGGTATCTTCCCTGTTGATGATCTGACTATTGAATATATGAAAGAGCATGCTGTAAGAGAGTATACTGCATACGAGGCTGATCCGGATGCCGAATATGATGAAACATATACTATCGATCTTTCGACACTTCGTCCGACAGTGGCATTTCCTCATCTTCCGGAAAATACAAAGACCATTGATGAGGTTGGAGATATTAAGATCGATCAGGTTGTTATCGGTTCATGTACAAACGGACGTATTTCTGATATGCGTATTGCAGCAGATGTTATCAATGGACATAAATGTGCAAAGGACGTCAGAGTTATTGTTATTCCTGCAACACAGGCTGTTTATCTGCAGATGATAAAGGAAGGACTTGCAGAGATATTTATAAATGCAGGAGCTATCGTTTCAACTCCAACCTGCGGACCATGTCTTGGAGGTCATATGGGTATCCTTGCTCATGGAGAAAGATCGGTTTCTACAACAAATCGTAATTTCGTAGGACGTATGGGAGCTATTGATTCTGAAATATACCTTGCAAGTCCTGCAGTAGCAGCGGCTTCAGCAGTTCTCGGAAAGATCGCTTCACCTGAAGAACTGTAATTAGGAGGTAAGCTTATGATAGCTGTAGAAATAATCATGTATGTGGCTGCGGCGTTATGCATTACTTTAGGAACCCTTCAGGTTAAGGAAAAAGGGCCGCTTATAAATAATGCGTGGATTTATGCAAATAAAGAAGAACGACGCACCATGGACAAGAAACCATATTACCGCCAATCGGGAATAGTATTTCTGCTGATTGGAATTCAGTTGATCATGGTTGGATTATTCTGCGGCACAAAGAATTATATTTTTCTTATAGTTGAGTATGTTTTACTGGTGCTGGTTGTGGTTTATGCAGTGGTTTCAGCAATCAGGATAGATAAAAAAAAGAAAAATAATATTAAATGAAATAAATAGAATAGAGCGAACGATAAAGATCTATCGTTTATCTAAAGAACAGGAGGCTTACATGAAAGCACATGGAACAGTACATAAATATGGTGATAATGTAGATACAGACGTTATCATCCCTGCAAGATATCTTAATACAGCTGACCCGGCTGAACTTGCCAAGAAGTGTATGGAAGATATTGATGCGGATTTTGTAAACAGAGTTAAAACCGGAGATATCATGGTGGCAGGCAAGAACTTTGGTTGTGGATCATCCAGAGAGCATGCACCTATAGCTATTAAAGCATCAGGAATCAGCTGTGTAATAGCAGATACATTTGCAAGAATCTTCTACAGAAATGCAATCAATATCGGTCTGCCGATCATTGAATGCGAGGAAGCTGCAAATGAGATAAATGCAGGCGATACCGTTGATATTGATTTTGATACAGGTGTAATTACTGATGAAACCACCGGTAAGACATATCAGGGACAGGCATTCCCTCCATTTATGCAGAACCTTATCAGCAAAGGCGGACTCATCAGTTATATTAATTCAAAGGAATAAATGCTGATCGTAAAATGAGCACTTACAGAAGAAAGAGATAATATGAAATTAGTATTTGAGATGATAATTAATTTCATAGTTGATGCGGCCATTGAAACTGATAAAAAAAGCGAACGCAGTAAACCTGTCAGATATTTACTGTTTATTCTGTTCTTTTTATGCTTTGCTTCCATTTTCGGCATTGTTACCTATATGGGAATAAGCATTATGGAAAAGCAGTTTATCGTGGGCCTTGCGATCGCTGTTTTAGGAGCGGCCATGGGACTGATAAGTATAATCGGTTCAATCGTAGAATTTAGAAGAAGAAAAAAACAGGAGAATAAAGATGATCTGTAATCTTGCAGTTATTAAGGGTGACGGAATCGGACCGGAGATCGTTACTGAAGCGATGAAGGTTCTTGATAAAGTCGGAGAAAAATTTGGACATACATTTAATTATGAGCATATTCTTATGGGCGGATGCTCAATTGATGCGACAGGTGAACCTCTTACGGATGAGGCAGTAGAAATTGCCAAGTCAAAGGATGCGGTTCTTCTCGGATCTATTGGAGGAAATACACAGACTTCACCTTGGTATAAGCTTCCTCCAAACAAGAGACCGGAGGCAGGACTTCTGAAGATACGTAAGGAACTTGGACTTTTTGCAAATCTGAGACCGGCATATCTTTATCCGGAGCTTAAAGAGGCCTGCCCACTGAAGGAGTCGGTTGCGGCAGAAGGCTTTGACATGATGATCATGAGAGAGCTTACCGGCGGACTTTATTTTGGTGAAAGATATACCAAAGAAATCGACGGAGTTATGACGGCAGTTGATACACTTACATATACAGAGAACGAGATAAGGCGTATAGCGATAAAGGGATTTGATATCGCTATGAAGCGTCGCAAGAAGGTTACGCTTGTTGATAAGGCAAACGTACTTGATTCTTCAAGACTCTGGAGAAAGGTTGTGGCAGAGGTTGCAGCCGATTATCCTGAGGTTTCATTTGAAACTATGCTTGTTGATAATGCAGCTATGCAGCTGGTCAAGAATCCTTCACAGTTTGATGTAATGCTTACAGAGAATATGTTTGGAGATATCCTTTCTGATGAAGCATCCATGATAACAGGTTCCATCGGAATGCTTCCATCAGCTTCTCTTAACGAGACAAAGTTTGGTATGTATGAACCATCAGGCGGTTCTGCTCCGGATATTGCCGGCAAGAATATTGCAAATCCTATTGCAACCATACTTTCAGCAGCAATGATGCTTAGATATACATTTGACCTTGATAAAGAGGCAGATGCTATAGAAGCAGCGGTAAAGAAGGTTCTCGAGGAAGGCTATCGTACCATCGATATTGCAAAGCCGGGTGAACCACAGGTTAAATGCGATGAGATGGGAAGCCTGATTGCGGAGAGGATATAATTAAGAATTAATATCATTCAAAGGCTGGCCTGTTTCCGCGGATAATATTACAATGGAACCTGATAAAAACGGAGAGTCTCTGATAAGGAATATTATGCTTATTGCATATATTATGTTTGTTTTTCTGTATGCAAAAAAAACACCCAAAAAGTTATTCGATGAATACAAGAAGAATAATGTTATTGTGTACGATGATAAGTATAGTGTTGAATTTCAGCAGGATTATCTGATTGAGAGAACCAAAAGAAACGAAAGCAGATATTTTTATCAATATATTTATAAGGCTATTGTACTTAATGATAAAATGTTAATCTGTCTTAGTGCAATTAACTATATTCCGGTTTATTATAAGTTTATGAACGGTCGGGAAAATGATGTTATCCAGTTGTTGAGAAACGCCGGAGTTAATCTGGAATATGCTGTGAATAAATAAAAAGTATAAAGAGAAAAAGATATACGTCCGGTATGTCTTTTTCTCTTAAAGTTTTTAGAAGGAGGAAAAAAGTATTGGCTAAAAAGAGTGATGACGAAATCGATATCGTTATTGATGAAAAAGGGAAAAAAGTAAAAAAGCCAAATAATGATCTCTATACAAAAATTGCAAAAATAGTGATCGTTCTGGCAGTAATATTTTTTGCTGTAAACGGCAGCTATTACTACGTAAATGAACAGGAAAATGCCGTAGTTACTATGTTTGGAAAGGTGGTAAGAACGGATACGGCAGGACTGTATTTTAAGATTCCGTTCATACAGCAGGTTGAAAAGGTAGATGTTACTACACATGGTACGGGTGTCGGTTATTCCATAGACGGAAATGGCCAGAATATTACGGATGATGCAAACGGAATCATGATCACATCGGATTTCAATCTGTTAAATATTGATTTCTATCTTGAGTATAAGGTATCTGATCCGGTGGCGTATCTTTACAATACCAATAATCCGGAAGAGATACTTAAGAATATAGCTCTTTCAAGTATCAGATCGGTAGTATCAAATTATACTGTAGACGAAGCAATGACTACAGGAAAGGGTATTATACAGTCTGCAGTTAAAGAGGAAATCATCAAGGAACTTACAGAGTATGACATCGGACTTACAGTTATAAATATCACTGTACAGGATTCTGAACCTCCTACACAGGAGATCATATCTGCATTTAAGTCGGTTGAAACTGCAAAGCAGGGAGCAGATACGGCCAAGAATAATGCGCTTAAATATCAGAATCAGGAACTTCCGAATGCTACTGCAAAGGCAGACAGGATCATAAAGGATGCAGAAGGTAAGAAGGAGGCCCGTATAGCTGAAGCAGAAGGTCAGGCCTCGAGATTTGAGCAGATTTACGATCAGTATAAGAAATATCCGCTGATCACCAAGAAAAGAATGTTTTATGAGACGATGGAGGATCTTCTTCCAAAGCTCAAAGTAATCATTACAGATGGCGATACGCAGACTATGTATCCTTTGGACTCTTTTGCAAATATCGTAAATAATAATTCGAGCAGCAGTCAGTCACAGGATAATACAAACGGATCAGGGGAGGACGAATAAATGAAGAAAGTAGTTAAAAGAACAGCTCTGATCGTTATTGTTGTAGCTGCAATAATAATTCTTATCAATTCACTCTATACTGTGAAATATAATAATTATGCACTTGTAAAAAGGTTTGGAAAGGTAACAAAGGTTGATAACGAACCGGGTCTTCATATAAAGACACCGTTCATAGAAGATATACAGCTTGTTTACAGCGGTACAAGAGTATACGATATGCCGACCAGTGATGTTATCACAAAGGATAAGAAATCCATGATAGCAGATGATTATGTTCTCTGGAGAGTGGAGGATCCTATCAAATATTATAAGACACTCGGAGCGGTAGATGCCAGAGCAGAGGAAAGAATCGATGCAGCAGTTTATAATGCCACCAAGAATACTATCTCCTCAATGACTCAGGACGAGGTCATAGCTGCGAGAGGTGTGGCGCTGACAGAAACCATAACAAATGAAGCGAATTCTGATATGTCTGAGTATGGTATTATTATCCTTACAGCTGAGATCAAGGCTCTTGATCTTCCGGATGATAATAAGAATGCTGTATATGAAAGAATGATCTCCGAGAGACAGAATATAGCAGCAAGCTATACTGCAAAGGGAGAGTCCGAGGCACAGATCATTAAAAATGAAACGGACAAAGAGGTAACAATTACTATAGCAGAGGCTGAAAAGAATGCTGAGACCATAATCGCAGAAGGTGAAGCAGAGTATATGCGTATTCTTTCAGAAGCATATAATGATCCTGCCAAGGCGGACTTCTATAACTATCTGAGAGGACTTGATGCTTTAAAGGCTTCACTTAAGAGTAATAATAATATCCTTATGCTGGATAAGAATTCCGAACTTGTCAAGATACTTTATGGTACAGAATCCGAGACCTTTGTTGATCCGGGCAACTATCCGGATGATAAGGAAGAGGCTACAGAGGCAGAGACAACAGAAAAGAAGGAAACAGAAACAACAGAAACGACTAATACTGATACAACAGAAAATACAGAATCCGAGACAACAGAGACATCAGAAACAACAGAAACAACAGAAAAATCTTCTGATTCTACAGAGAAAACCAACTGATTTTTAATGTAAGTATTTTCAAAAAAATAATTATGACTTAAGCGGAAAAAGTATGCTATACTGTTCAATTAGAGAGTTTATTTTACTATAAAGGAGTAAAAATATGAAGAGTGATAATATGAAATGCGGTCTGCAGCAGGCACCTGCACGTTCACTTCTGAATGCGCTTGGTTATACTGCTGAAGAGATTAAGAAACCAATGGTAGGAATTGTATGCTCTTATAATGAGATAGTTCCGGGCCATATGAATCTTGATAAAATTGCCGAGGCTGTTAAGCTTGGTGTTGCCGAAGCGGGTGGTACACCTGTGATGTTCCCTGCTATCGCTGTCTGCGATGGTATTGCAATGGGACATATCGGTATGAAATATTCCCTTGTAACCAGAGATCTTATAGCTGATTCGACAGAAGCTATGGCTATAGCTCATCAGTTTGATGCTCTTGTCATGATACCTAACTGTGACAAGAACGTTCCGGGACTTCTTATGGCTGCAGCAAGAGTAAATGTACCGACTGTATTTGTATCAGGCGGTCCTATGCTCGCAGGTCATATCCACGGCAGAAAGAGAAGCCTTTCATCTATGTTCGAGGCAGTCGGAGAGTATACTGCCGGCAAGATCTCAGCAGATGATGTGACAGAATTTGAGGAGAAGGTATGTCCTACCTGTGGTTCATGCTCAGGTATGTATACAGCAAACTCCATGAACTGCCTTACTGAGGTCCTTGGTATGGGTCTTCCTGGAAACGGAACTATCCCGGCAGTGTATTCAGAACGTCTCAGACTTGCAAAGAGAGCCGGCTATGCGGTAATGGAAATGCTCGAGAAGAATATTCGTCCTAGAGACATCATCACAAAGGATGCCATCCTGAATGCTCTTACAGTAGATATGGCACTGGGATGCTCTACAAATTCAATGCTTCACCTTCCTGCTATCGCACATGAGATCGGATTTGATTTCGATATTTCATTTGCCAATCCTATCAGTGAGAAGACACCTAATCTTTGTCATCTTGCACCTGCAGGTCCTACATATATGGAAGATCTTAATGAGGCCGGTGGTGTTTATGCTGTTATCAAGGAACTGTGTGATCTTGGACTTATAAATGAAAACTGCATGACAGTTACAGGCAAGACAATAGGAGAGGCTGTTAAATATTCTGTCAACAGAAATCCTGAGGTAATAAGACCTGTTGATAATCCATACAGTAAGACCGGCGGACTTGCAGTACTTAAGGGCAATCTTGCACCGGACGGATCGGTTGTTAAGCGTTCGGCAGTTGTTCCGGAGATGCTTAAGCATGAAGGTCCTGCCAGAGTATTTGATTCGGAAGAGGATGCTATCGCAGCTATCCTTGGCGGCAAGATCGTTCCGGGCGATGTTGTTGTTATAAGATATGAAGGACCTAAGGGCGGCCCTGGAATGAGAGAAATGCTTAATCCTACATCTGCTATCGCTGGTATGGGACTTGGCTCTACAGTAGCCCTTATTACAGATGGACGATTCTCAGGAGCAAGCCGAGGAGCTTCCATCGGACATGTTTCACCGGAAGCAGCAGTCGGCGGACCTATCGCTCTTGTTGAAGAAGGGGATATGATCGAGATCGATATCAATAATTATTCAATGACACTTAAGGTTTCAGATGAAGAACTTGCAAAGAGAAAGGCTGCATGGACACCTAGAGAGCCTAAGGTTAAGACCGGATATCTTGCAAGATATGCTTCCATGGTTACCTCAGGAAACAGAGGAGCCATTCTCGAGATACCTAAGCAGTAGGAAAATGTGATATTTTATAACATTATACTAGACATTGCGCGCTGGTTGTGGTAGAAATATTAATTATTATGACTTATTTTAATGGAAATATAAAGGAGAGGAAGAATGAAACAGTTAAGTGGATCTGAGATCGTAATTGAATGTCTCAAGGAGCAGGGCGTTGATACTGTATTCGGTTATCCGGGAGGAACTATCCTTAACGTCTATGATGAGCTCTATAAGCATTCATCCGAGATCAATCACATTCTTACATCACATGAGCAGGGAGCGGCACATGCGGCTGACGGATATGCAAGAGCTACCGGCAAAGTTGGTGTATGCATGGCTACATCCGGACCGGGAGCAACAAACCTTGTTACAGGTATTGCAACAGCATATATGGATTCGATTCCGCTTGTTGCGATCACTGCAAATGTAGGAGTGGCACTTCTGGGAAAGGACAGCTTCCAGGAGATAGATATCGCAGGCGTTGTTATGCCTATAACAAAACACAGCTTTATAGTTAAGAATGTTCACGAACTTGCAGACACTATCAGAAGAGCATTCAAGATAGCTAAATCCGGACGTCCGGGACCTGTTCTGGTCGACATTACAAAGGATGTTACAGCAAGCTTTGCTGATTATGAATATCATAAGCCGGAGCCTGTTGCAAAGGTCACATCAACTATTAAGAGTGATGATATTGAGAAGGCTGTAAATATAATAAATAATGCAAAGAGACCATACGTTCTCGTTGGAGGCGGTGCGACTCTTTCGGGAGCTTCAAAGGCACTGAATGAGTTCGTTGAAAAGATAGATGCGCCGGTTTGCGATACTCTTATGGGTAAGGGTGCATTTGACGGAACCAGCAAGAGATATACCGGTATGATCGGTATGCATGGTACAAAGGCTTCTAACTTTGGCGTTAATAAAGCCGATCTTCTTATTGTAGTCGGTGCAAGATTTTCAGACAGAGTTATCGGTAATGCTTCAAAATTTGCAAATGAAGCAAAGATACTTCATATCGATATAGATGCTGCCGAGATCAATAAGAATATTGAAGTTGATGCAAGCATTGTTGGAGATGCAGAAGAGATACTTAAGACTCTGAACACAAAGATCATTTCTAAAAAGAAGCCTGAGTGGATGGCTGAGATAGAGGAGATCAAGGAAAAGTATCCGCTTCATTATGATATGGATAACCTTACAGGACCATCTGTTATCAATAAGATTTATGAGGAAACAGACGGAAATGCGATCATTTGTACAGATGTTGGACAGCATCAGATGTGGGCTGCTCAGTATTATCTCTATAAAGAGCCAAGACAGCTTCTTACATCAGGCGGTCTCGGAACCATGGGATACGGTCTTGGTGCCGCTATCGGTGCAAAGATAGGCTGTCCTGACAGAACAGTTATCAATATCGCCGGTGACGGATGCTTCAGAATGAATATGAATGAGCTTGCTACAGCAGCAAGAAGCAATGTTCATGTAATAGAAGTTGTTATTAACAATCACGTTCTCGGAATGGTTAGACAATGGCAGACTCTTTTCTATGACAAGAGATACTCTAACACAATTCTTAATGACGGCGTTGATTTTGTAAAGGTTTCAGAAGGACTTGGCTGCAAGGCGTTCAGAGTAACCACAGTCAGTGAGTTTGAGGCAGCACTTAAGGAAGCTGTAAACGGTGAAGGCCCATACATGATCGAATGCGTTATCGGCAAGGATGACAAGGTATGGCCAATGGTTGCACCTGGCGCAGCAATTGAAACCTGCTTTGATTCTGAGGAAGAATTAAAGAAATAATAAATTCAGTAATTAATATAATAATTAATGTATAAATAATATGGAGGATTTTAAAATGGCAAGAGTGTATAACTTTTCAGCTGGACCATCAATTTTACCTGAGGTAGTTTTAAAGCAGGCAGCAGACGAGATGCTTGACTATCAGGGCTCGGGACAGAGCGTAATGGAGATGAGCCACAGATCCAAGACTTATGATGCAATCATCAAAGAGGCTGAGAAGGATTTAAGAGAACTTATGGAAATTCCTGACAATTATAAGGTACTTTTCCTTCAGGGAGGAGCTTCACAGCAGTTTGCAGCAATTCCTATGAACCTTATGAAGAACGGTGTTGCTGATTACATCATCACAGGACAGTGGGCTAAGAAGGCTTACCAGGAAGCTAAGAAGTATGGTAAGGCTGTAGCAGTAGCATCTTCTGAAGATAAGACTTTCTCTTATATTCCTGATTGTTCTGACCTTCCGATCGATGAGGATGCTGATTATGTATATATCTGCCATAACAATACAATTTACGGAACAGCTTTCAAGGAGCTCCCAAATACAAAGGGCAAGATCCTGGTAGCTGATATGTCTTCAGACATTCTTTCACAGCCTGTAAATGTAAGTGATTATGGACTTATCTATTTTGGCGTTCAGAAGAATGTTGGACCTGCAGGTGTTGTAGTTGTTATCATCAGAGAGGATCTTATAAGAGATGATCTTCCTGAGTTTGTTCCTACAATGCTCAAGTATAAGACACAGGCTGATGCTGAGTCACTTTACAATACACCTCCATGCTATGGAATCTATATCTGCGGTCTTGTATTTAAGTGGGTTAAGTCTATGGGTGGACTTAAGGCTATGAAGGCTCATAATGAGAAGAAGGCTAAGATACTTTATGATTTCCTTGATGAGTCAAAGATGTTCAAGGGAACAGTAGAAAAGAAGGATCGTTCACTTATGAATGTTCCGTTTGTTACAGGAAATGATGAGCTTGATGCTAAATTCGTTAAGGAAGCAACAGCAGCCGGATTTGTTAACCTTAAGGGTCACAGATCAGTTGGCGGTATGCGTGCATCTATCTACAATGCTATGCCAATCGAAGGTGTAGAGAAACTTGTTGAGTTCATGAAAGCTTTCGAAGAAGCTAACGCATAATTTACTTTCGCATTTTTAAAATACGATAGTATTTATCAATTGATTAATTGGTGTTCATTATCGATAGTATATATTGATGATTCATCAACAAGATGTACTTATAGGATCAATTGTGGTATTTATATAAAAACATTGAGTGAGTGATCAGGATGTGTGCGAGGGCGTTTTACAGTTACAACCGAACACATATCCTGATCATGAGCGGATTAAATATATAAGGAGATTATAAAGATGACGAAAGTAAATTGTCTCAATCCGATCGCTAAGTGCGGTACAGATCTTTTTACAGATGATTATCAGATTACAGAAGAATTCAACGAGGCTGACGTTGTACTTGTAAGAAGTGCAGCTATGCATGACCTTGAGGTTTCAGATAAGCTTCTCGCAGTTGCACGTGCCGGAGCAGGAGTTAACAATATTCCTATCGACACATATGCTGAGAAAGGTATCGTAGTATTCAATACACCTGGTGCTAATGCTAACGGTGTTAAGGAGCTTGTTATAGCAGGTCTTCTTCTTGGTTCAAGAGATATAGTTGGCGGTGCTAACTGGGTAAATGAATCTAAGGAAGATGCAGATATCGCTAAGACAGCTGAAAAGAAAAAGAAGGCATTTGCCGGAAATGAGATTCAGGGTAAGAAGCTTGGTGTTATCGGTCTTGGTGCCATCGGTGCTCTTGTAGCTAACGCTGCAGTTTCTCTTGGAATGGAAGTATATGGATATGATCCATATGTTTCAGTAGATGCTGCATGGAAGCTTTCAAGAAGCGTTAAGCATATTACAAATGTTAATGATATTTATTCAAATTGTGATTATATCACAGTACATGTTCCTCTTCTTGATTCAACAAAGGGAATGATCAATGCAGATGCTATCAGCCGTATGAAGGATGGAGTAGTTGTTCTTAACTTTGCCAGAGATATTCTCATTGATGAGAAGGCTCTTCTTGATGCAATTGATGAAGGACATGTTAAGAGATATGTTACTGACTTTGCAAACCCAACAGTTGCAGGACATAAGGGAGTTATTTGTACACCTCACCTCGGAGCTTCTACAGAGGAATCTGAGGATAACTGTGCTGTAATGGCAGTAAAGGAAATTCGTGAGTTCATCGAAAACGGAAACGTTATCAACTCAGTAAACTTCCCACGCTGCGAGGCAGGTGTTTGTGAGAATGCTTCAAGAGTAACAGTTATTCATAAAAATATTCCTAACATGCTTACACAGTTCACAGGTCTCTGTGCTAAGGAAGGCATCAATGTATCAGAAATGGTGAGCAAGTCAAAGGGTGATTATGCATACACAATTCTTGATATCAGTGAGAAGGCTACTCAGGAAATGGTATCCGAGATCGCTAAGATTGATGGAGTTGTAAGAGTAAGAATAGTAAAATAAAAGGAATGATATATATGGATAAGAAATTTAAAGTAGGTATACTTGGCGCAACAGGTATGGTTGGTCAGAGATTCATATCAATACTGGAGAATCATCCATGGTTTGAAGTGGTTACTGTTGCAGCAAGTCCGAGAAGTGAAGGAAAGACTTATGCAGAGGCGGTTGAAGGAAGATGGAAGATGACAACACCTATTCCTGAAGCAGTTAAGAATCTTAAGCTTTATAACGTAAATGATGTTGAAAAGGTAGCTGAAACTGTTGATTTTGTTTTCAGTGCTGTTGATATGTCAAAGGATGAGATCAAAGCTATAGAAGAGGCTTATGCCAAGACAGAGACTCCTGTTGTTTCAAACAACAGTGCTCACAGATGGACACCTGACGTACCTATGGTAGTTCCTGAACTTAATCCTGAGCATTATGAAGTAATCAAATACCAGAAGGAAAGACTCGGAACAAAGAGAGGATTTATTGCAGTAAAGCCAAATTGCTCAATTCAGAGTTACGCACCTGCTCTTTTCGCACTTAAGGAATTTGAGCCAAAGGAAGTTGTAGTATCAACATATCAGGCTATTTCCGGTGCTGGAAAGACATTTAAGGACTGGCCGGAGATGGAAGGAAATATCATCCCATATATTGGCGGCGAAGAAGAGAAGAGTGAGCAGGAACCACTCAGAATCTGGGGCAAGGTTGAAGACGGAGTTATCAAGAAGTGTGAGAACGGACCAAAGATCACAAGTCAGTGTATCAGAGTTCCTGTTCTTAACGGACATACAGCTACTGTATTTGTTAATTTCGGTAAGAAACCTACCAAAGAAGAGATCATTGACAGATGGGTTAATTTCAGTGGAGAGCCTCAGAAGCTTAACCTTCCTTCTGCACCAAAGCAGTTCATTCAGTATCTTGAGGATGACAACAGACCTCAGGTACAGCTTGATGTAGATTATGAAAACGGAATGGGTGTTTCGATGGGACGTCTCAGAGAAGATTCTATTTTTGATTATAAATTTGTTGGTCTTTCACACAATACACTCAGAGGTGCAGCAGGTGGAGCTGTTCTTTCTGCAGAGTTGCTTTGTGCAAAAGATTATATACAGAAGAAATAAGTTTATTATAATCAGCCATTATGGCTTAGTAGAGAGAGGGAGGTAAAGTCGATGAAGAAACTAGTATTAGTTACTTCTCCGCCGGCTTGTGGAAAGACATTCATTTCAAAGAAGCTTGCAAAAGCTTTAACCAATTGCGTATATCTTGATAAAGATACGCTTATTGTTTTATCAAAGCAGATTTTTAAAGTAGCAGGACAGGAATACAACAGATCATCTGAATTCTTCCAGAGAGAAATCAGGGATTATGAGTATTATGCTGTACTGGACCTTGCTTTTGATGCACTTGAATACAACGATACTGTTCTTATCAATGCTCCGTTCACAGAGGAAATCAGAGATGATGATTATCTGAAGAGCCTTCGTGAGAAGCTTGCTGAGAAGGATGCAGAGCTTGCTGTTATCTGGGTTCATACAGATACAGAGATTGCTCATCAGAGAATGATCAGCAGAAATTCTGACAGAGATATCTGGAAGCTTGAGCATTGGGATGAGTATGTTGCTACTCAGAACTTCAATAAGCCGGAGAATATTCCGGAGCTTTATGTATTTAATAATAATACAGATGAAGATTTTAAGGCATCTATGGCTGGGGCGGTTAAATTTATAAGAGGTTAATAAATTAAGAGGCTGCGTTGGTGAGTATCACGAATGTGGCCTCTTTTAAAATTTTTTTTAATATTATCATGTACTGTAATGTGTTTTATGTTATTATATATTAGTGTATCATTTTACAAATAACTGCACCAAATGATATACCGGCTGAAAAATAAACGGATGAATTATGTTTTTCGGCAAATACACAAGAGAAAAGTTTTCAGAAAAGAGGATTTGGGATATGGCAAATGTCAGAGCGTTCGCTGCATACAGACCAAAGAAAGGTCTTGAGGATAAGATAGCAGCACTTCCATATGATGTATATAACAGGGAAGAAGCAAGAAAAGCGGTAGAAGGAAAGCAGTATTCATTTTTAAGAATAGACAGACCTGAAACTCAGTTTCCGGAGGATTATGATATGTATGCTCCGGAGGTTTACCGTAAAGCAAAGGAAATGCTGTATGAAATGATAGCTGACGGCAGCTATGTCCATGAAAATAAAAATGTATATTACATCTATGAGCTTATCATGGATGGAAGACATCAGACTGGTATTGTTGCGGCTGCATCGATAGATGATTATCTTAACGGTGTAATTATGAAGCATGAGAATACCAGAGCTGATAAGGAAGAGGACAGAATCAATCATGTTTATACATGTAATGCCCAGACAGGTCCTATTTTCCTTGCATACAGAAACAGACAGAGAATAACAGATATTGTAAATAAGGTTAAAGCCGGAGAAGCTCTCTATAGCTTTACCTCTGAAGATGGTATTACACATAATGTCTGGGTTATTGATGACGAAAATGACATTTCGGCAGTAAAAGAAGAATTTGCTGCTACTGATAAAATATATATTGCTGATGGTCATCACAGAGCTGCTTCGGCAGTTAAGGTTGGTATCAGAAAGAGAGAAGAGAATCCGGATTATACCGGCGAGGAGGAGTTTAACTTTTTCCTTTCGGTTCTTTTCCCGGATAATGAGTTGAAGATTCTTTCATACAACAGAGTAGTTAAGGATCTTAACGGACTTACCGAAGACGAGCTTTTTGCTAAGCTTGGTGAAGTATGTGACATTTCAGAATGCAGTGAAATGTATCAGCCTGAAGCAAAGGGCATTTTTGGAATGTTCTATAATGATAAGTGGTATAAGCTTTCAGTGAAGGATGATAAGAAGAGCGATGATGCGGTTGACGGGCTTGATGTATCAATCCTTCAGAATGAGATACTTGGACCGATATTTGGTATTGGCGATCCAAGAGTTGATAAGAGGGTTGATTTTGTTGGTGGAATCAGAGGACTTAAGGAGCTTGAAAGAAGAGCTAAAAGTGATATGAAGGTAGCTTTCTCTATGTATCCTACATCTATCGATGAGCTTTTCAAGGTCGCAGATGATAAGAGACTTATGCCTCCAAAATCTACATGGTTTGAGCCTAAGCTCAGAAGCGGAATCTTTATTCATACGCTGGACTAATAGAGAATAAACGGATATTCCGATATAAATATTTAGACTTCGTTCTGGAGTCTGACACATGGAGGGTTAACAAAAATGGCATCAAAAAGAAGAGCGGTTTTTGCTATAAACTGGATGGAGGTTGATGCGCTTGTAAATGCAAGGCATGACAATCCGCATCATATACTTGGCATCCACGAATGTATTGATGATGTATATGTAAATGCATTTATTCCGGGTGCGAAGGTTGTTACAGTAACAGATAAGAATGAAAAGAAAAGCTATTCTCTGGTTTCTGACAGGGTTCCCGGGTTCTTTTCAATCTGCATCAAAGATAAGAAGATATTTGATTATCTTCTTGATGTAAAATATGAGGACGGAACAGAAGAAAGCTTTGAAGATCCATATGTCTTTGAGCCTGTTATCGATCCTATAGATATCAGTAAATTCAATGAAGGAATTCATTACAATATATACGAAAAGCTTGGCTCACATCCGATGGTAGTGGATGGTGTAAAGGGAACACTCTTTGCAGTATGGGCTCCGAATGCCGAGAGAGTATCTGTTGTAGGTAATTTTAATAAGTGGGATGGCAGACGTTATCCTATGAGAAAACTGGATTATTCAGGAATATTTGAACTGTTTATTCCGGGCGACATGACGGATGAAATCTATAAATATGAGATCAGATCAAAGCGTGGAGAAGTATTCATGAAGAGTGATCCATATGCATTTACTTCAGAGGTTCGTCCTGCAAATGCGTCCAGAGTAGTGAGTCTGGATTATACCTGGCATGATAAAAAATGGATTGAAGCAAGAGATGGCAAGGCTATAGATAAGCTCAATACAAAAACAGCCGATAAAACAACCGAAAAAGCAGCAGAAAAAGCGGAAGAAAGTACAGCAGATAAGTCGAAGGATTTAGAGAATAATCTGCCGGTGGTTGAAAAGCCGATGAATATATATGAAGTTCACCTTGGATCGTGGAAGAGACCGGATGACGGCAGAGAATTCTACAGCTATAGAGAGATAGCCATAAGGCTTGCTGATTATATGAAGGAAATGGGATACACTCATGTGGAACTCATGCCGGTTATGGAGCATCCGTATGATCCTTCATGGGGTTATCAGATTACCGGATATTATGCTCCAACATCAAGGTATGGTTCTCCTTCTGAATTCATGGGCTTCGTTGACTATATGCACACGAAAGGTTTTGGTGTCATTATTGACTGGGTTCCTGCTCATTTCCCTAAGGATTCTCATGGCCTTGGAAGATTTGATGGAACACCTCTTTATGAAAATGCTGATCCTCTTCGCGGAGAACATCCACATTGGGGAACATATATATTCGATTATGGAAGAAATGAAGTAAGAAATTTCCTTGTTTCCAATGCACTTTACTGGGCTGATAAATATCATATTGATGGTATCCGTGTTGATGCTGTGGCATCCATGCTCTATCTGGATTACGGAAGAAGCGGCGGAGAGTGGAGACCTAATAAGTTTGGTGGAAATGAAAACCTTGAAGCCATTGATTTTATTAAAGAAGTAAATACAAAGATGAAGGAAAACTTCCCGGGAGTTATGATGATCGCCGAGGAGTCTACAGCCTGGCCTATGATGACACATTCTGTGGAAGAGGGCGGAATGGGCTTTGATTATAAGTGGAATATGGGATGGATGAATGATTTCCTTTCATATATGAAGCTGGATCCCCTTTACAGAAAATATCATCATAATGAACTTACCTTCAGCATGATGTATGCTTTCAGTGAGAAGTTTGTTCTGGTACTTTCTCATGATGAGGTGGTTCATGAAAAGGGCTCAATGATACAGAAGATGCCGGGAGGATATGAGGATAAATTCTCAAATCTGCGTACGGCTTACGGATTTATGATGACTCATCCGGGCAAGAAGCTTCTTTTTATGGGACAGGAATTTGCTCAGTTTAATGAATTTAACGAGTCCGGCGAGATTGACTGGTCACTCTTTGAATTCGATGCGCATAAATATATGCAGACCTATGTTAAACAGCTGAATAAGCTTTATACAACCGAACCAGCATTTTATGAGTTTGATTCTGCTCCGGAAGGGTTCAAGTGGATCAGCGTAAATGATGCAAACAGAAGCATTGTTTCATATGAAAGACATGGTAAAAATGAGAAGGATACTGTGGTAGTGATCTGTAACTTTACACCGGTTGAACAGAAGAATTATAAGCTGGGTGTTCCTTCTGCCGGTAAATGGGGAGAGATATTCTCCAGCGATAATGCAAAGTTTGGCGGTGAAGGACATAATAATAAGACTGCCAAGCCTACCAAGGCCGGTAAGGTTGATGACAGAGAACAGTATATTCAGATTACGGTACCACCGCTTTCTGTATCTATATTCAAGAAGAAAGCATAAATTATTTGTGGAAGTAGGAATAAATGATATATAACCTGTATGATATAGCAGATACAATTGAACAGGTAACTTCTGATAAAAGAGGAAAATTTGAGAAGTGGATGGATGGCGCTCTTGACTGGATTGTGGCCAAGGGAATATTGCTTATACTTACGCTTATTTTCCTTTTTATCGGAGGAAAGCTTATAAAATTATTCTTAAAGATATTCAAGAGAGCCTTCGAGAGAAGAAATCTTTCTCAAAGTGTTGCAGGTTTCCTTATATCCTTTATGAGGATTCTGATGTATGCCCTGCTGTTTATTTCGGCGGCGGCACTCATGGGTTTCCAGGTGACGTCATTTGTTACATTGCTTGGAGTATCCGGCATGACCATAGGTTTTGGTCTTCAGGGAAGTCTTGCAAATCTTGCCGGGGGATTTCTTATCCTTATATTAAAGCCGTTTGATGTCGGGGATTATATTATTGAAAATTCTACCAAAATGGAAGGTACTGTTATTGGAATTGATATTTTCTATACAAAGCTGAGAACGGTTGATAACAGGATAGTTGTTATACCGAATGGCAGTATGTCCAATACTTCTATTATAAATGTCAGTAAGCTCGGAGAAAGAATTGTTGAGGTCAGAGTCGGAATTGCCTATGATGAGGACATGAAGAAAACGAAGGAAGTTCTCTCTGAGGCAGCTGCTTCAAATTCTTATGCCATGGAGAATAAGCCGGTAGAATGCTATGTGGATGCTCTTCAGGACAGTTCGGTTTTATTTCTTGTGAGATTCTGGGTCAAGCCTTCAGATTATCTCAGCGCAAGATGGAGTGCCATAGAGGATATAAAGCGGAGACTGGATGAAGAGGGTATTACCATTCCTTTCAATCAGCTGGATGTCCATGTTAAGGATGGACAGAAATAGCCGGGCTGTATGATTTGGTTTTTTGAACAGATAAAATGGCTGTTTTTATAGTAACAATTGTAACATCCGCAGAATGATTACTGATATTATATTTGCGGCTACATAGAGTATATATGTAGAATTAGAGGTTATAAAATGGACAGAAAAAGAATTGAGGAGCTGGCCTTTAAGGCAGAGCGTTTGGGAAACTATACATATACAGATTTTATGGGGCAAGGTGACCTTGCCTCATTTCTTGATTATGCGGATACACTTGGAGTTCCTTATACTGTATGTGGAGGATATCCGGAAAGCGAGAGAGTTGTTATCTGCTTTGGTTCGGTTGAAATGTGTGGCTACAGTGAGGATCCGCCGATACGCCTTGTGGAGATAAGATCAAGAGGAAAAAAATTTGCTGAGGAACTGACTCACAGGGATTATCTTGGAGCGCTGATGAACCTTGGAATTACAAGGGAAATGCTCGGCGATATCATAATAAGTGATAATATAGCCTATGTTTTCGTGGCGGAGCATATGGCTGGATATATAACAGACAGCTTGATGAATGTTAAACACACTGCTGTAGACTGTTGCCTTACGGAAGAACTGCCGGAGGGACTGGGTTCAAAAAAAGAAGAGCGACAGCTTATTGTCAGCTCCAACAGACTCGATTCCATAATTGCCAGAGTCTTTAATTTGTCCAGAGAGCAGGCGGGAGACTGTATAAGAGAAGGAAGAGTTTTTGTAAATGGCAGGACGGCTGTTAAGAAAGAAAAAAGTTTAACAGAAGGTGACAGAGTATCGGTCAGGGGAAAAGGCAAATTTATATTCAGTACTGAAAATGGAAAGACAAAAAAAGACAGGCTGAGTATCACAATACTGTTATATATATAAAATTTTGTGGATTATTTGAGAAAGATTTGCAAGTCACTTGCATTTTAATCTTTCTTTTGCTATAACATGATAGTATAAACTGATACAGGGGTAAAATGATCTGTTAAGGATATATCTTATTAGAAGAAAAACAAGCACGAGTGAAACGAGTATTTGTTTTTCTTGATAAGATACCGTAGGGACTTTAGTCCCGCAGGATTATGAGATGCGGTTTTTGCATCTCATAATATATCTTATCAGAAGAAAAACAAGCATGAGTGAAACGAGTATTTGTTTTTCTTGATAAGATACCGTAGGGACTTTAGTCCCGCAGGATTATGAGATGCGGTTTTTGCATCTCATAATATGTTCAGATACCGCATGTTTTGGGAGTTACTCCTGATATCATAATTGATTTGAATAAATAATACGGAGGAAATAAAAATGTCTAAGATTGATATTATTTCGGGATTTCTTGGTGCAGGTAAGACCACTCTTATAAAGAAACTTATCCAGGATGCATTTAAGAATGAAAGAGTTGTTCTTATCGAAAATGAATTTGGTGAGATTGGAATTGACGGAGGATTTCTAAAGGAAGCCGGAATAGAGATAACTGAAATGAATTCAGGATGTATCTGCTGCTCACTGGTAGGTGACTTTGGCGAGGCTCTTAAGAAGGTTGTAAATGAATATAAGCCGGACAGAGTTATAATTGAGCCTTCCGGTGTAGGAAAGCTTTCCGATGTTATCAAGGCGGTTGAAAAAGCAGCGGCTGATGTTGATATTAAGCTTAACAGCGCTACAACCGTAGTTGATGTCACAAAGGCAAAAATGTATATCAAGAATTTTGGTGAATTCTTCCTTAATCAGATAGAGGCCTGCGGTACCGTAGTGCTCAGCAGAAGTCAGAATGCTTCAGAGGAGAAGCTTCTTGAAGTTGTAAATATGATCAAGGAGCATAATAAGGATGCGAGAATGATCACCACACCTTGGGATCAGATCGATGGTACGGTAATACTGGATGCTATAGAGCATTCGTCATCTATTGAGGATATCATGAAGAACTTCAGATACAACCCTGAAGAGGATGATCATCACCACCATCATCATTATGATGAAAATGGTGTATGCAGCTGCGGCCATCACCACGACGATGATGACGACGATGAGCATGAGTGTCATCACCACCATCACCACGACGACGATGACGACGATGAGCATGAGTGTCATCACCACCATCATCACCACGACGATGACGATGATGAGCATGAGTGTCATCACCACCATCACCACGACGATGACGATGATGAGCATGAGTGCCATCACCACCATCACCACGACGATGATGATGATGATGATGATGATGAGCATGAGTGTCATCACCACCATCACCACGATGATGACGATGAACATGAGTGCTGCTGTGGACATCATCACCATCATCATGGACATGATGCAGATGAGATATTTACAAGCTGGGGCAAGGAAACTCCGCACAAGTATGACAGAGATGCTCTTAAGGAAATACTCGAAAAGCTTTCAAAGGAAGAGGATAATGAATTCGGTATCATTTTACGTGCGAAGGGTATTATTCCTGATAGGGATGGCAAGTGGATGGAATTCGATCTTGTTCCGGGAGAATATGAGATCAGAGACGGAGTTGCTGATTATACCGGAAAGCTCTGCGTTATCGGAAGCAATCTGAAGGAAGAACTTCTTGCTGCTGCATTTGGACTTTAATTATTAGAAATCGGTGAGGATTTATTTATGAATAAAGAAATTCCTGTATATGTCTTCATGGGCTTTTTAGGAAGTGGTAAGACTAAATTTGCAAAGGAAACCTTGATTGACCGTTCGTTTACTGATGGTCAGAAAACTCTTCTTCTGGTATGTGAGGATGGAGAGGAAGAATATGATATAGAAGCTCTTGCAAAGAAAAATGTTTTTGTGGAATTTGTTTCTGAGGAAACTCTTACTGCAGACCATCTTCTCAGCATAAGCAGCCGCGTTAAGCCTGAACTGGTTATGATCGAGTATAACGGAATGTGGGAGCTTGATAGGATATTTAATATCAGGGTACCAAAGGGATGGACAGTTGTGCAGGTGCTTTCCTTTGTAGATGCATCTACCTTTGATGTATATATCAACAATATGAAGAAGATAATCATGGATCAGCTGAAAAATGCAGATATGATCATCTTCAACCGTTGCGATGAAAATACAAAGAAAGCTGAGTACAGAAGAAGTATCAGAGCGGTTAACAGACGTGCTCAGGTTATATTTGAGAATAAGGACGGAGTTCCGGATGCTGACGAGGAGGAGGCTGAGCTTCCATTTGATACTGAAGGACCGCTTATTACCTTTGATGAAGAGGATTTTGGACTCTTCTATATTGATGCTGCAGATAACCCTGACAAATATCTCGGCAAGAAGATCAAATTCAAGGCAATGGTTCATAAACCGAGTACATATGGAAAAAATGAATTCGTTCCGGGCAGATTTGCCATGACCTGCTGTGCGGCAGATGTGGCATTTGTCGGCTTTAAATGCTACTATGGCGGTGCCAAGAATCTTAAGGATCGCGACTGGGTAATAGTGGAAGGAACCATTCAGAAGGAATATTATCCTGAATTTGAAGGCGATGGCCCTGTTATCTATGCGGATTCAGTATCCATGACATCACCTGCAGCTGAAGAACTTGTTTATTTTAATTATTAAGGATTATTTATGGCTAGAGAATATTTTAAACCGGGTAATATGCTTTATCCTCTTCCGGCAGTTATGGTCAGCTGCGGGAAGGAAGGAGAGAAGGCAAATATCATTACAGTTTCATGGGCGGGAACAATCTGTTCGGATCCTGCCATGGTCAGCATTTCAGTAAGACCGTCAAGGCATTCCTATAATATTATTAAGGAAACCGGCGAGTTTGTTATCAATCTTGTAAATGAAGAGCTGACATTTGCTGCGGATCACTGCGGCGTCAGATCCGGCAGAGACGAAGATAAGTTCAAAGAAATGAAGCTTACAGAAACTTCCTTAGATGGAGTAAGTTGTCCGGGTATTGACGAAAGTCCTGTGTGTATCGGATGCAAGGTTAAGCAGATCATACCGCTTGGTTCTCATGATATGTTTATTGCCGATGTGGTAAGTGTATCGGTAAACAGTAAATATCTTGATGAAAAAGGAAGCTTTCATCTTAACGATTCGGGCCTTATTGTGTATTCCCACGGGGAATACTTCGGATTGGGTAAAAAGCTTGGAAGCTTCGGATATTCTGTAAGAAAAAAATAATTTAGAAAATGAGCAAAGAGCAGACATTTGTTGCGCTACAAATCAGCGTATCAAAGTGTTTGCTCTTTCTTATATTTTAATGGTATAATTTGATTACTTCGAAACGGATTTCTGCAATGGAGAGGCAGAAGGAGAATAAATGTACAGCGAAGTAATAAGTGGCATGTCTCTTGGCATAGAGGGCATGCTGATCAGGGTTGAGACTGACATCAGTGCAGGACTCCCCATGCTTTCAATGGTTGGTTATCTGGCGTCCTCTGTCAAAGAGGCAGGGGAACGTGTGAGAACTGCCATCAAAAATTCCGGTTTTATCCTGCCGGCCAGCAGGATTACCGTAAATCTGTCGCCTGCAGATATCAGGAAGGATGGAGCTTCATTTGACCTTCCTATAGCAGCGGCGATCCTTATTTCTATGAATATAATTCCGCAAACAGCTTTAAAGGATACTCTGGTGCTGGGAGAAATGGGTCTGTCCGGGGACATAAAGGCCGTGGACAGTGTTCTTCCTGTCGTCCATTTTGCAAGACTGCAGGGGATAAAGAAGGTTGTGCTCCCTTATGATAATGTTAAGGAAGCTATGGTGGTGGACGATATAGAGGTCACGGGCGTAAAGGATCTGCGGGAAATGGTGGATTATCTCCTGGGAGATAAAACAGAGAGTGTATTTCACGTAAAAACTGATATGGATAATGGCAAGAGGGAGTTCGAAAGACAGAAGCTTATTCAGGATATTGATTTTGATATGGCAGATATATGCGGACAGGACAGCATGAAACGCGGTGTAATGATCGCTGTTGCGGGCTTTCACAATATTCTGATGAGCGGTGAGGCGGGCTCGGGCAAGTCCATGATAGCAAAAAGTATTCCGGGAATCATGCCGTCTCTTACTTATGAAGAAAGTCTTGAATTAACGAAGATATACAGTATTTCCGGAATGATGAAGGGGTGCGACAGTCTTATGAGGAAAAGACCTTTCAGAAGCCCTCATCATACTGTGACGGAAACAGCATTAATAGGCGGAGGTATGATACCGAAACCGGGAGAAGTGAGTCTGGCGGATTGCGGAATACTTTTTCTGGATGAACTTCCGGAATATAAGAAGAAGGTAATAGAATGCCTCAGGCAGCCTATGGAGGACAAGAAGATACTTATATCCAGACATCATGCGTCTTTTGAATACCCTGCCGATTTTATGCTGGTGGCAGCTATGAATCCATGCCCCTGCGGTCATTATCCGGACAGGAGTCTTTGCAGATGTTCAGAACAGGAGATTAATTCCTACAGGAATAAAATAAGCTATCCTATAATGGACAGGATAGATATAAGACTCGAGGTAAAACAGGTCAAATATAAGGAACTGACCAATAAAACAAAGAACATTTCTTCCTTGGAGATGCGTCAGAAGGTGGAGGCCGCAAGAGAAAGGCAGCTCCATCGGTATAAAGGGGAAAATTTTTTATTTAATTCCCAGATGCCTCAGAATAAAGTTGAGGAGTATATAAAAATTAATCAGGGTGGTGAAAAGCTTCTCGAGAAGGAATTTGAATCTCAGAAATTATCTGCAAGAGGATATTTCAGGATCAGAAAACTGGCCAGAACTGTTGCGGATCTTTCTGACAGAGAGGATATACGTGAAGATGATGTTTATGAGGCAATGTTCTTCAGAAATATTCCGGACAGGGGGAAGGCAATATGACAAAAAATGAAGAGATATTATGGCTTTCATCTATTCCTGAAATCGGCCCCTTAAGCATAGCAAAACTTATGCAGAAGTATAATGATCCCGAATATATTTTTGCGGCTTCACCTGAGGAACTAATGGAGACGGTTCCTAAGAAAATGGCACAGAGGATATGTGAATTCAGTGAAAGGGACTGTCTGATAAAAATAGAAGAAATAATGAATAAACTTGATGAAGGTGGATACTCATTTTTAACTTTTTATGATGAGGATTATCCGGAAAGGCTGAAGAATATACCAAATCCACCACAGATACTTTATTTTAAGGGGGACAAGGAGCTGTTAAACAAGGGAAGGTGTGTGGCTATAGTGGGTTCAAGGCAGGCGACCGAATATGGCAGAGAGGCGGCCCTGTATTTTGCAGGAGAGCTTTCCGGCGCCGGTTTTACAGTTGTAAGCGGGCTTGCTTATGGAATAGATACAGCAGCTCACAGAGGAGCAATCCAAAATGGAGGGAAAACCATAGGCGTGATGGGCAGCGGAATAAATGATATTTATCCTAAAGGCAATCTTCATCTGTATGAAGAAATGTATTCTTCACAGCTTGTGATATCGGAAAACGGACCGGGCATACCTTCCTATGCTTTTAATTTTCCTGTGAGAAATCGTATAATCAGTGGACTTTCGGAGGGGGTTATAGTTGTGGAGGCAAGAGAAAAAAGCGGGTCTCTGATCACGGCGGATATTGCATTGGAACAGGGGCGAAATGTATATGCTGTACCCGGAAGGATCACTGACCCTATGAATAAAGGAACGAATAATCTGATAGCTCAGGGAGCGTTGATTGCAAATGATGCGGATACCGTGATAGCGGATCTTCTCGGTGCCTCGGAGACGGAAGATGCTTATCAGAAAAAATGGAAGGAAAATAAGAAAAAAGAGACAGATAAGAAGGAACGGGAATACCTGGAATTATCGGAGAATGAAAGAAAAATATTTAACTGCCTTTCAGGTGAACCGATGTTTATTGATGATATTACATCAGTCAGCGGCCTTTCGCTCACGCTTGCCCTGGAGGGACTTATCAAACTGGAAAAGAAAAAACTGATAAAAGCCGTTGAAAGAGGTTATTATGTAAAGAAAATATAAGTATATCTTATCAGAAGAAAAACAAGCATGAGTGAAACGCGTATCTGTTTTCCTGAACAGCACAGCAGCTTGATATATTAATGTAAAAATGGCATAATATATAAAGACGTATTGTACAAATTGTTTTGAGATTTATTGTATGTTTCTTTTGATGAGAGAGTTATAGATATGAAAGTAAAAAGTTACAGAAAACTTGCGGTGCAGATAATCTCGGTAATAATACCGGTCATGATAGTTATGGTGGTTTTGATACTTAATACAGTGTATAAGAGCACTGTAAGCGGTTTTTTGAAAGCACAGAATACTCTTATGTCCGAAAGGCTCAATGCTTCAGATGTGAATCTGATGTTTGAAGAACAGATATGTGAAGTCTCAGAGTGGTATTTCGATTATATTGAGCTTCACCCTGAAGTGCTGACTGAACCGATTACAGATGTCGAAAAGGAATATGTAGCGGGAAATGCTCCCGACGGAAGCACGTTTTCACTGTTCTGGGATATCGATTTCGTCATGAAGTCGGACGATATCGTTCAGAAATTCTGTACAAAGGATTTTCTTCGCTTTATACGTGAAACGACAGAAGAACAAAATGAGGCTAACAGATTTGATTGTGTTTTTATGGTGCTTGCACCCCAAAACGGCAGCAGGGGTCCTGTGATCTTCAGATCAATCAACGGAGAATCTGAAGAAGCTTTTGATGAAATAACGATGATAGATATTCCGAATGTCATCAAAAACCGCAAGGCTGTTTCGGATGATGATGTAATATTTATGAGTTCTCGTGATTTTATGCTTGAAGGTGATTATTATATCGGATATAGACCTATGTATATAAACGGGGAGGTAAGAGCCGTTATCGGAGTTGCTTATGACTGGAGCGATTTTTCAAAGGTAATGTTGTCTACCTACAAAAAGACCGTACTTCTTGGTATCGGGGCATTGCTTATAGCATTGGCGGTGCTGGTATTTGTCATATACAAAGAGGCGATAAAACCTGTAGAAGTGATGAAGGAGAGCATTCTGGAATATACGGTGACTAACGACAGTGATAAGGTAAAGAAACGCATGTCTGACATTCGCGTTCGAAATGAACTGGGTGTACTCGCAGATGCTTTCTCTGATATGACAATAGAAATAGATCATCATATTGATGAGAATGTCAAGCTGATGGTCGAAAAAGAACGTATCAGTGCAGAACTGGATCTTGCCACGAATATACAGGCGTCTCAGCTGCCTAACGTTTTTCCACCGTTTCCTGACAGACATGAGTTTGATATTTATGCCTCTATGACTCCTGCTAAAGAGGTAGGAGGAGATTTCTATGATTTCTTTTTCGTGGATGACGATCACCTTGCGCTGGTCATCGCTGATGTTTCGGGCAAGGGCGTTCCTGCTGCTTTATTTATGATGATGTCAAAGATGCTTATCAGCAATTATACAATGACGGGAATCTCACCGAGTGAGGTAATGAATCGAACCAACAAAGAACTGTGCCGGAACAATAAAAATCAGATGTTCGTAACGGCGTGGCTGGGCATATTGGAGATATCTACAGGTAAGCTTACATTTGCCAACGCCGGACATGAGTGCCCTGTGATAAAACAGCCGGAAGGCAAATTTGAAGTTCTTAGAACAAAGCATGATTTTGTTCTTGGTGGATTAAAAAATAAAGTATATAAGCAATCAGAAATCACACTCCAGAAGGGTGCAGTGCTGTTTCTATATACGGATGGAGTGCCTGAAGCGACAAATTCAGATAATCAGATGTTCCGTCTTGAAAGACTGACTCAGGTACTGAATGATAATCTGGATGCAGCTCCGATGCAGTTGTTGGATAAGGTACAAAGGGCTGTTGATGAGTTCGTGGGAAATGCGCCGCAGTTTGACGACCTTACCATGCTGGGAATTAAATTATTATAAATAGAGAAGCCTTACAGAAACCGAAGCTTACGATGTCCGTTTGCTTCGGTTTTTTTGTCAGTATTTACGGCAGCTGACCAGAAAAAAATAAAATGCTCAGAATTCTTCTTGCGTTTAAGATTTATATGGTGTATATTTCCACACATAAAGAGTCTAGACAGAGGGTAAAGTATAATGGCAAAAAATCTTGTGATAGTTGAGTCGCCTGCAAAGGCAAAAACAATAAAGAAATTTTTGGGGAAGGATTATGAGGTTATCGCTTCTTACGGACATGTAAGGGATCTTCCGAAGAGCTCAATGGGGGTAAATCCTGAGGATGATTTTGAACCTCATTATATTACTATTCGCGGAAAGGGAGAAGTTTTAGCAAGTCTTCGCAAGGAAGTAAAAAAAGCTAAAAAGATTTATCTCGCAACTGACCCGGATCGTGAAGGAGAGGCAATTTCATATCATCTGGCTATAGCTTTAAAGCTTCCGGAGAAGAGTTATCAGAGAATAACCTTTAATGAAATTACCAAGAACGCAGTTAAGGAATCAATTAAAAATGCACGTGAGATAGATATGAATCTTGTAGATGCCCAGCAGGCAAGACGTGTGCTGGACAGACTTGTGGGCTATGAAATAAGCCCTCTTTTATGGCAGAAGGTAAAGAGAGGTCTGTCTGCAGGACGAGTTCAGTCTGTTGCGCTCAAGATGATATGTGACAGGGAGAACGAGATCAGTGCGTTTATACCTGAAGAATACTGGACATTGGACAGTCTGTTACAGTGTCCGGGCAATAAGGGTGAAACAGCATTTCATTATGTCGGAGATATAAAAAACCAGGAAGAAGCCGAAAAGATAATGAAAGACCTGGAGAAAAAGGATTTCATTGTTTCTGAAGTAAAGGAAGGAACACGTACCCGTAAGGCACCGCTTCCATTTACTACCAGTACTCTTCAGCAGGACGCTTCTTCAAGACTTAATATGGCTACATCAAAGACCATGAGCCTTGCACAGCAGCTGTATGAAGGTGTAGAGGTAAAGGGTAGAGGATCTGTAGGCCTTATTACTTATTTACGTACAGATTCTGTCCGTGTATCTGCTGAGGCTGATGAGGCGGCAAGGAGCTTTATTAAAGAAAAATATGGCGAGGAGTATATAGCTGATGCCTCTGCTGACGGAAATAAGGGCAAGAGGATACAGGATGCTCACGAAGCCATCAGACCAACATATATTGATATCACACCGGAAAGTCTGAAGGACAGTCTTCCGAGAGATCTCTTCAGATTGTATCAGCTTATCTATAACAGATTTCTGGCCAGCAGAATGAAGCCGGCTGTATATAAAACCTGTGCCATAACAGTAAAGGCGGGAGAAGAAAAGTTTAAGGCTACCACAAGCAGCCTTTCATTTTCCGGCTTTATGGAAGTATATGCCATGAATTCTGAGGAAAATGATGATAAGATCAAGAATACTCTGCTTTTCAAGGAGGGCAGTGTTCTTACACTTGCGAGATTCGACAGTAAGCAGCATTTTACTGCAGCACCATCGCATTTTACTGAGGCACTTCTTGTAAGAACTATGGAAGAAAATGGTATTGGACGACCATCAACCTATGCTCCTACCATCGGAACCATCCTGAACAGAAGATATATTGTTAAAGAAAATAAAAACCTCTATGTTACAGAGCTCGGAGAGGCGGTAAACGGAATTATGGAAAAAGCCTTTCCTGTAATAATAGATACTGAATTTACAGCAAATATGGAAAGCCTTCTTGATAAGATCGGTGAAGGAGTCATCGCCTGGAAGGTGGTTGTAAGAAATTTCTATCCGGATCTTGACAGCGCAGTTAAAAATGCTGAAAAGGTACTTGAAAATGTCCATATTGCGGATGAGGTATCTGATACAGTATGTGACGAGTGCGGAAGAATGATGGTGATCAAATATGGACCTCACGGAAAATTCCTTGCCTGTCCGGGATTCCCTGAATGCAGGAATACGAAACCGTATTATGAAAAAATTGGCGTGGCATGCCCAAAATGCGGCAATGAGCTTATCACAAGACTGTCACAGAAAGGCAGAAGATATTATGGCTGCTTAGGATATCCGGAGTGTGACTTTATGTCATGGGCAAAGCCGGCAAAGGATAAATGTCCTGAGTGTGGCAGTTATATGGTTGAAAAGGGCAGCAAACTGTTCTGCTCAAATCAGGAATGTGGATTTGTAATTCCTAAAAAGAATGAAGAGGAACAAGGGAAATGAGCGTCAAGCTTCTAGATAAAACCAGAAAACTGAATAAGCTTCTCCATTATAATTCCTCGTCGAAGGTAATCTTTGATGATATCTGCGAGTGCGCAGGAAAGATACTTTCGGCAAATATAATGGTCGTAAGTATGAGAGGCAAGATACTTGGGTTATATAAATGTGAAAAAGTGGAAGCCATAAATGAGATGATAGCCGGTGATAAGGGTGATGTGATCGATGAAAGCCTTAATGAGAGATTTCTTTCTGTGCTGTCAACGAAGGAGAATGTTAATCTGATGACCCTTGGCTTTGATGAAAAAGCCAACGAGGAGCATTCGGCTATAGTTATGCCGGTGGACTTCGCGGGAGAACGTCTCGGAACAACATTTATTTACAGAAATAAAGAACTTTTTGATGTGGATGATATCATTTTCAGTGAATATATGAATACTGTCATAGAGCTTGAAATGATGAGATCTATCTACGAAGAAGATGAAGAAATAAGCCGTAAGAAGGTCACTGTACGTTCGGCGGCTCTGTCTCTTTCCGTTTCAGAGAAGGAGGCTGTAGTCTGTGTATTTAAGGAACTGGATAAAAAAGAAGGACTTATAGTTGTAAGTAAGCTTGCTTCAAAATGCAGGATAACCAGATCGATAATAGTAAATGCTTTGAAAAAGCTTGAGGGGGCCGGGATAATAGAAATTATTTCCAAGGGAATGAAGGGCACCTATGTAAAGATTGTAAATGAAGAAGTGTTTGACGAGCTGGGGATATAGCGTATAGACCGGAAGGATATTGATAATTTATAAAAAAGATTGAGAAAAGTCGGATATGTGCTTTTTTCAATCTTTTTTATTGGCGCAGAATAAATTATTTTTTTTCGAATTTTTATAAAATAAATGTGGAATTATATCTGATAAAGTGTTTTAATAGAAGAGTAGCGCAATTTATTCGAGATGATATGCGGGTTAAAGTAATTAAAGGAATAGGAGAAAATAAAAGATGACACCAACGATTATTATTTTGATCATACTTGCGGTTGTATGCATTGTTGCAAGCTGCTTTATAGGCATGGAGAATAAGGAGTCCGAAGAGATTGATATTAAGGATATTCCGGAAGATAAGAAGAAAAAGATAGATGCTATGGTTGAGGATTATTTCAATAAATCCGTAAACGGAAAATCCGGAAATCTTAAGTCGATGGTTGATAAGGAAGTCTCTAACAAGTTAAAGAGCACCAGTGAGAAGATCGACAAAGAGAATAAAAAGAATCTCGATAAGCTTAGCGCAAAGATCAATGAAATCGACAAGAATGTTGAAAATAATATTGGAAGAATAGATGCATGTGCCAACAGAGCATTTAAGGATATTGACCAGAGAGCAGACAGTAAGATGGCTGAGATCGATGAGCAGGGTCAGGTTTCTCTTCTGGAGATAGAGAAGAAAGAGGCTGAAATCGATCAGAAATATGCTGAAATTATTGAAAAGGAAAAAGAGCTTGAGCTTAGACTTGAGGAGCTTAAGAAAGTAAGAGCAGAACTGGAGAATGGATCAATCCGTGTCGCTGATCAGGAAAGTGATGTAATGCAGGAAGAGTCTTATGAAGAGGCTCAGGAAGAAGCAGCATATACAGAAGAGATACAGGAAGAACCTGTTTATGAAGAAGAGGTTCAGGAAGAAGCAGCTTATGAAGAAGTTCAGGAAGAAGCTGCATATACAGAAGCTGTTCAGGAAGAGGCAGAGGAAGAGATTCAGGCAGTGATCGAAGAAGAGGCTGATGCCGCTCCGGAAGAACCTGTAAAAGAATTTAAGAAGAATAAGAAGAACAAAAAGAACAAAAAGAAGAATAAAAAATACAGAGACGAAGAAGAGTCTGAGAAGGCAGAAGCTGCTCAGTCCGCAGAGGAAGAAAAGGATGATGACGATGATCCATTTGCGGGTGAAGTGGCAGGAGCTGAGCAGTATGTGGATGAAAATGCCGCAGAAGCTGAGGATGTCGAGGAAGACTATGTACCGGAATCTGAAGAAGCCGGTGATACGGATGAATTAAGAGACGATAAAGCCGGAAAGGTCATTTCTATTGCAGACAGATTATCAGGAGCAGATGCTTCTGATGAGGATGATCCTGATGAGGATTATGATGACCAGGAAGATATAAGTGATGTCGAAAGTACTGAAAGTCTTGATGAGATACTTGCAGTAGAGGGTATCAGTCTTGAAGGCGGAAATACTGAAGAAAATGTTATGGGTATGTATCATGCCGGCTTCAGTATACTGGAAATATCAAAACTTCTTGATCTTGGGGTTGGCGAAGTTAAATATGTGATTGACAAGCATCAGGGGGAATAAAAATTGAAAGTAAAATATTATTTAAGAGGAATAGGAATAGGTCTTCTCATTGGTGTTATCATTATGTTTGCTGCCATGAAAACTCTCGGTTACGAGAAGAAATCTGAAAACACCGAAACAGAAAAAGTGGTTTCAAATAATACAGGAAGTGATAAGAAAACAGAGAAAGCTACTGAGAAGACGGAAAAACCAACTGAAGTAGCAACAGAGAAAACAGAAAAAACAACTGAGGCGACAACAGAGAAGACAGAGAAAACAACTGAAGCTACAACAGAGAAGACAGAAAAAACAACTGAAGCAACAACAGAGAAGACAGAGAAAACAACTGAAGCTACAACTGAGAAGACGGAAACAACTGAGGCTACAACAGAGAAGACAGAGGAGACAACTGAAGCAACAACAGAAGATACAGAGAAAAGTACTGATGAAACAACAGAAAAGACTACTGAGGATAATGGTACAGTAACTATTGTTGTTGAGCGAGGAATGTATTCTACAACAGTTGCGAAGATGCTCCAGGATGCCGGCATTGTCGAGGATTATCTTGATTTTGACAGATGGTTGGATGCGACAGGTTATTCATTTATTATAGGAGTCGGTGAGTTTTCATTCCATAAGGGAATGACCTACGAAGAGATAGCAGCAGTTCTTACAGGCCGTTAAAAGCAGTTCTGAATACAGCTTTGAATTTATTATAGTAGCATCCTGAATATGTGAAAGCATAAACGGGATGCTGTTTTTAATTGATTTTTTGTTGGCGAGTTTTAATTATAAACGATAAATATGTTGCATGATATTATCTGGGAAACAGAGTTTTTGTAATAGAAGTATATATAATAATTCTATATTTATGTTGCAGAAATGTGTCTAAAATGCTGATATTTGTGTTGTGGAAATGTATCAAATAGCCGATATTTGTGTTGTGAAAATGTATCTAAAAAGCCAATAATTATGTTGTAAAATTGTATCTAAAAAAAAACAATATTTTTTTTGAAAAAAATATTGACATTAGTATGTTACCGTGATAATATACATATCGTTGCGGGTGAGAAATCACACAGAACAACATAAGGATTGCGGGAATGCTGGAATTGGCAGACAGGCTAGACTAAGGATCTAGTGATGGCAACGTCGTGAGGGTTCAAGTCCCTTTTCCCGCACGATACTAAAAGCCTTGGAAGGTTTCTTCCGAGGCTTTTTTGCGCACTGAGCGAGTCATGCACGATCCCCAAAGCTCGTCATGCACATGCGAAGCATGTGCTGTGAGATAAACCGTGAGACACGCGTGCTTGCACGCAGTGGCTCACGAGTTATCTCACAACACATGTATCGAAGATACATGTGTGTATGACGAGCTTTGCCGGAGAGTATATGACGAGCGTGCGACATGAGATAACCCCGAAGGGGTTATGAATGCCGCAAGCTAAAGATAAACCGTGAGACACGCGTATCATAAGCAACACAAATAGCAAGAAATAGGCAAAAGTGTTGCCAAAGAGGATGGAAACAGGTGTTTTGACAAATATAGGAACATACTATGGGAAAGAAAAACAGTAATCAGGTTAAACTGGATATATTAAAAAAGACTGATATACCGGTATTTGTGGTCATAAATGCTTATCTTGCATATCTCTGCACATTTTATCTGGTATATATGCATGATCTGTATTTTGATATCACTTTTACGAGAGCAAAATGCTTTATGTACGGAACCATATCGTTTATAGGTCTTTCCGGAATCGTATATTTTCTTATTGCATATTTTCGTAAGACCAAAGGCAATTACACTATAAAAGATGATCATGAATTCCTTTTCTATAAAGATTTCTTTACGGCATCAAAGAGTATGCTTAAGAGTCCTTTCTTCTGGGCATTTATGCTGCTTCTTTCGAATTTCCTGTCTTTTCTTGCCTGTGGCAGTAAGAAGACGGCATTTACAGGGGAAGAGGGAAGACGCCTGGGACTGTGCATGTTTATACTTATAGTTGCCATGTTATTTATTGTGGCCTATAAAGCGTATGTACATGTAATCATATATATAGTATTTGTTGCTGTATCTTATTTTATGTTCTATATAGCAATAGTTCAGCATTTTGGTGTGGATTTTGGAAAATGGAGAGCTGAGATAAAAAAGAGCCAGCAGACTGTTTTCATGTCAACTATAGGCAATATGAATACATTTGGCGGATATCTTTGCATTTTTATTGCCATCAGTATAGCGGTATTTATTTTTACGGATAAATTTCTTCTGAAAGCATATTCCGGAACAGCTGTAATGCTCGGGGCATTTACGGTTATGACTGCGAAAAGCGATAATGTTTACCTGGGCCTGGGAGTGGCTGTGGTGCTTCTTTTCTATATAGCCGTGCATTATAAAAAGCTTGTTGAATGGTCATTTTCCGTTATGCTTATGTCAATCGGATTCTTTGCGATGTCTATACTTAATCATGTGGAAAAAGGAAATAAGGGACATCTTAACGGAATAGCAAAGATTATAGGAAATATGAAGATCATGGGAGCTTTTATGGCGGCTTCCGTAATTTTCCTTTCGGTTGTTCTTCTGATCAGATATTTGAAAGCTGATCTTTATGAGAAGATCCAATGCAGAAAAATGCTCATAATAGTAACTGTTATCGGAGTCCTTGCGGTAATCACTGTGGTTATCCTCGGAATATCCTCAAAGCATGAATATTTTGTCTTTAATGACAGGTGGGGAGAGTACAGGGGCTTCATCTGGAGCAGATCAGTTAAGGCCTATGGTAAGGGTGATGGCCTCGTTAAGGTATTTGGTTATGGAAATGAATCTGTACGTGCCGTCATGAAGGAAAACTATTATGAGGAAATGATAACCATCCCGAAGAAAATCTATGACAGCTGTCATAACATACTTCTTCAACAGCTTCTTACTACAGGGATATTTGGGCTTATTACATATCTTGGATTTTTTATAAGCAGCATGGTATGCATGGTAAAAAATATGAAGGGCAATCCGGCGGTCGCAGCCTGCGCTGCAGCCTGTGCGGCCCATGTGGCACAGGCTATGGTTAATCCGGAACAGCCTATAGTTACACCGATTTTCTATGTGCTTATTGCCCTTGGAGTAGGACTGGTTCGCAAACAAAGAATCGATGAAATAAATTACAAAACTACTACAAAAAAAAGACGTAATATGGTATGATTTAGAATATATAACTTGAAACAAGGAGATTTATAGTATGGAATTGTATGACGAACTCGTTGCCAGAGGGCTTATAGCACAGGTGACAAATGAAGAGGAGATAAGAAAGCTTATTAATGCCGGAAAGGCAACATTTTATATAGGATTCGATCCGACGGCAGACAGCCTTCATGTTGGTCATTTTATGGCACTTTGCCTTATGAAGAGACTTCAGGCAGCAGGAAACAAGCCTATCGCTCTTGTTGGTGGAGGAACAGGTATGATCGGAGATCCATCAGGAAGAACAGACATGAGACAGATGCTTACAAGGGAAATCATTGATCATAACTGCGAATGCTTCAAGAAGCAGATGAGCCGTTTTATTGATTTCTCAGAGGGCAAGGCTCTTATGGTAAATAATGCAGACTGGCTTATGGATCTTAATTATATAGAATTTATAAGAGACATCGGTTCTCAGTTCAGCGTTAACAAGATGCTGGCTGCTGAATGCTACAAGCAGAGACTGGAAAGAGGACTGAATTTCCTTGAATTCAACTATATGCTTATGCAGAGCTATGATTTCCTTATGCTTTACGAAAAGTACGGATGTAATCTTGAGTTTGGCGGTGACGACCAGTGGTCGAATATGCTGGGCGGTACTGAACTTATCAGAAAGAAGCTGGGCAAGGATGCACACGCCATGACTATTACACTTCTTCTTAACTCAGAAGGCAAGAAGATGGGTAAGACGGCAAAGGGTGCTGTATGGCTTGATCCGAATAAAACATCTCCGTTTGATTTCTATCAGTATTGGAGAAATGTTGATGATAAGGACGTTATAAAGTGCCTTAAGATGCTTACATTCCTTCCGATTGAGGAGATTCAGGCTATGGAAGGCTGGGAAGGCGCTGAACTCAACAAGGCAAAAGAGATACTTGCATATGAACTTACAGCTCTTGTTCATGGTAAAGAGGAAGCTGAAAAGGCAGAAGCTGCAGCAAAGGGAATCTTCTCAGGTGCTTCTACAGAAAATATGCCTACGACAGCACTTGCCGATGAAGATTTTACAGATGGTAAGATCGATCTTATGGGCGTACTTGTAAAGTCAGGTCTTGTTAAGTCAAGGAGCGAAGGAAGACGTGCTATTGAACAGGGCGGCGTGGTTGTAAATGAAGAAAAGATAACAGATGTATATACATCATACGAAAAGGATGCCTTTAGGGATGAATTCATTGTCAGAAGAGGCAAGAAGAATTTCAAAAAGATAGTTTTATAGAATTATATTTGGGGGTATGTATATGATCTTTTTCATAGTTATCGTTGTATTGCTTCTTGGAGCTTATTTTGTCTGGAATAAGTATAATCCGGCAAACCAGAAGCATGCTGTGTATGATGTTTCGGATTATAGCAGCTCAAAAAACGGATCGACGATAAATAATTCCGGGGAGACCGGTACAGCCGGCTCGGATTCAAAGTCTGCAGATGGGGCTGCGGATACTTCAAATCGTGTTACCAGGGGCTTTAATTCGATCAGTGCCATTTCTGAAAGAAATGGATACGTTGTTCGTGACGCAGAACCGAAACAGGCATCTCCTGAACAATTAAGAGCCAATCGTGAGGCAGAGAATTCATCTGAATACTGGGCAGAGGTTGCACGCCGTGAAGCTGCGGCAGCAGCAAGGGCTGATTCTCACAGAGGCACTGTGGGAATTCCTGCAACTGAGACGGGTTCACTTATCAGCTATGCTCAGAAGGAATTCAATTTTGAAGGTGTTCAGAATGATCTTTTTGCGGTAAATCAGCTTCATCCTTTTGGAGAGTCTGAAGAGGAAATGGAATATCAGCCGGAGGCTCCTGCCGGAGAGTGGGCTGATGGGGATAAGGAAACTTCCGAATTAAAGGCTTCTTCAGAGCAGGAAGTTGAGAAAACCCCAAAGAACGTGGCTCAGGTTGCCAAAGAAAAGATTGAGACCATCAAGGAAAAGGTATTTAAGAAAAACGATAATAATTTCAATATAGAAGTTACTGTTGAAGGCGTTATAAAGAGAAATCCTTTTGTTCTGAAGAATCCGATATCGATACTTGCAGTTTCTGATGAGGCTGAGGATATTGAACAGCTGAAGAAGCTGGCAACTGATGCGGGAGCAAGTATTGAATTTATCGAAAATGGTATCAAATGTCTTGAGGTTGTTAAAGGAAAAGTCTTTGATGTCATTCTGATACCTCGTTATATGCCGCGTATGGATGGCGTGCAGACTATCAAAAACCTGAATAACATGCCTATGAACAGATGCTACAATGCCAAGGTTTATGCTGTTATTTCGGAAAATTTTGATGAGGATGAGAATCAGCTTCTTAAGAAGGGTTTTACAGGAATACTCAGAAGGCCGTTCGGAAGATATACATTTCAGAATATGCTTATTGAAAATTCTGAAGAAAAGAACCTTCCGGATGATAAAGACATGATAAATGAGATAAAAGCCATGGCGGTTCAGGAGGATAAACTCCTGAAGGGCGGTATTTCATTTAGCGCTGCTCTGGATAAGTTTGGCGGCAATCTGAAGAATTACAGACGAGCTGTCTGCAAATTCTGTAAGGATTATGACAAGGATTCGTCTGAGCTTCTTAAACAGCTTAATATTGAAGATGAAAATGGTTATATGAAATATGCGAGAGAATTCAGAGATAAGGCTGCCGGTCTTGGAGCTGGATATCTTGCAGATATGTTTGATGACCATGTGAATATTGCAAAAGAGGATTCTCTTGAGATTGCGGCTGTTAACTGGCGTCCGCTGGCTCAGAAATGGCGCGATGTATGTGATTGCTTTGAAAAATGGCTGGGACTTTATGAAACCGGTGTTCTCTATGAATATCCTACAAATACAAATGGCATACAGCTTTCCAAGATTGATCTGAAAGCTATGCTGTATAAGGCTACTGAATGTATGGATGCCGGAAATATCTCTTCAGAAGCGAGAGATATTCTGGAATCTGCAGTGGATTATGACATGCCGGAAGAATACAGAAATATGCTTTATGATATACTTCATAATATCAACATGAAGAAATATCAGAATGTTAAAACTATCATGAAGAAACTCATACAGACGATCTCATAACAATTCTTTGGCGGAAAATATACCCTCTTTACCGTGTGAACGGTAAGGAGGGTTATTTTTATTATGAGAATATAAAACTGATTCTCATAATTCTGCGGGGTAAAGTCCCTCCGGTATCTTATCAGAAAAACTGTGTTTTACTCCTCATCCAGATCATCTATATTTTCGGGATATATCATCTTTGGCTTTCTTCGGATCTTACTGCTTTTGGTTGATGAGATGCTTGGGGAGGAGGGAATAGAGTACTTAAATTCATGCGTTTCGGCGATGTATTCTTCCGGAAGATATTTGAACATGAATTCAAACAGATTAATGTCGTAAATGTTTGATAATACAGCAATCATTTCCGGAGAAGGATGTGTCCTCCCGGTTTCGATTCCGCTGTATGCCTGCCTCGAGATATGCAGTACATCAGCTATTTCCTTTTGTGTCAGATTGTGAGCTACTCTTGCTTTTCTGAGAATTTCTCCCCAGAATATAACGATTTCCATTTTTTTCTCCTTTCTTTGCTTTTGTTCTTTTTTTTGGATGGATTTTATGATACCATATGTAATTGATGAAATTTCATTTTCGGATCGAATTGGGGTAAATCAGGGATTGAATTGCCTTTTTTTCATAAAAATGGCAATTCGATCCTGTTTTTTGAACATTATGAATATCAAAAACAATTCACAATAGATATATGTGAACAGGAGGAAAAAAATGAGTCAGGCAGATAAACTGTTTATTGATATGTGCAGAGATATTATTGATAACGGATACAGTACAGAAGGTGAGAAGGTCAGGCCGCATTGGGAGGACGGAACTCTGGCTTATACGATCAAACAGTTTGGCGTGGTCAACAGATATGATCTGGCAGAGGAATTTCCGGCTATCACACTTCGTAAAACATATATAAAATCGGCTATAGATGAGATTCTCTGGATATGGCAGAAAAAATCAAACAATATCAAAGATTTAAAGAGTCATATCTGGGATGAGTGGGCAGATGAAGACGGCTCTATCGGTAAGGCTTACGGTTATCAGCTGGGGGTAAAGCATATCTACAAGGAGGGAGAATTTGATCAGGTGGACAGAGTGCTGTTTGATCTTAAAAACAATCCCTACAGCAGACGTATTATGACTAATATGTATGTTCATCAGGACCTTCATGAGATGAATCTTTATCCATGCGCGTACAGCATGACATTTAATGTGACAGGAGACAGGCTGAATGCAGTACTTAATCAGAGGTCGCAGGATGTACTTGCAGCCAATAACTGGAATGTAGTTCAGTACAGTGCGCTCCTTATGATGATAGCTCAGGTGACCGGTTTCAAACCGGGAATTCTTGTGCATGTGATAGCTGATGCACATATTTATGACAGGCATATTCCTATCGTAAAGGAACTTATCGAAAGACCTGTTTATCCTGCTCCAAAGGTGACACTTAATCCGGATGTAAAAGATTTTTATAAATTTACCGTGGAAGATTTTACTATTGAGGATTATGTAACAGGACCTCAGGTTAAAAATATTCCTATCGCAGTATAGATACTTATGATTCCGGGATCATTCATAGCTGGATTTGATACCTGTATCATAAAAAATAAAAATCGGAGGAATGATAAATGAAGACTATAGTAGCCGTTGATAATAACTGGGCAATAGGATATAAAAATGACCTTCTGGTCAAGATACCGAATGATCAGAAGAATTTCAGAAAAATAACAAGCGGACATGTTGTTGTTCTTGGGAGAAGAACGTTGGAAGGATTTCCGAACGGACTGCCGCTTGTAAACAGAACAAATATAATTCTCTCAAGAAATCCTTCATTTCAGGTCAGGGGAGGCATTGTCGTGAGAGATATGGATGCCCTTAAGGAAGAACTTAAGAAGTATGATACGGATGATATCTTTGTCATCGGGGGCGAAAGCATTTATAAGGCTCTGGTGCCTTACTGTGATGAGGCCTTTGTTACGAAGATAGATTATTCATATCAGGCGGATTCGTATTTCCCTAATCTTGATAAGCTTCCTGAGTGGGAAATGGTTGAGGAAGGGGAGGAAGAAACCTGCTTTTCCATCGAATATACCTTCAGAAGATATATCAATAATTCTCCTCAAAGATTCGTATAAATGAGTAGAATTTATTGATGAATTATGCTATAATTATCAGATGAGCCGTGGGTTCATTATGCTCTGAAGATAAGGAGCGTTTACCTGGTATCCGGACAGTGGACTTAGAGGCCGGATATCATGAAAAAAATGTGTTAAGGGGAGAAAAAATGGCTGATTTGTTATTAACAACAGGCGAAAGTTTTGATGGGTATGAGATTACAGAGTATCTTGGCTTTGTAGTCGGACAGGCAGTATACCAGTCTAAATTCATTAAGGGTATAGCTGCAGATGTTATGGGCGCAGATGATCAGGATCTTGATGATCTGAATGATTGTAATGATGAGGTTAAGAAGAGCCTTATAAAAAGCGCAGAGGCAAAGAAGGCAAATGCGATCATAGGCGTAGAAATGAGATATGCAGAGCTGGCATCCGGTTCATTTGCGGTAATAATGACCGGTACAGCAGTAAAGATAAATAAGATCGAAAAGATCATTCCTGATGTTCATAAAGAACTCTTTGTTACAAATTATTATGTCAGACTTGTTCCTAGACCGGTTAAGGTTATCGTTGATGGTTCAAGGGATGAGGTCAATCTTTCAGTATGGTTCTATAATTACAATCTTGATGATATAAATGCAATCAGAGCGGATGTTGAACTTACCAATATTTATGATGAAAAGCTTATTATGAAGGGCGTTGATTTCGTGATCGATAAGGGTAATGTTTCGCTTATTAAGTCTGATTATATAGCATGTGACCTTTCGGTTAATGATATTAAACTCCTCAAGGATGCAAAAGTTATTATCAATAAATATATTACTCCTAGAGGTATATTTGCATGCAATGATACTCCGGTGAATGTTTCCATGAGTACAAGAAGACTTGAGGCATTAAAGGCTAAGAAGGGTATTGATGCAGTTGAAAAATACAGAACAGACGGTATGATCTGGACATGTAACTGCGGTCATGTTAATGAAGCCGGCAATGAGGAATGTATTGTCTGTGGACGTAAGCAGGAGGATATGAAGGTTAATACCAACTTCGATTATGAGAAGATGATCGAAGAAATGAAAGAAAAAGAATATGTAAACGAGATCAAAGATGTACTTATGGGATATATCAAAGAGATTGATAATAAGTACAGAATACAGTTGCTTGAGATTATGGAATCAGGTCAGATGTATGAAAAGACTCGTGGAAATATGAAAGAAAGTGTTATCGAGAAGGTTGAAAAAGTATTCGAAGATAACTGATTTGAGGTGATTTTAAGTGGGTTCAGGATTAAGCATGGCCAGTGTAAATAAGATCAAAGAGCTGGCAGAGTCGCGTAATTACGATGTTGCGGTGGATATTCTCGATTCGCAGGATCTTGAAAAATCTTTAAATCCGCAGTTCGTAAGAACCTGCGGTGAGATATATGAAAATGTAGGCAGATTCGCTGATGCCAGAAAACAATATGTCCGTGCACATATTATGGCGGCAAGCAACAGCAGAGTTATTCAGTCTCTTATAGTTCTGTATCTTAAACGTGGATTCAAGACCCTTGCTGAAAAATACTACGAACATTATGTTTTTGTAGAAAAGAATAATGAGAGAAGACTAAACGACATTAAGTATATTATGTTGAAGGCTGAAGGCGACTCTTATCAGGAAATGTACGATCTTATCTTTCCGTATTACAGAGATAATATGGATGAGGATTGGAGCTTTGAACTCATTTTACTTGCCATGAAAATGGATAAGGATGATCTGGATGTTATAATATCCGATTATATGGCAACGTTTAAAAACAGCAAGAATATAGATATGCTTTATGAGATTATCCAGGATAAGGATATGCTGGATAAATATTTAAATATTTTCAGCAAAAAAGAAGCTGTGGACGATGATCCTGTTGAAGAGGAAGTAAGAAAGCTTGAAGCTGAACAGCTTGAAAAGGATTATTATGTCAGAAATCCTAAGGATCCTGAGATACTTATCATGGTAGACGATACTATGGAAGAGCTGACGGACAAGCAGAAGAAAAAACTTCACAGGAAAAACCTGAAGGAAATGAAGAAGCAGCAGATGGAGGCGGCTTCCGGCGAAGAGCCTGGCGAGGGCGAAATGACGGAGGAAGCATCAGAAGCTGAAGATATTACCCGTGAGAAGAAAGCTGAAAATATAAAAAGAAGTCTCAAGGACCTGATCAAACGTAAGTTTAAGCGTGATGATGTTTCTGAAGAAGAAAATTCGGAAGAGGCTGAAACCGAAAAGGCAGAGACTGAGGTTAAGGCTGAAACGGAAAAAACTGAGTCAACTGAAGCTAAAGCTGAAACTGAAAAAACGGAAACAGCTGAGGTAAAGGTTGAAACTGAAAAAACGGAAACAGCTGAGGTTAAGACTGAAACTGAAAAACCTGTAACAGCTGAGGCTAAGGCAGAGTCAGAAAAACCTGTAACAGCTGAGGTAAAGGCCGAAGCAGAAAAACCGGAAGTAGCGGAGGTTAAGGCCGAGGTAGGAAAGCCGGAAGTACCTGAGGTTAAGGCCGAGGCAGGAAAAATTGAAACAGCTGAGGATAAGGCTGAATATGGTTCCGACAAGAAGGATGTTACAGCAGCAACAGCTACAGCTGTGAGCCAGACTATAATAAATACATCTGAGCAGACAGTGACGGATGTGAAAATATTAGAAGATGATGTAAAAGTTCAAACAGCAGTTCAGGGTGTAGAAAAAGATATGAGGGAATTAAAACCTGAAACAAATATAGATGATCTTATTTCATATGATTTTGATGATGGTTTTGCACCGGAGTCGGATTCTATAGCAGAACTTGATAATGATATTTTGGATTTCTCAAATCCTTTTGACAGTATCAGCGCTTATAAAAAGGATGAGCAGGAAAAGAAAAACTTCGAGTCTGCAACACTTGATAAAACTTTGGACGACCTGCGGATCGGACTGGAGATCAGTAATATTGATGAATCAACATCAAATTATGAACCGGAGCGAGAGCCTGAGACAGAACCTGTCACAGAGACCTACAGAGAGGCTGAGGGGATTACGTCTGAGGCGGCAGTTGAACCGGACTATGAATCAGAAGCCGAGGCAGCAGCTGAACCGGCCTATGAAGCAGCAGCTGAGACTGCAGCCGAAACAGTGCATGAATCAGAATCCGTGACAGAGTTTGAAAATGCTGCGGATATGAACAGAGAGGAATCAGATGAAAAAGAAACTGTAACAGATTCCATAGATCTGGTAAGGAAGGTTGCTTCTTCATTTGATGATAATATCAGTACACCGCTTACAGACAGCGATATTGCTGCTCGTGTGGATGCAATTCTGAGAGGAAATGAACTCTTCAGCGGTATGGATAAATCATTTGATGATATCAGTACTGAAAACAGTGAGGAGATTTCTGGTTCGGCTGACAGTGATACAGCTTTTGACAGTGATACAATATCTGACAGCGACACAGCTTTTGACAGCGATACAGCATCAGAAAGTGAAGAGGCATCTGTCAGTGATACAGCATCAGACAGCAACACAGTATCTGTCAGTGATACAACATCTGACTATGATTATTCTGCAAGAATTGATGAGATCCTTGGAAAGAGCAGTATTTATCCGGAACCGGCATCCGAGAGTGAGGCTGAAAAGGAAAATGGCGGCAGTATCATAGACAAGATAAAGGCTGCAGCTGAAGACAGTGAGATTTCTCCTGCAGAAGAATCAGAGCAGCAGAAAAAAGATGAACTTTCCGATGATGCGGATAAGACTGATATGGTTCAGGAAGCTAAGGCAGAGAACATATCAGCTGCAGACATCGTTAAGGAAGATACAAAAACTATAACAGATCACAAGGATAGCTTGGGGTATCCTGAGTTCAAGACGTCTATTTTTGAGACGACCACAGAGAAGAATGATATTAAGAATGAGTTCGATGAGGTTGTTCAGAAAGAAAATGAAAAGCTTGAAGAAAAACTCGGGAAAGAGGAAGAAATGCTTAAGCAGGCTGAGGCTCTGCTGGCATCCCTCGGAATTAAATTGTGATTCGAACTTATAGATCAGAAGGAGGTAACTTAGGTGGCGATTGATCAAAGAGAAGCCCTGATTGAGGCAATCAGAAAACAGGTTGAAAAAGAAAGGGCAGAAAAAGCAGCAAAACTGAAAAAAGAGCAGGAAGCTATGATGTTATCAAAGGGTGGTGCTGCTAAGAAGAAGGAAGATACAGGCAAGCAGAAATTTAAAACTCTTTCTGCAGAGGATCTGGCGCGTATTGAGGAGAAGAAGAGAAAGAAACGTGCAGAGGCAATGGGTCTTACTCTCGAAGAGTATGATAGAAACATGGGCTTTACTCCTGCGGAAGAGCCTGAAAAAGAAGAGGATGATCTCGATGAAGTAGGTGCAACAGAGGTACTTACAAGCAACCAGATGAAGCCGAAGGATAAAAAGGAAGATTCCGGCCTTGGCGGTCTTGGTGGTCTTGGCGGTGGCCTCGGAGGTGCCGGACTTGATGACATGGATGGCCTTGGCGGCCTTGGTGGTCTTGGAGGTCTTGGTGGTGTTGATGGAGGTCATGCATCTCTCGGAGGAGACACTCTTGGCGGCGGTCTCGGCGGAGGACTCGGAAGCACTAAGAAGGAAAAGGGTGGCCTTGGACTGGATCTTAATCCTGAAAAGGATAAGGGAGATAAGAAGGTTAAGGTTATCAAGGATGATAAGCATGCGTTCTCAGCTGATGGAACGAGAACCATTGATGGAAATAAATCCGGATGGATAACAGCGGATGATGATAAGAAGGCTAAGAGTCCTGACGAGCTTGACAGCATCCTTCCTGAAAATAGAACAACTCCTACAAGCGATGTTAATACAATGTATGATATCGATGATGAGGATACTCAGTTTGATGATCAGCTTAAGAGCAATAACTATGAAGCTGCTTATGCTGAAAAAGAGGCTGCTAAGAAAGATGTTAATCTTGAACCGGAAGAACCAATATCAGGCGGAGCTTCTGTCGGCAGTGAAGCTAAAGCAAGAGAAGCTGCCAAGGAAGCAGCTAAGAAGAAGGCTGCTTCAGGTATAGAGAGAGCAGAAGCTGAGAGACAGCGTATTGAAGCTGCAAGACAGAAGGCTGCAGCAAAGAAGAAGGCTGAGGAAGAAGCTCGTAAGGCTGAAGAAAAGATTAAGGAAGAAGCTGCTGCAGCTGCAAGGAAGAAGGCAGAAGAAGAAGCCGAGATCAGAAGAAAGGCTGCTGAAGAAGCAAAAGCCAAGAAGAAAGCAGAGGAAGAGGCTAAGCGTAAGGCTCTCGAAGAGAAGCGTAAGAAGGCTGCAGAGGAAGCAAGAAAGAAGAGTGCAGAGAAGGCACGTAAGAGAGCCAGAGAGGAAGCTGACAAAGAAATCGCTGAGGCTAAGAAGAAGGTTGAAGAAGCTTCTAAGATCATTGAGGATTCAAGAAAGACTGAAGCTGATGCAAGAAAGGATCTTGAAAATGCCTTAAGAAAAGCTGATGAGGATTTAAAGCAGCTTGAGAAAGAGACTTCAGGCGGATCTGTAAAGGCTGAAGAAGTTGCTAAGAAGCTTGAGGATGCCAAGGCAAAGCTTGCTGAAAGCAAGAAGGCGGCAGAAGAGGCAGAGGCAAAGGCTAAGGCAGAAGCAGAAGCAAAGGCTAAGGCAGAAGCAGAAGCAAAGGCTAAGAAGGAAGCAGAAGAAAAGGCAAGAGAAGAGGCAGAGGCTAAGGCGGCTGCGGCTGAAGAAGCTAAGGAAGCTGAGGAACTTGCTAAGAAGATTGCTGATGAAGATGCCAAGAGAGCAGCTGATGAGGCTACATTTAAGAAGATTATTGAGGATGCAAAGGTTAAGACTGCAGACTCAAAGAAGACTATAGAAGAATCAGAAAAGCAGATTACAGAATTTGAAAAGCAGATTGCTGATATTCAGACAAAGATAACAGGCCTTAAGAAGAAGGTTGAGGATGCAAAACTGGTTGAAACTGAATCTGCCAAGGCTTCTGAGACTGCTGCAAAGAAGATTTTAGAGGCAGCTAAGAAGGCTGAAGAGGCTATCAAGAAGTATGAAGCTGAAGCTGCTAAGAAGAAGGCTGATGCTGCCGCCAAGAAGAAGGCTGCAGCTGAAGTTAAGGCTAAGCAGCTGGCTGAAGCTAAGACTAAGGCTGAAATTGCCCTTAAGGCTAAGAATGAAGCTGACAGCAAGGCTAAGGCTGCAGAGGTTGCAAAACTTAAGATAGCTGAAGAGGAAGTTAAGAAGCTTGAGGCTGAGGCTGCAAAGCTTAAGGAAGATGCTGATAAGAAGCAGAGTGAGCTTTCATCTAAGAAGAAGGCTATAGAAGACAGAAGAAAAGCTGCTGAAGTTGATGCTCAGAACAAGACTGCCGAGTCTAAGAAGAAGGCTGCAGAGGCTATGAAGGATCTTGAGAAGGCTCAGGAAACTCTCAAGGCTGCAGAGAAGAAGGCAGAAGAAGCTGAAAATGCAAGCATGGATCTTACAAGGGTAGTTGGCGGAAGCGGACTTCCACTTGCGGCTCTTTACCTTGAAAAATATACTGCAACAGAAATTGGCCAGCAGATTGTAGATGCATTTAATGAAGTTGCTGATAATCCGGACGACAGAAATATTGTTATTCTCGGCCGTCAGGGATTTGGTTCTACAGGTGTCGGTGAAGACTTCGCACGAAGCTTCTATGACATGGGTATCTGCAATGCTAAGACTATTGCCAAGATCAACGCAAAAGCTCTTAATAAGCTTTCAAATGATGCTCTTACAGGAGCTATGGAGAAGCTTAAGGGCGGATGTATGGTAATTGACAATGCGGGCCTTATCAGAAATGACAGGCTTGAAGAGGTTATCAAACTTTCAAATGCAGAGAAGAATGATGTTGTTATCATTCTTACTGGTGAGATCGATTCTGTTACAAGACTTATTACAAGCAATGAGGATATTGAATCTGAGTTCACAAATCTTATTCAGCTGAATATGATCGATAATGATGATATGATCGGTATCGGTAAGGGTTACTGTGTACAGAGAGGATATATGATCGCTGAGAATCTTGAAAGCAAGCTCAGCAACCTGCTCCTTGCAATGGAAGTTGGTAATATTGACCGTCTTATGAAGGCTGTTGATGATGCTATTGTAAAATGTGATGCGAGAGAAAAGGCAGCCGGAACTCCGGATAAGAGACTTCTTATGCCTGGAGATTTTGAATAAAGTATATAAACTTTTGTTGAAAAAGAGAGCGTCGGCACGTATAATACTATGTGCCGGCGTTTTTTCATGTATAATAGAAAACTGCGTTTCCTGCTATTCAAAAACCTTCCGGTGAATGCGGCTCGACCAAATCGTTGATGCTTGCCGGTAGCAAGCGTTTGGCAACGATCGAGTTGGAAAACGAGATCAAGCGTTTAGCAATAACCCTGTCGGTGGAGTTCAAAATAAATATAGATGAATGCGACTCTGTATTAATATATATAATGAACGGTTTTTTTGATGTGTTAGTAAAATGTGTGATTAATACTAAGACATTGATATGATATTGATCGGATAATATAATCAGTGAGGATTTTTTAATGTACAGAATAGATATCGGAATAGATCTTGGAACCTCAAATGTAAGAGTATTTATGCGGGATAAGGGAGTTGTAATAGATCAGCCTGCATATGTTGCATTTGAGGAAAAAACCAAAAATATAATAGCTGTTGGCTCGAAAGCCAAAAGAATGCTGGGAAAAACTCCGGAAGGAATATGCGTGGAAAGACCCATGAAACATGGCGTCATTTCAGATTACAGTCTTGCTGAGAGAATGATAAAGGCATTTGTTAAAAATGCGCTTACCAAGCGAAAAATATGGGGAAGGCCAAGTATCTGTGTATGTATCCCTGAGGGAGTGACCGAGGTTGAAAGACGAGCAGTGGAAGATGCTGTGGTTAGAACAGGTGCAAAACAGGTATTTATCCTTGAATCTGCCATAGCTGCGGCAATCGGTGCTGATATGGATATTACCGAAACCTATGGACATATGATCGTGGATATCGGAGGCGGAACCACTGATATAGCTGTCATTTCCGCAGGAGGTATTTCAGAAGGAATGTCCTTAAAATGCGGCGGAGATGACTTTACGGATGCTCTTATCAGATATGTAAGAAGGAAATACAACGTGGAGCTTGGAGAACTTACTGCTGAAGAAGCTAAGGAAGCGGTAGGCTCAGTAATGAAAAGGAAAAACGATATTTCTATAGAAGTAAAAGGAAAAAATCTGCTCAGCGGACTTCCGGTAAAACTTAATCTTTCTGCAGATGAAACTGTGGAAGCGTTTGAAGAAGTAACCACACAGATCATAAATGCAATCAATTCTGTTCTTGAAACAGCTCCTCCGGAGCTTATAAATGATATCTCGAAGGAAGGACTTATGCTTACCGGAGGGGGAAGTCATATAGCAGGAATGCAGAAGCTTATTGCAACAAGATCACAGATCAAGGTTGTTGCAAGTGAGGATGCGGAAAGCATGGTTGCTCTGGGTACCGGTCTGGCAGGAAAATATATCATGGTGCAGGAAGAAATACGAAGACTGCAGATGGAGGAAGAATAGAATTCATAAAAAAGTACAAAAAAAAATAATGACATTTTATAAATTTTATCAAAATATATATATGATATACTGATTGCGTAAATGTTACATTTGTGTTATGATTCTAAAAGGTCTGTCGGCTTATAATGGCATCCATGGCAGAATGATATTCATTTAATGCCATTTGCAGCTGACATATTATAAAAAACTTTAATGGAGGATTTATTATGGCAAAGAAAGTAGTTATAGCTAGTGCATGCCGTACAGCTATCGGAACAATGGGTGGAACACTTAGCACAACACCTGCAGCAACACTTGGTTCAATCGTTATTAAGGAAGCAATTTCAAGAGCTGGTATAGCTCCTGCAGATGTTGAGCATGTATATATGGGATGTGTTATCCAGGCAGGTCTTGGTCAGAATGTTGCTCGTCAGGCAGCACTTAAAGCCGGACTTCCTATTGAAGTTCCTGCAGTTACAATGAACGTAGTTTGTGGTTCAGGACTTCACTGCGTAAATGCAGCAGCTTCTATGATTCAGAGCGGAGATGCTGATATTGTTGTAGCCGGCGGTATGGAAAACATGTCTATGGCTCCATTTGCTATTCCTCAGGGCCGTTATGGTTACAGAATGACATGGCCAAGCCAGAGCAAGGGTGCTCTTGTTGATACAATGGTAAATGATGCTCTTTGGGATGCATTTAATGATTATCACATGATCCAGACAGCTGATAATGTTGCTAAGCAGTGGGGACTTACAAGAGAAGAGCTTGATGAGTTCGCTGTAGCTTCTCAGAACAAGGCAATTGCAGCTCAGGAGTCAGGTGCTTTTGATAAGGAAATCGTTCCTGTAGAAGTTAAGCAGAAGAAGGCAGTTATCACATTTGCAAAGGATGAGGGTCCTCGTCCTGGCACAACACTTGAAGGACTTGCAAAGCTTCGTCCGCTTAATCCGGATGGAGTAGTTACAGCAGGTAATGCTTCAGGTATCAATGATGGTGCAGCAGCTGTTGTTCTTATGAGCGAAGAGAAGGCTAAGGAGCTTGGCGTTAAGCCTATGGCTACATTTGTAGCAGGTGCTCTTGCAGGCGTTGATCCTTCAATCATGGGTGTTGGTCCTGTAGCAGCTACCAAGAAGGTAATGGCTAAGACAGGTCTTACAATTGATGATTTCGATGTTTATGAGGCAAATGAAGCTTTCGCAGCTCAGTCAGTAGCTGTTGGTAAGGATCTTGGCTTTGATCTTAATAAGCTTAATCCAAACGGTGGTGCTATCGCACTCGGACATCCGGTTGGAGCATCAGGATGCCGTATTCTTGTTACACTTCTTCATGAGATGGAAGCACGTAACCTTAAGAGAGGTCTTGCTACACTTTGCATCGGCGGTGGTATGGGCTGCGCAACTGTAGTTGAGAGAGATTAATATCTGGAATTAAAGGTCGTTATAAATACTGTATTATTTGAGAAAAGAGGTTATCTCAGCCGGTATTTATATGTCTTTTGATGCATTTCAGATAAGGAGGATTTTAAAATGGAATTTATCACATATGAGCAGGAAGGCTTTGTTGGTATCATTACTATCAACAGACCAAAGGCACTTAACGCTCTTAACAGCCAGGTTCTTGATGAACTCAGCGAGGCTTTTGATAATGTTGATCTTGATACAACAAGAGCACTTATCCTTACAGGCGCAGGCGACAAGTCATTTGTAGCAGGTGCAGATATCGGCGAGATGTCTACTCTTACAAAGGCTGAGGGAGAGGCTTTCGGTAAGAAGGGAAATGATGTTTTCCTTAAGATTGAAAGTTTTCCTATTCCTGTAATTGCAGCTGTAAATGGTTTTGCTCTCGGCGGTGGCTGTGAGATATCTATGAGCTGTGATATCAGAATCTGTTCTGACAATGCTGTATTCGGTCAGCCTGAGGTTGGTCTTGGTATCACACCTGGATTTGGCGGAACACAGAGACTTGCAAGAACAGTTGGTATCGGTATGGCTAAGCAGCTTATTTATACCGCAAAGAATATCCGTGCAAATGAAGCACTTCGTATCGGTCTTGTTAACGCTGTATATTCAGCAACAACAGATGAGGCCGGAAATGTAACTGCAACAGCACAGGAAGTTCTTATGGCTGAGGCAAAGAAGCTTGCTTCAATCATCGCAGCAAATGCACCAATTGCTGTTCGTAATTGCAAGAAGGCTATAAATGATGGCATTTCTCTTGATATCGAGAAGGCTGTTGAAGTAGAGGAGAAGCTTTTTGGTGACTGCTTCGAATCATACGATCAGAAGGAAGGTATGGCTAACTTCTTACGTAAGAAGGATGACCCTGCAAAGGTTAAGGTTGTAGCTTTCCAGAATAAATAATAAGTACATTATTGCAAGGGAGGAGTGTAAAATACTCCTTCTTTGCATGGTATAAAAACACAGGTGTCGCAGGACACTAAGTTAAATTTTTTAGGAGGATATAAAAATGATAGTAGGTGTTATTGGCGCAGGAACAATGGGTTCCGGCATTGCACAGGCTTTTGCTATGACAGACGGCTATGAAGTTCGTCTTTGTGACATCAAGCAGGAATTTGCTGATGGCGGCAAGGCTAAGATTGAGAAGAATATCAAGTTCCTTGTTGGTAAGGAAAAGATCACCGCTGAAAAGGGTGAGGAGATCCTTGGAAAGATCAAGACAGGACTTAAGGATATTTGTACAGATTGTGACCTTGTAATCGAGGTTGCTCCTGAAAATATGGAAATCAAGAAGACTACATTTAAGGAACTTCAGTCAATCGTTCCTGCAAATTGTAAGTTCGCTTCAAATACATCATCACTCTCAATCACAGAGATTGGTGCAGGTCTTGACAGAGAGATCATCGGTATGCATTTCTTCAATCCTGCTGACAGAATGAAGCTTGTTGAAGTAATCGCTGGTGAGAATACTTCTGATGAATTTGTTGAAGAGATCAAGAAGATCGCAACAGAGATCGGAAAGACTCCTGTTCAGGTAAAGGAAGCTCCTGGCTTCGTTGTTAACAGAATTCTTATCCCAATGATAAATGAAGCAGTAGGTATCTACGCTGAGGGCATCGCTTCAGTTGAAGATATCGATACAGCTATGATGCTTGGTGCTTCACACCCAATGGGACCTCTTGCACTTGGTGACCTTGTAGGTCTTGATATCGTACTTGCTATCATGGAAGTACTTCAGGCTGAAACAGGTGATTCCAAGTATCGTCCACATCCACTTCTTCGTAAGATGGTTCGTGCAGGTAAGCTCGGTCGTAAGACAGGCAAGGGCTTCTACGATTATTCAAAATAATTAATTTGATCAATAGACGGCAAAGTGAATTTTTATGATTCACTTTGTTGTCATGTTATGATCGCAGGGCCATATAAAGGCAGAGACAATATCTGCCATTGCCTAGCGGACGGATAGAAGTGTGATAATACTCTGTCCGAGTATATTTTATATTAAAATGGAGGATTAAATTCATGGATTTTACACTCAGTAAACAGCATGAAATGGCAAGAACTCTTTTTAGTGAGTTCGCTGAGAAAGAAGTAAAGCCTCTCGCTCAGGAAGTTGATGAGACAGAAAAGTTCCCAAGAGAGACAGTTGAGAAGATGGCTAAAGCAGGCTTCCTTGGAATTCCTGTACCAAAGGAATTAGGTGGTCAGGGATGTGACGTTCTTACATATGCTATGTGCGTAGAAGAACTTTCAAAGGTTTGCGGTACAACAGGCGTTATCGTTTCTGCACATACATCTCTTTGTGTAGACCCTATCGTAACATTTGGTACACCAGAACAGAAGGCTAAGTATGTTCCTGATCTTGCTTCAGGTAAGAAGCTTGGTGCATTTGGTCTTACTGAGCCGGGTGCAGGTACAGATGCTCAGGGTCAGCAGACAAAGGCTGTTCTTGACGGAGATGAGTGGGTACTCAATGGTTCAAAGTGCTTCATTACAAATGGTAAGGAAGCTGATGTATATATCGTTATTGCTGTTACAGGTACAGTTGAGAAGCGTGGCAAGATGATGAAGGAAATCTCAGCATTTATCGTTGAGAAAGGAACTCCTGGTTTCACATTCGGAACAAAGGAGAAGAAGATGGGTATCCGTGGTTCATCTACATATGAGCTCATTTTCCAGGATTGCCGTATTCCTAAGGAGAACCTCCTTGGACAGAAGGGTAAGGGCTTCAACATCGCTATGCATACTCTTGATGGAGGACGTATCGGTATCGCTGCTCAGGCTCTTGGTCTTGCTGAGGGTGCTCTTGAGAGAACAATCGCATATGTTCAGGAGAGAAAGCAGTTCGGACGTGCTATCGGAGCGTTCCAGAATACACAGTTCCAGCTTGCCGATATGGCTACAAAGGTTGAAGCAGCTAAGATGCTTGTATATAAGGCAGCTAAGGCTAAGGATCAGTTCAATGCTGACGGAAAGACCTCTTACAGCGTAGAAGCAGCTATGGCTAAGCTTTATGCAGCAGAGGTTGCTATGGAAGTAACTACTAAGGCAGTACAGCTTCATGGTGGATATGGTTACATCAGAGAGTATGATGTTGAGCGTATGATGCGTGATGCTAAGATTACAGAGATCTACGAAGGAACAAGTGAAGTTCAGCGTATGGTTATCTCTGCTAACTTACTTAAATAAGGAGGGTACGAGTCGTGAAAATTATAGTTTGTGTAAAGCAGGTACCTGATACAAAGGGCGGAGTTAAATTTAAACCAGACGGAACACTTGACAGAGGCGCAATGCTTACAATCATGAATCCGGACGACAAGGCAGGTCTTGAGGCTGCTCTTCGTCTTAAGGATCAGTATGGTGCAGAAGTTACTGTAGTAACAATGGGTCTTCCAAAGGCCGCAGATGTTCTTCGTGAAGCAATCGCTATGGGTGCTGACAAGGGAATCCTTGTAACAGACAGAGTACTTGGCGGAGCTGATACATGGGCAACATCACAGACAATTGCCGGTGCAATCAGAAATCTTGAGTATGATCTTATTATCACAGGCCGTCAGGCTATCGATGGTGATACAGCTCAGGTTGGACCACAGATTTCAGAGCATCTTAATATTCCTGTTATTTCTTATGCTCAGGAGATTAAGATTGACGGTGATTCAGTTATTGTTAAGCGTCAGTATGATGACAGATATCATATGCTTAAGGCTAAGATGCCATGTCTTATTACAGCTCTTTCAGAGCTGAATGAGCCACGTTATATGACTCCAGGTGGAATCTTTGATGCATGCAAGGATGATGCTCCTATTACAACATGGGGCAGAGCAGACCTTAAGGATGTTCTCGATGAGAACCTTGGTCTCAAGGGTTCACCTACACAGATCGCTAAGGCTTCTGACAAGGTTAAGAAGGGTGCTGGTGAGAAGGTTGTTCTTGAAACACCTGATGAATCAGCTAATTATATTGTTTCTAAGCTTGCTGAGAAGTTTGTTATCTAGTGTAAGCATTTAGAAGAAAGAAATGGAGGATGACAATAATGGCATTAGAAGAATATAAGGGCGTATTTATATTTGCTCAGCAGGTTGATAATGAGATCAGCAATATTGCATTTGAGTTACTTGGAAAAGGTAAGGATCTTGCAGCTGACCTTGGAACAGAGGTAACAGCTGTTCTTGTTGGTTCAGACGTTAAGGGACTTGCTGATTCACTTGCTGAATATGGAGCAGACAGAGTTATCGTAGTTGATGATCCTGAGCTCAAAGAGTATAGAACAGAACCATACACACATGCACTTGCATCAGTAATCGAGAAGTATAAGCCGGATGTATTCCTTATCGGAGCTACAGCTATCGGCCGTGACCTTGGTCCTCGTGTTTGCGCACGTGTTCATACAGGTCTTACAGCTGACTGTACACAGCTTGATATCGGAGATTTCCCACTTGTTGCAATTCCTGGAAGAGAGCAGAAGCATAATCAGCTTCTTATGACTCGTCCTGCATTTGGTGGAAATACAATCGCTACAATCGCTTGTCCTGAATTCAGACCTCAGATGGCTACAGTACGTCCGGGCGTTATGCAGAAGAAGGATAAGGTTGCAGGAGCAAAGGCAGTTGTTGAAGAATTCAATCCTGGATTCACACCAAATGCTAACTATGTTGAGATTCTTGAGATTGTTAAGGAAGTTTCAGACGTTGTTGATATTCAGGACGCTAAGATCCTTGTATCAGGCGGACGTGGAGTTGGTTCTCCAGAGAACTTCAAGCTTCTTGAAGATCTTGCAGCAGCTATCGGCGGTGAAGTATCATGCTCACGTGCTGTAGTTGATTCAGGATGGAAGCCAAAGGAACTTCAGGTTGGTCAGACAGGTAAGACAGTTCGTCCACATGTTTATTTTGCAATCGGTATTTCCGGAGCAATCCAGCATGTTGCAGGTATGGAAGAGTCTGATATCATCATCGCTATCAACAAGGATGAGACAGCTCCTATCTTTGATGTAGCTGATTATGGTGTTGTTGGTGATCTTAACAAGATCGTTCCGCTTCTTACAAAGCAGATCCTTGCAGCTAAGGCAGCAAAGGCTGAGAACTAATTATTAATAAAAGGCTATATAATATTTAGCTGATATGATACAATGGAGTCACGGTTTTTTACGGAAGTAGAAACTGTGGCTCTATTTGTATTTTTGATTGTGATATTGTGACGAAGATGTAATTTATTCTGATAATTATCAGTTATTATAGTGTGATACATGGTGACGGAATCAGAATAAAATGCGGCTCGCCAACACTCACAATTTGTTAAAACAATATACGTGCACTTCAGATTTTGCTAAAAATCTCCGCAAAATCTAGCGGCCAATAAACCGCATCGAATATACGTGAAGGTTATGGGGCCGCCTGAGTTTTGCTACGATTTTTGCAAAATTACGAAGCACCCGTATTTGTTTTTACACAAATTGTTCGAATGTAGGCTCACTCGCATTTTATCCCGCTTCCTGACAATGATCACAATTAATGCAAGGAATAATGGTTTGAACCAAGAGATGTGATTTATCTGATGATTGTCAGTTATTATAGTGTGATACATGGTGACGGAATCGGAATAAAACGCGGCTCACTCGCATTTTATCCCGCTTCCGTTACAATATCACAATCTACTGTTAATAATAGATAGATTTAAATACATTAAGGAGAAGAGGTATATGGAAGAAAAGGATTATAAGAAGATACTTGTCGATTTCTGGGAAACTATTGAAGAAAACAGTAAGAACAAAAATGAAACTGTAAAGCCTGAGGGGTGGCGTATGGAAAAACATGTTCCGTATATCATGGATTATAATGTAGATCATATGATGAATCTTTATTATCCTAAGGACTTTACAGGAGAGGAGAAGCTTCCGACTATCATAAATATTCATGGCGGCGGATGGATGTTCAGTCATATAGATGATTCGGAAAATTACATGGCTTTCCTTGCATCGGAAGGATTTGCTGTAATGGGTATGGGTTACAGACTTTTACAGACCGGAGATCTTCAGTGTATAGTTTCCGATATTTTTGAGAGCCTTCACTGGCTTGAGAAATACGGATCAAAGAGAGGCTTTGATCTGAACAGGGTTCTTATAACCGGAGATTCGGCGGGAGGACATCTTGCACTTCTTACAGCCTGCATAATGCAGAGCAGAAAACTGCAGGAAGCATATAATGTTGAACCGGTTTCTTTCAAAATAAGTACAGTTTCTGCGAGCTGCCCGTGTCCGCTTACTGATAAGCTGTATATACTTGAGGATGATAAAACTGATATCGGAAGAGGTACGGCTGAGGCATATAATGAATTTTTCCTCGGAGAGCAGGGCAAAAATGCTCCATGGAATGGTCATATGAGTTTTGATGATACCATTAAGGATGTTAAGGCAGAAGGAAATGTATTTCCGCCTGTTTTTATAATCGGTTCTGAAAATGAATCTCTGAATTTCCAGACTAAGCTTCTTAAAGAAGTGATGGAGGAAAACGGACTGAAATATGAAGTGCTGGAATGGAAGAAGGATGATGGAGTTCATCTCTATCATGTATTTAATATTGAACATTGGGAATGGTACGAAAGCCTTCTTTCAAACAGGACTATGCTGGAATATTTCAGATCAAACTTTTAATTCTACCATGAGTTGATGGTTATATACAGGGGGGCTTTATGATTCAGGATATATATCCAAGCAGATTGGATAATACATTTCATAATTATATAATTGAAGAAGATGATATACTGCTTCATTTTGATAAGGATGGAAAGATTTATACAGGGGATACGGAAGGGGAAATGGTTTTCCTTACCGGTAAAGATGTGAAAAAGGAAGATACGGTATATCTCTTTTCTCTGGACGATAAAAGATTCTTTTTGTATATCGGAGAGAATAAGCCGGAAGTGAAGGGGTTCGACTACTATACTACTCGCGAGGTTCGGGACAAGTTCTCCGGGAAGGAAGTATTTGCAGTATTTACTGGTTATCATTTGTGGAAATGGTATTCTGATAATAAATACTGCGGAAAATGCGGCCGCAGGCTTCTGTTTGATGATAAGGAAAGGGCCATGAGTTGTCCGGAATGCGGGAATATTATATATCCGAGGATTAATCCTGCGGTAATAGTAGGAGTTATCAAGGGAGACAGTCTGCTGCTTACAAGATACAGGAGAGGATATGCACACAATGCATTGGTTGCCGGATTCACGGAAATAGGTGAAACCCTGGAGGAAACTGTTGCAAGAGAAGTGATGGAAGAAACCGGTATCAAAGTGAAAAATATCAGGTACTATAAATCCCAGCCGTGGGGTATGGCGCAGGATATTCTTGTTGGTTTTTACTGTGAAGCTGAGGATGACAGCGTTGTCTCTATGGATGAGAATGAACTGAAATATGCTGAATTTGTTAAGCGAGAAGATATAGAATTGCAGCCGAATAATCTCAGTCTTACAAATGAAATGATGAGGATGTTCAAAGAGAAACGTATATCGGTCTGAAAAAGCAATATAGATAAAGACTGCAATGATATTGTTCTGAGAAAACAAGGACACTTTCATACAGTTAATCTGTACAGCGTGCGTAAATAAGGGTATGGAATAGAATCCCGGCAGGGAGAAGATGAAATGAGTGTATTCAGAATTAAAAAAATAGATTCATTTGAAAAAATAGAATGGAATATCAGCGGAATGAGGATTACTCGGAAATACGAGATAATAAATAAGGGTGATGAAGCAGAGGTTTCTGAATATGAAATGCACTGCGTTACCGGCGGCGGTATGGAACCTCATTTGGAAAGAAGAGTTTTATGCCCGAATGAAAAGATTCTGGAAATCCTGAATTCAGTTGAAGCTGTCAAATGGGATGGCTTCCACGGAAAACACCCAAGAGGTGTTCTGGATGGTGAGACGTTTTCCTTTGAGGCTGTGATCAATAATAATCAGACTATAAAGGCAGGCGGATCGGCGAAGTTTCCGAAACATTTCAGGGATTTTGAAAGAGCGGTTTATGAACTTCTGAATGTATGAACTGCGAATTGACGAATTGTACCGGGTATAATGACAGTGAGTGACAAGCTATGCCGGGTAGAATAACAGATAACCGGCAGGCAATATTAGGATATGATAATATGAAACTTATAAGTTATATCAGATATAGAATTACCGGCTGATGTCAGGAAAGATGTGGTTTGACAGTATGTTAAAAGAAAATTATACTGTATTCATATGAATAAAAATAATATGTTTTATAACGGAGGTCTTATGATAGGAATAATCGGTGCCATGGAAAAAGAAGTGGCTGAACTTAAAGAGAAAATGACAGAGAAAGCAGAAAAAGTGATAACCGGAATGACATTTTGCCAGGGAAAGCTTTCGGGAAAGGAAGTTGTTATCGTACAGTCGGGAGTCGGCAAGGTAAATGCTGCCATCTGCACTGAAGCACTTATATTAAATTATAATGTGGACTGTGTTATAAATACCGGTATTGCTGGAAGTCTTGATGCAAATATTGATATTGGAGATGTTGTACTATCAACGGATGCCATGGAACATGATATGGATGTATCCGGTCTCGGATATGCTCCGGGCATTGTTCCGGATCAGGATAATTCGGTTTATGTTGCGGATGAAAAATTGAGAAAGGCTGCAAAGGAAGCCTGCGAGGCAGTTAATCCTGATATAAAGGTATTTGAGGGAAGAGTAGTCAGCGGCGATAAGTTTGTTTCTGATAAGGCTACCAAGGAGTTCCTTGTTAGTACATTTGGCGGAATGTGTACAGAGATGGAAGGCGCATCGATTGCTCATGCGGCTTATTTAAATAAGGTTCCGTATCTTGTAATAAGAGCGATTTCTGATAAGGCAGATGACTCTGCGGATATGGATTATCCTTCATTTCAGAGGAAGGCCATTGTTCATTCTGTAAGGCTTGTTACAGAAATGGTGGGCAGATTATAAGATCGATTGAATCTATTAAGAAATGTTTAATTCCTCCGGAAGTATTTGATATGTATTCGGAATACCGGGTACATATCATTTCCAACCGGGGGAATATTTGTTTACAAAAAACATAAACTTGCAGAATGAAATAGTTTGTCGGGAAAATCATGATAAATTAGAAAAATCTGCTTGCATGAATTATTATTTCATGTTATTATGCACTTTGTGACTGTGTGTCAACAGGTGGAAACAGTATTTTCCATATATGACATAACAGCAAAAAATAAAAATCATGCATGCCCATATGCAGGCGGTGCCGCGGAACGCTTAGCGGTTCCTGTAAAATTCCAGGGCTTGCAGACGTGTAAAACCAAGGAGGTAAAAAAATGAGCGTTATTTCAATGAAGCAGTTACTCGAAGCAGGTGTTCATTTCGGACATCAGACAAGAAGATGGAATCCTAAGATGGCTGAGTATATCTATACTGAGCGTAATGGAATCTACATCATCGACCTTCAGAAGTCAGTTGGAAAGGTTGATGAGGCTTACAAGGCAGTATTCGACTGCGTAGCAAATGGTGGTAAGGTACTTTTCGTAGGTACAAAGAAGCAGGCTCAGGACTCAATCAAGTCAGAGGCAGAGCGTTGCGGTATGTACTACATCAACCAGAGATGGTTAGGTGGTATGCTCACAAACTTCAAGACAATTCAGTCACGTATTGAAACACTTAAGAAGTATGAGCAGATGGAAGCAGACGGAACATTTGACGTTCTTCCTAAGAAGGAAGTTGTTAATATTAAGAAGGAAATGGACAAGCTTCAGAAGAACCTTGGCGGTATCAAGGAAATGAAGAAGATTCCTGAGATGATCTTCGTAGTAGATCCTCACAAGGAAAGCATTTGTATCGATGAGGCTCATAAGCTTGGTATCACTCTTGTTGGTATTGCAGATACAAACTGTGATCCTGAAGAGCTTGATTATGTAATTCCTGGTAATGACGATGCAATCCGTGCAGTAAAGCTTATCGTATCTAAGATGGCAGATGCAGTTATCGAGGCAAATCAGGGCGTTGACGCTGAGTCAGCTGAAGCTGTTGATGATGCTGAGGAAGCAGCAGACGCTGAGTAATTCTTGGAAACAATAGGAGGACAAATTAATGGCTATTTCAGCAAGTGACGTAAAGAAATTAAGAGAAATGACAGGTGCCGGAATGATGGACTGTAAGAAGGCTCTTACAGAGACAGACGGCGACTTTGACGCAGCTATCGATTTCCTTAGAAAGAAAGGTCTTGCTTCTGCAGAGAAGAAGGCCGGCAGAATTGCAGCTGAGGGTGTTGTAGCTACATATATTTCAGCAGATGACAAGACAGCAACAATCCTTGAGGTTAACTCAGAGACAGATTTCGTTGCTAAGAACGAAGTATTTACAAGCTATGTTGATGCTCTTGCAAAGCAGATCAATGAGAACGATTATGCAGACGTTGCTGCTCTTAATGCAGCTCAGTCAGCAATCGAGCCATCAGAGACTGTTGAAGCTCATCACAAGGCTATGATCGCTAAGATCGGTGAGAACCTTACAATTCGTCGTTTCGCAAAGCTTACAGGCGATGTAGTAGTATCATACATTCATATGGGCGGTAAGATTGGTGTCCTTGTAAACGCTGATTGTGACCAGCCAAATGATAACATTAAGGAAGCACTTAAGAATATTGCAATGCAGATCGCAGCTATGAATCCTTCTTATGTTAAGAGAGAAGAGATCTCAGCTGATAAGCTTGCAAAGGAAAGAGATATTATCGTTGACAGCTCTCTTGCAGATCCAGCTTCTCTTCCAAAGCCAATCCTTAATGCAGTTATCGCAGAAGCGATTGAGAAGAATGCTTGGACCGATGCTGATAAGGCTACATACGAAGAGCAGAAGAACAACAAGTTCCTCTTCAACTTCCTTTCAGATGAAGCTGTTCAGGCTCTCAGAGATATCGCAGCTACACATAAGGCTGAGTATCTTGAGAATAAGATCTTTGCAGGTCTTGTAGAAGGACGTTTCTCAAAGCATCTTAAGGAGATCTGCCTTGTAGATCAGACATATGTAAAGGCTGAGGATAAGGAAAATGTTAAGCAGTATGTTGAAAAGGTAGCTAAGGATAACGGAGTTAAGTTTGAACTTAAGAGCTTCATCAGATTCGAGACAGGTGAAGGACTTGAGAAGAAGAATGAGGACTTCGCAGCTGAAGTTGCTAAGCAGATGGCTTAATCACAGATGGTTTAATATACCATAACAGAACAAAAGAGTTAAAGATTAAGGAGATATATATGTGGTTACACGCGTATATATCTCCTTTTTGCGTACTGGGCGAGCGACATGAGATAACCTCGGAGCGGTTATGAATCATTGTTGTGTTGCCGAGAGTGACTGGAAGCAACAAAAATACGTGAAAACGGAAGAAATTGTTGCCGGATAGCAATCAACGACAAAACTACGAAAAAATAAGTAAAAAATGCATAAAATCCTTCCGTTTTTGTTGACAAAATTGTTAAAATATACTACAAATATAAATAGAAATTTAACTTAAAAAAGAGAGTAAAATTTTAAGGAGGTATTTACTTTGAACTACCGTGAAGCATATGAAAAGTGGCTTACAGATTCTTATTTTGACGAGGATACAAAGGCGGAACTCCGCAGTATAGCGGATGATGAAAAAGAGATTGAAGACAGATTTTACAGGAGTCTTGAGTTTGGTACCGGAGGACTCAGAGGAGTGATCGGAGCCGGCACAAACAGAATGAATATTTATACAGTAAGACAGGCTACTCAGGGACTTGCAAATTATATAATTATGAATAATGGCCAGGAGAAGGGAGTGGCAATTGCTCACGACAGCAGACTTTTTTCACCGGAATTTGCCAGAGAAGCAGCCAGAGTTCTTAATGCAAATGGCATCAAAACATATCTTACAGAGGCGCTTCGTCCGACACCATATCTTTCATTTGCTGTAAGAGAATTTGGATGTATTGCCGGTATCATGATAACGGCCAGCCATAATCCTCGTGAATACAATGGATATAAGGTTTATTGGGAGGATGGTGCTCAGATAGTGCCTCCGCATGACAAAGGAATTCTTGCAGAGGTTGCAAAGGTAACAGACTTTAAAGATGTAAAGACTATGGATGAGGATGATGCGAGAGCAATTGGACTCTTTAATGTCATTGGTACTGATTTTGATGATAAATATATTGATGAAGTAAAAAAACAGAGCATACATCCGGATGTGATAGCTGAAATGGCAAAGGACTTTGTTATAGCTTATACACCGCTTCACGGAACAGGAAATGTATGTGTCAGAAGAGTGCTTCGTGAACTTGGATTTGAAAAGGTATATGTTGAACCTGAACAGAAGATTCCTGATGGACATTTTCCAACGGTTTCTTATCCGAATCCTGAGGATCCTAAGGCGTGGGAAAAGGTGCTCAGTCTTGCAGAAAAGGTGGATGCTGATATTGTTCTTGCAACGGATCCGGATGCGGACAGACTTGGTGTATATTGCAAGGATACCGAAAATGGCGGTTATATAAGCTTTACAGGAAATATGTCCGGAATGCTTATAGCTGAATATATTCTTCGTGAAAGAAGAGCAACCGGCACTATGCCTGAAAATCCTGCTCTTGTTGAGACAATAGTCACAACAGATATGGCGAAGGTTCTTGCGGAAGCTTATGACGTTAAGCTTATTGAGGTTCTTACAGGATTTAAATTTATAGGTGAACAGATCAAGATATTTGATGAAACCGGATGCAATAATTATGTGTTTGGACTTGAAGAAAGCTACGGCTGCCTTGCAGGTACATATGCCAGAGATAAGGATGCGATAGTAGCTGTTATGATGCTCTGCGAAGTGGCTGCTTTCTATAAGAAACAGGGTATGACACTCTGGGATGCTATGAAACAGCTTTACGAGAAGTATGGTTACTTCAGAGAAGGACTGGATACTCTTACCTGTAAGGGCATCGATGGTGCAGAGCAGATCAAAGCTAAAATGGAAGCCTTCAGAAAAAATCCTCCAAAGGAAATCGGGGGACTTAAGGTTCTTGCCATGCGTGACTATAAGGCGGATGAGAGAGTGGATATGGTCAGCGGAGAAAAGACTGCAACAGGGCTTCCGTCTTCGAATGTTCTGTATTATGAACTTGAAGATCATGCGTGGTGCTGTGTAAGGCCTTCAGGAACAGAGCCTAAGATCAAATTCTATTACGGAGCTAAGGAAGCAAGCCTTGAGGCGGCAGATAACAGACTTCAGATGATAAAGAAGGACCTTCTGGGAGAATGATATTACAGTTTCATTTATGACTGATAATCCGTGGATTGTAATTTCGTCATAGCGATAAATCGGATAATGGGATTGCAATTTCACCATGACGGTAAAATGGATAAGATAGTAGTTGTATAGATAGTGATGTTGAATTTGGATATATGGAGATAGATTAAATGCTGAATGAGATGAAAAAAGAGTTTGAAGAACATGTAATTCCGTTCTGGAAGAATCTTATAGATAAAGAGTACGGCGGATTTTACGGCGAGATGAATTTTGATCTTTATCTCGATAAGAAAGCGGTTAAAGGATGTATATTAAACAGCAGAATACTTTGGTTCTTTTCAAATGCATTTCTTACATTTAAGGATGAAAGCTGCCTTCCGTATGCAAAGCAGGCTTATGAATTCCTTAAAAATGCATTTTATGATAAGGAGTACGGCGGAGTTTACTGGTCGGTTTCCTATGACGGAAAGCCGGTTGAAGATATGAAGCATACCTATAATCAGGCCTTTGCCATTTATGGATTGTCGTCTTATTATGATGCGACCAAAGATGAAGAGGCACTGAAACTTGCTACGGAGATATTTAAACTTATAGAAACCAAATGCAGGGACAATGATGGATATCTTGAGGCGTTTACAAGAGTATTTGGTGACGAAGATAATGACAAGCTTTCGGAAAATGGTGTTATGGCTACAAGAACTATGAACACCCTTCTGCATGTTATGGAAGCATATACGGAGCTTTACAGAGTGTCTAAATCTGAAGAGGTTAAGGAAAAGATTATCGAAATTCTCGGAATATTCAGAAATAAGATATTTAATCCTGAAAAGGAGAGAATGGAGGTATTCTTCGATGCGGATTACCACTCACTTATTGACCTTCATTCATTCGGACATGATATAGAAACTGCATGGCTTATTGACAGGACAGTGGAAGTGATTGGTGCTGAGGGTAAAGAAAATGATATGTCTGATATAACCGGGGTTCTTACTGAGAAAATCTACAGAGACTGTTTTGATGGGAACTCACTCCCGGCAGAATGCTGTAAGGGTGTAGTAGAAGAGACCAGAGTATGGTGGGTTGAGTGTGAGACGGTTATCGGCTTCCTGAATGCATATCAGAGATCAAATGATGAGAAATATTTAAAGGCCGCAGAAAACACATGGGAATTTATTGTGAAGTATATCATAGATCCGAGAGAAGGCTCAGAATGGTATTCCGATGTGAATAAAGAAGGTGTTCCGGAAAGCAGAAAGCCTATCGTTGATGCGTGGACCTGTCCTTACCATAACGGAAGGATGTATTTTGAGGTGGTTAGCAGACTTGGCTAAACACCGCGGTTGAATTGAATGATGTTAATAACAAACACTACAGCTGGAAATGATGTTAATAACAAACACTATAGTTGAATTGAATGTTGTGAATAACAAACGATGCAGTTGAATTGAATGGTGCGAATAACAAACGATGCAGTTGAATTTATAGATGTGAATAAAACGCAGCAGTTAAATTGGGAGACATGAATAAGAAACACAGTAGTTGAATTAAAAAATGTGAAAAAACACACTACGCTGACTTTAACATTTGTGTTTATAAAAATGCAGTACAAAAAACGGAGGAAATAAAATGTTCACTAAGGAGTATGAAAGACAGCTCAGTAAGTATAATGCTCTTATATACAGAAAAAATGAAAAAAGTGAATTTTATAATGGAATATATGACAGATGGAAGTATCCGGTTCTGACAAGGCAGCATATTCCGCTTTTCTGGAAATATGACCTTAATCCGGAAACCAATCCATTTTTCATGGAAAGGCTCGGAGTTAATGCGGTATTTAATTCGGGCGCTATCTATCTGGACGGAAAGTATTATCTTGTTGCAAGGATAGAAGGAAATGACAGAAAGAGCTTCTTCGGCGTTGCGGTATCCGATAACGGCGTAGATGGATTTAAATTTATGGATTATCCGATTCTGCTGCCGGATACAAATCCTGAAGAAACAAATGTATATGATATGCGACTCACAAAGCATGAGGATGGCTATATTTACGGCGTATTCTGCTCTGAAAGCAAGGATACGACCACGAGTGATCTTTCGGCGGCAGTAGCAGCTGCAGGTATAGTCAGAACAAAGAATATGATGGATTGGGAGAGGCTTCCGAACCTTGTGACAAAGCAGTCTCCGCAGCAGAGAAATGTTGTTCTCTATCCGGAATTCGTAAATGGCAAATATGCATTTTATACAAGACCGATGGATGACTTTATCGATACAGGAAGCGGCGGGGGAGTTGGTTTTGGACTCTGCGATGATATCGAGCATGCAGTGATAGATGAAGAGATCATCACCAGTAAAAGAAAGTATCATACCATAACGGAAGCTAAAAATGGTGCCGGTGCAACTCCTATCAAGACCGACAGAGGATATATTCATATTGCTCACGGTGTAAGAAATACTGCTGCCGGACTCAGATATGTAATATATGCATTTGCAACTGATCTGAGCGATCCGTCCAGGGTGATTGCTGAACCGGGAGGCTTTCTTATAGCGCCTCTTGGAAGAGAGAGAGTTGGAGATGTCAGCAATGTTGTATTTACAAATGGAGCTATCGTAAATGATGATAACGAAGTGTTTATCTACTATGCTTCATCGGATACAAGGCTTCATGTGGCGACTACAACGATAGATAAGCTTATTGATTATGTGTTTAATACTCCGGAAGATCCGCTTCGTTCGGTTGACTGTGTAAAGCAGAGATGCGAGCTGATCAAAAAGAATCTGGAATTTATAGGAAAATAAGAGGAAAAACAGATGCGTATTATCAATATCAAACCTATATTTAAGGAAGTTATCTGGGGTGGAAGCAGACTGAAAACAGATTTTGGATATGACATTCCGAGCGATCATACAGGTGAATGCTGGGCGGTGAGTGCTCATCCGGATGGTGAGTGCAGAGTCGCTGGCGGAGAGTATGACGGCATGCTTCTTTCTGAGCTTTGGAATGAGCATAGAGAGCTTTTTGGTAATTATCCTTCGGACAGATTTCCTCTTCTTACAAAGATAATAGATGCAAATGGAGATCTCAGTATTCAGGTTCATCCGGATGACAGCTATGCGGCTGTAAATGAAAACGGTTCTCTTGGCAAGATGGAGTGCTGGTATATTCTGGACTGCGTTGAGAACGCAACTATCATTATCGGACATAATGCAAAAACAAAGGAAGAGCTGGAGGATATGGTAAGGAATGACAGGTGGTCTGAACTTATCCGTGAAGTGCCTATTAAAAAGGGTGATTTCTTCCAGATAGATCCCGGAACTGTTCATGCTATTAAAGCCGGAACGCTGATCCTTGAAACACAGCAGAGCAGCGATATAACCTATAGGCTTTATGATTACGGAAGGCTTCAGAATGGCAAGCCTCGTCCTCTTCATATTGATAAGAGCCTGGATGTTATAGAGGTTCCGTTTGTTGAAAGAAAAGCGTATGAGACGGAAGAGTCGGGATGGATGAGGAAACTCTACAGCTGCAAATACTATACGGTTTGGAAGGCTGATCTTAACGGTGAGGAAATCCTGAAAAATGAATATCCATTTATGATCGTTTCTGTAATTGAAGGAAGTGCCGAGATTGACGGAACAGAGTATAAGAAGGGTGATCATTTTATTATAGCAGCCGGAACCGGTGATATTACATTTAAGGGCAATGCAGAGTTTATAATGTCAGCGCCTGCTATTGCCTGATTTTTGCGGTAGTGTTTCGAGTATATGCAGATGCTGTTTTATGCAGTGCTGTGAGTGTATATAGATACTGCATCATGCAGTGTTTCGAGTATATGCAGATGCTGTTTTACATGGTTCTGAGAAAACGGCAGAACAAATAAAGTTTTAGAATGGAATCAGAAATGGATAAAGAATTATTTTGCAAAGGATATACATGGGGATTCTTCAGTAAAGAAGGTGAGTTTCTCACGAAGGAAGCTGAGGCGTCCATGAGAAGGCTTGCTTCAAACGGGCTTGACTGGATATGCATCACGGTGAATGCATGGCAGGAAACCTTCTACAGTACAAAAATCTTTTCTTTGTACGGAAGAACTCAGACTGATGAAGAGGTTATTCATGCGGTAAAAATGGCGAAAGAGCTTGGGCTTAAGGTATGTCTTAAGCCTATGGTCAACTGTCTGGATGGTGCGTGGAGGGCCAGAATCAATTTTCCGACAGAAGAGTATTGCAGCTACTGGGATGAATGGTTCGGCTCATATAAAAATTTCATGCTGCATTATGCAAAAATGGCTGAAAGACTTGGCTGCGAGATGCTCTGTACAGGCTGTGAGATGGCAGGGATGGATTCTCAGGCTGCAAGATGCAGGGATATGATCAGTGAGGTAAGAAAGGTTTACACCGGTATTGTAATGCATAATATTAATCATGGTGATGAGCTTCGTTTTCCGTGGCTCGATTGTGTGGACGTTATCGGAATAAGCGGATATTATCCGGTGACTGATGAGAATAACAAGGGCATCGACACTATGAGAAAAAGATGGCAGGAGATAATAAAAGGGCTTGAGGTGTGCCACGAAAAATATAATAAGCCGATAATGTTTGCTGAGATCGGTGTCAGAAATGAACAGGGCTGCACCATGTATCCGTGGGATTTTAAAGACAGACCTGATAAACCTCTTGATGAACAAGAACAATCTGATTTCTATGAAAGTGCCATGGAGGCAACTTGGGATATTCCATGGTTTGCAGGGTATTTCTGGTGGGACTGGAAAGCAGTGATTCCTCCTATAGAGAAGGCGAAAGTAAACAGAGATTTTACAATATATGGAAAAATGGCGGAAGAAACGCTTAAAAGGTTTTATACAAATGCACGTTAAGCATGTTTTATAAAAGCATGTATGACTAAAAAGGAAGGTGACAGACGGCATGAGAAAAAAGTTTTTAAAGAAAGCGACAGGTGTTTTTATGGCGATGTTTCTTATGTTTTCTGCGGCAGGATGTGGTTCTGATAAGGCGGACAAGAATGAAGCAAAACAGACTACTGCCACTCAGGAAGCAACGATAGTATGCACTAAAGGGCCTGAAAGTACTGAGAAAACTACTAATACAACCGAAGAAACAGAAGGTACTACAGAAAAGAAATTCCTTCCTGATACTACAATTCCCGAGGTATCGATTGAAAAGCATGAGATTCCGGAAAATGAAGGAACTGTATTTGTTAAAAATATGAGGGTTGGTATTAATCTCGGAAATACTTTTGATGCTTACGTTGACGGCAGCAGTCTGAAGGATGATATGGACACTGAAACGGCGTGGAATTCTACGAAGACTACAGAACAGACAATAAAGGATTATCACGCAGCTGGCTTCGATACCATTAGAATACCGGTTTCATGGCATAATCATTTTACTGATGACGATTATACGATTAATGAAAAATGGCTGAACCGGGTTAATGAGGTTGTGGACTGGGCTATAAATGACGGAATGTATGTAATTATTAATATACATCATGATAACCATGAAGAAGCAGGATGCTTTTATCCGGATGAGGCTCATTATGAACAGTCTGAGCATTATATAAAGAGAATCTGGGAGCAGCTTTCGACAAGATTTGCGGATTATGATGAAAAGCTGATATTTGAAGCCATGAACGAACCGCGACTGGTAGGAAATCAGTATGAGTGGTGGTATCCGGCAAATACAGCGGTTGTTAATGAATCGATAGAATGTATTAATAAGCTGAATCAGGTGTTTGTTGATACTGTAAGAGCTTCCGGAGGAAATAATGCTTCCAGATATCTTATGTGTCCGGGTTATGATGCATCTCCTGATGGAGCGCTGGATAATGGCTATAGGCTCCCTGAGGATCCATCGGGACCGGCAAATCATATCATAGTATCTGTACATGCATATACTCCGTATGATTTTGCGCTGAATGTTTCGGGAACATCGTATTTCTCGGTTGCTGAGAAGAAGGGAACCGGTGATATAGATACCTTTATGGAGAAGCTTTATCAGAAATATATAAAGAATGGTACACCGGTTGTTATCGGTGAATTCGGAGCTGTGGATAAGAATAAAAACATACAGGAAAGAGTTGATTTTGCAGCTTATTATATAGCTTCGGCAAGAGCAAGAGGAATGACGGCTCTCTGGTGGGACAACGGAGCTTTCAGTGGGAATGGTGAAAGCCTTGGCCTGTACTACAGGATTGGCGGATATTTCGTATATAAGGATATTGTAGAAGCAATTATGAAATATGTTGACTGATAACTCGATGAAATATGCATATTAAGTATATCTACAGCATATATATCTAATCGGTCCGGAGGCGAAATGTTTTTTTGCTCCGGTAATATCATATTGAATATTTATAGGGATGAATATACACACATTTAAGGAGGTAAAAGGCAGTGGCAGTTCAGGATAAGAAGAAGATAACAATGAAGGATATTGCTATGGAGATGGACGTAAGTATAGTTACGGTTTCAAAGGCTCTTGCAGGAAAGGATGGCGTTAGTGAAAAGCTTCGTCAGGAAATACTCGATAAGGCAAAGGAGCTGGGCTATATATACAGGAAGTCTGCAGAACGCGGTGAAGGCAGGGATGTTGCCATAGTCATATCTGAGAAATTCATAGGGGAGGATTCATTTTATCTGAAAATCTATCAGAATATTCTTCTTGAGCTTACACAGAGGGGATTTTCAGCAATACTTGTTGCTGTCAGAGAAGAAGAGGAGAAGAATGGAGTTCTTCCAAAGCTGCTTTCACTTAAGTCTATAGATCAGATGATCATAATCGGAGAGATAAGTAATGAATTCCTTGAAACTGTTGAGAAGACAGGGATCATTTGCGTTCTCTTTGATTTTGAGAATGAGGATTACGATCTTGACAGCGTTATCGGTGACAATATCAATGGTGGATATATGCTTACGAGACATCTTGTTCAGAATGGCTGCAAAACTCTTGGTTTTGTGGGCAGCTATCTTTCAACAAGAAGTAATCTTGACAGATATATAGGCTACAGGAAGTATCTGATCGCAAATGGCATTGCTTTTTATGATGAGTATCAGATACCTGACAGAGATGATGAAGGCAGAGATATTGATATTGTTCTCCCTGAAGAGCTTCCGGACGGATTTGTATGCTGCTGTGACCATACTGCATACAGAGTTATCAGGGAACTGAATAAAAAGGGATACAAGGTTCCTGAAGATGTAAGGGTTGTCGGATATGATGATTATGCTGATAACAGGATAAATGATCTGAAGCTTACAACATACAGGGTTAATACCAGTGAGATGATCACCCAGTGTATGAATATACTTGAGCAGCACTGCATCAATCCTGAATACAGACACGGAACATCTATCTCTTACGGCAATCTGATCGTACGTGAAACAGGGGCTGTTAAAGAGTAAATTTACTCAAATAGATTTATTAAGGTAGATTTAGATAAATAAGTTGTGTAGTTGATATAAACATTTTTTATTAGAATGTTTATAAGGGTCAGATTGGATCACTTTGGGATTTTCGTGATCGCACTGATTTTACTGACAGGCGAGTGTCGGTCAGGTATTTGGATCAGTTATATCCGGGGAGGTTTACAAAATGAGTAAGAGAGTTGTTCTTACCATTGATGATATTCCACAGATGGTAACTAAGAATATGGTGGATTATCTTGTTAAAAATAATATTCCTGCTGTTATGTTTGCAGTGGGCGAGAATATTGAAAAGCATTTTGATACGGTGGTTTATGCAATTAAAAATGGAATTACTGTAGGAAATCATTCATATTCTCATCCTTCATTCAGTGCTATCAGCTACGAAGAAGGAATAGAAGAGATCGAAAAAACAGAAGTGCTTATAAATAAAGCATATGAAGAAGCCGGACTGCCGAGGAAGGTGAAGGCTTTCAGATTTCCGTATATTGACAAGGGCGGAGATAAAAAGGAATTATTCCAGAGATATCTCAGGGAGAATGGTTTTATGAAGATTGACGACAGTGAGATTGAAGCGAAGAGCTATTATCTTGTCGGACATGATAAGGATATCGATGTCGCGTGCTCTTTTGATATCAGGGAATATAACGTTCCAAGTAATGATATGACATTTGATGAAGTTATGCTTCATCTCAGAGAGGGAGATGGAGAGGATGGGGCGGATATTATGAACAGAGATGGTTATAATATTGTGCTTTTTCACTCCCATGATGATACTGAAAAAGTTGTTCCAAAGTATTATGTTACTATTTTGGACGAGTTATTAAATGCAGGAGTAATATTTACCGAAAGCGAATGGAAAAATTAGCTAAAAAATATCATAATTTAGCAAAAAACACTTGTATAGTTTAAAATATATGGTATAATCTACCATATAGAAGAAAAAAGAACGTGTAAATAATATGCAAATTAGATAAAACGCCAGATTGTGTATTTAGCTTAAATATGTGTTAAAAACTTCCTATAATGTGCCCGGTATGTGCCTGAATGACATATGTCGGTTCAGGTATATACCGGGTTATGTGTGTTTTGGTGGATGATTATGAAGCATGAGAGAAATCTGAATATAGAAAAAAGTGATAAAAAGATAGTTAAGAGGGCGGCAGTGACGCTTGCTACCGCCTGTTTTTTGCTGTCCGGATGCAGCGGAAAGGACGAAGAAAAAGCTTCGGATAAAACTACGGAAGCACCTGCTGCTGAAAAGAATTTTGTCAGTGAACTGGTTTTGTCCGTTGAGGCAGAGGATGGCAGATTATCCGGAAATGTTGTTAAGGCTGACAGTATGAAGGGGTTTTCGGGAACAGGCTATGTTAAGGGCTTTAACAAAGAAGGCGATGCGGCTGAAATGGCATTTAACATGGAAACGGAAGGCTTCTATGACCTGAAGGTAAGATGTGCCAGCGAGGGAGGCTTTAAAGCAAATTATCTCTTTGTGGATGATCAGTCAATAGGAACCATAGAAGGTGAAAGTACTGATTTTGAAGATATCACAATTCCACATGTATGGCTGGATAAGGGTGAACATACGATAAGGATAGCATCTTACTGGGGATTTATTAATCTGGATAAGGTGGATATCATGACGGGCGCTCCGTTTGATGAAAGTATTTATAAGGTTTCTCCATCGCTTATAGATAAAAAAGCTTCGGATAACGCGAGGAGAGTTTATCAGTATCTGGTAGACAATTACGGAAAAAATACCATTTCCGGACAATATTCGGAAGAGGGCGCCTTTGGTCGGGAGATGGCAGCCATCAAGAAGGAAACTGCTTCCGGAGCGGAGGGCGGCAAGCTTCCGGCTATGGTTGGCCTGGATATGTCAGCATATTCAACCACCAGCGTTGAGAACGGAAGTGTCGGAAAAAGTATAGAGAAGGCTGAACAGGCCTGGGACAATAATGCCATTGTTACCATGTGCTGGCATTGGACAACTCCTTCGAAATATGTCAAAGGAAACTGGTACAGTACCTTTTATAAGGAATATACAAATATTGATCTGGATAAGATCATGAATGGCCAGGACGATGAAGGCCTGGAACTTCTGAAGAGAGATATGAAGGCGGCTGCGGAAAAGCTTACAGAGCTCAGAGACAAGGATGTTCCGGTTCTCTGGAGACCACTCCATGAAGCCAGCGGAGGATGGTTCTGGTGGGGAAACTGCAGCGCTGACAGTTATATTAAGCTGTATAAGCTTATGTATGATATTTTTACGAATGAATATGAATTACATAATCTTATATGGGTATGGAACGGTCAGAATCCTGACTGGTATCCGGGAGATGAATATTGCGATATAGTCGGAACGGACATATATCCGGGAGAACATGTTTATACTTCACAGTATCCAAAGTTTATTGAAACTGCAGATGTTCCTGAGACGAGGAAGATAGTGGCTTTATCGGAAAATGGATGTCTTTTTGATCCTGATCTTGCGAAGAGAGACGGATCTGTCTGGAGTTATTTCGGAGTATGGAGCGGAGAGTTTGTAACAGGAGAAGGGGCTATCATCAATTACTCTGAACAATATACAGATTCCGAAATGTTGAATAAGGTTTATTATCACGAAAATGTAATAACCAGAGATGAGCTTCCGGATCTTAAGGGATACGATATGGCTCCTGTAAGGGAGTAAGTTTTAATTTAATATCAAGAAGAGAGATTAGGTATGGGCGAAGAAGAAAGACTAAGGCTTAATGATAATGAGGGGCTAAAAGAACGAAAAAGCATTAGCTGGATCCTTTTCGATATAGACGGACCCGTGATCTCAGCTCTGACAAAGGCAGGAGAACTTCTTTTACTGAGCATAGTATTTGTACTGTGCTGTCTGCCGGTTGTTACCATAGGACCTGCATGCACGGCGCTTTATGGTACGGTGGTCAAGAATATAAGACGCAGCAGAGGTTATCCTTTGAAGGAATTTTTCAGTATTATGAAGAAAAGATTCCGGCAGTCATTTATAGCAGGGCTGATAATGATACTGATGGGTATCGGACTATATTATCTGTACGGACTGGCAGCAAAGACTGCACTCAATTCATTCTGGCAGAAATCTTTTGTGATTTTTCTGACCATAGTGATAGCGGTTTTTTTCTATCTGTTCCCTGTTTTATCAAGATTTAAAGTGAATATCAGAAATGCTTTTTCATTGGCATTTTTAATGTGCGGAGAACACCTGCTGACGACGCTGGCACATATAGTTGCTGCGGCGCTTCTGGTTTATCTGTTCATATTCATTGTGCCGATAATATGTCTTCCCTTTGTGCCGGGAATATGGACACTGTTGTCAAGCTTTCTGATGGAAAGAATATTACGGAAATATATGCCGCCGCCTTCCGAAGAGGACAGGGGTAAATGGTATTATGAAAAATAATTAAGTTTGGAGGAGAATATATGTCACAGAAGATGCGAAGCAGGCTGATAACATTAATAGTTATCGTAGGAATAATCCTGTTCTTTGTTATCCGCTCCAAGATAGGAAATGACAAAGTGACCGGCGGAAACTCCCGGGTGGATTACAGTACGGAATACGGAAAATACATATCACAATATAAAGATGCAGCTCATCCCGCTGATGTGATCGAGATAAATGGTGCGGATTTTACTGCATACAGCGAAGAGGGTAAGGATGTCAAACCGGAGATCAGAGACAGCTTTGAAGGCTTCAACGGTAAAAGCGTTCTTACTTCGGAAGATGGAAAGATCACATATACATTTGATGTTAAAAAGGCAGGTATATATGAACTTTCATTGGATTATTATCCTGTTGCAGGCAAGAACTCGGAGATTCAGAGAAGTTTTTATCTGGATGATGAGCAGCCGTATAAGGAACTTTCAATCGTTCAGTTTTCACGTATCTGGACCACGGACGTTGCAAAGGCTTCCTTTGAAGCGGGAGAGATGAATGTAAAGTGGAACAAAGATAACCAGGGCAATGAGATGAAGCCTACATCCATCGAGGAACCAAAATGGATAAATTCTTTCCTATATGATAATAACGGATATATAACAACTCCTCTTTCATTTTATCTGTCAGAAGGAAAACACACACTTACAATAGAATCTAAACGTGAGCCGATGCTCATCGGCAAGCTGACATTTGCAAACAGCGAGCAGCTTAATACTTACGCGCAGCAGAAGGCAGAGTGGGATGCTGCAGGTGCAGGATATATTGATGACACAATGATCATCATCGAGGGAGAGGATGCAAGAAATACATCCTCACAGACTCTTTATCCAAAGCAGGATCAGTCTTCACCGGCTATCAGTCCTTCAAGCGCAAAGTATCTCCTTAATAATACCATCGGCGGTCAGAGCTGGGATAAGTCGGGACAGTGGATCGAATGGGTATTTGATGTTCCTGAATCAGGATATTATGAGATATCTCTCTTTGATAAACAGAACTTCATGAGAGGTATATATGTTTCCAGAAAGATTTATATTGATGGTAAGGTCCCTTTTGAAGAGATGGAAAGCTATGGCTTCTATTATGATTCGGGCTGGAGACTTGATACTCTCAGGGATTCTTCAAAGGTTCCTTATAAATTCTACCTTGAGAAGGGTCAGCATACCATAAAGATGGAGGTTGTTCTGGGAGAATTTTCAGACGTTATAGCTGAGGTTCAGGATTCGGTAAATAAGCTGAATGCAATCTACAGAAGCGTTATCAGAATCATCGGTGTATCTCCTGATACCTACCGTGACTACCAGATCGAAGCTTCAATTCCACATATTGTTGAAGATCTTAAGGATGTTAAGTACGAACTTGATGATGCGATAAATACTCTGCGTGCAGCGGTTGGACATTCATCGGATAAGGAAACGGTTCTTATAACCATGAGAGATCAGCTGGATTATCTGATCAAAGATGTTGAACATTTTGTAAGAGTTATTTCAACATACAAAACGAATGTTCGTGCGTGCGGTACATGGCTTACACAGGTTATAAGCCAGCCGCTTCAGATTGACAGAATATATATCACATCAAGCTCGAAGGATATTGATATTAAGCATAATAACTTCGGAAGCAAGTTTATTAACGAGATGAAGCGCCTTGGATATTCATTTGTTATTGATTACAATTCAATGGGCGCAACAGGAAACTCAAAGGATAATCCTACGATAACTCTTTGGGTTGGTACAGGACGTGATCAGGCAAATGTTATCAGAGCCATGATAGATGAGTCCTTCACCAGCGTTTATAACATAAATGTAAATGTTCAGCTGGTTGATATGAATACACTCCTTCGTGCAGAGCTTGCGGGAGAGGGACCGGATGTAGCTATCCAGGTTGCAAATACCAATGGTATCGCAGGTGCGGTACTTAATACAGGTAATGATACTCCTGTAAACTATGGACTCCGTGACGCTGTTCTTGATCTGAATCAGTTCAGTGATGCGGATGACGTTAAGAGCAGATTTTATGACAGCGCACTTACAGCATTTTCATTTGATGGAGCACTGTATGCACTTCCGGAAACCATGACCTTCCCGGTTATGTTCTATCGTAAGGATATACTTGATGATCTTGGACTTGATATTCCGGAAACCTGGGATGATGTACAGGTTATCATGACAGTTCTTGCCAAGAACCAGATGGAATTCGGAATGCTTCCGAGTGAGCAGATATTTGCAATGATGCTTTATCAGAATGGCGGACAGTATTACAACGAGGGCGGTATTTCATCAGCTCTTGATTCTGATATAGCAGTCAATACTTTTAAACAGTACTGTGAATTTTATACAGATTACGGACTTGATAAGACCACCAGTGTTGAAGAACGTTTCAGAACAGGTGAGTGTCCGATAATAATCGCAGATTATACGGTATATAACAACCTTGAGGTTTCTGCTCCTGATATCGCAGGTCTTTGGGACTTCACAATGGTTCCGGGAACTGTAAAGCCGGACGGAACAGTTGATCATTCAGTAAGCTGTACAGGTCTTGCAAGTATGATCATGGCAGATACAAAGAAAAAAGATGAATGCTGGACCTTCCTTAAGTGGTGGACAAGTTCAGATGTTCAGGCTCTCTATGACAGAGAGATGGAAAGTCTTATGGGTTCTGCTGCGAGAGTAGCAACAGCAAATAAAGAAGCGTTTGAGCTTCTGCCTTGGCCGGTTGATACTTACAAGAATCTGAGTGATGCTTTTGAATGGGTTAAGGGTATCCCGCAGGTTCCGGGTGGATACTATTCATGGAGAAATGTAAATAATGCCTTCTATACAGTTACAACGGAGACGGATACAGCGTCACCGAGAGAAGAGCTGATGGATAAGGTTATATACATTAATGAAGAGATAACCTATAAACGAAAAGAATTTGGTTTACCGATAGAAAAGTAGAAAGGAGGATGAAGGATAGTGAGCGATAATAAAAAAATGTCAGATATGCTGAATAAGATCCAGGATGATGTGGATGACGGACTTGATTATGATACATCCATGGATGATGAAGATTTTGATATCTTCTCTGCAGAAAGCAGAAAATCTGAGGATACAGTCGAAGATACGGAAAAAGATGTAATAACAGAAGCTGAAGGTCCTGATACCCTCCTTAGTGATGCTTTTGCTCTCCATAAGCAGAACGAGATAGAGACTGCAAAGAAGGCTATAGAGGAAGAAAAGCAGAAAGAAAGAGATAATGTAGATGAACGCTTCAGGTATGCCAAGACAAAGACTGATGCAGAACTTGAAGAGGAATTTGAAAGAGGAAGAAAGAACGCTCAGCTCGTTGCCAAGAAAAAGAATTCTGTAAGATACAGAATGAAACGAAGCAAAGCAAGCTACGTTATGATGGCACCGTATTTCATGCTGTTCTTACTGTTTACGGTTCTTCCGGTCATCATGTCCATGGCGCTCAGTTTTACATACTTCAATATGTTGGAAATGCCGAAGTTCAACGGCTGGACAAACTATATAAAGCTGTTCCTGCATGATGATATTTTCATCATTTCCCTTAAAAACACACTTATATTTGCGGTTATTACCGGACCTATAAGCTATATACTCTGTCTTCTCTTTGCATGGATAATCAATGAATTCAGACCAAAGGTAAGAACCTTCCTTACACTTATCTTTTACGCGCCGTCTATATGCGGTAATGCGTATATGGTATGGTCTCTTATCCTTTCAAGCGACAGATACGGATACCTTAACGGACTTCTTATGAAACTGGGCTTTATAGATGAACAGAAGCTCTGGATGCAGGATGCCAAGCTCATCCTTCCTTGCCTTATAGTAGTTCAGCTCTGGCTGTCACTTGGTACAGGCTTCCTTTCATTTATCGCCGGTCTTCAGACAGTAGATAAGTCACTTTATGAAGCGGCTGCAATTGACGGCGTTAAGAACCGCTGGCAGGAGCTCTGGTATGTAACACTTCCTGCTATGAAGCCTCAGCTTATGTTTGGTGCCGTAATGCAGATCACACAGTCCTTTGCGGTTGCTGATATTTCCATACAGCTTGCAGGTAACCCGTCGGTCAACTATGCCGGTGCAACGGTTGTAACGCACCTTTTGGACTATGGTTCAACGAGATTTGATATGGGTTACGCTTCGGCCATAGCAACGGTTCTGTTCCTACTCATGGTAGGTACGAATAAGCTTGTTCAGAAGCTTCTCAGAAGGGTGGGTGAGTAAGCATGTTTGGAAAGAAGAAAGATGTTGTCTTACAGCCACTCACTCATGGAGCTGTCGTTATAGCTCCGCCGGTTCCTGACAAGGATCCGGATGCGGTAGTTGCAAAACTGCAGAAGAAAAAGATCAAAGAGAAGAAGGTTAACCGCTCCGTGGCCGGAAATGGTATCCTTTTCGGAATAATGATAATCTGTGGTATCTTCATGTCGCTGCCACTTGTAATGATCATTAACAACTGTCTTAAGCCGCTGGATGAGATCTTCCAGTATCCGCCGAAGATATTTGTTAAGAATCCAACATTTGAGAACTTTACAGATCTTTTCAATGTAATGAATGATTCCTGGGTTCCGTTCTCAAGATATATTCTTAACACGATAATCATTACAGGACTTGGAACTGCAGGACATGTAATTGTAGCCAGCCTTGCGGCTTATCCTCTTGCAAAGCATGAATTCCCTGGTAAGAAGATACTCTTCAACATGGTTGTGCTTTCAATGATGTTCTCATGGACGGTTACACAGATACCTAACTATATGATCATAAGCTGGCTCCATATCAACAATACTTATTTTGCACTGATACTTCCTGCATGGCAGTACGGTATGGGACTTTACCTTATGAAACAGTTTATGGAACAGCTTCCTACATCGCTTATGGAATCTGCAAGACTGGATGGTGCTTCTGAATATAAGATATTCTGGACCATTGTAATGCCGAACGTTAAGCCGGCGTGGCTGACACTTGCAATCTTCCAGTTCCAGCAGATGTGGGGAAATACAGGTTCTATGTTCCTCAGAGACGAGCAGCTGAAACCACTTCAGTTCGCTCTTCAGCAGATAGCTGCCGGTGGTACAGCAAGAGCCGGTGCATCTGCAGCGGTAACATTCATCATTGCTGCCGTGCCTATCATATTCTTCCTGGCATGTCAGAGCAATGTCCTTGAAACAATGACAACCTCGGGTATGAAAGAGTAAGGTGGTGGCTGATATGAGAAAGAAAAGTATTTTTAAAAGAGCATTTTTGGCACTCACAGCTGCAGCAGCCATGATCTTTGTAAGTGTAGCAGGTGTTGCCTGCGCTGAGGGTGATATACCATATGATTCATATAATTACAATTATCGTAAAGATATTGTAATGACCCCCGCACCATATGTTCCTGATGGAAACCTTACAGGACTTGATGTCGGGATTTCAAATTTCAAAGAGCCACAGGATCTCTGTGTATCGGATGCGGGAGAAATCTATGTGGCAGACACCGGAAATAACCGTATCGTGGTTATGGATAACGAGATGACAAAGGTTAACCGTATCATCGAGAAGTTTACCAGAGATGGTAAGGAGGATACATTTAATGCTCCTTCCGGTGTATGTGTTTCAGAGAATAATCAGCTTTATGTAGCTGATTCGAACAATAAAAGAATAGTAGTACTCACTCCTGAAGGTGAATTTGTAAAGATTGTGGATAATCCTCAGTCGGATATCCTCGAAGATGGCTTTGACTTCGTTCCTTTAAAGGTTACCGTGGATTATGCGGACCGTGTATATGTTATCGCGAAGAAAGCATTTGAAGGTATCCTTGTATTTGAAAATACAGGAGAGTTCACCGGATACTTCGGAACCATCGAGGTTAAGATCACACTTTGGGAGAAGTTCTGGAGAAGACTTGCCAGCAAGGAAGAGCGTTCTAATCAGCAGCTTTATATTCCGACGGAATTTACAGGTATTGATGTAGACAGCGATGGATTTATATATGCGTCAAATATCGATTCTGAAGGTATTCAGGCTGTAAGACGTCTTAATCCTCAGGGTAAGGATGTTATCCAGAAGGGCGAGAACGGCAATGTCGGCGGTGACATCACCTGGAACAAATATGGTGATTATGGCGGAGCCAGTGAGATAACAGATGTTGTGTACAGAGATAAAGGAAAATATTCACTTCTCGACAGAAAGAGAGGAAGGATATTTACCTACGATAAGGAAGGAAATCTTCTCTATATATTTGGCGGAAAAGGTCAGCAGAAGGGTACATTCCTTACACCGGTAGCTATTGAATCGGTTAATGACGAGATACTGGTGCTTGACTCGGGACACAATGCGATCCTTAAATTTAAGGAAACCAATTACGGCAGACTCATAAATGAGGCTGTAGGACTAAGATTCGATGGTGATGAGAAGGAAGCTATCTACAAATGGCAGGAGGTTCTGAGACTTGATGAGAACAACGAGCTTGCCAATAACGGTATCGGAAAAGCTTACCTTACAGCCGGAGATAATAAAAAGGCTATGAAGTATTTCAAAAATGCCATGAACAGAAAGTATTATTCCATAGCATTTAAGAGATACAGAAATGAATTTCTTGCAAATAATATGGGTAAGATAATGACCGGTTTAATAATCTTTATCGTATTCATAGTTGTATTCAAGAAGATCAGGGCTAAGAAAACCGGAAAGAAGAGAGAGGAGGGGTTACTTTGATAAAGGCATTATCTAAAGATAAGTGGAAATATGCATTATATACAGTAAGCCATCCTGCTGACGGATTTTATGAGATACGTCATCGTGAAAGAGGAAGCGTTCTGGTAGCGATAATACTTACCATGCTTTTCTCCTTCAGTTTCTCAATAAACAGAATTTCGGCATGCTTTATAGTAAATGATGTGGATCCGCGTTCTGTAGATTCCTTCGATGAACTCTGCTCGGTACTTATACTCTTCATACTTCTTGCCGTTGGTAACTGGTCTATAACCTGCCTTATGGATGGTAAGGGAAGACTTAAGGATATCCTTATTGCCATAGGATATTCAACCATTCCGGCAACGGTATGTATATTGATTGGTACATTTATAAGCCAGTTCATCACTCTTGATGAGGCTGCATTTTACTACATGGTAATAGGAGTAGGAATTGCATATACCTTGTTCATGATGCTTATCGGCATAATGACAGTGCATAACTTTACACTGGGTAAGACTCTTATAACCCTGTTTCTGACGCTTATTGCAGTGCTGCTTATAATATTTGTGCTGCTGCTTCTCGTAAATCTTATTAATCAGGTATACAGCTTCCTGCATAGTATCTATCAGGAACTTATATTCCGTTCTTAAGGAGGCGAGAAAATGGCGAAGACTAAAGAACAGAAGAAGGCTCTTAAGGAGCTGGATCTTAATAAAAAGAAAAAATTTAAACTCAGTAAAATGACGCTTTTCGTTATTCTTGCAATACTCCTTGTTGTAGCGGTATGGGGCGTGAGATATCTGATCAAGTATGCTTTGTATAACGGATATAAGAAGTATATCACGGATTATGAGTATGCAGAGGGTACAGAATTCAAGGCGCTGAAAGATAGTGAGAAGAATGTCGACGGCATGGTTCTTGCGGCTGAATCAGATGTACTGAAGATGTATGCTGATACGGAAAATGGTGTGATCGCCATTTATGATAAGCGTACAGGTGAAGTAACATATTCTAATCCTACGGATGCGGATTCGGACGGAATCGCTAACGGCACAAATAAGAATTATCTGAAGAGTCAGCTGGTGGTTACATATTTCAATACTCAGAGACTTGAAAGTATATTTGATTCTTACAGTCAGTCGGTGGCATTTAAACAGCTTGAACCACAGTCTATTCCGGATGGAATAAGAATAATATATACGATCGGAGATCAGAGCTCTGAAACAGGAATTGTTCCTCAGTATATCAGCGAGGATACACTGAATGATCTCCTTTCTAAGATGAGTGATACGGGCGCATCCTTCGTTAAGAAGAAATATATTAAAAGTGATGTGGCAGATGGCTATCTTGAACTTCTTGAGTCTGCTGCCAAGGGACCTTCACAGGTCAGAAAGCTTAATAATTATTTCGAGGAAGCAGGCTTTACTCAGGATGATTATGAGAGAGAAATGCTTGGTTCGGGAGTTGAAGGAGCTGTACCTATAACCTTTGAAATACCGATTGATTATACCCTTAAGGATGATTATGTTGAAGCAACAGTACCTATGAAGGGTGTTAAGGAGAATGGAGGAGGCTCAATCTATAAGATTCAGCTTCTTGGATTCTTTGGCGCAGGCGGTAAAGATGAACAGGGCTATATGCTTGTTCCGAACGGTTCGGGCTCTATCATTAATTTCAACAACGGTAAGGGCAAGCTGAGACCGGGTAATGATTATTCGGAATATATCTATGGTATAGACCCGCTGGCTGCAGAATATACAGTAGTTGAAGTTACAGAGGATGCAAAGCTTTCACTCTTCGGAATCTTCCGTGAAAAGGGCGGTATCCTTGCAACAATAGAGGATGGTGCTTCACTTGCAAATGTAACTGCAAATGTTGCAGGAGAAGTAAACGAATATAACAATGTTTTTGCTACATTTGTTCTCAGAGGAAATGATAAGCTTTCCATGATGGGAACGACAGGTAGTGAGGCGGATCTTCCAATCGTTGAGAAGAAGTTCTATGATACACAGTTAAAGATAAGATATACCTTCCTTACGGGAGAGTATAACAGCTATTCCGGAGCTGCAAATTACTACAGAGAAAGACTTATTAAAGAAGGTGTCCTTAAAGAGGCGACCGGTAGCGGTGACATCAAGATGTATTATGATATCATCGGCGGTGTTGAGAAAACGGAATATATTCTCGGAACACAGCATCGAGCACTCTATGTAATGACAAGCTTTGATGAGGCCGGAAATATCGCAAAGGATCTTCAGGCTTCAGGAATAAATAATCAGGTAATGAACTACCAGGGCTGGAGCGCAGGAGGTTATTATCATGATGTGCTTAATAAGGTAAAGATACCAAGAAAGCTTGGCGGTGAATCTGATCTTGAAAAGCTGAATAAAACTATGGAAGGCATCGGCGGACAGTTATATGTAGACTGTGCTTTCCAGAAGGTATCGGAAGTAAGCAGCAGATATTCTGCTTCAAATGAAACCTCGAGATATTACGGAACAGGCTTTATTGCTGAATTTGGTCTTGTAAATCCAACATCTCTCAGGCAGACCTCCGGACTGGGCTACATCGAGAACCTTTACTATCTGGTATCTCCGAAGTTCCTTGTCAGATATACCGAAAACTTTATTGAAAAGTTTGAGGATGTCAAGGTTTCGGGAATCTCTCTAAGAGATCTCGGAAATGAGCTTCACTCTGATAAGAGAAGAACAAATGTTATCAATCGTGAGCAGGCTCTGGATGTTGTTACTTCTCAGATCGGCCTCATGAAGGATACCGGCAGAAATATCATGGTAAATGACGGAAATGATTACAGCTTCAAGTATGCTGACGATATCATTAACGCACCGGTTTCTGATAACGATTATTATGTAATTGATGCATCGGTTCCGTTCTATGAGATGCTTATTCATGGATGTATCGATTATTCGGGCTATGTTATCAATCTGGCTGATACTTCAGACATAAATGCGATCGTTCTTAATCTTATTGAGTACGGCGCATCTCCTCATTTCTCATTTACAAAAGAGGAATCGGGAGAAATGAAACTTACAGGTATCAATCGCATGTATTCTACCACTTATGATAACTGGAAGGATTATTCGATTGAAGTATATAACAACGTAAATGAAGCACTGTCACAGGTAAATGGTGCATACATGACAAAGCATGAGATTCCGGAAAACGGAGTTGTGGCAGTGACCTACAGTAACGGTAAGAAGATTTATATCAATCACAATAAAAAAGCGGTAACGGTTGATGGAATCGAAATACCGGCACAGAGCTATAAGATAGGAGGGTGAGCATGAATAAAGTGAAAAAGAAAAAAATGACGCTTACCCGCAAACGCTCTATAAAAGGTTTTTTATTCATCCTTCCATGGCTTATAGGTTTCCTTGCTTTTTATCTCAGGGGACTTATTATGACTGTTCAGTTCTCCCTTTCAGAACTGACAGTCAGGCCGGGCGGCGGATATTCTCTTAAAAATGTCGGCTTTGAGAACTTTTCATATGCTTTCAGAGGCCACGGAACCTTTAAGCAGATCCTTACAACTTCAGTATTCGATATGCTTATAGATGTGCCTCTTATAACATTTTTCAGTCTTCTCATAGCCATGCTCCTGAATAAGAAGTTTAAAGGAAGAACCCTTATAAGAGCTATATTCTTCCTCCCTGTAATACTTAATTCGGAAGCTATCACCTCTGCTATGAATCTTGCAAGAACACTGATGCTGGGTGGTATTTCCTCAAGCAACAGCGAACTTCTTGAGGCTGTAAGCGGAAATGGAATGAGTATTGAATATTATTTGCAGATGTTCAGTTCTCTCGGAATTCCTTTGAATCTGCTGGAATATGTAATGGGAGCTGTATCAAGAATCAGTGATATCATCAATGCTTCGGGCGTACAGATCATCATTTTCATAGCAGCTCTTCAGTCCATACCGGGATCAATGTATGAGGTTGCAAAGATTGAGGGTGCAACAACCTATGAAACCTTCTGGAAGGTTACCTTCCCGATGGTAATGCCTCATATCATAACGGTAGTGGTATATACGGTTATCGACAGCTTTACAAATTCTGAAGTTGTTGATCTGGCGTATACAACAGCATTTAAACAAAACAATTACGGACTCAGTTCAACCATGAGTATCGTTTCAACGGTGATAACCTGTCTGATACTGTTCATAGTCGTCAGGTTCATACAGAAACGAACGTTCTACTATAACTAGGAAAGGAGGTAAAGTCATGAGTGATAAGATCAGAAATGAAAATGATGAAGATCTTGTTGAAGTAAGTAAAGCGGCATTTTTGAGTAAAAAACTGAAGAAAATGGACGCAAATACAAAAAGCAGAATTACTGAAAATATAAAGGGCTTTATCCTCGGACTTTTCAGGTGGATAGTACTGATCGGTATCTCATATGTAATACTGGGACCTGTACTTGGTATCATTTCCAGATCGTTCTTCTCTGATGCGGATCATTATAATACTATGGTATATATGATTCCTCAGAATCCTACCATGGAAAGATATAAAGTGGCATATGATACACTCAGTTATTCATCAACCATGCTTAAGACTGTGCTTTATTCAGTCAGTCTAATGGTGATACAGGTGCTTATGTGCTCCATGGTAGGCTATGGATTCGCAAGATTTAACTTCCCGTTCAAGAAGCTTCTCTTCGTATTCGTAGTTATCATGATCATCATCCCGAGCCATACAATAATGCTTCCGATGTATATGACATTTGCAAATTTTGATGTGCTCGGAATTTTCAAACTGATCACCGGCAGCAGTATAAATATACTTTCCACTCCTTATCCGATGTATATTCTTACGTTTTTTGCATGCGGACTCAGGTCGGGATTATATATTTATATATTTAATCAGTTCTTCAGAGGTCTTCCAAAGGAGATTGAAGAGGCGGCCTTCGTGGATGGAGCAGGTGTGTGGTATACATATTTCCGTATCATGCTGAGAAATGCAACTCCGGCTGCGATCACAGTAGCTATATTCTCCCTTGTATGGCAGTACAATGATACTTTCTATGCAAGGCTGTTTAATATCAGTGATAGTATAGTTTTAAGTAAACGTATTGCAGGCCTGCAGAGTACCATAGGAAATATTTATAAGATATATGATCCTAAGATACTGGAGCTTTATCTTGATGCCGGAATAGTGTTGATAATGCTGCCTTTGGTAATAATTTACGTGCTTTTACAGAAGCAGTTTATCGAGGGTGTGGAAAGAAGTGGTATTGTCGGATAAATAAGTTAAAATCAGCAGTTTTCTTGTGAAATATTACTAGATTTTCATTGACAATACGGCTTACTTTAGTTAAAATTAGGTTAAACTTAAATTAAACTTAAAAGTGTTAAAGGAGGTTTTTAAGTGAAAAAGATTAAAAGAGGGGCAGCTGTTCTTATTGCATCAGCTATGGCTTTATCACTTGCAGCTTGTGGAAATAGTGATAAGGATGACAAGACAACTGAAGCGCCAAAAGCTACAGAGAAAGCAAGCAATGCAACAACTTCAGCTCCTACAACAGAAAAAGCAACAGAGGCACCGGCCGCACCTGCAAAGGCAGATCCAAGCGTAAACTTTGAGGATGGAAACTTTGCATTTTCGGTGGTAAGCACAAAGGGAGACAAGTCAAATCTGTCAGTAACAGATTTTGCAGGCTCCAAAGCACTTAAGGCAGAGAATACAGAAGGCAAGAATATGTTCATTGCTATCAATGTAGATGCTCTCCTGGGTGAGAACGTAGCAAATCTGGCATCAATCCAGATGGATATCGGTACTGAGAGTGCAGACGGACAGTTCTATGCTTCCAGTGGTAACATTTATTCTTATGTAGGCGAAGATAATCATGAAGTTAAGGGAAAGGCTTGGTCAGTTTATCTTGAGAACGCTAACCCTAAGACAGTAACCTTTGATGTGAGCGATGCAGGATTTGTAGCCGGAAAGACCAATTATATCATTCTTTCCAAGGAAACAGATAATGCAGGCGCAGCACAGAATCTTTACATTGATAATATTGCATTTCTGGATGCTTCAGGTGCTACTCTTGCAGCAGATTCAGCAGCAGAGTTCGGAAGCCCTGTAGGATTCGGAGGCGGAATTGACAGATCTAACCTCAGCGGACTTATCAATCCTGTAAACTTTGATGGATTTGCAGTTAAGGAAGGTGCATGGGCTCAGAATGGTCTTGAGATTCCTCAGAACGTATTAGATGCACTTGTTCCTGGTTCAGCAGTAGAAATTTCTTACAAGTCTGAGACAGGTAAGATCTGGATCGTAATGCCTGATTCAGCAGCAGGCTGGATGAGAGTTGGTGTTGGTGATGCAGATGGTTCAGGTCAGCAGTATGCTTACATTAACAATTCAGGAAATACAGCACAGATCACATATGAGCAGCTTGCAGCAGTACTCGGAGAAGATAAGTCTACATGGGGCGCAAGAATGCAGTGTGAGTCAGATGGAGCCTGGGAAGTTACATCTGTTAAGGTTGGTACAGTTGCTCCAAGCTATACAATAGCTAAGGGCGCAGTAGAGTTCCCTGATTTCGCAATTAAGGGAGGCGCATGGGCTCAGGATGGTAAGGAAATGCCACAGGAGATCATCGATGCTCTTCAGCCGGGATCAGTAGTAGAGATTTCATATAAGTCAGATACAGGAAACATTTGGCTTGTAATGCCTGATGCAGCAGCAGGCTGGATGAGAGTAGGTGTTGGTATGGCTGACGGCTCAGGACAGGGATTTGCTGTTCAGGACGGAAGCAAGGCATACATCACATACGAGACAATTGCACAGATCTGTGGTGAAGATAAGTCAACATGGGGTGCAAGAATGCAGTGTGAATCAGATGGTAACTGGGAAGTTACAGGAATCCGCGTTGGTGCAGCTTCAGAGTTCAAGGCAGTTAATAATAAGGTTGACCTTGGCGCAGCTGTTAAGGGCGGCGGATGGGCTCAAGACGGTGTTGAGCTTTCACCTGAAGCAATTGAAGCACTTCAGCCAGGTACGGTTATCAGCATTTCATACAAGTCAGATAATGGTGAACTTTGGATAGTAATGCCGGATGCAGCAGCAGGCTGGTCAAGAGTCGGTGTAGGTGACTGGGATGGTTCAGGTGTAACATATGCACTTTATGACGGAAATACATGCCAGATCTCTTATGAGATGATCGCTCAGGTTTGTGGCGAGGATAAGTCTACATGGGGCAACAGAATCCAGTTTGAGGCTTCAGGTAACTGGGAAGTTACATCAGCAGCTATTTGCAATGTGAAATAATCGAAGGAGGACTAACGAATAATGAAGAAGTTTAAGAAACTTGCAGCACTCAGCCTTGCGGCAGCAATGACCTTCAGCATGGCCGGATGTGGTGATAAGGATGATGATAAGAAGGATGACAATACTTCTAAGCCTGCGGCTACAGAAAGTCAGAAGACAGAAGGAAAGACAGAGGATTCAGGCAAGAAGAGTGGTCAGCCTTACAACGAGGGCGAAACAAGAACTATCAAGATCGGTACATGGTTTGACATTTACTATGATAGTACAAATAAGGATATTCATGATGATCCATCTGTTTCTGATGAGGAACTTGCTCAGAAGCATTTCGATGTAGTTAAGGAAGTTGAAGAGAAGTACAATGTAAGAATCGAGTACGTAAACCTTACATGGGATGGTATTCAGGATTCAATCTCTACTTCAATCCTTGCAGGATCACCTGACTGCGATATCTATCTTACAGACCTCAGCTTCGGTATCCCGGCTGCTCTTAACGGATATTCAGTAAACCTTGAGGAAGTACTTCCTGCAGGTTATGATGTTCTTGAAGATCAGCAGATTATTGCTCCTGTTGATATCGGAAAAGACAGTGGTGTTTACCTCTTCAATCCTGTAAAGGGTGAGGATAAGGTTGCCGGAACATATATGCTTTCATTCAACAAGCAGATGCTTGATGATGCAGGTCTTGAAGATCCAAACGTTCTTTATGACAAGGGCGAGTGGACATGGGATAAGTGGAGAGAGTACATGATCGCTCTTACACAGGATAAGGACGGAGACGGTGTAACAGATGTTTACGGTTTCGGTTCACGTTCAGACTTTCTTGTATTCCTTATCACAATGTCAAACGGTACAACAATCGCTTCTAATGCTACAGAGAATATCTCTAGCAAGGAAGTTGGAGAGTGTCTTGAGTTTATCTACAATATGTACAATGTTGACCATGTAGCAATGCCTTGGGATTCAGAGGATTTCAACCACAACCAGAACGCTTATACAAATGGTGAAGTTGCTTCTTGGATCTCTGCAGCATGGATTTCATCAGCAAATAACGATGCTGAGCTTGGTTTTGATGAGATCTGGGTACCATTCCCTATTGGTCCATCAGGAAACAAGGATACAAACGGACGTAAGAATACATCTTCAGGAAATGCTTACATGATCCCTGTTGGTGTTAAGGATCCTGAACTTGTTTACGCAGTATTCCAGGATTACTGGAACTGGTATCATGGTGACATCGAACTCCGTGATGGTGATATGTCATGGTGGGAAGACTGTGCACGTACAGAGCAGAACTACAAGGTTATGGAATATGTAGGTGATGCAGGATGCTTCGATATCTGGAATGCACTTGGTGTAGATTATCATTGGGATCAGCTCCTTAATGGTGAGATGACACCTGCACAGTTCCAGGAGACAAATAAGCAGCTTGTACAGTCAGCACTTGACCAGTTCTATAAATAAGACTGTAAATAATTAAACTATGCATTATTACGTATAGCCTACGCTCTAGTACGGCGTAGGCTATATGTGCATTAATCAAAGTAAATTTTCAAGAGATTTTAAGTATATTTAACTAAAAATGAAAACCTTAGATAAAGGAGAGAATATTATTGTTTTCACCGGATAGTACATTTTCAAGAGTAATGAGCACATTATTGGATATACTGCTTATAGGAATATTGTGGCTTGTATGTTCACTGCCGCTTATAACAATTACTGCTTCCACTACGGCTGCATATTATGCCATGGCGAAGGTGGTAAGACATAAAACAGGTTATCTGTTTAAGGAATACTTTCGTTCCTTTAAAGCGAATTTTAAACAGTCAATACTTCCGTCAGTTATCTTTATAGCAGTAGTATTTATTCTTGTAATAGATGTCATGTATGTTTGGAACAACCGCAGCAGTCTGAATGACGGTCTGTTTGTGATCATGGTAGGCATAGGCTTCCTGTTCCTGTCATCAATAGTATATTTTTGTCCGTTTTTATCAAGGTTTACCAAGAAAAATTTTGAGATTTTCAGACTTTCTGCATTTTCGGCCTTCAGATTTCTGCCGATAACCTTAGCTGTTATCATATCAGTATGTGTAGTGTCAGCTGCAACATATCTGATGCCGTGGGCGATCGTTGTATTTCCGGGTATTTTTATTTTTTTCATAACCTATCCGATGGAATATGTGATGAAAAAATATATGAAAAAGCCTGAAGCCGGCAGCCCTGAAGAGGATATATGGTATTTTCAGAAGACCGTAAGTATATTTGCGGAAAAGATCAGAGAGAAAGCTAAAAAGAATAATAAATAGAATTAAGGAGAGTAAATATGGGAGAGCTTAAGATGCTGTGTCCGGAAGTGCCTAATATGCCTTGGCAGGATAAGCCTGAAGGATTAAAGGGTGCTCCGATCTGGAGATATACAGAGAATCCTATCATCAACCGTAATCCGGTGGAGAATGTTGCCAGAGTATTTAATAGTGCCGTAATTCCTTATGAAGGAAAGTTTGTTGGTGTATTCCGTGGAGAACAGAAGAATGGTGTATCATTCATTTATTTCGGAAGAAGTGATGATGGTATACATTGGAATATTGAAGAAGAAAAGATTCAGTTCGTAAATGAGAAAGGCGAGCCTTTCCAGCCTATTTATGCATATGACCCTCGTCTTGTTAAGGTAGAGGATACATATTATGTTATGTGGTGCCAGGATTTTTACGGCGCTGCTATCGGTCTTGCAAAGACCACAGATTTCAAGACATTTACAAGACTTGAGAATCCATTTATTCCTTTCAACAGAAATGCAGTTCTTTTCCCTAGAAGGATAAATGGCAACTATGTAATGCTTTCACGTCCTTCAGACAGCGGACATACACCATTTGGTGATATTTTCCTTTCTGAAAGCCCTGATCTTACATACTGGGGTAAACACAGACATGTAATGAGCAGATGCCAGGAGTGGTGGGAATCTCTTAAGATCGGTGGAGGAGCTGCTCCTATTGAAACAACTGAAGGATGGCTTCTTTTCTACCATGGCGTAAGCGGAACCTGCAATGGTTATGTTTATTCCATCGGTGGTGCAATTCTTGATATTGATAATCCGTCTGTTGTTAAATATCGTTGTGAGAACTTCCTTCTTACACCTGAAGAGTGGTATGAGGAGAGAGGTTTTGTTCCAAATGTCTGCTTCCCATGCGCTACAATAAATGATTCCGCAACAGGAAGAATAGCTCTTTACTATGGTTGTGCAGACAGCTATGTCGGACTTGCATTTACAAAGGTAGATGAGATTGTTGATTACATCAAAGCGCACAGCGTTGTTCGCTTTGATGATACAGATCCCGGTATAAGATAATCTCGGGAAAACCAAAACCAAGGGGCAGACAGAATCTCCTAATCTGTCTGCCCTATAGTTAAAATATGATAAAATGATATTGATTATTGAATCAATATAAAACTGTTACAGAATATTCGATTGTTATAAAACTGTTATAAGACAGTTATAAAAACAGGTATTGATTGTTCGACTGTTATAAGACAGTTATGAATTGGATTTATTATATGAAAGGTCAGATCAAATGAATAAACCCCTGGATTTTGGAATTTATTATGATGAAATAAAAGAGACATTTATGCTTCAGATGGAAGGTGCGTCATATGTTATGGCACTATGTGACGGATACCTGGGGCATGTATATTTTGGAAAAAAATTAGGATATATACCCGGAAAAGATGCACTTCGGCCAAAGGATTATACTTATTTAAGCGGTAAGCCTGCTGATAAATGCGTCTTCATGGATGGATTTCCTTTTGAATATAGTATCAGTGGTACGGGCGATTTCAGAGTTAACGCCCTTAAAGTAAGAAATGATGATGGTTTTGTCGGCGGCGAGCTGAAATATATCAGCCATAGAATATATGATGGCAAAAAAGACCTGAAGGGGCTTCCTCACAGTTTCGGAAAAGAAGATGATATTAAAAGTCTCGAGATAGATCTTTTTGATAAGGATCTGGGACTTACGGTTATGCTTTGCTACAGCATTTTCAGAGGACTAGATGTTGTTGCAAAATCAGTGAATATAAAGGCTGACAGAGAGCTTTATCTGGAGAAGGTCATGAGTTCTTCTCTCAGTCTTCAGTGGAATAATCATGAACTGATCACTCTTCACGGTTCCTGGGCGAGGGAGAGAATCCCGGACAGAAGAGTTATCGGACATGGAATAACCTCCATCGGAAGTAGCAGGGGAATCTCCGGACATCAGGATCATCCATTTATGGCTGTTGTGTCTCAGGATGCAGATGAAGATACAGGAGAGGTATATGGCGTAAGTATTGTTTATTCCGGAAGTTATCTGGGGGAGATAGAGCGTACCCAGCATAACGAACTCAGAATAAATATGGGCATAAATGATGATGGCTTCTCATGGAAGGTAAGTCCCGATGATGATGAAGGCTTCGCTGCTCCGGAGGCGATTCTGACATATTCGGATTCAGGACTCGGAAGTATGACAAGAACCTTCCATGATTTTATGAGAAAGCATCTTATAAGGAGTAAGTATCTGCATAAAAAGAGACCGATACTTATAAATAACTGGGAAGCGACTTATTTTAATTTCGATGAAGAAAAGCTTCTTGAGATAGCAAGAGTCGCTAAAAAAGCCGGTATAGAAATGCTGGTTATGGATGATGGCTGGTTTGGCAGAAGAGATTCTGATAACTGTTCTCTCGGAGATTGGACGGTTGACAGGAAAAAGCTTCCAAATGGCGTTGACGGACTGTGTAAGAAGATCAATGAAATCGGCCTTGAGATGGGAATCTGGTTTGAACCTGAGATGATATCTCCTGATTCCGATCTTTTTAGGGCTCATCCTGATTATGCTATTCAGATTCCGGGAAGGGATCCGTCATGGTGCAGAAGTCAGTATGTACTTGATATAACCAGAAAAGAAGTACGAGACTGTGTATATGAGCAGGTGGCTGAAATACTTCGCAGCTCAAATATAAAGTATGTTAAATGGGATATGAACAGACCGATAACGGATGTGGGAAGCACAGTAACCAGAGCAGGTGAATTCCACCACAGGTATATGCTGGCGGTTTATGAGATGCAGGAAAGGCTTTTAAATGAATTTCCGGATCTGCTCCTTGAGAACTGCACCTCCGGTGGAGGCAGATTTGATCCGGGTATGTTATATTACAGTCCGCAGTTCTGGTGCTCTGATGATACGGACGCCATAGAGAGACTGGGAATTCAGGAGGGAACGGCTCTTATATATCCGCCTTCATCAATAGGTGCTCATGTAAGCATCTGTCCAAATCATATAGTTGGAAGAACGACAGATTTAAAGACAAGAGGGTATGTCGCTCTTCTGGGAACCTTTGGCTATGAGATGGATATTACAAAGCTGAATGATGAGGAGTTGCAGCAGATCAATGAGCAGGTTGAGATGTATCATAAATATAATGATCTCGTACGTGAAGGAGATTATTACAGAATATGCAGCTGCTCGGCCTTAATACATGGCAATGAATACAAAAAGTCCTACGCATGGATGAATGTTGCTGTCGATAAAAGCGAAGCACTGCTTACATATATCCAGGTAAGAGGCGGCGCAAATGAAAGATCTGAAATGATACGACTTAAGGGACTTCAGCCGGACGCTGAATATGAGCTTCCTGACGGAAGAACATTTTACGGTGATGAGTTGATGAATATAGGATTTTTGACGGATAAACTTTATGGCGACGGTGCCGGAGCACTGTATCATTTTGTAAGAAGGAAGTAAATGGAAAGATGATAAAGAAACTAACAAAAGATGCTGATTATGCAGTATATCAGGGAAGAATAATCTTCAGGGACGGTACAACAATCCTTGGATTTACAAACAGTTCCGTGACATTGAAGTTCCGTGGAAAAAGTCTTAGTGCTGTTTTTACCACTGGACATAATGATACGGTAAATGAACCGGGACTCAGAATATATATTGACGGTAAAGCTGAAAAAGAACTTGTTATAAAGAGTGCAGAATATAATGAAAAGCCGCAGCAAACAGTTATTGCTTCCTTTGGAGAAGAAGGAGAGCATGAAGTAAGGATAGTTAAGATCACAGAAGCTGCTATGTCTTATGTGGGTATAAGTGATATTGAGACGGACGGTGAACTGCTCCCTGTCACAAAGAAGGAAGGCAGAAAAAAAGCTCTTTTCATCGGCGATTCCATAACCTGTGGTTATGGAGTTCTCGGAGAGCCGGAGAGCGAGTATACTCTTCGTGACGAAGACGGAGAGCTGTCTTACGCAGCAGTTATGGCGAGAAAAATGGATTGGGAAGCCGAATGGGTTTCTGTTTCGGGCTTTGGTATGTTCGTTGAATATACCGGCAATCCGGAGAATATAGTTCCTAAAATATTTGCTTATCAGAACTGGTTTTATGATAAGGAAATGCTTACGGATTACAGTGAATTTGTTCCGGATTATATAATTCTTAATCTGGGAACAAATGATTCCGGACCGATGACAAACGATAAGAATATACGACTTGGCTACCTGGCAAGGTATGAGAGTTTTCTCTATACACTCAGAATGGCATATCCTGACGCTGCCATAATATGTACTCTGGGAACCCTTGCACCGGGATATTATAAATACGTTGATCAGGTGCTCCAAAAGGTTAAGAAGGATGGATTTGAGAATATTTACGGGCTTGAGCTTCCTGAGCATGATGTGAAAAATGACGGAATGGCTTCCGGACATCCCTCAAAGATAACGCATGAGAAGGATGCAGACAGAATAATAAGCTTTATGAAAAATGAGGGAATAATATAGGGAGAGGGTGAGGAAAGGTATGAGACCGGCTGCTATTTTTTCTGATCATATGGTTCTTCAGAGAGATAAAAAATGGTTTGTATTTGGTGAATCTGAAGCTCCTGAAATGATCAGTGTTGAGATTGATGATATCAAAAAAGAAGAGAAGGTGGAAGCAGGACGATGGGAGATCATGCTTCCTGAGCATGTTGCGGGCGGGCCATATATGCTTACAATAAGGGCGCTGGATAAGACTTCTGACGATGTGGGCAAGTCCGCAAGCGGCACAGAGAAAATGTCCGGTATTAATGATAACACGTCTGATAAAAGGGAATATGTTTATCAGGATGTATATTTTGGTGAAGTCTGGATCGTTAACGGTCAGTCCAACATAGAATTCGAACTTCAGAATTCAAGAGGTGGAGAGAAGGAACTCAGTGAGGCTGATTTTAACGACATCAGATATTTTAAGTCTATAAAAACGCCGGTAGTTGATGATGTTTTCCTTGAAGAAGAAAAGAAGCTTTCATGGCGAACACTTCAGAATGGGAATTTCAGAGATATTTCCGGAATTGGATATTTCTTTGCAAAGAAGCTTCATGAAAAGCTGGGAGTAACAGTGGGGATGGTTGACTGCTATCAGGGCGGCACATCCATAAGCTGCTGGCTTTCAGAAGAAAGACTCGGTGCTTATCCGGAAGGCAGGCTCTATATTGATGAGTTTGAAGAGAGTGTAAAAGGTCAGACAGAGGAAGATTATGACAGACTGCTCAGAGAATATAATGCTCTTGTAGAAAAGCATCTTACACTTGCTGCAAAAGCAAAGGCAGAGAATCCGGATATCACACCGGAGGAGCTGTCAGCGCAGGCAGGTGACTATCCTTGGCCGCCTCCAATGGGACTTAAATCAGCTTTCCGTCCGTGCGGGCTGTATCATACAATGCTTGAGCGAATAGCTCCGTTTGCATCAAAAGGACTTATTTATTATCAGGGTGAAGAAGATGCAGGCCGAAACAGCAGATATCTGCCGCTTCTTAAGGAGCTTATAGCTGAATTTAAAGATCTTTTCAGGGACGAAAGACTTCCGGTTTCAATAATCCAGCTGCCTATGTTCATTGCCAGAGGTGCATTTGATGAGAGAGACTGGGCAAGGATAAGAGCAATTCAGGAAAAGGCTGTGGATGCTTATGATGATGCGTCACTCATTTCAATAATCGACTGCGGTGAATATGATAATGTTCATCCGACGGATAAGAAAACTCCGGGAGAGAGGACTGCTCTCAGAATTCTTAAGGATGTTTATTTATCCGAGGAAGGAGCGATAGAGTCACGAGTTAAAGAGGTAACAGGTGAAAACGGAAGATATAAGATAAGCTTTTCGGATACCTATGGTGCTTTGAAGACTCTTTCAAATGAGCTGCTGGATATCAGAAACGAATTAAAGGACTCTGAAAAGGAGCAGGATCATATTTTCGGATTTGAAATTAAATATGACGAAGACTGGCATGTTCCGGGAAAATGTTATATCGAAGGGGATTGTATTATCATTGAAACAGACAGGAAGATAGATGCCATAAGATATGCATATTTTAATTATGGAAAAGTAAATCTCTATAATGATAAGGGAATGCCTGTAAAACCATTTGAAACAGCTCTTTCATAAAAATATATATTCTTGTAATTATGGGTAAAATCTTTATAATAAACTTATATATTTGTATGCTATAGCTGTTCATTAAAAGACAGTATACGGGGTTAGTCCATCAGGATTATTGTTCACATTTTTTTGGTAAGAGTTTTGAGGGAACTTTATGGGAAAGAAGAAAACGATAGCATTTCTTACAAGTGGTATTATGGATTCCCTGTCCAAAGAAGCCTACATGGGTATTAAGAATGCTGCATTAAACGACAATGTTAATATTATAGTTGTTCCGCTGAAATATATTGGCCGTGATCTGTCAGGGATGCCGGACAAGTCTGAGTATCAGTATGAGGTTACCGCAAGTTTTCTAAAAAAAGAAAATGTTGATGGTATTATTGTTGCGGCTGATTATATTGGATGCCTCACTACCAGGGAGGTTCTCCTTGATTTTATGAAAACATTGCCGGATGTTCCTGTTGCGCTCATGGCTTCAAAGATTCCGGGTTATGTAGGAGCGACATTTAATAATAAACAGGGTATTGAGGACGCTCTTGAATATCTTTTTACAAAATATGATATCAGAAAAATCGGAATGCTTGGCGGACCTGAAGATAATTCTGATGCCAGTGAACGAAAAGCTGCCTATCTTGAATTCCTGAAAAAACACAATATTGAATTTAAAGAAAACTGGTTTGTTGCCGGAGATCTTACTCAGAGATGTGAAAAAGAAGCAGCAGAGCTTCTTTCGGGCTTTCCGGATGCTGAGGCTATTTTCTGTGTAAACGATGTAACTGCCATAGCACTTTATGAGGAGATGAGAAAAAGAGGGCTTGAACCGGGTATAGATATCCGTGTATTCGGCTTTGATAATGAAGTTGTAGGTTCTATGATGAATCCGTCTCTATCCACCATTGATGCCAGTACCTTTGAACTTGGCGGCCATGCTTATAAAATGCTCAGTCGTATGATGAAGGGAGAGAAGGTTGATAATGAAACTGTTCCGACCAGATTTATCTGCAGAGACTCATTTGGAAGCGTTGTTGATGTTATTGACCACAGCGGTGAACAGCTTCTCAACATGAAGAAGGTCAACAGCTATTTCGACCAGGTATTTTACCGTTACAGATATGGTGAAATAACAGATTCTTCCAATCTGAGGATAAGTTTTCTTCTTCTCATGGAAGAACTGATAGATATAGTTAACAATAAGGAAAAAGATACGGCCAGAATCAGAAGGCTTAAGGATAATTTCAGACAGTTCTTTAAAAATGGAGCTATGAAATATACTGATTATGATGAGCTGATTCCATATCTCGAGAGATTGCAGGGTGAAATCCTGAAGAGGTTGAATGATTTCAACAGTAAGCAGTATGCCTATGATTTTATGGAGGACATTTTAAAACAGATAATAAAAGTTCAGAATAATAATATTGTAAAGCATGATGATGACATGGATCAGATGCTGTACTCCATGAAGACTCTTGTGAGAGACAGTTTGAATTTTTCTTATGCCAACGATCTAAGTTATCTGGAACTTGTAGCTCATCTGGACTGGATGAATATTAAGAATGCTTATGTTTATATATTTGAAAGGCCGGTTGTTCATTTACAGTATGAAACATTTAATACTCCGCAGGTTATAAACCTTAAGGCAGTGCTTAAGGATGGCGTGCCGGAGAGTGTTTCATTCAATAAGCAGAAGGTTTTGATCGAGAATATTTTTGAAAATGATGAGATTAATTTTGATAGTTATAATATGGTTATGATGCCGCTTTTCTTCGGAGATACGGTATTTGGAATAATTATTTACGATCTGACAGAAATGACCCTCAAAAATGGCGAATTCCTTGCCAATCAGCTTGGAACTGCCGCCAGAGTTATACACATTTTGAAGGTTAATAATGAGGTTCAGAAGGAGCTTGAAGATAATATTGCTATCATGAGACAGCATAATATCGAATTGGATAAGCTTTCAAGAAATGATGTTTTAACAGGCATACTCAACAGAAGAGGCTTCAAGGATACTGCTCCGGAAGTGATTCATCAAAATATCACAAAAGGAAATGATTCGCTGTTCCTTTATATTGATATGAATAATCTTAAGATCATAAATGACCGTTTCGGACATGAAGAAGGTGACTTTTCGCTTAAGACCATAAGCAGTATACTTGCCGATATAATCAAAAATGACGGTATTGTAGGAAGAATCGGTGGTGATGAATATGCTATGGTTTACTTCGGTGAAATGGATCAAAATACTCTTTCGCATAAGATAAAGGAATCCTTTGAAAACTTTAATGCTGCAAGTGATAAGCCATATAATATTTCAGTTTCCTGCGGATTCTGTAAAATCAAAAAGGATGCAAAATGGTTTACTCTTGAAGAGGCAATGTCTATTGCCGACAGAGATCTTTATATTGCCAAGCAGAATAAAGATAACAGAATTATCAAGGGAATATGATATACAAATAATAAGAAAAAACATCTCCGGAGCATCACTAAGGTGCTCCGGAGATGTTTTGCTGTGAGAGGGCAGCAGTTAGTTACCGCCTCCTGCCAAGTTTTATTCAGTTACTCCGATTCCGGTAATTGTAAAGTCTTTTCCCGGAAAACCGTCCTTTGGAACTAATGATATTACATGTTCTGCTGCTGTGTCCTCCAAAAGTATGGATTCGTATTTAACATGCTGTCCCCAGGTGTCTTTGTCATATCCGCTGATCGTCCCTGAAAATACGTCATCGACATATATTTCATAACATATATCATATTTTTCCGGCTCTGTATTGGTCTGTATATAAAGTATTCCGAGTTCCTTTGCATTTAATGTGAATTGTATATTTCCTGCATTCTCGGTATGCCATCCGTTATTGTTTGAGAGCAGTGTCCATACCTCGCCTGCTTCAAAATCCTGAGAGTCGGTTGCACTAAGTTCATCAGAATATAGTATCCTTGAATTGTCGTATCGGCATTTTGTCTGGGACAGGCTTATATCCGGTACGACATATTCTGTATATGGATGAGAATTGATATCAGATAATACCGAACGGTAAAACTCAGTCAGAAGCCGGGCTATAAGGGCGTGGCCTGAATTTTTTGGATGAACCTTATCCGCTGCCCCGACATCATTCCATTTTACCAGCCCTTTTGTAAGCAGTGCAGAATAGCTTATCATAGGTACCTTATATTTAAATGCAATCGGTGCGTGCTCCTTGGCGTAGCCTCCTGTTTCGTGGGAAAGCATTAGGGAGATCACGGCAGGAGAGCTGTCTGATGTAAGGAGCATTCTGAGTAGGCTGTCATAGGTTTCCTTGTTAAGCTGCTGCCAGTCATTAACAGAATATTCAACGATGACCAGATCGGGAGAGTACTTCAGTACATCCTCCTTCGCCCTGTGCACACCAATCCATGAATCGGTGTCACCGATGCCGGCGTTTATATATCTGATATTTGCATTTGGGAATGTATCCTTCCACCACTGAGTACTGAGATAAGCGTAACAGCTGGTTTCCTGAGGACTTGCATTAGAACCGTCTGTGATGGAACCTCCCAGGTAAGCTATAGTAAGTTCTTCGCCGCGGGAAGCCTTCTCCATACAGCTTTCAAGTCTGCTCGTATCTCCTGAATTTAAAATGCCGGTTTCTATGATCTCATCAGTTATATTTAACTCACCTGTATCTGTGGCAGGAGCCATATTATCTATAATATCCTGAGAAATCCGAAGCTCCGATACGGTGGTAGCATTTTCGTCAACAGTAAGAGTATCTTTATTTGTGATCACATTGTCTTTACTACTTTTTGAAGTGTCAATATCTGACGAGGAACTGCCACATGAGGAAAGCATAAGTGATGCACAGATCATTAAAACGGCTGCTCCTTTTTTTACTTTTTTCTTGTTTATTATAATTTTTTTCATATCATGATATTTCCTTATTAATTAGAATGCTGATGATCAGCTGCATATAAGTAAAATATATATAATTATTTTTCTTATTTCAATATAAAACAGACTGAAAAATTCGCATTATGATGATGAAGCAGATTGGAAATTCATATTATGATGATGAAGCGGATTGAAAATTCATATTACGGTGATGAAGCAGATTGAAAAATCACATTATGATGATGAAGCAGATTGAAAATTCACATTGCGATGAACCATTTTGAAATATTTAAAATAATTTTTAAAAATATATGGATTTGTTGCACTTTTGTTATACTTTGTGTTTTATTATAGGGTTGTCGATATGAAAAAGATATAAATAATATGTTTTCACATCAACATTGTAATGATAAGATAAGAGATAAATAAATGTATATAGCCGTATAGAAAAGGAGATAAGCCCATGCCACAGCCACAGACATTAGTAAATACTTATTCAATTGATGAGATCAAGCGTATGCCGAACATCGCAGGAACCGTATTATACGGTATTCTTGGAGATTATTTACCGGATAATGAGAAGTTTGCTCTTCTCAGACAGGTTAATACCTATGATAATGTACAGTTAAAGCCGGATTATATATATCCTGTTTATAAGAATGTTTTGCCGGAATTTGCCGGAAGATTCAGCGATAACGAAAAAGAACCGTTTGACATTATCGTAGGTCTTAATGAAAAAACAAAGGTTATTTCTGCTGATAATTTTTATGGTAACGCTGATGCATCAGCAGTAAAGTATCTTGATGTGGCATTTGAGGAAGTTATCAAATATTCAACAGAGCCTTTCAAGAAGATTAAAAAGCATTTGGATGATTATCTGAAGACGGCAGTTATTTCAGACAGTGAAAGAGAATATGTAAAGTCTTTTAAAACGGTAGTTGACTGTATTGCTGAAGGAAAGAGTATTAATGCAGAAATATCTAAAAATCCTGCATTTATGGTGTCTGAGAGATTCACAGGTGCCATGCTGAAGTCAGAAACATATGGCGTGACACTCGAAATGAAGGATGAAGAGAATGGTATTCTGGATTTCATGTTGAAAAATAATTCCTCCAAGGGCGCAAACTGGAAGAAGACAGTATTATCGATTGATGATACTCCTATTATGGATATGATAAAGGGCGGAAATAAGATACAGGAAGATCTTGTTGCTTTTGAATCAGGAAGCGTGAACAGGGAACAGCTTAAGAAATCCTACAGAGACTATATAAAAACCTGTGAAAAGATGTTCACTATGTCAGAGGAGGAGTTTGATAAGATAAAGAAAAGAGGAGGTCTTGAAAACAATTACGATAACTTCGTAAGCGGTCCTAGATCACACAACTATGCTCAGTACGATGCTGAGGCAAGACTTCAGCTTCTCGAAGCAGGCTATCCGATGTCTGATATTCCGGCCATGGCTCAGTTCTATGTAAACATGAAGCAGCTGAGCAGAAAGAATAATCTTTCAACCGGAGATAAGTCAGAAAAAATCAATGCAGAATGTCAGGCTATGGAAGAAGTATGGAACAGTGTTATTTCAGCCCCAACCAAGGCAAATACACTGAACATTGACAGCAGAAAGCAGGGTATAGAAAAGCTTGCGGATTATACCAGAAAGCTTGTTACCAGAATCAGTGAGGGTGAGTTCAAGGGTACAGATCTTGAATCATCAAGATCGACTGTATCAGTCCTGAAGGCTCTTGATATCAGAAAGGAAGCAGAACCGAGCATAAATGAGAAGATAGTACTTGCAGGAACAGCCAAGGATATGTTTAATGCATTTAAAGCTGTTGATCCGAAGTATGTTATATCTTCATCTGAATTTAAGGAGATGAAGAAGGCTGTTGAGAATCTTGCAAAGGTCAGCAAGAAGGAGAACCCTGCAAGATATGATCTCCTCAGGGACGAGGCTATCAAGGCTACCAAAAACTACATCGATATGAAGAATAAGGAGCTTAAGGATGGCAAGCATAAGAGATCTGAGCGTGAGGCGGACAGAGTAAATCTGGCAAATTCAATCTACGACAGACTGACTCTTACCAAGAGCAGAGATTATTACAGAGCGGCTGCAAAGGATAAAAGATTCGTTGTAAATGAAGAAATGTCATTTAAGAATGCAAAGGCCTTTATCAGAGCTGAGAGACAGCTTAACTATGGCAGAAAACAGTTTGTTTCCGAACTGGAAAGTATTGCAAATGTCCTTATCAACACACAGGATGACAGAAATAAGAATTTTGATAATACAGAGGAAATGGAGGGTTCTACTTCATATCAGCTTATGACTCAGTCGCTTCAGCTTGCGATAAATAAGATGAAGAATCCGAACAGTAAACCGAGTGACGTTAAGAAAGCACTCAGTCAGTATAATAAATTAGCACGCAGATATGCAAGAGAGCATGAGGGAGTGATATTTGGACCGGCATCAGGCAAGGGGCAGTCACGACTTGAGATGGCAAAGCATGGTGCAGATATTGTTCCTGCAATGATCAATTGCTATGATAATCTTAGACGTGAATTTGAACCTGTAAAGGATGAGACCGGTAAGTCTTATATGGATATGACAGCTCAGGAGATAGAAGACAAATCTTTCCAGCTCGAGGAGCTTCATGAGCAGGAGATGCTTGCAAGCAGTACTATCCGAACGGCAGATAATTTTGAGAGAACCTTTGAGGCATCCAAGAAACAGATGGAGGTCAGAAAGCTTATCACCGAGAAGAATAAATTTATGGGTTCTAATTATTACACCAATAACAAAAGTGACAGATATGTTGCGTTGAGGAATGGTGCAGGAGCTTCAGAGCTGGCAGGTGATTTCATAGCAAAGAAGTATCTTGAAAAGATTTATAAAGTAGGCGTAAAACAGGAAGAACTTGAACAGATAGAGCAGGAGATAAAGAACGGAACCTATGACAAAGAGGTATCGAAGCTTCAGAAGAACCCTGTATTTAAGGCTGTTGTTAAGGGCTATCCGGAGAAGGCTTTCAGTAAGTGGGAAGCAGTTGAGATGAAGGCTGCCAAGATTCAGGCTGACTGCCAGACGACACTTGATAATAACTTAAAATTCAGAGGGGCATCATATAAAACCCAGGGTGAGTATATAGTTAATAATCATCACGGCAACATTATTGACAATACAGCTTCTGTCATGGTTAATCAGTCTATTGCTTCCAAGCAGGGTCTGATCATCGCTCAGGCGATAGCTGCTGACGCAAGCGTAAATGCCAAAGATGTTATTAATAATCTTATAGAGAATGAGACCCAGAACCTTGAGAGCAAGGCAAATTACAAAGATAAGAACAATCGTGATCAGTTCGGAATCCATGAGTATGACGGTGATGCAAAGAATGCTGAGACAATGCAGAAATACATTAATAATGCTGCTAACAAGAAAAATGTATTTACAAGGATAGTAACCAGTACTCAGAACTCTCTCAGAAATAATGAGGTTAACAGAATTGCCGCAGTCAAAGCTCAGAGACAGCTGGACGCTCAAAATAAAAGACAGGCCTCTATTGGACGCTGATAATTGAAATAATTTCAATCCTCTCTTTGCAGGGCAGAACCTGTAAGGAGAGGATTTTTTTACTTGTATGTTACGCTTTTGTTGCGCTTTAAGTGCTATAATCTGAAACAAGATTAAGAAAACTGTGTAAATAAATGTAATTTTTATTGGAGGGTGAATACATGCCAAGATTAACAAAACCTGCTAAAGGAAATATGATGTACGAGGATTTTTACAGATCATTTACAAGTGCACTAGGTTTTATGGAGTGGGGCTCAGGACCGCGTAAGCTGTTATCGGAAAATATAGGTGCTTTCAGAACGCTTTACCTGAGAGATGAGAAAGAATTTGTTGATGAAGCTCTGGGACAGATTGAAGTTCTTGTTAATTTCATGAAGACCAGAGATAAGAAGACCGGCAAGACCGGAATAGATATCATTAAGGAAAATTATGGCGGCGACTTTAATGATTTTGCAGCCGATCTTGCAGTCATGAATGATGAGCTTGAGCTTGGACTTGATCTTCCTAAGCTGGGTATTAACATTATTCCGAAGAAGGTTGAAGAGCCAAAGGTGGAGGATGTAAATAAAAATCCACAGGTTAATGCCGTCAACGATGCACCAATCGGCGTGAATGAGGTAAATGCAGTTAATAATGCTGCAAACAATAATGTTGTTAACAATGAACAGGTAAACGGTGAACCACAGGTAAATGCTGTTAATAACGTACCGGTGAATGGTGAACCACAGGCTGTCCAGCCGGCAGGCTTCAAGTTCGGCGGCAAAGTAACCAAGATGATGTTCTTTGATTCAATAAATCCTATCATGACGATGATGGATCTTTTTGATAATGTTGACGAAGTCCAGACTGCAGGGCTTGCTGTAGTCGGACTTGCACAAAGTTCTAAGGAAAAGTATGATAACGTTCAGCTTCCTGAGGCGGATGTCCAGGGACTGTCTGTGGCTGCAAAAGAATTCCTTGATGCCATGGACAGAGATATAGCGGCTGACAATCGTCCGGATAATTCCTACATTAAACGTGCCAAGAAGGCTTTCAGACGTCATGTAGAAGCAGGACTTAACGGTGATATACAGCTTATGCTTGAGGCGGATGACAGTATACTGTTATATAAATCGGGTACCTTTAATGATTATCCGCTTCCGAATTTTAATGTTGCAAAACAGGGTGAACCTCTTAATCTGCAGAGGGATGAACAGAAATATGAGGAGTTCATGGCAAAGTATCCGTTCCTTGAGCAGTTTGAGGACAGACAGCAGTATGATGAGACTGTTAAGATTCCTTTCCTCAAGGCGAAGAAGAGCGGTCTTGTCGATGAAAAACTTGAGAGAGAATATAAGAGTAAAACCCTGGAGCACCTTAAGAGACAGAAGGTTTATTTTGAACAGTTACAAGCAATCCCTGTCAATGAAGAAACGCTTTCCATCGAGCCTTTTGCCAAGCTTGAAACAGGTCTTACCATGGACTGGAAGGGTGAGAGATATGGTAAAATGCGCGGTAATCAGATAGAACGTGAGATTCGGGCACTGGAGCATGGGTGGTCACCGGAGGATTTCCAGCTTTTTCATGATGTTGATACAATGATGAAAACTCTCACAACCTATAAAGATACTGTGGATCAGAAGCGTCCGGGTATGTACGATCAGGTTAAGAGGATATATGATGACTTTAATAAAGCGTATATCGATACTCCGGCTGACAGGAGGAGAGTGCTTGGAACACTTAAGCCAATATATTCAGAGTATAAGAAGCATATGCTGACACCTGAGCTTAAAAAGAAAGATGTGGAATATGCACATGTTTCCGGAATAGTCGGAAAGTATGAGGATAACTACAAAAGAATATCAAAAAATGATGTCAGTGTGGTTACACTGTCAGCTGATGAGCGTTTTCGACAGGAGATGATTAAGTCTCTTGAAGATTATATGAAGGAGCTTTCTGCTCAGCATTCTGTAGGAAGTCATACCGATACTCAGGAAATGCGATTTCTTAAAGGGGCAGTTGTTAATGCTCTTACTGTTCTTAAGGATAACAGAGATAAGGGAATCTTTGAATGGGATAAATATGCGGAAGTTTTTGATAGGATCGAAGAAAATGCCAAGATTTACAGAGAAGAAAAGCTTAAGGATTATGCAAGGAAGGTGCGTAAAGAAAACCCTGTTCCTGATAATGCCACAAAAGAACAGAAAGAAGAGATCGAAGACAGAATCAGGGAGAAGCTTGAGAATTGGGAGCCTAATACCAAGATGGGTGTTAAGCGATATAAGGCGGCTTTAGGTCTGGCTGATGATGCAAGATTGTTTGCCAAGAAGCTGAGAACCGGCAAGGTGGATCGTGAAAAATTAAAGGAAGAATTTGATGCTGTCAAGGCAGCCGGACATGATATAGTCTGGAAAGCTGATATTAGATATAGACAGGGAAGACCATATAACGGCGGAGTATGGCAGCTGCTGAATTTCTGCGGCAAGAATCCTGCATACACACCGGAACATACCTTCAAAGCAAACAGGATGTACGATAAGGAACAGTTCCTGAATACATTTAAACCTGTACAGCTTGACGGTATATCAAGTGATGATTTTGCAGTGATTACTTATGCAAAAATGCATGATACAAGCTTTATTTCACAGGGGTGGACTGACACTAAATTCCCGACAAAGAGTCCCGAATCAACTAAAGAGCTGAAGCTGCGCCAGGCGAGAACCATGTATACTCTCGATATGGGTATAAGCACTCCAAGAGCAGGCATGGCAGAAAATTTCCTTGGGGATACACTTGTTCCGGCAAAGGATTTTGCAAAGCAGGCATTTGAGAAATATAAGTCCGGTGACAGTAAGGAACTCGTGGATATCATCGCTACCGGTATTAAAGAAATAAATGGTGACTGCATCAAAGAGGATCTGATGGACAGTGATAATTACGGTATGCAGACTGAGATGCTTTCAAAGCTGATTGATTTTGCCCAAAAGGATGAAAAGCTCTATTCTGATGTAATGCAGAAGCTTGATCAGGAGACCAGACTGTCGGTTGAAGATACGATCAGACTTAAGGGTATTCAGGATAAGGCTTTTGATGCTGAGAATAAGCTGAAAAGAGCTGATGAGCTTGGTATTAAGATGACTGATAAGGAGAAGAAGGCCTGTATCAAGGATATAGTAAGATGGGATTTTGTTTCGACCATGCATAACAGGAAAAGAGCCGAGCAGAGGGACAACAGCAAGGAATTCGAAGATTTTCAGAAGAACAGGAAGAAACTTATCAAGCAGACAGCCAAGCCGAATGCTGATATAACGGTTCATGACACAATAGTTATGGAATATAAGATCCTTGAGGATGTTCGTAAGCCGGTACCTCACATCACCAGAAGGCTTCGTACCGAAAAGGGCAATAAAATGCTGGAGGACGCAGTTAAGAATATCAGTTCAAATATCTCAAGCAGTGATTCTCCTAAGAAGATACTTGAAAGCCTGAAGAAAAATAAAGAGGAGTTTGTAAGGATTCATAATAAGCAGAGAAACAAAGCTCTCGAGCAGAAGAAAGCCACTGAGGCAAAGGCTGCGCCAAAGAATCAGACAGCACCTAAGGCCGGTGCTAACGTAAATAAGAAGTCTGTTAAGGGAAAAAATTAATATTTATAATAGCATGTTTTAGGCGTCCCGGAGCATTCGACTCCGGGGCGCTTTTTCGGTTACAAGGTATTTTTAGGTCGTTTAGATTTATTTTTTGAAATTTATATTGTCCTGTAACAAATTTATGGAAAAAAATCGAGTTTTGCGATATAATTAAAAATGTGTAACTATAGGAGAAATTGGCTATTTAAACACATATATGTTGGGTATTTACGGGGTATAATGGACTGAGCATAATATGATATCATTAATGAGATGAGTGATATGTATATTATATCAATTGCATAAATGGTATTGTATATTTTTTGATATCAATAGCAGAATTGGTATTGTATATGTTCTGATATCAATAGCAGAATTGGTATTGTATATGTTCTGATATCAATAGCAGAATTGGTATTTGTATATTTTTTGATATCAATAACATAATTGGCGTTGTTTATAATGTGATAACGGAATTGATTATTGTATATATTGTGGGAGGGCACGGAAATGAGTGATATTGATGATATAAAAAAGCTTCAGCAGGGCTTCACCAATAAGATCAGAGAGTTTTATCAGCTTGCGGCAGACAATTACATTTATTCAGATAACAGGGACGATCATGACAGATATCTTGTCATAGACAGCAACCAGTCCATAAGTGACAAGGCTAAGCTTTTTATTGCGCTGCGCCGTCTTGATCAGATGTATGATCCCAATATAACTCTTGCCGAGGCTAAGAAATACAGTAAGAGTGTAAATCTGCTGGATCTTGAATTTGAAGCACAGCAGCTCAGTGATGATCCTACATTTAAAAAATACATAAATGAAAATGGATTAAAAGCTTTCAGTGCCCTTGCTGAACTTGAGAGAATGCAGGATCCTCTGTATAGAGAGTTGAAGGATGCTGAGGCAGAGGTCGGAGCTCTTGATGATACAGATAAATTGACAGGAAAGACAGATGTCTTAACTACAGGTGAAGCAAAGAACGAAACATCTTCAAAAGCTGAAGCTGCAGAGGAACAGGAAGAAAAAACTGAGGCATTAGGAGAAGATATTGTCGAAATGCCTTTAAAGGAAGATAATTCCGGAGCAGTTATTGAGAATGTAGATGTTCTTAATATGAATTATGATATAACGGATAAAGAAGACAAAACTGAAGAGCAACAGGACAAAAAAGAGGAAGAAAAAACCATCTCGCTTCATGATGCAAGAAAATTTGTATATGCTCAGATGGTTTATGCCGAGGGATATAATAATCTTTTAAACAAACTGAAAGAGGTAAGAGGCGCATTTCTTGGTATACAGTCAGAAGTACCTGATGAGATTGAGGCGGCAGAAAAAGCAAATCCGGAAGAAGCCTTTGCAGAAGCATCAGAAGCTGAGGGTATTGACGCTGAGAAAAACGCTGAAGCTAAGCAAAATGCTAAAAATGATAAAGGGCTTAACCGCATTACAGAGATGAAGGCTAAGCTTCTGGAATGTATAGAGGTCATGGAAAAGGGCGCTGTATCCCAGGAAGAACTGAAGAAGGTGCTTAAGGAATATCAGGAGACTGCAAAGAATTATTATAAAGAGAATAATAATCCGCTGTTTAAGACACGTGATAAAAGTAAGAAGGAAAGACTGGCAGCGGCTCTTGATTCAGTGAAGACTATTCCGGTTTATATTAATTGTCTGGAACACACGACCAGATCCCTTGATGTTTTTGCCGGTGTTGAAGGCAGAAGCTTCGCAGAAATGGATTTCAATCAGATAGATGAGAAAGCTAGAAAGCTTGTGGCTTTATACGGACTGGAAGAGAAAAGAAACCTTTTCCTTGAAGGAAACGGTAAGATCATGAAGAATCCGGAGATAACATTTAAAAATATTTATGATATTTCAGAGGCAAGGCTGAATCTTCTGACAAGGCTTAAACGTATGGATAAAGAAATGGTAAAGGCTTATAAGAAGACTAAGAGTAATGAAGACTATCTGGCTGAATTCGGTATCCAGAGTGTTAAGAAGCAGGCTTCTCATTTTGTTACAAAGACCTATCTGGATGTCATTTATAAGCCGAATGTTTCTCTGAAGGAGCTTACAGAACTGGACGAGAAGCTTTCCAAGGAAAGCTTTGAGAAGGATATTAAAGAAGTCTCTGATTCCATGTTCGGAGGGAAAAAATGAGTTTCGAAAGTATACTGAATCAAAAAGAATGTAATGTCCTGATGATTACAGATAAATATAATCTGAGGTATTTCACAGGCTTCAGAGGCGGCGAGGGAATGGCATGGGTATTTCCCTTCGGCAGATATCTTCTTGTGGATTCAAGATATACAGAGGCTGCCAAAGAGGATGTGAAGGCTGCATCTTCAGGCTTTCAGGTTATAGAATTTAATAATGCTGAACCGAAGGCTAAGATCCTTGCAGGTTTATTTCTGCAGATGGATGGTAATACAAATATTGCTTTCGAGGATAAAAGCCTTACAGTATCGGAATTTAAAGAGATTTCAAATGAAATATCCGAAGCTTTCAAGTTATATTATTCGGAATATGAGAAGAAGCTGAGAAGTACTCTGATGCAGTGGATTCCTCTCGGAGATTCTCTTCTGATAGAGCGAAGGATTAAAAAGCCTGAGGAAATAGAACTCCTGAGACAGGCAGAAGCCATAGGTGATAAGGCGTTTTCGGACGTGCTTAAAATACTTAAGCCGGGAATGACCGAGCTGGAGGTGGCTGCAGAGCTTGAATACAGCATGAAGAAAAATGGAGCGGCAGGGCTTTCATTTGATACTATAGCTGCTTCAGGTATTAATTCTTCAATGCCTCATGCAATACCCGGGAAGAAAAAGCTGGAATCGGGTGATTTTCTTACCATGGATTTCGGGTGCATTTATGAAGGATACTGCTCAGATATGACCAGAACAGTGGTTATAGGCAAGGCAAGTGATGAACAGAAGAAAATATATAATATAGTTCTTAAAGCTCAGATGGAGGCTGTTCAGGTAATCAGAGCCGGAATGAAATGTATTGAAGTAGATAAGATTGCCAGAGACATCATTAAAGAGGCTGGATATGGAGAGTATTTCGGACATGGTCTGGGACACAGCGTTGGTCTTTATATTCATGAGAGTCCTGCACTTAATACAAGAGATGAAACTGTTCTTCAGGTAGGCATGATCGAAACTATAGAGCCGGGAATCTATATACCGGGCTTCGGCGGTGTCAGGATAGAAGATATGGGAGCAGTCACTGAGAATGGCTATGATAATTTTGCTGCATCACCTAAGGAGCTTATAGAAGTAGGATAGGAATAATACAAAATATTACTTGCAATTTGCATTTACTTATGTTATATTAACTTAACATAATAACTAGTAACTAGAGTGGGTTCGGAAACGAACCCACTTTGCTTTATGTATGCGGCAGAGCAGTCAGTCATAAATATATTTATGTGAATTCGAATTTTAACTGTCGACGCATCACTGGGCAGGTTATCTGCCCGATATTATGAGGAGTGATAATTTGAAAAAACAGGAAATTGAAGAAAAATGCACGGATCTTGTTATGCCGATCATTGAGGCCGGCGGATATGATCTTTGGGATGTTGAGTATGTTAAGGAAGGCGCGGATTACTATCTTCGAGTATATGCTGATAAGGAAGGCGGTATCGGTATAGATGACTGTGTTGATATCAGCAGACAGCTTGAGAAAAAGCTGGATGAAATTGATATGATCAAAGAAGCCTATATCTTAGAGGTAAGTTCTCCGGGACTTACAAGAACACTTAAGAAGGATAAGGAATTCTCAAAGTCAATTGGAAAACTTGTAGATATAAAGTTGTATAAGGCAGTAAATGGTCAGAAGGAAATCCAGGGAGAACTTGCAGGATTTGATGAGAAGAATCTTACAGTCACCATTTCCGGTGAGACATTAACTCTCGAGAGAGAAAACATTTCAATTGTCAAACTTGCATTTGTGGAGTAAGAAACAAATCTTCTTTAGGATGCATTTTACAAATCATTAATATAATGAGTTATAGTCAGGACAGCTTGGATAAAATTCTAAAGAAGTTTCTGTAATAAAAAGCCGTATAAAAAAGGAGGAATTAAAAAAATGTCAGAAATAATTGATGCTCTTGATCAATTAGAGAAAGAGAAAGGAATCAGCAAGGAAGTTCTCATGGAAGCTATTGAGAAATCGGTTTATTCAGCCTGTGAAAAGGATTTTGGTAAGAATACCGAGTATGAAGTGAGAATGGACAGAGAAACAGGAAAGATTCAGGTATTTGCAAATAAGATCGTTGTAGATGTTATCTACGATGTTCACAGAGAAATGACTCTTGAAGAGGCAAGACATATCGATCCTAATGCAGAGATCGATGATGAGATCAGAGTTGAAGTAACTACAAAGGATTTTGGACGTATTGCTGCTCAGAAGGCAAGAAGTATTATCGTTCAGGCTATTAAGGAAGGCGAGAGATCTGCAGTATTTGATTATTTCGCATCAAAGGAGAAGGATATCATTACCGGAGTTGTTCAGAAGGTAAATGACAGAGGTCTTACAATAAGCCTTGATGAGAAGACAGAGACCATACTCGGAGAGCAGGAAATGATCCCTGGTGAGAGATACAGAGTCGGAGACAGGATCAAGCTTTATATTGTCGAAGTTAAGAAGAATCCTAAGGGCTTCAAGATTGTTGTTTCCAGAACTCATCCGGATCTTGTTAAGAGACTGTTCGAGAGAGAGATCACAGAGGTTTCAGATGGTATCGTTGAGATAAAGAGCATAAGCAGAGAAGCAGGTTCAAGAACAAAGATTGCTGTTCATTCTACAGATCCTAATGTAGATGCAGTCGGCGCCTGCGTAGGTATGAGCGGAACCAGAGTAAATAATATCGTTGACGATCTTAAAGGAGAGAAGATTGATATTATTGAATGGGATGAGGATCCGGCTATATTTATAGAGCATGCCCTCAGTCCTTCAAAGGTTGTATCTGTAAAGCTTGTTGACGGTGAGAAGGCCGCAAGGGTTATCGTTCCGGATTATCAGCTTTCACTTGCTATAGGTAAGGAAGGTCAGAATGCAAGACTTGCAGCAAGACTTACAGGCTACAAGATCGATATCAAGAGTGAGTCACAGGCTAAGGAGCTTGGAACTTACGATGAAGATTATGACAGAGAATACGATGAAGATTACGACAAAGAATATGATGAAGACTATGACAGAGAGTATTCCGATGAAGATTATGATAAGGAGTATTCCGATGATGAATACGATAAGGAGTATTCAGACGAGGATTACGACAAGGAATACGAAGATGATTATGAGGACGAGTATTCTGATGAAGAATATGATGACTATGACGAATCTTCTGACAAATAATCATTTTATCCATATATCATGATTATGAGATGCGGTTTTTGCTTCTCATAATATGTGTCACCGGAATCATATCATAGTATATAACGTTTTAAGAAAAGATGTGATGAAATGGAAAAAAAGAAACCGATAAGAAAATGTGTAGGATGCAATACTTCAAAGCTTAAGTCGGAAATGTACAGGATCATAAGAACCGGGGAAGGTGAGATACTTCTTGATAAGACAGGCAGAATGAACGGAAGAGGTGCATATATCTGTAAGGATAAGAAATGCATTGAAAAAGCTGCCAAGAGTAACAGCCTTTCAAAGGCTTTTGGTATTCCTGTATCAGCCGAGATCTATGAAGGCCTGATGGAAGGATTTAGCGAAAATGGATAAAAGATTAGGCATGATCGGACTTTGTGCCAAAGCAGGAGGACTTGTTTCAGGTGGATTCATGGCTGAGAAGTCACTGGCTGACGGCAGCGCCCGTTTTGTGATAATAGCAGAGGATGCATCAGATAATACGGTTAAGAAATTTGAAAATAAATGTAAATACTACAAGGTTCCATTTGTTAAATGTGGTGGAATGGATGAGCTGGGACATTTGATTGGAAAAGAAAGCAGAACGGTTGTAGTTATTACAGATGAACGTTTTGCGGAACAGTTTGTAAAGAAATTCAGTCCCGCGAATATAGAGGAGTAATGAATGAGAGTATACGAATTTGCTAAAGCATTATCGGCTGAAACCGGTAAGACAATATCAAGTAATGATGTACTTCTTATAGTAGGTAAAAAGAAAGAAGGCTTAAAGGCATCAAGTGGTATTGATGACGAGCTTATGACCTATGCAAGAAATATGTTTAATGCTGGAAATAATAGAACTGATAATAAGCCACAGGCTGAGACTGCAGCACCTGTAAAGAAGGAAACTTCAACAGAAAAGAAGCCGGCTGAGGCTGAAAAACCTGTAAGAGATGAAGCAAGACCGGAACGTACAGGCGCTAGACCTGATGCAAGACCTGAGCGTACAGGTGTAAGACCTGATGCAAGACCGGTACGTGATGGCGAAAGAAGAAGACCTGAAGGCGACAGACCACTCAGAGACGGTGAGAGAAGAAGACCTGAAGGCGACAGACCGCTCAGAGACGGTGAGAGAAGAAGACCTGAGGGCGACAGGCCGCTCAGAGACGGTGAGAGAAGAAGACCGGAAGGTGACAGACCATTCAGAGATGGAGAGAGAAGAAGACCTGAAGGCGACAGACCACTCAGAGACGGTGAGAGAAGAAGACCTGAAGGCGACAGACCACTTCGTGATGGTGAGAGAAGAAGACCTGAAGGCGACAGACCATTCAGAGATGGTGAGAGAAGAAGACCGGAAGGCGACAGACCATTCCGTGATGGTGAAAGAAGAAGACCGGAAGGTGACAGACCATTCCGTGATGGTGAGAGAAGAAGACCTGAAGGTGAAAGACCAAGACAGGACGGAGACAGAAGACGCCCTGACAGAAATGACGGCATGAACAGAGACAGAGGCCGTGACAGAATGGGCATGGGCAAGGATATGGATAAGGATATGATGTTCGATAAGGACAGAGATCCAAGAGAATCCAGAGACAGAGGCCGTGACCGTGATAAGGATAAGCGTGACAGAGAAACACCTGATCAGCACAGCCGTCGTGAAAGCGAGAAAAGAGACAGAGAGAACAGACGTGACAGGGATAAGCACGACAGAGAAAAACGCGACAGAGAGAATTTACGTGCTGCTGAGATGACAAGAAAAGAGCAGCAGCTCAAGGATGCAGCAAAGAAAGAAGCAGCAAAGAAGGAAGCAGCAAAGAAAGAAGCAGTTGAACCTGTTATCAAGAATGTTACCCTTCCTGAAGTTCTTACAGTTAAGGAACTTGCTGATAAGATCAAGCAGCCGGTAAATGCCATGATCAAAAAGCTTTTCCTTGAAGGAAAGATCGTTACTGTTAATACAGAGCTTACATTTGAAAATGCAGCAGAAATAGCTCTTGAATATAATTATATAGCTGAGGAAGAGGAGAAGATAGATGTTATCGAGGAGCTTCTTAAGGATACAGAGGATCCGGAAGATTCACTCACACCAAGACCTCCGGTTGTCTGCGTTATGGGACATGTAGACCATGGTAAAACATCCCTTCTTGATGCTATCAGAAAGAGTAAGGTTGCAGAGGACGAAGCAGGCGGTATTACACAGCATATCGGTGCATATGTTGTTAAAGTTGGAGATCAGAGGATTACCTTCCTTGATACACCTGGACATGAAGCATTTACAGCTATGCGTATGAGAGGTGCTCAGTCCACAGATATCGCTATCCTTGTTGTAGCTGCCGATGATGGTGTAATGCCTCAGACAGTAGAAGCTATCAACCATGCAAAGGCTGCAGGAATTGAGATAATTGTAGCAGTTAACAAGATTGATAAGGAAAGCGCAAATATTGAGCGTGTTAAGCAGGAGCTTGTTGAATACGGCCTTATAGCTGAAGACTGGGGAGGATCAACCATTTTCTGCCCTGTTTCAGCTCATACAAAGGAAGGTATTGATAACCTTCTTGATATGATACTTCTTACATCTGATATTCTTGAACTGAAGGCAAATAAGAATCGTATGGCAAGAGGTCTTGTTCTCGAGGCTCGTCTTGACAAAGGAAGAGGCCCTGTTGCAACACTTCTTGTACAGAAGGGTACTCTTAAGGTTGGAGATCATATTGCGATCGGTGAAGTCAGCGGACGTGTAAGAGCCATGCTTGACCATAAGCAGAGAAGAGTTAAGGAGGCAACACCTTCTACACCTGTTGAGATCATTGGTCTTAATGGTGTTCCAAACTCAGGAGATATTTTCCTTGCTACCAAGGGAGAAAAGGAAGCAAGAGAGATCACTGATGCATTTAAGGCAAGAGGCAAGGAGAGTCTTATTGCAGATACAAAGCGTGGAATGTCTCTTGATGATCTCTTCAATAAGATGCAGGAAGGTACTGTTAAGGAACTTGATCTTATCATTAAGGCGGACGTACAGGGCTCGGTTGAGGCTGTTAAGCAGAGCCTTCTTAAGCTTTCAAATGATGAGATTATCATCAAGTGTATCCATTCAGGAGTTGGTGCCATTAATGAATCCGACGTTACCCTTGCTGCCGCTTCAAATGCTATCATAATCGGATTTAACATCCGTCCTGATGCACAGGCTAAATCTCTTGCTGATCAGGAGAAGGTTGATGTAAGATTATACAGAGTAATATATAATGCTATTGATGATATAGAGTCTGCCATGAAGGGCATGCTGGATCCTATTTTCGAGGAAAAGGTAATAGGCCATGTTGAAGTAAGGCAGACATATAAGGCTTCAGGTATCGGAACCATTGCAGGTTCTTATGTTCTTGATGGTTATGTTCAGAGAGGATGCTCTGCAAGGATTACCAGAGAGGGAGAACTTATCTTTGAAGGAAAGCTTGCTTCTCTTAAGAGATTTAAGGATGACGTTAAGGAAGTTAAGGCAGGATTCGAGTGTGGACTTGTTTTTGAAGGCTTCAATGATATTAAGATTGAGGATAGAATTGAGTTCTATACAATGGTAGAGGTACCTAGATAAGGAGTATATTTTGAGAAAAGGAAACAGTTTCAGAGGCGGAAGAACTAACAGCGATGTTCAGAGAGCCCTTAGTCATATTATAATGTATGAAGTAAAGGACCCTCGCATCGATCCTGTCAGAACAACTATTACAAAACTCGAGGTTACGAAGGATCTGAAATACTGTAAGGTATATATAAGTGTACTTGATAAGGAAGAGAAGAAAACTGACTGTATCAAGGGACTTGAGTCAGCTAAAGGCTTTATAAGAAAAAGCCTTGCTGACAGCCTGAATCTTCGTAATACTCCTGAACTGATATTTACATTAGACAATTCAATTGAATATGGTGTTGAAATGTCAAAGAAAATTGATGAGATCCTCGGAAATGATAAGTTAGACGAAGAAGATGAGGGATTAAATGATAACGGACTATAAAGATAAAGCAAGAAAATTACATAAGCTTATAGCTGCTGCTGAATCTATTGCTATTATCGGTCATACGAAGCCGGATGGGGATTGCGTTGGTTCTATGCTCGGTCTCTATAATTATATTGTGGATAATTATAAGGATAAAACGGTTGATGTATATGCAGAAAGCTTCCCGGCAAGTTTTAAGATACTTTCGGGAGCCAGAAAGATAAAACATGAACCGGCAGACATGTGTTATGAACTTGCTATCTCCACAGATGCTGCTGATACAGAAAGACATGGTAAATTTGCCAAGGTTTTCAGTAATGCCATAACAACATTTACAATTGATCATCATGTCAGCAATACAGGTTTTGGAGATATCTGCTGTATAGACGGAGACTCTTCTTCAGCCTGTGAGGTTATTTGCGAACTCCTGGATATGGAAAAGGTTTCAAAGGAGACTGCAGAGGCACTGTACCTTGGTATCGTTCATGATACGGGAGTGTTCAAATACAGCAGCTGCAGCCCAAGGACCATGGAGCTTGCAGGCATTCTTATTGGTAAGGGCGCCAGACCAAATATAGTGATAGATGAAACCTTCTATAAAAAGTCTTATAAGCAGAATCTTCTTATGGCAAGAACTGTACTGGAGTCTACATTATATGCTGATGGAAAGATTATTCACGGATATATTTCAAAGCAGACTTTTAAGCAGTTCAAGGCAACACCGCTGGATGTTGAAGGCATAGTTGAGCAACTCAGACTGACAGAGGGCGTCGAGGTGGCTATATTTGTATATCAGCTTACGAAGAAGACATTTAAGTTCAGTCTCAGATCAAAGAACTATGTAGATGTCAGCATCATTGCCACAAAATTTGGCGGTGGCGGACATGTTCATGCTGCCGGTTTTGAAGGTGAAGGAGTTCTGGATGATCTGCTTGGACAGGTTATTTCACTTGTAGAGGAACAGCTTAAATAATGTATAACGGAATACTGAACATTTATAAGGAGGAGGGCTATACATCTTTTGATGTTGTAGCCCTGCTTCGCGGAATACTACATCAGAAAAAAATAGGACATACAGGCACCCTTGATCCGAAGGCAGAGGGTGTCCTGGTTGTATGTCTCGGAAAAGCAACCAAGCTCTGTGAGATACTTACAGCCGATACAAAGGAATATGAAACTGTGTTGAAGCTGGGAGAAACCTCGGACACAGATGATTCGGCAGGATGCATTTCTGTTAACAGTGGTTTTAGCATTCCGGATGAAGAGACGATAAGAGAGAGTGTTCTTTCATTCCTCGGTACTTACGACCAGCTTCCGCCTCGTTATGCAGCTATTAAGGTGGGCGGAAAGAAGCTTTATGAATATGCCAGAGAGGGCAAAGAAGTTCCGCAGATTCCAAGAAGCGTAACAATACATGAGCTTGAGATTTCGGAGATAAAATATCCGTATGTACGGTTCAGAGTAAAATGCTCCAAGGGTACATATATAAGAAGTCTCTGCAGGGATATTGGTGAAAAGCTTGGTACGGGAGGACTGATGGACAGCCTTCTGAGACGGCAAAGCGGCGAATATAAGCTGGAGGACAGTCTTAAGCTTGGAGAGGTAAAGGATATTGTTCAGAATGGAAATATTGAAGACTATATACTTCCTGTGGATACCCTTCTTTGTGACTGGCCGGCGGCTGATATAACTGAAGAAGGAAAGAAATATCTTCTGAATGGAAATAAGCTTTCAGAGAGTGAGCTCACTTTCAGAAGTGAAAATGAAAAAAACAGAGCTTTAAAGGGTGACAGATTCAGAGTATATATGGATAAGGAACTGAAAGCACTGTATAAATATGACCCTGAAAAGGGAAGATTTATGAATTATAAAATGATGTTGTAGATAATCAAGCCGAACGTGATGAGACAGAATATGCTACGTTTTGGACTAACAGAATAATTTTAGATAAGGCAATACCATGACGATTTATAATGATACTCTTGAACTGAATAATGCCGGACTTGTGAATACTGCAGTTACGATAGGAAAATTCGATGGGATCCATAAGGGACATCAGCTTCTGATAAAAAGGATAGTAAGCCTTAAAGAAGAGGGGCTTGATCCTGTGGTATGCATGATAGATATGAATAAAAAGAGTATTATCAGCGCGGAGGACAGAGAAGAAATACTTATGAAAATGGGTGTTTCAAGCGTTGTTAATCTCAAGTTTACCGAGGAGTTTGCAAAGCAGACCCCGGAAGAATTCATAGACAGCTTTCTCATAAAAAATCTTGGAGCGAAAAAAATCGTTGTTGGAAATGATTTCAGATTCGGGCATAACAGAGAGGGTAATGTCAATACACTGAAGAAATTTGAAGAAAAATATGATTATTCCTGCGAATTCTATGAAAAGATTGAGTATGGAAGAGAAGTCATAAGTTCTACGGCTGTAAGGGATGCTATTTACGAAGGAAATATGAAAAAAGTCAAAAGTTTTCTCGGAAGGAATTATCAGGTCAGAGGCAGAATCATTCATGGAAATCATCTTGGAAATACAATCGGTTTTCCGACCATCAATATCCTCTTTCCTGAAGATATGGTAGCTCCAAGGTATGGAGTTTATGCGTCTATGATAATCCTTAAAGGCAAAACATTTTCAGGGGTTACAAATATTGGCAGGAAGCCGACAATCGGTGAATATCCGGAAGCGCTGGAAACCTATATATTTGATATGAATGAAGATGTTTATGGAGAAGAGGCGGTCATTATTCCGCAGGAATTTATCAGGGAAGAGAAGAAATTTGATTCTGTCGAAAGCCTTAGGAAACAGCTTCAGGATGATATTAAGAAAGTTAAAGCTTGTAATTTTTGCTGATATGACATAAGATAATGAAATAGTTATGCACCAGTAGCTCAGTGGATAGAGCAGTGGCCTCCGGAGCCGCGTGCGTAGGTTCGATTCCTATCTGGTGCGTTAAAATTTGCGGCAATTTCAGTGCTGGTACAATGCTTGAAATACCGTATATGTGTAATGATTTTTTCATGGGGGAGAATATGACCAGTCTTGAAAAAAGAAAAAAAGAATTAAAAAAGAAAAAAATGCTGATAATGGTCTGGGTTATATTTATAATCCTTGCCGGTGCAGGAATCGTCCTTTATGCTACAAATTATAAAGAGATTAAGAAGGCTGTAAATGTCCAGCATAATGATAAAAAGATTTATGAGACTAACAGTAATCTTGATATCAACGTTCTCATAACCACTTATCTTAATGCACTGACGGATTGTGATCAGAAGACTCTTCAGACACTTGTGACCAATCCTTCTCAGTTTGATAATATGACAGTTTATCTCAGTCGCGCACAGAATGTCATCGGATATTCGCATATTGACTGTTATACCCTTAAGGGTAAAGCGGAAAATGAATATCTCTGTTATGTTATAGCCAATGTTTCTCTGAAGGATGTAAAGAGTACGCCAAAGGATATAATGGTATATTATATCATAAAGAAAAATGATGAATATCTTATCTATAATGATATGGATAATGAGGTTGATAAATATATCGATGAAATGACTCTTTATGATGATATTCAGGAGCTTTACAAGATAGTAAAGGATGATGAAGATAACTGTTACAATACGGATAAGACGTTAAGAGAATTTTATGAAAAACTTAACACCAGATAGCATTTATGATATACTAAGGTCACGGTTTTGACGCCGTGACCTTTTGCTGTATTTTTACTTTTCTTCATTTTCTGTTAATGAATCTGTTTCGGGTGTTTCATCATCTGACTCAGTTGAGATGGCAGTTATATTAATGCCTCTGTGCTTAACAGGAGTTGAGAATACTATCTGGGTCTCTGTTTTACCGAATTCCTGGAGATGACCGATAAAAGTATCAAGCTCGAGGGTGCTTGTAAAGCATACTTTGATAAGCATTGAATAGATACCGGTTACACAGTCACATTCAAGAACATTTGGGCATGAAGCGATGAAAGGATAGAATTCAGGCTTCTGCTTAGGATCAAGAGCAAGATTGATAAATGCTGTTATATGAAAACCAAGAGTGATCGGCTCGATATCGGCATGATAGCCACTTATGATACCTTGCTTTTCAAGACGCTCTATACGTGCTGAAACAGCAGGAGATGATAAGAATACCTGGCTTGCCAGATATTTAAGAGGATATCTTGCGTTTTCCTGTAGAAGATCGAGAATTTTTTTATCGATTTTATCCATGAGAGTATACCTCGATTCGTTTTGATTAAATACATTTATGAGTATACATAAAAAATGTAAAAATATCAAGGATATTTCGAAATATTATTTAGAAAAAATGCATAATTACTTAATATATAAAAGATAAACGCTTCGGATATTTGGCGTGAGGAAATATAAACAAGAAAAATAATAAGATAAATGGTGAGATTACAATGATGAAGGACGATAATAATAAAAGTGAAGCTGTCAGAATCAATAAGTTTTTAAGTGAAGCCGGAGTTCTGTCAAGAAGAAAGGCTGACGAAGCGGTGAGCAGCGGAGAGGTATTGATAAATGGTATTCCTGCCGAACTCGGCAGCGTTGTAAATCCCGGAGATAAGGTGGAATATAAAGGCGTTCCTGTTTCTGCCGGCAAAAAAGATAAGATAATAATTCTGAATAAGCCTCTTGGGCTGGTCTGTACCGCAAAAGAAGCAGATAAAGACAGCATTTTCAGAAAGATAGATTTTCACGAAAGACTGATTTATGTCGGTAGGCTGGATAAGGATTCTCAGGGGCTTCTTCTCCTGACAACTGATGGTGATCTTGCCAACAGTATTCAGAAATCCAGAAACAATCATGAAAAAGAATATGTTGTAAGAGTAGATAAGGATATCACCGAGGATTTTCTTAAGGGAATGCGCGGAGGTGTACCAATCCTTGATACAGTTACAAAAAAATGTAAGGTTGTAAAGCAGGGAAACCGCTCTTTCAGGATAATAATCACTCAGGGACTGAACCGTCAGATAAGGCGAATGTGTGAATATTTCGGATACAGAGTTGTATTTTTAAAGAGGATCAGGGAGCTGAACATTCTCCTTGGAGATCTTAAGCCGGGAGAGTATAGAGAGCTTACGAAGGAAGAAGAAACAGAGCTTAGAAGACTTGTGGATAAGCCTGTGTGAAAGACAGTTAACAACTATATTGATTGGATTTTTCGGTTAATGGTAACCGGAAAATTTAATCTGGTATATGACATTATGAGATTTATTGATAAGTAAGATGATGTTTTCAGGAGGTAGGTTATGTTATATGATAATAAGATTTTGATCGGAAAATCAGGGGATGAAGAGATATATATTTATCCTTCAATGGCAAACAGACATGGTCTTATAGCGGGAGCAACAGGTACCGGTAAGACTATAACACTTAAGGTGCTTGCAGAGTCCTTCAGTGATGCCGGTGTGCCTGTGTTCCTTGCGGATGCAAAGGGCGATCTGGCAGGAATGGTTAAGACCGGAGAGATGAACGATAATGTTGCAAAACGTGTTGAAAAGCTTTCACTGGATAAATATGGATACAGCCTTAAGGCATATCCTGCTACCTTCTGGGATGTATTTCAGGAAAACGGACTCGCTCTTCGAACAACCATTTCTGAGATGGGACCGCTTCTTCTTTCGAGAGTTCTTGGGTTAAATGACACACAGTCGGATATCATGACGATTATTTTCAGAATTGCCGACGATGAAAATCTTCTTCTGATCGATACAAAGGATTTGAAGGCTATGCTGCAGCATATCGGTGAAAAGGCTGATGAATACAGCTTGAAATATGGAAACATGGCTAAACAGAGCCTTGCAGCTATCACAAGGTCTGTAGCTGCTCTTGAAGCTGCCGGCGGAGAAATGTTCTTCGGTGAGCCGGCTATAGATATCAAGGACTGGTTTATTCCGGAAATGGACGGAAGAGGAAGAATAGAGATACTTGACTGCCAGAAGCTTATGCAGAATCCGACCATGTATGCTACATTTATGCTCTGGCTCATTTCCGAGCTTTTTGAGGCACTTCCGGAGGCGGGAGACCTGGATAAGCCGAAGATGGTTTTCTTCTTAGATGAAGCTCATATGCTGTTCGATGACGCTCCTAAGGCGCTTATGACCAAGATTGAACAGCTGGTTAAGCTTATCAGATCAAAGGGCGTAGGCATATATTTTGTAACGCAGAGTCCGAGGGATATTCCGGATGCTGTTCTTGCACAGCTGGGAAATAAGATCCAGCATGCTCTCAGAGCTTATACCCCTGCTGAACAGAAGAATATCAAGGCTGCCGCGCAGTCTTTCAGAGAGAATCCGGAGATCAATACTGTAGATGCCCTTCAGGCGCTCGGAACCGGAGAGGCACTTATTTCCGTGCTGGATGAAGATGGTGTGCCAACCATCGTAAAGCAGGCAAAGATACTTCCTCCGCAGAGTAAAATGGGTGCGATAGATGTCAGTGACAGAAATCTCTCGATAATGAATGATAAATTGAATTATAAATATAAAGATTTTATAGACAGAGATTCTGCCTTTGAATTCCTTCAGAGGAGAGCTGAGGTAGAAGAAAAAATGGCTGCTCTCGAGGCGGAAAAGCTTGCCATGGAAAAGGAAAGACTGGCAAGGGAGAAAGAGGCTGAAAAGGAGAGACAGAGACTCTTAAAAGAAGCCGAGAAGGAAAGAGAAAGAAGAGAGCGTGAATATCAGAAGCAGCTCGAGAGAGAAGAACGTGAGGCTGAAAAGGAAAGAGAAAGAAGGCAGAAGGAAATGGATAAGTTCGGACGTAAGGTAACCCAGAGCTTCGCCAGAGGTCTTTTCAGTACTTTTATGAGAAGATAAAAAATGATGGTTTGATATATTTAACGAGGATAAGATGGACAAGCTTGAAAGAATAAAAGAATTAGTTAAAATACTTAATGATGCTTCCAGAGCGTATTATATGGAAGATCAGGAGATCATGAGTAATCTTACTTATGATGCTTTATATGATGAACTCCTGAAGCTTGAAGAGGAAACAGGTACTGTTCTTGCCAACAGTCCGACTCAGAAGGTTGGATATGAGGTGGTAAGCTCTCTTCCGAAGGAAGCTCATCCACAGCCAATGCTTTCACTGGATAAAACCAAGGATCCGGAGGCGCTCAGAGAATGGCTGAATGGGCGTGAAGGAGTACTTTCATGGAAAATGGATGGACTTACTGTCGTCCTTACATATGAAAACGGTGAACTGATCAAGGCTGTCACAAGAGGAAACGGGGAAATCGGTGAGGTTATAACAAATAATGCAAAAACCTTTGTGAACATCCCGGGCAGGATACCATATAGGGGAAAACTGTCACTCAGAGGTGAAGCAATTATAACTTATTCGGATTTTGAAAGAATCAATGAAAGCATAGTAGATATCGATGCGAAATACAAAAATCCGAGAAATCTTTGCAGTGGTTCAGTCCGTCAGCTTAATAACCGTATCACAGCAGAAAGAAATGTAAGATTTTATGCGTTTTCAATGGTTGAACCGGATGATGAAGAGCTGGTAAAAAGCTTTGAAAATTCATTTGTCAAAAGATTTGAATACTTGAAGAGTCTTGGTTTTGAGGTGGTAGAATATAAAACTGTTACTCCTGATACGATAATTGATGCTATAAAATGGTTTTCGGAACAGATATCTCATAATGATTTTCCATCGGACGGTCTGGTGCTTTCTTATGAGGATGTGGAGTATGGAAGGAGCCTTGGAAGAACAGCAAAATTCCCGAGAAATGCTATAGCTTTTAAGTGGAAGGATGAACAGGCAGAGACGGTTCTCAGAGAGATTGAGTGGAGTCCTTCGAGGACGGGGCTTATCAATCCTGTGGCTGTATTTGATCCTGTTGAACTTGAGGGTACTACTGTCAGTCGTGCCAGTGTGCATAACATCAGTATTGTAAAGGAGCTTGCGCTGGGAATAGGAGACAGGATCACTGTTTATAAGGCGAATATGATCATTCCTCAGATCGCTGAAAATCTGACACGTTCGGCTGTACTGGAGATTCCGGAAGCATGTCCTTCATGTGGCGGCAGAACCTGTATCAAAAATGAAAATGGCACCGAGACTCTTTTTTGTGAGAATCCGGAATGTCCTGCCAAAAATATCAAAGGCTTTGCACTGTTTGCGTCCAGAAATGCAATGAATATAGACGGACTTTCTGAAGCTACCATAGAAAAGTTTGTAGATAAAGGCTTCATAAAAAATTATACAGATTTCTATAAGCTGGACAGATACCGTGATGAGATAGTTAATATGGAGGGCTTTGGAGAAAAGTCCTATACAAATCTTCAGAATTCTCTGGAGGCGTCAAAAAAGGTACCTGTGGCTGCTTTTATCTATGCACTTGGTATAACGGGCGTCGGAACTGCTAATGCCAAGCTTATAGCAAAGCATTTTGATGAGGATACCGAAAAGATCAAAAATGCCACTGCTGAAGAGCTTAGCGAGGTCGAGGGTATAGGAGATGTTATAGCCGGAGATTTTGTTAAATATTTTGAGAATCCTAAAATGCGGGAGCAGTATGATGAACTCCTGTCATTTCTTGCACTCAGTAAGAGTGAAAAGAGCGGTGTGCAGGACCTCGAAGGAAAAACCTTCGTTATAACAGGATCTCTTAATACATATGCAAACAGAGATGAGCTTAAGCTTGAGATTGAATCAAGAGGCGGTAAGGTCAGCGGTTCTGTTTCGAAAAATACAAGTTATCTGATAAATAATGATATTGCTTCAAATTCCGGCAAGAATAAGAAAGCTAAGGAACTGGGGGTTCCGATAATATCTGAAGAAGATTACAGGATGAATAATATTTAATAAAAAATGACTGCTTTGTTTGAAGGAAGCAGTCATTTTTTATGTGCGCCTAGCGGCGCACGTTTCTAACGGGTTAAAGTCCCGAATCCGCCCGGTAGTGGGAAGGATATAGCCGAAAGCAAGGGTGTCTATCGCGAGGTGGAATCTGAAGGAAGCTGGATGTGGGGAACATACTAACCCACGGGCAAATCTCTGGTCTGACGTACAGAAATCTCATATGAGGTTATGCATGAGGGTAAGGCTGCATAACAAGTCGAAGCCCAATAACTACACGGAATCATGCATGATAAATGAGGCAGATGGATGGAGAGGAAGAAACGTGTGGTACCTAGGGAGGTCTGCGTGAAATGCTCCGAAAGGAGTAACCACCGCACAAGGCAACGAGGCGGTGCTGAACATGCAGAAGTCAGCAGAGGTCATAGTAGGGATATGGACATGGAAACATGGACATGTTAACCGAAGGGCCGAATCAGTAGGAGTCTTAAGTATGACCGAGAAAGGAGGAATGACCTTTAATGGCAGAAAACATTGATAATAATGGCTGTTCGCAAAGAGATAGTGCGGAACACGAAGGGTATGCGAAAGCGTCTAGGTCGTTCAATCGGATATGGAAAGAAAGGGACAGTGCACAGCCGAAGCTCTTGGAAGCGATACTGTATAAGGATAACTTTAACAGAGCGTATAAAAGAGTTAAGGTAAACAAGGGAGCGCCAGGTATTGATGGAATGACTATCGAAGAGGCACTTCCGTACCTTAAGGAACATCAACAGGAGTTAACTGACCGCATATACCGCGGCAAGTATACCCCATCGCCAGTCAGGCAAGTTGAGATTCCAAAACCAGATGGTGGTGTGCGCAAGCTTGGCATACCCACCGTGATAGACCGAACACTCCAACAGGCAATAACTCAACAGTTAGTGCCAATCTATGAACCATTGTTCGCGGATGGAAGCTACGGCTATCGTCCAAACAGAAGCGCAAAGGATGCTATACAGAAGGTCAAGGAATACGCAGAACAAGGTTACACTTTTGCGGTAGTCTTGGACTTATCAAAGTATTTCGACACCTTGAATCATGAAATCCTTATTAATCTTCTCAGAAAGAATGTGAAGGATGAACGTGTAGTTCAACTAATAAAGCGTTATCTGAAAAGTGGGGTAATGGAAAACGGAGTGGTCATTGATACAGAGGAAGGTTCACCGCAAGGTGGAAATCTATCTCCGCTTCTTGCGAATATCTACCTCAATGAGTTTGACCAAGAGTTTCTGAAAAGAGGTGTGCCCTGCATAAGATATGCAGATGATATCGTTCTTCTAGCGAAAAGCAAAAGAGCATCAGAGAGACTCTTGGAAAGCAGTACGAAATATCTCGAAGACAAACTGAAGCTAACGGTTAATCGAGAGAAAAGTCGTACTGTAAGCGTGTTTGCAATCCGAAATTTTAAATTCCTTGGCTTTGCATTGGGAAGGAACGGAAGTGGCGTTTTCGTCAGGGTTCATCCAAAGTCATGGAAGAAGTTCAAGTCAAAACTGAAGGATTTATCTTCCCGTAAGTCTGTACAGTCCATCAAGCCGAGTCTTGAGAAAATCAAGGTATATGCGAGAGGATGGCTTAACTACTACGGTATAGCAAGCATGAAGAAGAACGTCGATGACATCAACGGATGGCTCTATCACAGAATACGTATGTGTATATGGAAGCAATGGAAGAAACCTAAAACCAAGAAGAGGAATCTTATTAAGCTGGGAATACCGGAATACTATGCACATATGGCGGCGAATAGTCGCAGGGGCCATTGGTTTGTGTCAGGTATGGGAGCAGTTAATCGTGCTCTTACTAAAGAAAGACTGATAAACAGTGGCTTTTATGATTTAGCCACGGCCTATCAGTCTGTGCACGTCAACTATTGAAAGCGCCGTATACCGAACGGTACGTACGGTGTTGTGAGAGGACGGCGGTTAGTCACTGCCTCCTACTCTATTCATTTTATCGCCAGTCGTATGGTGTCATCTGATATACGTAGTAATTCAGCCAGTTGGTATAGAGCATATTTGCGTGACATCGCCATGACTTGACAGGGTCTTCGGCAGGGTCATCACCCGGATAATAATTAACCGGGATATCAGGATTGAGACCACGCTTTATATCGCGCTTATATTCCTGGTCAAGAGTATATGTATCATATTCCGGATGTCCGTTAACAAATATATTCTTACCGTTTTCATCGATTATTATATATGGACCGCATTCTTCAGAATCAGCTATGATCCTGAGAGCAGGGTTTTTCTCAACGTCCTCGCGGATTATACCGGTATATCTGGAAACCGGAACCAGGAAGGTGTCATCAAATCCCCTGACAATCTCGGTTTTTCTGTGAACCGTATGCTGCTTATATATTCCTGAAAGCTTCGCAGGCAGCTCGTATTTTCTTACACCGAAATGATAATAGAGACCGGCCTGGGCTCCCCAGCATATATGCATGGTAGAAGTGATATTTGTTTTTGACCATTCCATGATCTCCGTAAGTTCCTGCCAGTATTCAACTTCCTCGAAATCCATTTTCTCAACAGGAGCGCCGGTTATTATAAGACCATCCCATTTACGATGCTTAACTGTTTCAAAATCTGAATAAAAACGCTCCAGATGTGAAATTGATGTATGCTTTGATTCGTATGATACTGTTCTGATAAATGTAATGTTGACCTGAAGGGGAGTATTTGACAGACTCCTTAGAAGCTGGAGCTCTGTATCCTCCTTAAGGGGCATCAGATTAAGTATTAATATATCTATAGGACGAATATCCTGAGCAGTTGCACGGTTCTCGTCCATAACGAAAATATTTTCATTTTCAAGAGTTTTCTTTACAGGCAGATCATTATCTATTCTGATTGGCATTATATCACTTCCTTATGTATGGTTATACTTGATGCTTATAATGTAATAACTGAATTTATAGTATAACATATGTTTTATGCGGGTGTCAAAAGTGATTTTTTTAAGTTTTAACTGTTTAAACTGTGAAACTCAGGTTTCAGGCTGCTGAAGGTACAGTAGTAGCGGAAACCCATTGAAAGGAGTTTTTCAGCCGCAAGATCAAAGGCGTATCCGACATGTTTACTGTCGTGAGAATCGCTTCCGACAGTTATTATCTCTCCGCCAAGCTCCTTATACAGAGTCAGTATATCGTCGGAAGGGTGCATAAAATCCAGACCTCTGTAGAGGCTGCCGGTATTAATCTCAATGCCCTTGCCTTTATAAATTATCTCCTTGAAGGATGCCTCAAGTATATCATAATAGTCTTTGATCCTGAAATTTTCTGCTTTGGTCGGACCGTAGCGCAGAATATAATCGATATGACCGTAAACGTTATAATCATCAAAGTGAGTGACGTTATGAAGTATTGTTTCGAAATAATGTCTGTAGCCTTCTTTTTCATCGTGCTGCTGAAAATATTCCGGATAATAGGGATCCATATCATCTATAACATGCGTTGAACAGATTATAAAATCCAGTCCGGGATATTTTGAGCTGAAATCAGAAAGCTTTTCGCAGGTGTCAGGCATTACACCCTGTTCAACACCGATACGAAGATCGAAGCTGTTTATCCCGAGGCTTTTTTGCAGGCTGTTGTCAGTCAGAAGTCTGTTCCTGAGATCTGTAAGGCTGGTTATATATTTATCCATATCAAGATCGAAATTGACATTATCAGGTGTTTCAGGAAAGTCCATATCATTATGGTCTGTTATGCAGATGGAATTCATTCCTTTTGCGGCGGCAGCTTTAATAACCTCAATAACGGGTGTATCGCAGTCGCCGGAAAACTCTGTATGTAAATGATAATCAGGTATCATCATTTGCTCCTTTATATGTTTATCGTTTATCTTATCAGAAAAAAACAAGCCAGCGGCGATGTGAGTATTTGCTTTTCCGGATAAGATATGGGTTTATTGATATATATTATGAGAAGCAAAAAACGCATCTCATAATCCTGCGGGACTAAAGTCCCTCCGGTAACTTATCAAGAAAAACAAATACTCGTTTCACTTGTGCTTGTTTTTCTTATGATAAGTTACATTATGAGAAGCAAAAACCGCATCTCATAATCCTGCGGGACTAAAGTCCCTCCGGTAACTTATCAAGAAAAACAAATACTCGTTTCACTCGTGCTTGTTTTTCTTCTGATAAGTTATATTAAGAATACATCCTAGTATATACTTATAAATAATAAATATGCAAGGGCAAGAGAGAGGCTTTTTTCTCAATTATAATGATATGAATAGTGAGATATGAAAAAAACTATTCATGTAAAATGTTCATATAATGATATTCATGTAAAAATGTTCATATAAATATTTATGTAAAAATGTGATTATATGATTATAAAATTATGGACATATTACTATATGGTCATTAAGATATAAGAGACCGGAGGGACTATAGCCACGAAGGATTATGATTATGAGATGCGGTTTTTGCTTTTTATATAAATATTTATCAGAAGAAAAACAAGCACGAGATAGGCAGATAAGGAGGCAGGAAATATGACTCTTGTAGAGGCGGAAGATATATATAAAGAATTATACGGAGATGAAGGCTATGCCATGTGGCATGAGATAGGGGATAAGGCCTATAAAAATTACAAGCTGCTGAATATATCCGATGCAGATAAGGCAAAATGGGACAGGGATATTTTAGAGGATAATTTTGAAATCTTCAGTATTGATCCTGACCGAGCGTGGCATGCCATAAGAGTGATCCTGGACGTTTTCTCCAGAGGCTACATCTCTCCGGAAGGATATGCCCTCAGGCTTCTGGATGAGATGGTAAAGCTGGAGAATCCAAGTGACAGTAACAGGATTGATATAATTCATGTTATGGGAGAAACCACTCAGTTTCATGATAGTGGGATAAAGATATATTTTGAGAAAACCATTTATGGTAAAAAAATGAATGAGATAGTACGTAAGCTTATGGATTATGACTGTCCTGACGAACCAATATATCCGAACAGCAGCAGGAGCAGAAGTAAAAAAGAACTTTTCAAAGAGGCCTGTGATCTGTATGAAAAGGATTATGAATTATATTCATACTGATCATATTTATACGGATATATCTGTTTAAATATCTAAACTGAATACCGGATTTTCATGATTTAGCATTATAGTAATAAGATACCGGAGGAACTTTAGTCCTGCAGGATTATGAAAAACAGTTTTTGATTCTCATGATATCAACCAAAAAAACCGCTCATAACTTACATGAGCGGTTTTTTTCTAAACTATGAAAACTATGAAATGAAAAGGTTTTTTTCTCTTTGCTTCGTTGTATTTATACTACTATACATATGTGAACAAAGTATTATGTTAAATAAAAAAATAAGTAAATAATTTATAGATAATTTACTATACATTTAAATATTGACACTTACATATGTATAAAAAGGCATAAAAAAACCGCTCTTCGAAACAGCGGTTTTTTTATCTAAACTATGAAAACTATGAAAAGAAGCTTTTACTTACTTCGTTGTGTTTATAATACAATCTATTTATGAACAAAGTATGACATGAAATAAAAAAAATTGTAAAAAAAGAGTTGACAAACAATAAATTGTCAAAATGACGATTTATTGTTATTTAATCCGCTGATCTGTTAAAGATCAATGTGACAAATGTCATATCAGCTTATTACGTTTAACACTAACATTTAAAACCGGATAGTTATAATATATGATCAAACAGCAGGAACAAAAAAGATTTGAAGACCTGTGGTAAAAGAAAATTAATGAAGAAAACAAAAAAATGTTATTCGTAAATGCGAGGAGGAAATAAAATGGCAGAGACAGTAGTTGAGGTAAAAAATCTTGTGAAAAGATATAAGGAACTTATAGCTCTTGATAATTTTAATATGAATATCGAGAAGGGAGAGGTTTTCGGACTTCTCGGACCAAATGGTTCCGGTAAGACAACAACTATAAACTGCATTCTTTCACTGCTTAATTATGATAACGGAGAGATAAAGCTTTTTGGCGAAAAGATGAAAAGCGGCAGATTCGATCTTAAGAGAAGGATCGGAGTGGTAATGCAGAATGTTGCAGTATTTGATGAACTGACCGTATATGAAAATATAGATTATTTCTGCGGGCTTTACATTACAGATAAAAATGAAAGAAAGCAATGTGTAGAGGAAGCTATTAAATTTGTAGGCCTTGAGGATTTCAGAAAATTTAAGCCTAAGAAGCTTTCGGGAGGCCTTCTCAGAAGACTTAATATAGCCTGTGGTATTGCTCATAAACCTGAGCTGATAATAATGGATGAGCCTACAGTTGCTGTTGATCCGCAGAGCCGAAATAAGATTCTGGAGGGAATCACAGAGCTGAATAAAAATGGAGCGACCATCATTTATACCAGCCATTACATGGAAGAGGTTGAGCAGATATGTACGCATATTCTTATCATGGACAAAGGAAAAAATGTTGCTGAAGGCAGCAGCGATGATCTGAAACGCAGCATAAAGAATACCGAAAATGTGATCGTAGATATCAAGAATCTTCACAAGGATCATATAGAGAATATTAAAAAGCTGAGTCATGTATATGATGTTCAGTATATGGCAGGAAGACTTACAATAAAATGTGCCGGCGGAAGACATAATATTTCGCATGTGATTGATTATTTCGCAGAGAATGATATTAAATATGACAGAATATATTCTGAGTTGCCAACCCTAAATGATGTATTCCTTGAAATCACAGGTAAGTCACTCAGAGATAAGGAGGCGTAGGATGTTTTCTAACGTTTTTTCAAAACAGCTGAAGATAGGAATAAGAAATAAGAGCAATGTCTTCTGGACGCTTATGTTTCCGATAGTTCTCGGAACACTATTCTACATCGCATTCGGAAGCCTTTTCAAATCTTTTGTCTCAGAACCGATAAAAACGGCGGTTATATATGAAACCGCTGACGAGGATATAAAGAGTCAGATCACGGATTTTCTTTCAAATCTCGAAACGAACGGTAAGAAGATGCTGGATATAGAGGTTATGGATCTTGAGAAGGCAGAGAAGCTTCTTGATGATGAGGATGTCAACGGTATCATAACCATCACAGATAACGGAAGACTTCTGCTTAAGGCTAAGACCAACGGAAATCAGACATCGGTTCAGGAGAGTATAGTAACAGCCTACAATCAGAGTGCTGACCTTGTTGAGAAGGTTGCGGCAGAACATCCGGACAAGCTTCCGGAGGTGATTGCAAGTATCTCTGAAAGAGCGAATTACATAGATCAAAAGGATATGGCCGGTGAAAATAAGGACCCTTATGTTGCCTACTTCTATAATCTGATGGTTATGACAGCTCTGTTTGGTTCCATGAACAGCCTGAGAATAGGAAATAACTGCCAGGCAAACATGTCGGCAATCGGTGCAAGAACCAACGCTTCACCGCTTAAGAGAAGCATATTTCAGCTTGGAGGCTTTCTGGCAGCATATATAGTACAGACTGTTATCGTATTTATCGGACTCGCTTATCTGATCTTTGGTCTCAGAATCAAATTCGGCGGAGATACGATACTTATATTCGTAACGACAGCGGTCGGATCGCTTCTCGGGATCGCACTTGGATTCTTTGTAGGTAATTTCGGCAGCATGGCCGTCAGCAAGAAAGAGAGTATACTTGTTGCAATCACACTCGGCAGCTGCGCACTTTCCGGACTTATGATAGGCGACATAAAGGTGGATATTGAAGAGAAGGCTCCTATCATTAACCGCATCAACCCGGCAGCAATCATGGGGGATGCTTATTATAATCTGAACATCTTCGGTCCGGATAAAAGGTTTTATGAATGTCTGATCATTATGACAGCGGTATCGATCGTACTTATAGTTGCAGGATTATTCCTTGGAAGGAGGAACAGCTATGACAGTATTTAAGACTTTCTTCAAAGTGCTTAAGAATTACAAAATCTCAATCATAGTATATTTGTCTATATCAATTGGAGTAACAGCAATGCTTGCAGGTATGAGCGGCAGCTCTGACAACAAGTATTCAACAACAAGTCATGGCCTTGTTGTAATTGACAATGACAATTCCGAGATTTCCGGAGAGCTGGTAGCTTTCCTGGATGAAATGAATGATATCAAAGAAGGAGAATATACTGATGAACAGATAGCACTCCTTATGTATTATACAAAGATTTCCAACTACCTTGTTATACCAAAGGGCTTTGGTGATGCCTTTGAGGCAGGAAATACTGATACTGCAACAATGATCGAAAGCACCAAGGACGCAGGCAGCAGAATGGGCTACCTCGTTGAAGCCGAGATTGAAAGCTATCTGAACCTTTTTGCTAATTATATGAAGGGCGGATATAATGTTAGTGAAGCGGCAGAACTTGCACAAACTGCACTTATGGATCACAGTTCAGTGGAAATGACAGGTGACGATAAGGAGACAGTTTCGAGCATATTCCTTGTTTTTCAGTGCCTTCCTTACGGACTTCTGACGCTGCTTTTCTCTGCAGTGCTTCCCGTAATACTCAGATTCAATACAGAGATCATAAACAAGAGGACCAATATTTCTGCTACATCGAATACGAAGATCCAGCTTTCTCTGGCGGCAGCGGTATCTGTTGTAACATTATTTATTTTCGTCATACTTACATGTATAGGTACTGTAATGTCAAAGGAATCCTTTACCGACAGGTGGTTCCTTGTACTTCTGGATCTTGCTGTTTTCAGTCTGACCGTTGTTATGATGATTGTGGCTTTATCGAATTTCAGGATCAAGATTGATTTTGCGGCCGGACTTACAAATATAATCGGACTTTCGTTCTGCTTCCTCGGTGGTATCTTCGTACCGCTTGAATTCCTGGGCGGAGGCGCCAAAGCGATAGGAAAATTTCTTCCTACATACTGGTATTCAGAGGCGCTTGCAAGGATCAAGAGCGGCAAGGAACTCGCAGATATTGCAAATTGCCTATTGATTCAGCTGCTCTTTGGGGTTATGGTTATGGCAATAGGACTTGCCGTTGGAAAGTATAACGTTAAAAGGGCTGAGTAAAAAGGTGATATTTTGAGAAATATAATTGATAAAATGTTAATAATGGCATTTACATCATTTTTGATAAGCCGTAAATTCAGTGGTATGCAGCTTGTGGTCATGATATTTTTCATGATCACGGCTGCATTTATGATGTCTTATTTCAGGATGGGAGGAGCTTTAGGAAGAAAGGTAAATATAGCACTGGAAATCATTATCAGCATTGCAGCTATAGTCTTTCCGGAGGCGGCTATGCTTCTTCCGATAACCGTATATGAAATATTATCTGACCGACAGATTGCAGCCGGTCTTATTTCATTTGCCGGAATTGCTTTTTCGGCAGAGCATTTTGAACCGGATAACTATGTGTTATTTGTTATTATCATTATTCTTTCTCTTTATATTTCATATGTTTCCGGTAAACAGCAGAAACTGGAGAAGGATAATAAAAAGATCAGAGATGAGGGCGAAGTACAGAAGGAAAAACTCAGAAGCCAGAACAGAACGCTTTTAAATGAGCAGGATAAGAATATTTATCTTGCCCAGTTGTCGGAAAGAAACAGGATTGCCAGAGAAATTCATGATAATGTGGGGCATATGCTTAGTCGTTCACTTCTGCAGGTTGGGGCAATGATGGTGGTGCATAAGAATGAACCGGTTTCAAAAGAACTTTCCAGTCTCAGGGAAACTCTTGATACTGCCATGAATAACATCAGAGAAAGTGTTCATGATATCAGAGACGAGTCAATTGATGTCGAGGAAGCGGTAAAAGAGATGGCAGAACCTCTCAAGAATAAATATAATGTCAGATTTGATTGTGATATTTCCGGAAGAAATATGCCAAAAGAGATAAAATATGCTACAATAAATATTATCAAAGAGGCGTTGTCCAATATATCCAAGTACAGTCATAACAGCAATGTGGATATAAATATTGAAGAGCATCCTGTTATGTATAAGATAGTCATACATGACTATGAGGTTATAAATGAAAATGAACCCGGAGAGGCAAGGGAAGTTAGTTTTACCGGAAACGGCATGGGGCTTGACAATATCAGGACAAGAGCGGAACAGCTCGGCGGACAGGCGTTATTTACAAATAACAATGGCTTCAGAGTGTTTGTAAGAATACCGAAGAATTAAAAATGAAAGGAAATGATTTTATCATTTGGTATGGATAGATGAGAATACTGATCGTGGATGATGACAGTCTGGTGGCTATGAGCCTTAAGACCATTCTTTCATCAGACAGTGAGATAGAAGTTGCAGCGACCGGCAGCAGCGGCGCAGAGGCGATAAAACTATATGAAGAGTATAAGCCTGATGTTCTTCTTATGGATATCAGAATGGCAGGAATGACAGGACTTGAAGCGGGCGCTGCCATCATAGAAAAGTATAGTGATGCAAAGATACTGTATCTCACAACATTTAATGATGACGAATATATAGTAAAGGCTATTTCTCTTGGGGCAAAGGGGTATATCATCAAGCAGGATTTTGATAGTATTATTCCTGCGGTAAAGACGGTTTATAAAGGACAGAGTGTTTTTGGAAATGATATAATCGAAAAGCTTCCGGACATGATAAGCCGAAAGGAGAGTTTTGATTACCGGAAATCCGGCATAACACCTCAGGAGATGGAAATCATCGAAGAGGTTGCGAATGGTCTGTCAAATAAAGAAATCGCAGATAAGCTTTACCTGTCAGAAGGAACCGTGAGAAATTATCTGAGCAATATACTGCGTAAATTAGATCTCAGGGACAGGACAAACCTGGCAATTTTTTACTATCAGAACAGATAATATAACTTATCAGAAGAAAAACAAGCACGAGTGAAACGAGTATTTGTTTTTCTTGATAAGTTACCGGAGGGACGTCAGTCCCGTAGGATTATGAGAAGCGGTTTTTGCTTCTCATAATATGATAAAATATATCAATAAGCAGATTAAGATATTGAACAGACCAATATAACGGATCAATAAAACAGGTCAATAAAACAAATCAATAAAACAGACAGCGATTTTAATAAGAATAATGGAAAGGGATACTGATTTGATACTCGGGCGGTATGAAATCTGAATATTGTAAGATATGATGAAAGGTTTGACGAAGATTTTTAAAAACAGTAAATTCAGAGCTCTTGGACTTTTGATTACGCTTGCCCTGACATTATTTGTGGTTGGCTGTGGTAAAAAGAAGGAAGATAACAGTACTGTATCAACTGTGAATGTGATCACCGAGAAGAGCACAGAGGGTAAAACAACCGGTACAGAAACCACTGAGGGCAAATCCACTGAAGATAAAACAACCGAGGGTAAATCAAAAGAAGATAAAACTACCGAGAATAAAACTACTGAGGGTAAAACCACAGAGGACAAGAATACTGAAGAGAAAACAACTGATAATAAATCTACTGAACAGTTAACGGATACAAAAGAGGATTCTACAGGGGAAAAAACTCCTGAAATAGATGAAGACGGTGATTATTATTCCAAAGATGAGGTAGCGCTTTATATTCATATCTATGGGAAGCTTCCGCAGAATTATATAACAAAGAATGAAGCCAAAAAGCTTGGATGGGAAGGCGGAAAGCTTGAACCTTATGCACCCGGCAAGAGCATCGGAGGAGATAAGTTCGGTAATTATGAAGGTATACTTCCGGATAAGAGCGGAAGAAAATATACAGAATGCGATATTGATACCAAAGGTAAAGCCAGAGGTGCCAAAAGAATAGTCTTTTCAAATGACGGGCTGATATATTACACAGAGGACCATTATGAGTCTTTTGAACTGCTTTACGGAGAAGAGTAAAAAATATTATTTAGGGGGAATAAAAACATGAAAAATGATTTTATCAATGTATCCTATGATGACATAAGGGTGATCAATCTGAAAGGAGTTACCAACAAGGTGGAATTCCACGAAAGGATCAGAGAAGGACTGAATGTTCCAAGCTATTACGGAAATAATCTGGATGCAACATATGATGTACTGACATCAATAGTATACAGGCTCCTTGTGGTTGTTGATCACTATGAAAGCATGAATGAGGAGGTTTCTGAATACCTCGAGAGATTCAGAGGAATGTGCAATGCGGCCTGTGAAGATAATCATAATCTATCGGTTGCATTTATAAAAAGCATATAGTCCGTAAGGAAATCTGAACTTGTTTTTTACGTGTCATATGGTAAAATATAACCAAGTGTTATATACAGTTTTTTGACACTTGTATCTAGGGAAAAACAGTAAAAAGAAATTGAAGAAAAACGAGGATGCTGAATATGGATGAGATAGTAAAATTTGATGAATTACCATCAATAAAAAGAGGATACATCGACGGACTTAAGTATTATTTCAGTATAATACTTTCAAAGCAGGCTTCACTCATAGAGTTCAAGGATCTTTATCAAAATCTTACGAAATTTAATCTGGAGCTTGAAAAATTAAATCAGGAAGCATCTGATGCATCAGTTGAGACACTGAATGATATCAATGCTACATTTTATCCTGATGGAAAGATGCATTCTGCCTTCAGAGCACTTAATCTTGAGGTGGCTCTGGATGGAATAAGTGAATGCCTTATGTATTTAAAAAAGAGGGTTATCTGATATATGGACAACAGAGAGATAAATATCGGAATATTTAAAGATACGGAGCAGTTTTATACTCTTGATAAAACTCTCCTGGCAGAGACACAGAGCAGTGCTTCCAGGACAAGGCTGTACGCCGCAAATGAATATCCGGTTCTGATGCGTCCGGCAGACGATGCCGCTGATGCGGAGGTAAGGATATCTACGAAGAGAACCTTTGAAGCTGCTATGGATATGTGCCATTCATTTCCGAATAAGAAAGTTGCGGTTCTGAATTTTGCATCTGCAACAAATCCGGGCGGCGGAGTCTTAAATGGTTCCAGTGCTCAGGAGGAGGCGCTGTGCAGATGCTCGACCCTTTATCCGACGCTCAATCAGAAATGGCTTTATGAAGTTTATTACAGGCCAAACCGTGAAGCGGGAGACTGCCTGAATACAGATGCTGTTATATATTCGCCGGATGTTGTTATCTGCAAATCAGATGATGAATATCCTGAGAGACTTCCTAAGAACAAATGGAGGACGGTAGATGTGCTCAGCTGTGCCGCGCCGAATCTCAGGGCTGTCCCTTCGAATATGTATAATCCTGAAAATGGTCAGCCGGTGGTGCTTTCTGATGAAGAGCTTTATAGGATTCATTTGCAGAGAGCAAGACATATTCTTACGGTTGCAGCGGCAAATAATGTAAAGATCCTGATACTTGGAGCTTTCGGCTGCGGAGCGTTCATGAATAATCCGGTTATTGTTGCCAATGCCTACAGGGTTGCATGTGAGGAATTTATAAAATTCTTTAATATCATTGAATTTGCGGTATATTGCAGAGATTATGATCAGGCAAATTATACTGCATTTGCGGAGATATTATATGGCCTTACAAATGAGGGACGTCACGTGATGCAGGAGCAGATGAGGCTGGCTGCAGAGGCTGAACAGAAACGACTTGCTGAAGAAGCGGAGCAGAGACGTCTGGCTGAGGAAGCTGAACAAAGACGGCTGGAAGAAGAGGCAGAACAAAGACGCCTGGCTGAAGAAGCCGAGGAAGAGTTTGATGAATTTGATGATGATATCGATGATTATTCGTTAACAGATGGTTTAAATGAAAGGCATTTTGTGCCGGGTGACATTGTAAGACATTTTAAGAGAGAGACCTTATCCGCAGAAGAATATGAAAAGAACAGATATCTTTATCAGATTATCGGCACCGCCATTCACTCTGAGACCAGGGAAAAACTCATAGTATATCAGGCACTTTATGATGATTTTCAGCTTTACTGCAGACCGTATGATATGTTTATGAGTGAGGTTGATCACGTGAAATATCCTGAAATAGTTCAGAAATACCGCTTTGAAAAGGACAGATAACCATTTGTTTGGCATAATGCAGAAGAATACTGCAGGGCCGGCAAAAAAATAGTTAGATATTTTCTCTTGAAATTTAACAGAGTAAAGGGTATTATATCTAAAGTGATATTATTCACGATATCTTACTGCGAACAGCAGTATATTAATAAAAATCTAGGAGGATTTAAAAACATGGCAGTAAAAGTAGCAATCAATGGATTTGGTCGTATAGGACGTCTTGCTTTCAGACAGATGTTTGATGCAGAGGGATATGAGGTAGTTGCAATCAACGATCTTACAAAGCCTTCAATGCTCGCTCATCTTCTTAAGTACGATACAGCACAGGGCGGATACGCTGGTGTTATCGGACAGAATCTTCATACAGTAACAGCAGATGATGAAGCTAATACGATCACAGTTGACGGAAAGACATTAAAGATCTACAAGGAAGCAGATGCAAATAACTGCCCATGGGGAGAGCTTAATGTTGATGTTGTTCTTGAGTGTACAGGTTTCTACTGCTCAAAGGATAAGTCACAGGCTCATATCAATGCAGGTGCTAAGAAGGTTGTTATCTCTGCTCCAGCAGGAAACGATCTTAAGACAATAGTTTACTCAGTTAACGAGAATACACTTACAGCAGATGATCAGATCATCTCTGCTGCTTCATGTACAACAAACTGCCTTGCACCTATGGCTAAGGCACTTAACGATTATGCTCCGATCCAGAGCGGTATCATGAGCACAATTCATGCATATACAGGTGATCAGATGATTCTTGACGGCCCACACAGAAAGGGCGATTTAAGACGTGCTCGTGCAGGCGCAGCAAACATCGTTCCTAACTCAACAGGTGCTGCAAAGGCAATCGGTCTTGTTATCCCAGAGCTTAACGGAAAGCTCATCGGATCAGCTCAGAGAGTTCCAGTTCCAACAGGTTCTACAACTATTCTTACAGCTGTAGTTAAGGCTGCTGATGTAACAGTTGATGGCATCAATGCTGCTATGAAGGCTGCTGCTTCAGAGTCATTTGGATACAATGAGGATCCAATCGTTTCTTCTGATGTTATCGGTATGAGATTTGGTTCACTCTTTGATGCTACACAGACAATGGTTTCTAAGATTGCTGATGACCTTTTCGAGGTACAGGTTGTTTCTTGGTATGATAACGAGAACTCATACACAAGCCAGATGGTTAGAACAATCAAGTATTTCGCTGAGTTAAACTAATTGTAGTTTGATAAATCGCGGTCACTAAGCTATGTCAGATTTGCATCTGACTCCGTAGACCTTATTCGGGTCCGGCCTTATAATTGACCGGACCCGATTTTTTATTAATTATTAAAGGAGATACTAAAATGTCACTTAATAAGAAATCAGTAGATGATATCAACGTTAAGGGCCAGAGAGTCCTTGTAAGATGTGATTTTAATGTTCCTCTTAAGAATGGCGTTATCACAGACGAGAACAGACTTGTTGCAGCTCTTCCAACAATCAAGAAGCTTATTGCTGATGGCGGAAAGCTCATCCTTTGCTCACACCTTGGAAAGGTTAAAACAGAGGAAGATAAGCAGACAAAGACACTTGCACCTGTTGCAGTTCGTCTTTCAGAGCTTCTTGGACAGGAAGTTAAGTTTGTTCCAAATCCAAATGTAGTTGGCGACAATGTTGTTGAAGCTGTTAACGCTATGAAGGACGGCGAAGTTATCCTTCTTGAGAATACACGTTTCAGAGCAGAAGAGACAAAGAATGGTGAAGCATTCTCTAAGGATCTTGCTTCTATCTGCGATGTTTTTGTAAATGATGCATTTGGTACAGCTCACAGAGCTCACTGCTCAAATGTTGGTGTTACACAGTTTGTTGATACAGCAGTTGTTGGATATCTTATGCAGAAGGAAATCGATTTCCTCGGAAATGCAGTTGAGAATCCTGTAAGACCTTTCGTAGCTATCCTTGGTGGTGCTAAGGTTGCTGATAAGCTTAATGTTATCTCTAACCTCCTCGAGAAGTGTGATACACTTATCATCGGTGGTGGTATGGCTTATACATTCCTTAAGGCACAGGGTAAGGAAGTTGGTCTTTCACTTGTTGATGATACAAAGATCGATTATTGTAAGGAAATGATCGAGAAGGCTGAGAAGCTTGGTAAGAAGCTCCTTCTTCCTATCGATACAGTTGTAGCTGATGGTTTCCCTGATCCAATCGATGGACCAATCGAAGTTGAGACAGTTGCTTCTGATTCAATTCCTGCAAATAAGGAAGGTCTTGATATCGGCGAGAAGACAAGAGCACTCTTCGCTGAAGCTGCAAAGACAGCTAAGACTGTTGTTTGGAACGGACCTATGGGTGTATTTGAGAACCCTACACTTGCAGCCGGTACTATCGCAGTAGCACAGGCACTTGCAGAGACAGATGCTACAACAATCATTGGTGGTGGTGATTCTGCAGCAGCTTGTAACCAGCTTGGATTTGGCGACAAGATGAGCCATATCTCTACAGGTGGTGGTGCTTCACTTGAGTTCCTTGAAGGTAAGGAGCTTCCTGGTGTAGCAGCAGCTAATGATAAGTAAATTTCACTGATTCATCCCGAACAACTGCGTTCCTGCGCAGTCGACGTACGTTTGGTACGTCTTCCTGCACAGTGCCTTGTTCTTCGGGCGACTTAGTGAAATTAATAAAGCGACAGTGCGTGCATACGGATGCGAAGCATTCGGATGGTACCGTATAAGAAAGAGGAGAACAAAAATGGCAAGAAAGAAGATAATTGCTGGTAACTGGAAGATGAATATGACTCCATCACAGGCTGTTAAGCTTGTTGCAGAGTTGAAGGATCTTGTAGTTAATGATGCAGTTGATGTTGTTTACTGTGTACCAGCTATTGATATTGTTCCTGTTGTTGAGGCAGTTAAGGGAACAAATGTTAAAGTTGGTGCTGAAAATATGTATTTCGAAGATAAGGGTGCTTATACAGGCGAAATCTCAGCAGAAATGCTTAAGGATGCCGGTGTAGAGTATGTTATCATCGGACATTCAGAGAGACGTGATTACTTCAAGGAGTGTGATTGCACACTTAACAAGAAGGTAAAGAAGGCTATCGAGTCAGGACTTACACCAATCCTTTGCTGCGGTGAATCACTTGAGCAGAGAGAAATGGGTGTAACCATGGATTGGATCAGACTTCAGATCAAGTCAGATCTTAAGGGTGTTGCAGCTGATGATGTCAAGAATATGGTTATCGCATATGAGCCAATCTGGGCAATCGGAACAGGAAAGACAGCTACAACAGAGCAGGCAGAGGAAGTTTGCAAGGGCATCCGTGAATGCATAGCTGAGATTTATGATGCAGCTACAGCAGAAGCAGTACGTATTCAGTACGGCGGATCAGTAAATGCAGGAAATGCTGCAGAACTCTTCGCACAGCCTGATATCGATGGAGGTCTTGTCGGAGGAGCTTCTCTTAAGGCTGATTTCGGTAAGATAGTTAATTATTAATTATACTAATATATAGTTGTTGGATTTTTATAAAATTACTATATAATGTATTTGTTATTAAGCTATAAAAATACGGAGTCCGGATAGTCCGGACTCCGGTATGAATAATATATCAGGGTGTGAATAAATGGAAATTAAAAATCTTAAAAGTATAATTTCAGAATGCATATTATATGCTGATGATATCAGCAGTAATCCCGAAGTATATCCTGAAGGCTCAAAGATGCCTTTAAAGGATCTTCTCAGATATGATATGCTTATGTTTTTGGGCTATTTGTATGATCCTGAGTCAGAGGTAATAGCTGATCAGGTGGAATATATCAGAGTAAACCTTCGTATGGTTATTTCTGAAGAAAAATTTATTGAATTTGTAGATAACAAGTGTAATGATCCGGATTTCCTGTCTATGCAGCCGAGATCACTCATTTTCTTCATAAATATTGACAAGCAGAACAGTGAAATGTCTGAACTTAGCGTATCTAAGTCAAAATTCGTTGTTGACTGCTTTAGAAAGCTGGGTGAAGGTTTCATCAATTATGATACAGTAAGTGATGAGATCAAAGAAAAGCTTTCCTCTTACATGAAGTTCCTTTACAATACTCTTATTGCTGAAGGAGTAATGAAGGAGAGAAGACTTAAGCCTCGTGAGGATTCTCAGGCACCAACAGTTAATCCTATTGAGGATAAGACTAGACAGCCGGAGAAGACAAAACAGGTATCAACCTTTGATGCTGAATCAGGAAAATTCGTTACTAAGAGTACTATAACAAGTTCAGGATATAATCTTATCAAGAAGAGAGCGGATGACGTTTCTCAGTATGCAAACTTTATTTCTGAAGAAGAAAAGGACTCAACTAAGCGTGGTAAGAATAAAGTCGGTGCAAACAGACATGACGGTTATTCTGATGATGTTGAGCTTTCACTTGATGACCTCATTAAGAAGCTTAAGAGTCTTACAGGACTTGCAACTGTTAAAGAGGACGTTATGCATCTTGTAAATATCATTAAGGTAAGAAAGCTTCGTGAGATGAAGGGATATAGATGCCCTGAAATGTCATTCCACCTCGTATTTACAGGTAACCCTGGTACCGGTAAGACAACAGTTGCCCGTCTTATAGCAAGAATCTATAAGCAGCTTGGAGTTGTAAGCCGTGGACAGTTCGTGGAAGTTGACCGTTCCGGACTTGTTGACCACTCACCTGGTGGTACAGCTATCAAGACTACAGCTGTTATTGACAAGGCTGTTGGTGGTATTCTTTTCATAGATGAGGCATATACCCTTACAAGTTACAAAGACGTAGGAGATTATGGACAGGAAGCTGTTGATACTCTTCTGAAGCGTATGGAGGATGACCGTGATGACCTCATTGTCATCGTTGCCGGATATACAGACAGAATGCATGAGTTCATTGAGTCAAACCCGGGTCTCCGTTCACGTTTCAATAAGTATATTTATTATACAGATTATACAAGTTCTGAGCTTATGGAAATTTTCAAGCTTATGTGTAAGGAAAATGATTATGTACTTACAGATAATGCCGCATTCATTGCTGAAACATATCTTCGTGGACTTGCTGATGATAAGACTGAAAACTTCGCTAACGCCCGTCTTGTTCGTAACTATTTCGAGCGTTGCGTTGACAGACAGGCAACACGTATCTGTGATGACGCTGATATAAATGAAGATGACCTTGTAACATTTATCCGTGAGGATATGATAGAAGGTAACGCTGTCGGACAGATTGCTAAAGCTGAAGTATAAAGTATATTGATTTATATGTATATTCTGCTTTTGAGGCGAATATATTGTAAATGAAAATATAATACTAAGTAGTGGAGGTAAAAACATGAAGAAGTTTTTGAAGGAATTCAAAGAATTCGCCCTTAAGGGAAATGTCATGGATCTTGCAATCGGTGTTATCATCGGTGCTGCATTCGGTTCTATTGTAACAGCATTTACAGAAGATTTCATCAATCCGATTATTGCTTGTATCGGTGGCGGTGAGATCGGTGGAATGATCCGTATCGGAGATACAAACAATTATATCAACTGGGGTCATTTTGTAACAGCTGTTATTAATTTCCTGATAATGGCCTTCTGTATATTCCTGATGATGAAAGCAGTCAACAAGCTTATGGCTATCGGCAGGAAGAAGGAAGAAGAAGCTCCTGCAGAGCCATCTGCTGAGGAGAAGCTCCTTACAGAGATCAGAGATCTTCTTAAGGATCAGCAGAAATAATTAACAAAAACAATGAGGAATCCACATTCTTTAAATGGAGTGTGGATTCTTTTTTTATAATTGAAACTGTGTTCATATCGCCGGCTCAGGCAAAATACACCATCATGGAACAAGATGGTGGTGCACTTCTCTCGCGGAGAGTGCTTAGTTCTTGTTTATTTATATGACTTTATGATATCATATCTTAGCAGAAAAAAAATCAAACCGGCTATTCCGAGGCATATGGTTCTCGGAACGATTCTTATTGGGAGAAAAATGAATAATATATCACTATATGTGAAAAAATAGGAAAGTGTTATGAAAAAAATATCCATCGGTATACTTGCACACGTAGATGCAGGAAAGACAACTTTATCAGAAAGTCTGCTTTTTAATGCAGGCACTATAAGAAAAATGGGAAGAGTAGACAATAGAGACGCTTTTCTGGATACAGATGAAATGGAAAAAGACAGAGGAATCACTATCTTTTCCAAGCAAGCTATGTTCAATTGGGAAGATACGGAATTTACTCTTCTGGATACTCCGGGACACGAAGACTTTGTTGCAGAAACAGAGAGAGTGCTGGGAGTTATTGATTATGCAATCTTGCTGATAAATGCTGCGGACGGAGTGACAAGTCATACAGAAACACTCTTCAGACTTCTCAGGGATTATGATGTTCCTGCATTTATCTTTATTAACAAAATGGATTATGCAAATACCGATAAGGAATCGATAATCACGGAACTTAACAGGCGCCTTGGCGCAGGATTTGTGGATGTTTCCGGATTATTAAATATAAATGATATCAGATGTAAAAATGGTGCTAACTTTGAGAACGCTACAGATATATCAGCAGAGGTTTACGAGGAAATTGCATCTCTTGATGAAGAGGCAATGGAGGAATTCTTTGATAATAATAAACTTTCCGAAGAAACATTAAGGCGTCTTATATTTGAGAGAAAACTCTTTCCGTGTATAGCAGGATCGGCTCTGAAGAATACCGGTGTAAAAGAGCTGATGGATATGCTTTCACAGTATACTTCTGAACAGCAGTATGGAAATGAATTTGGTGCAAGAGTTTTCAAAATTTCAAGAGATGAAAAGAAAAACAGACTGTCCTTTATGAAAATCACAGGAGGTAGACTATATGTCCGGGAAGAACTGTTAATGGATGAAAAGGTAAGTCAGATAAGGGTTTATAATGGGCAGAAGTATACTACGTCAGATTATGCTGAAGCAGGAGATATTATTGCGGTTATAGGACTTGCAGGCACATATCCGGGTCAGGCACTTGGATTTGAAAAGGAAGATTATTTGCCTGTTCTGACACCGCTCCTTGTATATAGAATTGTGCTTCCTGCAGATCTGTCAGTGGAAAAATTCCTTCCGATGATACGTGAGATTGAGGATGAAGAACCGCTCCTTCAGGTATTTCAGGAGGAAGACAGCAGTGACGTTATGGTAAGCATAATGGGAGACATCCAGCTGGAGATTCTCGAAAAGCAGCTGATAGAGAGATATAATGTCCGCGTAAGTTTTGATTCCGGAAGAGTGCTTCTGAAAGAAACAATCAAAAATGCAGTATACGGAGTCGGACATTTTGAGCCGCTTCGACATTATGCTGAGGTTCATTTGGTACTTAGACCTCTTCCGGAAGGAAGTGGAATAATCATAGATTCAGAACTTAGCGTGAATGAGCTGTCTATGAATTATCAGAACGAAATAATTTCATCCATCAGAGGGGCATTTCACAGAGGAAGACTAAGAGGTGTCATAGCGGGTCTGCCTGTAACGGATGTAAAGGTGACGCTTGTTGCCGGACGTATCAGTCTTAAACATACAGAAGGCGGTGACCTGAGGGAAGCTGCTATACGAGCCTTCAGGTCGGCGCTTATAAGTGGAGAGGAAGCAGGAAATAATGTGCTCCTTGAACCATATGAAAGATTCAGTATTACAATTAATGACAGCTTTATCGGAAGGGTTCTGAATGATATAAGTGAAATGGGAGGAAAGGCCACTATTCAGGACAGCAGAGATGGTATCGCAAAGATTGACGGAGTGGCGCCGCTCAGATTTATAAGAAATTATCAGGGGAATCTAAATGCATTTTCTCATGGAAACGGAAGGATAAGTATAATCGAAGAGTTGTATCTTCCGTCCGCTGATCAGGAAAGTGTGCGAACAGATGCTGAACTTGTGAATATAAATTATGATCCTGGAAGAGACAGACGGGCTCCGGTAGGGTCTGTTTTCTGTGCAAACGGAGCCGGTTATTATGTGGACTGGCAGGAGGCATTTGACAAAGCTCATGTTGAAAAAAAGATAAAGGATTACAGAGAACTGGAATGGCTTTACGGCGCTTCATTTACTTATGATAAGAATGAGACTGATTTGAAAGATTACAGCATTAAGACACCATATTATGACAGAGCTATAGGCGTGGATGAGATTGATTCTATTCTTGACAGAGCTCTCTCTGCGAATAAAAGAAAAGATCCTTTATATAAGAGAAAATATCATTATACGAAGAATGCTGACAAGGTTACAGGCAGTACTAATCTGTCAGGCGGGAAAGATTCCGGCAGAACAAATGCCGCAGGCTCCGGCAGTTCTTCAAAGGTAAAGATAAAAAAAGATTATCTGCTTGTGGATGGATATAATATCATTCATAAGTGGAAGAATCTGAAAATACTTGTCGAAGATAATATTATGGGCGCAAGAGGAAGACTTCTGGATATGATGACGAATTATCAGGCAATACGTGGGATGGAAGTTATCGTGGTCTTTGATGCTTACAATGTCCCGGGAAATACAGCCCGTATCGATAAATATCAGAATATAAATGTTGTTTATACAAAGCAGGCGGAAACAGCAGACCAGTATATAGCAAGATTTACAAATGAAAACACCACAAATATGAATATAACTGTAGCAACCTCAGACGGACTTATTCAGCTGATCATAAGAGGAGCCGGTGCAAGACTTATGTCAGCTACCGAACTTGAAGAAGAGGTTGAAAAAGCAAGTGAAGCGCTTAGAGAAAAATATAAGTTATAAAAAAATCAAATTTGCTATTGATAAACACAAAAATGTATGTTAATATTGCAAAGTATGTTTATGGTTTATTCAGGAGGAATTTATCGTGGAAGTTTTGAAGACAGTTATAATAATTGCATTTATCATAGTTTCAATAGTGCTTACAATAATCGTTCTTATGCAGGAAGGTAAGGATAACGGAATTTCAGGAGCTCTTACAGGTGCTGCTGATTCTTACTGGGCTAAGAATAAGGGACGTTCAAAGGATGCAGTGATCAAGAAGGTTACAGTAGTTCTCGCAGTTCTTTATTTCGTATTTGCTATCCTTCTTCGCTCGAAGTGGCTTGCATAATTTTATAAAATGATTTCAGAGGGTGCTCTATTGCGGAGCACCCTTTAGTTATGTAATGAGCGGTCTATGAATGATAGTTAAACAGAGATATATGATACTCTTTGCACATTAAATTCTTGAGGATAAATTCATTGTGTTCTATAATATGATATAGGGGCGAAAGATTAATGATAGTATCATGACAGGCAAAGATACTTTTACTACGGAATCATGATATAGACAGATTTATATGCGTTATATATTAGGGGTGAATAAAATTGAGTAAAAAAGAAAAAGAATATTTTTGGAATATGAATAAAGAAAAAACAGGCGAGATGTCTGAAGAAAATATAAATGAAACTTCTGAAGAGCAGCTTATTGATATGAATGACGAAGCTGATGATGAGGAAAACTCTGACGACATTTTGGAAGAAAGAAAAGAAGCACTTCTTCTACTTATGAACAGTAAGGATTATAAGCCTATGAGGTTTAAGGAGATTGTATATCTTTACGGTCTTCAGACAGAGGAGGAAAAGCAGCAGCTGCTGGATATTCTGACTATGCTTGAGGAAGAATACAAGATCATCAAGACCAGGAACAACCGTTATATGCCGACTCCGAAGGATACGCATGTGGGTATTTTTACAGGTAACAGAAAAGGCTTCGGGTTTGTTACGGTTGAAGGTTACGACGATGATTTCTTCATTCATGCAAAGGAAACGGCAAATGCATTTGAGGGTGACAAGGTTCTTATACGCGAGACCAGGAAGGCTTTTGACGGTAACAGAACTGAGGCGACAGTTTTAAGAGTTATAAGTCATGCCATAAGAAATGTTATTGGGGTTTATGACCCGGGGACTTCATTTGGCTTTGTAATACCAAATAATAAGAAGATTGCAAATGATATATTTATTCCGAAGGAAGCTTCCATGGGTGCTGTAAAGGGAAGCATCGTCATTTGTGATATTAAGGATTATGGCGATGACAAGAAGTCGCCTTCCGGAATAATAACTGAAATTCTGGGACATATTGACGATCCGGCTTCGGATATACTTACAGTTGTTAAAAGCTATAATATTCCGGTGGATTTTCCTGAGGATGTTGAGAGAGAGCTTCTTACTATACCTGAATCAGTGTCGCCTGAGGAGATAAAAGGAAGAAGAGATTTCAGAAATCTTGATACAGTTACCATTGATGGTGAAGATGCAAAGGATCTGGATGATGCTATAACACTTTCTTTTAAGGATGGCATTTATACTCTTGGCGTACATATTGCGGATGTTTCGAATTACGTTAAAGAGGGCAGTCCTCTTGATAAGGAAGCACTTAACAGAGGAACCAGTAATTATCTTATCGACTCGGTTATTCCGATGCTTCCTCATAAGCTTTCAAATGGCATTTGTTCTCTTAACGCAGGCGTGGACAGGCTTACACTTTCGTGTATTATGGATATAGACGAGAAGGGTAAGGTGCTTTCACATGAAATAGTTGAGGGCGTTATAAATGTCAATGAACGTATGAATTATACGGATGTAAATAAGCTGATATGCCGTATGGGGGATGCACCTGTCGAAAGATATAAGCCGCTTATCCCACTGTTTGACAGAATGCAGGAGCTTTCAAGGATAATCAGAGCCAAGAGGCATGAGAGGGGCTCAATAGATTTTGATATGGCTGAGACAGAGATCAAGGTTGATGAGAATCATAAGCCTGTTGAAATATGTGCACATGACAGAAATGATGCGACCAGGCTTATTGAAGATTTCATGCTTATGGCAAATGAAGTGATCGCTGAAGATTTCTTCTGGCAGGAGCTTCCATTTGAATACAGAACTCATGAGGCACCGGATCCTGTGAAGGTGGATATACTGGCGCAGACTATAAAGAATTTCGGTATTTATTTTAAGACTGCGGCGCATGATAATATTCATCCGAAGGAATTCCAGAAGCTTCTTAAAAAGATTGAGGGTGAGCCTTATGAAGCAATGATAAGCAAGCTGACGCTTCGTTCAATGCAGCAAGCACGTTACAGTACTGAATGTACAGGACATTTCGGACTGGCATGTAAGTATTACTGTCATTTTACTTCACCTATCAGAAGATATCCGGATCTGCAGATACACAGGATCATAAAGGAACAGCTGCATGGAAAGCTGGACAATGAGAGAATCAGACACTACAATAACCTCCTGCCAAAGGTGGCTGCTGATAATTCCATGAAGGAAAGACGTGCAGATGAGGCTGAGAGAGATGTCACCAGACTTAAAGAGATAGAATATATGTCTGAGCGTATAGGAAGTGAGTATAAGGGCGTCATTTCCGGATTTAGCCAGCAGAATATATTTGTGGAACTTGAAAATACTGTTGAAGGTGCAATCTCTGTCGCATATCTGGAGGATGATTACTACAGATATGATGAGGCTTCAATGTGTATGAAGGGTGAGCGTACCGGAAATGTTTTTAACCTTGGTGATAAGGTTCATATTAAGGTTGTCAGGGCAGATAAGATCGAGAGAGTCATTGATTTTAAACTGCTGAAGAAACTTTGATAATTATTATACTGGGAGATATATAGACAAATGAAAGAAAACAGAGATAAACTTATTGCTAATAATAAAAAAGTCTTTCATGATTATTTTATAGAGGAAACCTATGAAGCAGGAATAGAGCTTGTGGGGACAGAGGTTAAGTCTCTGAGGCAGGGAAACTGCAGCATCAAGGAGGCTTTCATAGGTGTAGATAATGGTGAGATATTTATTCATCATATGCATATCAATCCTTATGAGAAGGGAAATATTTTTAACAGGGATCCGCTCAGAAAGAGAAAGCTTCTCCTTCATAAGAAGGAGATTTTAAAGCTGGCTCAGGGAAGAGAGGCAGCAGGCTATACGATAGTTCCTGTTAAGGTGTATTTCAAAAATGGAAGAGCAAAGATAGAGATAGCTCTGGCCAGAGGTAAAAAACTCTATGACAAGAGGGATGATATAGCCAAGAAGGACGCAAAGAGAGAGGCTGAGAGAGATTTCAAGATAAGGAATCTGAAGGCATAAATATGTTTGCATAGTTCCTTTTTTGGTGTTATTATATCATTTGTTGATCATATGAAGTAATCAGGACATTTTGTATATGGTATTCATATATGATAACTTATCGGAAGAAAAACTTAGCCTGAGGCGAAGTGAGTATTTTTGATAAGATATCGTTGGTATGTCAGCCGCGAAGGATTATGAGATATTTCGGGTTGATACAGGATCAGCATATAATGAGTTATGATTAAATGGAGACAGTAAGATGAGTCAGGCTAAGGTTGATAAGTATAAAAAGGATAAAAAGAATCGTAAAAAGATCATAAGAAGGCAGAAGATAAAGACGGTGGCAGCAATATTTGTCGCAGCCATTGTTCTCGGAGCGCTGATCGGCTTCCCTCTTGGCAAGGCGCTTTATAAGCATAGCCAGGATAAGAAAAAGGATGAGGAAAAAGCCGAAGCTGCTACTGAAACAAAATATATTGAAGCAGATGAGTATGATAAGTGGTTTGATCAGTATTATACAGATAATTATTATGATCTTTATTCCGGTATGACACTTGCGACAGATGGAGATTCTGCTCAGTAAGATATCGTAGGGACTTTAGTCCCGCAGGATTATGAGAAGAAAACAATTAAATAAGGGCCTGTATTGGTTTCGACAGGGATCTAGAAGTTATGACAGCCATTCGTGGTCCGGGACCACGTTAAAACTCGGAAAAAAATAAACGCTGAAGATAATTTAGCAATCGCTGCCTAATGGCAGCTGTCAGCCTTGAGTCATCCGCTGCTTAAGAGTCTGGCACCGATGAGGCGGAGCACTTTCCTTCCAAAGCTTTGAGGTCGGGAAAGATAATATGAAGCTACTGAATCTGTAAATCTGACAGTGGATGTACAGAGGAGGGAATGTCAAAACACTTGTCTGTGATGGGAGAGGTTGTAATGGAAGGGTTTTTGGACACGGGTTCGACCCCCGTCAGGTCCACTAGAGGAGATTTCGTAGTTATTAATGATTACGAAATCTTTTTTTGCGCACTGAGCGAGTCATGCACATGTGAATCAATCTATGAATCCTGATCTATGAATGCCGCAGAATGATTGCGAAAAAACACATAAAATGGTATTATATGAATATATTTTATTTGATACAAAGGGTTTTGTTGCGGAATAAAAATGAGGGGAGGATTACGATGAGGAAAAGATTTAAAGGGATTCTAGCTGCGGTGTCTGCAGCAGTATTTTTCGCAGGTGCTTTCACAAAAGGTGTTAAGGCGGACGGATGGTTAACGCCGGAATCGTCTAACAACGTAAATAAGCATGAGTATAGCTGGTATATGGCGAATCCTATCAATTCTTATATCGAAGGAATTGATGGTGGTTATGAAAGAGTGGAATTCATTTCGGGAAATGTTGTTATTGAAAACTATGACAGTAATTTTAACTGCTACAGCTATAAGAAGAAGCAGGCGGAGCTTCCGCTGTTTGGGGGCTTCTATTCAGGTGCTGTATATAATTATATAGTATATGGTCAGAATAATCCTGACGAGAGCGATGAAAAGGAAGTTATTCGAATCGTAAAATATGATAAGAAATGGAATCGGCTTGATTCTTGCAGTTTCTATGGCGCAAATACAGAAAAGCCATTTCAGGCAGGTACACTGAGGATGGATGAGTCAGGCGATCATCTTGTAATACGTACGTGTCATACCATGTATCAATCAGATGATGGCTATAACCATCAGGCCAATATTATGATTAAAATGAAAACGAGTACCATGGAAATAATAGATTCATTTACAGATGTTGCAAATCTTAATTCTGGATATGTTAGTCATTCATTTAATCAGTTTGTTAAAATAGATAATGAGAATATTATCGCGGTTGATCACGGTGATGCATACCCTAGGCAGGTTGTGATCGGAAAGTATTCGAATACTGTTACGTCTCCTAGTTTGGGAAGGTACAGTAATACTTCTCTGTGCGATATTTCCGGCAGTGTCGGTGCAAATTATACAGGCGTTTCGGTTGGCGGTTTTGAGATAAGTGAGTCCGGATACCTGACGGCATTAAGTTCGGTAAAGATGGGCGACTCATATAACTCAAGCGGTATCAGAAATATCAAGGTTGTATATACAGATAAAAATCTGAGCAATGTAAACACTGTTCAGCTTACGGATTATGCTGAGGGCGGCAGTGAAACTGCATCTAATCCATTTCTTGTTAAGATAAGTGACAATCTTTTTACGGTTATCTGGCAGGAGAAAAATTCTCAGCAGTCACAGCCGGGAGTATATTATGCATTTGTTGACGGAACCGGTAAGAAAAAAGGTTCGGTTGGATTTATTCCTAATCTAAAGCTGTCGGACTGTGATCCAAAGTATATTGATGGTAAAATTGTCTGGTATGTTACACAATCCGGTGTAAACAGTGGAACGCCGGTATTCTATAGGCTTACACCGAATATTACAGCATACAGTTTTACCTGTGATACATTTCCTAAGAAAAGTGTCAGTGTTCCTGAGTATACAAAGTCATTTACCTATGACGGAAATGTAAAAACAGCTGTTGCCGGCGGAGATGATTATAATGTTACAAATGGAAGTGCAACCAATGCCGGAACATATACAGCCACAATATCTTTAAAAGATAAAAATAATACAATGTGGGCTGATGGTACTACTGAAGATAAAAAATTTACATGGGTCATAAATGCGTGGGGAATCAGTGATAAAGTAAAGGTTTATCTTGGTAAAAAGATATATGACTATGACGGAACTGCCAAGAAGCCATCGGTAAAGGTGGTGCTTGGCGATGAGGTCCTGACAAAAGGAAAAGATTATTCTGTAACATACAGCAATAATACTAATGCCGGAAAAGCTTTGGCAAGGATCATTTTTAAAGGAAACTATAGTGGAAGTTACAGCTATAGCTACATTATAAAGCCTTCAATAAGCGAGCAGCCACAGGACAGGACTGCATTTTACGGTAATAATGCAAGATTTACGGTAGCTGCCGGAGGCGGAGAGCTTTCGTACCAGTGGCAGGTAAGTAAAGATGGCCAGAAATGGATGAACAGCAGTGCAAAGGGTAATCAGACTGCATCCATCCTTTTCAAAGCAACCAAGACAACAAATGGAAGAATGTTCAGATGCAAGATTACCGGAGGAGATATTACAATTTACTCAAATATTGTAACTTTGACAACAAGAAGCAACATCGTTACCCAGCCGGTAAATGTCAGCGTAGCCAAAGGTAAGACAGCAACATTTTCTTTAAAGGCAGCAGGTGCTAACTTAAGCTATCAGTGGCAGGTATATGTGGAAGGCAAGGGATGGAAGAACAGTGGCGCCACCGGAAATACAACAAATAAGATAACATTCACTGCTTCAGCAAAAATGAATGGATATAAATTCCGCTGCATAGTAACGAACGGTACAGAGAAGGTTGTTTCAAATACGGTTACATTGACGGTGAAATAAAAATATCTAAGAAACAGAAAAACGCCGCTGCGGATTTGCTCGCAGTGGCGTTTTTTTGTAGACTATATGCTAAGGGTTTCCTGTAAAAAGGCGTTTGTGTATTTCAGAACAAAAGTAGAAAAAATGGGCAGAAAACTGAGGAGATAAACAAAATAATATAATCTGCCGGATTCTGCACCGGATAATACATATGTTTCAGTGAGTCAGGATTTTGTTGACAATATAGTGGACATATTCTTCAACAAGTTCGCTGTCGCCGAGAAAGTCGTCGGAAAGCTCTATGAAGGAAGAACTTTTTGATGAAATTTCATCTTCCTCTCTGTAAAATGTTCTTCCCTCCGGAAATTTATATTTTTCTATGAAGTATCCTTCTGTTTTGGTATAGCAGTTGGAGGCCTTTGCAGGCTCTGCGTTATATGCGGTAAGAGTCGGTGCAAGATCTTTATGGTATGCGCAATCCAGTTCCGGATAGTAGTTATATTGCTTATAATATTTATGAATGAGCTTAAATATTCCAATGCTTATCGGGATAGATAGCGAAGCCTCTTTTTCTGCGGCTGAAATAAGCAGCAGTGGAGAAGAGGAAGTCAGCTTATTCATGCTGATGGTCTTATCTCTGAGTGACGCAGCGATATTCATTTCCGGAAATATTTTTAGATCGAGATGGAATTTGATACGGAGTTTTTCTCTGCCGGTTATTTCGATGTTTTTTACAGTAAAGTCTCCATTTCCCAGGCTTCTTAAGGCAAAAATGTCGATCAGACAGAACATACCATCCATATCATCTCTGTTATGCTGCAGAAGAAGGGATCGGTCTCTTTCGGAACGGCTGCTGAGATAATCAAAGTATACATTGATCAGTTCACCGCCATTCATCTGGTCGATACGATCAATACCTACGAAACGTTCAATGGTTTTCTGCTTCAGATTGGAAAGACCGAGAGCAGCTTTATAAGGACGGATAATTTTATAGAGATCCAGCTGATGTACCCTGTAAAAATTATCTGGGATATTACGATTAAGTCGTGTGTTGATATATTCAAGTCTTTTCTTAACAAATGGAACGTCAAAGGTATCGCCGTTAAATTCAATCAGATACTTATATTCAGGAAGCAATCTCATAAAGGTTTCAATGATCTCCGGCTCACTCCGGCCATCGTCATTAAACAGGAGGGTGATGTGCCATTCTCCATTTTTATAATAATTGATACCTATAATGTAAACAAAAGAAGAGGAGGCACTCAAACCGGTGGTCTCGATGTCAAACATCAGGACTTCCTCAGGGTTAAAATACCTCTTCGCCTTGTCATATATTTTATTTTCTTTTGGAACTATTTCGTCTATTATCTGCATGATATTGTGCTAATTGTAATAAATACGCTTTAAAATAATGTACATAAAACAGCCGTTTACTACAGGGCTATTTTTCGGATTTATGCTTAAGGTAGAAATTCTTTATGGCATCAAAGGTTTCCTGGCTGATTATATGTTCAATACGGCAGGCATCATCTTCGGCGGTTTTTTTAGATACACCAAGATCTATCAACATACCGGTGAAAAATTTATGACGCTCATATACATTCTTGGCAATCTCCATACCTTTTTCTGTAAGGTAGATATATCCTGCGTCAGTAACAGTGATCATTTCCTTATTACGGAGGTTTTTCATGGCTATGCTGACACTGGATTTTTTGTAGCCAAGATCATTTGATATATCAACAGAACGAACAACCGGAAGTTTTTCACTTAGCATAAGTATTGATTCGAGGTAATCCTCGGAAGATTCATTTGAACGCATTATTGTACACCCCTTAATTTTGTTATAGAATAGCGTTATAGTATTATTAAATGCATTTATTTTACAGAATACATTTATAATATAGCAGAACAAATACATTCAAAATATTAAAACTCTATTATACCTGTATAGTATATCATTAATGATGTATATTATCAATAATGATTTCGGAAAAAACTAACAATAATTATTGACAACTAACGAATATTAGTATATTCTAACCGGTGTAAGTATTTGTTATACTCCCTTATAGTTAATAGTTCATTTGTACTGTTATATTTAATATATACTTACAGCATAGTTTTCCCAGATAGCCCGGTACCCGCATGCCGGGCTATTTTTGCGTACTGAGCGAGTCATGCACGTCCACGAAGCTCGTCATGTGCATGCGAAGCATGAGCTGTGAAAGAGACTATGGGCATGCGAGCTTGCTCGCTAAAGCCCATAGTCTCTTTCACAACACATGTGTCGAAGACATATGTATATGACGAGCGTGCGACATGAGATAGACCGCGAAGCGGTCTATGAATGATCACCATGTTACTGATGTCTCTGAAAACAGCCACCCGAGAGGGTGGAAAGCAACAAAAGAGCAAGAATATGATAGAAATTGTTGCCTGTACGCCTAAAAACAACCACTCGAGAGGGGTGGAAAGCAACAAAAGAGCAAGAATATGATAGAAATTGTTGTCTGTACGCCTAAAAACAGCCACTCGAGAGGGGGGGAAGCAACAAAAGAGCGAGAATATGACAGAAATTGTTGTCTGCACGCCTGAAAACAGCCACCCGAGAGGGGATGAAAGCAACAAAAGAGCAAGAATATGATAGAAATTGTTGTCTGCACACATAAAAACAGCCACCCGAGAGGGATGAAAGCAACAAAAACGAAAAAATCACACCTGAATTGTTGCCGCTCCCCCCCACCGAAAAAGAATGGATCACTCGATAACAGCCGCTTGACACGCAGAGTCACGAATAAAAAAACATAAAATAGTAGTAAAAACATATTTATTATGCTAATATAATCACAAAATTATGAAAAATCATAAAAAACGCAAATTTTAGTGGTATGGAAATCTATTAAATACAATATAATGCTTTTATAAATATTTTCTGGGAGGAAGAATATGAAAATCAATATAAAACTGAGAAGAGTAACAGCATTTGTTCTGGCGGTGATACTGGTTCTGAATTTCGGCCCGTTTAAACTTAAAACATATGCTGATCCTGAACATACTCATAATGAAATTTTATTTACTGAGTGGAATGCTAATAATGCTTTGCCCGACAATGCAGGACATTATTATCTTAATAATGATGTTACTTTATATTCAACATGGATAGCTCCGGAAGGCACATTTGATTTATGTCTTAATGGACATACCATTACCATCAGAGATACGGCAGCTGATAAGACTGTAATTAATGTTAACGTTAATTCAACTCTTAATATCTATGAGTGTGACGAAAATAATTACACAGGAAAGATAAAGGGACTTTCCAGAAGTGTAGCTATTAATATTGATGGTGGAACTGTCAGATTATATGGCGGTAAAATAGAAGGCTCAGGCGGACATGGCTCATATGGCGTGGAAAGCTTTCAGACCGGCGGCAATTTCATAATGTATGGCGGAAAAATAACCGGTAATGAAACCGGAATTCTCTGTGTAGATGGTTCTCTTAATGTAGAACTTATAGGTGGACAGATAACCGGTAACAATGGTGGTATATATTCAAGAACAACTACAGGTGGAAGTACCAATGTTACGATAAAGCTTACAAATACAGATATAACAGGCAATACAAACTGGGATATAGGACTTGCATCTGGAAGAGTGTTGGAATTTACAACCGGAACTACAGATTATAAACCGATAACTATAATTTCAGCCGATGATCCACAGATAGGAAATCATATTTTATTGACAAATGGTTTTGAGGGAGACGAAACATATTTTACTTCATACATTGATCAATTTGATGTGGCTATAAATGCTGATGGTGAAGCGGAGCTTATTGTAAAGCATGTTCATGATTTCACATATGCTGCAGAAGACAATAAGATTACAGCTAAATGTTCAGTCGGTGAATGCAAGCTGGAGGACAGCAAGAAAGAATTTACTATTGAAGCTGATGATAAGGATTATGATGGTACGGCTGCTGATGTTACATTGGAGGGAATAGATGATTTCAATGAAGCAACCGGACTGGATTTATCTTTGGATGATGTTGTATTCAGCAAGAAAAAAGGTAATGACTGGGAAGAAACTGCAGGTGTACCGGTAAATGCCGGAAAATATAAAGCTTCGATCACAGTTGATGGAGCAACAGCAACAACTGAGTTTGAAATCAATAAGATTGATCTTACGATTACAGCAAATAATGTCGATCTTATTTATGGTAATGAGCCTGCAGATGACGGAGTAACATGTGACGGATTTGTTGGAGAGGAAAATATCGATTCGTTAAACGGTACGCTGCAATTTGAAACTGATTATGTACAGTATGGGGATGTCGGAGAATATGACATAACTCCAAAGGGACTTACATCTGATAATTATGATATTACCTTTGTGAAGGGAACTGTTAAGGTTGCTCCATTGGCTCTTAGGTTTAAATGGAGTGATGAATCGGAATTTGTATATGACGGAAAAGAGAAGAAGGTTTCTGCAACGGCTGATAATGCTTTGAACGGTGATAAGCTGACGGCAGTGATAACCAATAATAAAAAGATAAATGCAGGGGATTATGAGGCAAAGGTAACAGCTGTTACCGGCGATAAGGCTACAAACTATATTATTGATCCGGATGAGGAATCCGTAACAAAGGTTTGGACTATAAAGAAGGCTGATACAAATAATATTACAGTAAGTATAAAGGGCTGGACTTATGGCGATGAGCCGTCTGAGCCGGCCTGCACGGCGGATTTTGGTGCTGATAACGCAGAATATAAATATAGCGATGCTGTTGACGGCGTTTACACAGATGAAGTGCCTGTAGATGCAGGAATATATTATGTAAAGGCTTTTATACCGGGAACAGATAATTATGCAGAATCAGAGAGTGCACCTTGTAAATTTAATATTAAAAAGGCGCTTCTTACAGCGAAGGCTGATAGCGTTGAAGCAGTATATGGTGATGAGACAGATATTTCGAACATTACTTTCGAAGGATTCAAAAATGATGAGGATGAATCTGTTCTTACAGGTGACGTTACTGTAAAAGCAATAGATAAAGATGGAAATGAAGCTGTATTTCCATTTGATGCAGGAGAGTATACTCTGGTTGCTTCGGGATATAGCTCAGATAATTATACTGTCAAATATATTAAGGGTGTATTGAAGGTTAATCCGAGACCACTTACCTTTACATGGGAAGGCGACAGCTTTACATATGACGGTACAGCAAAATATGTATATGCATATGCAGAGGGTATTGTAGATGGAGATGTCGTTGTTCTTACGGTTCCGGGAACTGTTGAGAAAAATGCAGGAGAATATACGGCTGAAGTAACCGGTATCATGGGAGATAAGGCTTATAATTACATGATAGATGAAAATGAGCCTACAGCTACTCATGAATGGACGATAAGGAAGGCGTCTCTTAAGATCAGTCCAAAGGATAAGACCATCAAATATGGCGAAGCTCCTGAAAATATAGAAATGATCTATGAAGGCTTTGCAGAGGGCGAAAGTCAGAAGAATCTTTTCGGAAAGCTTTCACTGGAGTTTATAGATGAAGAGGGTAATCCGTACAGTGCTTTCTGTGCGGCAGGACAGTACAGGATAGTTCCTTCGGGCTTCACATCTGACAATTATGACATTACTTACGAAGAAGCTGTACTTACAGTTGAAAGACTTGAGGGCGGACTTCAGTTCGAGATACGTCTTGGAGACGGAGTAAAGGGTATTGTTATTGACAATGATGATGACAAAATCATAAATGCAGTTATCACGGACGAAGACAGAAAGGTATATCAGGATGGCGGAGAAGTTCTGGTTTACTTTACGATTGAGCAGGTTGTTCCGTCCGCTGAGGATATGAGACTTTTGTCTGAGGCTAAGGGCGAGGATATGAGTGATGCTGTATTTTATGATATCAAACTCTTTAAAGAGGTTTCCGGCAGAGAGGTTGAGCAGATTCATGGAACTCTGGAACCGATTAGCTTTACATTTTTTATACCTGACAGAATGCAGGATTCAGATGCTGAGGGCAGGGTATACCAGGTGTTCAGACTTCATGACGGAAATGCTGAGGAGCTTCCGTCAACCTTCAAGGAGGTTGGAATGGCTATATCGGCCGGAAGTGACAAGTTCTCGCTTTTCGCTGTAACTTATACTGATAAGGATGATACAGAAGATAATACAGAAGAAAATACCGAGGACAAGGATAATACAGAAGATAATACCGATGATAAAGATAATACAGGAGATAAAGATAGTACAGAAAAAACTGAGCAGGGAGATTCGTCGGATGAAGGCGGTAATAAAGCTGATGTTAAGCCGGGTGATGATGCAGCCAAAACCGGTGATGAAACTCCAATCATGCTTATCTTTATCATCATGATGGTGGCGGCTGTAGATATTGCTCTGACAGGAAACATCATCAGGATAAGGAAAAAATCAGAAAAATAAAATTCAGACCGGTGATAATGTACAAGAGTAATGAACTGGGGGGGATAGATATGAAACGAGCATTGAAATTCACTGCTTTATTATCTGCTTTAATGCTTGGACTTACGGGCTGTGGTTCAAAAAAGGAAGAAACAAAACGAACAGATCAAGATACAGAAGGGAATACTGTTACAGAGGAGATTGATAAAGAAAAAGAGCCGGTTGACAGAGAAACTGTATACCAGGTTTCTCTTCTTCAGGGACTTACCTTTGGTGATTACCACGGAAGTATCTCGGCTGCTGAACTGAAGACCAGAGGAGATATCGGAATAGGTACCTTTGATGGGCTTGATGGTGAGATGATAACTCTTGATGGGCATATTTATCGCGCGGCAGCAGATGGAAGTGTTAATGAAGTGTCTGATGATACTATGATTCCTTTCTCAAACGTTACATTTTTTGATGAGGATGTCCTGGAAGGACTGACTGGTATAGCTGATATCGGAGCTCTTCAGGAAAAACTGAATGAGAAGGTGGATTCTCTCGGCAAGAACAGATTCTATTTCATAAGGATTGATGGCAGCTTCACCGAAATGAATGTCAGAAGTGAGTATGCTCAGAAGGAGCCATACAAGCCTCTTGCGAAGGTTTTAGAGACTGATCAGACATTTTTTGATTATGAGAATATAAACGGAACCATTGTCGGACTCTACTGTCCGCCATATATGTCGGATCTTAATGCAACCGGATGGCATTTGCATTTTATTTCTGATGACAGAACCAAGGGGGGACATATACTTGGGCTTAAGCTTGATGCTGCTGAGCTTAAGATGGATATTACAGACAGCTTTGCTATGCTGCTTCCGGATGATGAGATGTTCTCGAATTTTGATCTTACGATCGATCAGTCGGAGGATATAGAAAAGGTTGAGAAAAGTACTGAAGAGGAAACGACTGTATCGGAGGATGGTGTAATTCTTTCGGCGGACTCATCTGATTTTGTACTGTTAAGTGAGGCAGTTCCTGATGCTATCCTTGAGATAAGATATTATTCTACATATAATTTTGTCGGTGACAGAATAGATGGCTATGAGGAGCCGGTAGCGCTGCTTACAAAGGAAGCAGCGGCTGCTTTAAAGGAAGTGAGTGATGATCTGAGGGAGAAGGGCTACAGGCTGAAGATATTTGATGCTTACAGACCACAGAAGGCTGTGACCAACTTTGTGGAGTGGGCTGAGGATATTGATGATACAAGGATGAAGGAATATTTCTATCCTGAACTTGATAAGTCAGTACTTTTTGATCAGGGATATATAGCTCTTCATTCCGGACACAGCAGGGGAAGTACCGTGGATCTTACTCTTTTTGATATGAAGACCGAAAAAGAGGTTGATATGGGCGGAACCTTTGATTATTTTGGAGAACTGTCACATCCGGATTATACTGAGATTACTAAGGAACAGTATGATAATCGTATGATACTCAGAGATGCAATGGTCGCACATGGTTTCAGACCTCTTGAAGAGGAATGGTGGCATTTTACTTTGGATAAGGAGCCTTATCCGGATACATATTTTACCTTCCCGGTAAATAGCAAATCGGTTGATGATTGATCATGATAAAAAGCTTGTTTGTTCAATATGAGCAGACAAGTTTTTTATATAATAGGAAACTACGTTCATATTATATAAAACTGTTTTGTTGAAAAATAATGATGGATGGGATATACTTTTTGATGTTATGAAGAATACACTCAAATATCTGAAAAACTATAAACTTCAAACAATTATGGCACCGCTTTTCAAGATGCTGGAGGCTACATTTGAACTTTTTGTTCCTTTGGTCGTAGCCAAAATGATAGATGTCGGAATAGCCGGTGGCGATAAGGGTTATGTTATGAAAATGGGCGGCCTTTTGGTGGCTCTTGCTTTTGTTGGTCTTGTATGTTCTGTAACCGCACAATATTTTGCTGCCAAAGCTGCCATGGGGTTCGGGCGCGAACTGAGAGCGGATCTTTTCAAGCATATTCTTAGTATTTCTTACAATGAAATAGATAAAAATGGTACATCGACTCTCATTACCCGAATGACCAGTGATGTCAATCAGATGCAGACCGGAGTAAATATGGTCCTCAGGCTTTTTCTCAGGTCGCCATTTATCGTATTTGGCGCTGTAATTATGGCGTTTACCGTGGATGTCAAAACTGCGGTTATCTTTGCGATAGTGCTTCCGATACTTGTGATAATTGTATTTGGTATTATTTTTTCCACAATACCGCTTTATAAGAGGGTGCAGGGAAAGCTCGACAAGGTAACACTTATTACGAGAGAAAATCTTGTAGGAGCGAGAGTAGTAAGAGCATTTAATCATCAGGATGAGGATATAGCTGAATTCGATGAGGCAACAACAGGACTGATGAAGAGCCAGCTTTTTGTCGGACACATTTCGGGACTTTTAAATCCTGTTACTCTTATAGTTATCAATCTTGGAACAGTAGCTCTTATTCATAAGGGAGCTATAAGAGTAGATGCTTTCGGACTTACCCAGGGACAGGTTGTGGCTCTTGTTAATTATATGTCCCAGATCCTTATCGAGTTGATAAAACTGGCAAATCTTATTGTTACCACTACCAAGGCTATTGCATGCGGCCACAGAGTCGCTGATGTGCTTGAGGAAGGATCAAGTATTAAATTTGCTGATGAAGCTGTGGGTTCTTGTAATACTGTGAATAACACTGATGAAGCTGTGGGTTATAGTAAAGCAGTGAACAATACTGATAAAGCAGAAAAAATATCAGTAAAAAATGATACTGATTATAATGATAAAAAAATATCAGTAAAAAATGATTCTGATAATATCGATAATAAATTTGTAAAAAAAGCTCCTGTCGATAACGAAAAGAATAAATACTGCGTATCCTTCAGAAATGTGGATTTTGCATATAATGGCTCCGGAGAAAACTCTCTTCAGGGATTAAATGCAGATATCATGCGGGGAGAGACAGTTGGTATAATCGGTGGTACCGGATCCGGAAAAACCACTCTGGTTAATCTTATACCGAGATTCTATGAAGCTTCCCGGGGTGAGGTTCTTATCGATGGAGTAAATGTTAAGAACTATGGCAAGAAGGAACTGAGGAGTAAGATTGGAATCGTGCCTCAGAAGGCGGCCTTGTTCAAGGGAAGCATTGCTGACAATATCAGATGGGGTAAAGAAAATGCTTCTGATGAAGAGATTGAAGAAGCAATGAGGGCGGCTCAGGCATATGACTTTGTTATGGAGAAGGAAGGAGGAACAGGATTTTTGCTTAATCAAGGAGCAACAAATCTTTCCGGAGGTCAGAAACAGAGACTCTGTATAGCAAGGGCTCTTGTGCGTAAGCCGGAGATTCTTATATTGGATGACAGTTCATCAGCGCTTGATTATGCAACTGATCTTAAACTAAGAAATTCTCTTAAAACTTTTTCAAAGGGAATGACAGTATTTATAGTTTCTCAAAGAACATCTTCTATAAGATATGCGGATAAGATAATCGTATTGGATGATGGAAGTGTCGCAGGAATAGGGACTCATGAAGAGCTTCTGGAGCACTGTGAGATTTATCAGGAAATCTATAATTCTCAGAATCATTAAAGGACAGAACCATGAACAAAGGTGCATATAAAAGAATAATTAAATATTTAAGGCCTTATATGCTGCTTATTATTTTATCGCTTGTGGCAGCGGCTGCCACGACGCTGCTTCAGCTATATGTGCCTATACTTGCCGGAAATGCGATCGATCATATTATAGGACCGGGGATGGTGGAGTTCGGCGCAGTATCGAAAATTCTTATTAAAATGATAATGATCATTTTATGCGCAGCGTTTATGCAGTGGCTGATGAATGTGATAAATAATCATATTACATTTAAGGTTGTTAAGGATATCAGAAAGAAGGCCTTTGACCATATTCAGACGCTTCCGCTGAGTTATCTGGACACAAAGCAGTATGGAGATTTTGTATCCAGGATCATAGCGGATATTGATCAGTTCAGTGACGGACTTCTTATGGGCTTCTCGCAGCTTTTTACAGGCCTTGTAATGATAGTCGGTACCCTTGTTTTCATGTTTACGCTTAATGTGACCATAACTTTTGTAGTGGTTATACTTACGCCGCTGTCTCTTTTTGTTGCAGCCTTTATAGCGAAGAAGACATACAATCTCTTTATCAGACAATCTGAAAAGAGAGCAGCTATGACAGGCCTTGTCGAAGAAATGGTAGGAAATGAAAAGGTGGTTCAGGCATTTTCCTATGAGGATTCTGCAATAGAAAGATTTGAGAAGATAAATGATGAACTTGCGGATACAAGTCTTAAAGCAACATTTTTCTCATCTCTTACAAATCCATGTACAAGATTTATTAATAACCTTGTATATGCAGCGGTTGGAATCGTTGGAGCATTTTTTGTAATAAGCGGAAAGCTTTCCGTAGGGCAGCTTACCTGTTTTCTTAGTTATGCCAACCAGTATACGAAGCCGTTTAATGAGATTTCGGGCGTTGTAACTGAACTTCAGAATGCAGTTGCCTGTGCCATGAGAGTTTTTGAACTTATTGATGCAAAGGAAGAAATACCGGATAAGAAAAATGCTGTTACGCTTCAGAATGTTAAGGGAAGTGTAGAGTTAAAAAATGTGAATTTCTCTTATGTGCCGGATAAGAAATTGATACAGAATCTGAATCTTCTGGTGCACCCGGGCATGAGAGTTGCTATTGTCGGACCTACAGGCTGCGGTAAAAGTACTGTTATAAATCTTCTGATGAGATTCTATGATGTGAGCAGCGGTTCTATATCGGTTGAAGGAAATGATATTCGCGATATTAAAAGAGAGAGTCTCAGAGAAAACTATGGCATGGTGCTTCAGGAAACATGGCTTAAGGCTGCGAGCATCAAGGAAAATATAGCCTACGGAAGAAAAGCAACAGATGAGGAGATTATTGCTGCTGCAAAGGCAACACATGCTCACAGCTTTATAAAGAGACTTCCAAATGGATATGATACGATTCTCGGAGAGGATGGAGGCAGTCTTTCGCAGGGACAAAAGCAGCTGCTTTGTATTACAAGAGTCATGCTGGCGGTACCGCCTATGCTTATACTCGATGAAGCAACATCGTCTATCGATACAAGAACCGAACTTAAGGTTCAGAGGGCATTTGCCTCTCTTATGGCAGGAAGGACCAGCTTTATAGTAGCACACAGACTGTCAACCATTATGGAAGCGGATATGATCCTGGTTATGAAGGATGGAAACATAATTGAACAGGGTAACCATGAGAGTCTGATGAAGCTGGGTGGATTTTACAGTGAATTATATAACAGCCAGTACAAGCAGGCGTAATATTATAAATGAGTATTTGTTATTCTTTATAAGATACCGAGGGGGATACTGGTATCGCAGGATTATGAGATGAGTATTATACAATTTATAATATATAGGGGATATACAACTCATAATATATATGGTTGGAATATATGCTGAAATGGTGTATAATGAGCCACTGTAGGTAGTATAGCGATTTCTAAATAACTACACCAAATAACTTGCCTGTTTTCCTGAATAGCACGGGTAGTATAGTTTGTTTATAAAGATTATAAATCATTATATCAGAAATTACATATAAATATGGAGGAACCAAAAGTGGATATTAATGCAGTCATTGCAAAAGAATTGAATGTTGAACTCTGGAGAGTAAATGCAGCGGTTGAACTTCTGGATGAAGGAAATACCGTACCATTTATCGCGAGATACAGAAAGGAGAAGACAGGTACTCTTACCGATGAACAGTTAAGAGATCTGGATGAAAGACTCAGATATCTCAGAAATCTCGAAGAGAGAAAGGCTGCGGTTATCAGCTCCATAGAAGAGCAGGGAAAGCTTACTCCTGAGCTTAAGAAGAAGATTGAGGATGCGGAAACTCTGGTTGCGGTTGAAGATCTTTATGCACCATACAAGCAGAAGAAGAGAACCAGAGCCATGATAGCAAAGGAAAAGGGCCTCGAGCCATTATCGCAGGCTATAATGCTTGCAGGAGACAGCTTCGAGCTTATGAAGGAGGCAGAGAAGTACATTTCCGAGGAAAAGGAGGTACTTACAGCTGCTGAAGCAATCCAGGGTGCTTCGGATATTATTGCAGAAGATATATCAGATACTGCTGAGTACAGAGCATACATCAGAAAGCTTACATTTGATAAGGGTTCTCTTGTAGCTGCTGCCAAGGATAAAGAAGCTGAGTCGGTTTACGAGAATTATTATGAATACAGTGAACCTGTAAAGAAGGTTGCCGGCTATAAGACTCTTGCAATAAACAGAGGTGAGAAGGAGAAGTTTCTTACAGTAAAGATAGAAGCACCGGTGGACGAAATTCAGGCGTACCTCGAGAAGAATCTTATAGTTTCTTCAAATGCAGAAGTAAATGATTTTCTTAGAAAGGCTATCAAGGACAGCTATGACAGACTTCTGGCCCCTGCTATAGAGAGAGATATCAGAAATGAGCTCTCAGAAACCGCTGAAGACAGTGCCATAACAGTATTTGGAAAGAATCTGGAGCAGCTTCTTATGCAGCCTCCTGTAGCAGGAAGAAATGTACTTGGCTGGGATCCTGCATTCAGAACAGGATGTAAGCTTGCTGTAGTTGACGCAACCGGAAAGGTACTTGATACAGCTGTGGTTTATCCGACAGCTCCTACAAATGAAGTAAAGATCAAGGCTGCAAAGGAAAAGGTAAAGCAGCTTGTTAAGAAATATAATATTTCCCTTATATCCATCGGTAACGGAACTGCCAGCCGTGAGTCTGAGCAGATAGTTGCCGAGATAATCAGTGAGATTGGCGGAAATGTCAGCTATGCCATAACAAATGAAGCAGGAGCATCTGTTTATTCTGCAAGTAAGCTTGCAACAGAAGAATTTCCTGAGTTTGATGTGGGACAGAGAAGTGCCGCATCTATAGCAAGACGTCTTCAGGATCCGCTTGCTGAACTGGTTAAGATCGATCCGAAGGCCATCGGTGTTGGGCAGTATCAGCATGATATGAACCAGAAGAAGCTTGGAGAAAGGCTTGGAAGCGTTGTTGAAGACTGTGTAAATAACGTGGGTGTTGATCTTAATACTGCTTCGGCGCCTCTGATGGAATACATCTCAGGTATCAATAAGACTATTGCAAAAAACATCGTGGCATACAGAGAGGAAAATGGCGCATTTAAGAATCGTAAGGAGCTTCTCAAAGTTCCGAAGCTTGGTCCTAAGGCTTATGAACAGTGTGCAGGCTTTATGCGTATAGCCAACGGTACAGATCCTTTTGATAACACCGGAGTTCATCCGGAAAGCTATGCAGCGGCTGAAAAGCTTCTTCAGAAATGCAAACTTAAGAAGGAAGATATAAAGGACGGCAAGTCGGTAATATTTATAAATGATTATAAGCAGACAGCAGAAGAGCTTGGTGTCGGAGAACCAACTCTGAGAGATATCATTAAGGAACTTGAAGCACCGGGAAGAGATCCTCGTCAGGATATGCCTCCGGTAGTGCTTCGTTCGGATGTCCTTGATATGAAGGACCTTAAGGAAGGAATGATACTTAAGGGAACAGTAAGAAATGTTATCGATTTTGGTGCGTTTGTAGATATCGGAGTTCATCAGGACGGCCTGGTACATATTTCGCAGCTTACCAATAAGAAGTTTGTAAAACATCCGCTTGATGTGGTAAAGGTTGGAGATATCGTGGAAGTTAAGGTTCTTTCGGTGGATATTCAGAAGAAGAGAATCGCGCTGAGTATGATTATTTAATAATAAAGAAATTTAAATATGATATACAATCATGAAAACAAGAAGTGATTAATGCAGAGAATAGTCGTGTCAGAATGGATTATCTGCAGATAAAATGTCAGATTATATTTAGAAATGGATGGTGACAGATATGAATATGAAAGATACAGGAATGAATAAGGCAGAATTAATTGAAACTGCTAAAAAATATATGAATGAACAGTTCCCGCGTTTTGATTTTATAGCTGAGAAGGCTAAGGGAATGTATATTTATGATGAGGAAGGACATGCTTATCTGGACTTCCTCGGAGGTATTGCGGTTAATGCAGCAGGACACTGTAATGAGCGTGTTTCAAAGTATGTTAAGCAGCAGGTGGACGAAATGGTTCATTCATCAAATTACTGCTTTACTATACCACAGATCATGCTGGCAAAGCTTATATGTGAGACCATAGGTATGGAGAAGATTCAGTTCCAGAACTGCGGAGCTGAGGCAAATGAAGCTGCGATCAAGCTCGCACGTAAGTATGGGGTTGATAATTACGGCCCTGAAAGATATAAGATTGTAACTGCGCTTAACAGCTTCCACGGAAGAACTCTTGGTACTCTTGCGGCTACAGGACAGCCGGACAGCGCTATCCAGAAGGGGTTTGCTCCGTTTACACCGGGATTTAAATACGCCGAATTCAATAACCTTGAGGCTTTTAAAGAGGCAGCAACAGATGATGTTATAGCCATCATGGTAGAGCCTGTTCAGGGTGAGGGAGGTGTATTCCCTGCAGATAAAGAATTCCTTGAGGGACTCAGGAAACTCTGTGATGAGAAAAATATGCTTCTCATTTTTGATGAGGTTCAGACCGGATGGGGACGTACCGGAGAGCTCATGGCTTATATGACTTATGGAGTAAAGCCGGACATTGTTACAATGGCTAAGGCTATGGGAGGCGGACTTCCGATAGGTGCTATGTGTACTTCAGAGAAACTTATGAATACATTTGGACCTGGTGCGCATGGAACAACATTTGGCGGAAACCCTGTTGCCTGCGCAGCAGCTTATGCACAGATTGAAGAGCTTCTGGAGAAAAAGCTTTCAGAAAATGCAAAAGAGGTTGGTGCATATTTCCGTGAGAAGGCTCTTACACTGCCTCATGTTAAGGAAGTTCGTGGACTGGGACTTATCACCGGTATTGAATTTGATCAGAATATTGCAAATGAACTTAAATATACCTGCGCAGAAAAGAAGTATCTTCTTATGACTGCTGTAAGACCTGCGGTTGTTCGTCTGGTTCCACCGCTTATTGCTTCAAAGGAAGACTGTGATAAGGCAATTGAAATAATGAGAGAAACAATTCTGGAGATTGCTAAATAATTATTTAGACATGGATTATGATGAAAAGTAAGAGACTTTTACAAAGATCTGTATCATTTCTGCTTATATGGGCATGTATTATTACATGCCTTTTTGCAGTGGGAAAACTCGGAAGCATTGACAAGGTATATGCTGAGGATAACACAGAAAGCGATCACTTCATAACTTCTGAGTATGTTTCGACACTTTTTACTCAGGAAAACGGACTGGGAAGCAATGAAGTCAATTGTGTATATCAGACTGCCTCAGGTTATATCTGGGTAGGTACAGATGGCGGTCTCTACAGATACGACGGAAATGAATTCAAAGTTTTTAATCTCTGGGATACAGAGAAGGATGACGTTTATTGTATCAATTCGCTCTTTCAGGATTCCAGGGGACGTCTCTGGATAGCCACAAATAATTATGGACTTTTTTATAAGAAGGGAAATGATATGCATCATTTTTCTTCTGACTATTATAATGGTATCAAGGTTATAAATGATGTCTGTGAATCTTCCGACGGAGCAATCTATGTTGCTGCATCAAACGGCCTTTTCAAGGTGGATGAGGAGTCTCTTGTTCTTTCATCATTTGAGGATTTATCAGAGAAGACGATCAATAAACTCGAGAGTTTTAATGATAAGATCTGGGGGATATCAGATAGAAATGAGATATTCAATGTCAGCTTTTCTACAGATGGCACATATATTGTACGTTCGATAGCTGCAGCAGATCTTGAACTGGACGAACTTACCTGTCTTGAATCCGATGATGAATATATCTATGCAGGTACTCTTGGCGGAAATATTATCAGAATGACTTCTCTCAGCAAGGTAGAGAAGATGCCTGCAGGCAGTTATGGTATAAATGCTCTCTATAAGCATGATAAAACTCTGTATGTCTGCACTGATAACGGACTTGGATATATCGGTACAGAAGGCGGCTATCATAGTATAGTTAATATGAAGATCGACAGTTATATATCATCAATGATCTTTGATTACGAAGGCAGTATCTGGATTTCTTCCAACAGAAATGGTCTTCTTCATCTTGGAATGAGTAAATTTGATGATTTCACTGCCAGATACAGAATACCTGAAAATTCAGTAAACTGTATTAAGCAGGTTAATTCTTATAAATATGTATGCACTGACGAAGGACTGTATATCATTGACTATAAGGGAACTATGAAATCCAACAGTCTGACAGAGGTACTTTCCGGAGTCGGTGTTAATAATGTTATTAAGGACAGTAACGGAAATGTCTGGGTAAGTACTTTCCGCCGTTATGGTGTTATCAAATGGAATGGCAACGGTTCTCCGAAGTTTTTCGGCCGTTCCGCAAATCTTCCGTCCAATCAGATAAATTCGATCATAGAACTGAGCAATGGTAAGATAGCAGTTGCTACAAGCGAAGGTATAGGTATTATTTCCGATGATGAAGTCGAAGCAACCTATACTGTCGAAAACGGACTGGACTATCCGAATATCACCTGCCTTGCAGAGGATGACAGAGGAAGGATAATTGCCGGTTCTGATGGAGGTGGTATCTATATCATAAATGGAAAGATCATCAAGAATTATACTACAAAGCAGGGGCTTACTTCTGATGTGGTTTCATGTATTGAGAAGGGAGAATCCGGATTTTATATCGGTACCGATAATGGTATATCATATTACGGTGATACAGTCAGAGCCCTCAGCAGTATTGATTTTTCCAATAATGTCTATGATGTTGTTAAAAATAATGATGATGTCTGGGTTATAGGTTCCAAGGGTATACTCAGAACAAGTGAAAATGAACTGCTTGGTGCAAACGGTATATCTTCAAGATATTTGGCACGTGGTGATGGTCTTGTAAGAAGTATTACCAATACTGCAGGTTCAATGATAGATGACAAGGGAATTCTCTATATATGCTGTACCACCGGTATAGAAACCCTGGATACAAATAATATCAAGATAAATGAAGCACCTCCGAGACTTACTGTATCAGAGATTGATGTTGATGGTAAGGTTTACTCTTTTGATGAGATAGGAGGCAGCCTTACAATACCTGCAAAGACCAATAAGATAACCATTACCTTTGGTGTTATGACTTATGTAAACAGAGATAATCTTGAGGTAAGCTATAATCTTGAGGGCTTCGATTCGGAACACATTGTTATTTCAGGCAACTCACCTATGCAGGCGGTTTATACCAATCTTGAAGGCGGAGATTATGATTTCTCTCTTTTCGCTGTAAATGCTGATGGTACCAAGAGCGAAAGTACCATGACATTTACCATAAGCAAGGAATTTGGCTTTTTTGAAAGAAAGAGCGTCAGAATAACGCTTGCTGTATTTCTTGGTCTTCTTTTATTTGTTGCGGCATTTGTATTCTTCAAGTTCAGAAGAACTATTCTTGGTAAAAACCGTGAGCTGGAAAGACTTACGATAGAACATGAAAATGCAGTCAAGTCCAGCACGGCTAAGAACGATTATCTTGCGAATATCAGTAACGAGATAAAGATTCCTATCAATGCCATTATCAGTCTTGCCGAAAATACGATGAACAGCGGCAGCAGAACTATCGAGGAACAGGAAAATCTGAAGAATATTGTGGTTCAGAGTAATGATATCATTTCAAAGGTTGATGGTATCATTCGTCTTGCACGTCTTGAATCCGGAAGAGAAGTGGCTAATAATGCTCCTTATTCAATCACCACTCTTGTATGCGATCTTTCTGACAGGATGATAAATCTTGTTGATAACAGACCGATAAAATTCTTTGTGGAGCTTGGAAATGATATACCGGATGTTCTTATAGGAGATTATGAAAAGATCAAGGCGGTCCTTATGTATCTTCTTGATAATGCTCAGAAATACACAAGAGAAGGCTCCATTACCCTTACTGTAGACTGCTATGAATATAATGATCCGAAGTCTGACAGAATGATAAATCTCGTATTTGGCGTTGCAGATACCGGAATAGGTATCAGAAATGACAGACTCGATCATATCTTTGAGGTATATAACATAAACAGTAATAAGCAGGAGTCGGGATATCCGGGAACCGGTATCGGACTTGCCATAGCCAAGAAGCTTTCAGAGGTTATGGGCGGAGATATTGATGTTGAAAGTAATTATGGTGTAGGTTCTACATTTACATTTTCAATCATTCAGAAGAGACCTGAAGGAAGTGTATATCAGGCGCAGGTTGATGCGGATGTTATCGAACTGGTTTCCATGGAAGAGGCGGAGCAGATGTGGGCTCCGGAGGTCAGCATTCTTTTTGTTGATGATGTGGAACTTAATACGACTGTTGCGGTTGGTATCACAAATCAGATGGAAATAAAATGTGATACAGCTTCTTCCGGTATAAATGCCATCGATATGGTTATGAATAATGATTATGATCTGGTATTTATGGATATGATCATGCCGGTTATGAATGGAACGGATACCATGAAGGAGATAAGAGAACTTGGTGATCCGAAATACGATAAGCTTCCAATCATAGCCATGACTGAAAATGTTATCAGCGAGGATCGTGAGAAGCTTATTAATGACGGCTTCACGGATGTTATACTTAAACCGCTTGACAGAAGAACCCTTGCAACAATCATTATCAATAACGTTGACAGAAGCAAGGTAAAATATAAGACCTCCGACATGAGTCAGTATATCAAGGAATCCAGATACAGTGAAGGCTTGGAGAGACTTTCTGAAAATCTTGAAGTCACGAAGATCCTTGAAAAGATTGGCGGAAATATTGATGTATATAATAAAATACTTTCGAGCTTCTACAGCAGAAATAAAAATGTTCAGGAAGAACTTCGAATCAAGTTTGAATCGGATTACAGAAATTTCAGAAACAGAATACACGGTATAAGAACCAGCAGTGGTAACATAGGAGCTGTGAATATAGCAAATATGGCATCAACTCTTGAGTCTGCTGTTAATATCGGAAATAAAACCTATGTAAGGGATAATCTTGACAGTTTTCTTCTTTCAATGCAGGAGATTGTGTATGCAATAGGAGATTATCTGGCCTTTGTGGATGATAAAAAAGGTATCACCGATACCGCATTTGAGGCCGGTGGCATTGAAAATGAGAAAAATGCTGATAGTGAGATCACATCATCTGATGCTGTGTCATCTGAAACTGTATCAGATGATAATCTTTCGGCTGATACTTTGTCTTCTGATATTCCGGAAGACAGTGTATTTGAAGTGAGCTTAAAAGAGGAGGCTCAAGAAACTGAGGAGAAAGAGCAGGACATCTCCGACAGCACGGTTGATATAGACGCACTTATGCGTATGGATAATTTAGCTGTTAATAAGGATATCGATGAAATCAGGAAAGAATATGATGATCTTATGAACAGTAATGATTATTCAGGAGACGACATGGACTTCCTCAGTGTACTTGGTGAAAATATCAAGTATGAAAACTTTGAAAATATCAGCGAGCTTGTTCATACATATATTGATCTGAAGAGCTGAGATTATGATGTTGGTTCCTGAACTGCCAAAGTTTCTGACATGTATTAAGAGGCTCGGCTTTGTAATAATAGACAGCTGAATAAGGAATCAGATGTGTACTAAATTTTATACAATTTAATTCTTTACAAGTTAAAAAATATAAGATATATTAAAGACGCTAAAGGATGGTATTCGAAAGAAACTGTACCGATAATTTAATAGCTGACTGTTTAAGGCATCCTTTCATTTTAACTTTTGACTAAGAAGAGTAAATGAAAGGTGGTGATGGTATGAGGATTGGATTTATTGGAGCCGGAAAGGTTGGCTGTACTTTGGGAAAGTACCTGAAGATACATGGAAAAGATGTCACGGGATACTATAACAGAAGTGCAGAGGCCGGAAGAGAAGCGGCGGGGTTTACTGATACTTTATACTATGATAATGTGAATGACCTTATTCGTGAAAGTGATGCAATAATTCTGACTGTCAGCGACAATGCGATACCTCAGGTTTTTAACAGTCTTGATAAAGGGCTGCTCAGAGGTAAGATAATTGCTCATACCAGTGGAGCAATGTCCAGTTCGGTTTTTTCCGGGTCTAAAAATTACGGATTCTTTTCTTATTCAATCCATCCGATATACGCGGTAAGCGATAAGCTTAAGTCGTATGAAAATTTTCAAAATGCATTTATTACAATTGAAGGTGACGCTGAAAAGCTTGAAGAACTAAAGGAACTGTTCACGGGCCTTGGCAATTCTGTCAGCTGTATAAGCTCAGACAGTAAAGTCAGATATCATTCGGCGGCCGTATTTGCGAGCAATCTGGTCTGCGGACTATATGAAACTGCTTCGAATATCCTTATAAGCTGCGGCTTTACTGAGGAGGATGCGCATAAAGCGTTAAAGGGGCTTTTTCTGGATAACGCCCAAAGCGTTGCGGCAAATGGACCGGTAAATGCGCTTACAGGTCCGATAGAGAGAAATGATACTGAAACTGTCAGAAAACATATAACAGTTTTGAGTGAAAAAGAAGCAGAGCTTTACAGGGCGGCTTCAGAAGCGGTTTTAGGTATAGCAGTAAAAAAACATCCGGAGAGAGATTATACTGAAATGAGCGAAATTCTTAAAGGTGAAGGTTTTGACCGGTCAGTATGTTAGTTTATTATGAGAGGGAAAATGTATCTCATAATTGTCTGGAATAAAGTCCATCCGGTAACTTACATAGGAGATTGGAGGAGAACGAATATGAAAAATACAGTTGTTACATTTAAAGAGATGAAGCTGAAGGGCGAAAAGATATCTATGCTTACAGGATATGATTATTCTACAGCAAAGCTTCTTGACGAAGGCGGTATAAATGGTATACTTGTTGGGGATTCACTTGGAAATGTAATGCTTGGTTATGAAGATACAGTTTCTGTAACCATGGAGGATATGATCCATCATGGAGCAGCAGTAGCAAGAGGAGCTAAAAATGCTCTTGTGGTAATAGATATGCCTTTTATGTCTTACCAGACGAGCGTTTATGACGCAGTTGTAAATGCAGGAAGACTTATGAAGGAAGGCCGTGCAAATGCGGTTAAGCTTGAAGGTGGCGAGGAAGTAGCGGATGTTATCAAGGCTATAACAAGAGCCGGCATACCGGTAATGGCCCATATCGGACTTACTCCTCAGCATGTTAATGAATTTGGCGGCTATAAGGTTCAGGGAAGAGACAGTGCAACAGCTAAGAAGCTTTTAAGAGATGCTAAAGCAGTTCAGGAAGCAGGTGCATTTTCTGTTGTTCTTGAGTGCGTTCCTGCAAAGCTTGCTGAGATGGTTACAAAGGAACTTGATATTCCAACTATCGGAATCGGAGCCGGAAACGGAACAGATGGTCAGATCCTTGTTTATGCAGATATGCTTGCAATGTTCAGTGATTACAGACCTAAGTTTGTTAAGCAGTTTGCAAACCTGAGAGAGATCATGGTGGATGCATTTAAGGCGTACGACAGCGAAGTAAAAGGCGGTACTTATCCGGCAAAAGAACATGAATATGCTATCAGCGATGAAGTGCTTGAAGAAATCGGAAAGTAAAAATATAATTATTCGTAGTAATTGACATATGATCAAATTCAGAAAGGAAACGAAAAAATGGACGTAGTAAAGACAATAGCAGAAGTCAGAGCACATGTGGCAGCCTGGAGAAAACAGGGAAAGTCAGTAGGACTTGTAACAACTATGGGTTATCTTCATGCAGGACATCAGTCACTTATCAAGAAGTCTGTAGAAGAAAATGACAAAACAGTTGTAACGATTTTTGTAAATCCTATGCAGTTCGGACCAACAGAGGATCTGGAAAGCTATCCGAGAGATCTTGAGAAGGATACACAGCTCTGTAAGGAAACAGGAGCAAATCTCATTTTTGCGCCTGAACCGGAAGAAATGTATGACAAGGGCTTCGTTTCCTTTGTTGATATGAATGGTTTAACAAATCACCTCTGCGGATTATCAAGACCGATTCATTTCCGCGGAGTTTGTACAGTAGTAAATAAATTCTTCAATATCGTACAGCCGGACAGAGCATATTTCGGACAGAAGGATGCTCAGCAGCTTGCGGTTATCAAGAGAATGGTAAAGGATCTTAATATGAATCTTGAGATCGTGGGATGTCCTATCGTTCGTGAAGAGGATGGGCTCGCAATGAGTTCAAGAAATACTTATATGGATGAAAAGGAACGTAAAGCTGCGCTTATACTCAGCCGTTCCCTCCTGCTTGGCAAGAAAATCATCAATGACGGTGAGACAGATCCAAAGAAGGTTACAGACGAAATGAAGAAGCTCATCAAATCTGAACCAATGGCTGAAATCGATTATGTTGAGATTGTAAATAATGAAACAATGGAATCAGTTGACAAGATCGAAGGCGAGATCCTTTGTGCCATCGCTGTAAAGATCAACAATAAAGTAAGACTTATTGATAACTTCATTATGAAGGTAAGATAAGCTGTTGTAAAAAAATTTCGTTTGATTTATGGAAAGAATGAGGTACGGATTATGCTTCTTAATGCATTAAAGGGTAAAATTCATAGAGCAACAGTGGTACAGGCTGAGCTTAATTATGTTGGAAGTATTACCATTGATGAGGCACTCATGGAGGCTGCCGGCATCATGGAATATGAAAAAGTTCAGGTTGTTGATGTTGATAACGGCAACAGACTGGAAACCTATGTTATCGCTGGAGACAGAGGAAGCGGAATGATCTGCCTCAATGGTGCTGCAGCAAGGTGCGTATCTGCCGGTGATAAGGTTATCATTATGTGTTATGCCATTATGGATGCGGCTGAACTGAAGGAGAATCCTCCAAAGGTTGTATTTGTAGATAAGGATAACAAGATTGTAAGAGTTACACGTTATGAAAAACATGGACTTCTTACCGACGATATGATTGAAGGTTGATGGATTATAACAGGAGGTATCTTATGCTGAAGGGTAAACGTATAATCCTTGGAGTTTCCGGTGGCATAGCAGCATATAAAATGACAAATGTGGCAAGTATGCTGTATAAGCTCGGCGCAGATGTGCATGTTATCATGACTAAGAATGCCTGCGAATTCATCACACCGAAAACCTTCGAGGTTCTTACAAAGAATAAAGTATATATAGATACATTTGATGAAAACCCAGATGACCCAGTGAATGTTCCACATATCACTCTCGGTCAGACTGCAGATTGCTTCCTTATAGCGCCTGCAACTGCAAATATTATTGGTAAGCTTGCTCATGGTATTGCTGATGATATGCTGACCACAACTGTTCTCCCTGCGAGATGTCCGATGCTTATTTGCCCTTCCATGAACGGCTATATGCTGGATAATGCTGTGGTTCAGGAAAATATAGAAATACTGCGTAAGAGGGGCTATAAGATTATCGAATCTGAATATGGAAATCTTGCCTGCGGATATGAAGGCAAGGGAAAGCTTCCGAAGGAAGAAGTGCTTGTTGAGCATATACTGAATGCAATCCAGTATGAACATGATATGGAAGGCAGGAAGGTTATGGTTTCTGCGGGACCTACTGAGGAACCTCTTGATCCTGTACGTATAATCACTAATCATTCCTCAGGGAAAATGGGATTTGCACTCGCAAGAACAGCTGCCAGAAGAGGGGCTGACGTGACTCTGGTTACAGGACCGGTAAATCTGGAAACACCTCTTGGTGTTAAGAGAGTGGATATAGTTACGGCAGAGGATATGTATCAGAATATCACCTCGAGAGCAGATGATATGGATATCATAATCATGTCTGCAGCTGTGGCTGATTATACTCCGGAAACTGTGGCAGATAATAAGATAAAGAAATCTGACGGAGGAATGTCTATTCCTTTAAAACGAACCAAGGATATTCTTAAGACACTTGGAGAGAATAAAAAGGAAGGCCAGTTTATTTGCGGATTTTCTATGGAAACAGAAAATATGCTGGAGAATTCTGAGGCGAAGCTGATTAAGAAAAATGCCGATATGATCTGCGCCAATAATCTTAAGGTGGAGGGTGCAGGCTATAAGGTTGATACTAATATAATTACCATTATCAAAAAAGCAGCGGATGGTGAAAAGGCGATTATCCGCGAACTGCCGCTCATGAGCAAGGATGAAGCCGCCTACGAGATATTGAGTGAGATTATTTCTCATTAAATAACGTTTTCGATTTTCTTGCGAAAACGTTGTGGCTATGATAAAATATAGCTTGGTTTTAAAAAATTACAGGAGATTTTATATTATGGAAGCATATAAGCAGGAATTTGTTGATTTTATGTTAGACAGTAAGGTTCTGAAATTTGGAGATTTCACACTTAAGAGTGGACGTAAATCACCATTTTTTATGAATGCAGGATTATATATCACCGGTACTCAGCTTATGAAGCTCGGAGAGTACTATGCAAAGGCCATTCATAATACTTACGGTGATGATTTTGATGTCATTTTCGGACCTGCATATAAGGGTATACCTATCAGTGTCGCAACAACGATCGCCTACAGCAAACTTTATGGCAAGGAAGTAAGATACTGTTCAAATCGTAAAGAGGCTAAGGATCACGGCGATGTAGGAATTCTTCTCGGAAGTCCGATTAAAGACGGAGATCGTATAGTAGTTGTTGAAGACGTTACAACATCAGGCAAGTCAATGGAAGAAACCATTCCAATCGTAAAGGCTCAGGGAGATGTTACAATTGTCGGACTGATGGTTTCATTAAACCGCTGTGAGAGAGGAAAAGGCACAAAGACAGCGCTTGAAGAGGTTAAGGAGCTTTATGGCTTCGAAACAAGCGCCATCGTTTCAATGGATGAGATAATAGATTATCTTGTTGAGAAAAATGTAATTGATGAGGAGCTGAAGGCAAGACTGGATGCTTATTATGCTGAATATGGTGTGAAATAGCGCTTATTGTTAAGGAGTATAAAAATGGAAAGAGTATATAAGGTTTTAAAAAGATCAGGTTCAAAAAATATTGTTACCGGAATACTTATGATTGTTGCAGGTATTACATTTGGTGTGTTAAATATCGTGACCGGTGCGAAGCTTCTCCATAACAGAAGAAACATCCTTTTTTAAAAATATTGGAGAAGAGGGAGAAAGATCATGGCTGGATTTTGGTATAATCTGTCCGGAAGCCGTTTAAGCAAGTTTCTTATGAAGGCAGCAAAGTCGCTTGAATGCTACTTTGCTGTACTTTTTGTGTATTTTGAAGTCGTTTTTCATCTTACAATTTTGAAGGGACATGGTGAAAATCTTCTTCTGAAAATAGCTTTCGGTATATTTTTTGGCTGCATCGTAGGTTATCTTGTCAGTCTTATAGGCGGACTTGCGGGAAAGATAACAGGACTTGTAATTACTATAACTATTTCCGTTTTTTATATAGCACATATTGTTTACTATGGCGTTTTTGCCACGCATTTATCACTTACCGGGTCAATCGGAGATGCAAATCAGGCCCTGGACTTTACGGATGTTATTGCCAAAGAGGTCAAAGAGGACTGGTGGAGAGTACTTCTTTGTCTGATCCCTATATTAATTTATGTGATATTTGTCTGGAGACGCTTTTCGTTTAAGAGACATAAACTTATTACATATGGAATCAGTGCTGCTTCTATAGTTGTTTTCTATCTGCTGATCGTTCTTGTAGTGAAGAGTCAGGATAAGGATATATACAGTGCATATAAGCTTATGAAGAATTATCAGTCTGTTGATATGTCCGTCCGGAAACTGGGAGTTATAGAAACTCTTGCAATAGAACTCACACATAAGGATTCAAAAGGAAAGGTTGAGTTTTCTACAGAAGCAAGCCTTATGGATCCGGAGGATATAACTACAACAGAGGAAAAGACTGAAGAGAAGACTACTTCAGATAAAACAGAGAATACAACGGAAGTAACAACGGAAGAAGTAAAGGTGATAGATACTTCTCCGAATATTCTGGATATTGATTTTGACAAGCTTATTGCTGAAGAAACAGATGAAGATATAATCGCTCTTCATGAGTATGTAAAGAATGTAACTCCTACAAAGAAGAATGAATATACCGGTATGTTTGAGGGATACAACCTGATATTCGTTGTTGCGGAAGGTTTTGATGGTTATGTTATAGATAAGGAAAGAACCCCGACCTTATATAAAATGACCCACACCGGATTCATTTTCAAGAATTTTTATACACCATTATGGTATGGATCTACACTTGGAGGAGAGTTTGCGGATCTTACAGGTCTCATGCCAAATAACGGAATGTATCTCAGCATGTGCAGATGTGGTGTAAGGGAAAATGATATGCTTTTCTGCCTCAGTCAGCAGCTTCTTAAGCAGGGATATTACGTTACGGGATACCATAATAATGATTATACTTATTATGACAGAGATATATCTCATCCTAATATGGGCTATACATGGACCGGAGTCGGAAATGGATATGAGCCTGAGAGATATTCCGATGGAAGTCAGCTTTGGCCGCAGTCAGATCTTATGATGATCGACACAACTTTTGATAATTATAAGGATTTTGAACCTTTCCATACATATTATCTTACTGTCAGCGGACATGTTATGTATAATTTTATGGGAAATGCCATGGCAGAGAGACACGAGGATATTTCTGAGAATCTTCCGTATTCGGAAACTACAAGAGCATATATTTCCTGCCAGTATGAGCTTGAGCTGGCAATGACCTCTCTTCTTAATAAACTTGAGAAGGCCGGAATTGCTGACAGAACTCTTATAGTACTCTGTGCAGATCATGTTCCTTATGACAATAAAGAGGTTGTAGATGAGCTTGCGGGCAAGACTCTGGGAGACACCTTTGAGTGGTTTAAGAATTCACTGATCATTTATTCTCCTTCCATGAAGGAAAATGTTGTTGTGGAAAAGTATTGCTCAACTCTTGATATCCTTCCGACAGTTTCAAATCTTATGGGGCTCCCATACGATTCAAGAATGATGGTCGGTACGGATATTTTATCCGACAGTCCTGCACTGGTACTGTTTAATGACAGAAGCTTTATCACTGATAAATGCATGTATGATGCAAACTATGATGAAGTGATTCCGTTAGGAAATGTCAATGTAACGGATGAGTATATCGAAAATGTTCAGTATGTTGTAAGGAATAAATTTAATCTGGCTCAATCAATCGTTGATTATAATTATTATGCCGTTATAGATCAGGCTGTGTATGGTAACAGTGTTAACGAGCATAATGTATATAAGGATAAAAGCGAAGCAAAGAATAAAAAGGATCCGAAAACTACAGAAAATACTACGACTGAAAAAGAAACAACTACCGAAAAGACTGAAAAAGCAAAAACAGAAAAGACGGAGAAAACAACAGAAGGTACAACCGAAGCGGTAACAGAGCCTGAGGATTATTATGGTGGTTCGGATGATTATTATGATGACTCCGATGACTATTATGATGATTACGAAGAAACCACCGAAGCAGAGAGTACCACCGAGGCGGAAACTGAAACCACCGAAGCAGAGAGTACCACCGAGGCGGAAACTGAGACTACCGAAGCAGAGAGTACCACCGAGGCGGAAACTGAGACTACCGAAGCGGAGAGTACCACCGAGGCGGAAACTGAGACTACCGAAGCGGAAAGTACCACTGAGGCGGAAACTGAAACCACCGAGGCGGATAGTACGACCGAGGCGGAGAAGTAATTCTACAGTGTCATAGTGATAAAAGTGCCGGTGGTATGGTGGATATTGATGAAAACAAAATATCGTGAATAGAATACAGTTACGATGAGTTATGATTTAGTTCGTAGTTACGTTAGTGAAAGGAAGGCGACGATATGGATAATATGGATATAAGGATACTTAAGTGTCTTAAAAAGAATGCCAGACTTACTGCATCATCTATCAGTGAGGAGATAGGTCTTTCGGTATCAGCAGTTATCGAGAGAATCAAGAAAATGGAAAATACCGGTGTGATCATGGGATACACTATTGAGATTGACCAGAATAAGATGGGAAATACTATGGTTGCGCTTATGGATGTATGTCTTAAGCATCCGGATTATTATGATGGCTTTGTCCAGCTTGTCAGAGATACAAAGAATATAGAAGCTTGTTATTATCAGACAGGTGAATTTGACTTTGTCCTGAAGATAGTAACTGACAGTACTGATGGACTTGACAGTGTATATAAGGTTATCAAGGGCTTTGAGGGTGTTGCCTCGACTGAGACACATATAGTACTTCGTACAATAAAGGAAGAAACAGCATTATGACATTTGGCAATAATGAAAGAAAAGAAAAAATAGGCCTTGTACTTGAAGGCGGCGGTATGAGAGGAATCTATACGGCCGGTATTCTTGATGAGTTTCTTTTAAATGATATTTATGTGGATGGTCTTGTAGGAGTGTCGGCGGGGATCCTTCACGGAACCAGTTATCTGTCTGAACAGATTGGCAGAAATATAAGATATACTCTGAAATATCGAAAGAATCCAAGATTCATGAGTATGAAGTCATTTTTTAAGACCGGAAATATCTGTGAAACAGAGTTCTGTTATCATGAAATCCCGGAGAAGCTGAATCCTTTTGATTATGATAAATTCAGGGAAAATGCTGCTAGTATTCCGGTTTATGCAGGCTGCAGTAATGTTGAAAACGGTAAAGCAGAATATATAAGAATATATGATCTTGCCACTGATGATATTGATGCTGTAAGAGCATCTGCCTCACTGCCTATGGTTTCGGAAATCGTAGAATACAGAGGTCTCAAGCTTCAGGATGGTGGTAATGCAGACAGCATACCGCTTAAATTCATGCTGGATCAGGGCTTTAAGAAGAATATTGTGGTTCTTACCAGACCGGAAGGGTATGTTAAGAAGAAATCAAGCAGTGCAAAATTAATGAAGCTTATGTATAAAGAATATGATGAATACCTCGAGACCGCTGAGAACAGAAGTGAGGTTTATAATGAAACTCTTCGCCTTGTAGATGAAGAAGCTATGGCAGGAAATGCATTTGTTATAAGGCCAAGCCGTGATCTTAAGGTAGACCGTGCTGAAAAAAACGTTGATAAGATTAAGAAAATGTACAAGCTTGGGCGCTTTGATGCCCGAAATAAAATGAGTGAACTTAAAGAGTTCATGAGTGAGAAAGAAAAGAAAGACATTTAGTATTTCGTGGAGGGGAACTGTGCTTAAGGATGATATCTTAAGAGAATTGCTTGAAAATAAAACAAATCCTGTTTCAGGTCAGTATTTGGCTGATAAGTATAATGTTTCCAGAAATGCTGTATGGAAAGCCATAAACAGTTTAAAGGATAAAGGCTATAAAATCCTTTCAAAACAGAATGCAGGTTATATTCTCGGAGATGACAATGATATCATCTCTTCGGAGAGTATTAAGCATTTCCTTTCTGCCGGAAATAAGACGATTCCGATAGAAGTATATGATGTGATCGATTCTACCAATAATGAAGCTAAGCGTCAGATCATTTCAGAAAATATTGACAGAAAACTGATAGTTGCAGAACAGCAGACCTCGGGAAGAGGAAGACTTGGCAAAAACTTTTATTCTCCATCAAATACCGGAATTTATATGTCGTTAATATATAAAGTGCCGGGTGGAGTGAAGGAACCTATGCTTATAACGATGGCGGCCGCTGTAGCGGTTGTCAGAGCTATAGAAAGCTTTTCTGATATTAAACCGGGGATAAAATGGGTAAACGATATTTTTATTGGTGATAAGAAAATATGCGGAATTTTAACTGAGGCTGTCACAGATCTTGAAACCGGTATGGCTGAAAATGTTGTAGTAGGTATAGGCATCAATTACAGCACCCAGGGTTTTCCTGAAGAACTTAAAGCTATTGCAGGTTCGCTGTTCATAGAAGGTGTCAGCCGTGATCAGTTTATAGCTGCTGTAATCGATAATCTTATAGCCTTATACAGAGAATTTAAAGCAGAGAGCTTTATGCCTGAATATATATCACATAATAATGTAATCGGGAAGAAGGTCAGATTTGATGCTCCTTCAGGAAAAACAGAAGGTGAAGTTCTTGATATAAATCCGAACGGCTCCATCAAAGTAAGGGATATTGACGGAACGATTTATGATATTTTCACAGGAGAAATCCTGTTTAGAGAATGATTTATCAATATCAGTATCCTATCATTTTTCAAGGAAAAAATTGTACGGATAAAAATACAAAAAAAATTTCATTTTTTGTTGACACATAATATATCTTATGATAATATACAACATGTTGCAGGTGCAATACCTGATAAATGCGCGAGTGGCTCAGCGGTGGAGCACCTCCTTGCCAAGGAGGGGGTCGCGGGTTCGATTCCCGTCTCGCGCTTTTTTTATGCAAAAAAATAAGTGTATACACTATTTTTTGTAATGATGTCCGAACTATAGAGTGATGTTTCTTATCAATTGTTTTTAAATGGAGTAAATATGGAATACGAGAAGGGTATCAAAAAAGTTTCTGATTCGGTTTCTGAATGGATGAAATGTGTTCAGTATGAAGACATTAACGGAAGCGGCCGTCTTTTTGGAGGACGTCTTATGGAATGGATGGATGAGGTTGCAGGGATTGCTGCGCTTAGACATTCAGGACGTCTTGTGACTACTGTTGCAGTTGATAATCTTAAATTCAAGAAGGGTGCATTTATAAATGATGTCGTGGTTATCATTTCCAGAGTGACATATGTGGGAAATACATCCATGGAAGTCAGAGTAGACGTGTACTTTGAAGACAGGGAAACAGGCAGAAGACATATGATCAACAGAGCCTATTTTACAGAGGTCTGTATAGATAATGAAGGTCATCCTGTTCCGGTTCCATATGGAATAGAACCGGAGACAGAAAGTGAAAAGGCTGAATACGAGGGTGCTCTTAAAAGGATTGAAATGAGAAAGATCAGAAGAGCAGAGGGGTATTGATCAGCTTGAGCTGAAGAGGCTTTACAAATTTATTCATAGCGATTTCTAATGCATCGGCGCGGTATATGTTCTCTACATGATGGGCATCTGCGCCGATTATTACGTCATTGCCGGTTTCTGCGGCACACATCCAGAATCTCATATCTGGGTAGTTGCGGTTATCCTCAATACCCAGAAGATTTATCTCAAGAGGAATATTTAATCTCTTGGCAGCCTTGCAGATTCGAAGCATTTCACGTCTGTAAATATCATCAGAACAGCTTGACTTGTGAACATCAGGATGTGCCAGATAGATAAATCTTCCTGTTTCCATGGCCTCTATACACTGATCTGCATATTGACGCAGGTCCTGTTCAGGCGGGCAGGAAAAACCGTCTCTGATCACTTCGATTTCATTTAGGATCAGATGCTGTCCCAGGATATAATATTCAATCGGATAATCCTTGATAAATTCATTTAAAGCGTCGAAATATAAAGGATAGTATTCTACTTCAAGTCCGAGATGAATCTCAATATCGTCTTTATATTCATCACGGAGTCTGAGGACGGTATCACAGTAGTCGTCCATATCCTCAAGCTTCATTCTGAAAGTGGATTCATAATCCTTTGGAAATGGATATGGTGTATGATCTGAAAAACCGAAAATCTTTATACCCGATTCGATTGCTTTTTCTATATATTCTCTTTCTGTGCCGGTGGCGTGATTGCACCGGACTGTATGATTGTGATAGCTTGCTGTTAACATTTTTTGCCTCTTTCGTATTAAATAATTTATAAAAGAATGATTAAGTGGTTCGACCACATCTGATCATAATCTCACCATCTGAAAATTATTTCTGTAGCTGACAATTGAATCTGATTTCAGAATGGCTTTCAGCGTTTTGTCCGGTACAGAGAGTCCCTTGGCAAGATAGACCCACAGTTCTTTCATTTTTTTAACAACCTGATCCTCATAATTCATTTCTTTTTCATAGCCGGTTAGAAGTTCATCATGAAAGGCTATAAATCTTTTTCTGAAATTGTCTGGATTCTTTCCTGTTTTGATAAGGGCAGCCAGTGAAGGGTCGGCTATAAGGCCGCGGCCTATCATGATATTTTCGGTATCTATAGGAGCACCGCTTGCTTTAATGTTTTCCTTTATTTTCTGAAGGCTCTCAGGAGAAATGATATCACCATTATATGTAAAAACAGTTTCCGGCATTTTATCTTTCAAGTATGAAATCATTTCTGCATAAATATCTGTATGAGCGCTTCCTTTATATACTTCTTTTCCGACTCGCGGATGGATTATAAGCTCCTTTACCGGATATTTTGAATAAATATCAGCGATATCTTCCCATTCAGAGATAAACTCCATGCCTATACGGGTCTTGATCGATATTGAAATAGGAGAGGAATTAAATATTTCATCCAGAAATCGATCAAGCTGGTCTGTATGATCCAGAAAACCGGCTCCGCGTCCTTTTGAGGTAACGGTACCGGAAGGACAGCCAAGATTAAGATTGACTTCGGTATATCCAAGATCCTCTAGCTGCTTTGCAATAGTTATAAAAAGGTCTGAATCGTTTACGAGCACCTGTGGAATCAGAGTATCAACTTCATTATTATCCGGAAGAGTGTCTCTAAGCTCTCTGCCTTTAAGGTGACTGGCGGTCAGAAAGGGTGTATAGAATTTATCTATTCCACCAAAATGTCTGTTGATGGCATTTCTATATACATATGTAGTTATACCTTCCATTGGTGCGAGACTGATCATTTGAACCCCCTTCTATTGTTTTGACATATTCTTCATATTAGTTATATAATGACATGGATTATGAGATGCTTTTTTTGCTTCTCATAATATAGAGAAACAGTTTTGCTTCTCATATATGTGTTTACAAATAATCAGTATAGCAGTTTATAAAAGATATGTAAAAAGAAAATATTATGAAAGGCTGAATAACTGATCGGCCTGTTAGTATAACAGAAAGGAACGATAAAATGGACAAAGTATTACCTAAGAGAAATGAAGTGCCTCAGGAACTGACATGGAGGCTTTCAGATATTTATGAAAATGATGATCTGTGGAGAGCCGATCTTACGGCGGCAGGGGAGCTGGCAGACAGACTAAGGAAAAATGAAGGACATATAACTGATACGGCAGAGAGTCTTTATGACAGTCTCAAAATCTATGAAGAGTTAATGATGAAGGTTTACAGGGTATATTCTTATGCAGAGATGAAGAGGGATCAGGATACAGCTGATTCGGCCAATCAGAAGCTTTTCCTTGAAGCTCAGTCACTGGATGTTTCCGTCAGTGAAAAGACTGCGTTCTTACAGCCTGAAATATTACTCATGGACAGGGAAAAACTGGATTCCTTCTATAAAGAATATAAGGAGCTTTCTTATTTTAAATGTCTTCTGACCGAGATGATAAGAATGAAGGAGCATACTCTTCCAAAGGAAATTGAAGCACTTCTTGCAGCAGCGGGAGATATGGCCGAGACAGCTTCAAATGCATTTCAGAGTCTTGCATATGCCGATCTTAAATTCCCGGATACCAAAGGTGAAAACGGAGAGGATATAAGGCTGACAAACGGAAGATTTGTTCCTCTTCAGATGTCCGCAGATCGAGAGGTGAGAAAGGAAGCATTTGAGAAGTTTTATTCAAGATATAAGGAGTATGCAAATACATGGGCATCACTTTATGATGGTCAGGTAAAGAAACAGATTTTTTATGCAAAGGCGAGAAAATATAACAGTACCTTTGAGGCAGCGGTTGACAGAAATAATGTATCACCGGTGGTTTGTAATAATCTTATAAACTGTGTAAATAAGAATCTTGATCGTATGCACAGATATGTCGGCCTCAGAAAGAAGCTTCTCGGTTATGATGAACTTCATATGTATGATGTATATGCTTCGATGGTAAGTGATTATGAATATAAGGTAAGCTTTGAAGAGGCAAAGGAAATATCTCTTAAGGCGCTTGAACCTCTTGGAGAGGACTATATAAAGGTTCTTAAAGAGGCTTATAATGACAGATGGATAGATGTGGTGGAAAATGAAGGAAAGCGTGGTGGCGCATATTCTTCGGGCGTTTACGAGGTTCATCCTTATGTCCTCCTTAACTGGAGCGGCACTCTGGATGATGTGTTCACTCTTGTTCATGAAATGGGTCACTCTATGCATACTTATTATTCCAATAAGTATCAGAGCTTTTTTGATTCCAATTATAAGATATTTGTTGCAGAAGTAGCTTCTACAACAAATGAAGTTCTGCTTCTGAAATATCTGCTCAATAAAGCAGAAGATATAAAGGAAAAGATGTATCTTATAAATCATTTTCTGGAAAGCTTCAAAGGTACTCTCTACAGACAGACTATGTTTGCCGAGTTTGAGAAGGAATCCAACAGACTTTCAGAAGAAGGTAATCCACTTACGGCAGAGACATTATCAGAGCTGTATCTTTCACTTAATAAGAAATATTTTGGAGAAGATATGGTTTCTGACCCGCTTATCGCTTATGAATGGTGCAGAATACCTCATTTTTATTACAATTTTTACGTTTATCAGTATGCAACCAGCTTTTCGGCATCGGTTGCCATAGCAGGTCGTATCCTGGAGGAAGGAAAGAATGAAGTAGACAAATATCTGAATTTCCTTACGCTTGGATGTACAGATGACCCTGTAAGTCTGCTTAAGACCGCCGGAGTTGATCTTTCTACGGAGGAACCGGTACAGAAGGCGCTGGATATTTTCGCAGGCCTTATTGATGAGATGCAGGATTTGATGATTTCTGTTGAAAAATGAATTTTTTTTGCTATAATGTCTATTACGAAAAAGAGGATAGACTATGAGTAACAGGGTAAAAGGAAAAAAATTGATATTTAAGGATAAAACCGTAAACCGAAATCCTGAGGAAAAATCTTCCGATAAAATTGAAGATATAAAACAAATATCTTCTGACAAGGATCTGAATTCGGATAAAATATCCGATGAGACAGCTGACGTATCAGAAAACAAATCCGGCAGCAGAAACGATGATACCGATAACGTATCAGAAAACGAGTCCGGCAGCAGGAACGATGATTCCGATAAGGGATCAGAAAACAAATCCGGCAGCAGGGACGATGATACCGATAACGTATCAGAAAACGAGTCCGGCAGCAGGAACGATGATTCCAATAACGATTCTGACGATGCTTCGGAAGAGGAATCCGGTAAAGGTATAAAGAAGAAAAAAAATAAAAAAGAATCAAAAGTAAAGAAGAAGATTCAGGAGCTTTATGAGGCAAAAAACTGGAAATGGATCTTTGGCTGTTTTGTTGCGGCCTTTTTTGAAGATGTAATTCTGGAGATAATGGGAAGAAGATCCTTTACCGGTGCCTTCAAGTTCATGTTTTCTTCGCCGCTTATATTTTTTATAAATATACTGATCATATTTGCAACAATGCTTATAGGACTTCTTTTTAGAAAGAGACTGTTTTTTATATTCCTGGGCGGACTCTTGTGGATGGTCATGGGATTTATAAACTTTATGGTTCTTGGATATCGTATAACACCATTTTCAGCCATAGATTTTTTGATGGCCATGGATGTTATAAGTATGATGAATGTGTATTTTAATAAGTTTCAGCAGATTCTTATATTTGCAGGAATAGGCGTGGTTATCTTCCTTGTTATTCTTCTGTTTATATGGACACCAAAGGTTCTGGGCAAACTTAAGAGATTACTGAATCTGACAGTATGTGCCGGTGTTTTTACACTTTCATATGTACTTATAAATATAGCAACTCAGACCGGTATGATATCCGATGATTTTTCAAATCTTGGAAATGCATACAGAGATTACGGCTTTGTTTATTGTTTCGCAAACAGTATTGTAGATATCGGAATCAGTAAACCTGATGGTTATTCGGAGGATGAGGTTAAGGATGTCATTTATGATACGGATGTAGATTATAATAATTATCTTGAAACCCGTGGGGAAAAGAAGACTCCTAATATCATTATCGTTCAGCTTGAATCCTTTGTGGATATAGACAGATTTGCCGGTATTCATACGGATATTGATTCTGTCCCGAATTTCAATAAATATATGGAAGAATATCCTTCGGGATATCTGACGGTTCCGCAGATCGGTGCGGGTACTGCGAATGTTGAATGTGAAGTGATCACAGGTATGAAGACCGGACTTTTTGGTGCGGGAGAATATCCTTACAAAACCGTACTGTCTTCAACTCCTTGTGAAAGCCTTGCGCAGGTACTTAAGAGACAGGGCTATACCACCTTTGCAATGCATAATAATAAGGCTGTTTTTTACAGCAGAAATGATGTTTACAATCAGTTGGGCTTTGATTATTTTGATTCGCAGGAATATATGAGCAAGCTTACTTATACAAGTACCGGATGGGCGAAGGATGAGTATCTTGTAAATGAGATCAAGAGATGTATGGACAGCACTGAGAGTGATGATGACTTTATTCATTGTATATCTGTTCAGGGGCATGGAAAATATCCGGAGGATGATATCAACTGTGTTGAGCATGTTAAGGTAACAAGAGATGATGGAAATCAGTCCCTTACAAATCAGTATGGATATTATGTAAACCAATGCTATGAAATGGATGAATTCATTGGCAATCTTAAGGAAATGCTTGATAAAAGAAAAGAAGAGTATGTTCTGATAGTTTACGGAGATCATCTGCCGAGTATTCCATTTGAGATGGAAGATATTATTAAGGGAAATGAATTCCAGACTGAATATGTTATTATCAACAATATAGGACTTGATCTTCCTAAACAGGATATGGCAACCTATGAGATGTCGGATTATCTTCTGACGGCTCTTAATCTTGATAAGGGTATTTATCAGAGGATACATACAACTTACAGCAACAGAGATGCTGCAGCCTATGTTGATGCGCTTCATATGATACAATACGATATGCTATATGGTGATAAATATATTTACAGTTATATTCCGGAATACTATGAATCCGATATGACCATGGGTATTTATCCTGTATCTGTGAAGGATGTTACACTCAGCAGCAATCAGATACTGGTACATGGAGAAAACTTTACGGAATTCTCTACGGTTGTTCTGAATGACGAAAGGCTTGTAACAACATTTGTAAATGACAGAACACTTATAGTTGCCTATGGCGAATATGAATTACTGAAGAAGGGCGATACCATAAGAGTTGAGCAGATAGACAGAGATAAGCATTTACTGAGTGAATCTATAAATGAAATCGTTTATGATCCCGGATATTGATCGGTATCGAGGTAAATGTTGTACAGAACGAAGAAAAAATAATGCGGTAAGGGCAATATCTGTCATCCGCAGAATCACTATAAAATATAAAGGAACAAAAAAATGAAGAGAGAAGACATTAGAAACATAGCAATTATTGCGCATGTTGACCATGGAAAAACAACACTTGTAGACGAACTCCTTAAGCAGAGCGGTGTTTTCAGGGAAAACCAGGAAGTTGCCGAAAGAGTAATGGACTCAAATGATATTGAGAGAGAACGTGGAATCACAATTCTTTCCAAGAATACGGCTGTTATGTATAATAACGTAAAGATCAATATCATCGACACTCCGGGACATGCTGATTTCGGAGGAGAGGTTGAACGAGTACTCAAGATGGTTGATGGTGTTGTACTTGTGGTTGATGCCTTTGAGGGACCTATGCCACAGACGAGATTTGTACTTCAGAAGGCACTTTCGCTGAATCTGGCTGTAATTGTATGCGTAAACAAGATTGACAGACCGGATGCAAGACCTGATTCGGTAGAAGAGGAAGTACTTGAGCTTCTTATGGATCTTGATGCAACTGATGAACAGCTGGATTGTCCGTTTATATATGCTTCAGCAAGAGAAGGAATCGCATCTTATACAGCTGATGAAAGAGGAACAGATATGAAGCCTCTTTTTGAAACTATCATTAAGCATATTCCTGCTCCTGAAGGAGATCCTGATGCAGGACTTCAGATACTTATCAGTACAATAGATTATAATGAATATGTAGGACGTATAGGCGTCGGAAAGATAGATAATGGTACTATAAAGCTTAATCAGGATGCGATCCTTGTTAATCATCACGAGCCTGATAAGCAGGTTAAGGTTAAGATCGGTAAGCTCTATGAATATGACGGACTTTCAAGAGTAGATGTTGATTCGGCTACTGTAGGTTCCATTGTTGCGATTTCCGGAATTTCTGAGCTTAAGATTGGTGATACTATCTGTTCTCCGGATCAGCCAAAGGCAATTCCTTTCCAGAAGATCACAGAACCGACTATTTCTATGGATTTCATGGTAAATGACTCTCCACTTGCCGGAAAAGAAGGCAAATTCGTTACTTCACGTCAGATCAGAGAGAGACTTTTCAGAGAGCTTAATACTGATGTCAGCCTCAGAGTTGAGGAAACTGAATCAACAGACTGCTTCAAGGTTTCGGGCAGAGGCGAACTTCACCTTTCCGTACTCGTAGAGAATATGAGAAGAGAAGGTTATGAATTTGCTGTCAGCAAGGCTGAAGTTATTTATAAGTATGATGAATGCAACAAGAAGCTTGAACCATTTGAGATCGCAGTTATTGATGTCCCTGATGATTTTTCGGGTACTATAATCAATATGCTCAGCCTCAGAAAGGGTGAACTTATTGCTATGGCTCCTGGAGATAACGGAATCACAAGACTTGAGTTTAGAATTCCTTCAAGAGGTCTTATCGGTTTCAGAGGTGATTTCCTTACAGCAACAAAAGGAAATGGCGTTATAAATACTGTATTCGATGGCTATGATACATTTAAGGGGGAAATGAATTACCGTTCCAACGGCTCGCTTATTGCATTTGAAGCCGGTACATCAATTACCTACGGACTCTTTAATGCTCAGGAAAGAGGTACACTCTTCATTGGGGCGGGCGTTGAAGTTTATGCAGGAATGGTTGTCGGAGAAACCGGACGTGCTGAGGATATTGAGGTTAATGTATGTAAGACAAAACATCTTTCAAATACCAGAGCTTCAGGTTCGGATGATGCATTAAAGCTTGTTCCGCCTAGAGTGCTTTCACTTGAGCAGGCACTTGACTTCATCGATACAGATGAACTTCTGGAGATCACACCAAAGTCACTTCGTATCAGAAAGAAGATACTCGATTCAAGACTCAGAATGAGAGCAAGCAGAAACGGTTCACAGAACTGATAAAAGGAAGAAAGGAAGGTATTAGGGGTGAGAAATTTAACAATGCTCATGGATTTCTATGAGTTAACAATGGCAAATGGATATTTTGTAAAAGGGTTTAAGGATACATGGGCTGTATTTGATATGTTCTACAGAAAGAACCCTGATAATGGCGGTTATGTTATTGCTGCAGGTCTTGAACAGCTTATAGAATATGTTCAGAATATGAACTTTACTGATGACGATATAAAGTACCTTGAGAGCAAGAAAATTTTTGATCCGGGCTTCCTTGAGTATCTCAGGAATTTTAAATTCACAGGAACCATTGAGGCTGTACCGGAGGGAACTATCGTATATCCAAATACACCTCTGGTAACTGTTACAGCACCGGTTATCGAGGCGCAGCTTATGGAAACTATGCTTCTTATCTGCATTAATTTCCAGTCCCTTATAGCAACTAAAGCAAGCAGAATCTGCAGAGCGGCAGGAAATAATGTTATCATGGAGTTTGGTGCAAGGAGGGCGCAGGGTCCGGATGCTGCAATTTACGGCGCCAGAGCCTGCTATATCGGTGGCGTAAATGCTACAGCAACAGCTCTTGCTGATATAAACTACGGTGTTCCTGCTATCGGAACAATGGCCCACAGCTGGATCCAGTTCTTTCCGTCAGAGTATGAGTCATTTAAGGCATATGCAGAAGTATTCCCTGATGCATGTACACTTCTTATAGATACATACGATATACTTAACAGTGGACTTCCGAATGCAATCAAAGTTGCTCATGAAGTACTTGAGCCTATGGGAAAGAGACTTAAAGGCGTTCGTATAGACAGCGGTGACCTTGCATATTTCTCAAAGAAGATCAGAAAGAGACTGGATGAGGAAGGACTTGAGGACTGCAATATCGTTGTATCAAACAGCGTTGATGAGTATCTGATCGATTCTCTTAATAAGCAGGGAGCAAGAATCAACTCATACGGTGTTGGTGAGCGTATGATTACCTCTAAGTCAGATCCTGTATTTGGCGGTGTATATAAGCTTGCTGCTGTTGAAGATGTAACTGCAGATGGTGATGTAAAGAAGTTTATTCCTAAAATTAAGATTTCAGAAAATGTTGAAAAGATCACAAATCCGGGAAAGAAAAAACTTTGGAGGATTTACAGCAAGGAAACGGGCTATGGTCTTGCAGATATGCTTACACTTGATTATGAAGAGATCGACGGCGATGGAGTAACACCATTTATTGATGAGACAAAGCCTTGGAAGAAGATGAAATTTAAAAATGTTATAGCCAAGCCTCTTCAGGTAAAGATATTTGATAAGGGTGAGCTTGTATATAAACTTCCTGAACTGAAGGATATCAGAGAATTTGTCAAGTTCCAGCTTCAGAATACGGTATGGCAGGAAGAACAGCGTTTTGCTAATCCTCATACACATTATCTTGACCTTTCTCTTGAACTTTACAAGGTTAAGACAGAGCTTCTTTCACAGGGGTCATTTAACGATAATTAAATGTTTTCCCAAATATAAAATTTTATGTAAAAATGGAATTTTGGCTATAAATATTTAAAGTCAAAATTCCATTTTTCGTATATAAATTTGTTGCGAATTTACATAATAAATGGTAAAATGTCCGTATAAGATTTTACGGCACGACAGTACAATTTCTTGCTAGTTTTTTGTGATATTATCATGTGGAGATTGGGGTGCTTCACAGGGGAGGGCTTTTTAATGAATATGACAGACGATAATGCAGAGGATCAGCAGATCAGCTATGATGAGTTTACACTGAATTTTAAACTTCAGGAAGATATTCCTGTTGAACAGTTTGAACTCAGTATGTTTAATTATGAATTCGTTGGAAATAGAACAGTTTGTAATCTTAAGGTTATAGATGGCGTCAGAGTATTGCAGTATAAGATACCCGCAACACTTCCTCTTGAGCAGTTTTTCAGAAAACAGTTATATAAGGGAGAGTTCCTTGCTATTATATCTAACATTCTGAATCAGCTCATGTATTTTGAAGAGAATAAGATGCCGCTTAATAAGATTCTTCTTAATGTGCATTATATGTATATCGAATTATCTACACTTGATATACAGCTTATTTATATGCCTGTTAATAAGAAGTTCCCGGACTGCAACATTACCAAATTCATACAGACATTTATAAGCAAGGTTCGTTACGCAAATATGGAATGTGTAGAGACCGTTGAACAGATTCTTCATTACCTTGACAGCAAATTAATGTTTAATCTTGCTGAGTTTTATCATTTCATTCTTTCTCTGGAAGCAGAGACAATACTTGAAGATGAGAAGGCAGAGAGTGAGAATTCTGATACAAGTGTACTTGTAAGATCATCTGAATACGAGAATCCTATTCCATATCTTGTAAGAGTTAAGACCAATGAGCTTATTCCTCTCCTTAAGAAAGAATTCCTTGTTGGTAAGTCTCCGGATGCGGATTATCAGGTAACGGATAACAGAAGGATCAGTCGTAGACATGCAATCTTTACGGTCAGCAACGGTGAGTGTTATATCATTGATAATAACTCGACCAACCATACATTTGTTAATGGTAAGCTGCTTCAGCCGGGCGTTGAAATAATGCTTACAAATGATGATTACATCAGACTTGCTGATGAAGAATTTAAATACTGGGTTAGATGATAATTTAAATAATTAAAACCGTCTCATTCATGAGGCGGTTTTTTGGTTATTTATATATCAGAAGTACTGTATAGTTTCTCATCTCTTTTTTTGAATAAGAAAGACTTGAGACGCCGAGATGATCGATGAGACCTGTCATATAGTCATCGGTGTCATAGCCGGTTATGGCTATTTCAAAATAATTCCTGCCGTTAGTGCTGTAATACTCATTTACAGCTGCATTAATAAATGAAGCTTTATCCGAGGCTATATAACCGGTATTGGAGAAATAGCTCATATCATCTGAGTCGGCTTTGTTTGCATAGTTAATTAACCAGCTGTGAGTGGTTTTGATCTCAGCATCAGAGAGGTTGAAATACGTATGACTTACAACATCCATGCCCTTTGGATCATCCCAGGTTGCATCAAGGTGATACCATTTGTTATCAAGCTTTACCATGTTCCAGGCATGACCTTCGCCGCCTGCGTTGCCTATAACGATTTCATTTTCGATGCCTGCACAGGTCAGCAGCAGTGACATGGCCTCTGAGTAACCGCTGCATACTGCTTCGCCATCTATAAGAGCTCCATATGCACGGAATTCATTTTCATTTTCTATGCTGCCAAGACTGTAGGTGCAGTGGGATACAAGGTAGTCGTGAAGAATGAGCTCCTTCTGATAATCCGTCATTCCCGGAGAAGTTATCTGAGAAACAATATTCTTGACTTTGTCATATAGCTGCAGAGCATCTTTCTTATTCTTTGGAATTTCAGTACCATTTTTAAAACAGTCATATACATAAGTGGTGGCATTTTTGATTATCTTGAAACGGGCCTTGATCTTCGAGTAGTCATTTTTTATCAGTTCGTAGGATTCGACAAAGCCGGCAGTGGTAGTAAGATATTGATTGATGTCTGCCAGCTGATCTGCCAGATCCTCTGTTACATACATGACCACCTCATTCTGCTTCTTATTATCAAGAATGGATTTAATGATGTCTGCTGCCTGTTCAAGGGTTGAGGCAGTTTCAAGTTTCTTATCATCGGCAGCTTTTTTATAAACTCCATAAACCTTATAGCCTAAAAAAACTATGGCAGATACAATGATCAGAATTATAAAAAAAGTAAATAATGTATTTGAAATGCTTCCTTTATTTTTGTGGTTTCTTTTCATTTCCGGTCAACTCCGATATATCTGAATTTCATAATCCTTCGGGACTAAAGTCCCTCCTGTATCGTATCAAGAAGAACAAATACTTACATAGTCACGAGCTTGCTTTTTCTGATAGATACAGTACAAGTATACCATTCTGCTGTCCGTTCTTCAACTAACCCTTGAAGGTTCCGGCAGGATGTTGTAAAATGATTTCCGTCGTTAGATAGAATTATTATCGTGAAAGAAGAGGAAAAGAATATGGCACAGCTCTGGGGCGGTCGTTTTTCAAAAGAAACAGACCAGTTGGTTTATGATTTTAACGCGTCTATTACATATGATAAAAGATTTCTGAAACAGGACGTAAGAGGCAGTATTGCTCATGTTACAATGCTTGCTTCTGTTGACATAATATCAGATGAAGAAAAAGAACTGATTATAAAGACATTAAATGAGATCGTCAGTGATGTTGAGGACGGAAAGCTTCTTATAACAACAAAGTATGAAGATGTTCACAGCTTTGTAGAAGCAAATCTTATAGACCGTATAGGAGAAACCGGCAAGAAGCTTCATACAGGAAGAAGCAGAAATGATCAGGTTGCTCTCGATATGAGGCTATATATAAGAGACGAGATAAATGAGCTTAAGGGAAATATCAAAACCCTCATGCAGGAACTGAATGTTCTTATGAAGGAAAATCTTGACACGGTTATGCCGGGCTTTACACATATGCAGAAGGCTCAGCCGGTTACCTTTGCACATCATACAGGTGCGTATTTTGAAATGTTTAAAAGAGATTTTGAACGCCTGAATGATATCTATGACAGAATGAATTATTGTCCTCTTGGATCGGGTGCTCTTGCCGGAACAACCTATCCGCTTGACAGAGAACTTACTGCAAGACTTCTCGGATTCAAAGGCCCTACACTTAACAGTATGGATTCTGTATCTGACAGAGATTATATAATTGAGCTTCTCTCTGCGCTTTCGGTTATTATGATGCATTTGTCAAGATTCTCAGAGGAGATAATTACCTGGAACTCAAATGAGTATCAGTTTATCGAACTTGATGATGCATATTCCACAGGCAGCTCTATTATGCCTCAGAAGAAAAATCCGGATATAGCAGAGCTTGTAAGAGGAAAGACAGGACGTGTTTATGGTGCGCTTACAACCATGCTTACTGTTATGAAGGGTATACCGCTTGCATATAATAAGGATATCCAGGAAGATAAGGAGATGACATTTGATGCCATTGATACGGTTAAGAACTGCCTTACACTCTTTACTGGAATGATCTCTACCATGAAGATCAACAGGCCGAAAATGAAGAGCAGTGCTGCCGGAGGTTTTACAAATGCTACCGATGCTGCTGATTATCTTGTTAATCACGGTGTTGCTTTCAGAGATGCACATGGTATAATAGGACGACTTGTTCTCAGATGTATCGAGTTGGGAGTAAGTCTGGATGAGCTTCCGCTGGATGAGTATAAGGCGATAAGTGATGTATTTGAGGAAGATATTTATAAAGCAATCAGTATCGAGGAATGTGTAAGCAAGAGAAATACCATCGGCGCTCCGGGACTTGAAAGTATGAAGGATGTCATCGCAAAGAACGAATCATACCTTGCGGTTATGGAGTGATATACATATATCCGAATAGGATATATGATATATGCAGTGACATGCATATATCCGAGTATGATATACGGTTTATACGGTGATATATATGCGAATATAATAGATGATTTATTTGCTGATTGACAGGGTATAAATGTTTTACATAAATAAGTATTTATAATTTATATTTTTAAGAGGGATTATCATGAATAATACAACAAAGCAGAAGTACGATCTGGCAGAGAGAATGCTTAAGGGCAAGATTCCTGCTGAAGAAGTTCAGATGATGACAGGTCTGGATATAGAAGTTATAAAGAAGCTGGAAGAAGATGTAGCACCTATGGTTAAGGATGCTAAAATTCTTCAGGGACTTGATAACAAGGATCTCGATATCGGGGAAATCCTTTTTGATAATAATGCAAATGATGAGGATGCCGATAAGGATTATTAAAAATGATATCAGAAAAATATGATAACATAAAATCAATGGTTTCACGTCTTATTCAGGACAGACTGTTTGCGGAGTTTCTTCTTTACAGCATGGAGGTTAAAAATGCATGCTGCCTTGATATAAGCGGCAGAAAGAATAAGGATTTCTTTGATAATCCGGAAGAGTACGGCAGTGAAGAGTATATAAAATGGGAAGATGCCCGGGAAATATTTTTTCAGAGTATAAAAGGCAGCAGGCTTCCAGTATCCTTTAAGCTGGTATTTCTGGCGGATAAGGCTCTTACGAAAGAGGTTTTGGAGGCTGCGGAAACCAATATTTCTGAAAATGACATATCTTCTCTCAGTTTAAATGTATATTATGACAGAACCGGACTTACAATAACCGGAGGCACGGCTCTTAAGATATTTACTATGGATAAGAGCATTGAAAACAGCTGGGACAACTGGATAAGAGATCATTTGATGGCAGAATAACCACAATCTGCCGCCATATGGTTTCTTAGCATACGATAATTACAGAATGATCGGGACTTGAGAATATCATGAGCAATTCAAATGAAACAGAAAATAAATATACACGCAGCGGGCAGAGTAAGGGAGTATTCTATATTCTGCTTGCTGCCTTTTTCTTTTCAATCATGTCTTTGTGCGTAAGACTCTCAGGGGAGCTTCCGACGATGCAGAAAGCATTTTTCAGGAATTTTGTTGCTGCAATTTTTTCTGTGATAGTTTTATCAAGGACACCGGAAAAATTTCATATAAAGAAAAACAGCTGGTTTGGACTTTTTATGAGGGCGGGCTTTGGAACTGCAGGACTTATAGCGAATTTCTGGGCTATAGATCATCTGGGGATCGCTGATTCAAATATGCTGAATAAGATGTCGCCGTTCTTTGCGATAATACTGTCTGTGTTTGTTTTAAAAGAAATACCCAGAAAATTTGAAGTTTTCTGTGTTATCATTGCCTTTACAGGAGCTGCATTTATTATTAAGCCTACTTCGGGCATTGCGAGTCTCCCGGCTCTGGTAGGGCTTTTTGGAGGTTTTGGTGCAGGTACTGCATACACATTTGTCAGGAAACTTGGAAAGCAGGGGGAGAGAGGACCGGTTATAGTTATGTTCTTCTCGATTTTTTCTACCTGTATATGTCTTCCGTGGCTTATAATGGATTTTCATCCGATGAGTCTTAAGCAGACATGTCTTCTCCTTCTGGCGGGAACAACAGCCTGTATCGCTCAGATGTGTATAACAGCTGCTTATACCTATGCTCCGGCCAAGGAAATATCAGTCTATGACTATACTCAGGTGGTCTTTGCGACTGTATGGGGGCTGATTTTTTTCAGTGAAGTTCCGGATATTTTCAGTATCATCGGTTATATACTGATAATCGGAATAGCTGTTATCAAATGGAAATATCAAAATAAAACCGGGAAAGAAAAAAATTAATAAAATTGATAAAAAATACCTTTATAATTATAATAATTTTGTGTATTTATACAAAAATTAATTTTGTTATGGAACATTTTATAAAAGTAAAGTAAAATATATTTTGCTAAAAAAGCAGAAGTCTTATGTTTAATCAAAGGAGTCATACAATGGGCGGATTTTTTGCAGCAGTATCAAAAGAAGATTGCGTATTTGATCTTTTCTTCGGAACCGATTATCACTCACATCTGGGAACAAGACGTGCGGGCATGGTTGTCTATGGAAAAGATGGCTTTAACAGATCTATTCACAATATTGAGAATTCTCCATTCAGAACAAAATTTGAAAAAGATATTAATTCCATGAGTGGAAATATGGGCATCGGATGTATCTCCGATTACGAGCCTCAGCCACTTATCGTTCGTTCACATCATGGAACCTATGCTATAACAACAGTCGGAAAGATAAATAATACCGAAGCTATAGTAAAGGATATTTTTTCCAGCGGAAAGACACATTTCCTGGAGATGAGCGGCGGAGAGATAAATGCTACCGAGCTGGTGGCAGCCATAATCAATCAGAAAGACAATATAGTTGAAGGTATTCAGTATGCACAGGAGCTGATCGATGGTTCTATGTCTATAATGCTTCTTACACCTAAGGGAGTATATCTGGCAAGAGACAAGATGGGAAGAACTCCTATAATCCTTGGTCAGAAAGAGGATGGATACTGTGCAACCTTTGAATCATTTGCTTATCTTAACCTTGGATATAAGGATTATAAGGAACTTGGTCCGGGAGAGATAGATGTTATGACTCCGGACGGAGTCAGAGTCCTTGCAAAACCGGGTGAGGACATGAGAATATGTACCTTCCTTTGGGTATATTATGGTTATCCTTCATCAACATATGAAGGTGTAAATGTTGAAAAAATGCGTTATGACTGTGGTAAGCTTATTGCTCAGCGTGATAAGGAAAGCGGAATGGATGAGGGAGTTGATATAGTTGCTGCAATTCCTGATTCGGGTACGGCACATGCAGTCGGATATGCAAATGAATCCGGAATACCATTTTCCAGACCTTTTGTAAAATATACACCAACCTGGCCTAGAAGCTTTATGCCGACAGTTCAGTCCAAGAGAAATCTTATCGCCAAGATGAAGCTTATACCAATTCATGAACTTATCGATAATCAGAGCCTTCTTCTTATTGATGATTCTATTGTAAGAGGTACACAGCTTGGAGAGACTACTCAGTTCCTGTATGAGAGCGGAGCTAAGGAAGTTCATATCAGACCTGCGTGTCCACCGCTTCTTTTTGGCTGTAAATATATTAATTTCTCAAGATCAAATTCTGAGATGGAGCTTATAACAAGACGTGTGATCTGTGAGGAAGAAGGAGATAATGTTGAGAGAGCAATTCTTGATGATTATGCAAATCCTGATTCTGACAGATATCATATGATGCTTGAGAAGATACGTCAGAAGCTTGACTTCACATCTCTGAGCTTTAACAGACTGGATGATATGATAAAAGCTGTTGGCATCGATAAGAGCAAGCTTTGTACATATTGCTGGGACGGAAGAGAATAAATTAGATTTGACATAATTTAATAATTAGTGTATAACATTATTAGCACTCAGATGTTTTGAGTGCTAATAATTTTGTTTTAGAGAGAAAAGAGGTTGAATAAAGCATGGCTACTAAGAACGGAAGTCTTACAATTAACAGCGATAATATTTTCCCTATAATTAAAAAATGGTTATATTCAGATCATGATATTTTTATTCGTGAGCTTATATCAAATGGTGTTGATGCGATAACAAAGGTAAAGAGACTTTCTTCCATGGGTGAGGCGGATATTCCGTCAGGTGAAAAGTACTGTGTGACAGTTTATGCAAGTCCAAAGAACAAGACTCTTACATTTGAAGATAACGGAATCGGTATGACCGAGGATGAGGTTGAAAAATATATCAATCAGATCGCCTTTTCAGGTGCCACAGACTTCCTTGAAAAATACAAGGATAAGGATCAGAATGATCAGATAATCGGACATTTCGGACTTGGATTCTATTCAGCGTTTATGGTAAGTGATAAGGTTACTATAGAAACTCTTTCTTATCAGAAGGATGCAAAGCCTGTTTACTGGGAATGTGACGGTGGAACAGACTATAAGATGGATGAAGGAAACAGAACTTCAAGAGGTACAAAGATCACACTTTACCTTTCCGAGGACAGCCTGGAATTTGCAAATGAATACAGAGTTCGTGAGATCATCAATAAATACTGCTCATTTATGCCTGTTGAGATATTCTTCATAAATGTTGACGATATAGAGAAGAAAGCGGCTGAGAAAGCAAAGAAAGCAGCAGAGAAGGAAGCAAAGAAAGCCGCAAAGGCTGCTGAAAAGGAAGCAAAGAAGGCTGCAAAGCTTAAGGAAGAGGATGATTTCCTCGGAGGACCGAGTGATTCCAAGAAGGAAGAAAAGGCCGAAACGATTGATGCGGATTTTGAAGAGGTTGAAGAGGAAGAAGAGGAAGATAAGGGACCTGTAGCTCTTAATGATACAAATCCTCTTTGGGTCAGAATGCCTGCAGACTGTAAGGATGAAGATTATAAGGATTTCTATCAGAAGGTATTTCTTGATTTTAAGGAGCCGCTTTTCTGGATCCACCTTAATATGGATTATCCATTTAATCTTAAGGGTATTTTATACTTCCCACGTATCAATCCGACTGTAGATCAGCTTGAAGGAAAGGTTAAGCTTTATAACAACCAGGTGTTTGTAGCGGATAATATCAAAGAAGTAATACCTGAATTTCTTCTGACGCTTAAGGGTGTTATCGATTGCCCTGACCTTCCGCTCAACGTTTCAAGAAGTGCTCTTCAGAATGACGGATTTGTTAAAAAGATATCTGATTATATTACCAAGAAGGTAGCTGATAAGCTTATTGAGATGTATAAGAAGGATAAGGAGAAATATGAAAGTCTCTGGGAAGACATCTCTCCATTTATCAAATTCGGTGCTCTTAAGGACGATAAGTTCCAGGAGAAAATGAAGGACTACATGATATTCAAGAATATCGAGGGTAAATATATCACTCTCCCTGAATATCTTGAAGCAGCCAAGGAAAAGCATGAGAATAAGGTGTTCTATATTACTGATGAACGTGAGCAGGCTCAGTATATTGAAATGTTCAAGAATGCCGGAACAGATGCTATATATCTTACTCATAATATTGATAATCCATATATCACAAATATGGAAATGAAGAATGAGGGCGTTAAATTCCTTCGAATAGATGCTGACGTAAATGAAGGTATTGTCGGAGAAGCTCTGTCAGAAGAGGTTGTAAAGGAATATACAGATAAGCTTACTGAAAGCTTTAAGAAGGCACTCAAGGTTGAGAAGATCAATATTAAGGTTGAGAATCTTAAAGATGAGAGTATTTCATCAATGCTTACACAGTCTGAGGAACAGAGACGTATGGCAGAAATGATGAAGGCCTACAGTATGGGAAATGGTATGGCTAATCCATTTGGTGATGCTAAATCAGGAGAAACGCTTGTTCTTAATTCAAATAATAAGCTTGTTAAATATATCCTTGATAATCCTGAAGGAGAGCATGCTGAGACAATCTGCTGCCAGCTTTATGATCTTGCGGTACTTGCCAACAGACCGCTTGATGCAGAGGAGCTTACAAAGTTTGTAGCCAGAAGTAATGAGATACTGTCTATGATGGTATAATGTTTTTAATTAAAAAAATATCCAAAGACCGTTTGAAAAAAACAAGTCAAACGGTCTTTTTTTATTTTACTAACAGAATTTTTTTTGGTATAATTTATATATTAGTATATGCAGAAAAATATGGGATTCATATTTGCTTTTTGACTTTATTATTATGTTACTGTTGTACCTGTAAATGTTATGAGATGCATAAATCATATCGTATAATCCTGCGGGACTCGCGTCCCTCCGGTATCTTATGGGGTGATATTTTTAGGAGGAGTTATGAAACAGTTTCAGTTTGATTATGAGGGGAAGAAAAAGTTTATAAGCAACCTGAAAAGAATAAAACAGTGGTGTAATGCGTCTGTTGTTTCCGGGGTGTTGTTTCAGATATATTCTGAGGTCCTGGATAAGGATATGATAAATCAGGTTTGCGATATTATCAAAGATGAGATGCCGGATGCACTTTATATGGGATGTACGACAAACGGTAATATATTAAAGGGCGATAAGAGTAATATGCCTATTACCGTAATCTGTACAGTTTATGAATATCCATCTACTAAGCTGATGCTTGTACAATATGCTCTTGATGAAGAGAGGGCAAGAGAAGTTGCATTAAGCCTCAGAAATATCATTGATGATAATCCATGGGTCAAGTCCATAATGACATATACAACCATGCGGGGTATGTCTATGACAGATTACTGTAATTATCTAGGCATGCTTCCTTCAAGTGTTGTCTTTTGCGGTGGAGGAGCCTTTTGTCAGGATATTAATGAAAATGCAGCATTTGTTTTTTCTTCTGATGGGGAGATATCTGATCATGCTGCAGTATTTCTTATTACCGGCGGAGAAGATTACTATGTAAAGGCTCTTCACGTTACAGGATGGAAGCCTCTTGGAAGAAATCTGCTTGTTACAAAGGCTGACGGACCTGTTCTGTATGAGCTTGATGGAAAACCGGCATATAAAACATATTATAAATATCTGAATATTAAGAATGATGAAAATTTCTTCGCAAATACTTTGGAATTTCCGTTCCTTTATGAATTGAATGGAATAGATATCTTAAGAGCACCTATTGCAAGTACTGAAGATGGAGCCATCGTTATGACAGCCGATATAGCTGAAAATGTAAATGCAAAGATTGCCTATGGAGATCCATGGACAATTCTTGACAGTGTATATAATGCGGCAAAATCATTTCAGGGTTTTGCTCCTGAAACCTTTACTGTTTTTTCATGTGCAGGACGAAGGACCTTCTGGGGAGATAATGAGATCAGTAAGGAGACAAAACCATTCCAGTCACTGGCACCGACATCCGGTTTCTATACATCCGGTGAATTTATGAGGAATGGGAATTATGTTAACCAACATAATGTTACTCTTGTTATCGAAGCTCAAAGGGAAGGAAATGTTGAAGATAAAGATATAGCCAGTGTTGAGATGGATAAGAGTCAGTTTTCAGGTAAGGTATCTATGATAAACAGGCTGGCTACATTTATCCAGGCGGCTACTGAAGAGCTTGAGTGTGCCAATCGGCAGCTGGAGATTTCTGCCATTACAGATGGTCTTACAAAGCTTTATAACAGATCTGAAATACAGCGAAGGATCAATGAAAAGGTCAGGGAATTTGAAATATGTGCGGTAAACGGTATGGTGAAGGCCGGGGCTTCGCTGGTTATGATGGATATCGATAATTTCAAGTCTGTTAACGATACTTACGGGCATAATGAGGGGGACTGTGTTCTTGTAGGTCTTTCGACTATGCTTAAGGATACTTTGGAGAAACTTCATCCTGAAGCTTCTGTCGGAAGATGGGGCGGTGAGGAGTTTATGATACTTCTTCCGGATTCGGATGTTGAAGAGGCAAAAAATGTCGCAGAATTATTAAGGAAAAAGTTTTCGGAAATGACATTTCCGAGTGCAGGAAAACGAACGATGAGCCTTGGTGTAACCGAGCTCATTGCAGGAGAAAATTCTGATATCTGCTGTGTAAGAGTTGACGATGCTCTGTATGAAGCAAAGCATAATGGCAAGAACAGAGTTGTTATAGCATAAATATAAAGAACCATGGTTGAAAAAGTATTTCAATCATGGTTCTTTATGATTTAAGGAGGGGCGGTTATGAAGATAAGAAGAGGGAGAACAAAAAGAAGGATAGCTTTATTTCTTACTGCATTAATGGTAATTACCATGATTCCGTTGGTTCCGCAGGGCAGTATTGTATATGCGGCAAATCCTGTATTTGCAAGGATCAGACTGGACGGACAATGGAAGATGGACCTGACGGACAGTATTGAAACTCTGAATGAATACATAAGTAAAAACAAAGACAAGACCATCCGCATCGATATGCTTACGGACTGGAATGCCGCAGAAAACGGAAGAGAGGACGATTTTGATGAAGCACTTATAATCCCTTCGGACTCTTTTGTTACACTTAATATGCATGGACATGTATTCAACAGAAATAATGGCTGGAACGATGATTCAAGCTATAGTGGAGAAATGATCCGCGTAGAATCGGGTGCAACTTTAACAATAAACGGCAGCTCTGATGAGACTGAAAAGAATATGCAGCATGAAAATGTGGCTGTATATACTTCTGCAAATGAAGGCTCTAAGGCTACAGGCCGTATCACAACCACAGGAGGTACTATAACCGGCGGTGTAAGTACAAGGGGTGCGGGTGGAATATATGTTAAATCCGAAGCAATCGTTAATCTGAATGATGTTACCATAGCCGGCTGCTGCTCAAGAGACAGTGCAGGCACGAATAATGGATTCGGTGGCGGAATCTGGCTCTGCGGAGAAGAGATAGGCCTCAGAATGAAGGATTCCAGAATCGTCGGATGTCTTTCTGATGATGAGGGCGGCGGAATCTGCGTTTATGACAGCAATATAGTAAGTATTGAACTGAACAATACCATAATTGAAGAAAATTATGCGTCAAACAATGGAGGCGGCATATGTGTTAACAATGATAATATTCATATAAATGCGATCAATAATTCATCATTATCAAATAATAAAAGCGGATATGACGGAGGCGGATTATATCTTAATGATGAAAATGAATCTGCGACAGGTCTCATCATCTCCGGTAATACTGCAGGCAGAAACGGTGGCGGCATTTATTTGTGTGATGAAAATGAATCTGTTTCAAGCTGCGTTATCACTGAAAATACTGCCGATGAAAGAGGCGGTGGTATTTATGTAAATGATAACAACCAGACAATTTCAGAATGTGAGATTGTAAATAATACTGCCAATATGAGCGGTGGCGGTGTGTATATATATGAGAATGTTGATACCGGCTTTAATATAAGCGGAAAGACTGTCATAAAAGATAATACAGGAAAGATGATGGGGGATAATCTGTATGTAAGCGACGATACTCCGGAGAATACACGTATCATGTTCAAACTTACAAAGGGTGCTGAGGTATGGATGAGCTATAATAATCTCGGCGACAGAGATTATGTAATGGTTACAACCGGCGAGCCGGGAGATGAATATAAAAATTCTAAATGCATTCAGTATCTGCATGCAGATAATCAGGGCTGGCATTTTGGGTATGATGAAAGATATGATCATAGAAAGATATACTATGTGAAGGATGGACATGATCCTTCAGGAGTATCACCCGTTCAGTATGCTCCTGAGCCTGCAGTAATAAAACCTGAGGACGCCATTAATGTTCCGGGCGCAACCGGTACTGATACAAAGGCCGGGATAGTTGGCAAAGTAGGCCCCGGAGGGGAAGGAACAGGTGATTATGACCTTATAAGGAGCTTTTATCGTCATCAGGAAACTGATAATGATACAAATGATACTACTGCAGCATTTTATTATTCAGATGCATTTTTTGATTCGGATCCTATGGAGTATAACCAGCATCTGGCAACATTATCACTTAATATGGCATTTGCGGGAATGTATCTCAGAGCAAAGGAACCGTTAGATGAGAATGATAATTATTATTACAACAGACATGCAGCGGCAAGACAGTTTATGGCTGATATAGGCTGCCCTGATCAGAATATATATATAAATGAAAGTAATGAAAAGAAACCTCAGACAGACAGTATAGGAGTTACCATTGGCAGTAAAATGCTCAGCGGCGATATGGAAGGTATGATACTGGTTCCGATCGTTGTGCGAGGAGGCGGTTATGAATTAGAGTGGGCCAGCAACGGCACTCTTAATAAGGCAGGTCAGGTAGAAGGTAAAGAAGCGGCCGGCTTTTCAAATGCTGCAGATCAGGTTGAAAATGAGATAGAGAAATATATAAAGAAATACAGCTTGGATGACGAACTTAAGGAAGGCAGAGTCAAATTCTGGATTGCAGGATATTCCCGTGCCGGAGCAACCTCCAACCTTACAGCGAAGAGACTTGTGGAGAAGTATGCATCCGGTATCGGCGAATATGGTAACAATGAAGTATATGCGTATACCTGTGAAGCTCCGATGGGCGGTACTGATGATGCTGAAAAACTTAATGATAAGACCAGATATTATTGTATTCATAATCTCATAAATGCAGTGGATATAGTTCCGCTGGTTGCACCGGGGCTTATGGGCTTTAAGAGATATGGTGTGGATCATTATATCCCGGGTACAGATGCCGGTGAGATCACATCAAATACAGAAAAAATAACCAGAGGCGGCAGAGGCGGAGTGACTTCCCGCACGACATATAAGGATAATGAGAGAATACTCGTTAAGCAGATGGATTCTGATCTGAAGGACAGTATGCAGAATCAGCTTATGGCAGTTGATTCGGGTATCATTCTGGATGATTATTTCCATCCGATGGTGCTTAATATTTTCCCTTCTACAGATATATTTGAGAAAGGAATTTTTGATAATAACCATGTGGAAGAGTTTATTATCGATTTTATCCGGTTTGCCCAGGAAGGAATAGACAAGGATGATCATGATTACGAATGGTCCCAGGCGATTCCAAATAGAGATAAGTTTGCTGAAGATATTCAGCCGGCCATAAGAGACCTTTTTGCAATGATCTTTTCCATGAGTCCTGAAGACAGTGCCGGATTTATAGGAAGAGCTTCAAGTATTGCAGAAAGAATCCCGACTATAAGTATTAGGAGTATGAATAAATTATTTATTTATGATAACATATTCAAAAATTTTGGATGGCATAACCTCAGCGATGAAAGAAAAGATTTCTTTTGTACTGGTTTCTGGGAGAAACTGGAAGAGACCGGGGCGCTGGAATATCTCAGTGAAGAAGATGCTGCAAAACTTGAGAAGAACTGGCCAAAGCTTTTTGACTTTCTGATGACTCTTGCTGAAGCAGACTATAATTATCAGCCGGGTCCTGTCAGCTCATGGGCAGGAGAATCTTCACGGACATTTATGCTTCTTGCAACATTTGCTACCTACGCTACTTTTATACTTCAGAATCATTATCCGGAGGTTAATCTTGCATGGGCAAGGACTTATGACAGTTTTTATGATAATGAGACCACAGAGTATGTGATTCCTTATCAGGAAGAGGCTGCAGAGGAGGGATATGAGGTCAAAGCTCCTGATGCTTTTGGCAAGGTAATAGTATCCACGATAGAAGAAGGTTTTGAAAAAACAGAAGAACAGAAGGTTTTGCTTCAGGAAGGTATTGATAAGAATAATATACTTTCCGGAGACCAGAAGATAATACTTGAAAATACGGCAATTACAGGAGAGGCGGTTTATTATTATCTGGAGGATAATGATTTAGGAGAAAGACTGACAACAAATCTGCTGTACAGAGGTGGTATAGATATAACGCTTGGTTCAGAGATGAGGAGAAGCTTTACCATAATAGCATATAGCATTTCATACGGAGTAACAAGCAGAGAGGCTTTTTATAATGTGACACTTGTAAATGACAGGCATAAGGTAAGTGTTGCAGATGGCTCAGATAATGGAACAAAAGAATATCTGTATAAGGCAGGAAATAAGGTTTCGATAAATGCAATACCTGAAGAAAACAGCTTTTTCAAAAAATGGACAGTAGAGTTACTGGATAAAGATGGTAATACAGTAGCAGCTGATATAGCAGACAGTCTTTTGACTGATGAAGAAAGCAGTTATGTGAATAGTTCTTCGGCTACCTTTACTATGCCTGATGCGGGTGCTGTTATAAGTGGCGAGAGCTCAGTAACGTATCCTGAAGAATATGCATTGAGGATCAATGCCATATGTGCAGACAGGATTACTAATATAGTTATATTAACTATTCCTCCGACTTCAGGGGATGAGCTTCTTTCTGATGCGATAGTTCAACTGGGCGATAAAGTTGGAGCATATCCGATAAATTGGTCATATATTTACGAGGAAGATGATGGAAACGGCAGTATAGTTGTGAAAAATGTACCTGCATCCGGTGCTGCATATAATGATACTGTATACAGAGCTTCTGTTACAGTACCACAGGATATAGCTGATGACATAGTATTTGCTCCTGATATCGTTTCAAATGTCAGTATTGATCATGGGACAGTTATGAGCACTTACAGAAACGATGCAGACGGAAGTGTTACAGTTATTATTGAATATGAAAAAACCACTTCTACCGGTGGCGAGATACGCCCGGATGCAAATATCAAACTGACGATAAAAGCACTTGATCTGAATATGGGTACTTATACAGAAAGTGCTTCTGAAGACTACCATGTGCTTCAGAATACAGAAGTCATGTTAACAGCGCCTGATGTGGAAAATGAATTATTTGTAAAATGGGATTTCGGCAATACGGGTATTATTCCGGCAGAAGGATATAACTTAGCCAATAAAGTAATAAAGGTTATAATACCGGATGATCTTACTGTTGATGTACTTGAAGCGGATGCTCAGTATGTTCCGGTTATTAATGAAATATTGGCAGCGGTTAAAAATCCGGCAGGCGGACAGACAATGCAGACGGAAGCAGATGAATATACTTTGACGGTAATTATTTCAAATCTGTATCAGATACATCCTGATTACGTAAGAATAGCATGGACTCCGGAGGTGTTAAATACTGATGATGATATTATTGCTGATTATCTCACAAATTATACAGTGACAATATCAATTGAGCCTGCTGAGGATGAAAGAGGAAAGTACATATATGCTAAAAGACCTGAGGACAGTGAGTATGTTCGTACAGCAGCAGTATTCTTTTATTCTGAAGAAGTGCTGTGTCAGATCAATGGTGAAATAGCTGTATGTGATAAAACTCATAACAGTATCAGCTATACCTTCCCGATGACGCAGTATACACTGGTATCTGTGGGACATCCTTCGGATATCAGCGGTATTCCGAATGGGGCTGATGAAGACGCTATTTCAGAACTGCTTCCTGATTCACTAAAGATATTACTGGATAATGGAAATGAAGCAGATGCTCTTGTAGTATGGGATCTTGAAAAAGGAAATCAGGAAGATGATCGAGATGCTGTTACCTGGACAGCAACAGCAAGTGTTTCACTTCCGGATACTGTTGAGGATAAGGATAATGTGCTTGATGAGCCGATAACAGTAAGGATAAATGTGCTGTCAGCTGAGCATGCAAAGACTCCGAAAGCATCCCTTGAATCAGGTGAATTTATAACATCACAGGAGACAGAGCTTATTACCAGAGAACCTGACGGAATAACCTATTATGCTGTCGGTAATAATGATTCATATACTGAATACTCCGGTGAGCCGATTGATATTAAACGTGATGATCCGCATCTTGTGGATGAGATTGCTATAAATGAAGAAGGTCAGCAGGTTGCTACCGGAAGGAAAATATTATATCTGAGGGCGTACACGAAGCTGGACGGAAAATATGACAGCAATGTTGTTACATATGCATATATTTTTGGAGATAAAAAGACCGGTAACGATTTCACATATACTGTTGAAGAAAATGTTGTTACGGCAGTTCCTTCAGGGCAGAGTGATATAACAGAGGGGCTTATACTTACACTTCTTCCGCCTGAAAATGCAGTCTATAATGGTGATAACTGGCAGGTAGTTCTCAATGACTTTGATAAAGCTGTATTTCCGGTTGTTGGAGATATTGAATACTATAAGGGTGAGACAAAACTTGAGGGAGCACCTGTTGATGCCGGTACTTATACGGCTGCTGTAACTGTCGGTGAAGGAGATAAGGCTGTAACGGCAAGAACTGAATTCACGATTGCAGCGGCACAGTTTAACGATAGCTTTACATTTAAAAAGGGCAGCAGTTCATTAAAGTATACAGGCAGCCGACTTAAGACAGCTGTAAAAGTAATTTATAATACTGGTGCTAATAGTATTACTCTTGAGAAGGGTAAGGATTATACAGTTACTTACAGTGATAATTTAAATGTTGGAACAGCGAAGATCACAGTTAAGGGTATTGGTAATTATGCGGGTGAGAAGGTACTATACTTTAAGATTGTAACAAATCTTACGGCAAACCCTAAGAATCAGACAGTTAACTGTGGCAAGACAGCGGTATTCAGCGCAGTGCAGGATAGTCAGGAAAATCTTACCTACGAATGGCAGGTAAGTCAGGACAGCGGAAATACATGGAAGAAGAGCGGCGTATCAGGACAAGGTACGGCAAGCATAAATGTTACGGCCAAGGCAAATTATGATGGTTATATGTTCCGCTGTAAGATTTCGAATGGAACATGGACGGAATATACAAAGCCTGCAAAACTTAATGTAAATGCGGTAATAACTGAAGAGCCTGTTGACAAAGCAGCTTATTACGGAAATGTATCAAGATTAACGGTGAAAGCTATCGGTCCTGATATGCATTATCAGTGGCAGACGCTGAACGCAAATAATAAGTGGGTAAACAGCTCGGCACCGGGTGCTGACACAGCCGTTCTCAGTGTTACGGCCACTGCAGCGCTTAACGGCAGAAAGTTCAGATGTGTGATCACCAGCAAGGGTAAAGTACTTACTACCAAAGAAGTAACTCTTAAAACCGTAAATAATATAAGAGTTCAGCCGGTAAGTAAAACGATCAAGGCAGGAACTGCTGCTGTATTTACAGTGAAAGCTGTCGGAAACAATGTATCCTACCAGTGGCAGGTTTATTCTAACGGTAAATGGGTCAAGTCAGGAGCTGAAGGCTGTACAACAAATACTCTCAAAGTTTCCGGCAATGTTAAGTTTAATGGTTATAAATTCAGGTGTCTGGTAACCAACGGAACAGTCAAGACTTACTCTGATGTTGTGACACTTAATATTAAGTAATATAATACGGTAACTATACTCTTGATAAGATACCGGAGGAACTTTATTTCCATAGGATTATACAGAAATAATAATACTATGATTCTCATTGCAAAAATGAATGCTCGCGATAGAAGAAAATCTGTCGCGGGCGTTTTTCTGTATAAGTGGGAATATTTTTTCTCTCGATAATAAAAGAATGCATCGTGCATACCAAAATCAGGGATGGATATTGTAATATATATTTACAGCTTTATATCGATAGATTTTTTTGTGGAGATGATAAAATAAATACACAGTATCCCGTGGATTATCGATATAAAGATTTCTGTATAAAGACTATCATATGAGGTACAGTTTAGCTTTATATCAAGATATAATATCAGGAGGGAAAAATCATGAAAAAGCCATTTTATAAAAAATTATGGTTCTGGCTTGTCATAATCTTAGTGATAGGTGCGATAGGTGCGGCCGGAACTAAAAAGAAAAAAGAAGATGAGGAGGAAATTGTCACAACTGCATATGTGGTTGACCAATCAAAAGAAAGTACAACTGAAAAAGCGGTTACAAAAACGACGACAGAACAAAAAATAATAGAGAATGGAAAATATAAAATATCATTGGAATCATTTTCTGTTGAAAAAGATTATGAGGAAAATGATGTTCTTATTATCGAATATTCATGGACAAATAATAGTGACGAAGAAGAATCCTTTATGACAGCCCTTAGAGATAAGGTGTATCAGAATGGTATAGAATGTAATTCTGTATCACTTACTGATTCGGTTGATTCAACTGATCAAATGAAAGATATTAAACCTGGAGCAACATTTAATCTGAAGGTTGGATATGTACTATGGGATAAATCAAAAGCTACAGTTGAAGTATCAAGCTTGTTTGGAGATGATTATTATCTTATTGAAACACTGGATCTTGGTGGAGGTGAAGGTACATATGATCCGGAAAAAGTAGGAGATGTAGAAACTTCTGTTAAAGTAATTGATATATTTTTATCAAAAGATTATGAAGATAAAGATGTGCTTGTTGTTAAATATGAATTTACAAATGGCAGTAAAAAGCCGATTGCTTTTGAAACTTCTTTTACTGATAAGGTATATCAAAATGGTGTAGAATTAAGCAGTATTGTATTTTGTGATGATGTGGATAGCTGGACAACATTATTGGAAATTAAGCCGGGTGTTACATATGTTGCAGAAGAAGGATATTTATTAAATGATATGTCGGATGTGGAAATAGAAGTAAAAGAATTGTTTGGTAAAAAAGTATATTATTCAGAAAAGAAATCATTACAGTAGAAAGGTCGCCGGATAGTTGTTTCTCAATTATCCGGCGAGTATTTTTATTCCGTAAGAGGCTTCATATCCTTTTTTATCAGCAGTACATTTAAGTCATCGATTGACAATTTGTTATTGATTCCATAGATAATAACCGCATCTCTGGTATCTTTTGCGTACAGCGCAGATGCTTTTATAAGTGTCAGGCAGTGGTTGGTTTCTGTGAGGTTGAATGTACCAGCTGCACAGAGTGCTATGGCATTATCGCGGCCCGGAAGACGGGTGCCATTAAGAAGCTGATAAATGTAAGTTCTGCTGAGGTTCAATCTCTTGACCAATTCTTTTTTGTCAATGCCCCTTGAATCAAGAATGCTGCAAAAATATATATGGAATCTGTCATGACTTATATCGGGATCAGAAATGATCCTGTCCAGAGAACCCTCAGAGTGTGCATTGTTCAGTTCGTTGAAAAAGTCTTCTGTATTTTTCATGTCATTTACCTCACTTGAAATGTTTAATCAAAATCATATATATGGTATTATGAGAAGAACAAAGCGCATCTCATTATTACTATACAACGATGAAATACAAGAATATTGTAATGTATTTATGACTTTGTGGCAATGTTAAAGTGTTGTGAGTGGAATATTGTTAATAATGAAAATTGCATCAACCATATGGTTGAATTAGTAATAGTTTTATTGGCTATAGTATTATATGGTTGTTATTTGATAGTGTAACGTTGGATATAAATGGTGAATAAAATGAACTCATCGAAGGAAATGGTAATTGAAAAACTTAACAATGCCGGATTTGATTTTATTGATTATATCGATAAGCATGAAAATGTTATGAAGATACAGTCTAAGGATGATTCGGAAGAGTTTCGTGTTGCAAAAACCATAAATACCATTTCTGCAGGTCTTTATGAAAAACTGTGTGAGGCTGATATAAGAGGTGTCCCTAAGATATTTGATATTATAAAGGATGAAGATATTGTTATTATAATAGAGGAATACATCGAAGGTAAAACTCTTGATAGAATGATTGATGAAGAAAGCTCTTATCTAAGAAATATTTCCAATATTGAGAAGATTGTGTCTGATCTGTTGGATATACTTGAAAAACTGGGAAATTTGAATCCACCGATAATTCATAGAGATATCAAGCCGGGGAATATTATGTTCGATTCGGATAAGAATTTGTATCTGCTGGATTTTAATATATCAAGGGAACATGATGGCAGTAAGGTAAAGGATACATTTGCCATGGGCACAAGAGGGTTTGCGGCACCTGAACAGTACGGTTTTTCTGAGAGCGATATAAGAACAGATTTTTACGGGCTGGGAGCGACCATAAAGTATCTTCTGAAAAATGTTATTTTCTATCAGACCTTTCTTCCGGATAAGGAGAGGCTGGATACTTTGAATGAATTTACGGAAAAATGCATGAAAATGGATAAAGAAGACAGGTTTCAGAGTGTGGAGGAAATCAGATATTTTCTGGGATATACATCCGGAAAGAAATCTGCAGGTGCAAATGGTATAAAAAAGGAAAAAGGCAGTTTTGCAATCCCGGGCTTCAGGAGTAAAAATCCAGCATATATGTTTATAGCTGTTATTAGTTATATTTTTTCAGCGTTTTTCTCTGTGACTGTAATGTTCAGTGATACAAATAGTTATGAAGGGTTTTCGAAAGATAAAATATTTGCGCTGAATGTTATCTCTTCAATAATAACCTATGCAATATGTATTTTTGTTATGTTTTTTATGATGAATTACAGGGGAATGCACAGCTGGTTCAGATTCACTAAGAAGAAATGCTCCGGAGGAGAACACAAACTGCGTATTATACTGTGGGCTTTATTTTTATTTATAGTTTTATTATTTACTGAAGCTTTGATCATGGTTATTGTAAGCCGTATGATATGACGTGGCATAGGTGATATAGCAATCTGTTTTTTACAGTGCTGTTAATATACAGGTTTTGGATGTATAATTATTAGGTCAAAGCATAATATTTATATACTTGTGAAAATCGAACAATCATGTTTATGGTGTGAAAATAAATACATATTGTTTTAGAATATAAATATGTAAATGCGCAGGAGGTGGATGAATGATACTAAGAACATATAAAAAAGACGATGCACCCATAATTGCAAAATGGATCAGAACAGAGGAAGAGCTTTTCAAATGGTCAGCTGACAGATTCAACAAATTCCCTCTGACAGGTAATGATATAAATGAGAATTATGCACCTCAGCTTGCAGCGGGTCGATTCTTTCCTCTTACAGCAGTTGATGAAGATGAAAATGTAGTTGGGCATTTTATAATAAGATATCCAAGGGAAGATGATGACAGAAGTGTCCGTTTTGGATTTGTTATAATAAATCCGGAAATTAGGGGTAAGGGCTGCGGCCGGGAAATGTTAAGGCTTGGTATCGAATACGTTAAGAATAATCTGAGCGCTAAAAGGATAGATTTAGGAGTTTTTGAGAATAATCCGAATGCAAAGCGCTGTTATGAAGCCACAGGATTTAAAGAAAATAGCATCAGAGAATGCAGTCTGCCTATTGGAGAGTGGAAGTGTATTGATATGGAGATGTTTATATAAAAGATTATTTACCGGTATTGGAGGCGTGTTATGAAGTTTTGTATTTTTTGCGGAAAACAAATAAATAATGACAGCATTTTCTGTATTTACTGTGGTAAAAAGAATGTCATGGAACCTGAACAAACTAATGACAGCGCGTTTACTGATGAACAGGTAAGAATTAGTGATATGGCGGCGCAAAATAAGGGCATAATTCACCCGCAGTACGGAAATGTGCAGAACGCGACGAACTTGAATATGACTGCGCAGAACTTGTCAAAGAACGGTAATGTGCAGAATGTACAGAATATACCAGGTCAGAATGTGCCAGCGCAGAATATACCTCAGTATGGAAATTATGGAAATATTTCGAATGTGCCTGTTCAGAATGTACAGAACATGTCAGGACAGAATATGCCGCAATACGGAAATGCGCAGAATATACAGAACATACCGGGGCCAAACATACCGGTGCAGAATATGAACCAGTATGGAAATGTGCAGAACATACCCGGACAGAATATGCCACAGTATGGAAATGTACAGAATATGCAGAACATGTCTGAACAGAATATGCCTGTTCAGAATATGCCACAGTATGGAAATATGCAGAGTATGCAGAACATGTCTGAACAGAATATGCCTGTTCAGAATATGCCGCAGTATGGAAATATGCAGAGTATGCAGAACATGCCGGACAAGAATATACCTGCACAGAAAACTCCAGCACAGAATATGAATCAAACAGGCAATAATTATTCATATACTGGAAATACGAATGGTGTAATGCGTCCATATGCTGAGACTCGGAAAGCTCCGGTTACTCAAGAAAAGAAGAGCAAGGCGCCTGCAATAGCAATATCGATTGCTGCAGTAGTTACAGCTGTCGGACTTTTTTTGCTCGCGTATTTTCTGTTTATCAAAGATGACAAGAAGGATAATGAAAAAAAAGATAATTATGCTTCAAATATAACCACGGAAAAGTCGAATGACAGGACTACTGAAGGCGGTAAGACAGAGGCATCTACTGAAATAAATAATACTGCAGTCACCTCAACTACGGAGACAGAAACAACAGAATCAACAGAAAATACAACGGAGGCACAGAAGCTGGCTGATAATTCCTTTGATGGAATTAAGGCGAGACTGGATACCAGAGAAAAAACAGTTATTAAGTTCGTTTCTGCGGACGCTTCCGAGTATCCGTATATCAAGGTGTATTTTACAATAGAGGATCAGGCCGGAGAAAGTGTTGAATATACTCTGCCGCATATTGCCATGAAGGAAACCATAGCGAATGGCAAAGAACTGGAATGCAGCATAAAATCTTTTGACCAGATAAAAGGGCGTGAGGGCGTAAGATTTGAACTTGTAGCGGATAAATCCGGAAGTATGGAAGCTGAACTATCGGAAATGCAGAGGATCATGAAGGAGTTTATTTCCGAGCTGGATTATAATACCGGAGACATGGCTGAGTTCCTTGCATTTGATACCTACGTGATGTATATGTGTACGGCAACAAATAACCAGGAGCTTCTCAAAAATGGTATTGATAATATGACCACTTACGGTGAGACGGCTCTATATGACGCACTGTATGAAGCTATCGGAAACGCTGCATTTGTAAAGGGTGCAAAATGTATTATTGCATTCACGGATGGCGCAGACAACAGATCTGTTAAGACTTCAGATGAGGTTATAAATTATGCCAATCAGGTAAATGTACCGATATTTATAATAGGCGCTTCAAGCGGTGACAGTAATGTTTATAATGAGATAACTTCAAAAACAGGCGGCAGATACTGGTATATCGGAAATATTAATGATATGAATCAATACCTTGATGATATTTATGAAAAAGAGAAGAAAATGTATTGCCTGACATATCTTTCCGATGAAAAGGCGGATCCTTATGCAGACAGAAAGCTTAATATAGTTGTTGATGATAATACCTACGGTAGCGAATTTGACAGTAATATTAATGTGGATAAAACTGAAGAGATGGAAAAGCACGAGTCAGGCTATGAAATAGTACAGGCCGACATTTCATGGACGGAAGCCAATAAGGCTGCCATAAGAAAAGGCGGTCATCTTATCACCATTTCCTCCCAGGATGAAATGGACATGGCTGTGAAAATGGCCGAGGAGAAAGGACTTGAATTTGTATGGATGGGCGGTTATACTTCTGTAAGAAATGGAGCCGCTTATGGCCACTGGATCACAGGAGAAGATTTTTATGGTTTTCAGGCATGGTATCCGGGAGAACCATCCAGAACAGATAAGGATGGAGCGGATGAGATGTATCTTATGCTCTGGAAGATTGGGGATGAATGGTCATGGAACGACCAAAGGAACGATCCGATCAAGGATACAGGGCTTCAATATTTTAAATCCAAGACAGGATACATTATAGAATATGATTGATATATTCTGTTACAGGATATGAAAAAATAACGATACATATTTCATATCAATATTTGGTTTGTCAAATATACTGACTGAATAATATATAGTACAAGTGAGAAAAAAATGGATCATAAAGATAACAGTAACGACAATACAGATGAATTAAAAAAGAAACCGGTAAACGGTCCGCGTATAGACAGGGATATAAATGTAAGCAGAAGGAAGTCTTCGGAAAACCTGCAGTACAAAAAACTGAAAAAGATGATCATAATGCTTTCGGTTATTGTATTTATCCTGCTCATTTCAAATCTGGTTCTTGTTGTAAAGCTTGTTTCTGACTCGAAGGAACGAAAAAAGATAGAAGACAAAGTAAACAGTGGCGGATATCTGACGGAACACAGTACTCAGGCTGAAGGAGATAAAAATGGTAATTCTTCAGATGCAGCTGATAAAGAGTCTGATAATACCGCTGAAGCATCAAATAATACCGGGAAAACTGAGGCTGCATCAAATGCCACGGAGACTGATGCAAAAGAAAACAGCGGGAACAGCGTTGACAGTAAGGTTGATGACATAGTTAACAATATGTCTCTTCATGATAAGATATGCCAGATGTTTATTGTTACGCCGGAAGCACTTACCGGTTATGAATCATGTACTGCGGCGGGTGAAACTACAAAAGAATGCCTGAAGGAGTATCCGGTTTCGGGAGTTATCTATTTTGATAATAATCTTGAAAGCAGAGAACAGGTCATTGAAATGACTGATAATATGCAGGCTTTTGGTAAAGAGATAAACGGACTTCCGCTCTTCATCAGTGTAGATGAAGAGGGTGGAACTGTTTCCCGATGTTCATATAAGCTTGGAACCACTGAATTCAGCAATATGTATGAATATAAGGACGAAGGTGTCGGAACAGCATATGAAAACGCAAAAACCATTGCCGAGGACATAAAGCAGTTTGGATTCAATCTGGACTTTGCTCCTGTTGCCGACACATGGTCGAATAGCGAAAATACTGTTATAGGGCGAAGGGCCTACAGTGATGATTACGAAGAGACTGCAGAGCTGGTTGCTTCTGCTGTTAAGGGCTTCAATGATGGTGGCGTCATATGTACCTTAAAGCATTTTCCGGGGCATGGGGATACTGCTGAAGACAGTCACAGCGGCAGCGCGTATGTTTCTAAAACTCTTGAGGAGCTTGAAGAGCAGGAATTCCTTGCTTTTAAGAGTGGAATCGATGCAGGCGCGGAAATGGTTATGGTTGGCCATATTACTATGACAAATGTTGATAATCTGCCGGCAACGATTTCTTCAAAGATCATTACCGATGAACTTAGAGGAAAGCTTGGATATAAGGGCGTTGTTATTACCGATGCTCTGGAGATGGGAGCTATCTCGAATAACTATAGCAGTGAAGAGATTTCTGTATTGTGCATCAAAGCAGGAGTTGATATAATGCTTATGCCTGCAAGCCTCAGTAATGCAGTCAAAGGTGTAGAGGCGGCTGTAGAAAGCGGAGAGCTTTCTGAAGAAAGAATAAATGAAAGTGTACGAAGAATCGTAAAGCTAAAACTTACAAAACTGGAACAGTAAATATATTAATAAAGGTCAGGGAAAATACATGAAGATATTTAATACTTTAACAAGAAGAAAAGAAGAATTTAAACCGATCACACCCGGAAAGGTGGGAATATATGTCTGCGGACCTACCGTATATGATTATATTCATATAGGAAATGCAAGACCTATGATAGTATTTGACACCCTCAGAAGATATTTTGAATATAAGGGCTATGAAGTTAATTATGTTTCTAACTTCACAGATGTTGATGATAAGATCATTAAGAGGGCTATAGCAGATAATGTTCCTTCTGAAGTGATATCTGAGAGATATATAGAAGAATGCAGGAAGGATATGAAGGCACTGAATGTACGTCCGGCAACAACACATCCTCAGGCTACCAAAGAAATTCCTGACATGATCGAAATGGTTAATACACTTATTGAGAAGAAACATGCCTACGAGAAAAATGGTACAGTATACTTCAGAACAAGGAGTTTCCCTGATTACGGAAAGCTTTCACATAAGAATATAGACGATCTTGAGTCAGGACACAGAGATGAGGCACATCAGCTTAAGGTCAGCGGAGAGGATGAGAAAGAGGATAATCTTGACTTTGTCCTTTGGAAGCCTAAGAAGGAAGGGGAGCCTTCATGGGGTTCGCCTTGGGGCGATGGACGTCCGGGCTGGCATCTGGAATGTTCTGTAATGTCTAAAAAGTATATCGGTGGAACCATTGATATTCATGCAGGCGGTGAGGATCTTATCTTCCCTCATCACGAAAATGAGATTGCACAGAGTGAAGCTGCAAATGGTACAGAATTCGCAAGATACTGGATGCATAACGGCTTCCTTAAGATAGATAATGAAAAGATGAGTAAATCACTCGGCAATTTCTTTACAGTCAGAGAGATCTGTGAGAAATATGATCCTCAGGTTGTAAGATTCTTTATGCTTTCTGCTCAGTACAGAAGTCCGCTGAATTTCTCTGAGGAGCTTATAATTGCTTCCAAGAACAGCCTTGAGAGAATACTTACTTCTGCTGAGAAGCTTCATGATATCATCAATAATCCGGCAAGTGCTGAAAGCTTAAAGGATGGTGAGGCTGAGATTATTGACGGAGTAAAACCATTTATTGCCAAATTTGAAGAGGCAATGGATGATGATCTTAATACAGCTGATGCAGTTTCTGCTGTATTTGAGCTTGTAAAATATATCAATTTAAAGACTACTGCAGATGTTTCAAAGGCTCTTGCAGCAGAACTTTATAAGACACTTGAAACTCTTACGGATGTTCTTGGTATTATCATAGAGAAAAAAGAAGACAGCCTTGATGAAGAGGTTGAAAAGCTTATAGAGGAAAGACAGCAGGCAAGAAAGAATAAAGATTTTGCCAGGGCTGATGAGATCCGTGACAAGCTTCTTGCTATGGGAATCGAACTTAAGGATACAAGAGAAGGCGTTAAATGGAAGAGAATATAATAACCTTAAGAGGCTATTCGGGGCTTGCCCTTGCCTATATAGGTGACAGTATATTTGATCTGATGGTAAAAGATTATTTTGTCAGAAAGACAAATATGCAGACCGAAAAATACCATAAGATAGTATCTGGTATAGTAAAAGCTGTGAATCAGGCTGAGCTTATAGATAATCTGATTGAAGAAGGAGTGCTCACGGAAGAAGAAATGGATGTATACAAGCGTGGACGTAATTCTGCGGTGCATACCAAAGCAAAAAATGCTACTATGGGTGAGTACAAGAAGGCTACAGGCTTTGAAGCAGTGCTTGGATATAATTATCTTATGGGTAACAAAGAAAGAATAAAATATTTTACAGGAAGGGCGCTGGAAAAAGCCGGATATACTGATTATGGAGCATAATAATAAATTTAAAGATAATAAATATGACAAGGACAACCGTAGATCGGGACGAAATAATTCCGGAAAAGGCAGATATGAGAACAGAAAAAAAAGATTCGATAATATGGACAGCAAAGAGTCTCACGCTGTCGAATATGTCAGTGATAAGGCTGATAAGCTGAATGATATTGAAAATGCTGAGGAAAGCGGCTTTGCAACGGAATTTGCAGAAGGAAGAAATGCGGTTGTAGAGGCTATTCGTTCGGACAGGACTGTCGAGAAGGTTTTTATACAGGAAGGTATTCAGGATGGTTCGATTTCAACTATACTGAAGGAAGTAAAAAAGAGAAATATCATTTACTCTTTTGTATCAAAGCAGAGACTTGATCAGATGTCTGAAACCGGAAGGCACCAGGGAGTCATTGCAAAGCTGGCAGAATTTTCATATGCTGAAATGGATGATATTTTTAAAAAGGCTGAGGAAAAAGGTGAGGATCCATTTATTTTTATCCTAGATGAGATAGAGGACCCTCATAATCTCGGCGCTATTATCAGAACAGCTAACCTTTCCGGAGCGCATGGTGTAATAATTCCCAAGCACAGGGCGGCAGGCCTTTCCGGAACTGCTGTAAGAGCATCTGCGGGGGCAGTGTTCTATACACCTGTTGTAAAGGTTACAAATATTGCCAAAACTATAGATGAACTTAAGGATAGAGGCATTTGGTTTGCCTGTGCCGATATGAATGGGCAGCCTATGTATAACTGCAATCTTAAGGGACCTCTCGGTCTTGTTATCGGAAATGAAGGCAATGGTGTTTCGAGGCTTGTGAAGGAAAAGTGTGATTATATCGTATCAATACCTATGAGTGGAGATATCGATTCTCTGAATGCTTCAGTTGCAGCAGGCGTGCTTGCATTTGAAGTGGTCAGACAAAGAATGGGGAAATAAAAATGAATGATTATTCCGTTATGACGGATGAAGAACTGATTACAGCTTCTAAAACTGATGCAGGTGCAGAAGAATATCTTATGAAAAAATACAGCAGGCTTGTCAGGAAGGAGATCAGATTCCTTTTTATTGTTGGCGCAGACAGTGATGATCTTCTGCAGGAGGGTATGATCGGACTTGTCAAGGCAATCAGGGGATATGATCCTGAGAAATATGCTGTGTTCAGTACATTTGCTACGATCTGTGTCAGAAGACAGGTTAGGACGGCTATTACGACATACAATAGAAAAAAGCATTCGCCGCTCAATACTTATATATCATTTAATTCTGAGGATGGAGATGGAGTGGCTTTTTCTGATGTCATGGGCGGTGATGAAAAACTCGATAATCCGGAAAATATAGTCATTGCTGAAGAAAAGAGAAATGAGATATATAAGGAGATTGAAAAGAAACTCAGTCCTCTTGAGAAAAAAATACTTAATCTGTATCTCAAAGGTCTTTCATATTCAGAAATATCACTGGAAACCGGTAAGAATGAAAAATCAGTTAATAATGCTCTGACACGTATACGGTCAAAGCTGAAAAATATAAACAAGGGAGAGTGATTTTATGGGTAAGTGTATTTATTGCGGTAAAGAGCTCGCGGATGGAGCAAAATTCTGCGCGGCCTGCGGAAAGAAACAGGAGACAGTTAATCCTGCAGCTGCGAGAAACTTTAATCAGGCAACGCCGGGAGCTGTCAATCAGGGTGTACAGCAGGGGGCTGCTTTGAATCAGCAGTATTCTCAAGGCTATCCACAGTACAGCCAGCAATATGGTTATCCACAACAGAATTACCAGTATAATCAGCAGTATGTTCAGCAGGGATATCAGCAGCCAAATGCTCAGTATAATCAGCAGTATATGCAGCAGATGGGAGCATATATGGGCGGACAGGCTGTTATGAACGGACCGGGCGTTCCGTATCCGGGAGCAGGCTATACAAAAGGATTTAAAGGAATAATCAGTAAAAAGCTCGGATTTATGCAGATTCTTTCCGTGATCGCTGCGATTCTGATCATCATTTCTCCGTTTTTAAATTTTGCATCAATACATGCTAAGGCATCAACAAAGTTTGTGGGAACAACCGGATTTGCATCGGATAATTATTCAAACAGCAGTATCTATGACTGGTATGATTTTGATGATATAGATGATGTAAGCAGAATACTTAATAGTGATATAACAGCTAAGGCTGCTGTTGGTTTCAATCTTTTTGAACTAAGTAAGCTCAGCGGAACTATCAGTAAGGCTCTCGGTGCACAGAACAAGATTACCATGGAATTGCTCAGGGCTGAGTTTAAACAGGGAGAAGCAATGATACCAAGACTTAAGGCAATGCTTACTAAAGAGATTGGAAGTTTTATCGAATATGATGACAGCATTTTCGAAGAGGCCTTTGGTACAGGTCATCTTATTCTTTGGGGAAGAGTTCCGCTTCTGATTCTTCCATATGTGATCATTCTTGGCGGACTTGCACTTTTAGCAGGCACCTACCTTGGTAAAAAGATCATAAGCTTCATTGGCTGTGGAGCGGTTCTTGCTTCAATGTTATGGCTTATGATTGTTTCAAGTCATTTCTTCTCAATGGCAGGATTCGGAGTTTTGGTAATGTTCCTTGCTTCCTGCGGTGGAATAGTATGTACCATTCTTAACAAGGAGCGTTAAAAGCGGTTTATCGGTTTGATTGACAATATAATATAAATTCAAAAACGCATCGTACAGCTAAAGGTTGTCCGATGCGTTTTTCTGAATAACGAAAATATTGTTTTTTAAATTGTGGTTGACAAAGAATCAAAGATTTATTATTATTTAGAAGTTGAATTTGCTATTATAGCTCAGTCGGTAGAGCGCAACATCGGTAATGTTGAGGTCACGGGTTCGATTCCCGTTAATAGCTTATAGCCGTAGAGAATACATGTTCTCTGCGGCTTTCTTTGTTTAGATAATGAGTCGGGCGACTGAGAGAATATATGCATCCATCACCGGATGACAAAGTCACATAAAGTGATGGGTTCATGTATTTGTCTGCTGGCATTTGGCGAATATCCATCATCGAGTAATCTCATCACGAGATGGTGGAAAGATGAAACTGGTTTGTCCACATAATATCTCTGCATAATTATTAAAAATAGTATATTTTGTGTTATTTCATTTCAAAAACAATAAAAACATACAAATATTAAGAAAAAAATCAGAATTTTATGTCAATCAAATATTGTGAACAAATAAGTAATATGCTAATATTAGCTTAACTGTAGCTTTTTTAGGTTTTTTTGTTGTGTTTGTGAAAGGCTGTTCATATGAAAAAAAGAATGATTGCCTTTAGTATGGCATTAAGCTTTATTTTGACTTGCCTTTTTGCTCCGAGGGCAGATGGCACGGATAAGGCAGAGGCTGCACGAGGCTATGATAAAACTGATTTTGAAGAATATCTTGAGAGTGAGGGATTCCCGGAAAGCTATAAGCCGTATCTGAGGGAAATGCACGAGGAGCATCCGGCATGGGTATTTAAAGCGGTTCATACAGGTATTTCCTGGGATTATCTCATGGAAAATGAGAGAAACAAGCCCGGAGATGTCAAGAATCTTATATATGGTTCTTATTATTATCCACATTACAACTGGAGATCAACGGATGTAGGGTATGATTGGGAAACGGATACATATTATTCTTATGATGGTTATGTATGGTATGCCGCATCTGATGAGATCCTTGCATATTATATGGATCCGAGAACATATCTTTATGAAGAATATGTTTTTGCTTTTGAAGCGTTATCATATCAGGAAGGATTTCAGAATACAAACGGTATTGAAGCAATTCTGAATGGAACCTTTATGTATAAAACCAAACCTGAAGGATCCAGCAAAAAGTATTCCCAGATAATGATGCAGGCTGCCAAGACTCATGGGGTCAGCGCATATCATATCGCATCTAGAATCCGTCAGGAAATGGGTTCTGAGCCGGGAGTTGCCGCTCTTGGTAATTCATCATCATATCCGGGCATCTTTAATTTCTTCAATATAGGGGCATATGATTCGCCTGATGGAAATGCAGTTTTAAATGGACTCAGATATGCCGCTGGTGAAGGCTCCTACGGAAGACCATGGGATTCGGTTTATAAATCAATATTAGGTGGTACCGAATATATTGCAGAATCCTTCATAAGTCAGGGACAGGATACGATCTATACACAAAAATTCAACGTAACAAATGATTATTATCTGTTTTATAATCAGTATATGAGTAATATTCAGGCACCTGCAAGTGAAGCCAATTCACAGTATTATGCATATGCTGATAATAATCTTCTGGATTCGTCAATAGTATTCAAGATTCCGGTTTATAAAAACATGCCGGCAGAGGCTGTTGAAAAACCGGAAGACAGTGGAAATCCGAATAACTGGCTTAAGGACATCACGGTTTCTACAGAAAATGGAAAGTATTATGATCTTGATCCGGAATTTGAGGGCTCTGAGCAGATATATACAGTTCAGGTTCCGAAGGATACAGACAGCGTTTATATTGAAACAGAAACAGTTAATTCCGAAGCTACAGTATCCGGAGACGGATGGGTTGATCTTCCGAAGGTATCAAATATCATTAAGCTTGTTGTAAAAGCGGAAAATGGTAATACAAGGCTTTATAAGCTTAAGATAGTAAAAAAGGGAAAATCTTCCGAAGAAGAATCTACTGAAGATACCGAAGAGGAATCAACTGAGGACACGGATGATCCTACCGAAGATCCGACGGAAGAACCTGAAAATCCTCACAAGGGTGATCTTTCCGGAGATGGTAAGATAAATGCGCTGGATATCATTTATATCCAGAGGATAATTGTCGGGCTTGATGAACTTACGGAAGAGAGAAAGGTTCTGGGCGATATAAACAGTGACGGAAAAGTAAATGCTCTGGATATTATCTTCGTTCAGAGACATATAGTAGGACTTCAGAAGATTGAGTGGTAATCCGGCGGGAATAACATCCCTATGGTATTATATGCAGAGTTATAAAAGATAAATAAAATTAAAGGACAGAGGAATAATGAAAAGGAATCTGAAAAAAGTAATTTCACTTTTATGTACATTTATGATAATGCTGAGTATAATGCTTGGCATGGGAGGTAAGAAAGTTAATGCGGCAGGTATTTATATGTCAATCTCCTTATCTTCTAGTTCTGTTGAAATCGGAGATTATGTTACTGTTTATGTATATGCTGAAAGCAGTGAGTTTTTCTCGGCTGACGTTGTTTTGAATTATGACAGCAGCCTGCTGGAGTTTTCATCCAACAGCTTCGGTTCAGGTACAACCATGAACATATCGGGAACTTCCGGAAGCGGGGAGATCACTTTCAGAGCTATTGCAAGTGGTGTTGCTTATGTATCTACATATACTGAAGCTTATAATATGGAAGGTGAGATGGTAAGTGTAGATGATCAGGGAGCATCAATTGATATTTCTGATCCAAATGAAACCACAGAAGAGACTACTGAAGAAACTTCTGAAACCACTGAAGAAACCACTGAGACAACAGAGGAAGAGACAACAGAGGAAAAGACAGAGGAAAAGTCTTCGGAGACAACAGAGGAAAAGAGTACAGAAAAGGAAGATCTTTCAGATGACTGCAGTCTGCTTAGCTTAAAGGTTGGTTCAGGCGACCTTTATCCTGAATTTTCATCTGACCAGACAACATATTCATTAAAGCTTCCTGAGGATGCGACCAGTGTAGATGTAGTGGTTGTTCTTTCTGATGAAAAAGCAGAGTACTATGTTTCAGGTAACAGTTCTCTTTCAAAAGGTGAAAATACTGTTCAGGTTGTTGTTACGGCTGAGAACGGCGCTTACAGGACATATACAATATATGTAACCGTTGGTGAGGAAGAAGAATTAAAGTTTGAGATTGATGGTAAGAAATTTGATCTTATCGAGGAAAGTATTAATATCGAAGTGCCTGAAGGCTTTACAGCTTCTGAAGTAACTTATAAGAACCATAAGCTTAAGGGATATACAAATAACAATAAAGCGCTCAGTATCATTTGTCTTGAAGATGAAGATTATGTTCAGGCGTGGTATCTGATCGATAAGAACGGAACTTCAGCTGACAAAAAGGGTGAGCTGCTCAGCAGATATTACGAATATAAGGCTGACAGTGCAAGATATGTAATACTCACAAAGCCTGAGACGGAGGAAGTACCAAAGGGATTCACTCCTGCAAAGCTTAAGATAGGTGAAAATGATGTGAGTGCATACTGCTCTGAGAAGGATTCCAAATTTTATCTGGTATATGCTTCAAGTGTAAACGGTGAGGAGGACTGGTTCCTCTATGACACAACAGATAAGAGCTTTATGAGGTATGTCGACCTTACGGTTACGGAGGCAACAACAGAAGCTTCTACTGAAAATACAGAGGAGCCATCGACAGAGGTTAAAACCATTGTTGTGGAGAAGACGGTAACTGCTCCGGATAAAGGATTTTTCTCCAAGAAGAATCTGAAGATCATGCTTCTTATTCTTGCAGCTATGTTTATAGCAGTATGTATAGTTGCTATTGTTCTGGTTGTTAAGACCAGCAGTCTTACTAAAAAATTAAATAAAAAAATGAGAAGAAGAACGGTTGCCGAAGAGCTTGAATTTGATGAGGATAACGTTGAAGAATATGAGAAGGCTCTGAATGAAGCGGCTGTACCTGAAGAAAATACAAATCAGGAAGAGTATTATGCTGATCCTGAGAATGAGGACCCTTATACAGAATACACCGGAGATAATGCAGAGTATAGTGAGCCGGAAGGCGAAACAGCTGCAGAGTATACTGAAGCTGATGCTGAGGTTCAGTATGCTGAGGACGGTACCGAAGCAGAATATACTGAAGAAGCTGCAGAGTATGCAGAGGAGAATGCTGAAGAATATGATACGTCTGCAGAGTATGCTGAGGGAAGTTATGAAGATGATTCTGAGGCTCAGTATGCTGAAGAAGCTGCAGAAGTACAGTATGCAGAGGGTGATGGTGTAGAATATGCATCAGCCGATGCGGACGCAGAGTATGTAAATGAGTATTCTGACGAACAATATGCAGGGGATGAAACTGAGTTACAGTATTCTGAAGAGGCAACTGAATATATGGAATCAGACGATAATAATTCATCTTATACTGATGAATCACAGTATTCAGACGAAAATGAATTTGATGATGACTATATGGAAGAGCAGCCGGAGGAATATGAAGAGGATGTCCCTGTCGGCGGAGTGATAATATCTTCTGCAGCTGAAGATGAATCGGTATTTTCAAGGTTTGATAAGAAGGATACAAAAACAGGAAAACCGGATGATACCATCGGTATTACTCTTGAAGACGCCATCGATAACAATAGTAACGTCAATGTTCCTCCTGCAGATGAAATATCTACTAAAGAAGAGGCTATGAAAACAAGACCATATGGTATAGATTCGGCCTTTGATGTGGTAGATGAGGAAGATTATAAGAAAATGAATATCGAAAAGCAGGCAGAGGTTGATCCTGAGGTTGAGACAACCGACATTTCCGAGGTTTGTACTCAGATAAATGACGAAAACAGTACCTTAAATGCCGCTGCTGCAGCTTTTGCAAATATAAAAAAGAGCATTCAGGAATCAGAAACAGTAACGAAGGATTTGACAAGTTCGCAGGATGAGGATATAGTATTTCCATCGAAGGATTCTGATGACTAATGGAGGACATAATGGAAGAAGCAGTTATTTCAAAGAATTTTATAGAACAGATCATAGATAAAGACCTCGAAGAGGGAAAGGTAACAAAGATCGTTACACGTTTTCCACCGGAGCCAAACGGATATTTGCATATCGGCCATGCAAAGTCCATACTTCTTAATTATGGCCTTGCTGAAAAATATAAGGGTAAGTTCAATCTCAGATTTGATGATACAAACCCTACAAAGGAAAAAACTGAATTTGTTGATTCTATAGTTAAGGATGTAGAGTGGCTCGGAGCTGATTTCAGGAAAGAGGTATTCTTTGCATCAGACTATTTTGATCAGATGTATGAAGGTGCTGTTAAGCTTATAAAGAAGGGAAAGGCATATGTATGCGACCTTTCTGCAGATGAGATAAGAGAGTACAGAGGTACTCTTACAGAACCGGGTAAAGACAGCCCTTACAGAAACAGAAGTGTTGAGGAAAACCTGAAGCTTTTTGAAGCTATGAAGAACGGTGAATTTGCTGATGGATCCAAGGTGCTTCGTGCAAAGATCGACATGAATTCTCCAAACATCAATATGAGAGATCCTGTTATCTACAGAATTGCCAGAATGACTCATCACAATACCGGAGACAAGTGGTGCATTTATCCGATGTACGACTTTGCTCATCCTATAGAGGATGCTATAGAAGGTGTTACACATTCTATATGTACTCTTGAATTTGAAGATCACAGACCTCTTTATGACTGGGTTGTTCGTGAACTTGAATTTGAAAATCCTCCAAAGCAGATTGAATTTGCAAAGCTTTATCTTACAAATGTTATCACAGGTAAGAGATATATCAAGAAGCTTGTGGAAGATAATGTTGTTGATGGATGGGATGATCCAAGACTTGTTACAATAGCTGCGCTCAGAAGAAGAGGATTTACTCCTGAGGCTCTTAAGAAGTTTATGGAGCTTATTGGTGTGAGCAAGAGCCAGGCTTCGGTTGATTATGCAATGCTTGAGTATGTTATAAGAGAAGATCTTAAGACAAAGGTTCCTCGTATGATGGCAGTGCTTGATCCGGTTAAGCTTGTTATTGATAATTATCCGGAAGGACAGACAGAATATTTTGATATTGAAAATAATCCTGATGCGGATGAAAATACAACACGTAAGGTTTCATTTTCAAGGGAACTCTATATTGAGAGAGAAGACTTTATGGAGGAACCGCCAAAGAAATATTTCAGACTCTTCCCGGGAAATGAAGTTCGTCTTAAGGGCGCATATTTTGTAAAATGCACCGGATTTGATAAGGATGAAAATGGTAATATAACCACCATTCATTGTACATATGATCCGGAGACAAGATCCGGAAGCGGTTTTGAAGGAAGAAAGGTTAAGGGAACCATTCACTGGGTAAATGCAGCTGATGCATTTAAGTGCACAGTCAGACTTTATGAAAATCTTGTGGATGAAGAAAAAGGCAAGTTGAATGATGACGGAAGCATCAATTTCAATCCTAATTCCCGTACGGTTATAAATGATGCCTACCTTGAGGCAGGTCTGAAGGATGCTGCAGTCGGAGAATCCTTCCAGTTCATCAGAAATGGATATTTCACGGTGGACAGCAAGGATTCAACGCCTGAAAATCCTGTATTTAACCGTATTGTTTCACTCAAAAGTTCTTACAAACCTGCGTTATAGATTTATTTAGATTTTTTGCTGAGGGGCCAAGTGATCATTCATGAGCAGTAAAAAAGGAAAAAAAGATAAAAAACAGAAAAAGGAAAAGAAATCTGTATATATACTTTTGACAAGAACCGAAACGGTTCCTTCCAGAGTTATTCATTTTTTTAAGAGGATGCCGTATGTGCATGTTTCTATTGCCCTTGATGAAGAGCTGGATGAACTGTATAGCTTTGCCAGAAAGAAGGTAAATAATCCGTTTCGCTGTGGCTTTATTGATGAAGATATTAACAGCGGAATTTTCGGAAGAGACACTGAAACCAGATGCAAGGTCATGAGGCTTCGTTTGACCGAACAGCAGTATCAGGATGTCAAAGCATCAATAGAAGTATTTAAGAGTAACAGAGAAAAATACAAATATAATTATCTGGGTGTACTTTCTATTTATTTCCACCTTGGATTTTCGCGCAAATATAAATGCTTCTGCTCGGAATTTGTGGACAAGGTGCTTAAGATGAGTGGTATCAATCTCTTTGATAAGGGATCGGCGAGAGTTATACCGGATGATTTCAGGACCTGCGAACTTCTTGAAACAACATTTGAGGGACGGCTCCAGTCCTACAGAGACTACCTTCACAGCGATATGCTTGCAATGGATAATGTAGAATAGTTATGAAAATATATCAGGACGGAAATGACACTGTATTAACAGAGGTCATGGATTTTAATCTAAGAGAGAGTTTAGAATGCGGTCAGTGCTTTAACTTCGTAAGAATCGATGAAGGCACTGACGATTCTTTTTGTGCCTATAAAGTCAGGGCTGTCGGCAGGATCCTTTTTGTATGCCAGAAATTTACGGATGGCAGTACAGGAAGTCTGCTGCGATTCAAAAATACATCATTAAAAGAGTATAATGATGTATATGCTGAATATTTTGACCTGAATACGGATTATGGTGTTATCAAGAATAGTATTATAAATTCGGCTCCGGAGCTGCAGGATATTATCAGCAGAAACTCCGGTATCAGACTCCTTAATCAGGAGTTTTTCGAGACGGTTATCTCATTTATCATTTCTCAAAACAAACAGATTCCTCAGATAAAAGCTGTCGTAAAAAATATTTCAGAGATGGCAGGCGAAAAAGTGCATTATTGCGGTGGTAAATTTGATGAGACAGGATTTACATATGATGAAGGAACCGACTGGCTTTTTCCGACAGCTGAAGAAATGCGAAGGCTTGCAGAGGAGGATATAAGAAAGTGTAAAGCGGGCTTCAGGGCACCATATATTATGGATGCTGTTAAAAGGCTTTCATTTGCTGATGAAACGGGATTGTCAGAGTCGGATTTAAAGGGCTTAAATGTGGATGAAGCCAGAAACAGTCTTATGACGATTAAAGGTGTCGGAGAAAAGGTTGCCAACTGTATACTTCTTTACAGCCTTGGCTTCAGAAGTGCTTTTCCGGTGGATGTGTGGATGAAGAGAATTATGGAACATCTGTATTTTCATAAGGATACCGACAAAAAAGTGATAGAACAGTATGCGTATGACAGGTTTGGCAGTCTTGCCGGATATGCGCAGCAATATTTATTCATTTATGGCAGGGATAATCTGAATAAGTAAAGTCTATGAAGACATATATTGATTTATTCTGCGGATATTGTTAGTGCTCGCAAAGCTATGTATTTTACAGAATTGTGAGCACTCTTTTTTTATAAAAATTTCATAAATTAGGGTTGATTTTTATTTCTAATTGGATATAATGATAATTGTGTTAGCACTCAAATGTAGTGAGTGCTAAAAATGAATTATTAGGAGGAATGATATAATGAAGATTTCACCACTTGGCGACAGAGTTGTTCTTAAGACAGCTGAAGTTGAAGAGACAACAAAGTCAGGAATCATACTTACAGGAAACTCAAAGGAAAAGCCTGTATATTCAGAGGTTGTTGCAGTTGGTCCCGGAGCAGTTGTAGATGGCAAAAAGGTACCAATGGAAGTTAAAGTTGGACAGAAGGTTATTTATTCTAAGTATGCCGGTACAGAAGTTAAGGTTGGCGACGATGAATATACAATCGTTAAGCAGGGCGACATCCTTGCAGTTGTAGAGTAAGTAAGCAGGAGGATAATAAAAATGGCTAAAGAGATAAAGTATGGTGCCGAAGCTAGAAAGGCACTTGAGGCTGGTGTTAATCAGCTTGCAGATACAGTAAGAGTAACACTTGGACCAAAAGGAAGAAATGTAGTTCTTGATAAGTCATACGGTGCACCGCTCATCACAAATGATGGTGTTACAATCGCTAAGGAGATCACTCTTGATGACCCATTTGAGAATATGGGTGCTCAGGTAGTTAAGGAAGTAGCTACAAAGACAAATGATGTTGCAGGTGATGGTACAACTACAGCAACTGTTCTTGCTCAGGCAATGATCAATGAAGGTATGAAGAACCTTGCTGCAGGTGCAAATCCTATCGTTCTCCGTAAGGGAATGAAGAAGGCTACTGAAGAAGCTGTTAAGGCTATTACAGCAATGTCTAAGAAGGTTACAGGCAAGGATCAGATTGCTAAGGTTGCAGCTATTTCAGCAGGTGATGAAGAGGTTGGACAGCTTGTTGCTGATGCTATGGATAAGGTTTCCAAGGATGGTGTTATCACTGTTGAAGAATCAAAGACAATGCAGACAGAGCTTGATCTTGTTGAAGGTATGCAGTTTGACAGAGGATATGTATCAGCTTATATGGCAACAGATATGGAGAAAATGGTTGCTGAGCTTGATGATCCATATATCCTTATTACAGATAAGAAGATTTCAAATATTCAGGATATCCTCCCACTTCTTGAGCAGATCGTTCAGGGCGGAAGAAAGCTTCTCATAATCGCAGAGGATATCGAAGGCGAAGCTCTTACAACTCTCATCGTAAACAAGCTTCGTGGAACATTCCAGGTTGTTGGTGTAAAGGCTCCTGGTTATGGCGACAGACGTAAGGATATGCTTCAGGATATCGCAGTTCTTACAGGCGGTACAGTTATTTCTTCTGAGCTTGGTTTTGAGCTTAAGGATACAACTATGGATCAGCTTGGACGTGCTAAGTCTGTTAAGGTTACAAAAGAGAATACAACTATCGTTGATGGTCTTGGCAAGAAGGCTGCTATCAAGGACAGAGTAGCACTTATTAAGCAGCAGATCACAACAACAACTTCTGATTTTGACAAGGAAAAGCTTCAGGAAAGACTTGCCAAGATGGCAGGTGGCGTTGCAGTAGTACGTGTTGGTGCGGCTACTGAAACAGAGATGAAGGAAGCTAAGCTTCGTCTTGAAGATGCTCTTAATGCTACAAGAGCAGCTGTTGAAGAAGGAATCATTTCAGGTGGTGGAGCAGCTTATGTTCACGCTATCAAGAAGGTTGAAAAGATGGCTGCAGGTCTTGAAGGAGACGAGAAGACCGGTGCAAATATCATTATCAAGGCTCTTGAGGCTCCTCTTTTCCACATTGTTGCAAATGCAGGTCTTGAAGGCGCTGTAATCGTTAACAAGGTTAAGGAAGAGAAGGATGCTATCGGATTTGATGCATATAATGAAGAGTTTGTTAACATGGTAGAAGCAGGTATCATTGATCCTGTTAAGGTTACAAGAAGTGCTCTTCAGAATGCAACATCTATCGCTTCAACACTTCTTACAACAGAGTCAGTTGTAGCTGATATCAAGGAGGATGCTCCAGCTATGCCGGCCGGTGGAATGGGCGGTATGGGAGGAATGATGTAAATTATCATTAATTACTGCTTGAATTATCTCTTTACATAATGTATTATAACTTATCGTAAAGCATTTATATGGCTTTATCGAAAGAGGTGAAAATAATGGATGAGATAAAGGATAAAGATGCAGCAATAGAAGAAGTCATTCTTGAAGAAGATAAAAAGAAGCTTGTTACCAAGGATATGAATATTCATTATATTCTTAAGCTTCATCCGGAAAGTTCCGTAATACTTATGAGTATCGGCATGGGATGCATATCATGTTTTGCTGCAGAGTTTGAAACTCTTGCAGAAGCATGTGTTGTTCATGGACTGGATGCGGATGATGTTACAGAATATTTGAATGGAGAACTTGGTCTGCTTCCGAATGAAGAATAATTATTATTGCGAGGCGGCATGATGTCGCCTCGTATTTGTTTTTTTCTTGATAAGCATCAAAAAACAGCATAGTGTTGTTATTTTGATTTAGATGGAGTGATGGGATATGACAAAAACTACAGTTGGCATTGATGGAATGATGTGCTCTATGTGTGAGGCTCATACCTGTGATGCAATCAGGAGAAATCTTAAAGTAAAAAAGGTCAAAGCGTCTCATAAAAAAGGAATTGCTGAGATTATTTCCGAAGATGCAATTACAGAAGAAGATGTAAATAAGGCTCTTCTTAATACAGGGTATAAGATTACTTCGTTCAGCAGCGAAGAATATACTAAAAAAGGATTGTTTTCAAAATGAAAATAGGTTTTATGGATTCCGGTATCGGAGGTCTTTCTGTACTTCACGAAGCATTACATATGCTTCCGAATGAAGAATATCTCTTCTATGCAGATGTGGACCATGTACCTTACGGATTAAAGACAACTGAACAGATTTTGGGATATGTTACAGAGATAACAGAATTTCTTATAGATAAAAAATGTGATATCATTGTTGTTGCGTGCAATACCGCAACGGCTGTTGCAATAGACAGTCTTAGAAATAAATTTGATATACCTATCATTGGTATGGAGCCGGCTGTTAAACCGGCAGTTCTGCATAGCAATGAAAAGAGAGTGATGGTTATGGCGACTCCTGTTACCATCAGAGAAAATAAGCTTAAAATGCTTATAGCCAAGGTTGATGAAGAGCATAAATGTGATCTGATTCCAATGCCGAGACTGGTTAATTTTGCGGAGATGGAAATCTTTGAAGATCCGGATGTGTCCGAATATATAAAAAATGAACTGAAGCAATATAATCTGAAAGATTATTCAGAACTCGTGCTGGGCTGTACTCATTTTAATTATTTCAAACCTGCTTTCAGACAGCTCTTTGGTAATGAGATTGAATTTATTGATGGAAATAAAGGAACTGTAAAGCATCTTGCTGATGTGCTGGGACTTCCGGTATGCAGTGATGAGAATAAGGTTTATTATGATAAGCCGTTTGACCTTATTTATAATTCGAATGTTGTATACTTTGCATCCGGAAGAGTTATAAATGATGAACATATGCTTACTCATATTATGAGATTACACAACCGTCTTGAGGAGGTTAGATATGTATAGCTGGATGGATAAAATAAGAGCTGTTGAGCCCTATGTGCCGGGTGAGCAGCCAAAAGACAGTAAGATAATCAAATTAAATACAAATGAGAATCCATACGGACCTTCTCCAAGGATTAAAGATATGAGCCTTGATACAAATATGTTTAGGAAGTATCCTGATCCAAGAGCGGGACTTCTTGTGGATAAGCTTGCAGAGTATCATAATCTTAAGCCTGAACAGGTCTTTGTCGGAGTTGGTTCAGATGATGTTCTGGCTATGTGTTTTATGACATTTTTCAATTCTGGTAAAAAAATTCTTTTTCCGGACATCACATATTCATTTTATGATGTGTGGGCAGAAATGCTCAGAATTCCATATGAGAGAAAGCCTCTTGATAAGGATTTTAAGATTGTTAAGGAAGATTATTATACAGAAAACGGCGGAATAGTATTTCCTAATCCAAATGCACCTACAGGCATTCTTGTGAGTGTTGATTTTATTGAGGATATCGTTAAGAATAATCCTTCATCTATTGTTATAATTGATGAGGCGTATATTGATTTTGGCGGTGAAACAGCACTTCCTCTTATTGATAAATATGACAATCTGGTGATTGTCAGGACTTTTTCAAAGTCACGTTCAATGGCGGGGTTGAGAATAGGATATGCAATGTCAAATCCGGTTCTCATCAAGTATCTGAATGATGTTAAATATTCATATAATTCGTATACGATGAATATGCCGTCGCTTATACTTGGCTCTGAGATAATAGATGATGAAGAGTATTTCGTTAATACTGTAAATAAGATTATTAATACCAGAGACAGATTTACGGCTGCTCTCGAGAGAATAGGCTTTTCTGTTCTTCCTTCAAAAACAAACTTCGTATTTGCCGCTCATAAAGATATTCCGGCAAAGGAAATCTTTGATAAGCTGAAGGACAGGAAGATTTATGTCAGATATTTTAATGCGCCGAGAATAGATAATTATCTTAGGATTACCATCGGTACAGATGAGGAAATGGACAGGGTTATCAGTGAGTTGCTGCAGATTTGTAGCGCAACAAAATGATGTTTTATAATGTTTGACAAAAGATCTGAGAGTTCAATATAATAAAGATGTTCGAGACTGATTGAAATTGTTTTGATCAGTCTTTTTCTTTCATAATATGATTCCTCTTTTGTTTTAGAGAGATGCTCTGAAAAAAGGAGGAAAATGATGAGTGATAATATTTATAACACATTATGTGAAAAGGTAAGAGAAAGTTTAAAGGATGAGTATGATATCAGGGATATCAGAGTACATGTAACGGAAAAAAATAATGGCGTGAGTCAAAAGGGGATTGTCATACGGGCGGAAGGATGTCAGCTTATGCCATGCATATACCCTGACAATGATTTCATTCAGAATTACGAGAACCTTACGGAAGAGGAAATCGACAGATATGCTGCGATATTTGCTGATAACTTTAGAAAGTGTCTTAAGAATAATGTCGAGGGACAGACATTTATTGATTTTACGTTTGAGACTGTAAAGGATAAAGTGATATTATCGCTTGTAAATCTGGAGAGAAACAGGGAAAGGCTTGAAAGCTGTCCGTATATAATATTTAATGATCTGGCTATTACGTTCAGGGTTTACTATGACATCAATGTTGATTCCGGCAGTGTTCTGATAGATAATCGTATCATAGATTACTGGGGAGTAAGCGTTGAAGAACTTTGGAATCATGCAATTGAGAATATGACCAGAGAGTATCCTGCGGTGATTGAAAGGCTTGACAGCTTTATCAGTAATATCTGTAATTTAACATATGATCAGGATGATAATGAGATATTTGCGGAGGACATGCTTTTTGATGATAAATGTCCGCTTTATATGCTCACGAATAACAAAATGTTCTATGGTGCCACAGCTATGCTGTATAAGGATGTTTTGTCTGATGTATATAACAGGATTGGAACGGATTATTATATATTGCCGTCAAGCATAAATGAGCTGATAGTTGTATCAAAAGAGGAATGCGATGATACCGAATACCTTAAAAGTATGGTAAAAGAAATCAATATAGGTGTAGTTTCTGAGATAGATTATCTGTCGGATTCCATATATTTTTATGATCACGAACAGGGAAAGGTGTCTGTTGTTGCCTGATTATAATGCTTTTGCAAAAAAATTAATAATTCAATGCCTTGACGGTTTAAATTAATAGTGCTAGTATACATATACTGTTCATAATATGAATTGATATACGGGAGGATTAAAAGATGGCAAAGGGTACTGTTAAATGGTTTAATAACCAGAAGGGTTATGGTTTTATTACTGATGAGGAAGGTAAGGATGTATTCGTACATTTCTCAGGCCTTAACATGGAAGGTTTCAAAACACTTGAAGAGAATCAGGCTGTAGAGTTTGAAGTATCTGAAGGTGCTAAGGGACCACAGGCTACAAACGTAACAGTAATAAAGTAATCTGTTGTACCTTGATCATTAGATATAAAGGATCTAATCTTCAGAAGAAGAGAGCTGTTAATATTAACAGCTCTTTTTTAATGCAGCGCTGTTGTTAAATTATACCAAAAACTTATGACATTTATTTGACAAAATGCTTAAATTTGAATACAATCAAATAAGAGAAGATGTAGACTTTTTACGGGGTTTGTTATGGTTGAAGATTATATATCAAAAAAAGACAGAATAATAGCGACAGCTATAGAAATAATCAGTGAATCCGGTTTATCGGCTCTTACTACCAAGAATATTGCAATCAAAGAGAATATGTCTGAGGCCCTTCTCTATAAGTATTATGGAGATGTGGATGAGATACTTCAGGATGTTATCGATTATTATTTCAAATTTGATAAAGGAATCAGAGCAACAATCAGTTCAAAGAATGTAAGCTATGTAGATAAGATCAAGGCTTATGTTGATTCTTATGCTGTTTATTATGATAATTATTATGCAATGGCTATTATTATGCTCCAATATGAAGAATTGCTGCATAATATCAACACAAGAGATAAACTGGCTGAGGGTGTACTGGAGAGAAAGAAATTTGTATCACAGTTGTTTGAAGGCGCAATAAAGAATAGTGAGATTAAAGATGTTATGACCTGCGATGAATTGGCTATGATACTCACAGGCATCATTATGCAGCTGACACTCGGCAGAAGACTGATTTATAATAAGAATTCATTTCAGTCAGAGATGAATCGGATAATTGACAAGATGATGCTTTTGTTAAAGAATGATTAAAGGGCATATTTTGTTTATTTAGATGGAGGTATAGAAGATGAAGGTATTAATAGCGGAAGATGATATGGCCAGCGGAAAGTTTCTTACAAAGCTTCTTTCCAAATATGGACAGGTGGATCTTGCAAGAGATGGCATAGAGGCAGTGGACAGTTTTGTTAAAGCGGCTTCTGAAGACAGCAAGTACGATCTTGTATGTCTTGATATCATGATGCCTAAGATCGATGGCTACAAGGCTCTTGAATCTATTAGAAATGCTGAGAGAAAACTTGGTATCCCAAGAATATCTCGCTGTAAAGTTGTCATGATAAGCGCTCTTGATGAAGGCTTTGATTCTTCATATGCCAGTGATGATTATGATGAATATATATGTAAGCCTATTGATATTGTTAAATTTGATAATATCATAAGAAAAATGGGTTTTTTTGATTAAGATATTATTACCCTGAATAACACACTTTTTTTGCGTGTTATTTGGGGTGTTTTAATGCATGAAACAGGTGGCAGATGGACATTTTTGATTTTATGAGACAGGAAAAGAATAAAGGAGATTCGCCTTTAGCCAGGAGACTCAGACCGGAAAAGCTTGAAGAAATTGTAGGGCAGGAACATATACTGGGTAAAGATAAGCTCCTGTACAGAGTTATAAAGGCAGATAAACTAAGCTCCATAATACTTTATGGACCTCCGGGAACAGGAAAGACCAGTCTTGCAAAGGTCATTGCAAATACCACCAGTGCAGATTTTAAAGAGATAAATGCTACAACCTCCGGCAAAAAGGATATGGAGGAGATCGTAGCAAAGGCGAAGGACAATCTTCGCATGTTTGATAAGAAAACTATACTTTTTATAGATGAGATACATAGATTTAATAAAGCTCAGCAGGATTTTCTGCTTCCCTACGTGGAGGATGGCACAGTAATACTTATCGGCGCGACAACTGAGAATCCTTATTTTGAAGTGAACGGAGCTCTTATCTCAAGATCTAATATATTTGAACTTAAACCTCTTTCGAAGGACGATATAAAAAAACTGGTTCTTCGAGCTGTATATGACGAAAAAGGCATGGCTTCATATGATGCAGTAATCACAGATGAGGCTGCGGAGTTTTTGGCGGATATGGCTGAAGGCGATGCAAGACATGCACTGAATGCTGTTGAGCTTGGTATTCTCTCCACCGAAAGAGATGAGAAAACAGGAAAGATTACAATAGATCTTTCTGTAGCTGAGGAATGTGTACAAAGACGTAAGATAAGATATGATAAAGAGGGAGATAATCATTATGATATTATTTCCGCTTTTATTAAATCCATGAGAGGCTCAGATCCGGATGCTACAGTATATTATCTTGCAAAAATGATATATGCCGGCGAAAGTGAGAGATTTATTGCAAGGAGAATCATGATCTGTGCCTGTGAGGATGTTGGAAATGCTGATCCGAATGCAATCGTAGTGGCTTCTGCATGCGCTCAGGCAGTTGAACGTATTGGCTTTCCGGAGTCACAGATAATTCTTGCACATGCTGCACTTTATGTGGCGACAGCGCCAAAGAGTAATTCTGTGGTAAATGCCATTTTCTCCGCTATGGATGCTGTTAAGAAATACGGAAATGCAAATGTACCCGATCATTTGAAAGATGCTCATTATGAAGGAGCAAAGAAGCTTGGGCATACAGGATATAAATATGCTCATGATTATCCGAATCATTATGTTGATCAGCAGTATCTTCCTGATCCTGTTGCAGATGAGCAATTCTATATACCTTCGGATAATGGCTATGAAAAAGAGATAATCAAATGGTTTGAAAAGATAAAAGGAAAAAAGGAAGATTAAAATGGCAAAAAGAATTCTGGCTTGGATAACGCTTATTGTGATCGGAGCATTGATTATTGCAATGATCGTATCCGCAATAACCGGAAACGGATATTTCCTGGGTTTCCTGTTTGCAGCGATTGCTGTTCCGGCAGTATTATATGTTGCATTCTGGATCAGAGGACTTATAGAAAAATATCACCCAAAGGATGAAGCAACTGATGAATCCGGAGAGGGAAATGTTGATAAAGGATCAAAGAATTAATGAGTATACTTAAAAGATTTTTTGCGCTTACAGCTGTTGGAACGGCAATAATATATTGTGAGAGTAAAAGAGAATTAAAAAATATCAGAAAAAAATATATCAGACTTTGTATGGGGGAGAAGATTTCAAAGGGCAAGCCGGTAAGGCTTGCTTTTATTGCTGATTATCATGAGGCTGAAGGCGGAAGACTGAATAAAACCATTTACAGACTTATATCAAATGAGGGTCCTGATGCAATAATAGTTGCCGGAGATATGATAAACGGATATAAGAATGAAAATGCAAGGCCTGCCGTAAGCCTGCTCAGGTCGCTTAGTGATGTTGCACCTGTATATATGGCTCCGGGCAATCATGAAAAGAAGGCGGAGCTCCATGTATATGAGAATACGGAGCTTTATGATGAATTTTTGCGCGGAATTCTGAAAACAGATGATATACATTATCTTAAAAATGAACACAATACTCTTTGCTTTGAAGGCAAGAAAATAAATATTTACGGACTTGATATGGATCTCAAGTATTATAAAAGGGGTGATCTTATTCCTCTTTCTGCAGAGGCTGTTAAAGAATATCTGGGTGAAGCTTCGGATGATTATAATATATTAATAGCTCATAATCCTGAGTATTTTGAAAGCTATGCTGAGTGGGGAGCGGATCTTACACTTTCCGGACATTTTCATGGGGGCCTTATTAATGTTCCGGGAATCGGTGGAATGATTACGCCGAGACTTAAGCTTCTTCCCAAATATACAAAGGGGCTTTATTACAGCGAGAAGGATGAAGGTAAGAAAATGTATCTTACCAGCGGACTTGGACAGCATTCCATAAAGATAAAGGTTAATAATATTCCGGAGATTATAATAATCGATCTGATATAGCCATAGCTTATCCAAATAAAAATGACTCGAACAAAGTGAATATTTGTTTTTATGGATAAGTTACCGGATGGGCGCTATATATCCGCATAAAATTATTATTGAGTGATATAAACAGATATACAGAAAAATGTGTGTTTATAAATGATATTAGTATGGCGTGAGCATTATACATTGGTGCCATACAGGTTAGGGATCATTATGGGGGAAGAGACAAAAAAGACTATAACTGAAGATGATATTACGGAAAATAATCTGCTGCAGAAATTCGAAACTGATAAAGCAGATGGCGAAAAAACTGCAGCTACTGCAGCAGACGGTACAGAAGCGGATAAAGCCGAAACTGATAAAGCAGATGGCGAAAAAACTGCAGAAGCTGCAACAGACGGTATAGAAGCGGATAGTATGCATGTTGAACCGTATGTGGATAAAACTGCATTTGCTATGGTAAAGAAGAAAAAGGTTTTTGTGAGAAATATCATTTTATTTTTTGCTTTTTTACTTGTTGCAGGTTATTTTGTTATGGTTTATCTGTCTTCAAAGTATTTTCCGCCGGGAACGACAATAAACGGTAAGGATTATTCTCTGAGAACTTATGATTCTGTTTTGGAGGATATTAACAGACCATATTCGGTTTATACTTTACATTTAAAATTCCGTAACGGAGAGTATACTCTTAAAGGTGAAGATGTTGGATATTACGCTACCTGCGAGAAGGATCTGAGAAGGATCAAGGATTCGCAGAATCCATTTTTGTGGTTTATGGATTTCTTTAACAAGAAGGAAGACCGGACTGTAAATATAGAAATCGGATATGATGAGAAAAAGCTGGATAAGGCTCTCACTGAGTGTAAGTTCCTTCAGATTGAAAACATGACGGAACCTCAGGAGCCTGAGATAGTCTATAATGATATAAAAGAACGTGTTGAGGCTGTTGAAAGAGATAAAGGTACCAGAATTGATACTGACATGATTCATGAGATAATAGCCAGGATGATTCCGAAACGTGAGAGTTACCTGGATGTAAGAAACTCCGGATGCTATATCGATCCTAAGTACTCAGTGGATTCAAAAAAGGTTACGTATGCGGTTGACAGGGCAAATGGATATCTCAGTACCAAGATTGATCTTTTTCTGGGAGATTATAAGATAGGGATCCCGGCCAGGGATATATATAATATAATTACCATTGATGAAGATTATAATGTGGAAGTACCGAGAAGAAATGTTGAAATATATGTTATAGAATTTGCCAGAAAGTATGATACCTACGACACATACAGAAATTTCAAAACTCATGACGGAAAAACTTATAAGGTTAAAGGTGAAAAATACGGCTATGAGATAGATATTACCGAGGAATCAAATCTTCTGTATATCGACCTTGTTCACAGGATAGATGTTGAGAGACCGCTTACACTGCTTCACAGCGCATATACCTATGATGACAGACATAATGATATAGGAGGAAGCTATGTGGAGGTTAATCTTTCCAAGCAGATGGTATATCTCTATGTTAATGGTGAACAGATCATGGAATCTGAATGTGTTTCCGGAAATATGGCTGAAGGACATGGTACTCCGGGCGGACTTTATAAGATCGACGGAATGGCTTATGATGTAGTACTTCGAGGAGATGATTATGCATCACCGGTACTTTACTGGATGCCGTTTAACGGAGGCATAGGCTTCCATGACGCAAACTGGAGAACGTATTTCGGAGGAGATATTTATAAAGAAAACGGATCTCATGGCTGTGTAAATATGCCTATTGAAAATGCTAAACTGCTTTATCAGACCGTCGAAAGAGGCTTTCCTGTCATTTGTTATTGGGAGGATGAATTGGAATGATAGAATATGAAAAACTGATAAGATCATCATGCGATACTATTAAAAATATAATTCACGATGATATTCCTGAAATCGGTATAGTTCTTGGATCAGGTCTCGGTGAACTGGCAGAGGAGATAGAAGACAGTATAAGTATCCCTTATTCTGAGCTTGAGGGCTTTCCTGTATCCACAGTAGAAGGACATAACGGAAGATTTGTCATCGGACGTCTGAAGGGCAAAAAAGTTATCGTTATGCAGGGCAGAGTTCATTATTATGAAGGCTATGACACAAAGATAGCTGTTCTGCCGGTCAGAGTCATGTGTTTCCTTGGCATAAAGAGGCTTTTGCTGACAAATGCGGCCGGTGGGATCAATGAAGCACTTTCACCCGGTGGCTTTATGGTTATTAGTGATCATATATCTTTATTTGTTACTTCGCCATTGATCGGTAAGAATCTTGATATGTTCGGCGTGAGATTCCCGGATATGTCAGAGGTTTATGATAAGAGGATCGCAGATATCATTTATGAATATGGAAAGGCTGAAGGAATTAATATCGAGAAGGGTGTTTATCTTCAGACCACAGGGCCTCAGTATGAAACACCTGCAGAGATAAAAATGATAAAGAGTCTTGGGGCGGATGCCGTGGGAATGAGTACAGTTATTGAAGCTATTGCTGCAAGACACGCCGGAGTAAAGGTAAGCGGTATTTCCTGCATTACAAATATGGCTGCCGGAATATCAGCCAAAAAACTCAGTCATGAGGAAGTTAAGGAAGTGGCTGACATTTCCTCTAAAAACTTTAAAAAGCTTGTATTAAAATATATAGATATAGATTAATTATTATATGAAAAGGACAAGGATATGAACAGACAACAATTCAGACAACTTATAGACTCACAGATTCTTGTGCTTGATGGCGCAACAGGAACTAATCTTATGGATGTGGGAATGCCTCTCGGAGTATGTCCGGAAAAATGGATACTTGAGCATCCTGATAAGCTGATAGCTCTTCAGACTTCATTTATAGAGGCAGGCTCGAATATTATATATGCGCCTACATTTACCTGTAACAGGATAAAACTCGCAGAATACCATCTGGAAAATGAAACTGTCAGAATGAATAAGGCTCTTGTTGCCCTGTCGAAGGATGTGGTTGCAAGAAACTTCCATAGAGGATATGTTGCCGGTGATATGACTATGACCGGAAGACAGCTTTATCCAATCGGAGATCTTCACTTTGAAGACCTTATTGATGTATATAAAGAACAAGCATCGGCTCTTGCTGAGGCAGGAGTAGATCTTATAGTGGTTGAAACTATGATGAGTCTTCAGGAGACAAGAGCGGCAGTTATAGCTATCCGTGAAGTATGTCCAGAGATGCCGGTTATAGTCAGCATGACATTTAATGAGGATGGAAGAACTCTCTTTGGTACACCGCCTGAAGTGGCTGTTACAGTTCTTCAGGGACTTGGAGCTGATGCTGTGGGTATAAACTGCTCAACAGGACCGGAAGAAATGACCGAAATGGTTGAAACCATGAAGAAATATGCGAACGTACCTATATTTGCAAAGCCTAATGCAGGAATGCCGGAGCTTGTAGATGGTAAATCAGTTTATCTTATGAAACCGTCGTTCTTTGCAGACTGTGCAAGAAAGCTTGTCTATGCCGGTGCTTCCATGGTCGGCGGATGCTGTGGATCAAATTGCAAACATATTGAAAAACTGAAGATTGCCGTAAGAGGAATTGACAGACCTGAGATAAATGAAAAGAAAAGGCGTGTACTCTGCTCAGAGAGAAAGCTGCTGGATATTCCTTTGGATGGTCCGTTCCTTGTGGTTGGTGAAAGAATCAATCCAACAGGTAAGAAAAAGCTTCAGGAAGAACTGCGTGCAGGAAGCCTTGATCTTGTGGCTGAAATGGCAGTATCCCAGGAGAAGAACGGGGCGGCTGTTCTGGATATAAATATGGGCGTGAATGGTATCAATGAAGAAGAGATGATGCTTAAAGCAATAAATGAAGTGACATCGCTTACGGACCTTCCGCTTTGTATAGATTCGAGTTATGTAAATGTAGTTGAAAGTGCTCTGAGACTTTATCCGGGCAAGGCACTTATCAATTCTGTTTCTCTTGAAGAGAAGAAGTGCAGACCGCTCTTTAAGATCGCTAAGAAGTACGGAGCTATGTGTATACTTCTTCCTCTGTCAGATAAGGGACTTCCGGAAACTCTTGAAGAGAAGAAAGAAAATGTCATGGAGCTTGTAAGAATTGCTCTTGAAGAAGGACTTACCATGGATGACCTTGTGGTTGACGGACTGGTTTCCACAGTTGGAGCCATCAAGGAAGCCGGAATCATGACTCTGGAAACCATCAGATTCTGTCATGATGAGTTGAAGCTTCCTACTATTTGCGGCCTTTCAAATATTTCCTTCGGCCTTCCTGAGAGAATAAATATTAATGCTGCATTTCTTACCATGGCTATTGCAAATGGCCTTACCATGGCAATCGCAAATCCAGAGCAGGATCAGCTGATAAATGCGGCTCTTTCTGCGGACCTTCTCCTGAATAAGGCTGAAGCAGATAATATTTATGTCAGAAACATAAGACATATAGATACGGGGGCTCCTGCAGGTGCCGGTGCGGCTGCAAAAAAAGCGCCTGAAAGTGGTAAAGGAGATAATCTGTCAACGACAGGCTCTCCGGTTTATGAATGCGTTATCAACGGTAACAAAAGACAGGTCGTGGATGAGGTGAAAAAAGCCCTTTCCGAAGGTAAAGAACCGAATGATATCATAGATAATGATCTTATTCCGGCTATAAACCGTGTAGGTGAATTGTTTGAAGCAAAAAAATTCTTCCTGCCACAGCTTATTTCTGCAGCTAACACCATGGATACGGCCATTGAATATATCACACCTCTTCTTAAGAAGAGCGACAGTACAGCGCCGAAGGGAACGGTTGTATTCGCCTCTGTTGAAGGGGATATTCATGAGATTGGCAAGAATCTCTGCGTACTTATGCTGAGAAATTACGGTTTTAAGGTTATTGATCTTGGTAAAGATGTACCTAAAGAAACAATAGTTGAAGCGGCAATTGAAAATGATGCGGACATAATCGGCCTTTCAGCTCTGATGACCACAACCATGATGAAAATGAAGGATGTTATCGAATATTCTCATGAAAAAGGCTGCAGAGCCAAGATAATCATAGGCGGAGCTGTTATAACCCAGAACTTCGCAGATGAGATAAAAGCAGATGGATATTCCAAGGATGCCAATGAATGCGTAAGGATCGTTCAGGAGATACTGGGGAAATAAGTTGGGGTTGGTGTTAAATAATTGGCTTATAGTTGACATTGGCGGGTGATATTGATAAAATATTTACATGTTTATTTTTGTCTGATCTTAATTTCAGACTGATTTTTCCGCTAAGAGTAACAGCGGTATAATGATGCTTCGAAAGGTGGAATTAATTTATGAAGACGAAGGTTTTATCTCTGTTGGTTGATAATACTTCAGGTGTTCTCAGCAGAGTTTCAGGCATGTTCAGTCGTCGTGGTTACAATATTGACAGTCTTTCAGTCGGTGTGACCGAGAATCCGAAATATTCAAGGATGACAGTAGCAGTTAGTGGTGATGACCGTATACTCAGTCAGATAAAGAAACAGCTTAATAAGCTTGAAGATGTTGTTGACATCATTGAGCTTGAAGATGGTTCATCTGTGTGCAGAGAGCTTGTACTGGTAAAAGTTAAAGCAGATATAGCTGAGAGGCAGCAGATCATTTCCGTGGCAAATGTATTCAGAGCGAGTATAGTTGATGTTTCACCGGAATCACTTATGATAGAGCTTACAGGTAATTCAAATAAGATTGAGGCATTTATCAATCTCTTAAATGGATTTACCATTCAGGAATTTGTAAGAACAGGTATTACAGGACTTGTAAGAGGAAATTAATTATTAGGCGGCGATGGTGTTTCGCCGCCTGTGTTTTTTATATATAAGAAAAATTGGAGGGATTGTTGATGATAAGATATTCTAATGTATTTGATAATAAAAACATGCTTCTTATTGAACAGGGCGGATGCTATTTTGTTTACGAGCATCAGATGGACCGTTCAAATTCAGCTATGTCTGCGGCAAATGCTTATTTCATGAGAGAAATGAATGTTAAAAAACGTCAGGTGCTTGCTCAGCTGAACGGTACGTCAATACGTATTCAGGCCGGTGCAATGCAGTGGATCACAGGAAATATCAGTATGAGAACCGGTCTTAATGTCGGTAATTTCCTTGGTAAAGCTATAAAAGCCAAGGTTACTGGCGAATCACTTACAAAACCAATCTATGAAGGAAACGGCTGTATAATGCTTGAACCAACATATAACCATATACTCATTGAAAATGTAGCAGCATGGGGAGCTCAGGGCGTTGTCCTGGATGATGGGCTTTTCCTTGCATGTGATGAAACTGTTGAAGAGAAGGTGGTTGCCAGAACAAATCTTTCTTCTGCAGTATTTGGCGGAGAGGGACTTTTCAATCTGTCGCTTCGCGGACAGGGATATGCCGTTCTTGAGTCGCCAGTACCAAGAGAAGAATTATTTGTGTTTGATATTGAAAACGATACGCTTAAAATTGATGGAAACATGGCTATTGCATGGTCGGCTTCTCTCAATTTTACAGTAGAAAAAACCTCAAAGTCACTTATTGGCTCGGCTATAAGTAAAGAAGGTCTTGTAAATGTTTACAGAGGTACCGGCAGAGTAATGATGGCACCAACGCTTCCGGGGGCTCTTAATAAATTAGATAATAACGGACCTGAGCAGACAACGTCAAATGCTCATCCGCTTTCATCTCTTGGTAACTGATAAGAGATGTTTGATGTTATATAACTATTGAAATAAAGGTAAAACCAGCGTTATTGGTGAGGTTGTTTTAGAACCGCTATACCGGTCGGAGAAAAACAGTGAATCATTTAGAAGCACAATCGTATATTATGCCTTTTATTGAAGGAACACTTCCTGAAAGTAAAAATGAAGACTTCTTTATTCATATGAACAGCTGTCCTAAGTGTCGTGAAGAGCTGGAAATCTATTATACCCTTATTGTGGGCATGAAACAGATTGACAATAAGCAGGAGGTGGCGACTGATTTCAGTGCTGATCTGGACAGGAATTTAAAGAAGCTTGAGCATAAATATAGAGGAAGAAGGAGAATTAAATTTTCGGCCTTCTCTATTGTTATGATTTCTCTGATCTTTTCGATATTTATTTTTTATGGCAGGGCGCTTGCGAGAGTATATGACTTTGAACAGGATAAAAAACGTGAATCTCAGGGTCAGTATTATTTCAGCAGGGAATTATCAAAGGAGCTTTTGATACCTGAAAAGGATATGGTAAAAATAAGCGATGAAATTAATGCGGAACCGGAAATATCATTTTTTATGAAGATTTATAATTTTGACGACATTTCTGAGTGTGAAAAGCTTACGGGGCAGATAGGGCTTGATATATTTGATGAACGTGAAGTGACAGAGGAAGATACTGAAGAAGGTGAGAAAGAAAATGAAGAAAATACTCCTGATTGATGGAAACAGCATAATGAACAGAGGCTATTACGGGCTTCCTGAGATGACAAATGGAAAAGGACTTCATACAAATGCCATCCTTGGCTTCCTGAATATTATTTTCAGGATAATAGATGAAGAGAAGCCTGACAGTATTGCGGTTGCCTTTGATCTTCACGCTCCAACCTTCAGACATAAGATGTTTGATGCTTACAAGGGAACAAGAAAATCCATGGATCCTGAACTCAGAGAGCAGTTTCCGGTTATAAAGGAGCTGCTTCATGCTATGGATATAAAGATAATAGAACAGGAAGGCATCGAGGCGGATGATATACTCGGAACCCTCTCTGTAACAGCTGAGAAAGAAGGATACGATGTTACTGTACTTTCAGGAGACAGAGATCTTTTGCAGTTGGCGACAGAAAAGGTGCTTATCAGGATTCCGAAAACCAAGGCCGGAAAAACAACTATTGAGGATTATTATGCAAAGGATGTTTTTGATGCTTACAAGGTGACACCGGTTGAATTTATAGATCTAAAAGGGCTTATGGGAGATACTTCCGATAATATTCCCGGAGTACCGAAGATCGGTCCGAAAACCGCAGAAGGGCTTATTTCTGTTTATCATTCCATTGAGAATCTTTATGAAAATATTGATGCTCTTAAAGAAGGAGCGGTTAAGAATAATCTCAGGGAATTCAAGGATCAGGCATTTTTATCAAAGGTCCTTGCTACCATTAAAACAGACTGTGAACTTGGTGTAAATATTGAAGAAACAGCGGTTTCTGATGAAAAAATGTTCAGCAGCAGAGCTTATGATATATTAAATGAACTTGAATTAAAAAGCTTTTTGAACAGATTCAATTTTAAGAAAGAGAATAAAAAAGCTTCTTTCAGTATTATTGATGGTGATTTTTCTTCTGTACTTTCCGAGGCAGAAAAAACAGGTTCTGCAGGTTTCTTCCCTGTGTTGGATGAGACTGCAGGAGAGCTTATAGCTGCAGCAGTAGCTGTACCTGATAAGGTTTTTATTATAAAAGCGGAAGCAGGCAAAGGTATAGCTGACATATACAGAAATTTTATTGATAAAGGGGTAAAGCTTATATTTTTATCTGTAAAAGAGAATATAAGACTACTTGGGATAAAAGAGGAAGACAGTATATTTGATATTTCTGTTGCGGCCTATATTATAAATCCAATCAGAAATGGATATGAATACAGTGATCTTGCAAGAGATTTCCTTGGTAAAAGCTATGCAGGAAGAAAGGAAATTCTGGATAAGACAGAAATTAATCTGTTTACACTGGAAAGCGAAAATGTCAGAAAGTATCTCGGATATGCAGCATTTACTGCGTTTTCGGTATATGACAAGATAATAAGCTGTTTTAGTGAAAATGATGAATTGAAAAAGCTTTATACTGATATTGAATATCCTCTTGCCTTTGTACTGGATGATATGGAACGTATCGGCGTCAGAGTTGATGCGGCTGGACTGTCATCCTTTGGTGATGAGATAAGCAAAAAGATACAGGGACTAAAAGATAATATATATAAATATGCAGGCGAAGAGTTTAATATCAATTCCACAAAAAAACTGGGAGAGATACTCTTTGAAAAGCTGGGGCTGCCAAGTGGAAAGAAAACCAAAACGGGTTATTCAACAAATGTTGATGTGCTCTCAAAGCTTAAAGATGCGCATCCGATAATTCCTGCAATTCTGGAATACAGGACGCTCAGTAAGCTGCTTTCAACTTATGTTGAAGGGCTACTTGGATATATTGCTGAGGACAGCCGTATACACAGTCATTTTAATCAGACAGTAACAGCTACAGGGCGTATCAGCAGTACTGAGCCTAATCTGCAGAATATCCCTATGAGAAGCGGAATTGGCAGGGAAATGAGAAAATGTTTTATCCCTAAAGATGGCTTTATATTTGTGGATGCGGATTATTCACAGATCGAGCTGAGATGTATGGCGCATCTGTCTGAAGATGAAAAGCTTATAGAAGCCTTCAGGGAAGGAAAAGATATACATACCATGACGGCCTCGGAGGTTTTTGGTGTTCCTCAGAATGAGGTGGATCCGGATATGAGAAGGAAGGCTAAAGCTGTTAATTTTGGTATCATTTATGGTATCAGCTCATTTGGGCTTGGCCAGGATCTGGATATTTCGAGAAAGGAAGCTCAGGAATATATAGATAAATATTTTGAATCATATCCAAAGGTTAAGGAATTTCTGGATAACGAGGTTGAAAAGGCAAAACAGTCAGGAACAGTGAAAACTATGTTTGGACGTATCAGGCCAATACCGGAGCTTAAATCATCTAATTTTATGCAGAGAAGTTTCGGCGAGAGGATTGCCATGAATTCACCGATTCAGGGAACAGCGGCTGATATCATCAAGATAGCAATGATAAATGTATCAAAGGAACTTTTGGGAAGAGGCTTGAGATCAAGATTGATCCTGCAGATCCATGATGAACTTCTTATAGAAACTGCTCCTGAAGAGCTCGAAGTAGTTAAAAATATACTGAAGGCTACCATGGAAAATGCGGCAAGCCTCAAGGTAAAGCTAATTGCTGATGTACATGAGGGGATGAGTCTTTATGATGCAAAATGACAGATTTATTGTATTGGGAATAACAGGGGGAATTGGTTCAGGTAAAAGCAAGGTGCTGGAATTCCTGTCCGTTAAAAATGGATGCTATATTCTTGAAGCTGATAAGATGGCTCATTTACTTATGTCTTATGGGACTGATACCTATATTGATATAGTAAATGAGTTTGGAAGAGATATCCTGAATGAAGATATGAGTATAAACCGAAAAAAGCTTGGAGATATATGCTTTAATAAACCGGCAGCACTTCAGACGCTTAATGATATAGTGCATCCTGCGGTTAAGAAAAAAATACTTTCAATGATCAGAGATGCTTCAAAGAAAGAACTTCTGAATAAGAGGGGTGAGACGATAAATCTTTTCTGTATTGAAGCGGCTCTCCTTATTGAGAGTGGATATAAGACCATATGTGATTATATTTGTTACATATACAGCAAACTTGATGTCCGGCTTGAAAGGCTTGAAAAATTCAGGGGAATTGATAAGGAAAAAAGTCTTTCGGTAATAAAAAATCAAAAGCCGGACGAATACTTCCGTAAGAATTCCAATTTTGTGATAGATAATTCTCTCGGATTTGATAATACAATATATCAGATTGAAGAAATGCTTCAGAAAATCCTTTAATTTCAGAAATGTTTATTGTATAATAAAAATGGGAGTGTTTTTGTTTGCATATGATTATCACGGGGGTGTTACGTCTTTGACGAAAGAATATATTGATGCTACAACTTCAAGACTTATGCTGATGCATATTCTTGTTTATGTATGCGCAGCTGCTTTTTTGCTTTTTGTAGATTATTCTGCATTGTCATATGATCTGTACAGTTATGAACTTAATGCTGATAATCCTAATTGCGTTCCGTATATTTTAATAATTTATATATTGGGACTGGGTTTTAATATTCTGATCAATTATAAAAATGCAATTTTCAAAAAAAATGTTTTTGGTATTAAATGCATGATCGAGATGGCAGCATATGCAGCGGCCGGTCTTTTTTTTGATTTATATAATTATTATTTTGTTACAATGCTGCTGGTTGAAATGTTTGTTTACGTTCAGCTGCTTTCTTTTGATGTTTCGGATGACAGCATCATTCTTTTGATTAAGAAGATCATAGGCGGTATATTTTTATCATTTACAGTATTATGCCAGATTGGAAGTAAAGATGATTCATCAATGATACTTTTGGCAGCGCTTTGTTCTGTTATAATTATAGTTTTAGGGATAGTGATTTCGAACTATATTCATGGGGTTATAAAATATTATGATAAGCAGATAAGCAACCTGAATTTTGATAATGATAACCTGCTTAAAGAAAATGCCAATCTTCTTACATATCAGGAAAAGGTTCATCATGTAAATAATGAGATAAACTACCAGAAGATCAATCTTGCCAAGGCAAACAGAGATCTTAAAGCAGTGAATTCAGATATCAGAACACTTGTAAATATCATGAAGGGTGTTTCCATGACGAGGGATGTTCAAAAATGTATGGACATACTTCTTGAAAATATTATGGAAGACAGAAAGCCTGATATCTGTGCCTTTTATGTAAAGGAAAATACATTTATAGATAATGAAGCATATCAGAAGATACTGGTTGCGAAAGAAGGCTCAAATGATGCGCCTGCTTCCAATGTGGCTGCCGACAAGATATATTCTATCTTTATGGGAGATATCTTCAGAATGATGGAGGACAGAGGAGAAAAGTCTGTTCTTCCAATGACTATTGATGGACGAAAGAGTATTGACTGCCCTGATTTCGGTATAAATATGAATAACATGATAGCTGTTCCTGCATATCTTTCTGATAAGATGTATGGAGTGCTTGTGGTTGGAGACAGAAGTGAGGGCTTCTTTGAAAATGGTTATTCTTTCTATGAGTCTGCAGTATTCAACCTTTCAGCAACGCTCCAGAACATCAAGCTTTATCTTAAGATGCAGGATATGTCCAGAAGAGACGGACTTACAGGAATTTATAACAGAGCGTATTTTAATGAAATATTCCATGATATACTTTCAGATGCTTCTGATAACAAGAAGAATCTGTCGGTTGCCATGCTGGATATAGATAAATTTAAATCAGTAAATGATACTTATGGCCATCTGGCCGGTGATGCGGTTATTAAGATGGTTGCCGGTGTTTTCAGCTATTATGCTAAAAAGTATGATGGCGTTGCCTGCAGATACGGAGGCGAGGAATTTGTGCTCATCCTTCCTGATAAAGGGGTAGATGAAGCATATGATATACTTATGAAGGCGCATGACAGTATCATTGAAAATGTAGTTAAATTTGAAGATAATACTATATATGTGAATTCAAGTATTGGTATTTCTTCATTTCCGGAAACTACAACGGATTGTAATCAGCTTCTCAATCGTTCTGATGAAGCAATGTACTTTGGTAAGGAACATGGCAGAGGAGTGGTTATAATTGATGGCAGGGAAGAAGAATGCCTGGCCAGAAAATAAAATTGTTTATTTGGGAAGATATAAAAACAGACTATATTTGAAAAGAGGGAAAAAAGAATGAAAATTTTGGTGATCAACGCCGGTTCGACCACGCTGAAATATCAGCTGATCGATTCAGAAAACGAGTCAGTTATTGCAAAGGGCCTGTGCGAAAGAATAGGTGGTACAGGACAGATCAGCTACAACAAGAGAGATAACACAAAAGGAAGTGAAACTGTAGAACTTCCTGATCATGGTGTGGCATTAAAGCTTGTAATAGACAGAATGACAAATCCTGAATTTGGTGTTATTAAGGATCTTTCGGAGATCGATGCAGTAGGACACAGAGTTGTTCATGGCGGTGAGAGCTTCTCATCTTCTGTTGTAGTAAATGATGAGGTGCTTGCTGAGATTGATAAGTGCAGCGACCTTGCTCCACTTCATAATCCGGCAAATATTCTTGGTATCAAGGCTTGTATGTCTCTTATGCCGGGAGTGCCGAATGTAGCTGTATTTGATACTGCATTCCATCAGACTATGCCGGAAAAGGCATATATGTATGGCCTTCCATATGAATATTATGAAAAGTATAAGGTGAGAAGATATGGCTTCCATGGTACAAGTCACAGCTTCGTAAGTAAGAGAGCTATAGAACTTCTGGGTAAGCCTGCTGAGGAAACAAAGGTTATCGTATGTCATCTTGGCGGAGGCGCAAGTATTTCGGCAGTTTGTCAGGGTAAATCTGTAGATACTTCTATGGGAATGACTCCGCTTGAAGGAATTCTTATGGGTACAAGATCGGGAAATATTGACCCTGCAATCATTGAATATATAGCAGGCAAGGAAGATAAGTCTATCGGTGAGATCATGACTATCCTCAACAAGAAGTCAGGTCTTCTTGGTATTTCTGGTATTTCAAGTGATTTCAGAGATATTGACGATGGTTATCTTAAGGGTGATGCAAGAGCAACTATCGCATTTAAGACGTTCTGCTATCAGGCTGCAAAGATCATAGGTGGATATATAGCTGCCATGAATGGTGTTGATGCTATCGCATTTACAGCCGGCATAGGTGAGCATGATGCAATGGTAAGAGAAGAAATTCTCAGCTATTTCGGATATCTTGGTATTAAGGTAAATAAGGAGGTAAATGATAAGTGCCATGATGAAGCACTCATCAGTACTGAGGATTCACCTATAAAGGTATTTGCTATCCCTACAAATGAAGAGCTTGCTATTGCAAGAGAAACTGTTGCGCTTGTTAAATAATATTCTTTTTTAATAATATATTTTCAGTTGTGAAAAAAAATAAGAAAGAATATTAAAAAAATGATTGACAAGTAATCACATGGTTTGTATAATGTAGCAAGTGTGATTTCGTAAGGGAGGTGTTTCCGAAATGTCAATTTGTCCAAAGAACAAGACTTCTAAAGCAAGAAGAGATAAGAGAAGAGCTAACTGGAAGATGACTGCTCCAAATCTTGTTAAGTGTAGCAAGTGTGGCGCTCTTATGGTTCCTCATAGAGTATGTCAGAACTGTGGTTCTTACAACAAGAAGGAGATCGTATCAGTTGACTGATCGATTTTTGATCGAATTATAATATATGAAAAAGACCGGATCATTCCGGTCTTTTTCTTATATAGTTAATGAGCCGGGCGACTGTTGACATATATTCGCCGGCACGAAACAGCGAAGATGTAAAGTATAACTTGCATAAAACCTCGTAATAGGCTAAAATATAATAGTTTTGGGAGAAAATTTGAACATAAAACCCGGAGGAGAGAGATGGAAAACAGGAATGTTAATATTGTTATAGATACTTTTGGCGGAGATAACGGACCGGAGAATATGGTTCGAGGTGCAGTTAAGGGGCTTGAAGAGAATAAAAATGTTACACTTTACCTTACGGGACATAAGGATGAACTTGAGAAGCTTCTTAGTGAATATAACTATGATAAAGACAGAATTAAGGTTGTAGATGCATCAGAAGAGATTACCTGCCACGATAAGCCGGTAGAAGCTGTTAAGACCAAGAAGGATTCATCCCTTGTTGTAGGCCTTAATCTTGTAAAAGAAGGAACCTGCGATGCATTTATTTCTGCGGGTAGTTCCGGAGCTGTTTTGGCTGGTGGTCAGTTTATAGTCGGACGTGCAAAGGGTGTAAGAAGAACACCGCTTGCTCCTCTTATTCCTACATCAAAAACTCCTTCGCTTCTTATAGACTGTGGAGCAAATGTGGATCCAAAACCTGAATTTCTTGTTCAGTTTGCAAAGATGGGTTCTATCTATATGCAGAATGTTGTCGGCGTAAAAAATCCTAAGGTTGCGATAATCAATATCGGAACGGAAGATGAAAAGGGAAATGCGCTTGTTAAGGCTACATTACCGCTTCTTAAGGAATGCAATGATATAAACTTTATCGGATGTATTGAATCCAGAGAGATTCCTTTCGGGAAAGCAGATGTAATACTTACAGATGCATTTACCGGAAATGCAATTCTTAAATTATACGAAGGTCTGTCAAAGATGATCCTCACTGAGATTAAAAAATCTCTTATGAGTAATCTTAAGAGTAAGATAGGAGGACTTCTTATAAAAAATTCTTTGAAGAAAATGGTTTCTTCCTTCAGTGCAAGCAATAAGGGCGGAGCGCCGCTTCTCGGACTTAAAGGTCTTGTTGTTAAGATCCATGGCAATTCCAAGGAAGGCGAAGTAATAAGTGCTATCCGTCAGTGCAGAGATTTCGTTTTAAATGATGTAAGCGGCAAGATAGTAAGAGGTCTGGAAGCAGAAGGCAGCGAGGCTTCAGAAGAATAATCTATCCATAAATATAGAAGGAAATAATATGGTATATGGCAGAACGGATTATTCCGTTTTAGAAGATAAAATAGAATATCATTTTAAAAACAGGGAGCATCTTGATGTTGCATTTACCCATAGTTCATATGTAAATGAATTCAGGGGCAAAAAGCTCCAATCCTATGAGAGATATGAATTTCTTGGAGACGCTGTACTTGAATTTATTATGAGCAGTGAGCTTTTTCGGAGATACCCTGAAAAGTCGGAAGGCGAACTGACAAAGCTTCGTGCCAGTCTTGTATGTGAATATACGCTTTCACAGATCACAGGGAATCTTGGCTTTGGCGATTATCTTTATCTGAGCCATGGCGAGGAACTTACCGGTGGAAGAAACAGAAGCTCAATTCTCTGCGACCTTTTTGAATCTGTGCTGGGTGCAATTTATCTGGATGGAGGCTTAAAACCGGCCAGAGATTATGTTGTTAAGTACCTTTTGACAAATATAGCAGAAAAGATCCTGTTCCATGATTCCAAATCAATTTTGCAGGAATATGTCCAGAAGAATGGCTGCAGCCTGAATTATAAAGAAATCAGTGTATCAGGTCCTGATCACTGTAAAACATATGAGATAGCTGCTGTCATAATAAACCAGGATGGAACTGAAACAATGTATGAAAGCGGTATCGGAAATAATAAAAAGAATGCTGAACAGATCGCAGCACATAAAACGCTTATAAAACTCGGAGTCGTAAATCATGTATCTTAAAAGTATAGAAGTTAATGGTTTTAAATCTTTTGCAAATAAAATAGATTTTAAATTTAATAATGGTATTACTGCCATAGTCGGTCCGAATGGCTCGGGTAAGAGTAATGTTGCTGATGCTGTAAGATGGGTGCTTGGTGAGCAGAGTGCAAAGAATCTGCGTGGTGCGAAGATGGAAGATGTTATTTTTGCCGGTACTGAGCTCAGAAAGCCACAGGGTTCTGCATATGTGGCTATAACTCTTGATAACAGTGATCATAAGCTTCCGATCGATTACAATGAAGTTACCGTTGCCAGACGAGTATATCGTTCGGGTGAAAGTGAATATCTTATAAATGGTACTGTAACAAGGCTTAAGGATGTTACAAAGATGTTTTTCGATACCGGTATAGGTAAAGAAGGATATTCTATAATCGGACAGGGTAAGATAGAGCAGATCCTCAGCGGTAAGCCGGAAGAAAAACGTGAGCTTTTTGATGAGGCTGCAGGTATCGTAAAATATAAAAAGAATAAGGCTGCAACAGAGAAGGCTCTTCTTTCTGAACATCAGAATCTGAGCCGTGTAAATGATATTCTCAGTGAGCTTGAGGGACGTGTAGGTCCGCTTGAGAGGCAGTCTGAAAAAGCGAGAAAGTATCTTGGCTTAAAAGAAAAGCTTAAGGGACTTGAAGTAAGCTCATTCATTATCGAACTTCAGGAAATAAATGAGAATCTTGAGAGGCTCGAGAAAGAAAAGAAGATAATGACAGACGATTCAGAACGTCTGAATAATGAGTTTGAAAACACAAGAAATGCATATGACGAGCTTGAGCAGAAGGTGGAAGAGCTCAGTCATGCAATAGATGATATAAAGAATGTCATAACAGACAAGAAGCTTGAAAATGAAAAGGCTGACGGTGAGATAAGAGTTCTTACTGAGCAGATATCTTCTGAGAATAAAAACAGAGAGATCATTTTAGGTGAGATTGCAAGAACAAAGGCTGAGATCGAACGTCTTTCAGCGGAACTTGAAAAATATAAGAATGATAAGAAAAATTTCTCTTCAACAGTAAAACAGGCTGATAAGGAGGCTTCTGATAAGAAGAAGGAATGCGAGGCGCTTGAAGAAAAGATCACTCTGAAGGAAGAAGAGATAGAAAATGCCAAGGGCGAGATCATTGATTTTATAAATGAAGGTGGTACTCTTAAGGCTAAGGTCGGCCGTTATGATACCATGCTCGAAAACATTTCCCTCAGAAAGACAGAGCTTCGTCAGAAATATCTTTCTCTGAAGAGTGATGAAGCTAAATTTACTGAAGAGAAAAAGCGTTTTAAGGATTCCCTCGGCAATGCTTCAGAGCTTCTCCGTGAGAATCAGGAAAAGCATAAGGCTGCGGAAAATGGTATCAGGAATAATACTGAAGAATCTGCAAGTGTTAAAAATGATATAACAAAATATAACCAGATGGTTATAAGTCTCCGCTCGAGACAGGAGGCGCTCATAAACCTTACCGAAAGATATGAAGGCTACGGCAACAGTATCAAAAAGGTTATGGAGCAGAAGGATAAAAATAAAGGAATTGTTGGTGTTGTTGCTGATATTATCAAGGTTCAGGCTGAATATGAGATAGCTATCGAAACAGCGCTCGGCGGTAATATTCAGAATATTGTTACCGATAATGAAGAGACAGCCAAGAAAATGATCAGATTCCTTAAGGATAATAAGCTGGGAAGAGCAACATTTCTCCCTGCTTCAAATGTTGTTGCAAGAGGAAGTGTCGCACCTGAAGCTCTTAAAGAAAAAGGTGTTATCGGAATTGCTTCCAAGCTTGTAACCGTGGATGAAAAATACAGAAATATTGTTGAAAGTCTTCTTGGAAGAAGTATAGTCGTTGATAATATTGATAACGCAGGCGTTCTTGCCAAGAAATTCAATCAGTCCCTCAGACTTGTTACTCTGGAAGGAGAACTGATCAATCCGGGCGGTTCCATGACCGGTGGTGCATTTAAAAATCAGAGTAATCTTCTCGGACGAAAGAGAGAGCTTGATCAGCTCAGCGAAGATATCAAGAAGGCAAGTGTTAAGCTTTCTGAGGCAAGGAAGAAGGAAACTGAACTCCTTATGAGAAGAGAATCTCTGAAGGAAGAACGTGACAGGCTGAATCAGGTTATACAGCGTCAGGGTATCGAGGAAAACACTCTCAGGATCAGTCTTGAAAATGCTGAAAGAAGCCTTGAAGAAACGCTGCAGCTTTTTGAATCGGTTAAGAAAGAAAACCTTGAGCTGGATGAACAGGTCAAGGATATTAATCTTAATAAGGATGAGCTTTTTGATGAGGGTAAGCAGAAGGAAAACGCCATCGAAGAGAGAAAGAAGCATATAACAGGCCTTGAGGACGAGGTTGCAAAGCTGCGTGAAGAGAAGAAGCTTCGTGATGAAGAATATGCCGGACTTTCATTAAAGGCCGGAAATATCAGGCAGCAGTCAGGGTTCATTGACCAGAATATTGATCGTATAAATGCTGATATTGAGAGATCTGCAGCTGATGAAGCAGGATATAATGAACGTCTTTCGCTTTCAGGAAGTAATGCAGACAGCTTCAAGGAGAAGATAGATATTCTGTCTATGAGTAAAGCGGAAAATGATAAGGCTATCTCGGACAGTACCGAGGAATTAAACAAGCTTGTCAGCAGCAGGGAGAAGGAAAGCCGTAAACATAAGGAACTCCTTAACCGTCGTGAAGAGCTCACTTCTGAGATCGGTCGTATGGATAAGGCAATCTTTACCTGTAATAACAGTATTGAGAAGATTACAGAGAAGAAGGATGCTGAGATCAATTATATGTGGGAGGAATATGAACTTACATATTCTTCTGCAGTTGAATTGGCAAAGGAAAAGGAAGAAACATTAAGCAGATCTGCCCTTAAGAAAGAGATTTCTTCTGTTAAGGGAGATATAAAAGGACTTGGCGACGTAAATGTCAATGCCATCGAAGAATATAAGGAAGTAAGAGAAAGATATGATTTCCTCAGCACACAGAGAGACGATATAGTAAAGGCAGAGGAAAACTTAAAGAATATCATAGCAGAGCTTGAAAAAGCCATGAAGGATACATTTACAGAAAAGTTTAAGGACATTCAGACTATGTTCCAGAAGGTATTCCATGAGCTTTTTGGCGGAGGAAAGGCTACGCTTTCACTGGTAGATGATGAGGATATACTTGAATCAGGAATCATCATTAATGCACAGCCTCCGGGAAAGAAGCTTCAGAACATGATGCAGCTTTCCGGTGGTGAGAAGAGTCTTACTGCGATTGCACTTCTTTTTGCAATTCAGAGTCTTAAGCCATCACCATTCTGTCTTCTGGATGAGATAGAGGCGGCTCTGGATGATTCAAACGTTAAGAGATTTGCAAAATATCTGGATAAGCTTACTAAGGATACCCAGTTTATTGTAATTACCCACAGACGTGGTACAATGGAATCTGCGGATATACTTTACGGTATAACCATGCAGGAGAAGGGCGTATCCACTCTGGTATCCGTAAATCTTATTGAGGATTCACTGGATAATTAATTGAAGGGAGAAGTATATGGGATTTTTTCAAAAATTAAAGGAAGGTCTTTCGAAGACCAGAAACAGTATTTCAAAGAGCTTTTCAAATCTTTTTAAAGCAAATGAGATTGATGATGATTTCTATGATCAGTTAGAGGAAACACTTGTTATGGCCGACATGGGCTATGAAACAGCCGAGAAGGTTATAGATGATGTTAAGGCAAAGGTAAAGGAGCTGAAGCTTAAGGACGCTGCCGAGTGTAAGGGGCTTATCATTAACAGTCTGAGAGATCAGATGAATGTTGATGATTCTGCTTACGACTTTGAGCAGAAAAAATCAGTTATATTCGTTATCGGCGTAAACGGAGTTGGTAAAACGACTTCTATAGGTAAGCTTGCAGCGCAGTACAGAAGACGTGGCAGAAAGGTGCTTATAGCTGCAGCTGATACATTCAGGGCTGCTGCGATAGATCAGTTAAAAACCTGGGCTGACAGGGCTGAGGTTGATATTATAGCTCAGAGTGAGGGCTCTGATCCTTCGGCTGTTGTATATGATGCAGTAAATGCAGCAAAAGCAAGAAATACTGATATCCTTTTGGTAGATACTGCAGGCCGACTTCATAACAAGAAAAATCTTATGGACGAGCTTGCTAAAATGAGAAGGATAATAGATAAAGAATATCCTGATGCAACTGTTGAAACACTTATCGTGCTCGATGGTACAACAGGTCAGAATGCTCTTGAACAGGCAAGACAGTTCAGTACAGTATCACAGATCGACGGTATTATTATCACAAAACTTGACGGAACTGCAAAGGGCGGTATTGCCATAGCTATCCAGTCTGAACTATCTGTACCGGTAAAATACATTGGTATAGGTGAAAAGATCGATGATCTTCAGAAGTTTGATCCAAGCCAGTTTATTACAGCGCTTTTTGCTGATTTTAATGTTGAATCAGAAATGTCTGATGTTGAAATGCTTATAGAAGCAAATGAAGGTCTTCCAAGAGATGATGATCTGTTCGATATTTAAGCAGTTTTACAGTTGAAAGGAAAAAGAATAATATGATGGATAAGATAACACTGGACAAGTGTGAAGAGGCATATAATATAGTTTCAAAGGTAGCCAGGAATACAGGTCTTATTGAAAGTGAATATTTCAGTAAAATGTCCGGAAATAAGGTTTTTCTCAAGCCGGAGAATATGCAGCTTACAGGTGCTTATAAGATAAGAGGAGCTTATTATAAAACCAGTCAGCTTTCAGATATTGAACGTGGAAGAGGACTTATCACAGCTTCAGCCGGCAATCATGCGCAGGGTGTTGCCTATGCAGCAAAAACCTACGGCTGCAAGGCGATAATTGTAATGCCAACATCTACACCGCTTATAAAAGTTAACAGAACCAAGTCTCTTGGAGCTGAAGTAATTCTTAAGGGTGATGTTTACGATGAATCCTGTGAATATGCACTTCAGCTTGCTGAAGAGGAAGGATATACTTTTATCCATCCTTTTGATGATCTTGAAGTAGCTACAGGCCAGAGTACAGTTGCCATGGAGATACTTAAGGATCTTCCTTTTGTAGATACAATTCTTGTTCCAATCGGTGGAGGCGGACTTGCAACCGGTGTTTCTACACTTGCAAAGATGCTCAATCCAAATATTAAGGTTATCGGCGTTGAACCAGCAGGAGCAAATTGTATGCAGGTATCACTTAAGAAGCATGAGGTTACTACCCTTGATCATGTAAATACAATCGCAGACGGTACTGCGGTTAAGACGCCGGGAAGTAAAATCTTCCCATATATTGAAGAAAATATCGATGAGATAATCACGGTTGAAGACAGCGAACTTATCGTAGCCTTCCTGGATATGATAGAAAATCATAAAATGATAGTTGAGAACAGTGGACTTCTTACAGTAGCGGCTCTTAAGCATCTTCCTGCAGAGGATAAGAAGGTAGTAAGCATTCTTTCCGGCGGAAACATGGATGTTATAACTCTTTCTTCCGTTGTTCAGCATGGCCTTTTTGCAAGAAGCAGAATATTTACTGTTTCCGTACTTCTTCCTGATAAGCCGGGCGAGCTTGTAAAGGTATCCTCGATTATAGCTGAGGAGCAGGGAAATATCATCAAGCTTGATCATAATCAGTTCGTTTCACTTAACAGAAATGCAGCTGTTGAGCTTGTTATAACCATGGAAGCATTTGGTCCTGAACATAAGGAAAAGATCATTAAGAGACTGAGCGAGACAGGCTACAGACCAATTGAAAAAACACCTAAGGCGATATTTTAATGAGTAAAAAACTTTTTGCTGCCATCGATGTAGGGACTACAACGGTGGCAGTTTCATTACTGGATGAAGATTTTTTAATACTGAGGAAGGATGGCTTTCTTAATCCGGAGAGTAAATACGGTTCTGATATTATTTCCAGAATCACAAATTCTGAGAAGGAAGATAATCTCCTTAAAATGCAGGGAATGATAATTTCAGCTATAGATAAATGTCTCTGTAAAATGCTTGTGGACGATCTCTCGGCAGAAGATGTTATATGCGGTATTATTTCTGCAAATACAACGATGGCTTCCATATTGCTTGGACTTGATCTGAAAAGCCTTGGGGAAGCTCCGTTTGTGAGCCCTTTTTCCGAGAACACAGGGATTTGTCTTCCAAGTGGTATAAAGTGTTTTGTGCTGGCCGGTGCCTCAGCCTTTATAGGAGGAGATGCTGTCGCAGGTGCATATTATAAATTTCAACAGTATGATAAGAAGTTAAATCTTCTGCTGATGGATCTTGGAACAAATGGAGAAATGATACTTAGAAAGGGCGGAGAGCTTTATAGTATATCTGCTGCCTGCGGACCTGCATTTGAAAACAGCACAAGGGCTGTAGGTGTATATGGCAAAACGACTTTGTCTGCCATAGCATTTCTTCTGAAAAAAGGAGAATTATCAAGAACTCTTAAGCTTACGGATGATTTTGTTCAAAATGGAAGAGATGTGACAATTGGCGGCGTTAAGCTGCATTTGACAGAGAAGATAATAAGAAATATACAGCTTGCGGTGGCGGCTATATATTCGTCAGTGATATTTGTTCTTGATAAAGCCGGTCTTGATAAAAATGAAGTGGATAAGGTCTTCATTTCTGGAGGATTTGGCTTTTATATGTCTTTATCCGATGCGGTTACTATCGGTCTGATCCCGGAATGCTTCATGGATAAGACTGAGATATCCGGTAATACATCGCTTCTTGGCGCAGAATATCTTTTATCGAACTGTTTTGATCTGGATAATAACAGCCTGGGTTTTGAAGAATATGATGAATTCAGAAAAAATATAAAGCTTGTTCAGCCCGGCGGTGATGTTAATTATGAAAAACTGTATGTCAGCAGTATGACATTTGAAAAAAGGTAAAATATGAAATTTATGAATATAGCCAGCGGGAGCAGTGGTAATGTTTCGCTGGTCATGACTGACGAAGCTGCAGTTCTTCTCGACTGTGGTATAAGCTTAAAGAAAATAGAAGAAGGACTCCGGGCGGCAGATATATCCGGAAAAGATATCGATGCTGTTGTAATAACTCATGAACATAGCGACCATATAAAAGGCCTCGGAGTATTATCCAGAAAATATAAGGTGCCTATTTATACAACTGCAGGAACCATTAAAGGAATAAATGAATGCAGAAGTGTTGGCATTATTGACAAGTCGTTATATAATGTCATAGGTAGTGATGTCGCATTTCAGATAAAGGATATGACTATAACACCAAGATCGATCTGGCATGATGCCTATGAACCGGTATGCTACAGTTTTACGGATGGAAGGAAAAAGATATCCGTTGCTACGGATCTTGGTAATTATAATGATTATCTGGTAAAATGTCTTTCTGACAGTGACATTCTTCTTATAGAAGCAAATCATGATATAAGGATGCTTGAAGCAGGACCTTATCCATATCATTTAAAAAGAAGAATTCTGTCTGAAAGAGGACATTTATCAAATGAAGCTTCCGGCAGATTTATCCGGCAGCTGCTTAATGATCATTTGAAAACAATAATACTTGGACATCTCAGCAAGGAAAATAATTTTCCGGAGCTTGCATATGAAGCGGTAAAACAGGAACTGATGGGCAATCAGTATTCAAAGGATGCCCGGGATTTTGATCTGCATACAGCATTCAGAGACAGAAATGATGATCTGTATGAGATATAAAATATCAGAGAAAATATATTACGCAGGATTATGAGATGCAGCTTTTGCTTCTCGTAATGTTGAATATAAGTGAATACAAAAATAAAACCATCATAAAGGCTGTATTTGTTTATATCTGGCTTGTATATGGTTTAATAATAAATTCATCCAGGAGGATTTATAGATGAAAACAATAATAACTGTTGTAGGAAAAGATACTGTAGGAATAATAGCAAAGATATGTACATATCTTGCAAATAATAATATTAATATCTGTGATATTACACAGACAACCATGCAGGGGTATTTCAACATGATGATGCTTGTTGATACTTCGGCTACAATTAAGTCCCATGATGAGCTTGCAAATGAACTTGCTTCTGTCGGACATGAGATTGGCGTTGAGATCAAGACACAGAAGGAAGAAATCTTTGATATGATGCACAGAATCTAATAATAGTGAGGATTTAAGATGATTACATTAAATGAAGTTTTAGAAACAAACGAAATGATCAGCAGGATGAATCTTGATGTAAGAACCATAACCATGGGTATCAGTCTTCTTGACTGCGTTGGTCCGGATCTTGTTTCAACCTGCGATAATATTTATAAAAAGATTACCGAAAGTGCACGTGATCTTGTGAAAACAGGAGAAGAGATCACAAAGATGTATGGAATTCCGATCGTTAATAAGAGAATTTCTGTTACACCTATTGCTCTTGTCGGAGGTTCGGTATGTAAATCTGCAGATGACTTTGTAGAGATTGCAAAGACTCTTGACAAAGCCGCTGCTGAAGTTGGAGTGAATTTTATAGGCGGATATTCAGCGCTTGTAAGTAAGGGAATGACTGAAGCTGATAAGCTTCTTATAGAGTCTATTCCAAAGGCTCTTGCTGAAACAAATATTGTCTGCAGTTCCGTAAACTGCGGTTCTACCAAAACCGGTATCAATATGGATGCTGTTAAGCTGATCGGTGAAAAGATCAGGGAAGCTGCTGAGCTTACTGCAGATAAGGGCTCGATTGCCTGTGCGAAATTTGTTGTGTTCTGCAATGCTCCGGATGATAATCCGTTTATGGCAGGTGCCTTCCACGGTGTTACAGAAGCAGATAAAATAATAAATGTAGGTGTATCCGGACCGGGAGTTGTAAAAACTGCTCTGGAAGAGGTCAGAGGAGAAAGCTTTGAGGTACTCTGTGAGACAATAAAGAAGACTGCATTTAAGATCACTAGAGTTGGTCAGCTTGTTGCAAAGGAAGCTTCCAAGAGACTCGGAATACCTTTTGGTATTGTGGATCTTTCGCTTGCGCCTACACCGGCTATCGGTGATTCTGTAGCAGATATTCTTCATGAGATTGGTCTTGAATATGCAGGTGCTCCGGGAACAACTGCAGCTCTTGCACTTCTGAATGATCAGGTTAAGAAGGGTGGTATTATGGCTTCTTCCTATGTAGGTGGTCTTTCGGGTGCGTTTATTCCTGTAAGTGAAGACCAGGGAATGATAACTGCGGCAGAAAAAGGCTGCCTTACAATAGAAAAGCTGGAGGCTATGACCTGCGTATGTTCGGTTGGTCTTGATATGATCGCAATTCCTGGAGACACAAAGGCAACCACCATTTCAGGTATAATTGCTGATGAGATGGCAATCGGTATGATCAATCAGAAGACTACAGCTGTAAGACTTATCCCTGTTATTGGTAAGAAGGAAGGGGAAAATGTTGAATTTGGCGGACTTCTCGGATATGCACCGATAATGAAGGTAAATAATTATGATTGTTCGGCATTTGTTAACAGAACAGGAAGAATTCCTGCACCGGTACATAGTTTTAAAAACTGATGTGATACCGGAGGAATGCTGGTTCCGAAGGATTAGAAGAAGCGGTTTTTGCTTCTCAATATAGATTTACGAAAGTATGAGTATCTAAATGGAAAAATTAGCTCTATCAGATGAAATATTAATGGCTGTGGAGAAGCCGTCACGTTATATCGGACATGAGGTAAACATGGTAGAAAAGGATCTCAGTAAGATAGATATCCGTTTTGCCATGTGTTTTCCTGATGTCTATGAGATTGGTATGTCTTATCTTGGAATACAGATTCTTTATGATATGTTCAACAGACGTGAGGATACATATTGCGAGAGGGTTTACAGTCCGTGGCCGGATCTGGATAAGATAATGAGGGAGAAGAATATTCCGCTCTTTACACTTGAGACCCAAAGTCCGGTCAGAGATTTTGATTTTCTGGGAATTACTCTTCAGTATGAAATGTGTTATACAAATATTCTGCAGGTTATAGATCTTTCGGGTTTCCATATTTATGCTAAGGACAGAGTTAAGGGAGAACCTATAGTTGTCGGCGGAGGACCTTGTGTATACAATCCGGAGCCTATAGCAGACTTTTTTGATATTTTTTATATCGGAGAAGGTGAGATCAGCTACGATAAACTTTTTGTCCTTTATAAGGAATACAAAAACAGTGATATGACAAGAGAGGAATTCCTTCATCAGGCTTCAAAGATAAAGGGTATCTATGTTCCTTCAATGTATAATGTAACATATATGGAAAATGGGTCTGTTGAAAAGATAGAGCCCCTTTATGAGGACGTTCCGGCAAGGGTAAAAAAAGTAATTGTTACTGATTTTGATAAGGCACCATATCCTATGAAACCGGTAGTTCCTTATCTTCGTGCCACACAGGATAGAGTTGTTCTTGAGGTTATGCGAGGATGCATCAGAGGATGTCGTTTTTGTCAGGCGGGCATGATATATCGTCCCACAAGACAGAAAAACGTTAAGCTTCTTAAAAAATATGCGGATGAAATGCTTAAGAATACCGGATATGAAGAGATTTCTCTCAGTTCTCTTTCCACAAGTGATTATCTTTCGCTTAAGGAGCTTTTGGATTATCTGATAGATGAGATGGAGAGAAAGCATGTAAATGTATCCTTGCCGTCCCTTCGTATTGATGCATTTTCTCTTGAAGTAATGAAGAAGGTTCAGGATATAAAAAAGGTATCTCTTACCTTTGCACCTGAGGCCGGATCTCAGAGAATGAGAAATGTTATCAATAAAGGGCTTACGGAAGATGATATATTGAATGGTTCAAGAGATGCCTTTAAGGGTGGCTGGAACAAGGTTAAATTATATTTTATGCTGGGACTTCCTACGGAAACAGATGAAGATGCTGAAGGCATTGCTTATCTTTCTGAAAAGGTATCAGAGCTTTATTTTGAAACGGTTCCTAAAGAAGAAAGAGTCGGATCTCTTCAGATCACTTCCTCAGCGTCCTACTTTGTTCCGAAACCATTTACACCATTCCAGTGGGCTCCGATGCTTCCGAGAGACGAATATGTCAGAAGAGCAAGGCATGTAAAGGATACATTTAATCAGCAGCTTAACAAGAAAAGACTTAAGTTTTCATATCATGATCAGGATATTTCTGTACTTGAAGGCGTTTTTGCCAGAGGTGACAGAAAGCTTTCCAAGGTTATCTATGATGCCTATAAAATGGGTGCAATATTCGATGCCTGGACAGAATTCTTTGATATGGAAAGATATTATAAAGCCTTTAGTGATAATGGTATAGATTATAAGTTTTATACTGAAAGAGAGAGGGATATTGATGAAATATTCCCATGGGATCATATAGATGCCGGCGTAAGTAAGGAGTTCCTGAAAAAGGAATGGCTGACAGCAAAAGCCGGAAAAGTTACACCTAACTGTCGTGATAAATGTCAGGGCTGCGGCGAAGCTTCATTTGGAAGCGGAGTATGTTTTGGCAGTTAAAATGGATGATAAGCATGAAAGTAAGAATAAAATATAGTAAAACAGGTCCATTAAAGTTCATAAGTCATTTGGATGTAATGAGATACTTCCAAAAAGCTATAAGAAGGGCAGATATTGATATTTGCTACAGTACAGGTATGAGTCCTCATCAGATAATATCTTTTGCCGCTCCCATGCCTCTTATGATGGAATCAGTGGGAGAATACTGTGATGCTGAGTTTAATTCCTTCAGCAGCAGTGAGGAGATAGTTGAAAGATTTAATGCAGTGGGATCTCCATATATAAAAATGCTGGGAATAACTGTACTTCCTGATGATGCTGTAAATTCGATGGCGGCTGTTACGGCTTCTGATTATCTGATATCACTTACCGAAAAGGGAAGAAAAGCAATTATAAGCAAAGCCGGAGTATCAGAATCCGGTGAAGACACTGAAGAAGATACTATCACAAAATATATTTCAGAGGCTGTGGATCATATTAATAATGCCGCTTCAATTGAAGTGCTTAAGAAAACCAAAAGATCTGAAGCAGTTACGGATATTAAACCCTTGATATATGAGCTTAATGTAAAGAAAGAGGGTATATATATGCTGATAGCTACAGGAAGCCATGAGAATCTTAAACCTGATGATGTCCTGAAAGCTGTTTTTGACAGGATCGGAGTGGAATATGACAGATTCAGTTATAATATTCTCAGATTGGAAACGTATTATGGTGATAAAATAAGCGGTTTCAGATCATTATTGGATGTATAAGTTATTCACGGGGGAAAAAATGAAGGGCAGGATACTGATAACAAATTCAAAATGCGGAAATGTATCATTCATATACGAGAATAGTCTTTTGACAGAGGTTCATCCTGTTTCGGGTGACAGTATAGTCGGAAATATATATGTGGCTGTGGTTGACAATATAGTCGATAATCTTAAAGCTGCCTTCCTTCGTATAGCCGATGGTACCAGTATTTATTATTCACTGGAAGAAAATGATGGAAAGCATATCTTTATCAAACACGGAAAAGGCAAGGATGTGAAGAAAGGTGACTGGCTGCTGGTACAGATCACAAAAGATGCTGTCGGAAATAAAAGATGTCAGGCAACCTCTGATATATCCATGAAGGGGAAATATTCTGTTATAAATCGCAGTGCCAGAGCAGGAGTTTCCAAAAGGATTACTGACGACAAGAAAAGAAATCATTTGAAAGAGCTGTTTGAAGGATTAAAGGCAGGATACCCTGATGAATTTAACGATGACTATGGGGTTATCTTCAGATCAGCGGCTGTAAGTGCAGATGATCTTAATATTGAGTTGGATACCATAAGAACATTACGTAAACTAAAAGGTTATGTTGAGAAGGCATACCATGAAGTTGCAGGGGCACTTATTTATGAAAGACAGGAGAATGTAGCTGTTTTTCTTGAAGATATTATTGCCAAGAATATCTATGAGGAGCTTACTGTAATTACTGATCAAAAAGAAGTATATGATGATCTTATTGAAGGAAATTTTGAATATAAGTCTTTAGTGAATTATCATGAAGACACAAATCAGTCCCTCAGAGCTCTTTATAATATTGACAGAGAGCTGGAAATTATGTTTGGGCATAAGATATATCTTCCTTCAGGAGGATATCTTGTGGTGGACCTTACAGAAGCGCTTACTGTTATTGATGTAAACACGGGTAAAGATGTTAAAGGCAGTAATATTGAGAATCATATGAGAAAGACTAATATGGAAGCTGCTGATATGATCGCCAGGATCCTCAGAACAAGAAATATTTCAGGAATCATTCTGGTTGACTTTATCAATATGAAGAAGAGCGAGTCGATAGACAGTGTGATCAATAATTTAAAAAATGGAATATCAAAGGATCTTACAAAATGTTTCTTTGTTGATATGACAGCGCTGGGACTTGCTGAACTCACAAGGCAGAAGGGAAGGAGAAGATTTGAACTTTCCGAACTTCTTGAAAAATAATTGATTACAGAATACTGATTGCAAATGTGAGGAACGCAGATTGTAAGAGTTATATGCTTCATTTTTTTTTGCTCCTCGGTAAATTATATATATGTGTGTTAAGGATTGTTTAACATGATTAAACAGTCCTTTTTTATTGCTTAATTATTTGCTTTTTTAGACGTTTTACGATAAAATATATTAGAGTTATTTGTGACAAATATATCGATTTTTCTATAGTTTTCAGGTGTCGGAAGGATTGGGTTTATGGAGCAGAAATTCCACAGAATTGAAATACAGGCGCTTATAGAAAATCTTGAAACAGTACAGGATTTTGTGCTTTCAGAGATTGAGGGTGCTGCATGCCCTATGAAGAAGGAGATGCAGATAAAGCTTGCTGTGGAAGAGATTTTTGTTAATATAGCTCATTATGCTTACAAGGGGGAGGTTGGCATGGTCGTTATAGAGACTCTCTTTGATGATGGCAACCTCAGCATAACGTTTACGGATAAGGGGATTCCGTATGATCCGCTGAATAAAGAAGATCCGGATACGACTCTTGCACCAGAAGACAGACAGATCGGAGGACTCGGTATATTTCTAGTAAAAAAACTGATGGATGATGTTCAATATGAATATTCCGACGGTTGTAATAAACTTAAACTGGTTAAAGAAATATCATAACCAAGATCAATGGGGAGGTTATAAAATGTTAGAAATCAAAAAGAAAACAAATGGAAAGGAAATGATCATAGGGCTTGCCGGTAGTCTTGATACAACGACATCAAGCAATCTTGAGGTGGTTATACAGTCTGAACTCTCTAATATTGAAACTCTTATTTTTGATATTATAGATTTAGATTATATATCCAGTGCGGGACTCAGGGTTATGCTGCTTGCGCAGAAGATTATGAATAAACAGGGGAAAATGATAGTTAAAAATGTATCATCAAAGATTATGGAGATATTTGAAGTAACCGGCTTTGCCGATGCGCTTACAATAGAATGATCATAATAAACCTTCCGCGACGATAAATGTGGGGATAAATTGATAAAGCTGCGGGAGGTTTATTGTTTATATAATTAGTATTTATTGCTGTTATATAGAATGATGGAGAAGGGGGTATAATTACATGAGAAAGCTTTCCAAAAAAGGAAATATGAATGAACGAATTGATATAACACTTCGTAAATTTCATTCAAGAATGACATCTTATCCGCCGGGAATGTGTCCGCTGGCTCTTTATAAATCTCTGCTGCAGATTTCAATGAATCAGTCATGTGGAAAATGTGTTCCGTGTCGTGATGGACTTGCAGAGGTTGATTATCTTTTAAAATCCATACTGAATGGCGATGCTACTATGGATACACTGGGGGAGATTGAAAAAAAGTGCAGGATGATCGCAGAAACTGCCGATTGTGCTGTGGGAGTAGTAGGAGCCAATCTTATCTTGGATTCCCTTTCTGAATTTGCAGATGAATACGAAAGCCATATTACGAAAAGACGGTGCATAGAAAATGTTACACAGACAATTCCGTGCATAACTTTATGTCCGGCACATGTTGATGTCCCGGGCTATGTAGCCATGATCAAAGAAGAGGATTATTCAGGAGCAGTAAGAGTTATAAGGAATAGAAATCCATTTCCGACTGCGTGTGCTTTTGTCTGTGAACATCCTTGTGAAAGAAAATGCAGAAGGTCTCTGGTGGATGCATCGATCAATATCAGAGGCCTCAAAAAATATGCGGTTGAACAGGCTCCTGCTGATACTGTTCCTACACCTGAACCGAATGTTAAAACAGGTAAAAGAATAGCTGTGATCGGAGCAGGACCTTCAGGAATGACAGCTGCTTATTATTTATGTCTTATGGGACATGAGGTTGAGATATTTGAGGAGCATGAAAAAGGCGGAGGCATGCTTCGATATGGTATACCGGAATACCGTCTGCCAAAGGAAAAGCTTGACCGTGATATCAATGCCATCCTTAATTCGGGGGATATCCGGATTCATTATAATACTAAAATCGGCAGGGATATAAGCTTCAAAAAACTGCGTGATGATTATGATGCTGTATATATCGGGATCGGAGCCCAGATAGGTAATCGTATGCCGATGGAAAATGCAGATGCAAAAAATGTGATTCCTGCAGCTGATTTTCTTCAGCTGGTCGCAAATGGAAATGCCCCGGATCTTACCGGGAAAAAGGTTGTTCTTATCGGCGGTGGTAATGTGGCTATGGATGCTGCGAGAACCGCTGTACGTCTTAATGCTGAATCCATTCATGTATTTACGAGGAAAAGAGATGATTATACTGCGCTTAAAGAGGAGATTGAAGGAGCTATGCAGGAGGGCGTCAGCTTCAGATCCATGCTCAGCTTTCTTAATATTGAGGCAGATAATGAAACCAATGAAGTTAAAGCTGTATGGCTTCAGCCTCAGATAATAGCGGAATATGATCAGTATGGAATGATGACAACGGAGCATTCCAGCAATTATCCTTATCGTTTTAAATGTGATTATCTTATTCTGGGAGTCGGTCAGAGAAGTGATGTCAGTGATTTTGATAAAGAAGGTGTACCTGTAAACAGGGGACGGATAATGGCTGATGAAACCTGTATGGTTAAGGATATGGAAGGAGTATTTTCAGGTGGAGATTGTGTAACAGGACCTTCGACGGCAATAAATGCGATCGCTGCCGGTCAGGTGGCTGCATTTAATATTGATGAATATCTTGGATATCATCATAAGATAGATGACAAGATCGCTATACCTCCGGCGTATCCAAATCCATGTATACCTACCGGAAGATCTGAGGTTGAAGAAAAAGATCCTTTTGACAGAAAAGGAAATTTCAACTATGTCGAGCTTTCTATGACATATGAAGAAGCTATGCGTGAGTCCGGTAGATGTCTGCGCTGCGATCATTATGGATGTGGAGTTATGGAAGGGGGCAGAGGCGAATGATAAATATTACTATAAACGGTAAACTCTGTCAATCCGAAGAGAATACCACAATACTTGATATTGCAAGAGAAAATAATATAGATATTCCGACACTCTGTTACATGAAAGGCGTCAGTGATGTGGGTTCATGTCGTCTTTGCGTGGTAGAGGTTGAAGGTTTTTCAAATCTTCTTCCGGCCTGCAGAACCATGGCAAAGGATGGAATGGTTATTTCAACTGAATCAGAAAGGCTTACAGAATACAGAAAGGATATGTTGAAGCTGATACTTTCAAATCATAATCTGGACTGTATGAGCTGCCCTGCGAATGGTACCTGTGAATTACAGAATATGTGTAACAGATATGATGTTAAGCATGCGGAACATCGTGGAAGCAGACACAAGATTGAAAAGAAACTTCCGGTTTTAAAGGATAATCCATATATTACTTACGATCCGAGTAAATGTATTCATTGTATGCGTTGTATCAGCGTGTGCCATAATATAGCCTGCAACGGAACTCTTAAAAACAGTCGTTCCGGAGTATTTCATGTGGTGGACGCTCCGTTTGGAGAGGATTATAGAGAAAGTGGATGTGAGACATGCGGTAATTGTGCAAGTGTATGTCCGACCGGTGCACTCACATTGAAACGTGAAGAAAAGTACAGAAACTGGGAAGTCAAGAAGGTTCTTACCACCTGCCCGCACTGCGCAACAGGATGCCAATATTATCTTGTGGTTAAAGGAGATAAGATAGTAAATGTTGAACCGGCCAACGGTCCGTCAAATCATCATCGTCTCTGTGTAAAGGGACGTTCCGGCAGTTTTGATTTTGTTCATTCTTCTGACAGAATAACTAAACCGCTTATCAAGGACAGGGAAACTGGTAAATTCAGAGAGGCTGAGTGGGATGAAGCCATCAGTTATACTGCAAAACGTTTAATGGAGATAAAAGAAAAGTATGGAAATGAATCTCTTGCAGGTTTTGCCTGCTCACGTTCGGCTAATGAGGACATATATATGGTCCAGAAGATGGTAAGGACCTGCTTTGGAAATAATAATACAGATAACTGTGCCAGAGTATGTCATTCGGCTACAGTTGCCGGACTTGCAAAGACTCTTGGTTCAGGAGCAATGACAAATCCGATTCATGATATTACTCATGACGTGGATTGTATTCTTCTTATAGGCTCTAATCCTGAGGAGGCTCATCCGGTTGTTGGTATGCAGATCAGAAAGGCAGTTAAGGATGGTACAAAGCTTATTGTTGTTGATCCGAGAGATATAGGACTCGCCAAGAAGGCTGATATTCATCTTAAGATCAGACCGGGAACAAATGTTGCATTTGCGAATGGCATGATGCATGTTATGATTAAAGAAGATCTTATCGATCATGAATATATTGATAATTATGCTGAAGGCTTTGAGGAACTTAAGACTCTGGTTGAAGAATATACACCGAAAAAGGTCGGAGAGATATGTCATATTGATCCGGACAGACTTGTTGAAGCTGCAAGGATGTATGCAACAGCTAAAAAAGCTCCTATTATTTACTGTCTGGGTGTTACGGAGCATTCTACAGGTACAGAGGGCGTTATGTGTATGTCTGATATGGCTGTTCTCTGCGGAAAGATCGGCAGGAGCGGATGCGGAGTAAATCCTCTCAGGGGACAGAACAATGTTCAGGGAGCCTGTGATATGGGAGCTCTTCCTACTGATTATCCAGGTTATCAGAAGGTAAATAATGATACTGTCAGAGAAAAGTTCGAAAAAGCCTGGGGAATAAAGCTTAATCCGAGTCCCGGACTTAAGGCTACGGATGTATTTCCTGCCGCAATAAACGGAACTATAAAAGGTCTTTATATATGCGGTGAGGATCCTGTTGTTACGGATCCTGATACACATCATATTATTAAGGCACTCCAGAGTCTGGATTTCTTTGTTATTCAGGAGCTTTTCATGACAAAGACTGCTGAATATGCAGATGTTATTCTTCCGGGGGTTAGCTATGCCGAGAAGGAGGGTACATTTACAAATACAGAAAGACGTGTCCAGAGAATTCGTAAGGCTGTTACGCTTAAGGGGGATATGCGCCTTGATACAGATATAATTATTGATCTTATGAATGCCATGGGTTATCCTCAGCCACATCTTACAAGTGCTGAGATCATGGATGAGATAGCGTCGGTAACCCCTAGCTTTGCGGGTATATCGCATGACAGGCTGGATAGTGGAGAAACCCTTCAGTGGCCATGCACAGGAAAGGAACATCCGGGAACTGCAATAATGCATGCGAACGGTCCTGCAAGAGGACGGGCACTGCTTTATCCGTCAGCCTACAGAGCTTCTCAGGAACTGCCTGATGAGGAATATCCGTTTATTATGATGACAGGGCGTATTCTTTATCATTATAACGCTACGGCTATGACCTCAAGGGCGGAGGGGCTTATGGATATATCCGGAGAAGGATTTATAGAAATCAATTACAAGGATGCAGATGATCTGGGAATTAAAAACGGTGAAAAGGTTAAGATTATAAGCCGACGCGGCGAAATAACCGCAACTGCAAGGGTGGGTCGTAAGGTTTCCATGGGTGAAACCTGGATGCCTTTCCATTTCCAGGATTCGCCTGCCAATGTACTTACAAATGCCGCTCTGGATGATTTTGCAAGAATACCGGAATATAAGGTATGTGCTGTCAGAGTGGAAAAGATATAAAATATATGATAAAACTATAACTGATAAAAAAATGCAACAAACTGATTTAATAAAATGATAAAATAAAACGATATAATAAAATGATAAAATAATAACGGATTATACATAAAAAAGAAGTCACATATGATCATGTCATTTTATGTGAATGGTCATATGTGCTTCTTTTGGGTAAAACTAACATGAAAGATGGATATAACAGAGAGATAGATTATGTCAGAGTATCTGTGACAGATAAATGTAATCTGAGGTGCAGGTATTGTATGCCACAGGATATAGAGCATGTTCCGATGAGTGAAATACTTACATTCGAGGAGATTTGTTTTGTAATTAAGTGCATGGCAGCACTCGGAATAAAAAAAGTGAAGATCACAGGGGGAGAACCGCTTGTCAGACGTGATGTATCTAAACTGATAAAAAATATAAAAAATATAAACGGAATCGAAAAGGTTACTCTTACAACGAACGGCATCCTGCTTGCAGATAAGCTTGAGGAGCTTAAGAAGGCCGGGATTGACGGGATTAATATCAGCCTTGATACTCTGGATAGTAAAAGATATGCAGAAATAACAGGCTATTCCATGCTTGATAAAGTACTTGAAGGTATAGATTGTGCTTTGGCATCAGGGATAACCTGCAGATTAAATACTGTATCCATTGACAGCAGTTTTTATGACAAAAGTGTTGATATGCTGAAGGATACATTTCTTCTTATGGATTATATAAAAGATAAAAAAATTGATCTTAGATTTATTGAACTTATGCCGATAGGATTTGCCAGGGGCTTTCCGGCAGTGTCTCATGAGACGCTGTTGTCGGCCTTTAAAGAAAAATATCCTGAAATGATCCGGACTCCTGAGTATTCGGGAAACGGACCTGCGGTTTATTATAAGATTCCGGGATTTATGGGCAATATCGGTTTTATCAGTGCCATGCATGGAAAATTCTGTGACAGCTGTAACAGAATACGACTTACAACAAAGGGTTTTTTAAAAAGCTGTCTTTGTTATGATACAGGGGAAGATATCAGGAGTATTATACGTGAAGATATTTCCATGAGTGAAAAAGAGGCGAATGTTACAAATATAATAGCAAAAGCAATATATAATAAGCCTGAGAATCATTGTTTTACAGAAGAAGAAAACATAACAGAGAAACATACAATGGCATCTATTGGAGGATGATGAAGTGAAGTTAAACGATATTTCAGAAAAAAAGGGGATAATCAAAGCAATATGTATCAGTGAAAAAAGAGGTACTGCAAAGCATCCTGTAAAAGAAGCTGAACTGATAAAAGATTATGGTATAGAAAATGATGCTCATGCCGGAAAATGGCACAGACAGGTAAGCGTTCTGTCTGCAGAGGTTATTGATGAATTTAATAAAAAAGGAGCTTCCGTAAAAGATGGAGATTTTGGTGAAAATCTTATTATCGAAGGGATAGATGTTAAAAAATATCCGGTTGGAAGTACTTTATCTATATTATCTGATGACTCTTCATCTGTAGAATTAAAGCTTACTCAGAAGGGTAAACAGTGCCACAGTCATTGTCATATTTATGAATCTGTCGGAGACTGTATTATGCCGAGAGAAGGAGTGTTTTTTGAGGTAATAAAGGGAGGAAGGATTTCGGTCGGAAATGAAGTGATCATAAGGCCGGCTTCTCCCGAAAGACCATTTACGGCTGCTGTTATTGTTCTTAGTGATAAGGCGTCAATTGGTGAACGGGAGGATAAAAGCGGTCCTAAGGCTTGCGAAATATTAAAAAATAATGGTTATGATGTGGTTGAATCTATACTTATTCCAGATGAACCGTTAAAACTTAAAACTGAATTACTTCGACTTTCGGATGGCAGAGAGGTTGATCTTATAATAACCAGCGGAGGTACCGGTTTTTCCATGAGAGACAGAACACCGGAGGTCACCATGGAGGTGGCTGAGAGAAATGCTCCCGGAATTGCGGAGTATATGAGACTGAAATCGGCAGAACTTACCGACAGAGCGATGCTTTCCAGAGCTGCTTCTGTTATTCGCGGAAAGACTGTAATAGTTAATCTTCCGGGAAGTCCTAAAGCTGTTGAGGAGTGTCTTGGTTTTATCCTGAATGGATTGGAGCATGGTATAAAGATACTCAGAGGCAGTGCCGGTGAGTGTGCCAGAAAGTAAAATACAGAGACCGGTCGGTAAAATAAGTGTATAGGTTATTATCGTATAAATATGAAAATAGAAGCAGATGTTCAAAAAAAGCTAAAAGATTTTAAACTTGATATAAGATTTGTTGCGGATAATTCTCATATAGGCATACTTGGTCCATCAGGAAGCGGAAAGAGCATGTTTTTGAAAAATCTTTCCGGACTGGTAAAACCTGATTCGGGTTCGATCAGTATAGATAATAAACTGATGTATGATAAAGTAAAAAAGATAAATCTTGATCCGGCCCGCAGGCATATAGGTTATCTTTTTCAGAATTATGCATTATTTCCCAATATGACTGTTGAAGAAAATATAAAGGCAGCTATTTATGCAACCTCCAAAATGAAGAAAGTGAATTCTGATATGAAGTCTGCAGAGGAGCTTATGGAATTGCTGGATATTTCTTCTGTTGCGAAGCATCATCCACATGAAATATCAGGCGGACAGCAGCAGAGAACAGCTCTCGCCAGAATTCTTGCTTCAGATCCGGAGCTGCTGCTTCTGGATGAACCGTTTTCCGCACTGGATTCTTTTTTGAGAGAGAGAACAAGACTGGAATTATATGACCTTCTGGTATCTATGAATAAAAGCTTTATACTGGTCAGCCATGACAGAGATGAGATATACCAGATGTGTGATCATTTGATACTCTTCAAGGAGGGTAAAGTAATCGGACAGGGAAGTACCGAAGAGGTTTTTAAAAATCCGGAAAATGTAGCCGCAGCAAAGCTGACCGGCTGTAAGAATATCAGCAGGATAAAAAAACTGACAGAACATAGGTTTATAGCTCTCGACTGGGGTAATATAGAGCTTGTCACATCTAAGGTTTTGGATGAGAATGCAGAATATGCCGGCATCAGGGCTCATGATTTTGAACCCTGCAGTGATAGTATGATAAATAATCATGATGCTGACATACATCAGCATAATGAAAACGTTAACGAGCTGAATGTTATTTCGTGCGGTCAGGTTAACGTAACAAAGCTTCCGTTTGAGTGGTACATTCTTTTGGAGAATGGACTCTGGTGGAAAAAGAATAAATCTCTTTATGACGGAGATGAAAAAGTATCAATACCTGAAAAACTCCGGATTGATCCGGATAAAATAATAATTTTAAAGGAGAACTAAAATGAAGAAAAAAAGTATTTTAATCATGTTGCTCTTGATGATAGGAGTTGTTATGGCAGGGGGCTGCGGTAAAGAGAAAAAGGAAGATAATTCCGAAAAGAAGGAAGAAAATGTTGAAATAGTGGTATTTGCTGCTGCATCACTTACAGAATCGCTTCAGCAGATAGGTGACAATTACAGTAAGGAACATCCGAATGTAAAGATCACTTTTAATTTTGATTCTTCAGGAACATTAAAGACTCAGATTGAAGAAGGTGCAGACTGCGATCTGTTTATATCTGCTGCAAAGAAGCAGATGGATGCTTTGGATGTGAATGCAGGGGATGAAAAGAATCCAGACAAAAATGATTATATTGATGGTTCAACAAGAAAGGATCTTTTGGAGAATAAAGTTGTTCTTGCGGTTCCGGATGATAATAAAGCCGGCATAAACAGCTTCGATGATCTTGTGGATCACCTTAATAAAAAAGATATACTGATGGCAATGGGAAATGAAGATGTACCGGTCGGACAGTATACACAGAAGATTTTTGCTTATTATAATCTGGATGAGAAGAAGCTTGCAGGAGATGGTCTTATTTCCTATGGCAGCAATGTTAAGGAAGTAACGACTCAGGTTAAAGAGGCTTCTGTAGATTGTGGAGTTATTTATTCAACGGATGCATCTTCTGCAGGACTTAAGGTTGTTGCTGAAGCTACAAAGGATATGTGCGGCCAGGTAATATATCCTGCGGCAGTGCTTAAAAATTCAAAGAATAAGGATGTTGCGGCCGATTTCCTTAATTATCTCAGCAATGATGAAAGTGTTAAGATTTTTGAAGGTATCGGATTTACCTGTATAAAATAAGATATAGTATTTTTGAATAATGAGATACGCTTTTTTATCTCAATATGATTAAGAAGTTTATTGATTTTGAAAGGATAATCAAATGGATCTTTTTCCACTGTATAATTCTCTCAGAATTGCGGGAATCAGCACGCTTATTATATTAATACTTGGAATTGCTGCGGCAAACTGGGTGGTTAAGCTCCCGAGGGGTATTAAGGGTGTGATGGACTGTTTGTTCACACTTCCCCTTGTACTTCCGCCTACTGTCATTGGTTATCTGCTTCTGAAGGTTTTGGGACCTAAGCATGTTGTGGGTAAAGCCTTTTTGTCCATGTTTGGAATAAAGCTGACTATGGTATGGTGGTCGGCCGTATTTTCAACGGCAGTAGTGATTTTTCCGCTGATGTACCGAACTGCCAGGGGGGCATTTGAGGCCTTTGATAAAGAACTTATAAATGCAGGAAGGTCGCTTGGGCTCAGCAAGACATATATGTTCTTTAAAGTTAAGCTTCCATGCTGTAAACAGGGGATTATAGCAGGATGCGTTCTGGCGTTTGCGAGGGCGCTTGGAGAATATGGTGCAACTTCTATGATAGCAGGATATATTCCCGGAAGAACTGCCACCATTTCGACTACGGTATATCAGCTGTGGAGAACAAATGATGATAATCTGGCTATAAAATGGGTATTGATAAATATTGGTATTTCAGCATTTGTGCTGATAATAATAAATCTTTTTGAGGATAAAAGCAGGGCTGTAAGATGATAAAAAACTATGATGAAATAATAAAATTACTGACTGAAAAAGCAGTTACCATGGATACTGAAACTGTAGATATTGAAAGTGCCTTTGGCAGAGTACTTGCAAAAGATCTTGTTGCATTGGAAAATGTACCTTCCTTCGACAGGTCTCCATATGACGGATATGCATTTCGTGCGGCTGATACTACGGAAGCGTCTGAAACCGGTAAGGTAAGGCTTGAGGTTATTGAAAATATACCTGCAGGTAAAATTCCGCAAAAGGCGGTTACAAAGGGAACGGCTGTCAGGCTTATGACCGGAGCTCCGATTCCGGAGGGAGCAGATGCGGTATGTAAGTATGAAGATACTGTTTTTTATGAAAATGAAGTATATATAAATAAAAGCTTTAAAGCAGGAGAAAATGTTATCTACGCCGGAGAAGATATGAAAAAAGGAGATTTGATTGTTTCTTCCGGCAGTATGATAGATGCAGGCGTTACAGGAGTAATGGCTTCGCTTGGAATGAATACTATTGAAGTATATAAGAAGCCTAAGATAGGAATAATATCTACCGGTGATGAGGTTACTGAGATTGATGATATACCTCAGCTTGGGCATATTCGTAATTCGAACCGGTATACAATAATGGCTTACCTTAATAGTCATTTGTATGAAGTTTCTTATTTCGGACATGTTAAAGATGATAAAGCAAAGATTACGGAGATGATATTGGACTGCGAAAAAAAGGTGGATGTCATCATTTCAACAGGAGGTGTTTCAGCAGGAGACTATGATCTTGTACCGGAATCCATGGAAGAAGCCGGATATGAAATCCTATCTGACGGTGTATTTATCAAACCGGGAATGGCATCTGTGTATGGTATAAAAAATGGTAAGATGATGTTTGCATTATCCGGAAATCCGGCATCCAGTCTTACTAATCTTCAATGCATCTGTATACCGGCGCTCAGAAAAATATCCGGATTAAAGCAATATGATTACCAGCTGATTGATATGAAGCTGGCTAAGGACTTTAAAAACAAAAGTAAAAATACCAGGCTTATCAGAGGTAAAATTTGCTTTTCAGCCGGAGAAGTATTTTTGGATTTTGATTCTTCTCAGGGAAATGTTGTTATCAGCAGTTCTGTTGGCTGTAATGCATTTGGTGTAATACCTCCGGAGAGTGGATTGCTGCCTGCCGGAACAAAAATAAAGGGGTTCCTGATATAAGAAGAATCTTGTTGAAGTTAAAAAAACTGAGGGATTAAAAAAATGAAACCATTTATTATAGGTATTGCTGGATATTCCGGAAGCGGGAAAACAACTTTAATCGAAAAAATGATAGCTTATCTTGATGAAAAGAATCTGAAGGTTATGGTCATTAAACATGATGTTCATGGAATAAATATCGATTCTATGGGTAAGGATACATATCGGTTTTCTTCTGCCGGGGCAGAAAGAGTTATGATATCATCTGACATTAATGGTTTTGTTGAGATAAGCAGAAAAATGAAAACTCTTGAAGAAATGCTTCAGGATGCTTCCGGTGTGGATATTGTTATTATAGAGGGATATAAGAAAGCTGATATACCTAAAATGGTCATGCTTACCGAAGGAATAGCCGGAGCGGAAGAGCTTCTGGCAGATAAAAATGTAAGGGCAGTTATTACAAATAATATTAAATATGCATCTGATATGATGGTTAAATATGAATTATCAGAAACTCGCGAAAACAAAACGCCTGTTTTTTTGAGAGATGATATACATGCAATAACATCATTTGTGATTAATGAGTATCGTAATAAAGAGTAAATATCGTAAAAGATAGTTGAGATTCGAGCTGCGATACATTTATTGATCTATGATCAGAATATAACAATTTACAGATACAGCTAAGAGTAGTGAAACTAAGAGGAGTAAAAATGTCAGAGCAAAATAATGATTTCACACATTTTGATGATGAAGGTAATGCACGCATGGTGGATGTCGGTGGTAAAGACATTACAGTAAGAAGCGCAACAGCTGTTGCAAAAGTACGTATATCTGAAAAAACATTAGATATGATAAGAACCGGTGGAGTAAAAAAAGGTGATGTTCTTACAGTTGCTCAGATAGCAGGTATTATGGGTGCAAAAAGAACACCGGACCTTATTCCTATGTGCCATCCTATAATAATAGATTCGACAGACGTAATATGCAGATTGAATGATAAAGATATGTGTGTTGATATTGAAGCAACTGTTAAATGCTGTGGCAGGACCGGCGTTGAAATGGAAGCGTTCACAGCCTGCAGCATTGCGGCACTGACGATTATCGATATGTGTAAATCGATTCAGAGGGATATGGTTATATCGGATATTCATCTGGTACATAAATCCGGTGGTGTGCATGGCGAATATCATGCATCTTAGACAGTTGCACCGGTATCTTATCAGAATAAAAACAAGCATAAGGAACATATATGAAAGAATACAGATTTGCAGTTGCTGTTATGGCAGGCGGACATTCAACGAGAATGGGACAATCTAAACACTCTGTCATAATAAAAGGAGATGGAAGAACATTTCTGAATAAAATATGTGATGAAGCCGACGAAGCTAAAAAGCATTTGGATAGAGAAAATATATCAGGAGATATGGTCCGAAAAAAAATCTTTCAAAGATATCTTTCTGTACGAGAGGATCAGGATATCAAAAGAGATGGATATATCTCGGTAAATGATATTTATAAAGATATAGGCCCTATCGGAGGGATTGCTTCGGTTCTTAAATGTGCCGAAGAGGATGCTTGTGATGCAGTACTTTTTCTTGCGTGCGACATGATAAAATATGACAAGAAAGAAATCATAAATATAATTGAAAGCTACAGAGGTGAAGATATCTTATATGCAGAGACTAAGGAAAGAGGACTTCAGCCGCTGGCAAGTATATATTCTGTAAGCGTATTGGAAAATGTCATTTCTGCAATTGATCAAGGAAATTACAGACTGAGAGATATCCGGAAGGGACTTTCAAATGTGGCTATATATAAGCCGGAGGATGATACGAAATATAATAATTATAATTCTCCGGATGAATTATAGTTTTTCAGGTTTATAAATTTATTTACTGTGATATAATCTTATCAGAAGAAAAACAAGCTAGGGGTCGAAGTGAATATTTGTTTTTCTTGATAAGTTACTGGGGATGTGTGAGTATTTGTAAGGAGGGGGCTTTTATGGCAGAACAGAGAAAAATCGGAGCATCACTGATCGTAGTTATAATTGGCGCATTGATGATTCTTTCACAACGAGTATATGTTGTGATTGAAGAATTTGAAAAATTGAAAGAAATTGAAAAAACACTGGTGATTTTTTTCCTGATAGTTGGTGTAGCATTGATTCTTTTTGCTTGCCTTGGCCTTAAAAAATGCGTTGTTGCAGCGTCGTTTGTATATATTGTGATTCAGATCATTAATTACAGCAGAAGTATTAAATCATATAATTTTATGATTAAAGAAGTCTTCAAATCAGAATCCGACGAACTGGATTACAAGATAACCGAACTGGCGCAGGGATTAATGCCTTATTATTACTATGTTTTTGGTTTTCTATTTCTCATAATGGCTATTCTTGTATTTGTAACTGATACCAGAACTGTTGCGAATATATCAACATTTTTCATTGTTATAATTTACATTTTCCTCTTTACCGGAATTACCATATTATTGATACATAATATTGAAACACATACTAAATATGGCACTAATATGGACGGACACTTCTGGGCTACCAGGATATTTACATATCTTCTTTTTTTCGGAGAGATGCTTTTACTGCTTGGAGCCTGTGGTTCGGCAAAAACAAGTTTACCGGCAGTGAATGGTATGAATTATGGGCAGAATAATTATAATCCGAATGCGTACAATCCGAATTTTGGTGCTTCATATATGGGTGGCAATAATCCTGCTTATGGGAATATGAATATGAGGGGCACAAATAATGTCAATCCTTACGGTATGTCGAGTCCGGTAAATAATCCTTTCCCTATGAATGCTGAACAGGATCCATATCATATGAGTCCGTCACGTCCGGGAATGAGGATGCAGCAGGGAAATCCATATATACAGGCACAGCATAATAGTACCGGCAATAATGCATATGGTCAGACGCAGAATAATAGCACCGGAAATAATACATATGGTCAGGCGCAGAATAATAGCACCGGCAATAATACATATGGTCAGACACAGAATAATAGTACCGGTAATAATGCATATGGTCAGACACAGAATAATAGTACCGTTAATAATGCATATGGTCAGGCGCAGAATAATAGCACCGGCAATAATGCATATGGTCAGACGCAGAATAATAGCACCGGCAATAATGCATATGGTCAGGCGCAGAATAATAACATCGGAAATAATACATAGGGTAGATGTATGACAACGACTGCAATGATAAATGGGGTAGAAGCAGGTTAACAATACCGGAAGTATCACCGGTAAAGGTAAAGCGTATTATTGGGGAGGGTTATTATGGCAAAGAAAAAAAAGATTGATATATCACTGATAATGACCGGTGTACAGGCCTCAGTGTGCTTTTTGTATTGGATATATGAAACCATGAAATATCTTTCAACAGCCCGGGGTTATAAAAGCTTCGAAATGATAATTCTCCTGGTTATGTCTGCCGTTGTGGCGGTGTTTGCTTTTATGGGCTACAGAGAATATACATTTGCAGGGGTAACCTTATATTTTACATTTAAAAGTATTGAATTTATCAATAATTTTAATTATCTGACAGATGAATTTAAGCTGGGCAAAAGAGTTACAGGTGGAAGAGATATAAATGAAGTCAAAGAAAAAGCATATTATGTTTTTGATGCTCTTTATTCGGTAAGTCTGATAATTCTTACACTTTGTCTTCTTGCGATGACAGCACTTACGTTTTTTACAAAGAAAAGAGGCTTTGGTACGGTTATAATTCTTATTTCCGGAATATCGGCTCTTCTGGGAGTTATGACGAGGGTTCTGAATATAGTCCTTACTTATAAGGATGCCAAGACTGACAGTTCATATTGGAGAGGAAATATTATTGAAATTTTATATATACTTATAAGTATAAGCATGATAATATTTATAACTGTTTCTGTTAAGGAGCATATTTCAAAAAAAATGGCGCAGAATAATATTCGGAAAAAATAAAACATTCTGCCCGGAATGATTCATGTATAAATTACGTCCTTGGGAGGGCAACTTTAAGGTGAAAGCTAAGAAAATCAATACAACTTCTTTATATGCTTTTTTAACTCTTATTTCTGTAGTTACAGCTATATTGGTTATACTTATTTCAAAAGGAAAATTAATAAAAATATTTTTTTTCCCGGATTATAATGATTGTTTAATGGACTTTTTTAACTCATTAATAGAAGTCCATACAAAACATCCGTATAAAGATTTTTCTGTATTATATCCACCATTGGCAAACCTTTTCTTTTATGTGCTTTTCTCATTTGTTCCACTAAATGACCTGAGTGTTCTGCCTTATTCCCATGAAGAAGCAATTCGTCTTGTTGGTACTCCAAATGATATACGTCTGCATCAGACATGTATGTTGTTGTTTTTATTTACATTCCTCGTGTCTGTTTTGTTTTTTGTATTTCTTATGCAAAAGTTTTCAATGCCTAAATCAAACCTGGTGATTTTTTGTCTGTTTTTTACATTTCCGATGCTTCAGGCGATGGAACGCGGGAATATAGTTCTTCTTCCTTTTGGGATAACGTTGTTTTTTTATCTGTATCACGAATCTTCAAATCGTATACTCAGGGAACTGTCTATATTGGCATTGGCAATTGCTTTTGGCTTTAAACTTTATCCTGCATTTTTGGGAGTATTACTTATAAAAGAGAAGCGTGTTAAGGATATAATTAAAGCATTTATATATGCCATACTTGTAACCATAATTCCGCTTATAATTATGGATGATCTGCCGGGACTCTTTACATGGTTCGATATTCTTTTGACTTACGGAACCGATATGACTGCTTTAGAGCTGGTTGTTCGTAATATAGCTATGTTAATCTGTGTTTTATTTATTGTTCTTGATGTATTGGCTGCTTTTACGAAACGTCCGTTGGTCAGGCTGACTAAGTCACAGTCATTAATGCTTATCATTTGGTTGATGGTACTTATAAATGGAAATCTGGACGGCCTGGTTCTTATGTTTACAATCATTCCTTTTGTATTGTTTTTGAAAGAAGAACCGGTATTAAATAAATATAATATAATTGAATTTATAGTATATATGGTATGTCTGCTGCCTCTGGGAATAAATAAGCTTAATTATTATTTCCTTCCTTTATTCCTTGTCGGTGGTATCATTAGAACAAAAATGCGTCAGGATGAGGAAGGGCTGGCAGGTATCAAATTATAAAATAGTTGTAAAAAAATAATTTTATTTGCTTCAAATTAAATCTGGGTAATATCTGTGGTCGATATGTTGTTAAAAAATTAAATCTGTTGCAGCATAATATAAAATCTGCTTGACATAATTTGACGCAAATGCTATATTATCAAAGTGTGCCGCACAACGAGGCTGAAAGTGCGCCGAAAAGGTGCCGCCAAAGTTGGCGAGTAATGATGATAGGAGGAAACCATATGTACGCAATTATAGCTACAGGCGGAAAGCAGTACAAGGTATCTGAAGGAGATATCATTAAGGTAGAAAAGCTTAATGCAGAGAAGGACGCAACAGTTACTTTTGATGTTGTCGTTGTTAATAATGATTCAGATATTATCTGTGGTGATGCTGCAAAGAGCGCTACTGTAAAGGCTACAGTACTTGGAGAAGGCAAGGCTAAGAAGGTTGTTGTTTACAAGTATAAGCCAAAGTCAGGATATCACAAGAAGAATGGTCACAGACAGCCATTTACACTTGTAAAGATCGATTCAATCAATGCATAATCATGATTAAAGCGGTTTTTTACAAAAAAGATGATTTGATTTTCGGATTTTCAGTTAAGGGTCACGCAGGGTATGCTGCAAAGGGCAAAGATATCATTTGCAGTGCGGTAAGTTCACTGGTCATCAATACTATCAATTCTATTGAAAAGTATACGGATGATAAATTTGTTGGTGAAACTTCTGAAAGTGGCAATCTTAAATTTAAGGTTGTATCCGATGTAAGCAGTTCTTCAGAACTGCTGATAAATTCTCTCTATCTTGGTTTATCCAGGATATCTGAGGAAAATGGACGAAATTTTGTGAAAGTTTACATCAGGGAGGTGTAAAACAGATGTTAAGAATGGATTTACAGTTCTTTGCTCATAAGAAGGGTGTTGGTTCTTCAAAGAACGGACGTGATTCTGAGTCTAAGAGACTTGGCGCCAAGAGAGCAGACGGACAGTTTGTTAAGGCTGGAAATATCTTATACAGACAGCGCGGAACTAAGATTCACCCGGGAATTAATGTAGGACGTGGCGGAGATGATACACTTTTTGCATTAGTTGATGGTGTTGTTAGATTCGAAAGACTTGGAAGAGACAAAAAGCAGGTTTCAGTACATCCTGCTGAATAATTCTAAGAGATTTTAAGGGAGCTGGTATATTATACAGCTCCCTGTTTTTTAACAGTGAGGATTACTATGTTTTCAGACAGAGCGAAGATTATTATCAGATCAGGTAAGGGCGGAGACGGACACGTTTCCTTCAGAAGAGAATTATATGTGCCAAACGGAGGACCGGACGGCGGTGACGGCGGAAATGGCGGCAGCGTTATTTTTGTTGTGGACAAAGGCTTGAATACTCTTATTGATTTCAGAAATTCAAAGAGATATAAGGCTGAGGACGGTGAAGAAGGCGGAAAGAAAAACTGTCATGGTGCAAATGGTAAGGACATTATCCTGAAGGTTCCTGAAGGAACAGTTATTAAGGATTTTGAAACCGGCAAAGTCATTATGGATATGTCTGATAAGACTGAGCCTGTTGTGATCCTCAGAGGTGGTCATGGCGGTAAAGGAAACCAGCATTATGTTACAAGCGTAATGCAGGCTCCAAAGTATGCTCAGCCGGGACAGCCTGCAATTGAAAAGACAGTTATACTTGAGCTTAAGATGATTGCAGATGTCGGACTCGTAGGTTTTCCGAGTGTTGGTAAGTCAAGTCTGCTTGCAAGAGTATCAAATGCAAGACCAAAGATCGCTGATTATCATTTTACAACACTTGTTCCTAATCTTGGAGTCGTTGATCTGGGCCAGGGTAAGGGCTTTGTTATGGCTGATATTCCGGGTATTATAGAGGGGGCTTCAGAAGGAAAGGGGCTAGGCTTTGCATTCCTTCGTCATATTGAGAGAACCAAGGTTCTTATTCATATGGTCGATGCTTCAGGTTCAGAAGGCAGAGATCCGGTTGATGATATTAAGAAGATAAATGAAGAATTAAAAAGCTACAGCAGCAATATACTGGACAGACCTATGGTCATAGCTGCGAATAAGCTGGATCTTCTTACTCCGGAGGAAAGAGAGATTTCTCTTACCTTCATTAAAGAAGAATTTCCTGATGCAGAGATTTTCCCAATATCAGCAGCAACCGGTGAAGGAGTCAGAGAGATGCTTCTTCGTGTTGATGAGCTGGTTAAGGAAGCGCCGGATAATATTATCATATTTGAACCGGAAATAGATGTAAATGAACTTATTGACAGTCCTGAGCTTCCGTTTGAAGTTAAGAAATCCAATAAGGAAGACCATACATATCTAATTGAAGGTCCAAGAATTGAGAAGATGCTTGGATATACTAATCTTGAATCTGAAAAGGGATTCTTATTTTTCCAGAGCTTCCTGAAAAAAAATGGCATATTAGATATGCTTGAGGAGCTTGGGATTGAAGACGGCGATACTGTTAAAATGTATGGCCATTCATTTGATTATTATCATGAGTAAATGATATTTTTAGAGTAAGGGTGATTTTATGACAAGTAAGGAAAGAGCCTATCTTAAAGGGCTTGCAATGACGATGGATCCAATCCTTAGTCTTGGTAAGGCAAGTCTTACACCTGAATTTTGCGAGTCGGTTGCTGAGGCTATTAAAAAAAGAGAACTCATTAAGATAAATGTTTTGAAGAACTGTCTTGATGATCCTCGTACCATTGCCGAGACTCTTGCAGAGAGGACAAGAAGCACTGTGGTTCAGGTTATCGGCAGAAAGATAGTATTATATAAAAGAAACCAGGAAAAACCTGTGATCGAGTTTCCCAAGAAATAGCGAAAGGCTGCATTTCTGAGAAGTGGAGAGTATTAATGAAGATCGGTATTCTGGGCGGTTCATTTAATCCAATCCATAACGGACATTTAAACCTTGCCATAGCTGCACGTGATGAGTACAGCCTTGACAGGGTTCTTATTATGCCTAATTCTGATACGTATTATAAAAAAGATGCGGAAATATCAGATGCAGACCGTATGAATATGATACAGCTTTCGATAAGAGGTCAAAAAAAGCTTTATCTTTCAGATATCGAAGTGAAACGCGGGGGTATAACCTATACCATTGATACTATAAGATTTCTTAAGGAAAATGATGCAAAGAATAACAATCAGAATGATTATTTTTTTATTGTTGGCGGTGATTCTCTTCATAACTTGTATTATTGGAGAGAGATCGATGAATTATTCCGTAATATGACATTTCTGGCCGCGGTTAGAGATGATATTGATGAAGAGGAAATGCTTCGCATTCGTGAGGAGTATCTTAAAACATACCCTTATGCAAAGATAGATTTCCTTCATACCGGAATGAATCCGGTTTCTTCTTCTGAAATAAGAAAAAAAATAACTGAAGGTGAGGATGTGCAGAAACTCCTTCCTGAAAGCGTGAAAAAATATATTGATATACGAAAACTTTATCGTGCGTAGTAATATATGCCTATAATCGATATGCAGGATAATGTCGAAGATGGTTTATTTGTATCAGGAGATATAAAGATGGAAAGAAAAGAAATGCTGGATAAGCTTAAGGGAAAGCTTACTGAAAAAAGATATATACATTCAATAGGTGTTGAATATACTGCTGCATGCCTTGCGATGAGATACAGAGCTGATATTCAGAAGGCAAGACTTGCAGGACTGCTGCATGACTGCGCAAAATGTCTTCCTACTGATGAAAAATTAAAAAAATGTGAAAAGCTTGGACTCCCTATTAATAAAAGTGAGCGACTTAATCCTGATCTCCTTCATGGCAAGCTGGGAGCATATTTTGCCAGAAATAAATATAATGTGACCGATACAGAGATACTGGATGCAATCTGCTATCATACTACCGGCAGACCGGAAATGACGCTCATGGATAAGATCATTTTTGTTGCTGATTATATCGAACCAAACAGGAAAATGATAAGAGATCTGACTGAGATACGCGAGGAAGCATTTGTTGATATAGATAAAGCGATTATACATATTTTGAAAAATACATTGGAATACTTAGGGGATAAAACCGATATTATTGATGAAATGACAGAAAAAACTTATATTTATTATATGAATGCAGCAAAACAGTGATGTGTTTTCATAAACCTGCGGAACCGGAAAAACAAATACTCGTTTTGCTCTTGCTTGTTTTTCCTGTGATTGGATATATATTTATTTTATAAAAAATAGTGAGGTATTTTATGATTAAGACTAAAGAATTAGATATTATTTGTGATGCACTTCTTGACAGGAAGGGATATAATATTAAAAAACTTGATGTAAGTGAATTGTCACCTCTTTGTGATGCATTTGTCATTGTAAGCGGAAGTAATAAAAACCAGCTTCAGGCTCTCTGTGATGTGGTTGAAGAAAAATGCAGAGAATCCGAGATGCCTCTGAAGGAAAGAGAAGGTCGTGCTGAAAGCGGATGGATACTTCTGGATTATGGTGATATCGTCGTTCATATATTCTCTTCTGAAATGAGAGAATTCTATAATCTTGACCATACATGGAAAGATGCAAAGGTCATCGCTTAATAATTCTTTAAGAATTATTCATTATTTATATATATCAAATCATTTTGCTGTTTGCTATAATTCAAATGGTTTTATTTTTTATGCGTAACCGTGGAGGCTGAAAGGAGTTATTAAGATGAATAAGAAAGTTAAGGTCGCGGTCATAATACTTGTTATAGCTATTCTTGCTGTAGCAGGCATTTTTTTTGCAAAAAAGTTTCTAAAGAGCGGCGGTGAGGAAAAAGACAGGCTTGTATATGTTGAATCTGTTGGTAATATTACCGGTAATTATGCCGGACTTCAGAACAGATATATGGGTATTGTTGAAGCTCAGGAAACAAAGAAGATTGAAAAGGACAATGAGAAGAAGGTCAAAGAGATACATGTTAATGTGGGCGATGTTGTAAAGAAGGATGATCCGCTTTTTACATATGATACCGATGAGATGGAGCTTGACCTTCAGAAAATGCAGCTTGAATATGATAACATCGAGAATACTATCAATGGATTTTATAATGAGATCAATGATCTTGTTAAGCAGCGCGATCTTGCACCGGCTGAGGATAATATCATTTATACCAGCCAGATAAATAATATAAATGCACAGCTTAAGGAATCAGAATATGAGCTTTCCACAAAAAAGCTGGAGATAGACAGACAGAAGGAATCAATTGAATCTTCGACAGTTTTTAGCCCTATGGATGGAGTTATCAAGAAGATCAACAAGGATGCTTCCGGAAATGATAATGAATACGGGTATGGATATGGTTACGGTGGAGATCAGAGTGATAATTCATTTATAACAATAATGGCAAATGGTGATTTCCGAGTAAAAGGTACCATCAGTGAAGCAAATATCGGTATGATAATGGCTGGTACGCCTGTTATCATGCGCTCCAGAGTAGATGAAAATATTATCTGGAAAGGAAGTATATCTAAAATAGATTATGAGCCACAGCAGAACGGAAACAATGAAATGTATTACGGCGGTGGCGGAGAAAGCACAACAAAGTATTCATTTTATGTGAATATTGAAAACAGTGCTGGACTCCTGCTTGGTCAGCATCTTTATATCGAGCTTGATATGGGTCAAGGCGAGGTTAAGGATGGATTATATCTTCCATCATATTATATCATGATCGATGGAAGTGATTATTATGTATGGGCCAGAGATAATGATAAAAAGATTGAAAAAAGGAAAATAAAAGTCGGAGAACTTGACGAGGAATTAGATTCTTATCAGATACTTGATGGCCTTACTGAGAAGGATTATATTGCATTCCCGGATGATAAGATCAAGGAAGGAAATAAGACTACTACTAATTATGAAGATATCATCAAACAGATGGGTGATGATGAAGACGGCGACATGATGCCTGAAGGTAATTATGACGATTATATGATGCCTGAAGGAAATTATGACGGTGATATGGTGCCTGAAGGAAACTATGATAGCGATATGATGCCGGAAGGTAATAATGGCGATGACCTGATACCGGATGGTAATGGCGGATACATGCTTCCGGAAGGTGAATATCAGCAGATGGATGATCTGAACAACATGGGTGAGACAAAAGATAACCTTCCAACTGATGGAACGGTTGAAGAGTAAGAGCGGAGGTGGTAAAGATGCTTCTGCAGCTCGATAATATAAATAAAAATTACATACAGGGGAAAATGGATGTCCCTGTACTTCATGATATAAGCCTAAATATTGAAGAAGGCGAATATGTAGCTATCATGGGTCCTTCGGGATCCGGAAAATCTACACTGATGAATATCATCGGATGTCTTGATAAGCCTACTTCCGGCAGTTATATCCTTGATGGAGTTGAGGTTGCCGGAATGAAGGATAAAGAATTATCAAAGGTCAGAAATAAGAGTATAGGTTTTGTATTTCAGAACTTTAATCTGCTTCCGAGACAGTCAGCTCTGCAGAATGTGGAGCTTCCTCTTCAGTATGCAAAGGTTCCGAGAAGAGAACGTAAACCTAAATGTATAGAAGCTCTTACAAGCGTTGATCTTCAGGACAGAATGTCCTTTAAGCCGACACAGCTTTCAGGTGGTCAGAAACAGAGAGTTGCCATAGCGAGAGCGATGGTAAATTCTCCAAAGATCCTTCTTGCAGATGAACCGACCGGTGCTCTTGATTCCAAATCCGGTATCCAGGTTATGGGGCTTTTTGAGAAGCTTCATAATGATGGCGTAACTATCATCATGATCACACATGCCAGAGAAATTGCTGAATATGCAGATAGAATCATCACTATTTTCGATGGACGTGTTACCAGTGATGTGATAAATAACAATAAAATTGTAGCTGCATATGATTCGGAAGCAGGGGATGCATCAACTGCAGTTATTAATAACGGCAATGCAGCAGCTATAAATGATAGTACATTAGCTGACAGTGCGATGTCTGACGGTATGACTGCTGACAGTACGATGTCTGAAAAGCTTCAGGGAATACAGACTGAGGATCAGTTAATGACAAATGATACCGACGATTCAATGGTTGAAAAGCTGTATGATATTATTACCGATGATTCCATAGAAGTACCGGGTAAGGCCGATAATGATTCTATGGTTGAACAGCTGTATGACATTATGTCAGGTGATTCCATTGAAGCGAAAGATGAGATGTATGGTAACACAGAAAATCTGTCAGAGGATATTCAGAATGATGACCATGCGTTTGATTCAGAAATAAATGGGGGTGAAAAATAATGAAAAAGATTATAATTACCCTTTCAATAATAGCTGTTTTGGTGGCTGGCGGAATAATCGGAGTAAAAATATATAAAAACCATAGGAAAAATTCAAATCCTGTTAAATGCATGCCTGTCAGTATGCTTAATACCGGTTATTGGGGCGGCGAAAACGAAACAATGTCGGGAAGTATAACAGCCACAGGTGATCAGAAGATATATGCCGAAATGAGCAGCGTTATCTCCGATATATATGTTTCGGAAGGTGATACAGTAAAGGTGGGAGATCCGATCCTCAAGTTTGATATGACACAGAAGGAACTTGAGATTGAGACTATGAGAACCCAGCTTGAGGTATACAGATCAGATGTTAAGCTTTCAGAAAGACAGCTGGAGAAGCTTAAGCAGATAGTGCCGATTGAAGATAAACCGACTACTACTGAAGCGACAACAGAGATCACCACTGAGGGAACAAGTGAAACATCAACTGAAAATACTACAGAGGATGCGACCCCTACAGATCCGGGTACTGAGGGAAGTACTGATGACAGTACTGAAGATACAACAGAGAATACCACGGAGATCGATCCTGACTGGATAATGTATCCTGATGGAACATGGGGACCACCGGATGCATTTGATGATGATAACCTCGATGATCCTGATGATCCAAATGAAGAGCAGGAATATACAAGAGAGGACCTTGCTAAAGCTATCCGTGAGAAGGAAAATCTCATAGTAAGTCAGAGAATTAAGGCTGAAATGTATGAACTGGATCTGGCGAAGGCTGAAAAGGCTCTTGATAATGCTGAGATAAAAGCCAAGATCAATGGTATTGTTAAGAAGATTGATACCTCCGGTGAGAATATCGGTATGGGTAATCCTATAATTACAATATCTGCCGAATCAGGATATCAGACTATTGTTTCAGTAAATGAATGGAAACTTTCATCTATGAATATCGGTGATGCCGTAATGATATATTCGTATGAAAATGGTATGTCATATACCGGTAAGGTAGCAGAGGTTTCCAACACGCCTACCGATGACTATTATAATTATTCCGGTAATACAGCATCATATTACCCTGTCACAATTGTTGTTGACGAACCATGTGAAGGCCTTAATGAGTATATGTATGTTGAAGTATCCATGGATATGTCGGGAAACAATTGGCCGGGCGGTATGTCAGACGATATATATCTGCAGCTTTCTTATCTGAGACAGGAGCATGGAAATTATTATGTCCTTAAAAATGAAAACGGCAGATTAAAGAAACAGTATGTAAAAACCGGCAAGATTGTTTATGGCTCGGTCATTGAGATCAAATCGGGTATTGAAATGAATGATTACATTTGCTTCCCTTACGGAAAAGATGTTGCTGAAGGAAAGAAATGTATAAACACAGAATCATATGAAGATGTTTATGGCTATTAAGGAGGAAATGAAATGTTTGAGAATATAAGATTATCCTTTCAGGGTATATTCGGTCACAAGCTTCGTTCATTTCTGACGATGCTTGGTATTATCATAGGTATAGCAGCCATAATAGCCATAGTTTCTACTATAAAGGGAACTAATGATCAGATAAAAAATAATCTGGTTGGTTCCGGAGACAATCTTGTTGCTGTTAATTTAAGCATGGGTGGATATACTATAAATCCCGGCGAAGGAATGAATCTTGAAAATATTCCTGTTATTAACGGAAACATGCTTAATGAAATGAAGGAGCTAAAAGGCGTTCAGGATGTTTCTATATATCATTCAACAGATATGTACGGAAGTATTTTCTATAAGAATAAATCAGCGGATGGTATAAAGCTATTCGGCAGTGACAATAATTATCTGGATATAAATAATTATCAGATTACTGCGGGACGTAAATTTGTAGCTGACGACTTTGATAAGATCAGAAATGTGTGTATCATTGACAGAAATGCGGCACAGAGCTTCTTTGAAGGCGAAAATCCTGTTGGAAAGACCATTGAGATCAAAGGAACGCCTTTTGTTGTAGCCGGAGTAGTAGATAAGAATGAAGACTTTGAACCTGTTATCAATTCACCGGAGGAATGGTATACATATTACGGAGATGAAAATGGAGGATTCATTCTTGTTCCTGATTCGGCATGGCCGGAGATAGTAAGCTATGATCAGCCATATCAGGTTATAGTAAAAGCTAAAACAACAGAAGCTATGTCTGAGGCCGGAAAAAACGTAGAAGAGTATCTTAATGGCTTTATTAATACGGGAAGAAGTCGTGAGAACGATGAAAATACTATAAAGTATAAGCGTGAAAATACTCTTGAAAAGGTTAAACAGCTTCAGGAACTCAGTAATACAACAAGTCAGCAGCTTATCTGGATAGCCAGTATTTCACTTCTGGTAGGTGGTATCGGTGTTATGAATATAATGCTTGTATCAGTTACTGAGAGAACAAGGGAGATAGGTCTTAAGAAAGCTCTCGGAGCAAGAAAAAGAGCTGTTCTGGGACAGTTTCTTACGGAAGCGGCTGTTCTTACAAGCCTTGGTGGATTACTTGGTGTTGGCGCCGGTATAGGACTTGCGTACTTTATAAGTAATCTTGCATCTGTTCCGGTTGCAATCAGTATCCCGGCTATAATAATATCGGTTGCATTTTCGATGCTTATAGGAATCATATTTGGACTCATTCCATCCATCAAAGCATCAAACCTCAATCCTATCGATGCATTGAGATATGAATAAGTAATATTAATTTTGTTGTTGCAGATGATAATCTCTTTTGATATAATTTCATTTGCTTGTTTCAGAGAAAAATTTTTAATATGAGGTGAAGCATTATGAGTTTACTTAAGGATTGGCGTGATCACGCATATAGTCTTGACGACAGAACACCGGAAGGAAAAGATTTCTGGTTTAAATATTTCAATAAAGAAAAGGCTATCTATGAAGTACTTCTCGGTAACCCTAAAGAGGTTGTTATGGGTACGGTTAAGGAACTTGCCGAGAGATTTGATGTTGATATCGAAACCATGGTAGGTTTCCTCGATGGTATTGACGACAGTCTTGCTATGAGCAATAACCTTGAAGAGCTTACAGAGGATTCAAGAGTTAATCTTGGCTTTGATAAGGAAAAGCTTTACATGAATATGGTTGGCTGCAATGCACAGTGGCTTTATGAGCTTCCGCAGTGGGATGCGCTTCTTACAGAAGAAAGAAGAGCTGAACTTTATAAGCTTGAGAAGTCTTCACATACTGTAATCAAGCCGCCAAAGGTTGGCAGAAATGATCCTTGTCCATGCGGTTCGGGAAAGAAATATAAAAAGTGCTGCGGAGCAAATCTTTAAAAACTATTGAGCTGTGATGCTTTTTATCACAGCTCTTTCTATTCGGTTTAATAAAAATAATAGTATTATTAATAATTATTTATTATTATGCCTGAATCTTTATGAATATATAATTGTATTTTTGATAATTTATATGTAGGATATTGAATGATTTGAAAATATAAATATAATCGTTATTCACAGTAACTGAGAATTAAAAACAGGAAAGGGCAGATTGTGATCCGGAGTTTTAATGAAGATCAGCAAAAGGCAATAAATTGGTATAAAGGTCCTATGCTTGTACTTGGTACACCGGGTTCAGGCAAAACGACTGTAATAACAGAGCGTATAAAAAAGCTTATAAACGAATATAAGGTATCTCCTGAGAAGATACTGGTCATTACCTTTACCAGGGCCGCTGCCCAGTCCATGAAGCAAAGATTTCAGAAGACAGAGAAAAATGCAAACGTACGATTTGGTACATTTCATTCTTTCTTTTTCTGGATAGTCAAGACTGCATATGGATATAAAAATGAAGATATATTGTCTGAGGATGAAAGAAGAAACTATATCAGAGAGCTTCTGACAGGTATGAATCTTCGGTATGAAGATAATGAAGAACTTACGGGCAGTATATTAAAACAGATTGAAAAAGTTGACAGTGAGCTTATAGATATTGAAAACTATTATAGTCACGATCTTCCGGAGTATCATTTTCGAAGCTTATATTTAAAATTTGCAGAACTGAAAAAAAGCAGAGGTAAACTTGATTTCAATGATATGATGCATTTAAGCTATCATTTGCTTCAGGAGAGAGAGGATATACTGAATATTATCAGGAAACTTTATCCGTTTATTCTTGTCGACGAATTTCAGGATACCAACATTCTTCAGTATGAGATATTGAAAATGCTTGCGGCTCCGGATAATAACCTTTTTGTTGTGGGGGATGATGATCAGTCGATTTACGGCTTCAGAGGGGCAAGACCTGATATCATGCTTTCCTTCAGGGAGGTATTTAAAGGGGCAGAGATAGTAACGCTTAAGGTGAACTACAGAAGTACGGCTGATATAACAAGACTGTCTTCCAGGGTTATAGCACACAATAAGAAGAGATATTCAAAGGAACTGAAAGCGGCCTCAAAAGAAAGCGGACTTATTAAGGTCCAGCAGGTTAAAGATATTTCTATACAGAACGACCTGATAATCAAAAGGATCAGAGAAGCACTTGATACAGGAACTCCTGCGAATGAAATAGCTGTTCTGTACAGAACCAATATGAGTCCCGGAAGACTGATATATAAGCTTCGTGAATACAATATTCCATTTACCGCCAGGGATACTGTGCCGGATATATTCAGCAATTATATGGTAAGCTCTGTAATGGATTATATGTATTTTGCAAATGGTGACAGGAGCAGAAAACGCTTTCTGCATTTTATGAATAAGCCGTTAAGATATGTTCCGAGAAATATTCTTACAGATGAAAATGTTGATATTCACAGCCTTATAAGGATTACGGCTGATAAGGATTATCTTCAGTCGAATCTGATGCTTCTTCGTAATCATCTGGATAAGATAAGAACTCTTCCTACATTTGCTGCAATTAATTATATCCGCAAGGTAGTCGGCTTCGATGAATATATATCAGAATATGCACGTGAAAGATCCATAGATGAAAACGAGCTTTTTGATATAATGGATGAATTTCAGAGCCTTTCCAGGGATTTTGACAGCTTTAATGATTTTGCACTTTTTTCTGTAGAACAAAGAAAAATGGCTGAGAAGGAAACTGCGCATGAAGCCAAAGATGCGGTTCAGCTTATGACGATGCACAGCTCAAAGGGGCTGGAATTCACCGAGGTTCATATAATTAATTGTGTGGAAGGTGAGATTCCTCATAAAAAAAGCGGACGTGAATTTGAGATAGAAGAAGAGCGAAGAATGTTCTATGTCGCAATGACAAGAGCAAAGGAAAAGCTCTACATATATACTCCGCGGATCATAGCTGATAAATCGGCTAAGATCTCAAGATTTATTAAAGAAATGACAGAGGGAGAATAGTATGCTTTTTTCCAGCATAACATTTTTGTATATATTTTTACCTGCGGTGCTTATTTTATATTTTATCACACCGCGAAAATTTAAGAACAGCATACTTCTGTTATCCAGCCTTGTTTTTTATGGCTGGGGAGAACCTAAATATATCATAGTGATGGCGGTTTCCATCGTTGTAGGATATATTTCGGGATTGCTGACAGGGTATTTCAGAGACAAAGAAAAAATGGGCCTTTCAAAGCTCTGCGTGATAATTTCAACAGCAGTCAATCTGGGACTCCTGATCTTCTTTAAATACAGTAATTTCTTTATATCAAATATTAATAAGATTGGCGGATTTTCAGTTAAGCTGCTGGAACTTACACTTCCTCTGGGTATATCATTTTATACCTTCCAGATACTTTCCTACAGTATAGATGTATATAAGGGTGAGGTGAAATCCCAGAAGAATATAATAGATCTGGCAGCGTATATAACACTTTTCCCACAGCTTATCGCCGGTCCTATCGTAAGATATCAGACCATTGAAAAACAGCTTCGCGAGAGAAAGGAAACGACGGATCTTTTTGCTTCAGGCGTTATGAGATTTGTGACAGGTCTTGGGAAAAAAGTGCTTATCGCAAATTCTGTTGCTGCCATCTATAAAGAACTCATGGCTCTTCCGGATAACAGAAGCTCTGTAATGATCTACTGGCTGGCTTCATTTGCATTTTCTTTCCAGATATACTTTGATTTCTCGGGTTATTCAGATATGGCCATTGGACTTGGAAGGATGTTTGGCTTTGAGTTTCTTGAAAACTTTGAACATCCGTATATATCCGTAAGTATCACCGAGTTTTGGAGACGCTGGCATATTTCCCTGTCAAGCTGGTTCAGGGATTATGTATACATACCTTTGGGAGGCAACCGTAAAAGCAGGAAAAGAATGTTCTTTAACATCTTTATCGTCTGGCTGCTTACCGGTTTCTGGCATGGTGCAGAATGGAACTTTATTATATGGGGACTTTATTATTTCATACTTTTAATGCTTGAGAAGAGTTTCCTGTTGGGATTACTTAAAAAACTTCCGAAGTTTTTACAGCACATTTACGCTCTGTTCTTTATAAATCTCGGATGGGTTATATTTGCAAATGACAGTCTGCCGGCACTTGGTAAATTTTTATCAAGGATGTTTGGCTTTGGAGGACTTTCGGCCTGGACTAAGGAGACAACATTTTATCTGATATCATACATATCAATGTTTGTTATTGCCGCCGTTGGTTCTACATTACTTGTTAAAAATATTAAAAATAAGCTTGTTTACTGGAAGTATGAAAAGCTTCTTACGGCTTTATCCATAATATTCATACTTACGGTAATGACTCTTTCGACAGCAGGACTTGCAAGCGATGCATTTAATCCGTTTTTATATTTTAGATTTTAGGATGAAGATATGAAGAATAAATTGATCATAATTACATTTGTTTTATATATTGCTGTAATAACAGTTGGAAGTATCATCCTTAAAGACCGGAAGTTTTCCGATATGGAAAACCGTACTCTGGAGCAGTTTCCCAAGGTATCTGCCAAAAGTATTGCAAGCGGAAGCTTTATGGATGATTTTGAAAAATATATGGCAGATCAGATTATTTTTAAGGATGATTTTGTGAGTCTTAATACTACTGCAAATTATCTTCTGGGTCAGAGAAAGATAAATGGAGTATACTTTACTGATAACGGAATGATAGTACAGGATTATCAGTACAATGAAAAAATCCTCAGCGATAACATCAGATATATAAACAGTTTTAAGGAAGAACATCCGGATATTCCGATGAATATGCTTATAACTGCAACCGCATCATACATTTACAGGGATAATCTTCCCGAAGGAGCACCTATAGATGATCAGATGAAGGCCTTGTCATATATTCATAATAATCTCACTCAGGATATTGTTCTTACGGATGCTACAGATGCTTTATATGAGCAAAAGGACGGTGATGATATTTTTTTCAAGACAGACCATCACTGGACGCAGGCCGGTGCATTTATAGGATATCAGGAAATGCTTAAGGATCTGGGACTTTCATATCAGAATTATCTGGAATATAAAGATGTTGCTGCCGGCTCAGAGCCTTTTTATGGAACTCTGTATTCCAAGGCTCCGGGATTCATGGTTAAGGGCGATACATTAAGTGCTCTTGCTGATGTTTATTATAAATATCATGTTGAGTATCTTGATGAAGACTGGGAAGAAGACACAATGTTCCATGAGGAAAACCTTAAGAAAAAAGATAAATATACTGTTTTCCTTGATGGTAATCACTCTATTATACATATAACCAGTGATGCCAGAACAGAGCAGGGGTCTGATTGTGATAAGCCTATACTTGTTGTTAAGGATTCATATGCGCATGCACTGCTTCCATATCTTGCTTCAAATTACAGAGATATATATGTTGTAGATCTCAGATATTATCACAGCAGCGTAAGTAATCTGATAGCTGAAAAGGGCATTGAAAGAGTGATTTTTATAAATAATATTGATTTTATAACAACAGATACAAATTATAAAATGCTGTATTAACGTGAGAGATGACAGTATCAATCATATGTATTAATCTGTATGTTAAAATTGTATAAAATTTATAAAAAATCTTTTGTGTTAACGTAAAATTTGATATTGAAATGATTTAAAAATATGTTATAATTTGTCATAGAATATATATGCATGGAGGGTAGTGTAACTATGATTCAACCAATCGATATAAAGGCACAGTCATTCAAGAAAGGGCTCTTTGGATATAACAAGATAGATGTTGATTCATTCAAGGATACAGTATGCAAAGCTTATGAAGATGCTATAGCTGAGAATAACAGGCTATCCGAAGAAAACGAAAAGCTTAAAAAAGTTGTAGAAGAGTCAAGAGTTAAGATTTTTGACCTTGAGAAGAAGGCGGGTAAGTCTGGCGGCGGTGCTAGTGCTGAGGATTCTGAGAAGGCTAAGAAGATCATTGAAGAAGCTCAGAAGTCAGCAGCTGAGATTATTGCCAGAGCGAAAGCAGAAGGTGATAAGATCGTAAATGGTGCTGCTTCGGGAACAGCAGCTAAAGCAGAACCAAAGGATGACAAGAAATCAGCAACATCAAAGTTTTTTGAAAATGCAGAAGAGAAAGCATCTGATGTATTTGGCGGAGATGATGATGAAGTATTCGTTGGTGAGATTGAAGATAACAGAAAGCCTTCAAAGGTCATGATAGGCGATGGCGAAGAAGAGGAAGATGCAGATTTCGAATTCCTGTAAAATATTGTCGCAATTTAAAGATCAATCGAACAGGTTTCCTGTTTCGATTGGTCTTTTTAATTTTATTTGAAGGATAGATAAATATGATAGCATTTGTAAAAGGAAGGCTTGACAGTATAACGGATAGTTCGGTTGTTATAGAATCAAATGATATTGGTTATGAGATAACTGTATCTTCAAATGTAATAAATAAGCTTCCAAAGATTGGTGAAAAAATCAAATTATATACATATCTTTATGTAAGAGAAGATATTTGTATGCTTTACGGCTTCAATGATATCAGGGAGAAGGAAACCTTTATAAGTCTAATAGGCATAAGTGGCATAGGACCTAAGGGGGCTATAGCAATTCTTTCCGAACTCACTGTGGATGAACTTGCAATGGCTGTTCTGTCAAAGGATACCAAGGCTATAAGTAAAGCCAGTGGTATCGGAACAAAAACAGCCGAGAGAGTCATTATCGACCTTAGAGATAAGGTGAAAGTTGAGAATATGACTGCCGGTGATATGATGGATGATGAGGACGAGGGCACAGATTCAGTTATGGATGCCGTCATGGCTCTTACATCTCTTGGTTATTCAAAATTCGATGCAATGAAAGTTGTTAAGAAGGTGAAGGATAAAGAGAAAAAATCTGTAGAACAGATCATTAAGGAAGCATTAAAATATCTATAGGCCGGGATGTAAGAAATGGAAAAGAGGAGAATAATTACAACTGAAATAATACCTGAAGAGGATAAGATAGAAAAAGGCTTAAGACCATCCAGTCTGAAAGAATATATCGGGCAAGAAAAGGTTAAACAGAATCTGAAGATATTTATAGAGGCTGCAAAAAGAAGAAAAGAGAATCTGGATCATGTTCTTTTATACGGCCCGCCTGGACTTGGCAAAACCACTCTGGCAAATATCATTGCCGAGGAAATGGGTGTAAATATTAAGATAACCTCAGGACCTGCCATTGAAAAACCGGGAGAGATAGCGGCTATTCTGAACAATTTATCCGAAAATGATGTTCTTTTTATTGATGAGATACACAGGCTTAATCGCCAGGTAGAAGAAGTGTTATATCCGGCCATGGAGGATTTCGCTATAGATATAGTTATTGGTAAGGGGCAGGGAGCAAGATCCATAAGACTTGATCTTCCCAAATTCACTCTTATCGGAGCAACAACAAGAGCCGGAATGCTTTCGGCGCCTCTTCGAGACAGATTTGGTGTGGTTTCAAGACTGGAATTCTATAATGTAACCGAGCTTATGCAGATCATAATCAGGTCGGCAAAGGTGCTTGGAATCGATATAGATGAAGAGGGAGCTCTTGAGCTTGCCAAAAGATCCAGAGGCACGCCTCGTATCGCAAACAGACTTTTAAGAAGAGTAAGAGATTTTGCAGAGGTTGAAAGAAAAGATAAGATAGATTATAATATGGCTAAAGTTGCTCTTGATAAACTTGATGTGGATTCTGCCGGTCTTGATGATATTGACAGAAATATTATTTTTACTATTATCAAGAAGTTTGGAGGCGGCCCTGTCGGTCTTGATACACTGGCAGCTGCCATAGGTGAGGATTCGGGAACCATTGAAGAGGTATACGAACCATACCTCATAAAAAACGGATTTATTAATCGAACAGCAAGGGGCAGAGTTGTTACTGATCTTTGTTATCAGCATTTTAGATTGCAGGGACCTGCTGTAGCTGATAAATAAACATTATCTAGGTTGAAAGGATGAAATATTATGGCACAGAAGATAGATATTCCTGTTGTAATAAATGGTAAAGTATATACACTTAGCGGATATGAAGGAGAAGATTATCTCCAGAATGTTGCCAGTTACATTAACGGAAAGATTTCCGAATGTAAAACCTCCGAGCAATACCGAAGAATGAATACTGAATATCAGGGCATACTTCTTGCTCTTAATATTGCTGATGATTATTTTAAGGCTAAGAAGATTGCAGATGAAGCTGTAAGGGATGATTCTGATAAGGAAAAGCAGCTTTATGACCTTCGTCATGAAGTGATCGAAGCTCAGATCAAGCACGAGGCATCTCTTAAGCTTGTAGAAGAATACAAAGAGCAGATAACAGCTCTTCAGAGAAAACTGGTTCAGCTTGAAGCTGAAAAGGATAGATTATATGATAAATAAGAAGATTGAGATTCTTGCACCCTGTGGTTCTATGGAAGCCTTCAATGCTGCCGTTAATGCAGGCGCAGATGCCTGCTATCTGGCCGGACAAAGGTTTGGTGCAAGAGCGTATGCAGATAATTTTGATGTTGAAGAACTCTGCAGAGTAATCGATAAAGCTCATTTAAAGGGTGTTAAGGTTTATATGACTGTTAACACCCTTTTTAAAAATGCAGAAATAAAGATACTGACAGAGTATCTTCGACCGGTATATGAAGCAGGTCTGGATGCATTTATTATTCAGGATCTGGGGGTTTTTAAGATACTTAAAGAGGCTTTTCCGGAGATATCCTTACATGCAAGTACGCAGATGAATATCTGTTCAGCGGAAGGAGCCATGATGCTGAAGGAACTGGGAGCTTCCAGAGTCATTCCGGCAAGAGAGCTGTCGCTGGAAGAAATAAGAGATATTAAGTCGAAAGTTGATATAGAAGTTGAAACCTTCGTTCATGGAGCTATGTGTTACTGCTACAGCGGAAGGTGTCTTCTCAGCAGTATGATCGGAGACAGAAGCGGCAACAGAGGAAGGTGTGCTCAGCCATGCCGTAAGAAATATGATGATGAATATCTGCTTTCCATGAAGGATATGTGCGCTCTTAAAGCGGTTCCGGGACTTATAGATGCAGGCGTTGATTCTCTCAAGATAGAAGGAAGAATGAAGGGGGAATACTATACCGCTGCAGTTGTAAATGCCTATAAGGAGATTGCATATGACTGCATAAACAATCATTTCAGCGAGAAAAAATGTGAAAGACTGTCACGCAGGCTTGCAGATATATTTAACAGAGGCGGTTTTTCTACCGGTTATTTTTATCCTGAAAATACCGATGATATGCTGGATGTTGAAACTCCGGGGCACAAGGGTGTTTTGGTAGGTAAGGTCAGAAATGCCGGACAGGGAAAGGTTAATATTCTCTGTACGGATAATATATCAAAAAAAGATGTTCTACTCATTAAAACAAAGGAAGGTTCAATTGAGCTTACTTCTGATAAGGATGCAAAAAAAGGCGACAGGATCACATTGAATGCCATGAAATCCGGCAGTATTCTGGCAGATTCCGATATATATCGTAAACTTAATTATAGTCTGATGCAGGAGATAAGAGAGAAGATCCTGCTGAATGATAAGCTTATGCAGGTAAGTCTGAAGTGTATCATTAAAAGTAATGAACCGCTCAGACTGTCTCTTTCAAATGATGATATTACAGTACAGGTTGAGGGTGGTATCGTTCAGCCGGCAAAAACAGCAGGTATAAGCTCTGACAGCATAAGAGATAAGATCGCTGCATTTGGTAATACAGGATATTATCCTGTGGAAGTATCGATAGAAAATGATGGAAGAAGCTTCGCCAGCTTCTCTGAATTAAAAAGTCTGAGAAGAGAATTACTGGCTAAACTGGAGGATGAGATTCTTAGCAGATACAGGAGAAACTCTGATACAAACGATAATTCAGATGCAGCAATTACTGCTGAGGATATTGATTATATTAATGATAATGATCCTATCGAAGATATAAATACGAAAATAATTCATTTCAATCTTGAAAATATGACTGAGGCTGACAGACTGCTGTCGGTTCTTGAGCAATATGAAAAGAAAACAGAATATATAGTCAGCTTTGATGTGGATTCGTTTACGATAAAAGAGTTATGTGAACTAACTGGTAAGTTCAGCGATTATTCAAAGACAGTTCTTGCCTTTCCGTATATCCATAGGGAAAGAGATGAAAAATATTTTGAAACACTGTTTGAAGAAGAGCTGCTAAACAGTATTGATACCTTCTATATCAGAAATATTGATGATCTTGCCATGGTTCGTAAATATAACAAGAAACTTATGCTGGCATCATCAATTTATATTTATAATGATGCTTCTGTCGAATATCTGAATGAAATATTCGGATCTTCGGTTTATTCCTTTGAGCTTCCTCATGAATTAACGGAGACAGAAATGTCAAAGTTATCTTTTAAAGCGGAAAATCTTAAGGAAATATTTTGTTTCGGTCACGAAAACCTTATGATTACAGAGCAGAAGCCATATAAATCTAAAACTTTTATTAAAGATGAGCATGGCGGGCACTATAGATATATTCAAAACGAAAAAATGTGTTATAATAGGCTGATAGACAGGAAGCTTCTTTTTCTGCCGGAGGTTATAAAAGACTTTCTTTCAAATAATGAATATAATATTTTAAAGATTGACCTTTTGGATGAAGGCAGTGAAGATATCAAGGCTTTGCTGGATATGATATTTAAGCAGGATGACAGCATTATAAATATCTTCAAAAAGAAAAACATATTTACAACAAAAGGACATTTTGACAGGAATATATTATGATCCGTATTTTTACAGCTATAACTAAATATCTTACACTTATATTTATGGCTTTATATACCTTTAAGTGTTTTTCATATTTTGTTGCAAAAAATAAGAAGAAGAGAACTTCAAATCTGAATAAACAGGTGTTTTATATATTTGCAATTCATCTTATGTGCTATATGAAGCTGTTTTTATGGAAGCATGAAGTGAAATTCGTTCTGTTTTATTTCACCCAGGTGTTTGTCTGTATTCTTTATATGGTTCTGTTTCAGAAATCGTATAAAAATGTATCAAGACTGATAACCAATAATATGGTATTTCTTCTGATGATCGGTTATATAATGCTCACGAGACTTAGCTTTAACCTGGCAATCAGGCAGGCTGTTATGGGAACAATAGCTCTTTTTATAACATCATTTATACCATTTGTTTTGAGAAGACTGAAAAATATCAGAAAATGGAATGTTTTTTTTGGCGTAACAGGTCTGCTTTTACTCGTTACTGTATTTATTCCGGGACTGGGATTATCCATTTACGGCTCCAGAAACTGGATACAGATCGGAAGCTTTTCCCTGCAGCCTATGGAATTTGTCAAGATTCTCTTCATATTCTTTGTCGCCAGCAGTCTTGTTAAGGCCAATACGCTTGCAGATATTATAATAAATGCTGTTATTTCCGTCCTTTTTATGCTGATACTTATTTTGGAAAAGGACTTTGGAGCAATGCTGATCTTTTATATTTGCTATATATCCATGGTTTATCTTGCAACATCAAGAGCCAGATTTTTCTTCGGAGGCATTCTGGCCGCTGTTGCGGCAGTTGTTCTTGGATATATTCTGTTAAAGGATACATCCCTTTTCGACCATGTAATGACAAGAGTAAATGCATGGAAGGATCCGTTTAAGGATATTTATGGAGGCGGATATCAGCTGAGTGAATCTCTTTTCGCAATCGGTACAGGCGGATTCATCGGAGCAGGTCTGGGAGATGGTATGCCGGGATATATACCGGTATCTGAAAGTGATTTTATTTTCTCGGCTATCTGTGAGGAGCTTGGAGTTATTTTCGGGCTTTCACTGATACTTATCTATGTCAGCAGCTTTATAGCAATGTGTAATATTTCCATGAAGATAAGAAGTCCGTTTTATAAATATATAACCTTTGGAATTGCAGTATGTATGATCACACAGGTGCTTTTGAATATTGGTGGTGTAACTAAATTCATTCCTTCAACAGGAGTTACGCTTCCTCTGGTCAGCCACGGTTTCAGTTCAGTTTTCAGTACACTTATAATGTATTCTATAGTTCAGTACACATATATTTTAGTAAATGATGAGGCAGAGTATGTCGAAAAAGAAAAACAAAGAATCCTCGAACTTGCAGAGCAGCCCGAATATTGATATCGAAACCTTCTTGAAGCATGAAGAGGATGTAAAGAATAAACTGAAGAGGAAAAACAGGCCGATCGTAGTTTTGACCTATATTGTAGTGCTTGTGTTTCTTGGACTTTTTTCGCATATGATATATTTTATGCTCCATGATTCAAAGAAAGTCATATCAAATGCAAATAATAAGAGGCAGGATTATTATACGGAATATATAATCAGGGGCCGGATTGAGTCCTCCGATGGTGCCGTTCTGGCTGAGACACAGGTGGATGAAGAAGGAAATGAAAAGAGATATTACCCTTTCGGGGAGGTTTTCTCACATGTTATAGGCTATAATGACTATGGCAGAAGTGGTATAGAGCTGGAGTACAATTTTGACCTTTATACATCGAATGTGGATATCATCAGTAAGCTCAAGCAGGATTTCAATAAAGAAAAAAATCCCGGAGATACTGTTGTAACAACTCTTGATTCAAGGCTGCAAAAGGCGGCATATGATGCATTTGGAAATGCAAATGGTGCGGCTGTTGTAATAGAACCTTCCAGCGGTCGTATACTGGCCATGGTAAGTAAGCCGGGCTTTGATCCTAACGCGATTGATGAGATCTGGGAATATATACATACAGATGAAGGAAGAGAGAGTACTATAATGCTGAACAGGGCTACAGATGGTCTGTATGCACCGGGTTCTACATTTAAGATAGTTACTGCTCTTGAATATATCAGAGAGCATTCGGATTATCAGAAGTATGAATATGATTGTGATAATGTATCTATATTCCATGGTGTAGAGATAAGCTGCGCCGGAGGCAGAAGTCACGGAACCGTAGACCTTGCTGATTCAATTGCTTATTCCTGCAATACAAGCTTTGCAAATATAGGCACACAGCTGGATAAAGAAAAATACAGAAAAACTGCGGAGGAGCTGCTGTTCAATAAAGAACTTCCGTATCCGGGAGAATGTAAGAAATCTGAATTTGTAATAAATGGAGACAGTGATGCGTCAGCTATACCTCAGACGGCCATAGGACAGGGAGATACGCTTATCACACCGCTTCATAACGCGATAATTATGTCTGCCATCGCAAATGGAGGAAGGGCAAAAAAACCTTACATGGTTACAAAGATAAAAAATAACGGCGGTGCGACCGTAAAGGAATATAAGAGCAAAGGCTCGGTAACACTGATGACCGAAAGAGAGGCGGATATCTTATCGGATATGCTTAAGGGTGTCTGTGAATACGGAACGGCTTCGGGATATTTTGAGTATATAGATTATACTGTTGCCGGTAAAACCGGTACAGCTGAGTTCGATAATGAAGGAAACTGCAATTCCTGGTTTGTAGGATATTCAAATGTTGATAATCCTGATATTGTTGTCAGTGTGATCGTTGAAGATTATACATCAACCCAGTTATCGGGAAGTGCCGTTGCCAGAGATATTTTTGATGCATATTATGAATATCACTGATTAATATTTTAAAGTAATCCTTGAAAAACCTGTACCATACTGATATACTTTTATTATGTTTTTACACACTCATCGGGGGAAACCCGAAACAGGAGGATTTGCAATGATAGAAGCAACAAGCTGTGGTGGTGTGGTAATCTTTAGAGGTAAGATATTATTACTGTACAAAAATTACAGAAATAAGTATGAAGGCTGGGTACTTCCCAAGGGTACTGTTGAGAAGGATGAAGAGTTTAGTGAAACTGCTCTCAGAGAAGTAAAAGAAGAAACAGGAGTAACTGCCCAGATAATTAAATATGTAGGTAAGAGTAATTATACATTTAATACTTCATATGATGTAGTGAATAAGGACGTTCACTGGTATCTTATGCAGGCTGACAGTTATTACAGTAAGCCTCAGAGAGAAGAGTATTTTTTGGACTCAGGTTACTACAAGTACCATGAGGCATATCATTTATTGAAATTCCCAAATGAAAAGCAGATTTTGGAACAGGCATACAGTGAGTACACTGCTTTAAAACAGGCTAATCTTTGGGGAAGTAAGAAGTATTTTTAAAATATGGACCTGGGGCTGCTTCAGGTCCTTATTTCGTTAAATTATTTTTAAGGTGGATATTTGATGAAAGATAATTTAGAGGATGAAATAATAAAAGAGGCTGATATAAGCCTGAAAAAATATTCCAATAAAAACGTTTCCTCCTCTGTGGAGAGGAATAAAAAGCTTGCCGGGAAATTTGAAGAGGAGGCAAAGAAGGCAAAGAAGAAAAATAAGAATAAGCTTTATAATGTTCTTATAGCTTTATTTGCTGCGGTTTTTCTTTTTTCTGCAGGTTACATCGGATTATATTATTACAGAACCTACAAAAACGAAAAGAATTATAAAAAGCTGAGAGGCATGGTGGTTTCTGTAGATGAAGAAAATCCGCCTGATGATGCCATTGTTTCTGAAGTAGAAGAGCCTGAACAGAATACTTCGGCTGATAATACAGAGTCAAAAAAGCTTGTTGTAAAAAAACTTTTTGCGGATGTCGACGGAGTAAAGGTACAGTACAAGTTTAAGGATATTTATACAGAAAATAAGGACTTTATAGGCTGGCTTAAGATTGAAGGTACAAATATTGATTATCCGGTAATGCTCACACCTGAGGACGAGCAGTATTACCTGAGAAGAGATTTCAACGGGGATTACAGTATTGCAGGTACCCTCTTTGTAGATACATCATCGGATGTTAAGCGGCCTTCTGATAATATTATTATCTATGGTCATCATATGAAAACTAAAACCATGTTCAGAGAACTTGTGGATTATGAGGATGAAGACTTCTATGAGAAGCATAAATATATTACCTTTGATACCATCTATGGTGATAATACCTATGAAGTTATAGCTGCATTTAAGACAAATATTAAGGATAAAGACGATACAAGCTTCAAATATTATAATTTTTTCTGGGCAGCAAGTGAGGAGGATTTTGATTATTACGTTGATAATGTCAGATATCTTACAAATTATAATATAGCTGAGAGCGCCAAATATGGAGATAAGCTACTGACTTTGTCCACTTGTTCCTATCATACAGATAATGGACGTTTTGTCGTTGTTGCAAAGAAAATCAAATGAGATATATAAGATTATGCAGGGATGCAGGTTACAATGGATTATGAAATATTTTTTTGTTTCTTATGATCTTTTTTATCATTTAAATATTTAAAGGAGGTATTGGATGAAAAGAGCGAGAATAATTCTACTTTTTGCATTTTGTCTGGCATTATTCTGGTATCAGGGTGGTTCAGAGTCGTGTGCTGAGACTGCTGCAAATTATACCGGATTCGACGAAGACGATGGGGATTGGTATTACTATGTAAATGGTAAGGTGGCAACGAATAAAACCGGCCTTTTTAAAGGAACGGTTAAAAACAGTACCGGATGGTGGTATGTAAAGAAAGGAAAAGTAACATTTACAACTACTGTGATCAATACCGGAAAGGAACTTCGCTATATTAAAAAAGGAAAGGCGCAGCTTCATTATGATGGCTTTGCCAAGGGGGGTTCCGGATATTATTTCTTTGAAGATGGTAAGGTTGACAGGACAAAGACAACCATAGTTAAGGGCGAAGCAAATGGTAAAACAGCCTGGTGGTATATTGAAAATGGCAAGATCAGGTTTGTTACCGGTATATATAATACGGGCAAATATGACCGATACATAAAAAATGGTAAAGCGCAGCTTCATTATAACGGCTTTGTTGAGAAGGACGGAGACTGGTGGTATTTCAATGATGGTAAATTAGAGAAAGATACTACCACACTCGTTAAGGGTGTTATAAACAAGACTACCGCATGGTGGTATGTGGAAAAAGGTAAGGTAAGATTTGTTACCGGAGTATTCAGCCCAGGTAAGAAGCTCAGGTATATTATTGATGGTAAAGCCCAGCTTCATTATACAGGTTTTGCTACAGATTATGCATATGACCATTGGTATTTTGAAGATGGTACGGTAGATACAAAAAGAGTTGATATCATCCATGCGACTGTAGACGGTATCACGGCATGGTGGTATGTATATAACGGAGTGATCACATATGATTATACTGTTGCCAAGAACAGCAAGGGCTGGTATGTAATAAGAAACGGAAGGATAGATTTTTCATTTACAGGTATGGCCAGCAACCAGTATGGTACATGGTATATCAAGAAGGGCAAGGTTGATTTCAGCAAGAATGGCCTTATTTATGATGAATATTACTGTAATTACTGTTATGTAGAAGGTGGCAAGCTTTGTGAGAAGACTCTTATCGCTGAATATAACGGTGAATACTATTATGTAAATGAAGGATATGTTTATCAGAGTTATAACGGTCTTGGAGTTACGCCTGATGGCAAATATGTTATCAAAGATGGTAAGGTAGATATATCCTTTAATGGTATGTATGGTAGCAATAAGGTTAAAAAAGGCAAGCTGGTAACAGATTATACCTCTGAGTATGAAACCTATGAGATGAAATTCAGACGAGTTTTTGGCAACAAAGAGATTGTCTGGAGAAGTGATGCGGAATATGATTCTCAGGAGGAAGCTGATGCCAATATGGTTCCTATCGAGATCAAAGCATGGGATTTTGTTGATGGCATGGAGGGTGAAAAGTATACAAGAACCTTTACTATCTACATGAATAAAGCAGTTGCTGAGTCCGTAAAGAAATGTTTTGATGAGATATATGCGCTTCCTGAAAAGTTCCCGATCAATTCGCTGGGCGGCTGTGACTTCTATTACAGGAGTGGTCAGCACGGAAGCGGACTTGCAGTAGATATTAATCCAAATGAAAATTATGAAGCAACAATAGGTGAAGATGGAGAAATATATATTACCTGCGGTACTCTTTATGAGCCGGGTGTTAATCCATACTCAATAGCAACAGATGGTAATGTAGCAAAGATCCTCAATAAATATGGCTTCACACAGGGAATGTGGGGAAATAAAGTGGATTATATGCATTTCTCATATTTTGGAAATTAAATATATATCTTATCTGATGAGTCAAAATACGAGTATAAAGAGTATTTGTTTTATTGATAAGATACCGTAGGGAGTTTTGCTCCGAAGGATAATAAGACCCGGGTTTAGTTAATTACCCGGGTCTTTTATTTGCCTATACAAATAAAAATGGCTGATATTCGTACATTACGATCAGCCATTTTTATTGTTTTTTTTATAAGTTTATGATAAACTGTGTTAGGCAATTAAGTGCCGGCAGTGGGACTTGAACCCACACGCGGTTACCCGCAACAGATTTTGAGTCTGCATCGTCTGCCATTCCGACATGCCGGCTTAACTAGTGAGAATATTAACACAGTATAGGCTTTATTGTCAAATCAAAATATGGAGGTAATTTTTAAATGAAGATTCTTGTGTCCGGAGGTACCGGTTATATTGGTTCGCATACAGTTGTTGAACTGTTAAACAGTGGTCATGAGGTAGTGATTTTTGATAATCTGTATAACTCAAAGCTTGAGGTTCTCGATAAGATTAAGGAGATAACCGGCAAAGATGTTAAGTTCTATAAGGCTGATATGCTTGAGCCGGAATCAATGAGAGTTATCTTCGAAGAGAATAGTTTTGATGCAGTTATTCATTTTGCAGGCCTCAAGGCTGTCGGTGAATCTGTAAAGAAGCCGCTTTTCTATTATGAGAATAATATTGCAGGTACATTAAATCTCTGCAAGCTTATGAATGAATACAATTGCAAGAGGATTATTTTCTCTTCTTCGGCAACTGTTTACGGAAATCCTGCATTTATTCCAATCACTGAAGAATGTCCGAAGGGTATCTGTACAAATCCATATGGCTGGACCAAACATATGATCGAGCAGATACTTACTGATTTTTATACAGCTGATAATGAGTGGAGCGTAATACTTCTCAGATACTTTAATCCTATCGGCGCTCATGAAAGCGGTCTCCTTGGAGAAGTTCCAAATGGAATACCAAATAATCTTATGCCATATATTATGCAGGTTGCTTCCGGAAAGCTTCCTGAACTTGGTGTATTCGGAAATGATTATGATACTCCGGACGGAACCGGTGTAAGAGATTATATTCATGTTGTTGACCTTGCCAAGGGACATGTTAATTCCGTTGATAAGGTAATGAGTGGTACAGGCGTAAATGTATACAATCTGGGAACAGGTATAGGATACAGTGTTTTAGATATTGTTCGTGCTTTTGAGGAAGTAAATGGTGTTAAGGTTCCTTACAGCATTAAGCCTAGAAGAGAGGGCGATATTGCCATGTGTTATGCAGATCCTGCAAAGGCCCTGAAGGAACTTGGCTGGAAGGCGGAATATGACCTTACAAGAATGTGCAAGGATTCATGGAATTTTGCAAAGACTTATTACAGCAATAAGGACTGAGTCGTAAGAGACAGTCGAATATAAATCCGGGAGCTGAAATGAAGAATAAAGCAAATAACAGTAAAAAAAGCAGACAAAAGCAGCTGATGGTTATTTATATCGTAACCACGCTTCTGATAGTTTTGATAACACTCCTCTTTGTAAATGCTCTGACTTCTGACAAGGAAGAACTCAGAGATAAGGGGATAAAGGCGTATAAGGCCGGCAATTATACAGAGGCTGTTAAGCTTTTTAAAGAGTCGCTGAGTGAAAAACAGTTGTTTTCAGAGAAAATGGATCTTGATACCAGAATGTATCTTGGAACAGCTGAATTCAAGAATGGTAATTATACAGAAGCAAAAGCTACATTTGAAAAGCTTAAAGATATAAATGACGGCACTGTTGATAATGAAAGAATTGATAATATGATACAGTTCTCTAAAGCTATGGCCGGTTTCGGGGAGGATGATCCTGAGAAGCTTATTCCTTCGCTTGAGAAGGCTGTAGAAAATGGCAGCCGTTCTGCAAATATTTATCTTGCCGCATGCTATTATGCAACAGGTGATACTGAAAATATGCTGAAGGCTTACAAGGCTTATACAGATGCTTACGGAATGACCAATTATGTTGCATATCAGCTTTCATCATATTATATCCGTGAAAAAGATTATGATAAGGCTAATGAATATATAACAGGTGCTCCATATGGCTCAGACGATCTTTTTCTGCCGGAGCTTCAGTATAATGAAATACTGATCGATGAGAATAATCTGGATTATCAGACTGCATTTGATAAGATAACTGCTTTACATGAAAAATATCCCGACAATCAGGAATTTACAAAAGAATATGATTTTCTTTATACAAGAATAAATATTAATCCGGATCCTGTAAATAAAGAGGATGTTGACTAATACGAGGGTGAATAGTTATGAAGCTACCACAGGCTTTTACTGATAATATGATAAAAATGCTCGGAGAGAAGGAGTTTGAAGAATATTCAGAGGCTCTTCAGAGTGATGTGAGACATGCACTTCGTGTTAATACTTCTAAAATTTCTGTTGAAGATTTTAAGAAGATATGTCCTGCAGAATTAACAGCTGTGCCATGGACTGATAATGGATTCTATTACGATGACAATTCATTTCAGGCTTCAAAACATCCGTATTATTACGCCGGATTATATTATCTTCAGGAGCCAAGTGCGATGCTTCCGGCAGCGACACTTCCTGTAAATGAAGGCGATAAGGTGCTGGATATATGCGCGGCTCCGGGTGGGAAATCTACAGAATTAATGCAGGGTATCGGTAAAACCGGATATCTTGTTTCGAATGATATAAGTGCATCAAGAGCCAAGGCGCTTCTTAAGAATCTGGAAGTATTCGGAGCGGAGAATATACTCATAACATGTGAATCTCCGGATCAGTTAGCCGGTTTTTATGAAGGCTATTTTGATAAAATCCTTATAGACGCCCCTTGTTCTGGAGAGGGTATGTTCAGGAAGAAGAACAGCATGATTAATGCCTGGACAGAGGATAAGCCTGCAGAATTTGCTGCGATCCAAAGAGGCATACTTAAGGAAACTGTTAAAATGCTTAAGCCTGGCGGAATGCTGCTTTATTCAACATGTACTTTTTCTCCGCTTGAAGATGAAGACAGTGTTGGATATCTGCTTTCTCTGGATGACAGTCTGAGCATTGAAAGCTTTCCGGCTTATTCCGGATTTGTTCCCGGAAATGAAGCCTGGAGTGTTTACGATAATATACCGAATATTGATAAAACCATGCATCTTTTTCCGCATCGTATTGAGGGAGAAGGTCATTTTGTTGCGCTGATCAAAAAAAGTGTTGAATCAGAGAACATGAGTTCTTCCGGAAGGTATATTCCGGATACTGTAAATCTTCCTGAAGAAGTAAAAACATTCCTTCTGCATATAAAGAAGGATTTTGATCCGAAACAGTTTGAACTTTATGGTGAAAGACTTTACTATGTCCCTGCTGAATGCCCGTATTCAAAAGGCCTGAGAGTTCTCAGAAGAGGTCTTCTTATGGGTGAACTGAAAAAGAAAAGGTTTGAACCAAGTCAGGCACTTGCGATGACACTGACTCCGGATAGCTTTGATACAGTCCTTGATCTGAAATGTTCGGATATCCGTGTTGAAAAGTACCTTAAGGGTGAAACAATTGATTTTTCAGAGGATGAAGAAGGTTTCAAAGTGAATTCCAAAGATAAAAACGGTTATATTCTTATATGCGTAGATGGATATGCTCTTGGCTTTGGAAAACTCACAAACGGAAGCATCAAGAATAAATACCTTGCCGGATGGCGTATGATGTGATACGAATATTTTTTTTTTGATAAGGGAAATTCGATATATATATAATAATGAAAGATAAAAAGATGAATAAGAAAAAAATAGATAAAGGCGATTATGGTTACGCAAAAAAATATAAAAACAGAAGAATAATACTTACTCTTATCTGTTTTGCATGTATTGTTGCGGATATTCTGATCGGTCTTATTATGTTTCAGACAAGAAAAACACTCTTTACTGTTGTAGCCTGCGTAATGTCGTTGCCATTTGCGAAGAATCTTATCGGATATATAATGGTTGTGGCATTTAAGCCTCTCAGTAAGGAAGAGCATGACAGGACAGAAGAGATAGCAGGGAAGCAGAAAATCAAATTTTTATATGATATTTCTGCTTCAAATTCTGAAAGAATGCTTTTTTACCCATGTGTCGCTGTTATAGGTAAAAGTGTAATTGCTTTGATCCGTCCGCCTAAAGGGGAAAATCTGCTTGATAATACAGTCAGCAAAGCAAAAATGAAGGATCAGCAGCACATGGAACATAATAAAAAATATGAGAAATGTCTTGAACAGATAAATGAAATATCTAAGGACAGTTATCAGATCAAGGTGGTTTCAAATATAAATGAATTTTCTTCCGTTATTTCAAGAATGGCCGGAAATGGTGAAAAATCTTCGGAAAAGAATAAGGATGAAAAGAAACTAAAAGAGTTGCTGCTCACAATTGGAGTTTGATCAACTGTTTTACTGTTTGTCAGGATATGGTGCACTAAATTGTACGAATTAGAAATAAATAAGTCCAATGAAGGACAAAAATTAAAAAAGTTATGTTTCAGATTCCTTAAGGATGCTCCGCAATCATTTGTATTTAAAATGCTTCGTAAAAAAAACATAGTTTTAAATGATAAAAAAGCAACCGGTGAGGAAATTCTTAATAGCGGAGATACGGTGAAATTCTATTTTTCAGATGAAACCATAGAAAAATTTACCGGTATTTCGGTCAGTAATAATAAAGCTGATAATAATTATGATACAGAAAAAAATAACAATATTAAATCAGACATAATAAAGATTAATAAATATAGTCCGGATAAGAATAATACTGTGACCGTTTGTGTTTTAAAAAATCTTCCGGATATGAATATTCTGATAATTTACGAGGATGATGATATTGTAATACTTAATAAGCCCTATGGAGTGCTTACTCAGAAGGCAGATAAGAAGGATCATTCACTTAATGATATGCTTCTTGAACATTTGAAGGCAGAGGGAGTTGATATCGGCAGTGATAATTCCTTCAAACCTTCAATCTGTAACAGACTTGACAGAAATACAACAGGTATAGTGCTTGCAGGCAAGACTATACGAGGATTGCAGCTTCTGTCACAATGCATCAAAGAAAGACGGATTGAAAAGTACTATATGACCATATGTGTGGGCGTGATAAAAAAGCCTCTCTATATTGAAGCTTATCTTTCGAAAGATGAGAAAAATAATAAAGTACATATTATCAATTCAACAGATACAATCACCGGGATTCAGAGACATACAGGAGGGATAACTCAGGAAAAATTTGCAGGACGTACAGTTGATACAACACCAGATAAAACCGGATACAGTCTAATTAAAACTGAGTTTATACCGGTTGAAGCAAAGAACGGATATACTTTGCTGAAGGTAAAACTTATTACCGGTAAATCACATCAGATCAGAGCTCAGCTGGCTGCTATAGGCCATCCTGTAATCGGAGATACAAAATATAATCCTTCTTCCGATAAAAGAACGATGAAATCTCAGCTGTTACACGCAAGAGAGATCATATTTGACAAAGACGGCTGCGGAAAATATTCAGGTAAAAGATTTATATGTGATTATCCGGAATTCTTCTTAAAAACTGCCGAGAGACTGGGCTTTAATCTATAGTTACTGACGATTGTCCGGTTGCTTGGATTTGATCATATTTATGATCTATAAGATATCGGATGACGTCAGTCTATCGGAATCATGAAATGTGATTTTTGCTTCTCATACGATATTGATTGAATATATGATATTAAATATATTAAGGTGTGGAAATATGGCAACCTGGAATTCAAGAGGGCTCAGGGGATCAACCCTTGAGGAAATGATAAATTCAACAAATGAATATTACAGAACAAAGAAGCTGGCTCTTGTTCAGAAGATACCTACACCAATAACACCGCTAAACTTTGATTCTGATAAAAGACTTATTACCAAGGCTTATTTTGAAAAGGATTCAACGGTAGATTATATTGGGGTGGTTCAGGAGATTCCTGTATGCTTTGATGCCAAGGAGTGCCATACCGATACTTTTTCCCTGCAGAATATACATTCTCACCAATATGAATTCATGAAGGAATTTGAAGAACAGGGAGGAATATCATTTATTATCATATATTTCAGTGAGAGAAATGATATATATTATATGCCTTTTCGCGAACTGAAAGAATATGTTGAACGTGTAGATGAAGGGCATGCTAAAAATTTTAAATATGCAGAACTGAATGATGATTATTTTATCAAATCAGAAGGTGGAGCAATTGTACATTATCTGAAGGGCCTTGAACGAGACCTGGAAGAGAGATAATCTCATTAAAAAACAAGTCCGATAGAAGAGAGTATATAGTTTATTCTCGAATCGGCTGCATGAGCGTCGGAAGAGAGATAGTTGAGAAAAAATGTCAGGAGGGTGAAAAAATGTTTGATTTTTACAGAGTCAGTGCAGCAGTTCCGGATATCAAAGTCGGTGATACTATTTATAATGCCAACAGAATAATTGAGAAAATTGATAAATCTGAAAAATATGAAGCACAGCTTATTGCATTTCCTGAGCTTGCGGTTACAGGCTATACATGTCAGGATCTTTTCTTCGAGGAAAGCCTGTTAAAGAAGTCTGATGCAGCAATAGATAAGATAATAAGATATTCTGAAAATATTAAGCAGGTTATAGTTGTAGGTGCTCCTGTTAAGATTGAGGGACATCTTTATAATGCTGCCTATGTAATATTTGCGGGAAGACTGTGTGGTATAACTATCAAGACATATCTTCCGAACCAGAACGAATTCTATGAAAAAAGGTGGTTCGATTCTGCCAATGATATTACAGTACCGGCAGATAAATATATATTCTATAAAGGCTATAAGATTCCGTTCGGAAATGATATAATATATGACCTTAACGGTCTGAAATTTGCCGTGGAGATATGTGAGGATCTTTGGGCACCTATCAATCCGGGTACTTATTATTCCCTTGCCGGCGCAGAATTTATCATTAATATTTCTGCAAGTAATGAAGTTATTGCAAAGAGAGAGTACAGAAGAAGTCTTGTTCTCGGAGCTTCGGCCAGAGGACTATGTAATTATCTTTATGTATCAGCAGGTTCTTCGGAATCCACTCAGGATCTTATATTCTCCGGTCACAGCATGCTTGCTGAAAATGGAACGATGATCAATGAGAATACTGATTTCATTGCAAATGATTATCTTATGATGGCTGATATCGATCTCGGAAAGATCAGAAGTGACAGACTGAAGAATAAAACCTTCAAGGATACGATTGCCATGAACAGAGCAATTGTATCAAATATGAGAACAGTAGATGTTATGGGAGGCAGAAAGATAAAACTGCCTGACTCTGACGGAAAATATTATATTATCAATAAGCATCCTTTTATTCCTTCTTCAAAGAACAGAAGGCTTAAAAGATGTAATGAGATATTCGATATGCAGGTTGGCGGACTTGTTAAGAGACTTAAGGTTACCGGCTGCAAGCCTATCGTTGGTGTTTCGGGAGGAATGGATTCTACTCTGGCTCTTCTTGTGGCAGCCAAGGCGCTTAAGGTTATGGGAAAACCTGCAACTGATCTTGTTGCGATCACTATGCCTGCCTTTGGTACAACAGGAAGAACATATAATAATTCTCTCGAGTTAATAAAAGGTCTTGGTGCGGAACCTATAATAATCGATATAAAGGAAGCATGCATACAACATCTTAAGGATCTTGGACATGATCTTGAAGTTAAAGATATTGCTTATGAAAACACACAGGCCCGTGAAAGAACCCAGATACTTATGGATTATGCAAATATGGTAAATGGCCTTGTTGTAGGAACCGGAGATCTTTCAGAACTTGCTCTCGGATGGTGTACATATAATGGTGACCAGATGAGTATGTATGGAGTAAATGGAAGTATACCAAAGACACTGGTAAGATGGATGATAGACAGTGTTATTGAAAATAATATTTTTCCTGAATGTAAGAATGCGCTTAAAGATATTATTAATACTCCTATCAGTCCTGAACTTCTTCCGCCGGATGAAGAGGGTAATATCACCCAGAAAACGGAAGACAGTGTCGGACCATATGAGTTACATGACTTTTTCCTGTATTATATGATGAGATTTAATTATACTCCATCTAAAATCTTTCTTCTTGCAGGAAGGGCTTTCGATGGTATCTATACCAGGGAAGAAATACATAAATGGATGAAGCTTTTCTACAGGAGATTTTTCTCTCAGCAATATAAGAGAAGCTGCATGCCTGATTCTGTAAAAGTGGGAAGTGTAGCATTGTCACCGAGGGGAGACCTCCGTATGCCTAGCGATGCAGCTTCTACTATATGGCTTGATGAGATAGAAAAATTATTATAAAGATGATCGGGTAAGATCATTTATACTGAGGTATTACAAGAGCTTCTCCATAGTTGATCCTGTCACCGCACAGGTTGTTAATTGCCTTGACTTCTTCTATGAAATCATTGTAGCTTCCTGATTCCGGTGCGGCATATCTCTCTGCTATTGTCCAGAGAGTATCGTTATCGTCTATGGAAATGCTCGTATAATACTTCTGTTTTGTAGATGATGCATTAGCAGTATTTTTACTGCTTATGCCAAAAAGAATAACAAATGTCATGATAATAAACATGGCTGAAATAATAAGTGTTTTAGCTTTTTTCATATCGTTCACCTCCGAATCGAACCTTTGTTCTGTATCTGATGGATTTATCTTACAGTACATTTGTTCGAATGTCAATGGTGTTTTCGAAAATATGTTCTATTCAAAATGTTGGAGAGTAAATATATGGACTTTAATAATGAATTCAAGGGCATCGATTTTGATGCAATGGACTACCCGCCTACAGATGAACCCTTAAGACAGATGTATTTTATGTATAAGCTCAGGAAGGTTTTTGACGAAAAAGAAAAATCTCTGGGAAGGAAGCTTACCTACTGTGTAGTTACATTTGGATGTCAGATGAATGCCCATGATTCCGAAAAGCTTGAGGGTATTCTTGAAGAAATCGGTCTTAATGCGGCATCAGAGGACACAGCCGATATAGTTATATACAATACATGTACGGTAAGAGAGAATGCCAACCAGAAGCTTTATGGCCATCTGGGCCAGCTTAAGGCAGCAAAAAAATCTAATTCTGAAATGCTTATAGCTCTTTGCGGATGTATGATGCAGCAGGATGATGTAAGAGAATATATAAGAGAAAAATTCAGGTTTGTCGATGTTGTATTCGGCACCTTTAATGTATTTATGCTCGCCGAACTTCTTTACAGAAGATATTCCGGGGAAAAACAGGTAATTGAAGTAAAGAAGGAGCATGGAAAGAATTTTGAAAATTCCCTTCCGGAGAAGAGAAAGTACTCATTTAAATCCGGCGTTAATATTATGTATGGATGCAATAATTTCTGTACCTACTGCATAGTTCCGTATGTTCGAGGAAGAGAAATAAGCCGAACACCCGAGGATATACTGGATGAAATAAAGAGTCTTGTGGCAGATGGCGTTACAGAGATAATGCTTCTTGGTCAGAATGTAAATTCCTATGGTAAAAAATACATGGATGAAAGTGAAATTGTAAAATCATCTGCTGAGTATGATTTCCCTGAACTGCTTAATGATGTATGTAAAATAGAGGGCATCAGAAGAGTAAGATTCATGACAAGCCATCCAAAGGATCTTTCCGACAGGCTTATTGAGGCTATAAAGAATAATCCAAAGGTATGCAGGCAGATGCATCTTCCTGTTCAGGCAGGTTCGAACAGAATACTTAAAGCCATGAACAGACATTATACAAGAGAGCATTACCTTGAAATAATAGAAAAACTTCGGGCTTCTGTACCGGATATCGGTATAACAACTGATATCATGGTTGGATTTCCGGGAGAAACTGAGGAAGATTTCCTTGATACAGTGGATATCGTAGACAGAGTCGGTTATGATCAGGTATTTACATTTATTTATTCCAGAAGAAGCGGTACACCGGCTGCCGAAATGGAACAGGTTCCGGAGGATGTGGTCAAGGACAGATTTGACAGGTTACTTAAAAAGGTAAGCGAAAAGGCTGCCGAAAGAGTAGGCAGATTTAAAAATACTATAGCTGAAGTACTTGTAGAGGATATGGACAGCCATGATGAAACCATGGTCACCGGCAGAATGAGTAATAATACTCTTGTGCATTTCAAGGGCTGCAAGGAAATGATAGGAAAGTATATTAATGTAAAGCTTACAGAAGAAAAAGGATTTTATTATATCGGTGAACCGGCCGATAATTTAGAAGGATTGGCAGAATAAAATGGCTGAAGAAAAACTGTCTCCTATGATGGAGCATTATCTTAAAACCAAGGATGAATATAAGGATACGATACTTTTTTACAGACTTGGTGATTTCTATGAAATGTTCTTTGATGATGCCATTCTGGTATCAAAAGAACTTGAACTTACACTTACAGGTAAAGACTGCGGACTTAAGGAAAGGGCGCCAATGTGTGGCGTTCCTTTTCATGCTGCGGATGTATATATTTCAAAGCTTGTGGATCTTGGCTATAAGGTTGCTGTATGCGAGCAGGTTCAGGATCCAAAGCTGGCGAAAGGTCTTGTAGAAAGAAAAGTCATCAAGATCGTTACTCCCGGAACGAATATGGCTCCGGAGAATCTTTCGGACGACAGAAACAATTATATAATGTGTATTTCATATAACGGTGAGGAATTCGGCATTGCAGTAAGTGATATTTCCACCGGTATTTTCATGACTACCGTTATTAATGATAAGAATAAGGTCTTTGATGAGATAAATAAATTTGAACCGAGTGAGATAATCTATCAGGAGCTTTTTGAGGTTTCAGGAATAGATCTTTCGACACTTTCCGAGAAAAAAAATATCAGCTGCAGCGTAGCTCCGGCAAGATATTTTTCTTTTGAGGACTGTTCGAAGATAATCAGAGAGCATTTTAAGGTTTCTTCTCTTGAAGGCCTCGGACTTAAAGATTTTGATTCCTGCATAATCAGCTGCGGTGCGCTCTTGAAGTATCTTTATGAGACCCAGATGAGCTTTTTGTCTCAGATAAATACTGTAAATATTTATTTTACAGATCAGTTTATGCTTATAGATTCTGCTACAAGGAGAAATCTTGAGCTGACAGAAACTCTTCGTGATAAAAAACGTAAGGGGTCACTTCTTGGCGTTCTGGACCGTACCAAAACGGCCATGGGTGCAAGAAAACTCAGGAGTTATGTTGAGCAGCCACTGCTCGATAAGAAAATGATCGAGAAAAGACTGGATGCCATTTCTTCACTGAATGATAATATTATCAGCAGAGATGAAATGAGAGAATACCTTGGGTCGGTATATGATCTTGAACGTCTTATGACGAGAATATCGATAAAAACAGCTAATCCGAGAGACTTGCTCAGCTTCAGAAATTCTTTGAAGCTTCTTCCGTTTATCAAAAATCTTATCAGTGAATATGATTCGGAAATATTCCGGAAGATGGCGGAAAGCTTTGATCCGCTGAGTGATATTTACGAGCTTCTTGAAAGTGCTATTGCTGAGGACGCGCCGATCACTGTTAAAGAGGGCGGTATTTTTAAGCCGGGCTATTGTGACAGAATCGATGAATATAAAGAAATCAGAAAAAATGCCAAGGATCTTCTTGCAGCTTTGGAGGAAAGAGAAAGAGACAAGACCGGTATTAAAAATATAAAGGTCAAATATAATAAGGTTTTCGGATATTATATTGAGGTAACAAATTCCTTTAAAGACAAGGTTCCGGATTATTTTATAAGAAAACAGACTCTGACTAATGCAGAGCGCTATACTACAAATGAATTAAATGAATTATCCGACAAGATCCTGGGCGCTGAGGATAAGCTTTATGCTTTGGAGTATGATGAGTATACAGCTCTCAGAGACAGGATTGCAGCAGAAACAGTAAGAGTGCAGCAGACTGCGGAATATATAGCAGTAACAGATGCGCTTGCGTCGCTTTCTTATGTTGCAGTAAGAAATAATTACGTAAGACCTGCCATAAATGAAGATGGCGTTATTGATATAAAGGGCGGCCGCCATCCGGTGGTTGAGAAAATGATCCCCGGAGGATCCTTCGTTCCGAATGATACATTTCTTGATAATGTTGATAACAGGATATCGATCATTACAGGACCTAATATGGCCGGTAAATCAACATATATGAGGCAGAGCGCCATAATCGTTCTTATGGCTCAGATGGGTTCCTTTGTACCGGCTGACTTTGCAAATATTTCTCTCTGCGACAGGATATTTACCAGAGTTGGTGCGAGTGACGACCTGGCCAGCGGACAGTCAACCTTTATGGTGGAAATGAGTGAGGTTGCAAATATTCTCCGTAACGCTACCCGGAATTCACTTATCATACTTGATGAGATAGGCCGTGGAACGTCTACTTTTGATGGACTTTCAATTGCATGGGCAGTGGTTGAATATATTGCGGACAGTAATATTCTTGGTGCCAAGACACTTTTTGCAACTCATTATCACGAGCTTACAGAGCTTGAAGGCAAGCTTTCTTCTGTAAATAATTACTGTATTGCCATAAAGCAGCAGGGTGAGTCGATAGTATTTATCAGAAAGATAATCAGAGGCGGTATTGACCGCTCTTATGGTATTGAGGTTGCAAGACTTGCCGGAGTACCGGAGGCTGTAATAAAGAGAGCCAAGGATATTTCCGAGTTTCTTGCAGAAGAGGATATAACGGGAAAAGTTAAAGATATCAAGGCGCAGGGAGTTCCCGAGGTTTCTAACGCGAAGAAACGACATAAACAAACAGAGGATTTCGGACAGCTTTCATTTTTTGGAACTGCTGAAGAGATAAGTATCGCAAATGAATTAAAGGAGCTGGATCTGAACAATATGACTCCTATGAAAGCAATGCTTTATCTTCAGGAACTTAAAAGAAGGCTTAATGGAGATGCAGACTGATGATTAATATATTGGATCAGAGTACGATTAATAAAATAGCAGCCGGTGAGGTGATCGAACGTCCGATGTCTATCGTGAAAGAGCTTGTCGAGAATTCTGTTGATGCCGAAGCAAGCCAGATAACAGTTGAGATAAAGGACGGAGGACTCAGTTATATAAGAGTTACCGACAACGGTAACGGAATAGAGAAGGATGATGTCAGAAAAGCATATATGAGGCATGCCACAAGTAAGCTCAAAACCGCTGAAGAGCTTATGGGTATAATGACTCTCGGCTTCAGAGGAGAAGCACTTTCGACCATTGCGGCTGTTACCGAAACAGAGATGGTAACAAAAAGAAGAGACAGTCTTACAGGCATAAAATATGTTATAAACGGCGGGCAGGAAAAAGAACTTGCGGAGGTTGGTGCTCCCGACGGTACAACTGTTATTTCCAGAAATATATTTTTTAATACACCTGCCAGATTAAAATTCCTTAAAACAGCAACAACAGAAGGCTCGTATATAAATGATCTTATGATCAGAGTTGCTTTGTCTCATCCGTCTATCAGTATAAAACTGATAAATAACGGAAAAATGATCATAAATACTTCCGGTAACGGTAAACTGAGAGATACTGTATATGCAGTATATGGCAGAGATATAACCAGTAATCTGCTACCTGTAGACTTTAATGAAGACGGAATAGGTATTTCAGGTTTTATCGGTAAGCCTTTTATTTCCAAAGGAAACAGAAGTTTTGAAACATATTTCATAAATGGAAGATATATCACAAATGCAGTTATCACAAAGGCCATCGAGGAAGCCTTCAGGACATATATAATGCAGCATAAATTTCCTTTTACGGTGCTGTATCTGGATCTTGATCCTAAAATGTGTGATGTAAACATTCATCCTACAAAAAAAGAATTTAAATACTATAATGAAAAAGCGCTTTTCCACGCTGTATATCATGCCGTTGCCGATGCCCTCAGCAATCGGGAGATAATATCTCCTATGAAGCTGACGGAGGAGAAGGAAGAGAGAAAATCAGATAATATAAATAGTTCAATTGGAATTAAAAATCAAATTAATAACAGCAGTAATAATATTAATGTTATTAACAGTCAAAATAGCAATATAGTAGATGGTATTAGTATTACTGACTATCAGGATAAGAACAGCGGTAATAATGTTAATAATACCGGTAGTAACAACACCGGCAACAACAATACAAATCGTACTGACAGCAATAATGATTTTGATAAAACAAACAGTATTCACAGCAATATAAATAATGGAACAAAATCCGGAGCGTCTCACAAGGATGTTAAATTCGGTATCAATAAAAGCTCGTATAAGATACTTGAAAAACTTCTTCCAAAGGAGTATCTTGCTGAAGTAAATGAAAAGAAACCATACGGTGATACTGCGCGTGAAGAGGAGCAGAACGAACCGCAGAATGAAAAGCAGGATGTTTATAAAGAGACTTATAAAGAGATTCATGAAGAAACCTCCAAAGAGAAAGAAATGATAGGTACTCAGAAGAATCTTTTTGAGGATGATTATATTTCAAAAGAAGCAATCAGTCATCATAGGATTATAGGTCTTGCCTTTGATACTTACTGGATAAGCCAGTATAAGGACGCTTTATATCTGATGGATCAGCATGCTGCTCATGAGAAGGTAAATTATGAGAGATTTCTTAAGGCATTTAAAGAAAGATCGATTGTTTCCCAGAGGGTTTTCCCTCCGGAGATCATATCTCTTTCATCGCTTGAAATGAATGCAGTTATGGATAATCTGGAATATTTCAGAAACTGCGGCTTTGAGATTGATGAATTTGGCGGAAACGAAGTGAAAATCAGCTCTATGCCTGTTAATTATATTGATTTTTCAGGAAGAGATGTATTTTTACAATTTGTTTCCTATCTGGTACAGAATATTTCAGGTATAACAGAGGACCTTTTCGTTACCAGACTTGCCACAATGGGCTGTAAGGCGGCTGTAAAGGGAAATCAGAGGATCAGTGTGAATGAAGCTCAGAAGCTTATAGAAGATCTTCTTACACTCGATAATCCGTATACCTGCCCACATGGAAGACCTACCATTATCAAACTGACAAAAGAGGAACTGGAGAAAAAGTTTAAGCGTATTGTATAAAATGGAAAAAACGGTAAATAACATAAAGCCTAAATTAATAATTATCACAGGACCTACCGCTGCCGGTAAGACCGCGCTTTCTCTTGAGCTTGCAAAAAGACTGGATGGAGAGATTATTTCAGCTGATTCAATGCAGGTATATAAGAGAATGGATATCGGAACCGCTAAGATCATGAAGGAGGAAATGCAGGGCATCAGACATCATTTGATAGATATACTGGAACCCTCTATGGATTTTAATGTCTCGCTTTTTAAAAAGCTTTCCAAGGAGGCTGCGGAAGATATATACAGCAGAGGGAAAATGCCCATAGTGGTCGGAGGTACCGGCTTTTATATTCAGGCACTTCTTTATGATATATCCTTTGAACCGGAGGAAGATGACGGTTATAAGGATGAGCTTCAGAAGCTGTCTCTTACTGAGGGCGGACCGGAGAAGCTTTATAATATGCTGAAGGAAGTTGATCCGGAATCTGCTGAAATAATACATATTAATAATGTAAAACGTGTTATAAGGGCTCTGGATTTCTATCACAAAAACGGCAGTAAGATTTCAGCGCATAATGCTCTTGAAAAAAGTAAGGATTCTCCTTATGATTTCAGATATTTTGTACTTACAGATAACCGGGAGGTCCTCTACAAGAGAATTGATGAAAGAGTTGATAAAATGATTGCTGCAGGTCTTTTTGAGGAAGTGAGATCTCTTCTTGAGGAAGGACTTACAGAGAATAATATTTCCATGCAGGGTATCGGGTATAAAGAGGTTATAGACTATTTAAGAGGACGCTCAACTGCGGATGAATGTATATATAATATAAAGATAAATACACGTCATTTTGCAAAACGTCAGCTTACCTGGTTCCGGCATGAAAAGGAGGTTATTTATATAGATAAATCTTTATATAAAAATGAAGAGGAAATCCTTGAATATATGTTAAATACTATAGAATAAAGTACATTAGGTACAAAGACATGGTGACTGCAGCGGGATATAAATGATTGTACATCAGGTAAAACATGATAACTGATGCAGCGGGATAACATGACTGTACGTCAGTGGATTTACCGGGAATTATATAAAATTAATGAGGAATAAGAAATGAATGATCAGATAAAGAATTATTATATGTCTCTCGGAATTGACAGTAAAGTATATGACTTTGCCATTTCTGTAGAGAAAGAGCTTAAGGAAAGATTTGACAAGATTGATATCGTGGCTGAGCAGAACAGCATTAAGGTAATCAAGGCTATGCAGGATGCAAATCTTGCCGAAAGTCATCTTTACGGTTCTACTGGCTATGGATATAATGATATCGGCCGTGATACACTTGAAAAGATTTATGCAAATGTATTTCGTACCGAGGACGCTTTGGTACGTCAGCAGATAACCTGCGGAACCCATGCTCTTACAATAGCGCTTGCCGGTAATTTAAGACCGGGAGACAGAATGCTTTCCATAGCCGGAAAGGTTTATGATACTCTTCAGGGAGTTATCGGAGTCAGAGAAGAAAAGGGTTCTTTGGCTGAATTTGGTATCGGATACGATCAGGTTGATCTTCTTCCGGATGGAAGCTTTGATTTTCCTGCTATAAAAAATGCTATAAAACCGGAAACCAAGCTTATTGAGATACAGCGTTCAAAGGGCTACGACACAAGAAAATCCCTCAGTGTAGGAGAGATAGCCGAAGCTATAAAATTTGTTAAAAGCATCAGAAATGACATTATTATCATGATAGATAACTGCTACGGAGAATTCGTTGAAACCACAGAGCCTTCGGAATATGGTGCTGATATGGTGGTTGGCTCTCTTATAAAAAATCCGGGCGGTGGACTTGCAAAATGCGGCGGATATATCTGCGGTACAAAGGAATGCGTTGAAAATGCTGCTATCAGACTGACGACTCCGGGACTCGGTAAAGAGGTTGGAGCAAGTATGTCAGCCACAAGAGATTTCCTTATGGGACTTTTCTTTGCCCCGACAGTTACAGCAAGTGCTCTTAAGGGGGCTATTCTGGCAGCTAATATATATGAAAGACTTGGATTTACGGCAATCCCTTCAGGAAATGAGGAAAGGGCTGATATTATACAGGCTGTTACTCTTGGTTCTGCAGATAATGTAAAAGCTTTTTGTGAGGGAATACAGGCAGCGGCCCCTGTGGACAGCTTTGTTACACCTGTTCCATGGGCAATGCCGGGCTATGACTGTGATGTTATCATGGCAGCGGGTGCCTTTACCTCAGGCTCATCAATTGAGCTTTCTGCAGATGCTCCAATGAAGGAACCATACGCGGTTTATTTCCAGGGAGGACTTAATTATCCGCATGCAAAATATGGAATTATTATGTCTTTGCAGAAAATTGTAGAAAAAAACAAAGGTTTATTGTAAAATCTACATACCTTCTTTATGCTTGGAGAGGCAGAAAGAGGTATTATAATGAATAAAAATGAATTACTTAAGATCAGCAATATGGTAGCTGATGAAAGACCAAGAGAAAAGGCTGTTAATATGGGCGTGGGAACCCTTTCTGATGCAGAGCTTTTAAGTCTTATTCTGGGCAGCGGCAACAGAGATGAGAATGTGATTTCCCTGGCTCAGAGAGTGCTTAACTTCCATCCAATCCACAAGGGGCTTGTCGGACTGAATTATCTTTCGTTTCATGATCTTCTTCGCATAAGCGGAATCGGCAAAGTCAAGGCCTGCCAGATACTTGCAATATGCGAATTATCAAGACGCATTGCAATGAGCAGCAGAAAGGAACTGGTGAATCTGTCTTCACCCGAAGCAATTGCAGAATATTTTATGGAATACTGCCGTTTCCTTACTAGGGAAAAGGTCATAGTGATGTTTCTGTCTGCATCAAACGAGCTGATCAAATGGTCTGAACTGTCGGAAGGCACTGTAAACAGGGCTCTGCTTTCTTCGAGAGAAGTATTTGTGGATGCTCTTAAATGCAATGCCGTTAATATTGTGCTTATACATAATCATCCTTCAGGAGATCCTGAACCGAGTGATGTGGATATAGTAGTCACAAAACGGATAATAGAGGCCGGAAAGCTTCTGGGCATTGAAGTGCTGGATCATATTGTTATAGGAGACCGAACCTACGTGAGTCTTCATGAAAGAGGTTTTATATAATGAAAGCAAATAAAAACAAAAAAGATATAAGTCCAAGATATCTTTTTCTTGCTCTTACTGTAATATGCATAGTATTCCTAGTTCTATCCATATTTTTTAAAGAAGAGACGAAGAAGATAAGAAGTCTGTTTGCAGGCATCATAGTTCCTGTGCAGGAGGGAGCAGACAGGGCCGGAAGTGCTCTTGCAGACGGTTTTAAATACTTTGGAAGTGTCAAGAAAATAAATGATGAAAATGAAGAACTCCGTAAGGAACTGAAGAATTACCAGAATTCAGCTGCAAAATATCAGGCAGAGCTTGCAGAGCTTGATGAGCTCAGAAAGCTTTATGAGCTTGATAAAAAGTTCCCTGAATATAAAAAAACGGCTGCAAGGGTTTTCTCTACCGACTCCAGCTCATGGTTCAGTGAGCTGTATATTGATAAGGGAATGAATGATGGTGTTTATGAAGGCTGCAACGTGCTCTGTGACAACGGACTTCTCGGTATAGTGATAGAGTCTTATGATAATTATGCAAGGGTCAGAGCTATAATCGATGACAGGTCGAATATCACTGCAGAAGTCGGCAGGGATAATGCATTATGCAATGTTGAGGGCAGTCTTTTGAATATGGAGGATGGCTTCCTCTATGTTAAGGATATCAATAAAGACGCAAAGGTAGATGTGGGAGACAGGGTTATTACTTCAAATGTTTCCGACAGATATTTTTATGGTATAACCATAGGATATGTGACAGAGATCACAAATGATACCAACAATATTACGAAAACAGCCAAGATCTCTACAGCCGTGGATTTCTCGGATGTAAAGGATGTTCTGGTTATAATTGACAGAAAGCAGGTAGTGGATTATTAATGAGAAGAACTCTGGTAATCGCATTTCTTATAATAATTTCATTTGTTTTGCAGACTACTGTTTTTAATCTGCATGATATTTCCGGCGTTACGCCAGATCTTCTTATCATAATAACCATGTCCTTTGGTATTATGAGAGGAAGACGTGAAGGTCTTCTCACAGGCTTTTTCTGTGGAATGCTTTATGATATTTTCTATGGAAGTCTGATGGGACCTTTTATGTTTTTATATATGCTTGTAGGATATGTAAACGGTTTTTTTCACAGAAAATATCTTATGGAGGATGTGATGCTTCCTGTCATGATATCTGCTGTGGATGAACTGTTTATAGAATTTATGGTATATATATTTGCATTTTTACTCAGAAACAGACTTTATTTCGGACGATATCTTGTGCATATAATACTTCCTAAGACTTTGTATACAGTTTTAATAACTGTAGTTGTTTACAGGATTTATGTACGGATCAATAAATATTTAAAGAAAAAGGTAAGTGAAGCTAAAAAATGAGTCCTTTTAAAATGATAAAGGAATTTCTTGAGAATCTTAAGAATATTCTTCTCGATTATCTGAAAAGCAGGATTTTCCCTGTAACAATACTGATGATCTTTTTATTCTTTCTCCTTGGAAAGAGACTTTTCGTTCTTCAGATCAAGAATGGTGATGAATATGAGATTGACTTTACTGTCCGTACCGAAAAAACACTTACAGTGGATTCGGTCAGGGGCAATATTTATGATGTCAACGGAAAGCTGCTTGCATATAACAAGCTGACCTATGATCTGACGTTCGGTAATAATAATTATCTTACACAGAGAGCCGAGGCACTGGGGATATCCGAAAATATCCTTAAAAATCAGGTGGTATATGATGTCATTCAGATACTTAAAATCTACGATGACCATATTACTGCTGATTTTCCTATTGAATATAAGGATGGAAAATACCGCTATACAGAATCCGGAATCAGTCTTAAAAACTTCTTAAGGGACGCATATTCAAAAAATACAATAAATGAATTAACAGATGAAGAGCTTGCGACACCTGCGGAAGATATCATTTATCATATGCGTTTTGGCGGCTCTGATCTTCCGAATTTTCAGATTTCAGCGGATTATACAAATGAAGATGCGATGACAATTCTTGCCTGCAGATATCAGTTGTGGCTGAATCGTTACAGACAATATGTACCGGTTACCATAGCTGAAGACATATCTGAAAAAAGCAGGGCGGTAATACTTGAACATAAGGATGAACTTACGGGTATGGATATTCTTGTAAGATCGGAAAGAGTATATAATGATGCAGAGTATTTTGCCCAGATCATAGGCTATGTAGGTAAGGCAAGTGAAGAAGATCTTGCATATTTTAACAAGGGTGATATTGAAGTTCCTTATACCGATAAAGATGTTGTAGGTAAGATGGGTATTGAAAGATATTGTGAAAGCTATCTTCGCGGTACCGACGGGGAACAGACCATGTATGTGGATAATCTCGGAAAAGTTATCGATATAGTTAAGGAAACACCTGCAAAGGCCGGCTATGATGTATATCTTTCCATAGACAGTGATCTTCAGAAATACTGTTACGATATGCTGGAAAAGGAGATTTCATCCATACTTCTGAATCATATTACACCAAATGCATATCCGCCGGATAATAATAAAAACAACGAGATCCCTATAACTGATGTATATTTTGCAATGTTCAACAATAATAATCTTTCCATTGACAAGATGAAGGAACCGGATGCTTCCGCTCTTGAGAAAGAAGTATACAGACTGATAGAAGAAAGAAAGAAGAATGTACTTGCATATATAAAGGAATTGCTTCAGGTGAATCCTGTTAGCAATAACAGTCTTTCCAAGGAATATCAGGAATATATGGAATATATATTCAGAAGTCTCAGGGACGAAGAGGTATACCTTTCGGGAAAGGTGGACAGAGACAGTAAAGAGTTTAACAGCTATGTTGACGGAAATATTTCTGTAGCTGATTTCCTTAAATATCTTCTTGAAAATTATTATATTGATACCTCAAAGATAATTGACAAGAATAAATTCTATGATTCAGAGGAAATCTATAATACTCTCTGCGATCATATAATTGAAATACTTGATAAGGATAAAGAATTCTGCAATATGATCATTCATTATATGTGCAGAGAGGGGGTTATTACGGGAGATGATGTTATCGACCTTATTTATATCCAGGGAGTTCTTCCAAAGGAAAATGATACCGATTATGAGGAATTCAGCCGTGGTGTATTCGGACCTTATGAGTTTATGACACGTAAGATCCGTAAGATTGAGATCACGCCTGCGATGCTCGCTCTTGATCCTTGTTCGGGAGCGGTTATTGTTACGGATCCTGCCACAGGAAGGCTCAGAGCCTTTGTAAGTTATCCAAGCTATGACAATAACTATCTTACAAACTCTGTAGACGGTGATTATTATAACAAGCTTTTAAATGATAAGACGACACCTCTTTACAGCAGAGCAAGTATGATGAGAACTGCTCCGGGATCTACATTTAAGATAATTTCCAGCATAGCAGGAGTGGAAGAGGGCGTGCTCGGAATCGATGAAGAAATAACGGATATGGGTATCTTTGACAAGGTTTATACACAGCCGACCTGCTGGCTCTACAGGGAATCAAATATGTCCCATGGTACCATTGGAATCCCGGAAGCGCTGGATATATCATGTAATTATTTTTACTATGAGGTGGGCTACAGACTTGCTGATGAAAATGGATATTATAATGACTCAAAGGGGCTTGCAAGACTGAATAAATATGCGGCAATGTTTGGCTTTGACGATTATTCAGGTATAGAGCTGGATGAAACTGAGCCTCATATGTCTGATAACGATGCAGTTACCAGCGCCATCGGTCAGGGTACTAACAGCTACACTCCTGTACAGATGTCAAAATATATAACCACCGTTGCCAACCGTGGTATCTGTTATGATCTGTCACTTATTGACAAGGTGGCTGATTATGAGGGAAATATCATTAAAAAGACTGAATCAAAGGTTCATTCGACAATTAATATAGATAGTGCTCTCTGGAATAAAATCTATGATGGACTCAGACTTGTAGTTACTGACGACCTGTCACAGAATGAGCTTCTGAATAAGGTCAATATAAAGATAGCCGGAAAAACCGGTACAGCCCAGGAAGACACCTCGAGACCTGCACATGCACTGTTTGTATCATTTGCGCCATATGATAATCCTGAAATTTCAGTGACATGTGTAATACAAAATGGATATGCTTCAGCCAATTCGGCAGAGCTTGCTTCATTTATCTATGCTTATCTCTATGATAAGGAAGCTCTGACAGATGCGGATTTCGGAAAGAGTTCGAATACTTCGGATTAAGCAAAACAAAAAGAAGGTAAGAAGAATGTTTGCCAAGATAAAGCTCAAAAGTTATAATTACCTCCTGCTTTTACTGGTGGCAGGAGCCATGACACTGGGAATAGTCATTATCAACAGTGCGGACAGCTATTATACAAATAAGCAGATAATAGGTGCGGTACTGGGATTCGCTATTCTTATTGTTGTTGCGCTCTTTGATTATCATTTTATATGTAAATTCTATGTGATAATTTATTTCATTAATCTTGGTTTTCTGGCATCGGTACTTTTGTTTGGTGAAAATGTAAATAATGCCACGAGATGGTTTACATTTGCAGGTATTACCTTCCAGCCGTCAGAGCTTACCAAGATATTCATGATAATCTTTATGGCTAAATTCCTAAGCCGTGCAGCGGAGAAGGAAAAACTCAGCAAATTCTCTACGGTATTAAGATTTATGATACTGCTTGCAATACCGATACTTTTTATATTTATGCAGCCGGACCTTTCTACTACACTCTGTATAACCATGGTCATGATTACCATGTATTATATGGCCGGACTCAGCTATAAGGTTATCGGTATAATACTGCTTATACTGATTCCTCTTGTAAGTGGTTTCCTCTGGTATATACAGCGTCCTGACCAGAAGCTTCTGTATGAACATCAGGTTAACCGTATCATGTCATTTATATATCCTTCTGAATATCAGGATGATAATCAGCAGCAGGATAACTCTGTTATGGCCATCGGTTCAGGCAAGCTTACAGGCAAGGGATTAAATAATGACAGCGATGCCACAGTTAAGGCAACGAAGCTCATTTCAGAGCAGCAGACAGACTTCATTTTTTCCATAGTCGGAGAGGAACTTGGCTTCGCCGGATGTATATTTGTAATTGCATTAATACTACTAATAGTGCTACAATGTATAAGGGTAGCTAGGCGTGCAAAGGATAAGCTGGGGATGCTTATCGCTTCGGGTGTGGCTTGTCTTATAGGCTATCAGTCATTTATAAATATAGGAGTTGCTACGGCTCTTTTACCAAATACAGGTATTCCGCTGCCATTTATAAGTTACGGATTAAGTTCGCTTCTGAGTCTTTCGATAGGTCTTGGAATGACAATGAATATAAGTATGCAGCACAGGAAATTCTACTGATAGAGGGAGGCTAATATGAATATTGTACTAATAGCTCATGATTCAAAAAAGAAGCTTATGCAGAATCTTTGTATTGCTTACAGAGCTATACTCAGTAAGCATGAAATATTTGCAACTGAAACTACCGGAAGACTCGTCGAAGATGCTTCCGGATTAAATGTACATAAAGTTCACGCCGGACACCTGGGAGGTGTTGAACAGCTCATTACACGTATTGACAGTAATGAGATGGATATGGTTATCTTCATGCATGATCCTCAGATTCCAAGAATGCATGATAATGCTTATTATAATGTATTTATCACCTGTGATAATCATAATATTCCTATTGCGACAAATCTTGCTTCTGCAGAGCTTATGATCAAGGCTCTTGAGAGAGGCGACCTTGACTGGAGAACACTTTATAAGCATTAGAAAAGTTAAAAAAAACAGAATGGAAGAGTATAAATGAAGGGCGTAATATATTTTATAATCCTGGTATTGGCATCCGGCCTTACCTGCAGATGTTTTATAAAAGACAATATTGAATATGCAGATCATTATAATAAGAATGAGATCATTGAGGCAGATTACACCGGCAGCTACAGATCCGACAAGATGCCTGTCTATGATCTTCTTGGCTTCCATAATGAATATACTGTTGTAAAGTATGATGAAGAGGTTAATTCAGAAAGATACCTTGACAATACATTTGCAGCACTTTTCTTTGATGATACTGATAAGAAAGCTCTTGTTGCTCATAATGTGCACAGAAGGATCTATCCTGCAAGTATGACCAAGCTTGTAACAGCGATACTTGCCTGTGATGCGATTGAGAGCGGAAAACTTGAGCTTGATGAAATAGTAAATTATTCGCATGATATAGATTTTGATGAATACAATGGAGCAATGCATAGTGATTTTTATGCGGGTTATTCGATAACTCTCAGAAATCTTATGTATGGTTTTATGATGTGCTCTTATAACGATTTCGGTGTTGTGATCGCTGAGCTTGTCGCAGGAAGTGAAGAGGCCTTCTGCGATATGATGAATCAGAAAATGAAGGAGATAGGAGCAACGAACTGCCATTTTGCAAACACTCACGGATTACATCTTGATGATCACTATGTAACAGCATATGATATGTATCTGATAATAAATGAAGCATCAAAACATCCGCTGCTTCAGCAGATTGACAGCTACAGCTCATACACCATGAGCTTTTATGATGAATTTGGCGACCTCTGTGAATGGGATATCGAACCAACAAACCGTTTTGTTAATCATAATGTTAAGCTTCCTTCAAATATAAAGATCAAGGAATGGAAGACAGGAACCACCGGTATGGCCGGTTACTGCCTTGCCATGAAGGTTGAGATCAATGATAAGGAATATACAGTTGTCGTCGCTGACAGTGAAAGCAGTGATGATCTTTATAATACAATAAGCGCCATGTTTAATCTGGCAAATAACTGATATATTACTCGAGTATGTTTTTCTTACGATAAGATATATCTATAACGTAAAATTATATCAAAATTTGATCTATATATGATATCTAAGGTATCTTGTATATAATAATACGTGTTAAATATTTAGATAAAATTTGGTAAAATTCAACATGAAAAAGAAGAAAAAAGATAATGTTGTAAAATTTAATAATGTTACAAGAATAAATGTTGCGGTAGTAATATTCGCAGCTATTATTCTTTATGTGGCAATAAGTGTTATCATTTCAATAAAAAAACAGCCACTGACTCTTTATAAGGTCGGTGAAAGCCGTACGGATAATAATATCAACTGTACCGGGATTGCGATAAGAAATGAAGTAACGGTTAAAACAAATAAATCCGGTCATCTGGCTTATTTTTCAAGAGATAATGAAAAAGTAAGGAAACAGAGCGCGGTATGTGCCATAGACGAAAGTGGAAACTTCTTAAATTTCTTTGATGATGAAAATGCCGTTAATATCGAACTTACAAAAAGCGATTATCAGAAGATAAGAGATACCATATCACTTTATAAAAATAATTATAATGATGTGGATTTCTACAATGTTTATAATTTCAAAAATGAGGTAGATAATCGTGTCCTTGATGTAGCAAACCAGATGCTTCTTGACAGAATGTCCGTGGATAAAAAACAGGCAAGCGCATTGTCAAGTATTTATGCGCCTATAAGCGGTATTCTCTGTTTTTACACAGATGGTTACGAAGATAAGAAAGTGGACACTCTTACCAAGGAGGATTTTGATAAGTCGAACTATGTTAAGACATCATTTTCCACAGGAGATATAATCAATTCAGGAGCAACTGTCTTCAAGATGATTGAGGATGAAAACTGGGATATCGTCTGCAGAATCTCAAAGGAAGATGCCGAGAAACTTGATCCTGATGAAAAGATAGATATTGTTATCAACAACTCAAATTTTGATATTTATGTTCCGTTTACCCTTAAGGAAGACGGAGATGAATGTATACTTGATATCAGTTTAAAAAAATATATGTCAACCTTCGCTAATGAAAGATTTCTGTCAATTGAGATCATAATGGATAATTTTGAAGGCCTTAAGATTCCAAATACCAGTCTGGTACAGAAGGATGTATACCTTCTGCCCATCGAATTTGCTACAAAGGGCGGAAATGACAGCCGTCTCAATAAGGTATATAAAAAGGCAGTAAAGGAAGACGGTACCGAGACCATTGAACAGATAAAGCTGGAGATATATAAAAAGGATGATAAGTATCTCTGGGTGAATCCGGATTCATTTCAGAATACAGATGTTCTTGTTCAGATGAATACCAATAAGATATTGGACGTATCGCTTCTTAAATCCGATAAGATTTACGGAGTATATCAGGCAAATGAAGGTGTTGCTGATTTCATCGAAGTGGATATCGTTCGAGAGGGCGATGAATTCACAATTGTGAGCGGCGGCGGTTCACTTCGTAAGTACGATAATATCGTTATGGATTCTGCAATGGTCAAAGAAAATCAGACAATTTACTAGAAAGAAGGATGACATAAATGGTAATTGAGAATTACAAAAAAATCAGACAATCTATTGACGAGGCCTGCGAAAAATGCGGCAGAAACAAGGAAGATGTTCTTCTTCTTGCAGTCAGTAAGACAAAGCCTCTTTCTGACATTGAAGAGCTTATCACAATAGGTGTTAAGGATTTCGGTGAGAATAAGGTTCAGGAACTTGTTAAAAAGAAGGAAGAGGTTTCAACACCTGTAAACTTCCATCTTATAGGCCATTTGCAGACAAATAAAGTAAAGCAGGTTATCGGTAAGGCTTGTCTTATCCATTCAGTAGATTCATTTCATCTTGCCGAAAAGATCGAAGCTGAGGCTGCAAAGGAAGATATTATCGTAAATATACTTATAGAAGTTAATGTTGCTGAAGAGGAAAGTAAATTCGGACTTACAGTAGATGATGCACTTCCTTTGGTTCAGGAGATTTCAGAAAAGTGTCCGCATATTAGAATTCAGGGACTTATGACCATAGCTCCATTTGTGGATGACCCTGAGGAAAACAGACCTGTATTCCGCAGACTGCGCCAATTATCACTTGACATAAAATCAAAAAAAATAGATAATGTTAGTATGAATGTGCTCTCTATGGGAATGACAAATGATTTTATCGTTGCGATAGAAGAAGGAGCCACCATAGTAAGAGTAGGTACGGCTATATTTGGGGAAAGAAATTATGCTATCAGCTAGTATATAGTTTTATAAATATCCATACCGGTAAGATATATGATGAGAAGCAAAAGCTGCAATTCATAATCCTGCGGGACGTATATTTAGAAACGCTATATTAAGTCGTACTAATAAAATTAGGAGAATGAAAATGGGCAAGAAATCAGGCAAAAGAAGTTTTCTGGACTATTTTAAAGTGGATACAGAAGACGATTACGAAGATGAGTATGAAGATATGGACGATGATCTCTTCGATGATGAAGAAGAGGAAGTCTATGAGAAACCTAAGAGATTTAAGAGAAATAAAGACAAGAAGAAAAATGACACGGCTGCTCTTTCATATTCAGATGAAGGGGATTATGATGCGGATCAGGATTCTGCTTTTTCAAATACCGGTTCTACTCTAGGCTACGGCAGTTCATATGATTCATCATACAGCAGCACAAGTTATACTAAGCCGTCTTCAACTTACCAGCAGACACAAACAAGCTTTGGAAGCACGAAAAAATATAACAGATTTACAAGAGAAGAGATGCAGATGAACAGAGAAGCCAAAGAACAGAATGTTGTTTCTTTTGATAAGAGGCAGAATTATAAACCAAATAGTGAAGTGTATGTAATTAAGCCTGTTGAGTTTGATGATGCTCAGACTGTATCAGATTTTCTTAAGGCAGGAAAGACTATCGTTATAAATATGGAAGGGGTTCAGATAGATCCTGCTCAGAGAATCATAGATTTTATTGGCGGCGCCTGCTATGGACTTGGCGGAGACTTGAAAGCCATTTCCGCAAATATATTCATTGCGGCACCACATAATATAGAGGTTTCAGGCGATCTGAGAGATGAGATCCTCAATGAATCAACTCTGTCACCACAGCTTGGAAAATACTAAAATATAAAGGTAGTTGTTTAATTGGAGGGGTAGGTAAATGTTAACACCTGTTGATATTCAGCAGAAAAAATTCAAAACAGGTTTTGGTTTCAACAAGGATGATGTAACAAGATTTTTTGAAGAGGTTTCAAAAAGCTATGAGGAGCTTTATCGTTCCAATGCAGAGCTGAAAGAAAAGGTTATTACTTTAAATGATGGACTTCAGCATTATAAGACCACTGAGGAACAGCTTCAGAAGAACCTTATGCTTGCTGAAAAGAATTCGCAGCAATCCAAATCAAATGCTGTTAAGGAAGCTAAGAATATTGAGCTCGAGGCAAAAAACAGAGCAAATGAGATTGTTAATCAGGCCTATATAGATCTTGGTGAGATGGAAAACAAGATGAAGGAACTTGAAACAAGATATGCAGAGTATAAGAGTGAATTTGCACTTCTTGTTAAGAGAATGTTTAATATCCTTGATCTTGAGGATATTGATCCGGATGCCAAGATAGATCCTAAGTTCATGTCTATACAGAAGGCTGAACCAAAGAAGTCTCAGGCACAATCTTCTTCCTTCAGCGGAGGCGGTCTTGGTACAAGCATGTTTGAATCTTCAGAGGATTCTTATGATTCATTTGCTGATTTTGATAATGAATTCGGCAGTGACAGAGGAGGACTTGGAGGAGGTATGTCTGATAACAAATCCATGAACAGTAATTCATCAAATGTTTATGGATCGATCCTTGGCGGCTCCGGCATAGATCCTTTCAGTGGCAAGTCCAGAGAAGAAGATTCTTCAAGTGATAAGAAGCCGGCTAAAAAGTATTCTGTTAAAGAGGATAAACCAAAGACTACATTTACCATTAAAGGCGAAAATAAAGACGAGTTTGATTATAAGCCAAAGACAGATACGCAGAGCAGTTTTTCACGCAGCACCTTATCTTTCAGGCCTGCGGATGAATATAATGATATTGAGGCAATGTTTGCAGACAGCAAGGTCAGCCTCAGACATCATGAAGAAGACTAGTTTTTAGGAGTAATATTTATGACAGCAGAACGTCTAACCATCAATATGAATAATGTTCCTGTTTATGATATTACTTACAATGATTCCTTTGATAATTTAAAGCAGTTTTTAGAAGGCTATAACGCCGATAAAAAGAAATGTCTTATAGTATCAGATTCCAGAGTAGCATCCCATTATATGGATGCTATTTTGCGTGTTATGGAAGGTAATTGTAAGTATGTCACAACATATATCTTTCCGGAAGGAGAGGCAAGCAAGAATCTGGATGTAGTAAGAAAAATATATGAAAAACTCATCCTGGAAAAATTTGACAGAAATGATTTTATAGCAGCGCTCGGAGGCGGTGTGACAGGAGATATGGCCGGTTTTACTGCGGCTACATTTCTGAGAGGAATTGATTTTATACAGATTCCTACAAGCCTTCTTGCTGATGTGGATTCAAGTATTGGCGGCAAGACCGGTGTGGATTTTGATTCATATAAAAATATGGTTGGTGCATTTCATATGCCAAAACATGTTTATATAAATACAAATACTATTTCCACCTTGGACAAGGCTCAGTTCAGAAGCGGCATGGGAGAGGTTACAAAATCTGCACTTCTTCGTGATGCTGAATTCTTTGACTGGTTAGAAGAGAACAGCAGCAGGATCAATTCCTTTGAACCTGAAGTAATAAAAGAAATGATTTATAAATGCAATCTTATCAAGAAGGATGTTGTAGAGAAGGATCCGACTGAAAAAGGCGAGAGAGCCCTACTTAATCTTGGTCATACACTCGGACATGCTCTTGAAAAATATATGGAGTTTAAGCTTCTACACGGAGAATGTGTATCCGCAGGAACCATTATGGCTTCATTTATATCTTTCAGAAAGGGGCTGATCAGTCAGGAGGATCATGAGAAGATAATCAAAGTACTTAAGCTCTTCGGCCTTCCGAAGGTGCCTGCTGATATTGACATAGAAAGAGTTATAAGCTATACAAAAAATGACAAAAAGGTGCAGGACGGCAAGGTTAAGTTTATACTTCTGAGAAGTATCGGAGAAGCATTTATTTCAAAAGAAGTAAATGATGAGGATATGGCAGAGGCAATGAGATATTATATATCGCTGGATACCTAATACTGTGATGCATAAAAGCTACAATATGCTGAATAAGATTACATGGGGACGTATGTCCTGCAGGATTATGAGATGTGATTTTACATCTAATACATTTGTTATAAATAATATAAAACGAGAGAAAAAATGAGTAAATCAGAAAAAAAAGATAAACTTTCCAAGAAAAAAATTGATGGTACAGGGAAGAAAATGATAATCGTCTTATCATTTTTCTTTTTTGTGCTTTTGATCATAATGGATCAGCTGTCGAAGGATATCATTATGAAGAAGTATGAGGTTGGTGAAGGAAAAACGGTTATTAAAAATGTCCTTGAAATCCTTCATATCAGAAACAAGGGTTCAGCCTGGGGAATGTTTGAAAAGGTTCCGATCATTCCGATGATAATCGCTTGTATCATGATAGGTCTTCTTATATATGTTTATACCAATCTTATCAGATATGAACGCTACAGAGCTCTCAGAATATGCGTTATCTGCCTTGTTTCCGGTGCTATAGCCAATATTATAGACAGAATACGTCTTGGATCGGTAACGGATTTTGTATACTTTAAATTTATAAATTTTCCGGTGTTTAATGTGGCTGATATCTATGTCACCTTCAGTATCGTGGCAGTACTTCTTCTCCTCATATTCAAATACAGCTCAGAGGATGTTGATGTGGTACTCGGAAGCGCATATATAGACGACAACGGAAAGATCATTTATAAGAATGAGACTGATAATCAGGAGCATGGTAATACAAGTGATGAAGAATCATTGTAAGTAACCGTGATATTGAAAAGAATGTTTCGGCAGGGTGATGAGATGAATAACAGTGAAATAACTTTATATCCTGATGATTTTCTCATAGGTACAAGGATTGATAAATATCTTTCCGACGAAATGGAGGATCTTTCGAGATCTTATATCCAGCAGCTTATCGACGATGAAAAGATACTTGTAAATGGCAGGAAGGTTAAATCCAGCTATAAGCTACGGGAGAAAGACAGTATATTTTTAAATATTCCCGAGCCGGAAGAGCTTGAGATCATTCCTGAGGATATTCCTTTAAATATTGTTCATGAAGATGAGGATATTCTTATCATTGATAAGCCTCAGGGCATGGTCGTACATCCTGCAGCAGGTCATTTTACAGGGACTCTTGTAAATGCAATCATGTATCATTGCAAGGATCAGCTTTCCGGTATTAACGGCATTATGAGGCCGGGTATCGTGCATAGGATAGACATGAATACTTCCGGACTCCTGGTAATCTGTAAAAATGACAATGCCCACAGAAAACTCAGCGAGCAGTTCAGCGTTCATTCCATTACAAGAGAATATACCGCTATTTGTTATAATTCATTTAATAAGGACGAAGGAACTATAGATAAGCCAATAGCCAGAAGTAAAAATGACAGAAAGAAAATGGCAATAGATATGACCGGAAGAAGAGCGGTAACTCATTATAAGGTCGAAGAACGGTTAAAGCAGGATTTCAGTCTTGTAAAATGCAGACTTGAAACCGGACGTACCCATCAGATCAGAGTGCACATGGCTTCCATAAATCATCCGCTTCTGGGTGATGATGTATACGGACCGAAGAAATGTCCATTTAATCTTAAAGGACAGATGCTTCACGCCGGAAAACTCGGATTCATTCATCCGGGAACAAATGAATATGTGGAATACAATTCGGAACTGCCGGATTATTTCATGAAGATTCTTAAGGTGCTACGGAAAGAAGCGTTATAAATATGTAATAATATAACAAATAGTTCTTTGAATTTCATGATTAATGTTGTATAATATTTAATCGATAGGGCATATGAAGGTTAGCCCGATAAAGAAAAAAGTTTATATTTTCACAGGAGGGATTAGAAAATGTGGTGGATAATTCTTGCAGTAGTTTTGGTATTATATATTGGTATTAATATATATGTTACGCTTGATTTCAAGAAATACAGAGTCGGTAATAACGACTATAACGTAAATGATTATATGTTTGATAAGATGGGACTTTTCCTTTTCGTCGGAGCGCTTTTTTACTTCCCGATCTTTATCGTAGATATGGTATATGACAGAAGATATCTCAAAGAGCTTCGTGCTGAATATGAAAGCAAGGTTGCAAATGGTGAGATAGATAAGGACGCTCTTAAGAAGCTTAAGGAAGAAGCTCTTACAAGAAGAAGTCCTGAAGATAAATAAATAAAATAAGTATGAGATTGTTATCCCGCAGGTCTTATGTCCTGCGGGTTTCTTGTATGTACAAAAAAATGTACTCAAACCATTCATGGCACAAAAAACAGTTTAATTCTTGGATTCAAAATAGTATTATAATAATATAAATATTAAAGGAGAGAACTCATTTGGCAAAAGATAATAAACTGAGATTAATATATTTATATAAGGTTTTTTGTGAATATACAGACGAGAATCACAAGCTAACCAGAGAAGAGATTGCAGATCTTCTTATGGAGAAGTATGGCGCGGAATGTGAACGGAAAACATTTTATAAGGAAATTGCACTCCTGGATGAACTGGGAGTGGATATAATAACCGAAAAAAAGGGGCACGATTCTGTCTATTGTATCGGAAGCCGTCTGTTTGAGCTGCCTGAGCTTAAAATACTTGTGGACAGTGTTCAATCATCTAAATTCATTACTCAGAATAAGTCATCTGAATTGATCAAAAAGTTAGAGAATCTTACAAGTAAATATGATGCAGTTGAACTTGATCGTCAGGTATATGTGACCGAACGTATAAAAAATGAAAATGAAAAGATCTACTATACCGTCGATTATATTCACCATGCCATCAATAATAATAAAAAGATTGAGTTTCAGTATTTTGATTGGAATTACAGGAAGGAAAAGGTTCTTCGACATGACGGAAAGATCTATAAGGTCAGCCCCTGGACTCTTATCTGGGATAATCTGAATTACTATATGATAGGCTTTGACGAGGACGTCAATGAGATCCGTCATTACAGGGTTGATAAAATAATCAATATTTCTGTTTCGGAGGAGGAACGCTGCGGATTAAATGAGTTTAATGCATTTAATGCAGCAGAATACTCAAATAAGCTTTTCGGTATGTTTGATGGTACAGAAGAAAATGTAACAATAGAAGCAGATGAATCCATGGTAAATATACTTTTCGACAGATTCGGAATGAATATTCCGATAATTGTACGAAAGAGTAAAAAAGATGAATGCTGGTCTGGATCACCGGAGAGCAATTCAGGATTATCAGAGCATATCATCGAAACCCGAGTAAACGTTGTTGTCAGTGATCAGTTTCTCTGCTGGATACTTGGACTTGGCAACAAAGTAAGAATCACCGGTCCGAATAATGTTGTAGATATGATGCGTGAGATGATAAGGGAGAGAGGGGAGATATATCAATTAAATGACGAAAAAAAATAAAGCCCTTTCGGACTTTATTTATCCCACACAATGCGGACAAAAGCGATTTCGAAATAATTCTTATTTGAACTCACCCTGTAGATGATTTTAGTATAGCAAATATTATATGAATGTCAATAAATAAATTTTGGAGGATTACAATATGGTTAAAAAGGAGTATTTTATTGGACTTGATATGGGAACCTCGTCTGTTGGCTGGGCTGTAGCTGATACTAATTACAACTTGCTCAGAGCAAAAGGTAAAGATATGTGGGGAGTACGATTGTTTCCGGAAGCAAGTACAGCAGCAGACAGACGTTCACACAGAACAGCCAGAAGAAATAACAAAAGAAAAGCAGCTAGAGAAGGTTTTTTGCGCGAAATTTTCGAAGATGAGATCAACAAAATAGATCCGGGGTTCTTCGAAAGGCTTAAAGAGAGTAAATATTATCTTGAAGATAAACTAACGGATACACCATTTGTACTATTTGCTGATAAAGGATATACAGACAAGGAATACTATGATGAATATCCTACGGTGTTTCATCTAATCAAAGAATTAATAAGCGAAAAAGGATTGGAGCCACATGATATAAGACTCGTATATTTAGCATGTTTAAATATATATAAGCATCGAGGACATTTTTTAAATGATACATTATCCGGTGATGGTATAGATAATATCAATTCTTTGTGTAATGATTTTACCTCATATCTTGCTGATTATAATCAGAATTCAGAAGATGATGGTACAGAAAAAATGGATTTAGATAGTACGGTTCTTGCCGGGGTTTTTGAAGAAACATTATGTAATAAGCATTTATCTAACTCTGCAAAAAAACGTGATCTCATTGATAAACTGGGTATTACAAATAAAACCAAATATTTGACCGAAATGATGGCTCTTATTTCCGGATTAGCATCAAGCGTCAGCAATATGTTTGCTAAAGATACCTATGATGAAGAACAGAAGAAATTCAAACTTAGTTTCAGATCTTCAAATCTGGATGAGGACATGGTAAAAGTACAAGCTATGCTTACTCCTGAAGAATATGAAATGATATGTATTATGAAAAAGATCCATGATTGGAGCGTGGTTTCTGTTATCATGGGTTCTCATAAATATATTTCTGATGCAAGAGTTGAATTATATGAAAAGCATAAACAGGATCTTGCGAAATTAAAGGCAATTTATAAAGAATATCTTCCGGACAAATATGACGCTATGTTCAGAGAAATGACTGATAACAGCTATAGCGCATATGTCGGAAAAGTCAGCAGTAATAAGAAATCTCAGACCGGAAATCATAAGGTTAGAATGCAAAGAAGAGGAGCTAAATGCAAGCAGGAAGATTTCTATGATCGTATCAAAAAAGAAATAAATTCTGTTCCTCAAGAAGAAAAAATTGATATTCTTCAGGATATGGAAACAAATTCATTTTTACCAAAGCAGTTAACGAATGAAAATGGTGTTATTCCGTATCAGTTACATTTGGCAGAATTAAAGAAAATCCTAGATAATGCAAGTACATATCTTCCTTTTTTAAATTCTGCAGATGAGACCGGTATATCGAATAAGGATAAAATAATCCAGCTTTTTGAATTCAGAATTCCATATTATGTTGGACCATTATTTAAGAGTGAGAAGAATAAAACAAATGCATGGGTGGTTCGTAAGGAATCGGGAAAAGTGTATCCATGGAATTTTAATGAAAAGATTGATGAGAAGCAATCTGCTGAAATATTTATAGAGAGAATGGTAAGACATTGTACCTATCTGAATAATGAGAGTGCGTTACCGAAAAACTCTCTTAAATATGAAAGATTCAGAGTGTTGAATGAATTAAATAATCTTAGAATAAATGGTGAAAGGATTTCACCGGAATTAAAGCAGAGAATATATAATGAGCTCTTCAAAGTAAAAAAGAAGAGAATCACAAAATCTATGCTTTGTGAATATTTATATAAGAACGGCATTGCAGATAAAGATTCTGAATTATCGGGATTTGATGGTACATTTGCAAATGCTTTGTTGTCGTATGGAAAATTCAGAGAATTATTTAATGTTGATACATTAACAGATAAGCAGGAAGCTGCGGCAGAAGATATAATCAAATGGTCAACGGTATATGGTGATTCTAAGAAGTTTTTACAGGAAAAGATTGAAGAAAACTATGGACCTGAGTCTGAAAATCCATTATTGGATAATAAACAGATAAAGCGAGTTATGGGTTATAAATTCACTGACTGGGGCAATCTTTCAAGAGAATTCCTTAATCTTGAAGGGGCAGATAAGGATAACGATACAACTACCGGTGAAGTTATGCCTCTTATTACCAGAATGTGGGAGGAAAACTATAATCTAATGGAACTTATGAGCAATAAGTTTTCATATAGAGATGCACTTGCAGAAAAGACCGAAGAGATAGAAAAAACGCTTACTGATATAGAATACGAAGATCTTGAAGACCTTTACATTTCAGCTCCTGTTAAGCGTATGACATGGCAGACACTTTTGATTCTGAAAGAAATATATCAGATTATGGGATATGCTCCGAAGAAGATATTTGTTGAAATGGCCAGAGAAGAGGAAGAAAAAGTAAACGGTAAGGGTGCAAGAAAGAGCAGCAGAAAAAAGCGCTTGGAAGACTTATATAGAAACTGTAAGGATGCCAGCAAAGAATTGTCAACCGGTATAAAAAATGCTGATGAGGCTATACTTAGAAGAAAAAAACTATACTTATATTATCTGCAAAAAGGAAAATGTATGTATAGTGGTAAAACCATAGACTTCAAATCTTTATTTACCAATAACTATGATATTGATCACATCTATCCGCAGAGTGTTGTTAAGGATGATAGTCTGGAAAATAACATGGTTCTTGTTGAAAGAAATTACAACAATAAGAAAAGTGATACATTTCCGATATTCAGTGATTGGCAGAATAAAATGAAGCCTTTCTGGACCATGCTGAAGGAGCAGGGATTTATCAATGAGGAAAAATATAAACGTTTAACCAGAACAGATGAATTAACAGATGATGAGCTTGCAAATTTTGTAAACAGGCAGTTAGTTGAAACAAGGCAGGCTACAAAGGTTATAGCTGAATTATTAAAGAATTCCTTCGATGATATTGATAGTAAGATAGTATATGCAAAGGCCGGAAATGTTAGTGAATTCAGACATAAGTTCTCTATGAAATATGATAAGGAAACTGAAAAATCATCAGTGATTCATCCGGAACTTGTTAAGTGCAGGATCATTAATGATTTCCATCATGCAAACGATTCATACCTTAATATAGTTGTAGGAAATATATATGATGTTAAGTTTACACAGAATCCGTATAATTATATCAAAGAGTATAAGAAACAGAAAAATAATTCCGCTTTGTCTGAGCAGGAAAAAGAGAAATATCATATGGATAAGATATTTAACTTTGATGTTAAGCGTAACGGAGAGGTTGCATGGATAAGCAGAGGAGATAATAAAACCCTGGAAACTGTTTTAAAAGTCATGAGAAAGAATACTCCGATTGTGACGAGGATGAATTTTGAAGAGCATGGTCAATTAGCAGATTTAACAATATACAGTGCATCGGATGCACTTAGCAAAAAAGGTGTTGGATATATTAAAGTAAAGGCATCTGATGCGAGATTGGATGTATTAAAGTATGGAGGATATAAAAAATATAAAGGTGCGTATTTCTTTTTGGTTGAACATACTGAAAAGAATAAACGTGTAAGAACAATTGAAAATATGCCTTTATATTTAAAAAATGAACTGAATACAAAAGAAAAAATAGAATTATGGTGTGCAGATAAAGAAAATGGTTTAGGATTAGTTGATCCTGATGTTCGATTGGGCAAGATTAAGCTGTATTCAAAAATAAGAATAGATGGTTTTGATTTATATTTGACTGGTAGGACAGGAAACAATTTATTAACAAGTAATGCTGTTCAATTAAAAATAGGATCAAATAAACCATCAGATAATGATAAATTATTTTGGAGATATTATATTAATAAACTAAGTAAATATACTGAAAATTCAGAATTCGTTTCTATACAAAATAATATTAAACTATATGATTTATTTGTTGAAATAAATAATGCGGGTGTTTATTCTAAAAGACAAAATCCTATAGGAGATAAATTATTAGAAGGTAGAAGTAAATTTATAAATCTGACATTAAGCAAACAAGTAGAAACGTTACTAGGAATAATAAGAATTTATTCTCTTGAAAATCAGGGGGCTGATTTGAGTAATATAGGTGGCCAAGAAAAAAATGGTACTATGAAACCACATAAGAGAATATCTGATAAGAAAGAAGTGTTGTTGATAAATCAATCCGTCACAGGTCTGTATGAAAGTAAAATTGACCTGTTAAAGATATGAGTTGGCGCACGGTTGTTATCTCACAGAATGCAAAATTAGATTATCAGATTGGGTATCTTGTAGTAAGAGGAAGGGAAACTGTTAAGGTCCATATCGATGAAATTGGTATGCTTATAATAGAGAACACCGCTGTTTCTTTTACTGCATATTTACTCAGTGAATTGGTTAAAAAGAAGATCAAAGTAATATTCTGTGATGAAAAAAGAAATCCATCTTCAGAATTGGTATCTTACTATGGTTCGCATGATACCAGCGCTAAAATAAGAAAACAGATGGAATGGACAGATCAGAGTAAAGAAGAGATTTGGACTGCCATTGTATCTGAAAAAATATCAAAACAGGCAGCGTTACTTAAATATTTAGGAAAATCAGAATCTGAATTACTATTTCAATACATTAAAGAAATAGAACTGGGAGATAAAACAAATAGAGAAGGACACGCTGCCAAGGTATATTTTAATGCATTATTTGGCAAAAGTTTTACCAGATCTGACGAAAACTCAATAAATGCTGCACTTAATTATGGATATTCTTTGATTCTTTCTGCTGTGGCCAGAGAGATTGTTTCTAATGGTTATATTACACAGATAGGAATATTCCATGATAATATGTTTAATCAGTTTAATCTTGCTTCAGATTTGATGGAACCGTTCAGACCGATAGTAGACAAAAAGGTATTTGAAAGTCAATTTGAAAAGTTTGAAAAAGAAGAGAAGCATTATATGCTAGAATTGCTGCAAAGTGAAATAACAGTTTCCGGAAAGAAAGAATATTTGTTAAATGCTATAAAAATATATGTCAGAAGTGTATTTGATGCAATTAATGAAAAGGATATATCCTTAATTAGGTTTTATACAGATGAGTTACAGATATATGAGAGTAGTGGTTTTATTTGATTTGCCGATAACAACAGATCAAGGGAAAAGAGAATACAGAAAATTCCGAAAGTATTTGATTAAATCCGGATACATTATGCTTCAAGAGAGTGTATACTGTAAGCTTGCTCAAAATGATACTGCTGCAGATACTTTAATTGATAACCTGAGGAAAAATAAGCCTTCCTCAGGGTTGGTTCAAGCAATGAAATTAACAGAAAAGCAGTATTCGAGGATGGAATATATTGTTGGAACATCCAAGAGTAATATTATTAATTCAGATGAAAGGCTGGTGATCCTTTGAAGCTGGTTAATATTAATATGGGAATTGATATAGACTTTGAAGAAAACGACATCATAGAATTAATTATAGAAAACTCAAAAGCATTTGCTGATACTGTATTTTCCATTGCAAAGCAATGCAATGGTGATGAAGGTGAGTTTGTATTATCAGATTCAGGTGGGGTTTTAAAGTTAAATAAATATACTGACGTTATTTTTGATTATTTTACCTTATCAACAAATAACAAGAAGATATTAGCTAAGCTCTACACATATTTATCAGAAATAACGAATCAATATATTGAAGAAAAAGCTGATATTAATTCGAAGATAGTCGCTATATTGGATTCAATAACTACGTCGAGTGGAGATGTAGAGATTAAATACAATCTGGATTTCAATTGGGCTGATATATTTAAGTTATACAATGTGGAATTTGAAGAAGATTATGCAGATCTGTTATCAAAACTAATTTCATATGTAAAGATTATATCAAGTTATAGTGACATAAATACTTTATTTCTGGTAAATGTTAGATCATATCTTTCCTCGGAAGAATTGGTTTCTTTATATGAAATGACAAAGTATTGTAAAGTTAATATTATATTAATAGAATCTCGTGAAAGCATTGAAAGAACCATTGAAAAACGCTATATTATTGATAAAGATCTTTGTTTTATAAATGCTAACTAGTATCATGCTTTTAATATCTACACTATCACCCAGATAGAAAAGTTCGGAG
>FNUU01000001.1:136874-171270 GCA_900108205.1 Eubacterium ruminantium | reverse complement strand
GTTTGAGAACCCTGTAGATTATGATGGTACTTAAACGCACAGGCACGATTGACACTTGGTACAACCGTTTGAGAACCCTGTAGATTATGATGGTACTTAAACGAAGGCGGAATGATGAAGGGAAAGCTTAGTGTTTGAGAACCCTGTAGATTATTATGGTACTTAAACATATTCCTCAGAATACAATGCAATCACATGGTTTGAGAGCCCTGTAGATTATTGTGGTACTTAAACCATTACTTTATCCGTAGGTGTGAGAGATACGTTTGAGAGCCCTGTAGATTATTATGGTACTTAAATCGTATTTACCTTATACTTACATTTATAATTCCATAGTATAAGAAATGAATAATAGTGAGGTTGAAGTACTATTGAAGTGATATTGAAGTAAATTTGAATTACTCCATGTGAGGAAGGACAAGATATGTATCTGGAGAAAATAGTTGGTGATGTAAACTCGAATACAATATCATAAAATTTCGTTGGATGACTTAAAACAATAGCCAGTTTTGCTAAGCTACAGGAGGAGTTTATGATTTTAGGATGAACATTAAACAGATTTGGAGGACAAAAATATAAATGATCAATTCTATTATAAACACAAGTAAAATATCCGTATATTCAACAAAATACAACAGCATTACATGCGAGATTACAAATGAACTGGCAAACCTTTCCCTCGGAGAAAACATTATCTTTTCGCCTTTATCCATAATAACGCTTCTTGGACTTGCGACTGAGGCTACAGATGGCAAAACTAGAAGAGAAGTTGTGGATTATCTTTCAGGTATGAATTGTTCCGATATTCATAAAACCATTTCTTCTTCAGACGCGCTGGCTTCGGCAAATGCAGCAATAGTACGCGCCGATTATGCTTCGACCATAAAGGAAAGCTTCAAGAAAATCATCGGAAAAAGCTTTGATGCTGAATGCATATCAGCAGAAGACATCATAGGCACAGTTAATGCCTGGGTAAATGAGAAGACCGACGGTATGATTCCATCCATTGCTGATGAATCTATGAGAAACTTGGTTGCATCGCTTATTAATGCCGTATGCTTCAAGGCAAAATGGGCAAAGCCATATGAGGATTATCAGATAAAAGATTATACTTTTACAGATATAAACGGTAATGAAAAAGAAGTACCGATGATGTACAGCAGCGAGAGAGGATATATCGAAAATGAAGCTCTTACAGGCTTTACAAAGAGCTATAGAGGAAATGAATTTGACTTTATGGCATTACTGCCGAAGGAAAAAGGTTTGAAGGCTCTGAATGATTGTCTTTATAATTTGAATTTTTCGGAATTATATAAAAACCTCAATTATATAAAAGTCTATACAAAGATTCCGGAATTTAAATCAGATTCTTTAGTTGATCTAAATCCTTTATTGACAGGTAAAGGAATAAAAAATATTTTTGCTTCAAATGCAGATTTCAGCCCGATGACGGATAAACCGATAATGCTGGATAAAATAATCCATAAAGCTCATATTGAGGTTGATCGAAATGGAACCAAGGCAGCTGCAGTAACTATGGCTTATGCAGTTGCCGGTTGTGCTCCTGGATTTATGGAAGAAACCAAAGAGGTAAATCTGGACAGACCATTTATTTATTCAATTATTCATAAAGAAACAGGCCTGCCGGTATTTGTTGGAATTACTGATAAAATATGATGTTTATTTGAACCGATTTATTGTATATAATGGAAATTGATTATAATCATGTAAATGATTATCAGTATGTATTAAGAGGTTGATTTTACAATTTACCTATAATTTATAATAATATCTAAATCAAAATATTATTTTAGCATTTGTTTTCGGGGTTTGTCATTTGTTTGATTTTTATTGTTATAGATATTGAAAAATTATTAAGATATATACGTAGATATATTTGCATTTCCCCTTGAAATTCCGGCAAAACAGCAGTATTATAAGAGTGATATAACTATTCGTGAAACCATAGTTTTGCGAAATAATAATGGTAAAAATATCCGGGAGTAGTACTATATGAGCTCAAAAGCAAATTCATCAACAGATACAATATCGTCAAACAAATTGACATCAAATAAAATATCATCAGATACAATATCATCAAATAAAGTGTCATCTGATAAAATGTCAGTTAACAAACAAGTTAAGGTATCTTATGCTAAGGAATTGTCCAAGAAACAAATAATCAGACTTCGAGAAATAACTGCTGAATTACCTCCGTATGTAAATCTTTTTCTTCGCAGCATCGAGGAAACAACTCAGCCAAGAACACGTATTGCATATGCATATGATATCAAATATTTTTTCGAGTATTTACATGAAGAAAATCCATATTTAAAAGGTAAATCCATAAGGGAAATATCTTTTGATGATCTGAATAAGCTCACAGCTCTGGATTTTGAGGAATATATGTCATTTATCACGTTATACGTCAGGGACGGCCGTGAATATACCAATGATGCACGTTCCAAGAAACGTAAATTATGTGCCCTCAGAGTGTTTTTCGCTTATCTTTATAAGCATGATATGATTAAGGAAAATGTTACTGTAAAGGTAAATATGCCTAAAATACGCGATAAAGCTATTATTCGTATGGATGCAAATGAAACTGCTGACTTCCTCGATCATGTTGAGTATGGTATAGGTTTAACGAAAAATCAACAGAGGTTTCACGAAAAGTTAAAAGGCAGAGATCTTGCTGTTCTTACTCTCATGCTCAGCACCGGAATCCGTGTTTCAGAGCTTGTCGGACTTAATTTAAATGATATTGATTTCAATAATATGCGTATAAAAGTAACCAGAAAAGGTGGAAATGAAGCCTTTGTTTTCTTCAGCGATGAGGCCGGCGAAGCTGTTCAGGAATATCTGGAAGAACGTAAAAAGATAAATCCTGTTGATGGTCATGAGGATGCTTTGTTTTTATCTTCCCAGAGAAAACGGCTTGGAGTGCGTTCTGTAGAGCTTCTTGTTAAGAAGTACGCTCTCACTGCTACTCCTCAGAAGCATATAACTCCTCATAAACTGAGAAGTACTTATGGTACAGCGCTTTATCAGGAAACCGGTGATATTTATCTTGTTGCCGATGTTCTTGGCCATAAAGACGTAAATACCACCAGAAAGCACTATGCAGATATGGATGAAAATAAAAAGAGAGCCAATCGTAATGCAGTAAAATTACGTGAGGACTAATATTTATCAAAACGAGCTAAACGATGCACTTGTTCAGTATTTTTTCATCGTTTAGCTCGTTATAGTTTTAAAAAGATCTTATATTGTCATATTCTCCGTTTATTTATATTAAAGAGAATTCTTAAACACATCAATTATCACATCAGCTGTCTTATCAAGCGGCATAAGTGAACTGTCGATTGAAAAATCATAACTTTCCATTCTTCCCCATTTTTTTGAAGAATAATAGTTATAATATGACGATCTGGATTTGTCTTCTTTTGCAATCTGATCCTTTGCTTTTGATTCATTCAGCTCAGGAAAACGTTTACAGACTGTCTTTATCCTGCTTTCAAGTGGTGCATATATAAAGATATTAAGAACGTCTTTTCTTTCTCTGAGAATATAATCAGAGCATCTTCCGACTATAACACATGATTCCCGATCAGCAAGATTTTTAATTGTATCAAATGTAGCCTGAAATGCCTGCTGATTGATATTCATGGTATAACCGTTATTGTTATAATTATATGCAAATGCATATGGATCCATTACTACTGAATACAGAAAGCTTTTATTAGGCTTTTCATCAAGATTCTGAAGAAGTTCTTCACTTACTCCGGAATTCATGGCTGCCAGTTTAAGAAGTTCCTTGTCATAACATTTGATCCCTAATTTCTCGGCAACAAGCATACCGATATTTCTGCCGTTGCTGCCAAATTGTCTACCAATGGTTATAATTCTTTTTCCCATAATAAACACCCCCTATTATGTAATTCAACCCCATGAAAAAAGAAAACATATACCTTATTCACTTAGGTTTCTTATATATTAATTATACCTTAACTCCGAACATTTTACTATAAAATCATTATATGTTTTTATACTTATCTTCAAGATTTTTAAAATAATCCATATGCCTGCTGATTGAATCCCCCAGCTCAGACTGAGCCTTTTCAACACACATGGTATTCTGGATCTCAAGGAAATTATTTCGGCTTAGTTCGTTCTTAAGACTTAAATAAATAGGATCCTTTTCAAAAACAGTTTTAACTGCAAGCTGTCCATCCTTTTCACCCAGTAACTGCCTGAAATGCTTTGCTTTTGTTTCATAATTCATGGTTCCGGAGAATAGATCCCCGAGATCATGACTCGGATAGATCACAAAGCATTCAGCATCCGGATATTTATACGCCGGAAATACTCTGTCACTGTTTAAGCCTATGATTATGAATCTTCTTATGCCGAGATCATAAAGAGGTTTAACCGGCTCATTGTCTGTCAGCCCACCATCAAGATACTCTTTGCCGTTGATTTTTACGGCTTCATAAACTATAGGAATTGCTGATGATGCAAGGAGAATCTGTATGATTTCTTCCTTACTCTTGCCGTTCAGTTTCATATATTCCGGATAGTATTTGCCATTTTCAAGTCTGGTTACACCGGCATACATAATATATGGCAGATGTTCAGCTTTGTCTCTTGTAAGGAGAAGATTCATCATATTTTGAACTTTATTTCGTGAGAAAAGCTTTGGATTGTTTGAGAAAAGATCCATGCCGGGCTCGAATACTTCAGGCATATTGATGCTTTCCCAGGTATCGTACATGGACTTTATATCACCATCACTTATTGCATAAAGCACGCTATTGATAGCACCGATGGAATCACCGGATATGTATCCGACATCGTCCAGTAGTCCTGCCTCTGAAAGAGCTTTAAGAACTCCAACCTGATATGCGCCCTTGGCACCACCGCCGGCAAGTACCAGTCCTGTCTTGCCCTTTGGTACAAATTCGTCCTTTTTTTCTCCGACAATTTCAGCTTCTACAGTTGGAATATTCTTATATTTTTCTATGAGAATATTTATATCACTTTCGTCCTCTGAATTATTGTCAGATGTAATACTGATGTCATTTCCGGTATCAGAATCAGTAGTATTATCTTTTGCTATGGTGATGTTTTTAACTGCATCAGAATCAGAAGCATTTTCGATATCTTTATCAGAATCAGATTCGAAATCTGCCTCGAAATCTGATTCAAATTCTTTATCTGATACATCAAAATGCAGGTCTGCTTCATCTGTATTATATTTAGCGCCATTATCTGAAGTATTATCCGAAATATCATCTGAATTATTATCAGCAACAATAGATGATATATTATCCGGATTATTACCAGTATCAGCAGATGAATTATTTAGATCATTCGAACCGGAATCACCTTCAAAATCCGCCTCAAAATCTGCTTCAAAATCTTCTGTCATAAATCCCCCTCCAATACTTTTATCTTGGAGCCATAAGTTTCTTTATTCCTTCTTTAAGTCCATCAACAGTAAGCGGATACATTGGATAAATCTGAGCGAGTGTATCCTCAGCCTCCATCCAGGCAAGTCTGCCGGAAAGGCCTGAATGATATCTTGGGTTCAGCCATATAGTCTTCTTATACTTCTTGCTGAGCATTACATTCCATTCATAACCGCTCTTACCGTCATTAGGGCCTCTATAGTTACCATTTACATCAAAAAGCTCTTCCGGAGCCATTTGAGCATCTCCAACGATGATCACCTTATAGTCCTTATCGGTCAGTCTGAAAACCTCCTGAAGGTCTACCCAGTCACCGTATTCGCATTCAGCAGTCTTATAAAGCTTGCTGTAGATGCAGTTATGGAAATAGTAAGTTTTAACTTCTTTAAAATGATTAGCCTTATGTACAGCCTGAAAAAGTGAATTGCAAAGCTCCATAAAAGGATACATGGTTCCTCCACAGTCAAAAAGGAGAAGCAGCTTTACAGTATTTTTTCTCGGCTTCTGATATTCAAGTTTAAGATAACCTCCGTTATTACAGGTAGAATCTATGGTTTTATCAAGATCCAGTTCCGTTTCCGGTACATCAAGTCTTGATGAAAACTGTCTAAGCTTCCTGAAGGCTACTTGAAACTGGCGTATATCGAGAGTCTTATCATGACGAAAATCAACATATTTTCTTTCGCCGTTAACAGCAAATGCAGATCGCATTCCTGTAGTACCGCCAACTCGTATACCGCCTTTATTTCTGCCTGAATGACCAAATGCAGAACCTCCGCTTGTTCCTATCCAGTAATTACCGCCGTTATGCTCGGTATTCTGCTCGGAAATACGTTCTCTGAACATTCTTTTGGTCTCATTCATATCTCTTTTCTGGTCGTAACCGTACATAGCGATATTCTGTTCATCAGGCTTCATTCCCTTCTTATCAAGGAATTTCATGATATTTTCAGGCACTTCATCATCGTGCTTGATATTTTTGAAATATTCCATGAAAGCCAGGTCATATTTATCATAATCTGATTCAGTTTTTACAAGTGTCATTCTTCCGAGATAATAGAGAACATCCAGGCTTGACTCGGCTAGATCCTTATCCAGGGCATCCATAAATGTCAGCCATTCAGTCATGGATACATGGAGTCCCTTATCCTTCAGAATATAAAAAAATTCAGTAAACAAATTATAAGTCCCCGACTTTACATAATCTTATTCTTGTTAACTACATTTACATCTTCATCTTTCTTGATGAGTACACCAAGATAAGGAAGCTTCTGTCTTATGGTCTCAGGCTCAATACCACCGATCATAAGGGCCTGAAGCCAGTCAATGAGTTCAGATGTACTTGGCTTCTTTCTGACCTCTTTAATGCTTCTTATCCAGTAGAATGTATCCATTGCATATTTCAGCAGATTATCATCGAGTTCGTCAAAATGAACCTTAACTATCTCTTCCATCTCTTCCTTTTCAGGAAAAGCGATATAATGGAATATACATCTTCTGAGAAAAGCATCAGGAAGTTCTTTTTCAGCATTTGATGTGATGATAACTATCGGTCTGGTCTTTGCCTTAACTGTTTCCTTTGTCTCATTTATATAAAATTCCATCTTATCAAGTTCCCAAAGAAGGTCATTTGGAAATTCCAGATCAGCTTTATCAATCTCATCGATAAGAAGGATGCACTGCTCTTCTTCCCTGAAGGCTTCTCCGAGTTTTCCAAGCTTTATATACTGAGCTATATTGTCAACTCCTTCAGCTCCAAACTGGCTGTCATAAAGTCTCTGAATAGTATCATATACATAAAGTCCTTCCTGAGCCTTTGTAGTTGACTTAATGTTCCAGATGATCAGCTTCTTACCAAGGGCATCGCTTATAGCCTGAGCAAGCATGGTCTTTCCGGTTCCCGGTTCACCTTTTATAAGAAGAGGTTTTTCAAGAGCCATGGCAACATCAACGGCCTTCATAAGCTCCTCTGAAGCAACGTAAGTATTTGAACCGGTAAACTTATCAATAGTTAAATTCATTTCTAATCTCCTAATATTTTTAATAAACTACAACCTTTGTTCCGTATGGAATATTGTCATAGAGCCATTTTGCATTTTCAAGTAGAAGACGTATGCATCCATGAGATGTATTTACGCCAAGTCTTCCGTCAATAACCCAGTTAGGTGCATCATCTACATCATAGATTACTGAATGAAACAGGCATTCTCCGAAAAACTGTGTAGCATACCAGCATCTGTATTCATCTTCAGGTCCGAAATATAGTATTTTTGCGGCTGTAGTGAATTCGCCTGTAGGTGTTTCTGTTTCTTCAGCACCACAATTGCAGTCCCAGTAATAAATAGGTGTCCAGCTGTAGCTTGAACCTTTGAGTACCATTACCTTGGAAATATCTCTGCTTACCATAATGAGATAATTGGTATTGCTTGAATAATTCTGGGCCTTTTTCAGCATGGCATTTTCATCGCCGTCTCTCACAACCTGACCGCCGGAAATATAATATGTCTGACCTCCATAAGTTACATTTCCTGTATAAGAGAAATCAACCTTGCCATTTACAACATACCATTGACCATTTTCATTTGAAGCAATAGTTGTAACATATGTAACGCGTCCGTTTGACACATACCACCAGCCGGATACACCATTTACAGTTCCTTTCACAACAGTCTTTGCGTCAAAATCAACAAAGCCGTTACTGATATACCAGGTTGTAGAACCGTCTTTAACAAGACCGGTATAACTATCCATGAATTTTCCGCTTTTGATATAAACCTTAGAACCGTTAAAATCCATTACAAGAGTTTTAAACTGTACTTTTCCTTTTAAAACATACCATATACCGTAAGTACCGTTAACGGTTCCGTAGAAAATACCGGTCTGGCTGGTATCAACCTTACCATCAACTATAAAGAACCATCCGGAAGAACAGCTTGCGAATCCCTTATAAGAGAAATCTACCTTACCGTTTTTACAATACCAGCTGCCGCTTGCATTGCTGCAGATACCGTTAAATGAATAATCTACTTTACCTTTTCTTACTGCCCACCAGCCACTAGAATTTTTTGCAACGGTATTAATGAATTTAACCTTGCCTTTTTCAACATACCAGTTAGCTGTAACGCCATCAACGGTACCCATATAGAGACCTGTGGCATTAAAGTTTGGTCTTCCGTTTTCACACCAGAACCATACCTTAGAATTTTTACCAAAGCCCTTATAATTAAAGTCTACCTTACCTTTTTTGCAATAGAACCATCCATTGTCATTTTTTGCAACAATGTCAACTCTTGTGAGTATACCATTTCTTACATACCACCAGCCGGATTCACCATCAACTGTACCCTTAACTATTGACGTGATCTTGGTGTATGTACCATTTTCATAATATCTCCATTTTCCGCTTACATAGTACATTCCTGTTGTTCGCTTGGTTGCAGCTTCAGATTTCTTCACAGGAACGATGATCATGACAAAAATAAATGCCATGGCCAAGATTAACAATCTTAATTTGGAACCTCTTTCCTTTCCATACCTTAGAAACATACAAAACCTCCCCTTTGCTATTTCCTAATCTGTCCGTTACCATAAATAATAAACTTAGTTGAAGTAAGTGCTGTAAGTCCCATAGGACCACGAGCATGAAGCTTCTGTGTTGAAATGCCTATTTCTGCACCAAAACCGAACTCAAAACCGTCTGTAAAACGAGTAGAGGCATTTACGTAAACACAAGCTGAATCAATTTCTGCAAGGAATCTCTGTGCGCTGCTGTAATCCTCTGTAATGATGGCTTCAGAATGACCTGTACTGTATTTGTTGATATGATCTATAGCTTCATCCAGAGAATCAACTATTTTTGCAGAAATGATCTTGGCAAGATACTCTGTACCGTAATCCTCTTCGGTTGCAGGAACAACCAGATTACTGATAGCCTGCGCTGCTTCATCTCCTCTTATCTCACAGTCATCACTGGCAAGATCAGCAGCTATAAGCGGCAGAACTTCCTCGGCGATATCCTTATGTATTACAAGAGATTCTGCAGCATTGCAGACACCAAGCCTTTGAAGCTTGGCATTTCTGATAATCTTAAGCGCTTTATTGAAGTCAGCACTTTTATCAACATAAATATGACAGTTTCCGGTCCCTGTCTGTATAACCGGTACAGTAGCATTCTGAATTACATTATTGATAAGACCTGCACCACCTCTTGGGATCAGAAGGTCAAGATATTTATTCATTTTCATAAAGCTGTTAACGACTTCTCTGTCAGTATTCTCAATCAGGCTGATAGCATCCGGAGTAATATTTGTTTTTGAAAGAGCCTCTTTGACAATCTTAACAAGAGCAATGTTGGAATTAATGCAGTCGCTGCCACCACGGAGGATAACTGCATTTCCTGATTTGAAGCAAAGCGCAAATGTGTCAATAGTTACATTTGGTCTTGATTCATAAATGATTCCGATAACACCCATAGGTACTCTTACCTGTCCGATAAGAAGATCATTTGGTCTCTTCTTCATGGAAAGTACTTCACCTATAGGATCAGGAAGGGAAGCAACCTGACGAACGCCATCTGCAATAGCTTCGATTCTTTCATCTGTAAGCTTAAGGCGATCCAGGAGAGCAGGACTCATATTGTTCTCTTCGGCATTGGCAAGATCAATCTTGTTAGCCTTGATAATCTCGCTCTTATTATCGCAGAGATAATCTGCAACTAAAAGAAGCGCATTATTTTTGTCATCCGTACCTGCTTTTGCAATGATTCTTGATGCTGATTTTGCAGTTTTACATATTGCTTCCAGATCAAACATTTTAAAAAACCTCCAAAAAATATTAATGTAGTGAACAGCGTTTTTGTGAACAGTATAACTGTGAATAGATTGTTTGCAGAATTCAGGCCTTTATTCGTATGGTTTCATTTTCGGTGATTATATAATCAGGTTTTATATCGTATTCATCCAAAACGATTAACTGATCAGTCACCTGGAAACTATAGGCGAGAGCTGCCTTAATGATTCTGCGACTTCTTTTTATACTTAAATAACGGTCATAAAAACCACCGCCGTAACCTGCTCTTCCACCCTCTCTGTCGAAGGCGAGTCCCGGCATGAGCATCAGAATATCAGTATTCTCTGACATTGAAACAGTTTCTTCTGATTCCGGTTCCATGATTCCGAATTTACCTTTAATTAGTTCGTTTTCGCCGGTATATTTATAGAATTCCATATCCTTTCCAATAACCTTCGGCAGATAGAAATTTATAGTATTTTTCCGACATATTTCATAATCTGTATAGAGTTTATTGTCTGAAGGATACTTCAAAATAAACCTTGTGTCAATCTCATTTCCTTTGGGATAAAAACAAAATATATCCTGTATACCGGCAAAATCCGGAATACTGAAAAAGTTCTGACAGATTCTTTCTGATAAATTTTTTACTTCAGACGGAGAAAGAGCATCTCTCCTAAGAAGCATTTCTTTTCTGATATTATTTTTTGCAATCATAATATCTATATCTTTCTATATATTAGAAAACAAGTTTCTACAGTTTTCTGAATTTATTATTTTATAACAAAACAAATATCTATAAATTTTTGTACTTAATATTTATAAGTAATAAAGCGTCTACAGTTCTCTGTATTTCTTATTTATAATGAAATCAGTGGTATCGAAATCTTCCTGTTCATGGGAAATGAAAAGTGTACCAACATCTTCTCCGCTGAGTATCTTCGGAATATTATCAAAATCAGAGGAATTGCAGATAACCATATCTGTACCGGTATCTGTAGCAATTCTTGCAGCGGCTATCTTGGTAGACATTCCGCCGGTTCCGAAGGTAGATGACGAACCCTTAGCCATACTTATGAGCTTCGCATCAATCTTTTTAACGATGGAGAGCTTTACGGCATCAGGATTATTATGAGGATCATCTGTATAAAGACCGTCAATATCTGTAAGAAGTATCAGAAGATCAGCTTCTATAAGAGTGGAAACTATCGCTGAGAGCGTATCATTATCACCAAACTCAATCTCTTCTGTAGCAACTGTATCATTTTCATTTACAACCGGGATTATACCGATATTCAGAAGTTCATTTAATGTATTCTTAGCATTTTTCCTTCTCTCATCCGAAGTAATAACATCAAATGTAAGAAGTACCTGAGCCGCCTTATGATTATATTCAAGAAAAAGCTTCTGATAGATCATCATAAGCTGCCCCTGACCGACTGCTGCACATGCCTGCTTTAACGCAAGAGATTCGGGCTTTTCCTTAAGACCTATGCTTTTCCTTCCGACACCAATTGCGCCCGAAGATACAAGAATAACATCTTTACCCTGATTCTTTAGGTCACTGAGTATCCTTACAAGCTTTTCAAGTCTTACATAATCAATACCGCCTGTTTCTTTATGGATAAGAGATGATGAACCAATCTTAACTACTATCCTTTTCTTATCCTTTAAAGCTTCTCTCTCATTAAACATCTTAAATTACTCCCGGTTTATATTTTTCATTATCCTCTCTGCCAGTTTTTCGGCACATTTAATGCCGTCAGCAGCTGCTGAGGTAATACCTCCTGCGTATCCGGCACCTTCTCCTGATGGGAAAATGCCATCAAAACCAACCGCTTCGAGATTATCATTTCTGATTATCCTGACTGGTGATGAGGTTCTTGATTCGATACCTGAAAGCACTGCATCAGGATCGTCAAAATTTTTTATCTTAGTTCCAAAATATCTTATTCCATCTATTATAGCATTTGACACATATTCTGGCAAACAGGATTTTAATTCTGAGAACAAAAATTTACCTTTTATAAGTGGTTTAATACTGCCAAATTCACTTGTTCTCTGTCCTTTTTCAAAATCGCAAAGCTTTTGAACAGGAACACTGCCTTCTCCGGCTTTATAAAATGATTCTTCAAGCAATCTCTGGAACTCAACAGCGTCAAGCGGCAGATCTCCTTCGATATCCTCAGGCAGAATATTTACGACAAGAGCAGAATTGGAGTTTTCGGAATCTCTTCCGCTATAGCTCATGCCATTTACAACCATACAGCCTTCTTCGCTGGAAGCATTTACCACATAGCCTCCTGGACACATACAGAAGGAAAAAACAGCTCTTCCGTTATCAGCATGATAGGTTAATTTATAATCAGCTGCTGGTAAAATATCTTTATACTTTATACCGTACTGAGATTCATTTATGGTATCACTTTTATGTTCAATCCTAAGGCCGACTGCAAATGGCTTCTGCTCCATCTTAAAGCCTCTGTCATAAAGCATTTTAAATGTATCTCTGGCACTGTGACCAATCGCAAGTATGATATTGTCAGCCTTAATATTCCTTTCTGTTCCATTACTGTCGAAGGATAAAAGATAATAGTTCCCTTCTTTTTTTATATCGGTAAGACACTCACTGAAATGGATCGCTCCGCCGCAGCGCAGGATGTTTTCACGCATGTTTTTCATTATAACAACAAGCTTATCAGTTCCGATATGCGGTTTTGTATCATAGAGAATCTCTTCTGAAGCTCCGAAGGAATAAAATATTTCATTTATATATTTAAATATTCCCTGTTTATCTTTATTACCGGTATTAAGCTTTCCGTCGGAAAAAGTACCTGCACCTCCCTCACCGAAGGAAACGTTGCTGTTTACATTCAGTTGTCCACCTGCCCAGAAATTTTCGATATCAAGGCTTCTTTCCTCGACGCACTTTCCTCTTTCAAAAACAATGGGACGAAAGCCGTTTTCAGCAAGTATATTTGCCGCAAAATAACCTGCAGGACCGGTACCTATAATAACAGGACGTAAAAAATCTTCAGTTTCAATTTTGTATGGAAATTGGTATTTGCGTTCATTAGTTAACGTAATATTTTTATTGTTAAGTACTCTGAGGATTTTTTCTTCATTTCCCTTAAGCTGAACATTTACTGAAATATTATAACGAATGTCATCTTTTTTTCTGGCATCAAGTGATCTTCGCACAATTTTATAATCTGTAAATTCGTTATTCCTGAGAAGCTTTGTGATCATTTTTCTTATATCAGATTCTTTATAATCCGGAGAAAAAAACATATTATCAATTCTGATCATTTTTATACCTCAAAATATTAAATAAAAATATTTATACTATATCATGAACACATACTAAATCATGAATATATTAAATCATGGAAATATATATAGTAAATTGTGAACATATACTAAATCGTAAACATATAATTAAATCGTAAACATATACTAAATCATAATTATAAAGCAGAATATTCAGATGTCCTTCGCAGCAGCCTCTCCTGCTCTGAGACCTGAAAGAAATGCCCACATAAGATTATATCCGCCGCATTTACCCTGAACATCCAATGCCTCTCCGGCAGCAAAAAGTCCATGTTCATTCTTAACGGACATATTATTAATATTAACAGAATCCGTCGATATACCACCTTTTGTCGCCTGTGAATGCTGATATCCATATAATCTGTCAAATGTAAAGGATAACTTCTTTATAGCGGAGGAAAGTATACTTATCTCATCATCTGAAAGGGATGAAATGCTTTCCTTCGGACTTTTTTCCAGATATCTGATTATAATATATTCAGCCATTTTATCATTTATAAAGCCATTCAGGATTGCGTGGATCGATCTCGAGCTGTTATTTTCCCTGAAGATTTTCAGACTTTCAGACAGTTCTTCTTCAGACATTTCAGGTAATATATCAATATATATCTTATCAAAATCATAATAAGACATATTAAAAATTACTATTCCGGAAAGGCCGTAATCAGTAAACTGAACCTCTCCTTCTTCCGCAATAATACTGTCATGATCAATAGTTTCAGGTATCTTTTTAGAAGATATATCATGACCTTTATGTTCTATGCCGGATAAATGTATTTTGTTGATACTTACTCTCGCATTTACTCTTACGCCTGAAATTTTTGTCATGTCTTCTTTGGTAATAATCGGACAAAGCATTGGTGAAGGTACATTAACTTTTAGTTTAAGAGAAGAATAGATTTTAAACATATCCTCTTCTGAAGGTGCACCCAGAGCCGGAGCGGATAAACCTCCGCAGCAAAGAATAAGCTTGTCTGACGAGGCTATCTCCTTGTTGTTTTTAAATAATCTGTAACCCTTTGAATCTCTTACAATATCATCTATCATTGTATTCTGAAGGAAATCTGTATTCAGAGAACGAAGTCTGTCGAGAAGAGCCCATACAACAGTGGATGCCTGATTAGAGCAGGGATAATAATAACCGTTTTTCGAATAACATTTTACTCCAAGCTTTTCCATAAAGGAAATGACATCAAGATAAGGCGTTTCGCCTAAAAGCTCACATGCAAAGCTGTTATCGTAATAACAACAAAAAGCCATATGCGAATTGGCGATATTACATCTGCCATTTCCTGTCGCATACAGCTTCATTCCAGCCTTCTTATTCTTATCTATTATCAAAACACTGCGCCCATGCTCTGCAGCGGCTATCCCTGCGGACAGCCCTGCAGCACCGGCACCGATTATACAGATATCATAATGTATCATATAATTTTCCTGATCTTATTCCCATGTTACCTTATCAGCATCATCAACATCAAAATACTCAACACATGTCTTACCAGGATTAAGTAAAAGCTCCTTACCATCCTCTGTAGTATACTTTGTTACGCTGTAATCATCCTTTTTCTCCCATTTGATAGGAATGATCTTACCATTTGTTGCATAGTAACCTGTACCACTTCCGGTTAAAGCCACATCATTATAGCTTCCTTCCGGCATAGGAGTAACGACTGAAAATACAACCAGTATATTCTTAAATGTCAGCTGCTCACCTGTCTGATCATCAATATGAGCTTCACCATATTCAAAGCGGTTATAAACCTTCTTCTTTGAATCATATTCAAAATATGGCTTTGTAAATGAATTATATCTGCAGGTTACCTTATCAGCCTTTTCGCCGGCCTTAAGGTCTGTATCCTCTTCGTTAAAAGAATAGATCTTTTTATAAGATGAACCATGTGTTCTGCTGTATCCGTGGCTGTCAATACTGCTGTTGATGCCGTCTGTATCGATATAGCAGTTATGAGGAGCTTCTCTGTCACTGGTTCTGTAAAATACTCCTTCATAAATTCCATCAATGTCATCCACACTGAAATCTTTGATTGCAGCCTTACCATAGGTAGAACCACCTACATGAACAAGGATGCCGTCATGCTCAAAGCACTTAAGTACAAAATACTGTCTGGCACTTCTGATAGAACCGATCTTTTCAAGATCAGAATAGTCAGAATACATGCAGAGAAGTCTGGTGATACCACCCTCGCATGTCATTTCATAAACAATATCAGCCTTGGCTATACCGGAATGAGGCCAGCATATATCGATATTGTTGATCATAACACCGATAGGTCTCTTTGCGTTATCCTCAGGCTTGATCCACTCGCCTGTAAGATCGCTCTGTACAAGTCCTTTATGTTTATCTTCCTTAGGTTTTTCCGTAGTTGCTTCGGTAGTAGAAGGCTTTTCATCCTTAGTTGCATTTTCAGATGCTGCTGTAGCTTCTGTTGTTGTAGTTGTTTCTGTCTCTGTCTTCTTCTTATCCTTCTTCTTGCCACATGCTGTAAATACAAGAACCAGCATAGCAACAAGTAGAATTCTCGAAAAAATCCTCTTATTCATAGTCTCTGGAATATCCTTTCTGTGTAAGTATTTCTTCCTGAAGCTCTTCCATTACTTTTCTTTCCTCTTCTTCCATGTGATCATATCCAAAAAGGTGAAGCATGCTGTGAGCTGTCAGAAAAGCTATCTCCCGCTTGGGACTGTGTCCGTACTCCTCCGCCTGACTATATACCTTATCCAGGGAAATGACAATATCTCCCAGCAAAAGATTTCCGGTTTCTGCATCAAAATAATCATAAGTATTATCCTCAGCAAGAGAGAAATCCGCAGGTTCATTATAATCCAGCATCGGAAATGATAACACGTCCGTCGGTTTATCAATATCTCTGTTTTCCTTATTAATAATCCTGATACCTTCGTTATCTGTGATCAGTACATTAACTTCGGTCTCGTAAGGACATTTAACAAAGTCGCAGGAATACTGAATGATATCTCTTATTATATCACAAAATTCATTCGAAAAACTTAAATTTCCTTCATATTCTGAATCAATATTTATTACCATATATTATCCTCTTTTTGAAATGAAATACAGTCTTAATGCTTTGATTTGTGAGTTTTCGCATTTTTATATTTAATGCTTTGGTTTATGGGAAGAATTCATGATCTTCTTGTCATAAGCATCATAAGCTTCAACAATCTTCTGAACAAGCGGATGCCTTACTACATCCTTGCTTGTGAATTCACAGAATTCAATACCTTCAATATTTTTAATTACCTTAAGAGCAACCTCAAGACCGGACTTTGTATTTCCGGCAAGGTCTTTTTGGGTAAGATCACCGGTTATTATAGCTTTGGAGCCAAAACCGATTCTTGTAAGGAACATTTTCATTTGCGATGGTGTTGTATTCTGAGCTTCATCCAGAACTATAAAAGCATTATCCAGCGTACGTCCTCTCATATAAGCAAGAGGTGCCACTTCCACAAGGCCCTTCTCCATATTCTTCATGAACTGTTCAGCGCCCATTATCTCATATAATGCGTCATATAACGGACGTAAATACGGATCGATCTTGCTTTGAAGATCTCCCGGAAGAAAACCAAGCTTTTCACCGGCCTCAATCGCCGGTCTGGTAAGGATGATCCTTTCAACTTCATTTCTCTTGAAAGCTGATATAGCCTTTGCCATGGCAAGGTAGGTCTTTCCTGTTCCGGCAGGACCTGTACCGAAAATGATCATGTTCTTATCAATAGCTTCCACATATTTCTTCTGACCAAAGGTTTTAGCCTTAACAGGCCTGCCCTGAATGGTATGACAGATTATGCTGCTGTCCAGATCAGTTATACTGTCACTTGTATTCTTTTCTTTAACAAGGGAAATTATATAGTCCAGTTTCTGTTCATTTACAGTTCCGCCGTTACGAAGAAGCTTCAACATCTCATTAATTACATAGGCGGCAGCTTCGACTCCACTCTGAGTTCCATTCAGTTGGAGCACTTCGCCTCTCTGAACATAATCAATATTAAATGTTCTTTCAAGTTTTCTGATATTTGCATCATAATTGCCGAAGATATTTTGAATAAAATTATCAGGAATATTTAATTCTAAAGTCTTTTCATCACCGGTATTTGTCATTTTATATCCTTAAATTCTCTAATAGCTGCCAAAATCTCGGCAGCTATTACTTAATAAACTATTTTTTTATAACAAAGCGGAATATTACCATGGCTGCAAATATGGCAGCTCCGATAAGTACGCAGACGATAGTTCCTTTAACACCTGCCTTAAACACCTTGATCTTTGATATAAAGAGGAAGGCAGTTATAAGCGCAACAAAGAAATAAAACAGAGTTATATCCATTCTTGTAATGTACTGAAGAAGCATTACAGTAGGAAATATCAGAGCTGAATTAGTTACGGGAAGACCATCATAATACTTTCTTGGTCCCTCCTGACGGTTAATTCTTTCTTCCTCTGTTACATTATAATACGCCAACCTTATAAGTGCACAAAGTGCATAAAATACAAGAATTGCATTTAAAACAACATGAATAACAGCTGCTCTTACCGAACCATCATAAATATCAAGCGTATCTCTGAGATACGGAGATGTTTTTATAAGAGCTGAACCTATACATGCAGGAAGCATTCCGAATGCAACTATATCTGATAATGAATCCAGATGCATACCATACTTGGCCTGCGTCGGAGTTCTATCCTTCTTGGTTCTTGCCACCTTACCATCGAAAGCATCACAGAAACCGCTGAACATGAGGAAAAATATGCCTATAAAAGGATGTCCATGCCCACTGAGCGATACAATGATACCTGTACCTGCTGACACCAGAGACAAATATGTTAAAATCATGGTATAATCATAAAATCCTATAAACATTTCTATTTTTTCCTCCTGTTTACCAAGATAAATTTAACTAAAGTAAGTATTCCACATAAGAGAACGCATGCATAAAATGAAATGGATCTGCTGAGCAATTCCAGGTTTACAGCATGTTTTGCATCGAAAAGGCTCTTATATCCATCTATCATAATATAATCCGTTATTCCTATAGCTCCCGGAATAGGGATTACATACGCTCCTATTATTACAAGTATCTGAATTGAAACAACCTTGCCTACACCAGCTGCAAGATTGCCTGTCGCAAGGTAAACAAATACGCTTACTGCAATAAGTGAACATCTCATCAACAGATTATAAATAAGAGGAATAATGAATTTCTTTGATTTGCCTTCAAGCATTTTGGCAATATCTCTGTATTCATCCATCTTCTTATTGATCTTTTCTACTTTACCATCAACATTTTTTACAAACTTAAGCTTTCCAAGGAATCGTACAAATTTACTGCAGATCTTCTCAAGCAGGTATTCCTTCTTGATGAGAAGCCAGAAGAAAGTTGCTAAAACGATCTGAATAAGTATTCCGAAAATGATAAAGAATTTTGACCATGGTCCAAAACTAAGTATTGTTTTCGGATTGATGATAAGGTCAAGTACACCCATTATAACAAGTGAAAATGTATAAAGAAAAGTATTTACTATGAGTACCATGGTAGCTGCCATTAACGGTACGCCGTCTTTATTCATAAAATATCCGCATGCAGGCTGTCCGCCTGTTGCTGACGGGGTTATGGCAGAAAAATACAGATCTCCGGATGCATAAAAATAGTTATTGAGAAAACTTGTCTTATATCCAAATATCTGTGTAATTGATTTGAGAGCGAGAGCTTCAAATCCGATATACATAAAAACAGAAATAAAGGCACCAACAATAAAGCTTATCTTGGCAGTGCCGATAAACTCACTAAATTCTTTAAAAGAAAAGCTTTTATTCTGTTCTTTGATCGCCCAAACGCTTAAAGCTGCAATGACGAAAAAAAGTATCGGCCATAGAAGCTTGTTTTTCTTTTCTTTATTATTCATTATAAAACCTCACAAACAGAAATATTTTACCATATAGATATATGTATGTCAAAATTATTTTTGTGGGATTTATAATCCATAACACCGCATTCATAGATCGTGTACAAGCACGTATGCCTACAGTTTCTTTCACAGCACATGCTCTGCATGTGCATGCCCCTCTTAGAGCGCAAAAGGAGCCTTCTGCATTTGCAGAAGGCTCTTTTATGAGTCATAAAATATTAAACTTATTTAAACTTACGCTTTCTAGCAGCTTCAGACTTCTTCTTACGCTTTACGCTAGGCTTTTCGTAATGCTCTCTCTTGCGGATCTCCTGCTGGATACCAGCTTTAGCACAGTTTCTCTTAAATCTTCTAAGAGCGCTGTCGAGAGTCTCATTCTCTTTTACTACTACGCTTGACATTTTTCCACCCTCCCTCCAGTTGTGAGATAAAGTTGTGCATAAACAACTGTTTGGGTCAAACAAAATTGCACTACATACTTATAACATATTTAATATACTTCGTCAACTGTTTTTTATTTAGCCAAGCATATTTTTTGCTTCCTCGACGCCGGCAAGAAGTGCATCTTCAATCTTTGAAGCATCCTTACCACCGGCCTGAGCCATATTTGGACGACCACCGCCGCCGCCACCAACGATCGGTGCAATCTTCTTGATTATATTTCCTGCATGGATTCCTGAAGCAACTGCATCATCTGAAGCCATAACAAGAAGATTTACTTTACCATCGTTTGATGAAGCCATAATGATAACTGAGTTACCTAACTTAGCCTTATAATCATCGCCAAGGTTTCTCATGGATGCAACATCTGCATCTGTAAGAGAAAGCTTAAGTATACTTGTATCTCCCAGCTTTATTACAGCTGAAAGTGCATCACCGGCAGCATCCTTTGCCATTTTATCTTTAAGCTTTTTATTCTCTGTATTAAGAGCTTTGATCTCAGCAAGAAGAGCTTCAACCTTTTCAGCAAGCTTATGAGGCTCTGTTTTTGCAGCAGCTGCAGCCTTAAGCAGCTCAGCCTCAGTTTCCTTGTAGTAATTAAGGGCGCCTTCTCCTGTAAGAGCCTCAATACGTCTTACTCCTGAAGAAATACCTGTTTCAGAAACAATTTTAAAGGTTCCGATAACTGATGTATTGGCAACATGTGTACCACCACAGAATTCCTTTGAGAAGTCACTCATCATAACGACTCTTACAGTATCGCCGTACTTCTCATCAAAAAGTGCCATAGCACCGGTCTTCTTGGCTTCATCAATAGTCATGATCTTAGTCTCAACAGCAAGACCTTCTTCAATCTTCTTATTTACTATCTCTTCTACCTTGGCAATCTCGTCTGCAGACATAGCCTGGTTGTGAGAGAAGTCAAATCTGAGTCGACCATCAGATACAAATGAACCCTTCTGTTCTACGTGATCTCCAAGTACAGTCTTAAGAGCCTTCTGAAGAAGATGTGTAGCTGAATGATTCTTGCAGATAAGTCCTCTTCTGACACTGTCAACCGAGAGCTCTGCAATATCCCCGAGACTTATCTCACCGGACTCAACATAACCATGATGAGCTATCTTATCACCGGCTACCTTTGTTGTATCCTGAACAATGAATGTACCATTCGCTGTCTTGATAACACCTGTATCGCCGGTCTGTCCACCCATTGTAGCATAAAATGGTGTAGAGCCAACTATAACGGAACCGTTTGTTCCCTCTGTAAGCTTATCCTCAACTGTACTTACTATCTTTTCATTTCCCTCATCATCCTTGGTAAGAGTATTCTTGGTAAGAGCAAGGATGGTGTCTTCTTTGGTAAGCTTATCATAACCGTCAAACTCTGACTTTATATCAAGTGAAAGCTGTTCATATACGGTTGCGTCAGCACCCATGTAATTCTGAACCTTACGTGCGTTTCTTGCAGTAGTCTTCTGTACTTCCATGCACTCACGGAATTTATCTTCATCTACTGTAAGATTGTCCTCTTCAAGAATATCCTTTGTAAGATCAAGAGGAAAACCGTATGTATCATGAAGCTTAAATGCCTTCTCGCCGTCAAGTACAGTACTTCCGGCCTTCTTAAGCTCTTCTTTATAACCTGCAAGGATCTCAAGGCCCTGATCTATAGTCTTGTTAAAGCTTGATTCTTCATTTTCAATTGCGGAAAAGATAAAAGCTTTCTTCTCTTCAAGTTCAGGATATGCATCCTTTGAATTTTCAATAACTGTAGCGGCAACATCATTTAAGAATGCTCCCTTGATGCCCAGAAGTCTTCCGTGTCTTGCAGCTCTTCTGATAAGACGGCGGAGTACATAACCTCTTCCTTCATTTGAAGGTGTGATACCGTCAGAAGTCATAAATGTAGCTGAACGCATATGATCTGTGATTACTCTTATAGATACATCTGATTCATATTTTGAACCATAGGTAACACCGGCAATCTCAGAAACCTTATCTCTTATGGCTTTGATAGTATCTACGTCGAAAATCGAATCAACATCCTGAACTACTACAGCAAGTCTTTCGAGACCCATACCTGTATCAATGTTTTTATTCTGAAGGGTTGTATAATTGCCCTTTCCATCATTTTCAAACTGAGTAAATACGTTATTCCAAACCTCCATGTATCTGTCGCAGTCACATCCGACAGTACATCCAGGCTTACCGCAGCCATACTTCTCGCCACGGTCATAATATATTTCAGAACATGGTCCGCAAGGTCCTGCTCCGTGCTCCCAGAAATTATCTTCCTTGCCGAATCTGAAAATTCTTTCAGGAGCGATGCCTACTTCCTTATTCCAGATTTCAAATGCTTCATCATCATCCTGATAGATTGATGGATAAAGTCTGTCTGCATCAAGTCCAACGACTTCAGTTAGGAACTCCCATGACCATTTTATTGCTTCATGCTTAAAATAATCACCAAATGAAAAGTTGCCGAGCATTTCAAAAAATGTACCATGTCTTGCGGTCTTACCTACATTTTCAATATCACCGGTTCTGATACATTTCTGGCAGGTGGTGACTCTTCTTCGAGGAGGAATCTCCTGACCTGTAAAATATGGTTTAAGCGGAGCCATACCCGCATTAATAAGAAGAAGACTCTTATCATTATGAGGAACAAGCGAAAAGCTGTTCATCCTGAGATGACCATTCCTTTCTTCAAAATATGAAAGATACATCTCTCTTAATTCATTAACTCCGTACTTCTTCACTGACCTTTGCCTCCTCAACGCCTAGTTTAGTATCTTTAGCTTTTCTCCACTTTGTTCCTGCTATGAAGCCCAATATGGCAAGAACAAGAAAAACAACGTATTTAATAATATATGTTGCAAATTCTGTTAATATGGCACTCATTGTACGACCTCCATCATATCAATCTCTCTCAGTTATCCTTTTTCGGCCGCTACTATCTTCTTTCAGCCAGCTCGTTTATTACATCTTCCCAGGTAGTGCCTCGTTCTACCATGAGAACCATCATATGATAAAGAAGGTCTGAAATCTCATATTTCATTTCCTCAGGATCCGGATTCTTTGCGGCAATGACTACTTCGGTACATTCCTCGCCGACCTTCTTAAGAATCTTATCTATACCCTTATCAAAGAGGTAATTGGTATAAGAACCTTCCTTTGGATTTTTCTTTCTGTCTAAGATGATATTATAAACATCACTGAAAACTGTCAGCGGGTTCGTATCATTATATTCCTTACTTACAAGCGGAGTAAAGAAACAGCTTCTGTTACCTGTGTGGCAGGCTGCTCCTATCTGTGAAACCTTTGCAAGTATTGTATCATTATCGCAATCAATTGTAAGTGACTTAACAAACTGATAATGACCTGAGGTCTCTCCCTTGGTCCAAAGCTCCTGTCTGCTTCTTGAATAATATGTCATACGACCTGTTTCAATAGTTTTATTGTAGGATTCTTCATTCATGTAAGCAAGCATAAGAACCTCACCGGTCTTATAATCCTGCACTATACATGGAACAAGTCCTTTATCGTCTGTCTTAAATTCGCTGAAAGGCTTTGCGCTTTCAAAAAGGTTTACATATACGCCTTTCTTTTTGCAAACCTGCTTGATCTGCATTACATCATGCTGGGCAAGATTGTAAAGGCTGATTGCTTCTGCATTTGTCTCATAAAGCATATCAGCGATATCTTCACCTTCAGTTGAATACGAAGATACAACTGTAGGAAGAGGTGCTTCCTTTCTGATCTTTGCAACTATATCAGTATAATTATCTATCTTATTGTGATGAAGGATCAGAAGATTTCCCGCACCAGCATCCTTTAGTTCTTTAGCATAAGAAACCGGATCATCTACTTCAGTAAGATCTATTGTTACTATGATCCTTTCAGAACCAAAACGGTCTGAAGCCTCTCTTACTATTGAGATATCCTGCATAGGAGCAGATTTCATACATACCTTTGAAGCACCTGCATACAGAAGCTTCTTAACATCCTCAAGACGTCTTACACCACCGCAGGCAATAAGAGGAATATCAATATTTCTTGTTATCTCTTTAATTATAGGTATGTTTTTATCGAGAGACTCACGGCTTGCTTTGCTGTCAAAAAATGCAACCTCATCCGCACCGGAATCGTTATAAAACCTTGCCTCTTCTATAGGATTTTCCATGGTAACACATGGAATTATCTTTCTATATTCCATAAATTCCTCCTTAATGGCATTAAAGCGTTCCCTTTGTGGAAAGCAGTCTGTCTCCAAGTCTTTCATCAGGTCTTGTTGCTTCTTTCAGCGCATTGGCAAATGCCTTGAATGCAGCTTCTATAATATGATGATCATTTCCGCCTGATATCTGTTTAAGGTGAAGATTCATTTCTCCTGCATATGATACTGCATAGAAAAACTCTTTGACCATCTGTGTATCAAACTCTCCAACCTTCATGGTATTAAGTGTAAGATCATAGGAAAGATATGGTCTTCCCGAAAGATCCACAGCGGAAAGTATAAGAGACTCATCCATCGGCATGATAAATGAAGCATATCTTCTTATGCCCGCCTTATCACCAAGAGCTTCTTTAATTGCTTTTCCCAGAACTATACCTGTATCTTCAATAGTATGATGAGTATCTACGTAAAGGTCACCCTTGACTTTAACCTTAAGATCAAAGAAACCATGTTTTGCAAATGAATTCAGCATATGATCAAAGAAACCGATACCTGTATCAACTTCCGCTTTTCCGCTTCCATCAAGATCAATCTCTATCATTATATCCGTTTCACCGGTTTTTCTGTTTACTGTTGCTTTTCTTCCCATAATAAACTCCTATTATTTACAATCCCTATTAATCCTCAAACCTTACTCTGATGGAATTTGCATGAGCTGTCAGATACTCAGCTTCAGCGAACTGTACTATATCCTTATATACATCCCTCAGAGCATCTTCTGAATAAGAAATGATGCTGGATTTCTTAATGAAATCATCAACTCCGAGAGGTGAGAAGAATCTGGCAGTTCCATTTGTAGGAAGAACGTGGTTTGGTCCTGCAAAATAATCCCCGAGCGGCTCGGAAGAATATTCTCCGAGGAACATTGCACCGGCATTTCTTACCTTAGTCATTGTATTGTATGGATCCTTTGTAACAATCTCAAGGTGTTCCGGAGCTATCTCATTTGTAACATCAATAGCTTCATCCATATTGTCTGCAATAAGTATGTATCCAAAATTATCAAGAGACTTTCTGATTATCTCTTTTCTTTCAAGCTTTTCTGTAAATTTATCTGTCCAGTCTGAAACTTCCTGTGCGAACTTTTCATCAGTTGTAACAAGGATAGCTGAAGCAAGTTCATCATGCTCTGCTTGTGACAGAAGATCTGCTGCAGTGAATTTTGGATTACCTGAGCCGTCAGAAAGCACAAGTATTTCACTAGGACCTGCAATAGAATCAATGCTTACATGTCCGTAAACAGTTCTTTTTGCAAGGGCAACAAATATATTTCCGGGGCCGACTATCTTATCAACCTTAGGTATTGATTCTGTACCAAATGCAAGCGCTGCTATAGCCTGAGCACCACCTGCTTTATAAATCTCAGTTACTCCGGCTTCTTTTGCTGCAACAAGAGTCGTAGGATAAACCTTTCCCTCTGCGTTACAAGGTGTGGTCATGATAATATTCTCGACACCTGCAACATGTGCAGGAACAACATTCATAAGAACAGTTGAAGGATAAGCTGCCTTACCACCCGGTACGTATACTCCGACATATTTAAGCGGAGAGATTTTCTGTCCCAGCATGATTCCGTTATCCTTTGTGGTTATCCAGCTGTTTCTCTTCTGAAGCTCATGATACTCTCTTATATTCTTGATAGACTTTCTTATAACAGAAAGAAGCGTCTGATCAACTTCCTTATAAGCCTCCTCTATCTCAGCGTCAGTTACCTTTATATTTGAGGCATTTATGTCAGCTTTATCAAACTTATGAGTATATTCAAAAAGAGCCTTATCACCATTCTGGTGGACATTTTCAACGATCTCTTTAACCGTGGCTTCATAAGGTCCGTAATTATCCGGGCTTCTTCTGAGCATATTTTTTAAAATGTCTTTTTTTGATTCTTCAGTAAGTTTAACTATGCGCATTTTTATGCCTCCTTTTAAATGATTTATGAATTTATATATAATATATCTCGTTGAGATAAAAATAAACATGAACTAAGTGAGTATTGTTTTTCTTGATAACATACTGCAGGGATTTTAACCCTATAGGATTATGAAACAGGATTTTCAATTCTCAATATGTTTTTTTACAGCACTTCGTTCAGATCGGTAAGAAGTTTCTGTATTCTTGCATGTTCCATTCTGAGACTTACCTGATTAACTACCATTCTGGCTGAAAGCGGGCAAATCTCTTCAAGTACGTCAAGACCGTTTTCTCTGAGTGTAGTACCTGTTTCAACAATATCTACTATCACTTCTGAAAGTCCAACTATCGGAGCAAGCTCAACAGATCCGTTCAGTTTAATGATCTCAACAGTCTGATTCTTCTTATTATTAAAGTAATCCTTTGCTATGTGCGGATATTTTGAAGCAACTCTGATTATCTCATTTTTCTTCAGAAGTTCTCTTGCTGATTCGGGACCGCATACACACATACGGCATTTTCCGAAGCCAAGATCCATTACTTCAAAAAGATTTCTTCCTTCTTCAAGGATAGTATCTTTTCCTACTACTCCGATATCAGCTGCACCATATTCTACATAGGTAGGAACATCACTGGCTTTGGCAAGGAAGAAACGAAGCTTAAGCTCTTCATTTGTAAAAATGAGCTTTCTGGTATCAGGATCCTTCATTTCCTCGCAGGTGATGCCTATCTTCTCAAATACTTCCAAAGTCTTTCTGGCAAGTCTGCCTTTAGCAAGAGCAAATGTTAAATATTTCATAATACACCTCCTGCTTCAGCTTCATTCTTATATTTATCCTTGAGCTGCATGATCTCTTCCGATAATATATAATGCTCATCTACTTCTTCATTATCTTTAACTATATAAATCTTATCAAATTCATATTTTCTTGCGTATTCTTCATATTCAGAAAGCGAATGTCTGGAAGACTTTCTGATAAGAGAAGCTTCTACGTTTCGTTCTCTTAACTTTTCTGCAAGAAGAACAGCCGACTGCTGATTCTCTATCTCATATATAACCAATGCACGGTTAGTATCAACATCAATATTTATATGCTGTCTTGTAACTGCCATCATAAGATCGTCTATCATGATCGCAAAGCCTATAGATGGTGCATCCTTGCCGAATTTTGCAAGAAGATTATTATATCTTCCGCCTCTTACTATGGCGCTTCCTGTACCGTAGGTATATGCTCTGAAAACAATTCCGGTATAATATCCGTAACCGTTCAGCATTCCAAGATCAAAGCCGATATAGTTCTCATAACCGTAGAAACTGAGAACGTTATATACCTTTCTGAGTCTTCCTATAGCTGTGAGAGCTTTTTCGCTCTTTGTTATCTTTTCGGCACGGTCAAGCATCTCCACACCGCCAAAGAATTTATCAAAAGAACAAAGCGCCTCCTTTGAATTATCAGAGATATCAAGTCTCTTAACATATTCAATAAGTCCGAAGAAGTTTCTCATCTGAATGAATTCCTTGATGCTTTCTTCCTCTTCACTGCCAAGTCCTGCCTCTTCAATTATTCCCTTGAAGAATTCGACCTCACCAATCTCAATCTGAAAATTTTTCAGGCCGGAAACTCTGACTACGTCTACTATACATGCAAGTATTTCGGCGTCTGCCGCTGAGCTGTCATCATTTATTAATTCGCAGCCGATCTGGGTAGTTTCATGGAGTTTACCCTGATGCAGCGGCTCATTCTTAAAAGTTCTTCCCATATAACTGAGTCTTATAGGAAGTTCTTCATCTGCAAAATATTTTGCGGCACTTCTGGCGATACTTGGTGTAATATCCGGACGAAGCACCAGTGTATTATTATTTCTGTCGAAAAATTTATACATTTCATTGGAAGGTGCAGAACCCTTATCCATATTGAATATATCAAAATACTCAAAGGAAGGTGTTTCTATCTCGCTATATGCATAGCTCTTAAGTACCTTCTTTATTCTACTTATAACCTCCTGCCTTTCGAGGCATTCGGTTCCGTAAATATCTCTTACTCCTTCAGGAGTATGAAGCAGCTTTTCATTCATTATTAATATATCTCCTTGAATTTCTTTTCAGAGCTTAGAAAAAACCTTTCTATATATTAATTCAAAATCTAAAACTATTCAAGAGAATTTTATTTTTGTTACGGTTTTGTTGCGGTTACTGTGCTATCATCCGAACTAAAGTAATAAAATTTTTCAAAAACATTCAATTTTTTTATATATCAAGGAGGATTTAATTATGCCGCTTAATCATGATGATTTTATAAAAAGTGTAAAAAAAGGATATTCAAAGCAGAAAACTCTTCTGGATAAAATGATCTTTCTCTTTAATATTCAGGTTTATAAAGAACAGCTGAATCATATCCGGGAAGGAATAAGTAAATATTTTTCTGAAGACGAAAAAGCCCTCCTGCCTTACAAAGATAAAAATGAAGCTAAAGCTGATCGGGATATCGTTGAAGAAGCAAATGAATATGTTGTACAGGACATCCTCAGAACATATAAGGGAAAAACTACTGAACTTGCTGCTACCTGGGGAATATTAAAAGCACATATCCAGACTGAATACGGAAAAGTTTTTAAAGCTTATGATGACGGTACCCTGAAGGGACCTGATGGTGAAGAACTCTTTAAGGACGATCCTAAAAAAGATGAAAAGCTTGAATTCTTCTGTAATAATCTTGTAGGAGAAAAATATTACGAATTATATGCGAATTATAATGCATTTACTATGTATATGGACGATATCGCCTTTGATAAACCAAATGGAATCGCACGTGAAAAGTCTCACCTTAAGGATGTAAAATACTTAAAAAGCAAAACTGTTAAAGAATATATCGAAGAATTAAAAATCTCAGGTCCTATGTCAAAAGACCTGATCGAACCGGCAAAGATGCTCGGATATGATAAGCCTGAAGATGTAAATATGTATGAATTGTTATCTAAAATATACAAAAATTCACCGGAATATATCAATCTTCTTCAGGATAATCCGGATGAATTAAAAAATAATTTCGATGAGAGATTAATAGATTTTATCAGTGATACTTATTATGCGTATATGATAAATTCAAGTCATAATCTCTATGGTACAGAGAGTTATACTGATGCATTAGATGAAAATGACAAAGAATATTATAATATCGGAAAGAAAATCACAGTATGCAGTGAAGAAAAAAGCAGCTTAACCGATGCAGAAAAAAAAGCTATCGATAAAAAATCAAATGCCGGCAGAATCAATCGAATGCTGGATTGTATAAATGATTGTCAGAGTAAGATTTTTACTGACAAGGCTATAGATGCTGAAAAAATGCCGGCATTTAAAAAGCTCTTCCCTGCAGTTGACAGGAGTGTAAATACTTATAGTAATTATATTAAGCTTCATTCAGGCATAAATGCTCTTAAGTCTAAGGACAGCCTTAAAACTACTCTTTCAAAATGTTTGGCTGCGGAAACTCTCAGAATTTCCGACAAGGCTTTTGATATAAAAATGCTTCATCGTATAGCTAAAAGAATTGAAGAATTTCCAACCTTCAACTCTCTCACTGCTGCAGATATGGTTGATGTTTTATCGAATCCGTCAAAAATCGGTCATATGCAGGAAAGATTCTTCCGTGAGGCACATGCTGTACCTGAGATTAATGTCGTAGATTATCTTGATTCCATGAAGACTCTTCATGAAAATATGAAGCTGAAAGACGGCAGAAGCCCTGAATACAGAAATCTGTATGACTGTGTAAAATTTATATCAGAACTTGATCCAAACAGTCACAACTTTGAAAATACACTTATGAGAGCAAACAAGGCGCTTCTCCAGGCTGTAAGATTATATACAAAGGGTAAGGAAAAAAGACGTACCTTTGAAGGCGGCAGGGATAGATTTGATAATGCCATGGATGCGCTTGCCATCATGAGCGCTAACGTTCCGGGACTTAAAAAGACAATAACAAGCATGGTAAATAAGATCAATAAAATAAGAAATGTAAATGAAGATCATCGAGACTTTGTAAAGCTTGAAAATCATGGCGCAGCAGCTGCAGCAAACAGAAAGGCTGTCAGAGAAGCTGCCGCAAATAATAATCGACCTAACAGACAGAGTAACGCTTCAAGAAGCTCTTCGTTATAGATAGTAAGTTACCGGAGGGGCTTTAGTCCCGCAGGATTATGAGAAGCGGTTTTTGCTTTTCATAATATCTTACGGAGCCTGTAGCCCATGCCCCAGATGGTTTCAATATAATCAAAGTCATCGTATTTTTTTAGCTTTGATCTTAGATTACTCATATGAACCTTTAGGGACTGGTCCTCAGGAAAATATTCCTCATTCCAAATGCTTTCATACAGATTGGCTTTGGAAAAAAGTTTAGTTGGATTCTCCATCATAAGTTTCAGAATTTCAAATTCCTTTGATGTGAGTAACAGTTCATTACCATTAACAGAAACAGTCATCTGACTGATATCTATTATAATACTTCCGTAAGACAGTTTCTTCCCGGGGGCTGCTGCGGAAGTATTTTTTTCTTCGTATTTATTCGATGTTTGACTGTATCTTCTCATTACAGCTTCTATTCTCACAAGAACATCCGGCAGTTCAAACGGCTTTATAATATAATCATCTGCACCGTTTTGCATCATATAGAGCCTGTCATCAAGATTTGATACTGCTGATATAACTATTATCGGAATATCGGTGAAAGCTCTGATCTTTGTGATTATCTCATCTCCCGAAAAACCGGGCAGCATCATATCAAGAAGGATCATGTCGATACAGCATGTATCATTTTCTGCTGCATTTTGAAATGTTTCAGATGATGTATTAAACTTAACTTGATCTGAATATTTTCTGATCTTGTTCAGGCCGTCTACACCATCAAAACTGCTTATTGTCTCGTGGCCATTCTTTTCAAGGTAGGTTGCAAGCAGCTTATTTATCTCATTATCATCTTCTATTATAAGTATTTTCATGACTGTTCTCCTTGATACATTTTATATTAATGATAATTGACGTTAAAACTGCGATCATAATCCTGAGTAATTAACGTATCTCCGGTATTATTTTATGGAAAACAAATACTTGTTTTACAACCGGCATGTTTTTTATAATACAGGCATTACCAGTTCAACTGTAAAAATATTCTTTTCTACATTTCCTGATATGCTGAATCCAAGATAATCAGCAAGCTCCTTACAGATATAAAGGCCAAGTCCTGTACCTGGGCCGCTTCTGTCCTTTGATCTGACAAAAGGCTCAAAGATATGAGCTGTATCTATATTCATTTCGCTGTTAATGTCATTTTTCATATTCAGTTTAATGTAATCACTGTTTTTAATGACATTGATCACAAGAAATGTCTCTGAATATTTCCTCGCATTTGAGAAGAGATTTTCAATTATCCTTTTTAAATAATGTTCATCCGCTTGAACGGTAAGTTTTTCATCGGGAATATCTATTTTAATATCCAGTTTTTTCTCATTTATCCAATTGTAAGAAGAAAGAAGCTCTTCAGATAATACTGTATCAAATCTCACACTTTTCATTTCAGGATTATTCTTTGCCTGAATATATGTCACTTCGAAAAATTCGTCAGACAGCTCCTTCAGATATCGTACTTTATCGTAGACGATATCAAGATACTCACGTAGTTCATTATATTTATTTTCATCGATATCAACTATAGTCTTAGTATTTTCTTCTATTCTGTTCTTTATAATATTACATTCATCAAGCATTCCCTGAATCATCTGCAGATAGCCGTCTATGGAGGTCAGTGGTGTTCTGAAATCATGAGAAACTCCGGCCATTATCACTCTTATTCTCTTCTCGCTTTCAGTAGCTTCGGTTGCCGCTTTTCTTAGTTCCTCCGTAAGAAGGTTGATCTCCTTCGCAAGCTCAACGGAAGACGCACTAAAGGAAGCAACCTGAAGTGGTTGCTCCCTGTCAGTGGTTCTTATCATATTCAGCTGTTCCCTAAAGCTTCTTACTTCTGCTCTCAGTAAATGATATCTGATCAGTATTCCGATGAGAATGAACAGACAGATAATAAGAGCGATAAGAAGGATCAAAGTCAGTGTGTTCATATCTTATTTAAAATCCTTTTTCTTATAGAGATAGTATACCACCGATCCCCATAAAAGAACAGATATTATAAGTCCTCCAAATACATATATGATCATCTGAGCGCTTAAATTCTTTGCAAGGATAAATTCAAACTGATTTGTATAAAAGAGGTAATAAAGTATCTTAGGTACGCCAAGACCTGCATTTAATATCTCAGACATATTTCCGTTAATCGCTCCATATATCATGATAACGAAAATCTCTGCCATGAGACGGAAATAAACAATAGCCATCGAAGCCATGCTCCTGAAACACATAGTTATAAGAACTCCGCAGAGCGAGGATCTGAGCATAATTACCATGAAAAGCAATAGCCTTGAAATGCCAAAATCAAAAGCCTTTGTGCTGAACAGACTGGAGATACCGAAACCTGCTGCTGCCAGCACGGAAAGGATCAGTGCCACTGTAACGCCGACAGAAATACATTTTGAAATAATGATCTTCATTGGTCTGTTACCGATCATAATTTCATACATGTTTGTTCTCTGACTGTAGCCATGGCCTGTAAGATAGGATGCAAACATCATTGCGATAATAACATATGCAGTATTATATATTGAGGCCACAAATGCACCGGAGGATCTTTCTTCAGACAAAAATGCTGTAAGAAGTATAAAAAGGCCGATACCAACTGTAAAATACCAGAAGCCACTAAGTTTTTTATTTCTGTTCATCTCACATTTAATTAATCTGTTCATTATGTATCACTCCTTCCTGAAAGTCTTGTAAGTACATTTTTTCTGCTCTTATCTACCTCTCCTTTATTATGATCAACCTTGTCCAGGTAGTATTCCTCAAGACTTTCATTTTTAAGAACAAACTGGAGGATGGTGTCTCCGGAGGAAGTGACAGCATTTGAAACATCTGCAAGTTTATCCAGCTTTTCATAAATACGAAGTTCGGAACCTTCAAACATTTTAAAATCCCTGATTCCCAGCTTCTCCTCGAGTGTTGCGGTAGTTCTGGAAATATTATCTGTTTTCACTGAAATGTAACTTCTTGAATGAAGCATTAATTCCTCAGTCGAAAGTGACTCAACTATCCTGCCGTGGTTTATGATGATGTAATCAGTACATAATTCAGAAAGCTCAGACAGCAGATGACTTGATATAATAAGAGTCTTACCATAGACCTCGCAAAGCTCCTTCAGTATATGTCTTATCTCAACTATACCCTCCGGATCCAGACCGTTTACAGGCTCATCCAGAACGAGAACTTCAGGATCCGCAAGAAGTGACATGGCAATTCCGAGTCGCTGTTTCATACCGAGCGAGAAATTCTTTACAGGCTTCTTGCCAACATCTTCCAGACCTACATATTTCAGAAGCTCATCAATCTTCTTCTCGTCCGCCACACCTCTGAGAATACGCATATATTCCATGTTATTCCGGGCATTTAATGAGAGGTCAATTATAGGACTCTCAATCATAAAGCTTAATCTGTTTCGATTCTTATGGATACCTGTTTCTGATTCAAAAAGACTGAAGCTTCCGGAGGATCTGTGTGCAAGACCGGACAGTATCTTCATAATAGTTGTTTTGCCAGCACCGTTAGGACCGATCAGACCGACAATATGTCCTTTTTCAACTGAAAAAGATACATCATCAAGTACGTGGCTCTTGCCATAATACTTATGGACATTTTTCATTTCAATAACCTTCATACTAATTGCTCCTTTTTAACTTTTTTCAATCGTGCTTATTTTTCTTCCGATAAGTTTCCGGAGAAACGCCAATACCGAAGGGGTATGAGATACATTTTTTACACATCTCATAATCCTTAATCATTTCTATAATCATATACTAAAATATTATGGTTAAGAAAAAGTAAAGAATTGTAAAAAAATTATTTTACATCACAATTCTATATATGTTGCGCTGCAATAAATATATTTACAGAAATATAATAAAACCTTGCGCAAAACAGAACATTTGTTTGCAATCGAACATTTGTTGTGTTATAGTGTGAATGTATATATTTTTGAATAAATGTGTAATTTATTATAATATAACTTATCAGAAGAAAAACAAGCACGAGTGAAACGAGTATTTGTTTTTCTTGATAAGTTACCGGAGGGACGTCAGTCCCGTAGGATTATGAGATGCGGTTTTTGCTTCTCATAATAT
>FNUU01000001.1:0-136864 GCA_900108205.1 Eubacterium ruminantium | reverse complement strand
CACGAGTGAAACGAGTATTTGTTTTTCTTGATAAGTTACCGGAGGGACGTCAGTCCCGTAGGATTATGAGATGCGGTTTTTGCTTCTCATAATATCGCGCAGTTAAACAATCAGTTGATTCAGGAGGTTTTTATGTCAAAAGATAATATAAGCGCAAAACAGGAGCAGATCCTTAATTTCATAAAGGAAAGTATAATTAATAAAGGCTATCCTCCTACAGTAAGAGATATCTGTACGGCTGTAGGACTCAGTTCAACCTCTTCAGTTCACGCTCACCTTAATACTCTCGAAGAAAAAGGATATATCAGAAGGGATCCAACAAAGCCACGTGCTATAGAGATACTTGATGATGACGGCTTTAACCTTGCTCACAGAGAACTTGTGAATGTTCCTGTAATCGGAAATGTAGCTGCCGGACAGCCTATTCTTGCAGAAGAAAATATCACGGAATACTTCCCTATTCCGCCGGAATATCTCACCAACAACCAGACCTTTATGCTTAAGGTTAAGGGTGACAGCATGATAAACGCCGGTATCCTTTATGGTGATACAATAATTGTCGAACAGACCAACTATGCAAAAAACGGTGACATAGTAGTTGCACTTATTGAAGATTCTGCTACTGTAAAAACATACTATAAAGAGAATGGACACTACCGTCTTCAGCCTGAAAATGATACTATGGAACCGATCATTGTTGACGATCTAAAGATAATCGGCAAAGTTATCGGTCTCTTCCGGTCATACAAATTCTAAGCAATCTATTCCGATAATTTGGGTTCCATTTATTTAGAAAAACCGGCAAATTATCTGCTATAGTGATATTAGTATATAAATGTCTTTTTTTTTAACAAACTCATATTATAAAAAGACATATAACAAAAAGCCCGGAAATCCGGGCTTTAACTTATTACAATATCCATATATACTGCACTCTTATCTTCTTTTGAAGTAACATATCTGTATCTTACACGTACACCTTCATTGTATCTTACATGCATAGCAGAATATGCATATGATATATGTGTAATAAAATCTCTGAAAAGCATGTCTGCATTATCTACGGAAAAATTCTTCATCCTTATATCAACTATATATTTGTTGAAGTTTTCATTAATGCAATATTTCTCAATATCTTCTCTGTCATGAAGATATATATCAACCTTTGACTTGATCTCAGGATTGGTATTTATATTAACATTTGCAAGATATTGATTGATTATTCTAAACATTTTTCCTCCAACGATACACAAAACTTAAAATATGATTTGATTCAAAAAAACATTATATATTGTTATATTTTTTTATATAAAAACTTATTAATATATTTTCATATCAGGTATCTTATCACGTACTGCTTTAAACTTATCAAAATTCTGGATAAAGAGCTTGATAACCTTTGGATCAAACTGCTTACCGCTGTTCTTGATGATCTCGTTGAAGGTATCCTCCAGAGACCAGCCCTTCTTATACATTCTTTCAGCAGTAAGTGCATCAAATACATCACAAACGGAAACAATTCTTGAGATATAAGCTATTTCCTCACCCTTAAGTCCAAGATATCCTTTTCCGTCCCATCTTTCATGATGTTCCTTGGCTATTATTCTTGCCAGATGCATAACTTCACCGGGACATTTTTCAAGTAATGCTTCACCGTAAAGAACATGGCTTTTCATGATCTCATATTCTTCATCTGTGAGCTTTGATGGCTTATCCAGGATTTCATCACTGATCATCAGTTTGCCGATATCATGCATCATGGCAGCCGTTGCAAGCTTATCTACATATTCTTCATCAAATCCGGAAGCTCTTCCGAGAATCTTTGTATATTCGGCAACTCTCTTGATATGCTCACCTGTAAGCTTTGATTTGTTTTCAGATATTTCCGAAAATGCATAACAGAGACCTTTTTCATTTTCTATGGTAATAAGAGCTGTATCGATATTTCTGTCGATCATTGTGGCATTCCTGTCAACAATAAAGAATGCTATAAATGACATAAATATAATTATAAAAAAGCAAGGAATTGAAAAATGGATTAAAATATCTTCATAGGTAGTATAATCCTTATGAATAATGATATTTCCGTAATTCACTTTAATAATGGCTGAGATCACAACAGATATTATCGACAGCAATGAAGTAGAAAGGATAAATGTTCTGTTGTAATAAAGAGAAGCCATAAGTATCGGGAACAGAACCAGCGGATATGCAAAGGTTGATAATTCTGTTATAAGTACCATGGTTATCAAAACGGTACAGGTTATAATAATATATTTTGTAAAATGACTCTTATCAAACTTTAGAATATTTACGATCAGAATAGGTATAAATGCTATAAAAAGACAGATAAGCGTCATGATCACCAGAAGGTTTGTATCATATCTGTCAATTATCAGCATGAACGAAAATAAGACCAGCAGAAAATACATGATGATTCTCATGCATTTAGCTGATACCCTGTTCACTTCGGATATTATTCTTCTCTTTTCTGATTGTTTATCCATATTTTAATCCTAGGTCTCAATTGTAAGACTTGCTTCTTCCATAGCCTGTCTTCTGAAATCCTCTATCTTATCAGATGAAACTACCGGAAGCTCATCCATAGATGAAATACCAAAACTCCTCAGAAAATCATCTGTAGTTCCGAAAAGTATAGGCTTTCCGGGAGCATCAAGTCTTCCTACCTCAGTTATAAGATTATACTCTATAAGCTTGTTGACTGCATGCTGACAGGAAACTCCTCTTATCTGCTCAATCTCAATCCTTGTTACAGGCTGCTTATATGCAACTATCGAAAGAGTTTCAAGGAGAACATCGGTAAGTACATGCTTTTTAGGAATGTTTACAAGCTTGATAAGATAATCATAATATTCATTTCTTGTACAAAGCTGAAGCTTATCATCTAGTTTAACTATCTTTATACCGGAAGATGTCTCCTCGTATTTCTGATTCAGCTCCTGAAAAGCTTCAAGTATTTCTTTTTTATCAACTTCAATAGCCTCCGCAAGACGGCTCACTTCAACGGCTTCACCTACCGCAAAAAGTATAGCCTCCAGTGCAGCGCTTATATTCTTATCACTATCTGCCATTGGTATCACCCTTCAAGAGAATCTATGATTATTTCTTCAAATATACCTTCCTGCCTGATAGTAAGTACTCCGGTCTTCATAAGCTCGAGTATGGCAAGAAATGTAACAATAAGGTTCATTTTACCTTTTCTTCTTCCGAGAAGAGTCCTGAAGTTTATACTTTTAAGGCCTTTGATTTCTTCTCTGACTTCTATCATACGATCCTCTAATTTGATCTCCTCCCTGGTAATGGTTCCGAATCTGCTACGTACCGGGTCAATTCGGTCAATCTCACGTTTCATGATCTGTTCAAAGATCTCTTTAAGTCTGACAAGCGTAAGATCACCTATAACCTCAGCCGGATCCACTTCTTCTTTATAATTCTTAACCTCGGCCGGAATGGATTGGCCTTTATAATATGCGCCTTCGGCATCCATTTCCATATCCTTAAGTTCGTAAGATGCATATTTATACATCTTATACTGAAGAAGTCTCTGTACCAGCTCATCTCTTGGGTCACCTTCTTCTTCAAGCACTTCCTCTTCTTTTGGAAGAAGCATCTTGGCCTTTATGCTGATAAGCTGGGCAGCCATGAGCAGGAAATCGCTCATTTTATCATAATCATCCTCGCAAAGATCATCCAGATAAGCCAGATACTGTTGGGTGATCTCCACAATTGGAATATCAAATATACTATATTTATTTTTCTCTATCAAATGCAGTAAAAGATCCAGCGGGCCTTCAAAATTACTGATCTTAACATCAACTGTAGCCATTTTATCTTACTTTCTCTTATAAGTATGAGTTAAAATGTATTCCATTATTCTTTTGTTATAATCCGCTGTACAGTGCTTACCATCAACAGAACCCTCTTCCGGAAGATATCCTTCTTCATCGCGTACTGCGGCAGCGTAATCAATATATATAACATCGCCTCTGTTCTGAACCATCTTAAGTATCTCTATGTTGAATTTCTCGACATTTTCAAGCGTGAAAACATCATCCTCATCAGATACAGATTTTGATACAGGCACAACGCTTGCCACATAAACAACAGCATTCGGATTCCTTGTATAAATAATATCTATAAGTTCGCTTATATCATCAGTAAACACATCGATATACTGCCAGCCAAGTTCATTTATACCAAAAGAAATATAATAATTATCATACCTTGTTGCATTTACAGCTTCTTCAACAGTATAAGTATAGTCACCAAGCTTAATAACACTTTCCGTTTTAAGAGCACCTACATTTAATCCCTTATAGGCAAATGCCGTTATATTATCATATCCTGAATATAATTCAAGAGATTCAGTTCTTGAGTCTCCGATCAGTACAGTATTGTCAAAATAAGCAGCATCCTTGGATGTATCCGGCTCAAACAGGATTGCATTGTACCAGTCATGGCCTTTTATCTGGGATACAGGCGGAAGAACACAATCTTCTGTAGATTCAGTGGTATCTTTATCAGTATCCTCCGTAGATTCACTGTCTTCGGTTTTTTCTGTGGTTTCTGTATCGGTTTTCGCTGTTGTTTCTGTTTTTTCTGTAGTCACCTCAATAGTTGTATTCTCGGTGGTCACAGCTTCTGTTCCAGGCTTTTCAGTACTTTTGCCGGTGTCTTCTGACGCCACGATATTTGTTATAGTGTTATCAGATCCGGGAGTATCTGTTTTCTTCTTGAGTGATAATTCATCTTCCAGATCGGTAAATTGTAAAACAGCCCATACTGTAGTTATAACTGCTATGAAAAAGAGAATAGTAAATACTGCTCTTTTATTTGATTTTTTTGTTTTTCTTGTACTGCTGATTATATCATTATAATCGTTATTATTATTTACCATGTCAGTCCAATCACTTCTTTTGTTCTATCTCTTGTTAAAAGTCTGTTTAATCCATCTTTCGCAGGATAATTATCAAAAAGCACCTTATTTACTTCTTCTGTAATAGGCATCGAAACATCATATTTTTTGGAAAGCGCAAGAGCTGCTTTGGCAGAATAAACACCTTCAACAACCATCTTGACTTCATCCATAGCTTCCTGATAGGTCTTTCCCTGGCCTATAAGATATCCTGCCTTTCTGTTACGACTGTGAACAGAGGCGCAGGTTACTATAAGATCACCAATTCCGGAAAGTCCTGAAAAGGTTTCAGGCTGACCGCCCATTTTAATACCAAGCCTGCTGATCTCGACTATACCTCTTGTTATAAGTGCGGCCTTGGTATTATCTCCGCATCCGAGACCGTCAGCAATACCGGCTGCAAGCGCAATAACATTTTTAAGAGCACCGCCAAGTTCGATACCGACAACATCAGGACTGATATATACTCTGAAGAAATCATTCATAAATGCATCCTGAATCTCTTCAGCTATTTCCTTTTTATCGCAGCCGACTACAACTGTAGTAGGCATACATTTTCCGACCTCCTCTGCATGACTTGGGCCGGAAAGCACTGCTACCTGTGCAACCGGGATTTCCTCGGTGATAACTTCTGACAGTCTCATAAGTGTCTCATCTTCGATACCCTTTGAAACGCTTACAATGATCTGACCTTCCTTAACATACTGTGAAGCACTCTTTGCTGTACTTCTTACAAATGGACTCGGAACAGCCATAACGATAATATCCTTACCCTCTATAGCCGCTTCAAGGTCGGTAGTAAAGGTTACAGTACCGCTGAGTATTACTCCCGGGAGTTTTGTCTTATGTTCGCAATATTCATTAAGCATAGCAATCTCAGCCGGATCAATGGACCAGACCGTAACTTCATGTTCATTTATTGAAAGCAGTTTGGCTATGGCGATTCCCCAGCTTCCTGCACCCAGTATACAAATCCTCATGCTCTCATCCTCCAATTGTTTCTTCAGTCTTTTTCTGTCCAAGCTTATTTTCTTCGCCCCTGAGCAGTCGCTTTATATTTGCTTTGTGCTTGTAAATAGACATTGAGGCAAAGATAACAGCAAGAACAATGCTTTCGATCATTTCCGGTCTTGAATCTCCGGAAGGGTCAAAACAAAGCATTCCTTTAAAAGCAAAAATCACATAAAGTGTAACAAATCCAATCATCAGTAAGATCGATCCCAGTGAAACATATCTTGTAAGTGCAACCACTGCAACAAAAAGAACAAGAAGTATAAGTATCATAAGAGGGATCAGAAGACCTACTATCATACCTGCTGTTGCGGCAACACCTTTACCACCTTTAAATTTAAGATAGAAAGGAAAGTTATGTCCCATAACAACACCAAGGCCGATATATAAAACAAAAAGCAGATAAATATCCGGATAACTGTTCTGGGTAAGCAGTCTCACTATAAGACAAGGGATAACCGCTTTAAAGAAATCCCCTATGAATACCACAAGGCCTGCCTTCTTGCCGAGTACTCGAAGTGCGTTGGTGGTACCGGAATTACCACTGCCATAATTCCTTATATCAATACCCTTGATCTTACCGTAAATATATCCTGTCTCAAGAAGTCCGCAGAAATATCCGCAAATGATACAGGCTATTCTAATAAAAACCGTCATGATTTTTCTTTCCTTTCACGAACAATAAATTTAAGCGGAGTTCCCTTAAATCCAAAGGCTTCACGAACCTTATTCTCTATATATCTGATATAAGAGAAATGAGCAAGCTCCTTATCATTCACAAAAATAACAAATGTCGGCGGTTTTACAGAAACCTGCGTCATATAATATAATCTTAGTTTCTTACCTTTATCTGACGGTGGTTCTGCAAGAGAAACAGCCTCAGCGAGAACTTCATTGAGTACACCGGTTGAAATTCTCAGAGTCTGATTCTGAACTACCAGATCAATCATATCAAAAAGCTTTTCAATTCGCTGACCTGTTTCAGCAGACATAAATATAAGCTCTGCATAAGGCATAAATGAAAGTATCAGGCGAATATCATTTTTATATTTATTCATGGTTCTGTCATCCTTCTCGATGGCATCCCATTTATTTACAGCTATTATTACACCTTTTCCTCTTTCATGAGCGATGCCGGCAATCTTCGCATCCTGCTCGGTAACTCCCATGGTAGCATCAATAACAAGAACAGCAATATCACATCTTTCAACAGCAGTCACAGTCCTGATGATACTGAATCTTTCAATCTCATCTTTTATCTTGCTCTTTCTTCTGAGTCCGGCAGTATCGATAAAGATATATTCCTCGCCATTTCTCTTAACAACTGTATCTATTGCATCTCTTGTCGTACCTGCGATATCAGATACGATAACTCTTTCTTTACCGAGAAGCTTATTGATGATAGAGGATTTTCCAACATTAGGCTTACCGATAATTGCAATCTTCGGTCTTTCATCTTCTATGTCGGCAGCAACCTTATCTTTGAAATGGCTGCAAACTTCATCCAGCATCTCACCAAAGCCAAGCCTTCCGGTAGAAGAAACAGGAAACGGATCCCCGAGTCCTAAATTATAGAACTCATAAACATCCGGCATAAACTTCTCGAAACTGTCAACCTTATTAACAACAAGAACTACCGGTTTATGCGATCTTCGCAGCATATCTGCAACTTTTGAATCCGAATCAACCAGACCCTGTCTGACGTCCGTTAAGAAAATAATAACATCAGCAGTGTCTATAGCTATCTGAGCCTGTTCTCTCATGCTCTTCAAAATAATATCATTTGATTCCGGTTCAATACCACCGGTATCGATCATAGTGAAACTCTGATCCAGCCAGTTGACATCAGCATATATTCTGTCCCTGGTTACTCCCGGCGTATCTTTAACTATTGAAATCCTCTCTCCTGCCAGCGCATTAAAGAGGGTTGATTTTCCTACATTTGGTCTGCCTACAATGGCAACGACTGGTTTTCTCATCTTTACACTCCAAGTCTATCTTTAAAATATTCCATACCTTTTAATTTTACAATAACACTTTGCACTTGTAAAGCGTTCTTTATCTAAGCATAATGACTGCGGCAAGGTTGCCTCTTAAGCCATTTGTTTTTCTGTGCGAAAAAAGCAATTTATCATTGCAGGCGGTACATATACCTGATATTTCGATATTTTCCTCTTTCATTCCTGCCTCAATAAGAGTCTTTCTGATTGCTTTTTGCAATGACAGGTGATATTTATCATTTCCGCTATATGTCAGTATATCTTTTATATTTTCAGGATCATATTTGATCAATTCATTATCTGTTATACTTGAACTGTCATCTGTTACGTCACGAGTTTTATATAATTCGTCACATGTTGTATTTGAACCGTCGTCTGTTTTACCTGACCAGCTATCTGTTTTATCTGAATCGTCATATGATTTACCTGAACCGTCGATGCAGGTTTTATTTGATTTATATTCATCGACATGAACATTTTTCAAATCATATTTGTCAATAGAATCATTATATATTTCTTTTTCAGCTGAAATATCATATTCAGCCATATCATAAAACTGCTCAGCCACATCACTGCTGATCTCATAGCAGTCCTTGCAAATGGAAGGGCCTATGAAACAAATAAGTTTCGATATATCACAACCATAATCATCTCTGAATATCCCTGCCGTTTTTGGACCTATTTTTTTAGCTGTACCCTTCCAGCCGGAATGAACAGATGCAATAACATTTTTATCCGGTGCATAAAAAAGAAGCGGAACACAGTCAGCATAAAATGTCATCAAAGGAAGTTCTTTTATATTCGTTATCAAACCATCGGTTTCTGTAATATCATTTTCTTTAATGATGCCTTTGCCGGTATCCTCTTCGGTGCATTTTCTGATGTGATCCTTATGAACCTGATCAGAAAACACTGTTTTCTTTTCATCATATCCGACAGCCGCAGCAAATCTTCTGTGATTTTCATAAACACATGCGGGATCATCGTTACGATGAAAACTGAGATTCATAGATTCAAGATGTCCGGTACTGACTCCGCCAAGTCTTGTAGAAAAACCAAATGCAATCCTGTCGCTGTACTTCTCAAGCAGTTTTGAACTGATAAAGGGAACTTCTATGTCATTATCAATTTTTATTTTTTTTAAATACGAAAATTCTTTCATTACTCTATCCACTGAATTATTCTATATATAAATATATTTTTATAACATGTTTAATACAAATATTATAGAAGTAAACGCCGCATCTCATAATCCTGTGGGATTAAAGTCCCTGAGGTAACTTATCAGATAATAAAATACATCACGTAATAAACTGAAAAGCATTTTTAATATGCCTGATTTCTTCACCATCAATACCAACAACATCAAATCTGATATTTCTCTCTTCAGGGTTTATCTTATAATTATTCATATAAAACAGCGCAGCACGGCATATTTTTCGCTGCTTTGTAATATTGACAGCTTCCAGGGAAATGCCGCTGTTGCCGGAGCTTCTGTACTTTACTTCAACAAAAACAAGAGTGCCTGATTCATCTTCAGCTACTATATCTAACTCTGCCTGCCTTACCGAATAATTCATATTCAGTATCCTGTATCCCTCAGCTTTTAAATATTCGGCAGCCGTCTTCTCTTTTTCATTTCCAAGCCTTCTCTTATTATTCACCCTGAACCCCATCATACATAATTCTTGATAAATGACCTCCTGTGAATCTCACATGGCCCTATTTTTCTAAGTGCCTCCAGGTGTTTCGGTGATCCGTAACCCATATTATTTTTAAAATCATATTCCGGATACTTCTCATCATATTCCTTCATAAGTCTGTCCCTGGTCACCTTTGCAATAATACTTGCAGCAGCTATGGAAACCGATAAGGCATCTCCCTTAACTATTGAAATCTGCTTTATATCCAGATTCGGAAGCTTAACTGCATCCACAAGTACCAGGTCCGGCTTCTGATTGAGATTATTAACTGCTTTGCACATGGCATCGTAGTTTGCTTTTTGGATTCCTTCTGTATCAATATATTTTTCTGTATTCATTCCAAGACCGACAGCAACTGAATTTGACATTATGATATCGTATAATTCTTCTCTCATAGCCGGTTTTACCTGCTTGGAATCATTGAGGAACGGAATAACCAGTCCCTTTGGAAGGATAACTGCAGCTGTAACTATAGGTCCGGCCAAAGGACCTCTTCCGACTTCATCAGTACCGCAGATATATTGATAATCACTGTATTTATTTTCAAAATACATCATGTTTTTAACACGAAGTATCTCTTCATCAATCTTTTTAACAGCCTGCTCAGCCTTGTTTTTTAAACTGATGACGCCCTTCCTGTCATCGCCGGATATTTCTTCCACCAAAGCATTATAGCGGTTCTTTTTCTCTTCATATTTCATGATCGGAAGGCCGGCTATCTCTATCATTTTATTTCTGATCTCACAGATATTCATTATGTTCTCCCCACATTTAAGTGTATGGCATAGAAAGAGGGAATAGATGACTTGCAAATATTCCCTCTGCATTGTTTATTTTATTTTACCGAAGTTTTTAAGAGGCGACAGCCTGAATATTGCCTTACCGACAATTTCACTTTTTTTGATATTTCCCACCGAAGACCGTCGACTATCCATACTGTTATTCCTGTTATCTCCCATGACAAAATATTCGTCATGCCCAAGAATCACAGGGCTGCTGGCGACTCCTCTGTTGGATGAATCTATTACCTCAAGACCATAATTCTCCTGAAGAATTTCGCCGTTAATGAGTATATTTCCTTTTTCGTCTATCTGAACAGTTTCGCCCGGAAGTCCGATCACTCTCTTGATGAAAAGCTTCTCGGTATTATTCCTTGGAGGAAATACTACAATATCAAACCTCTTTGGATCAGAGAATCTGTAACTTATCTTATCTATCCAAAGACTGTCGTTGTTATGAAGATTCGGCAGCATCGAATCTCCGTCTACCGTTGTTCTTTCACCGACAAATGTGATTATCAGGAAACAAACAACAATTACTATACCGATATATATAGCAAGATAATATAATTCTTTAACTATATTTACTTTTTCTTTTTTCTTTTTTCTGCCTCTGTATTTTTTGGCTTTTCCTTCTTCCTCTTCAGAGACTTCTGATTCAGAGGTTTCTAATTCAGAAGAAACAGCTTCAGATGTTTCAGTCGAATTTTCATCTTCGTCAGCAGATCCGGCCTCGGAAAAAGCCTCATCTTTTGATTTCTGCTTTTCGCGTTCCGCCTCTTCTTTGGCAGCTTCCTTTGCCAGTCTTTTTTCTTCTCTGGCAGCTTCTCTTAAAGCTCTTTTTTCCTGCTTTCTGTCATCAGCAAGGGAATAGAATATTTCCTTTGCTTCATCTATACTTTCAATTTCTCTATTCTTTCTTCCCAATGTCTTTCTCCTTAATGCTGAGGTGTCTCAAGAGAAATCCTTCCAAGGCTTCCGTTTCTCAGATCATCTATAAGAATAGATGCAGCCTTTTCTATATCAGGTTCTCCACCCTTCAGGACGCACTTTCTGACATCTGCAATCTCCAGTAACACTTCATTTGCATCCTTTACCTCTTCAATATTATACCTTTTTGAAAGAATACCGCAATAGTTATTTTCTAAATAATCTATTAATAATATCGAAAGATCATATTTACTTATTATATTATCATTTACGGATCCGATGAGCGCAAGATTGATTCCAATCTGTTTATCCTCAAACTTTGGCCAAAGGACACCCGGAGTATCAAGAAGATCAATATCATTTCCAAGTCTTATCCACTGAACGCCCTTGGTAACGCCCGGCTTATTACCGGTTTTTGCACTTGCTCTTCCCGCATAGGAATTTATAAATGTTGATTTTCCTACATTCGGAATACCAACTATCATTGCTTTTACAGGACGTTTTAAGAGACCTCTTCTCTTATCTCTCTCGAGTTTCTCCTTACATATATCCATAACAACAGGGGTTATATTTCTTGCATTTTTTGTCACTCTGGAATCAATGGAAATAGTCTTAATACCCATTTCTTCGTAATATTTTTCCCATTTTTTTAAAATGGAAGGATCTGCAAGGTCGGATTTATTCATTATCATAAGACGATATTTTCCCATTGCAAGCTTATCCATAATTGGATTACGACTTGAAAATGGTATCCTTGCATCCAGTATTTCAATCACAATATCTATAAGTTTGATATTCTGTTCCATCTCCCGGACCGCTTTCGTCATATGGCCGGGATACCAGTTTATATTGATCTTATCATCCATTTATATCACCTGATTCTTCCTTTTTCAGGACTCAGCCTGTAAATGGCAATTCCTTTAATATCTGTTTTCTGGACGATGTCCATATTTTTAAATCTGGAATCATCACTGCTGTTTACATTATCTCCAAGAACAAAATACTGATTCTGATCCAATTTTATAAGTTCACTTGCTATTCCTGAGTTGATTATGATCTTATCAGCAAATTTTTCCTGAAGCTTTTCATTTACATATAGTTTTCCGCCGATTATCTGTACTGTATCGCCGGGTTTTGCAACGACTCTTTTTATACTGTAATAATCATTTTCAGGCTGTTTAATGGCAACAACATCATTTCTGTCTATGCCAAACATTTTTCCAATCTTACTTATTACAATAACATCGCCATCTCTGAGGGTACCCTGCATAGATGGACCGACAACCTTCACAGTCTGAAACATAAAGGCAATAAATGCATAACCCAATACTATTGCTGAAGCAACAATAAGAAGATATATCTCAATTCTTTTCATTCGCTTCTTTTTAGGCTTTTTTCCTGCTTTTACCAGACTGAAATCAGCTATGTACTTTTTTCTTTGCTTTCTGTTTTCTTCCATTATCTTATGCCATAATATGAAAAAAGACCGGAGTAAAAATAACTCCGGTCAAACATGTTTGCTTATTTAACAATCTCTTTAACTCTGGCACTCTTACCAACTCTGTCACGGAGATAATTAAGTTTAGCTCTTCTAACCTTACCTCTTCTTACAACTTCAACCTTCTCGATAAGAGGTGAGTGTACAGGCCATGTCTTCTCAACACCTACGCCATTAGAATTCTTTCTAACTGTAAATGTCTGTCTTGAACCAGTACCCTGGATCTTAATAACTGTTCCTTCGAATACCTGGATTCTCTCTCTGTTTCCTTCTTTGATCATAGCGGATACCTTAACTGTATCACCTACGTTATAATCAAAATTCTTCTCTCTAAGCTGTGCTTTCTCAATGCTCTTCATGATTTCACTATTGTTCATCGAAATCAACCTCCATATAATTATTCGATGTTCTTGCATTTATATATATAGTGAAGAATGTTGTTTATACTTCTTCTTTGATGATTCATAAATGAATCATGGTACTGCAGCGGACCATCTTTATTTTTAACAGCTGTATTAATATATCACAAACGATTATGTAAATCAAGTATAAATTTAAAAAAATTTGAGCGTAAATCGAGCAGGAAATTGATTGAAAATAATAAACAAATTTAAAAAGTCTTGAGTCATAACATCCTAAATAATAACCACATATATTATATTGTCAAACCAAATAAATTACGAATACATATATCAGGTGGCAATTATAATTGATAAGATTAAAAAAGTGCTTACAGATAAACTCCATAAGCACTTTAGTAATTTCAAAATCAATTAATCGGCAGATTACTCTTCTGTAGCAGCTTCTGCTTCCTCAGCAACCTCTTCAACTGCTTCTTCAGCTGCAGGAGCTTCAACGCCCTGATCCTTGAGATATGCCTTGATGCTGAGGCTTATCTTCTTATCTGCAGGCTTGAAATCAACAACCTTAGCTGTGATCTCTTCACCAACCTTAAGAACGTCAGCAGGCTTCTCGATTCTTTCAAGAGCGATCTGTGATACATGAAGGAGTGCATCGATACCAGGCTCAAGTACAACAAATGCACCAAAGTCTGTCATTCTTGCTACCTTACCGGTAACAACTGTACCAACTGCATACTTCTCTTCAGCTGTAAGCCATGGATTCTGATCATCAAACTTAAGAGAAAGAGCTATCTTATCTCCGTTGATATCCTTAATAAATGCCTTTACCTTATCTCCAACATTGAAGATCTTCTTTGGATTATCAACTCTTCCCCATGACATCTCTGAAATGTGAAGGAGTCCGTCAGCACCACCAAGATCAATGAATGCCCCAAAGTTTGTTACATTCTTTACTGTTCCTTCAACAGTCTGGCCTACTTCTATACGACCGAATAACTCTTTTGCAAGAGCTTCCTTCTTCTCAACGATAAGCTTCTTTCTGTTACCGATGAATCTTCTCTTCTGAGTGTTGAACTCTGTAAGAATGAATTCAACTTCCTGTCCCTCATACTTCTTGAGATCTCTCTCAAATGCATCAGAAACAAGGCTTGCAGGGATAAATACCTTGCACTCATCAACGAGAACGCTAAGTCCTCCGTTAAGTGCCTGAGCAACTGTTCCCTTAAGAACTTCCTGATTATTAAATGCTTCTTCAAGCTTTGCATATGCTTTCTCAGCTGCAATTCTCTTGTAAGAAAGAACGACCTGACCTTCGCCATCATTTGTCTTGATAACCTTAACTGTTATTGGATCGCCTTCCTTAACAACTGTTGTAAGATCAATGTTTGGTGTATTTGAATATTCTTCTCTTGTTACTATACCCTCTGATTTATAGTGAATATCAACAATTATCTCTTCAGGTTTTACACCGATTACAGTACCATCAACGATCTGGCCTGTTCTGATAGAGAAATCATCTTCCTCCTGTAATAATTTTTCGAATTCTGAATTTGTCTCCGACATACTGTCATGAACCTCCTTAATAATAAATTTTGGGGTAGATGCCCCAGCAGTAATACCTACCCTACTAGCGGATTCAATAACAGTTAAATCCAAGTCGTCAAGTGTCTGTACATAGTAAGTATTTTTACATTGCTGTCTGCTTATTTCATATAACTTTTTTGTATTTGAACTACTAGGATCTCCAATTACGATCATTACGTCAACTTCTGCCGATAATCTTGCTGCCTCTTCCTGACGTTCTGCGGTCGCGTTGCAGATAGTATTACAAACACGAATATTATAATATTTTTTTTGCAATAATTCAACTATATCTTTAAATTTTTTTGAATTAAATGTAGTTTGCGAAACTACTGTTATATTTCCGTTTATCTCCGGCAATCCGGTGACATCTTCTGTGTCAGATATGATAAATGGTTCTTCGCTGCACCAGCCCTTAATACCCTGAACTTCAGGATGAGAAGCATCTCCAATGATTATAAGAGTTTCTTTTTTTGTTGTTACTTCCTGAGCTATTTTATGGATATTATTTACAAATGGACAGGTGGCATCGATAAGCTCGTGACCTTTATCACGTATTTTATCGATGACATTTTTCCCTACCCCATGACTTCTGATGATTATCCTGGAGGGCGGAATCGCATCCAGCTCTTCAATACTGTTTATCATCCCAACGCCATTTGCGGCAAGATCATCCACAACAAACTTGTTATGTATGATGGAACCATAGGTATAAATAGAAATATTATCCTTTTTAGCCTTTTCAGCTTCCAGATAAGCGGTATCAACCGCTCTTTTTACGCCAAAACAGAAACCTGCTTTATCCGCAAGGATAACTTCCCGTTTTTTTATATTATTACCATTATTCATTTATATATTATGCTTTTTCTCCTGCTTTATTTACCAGAGCAACGATCCTGTCAACCACCTGGTCTATACTCATGTCAGAGCTGTCAATAAGGACAGCATCCTCAGCCTTTCTGAGAGGTGCTATCTTTCTGTTCATGTCCTGCTCATCTCTTAAAATTATATTTTTCTTAATGGATTCCATGTCAGGACTTTCACCCTTGGCTTTCATTTCATCATATCTTCTCTTTGCGCGAACATCTGTTGACGCATCAAGATAGATTTTTACCTCTGCATTCGGAAGTATATTTGTACCGATATCTCTTCCGTCCATGATAACATCATTTGAGGCGGCTATACTTTTCTGAAGATCAAGCAGCTTGTCTCTGACAGGCTGAAGAGCTGAAGTTTTGGAAGCCATGATACTTACCTTTTCACTTCTTATCTCTGCAGAAACATCCTGAAAATTCAGAAATACATGCTGAACACCTTTTTCATAAACAATATTGATATTGATCCTGTCGAGAGCTTTTTTAAGACTCTCTTCGTTTTCAATATCAGTATCATCCCATAAGAGATATAATGCTATGGCGCGGTACATAGCTCCCGTATCAACATACAGAAAGCCCAGTTTTTTAGCGGCAAGTCGCGCTATAGTGCTTTTTCCTGCTCCTGCAGGTCCGTCAATTGCTACATTCATAACCTTATCTTCTCCTTATTTATGTCATATTCCGGTTCTTTAACCGGTATGATATCTAATAATAATGCGGTATTTCACCAGTATGATACGTGATTGATATTTATCTGACAGGTGAAATATTTAATTATATACAAACATCTGACCTATGTGATTGTAATTTACTCAAAGTCCGGCTGCGTGTCCGGTGCTCCATGCAATCTGGAGATTAAAGCCTCCGGTAAGAGCATCAACATCCAAAACTTCTCCTGCAAACCTGAGGCCCTTCACCTTTTTTGATTCCATGGTTTTAGGATCAATCTCCTTAACAGAGACACCGCCTCTGGTGACGATTGCTTCATTATAGCTTCTGAGTCCGATGACGTTTAATTCGAAGTTTTTAAGCAGTTCAGCAAGCCTTCTTATCTCTTTCTCAGAAATATCGGCCGTCTTCTTGGAAGGACTGATGCCCGACCTTTCTATTATAACAGGAATCATGAGTCTTGGCAAAAGCTGCCCCAAAGAATTTTGATATTCTCTTAGTCTGAAACCGTCAAAATCCTTTTTTATTCTCTGCTCCAGTTCTTCGTTTGAAAGAGCCGGTTTAAGATCGATAAAAAGCTTAATATCCTTATCAAGATAATCAGAAATATAATTCGATGCTGAAAGAATACATGGGCCGCTTACACCAAAATGAGTGAAAAGCATTTCACCGAAATCTTCGTAGATGAGTTTTCTTTTATTCTTTCCATCCTGTTTTACAGAAAATCTTACTTTAACATTTTTTAGGGATAGACCCATCATTTTTTTGCAGTCTTCTTCCTTGATATTAAGAGGACAAAGCGCCGGAAAGGTTTCGGTAATCTTAAGACCTGATTCCTCTGCAAACCTTAAACCATCGCCGGTTGAACCGGTTGTAGGATAAGATAGTCCTCCGGTTGCAACCACGACAACGTCTCCCGGGAAGAACCCTTTATCAGTTTCAACGCCTCTTACGATAATATCAATCATTCGATCTTCATCCGGACTTACTGAACATTTGTCAGTAACTATTTTCCTTACAGTAGTATTATATAATATTTTTACATTCTTCCGTTTCAGTTCGTCAGTCAGAGCTTTGGTAACATCAGATGCTCTGTCAGAAACCGGGAAAACCCTGTTGCCTCTCTCTGTCTTCATGGGAAGACCAAGAGAGCTGAAATATTCATATGTATCCTGTGGTGAAAACGCATTAATAGAGCTGTACATAAACTTACTGTTATGTACAACATTTTTAAGAAATGTATCTATATCGCAGTCATTCATAAGATTACATCTTCCTTTGCCGGTAATGTATATCTTTTTCCCTGCTTTTTCATTTTTTTCAATTATCGTTACATTATATCTGTCACACGCTGAAAGCGCAGCCATCAGACCGGCGGCTCCGGCTCCGACAATTATCATTCTTTTCATTTTTTAACCAGAATTTTCTTTGTATTTTAGTGATCGTATGTATAAACTTCAATCTTTTAAATTATATAATTACATAGACTATTTGTAAATACTCCTCAAATAAAAACAAAGAACTATTTATCGGCTCATATACAGTTCATAATACGCACCCTTCCTTGCCATCAGTTCATCATGAGTGCCTGCCTCCAATATTCCTCCATTATCTATGAACATTATTTTGTCACAGTTTCGTATGGTAGAAAGTCTGTGCGCTATAATAAATGATGTTCTTCCCTTCAGCATCCTGTCAAGTCCGGTCTGGAGCGCCTTTTCTGTTCTGACATCAATACTTGAAGTTGCTTCATCAAGTATTAATATCTTTGGATCAGAAAGAACCGTTCTGGCAAATGAAATCAGCTGTTTTTCACCTTCGCTCAACGTGCCGCCTCTTTCCTTTACCTCGGTATTGTATCCGTCCTTCATTTTCTCTATGAAACCGTCAGCACAGACAGTTTCTGCCGCTTTGATAATATCCTCATTGGAAGCATCCAGCTTTCCATATCTGATATTATCTTCAACAGTACCTGTAAAGATAAAGCTGTCCTGCATCATTATACCCATCTGGCTTCTGAGGGATTTAAGAGTCACTTTCGATATATCGTGGCCATCGATCAGAATCCTGCCTGAATTGACATTGTAGAATCTTGATATCAGATTGACTATGGTACTCTTACCGGCACCGGTTGGACCTACAAGGGCAACGCTTTCGCCGGCTTTAACACTGAAGGATACATTTTTTAGAACCATTTTATTTCCGGATTTTACATCGCCGGCTTCTGTGTAATTCTCCTTAGTATCCTCAGTTTTATTTTCGCCATTTGCAATGTCATTGCTCAGCTCTTCCGCATCACTTTCGTAGGAAAAGCTGATATTTTCAAATGTAACATCTCCCTTTATCGGAGGCATAACACTCGCATCTTCCGCGTCTTTAACGCTGACCGGCTCATCTATAGTCTCAAATATCCTTTCAAGATATGCAACATTATTGATGAAATTATTGAATATATTTCCGAGATTCATGATCGGCTGCCAGAAATAAGATGCATACCCAGAAACAGCTACAATCGTTCCAAGCGATTTATTTCCATTTCCAAGAAGGAAGAGTCCAAAAAGGAAGATAGCTGCTCTTACAAATACAGAAATGGTATCTATTCCAGGCCATACAAGATTTGAGTATTTTACAGCCGTGGTCCAGGTTTTTCTGCAATCGTCCGAAAGGTTTCTGAATATCTCAACATTTTCATCTTCACGCGCAAATATCTGAGTGATCTTTGCTCCGACAATATTTTCCTGTAGATATGCATTCAGATTTGAATTCTTATTGGATACCTCCTGCCATGCTTTTCTCTGTTTGTTTTTAATCCAGAACATGAATACAGCCAGAACCGGCACGCCGCACATAACAACCAAAGCCAGCTGTACATCGGCCATAAACATAAAAGCAATTATAAATACTAGATTGAAGCCCTCAAGAACGATATTTATAAGTCCGTTTGAAAGCATGTCTGAAACTGAATTCACATAATTTACAACCCTGATAAGTATCTTGCCATGTGGCCTATTATCGTAATACTCAAAAGGAAGTTCCTGAAGATGAGTAAAGATATCCTTTCTGATGTCATAAATGATATTCTGACTTACTTTAACCATAATCCTGCTTCTGATGGTTGTAAAAATCGTACTTACCAGATAGAGTCCGGCCATGATTGCCGCAAGACTGAGCAGTAATTTAACATTCTTATCAGGTACAGCCTTATCCAGAGCAGTTTTTGTGACCAGAGGTGCTATATAACCAAAAGCACCGCCAATTCCGCTCAAAACCAGAGCAAATATCATTATTCTTATATATTTTTTGATATAATCGGATGCACGAAGAAGATGCTTTATATTAAAAGCCTCATTCAGTTTTTCATCCTGTTTATAAGTATTTCTTGCCATTTCTTATTTACCTATATGCATGAATTTGCAGTGTCACAACCGCCATGACACATCCTTCACCATGATTTAATTCTATATAATGCAGTTATTAAAATTTAATGTTTATACACCGGTTTTATTAAGCTTCACCTGTCTGCAGCCTGACGAGTTCACTGTAATATCCGCCTTTTGCAACAAGCTCATCATGCGTTCCTGCTTCAACTATCTTGCCGTCTCGGAGTATCAGAATCTTATCAGCAGTTCTTGCTGTAGATATTCTCTGAGCGATGATGATCTTGGTTGCCTCAAAATCCAGCTTCTGAAGAGCTTCCTGAATATGTTTTTCTGTTTCGAGGTCGACTGCCGAGGTAGTATCATCAAGAATGAGTATTGACGGCTTTACAGCAAGAGCTCTTGCAAGAGAAATCCTCTGCTTCTGTCCTCCGGAAAGGCCTACTCCACGCTCTCCGACAACAGTATCGTAGCCTTCCGGCATTTTGGAAATAAAATCATCAGCAGCTGAATAACGTGCAAACTTTATTACATCATTCAGCTTTATATGTCCGTCTCCGTAAGAAATATTACCCACAATCGTGTCCGAATAAAGAAGCACATCCTGGGTTGCGAGGCCTATATTTCTTCTCAGATCCTTAAGTCTGTAGTCCGTAACTTTACGGCCATCTATCAGAACCTCTCCGCCTGTTGCATCAAAAAATCTTGGTATAAGATTTATAAGAGTTGTTTTTCCACATCCTGTTTCGCCCATGATAGCGATGGTTTCACCGGCCTCTGCTTTAAATGAGATGTCGTAAAGAACCGGAATGGTACCATCATCATATTTGAAGGATACATTTTTAAACTCTATGCTTCCTTTGAATCTTTCCGGATGTTCCGCAAGACTCTCATCATTTTTTATAGTTGGTTCAGAATAGTAAATTTCCATTACCTTATCTGATGCAGAAGCAAATCTCTGAAATTCATTCATGATATTCCCCATCATTCTCATAGGGTTTGAAATTGCCCAGATAAGGCCGGAAAAGGCCACATATTCGCCCATAGTAAGCTCGTCATATATAAGGAACAAGCCACCCACCGCAAGCATTACCACCGGCATCAGATTGGCTATACTTTCCACATACGGAAAGAATTTGATCCATACAAGGCCGGTATTTTTATTTGTTTCGCGGTATTCGGTGTTGGCTTTATCAAATTTTTGAATCTCATAATCTTCTCTTGCAAATGCCTTAACAACACGGTTTCCTGCAATGTTTTCCTGAGCGATAGTATTCAGTCCGGCCAGCTTCTCCCTTAGCTCAGCATGAAGCGGTGCAACCTTCTTCTTGAAGAGATATATGATGAGAAATACAAATGGAGATATTGCCAGCAGCGACAGAGCCATCTTCCAGTTGATGAAAATAAAATAAACTGCTACTGCAAGGAAAAGTGAAAATGACTCTATGAGCACACGCACAACCCATGCAGTCATATGTCTTACGGCATCCAGATCGCCGGTCACTCTGGTCATCAGATCTCCGGTTCTGTATGTACTGTAGAAGGTCATATCCTGACGCTCAAGTTTATTGAACAGATAATTTCTGACACGGAACAGTACTTTTTGTGAAACATGCTCATATGCCATACAGTCTGCATAAACTATAACAGTTCTGAGAACAGTAAGTCCTATCATAAGAATGAGAAGTCTGAAAAAGAGCTCCTTATTCTGCTCAAGGTTCTGCCTTGCATTTTCTCCGCTTAGAAAGGTATCCACTATCCTTCCCGAAAAATACGGTACAGTAAGCTGCATCACATTGTAAAGAACGGTACCGAACATTGCAGTTACATATAAAGCATGACAGCCTGCAGCATTTTCCCACAGCCATGCGAGTCTTGTCTTTGGATATTTATTTGTTTTTCTTGCCTTTTTAATCTTTTTTTCTTTCATGATATTTTGTCTCATTAAATTAGTGATATATAATCGTAGTCTCTGAGTTTCATTTTTTTATGACGGTGAATGTTAGAGTAGCATTCTGCTGTGATTTATACTATAATCGACTTGCATAAAAATATAACAAATCTATCATGAATAGGTATGCTTAAAGGGCAAAACATTAGGGATTGCCTAAATATTTATGGGGTATTATGCTGTTTTAAAAATAAAACAGAAAATTTCGGATTATTTATAAAAGAAAAATGGGGAGGTACAACATGGATCTTTTTGAATATAATGATATTCTAAATTCGCCTGTAGAGGCCTTTTATTGTTCGAATACAACTCTGCGTCTGCCGGTAAGATTACACTGGCATTATTTTGTCGAAATGCTTTATGTCGAGGAAGGCAGCATTAATGTAAGCTTTAATAATCTGTCTTATACCTTAAAGAAGGGCGATATGATCATCATTCCACCTCAAATTGTACATTCTGTATTTCAGGATTCTCCAGAACCTTATAATTATGTCTGTATTAAGTTCAATGCAAGAAGAATACAGTTTAATGAAAGTTACATTCCTGACGTATCTTCAGTTCTGTCATATATAGCACAGTTAAAAGAGCCTCATTATATTTTTAATGATACCGACTTTGAAGGGGATTCGCTAAGAAGCTTCTTTGATCAGATGGTTTCTGAAGTTAACCAGAAGGCATATGGATTCTATACATATATCTACAACAGGATCACAAGCCTGTTACTCCAAATGATACGAAAATGGTATAAATCCGGTATCGATCTTAATCATGACGAGATCATCAACCGTGACAGCAGTTCGCTTCATGAAGCGTTGATCTATATCGACAGACATTCAAATGAAAGCATCAGCATAGAACATCTGGCCAAGCTTTCAAACATGAGCTACTCATATTTTGCAAAGCAGTTTCATTCAAAATATGGTCAAAGCTGCAAGCAGTATATAGAATTCGTGAGACTCATAAAAGCAGAAAACCTGCTTCTCTTTACCGACTATGATCTCAGCTATATTGCAAATGAAACCGGCTTTTCTGACTGCAGTCATCTGATAAGATGTTTTAAAAGAAAATACAATACAACACCAAAGCAGTTCCGAAAATCTCATGGTCTGTAAATTATCTTATCCGAAGAAAAACAAGCACGAACGAAGTGAGTATTTGTTTTTCTTGATAAGATACCGTAGGGACTTTAGTCCCGCAGGATTATGAGAAGCGGTTTTTGCTTCTCATAATATATCTTATCCAAATTAAAACAAACCAGAGGCGCTATCATTGTCGGATTATGAACGCAGTTTTTACTGCTTATATAAAAAAGGATGCTTCTATACCGTATTGACATGAACCCGTGATCCCGGGGACATATCATTCATACGATATGAAGCATCCGTATTGTTTATTAATCTTGCAATACTATAACAGACTTATCTTCAATTAAATTCATTAATCTTATATGATCAATTACCAAACCAATCAATGTTTAATAATCAATTGATTTCAATCTGTTATTACATTTTAAACAATAGTATCACAACTATTCAGTACCAACTATTTCACAGTAAGCTTAGCCGCATCAGAGAAAGTATAAATACTTCTGTTCTTTACTCTGCAACGGAAAAGCCAGTTACTCTGAGAAGCAGTTACCTTTGTAAGGGTGAGTGTATCTGTAGTTACTACAGAACCATCAACCTTGATACCTGTCCAGGTCTTTCCACCGTCCTTGCTGTACTGCCAGTAGTAAGATGTCTCGCCCTCTGTTCCTGTTGCTTTGATTGAGAACTTAGCTGTTCCGCCATTCTTTACAGAAACATTCTTTGGCTGTGTAAGGATATTTGAAACAGCTGTAAACTTAACTACATCACTGTATACTGTATATCCGTTATCTGTGATCTTACATCTGAACTCTCTTCCGTTAAGTGATTCTACAGAAGTGAATTTAAGAATGTTGGTATTGTTTCCGGCCTGTGAGCTGTTGCCCCACTTTCCAGAAGTTGGTGATTTAACCTGCCACTGATACTGTGGATTTGTTCCTGAAGCCTTAACGTAAAGCTTAACAAGATTTCCGTAATATTCCGTTACATCCTTTTGCTGAACTGTAACTGCCGGCTTAACAGAAAGCTTTGCAGCCTCTGTATATTCTACCCAGGTTCCGTTTGTAACCTTACATCTGAACATATAGCCATTGTAGTTACCTGACTTTATTGGTACTGTAAGTGTATTTGTGGTATTTCCTTCAGCACCGCTCTTCTTCCAGGTCTCGCCGCCGTCTGTACTTATCTGCCACTCAAAGGTTGCCGCAGAGGATCTGCTCTTAAAAGTAAATTTAGCATCTGAGCCAACAGTACCTGCTGCATTCTTAGGCTGAACACTTACAACAGGAAGAGTTGTAAGCTTAGCTGGTTCAGAAATAATCTCGCCTAGAGAATTGGAAACTATACATCTGAAATATCTGCCATCCAGCTTATCTGTTGCCTTAAAACTGATAGTATTTGTATTATAACCGGTTGCTTTGCTGTCCGTCCATGTTTCACCATCAACGCTATTCTGCCACTTATATGTAAGGTTTTTACCTTCAGCTTTAACACTAAACTTAGCCTTGCTTCCTCTGATAACCTTTGTGTCGACAGGATTAGCAGTTATAACAGCCTCTGTTGGGAGATAAGAAAATGTTGTCTTTGGAAGGAACATTGCAACACCGGAATCTCCATTTGTTATATCATCAAGATCTGAGCCATATGCAGCTATACTTACAATAACATCACTTTCAGAACTATCATTATCGATATTCTTTTTTGCTATTTTATCTCCACCGCCATAATATACTCCATAGAAATATGCAGAATAACTCGTAGGCTCTTTAGATACATGATATACGGTAACAAGAAGGTTGCCACCCTTATAAGCAAAGCTATTATCAAATCTTACATTCATGGTTTTATTGCCATCATAAGATATTCCTTTGGAGTTATCTACAGAGTTATCATAGGATTCCTCCGAAGAAACAAGCTCGACTTGAGGTTCTTTCATGCCTTCATAATATGGATCTGTTGCATCAAGACTTCCTGTATAAACAAGATCATCATCTGTTACACTCATAAATGCTCTATTCTCTGAAAAACCTGTCTCTTCTACCTCTTTAAGATATATTTCAAAATCAGAATTCCATATATGAGATGCCGGGTAAGAAATATAAAAGCTCATTCCATGGATGCTCTGATCCTGCATATCGGTAAGTGCATCAGCAGGTATTATATATTGTATCTTGGAATACTTATCAAGATGATAACTGTCTACAGGATATATATAACTGGTATCAGTTCCATCATTTACTGTAAGACCTTCACCTATCACATAATCAAGAGAGGCAGTAGCAGTACCCACAGTAATACTTGCATTATATCTGCCAGGTTCGGTAGGAGCCGCTTCGAGTATTGTTTCACCTTTTTTGTATACAACTTCAGGTTTTTCAATACACGGTATCTGACCAATTAAAGTAGCCTCTGTTTTTTCAGTTGACTCTGCAAACTGATATTCAGGTGCCTTTATTGTAAGTGAAGGTTCAAAGTTGTTGAAATAGCAATCATCATCAGATGTGCAATAAGCATATATTGATGGACCATCAGCAGCATACTCAAATTTATGATCATGAGCATTCATTATCATAAATTCTGTCTTCGGAAGGAAGTTTTGCTGTGATCCGTTATAAATATTAAAAGAGCCATAATTATAATACCAAAGCGAAGATCCTTCACTGGAAACTCCAGTGAATAATAATCCAGCACCTGAAGAATATCCACCCTGTGGGTCGGTAAGAAAGATGCTTACAAGGAGATTTTCTCCTGAATATTCGTAGTAGCCTTTATTAAAAATAACATCCATTGTACTACCGGTTGCATCAAGTCCACCCTCATAGCAAAGTAACGAATTTTCAGTGTCAATAAAACGACTAACGCTAAAAGTTGTCTCCTCAGTCTCGCTTAAGAATACCTGAAATTTTGATTTTGCCCAGGATCCCTTTGCTGCCTGTGCTGTAAAAAATCTCAATCCCTTAATAGCTTTGTTGTTAAGAGCAGTCAAGTTTTCTTTTGGTATAATGAACTGACACTTTTGATATGCGTCATTAGCCATTTCATTAATTGGAGCATCATCTGTATTTGTTCCATCACATACCACAAAGCCTTGCTCTATAGTATAATCAATAGTGGCTGTAGCTTCTCCGATTGTAAGACTGGCTGTATATGTACCAGCTTCTATTGGAGCGGAATCAAGCACTTCATCACCTTTTTTATACGTTACTGTATAAGCTGTTCCTTCGGGAATATTACCGATTATTCTAACCTCCGGGCTTTGTGAGCCATTATTTGTAAGCTTTTCAGGAGCCTGAAGTATAATCTTTTCTATTGGAACACTATGAAATCCACAGTCTTCATCTGAACATACAACATTTATAACATTATCTGAAGCTGTATATGAATACTTATGCTGATGTTCTGTTTCATATACAATTGTTGTTTTAGGAATAAAGCCTTTTATACTAGAATCAGCTGTATCAATATAATTAAGGCCATCATAACTATATGCATGTAACGAGGCATTTTCTTTATTTACGCCATAGAAATATGCATGACTATAATTATCACCTTCAACAGTTTCAAAAAAGCTTACCAAAAGATTTCCGCCATTATACTTATAACCATCTTGGTTAGTTACAACCTCCATGATGTCACCGGTGTTATCAAGCTCTCCTTCGTAAAAAAGATATGCATCTTCAACACTGAGAAATTTATTATCTGCAAAAACACTATTATCGATTTCTTTAAGATAAACCTTAAAAGAACCGTCTAATTTTTTTTCCGATTTATTCTCTAAATAATACTTTAACTCTGTAATTGTTGTACCTGTAAGACCGGACAAATCTTCTGCCGGAATAATATACTGGCTTTTCTGGTAAGCATCTGCGTAATAACCATATAAAGGTAAATATTCACTGGTATCAGTACCGTCATATACCGTAAATTCATACGAATATATTTCATCTGCATAAACCTTGCTTCCTACGCTGCTTAATGTCCCGACTACTAGCGTCAGAGCAAGAAGCAGGCTGAGTATTCTTTTACATTTTTTCTTTTTTCGTTCCATAAACCTACCCTTCCTTTTAAATACTTTTAAAAAATAAACTATAACAACTTAAGGCATGCCTTTCTCATACCTGTATCTGTGAAGAATTGCATCATAATCTGATGCAGTCTTCAATTTATGCTACGAAAAACATTATAACACTTTGTCATATTTTTTCCATATTTTTGTTTGATTTGTATATCTTTTCTATGTCAGTTATATATATATTCATCCATATACTTGACACGACCATTCATAACCCCTTCGGGGTTATCTCATGTCGCACGCTCGTCATATATATTCATCCATATACTTGACGCGACCATTCATAACCCCTTTGGGGTTATCTCATGTCGCACGCTCGTCATATACATGTGTCTTCGACACATGTGTTGTGAAAGAGACTATGTGCATTAGCGTGCAAGCACGCATGCCCACAGCCTCTTTCACAGCACATGCTTTGCATGTGCATGACTCGCTCAGTGCGCATGTGCATGACTCGCTCAGTGCGCACGAACGCCCCCACAGCAGATGCTGTGAGGGCGTTTTAAAAGAAGTATATTTATTTGCTATTATACAGGATAAGCTTTTGAATCTGTATCAGCTACAGAAGTATCAATCTTCTTCTGCTGTGCATCTCTGTATTTGAAGAATTCAGTAGCAACCTGTGGGAACAGTGCATAAGACAGTACGTCTTCATCCTGCTGCTTGTATGGTGCAACCTTCTCTTCAAATTCAGGAAGCATATCAGGGATATTATCTGCAGGTCTGCAGGTAATAGGTGTAGCATCGCCGATAGCTTTCTTCTGAACTTCAGGATTGAAAGGCTTTACAGTCTTACCATACTTTCCTGAAAGAAGATCCTTTGACTGCTGAGTAAACATCTTATATCTGTCAGCGCCCTCTCCTCCATTTCCATAGAGAACATTGAGAACAGCCTGTGTACCAACGATCTGTGAAGAAGGAGTAACAAGAGGTGGTTCACCAAAGTCCTTACGTACCTTTGGAACTTCCTCAAGAACTGCTGTAAGCTTGTCATCCTTGCCGGCTTCCTTAAGCTGTGAAACAAGGTTTGAAAGCATACCACCAGGTACCTGGTAAAGAAGTGTCTTGATATTAACACCCATAACCTTTGTACTCATAAGACCGCTTGAAATGTACTTCTCACGAAGTGGTGTGAAGTAATCAGCAATCTCTGCAAGAAGGTTCTGATCAAGACCTGTATCATATGGTGTTCCCTTGAAGGTCTCAACAAGAACTTCTGTTGCAGGCTGTGAAGTACCCATAGCCATTGGTGACATAGCTGTATCAATAACATCACATCCGGCCTCTACTGCCTTCATGTAAGTCATTGCAGCAACACCTGATGTATAATGTGTATGAAGCTGTATTGGAAGTGATGTACCTTCCTTAAGAGCCTTAACAAGTCTCTCTGCTTCGTAAGGAACAAGAAGTCCTGCCATATCCTTGATACAGATTGAATTTGCACCCATCTCTTCGATCTCTTTTGCAATATTCTTCCAGTAATCAAGTGTATATGCATCACCAAGAGTATAAGAAAGTGCAATCTGAGCATGTCCGCCTTCCTTATTAGCAGCCTTAACAGCTGTCTCAAGGTTACGAAGATCATTCAGACAGTCGAAAATACGAATGATATCAATACCATTTGCAATTGACTTCTGAACGAAATATTCAACAACATCATCTGAATAATGATTATATCCAAGGATATTCTGTCCTCTGAAAAGCATCTGAAGCTTTGTATTCTTAAAGCCATCTCTGAGCTTTCTGAGTCTCTCCCATGGATCCTCCTTCAGGAATCTGAGGCAGGCATCAAATGTAGCTCCTCCCCAGCATTCAACTGAATGATAACCGACTTTATCCATTTTATCTATGATAGGAAGCATATCCTCTGTTGTCATACGTGTTGCGATCAGTGACTGATGAGCATCACGAAGAACAGTTTCGGTAATACCTACTTTCTTTATCTGTTCAGCCATTTTTTTATCCTTTCATTTCTAATTGAATTAATATGTTTAAATGTCTAGTGTACGTTGAAAATAGCCAGGAATGAACCTGCAGCAACTGCTGTACCGATAACACCGGCAACGTTAGGTCCCATTGCATTCATAAGAAGGAAGTTTGTAGGATCATATTCTGCTGCAACCTTCTGTGAAACACGGGCAGCCATAGGAACTGCGGAAACTCCGGCAGAACCGATGAGCGGATTAACCTTGCCGTGCGTGACTTTGCACATTATCTTACCGAATATGACACCCATTGCGGTACCAAGTATAAATGCTGCAAGTCCAAGTACAACGATCTTAAGTGTTGTAGCCTTAAGGAAAGCTTCTGCACTTGTTGTTGCTCCGACTGATGTACCAAGAAGGATAACAACGATATACATAAGTGCATTTGATGAAGTTTCTGTAAGCTGCTTAACAACTCCACTCTCTCTGAAGAGATTACCAAGCATCAGCATACCTACAAGAGGTGCTGTTGTAGGAAGTATCATAACTACTACAAGTGTAACAACGATAGGGAAAAGGATCTTCTCAAGCTTTGTTACCTTTCTGAGCTGAGGCATCTTGATAAGTCTTTCCTTCTCTGTTGTAAGAAGCTTCATAACCGGCGGCTGAATAACCGGAACAAGTGACATATATGAATATGCCGCTACCGCGATAGGTCCAAGAAGCGTATTACCCATACCAAGCTTTCCTGCGAGGAAGATTGATGTAGGACCATCGGCACCACCAATGATTGAGATAGCTGCCGCCTCTTTACCTGTAAAGCCGAGTGCGATAGCCATAAAGTAAGCACCGTAAATACCAAACTGAGCTGCCGCACCAAGAATAAAGCTTGGCGGATATGCGATCAGCGGACCGAAATCGGTCATGGCGCCTACGCCCATGAAAATAAGTGAAGGAAGAATACTCCACTCATCAAGTTTATAGAAATAATGTAAAAGTCCGCCCTCTTCGATAATACTTGGGAACATATTTACAAGAAACATACCGAAAGAGATAGGAACAAGCAAAAGCGGTTCAAAGCCCTTGGCAATGGCAAGATACATAAAGAAAAATGCAATACATATCATTATATAATTCTTCCAGCCAAGAGTAGCAAAACCGGTCTGCTCTGCTAAATTTTGTAATATATCAAGCATTTTTTACTCCTCTCTGGTTTAAAGTTTGCGATTACTTCTTTCTCAAAAATTAATTAAGAGTTACAAGTGTATCGCCAGCTTCAACCTGGGAGCCAACCTGTACATTTATAGAAGCTATTGTACCATCCTGAGGAGCAACGATCTCGTTCTCCATCTTCATAGCTTCAAGTATAAGAAGAACCTCGCCCTTCTTAACTGACTTGCCGTTTTCTGTCTTAACACCAAGGATCTTACCAGGCATTGGAGCTGCAACTACTACGCTGCCTGCGCTTCCTGATGCTGCAGGTGCCGGAGCAGATGCAGGTGCTGCTGCCTTAGGAGCTGCCTTTGGTGCTGCCTTAGGTGCTGCTGCTGGTGCTGCTGCAGAGCCATCTGCTTCTTCAACAGCTACATCATATGTTGTACCATTTACTGTTATTCTATAATTCTTCATTTTAACTAATCCTCCTGATTATTTTACTCTTCTGATAGATCTGACAACAAGCTTATCCTTGCTTATTGCATTTGGTTTCTTCTCTTCTGAAAGCATTGCATAAAGTGCAGCTGTAATAACTGCCACAAGTTCATCATCAGATGAAAGCTCTTCAGCTGCTTCCTCTTGAACAGTTGAAGCAACAGGTGCAGGAGTCGGTGCCGGAGCACTGACTTTCTTTTCAGCCTCAGCAGTTTTCTTATTCTTCTTATCCGGATCAAAGATCCTCGGAACAAACTTAAGAAGTGAAATGATAAATGAAATAAATACTAGTACACAGAATACTGTACTCATTCCTATAGCTGTATTTGCACCGGCCTTCTTAAGAAGTTCGCCCTTGCTGTATACAGCTGAAACCTCAGCCTGTACAGGTGTATAAGGATATTTTCCTTCCTGAATGAGCATGCTTTCAATATACTCATCAGCTGAATTCATTCCTGTTTCCTGTTTTACAAGCTCATCAAGAGTAGTATCAGGATACTGTACCTTTATAGCTTCCTCAAGCATTGCTCTTGCTTCAGCTTTGTCTTTATAGAATTCCTTATTCTTTACATAAGAAACAGTAACATCAACATCTCTTTCTTCGTAATTACATGTTATAGTACATAAAACGTCATCGTTTGAACCATTTTTAAATGTAGCATCAGCAGGATCACCGCCATTTACTATGCTCTTAAAGGCTCCAACCTTATCAGTTGTCTGGAGCTGGCTGAATCCCTTGGCAAAACTTGCCTCAAGCTCAGTACCTTCCGAAAGATAGTAATCGACTGCCTCATCCGTAACATCCTTATACTGATTGATAAGATCAACAGTCATAAATGCCATGGTGGCTTCACTATAGTCGAAAGGTTTATCACTATCCGATCCCTTACAGCCGGCTAACGAAAGGAGCATCACTACACTTAAAAAGAGTAAAAGTTTTTTCTTCATCTTATTACTCATCCTTTCTATGCGAGTTAATTTGAGATCATTTAGAAGCTTGCATGCTTTCTGTATGGTCTCTGCTCATCCTTTGTAGCAAGCATAAGAAATGCTGCGATAACTCTCTTTCTTGTAGCATCCGGCTCAATTATGTCATCAACATAACCGCGCTTTGCTGCTGAAAGTGCGCTGCTCTGAAGCGCATTGTATTCTGCCTTCTTTTCATCAAGAAATGCCTTCTTGTCTGCTGCCTGATCAAGCTCTGCAGCATACATGATCTTAACTGCCATCTCAGCATCCATCATGCCGATCTTGGCATTTGGCCATGCATAAACTATATCAGCACCAAGAGCCTTGCTGTTCATTACTGTATAAGCTGAACCATAAGCATTGCCCATGATAAGATTTACCTTAGGAACTGTTGCATTTGCAAATGCATATGAAAGGGCTGCTGCTGCAGGAGCGATTGTTCCTGTCTCTGCAAGAGTTGCAGCGTATCCTTCAACATTTGTAAGTGAAAGAACCGGAATATTAAATGAATCGCAGAATCTGACGAATCTTGCTGCCTTCTCAGCACCGGCTGTTGTAAGAGACTTTCCGCCGTCCTTAACCTGGTTACCTACAACACCAACTGTTGCGCCGCCAAGTCTGATGAATCCAACAACCATATCCTTAGCATAATCCTTCTTTATCTCTACAAAAAGAGCATCATCTGCAATATTCTGGATAACTGCTCTTGCATCATCTGCAAAGCCATCAAGGTTAGGAATAATTCTGTTAAGGTCATCTTCCGCGTCAACAACTGCTGTATCAGCATTATTTGCAGGAAGTATGCTTACAAGATTTCTGATCTCTGAAAGAACTTCCTCTTCAGAATCAAATGCATTGTCAACAAGTGAAGTATTCTCTGAAAGATATGCTGCTCCTGCTGTATTAAGCTTTTCAGCATAATTTCCTTCGATTGCATTTGGACTGTTCACAAAAAGCTTTGAACCATCCTTTGTCATATATGTAAAATCAGAAAGCGCAGGCATGATTGCTGCTCCGCCGCCACAGTTACCAAATATAGCTGTGATCTGAGGAACCACTCCGGAAGCCATTGTCTGCTTAAGATACAGTCTGCTGAAAGCGTTAAGTGCATCTGTAGCCTCCTGAAGTCTGATACCTGCTGAATCGATAAGTCCGATAACAGGTGCGCCAACCTTTAATGCCATATTATAGATATTTGCTATCTTCTTGGCATGCATCTCACCAACAGCTCCACCGAGAACGCTTGCATCCTGACTGTATACATATACGAGCTTATCGCCGATAAGTCCGTAGCCGGTGATGACGCCATCCTTTGGTGTGTCACATTTCTGGATGTTAAAATCAGTGCTTCTGGCTTCTACATAAGCACCAACTTCAACAAAACTTGAATCATCAAGTAAGCAGGCAATACGCTCACTTGCTGATAAACCTTGTTTACTCATTTCCGGTCCTCCATTTTTGATATATTGTCGGAGAAATCTTTTATTTATCATCTCTCCTCAGGCTCGGAAGCATTCTATAAAATAATACTTCTAAACCAATTTTCGCCTTGTATATTGTATAACTTTTCATTTCAATTTTCAACCAGATATTTTATTATTTTCGACCTATTTTCGATTGATAAATTAATATTATTCATTTGTATATTTATTTTTTGAATATTCATCTGTATTATTGTTTGTTCACTGTTGCTTCTTGTTTTGTCTAACAATTAATTAACGTTTTCAATTGGTTAATCTGTAATTGGCACGCAATTTCTAATTACATAAAACAAAAGCCATATACCCTCATGCATTTTTGCAATCCGGTATATGGCTTAAATTATTACCTAGGCTTTATTTAACAGTCAGTGTAACGGTCTTGGTGCAGACTGTTACTGTTCTGTTAGTAACCTTGCAGCGATATTTCGTTCCACTCATGGTCTTCTTTGCTTTGGCTACTGTAAGTGTAGCTGTTTTAGCTCCTGTAAGAGTTGCATCTGTCCATGCACCGTTCTCATAAACCTGCCACTGATAGCTGAGGTCTGTTCCGGTGGCTTTTACAGTGAATTTAGCTGTACCGCCAACGCTTACGGACTTGTTAGCCGGCTGAGTGGTTATGCAGGTCTTGGTTGTAAGTTTAACAATGCTGCTCTGGATAACGATATCACCGCTTGTTACCTTACACATAAACTCTCTGCCATTTGTTGTAGAAGTTGCAGTAAGTCTTATGATAGCTGTATCATTTCCTGCAGAACTGCTCTTTGCCCATTTACTGTCAGAGTCCTTTCTTACATACCACTGATACTTAAGATCAGGACCGGAAACCTTGAAATAGAACTTGGCAACATTTCCGTAAACCTCTGTAACGTCTTCCGGCTGAGCCAGAACAACAGGCTTAACAGTAAGTTTCACTGCATTTGAGATTTCCTCCCATGTGCCGTTTGTAACCACGCATCTGAACATGTATCCGTTATAATTAACCTTTGCTTCAACACTAAGTGTAGTTGTATCATAACCTGTCAGCTTGCTGTTTGCCCATGTTTTGCCGCCATCCTTACTGATCTGCCACTGGTATTTAGCAACTGTCGATCTTGACTTGATGCTGAATGAGGTTGTGGTACCTACTCCAACTGCCGAATTCTTTGGCTGTGTTGATATAACAGCTTTTGTTGTAAGTGTTACTTCATCAGTAAAGAGAGATTTATTTCCTGCTGTAACAACACATCTGAACATTCTTCCATCCAGTTTGTCTGTAGCAGTAAACGATATGGTATTTGTATTATTACCTGAAACACCGCTATTCTTCCATGTCTTGCCACCATCAGAACTGAACTGCCACTGATAAGCTATGTCTGAATTTGTAGCTGCAGCTGTAACTGTAAACTTAGCCTTGCTGCCTCTGATTACAGATGCATCTACTGGCTGTTTTGTTATCTCAAGACCAATAGGTTTCTTGACAACAACATTAAACTGGCTTGATACTCCGTAGAATCCGATTGTAACCTTATGAGTACCTGCGCCCCATTCATTTCCCGGCTTCTGACCATCCTGGATATTGATGCCGATAGCATCTCTATTAATATCAAAATATTCTGCAAGAGCAGAAAGTACAGTATCATAGTCACCGGTGAACTTTGTACCGTCAACCATTGTTACGGTTATTGTTATATCATAGTTATAACGATAGTATTCTCCCTGGACAAAATCCTGTATTTCCTCATCCCAGTATTCTGTTTCCAGAGTTTTATCTTCATTATACATTGAAACACTCTTTGCAGTGATGGTTTTTACTGTATTTGGAATAATATCAATATTGTAATCAGCATAGAGTCCACCAAATACCACCTGACACTCATGAGTGCCCGGATTCCAGAGATTATTGATATTCTGATCAGTTATTTCATATGCATCAATACCATATCCAAGATAATTCTCAATTTCAGCCCTGACATCATAAGGATTACCTTTGAATACCTTATTATTCTTTAATACAACTTTTACATAATAAGGCATTGTTCCATAGAAAGCACCATCTGTCAAAACACCAGCATCATTAAATTCCTGAACCGGGAATGTATCACCTTCCATAACCTTAAAGCTCTCAGCTGCTATAGATTTGATAGGATTATCTATAACATTTACAGTATATATTGAAGTTACTCCGGCAATACCGAATGTTGCTTCATAGCTGCCTTTGACCCATTCATCTTCAAAAGGTGACTGTTCACCGTTGTCGCATCCATATGATAATTCATCGCGTGTATATCCATATGCTTCACAGAGCTGATCAATTACATAGTCAACATTTTCATCGGCATATGTTTTGCCATCGTTGGTTTTTACACTTATGTATCTAGGCCAGCAATCATAATGTGACCATTCAATATCATAGTGTTCACCATCTTTATCAAAGAAGTTATCTGTAATCGTATTACCTAAGAATACAGTTTTATCAGTCACTTCTATAGAATCTATGAATGTCGGAATAACAAATACACTGTAATCTGCTGAAACCTGACCAATCCTGAAGGTTAACGCATATTCTCCAAGTGTCCATGGGTCATTAGGATTTTGATTATCATCACTGCCCCAGTAAAAATCAGCACCGACAATATCTCTGATAGTTCCATATACATCATCTATTCCGTCTTCAAGGACTCTTCCGTCTTTAAATGTTACCTTTAAAGAACCAGGCCATGTATCATAAGCATAAAATGGTGTATTGATCCATTCGTCTTTCTCCGCATCATAGTAATCTCTTCTGTATACATATTTAACACCTTCAAAATCTCTTCTGTCGGTTACTTCAATCTTGGCAACAGGATTTTCAACAACATTTATTGTATAAGGTATATTAAATCCGGCCAAATGGAATACACTGTCATGTGGGCCTGCACCCCAAAGATTATTTGGTCCCTGATCTGTTATAGAATACATATCGAAAGAAAAACCGAATCTTTCTTCAAGCTGTCTGATCACATCATCTCTGTAGTCTTTAAGAACTTCTCCATCCTCGAAAGTAACCGTAAGATTATCCGGCCACTCATCATAAGCCTGGAATTCCATATCCTGATGATACTCTTCGATATATCTTCTTTCAGTATGAGTATCTCCTTCAAGTCTTGAGAAATCCTCAGCTGTTATGGATATAATCGGATTCTCGTAGATCTTAACTTTAAAAGTCTTACTGAATCCACAGATTTCAAAGTTAACTTCATGATCTCCAACGCTCCAAAGCGGACCATCAGGAGTCTGTGTGTCAAAGAAGCTAAAATATAACTCGTTTCTGTTATATTTATAATCATTGCATAAACGATCGATAACATCATCCGGATTGCCTGTATAGGTATTACCATCAGTTGTCACTACTGTTATATCATCCTGCCAGGTCTTATATGCAATCCAATTAATATCATGATGTCCATCCTCGTCGTCGAAACCATCTCTTTCTTCCGTATCACCCTCAAGACGATAGATGTCATTCAATGTCACATCTGAAATAAATACAGGTACAACCTCCGTTGTATATGTAACTGACCTGTTTCCGATAAAGAAAATGCACTCATGCTCTCCAATACCCCATGGATTTTTCGGATTTTGACTAGGATTGCAGCCCCAGTTGAAATCCCTGCCAAAGGCATTTTTAAGCTTATCATAAAGCTGTCCGTCCTCGTCTGTAAGTACTGTACCATTCTTAAGAGTAACCTTTATGTAACCAGGCCATGTATCGTAACCATAGAATTCTTCGTCGTCTACCCAGTTGCCGGTTTCAGGATCCTCATAGCCCCTGATCTTATTGTTCATGGTACCTTCAAAAACTCTCTTGCCGGTCACTTCGATTTTATCTATAGGATTATCAACTATATCAACGCCGAATACTGTTTTTATTCCTGCAATATTCATGGTAGCCTGATGATAACCAATATCCCACTTATTATCAGGAGTCTGATCTGTCTCTATTCTCCATGTAAAATCAGCCATAAGCACATTATCCCTGAGATATCCCATGATATCAGGATGCTCCTGACCAGTATATACCGTACCGTTGATCTTTATGGAAATGCCTTCATGCCATATGTTATATCCTTCGAAGTCACCGATACCATCAACATGGATCATTTCCTTTTCATCAGCAAATTTTGATACATCATCAATGATGATTTCTTCGATCGGATTTGGTTTTACCGTTACCTTATACGGAACCCTCTTTCCTTCAACAATAAATGTACAATCATATGTTTTTCCGACTGTCCACTCTTGTCCGGGACCCTGAGAGTCTTCAGAACGGATTTCAGGATCATGACCAAGCTCGGCTTTCAGTTTGTCAAAAAGCCTTCCATCATTATTGTCAAAGGTCTTTCCGTTTACAACCACCTGAATACTTGTAGGCCAGATAGTGTCATAACGCTGGTATTCTGTATAAACATCATGTCCAAGCTGTTCATCATATATATCCCGGCCATCGGTTCTGGTATCTCCTTCAAGTACTGCTGTATCATTTACAGAAAGTGATGTAACCGGACTCTCAACAATATTTACAGAATAATCATATACTGCATCACCAATTTTAAAATGTGCTGTATACTCTCCGACTGCATCCCACGAACCCGGAGTCTGTTCATCATAAACATAAACATCCATGTCCATACCACAAATATGATACAATCTCTCTCTTACAGCATCAAAATCATTCGTTGCTGTTGAACCATCACTAAATGTTACCATAAAACGATCTGGAAATATCCTGTAGCAGTTGAAGCCTTCATCCACCCATTCTTTTGTTTCAGGATCTACATAACCGTCACGCCAGTCCTGCTTATCTCCAAGATATCTCTGTCCTGCATCAATTATTACTTCCTTAATCGGATTTGAGATAATGTTTACCGTATAAGGATATGCACAATCTCCAAATCTAAAGTAGGCTTCATATGATTCTCCTGCCTGATAACTAAACTCAGGAGACTGAGAATCATACCAGTATCTTTGAACTTTTAAACCCGGATATTTATTAATAAAATCATCCAGTATTCCATTGATGTCTCCTTCAAATTCGCCATCTCCTGTAATAAGTTTAGCTTTTTTCGGATGGCAGTTATATCTTTCATAAGTAATCTTATTATCAGGAATGTCCGGATCTTCTGTTTCTATGGTTTCCTTTTCGGCAGAATCTAATATATTTACCGGTTCAATCTGAAGATCCAAAATAGGATTTGAAATAACATAAAAGGTATAATTATCATCGATTTCATATTCGTCGTCAAATCTGATCCAAATCTTACACAGATAGCCTTGTTCAACATCAAGTTCATCAGTTTCGATATCATCGAGAATTTCAACACCTTCATCAATCTGAACGCCGGGATATCTATCTCGCAGCGAATCGATCACGTCATAGTAGTGTCCTTCTATTTTATCGCCATTCTCCATGATAACAGTGAATTCTTCCGGTTTGATATCATAATATCCATCATCATCGGTATCGTCACAAAAAACTCTGACATCTCCAACGCTGATAGATTCAATGCCATACTCATTCTCAGTAACATCTTCAGCATAGGCTCTAACCTGGCACAGACTGATGGTCATCATGACCGCAAGGCAAAATGCAATGCTTCTTCTAAGTTTTTTCATCATAGGCTCTCATCTCCCTTCAATATTTTTTGTAAATTCTTCCCCTGGCTTTCAATTCTTCTTTTTTGTTCATGCACCCCCGTAAAATATCAGCAAAATCAATAAAAATACTGTATTTATTTTAACATATATAGCAAAAAAAAGCATTAATTATTTGACATAAATACCTATAATATTTCACTGTTTTTCATTCTGTTTACGAATCACTTATTGACGATTTTACGGTTATTTTTATGTTGCCTCTCATTAATATTCTGCCACTATTTTCAGCTGGAAGAATTCATATTCATCTTTCTGGTAACCATATGTTTTACAATATTCCCTTTATATGTTTCATTTTTGTATGATGCATAATAGATATAGTCGTACAACTTAAAAGACCATGAGCATATGCGTGTAGGCACGCTTTACTCATGGTCTTTTATATCGTCAGCTATTCCGAAGTTTTCGGGATTGTACTATTAAGTAATACAGGAAAGTTATATGATATAGTACTTAGAAACAGCTATACCGGTTCTTTATTATAAAAAAACATATCACAGCTTGCTTACAAGCTCTTTATACTCCTTCATAACCTCTGAATGATTTTTATCAAGATAATCTCTGTCACCGCCTGCTGCAGCTTTCTCAAGTGCATAAGCTTTATCAAATAGTGTCATTGCACCAATCGTTTTGGAAGTACTCTTAACCGAATGAACAATTACTTTATATTCTTTAAGATTATTCTTCTCAAGAAGCTCATCCAGAGTATTGATCTTTTCAGGGCAGGCTGAAATATAATCATCAACTATTTCCAGATAGAATTCAGGATCATCGCCGCAGTAATTAAGTCCTGCCTCAACATCTATACCAAGACCGGAAAGTCTTTCGATTCTCGCCTCTGTATTTTCCTCCATATTCTTAACCTCCTGTTCATTTGTGCTTACCGAGCTCAGATTATGATCAACATTTTTAAGTTTATCCTTATCTACATGCACTATATGTCCATCATCTATTTTTTCTTCTTTTTTCTCAATAATCAGATTTTTTGGCAGATACTTTATGAGCATTTTTTCAAGATCGGTTATATCAACCGGCTTAGAAAGATAATCATCAAAACCGGCATTCAGGTATTGTTCCTTGGCACCAACAACCGCATTTGCAGTAAGTGCTATAACCTTTGTCTGACCCAGAAGGTTCATTTCCCTCAAATATTTCAGAGTGTCTATACCATCCATCTGAGGCATCATGTGATCGAGGAAAAGAATATCATACTTCTCCTTCTCCATATGCTCAATCGTATCCACGCCGGAATCCGAAAGCACCGGTTTTATGCCAAAAAGCTTCATCAGACTCTTCGCCACCTTACGGTTCATTTCATTATCATCTGTCAGAAGTATCCTCGCTTCAGGTGCATTTATCATGATCTTTCCGGCAACACTTCTCTTTGAACTTCTGTTGTTCAGATCGTATTTACCGATCGGAGTGTTATCCACTATCACTACAGGAAGGTCAAAATAAAAGTTCGATCCCACACCATACTTGCTTTCTATCTTAAGCTCACTGCCCATCATGGCAAGGAGCCTTGTAACTATGGAAATGCCAAGCCCTGTACCTTCAATATGACGATTTTTCTTCTCATCAACTCTCTCAAAGGATATAGAAAGCTTATCCGTATCCTCTTCACGGATGCCAATACCTGTATCCTTTACGGATACACGAAGCATACTTCCGTTTTCAGTACTGCTTATATTATGAATGGAAAATCTTACATATCCTTTCTCGGTATATTTTACAGCATTTGTAAGAAGATTCATTATAACCTGCCTAATGCGGACATCATCCCCCATAAGCCTGGTAGGAACTGCTTCGTCAATATCCAGCTGTAATTCCAGATTTTTATTCTTTGCTCTCTCACTAATAGAATTGATCAGATCTGTAATAAGATCGGAAATATAAAATTCTGCCGGCACGAGAGTCATCTTACCATCTTCAATCTTCGAGAAATCAAGTATGGTATTTATTATAGACAGAAGTGTATTTCCGGCACTTTTGATATTCGAGGCATAATCCAGAGTTTCTTCCTCCCCTGATTCATGAAGGATCATCTCATTCATACCGAGAATAGCATTAATAGGCGTTCTTATCTCATGGCTCATATCTGCAAGGAAGCTGCTCTTTGCCTGATTTGCACTGTCTGCAGCGGATTTCTCAAGCTTAAGGATCTTCGCCTCATAATCCTTCTTGCGCTCGATCTCTTTCATTTCTTCCATTCTCTGATAATTTTTTCTCTCATTTCTGTAACCCAGTATATAAAATACAGAAATGAGTATAAATACCACCATCGAAATAATGATACTCACTATAAGAAGCTGCATAGGATCCTTATAAAGCTCATAATCCTTTGTAACTATAACGAGGTACCACTGATCCATAACAGAGTCAACAAACACTGTACACTTATCACCATCTATGGTAGTTTTGAAATTTCCTTCTTTTGTCTTAACTATCTTTTCAAAAAGCTCATGCTTATCCTCAAGAGCATTATAGTCCTTGCCATTTTCTGTTTTATCATGATGAGCAATGATCATTCCGTTATTATTCACAACAAAACCATAGCCATAGCCATTAATGGTAATATCCTGAACTATTTCCTGAACACCGTTCAGCGTAAGATCAAGCGCGAGTGCATTATCATTGTCAGTAAGAGCTCTTCCGACAGAAATGATAACTGCACCTGTCTGAGCATCCACATAAGGCGGAACTATGACAACCTCGCCTTTTCCTGCAGTTGTAAATTTGTACCAGTCTCTCTCCTTTGGATCATAATCAGCAGGAGGCACCCAGCCGACACCGTCTACATAATTACCTCTTATAACGCCATAGATACCTGTATAGCTTTCATCGAACTGTTCTTCTGTCCTGCTTGATTCTCTGGTGATATATTCGATGATCTCTTCATCCGTTGCATTCTTTGCAACCATATGATCAACAGTATCCGCAGCAAGCCATAATACACTTTTAGCTGTATCCAGATAATTCTCAAGATTCGCTGAAACAGCGGAAGCTTTATCATTTCCAAGCTCCTGAACGGAATCAAAGGCAGTTCTGAAGATTACCCTTGCAGAATAGATAACCAGCAGCGACATAAGGATAAATGTTGCAATTATAATAACAATAAGACTTTTTTTGTTTCTGAGCATATTTTATCTCCATACATAATTCTTGGAAACCGACGGCTCTCCGGTATAGCGGTTCTATAACAACCGGAGCAATATCATGGAATATTATTCCGAGGCTTTTGGTTCTGTGCTATCAGTGAAAAAACAGACAAGTCATTTATTGTAGTTAAGCAATAAACTAAATACCGGTATCTTATCTCAATAAAATAAGAATCTGATAATACATATATAAATATACAGTAAAATTCATAAATAATCCATAAATAAAGTATAATTGTAAAATATATGCATTTCAACTATTCTTTTTAAATAAAATCTGTTAGAATATCATTTGATATGAAAATAATGTGGAATAATTTGTGGGATAAAGGTGGAGAATATGATATATACAGTCGCGCTTGTGGATGATGACGAGTTCAATCTCAAAATCGCCAAAAAAATACTCAATAATAATGATATAGAAGTAATGCCTTTTACTTCCGGGTATGAATTATTGGACTATCTGAAAAATGATACCCCTAATCTCATACTTCTCGACATAATGATGCCGGGTATGGATGGATTTGAAACTCTGAAGAAGGTAAGAGAACTGGAAAATGAACTGGATCTTGAAGATATTCCGGTTATTTTCCTTACTTCTGATGAAGATAATGAGTCAGAATCAAAGGGCTTTGAAATGGGTATTTCAGATTACATCAGAAAACCCTTCCAACCTACAGTACTCATCAAAAGAATAACAAATATTCTTAAAAGGGAAGAAATCCTTCAGAGATATCACGAAGAAGCCACTATTGATACTCTTACAGGTCTTCTCAATAAAGGTGCTACAAACAACAAGCTTGAAATGCTCTGCAAGAGAAAGCCGGGCTATCTTATGATGATCGATCTGGATGCCTTTAAGCTGGTAAATGACATCTATGGTCATGATGCCGGCGACAAGATTCTTATCAGCTTTTCCATACTATTAAAGGGCTTTCTTGGACAGGATGATGTTATCGGACGTATGGGCGGCGATGAATTCACAGCCTTCAGTACTACTCTTAAGAGTGAAGAAGATATAAAAAACTTTTCCAATAATCTGAATGAAATAATCACTATAGATGCAAAAAGAATACTTGGAGATAACATGGATATACCTCTTGGTGCATCCATTGGTGCCATTTACCTTAACGGTCAGGGTGAGGATTATATTGAATCCCTCAAAAAAGCCGATAAGGCTCTTTATAATACAAAAAACAACGGTAAACATGGATATTCCATTTATGATGAAACATCCGAGCCGGAGGAAGACGACACACTTAATCTGAAAAATCTGTCCATGATACTTTCAGAGAGAAATATTACCTCTACTGCTTTAAAGCTTGACAGCTCTTCCTTTATGGGCGTATACAGATTTGTTATGCGTTATATCATGCAGTATCACAGAAACGCCTGCAAGCTTCTTATCACACTTTCTCCGGGAGAGCATAAAGATTCTGCTGCTACAGAGGAGCTTTATGAATCCTTTGGTCAGACCATGGAAAAAGCACTCAGAAAAAGCGATCTCATGATGCAGGTCAGAAAAAATGTATTTTTTGTAATTCTTACTGACATTAAAGAAGTCGCTGTTGAACAGGTTGTCGGTAATATTATCAGAAAATGGAATGAGCAGCACGAAAACACCTTAAATATCAAATATGAAACTGAATTTCTCGAATCAGAAAAAATATACACCGGTGAAGGCGATAATCTCTGGGTTGCTGTCGTTGATGATGATATGCTCAATCTTAAACTTGCCGAAAAAATTCTATCAAAAAGCGACATCAACGTTACTAAACTCCAGTCAGGCTATGCACTTTTAGAGTTTTTAAAGACCAACCGCCCTGATCTTATACTTCTTGATGTAAATATGCCGGATATGGATGGTTTTGAAACCCTTACAAAGCTCAGAGGTCTTGAAACAGATATCGCTGATATCCCTGTTGTATTCCTTACCTCTGAAAATGACGTAGACACAGAGAAAAAGGCTCTCGGACTTGGAGCAAAGGACTTTATCAAAAAACCATTTATTCCTGAAATCCTTACTCTTCGTGTTAAACAGATTGCCGAGCTTCTCAGACTTCAGAAACGACTTTCTGATGAAGTAGCCAGAAAAACCAAAGAAAATGAAGAACTTTTCTTAGATGTCGTCAGCTCTCTCGCAGGAGCTATAGATGCCAAGGACACCTACACAAATGGTCACTCCAGCCGTGTTGCCGACTATTCAAAGGAAATCGCAAGAAGATACGGCTACAATATGAAGGAACAGAGTGATATCTACATCATGGGACTGCTGCATGATGTAGGAAAGATTGGCGTTCCGGATTCCATAATTAATAAACCGGGCAAGCTTACAGATGAGGAATTTGAACAGATCAAGGTTCATCCGGTTATAGGCTCTCAGATCCTGAAAAATATCAAAAAGATGCCTAAACTCTCCATCGGAGCAAGATGGCACCATGAAAGATTTAACGGAACCGGATATCCAGACAAGCTTAAAGGAGAAGAAATTCCTGAAGAAGCACGTATCATTGCTGTTGCTGATGCTTACGATGCAATGTCGAGCAAAAGAAGCTACAGAGGTATAATGCCGCAGGAAAAAATACGAAATGAAATTCTTAAGGGAAGCGGAACACAGTTTGATCCACGCTTTGCAGAGATAATGATCAGAATGATAGATGATGATACAGATTATAAGATGCGCGAAGACGGCGATGAATGATGCAGTCATTATTACATCACGAGAAGCAAAAACGCATCAGATAATTGTCAAAGACAGTTGCTTCCCGGCTGACATATAATCATTGAAAAAAAGGAATCACTTCGAACAACCGAGGTGATTCCTTTTTTATAATCTATATTTACTGAAATATAACTTATCAGAAGAAAAACAAGCACGAGTGAAACGAGTATTTGTTTTTTTTTGATAAGTTACCGGAGGGACTTTTGTCCCGCAGGATTATGAGATGCGGTTTTTGCTTCTCATAATTTGATTATATGACATCTTGATAATTTTTTATTATTTAGATGTCGTTATTATATCTTTACTAAATTAACTATTTAGATGAAGATATTACATCCTTATTTTTTACAACGTACTCAAGCAGAGATACTACTGCAAGAAGTGTAGAAACTATAACAAGCACTGATTCAAAAATGACAAATCCGTCTTTAACCTTTCCGCCAAACTCTGAACCAAGGTCAGCTATAAGGAAGCATACCATTATCATCTGCATTACAGTTTTAACCTTGCCCCACATACTTGCCGCTATTACTCTTCCGTTGTCTGCAGCGATAAGTCTGAAGCCGCTGATGATAAATTCACGGCCTATCATGATAATTACAACCACACTGTAAAGTCTTCCGAGTCCGCAGAGTGCAATCATTGCTGAACAAACCAGGAGCTTATCTGCAAGAGGATCCATAAATTTTCCAAAATCTGTAACCAGGTTGTATTTTCTGGCTATTTTTCCATCTATAAGATCAGAGAAGCTGGCTATAATAAATACAGCGAGCGCATACCATTTGTTACCCGGTATCTTATCAAATACCATAAAAAACACAAATAATGGTACTAATATCGCCCTGAATGTGGTTATTTTATTTGGCAAATTCATTTTTAGTCCTCCACTTCCCCAACAAGATCATACTCATTGGCGCTATTAATCTTCACTTTTAATATTGTGCCCGAAACAGGCTCATAATTACATTTTACAAATACATATCCATCTACATCAGGCGCATCTCTGAAGCTTCTGGCTGCATATACATCATCATCAGGAATATATCCTTCGATCATAACATCCATGGTCTGACCCACAAATCTCTGATTGATATCATATGATATTTCCTGCTGAAGAGCCATTATCTCATCACGATATCTTTCCTTTGTCTCTTCATCTATCTGATCCGGAAATGCAGCTGCAGGCGTTCCTTCTTCAGGAGAATATGTAAATACGCCTACTCTGTCAAATTCCAGTTCATCAAGCAGAGCTAACAGATTCTCATGATCCTTCTCGTTTTCTCCCGGAAAGCCTGTGATAAATGTAGTTCGTATAACTATATCAGGAATCCTTTTTCTGAGTTTTCCCACTATATCTATTATATCTTCCTTGTCAAGCCTTCTGCCCATTTTCCTGAGAATTGCAGTCTCAGTATGCTGCAGAGGCATATCGATATAGTGACATACCTTAGGATTTACAGCCATTTCCTCGATGAGCTCATCATATATTTCTTCAGGATAACAATATAAAAGTCTGATCCATTCAATTCCTTCCACTTCTGAAAGGTCTCTTATAAGTTCATGAAGAGTCTTTCGGCCATATTTATCAATACCATAGCAGGTGGTTTCCTGAGCAACAAGGATAAGCTCTTTTACACCCTGTGATGCCAGATACTGTGCCTGTCTTATGAGAATTTCCTTAGGAACACTTCTGTAACTGCCTCTGAAGGAAGGTATCGCACAATAAGTACATCTCTTATTACAGCCCTCTGCAATCTTTAGATATTCAGAATAAACTGCACCGGTAAGAACACGCTTTGATTCAAATACCGGAAGATAATCCAAAGATTTAAACGTATCCACGTCAGTATCTGAAGAGGCTTTTTTACTTTCTTCAATACCGGATTGTGTAATATCCTTAATATCAGAAACTGACTCCGAATCATCACCATTAGATTTAGTCAGTTTATCAATAACTGCCGCTATCTCATCTATTGCAGCTACTCCGACAACAGCATCAACCTCAGGAAGTTCTTTTTTTACTTCATTCTTATATCTCTCAGCCATACAGCCTGTTACAATAAGATATTTCAAATTGCCTTTTTTCAGCTCGGCAAGTTCAAGAATAGTTGAAATGCTTTCATCTGCAGCGTCCTTTATAAAGCAGCAGGTATTAACAATAGCGATGTCCGCTTCTGTTTCATCATCTGTAATTGAATAGCCTTTTTCCCGAAGCTGACCAAGCATTTCCTCACTGTCTACAGTGTTCTTGTCACACCCGAGAGATACGAGTAGTATTTTAACCATTTTTTATAATCCATTCTGCATTAATGCAGCTTCATAACAATTATACATAAGCATTGCGATAGTCATAGGTCCTACACCGCCCGGTACAGGAGTTATCTTTGAACAAACCGGTTCAACCGATGCATAATTTACATCTCCGCAAAGTTTTTTTCCTTCTTTTCTATGGATACCTACATCGATTACAACTGCTCCCTCTTTAACATAAGAAGCATCAATAAACTCCGGCTTACCGATAGCTACTACAAGAATGTCTGCTCGCTTTGTAACTTCCTTAAGATCCTTTGTTCTTGAATGACATACAGTAACCGTACCATTTTCTCTTATAAGAAGCATAGCCATTGGCTTACCTACTATATTGCTTCTTCCGACTACGACACATTCAGCACCGTCGATATCAACCTTGCTTCTCTTAAGAAGCTGAATGATACCTGCAGGAGTGCATGATACAAATCCTCTTTCACCAATACTGAGTCTTCCGACACTTTCAGGATGGAAGCCATCAACGTCCTTATCAGGAGATATTCTCTTGATTACAGCATCTTCCTTTATATGCTTTGGAAGCGGCAGCTGAACCAGAATACCATTTACCTTTTTATCAGCATTAAGCTCATCAATAAGCTTTAAAAGCTCTTCCTCTGTCGTCTCCTCAGGAAGCTCATATGAAAGAGACTTAATCCCTGTATATTCACAGGCAAGTTTTTTATTTTTTACATATACTGTTGATGCAGGATCATTTCCCACAAGAATTACAGCAAGAGTAACCTCAATATCCTTGCCCTTAAGCCAGGCAACCTTATCCTTTATCTCATCCTTGATATCAAGTGAGATCTGCTTTCCATCAATAATTTCAGCCATCTTCTTCTCCTTTTATTACAGTAATAATAATCTGTTTTTATACTTCTTAAAATACTAATACTATTTCTGTACCAATACCCGAAAATGTGATGATTAACTGTTATAGAGAATATATCTCTTTTTCGGGATATACTATTTCTAATAGTTATTATTCTGCTATTCTGATATATTTACATTTAAAATATAATATTCTGTATTTTTATAAATATGCATATAAAATATTGATAAATATGCATATAAAATATTAAAAAATATATTTAGAACAAGCCTGAAATAACTCCGTTGTCATCTATAGTTATATTTTCAGCCGCAGGATGCTTAGGAAGTCCCGGCATGGTCATGATAGAACCTGTCAGTGCAACAACAAAGCCTGCACCTGCCGAAACATAAACCTCTCTGATATTAAGCGTAAAGCCTTCAGGTCTTCCGAGAAGTGCCGGATCATCCGAAAGGGAATACTGAGTCTTTGCCATACATACAGGGAAGCCGCCAAAGCCCATTTCCTCAATCTTCCTAATTGCATTTTCCGAACTCTTCGAAAGTGAGATATCCTTTGCGCCATATATTTCTTTCGCTATACATTTAATCTTTTCTGTTATTGAAAGACTGTCCTCATAAAGCGGTTTAAACTCTGATTTCTTTGTTTCAAGAGTTTTAAGAACATCCTCTGCAAGAGCAAGTCCTCCTTCTCCGCCCTTCTCCCAGACTTCAGAAACAGTCATGGAGCAGTCATAATCTTCACAATATTTCTTTACAAATTCAAGCTCTTTATCAGTATCTGATATAAATTTATTGAGCGTTACAACAACAGGAACACCAAATTTTTTAAGGTTCTCGATGTGCTTTCCGAGATTTACGATACCTTTTTCCAATGCTTCCATATTTTCTGTTGAAAGCTCTTCTTTCTTAACTCCGCCATTATATTTAAGAGCACGTACAGTAGCCACAAGTACTACGCAGTCAGGCTTCAAATGACCCTTTCTGCACTTTATATCAAGGAATTTTTCAGCTCCGAGATCAGCCCCGAATCCAGCCTCTGTTATAACATAATCAGCTAGCTTAAGCGCTGTCTGAGTTGCTCTTATCGAATTACATCCATGAGCAATATTTGCGAAAGGTCCTCCATGTACGATAGCAGGGGTATTCTCAAGTGTCTGAATCAGGTTAGGTCTGATCGCATCCTTAAGAAGAAGCGCCATGGCACCAACACAATTAAGATCCTCGGCTGTAACAGGTTCATTTGCATAGGTATATGCAACTATCATCCTGCTGAGGCGACGCTTAAGGTCAGACAGATCATTTGCAAGACAGAGAATAGCCATAACCTCTGATGCAACAGTTATTATAAAATGATCTTCTCTCACAACTCCGTCAGTTCTTGCCCCAAGACCAATTGTTATATTTCTGAGTGCTCTGTCATTCATATCAAGACATCTTTTGATAACAACCCTCTTAGGATCTATACCCAGCTGATTACCCTGCTGAAGATGATTATCAAGAACTGCACAAAGAAGGTTATTTGCGGAAGTTATCGCATGAAAATCACCTGTAAAATGAAGATTCAGCTTGTCCATCGGAACCACCTGTGAGTAGCCGCCGCCTGCTGCACCTCCCTTAACACCAAAGCATGGTCCAAGTGAAGGCTCTCTGAGGGTTACTACCGCATTTTTCCCAAGTCTGCAAAGACCCTGTCCGAGACCGATTGTAACTGTTGTCTTACCTTCACCTGCAGGTGTCGGATTGATCGCAGTAACAAGAATCAGCTTGCCATCCTCATTGTTTTCAAGTCTCTCAAGTGCAGAATCAGAGATTTTAGCCATATAATTACCGTAAAGCTCGATATCATCCTCACCAAGTCCAATAGTTTCGGCTACCTCTCTTATCTTCTTCATTTTTGCCTGCTGTGCAATCTCAATATCACTTAACATATATACTCCTTTCAAAGACTCATGAAATCATCAAACTGATCCATGGTCATAAGAATCTTTCTTGGCTTTGTACCCTCTTCAGGACCTACTACACCGGCCTCTGCGAGCTGATCCATTATTCTGGCAGCTCTGTTAAAGCCTATTCTAAATACTCTTTGAAGATTTCCTATAGAAGCCTTGTCTTTCTCAATAACAAGTCTAGCTGCATCCTCGAAGAATTCATCATATCGGTCTTCATCACCTTCACCTGAAGCCTTCTGGCCTGAAGCAGAGGCTGTGCTGTTTTCTATAGACTGACTGACGGACTCATCATATGAACCATCATTATATTTTTTAATATATTCAACTATAGAAACGACCTCTTCATCTTCAATAAGTGCACCCTGTACACGCACCGGCTTCGGATAGCCTGTAGGATAGAAAAGCATATCTCCTTTACCAAGGAGTTTTTCAGCGCCGTTCATATCAAGGATAGTTCTTGAATCAACGCCGGAAGAAACTGCAAATGCAATTCTTGATGGTACATTTGCTTTAATAAGACCTGTAATAACATCTACAGAAGGTCTCTGAGTAGCAATGATCAAATGAATTCCTGCCGCTCTCGCAAGCTGACAGAGACGTATTATCGCATCCTCTACCTCTGCATGAGCAACCATCATAAGATCCGCAAGCTCATCTACTATTACAACGATCTGAGGAAGTCTTCTGAACATCGGATCATCGTCCTTAGGTCCTTCAGACTCAACCTTCTGATTAAAGCCCTTAATATTTCTCACATTATATTTTGCAAAAAGCTGATAACGATTGGTCATTTCCACAACCGCCCAGTTAAGAGCTCCTGCCGCCTTTTTAGGATCGGTCACTACCGGAATCAGTAGATGCGGAATACCGTTATAGGCTGTTAATTCAACCATCTTCGGATCCACCATGATAAGTTTAACATCATCCGGCTTAGCCTTATATAAGATACTCATTATTATAGTATTTACACAAACTGATTTACCCGAGCCTGTAGCACCTGCAATGAGAAGATGCGGCATCTTGGCAATATCGGTAACTATGACCTGACCGCCTATATCCTTACCAACTGCAAATGCAACCTTTGAACTGTTCTCCTTGAACTTATCGCTTTCAATAAGTTCACGGAAATATACCTTCTGATTTTCTTTGTTAGGAATCTCAATACCTACTGCCGGTTTACCCGGAATAGGTGCTTCTATTCTTATATCGGCCGCAGCAAGTGCAAGCTTTATATCATCCTGAAGACTGACTATCTTGCTGACCTTCACACCCTGCTCAGGCTGAAGCTCATATCTTGTAACCGCAGGTCCGACGCTGTAATCAGTGATTGTTACATTTACGCCGAAGCTTTCAAGAGTTTCCTTAAGCTTTATACCATTTTCCCTGACCGCATCATCATTGCTCTTGGAATGTGTGCTTTTACCTATATGAAGAAGTGAAACAGGCGGGAATCTGTATTCTTTTTTCTTTACAGCCGTTTCTGCTTTATCGGAAGCAGATGAAGTATCAGATGTTCCGGATGATCTTAATGCACTTGATATACTCGACACACTTGATATACTTGAATCACTTGATACAGCTGAATTATTATCTGAAACTGTATCAGATTTGATATTTTTATCAGACCTGAAAGTTTTTACAGTATCCTCCAAACGTTCTTCTTCCGATACGTTTGATGTATCAGAATCCTCAAAAATATCATCCAAATATTTTTTATCTTCTGACAAACTGTCGGAGCCGAAATACTCATCATTTCTTGAGTCTACGGATTCTTTTTTCATACCGGAAGAAGCAAATGATGTCTTCTGCTCTCTTGAAGCATATGGATCTTTAACCGGCTTAAGATCGAAAATATCCGTCTTTATCGGATGCTCTCTTCTGTGGATTCCGGTCTTACCCGGTTCCTTATCAACTCTTGAACCGTTATCAAGGTCCGGTGTAAGCTCGTTCATTTCTGCTTCATTATATGTATCTACATAGTCAGAAGCTGCAGCCACATTATTTGCAGAACCAAATGGTCCATTATTACCATATCCATCATAATCTGAAGATACATTTCCTGCTTCTTCGGCCCCTGTATATCTTTCGGATCTGTCAACCATTCCATAGCTTGAAAGTCCTGATATTGCCGAATATGCATCCTCAGAGCTTGTACTGTCTGATTTTTTATTCTTTCTTACTTTTTCATGACTGTCCTTAAGGAAATCAGGCATTACTTTATTATCAGATTTATTTGTATATATATCCTTAACATCTTCATCAGCTATTTCAACCGACTGTTCTGCAGGATATACGACTTTTTTCTTCTTTTTCTTTTTTGATCTTCCACTGTTTGACAAAACAGAATTACTGTCATCAGCAGTTAAATCCGTTTTATCCTCTAGTATGGTTGTATTATTTAAAATATGCTTAGGCTCACTGCTTCGTGTCTCGTAGTATGAGTCATCGTCATCATAATAGTCATATTCATATTCATCGTCATCTTCTGATCTTCCGTAATTGGCAGTATTCTTAAAGCTGCTGCCAAAGCTCTTAACAAGCTGGATCAGAGAAACATTTATAATCTCTATTATAGCTACCAAGACAAACAGAACTGAAAAGATTATACAGCCCACCTTACCGATAAGCTTATATAAGAGTGACAGAAGTCCGCCGAACAAAACACCGCCGCCCTTCTTATGTTTGTAGCCCTCCAAATAGAGTGTTTTTATTGTAACACCTTCTGCGCCAACGATAATCTGGGTAATAAAGGCAACCAGGATCAGGGCAATACCTATCCATATTATCTTCTTCAGAACCTTCTTTTTTGTACCATTTGAAAGAAGGTATGCTGCAGAAAAGAACAGATAAAAAGGTATGAGGTAGGTTATGGTTCCGAAAAGGCCAAAGAAAAATCCGGAAATAACTCTTCCGACAACTCCGCAGAGATTAAAATTACTGAGCAGCAAAAAAACAGATACAGCAAGAAAAGCAAAAAGATATATTTCCTTCTGTCTCTCTGCCTTTGCCGGATCATTTTCCGGTTCTATAACTGTATTTTTCGTTGCCTTTGAAGTTGATGAACTTTTTCTGTTTGCTGTACTTCTGCTGTTTGGAGTACTTTTACGTGTTCCGGATGAACTCCTGCTGCTCCTTGAGGTGCTTGTACTTTTTATAGCTGAACTGCCCTGAGTTTTTGCAGCCATTCTGTTTCCTCCCTGAATACCAAGAAAATTTCAAACCCCTCCGCCTGAGTATTTCATCAAACGGAGGGATATTGATTATAATGTAACTACTATATCATTTACATCCTTAAGATCTCTTGCAAGGATATAATCTCCATCAATAGTATCGCCGTTGAGAGTAAGACTCTTAACTCCCGATTCGGCTCCATTTTCATTTACAACCTTAATATTAAGCCACTTTCCTCTGAAGAACTTCTTCATCTCAAATTCCTTCCAGTCTGATGGGATTGAAGGTGAAATACGAATTCCGGCGAAGTCAGGTCTGAGACCAAGTATACCTTCTACCGAACCAACCATAACGGTTGAAGCTGTTCCTGTAAGCCAGTGAACATGTGCTCTTCCGAAGAATGGGCTGTCCTTTCCTTCTGTGAACTGTCCATGGCAGTAAGGCTCAAGCTTTCTGATCTCTGCCTTGTCATTCATTGCTGAAGGTGCACAGTCAAGGTAGTATTCCATAGCTCTGTTACCATGTCCCATAAGAGCCTCTGCAAGGATGAGCCATCCCTGTGGCTGTGAGAAGATACCACCATTTTCCTTGGTTGATGCATTGAAGAGAAGCATAAGAGCTCCGTCAAATGCATGATTTCTATAAGCAGGTGCCATAAGCATAGCACCATTTTCTGTTGCAAGTTCTCTGTGAACTGATTCAAGAGCCTTCTCAGCCTGCTCCTTGGTAGCAAGTCCGCTTATTACAGACCAGCTCTGTGGATTGAGCCACATGCTTGCTTCAGGATCCTTCTTAGAACCGATAACATCACCCTTCTCTGTGAAGCCTCTGATGAATCTGTCGTCCTCCCAGCAAAGATCATTAAGGATCTTGCCGAGTTCACGCTGCTCTCTTGAAACATATGCAAGATACTCTGTATCATCCTTGAATTCAGCGAACTTTCCGATGATAGAGAATGCAAGATAAAGCTGCATAGCAACAAATGTAGACTCACCCTTCTTACCAAGTCTCAGGCAGTCATTCCAGTCTGCATGAAGTCCGGCAGGCATATCATGATTACCAAGTCTGTTCATAGAGAACTCGATAGCTCTCTTAAGGTGATCGTATACATTATCTCTGTCCTTATCTGCATAAGGGATCATTTCATTGATGTAAGCTGTATCTCCTGTCTCGGAAATATACTTATAAACTGTTGGGAAGAGCCAGAGTGCATCATCTGCTCTGTATGCAGGATGTCCTGTTTCCTTAACATATGAAGCATCATCCGGTGTATCCTCGTGACCAGGATTATGAGTATACTTAACAAGTGGAAGTCCGCCACCGTTAGATACCTGAGCAGAAAGCATAAATGTGATCTGCTCCTTTGCCATCTCAGGAGCAAGGTGGATAACACCCTGAATATCCTGAACTGTATCACGATATCCGTAACCGTTTCTCTGTCCGCAGTAAACAAATGAAGCTGCTCTTGACCAGATGAATGTCATGAAGCACTGATATGCATTCCATGTATTAACCATCTCATCGAACTCTGCACATGGTGTCTTAACCTGAAGATGAGAAAGTCTCTCATGCCAGCACTTAACGAGCTCTTCATAATCTGCCTCAGCCTGAGCTCCCGGATCAGCATACTTCTCAACAAGTGCTGCTGCTTCTTCATCATCCTTCTGTCCGAGGATAAATGCTATCTCCTTTGTCTCACCAGGAGCAAGTGTGATAACAGTTGAAAGTGCACCGCAGGCATTGCTGTTATAGTTGAGAGTATTGCCAAGATTTCCTTCCTCAACACCGATTGGATTTCCGTAACCTCTGTATGATCCGAGGAAATCCTCCTTGCTTCCTGTATATGATGATACAGGTGAGCCGGCAAGACCGAAGAATCTGTCTGTAGCTGCATCACCATTTACTGAATTATTCTTAACATTCTCATTGATAACCTGTCTGATGCGGTTATCTCTGAAATATGTTCTTGTTATGAAAAGTGTATACTGAAGGTTTACCTGATCCTGCTCGTAATTGTTGTTGTTTGTGAACTCGCAGTAGCCTGAAACAGTAAGATTTCTTGGCTTATCAGAATTATTTGTAAGCTTTGTCTTCCATACCTCATACTTCATATCAAGTGGTACAAGATAGAGAACCTCTGAAGCAATATCAGAATATTCTGCCTTCATTCTTGTATAACCGGTTCCGTGACGGCACTCACTCTTGTAGCTGTCAAGAGGCTTTGCAACAGGCTGCCATGAAGCTGACCAGTAATCCTTAGTATCATTATCCCTGATATAGATATATCTTCCAGGCTGATCAAAGCTGTTGAAGACATATCTTATAATACGTCCGTTTGCGCCGGACTGCTCAAAACTATAACCACCTGCATTATTCGAGATTATCGCACCGTAAAGTGGCGAACCAAGGTAATTTACCCAAGGTGCCGGTGTGTTAGGCTTATCAATTACATATTCCTTGTTAACCTCATCAAAAAAACCAAATCTCATTAAACTCTTCTCTCCCCGCCGTAGCTAAATTATTATTTGTCTGCATCCTTAAGGCTGAGGCTGATCTTACCCATTCTGTCCACCTCAAGAACCTTTACTCTTACATTGTCACCAATGTTTACAACATCCTCAACTTTAGCAACTCTCTTCTGATCAAGCTTTGAAATATGGATCATTCCGTCCTTATTTGGAGAAAGCTCTACAAAAGCACCAAATGGCATGATTCTTACAACCTTACCAGAATATGTCTTTCCTACTTCAATAGGATCAACGATTGAATGAATGATCTCCTTAGCTCTCTCAATGCCGGCTTTCTCAACGCCGCAGATAGAAACCTTTCCGTCGTCATCGATATCAATCTTAACTCCAGTTTCATCAATGATAGCATTGATAGTCTTGCCCTTCTGTCCGATGATTTCACCGATCTTTTCAGGATCAACCATCATCATTTCAATCTTAGGAGCATATTCATTTACTTCCGGTCTTGGCGCAGGAATACACTTAAGCATTACTTCATCAAGGATATATACTCTTGCTTCTCTAGTTCTTCTGATAGCCTCTCTGATAATATCAGGTGTAAGTCCGTGAATCTTGATATCCATCTGGATAGCTGTGATACCTTCCTTAGTACCGGCAACCTTGAAGTCCATATCACCGAAGAAGTCTTCAAGGCCCTGAATATCAGTAAGAACTACGTAATCATCATCTGTTTCACCTGTAACAAGTCCGCATGAGATTCCGGCTACAGGAGCTTTAATAGGAACACCGGCTGCCATAAGAGACATACATGAAGCACATGTTGAAGCCATAGATGTAGAACCATTTGACTCAAATGTCTCTGATACTGCACGGATTGCATATGGGAATACTTCTTCTGAAGGAATAACAGGAAGAAGAGCTCTCTCAGCAAGTGCACCATGACCTATCTCACGACGTCCAGGACCTCTTGAAACCTTTGTCTCACCAACTGAATATGATGGGAAATTATAATGATGAATATATCTCTTAGTTGTTACATTTACATCAAGTCCTTCAACCTTCTGAGCCTCAGAAAGAGGAGCAAGTGTAACAACATCACAGATTTGTGTCTGTCCTCTTGTGAACATGGCAGAACCATGTACTCTAGGAATAAGATCAACTTCAGCAGCAAGTGGTCTGATCTGATTGATTGCTCTTCCGTCAGGACGCTTATGATCCTTAAGGATCATCTTACGAACTGTCTTCTTCTGATACTGATATAAAGCATCATCAAGTCTTCCGAGCCAAGCATCATTCTCAGCATACTTCTCGCGAAGCTTTTCCTTCATAGCGAAGATATTATTCTCTCTTGTCTGCTTGTCATCTGTAAATACAGCTTCTTCCATTGATTCCATAGGATACTCAGCCATGATATCAGCCATAAGATCCTCAGGAACTGCATAGCTTGTATAGCTGCTCTTTGGTTTTCCGCACTCAGCAACGATCTGGTCGATAAATGCGATAACCTTCTGGTTAACTTCATGAGCAGCAAAAATAGCTTCAAGCATCTTGTCTTCAGGAACCTGATTTGCTCCTGCTTCGATCATGATAACTTTTTCTCTTGTTGAAGCAACTGTAAGCTTAAGATCAGAATTAAGATTCTGTGTAGAATTTGGATTGAAAATAAACTGCCCGTCAACAAGACCTACCTGAGTTGTTGCGCATGGACCGTCAAATGGAATATCAGAGATTGATACTGCAATAGCTGTACCGAGCATAGCTGTAAGCTCCGGTGCACATTCAGGATCAACTGACATTACGAGATTTTCAAGAGTTACGTCGTTACGATAATCCTTAGGGAAAAGAGGCCTCATAGGACGATCGATTACACGACATGTAAGAGTTGCGTTTTCTGAAGCCTTGCCTTCACGCTTGTTAAATCCTCCAGGGATTTTGCCTACTGCATACATCTTCTCGTTATACTCTACTGAAAGCGGGAAGAAATCGATACCTTCTCTAGGTTCCTTTGCAGCTGTTGCTGTTGAAAGAACAACTGTATCTCCGTAGTGAATAAGCACTGCTCCGTTTGCCTGCTTGCCTACTCTGTCAACATCAACTCTGAGAGTTCTGCCGGCAAGCTCCATTTCAAATTTCTTGTACATTTTTTTCTCCTTAAAAATTATATTTATTCCAAGGTTCCGAAACGACTGAAAACGGCACTATGTAAATGCATAATACAGTTTTCAGTAGTCTCGGATAAACCTTAAAACAATCTCTGTAATTTTATCATATAAACACTTATACTTCAAGAAGAAAAAAACGCCAAAAAGAAGAACCCGCAGATACCAGAGAGAAATTTCATTTCTTTCAGCATCTGCGGATTCAGAGATTGTTATGAAAATTAATTAAAGAAGTTTGATTATTTTCTAAGTCCGAGGCTTTCAATAAGCTTTCTGTAACGCTCGATATCCTTGCTCTTAAGGTAAGCAAGCATATTTCTTCTCTGACCTACCATCTTGAGAAGACCTCTCTTTGAGTGATGGTCATGAGGATGTACCTTGAAATGCTCATTAAGATCATTGATACGTGCTGTAAGAAGCGCTACCTGAACCTCTGGAGAACCTGTATCTCCTTCACCATTTCCGTACTTTGCAATAATTTCCTTCTTCTGCTCTGCTGTAATCATTGTTACAACCTCCTTTAATAATAGTATCGCCTGTTACCGGGTCAAAGGTCGGAGTCTTCCGGTGACTAAGTAACGGCTAAAAATATGCGGACTTTTACTAAGCCCGTATGAATAATAACAAATCCAAAATGGAATTGCAAGCTAAAAATCAGGCACTATGCTGAATAAATTGAATAGTTATCGAAAATATACATCTAATAATCCTGCGGGACTAAAGTCCCTACGGTAACTTATCAAGAAAAACAAATACTCGTTTCACTCGTGCTTGTTTTTCTTCTGATAAGTTATATTATCCGTAAATTTTCTTCAGATTATCCAATTTACTGCTGCAATTAATAAGAAGCGCATCTGCAATCACAAGAGCTGACATCGCTTCCACAACAACCACCGCTCTTGGAGCAATGATCGGATCATGGCGGCCTTTAATCTCGATGGATACATTTTCTTTATCTGTATTCACGGTATTTTGAGCCTTGTATATTGAAGGCGTCGGCTTAAATGCAGCTGTCAGCACAATATCACTGCCATCACTGATTCCGCCCAGAATACCTCCGGAATTATTTGTTTTCTTTTTGACAATGCCATTTTCACTGTAAAACTCATCGTTATTCTGTGAACCTTTAAGTCCGGCTGCTTCTCTTCCGTTCCCAACCTCAAAGGACTTTACAGCGCCGATGGACATTATAGCACCGGCAAGTCTCGCGTCCAGTTTATCAAACACAGGATCTCCAAGCCCTGCAGGGCATCCGGAAATAATGCATTTTACAACAGCTCCGGAAGAATCCTTATCAGCTGTAAGATTTCTTAAATACTCAGAAGCCTTATCTGCAGCATCCTTGTCCGGCATATACAGCATATTTCTGAATATTTCTTCTTTATCAAAATTATTATAATCGACAGAAATATCACCTACAGACTCGACATAGGTCATAAAGCTTATACCAAACTCTTCAAGAAGTCTTATAGCTATCGCTCCGGCTGCAACTCGCCCGGCAGTTTCGCGTCCGGAAGATCTTCCTCCGCCGCGATAATCTCTGAAGCCATATTTACTGTCGAATGTATAATCAGCATGTCCCGGTCTGTAAACTGAAGCAATATTGCTGTAGTCCTTAGAAATCTGAGAAGTATTTCTGATAAGCAAAGAAATAGGAGTACCTGTGGTCTTACCTTCAAATACTCCCGATAATATCTCTACCTTATCACTTTCATTTCTTTTAGTTGAAAAATCAGATTGTCCGGGCTTTCTTCTGTCTAAAAATTTCTGTATATAATTCTCGTCAATCGCAAGTCCTGCGGGACATCCATCCAGAACCGCGCCGATTGCTGCGCCATGGGACTCACCCCAGGTGCTGCATTTTAAAATATTACCAAAAACAGATCCAGCCATATATTTAGTTTCGGTCGGAATACCAAACATTCCAACCGTTATTCCTTTCTTAGTCAATATCTCTTAAGATGTAATTTCAAATCTGTACTTTAGCTCTTGGATGAGCTGCATCATAAACCTCTTTAAGCTTGCTTCTCTTTCCTCTGAGATAAATCTGCGTTGTAGAAATATCTGAATGTCCGAGCATTTCCTGAAGGGCATGAAGATCCGCGCCATTATTTACCATATGCATGGCAAATGAATGTCTGATCATATGCGGCGTTATATCTTTATCGATCTTAGCTCTGTTTGCATAGTACTTAATGATCTTCCAGAATCCCTGTCTTGTCATCTGTTCACCCTTGCAGTTGGTAAAAAGATATTCCGAATCACCGCACATTGACGGACGAACAGAGAAAAGATAGTTTGTAAGTGCACTTTTAGCTGCATTTTCAAAAGGTATAACTCTTTCTTTTCCGTTGTCAATACACTGCACAAATCCGAGACTCAGATTAACATCAGAAAATTTAAGAGAAATAAGTTCAGTAACTCTCATGCCGGTAGCATACAGGAGTTCAAGCATCGCCTTATCTCTTATTTCCTTGTCAGATGTACCGCTAGGCTGTTCCAAAAGAAGAGAAACTTCTTCGATAGAAAGTGTTTCCGGTGTTTTTTTCTCAACCTTAGGTGGTTTGATCTTCTCTGTAGGATTACCGGTTATCACTCCGGTATTCAGAAGAAATATGAAGAAAGACCTGATACTTGCCACATTTCTTGAAACTGTCGCTGAGCTCATACCTTCCTTTTCAAGCTTCAAAATATATGTATTGATCATTGTAGTATTAACAGCACTAAAATCAGGGATCTTTTCATTTTCAAGATAATCCTGAAATTTCTTAAGATCCCTCTTGTAGGATGCAAGTGTATTATTGCTCGAATGCTTAACATCATTCATATACTGTATGAATTTATCAATATAATCTCCCATGAATCTGTGCCCCACAAAATAATTCTGTTTATTACAGTATAATTACAAATTAACATAAAATCAATGGTAAAATTTTATAAAAAATAACGTTTTTACGAGCCTTAGAGGCCGTTCCGCAAAATAAAGTGTCAGATTACGTAACCCATCACTATATCTAGAATAAAAATTTTAAATATATTTACAAATTATTAATTATTTTTCCGTAACATTTACGTAACATATGAAAAACCAAGCCCTGAATGGCGCTATTTTATATATTTTAGCTAAATTTAAGTAACAAACAAAGCATGTTTACTAATATTGAATTAAATATAGTAAATTATTTTGTTTAATTAATTAATCCCTTACTCTTCATGTCGTTATATGCAAAAATTGCTATGATTGTTTTGCTGTCAATTATCTTATTATCATATACAGCCTTAAGAGCCTCCTCAGGAGTCATCCTGATTATTTCTATGAATTCATCTGGGTCCCTGTTAATCTCGCCCTTTCGCAGATCTGTACCGATATAAATAGCAGTCTGCTCATCAAACAGTCCGACAGCTGCAATTATTTTTGTAAGATAATACATTCTTTCCGGAATATAGCCAGTCTCCTCTTCCGCCTCTCTTAGAGCGCATATTTTAAAATCTTCTTGCGGATAGTTCTGGCATCCTGCAGGAATTTCTATATCAAGAGCATCAACTGTAGTTCTATACTGTTTAACAAATATCATCTCCTCCTTCTCCTGACCATTTTCAATTTTTTTGTCAACAAGAAGGATTCCTGCCCCATTTCTGTTATGTACAAAATCATATTTAACTATTTCGCCATCCGGTTTAAGCATACTGTCTTCATACACTTCTACTCTGTGAGCTTTATATACCAGATTTCTTTCAATAAGTTTCAGACTTTTCATTTTTTATTCTCCATCCATAAATCAACTTCTGCACAGTTCCCAGAATGCAACTGCCGAAGAAGCCGCAACATTCAATGAATCCACACCATTATACATCGGTATTATTACAATATGGTCACTTTTCATAAGAACCTCTTCGCTTATTCCGGTTCCTTCAGTACCCATAACTATAGCTTTTTTTGTAGCCTTTTTCAGCACAGGATCATTTAACTTTACTGCATTTTCCTTAAGAGCCATTGAAGTCACAGTATATCCATATTTATGAAGCATATCAACGAAATCCGTGTTTTTAGGAATATATGCCCAGGGAATCTGAAAAACCGTTCCCATGGATACCCTGGCTGCTCTTCGGTAATAAGGATCCGTAGAACCCTCTGTTATGAGAATAAAGTCTACACCCAAAGCAGCTGCAGATCTGAAAATAGCCCCTAAATTAGTCGGATTTACAACATTTTCAAGTACCGCAATATTTCTGGCGGATTTAAGAAATTCACTTATATCAGGCTCTACCGGTCTTCTGAAAGCCGCTAACATTCCTCTTGTAAGATTATACCCGGTAACCTTCTGAATAACATCAAGTTTTGCTGTATATATGTCAATTCTATTTTCTATATTTGTCCCTGATATATTACCTGATCCACCATCGGATTTATAATCATTTTTATAGTATGTTTTTGTGTCTGTTTTAGAGCCTGTTTTATCTATATCACTGTAATATAATGAATAAGCTTTATCGATAACCTTGCAAATATATCCCCTCTGTAATTCACCTTCCTCAATAAAAAATGAAACAGGTACAGCTCCCATATCAAGAGCTCTCTCGATTACCATAGGCGTTTCTGCAATAAATATGCCTCCATCAGGTTCAAAGAAATGCATAAGCTGCGGTTCATTATATTTTGTGTAGATTGCAACTCTTTCATCATCCAGGCTGGTTATATTATAAATATTGTATTCCATGTTTTTTATCCCTCTCAGCCTCCATTTCCGGACCTCCATCAACACTTTTTCTATATTTTACACAATTTTGTTGCTTTTCGCTTTAAACTAACTACTCTATGTGCATCGGTGACCTTGTGCATGCGCATGACGAGCGCTGTGGGCGTGCATGACTCGCTCAGTGCGCAAAAATCCCCTGATAGAACTATCAGAACTATCAGGGGATATAGCAGTTAATTATATGCCATTACTTTGCATAATCAGTAATGCGCGATTCTCTTATGAGACTAACCTTGATCTGTCCAGGATATTCAAGTTCATCTTCAATCTTCTTAGAAATATCTCTGGCAAGGAGTACCATGTCCGCATCACTAACCTGCTCAGGAACTACCATAACTCGAATCTCACGTCCTGCCTGAATAGCAAAGGTCTTATCAACGCCTGTAAACTCATTAGCGATAGCTTCAAGCTTTGTAAGTCTTGTGGTGTATGTCTCCAACGTTTCTCTTCTAGCACCAGGTCTTGCAGCTGAAATAGTATCTGCAGCCTGTACTATACAAGCGATTAAACTTTCTGCTTCTGTGTCACCATGATGTGATGCAACTGAATTTATAACAACAGCTGATTCTTTGTACTTTCTACAAATATCTACACCAATAGTAACATGTGAGCCTTCCATCTCATGATCAACAGATTTTCCAATATCATGAAGAAGTCCTGCTCTCTTAGCAAGTTTGATGTCTTCTCCAATCTCACCGGCAATAAGACCACAAAGCTGAGAAACCTCAACAGAATGCTTAAGAGCATTCTGACCATAACTGGTTCTAAACTTCATTCTACCAAGAAGCTTAATGATCTCAGGATGTAAACCGTGAACACCGCATTCAAGTGCAGCTGATTCACCTTCCTCACGGATCATTGTCTCAACTTCTTTCTTGGCCTTTTCAACCATCTCTTCAATCCTAGCCGGATGAATTCTTCCATCAACGATAAGTTTTTCAAGAGCAATTCTGGCAACCTCTCTCCTTATAGGATCGAAGCAAGATAAGATAACTGCTTCAGGTGTATCATCGATAATAAGATCTACGCCTGTCATTGTCTCAAGAGTTCTTATATTTCTACCCTCTCTACCAATGATTCTGCCCTTCATCTCATCATTCGGAAGCTGTACAAGGGAAATAGTTGATTCCGATACAACATCAGCTGCACATTTCTGTATAGCTGAAACAACATAATCTTTAGCCCTCTTATCAGCTTCTTCCTTAGCTCTGGATTCCATCTCCTTGATCATGACTGCAGTTTCGTGTTTTACATCGTCTTCAACAGTCTTAAGTAAATATTCCTTTGCCTGTTCAGAGGTGAGTCCGGAAATTCTTTCCAGTTCCTGTAACCTTTTTGATGAGAGTTCATCAATTTCAGCCTTTCTCTTGTTAATCTCGGCTTCTCTTGCTGAAAGCGATGCTTCTTTCTTCTCCAATGCATCACTTTTCTTGTCGAGATTTTCCTCCCTTGAAAGAACTCTCTTCTCCATACGCTGAATTTCGTTGCGGCGATCTTTTACTTCCTTATCAAGGTCATTTTTTGTCTTAAGAGCTTCCTCTTTGGCAGCAATGACGATCTCGCGCTTCTTGTCTTCAGCAGTTTTAAGTGCATCATCTATAATCTCTTTAGCCTTGTCTTCAGCCTTACCGATCTTAGCTTCAGCGATATTTTTACGATATGCCGTAGCCGCAAACCATGTGCCGATAACTGCTGCTACAAGTATGATAACACAAATAACTATGTAGACAGGTTCCACAGGAGCACCTCCTTATGTAATTTTAATTGCACAAACGTACAACATATAAATATTAATCGTTTTTTAACATTATGTCAAGTGATTATTAACTTTATCCACCGGAAAACCCTTCCGTACAAAATAGGCCAGGATCTTACTTTTTGTCTTCGGATCAGTCAGATCGGCATACTTATATTTTTTCTCGATCAGCCTGCCGATCGCATCATTTTCGGAATAGGAATCATCCTCCTGAAACATAGAAAAAGCCTCATTAATTATGCTTTTTTCTATATTCTTATGTATAAGTTCATTTTCTATGAGCATTCTGCCTTTTTTATCGGAATAAGACCTGATATACGCTTCTGCATATCTTCTGTCATCCAGATAATGATGATCATAAAGTTCCTCAATGACCTTTTCGATCATCTGCTCTGAATAATCATTATGCTTAAGCTTAAATCTTATCTCACTTGAGCAGTATTCTGCTCTGGCAAGATATGAAACAGCCTTCTCATAGGTTCTTGCATAAATCTTATTCGTTATCTCCTCAGCACGCACTTCATCAATAATATAGCCATCTTCCGAAGCATCTAATTCCAGAGATTTTATATCAGAATTATACAAGAATCCGATATATTCATCATCAATATAGATCAAATTCCTCTTGCTTTTTTCGACAACACGTATCTCAGGCATATTATTCCTCTGTAGTTTCTTCCTTTGGCTTTACAAGTCCTTCAGCAAGAAGTTTTTCATAATCCTCAGAGGATACTCCACCTATACCTGCTTCGATACGAACTCTGTTCTCTACTTCCTTAAATACATCCGGATGTTCAAGAAGGTACTGCTTTGCATTTTCACGTCCCTGACCGATCTTTTCGCCCTTATATGCATACCATGCTCCGGATTTTACAATAATATTTCTTCCGGCAGCGAGATCCAGAACATCTCCTTCCTTGGAAATACCCTTACCGAACATAATATCGAATTCTGCTTCTTTAAACGGAGGAGCGATCTTATTCTTAACTATTTTAACTCTTGTATGGTTACCGATGCCTTCACCACCCTGCTTTATAGTCTCTACACGTCTTACATCAAGTCTGACAGAAGCATAGAACTTCAGAGCTCGTCCACCGGTTGTGGTCTCCGGGTTACCAAACATAACACCAACCTTTTCACGAAGCTGATTGATAAAAATAACAACACAGTTTGTCTTGCTTATAACCGCTGTAAGCTTTCTGAGCGCCTGAGACATAAGTCTTGCCTGAAGGCCAACATGGCTGTCTCCCATATCGCCTTCTATCTCAGCCTTCGGAACAAGAGCTGCAACCGAGTCAACTATGATAACATCAACTGCTCCGGAACGAACCATGGTTTCAGTGATCTCAAGAGCCTGCTCACCATTGTCAGGCTGAGAAATATATAAATTATCTATATCTACGCCAATATTCTTTGCGTAAACCGGATCAAGAGCATGTTCTGCATCAATAAATCCGGCAATACCGCCTCTCTTCTGTACCTCAGATACAACATGAAGAGCAACCGTAGTTTTACCACTTGATTCAGGTCCATAAATCTCTATAATACGTCCTCTCGGCATACCACCTGCACCGAGTGCAATATCAAGACTCAGAGAGCCTGTAGGAACAACATCTATATTCATATCTTCGAAGCTGTCGCCCAGCTTCATAACGGAACCCTTTCCATACTGTTTTTCAATCTGTGCAAGAGCAGCATCTAAAGCTCTCTGCTTATCTTCATTTGCCATAATAACCTCCTTTAATAAAACATATGTTCGGTTTTTATATTATTATAATCACTTCTGATTGTCAAGAAGAAACTAGTATATCGGTTCTAAAATAACTGGACCAATAACGTAGAATGTTTTTCCGAGAGTGCAGTATCAAAAACGTAGGAATAGTGAACTATTCCGAGGCTTTTGGTGCTGTGCTATTCGGGAAAACAGGCACGTTATTTGGTGTAGTTATTTAGAAATCGATATACTAAGTATTAATCGAACATTTTTTCGTTTTGTTTTTTCTTTGATTCTTCGCGTAATTTTACGCATCATTTTTACGTGTTGTTTTTCGTATAATTTATCTATACCATGATCTGCAAAATGGTATTTGATATATAATATCACATCAGATATAAGCTTCCAAGAAATATAAAACATTACTTTGTTGCGCAACAAATATATACCAATCAAAAAGATCACTTTCATGCATCAAACGCGAGCAATGAAAGTGATCTTAACTGTCAAAATATATACTGATGGAAATACTTAATTCATTTCAGAAAGAAGCTTTTCTGCACTGATTATCCTTACACAAAGTGTAAAAAGCTCAGCTGCAGTCTTAAGATCATCAAGTGTAGGATATGTAGGAGCCACTCTGATATTCTTATCCTCAGGATCTTTACCATATGGCCAGGTTGCACCTGCGCCCGTCATTGTTACTCCTGCCTTCTTTGCAAGTTTAACTATACTCTTTGCACATCCAGGAAGAGCATCAAAGCTGATGAAGTATCCTCCCTTCGGCTTTGTCCATTCACCGATACCGAGTCCGGCAAGATTTCTGTCAAATGCCTCAAGTACTGCTTCAAACTTAGGTCTGATGATATCAGCATGCTTTCTCATATGCTCTGTCATACCATGAATATCCTTGAAGAATCGTACATGTCTTAACTGATTTACCTTATCATGACCGATCGTCTGATTTTTCATCTGCTTTAAGATATCTTCAAGATTATTAGGAGAAGTTGCAAGAGCTGCTATACCGCTTCCCGGAAATGTAATCTTTGATGTTGAAGCAAATTTATATACAAGGTCAGGATTTCCGGCTCTCTTGCACTCTGCAAGTATCTCAATAAGATAATCCTGCTGATCATCATAAAGATGATGGATACCATAAGCATTATCCCAGAATATCCTGAAATCCTTAGCAGCCGGCTTAAGTCTTGCAAATCTTCTTACTGTTTCATCAGAATATGAATATCCCTGAGGATTTGAATACTTAGGAACACACCAGATACCCTTTATGGCATCATCCTCTGAAACAAGCTTCTCAACCATGTCCATATCAGGTCCTTCAGGACTCATAGGAACAGGTATCATTTCTATACCAAAATATTCAGTAATGGCAAAATGTCTGTCATATCCCGGTACAGGGCAAAGGAATTTAACCTTATCAAGCTTGCACCAAGGTGTATTTCCAAGAATACCATGAGTCATGGCTCTTGAAACCGTATCGTACATAACATTCAGTGAAGAATTACCGTAAATGATAATATTATCAGGATTATTCTCCATCATATCGCCGATAAGAACCTTAGCTTCCTGAATTCCTGTAAGAACTCCGTAATTTCTGCAATCTGTACCATCTTCGCAGGTAAGGTCAGCCTGAGAATTAAGTGCATCCATCATTCCCATAGAAATATCAAGCTGCTCACGGCATGGTTTTCCACGGCTCATATCAAGCTTAAGATCCATTTCCTGATACTTATGATACTGTTTCTTAAGCTCTTCGAGCTCAGCGCTAAGTTCTTCTTTTGTCATTTCTGAATAAGCTTTCATATCATTCTCCTTAACTGTTATAGTCAAAATCTATATCATTATAGCATGCTTTTTTAAAAAGAAAAGGGTTATTTTTAATTTTTTTCATTTTACAAGGTATTTTTATTAATAATAATAAAAAACGCGCCATCATTTCGTTCATTTATTAATCAAACTGTAAAAAACATAATTCTATATAATTTTCTAATATAAACTATTCACTTTTTTAAAACATCACCCCTTCACATAACAACAATACTCTGAATTTTTTACAAAGACGCAAAAACCATTATACACATCCGACAATTCTATGATATATTTACATCGATAAACTTTAATTTGAAATATGCACGAAACGCTCTTCATTCAAGAGCTCAAAATATAATCCAGAGGATAAATAAATTATGAGTACCGTCGCAATCGTAGCTGAATATAATCCTTTTCATAATGGCCACCTATATCATCTAAATGAAGCAAAAAGATTAAGCAATGCAGAGAAGGCTTTTGCTGTCATGAGCGGAAATTTTGTCCAAAGGGGCGAGCCGGCCATTCTAAACAAGCTTGCCAGAGCCGGCGTTGCTGTTAAAAACGGCCTGGATCTTATATTTGAACTGCCGGTCAGATACAGCACCTCCGGTGCGCAGGATTTTTCATTTTCAGCAGTAGAAATGATCAATTCTCTCGGAATCGCAGATCATATAGCTTTTGGCGCTGAAACAAATGATATAAACAGGCTTTATAAGATATCCGAGTGTCTCACTAAGGAAAGCTGCTCTTTTAAGACGTCCTTAAATGACCACCTGAAGGAAGGACACTCTTTTCCGAAGGCCAGAAGCATGGCAGTTATCGATGAAATAGGCGATGATTATACCGAAGACCTGTCTTCTCCAAATAACATCCTCGCCATCGAATATATTTCTGCACTTACCAGACTGGATTCCGATATCACTCCTGTAATAATCCCAAGGAAAGGTATATCGCATGATTCTGATGTTACTTCCGGCGAATTTGCTTCCGGCAAAAGGATACGTGAGCTGATAGTCACACAGGATAAGGAAGAAATATGTCTTCAAAACAGCAGCATCAATACATTACTGCCTGAAAATACATACGAAGGAACAGGTCTTTTGAGAGAATTCATTTCCACAAATGATATCTCCGCCCTCCTGAACCTGTCTCTCATAAATCTTCAGCACGGTTCGGATGAATTCACACCGGACAGCATACTTGACATCAATGAAACATTATTTAATAAAATTAAAAAACTTAAGCTTCCTATGTCCTATGAAGATATTATTCAGGCTTTAAAAACAAGGGAAATGACCGAAGCGCGGATCAGAAGGGTACTTTTGCATATAATACTGGGAATAAAAGATATCAAACCATCCGATTCTCTCTTCTGTCCATACGCAACTCTCCTGGCTTTCAGAAGAGAATCCTCAGAACTGTTAAAAAAAGCCGCTGACAAATCAAAAATAGAGATTGTAAACAAACGTTCAGCCTATAAACCGGCCGACAAATACACTGATACTCTTTATGAATATGATAAAAAAGCTACCGATATCTATAATCTTTTATATCATATCAAGACCGGCAAAATACTGCCGAATGAATTATCCTCAAATTCAGTAATCATATAACTTATCAAAAGAAAAACAAGCTTCTCATACTAATACAAAAACTCCCGAAAGCATTTCGCCCTCGGGAGTTTTTTATATATTATGAGAAGCAAAAAGCGCTCCTCATAATCCTGCGGAACTAAAGTTCCTACGGTATCTGAGATTATTCATCAAGGAAATCGTCATCATCGTCATCGTAATCTTCATCCTCATCATAATCCTCATCTTCCTCATAATCATCAGCTTTTGACATAGACTGAACGATTGGAGGAGGTGCTACAGGATTTGGATTACGGTTCTGACCATACTTATATCCGTAATCATCATCTTCTTCAAACTCAGAAATATCTTCACCTGTATAAACCGGTGCCTGACCCTGTGATACAGGAGCCTGGATTGGATTTCCGTTAAGAAGATTAATACTTGCATCCATATCACTGATATTTGAATCAAGTGTATATACAGCATTTTCAAGATTATCGATAAGATTATGATAATTCTCTCTGTCGATCTCAAGAGTACGAGCAAAGAAAGTCTTCATATCAGAAAGTCTGCTCTTTGTATATTCCATAGCTGAAAGTCTGACCTCTGCAGCTTCTGCATTTGCATCATCAACTATCTGCTGAGCTTCCTTACGAGCCTGCTCAAGTATCTCATTTGCTCTGATATTTGCAAGTTCTGTTATATGATTGGTATCAACAAGTCTGTTAGCTTCATTTACAGATTCAGAAATTATAGCATCTGAACGAGTTCTTGCTGATGCAAGAATTGCTTCTTTATTTCTCATGATCTTCTTACATCTTTCAATCTCATTCGGAAGCTTAAGTTTAAGCTCACTGAGCATCTTTTCTATTTCATCTTTAGGCACAACGATCTTGTTTGATGAGAGTGGCTGATATTTACAGTTTCCTATAAATACGCTGATCTCATTTATCATCTCTTCTACGCCTTTTTTTTCCATCGTGATTCCCTCCTGAATCTTATTTCTTATACTTTTCCTCTATTCTTGAAAGGACATTTGCCGGAACAAAGTCCTTCACTGAAACCCCGTAGCTCGCATATTCTTTGACTACGCTGGAACTGATAGCTGAATACTTAGTACTTATTGAAAAGAACAAGGTATCTATATCGCTCGCAACCGCACGATTGGTCTGTGCCATCTGGAGTTCAATATTAAAATCCGCCATAGCTCTGAGTCCGCGGATAATTATGTTTGAATTATTTGCTCTCACAAAATCAACGAGAAGTCCGTCAAAACATTCAACTCTGACATTTTTCATCCCGCTTGTAACTTCCTTTAACATAATAACACGTTCTTCCAAAGTAAACAACGGAGATTTTTTTTCGGAATTATTGAGAACGCCAATGACAAGTCTGTCAAATACGGCCGCTCCTCTTTCGATAATATCCAAATGCCCTAAAGTTACCGGGTCAAAACTGCCCGGATAAACAGCTGTTATCATTATTCTTCTATCCTTTTTTGCATGAAAACATGCTTATTTGATTTATATTCTTTATTCTTATAGATATCAAAGCCGAGTTCATATGCGTAGCTGAAATCTTCTTCTTTATCAGCTTCAACTATAATAATACAATCCGGATCCAGAAACTCTTTGTTTGAAAGCTCCGTAAGTACTTCCTTTTCAAAACCATTTCTGTATGGAGGATCCATGAAAATAATATTGGCATCCACCTTTTTCACTGACCTTACATAGGAAAGCACGTCCGTTCTGAAAACCTCTGCCTCATCGGTAAATTTTGTAAATTTGATATTATCATTGATACATTTTACCGCATTTGCATTATTTTCAACAAATACCGCTCTTGAAGCCCCTCTGGAAAGTGCTTCTATTCCAATGCCGCCGCTTCCGGAAAAAAGATCCCAGAACACAGAATCAGCAAGATCCGGCATAAGTATGTTAAATAACGTTTCTTTGATCCTGTCTGTCGTTGGTCTCGTATCGAGTCCTTCAACAGTTTTCAGTGGAAGACTTCTTCTTGAACCGGCTATAACACGCATAAAACTACTCCAATATACATAATTTTGGGCATATTAAAAACACAATATGCAAAACACTACACTTATTTGTAATACTTTTTTAACAGATTGTCAACCCAAACACATAGTTTCTAAGAATATCTTAACAAAAAACGGCTTTAAATTTATGATATTCGCCCAAATATTATTTTCCAAGATGTTTCTTATACCATTTTCCTGTTTCGGAAAGTTCATCCTCTGACCATCCGCTCTTTTTATTACATGAAGGCGCTATGAGCGCTGCAGTCTCGTCCTTATTGCAAAGGCTCCAGATAGCATATGACATATCATTTTCATCAAGATACTTCATCCATTCTTCAGCCGAATCATAATCTATACCACCATTTCCGGATGCATCGCAGATACTGAACTCACTGATAAATACAGGTGCGCCGCTTTTTCTTGCTTCTATGGCTTTATTTCTTATATCATCCTTATGAGTAGCTGCATAAAAATGAACTGCATACATTACATTATCAAATGAAAGCGGGTCAGCTGCCGCCTTATCCACATCCTGAGACCAATTAGGGGTACCTACGATAATGATAGAATCCGGAGCATTCTTTCTTATGACCGGAATAACTTCTTCTGCATATGATTTAACATCACTCCAGGAAGTACCTCCGTTAGGTTCATTACATATCTCATAAATAACATTATCATGATCAGCGTACTTTTTCGACATCTCGGTAAAGAAGCTTACAGCCTCATCTTTATATGTAAGAGGTGTAAGATCATGAAGAATATGCCAGTCGATTATAACATACATTCCAAGCTCTGTAGCTGCATCAACACCTTTTTCAACAAGAGCCCTGATCTCATCTTTATTACCGTCTGTACAGTATCCCATGCCCTCATCCGTATACATGGCAAGACGGATAAGATTCACACCCCAGTCATCCCGGAGCGTCTTAAACGCATCCTTATTAACATAGTCCGGAAACCATGCAATACCATGCGTACTTACCCCATGAAGCTGATACTTTTTGCCATCCTTATCAACTATGTCAACTCCGGAAACACTAAGCTTTCCATGCTTCTCGAACTCAGTTTTAACCTCTGACTTATCATCCTTCTTTTCGTCTTTTTTATCATCTGACTTATCTTCGGTTTTTTCTGTTTTATCATCTTTTTTGTCTTCAGTTTTTTCTTCTGTTTTAGCTTCGCTTTTGTCTTCTGATTTTGAGTCCTCTGATTTATCGCCCTTGATCTCTTCATTTCCTGCAAAAAGACGAATATCAGGTGCAGTTTTGCCGTTATCCTCTGATTCAAAAATTATCATAAATCCAATATTTGTTGTTGCTCCGGAAGCAATCTCATTATTATAATCCAGTGAAGTAATTGTAAGCTTTCCATCTGCCAGCTTATAATTACCGCACCAATTATCCCCCAGCTTCACATTTCCCTTAAAGCCTGACAATTCAATTCTCCAGTCCTTAAGTGAGTCACCACTGTTATTAAAAATATCTATTCCGTATTGTCTGGTAAAGCCATCTGTTCCGGCCCATCCGTTCTTATCATCAACCACAAGATAGATATCTGATTTTGTATCAAATAAAGGATTCTTCTTATCATCCTTTTTGTTATCTTCAGAGGTTGTTTTTTCTGTCTTTTCCTCAGTTTTTTTCTCGGTTTTTTCCTCAGTCTTCTCTTCTGTTTTATTATCAGCCTTATTTTCCGTGGTCTTTTCACTGCTTACGGTTGTATTGTTATCATTTTTATCAGATTTTTTCTTAGTCTTATCGCCTATGATAAATGCAACCAGTCCGATTACCAAAAGAGCAAGAACAGCTATTATTATAAATACACCCTTACTCATTCCTTTTTTTTCATTATTGCCTGATGCAGCAACAATTTCGTCTTTTTCTTTTTTATTATTCTCTTCTGACATTTTATCTCCCCTCTGATCCCCACCAACTATATTTTATCCAAACAAAAACAAGCACGAACGAAGTGAGTATTTGTTTTTTCATGATAAGCTACCGGGTGTTAATATATTTATTCTTCTTCATTACAAGATACTGACAGCTGGCCTTCGTCTGTAAAAACCTCTATAAAGTCGTAACAACCTGAATATCACTTCTGCCCTGTAATTCACAGAGTCTCTCCGCCAGGATGTCGCCGTATTTTATAACTGTATCCTGAGCCGCCTTCAGCATATCATGATGATTATATATATCCGCGACTCTGAATATAACATCGCCGCTCTGCCTGATTCCGAAGAAATCCCCCGGACCTCTCTGTTTTAGATCTTCATTTGCTATATAAAAACCATCATTTGAATTTTCAAGGACGCGCAGCCTTGTAAGTGCTTCTTCCGTATCCTTTGTATTGATAAAAATGCAATATGACTGGGCATCTCCTCTTCCGACTCTGCCTCTGAGCTGATGAAGCTGGGCAAGCCCGAATCTTTCAGCATTTTCCACCATCATCACAGTTGCATTCTGGTTATTGATACCAACCTCAATAACCGTTGTGGAAACAAGTACATCTATCTCCCTGTTCATAAAGCGCTTCAAAATGGCATTTTTATTATCCTCGGGCATCTTTCCGTGAAGATATTCAACACGAACTCTTCCGCCATAGTGATTCTTCAGCATTTCGCTGTAATCCACAACATTTTCGGCATCACAGCCTTCAGAAGCTTCTACCATCGGACATATTATATAAGCCTGATGTCCTTTTTCGATTTCCTTATAAATGAAATTATATGCAGTATCCCGATAAGAGGTTCCGACCACACAGTTCATGATCTTCTTTCTGCCGCTCGGAAGTTCATCGATTATCGAAATATCGAGATCAGCATACAGTATTATGGCAAGTGTTCTCGGTATAGGCGTAGCACTCATTATAAGTGTATGAGGATCATTTCCTTTTTCAGACAGCTTTTCGCGCTGTTTTACACCAAATCTGTGCTGCTCATCAGTAACCACAAGCCCAAGCCTTTCATATTCAGGTTTATCCTGTATCAAAGCATGGGTTCCTATTACTATATCAATATCTCCTGTTTTCAGTTTTTCGTAAACAGCTCTTTTTTCCTTTACTGAAAGCGAGCCTGTAAGAAGTCCTGTCTTTATATTTAATTTATCAAAAAGCTTTTTAAAATCCTCATAATGCTGCACTGCCAGAACTTCTGTCGGAACCATCAATGCCCCCTGATAACCGGAAAGCACTGTCAGATAAAGCGCCGCAGCTGCAACTATTGTTTTGCCGGAACCAACATCACCCTGAACAAGGCGGTTCATTACATATGGTCCCTGCATATCACGAACAATGTCATCTATAGCCTTGCTTTGTGCTTTTGTAAGACTATACGGAAGTGATTTCAGAAAAGCCTCAAGTCGTATTACTGCTCCCTCAGAAAGTGTAAAGCTGCTTTTTCTGGCAACATTTTCACTTCGAAGCTTATTTACTTCTATCAAAAAGGATAAAAACTCATTAAATGCAAGCCTTCTTATGGAATCCTTCAGCATTTCCCTGCTTGTCGGAAAATGAATATTAAGCAAAGCCTCACCAAGAGGCATAAGACCTGATTCTTTCCTTATATCCTCTGTTAGTATATCTTCGACCTTTCCGGACAGAAAGATAACCTCTCTTATGCATTTCCTGAAAGTATTATTTGATAGACCTGCAGTAAGATTATATATCGGTTGCATCGTTTCCGTCATGGCACGATACTTTTGAACAGCATAATATTCAGGCATCTCCATAACTTTCTTCCCGCCCCATATCTTTACTGTCCCTACAAATACATACTCAGCCCCGGGTTTAAATACATTTTTAATATATGGACTGTTAAAAAATGTCACCTGCAGGCTTCCGACAGGATCAGAAATTGTCATCTGGCTTATCAGAAGCTTTCCTCTCTTCTCCGACTTGACATACGAAGAAACCTTTGCAAATACAGCAGTTCTGACGCCTTCTTTTACCTCTGTGATCCTGACAGGCTTTTCATATGACAGATAATCTCTGGGAATAACCGTTATAAGATCCCTGACAGTATAAATATTCAGTTTATGAAACAGGTCGGCGGTTTTATCGCCAACTCCCTTAACTTCTGTAATATTGCTTGTAATATCCATATTTAATAGTTAGGCTAAGCCTAATATTCTGACTGATTGTAGTTTCATATTTATTAATGATATGCAATTAATAATCCTACGGGACTAAAGTTCCTCCGGTCAAATTTTATTCAACAGAAACTATATAATAATATATCGGCTGGCCGCCGTCATGAAGATCAATATCCATATCTGTGTATTTTGCTTCAAGATTTTCCTTAAGAATCTGAGCCTCTTCATATTTAATATCGGCACCGTAATAAACCGTTATAAGGCTGGAATCGTCATCGATCATATTTCCGATCATATTTATAGTAGTATCATTTATGTTCTGACCGACCGCACTGATTCCACTGTCATCGATACCCATAATATTTCCCTTATGGATTTCTCTGCCATCAAATATAGTATCTCTTACGGCATAAGTAACCTCTCCGGTCTTAACAGAACTGATCACGCCTGCCATAACTTCCTTATTTGTATCCACTTCACCGTTCTCATCAAATTCGATCATAGCACTGATACTCTGAGGAATTGATGTTGTCGGAATGACTACTATATTCTTATCCTTACATATATTTGATGCCTGATTTGCAGCAAGGATTATATTTTTATTATTCGGGAAGACAAATACATTATCAGCATTTACAGCTTCAACTGCAGATAATATATCATCCGTACTAGGATTCATAGTCTGTCCTCCCGAAATGATATGATCTATCCCTATCTCCGTGAGGAGCTTTTCTATACCGTCACCGACTGCAACTGCTACAAATCCGTATTTTTTCCTTACATCAGTTTCCTCAGTTTTTTTATCATCAGAAACATCATTTGTACCCTTCTTCTGAGACAGTTCAAGCTTTATCTTCTTAAAGCTTTCTTCCTGCTCTTTGGCTTTATTTCTCTCATCAGCAAGACTGATCCTCTCGCTGTGCTCTTCCTTCATATTATCTATCTTCATATTGGTAAGAGCACCGTAAGTAAGCGCCTTTTCAAATGCAAGCCCCGGATGATTTGTATGGACATGCACCTTTACAAGTTCATCGTCAGCAACACAAACCAGGGAATCACCTATCGAAAGAAGGTACTCCTTAAATGAATCCACTTCTTTATCCGGAAGCGGTTTATCAAGTATGATTATAAATTCTGTACAATATGCAAATTTAATATCCGCTGTAGAAATACTGTCATTACTGCTGCCTGAAAAATCAATCTCTCTGAAAGCCGGTTTGATTTTAGGAGCAACCTGGCCACCGGAAACCGTATCAACGAATTCACCGTTCAGAGCCATAACAGCCCCCCTGAGCACTTCTATAAGACCTTGTCCGCCTGAATCAACAACGCCCGCCTCCTTGAGAACCGGAAGAAGATCAGGTGTCTTCTCTAATACTTCTTCACCATAGGCAAGAACAGCTTCAGCAAATGGAAGCAGATCCATATCATTGTCTGCACACTCTGAAGCCTTATCGGCTATTCCTCTGGCAACAGTAAGAATTGTTCCTTCCTTCGGTTTCATGACAGCTTTATAGGCAGTATCAACAGCCCTTGAAAAAGCGCTCGCAATATCAAGGACATATAAAACTTCTTTATCACTTATATCTTTACAAAATCCTCTGAAAAGCTGAGACAGGATAACTCCCGAATTGCCTCTCGCCCCACGGAGAGATCCTCCTGAAATAGCTTTGGCAAGACCGGCAATAGACATATCCTTCAGATTATTCACTTCTCCGGCAGCGGACATTATGGTAAGAGTCATATTGGTTCCTGTATCACCATCCGGTACCGGAAAGACATTTAATTCGTTTATATATTCTTTGTTATTACTGAGATTATTGGCTCCTGACAAGAAAATCTTCTTAAGTGTAGCCGCGTCAATTGTGTTGATCACCTCTACGTTCCTCCTTAGTCGATCACTCGAACGCCTTCGACGTATACATTTATATTTTTCACTTTAAGACCTGTAAATTCCTCTATCTGATATCTTACAGTCTTAATAAGATTGGAAACGACTGTCTTTATACCGACACCATACGCAACGATGATATGGAACTCAATATCAATCTTATTCTCATCATCAATCTTTACATTGATACCCTTAGTAATGCTGTCGCCCTTAACAAGCTTGGCAAGGCCATCTCTTACACTGATGGTAGCCATTCCCACTATACCGAAGCAGTCAAGCGCTGCCATGGCTGCACATTTTGCGACAACCTCATTATCAATGATAACCGTTCCAAGTTCATTTGAAATAACTCCATTCATATATCAGGCCTCCCATCTATTATTTAACCTTCATTTTTCAATACCGCGATAATGCTTATTACTTAATACAAAAACAAAACACCGGATCACGGAATCAACGCATACAATCGGATATTGCCATAAAAACGATTCTCATAATCCTTTCGGATTAATTTCATTCGCATATCTTTTGCATATAGAATAATTATACATACATTAATGGATTTAGGCAATTTTTTTATATAACAGAAACGCAGTTTCTGTTATATAAAAAAAACGATACCTGTCTGATAGGTATCGTTTCTTTACGCTCCTGTAAAAAGATTAAACTCTTTCTACCTTTCCAGAGCGAAGGCAGGATGTGCAAACATAAACTGTCTTATGAGAACCGTCAACAACAGCCTTGACACGCTTGATGTTTGAATTCCAGATCCTGTTTGATCTTCTATGAGAATGACTCACATTGTTTCCAAAGTGAGTAGCTTTGTCACAAATAAAACACTTTGCCATCTTTCAGCACCTCCTTCAAATGGTATATTAGTCGTCTTTTGACCCACAACGAACATATATTATCAGAAAAATAAATATAATGCAAGCAGTTTTTTACTAAAAATCATAAGAAATTTAGATATTTTTCTCTCCGAGATTATCTATAGCCTCATCAACAGCCTTCTCTTCTTCTGATTTTCCTTTTCCACTAAGGAATTTCTGAACCTTTTCAACCACGCCCGGTATCATATCCATAACGCTCTGAAGTTTATTTGTCTCTCCGATAGGAAGAATTCTTACAAAATCTCCCTGGATTACTATAACAGCCGATGGTGACATCTTACCACCCATACCTCCGCCTGCTGTGTTACCGCCTCTTGCAGGTGAGTTTGCTCCTGCACCAACGCCGAAATTAACATCCATAAGCGGGATTATGGTTGTATCACCGATAACCTGCGGCTCGCCCATTACTGTTTTTGATGTAAGGAATGCACTCATTCCGTTGAAAAGTGAATTTACAGTGCTGTTAAAATTATTATTGTTATTCTTAATCTCTGCCATAACATTACCCTCCTGAATTGTTGTGGTTATTTAATCAATTATACTTTTATACTTTTTATATTCGTTTAAATCCATTTAAAGATTTATGATATTAAATCTTTTTGGCAAGATTCATAGTCTTTTTAAAATCTTTACTGAAATACAGCAGCGCAGCCGGTATAGCCATGCTTCCTATATAAATCCTTCCTTTGCACTTTACATCGGCTTCAATCTTTTTCTCGTGAAATTCCGGTGTAAGGTGAAGCCATTTATAAAATAGCGGATAAAACATATATATCTTACCGGTAATCTCTCCTGTTTTATCAGGAGATTTAAGACCTAAGATAACATTTACATCCCCCTTCCTCGGGAGAATATTCTTAAATACCTTTTTAATAAGCTTTTTACCTCTTTTAATGGTATTCTTCACATAAGGTCTGTCTAAGAATTCAAATATATGATTCTTCTTGACTGCAAGACTGTCTTTCTTTTCAGCGATCTTATCAGTTGTATCATATATCTTGTCCGAAATGGCTTCTATTCGCTCTCCGATGGTTTTCTTTTCCTTTTCACCCTCCGGATTTTTATCCTTCTTCTTATCTTTCTTCTTAGCCTTTTTTGCTTTCTTTTGATTATTTTTGATCTCTTCATCATTTGCAAAGAAGTCGTCGGCAGTAAGATTTAAAGGCTCCTCATCGGGATTCATAACTGTTGGAGCGTTCTCGCCTAAGCCCGGACCGGAAATCGGCTGATCCACCGGATTTAAAGATGTCTCCTGAGTCAATGATACATCCGTACCGGTATCATCCTTCTTTTTCTTCTTATTCAGTTTTTTCTTCTTATCTTTAGAATCATTTTCGCCCATGATGACCATTTTCTTGATAGGTATACCAAATACCTTTATTTGGGCCACCACATCCATGCCTTTTTCCTTCTTACCTCCGGTTGCCGCCACACTGGCAAAAAGCCATCTGACATTAACCTTTCCGCCGATCTCTTCTCCATAAGCACCATTTACCTTATATCTCACGGGTGCAAAGATGACCAGCAGAACTATAAGAAGAACAAGTCCGATAATACATAGCAGTATGATTCCTAGGATTTTCAGTATCATGAGAAATACCGCCATAAAAATCCCCCATATATACTATTTTTTCTTCATTCTCTTCTTCGGAAGAGCTATCAGATCAAAATTCTCTTTGAAATATTCTTTTATATCAAGGCATCTTAAAGTCTTCAAAGTATCCTCTGTGATCCGTCTCAGGATTTCATTTGCACTGTCCTTTGACTTTGTGACACCCACAACAACTATCTCATCATCACGTTCACTGTAATATGGCTGAAGCAGTACATTGTAATTATATACCTCCAGCAATGCACCTTTCTCAAGCGGAAGTGTTATAACAAACAGGCCCATGACAGGTTTATATTTATACAGAGAACGTATAAGTTTATTCAGTTTTCTGCCTCTTTCAACATCTGAATACAAATTATTGATCATCTGCATATCATTCACCTACCGAAGACTAAATCTATTCACTGAGCATCAGGTCATTTATGATCGCAACTGTTGCCGAAAGCTCAACCTTATCTGAACATTTATCAAGAGCATACAGGAAATAATCCCTTATCTCTTCTTTATTATTAAAGAATACCGGAATAACCGAAAGCACCTTCGCCATGACACTTCGTCTGAGATAAACAGGAAGCTCTGCAAAAAGCATCTTAAAGCTTTCTTCAAGTTCAGACTTTATAGTATCAATATACTGATCATCCGCAGCGTCATTTACTATTCTGATCTCCTTATCAAGATCAATGAAAAGACTGGTTGATGTCAGCTTATCTGCCTTAATCAGTCTGTCATAGCAATCCTTTAGCCCGGCTTCTTCAATTGTTTCCGAATACTCTGTACTGATATCAAAAAGACTGCTGCTTATGTTTGCAAGCGTATCATATGCCTCTTCCTGAGCACCCTCTAATTTTTCAAAGAGTTCATCAGTACCGGCAGGAGCCTCATAAATGCTTTCAAGTGCAAGCGTATCGATGAGTATCTTCTCTGCTGCCTTATCTTTTTCGTCAAGAAGCTCTTCCTGCACCTTATCATCTGTTAAAAGCAGAACAAGCGTATCATTGATAACCTCTTCAAGCATAAGATAATCCGTAACATGATCGCTGATCATCTCAGTAGCCGCACTTATATCTGCCATAAGGTTTAAATGATCTTTCTTGGAAAGTTCCTTCATATCAGCTGCGGAAAGCTTCTCATATATCTTGTAAAGAGATGGAAAACATGTTTCAAAACCTTCCGGCTTTTCTATCAGAGAAACTGTTCGTATCATCTCAGCGAAATCATTTACGGCTTCCTTCTCCCCGCCACGATATATCGCAAGAGTATTACTGATTATATCAAAAAATCTTTCCTTGGTCATCCTTACAGGAAGCTCGGCTATAAAGCTCTGAATCTTGCTGTTGATGACAAGCTTATCGTTATCCTGGAAAACATAATTATACATATTTTCAGCAACAACCGCTGTATCCACTGCATTCAGAACCGTTTCAGGATCCTTTCTCAGAAGAACATACTCAAAGACAGACATGGCATCCGTAAATGAAGTAAGCACCTTCATCTTGTCAGTAACAAGCTGTCTCTTCTCCAGCAGTTTTGCAATATTCTCTTCATCAGCCTTTTTGTCTCTGACAACAGCTGTAAGAGAATCTCTTATTGTATTAAATATATCTTCAGTTTCTTTTTTTCTCTCTTCATCAGCTTCATCCAGCATTTCAAGCATAGTATAATAATTCATTGAAAGCTTGAAGGAAGCGTATTTTGTAAATGCAGTTGAAAGAAGCTCCGAATATCTCTTTACGCTGCCCGGAAGATCTCTTCCTGCTTTAAGATCTTTAATTATATTTCTGGTTTCATTTTTCATTGAATCATAGGTCTCCTGTGTCATTTTTTGTGTTCATGTGTAAAAATATGATCCATACAGTATTCAAAGGCTCCATTACACTTTGAACAATATCTGAATTCAAGATTTTCATCATCCTTCTCTGTTCTTCCACAGACAGCGCATCTGTGGATAGGCTGTCCGGCAGGAATAATATTTGCCTGACTGCTGAACCTTCTCACGTCCTGTCTTCTGAGTTCGGATACGTTATCATTTTCAGAGGAATTACCCTCACCACGATGAACAGCCTGAATATTAGCTGCCTTGATCCTTCTCTGGAAGTCTCTCTGACGCTTCTTCTGTTCAAGATTAAATGAACCGCTTCTCTTTTTATTTATAATATAGAAAATGATGAAATTAGCGACACTTGCAACAATTATAACTCTGGCAAATACATTTTTTGCTTTTATAAATTCATATATGAGGTATGCAAGGTCAAAATATCCAAGCCATTTTACCTTGAGCGGTATCATGAAATACAGCATTACCACCTGTTCTCCGAAGATAACGGCAAAAGCCAGGAACATGCTCATAGTAGTAAAATATGTAATATTTACACCATAGATGGAGCTTCCGAGGACATTCATCATATATGTATAATAATCGCCTACATTCCATTTTAAAGTGATAAATGCTGTTAACAGAACGGAAACATCGATAAGGATAAGCCCGCCCAATATAAATATGTTGAACATGACCGTTCCCCATGCCGCTTCCAGACGTTTGGCAACGAAATAATAGAAAAACAGTGATATCGGAATAAAGATGATATTCCATGCATCATCCGGAGAAAACGGCATACTGAATATCCATGTTATAAGTCTCCAGTATTCATTATTCTCCACAATATAATACGGGTTAAGCACCAGCTTCATATAAAAATCAGGAGCTGCAAAATACAAAAAATACCCGATAATATAGAAGCCGATAATAAGTCCCGGCAACTGCTTTATCGAATATTTATATAACTTCTGTTCAATATTACTCTTCTTCACCTGTCTGCCTCTTTTCGTTTTTCGGATCTTTCCCCCAAACAAATCTCCAAATGTATTTTACTTTATTATTGGCCTAAAGTAAACCCATAGAAGCAATTTTTTTATTTATTCAAATACATTTCATTTGAATTATATCAACCTATACTTTATAATAGGACAGTAAAACTAATTTAAGGAGTGCGGTAAACCGCTGATAAAATGAAGCATCTAGGAATTGATATTGGTTCAACCACAGTTAAAATAGCAATAATCGACGAAAAACATAATATACTTTATTCTGAATATAAAAGACATTTTGCACGTATCAAAGAGACTCTCAGAGAACTCCTTGCAAATGCACTCAATGCCCTCGGAGATATAAATGTATGCCCGGATATCACAGGCTCCGGCGGACTGGCTCTTGCCAAGGTTATAGATGTACCTTTTGAGCAGGAGGTAGTTTGTGTATCATCCGCTCTTGAGGACTACGCACCTAAAACTGATGTAGCCATCGAACTGGGCGGCGAGGATGCCAAGATAATATATTTTAATGAAAATGGTGGAATTGAGCAGCGTATGAACAGTGTCTGTGCCGGTGGTACAGGCTCATTTATTGACCAAATGGCCTCTCTTCTTATGACTGACGCTTCAGGTCTTAATGAATATGCCAAGTCCTATGACACAGTATATCCTATAGCTGCAAGATGCGGTGTATTTGCAAAAACCGATATCCAGCCTCTTATAAATGAAGGTGCCACAAAACCAAATCTTTCCGTATCCATATTCCAGGCCGTTGTAAACCAGACCATTTCCGGTCTTGCCTGCGGTAAACCTATAAGAGGTCATGTTGCTTTTCTTGGCGGTCCTCTTCACTTCCTTGATCAGTTAAAAGAATGCTTTATAAGAACATTAAATCTTGATGATGAACATATCATAGCACCACCTCACTCTCATCTTTTTGCTGCAGTTGGTGCTGCTATTCATGCTGATGACAATAAAAATATTATGTTAACACAACTGGCTTCAAAGCTCACCGATGACCTTAAGATTGCAGTTGAGTCTGCCCGTATTGAGCCACTCTTCAAAGATAAAGAAAGCTATGACGAATTTATCGAAAGACAGAAAGACTACCATGTAAGACGTGGTAATCTCGAAACCTACAAAGGAAATGTATTCCTGGGTATCGACGCCGGTTCTACAACCACGAAGCTTGCCCTTGTAGGTGAAAACGGCGAACTCCTCTACGACTTCTACAGCAACAATAACGGCAGCCCTGTAAAAACTACCATCAAAGCTCTTTCCGAGATATACGAGAAGCTGCCTGAAGGTGTTAAGATTGCAGGTTCATGCTCTACCGGATATGGTGAAGCTCTTCTTAAGTCAGCTTTTCAGCTGGATTACGGTGAGGTTGAGACCATAGCTCACTATACAGCTGCTGCCTTCTTCAATCCGGAAGTCGATACAATTCTTGATATCGGCGGTCAGGATATGAAATGTATCAAGATCAGAAATGGTGTTGTAGATAACGTACTCTTAAATGAATCCTGCTCTTCCGGCTGTGGTTCATTTATCGAGACCTTTGCAAAATCCCTTGATTATGAAGTAAAGGACTTCGCAAATATTGCGCTCTTTGCCAAGGCTCCTATCGACCTTGGGTCAAGATGTACCGTATTTATGAATTCAAAGGTTAAACAGGCCCAGAAGGAAGGTGCTTCGGTTGAAGACATTTCTGCAGGTCTAGCATATTCCGTTATTAAAAATGCTCTTCTTAAGGTTATCAAGCTTACGGATCCGAAACAGCTCGGAAACCAGATTGTTGTACAGGGCGGAACCTTCTACAATAACGCTGTTCTCCGTGCATTTGAACTTGTTTCCGGAAGAACCGCCGTTCGTCCTGACATTGCAGGTATAATGGGTGCCTTCGGAGCTGCTCTTATCGCAAGAGATAATTATACAGAAGGCTTTGAGTCAACCATACTTCCTTATGATGATGTAAAAGCTCTTACCTACGAAACACAGATGACACACTGTAAGGGATGTACCAACAGCTGTCTTCTTACTATCAATAAATTTCCGGGAGGAAGGCGTTTCATAACAGGAAACCGTTGTGAGAAGGGTCTCGGCCTTAAGAAAAATGCCGAGAACATGCCAAACCTCTACGAATATAAATTCAACCGTATTTTTAACTACGAACCTCTTTCCAGGGAAAAAGCCAGAAGAGGTGAAATTGGTGTGCCTCGCGTTCTCAACATGTACGAGAACTATCCATTCTGGTTCACCTTCCTGACAGAGCTTAAGTATCGTGTAATACTTTCACCTAAGTCAACAAAAAACATTTATCAGCTTGGAATCGAATCTATTCCAAGTGATACCGAATGCTATCCTGCAAAGATCAGTCACGGTCACGTTATGTGGCTTATCAAAAATGGTCTCCGCCAGATATTCTATCCATGCGTCCCTTATGAAATGAATGAGACACCGAAGGCAAACAACCACTACAACTGCCCTATCGTTACCTCTTATTCAGAGAATATCAAAAACAATATGGAGGAGATCCAGACAGAAAAAGTCACATATATCAGACCTTTCCTGGCTCTCGACAATCCTAAGGCTCTCAAACAGCGTATGTACAGAGAGTTTTCTAAATATACAGATGTAACCAGGGAAGAGATCAGCAAAGCTATTGATAAGGCTTATGAAGAGGCTGAGAAGGTTAAATCCGACGTTCGCAGGAAGGGTGAAGAAACCCTCCGCTTCCTTAAAGAGAATAATAAGCTCGGCGTAGTTCTTGCCGGCCGTCCATATCATGTGGACCCTGAGATCAACCATGGTATCCCTGAGCTTATCAATTCCTATGGAGTTGCTGTGCTTTCCGAGGATTCCATTGCTCATCTCGGTGTAGTAGAACGTCCGCTAATTGTATCCGACCAGTGGATGTACCATTCAAGACTTTATAAAGCTGCCAGTCTGGTTAAGAAAACAGATAATCTTGAGCTTATACAGCTCTTCTCCTTTGGCTGTGGTCTTGACGCTGTAACAACCGACTGCGTAAATGACATTTTATCAAAATCAAACAAGATATATACCGTATTAAAGATAGATGAAGTAAGCAACCTTGGCGCTGCCAAGATCAGAATACGTTCGCTTCTCTCAGCTGTTAAAGCCAGAAAGAAGCTCCATGTAACATCTGCTCCTGCTTCATCAAAGATGGAAAGAGTTGAATTCACTAAGGAAATGCAGGAAAACTATACAGTTCTTGCGCCTCAGATGTCTCCTATCCATTTTTCAATGCTTTCTGCCGGTTTTGAAAAGATCAATATCAAGATTGAAGTCCTTCCGGATGCTGAGAAGGAAACAATCAATACCGGTCTTAAATATGTAAATAATGATGCCTGCTACCCTTCCATCATAGTTGTTGGTCAGATCATGCAGGCCATTGAATCAGGAAAATATAATACAGACAAGCTTGCCGTTGCTATCACACAGACCGGTGGAGGCTGTCGTGCAACAAACTATATCGGTTTCATCCGACGCGCTCTCGAAAAAGCCGGATACGGGCATATTCCTGTTATCAGTATCAGCGCTCAGGGTCTCGAGAAGAATTCCGGATTCAAGATCAATATGGAAGGCCTCAAATGCTGTATGCATGCCGTTCTTTACGGAGACCTCTTTATGCGTGTGCTCTACAAAACACGTCCATATGAAAAGGTTAAGGGCTCTGCCAACAGATTACACAGAAAATGGGAAAGAATCTGTATCAGAGATATAGAACGTGGCTCAAAGAATTTCAAAAGAATCGTTCGTGATATTGTTAGAGAATTTGATGAGCTTCCGCTGGATGAAACCATTAAAAAGCCTAGAGTAGGAATTGTCGGAGAGATTCTTGTCAAGTTCCTTCCTTCTGCAAATAATCACCTGGTAGACCTTCTCGAACAGGAAGGTGCTGAAGCAGTTATGCCGGATCTCTTGGACTTCATACTCTACAGCTTCTATAATTCAAATTATAAGCATGAATTCCTCGGAAAATCCTATAAGCAGAAGCTTATATCAAATGCCGGCATCAAGCTGCTCGAAAGCTTCAGAAAACCTATGCGTGAAGCTCTTGAGAAAAGTAAACGTTTCGAGCCGCCAAAGCCTATCAACGTAATAGCTGATTATGCACGTCCTGTTGTTTCCATCGGAAATGAAACCGGCGAAGGCTGGTTCCTTACAGGAGAAATGATAGAGCTTATCAAGAGCGGTGCTCCGAATATTGTATGTGCTCAGCCATTTGCATGTCTCCCTAACCACATAATCGGAAAGGGTGTTATAAAGAAGCTTCGTGCACAGTATCCTGAATCAAACATAGTTGCCATAGACTTTGATCCGGGTGCATCTGAAGTAAACCAGATAAACCGTATCAAGCTTATGCTTGCATCTGCAAGAAAGAATATGGAAAAAAGCAACAAATAAAAAAACTCTGCCGAATGATATATAAATCTTTCGGCAGAGTTTTTTTACGTAACATCACCGTCTCGCAGAGCGTTCTGCCCAGAAATAAAATATAAATCCCATCAGGGTTCCTCCGACAAATCCTCCTAGATGCGCATCCAGGCTTATTCCTGAGTTCTTTGTAAGACTTGGAATGAACATAAGGACAAGACCCACCAGCACCCTCGGTAAAGGAAATTCATATCTCATATCTCTTGAAAGTGCAAAAACAAGAAGTATACCGAACAGTCCGAATATACATCCGGATGCACCGGCACATACTGCATAATCTCCTTTTTGTACATCCATAAAATATGTTAAAAGGGATCCTGACAATCCGGAGATTATATAGATCAAAGTAAACTTCAGTCTTCCGAAATACTTTTCAACATAAGGTCCTATCGCAAATAGTCCAAGCATATTTGAACTGATGTGTTCAAATCCAAAATGAACAAAGCAGGATGTAAGCAGTCTGTATATCTCTCCCTGCTTTACATCATCATAAAAATATGCTCCGAATTTCATGGCAGTATCTAAATTTTCGCTGTCTCCATCAATTGTTTCCAGTACGAAAACCAGTATATTCGCCACCATAAAGATTGCTGTCATCAAAGGATAATTTCTGTCGGTTATTTTATCTTTAAGTTCTCTGATATCTCTCATCTCAGTCTGCTTCCGTGAATATCCTTACAATAAATCATTCAGTACCATTCATAAAACGGGCCATTTTCAGGCATATCATTTTATATCATCAAAACATTTACAAGTACTGTATCATACCGGGTCCGAGCTTTTCGGTAGGTCTGGCTGTGAAACCATTTTTAATATAAAATGTTTCTCGTCCCTTGGCACACATAAGTCCGAACATTATCTCCTGATCAGGAGAATCTTTAAGACTCATTACGAAGGCACGAAGCTTTTCAATCATCTTGGTTCCTATTCCTCTGCCATGGCATTCAGGAGTTACAATAAGATCCTGAATATAGCAGATTACCGCACCATCTCCTACTATTCTGCCCATTCCGACAAGCATGCCGTTTTCATATGCAGCCACCATATAAAGTGCATTTTTTATAGATTTTTCAGCCTGCTCTCTGGTAAGCTTCTTCCATCCAACCTTGGCCCTGAGTCCAAGATATTCATCTACGGTTAACTTTCTTTCCTCTATGACTATCATTTTCCAAGTCCTTCTATGTTTAAGATCAACATGTATATATTAAATATTCATCTACAGCCTGACCGGTACATCTCTGCCCTGTAAATGCTCTTTTACTTCCCTTATCTCCAGCTCTTTAAAATGGAAAAGAGAAGCCGCAAGGGCCGCATCAGCCTTGCCGTATGTAAGAGTATCATAGAAATGCTCCTTGGTTCCTGCTCCTCCGGAAGCGATAACAGGGATACCTACATTTTCAGCCACCATTCTTGTAAGCTCATTATCATATCCTGCCTTGGTTCCGTCTGCATCCATGCTTGTGAGAAGAATTTCTCCTGCTCCCAGCTCTTCACATTTCTTAGCCCACTCAATGGCATCGATGCCCATGTCGAGACGGCCGCCGTTTTTATAAATAGTCCAACCGTCAGAAGGCTTCCATTCATCGTTCATTTTAATGCTTTCAGAATATGAAAGTGAAGGATCTGCAGCCTTTCCGACTCTTCTTCTTCTGGCATCAATTGCCACAACCACACACTGGCTTCCGAATTTATCTGCTGCTCTGCTGATAAGTGTCGGATCATCTATTGCAGCGGAATTAACTGAAATCTTATCAGCGCCTTCACGAAGTATGGCTCTGAAATCCTCAACTGTTCTGATACCGCCTCCAACAGTAAATGGTATAAATACTGTCTCAGCTACTCGTCTGACCATATCAGTAACTATATTTCTTCTGTCTGAAGAAGCTGTAATATCCAGAAATACCAGCTCGTCAGCACCGGCTTTGTCATAAGCTATACCGCATTCTACCGGATCACCGGCATCACGCAGATCCACAAAATTTATTCCTTTAACAACCCTTCCGTCCTTTACATCAAGACAAGGTATAATTCTTTTTGTAAGCATATATCATAATCCTTTTCTTTATATTACAAGCTACGCTTTTTTTACTGCGTACATATCTACATTTCTATAAAATTCTTCAGTATCTTCAGTCCTACCTCTCCGCTCTTCTCGGGATGGAACTGACAAGCAAATATATTATCATGTTCAACTGCAGCATGTATCTCAGTACTGTAAAATGTCTTCGCAGCAACATCCTCAGGATGCTCACAGCTAAGATAGTAAGAATGAACAAAATAAACAAATGAGCCGTCCTTTATTCCCTTAAAAAGCCTTGAAGAAGGATTTATATTTATTGAATTCCAGCCAATCTGCGGAATCTTTAAGCCATCACTGTCCGGTATCTTTCTTATGCTTCCCGGAATAAGATTGAGTCCCTTAACTCCAACGCTTTCTTCACTCTCATCAAAAAGCAGCTGAAGCCCAAGACATATTCCAAGAAATGGTTTTCCTGTTTTGACATAAGCCTTTATTACTCTCTCAAGATCATATTCTCTGATCTTATCCATGGCATCGCCGAAAGCTCCTACTCCCGGAAGAATAACTCTGTCAGCCCTCATTATGACATCTTCATCTCTTGTCATAACGGCTTCTTCTCCGAGATACAGGATAGCTTTTTCAACACTTTTTATATTTCCTGCATCATAATCAATGATAGCTACCATAATCAAACCTCTTTCAATAATCACAAAGTCAACAAAATAAAAACAAATTGATAATACCATAAACTGCAATCTTCTATCAATCAATTTATTTATATTATTCAAATATATATTATAATCCCGCGGAACTAAAGGCCTCACAAACTGTATGTCTGCAAGGCCCTTATAGATTATTATTCTATTTTGTAATAATTTTTATGAGAAGCAAAAACCATATCTCATAATCAAGCAGTTCTGACGATATAACAATATCTTATCAGTCGGAAACCTTCTCGAGATACCAGAGCTGACAATCGCCGCCCCAATAACTGTACTGAGCGATATTTCCTCCATCAGAAGAACTCCATCCATATACATCCAGGCATGAGTTACTGTCTGATATTTTTGTCTTAATCGCATATACTCCGCTCGAAACTTCTACAAGAGCGAATTTCTGATTGTTTCCTCCATTTGATGTATACTGTGCGATATTGGCTCCGTTTGCCGAACTCTTCTTTGCAACATCCAGCACCTTAGAATAGCTTGATGCACCGGTATATATCGTGTAATATCCCTCTCCGTCAGAAACCAGTTTAAACTTCTCCGCAGAACTTCCGTTATAACTGTACTGCTCAAGATTTGCATTATTTGATGAAGAACCTGAAGCAATATTAAGATATTTCCCACTAAACTTGCTTCTGATATAGTAAGTTCCGTCCAGCGTACTGCTTACAGAAGAAGAGGATGATGAAGAACCTGAAGAAGCATTGCTGCTCTTTCCTGCCATATCGTTAAATACATAGAGCGACTTCATAGCCTTTCCGTTTGTATCAAAAAGAGCCATGTTGTCCCAGGATGACCCCTTATCCTGTGTTGAATAATATGTTACAGATGATTTATATAACAGTTCAAAATTTCCGGATGAAGATGATGCCCAGCCGGTTCCGTAGGTTCCCCATGCTGAGGATGAGGTCGGTATCCATGATGGTTCCCAGTAGAATACTCCCAGACCGTAACCGGATTTATAATTTGTATTTACCTTATTTACAGCTGCTGCTATATCTCTGACAGCTTCAGCCTGACCGGAAACACTTACATCATAATTCTGATAATTCATACAATAGCTTGAAACAGTATTTGAGGTGCTGTCAAGATTATTCAAAGTATAAGGATATGCAGTCTCAGCAACCATAACCTTCTTTCCGTAGGTTTTTGCAATATTTGTAAGTGTTGTTGTCATGTCCGCAGAGGTTCCGTGCCACATTGGATAATATGATGTAGAATAGATATCATAATCAACGCCTTGATTGTTAAGACACTGAGCATACCATTCACCATTTGTATTAAGATCCGTAAAATGAAGTGCCTTCTGTATACTGCTGCCGTATGCAGAATTTATATCATCAACGGCATAGCATCCCTGCTGCATAAGCTCTGCAACGCCTGAACTGAGATCCCATACATTATCGTAAAGTCCTCCGACTCCGCACATTGATCCATTTGTCTCATTACCGATCTGAACTATACCGATATTTACACCATAATCAAGAAGCTCAGAAAGTGCCCAGTAGGTATATCCATATACCGCAGATTTTTTCTGAGAAAGTGAATAATCCGCCCATTCCTTAGGTGCAAATTGTTTTTCAGGATCGCTCCAGAAATCAGAATAATGGAAATCTATGAAAACCTTCATTCCGACATCTGTTGCTCTTTTTCCAAGCACCTTTGCATTATAAAGATCTGTATTTCCTCCACCGTAGCCTTTATAAGGCGAACTCGAGTCATATGGATTATTCCAGATACGAAGTCTTACATAATTTACACCTGCATCCGATAAAATATCGAACATATCTCCACTTGTTCCGTCCAGATAATAAAACGATGTTCCGGCATTCTCAAATGCTGAGAGAGATGAAATATCCACACCTCTGATAAAATCTGACGGAAGTCCGGAAATCTCTGAAACGCCAGAAATACTTGTAGCGGCAGAAACCTCCTGTTCTTCCCCCTGTACTCCTCCTATCACACCGGCTCCGAGAAGGAGCGCCATACAACCTGACAAAAGCTTTGTTCTTAATCCGTGTTTCTTTCTCATCAAAAAACCTGTCCTTTCTTAAATAAAACATATAAATAGATTCCGATCAGCCATATAAGCCGGCATAATAATATGACCGATCATTTATTAAATGCAGCCTTTAGTCCGTGCTGCAATAAATTCACAGATATTTCAATCCCGCTTGATAAGATACCGGAGGAACTTTAGTTCCGCAGGATTATGAGATGCGTTTTTTGCTTCTCATAATATATCTTATCAGAAGAAAAACAAGCACGAGTGAAATGAGTATTTGTTTTTCTTGATAAGATACCGGAGGAACTTTAGTTCCGCAGGATTATGAGATGCGTTTTTTGCTTCTCATAATATGTTTCAGTGGTCAAATTCATTTATAATGATGTGAATAATTGACACTTTTATATACATTAACTATTATATGTACATCATATGCGCAACCATGTTTTGTGTTGCGCATATTTGCAAATTTACAATCAAATAAAACCGTCATTTTATTGCGCAACCCACTGTTTTATTGTTGCGCAACCGGTTGTCCTTAATTCTCTATTACTATATCATTTACGTATAATTTTAGTCAAATTGTATTTTATCGGAATTATTTACGATTTTTATTGTGCATAATGCACAAACAATCTGTGATCAAAATAGAATGTACGGGAATTGAGCGGCAATACCGAAGTATCAAGAAATATAATGTTGTGCGCATACTAAAAGAACGGCACATCATAAGATACACCGTTCTTTTATAATGTTACATCAATTTACTTTTTATTCCGCTAATTAGAAATCGTTCTGATTATCATCGATAGCGAATGATCCGCTTTCAGAATCGTTAAATACATAGTAAACTGCATTATCTTCAGGCTTAAGATAAAGGTTAAGTGACTTAAGATCAGAAGCCTTATTTCCAGCATCTGTCCAGATTTTCTTAGCCTGCTTTACAAGATCTTCTTTATAAACCTGCTTACCAAAAAACTCAACATAAAAATCTGTTTTCATAACTTCCTCCTGTTAAACAAAAATCATAACTACAAGCTGTATATTACTTTTTTGAAATGAAAATGTCAATACGCACATTTAACATTTTGCATTATACATATTCTCTTTTATTGTACAAAATCACTATTTGTTTCTGTCACTCATAGCTTCGGTATCAAGTTCAAAATAGAAAACAACACCATTTTCGCTGTTATATACGCCATAATTATTATTATGTCTTCTCATGATGGTTTCAACAATGGAAAGTCCGATTCCGGAGCCACCGTACTCTCTGGTTCTGGCAGAATCCTCCTTGTAGAACCTGATAAATACTTTCTTCAACGCCTCCTCACCGATCTGTTCTCCATCATTATAAACATTTATCCTGACCTTTTTATTATCCTCGGAATGTTCGTACCATATTTTGATATCGCCACCCGGTCTTACATAATGAATAGCATTTGTAAGATAATTGGTTATAACCTCTTCAATCATAAACTCATCCGCCCATACATTAACAGGCTGTTTCTCATCAAAGATTAATTTTGCACCGGATTGCTCGATCATGATATTTGATGATTTAACAACTTCATTTATAAGTTCTGTAACATCAAATCTCTGTATAGATATATTGTCCTCACCAAATTCCAATTCATTCAGATTAAGCAGCTTCATGACAAGATTATTCATCTTGGAAGACTCGTCTATGATAACATCACAGTAAAAATCTCTGCTTTCAGGGTCATCCATGATATTATCCTTCAGACCTTCAGCATATCCCTGAATAAGCGCTATCGGAGTTTTAAGCTCGTGCGAAACATGCGAAAGAAATTCCTTACGCATTTCATCGATCTGCATTTTATTCTCAATATCGCTCTGGAGCTTTGAGTTTGCAGTCTTTAGCTCGGATATCGTATTCTCCAGCTTAACAGACAGCTCATTCATACTATCTCCAAGAAGGCCTATCTCATCATCCGAGGTCACTTCAAACTTGGCATCAAAATCCAGGTTAGACATTCTTTTTGCAATATGTGCCATTCTGACGATAGGTCGGGAAAATATGGTGGCAACAAGCACAACAACGATAAGTTCAATCATAATAAGAGCCACGAATACAAGGAAAAAAAGTCTTGAAACATATTTGAAAAGTCTTGCTATCGTTTCGACAGGTCTTCTGATGATAATGACATTTCCATCATCCAGAACACCTATTAATTCATAGAATTCATTTCTGAATTCGTTACTGTCACTGTTTTCATCGGTTTTAGTGTTTCTGAAAATGTATTTCTCTTTTGACTGGCTTATCTTATTGAAATCGTAAGTCTGAATTATATTTCTTATATTATTAGCCATATCCTGATCAAGAGTAACAGAATAGAAAATGGTATAGCTTAATTTATCAATTATGAAAATAAGCATATCCGGCGATTTACCACTGTCATTATATAATTTTTTAAGCCTTGTCTGGATCTCATCTATACTAAGATTCAGCTCATCTGCCTCGTTAAAAAGATCATTACAATAATTATAAGTTTCCACCAGACCTGCCTTAGTCTGTTTTCTGAAATAAGTATCAAGGATAGAACGGCTGATCAGAAGACCCAGGACGAGAGTCACTATAGTAACACTCACAACTATAAATGCAATCTTTAGTCTCAAAGAATGCCTGTATCTCAGCCTGTATCCGCCTATCGTTATCTTCATATTCCTCTCACCATCAATCCTCGGAATTTATCTCAAATTTATAACCAAGAGCCCATATCGTTTTGATATACTTTCCCTTGTCTCCCAGCTTTGCACGAAGCTTCTTGACATGCGTATCAATGGTTCTTGCATCGCCGAAATAATCATAATTCCAGACATTATTCAGTATCTTTTCACGTGAAAGAGCAACTCCCTGATTCGTCATGAAATATTCAAGCAGCTCAAATTCCTTGAAACTGAGTTCTATATCCTTACCATCTATCAAAACTTTGTGAGCATTATTATCAATATAGATACCTCCGGCCTCGATATATGAATTTTCTTCATTTCCGGATCTTCTCATTATGGCTTCTATTCGTGCAACCAGTATCTTAGGGCTGAAAGGTTTTGTTATATATTCATCGATTCCAAGTTCATAGCCCTTCAGTTCATCCTTTTCATCGGATTTTGCCGTAAGAAGTATTATAGGCACATTTGATATTTTTCTGATCTCTGTACAGGTCTCATAGCCATCCATCTTCGGCATCATGATATCCATAACAATAAGTGATATATCTTTTGTCTTAATAAATGTATTGTAAGCCTCTTCGCCATCTGCAGCTTCAATAACCATATACCCGCTTTTTACCAGATAATCCTTGACCAGTTTTCTCATTCTAAGCTCATCATCAACAACCATGATCTTTATATCGCTCATTTTTATCCTCCGAAATCAACTACATGATAATTAATCGCCCAGGACAGTATCGTGTACTTTAATTATTCTGAGCTGACCAAAATAATTCTAGCACAAATAAAAATCAAATGTAACCACTTCACAAAAATGTCATAAGTTAACGTTTTTTCTGATTTTTAAGATTTTTCAATTTCTCCTGCTCATATATTTCATACAGATCAGGGCGTTTTTCCTTTGTTCTCTTTTCTGCCTCTTCAAGACGCCATTTTTCTATATTCTTATGATGTCCGGAGAGAAGTACCTCCGGAACCTTAAGTCCCATATATTCTTCAGGTCTTGTATACTGAGGATATTCCAGAAGATTATCATAGAAGCTTTCATAAACCGCACTGTCGTCCTTGCCGAGAGCACCCGGAAGCAGTCTTGTAACACTGTCCATGATAACAGCTGCTGGAAGTTCACCTCCTGTAAGAACAAAATCTCCTATTGATACTTCTTCAGGCTTTATTAATTCAATTGCTCTCTCATCTATTCCTTCATAATGACCGCATAAGATAATAATATCATCTTCTTTGCTTAACTCTTCAGCCATCCTCTGATCAAAGGTTCTTCCCTGAGGAGTTGTATAAAGTACACGTGGTTGCTTTCTCTTTTCACTGCTGTCTTTACAGCTCTCAAGCGCTGCAAGATACGACTCATAAACAGGACGCGCCTGCATGAGCATCCCGGAGCCACCGCCGTAAATATAATCATCGATATGCTTATATTTATTATCTGCAAAATCTCTTATATTTATCGTTTCAAGCGAAACAATGCCTTTTCCCATAGCTTTACCGGTAACACTTGATGAAAATATCATCTGCATCATTTCCGGAAATAGTGTTAAAACATGAAATCGCATATTATTTCTTCCTCATCTATTTATATTCATCAATTAATTATCATCATTATAAATAATCCAAATCAATTCATATGAATCAATAACCCAGAATTAATATCCACGAATTACTAACCACAAATTAATATCCATGTATTAATATTCAACTAATAATCATCGGATCTTGGATTATTCCGGGAGCTTGGATCATTCCGGGAGCATGCCCTTCAGCAGCTTTACAGTCATTCTGCCGGTTTCCACATCAACCTCTTTGATAAATTCCGGCACGTCCGGAATCATTATCTCAGATATTTTATCACCGTGAGTTTTTTTTACTTCTTCACTCAGTTCAACCACAAAGATCAGCTGAGCCGGTGTTTCCATATAATCCTTTAATGTTCCGAGACTGCTTCCATCTTCCAGAACAACCTCCATACCGATCATATCTGCCAGATAAACCTCTCCCTCTTCAAGGCTTACCGCATCCTCACGATCAACATAGAGTTCGCATTTAATATATTTTTCAGCCTCTTCTATACTGTCAATACCTTCAAACTTTAAAATGACCGTATTCTTAAAGAATTTATTGTCAGTAACCGTAACAGGCTTATATTCATTTTTAGTCTTTATATAACAATTCTCAAGATAATTAAATCTTTCACTGTCGTCTGTTGTAGGAAAAACTGTAACCTCACCCTTTATTCCGTGAGTCTTTGTAATAACACCAATCCTGAATCTTTCTGTTAAATCCATATAGCTTTCTCCTGATAATCTGAAACCCTTATATTTCTATGATGTTTTATAAATATCGGCAGATATTTGTTCCATTCGAGGGCCGCTCGCGCTTTGTCCTCGCGCAGCGGTACTAAATTCTCATCCACTGGCGTGTCTGCTCATTAAGTACCGGCGCTGTGGAAGCCCTCTCATTGAAACATATATCCGCCTCTGTTGTATTGAAAACAGAAAAAAGTAACTCAAATAAACAATCATTAAACAATCACATTCCATCTCACATTAATATAAAAATGGTATATTGTGATTTAATATACAGACATTTAATATATATTTCATCTCTATAAAAATTGTCCGGATATAATATACCCGGACAATCTAAATAAGGAAATATCACTATTTAATGTCTACAATAACCTTCTTGTCACCCTTGGAAGCAGCCGCTTTAACAACTGTCCTAATAGACTTTGCTATGCGTCCCTGCTTACCTATAACCTTGCCCATATCTTCAGGTGCGACCTTCAGTTCGATGGTTATGGTATCAGCATCAGTAGTCTCAGTAACTACAACCATTTCCGGTGAATCCACAAGAGATTTTGCAATGATTTCAACTAATTCTTTCATTAACAAATTCCTCCGGAATTATTTCTCAATACCAGCCACCTTGAAAAGCTTTGCTACTGTTTCAGTAGGCTGTGCACCGTTGTTCAGCCACTTCTTAGCTTCATCTGAATTAATGTTGATCTCACTTGGCTGCTTATTTGGATCATATGTACCGATCTCAGCGATGCAGCCACCATCTCTAGGTGCTCTTGAATCTGCAACAACTACTCTGTAGTATGGATGCTTCTTGTATCCGATTCTTCTAAGTCTGATTTTTACTGCCATTTTAAATGACCTCCTAAATAAATAAAAATAATATTTTTGAAACTTACTATAGTAAGTTTATAATTAACTAAAATCCAAATGGCATAAAGCCTTTTTTCTTTTTCTTGCCCATAAGTCCCGACATCTGCTTCATCATTTTTCTTGATTCCTCAAACTGTTTGATGAAACGGTTAACCTCAGCAATATCAACTCCCGCGCCCTTTGCGATACGGTTCTTTCTGCTGACATTTATTATATCAGGATTACATCTTTCTTCTTCAGTCATGGAATAAATGATCGCCTTAGGCTTATCCATAGCTCCTTCATCTATCTCAACATTTTTCATCTTGCTGCCCATTCCCGGGATCATGTTAAGTATTGATGAAATACCTCCGAGCTTATTCATCTGTTCCATCTGTTCAAGAAAATCATTGAAATCAAATGTTGCCTTCCTGATCTTCTCTTCGACCTTTCTGGCCTGTTCCTCATCGATAGCTTCCTGTGCCTTCTCGATAAGACTTTCAACATCGCCCATTCCGAGGATACGGCTTGCCATACGATCAGGATAGAACATCTCAAGATCAGTAAGCTTCTCGCCCATTCCGGCATACAGAATAGGTTTTCCTGTAACAGCCTTGATTGAAAGTGCCGCACCACCTCTTGTATCACCGTCGAGCTTTGTAAGAATGACACCGTCTATACCGATCTCATCATTAAATGTTGTAGCAACATTTACACTGTCCTGACCGGTCATGGAGTCTACTGTAAGTATTGTATAATTAACCGGCACAGTAGCTTTGATATCCTGAAGCTCCTTCATCATATCTTCATCGATATGAAGACGTCCGGCTGTATCTATAAACATAAGATTTATATCGTTTTTCTCAGCATGTGAAAGAGCCGCCTTAACTATATCTGCAGGCTTATGCCCAGTTCCCATGGAAAATACAGGAACACCGACCTTTTCACCGTTTATTTCCAGCTGTTTAATAGCAGCAGGCCTGTAAACGTCGCAGGCAACAAGGAGACATTTACGTCCCTTATTCTTGAACTGTCCGGCAAGCTTGGCAACGGTAGTTGTTTTACCTGCACCCTGAAGACCACACATCATAATGATGGTAACCTGGTTTGTAGGAAGAAGCTTAAGCTCACTAACTTCGCTTCCCATAAGAGAGGTCATCTCATCACGAACGATTTTGATAACCATCTGTCCGGGATTAAGGCCCTTCATAACCTCTTCACCAACAGCTTTATCGGTAACAGTCTTTATAAAATTCTTTACGACTTTAAAGTTAACATCGGCTTCAAGGAGAGCTCTTTTAACCTCCTTCATAGCCTCTTTAACATCATCTTCTGTAAGTTTTCCTTTGCTTTTCAGCTTTTTGAAGACATTTTGAAGTTTTTCACTAAGGCTGTCAAATGCCATTATCCATCCTCCTGTATGCCAAATCACAATTTATATCAGCTCATACTAAATACTTATCTCGAAACAGTTGTTAAAAAAACAACATTATATACTTATTGCTGTACAGTTGTCTGGAAACAACTTTCAGTACCAACGGTATATCAGAACTCAGCAAACACTCCCTCTGCTATATCCTCAAGCTGATCAAGGAGCTTTCCGAGTCTTTCGTCTTTATTCTTGCTTTTTATATCCTCTGTGATAACGCGGATACTGTCCATCCCTTCTCTGACCTTAAGGAATTTATCAAGCAAATGCAGTTTATTCTCATAATCCTCCAGAATACGGTCGCATCTCTTCACCATATCAAATACACCCTGTCTGGAAATACTGTAGACCTCGGCAATCTCAGAGTATGACATATCCTCCGAAATGACATCACTATAAACATTTTTCTGATGTTCTGTTAAAAGCTCACCATAAAAATCAAAAAGCAATGACTGCCTGACAATCTTCTCCATAAATACCACCAAACTCTACAGTTACATTTCACGACTTTTTGTAGTTTACAATAAAGAAAGAGGTCTGTCAAGTATTTTTTCTTGACAGACCTCTTATTTGTGGTATATCAATATTCGTTCAACAGACCTCTTATTTTTTAATATCAAATAATCCACAGTATATATATGATCAGTTCATATTTACTCTTCCGCCGCAAAATATATAACCTTCCAGCTTTTACCGTCCAGAGCCATAACTATATCGTAGGATTCATATTGATAATCATTTCCATTTTTATATTTTACATCAATAATAAAGCCTATGGTACTGCTGAACTTAAGCTCCTTATTGTAAAAGCCTTCAGCTATCTCCTTCATCCTGTTGTCGCTTACATTATATGCATTAAGCTTACGAAGCTTAAGACCTCTGTTTTTGATAGACACCCTTCCGAAGAATTCTTTTATTTCCGTAATATCAGCCTCGGATTTTACTCCCGATGCATAACCATTTATTATATCCTCGATGGAATTATCGTTATAAGCATTGAAAAAATCCACTGTTGAAGTAACAACATCCTCAATATTAATATAAATGATCCACCATTTCTTATCTTTTGAAGTTCGTGCTGTTCTTATAGTTGCCTTTCCCGGCATAACGGTTCCATCAGCTATATACCGGAAAGAAACCTCACAGAGATATGCCTTATCCAGATCAAGAGCAGAATCTATCTCCATAGATCTGAGATAATCACCTGCCAGGCTCTTATTACTGATGATTTCCATATTCTGTACTTTAAAATCATCAATAGCCGCAAAGGCTTTAAGTCTCATATCGATTTCATCATAGATCTGATTACTGTTATTTCCTCTGACAATATCAAAGCATTTTGCACTATCCCTTTCCGATATGCCCTCAAAAAATGTATTTATGGCCGTCTCGCCATAGCTTTTATCATTATCTTTTTTATCCTTTCCCTTTGCAACAAATACCAGGAGAAGGATCAGAGCGACTGCAAAGATAACGCTTCCTGCGATGACCGCAATAATACCTTTCTTTGAAAATCCTTTTCCATTACTTATCTCAGTACTCGGAAGCCTGGAATCAGAAGCATCTATCTCTTCAAATTCAGCATCTATAAGTCCATCATTCTTTTCTGTCATGCTGAGATATTCGTCAGCATCATAATACGCTACTTCTTTTCGGTCTTTTTTGACGGACTTTCCCTTTTTATCATCTGACAATCCATTTTCAGATCCTTTTTCAGATTCATTTTCGAATCCTGATTCAGAATCATTTACTGATACATCTTTCTCCTTTTTTTTCTCATCAATATTGATAAATTCAGAATAGTCAGGAAATGAGGAATCAGATTCCGAATTCTTATTCACATCATCTTTAATATCATCTTTTTGTTTATCTTTTATATCATTTATATGTTTATCAGTTTTAACACCTGATATATTATCAGAATTTTTACCGGCTGCGTTTTCATTCTCAGCTTTATTGTCAGATTTGTTTTCCTGTATATTCTCTGACTCATCGGAAACGCTGCCGAAAAACCATTTTTTGAATTCACTTCTCTTCTCTTGTTTTCTGTTTTTACGGCCTTCAAATGTATCTTCATACGATACATTTTTTGACGTACTATCGATATCAATTGTAACATCTGCTTTTTCATCATCAACATCAAGCGTTGCATTTGATTTTCGATTGTTATCAATAGTTGCATCTGATTTTTCTGAGCCATCTATATCTACTGTTACATCCGATTGATTTTTACCGCTGATATCACCGGAAGCATCCGCTTGTTCACCGTCATTGATATCAACCTTTACATCTGATTTATCAGTCTTATTGATATCACCAGAAACATCACCAGCATCATTCGCCTTCTGCTCCGGAACAGCGACAGGCTGTCCACAGTTACCGCAAACCTTGGTACCCTTTATTAAAATCATTCCACAGTTACTGCATATCATTTGCTGTTTTTTCTCCTTGTACGTCTTCTTCCGGTTATCACATGAGCGACTCCGACAGGGCGTGGCGGCTTTTTCCTTTTTGGTGTAGCTTTTTTGGCAACCACTCCGTTTTTTCTTTTCCGAAATATTATATCACTTTTTTCAGTATTATTTAATTCTGTTTTTTCTGATTTTTTTATGTTTTCTTTTTCAAATATATTATAGTCTCTCTCAAAAAGCAGTTCAGTAAGCTGCTCACGGAGAAGATCATTATCCACCTTTTCGATAAGAATCTTTGAGATTTCCTTCTTGTTCTTACCGGTACATTTTGGCAAATGATTTATAAGCAGCATCTGGGCAAGCTCATTTCTCCATAACAGCTGAAACTGATTTGAAAGCTTGACCTTAGGGCACATTTGTGCTTTCCTGAGGATTTTAATATTCTCATCTGATGCTAATGCATCATCCGAAATACAGATAATCCCCCAGTAATCAGGTATATGTTCTGCTGCATGCACAGAATGACTTTTTCCAATTACAAGATACGAATAATCACAGTACTTATCATAATCCTTTATCTGATCAGGAAGCCTTTGATAGCTGTCGCTGTCAGATTTTATCTCACAGCCGACAATAGCACCATCTATAACACCAAGAACATCCGCTCTGGATTTCATGATGACCTTCTCTTCAATTATCCTTATCTTACCATATAATTCTTCAAGGAAGTCAAAAAGGGGCTCCCTCATGTCTTTATCAAGCATTTTATTAACCTTTTTTCATTAGATTACAAACCAGTCCTGCGGACTCACAATATACATATCATTGTACAACAAAATATAATTTTATTCATTATAAAATCCAAAATATCTGTCTGCAGAACCGGAGTATTATTTCCAATATATTATTATACCCGAAGATAGCATATGAAATCATATTATGCTCGGAGCTTTGCCTGTGATCTCGGCAGTTTGATGCAAAAAAATAGCTCTACACAAGGTAGAGCTATCTGAAAATATAATTTTATTTATTATTCTAATCCCTTTGCACCAACGATCTTCCACTTTCCATTGATCTTAGCACAAACAATTGTTGCATTGAAATCCTGTGACTGTGACTGACCCATAACTGATGCTTCCATAGTAGCCTTGATATGAACATCCTTTACCTGATCGATCTTCTCGGTAAAGTTATATCCGTTATCAGTAAATGACTGTTCTACAGCCAATACCTGTGCAGGAGTATATGCATTTCCAACTTCATATTTAGCATTCTTGAATTCAACCTTTACTCCATTGCTTGAGAAATACTGGAATATCGACCTAAGTGAATCAACATCCTCATCCTTAGCAAGCTCTGATGGGAAAAGACTGATCATCTTATCGATATCAAGATCTTCAAATGCTTCTATAAACTCTTTTGCAACGCCCTTTGGAGACGATGAAAGATTCTTAATGATGAAAAATGCTCCAACACCAACTGCGCAAAGAAGTACAAGTACTATTGCAACGATTGCTCCTGTCTTATTCTGAACTCTGGCAGGTTCAACATATCCACCGCCCTGCATATTTGAAAATGAATCAGAACCATATGAATTATTCTGACCACCAAATCCACCATTGTTTCCTGAAAAACCTGATGAGCTTCCGCCCATACCTGCTGCTCCTGCACCGCCGAACATTCCAGGTTCTCCACCGCCATACTGCATCGGATCCGGCTGATCGATCGGATGTCCCGGAGCCTTTGATCTGTCATATATTCCTCCGGTATATCCTGTATCCTCAGGCTCTCCGGCGAGCTTATATGGATTCGACTTCACTTCCTGAGCAGAACCGCATATCGGACATACTGCAGCACCGGACTCAAGTTCTGTGCCGCAAACTAAACACTTTGCCATTTTATTTTCCTTTCTTACTTCCCTTTAATGATTTCTTTACATATCAGGATCAAGTACATACCACTTACCGTCAACCTTACCACAGACAAGGTCTGCATCATCTGTTTCATCCATACTCTGGCCCATGAATGACGCTTTAATTGTCATCTTCATTTTTACATTTGATGCTTCTGTTACAGTAAATCCATATCTGCTTTGAAGATCCTCATTAAGGTCTTCAAGATCAGAACCTGTTATAGGTGTTTCACTGACAACAGATCCGCTAACCTTTGCATCCATGGCCTTAAACATACCCATATATGTATCAAGCTGACCCTTATACTTTTCCTGAACCTTTGGAGCCATACAAGCAACAAGGTCATCTGCATCATAATCGCCGAGAGCATCAACAAAGCTCTGCGCAACATCTTTTGCTGATCCATGGCTTACTCCGCCTCTAAAGAAAAGGAAATAAGCAAGAACTCCAAGTCCTATAACGCCTACTACCGATGCGATGATAATTATCATCTTTTTATTACTCTTTGGAGCAGGTGCCGGTGCACCGCCACCAAACTGTCCCTGACCATACTGATCAAATCCCTGCTGATACTGACCGTAATCCTGCTGATACTGTGCAGCACCATTATTATATGCATCCTGCATGTTCTGAGCCCCCTGCTGGAAACCTGCATAGGCCTGCTGCGCCTGATCCTGATATCCACCATAAGCCTGCTGTGCCTGGTTCATATTCTGCTGGTATGCATTATATCCCTGCTGTGCCTGATCCTGATAACCGCCATATGTCTGCTGTGCCTGGTTCATATTCTGCTGATACGCATCATAACCCTGCTGTGCCGGCTGCTGCTGAGCGCCGCACACATTACAAATTGTATCTGTATCATTCAGCTGAGCGCCGCAAATAGGACAATTCTTCATATAAATTACCTCTTACCTTTCATTATTATATTTTTTAAAGTAATTACTCTGCCAGATATGGCTTGATTGTCTCGATGATCTCATCCATGCTGTCTTCTGAATAAATATTAAGATCGATCGGCTTAGAAATATCAAGACTAAAGATTCCCATGATTGACTTAGCATCGATTACATATCTTCCCGATACAAGATCAAATTCTGCTGATGTGAAACCACTGATGTCATTTACAAATGATTTTACCTTATCGATTGAATTAAGTGAAACCTTTACTGCTTTCATTTTTATCCTCCACATTATTAATATAGTTTAGAACAAGATATTTTACATATTTATTCCATTTATGATAATATAATAAAAGTTTGATAAATTTTTGTCAACTAAAATAGCGCGCAAAACTATTAAACATTCACAATTTTACTTTGTTTTGTTATTCAATTTGCAAAACAGCCGAAAGTATTATATTTGGATAAAACATATGATAAAGGAGACCTCATATAAATGTCAGATAATTTAAAGAACAGATCAGTCTATATCCTTACGCTGGGATGTAAAGTTAATCAATATGAATCCGATGCGATGCTGGAGGAGCTGTGTGCGGCAGGTTGTATAAAAGCCGAGGCAGTTTCAAATGATAATAAATTCGATGTTATCGACGACAGCTCTAAAAGCATCATCAAAGCAGACATTTCCATAGTCAACACCTGCTCTGTCACAAATATAGCCGACAGAAAGTCACGACAGATGCTTCACCGCATGAAAAAGCAGAATCCGGACACTGTAGTTGTTGCTGTAGGCTGCTATGTTCAGGCAGCGGCTGATTCGCTCCTTAAGGATGAATCCGTTGACATAGTTATAGGGAATAACAGAAAAAAGGACATTGTCAGAATACTCTCCGATTATTTTGAAGGTAAACAGGTGAAGGATAATCTCATCGATATAAATAAGGATAATACCTACGAAAACCTTAAGGTTTCTCAGCCCGTCGGCAAAACAAGAGCCTACATAAAGATTCAGGACGGCTGTAACCTCTTCTGCACATATTGTATCATCCCTTATGTCAGAGGACGTATCAGAAGCAAATCGATCCCTGAGATTCTCGAAGAGATGAATACCCTTGCCCAAAATGGTATCAAAGAGGTTGTTCTCACCGGTATAAATATCTGTTCATATAACGATAACGGCAAGGATTTCCTCGACCTGCTCAGAGAATTAAAACAGGCTTCCGACAAAATAATCAGAATACGCCTCGGTTCTCTCGAACCACGTATAGTAACCGAAGAATTTATAAATATTATAAAAAATGATAAACGCATCTGTCCTCATTTTCATTTGTCACTTCAGAGCCTTTGCGATAATACGCTTAAAAGGATGAACCGACATTATACAGTTGAGGATATAAAAAATGCTGTACGACTGCTGCGCGAGAATTTCGACAGGCCGGCTCTTACTGCTGATGTTATTGCAGGATTTGCCGGAGAAACCGAAGCTGATTTTTATACTACTCTCGATAACCTTACCGAAATCAAGCTGTATGAAACACATATCTTCAAATATTCAAGAAGAAAAGGTACTGTTGCCGACAAACTGCCGGATCAGGTACCGGATAACATAAAGGCCGAAAGAAGTGACAAAATGATTAGGATCGGTGATGTGAACAAGGCGTCTTATGAAAGAAGCTTCAAGGGTGAAAGGCTGAATATCCTTGTCGAAGAGATCATAGAAAAAGACGGTGAGCTCTTCTTCCGCGGCCACACTGAAAGATATATGCTGATCGATGTAAAATGTAAGGATATCTTGGATTTATCTCCGGCAGACAGCGATGCTTACGCGGCATATGAAGTTTATATAAATGAAATAATTACAATTACATACTAAACATTGCTCCACTGATTTAATACATAAAAATTTTCAACACGGCATAAATGCAGCTAAGTAAAACTATAAAACCATGAAAACATGTAACAATGAAAACCATGTAAACTATGAAAAAATGAAAAGAAGGAAACAAACATGAAAAAAACTATGAAACTGCGAAAAAGATTATTTTCCGGGTTTATGGCCTTCTGTACGGCAGCGGTACTCTCTCTTACTACATTTGGAAGCACTGTTCTGGCCGCAGACGACTGTCCGGAGTATCCAGAGGATATCGATCCGCTGGAAGTTAATTCTGCCATTCAGCCGGTCTATATCAATGAAACAACCTTTCCGGATCCAATGTTCAGAGCCGTTATCTCCGATCCGGAATATGACAAAGACCAAAACGGCTACCTGGACGCACAGGAAATCCTGTATCTGAGAAATATCCACTGCGACAATATGGGTATCAAGTCCGTTAAAGGCATTGAATATCTGGTCGAATTGCGCGGACTTTACTGCACCCATAATGAGATTTCAAGCTGGGATCTCAGTAACAATAAGCTTCTTACCGGTATCTGGTGTGACAATAATCTGTTTACCTCACTGGATTTCTCGGCAAACACTGAGCTCCTGTGGGTTTACTGTACTGAATGTAAGCTTACAAACCTGAATGTAAGCAATAACTCTAAACTCGCATTTCTCGAATGCAACACAAATCCTCTGAAAACTCTGGATGTGTCACACAATCCCGAGCTTGAACACCTGATGTGCGGCACCTGCCAGCTCTCAAAGCTTGATCTGAGCAATAATCAAAAGCTTCAGCACCTGGACGCCTTTCAGAACAATTTAAAAACTCTTGACGTCACCTGCTGTCCGAAAATGAAGCGTCTTGACATCTGGAGCAACCGAGGCCTCGGAAGCATTGATGTCAGCAAATGTCCGGGACTTCAGTATTATAACTGCTCTTATAACGACGTTACAAAGATTGATGTTACTCATAATCCTGAGCTTACCAAGCTCAGCTGTGCCTATAACAGTATTAAAACACTTGATCTGTCAAAGAATCCGAAGCTTTGCTATCTGGATTGTGCCTGTAACCAGATATCAAACCTGGATCTGAAATATCATCAGAGATTACATTTTCTGCAGGCCTTTACAAACAGCTTCAAGACACTGAATATCGGCGATAATCCTTTACTTATCAAGACCTATAAAGAAGGTGTTAAAAAGGCCGAATACAGCGTATGCGTCGGCCATTCGTGGACCATCGATTATCATCTTGATGATTCAACTCAGGGCGACAGTTTGTATTTTCTTTGCTTTGATGATGCTGTTACACTTAAAATCGAATCCAGCGGAAGGATTCCTGAATATGATCCGCGTCTGGATGAAGAACCTTCAAATACAACTAACCTTATCACCCGCGCATATGCTGTGCAGGTGCTTTATGAAATGGCCGGAAAACCGGATGTTTCAGGCCTTAAAACAAGATTTACAGATGTCAGATCCGATTCACCATATTATAATGCTCTGCTTTGGGGCGAAAAAAACAGTATTTGCGTAGGTTATCATTACGTTGCTGAAAATACCTTCGGTGTCGACAAATGGCTTTCAAGGCAGGATCTCGCCTGTTTCCTGATGCGGTATTCGGAATATGCCGGTTATAACAGAGCTATTGATTTCGGACGAAGCGACGACTTCATAGACTATTTTGATATTGACAACGAACATTGGGAAGGAATAACCTGGGCCATCACATGGAATATCATGTGGGGCGTTGAAGGCTTCGATAAACCAAGAGAAGAAACTCATTTCAGACCATATCAGAGAGTTACTTTCACGGAATTCAAGAATACAATAAATGAAATGCTGGAAGCGAACGGAAAAGCTAAATATACACCTTCCAAAACACCTGTAAATTATACCGTACTTACAGATATTGAATATGACGGTACCGAAAAACATGGTATAAAGACAAACAGCAGATTTACAGTTACCGGCAACTCTGCTACTGTTCCGGGCAAATATACAGCAACCCTTACTCTAAATGATAAAAAGAATACCATCTGGTATGACGGAACCACTGCTGATAAAAAAATAACCTGGACTATCAAAAAGAAAAACATTACAAATGGCATCAAAATTCCAGCAGGGTTCAACAGAGCTTACCTATACCGGAAAGCCTGTAAAAACCGCCGTAAAGCTTACTCAGGGCACAAGGGTTCTTACAGCAGATAAGGATTATACGGTAACCTATAGTGATAATACAATGGTCGGAATTGCAAAGATAACCATTTCCGGCAAGGGAAATTATACAGGTACAAAGACACTTACCTTTAAGATCCTTCCGGAATTTGTTACCCAGCCTGAAACTCAGATCCTTTATTACGGTGATACCGCAACATTTAAGGTTGGTTTAAAGGGTGGAAAATTCAAATACCGCTGGTGGGTCAGCAAGGACAATAAAAACTGGGCCAGAACAAACGCAACAGGAAATTCCACAAATACTCTCACAGTCAAGGCTACTGAAGGCCTGAATGGCAGATATTACAAATGCTGTATAACCTGTAACAATGTTACTGTCTTCTCAAAAACCGTCAGACTTGTAACAAAAAATGTTATCGTTACGCAGCCGAAAAGCACAAGCGTTAAAGCCGGAACTGCTGCAACCTTTACAGTTAATGCCAAAGGTCAGAATGTAAAATATCAGTGGCAGTACAGAAAGAGTTCATCCGGAGCATGGTCAAATTCCAAGTCGGAAGGCTGCAAGACCGCCACTCTCACTGTTAAAACCAAAGACATCTATAATGGCTATGAATATAGATGTGCTATTCTGAATAACGATAATTACAAAACCTACACAAGGCCTGTGAAGCTCACTGTAAAATAATGTATCCGTACTACATCAGTATATTTCACGACTATATCAATCAATGAGGGATATTTACCAGAATACCTGCAGCTGCATATCACATATACGCCGGCACCCGGGTCATTATCCACAAAATAAAAACAGCCTCAATACCACTTGAAATCATTATTTCAACATAGTATTGAGGCTATTTTTTAATTACAAGCTAAGCTTATTATCCATCAGATAGCCGCAGCCAAAGGTAAATCCGGCCGAAACACCAAGAGCAACAATATAGCTCGGAATATTCTTTACAAAAAGTCTGAACGCTTCATTGCTGATATTGTTATCAATAGTCGGAAGCTTCTTCTCTATAACATTATAAGCAATTATAAATACGATCACGAGCACTATGCTTATAAATCTCTGAGCGCCCTTTCCTCTTGCAAGGAGCGCACTTACAGCAGACATGAAATATGCCACTGAATAGTAGAGTAAAACGCTGAATACAAGTCCGAGAACAAATACTATGAAAGCAGCCCAGATAGTACTCTTTGATGAACCCAGAATTCTTGCTATAGCATCAAACACTTCTGCGGATGCCCCAAACTTATCCAAAAGGATTTTGATGTCTATACTTGCAAGCAGAATAAACAATACTGCAGCAAGAATAAGTTCAAAAAGTCCTACAAGGATCTTTGCAAATATGATCTTATACGGTGAAATCGGCGTCAGGAAAACCATATAACCGGTTTTGTCTCTAAGATCGTGACTGAAACTCATTATACCAAGAAGCCATATTGAGAAATAAACTATGGAAGTACCGAATACAAGAAGTGCTATTCCCAGCCCAATTGTACTCCTCTTATCTGAAATAAGTCCAAACAGGAATACAAGCTCTGCGGCACCTATGACACTTCCCAAAATGATAAGAGTCATTTTATTTCTGATTATCTCATATTTCATTGTTTTAAGCATATCATTTACCCCCTTATATTCTTATGTCTGAATATATCTCACGATACATGTCAGACATGGTCTTGCCATACTGTTCTCTGAAAGTAGATGTATAGCCTGAAACCACAAGGTGACCCAGCTTTATAAAGAGAACATAATCTGAAATAGACTCCAGATCCTCTATAAGGTGGCTGGAAATGATAACTGCGGAATCCCTTGAAATACCTTCTACGATACTTCTTGTAACATCCTCTCTGGCCAGCATATCAATACCATTGAGAGGTTCATCAAGCATAAGAAGTCTTGGATTACGAGAAACATTAAGTGCAACCTTAAACTTAGCCATCATACCGGTTGAATATGTCTTAAGCTTCTGATTAGGATCCAGCTGCATTCTCTGCATGGTAAACATGAACTTATCCATATTAAAATCAGTAAAAAAGTCCTGATAATACTTGGCCGCCTGCATAGCAGTCATATACCCGTAGAAATATGGTTCAGTAGGCATGTAAGCAATCTTTGCTTTATGACGATAACTGATCGGTTCATTTTCTACATAAATCTGACCCTCTGTAGGTTTTATCAGCCCTGCCAGATTCTTCATAAGTGTGGATTTACCACTTCCGTTTGGTCCAAGAAGCGCATATATATGTCCCGGCTCAAACATAAAATTGAAATCCTGAAGGGCATATTTAGAACCATACTTCTTCCCAACATGTTCACATCTGATCATTTTAAAAGTCTCCTCTTCCCTTTTATCCTTCATGATTTTGATAAACTATCTTTTACATTTTATCATTTTTCATATTTATGTAAAGAATAAATTATTTAAACATTATTAAGAATAATAAAACTGTCGTTTTATGCAGGTAAATAGTAGAAAAAAGCAGCAAAGTCGATTGTACTAAAATAAATACAATATTTTTCAAAAAAGTACTTGCATTTTTCAAACATCTTTGTTAATATTATAGACGGTCCGTTGGTCAAGAGGCTAAGACGCCGCCCTCTCACGGCGGAATCAGGGGTTCGATTCCCCTACGGACTACTTAAAAAGGATACACGATTGTGTATCCTTTTTCTTGTATATAAACATAAAAAATGCTCCATTAAACGATTCTAACAAAATAATAATCTATATATTCCAGTGGAATCATATTTCATATATTCCAATTTAATCATTATTCACATATTTCAAATGAAGCATATTCCAATTAAAGCATGATTCATATATTTCAACTGAATCATGCTCCATATATTTCAATTAAATCATATTATATATATTGAGATACAAAAACACATCTCATATTAGGATTGCGTTTCTCCATTATCTTTTACAGAAAATCACACTAATTTAAAACGTTTAAAGATCGGATATACATATGAAGCTCTGTCTTCCAGCTCATCAAGCCTTATATCCGTCAGCTGTTCAGGCTTATGCTGCTCATCATTTAAAGCGTCTTCCACTTTTTCAGGCTTTCTGCGTATATAAATCAGGCCATCCTCACACCTGTATGAATACCTTTCACCATTTGGAGTATAAAAAACACATCCCTGGTGGATATCAAGAAGATACTTAATGCCTTCTTCTGCCTCTTCCATATTCATTGTCTCGAGCTTTTCAACAAACTCCTCACAGCTTTTCTGACGAAATCTCTGCATTTTCTTTCTGTCAGCCCCTACAGATAAAGTAGGCATTTTGTAAATAACTCTTTTATATGGAAGGTAGCTCGAAACAGATGCCCTTGAAAGATCCAATTCTCTCATAATCTCAGCAACTGTCTTTCCTTCATCAGTCATTTCCTGCACCCTGCGACTCAGCATAGTCGAATAAACGCCTGCAGTTATAAGTATTTTTCTCGCCTTAAGAAGTGTAATCCCAAAATGATCCGCAACTTCTCTTATAGAAACCGATGTGCCGTAATACTCTGCTACCGCAGTTACTAAATCCTTGATATCTGCCTGTTGATCAAAATCCGGTTTTTTTCTTTTTCTGCCCATTTTTCATCCATTTCCTGTTCTTTATAAATATTCGTTTTCCTTATACTTATATAATCATTTTTTTATATTTATACATCTTAATAGTACCTGTCACATTTAAGTAATCATTATTATTTATCTCACGGTTGACATACACCATTATTTTTTACATATTCATATTAATTCCTTCATAAAAGAAGTGTCAAGCTAAAAAAATGATGAAAACCTTTCAAAAGCAAAGTATTTTCATCAATTGAATATTGACACAAACATTATTATGATTATAAAATAAAAACGTTTTTTAAAATGACATAATAAAGGGGACTGTATAATGAAACATAACAAAACAATTTTAGGATTAGACCATCAAAATATACTTGTAACAGGAGGCGCCGGATTCATAGGCGCAAGTCTGATAATCAGACTTTTAAAGGAAATGACCTCCGGTCAGATAATCAACTTTGATAATATTAATGATTATTATGATCCAAAGCTTAAGGAATACAGACTAGGCCTTATAGATGAAGCCGCAAAAGAAAGTTCTGCAAACTATCTCTTTATCAAAGGAAATCTTGCAGATACAAACCTTTTAAGAGGCATCTTCATAAACTATAAGCCATCTATCATTGTTAATCTCGCAGCTCAGGAAAGCGACGAATATGCTATAGACCATCCGACAGCATATATCGGACCTAATATTATCGGATTTTTCAATATTATCGAAGGTGCAAGGCACAGTCGCGATGGTCATCCGGGAGTTCAGCATCTCGTATATGCTTCTTCTACTTCAGTTTACGGAGACAACCGTGAGAAAACTCAGGGCATTCCTTTTGATATCGATCATCCGGTTTCTTTCTATGCCGCTACCAAAAAGTCAAATGAAGTTTACGCCTACAGCTACAGCCGACTTTACGGCATACCAATGACCGGTCTTCGTCTCAGCTCAGTTTACGGTCCGGCCGGAAGACCTGATACACTCTACTATTCAGCAGCAGATAATTGGAGCAGCAAAAGAAGCCAGGCGATCATCAACAACGGCAGCTGCAACAAAGATTTCACTTATATTGATGATGCAGTAGAAGCCATAATAAAAGCCATGCAAAATGCACCTTCAAATACCGATGAAAACGGCCAGCCTGCAGTACCTTATGCCCTTTATGATATAGGCAAGGGAACTACAGACAATCTTACGGATTTTATTTCAACACTTCAGGAAGAGCTTGTTTCAGCAGGTATACTTCCTTCAGACTTTGATTTTGAAGCATATAAGGAATATGTTGAAGCTCAGCCAAATATACTTGTTTCAGAAAAAACAAATACAAAATACTTTGCAGAAGATTTTGGTTTCACACCTTCAACAACCATAAGGGAAGGCTTAAAGAAATTTGCTGAATGGTACAAAGAATATAATGCATAATTTTTGCCGTTAAAATACTAATATCGTATGCACCATAAAAAAACCGGAGGGATTATCAATCCCTCCGATCTTTTTTATAAATATGTAATTATCCGTCTCCGGCACAGACACTACGTCCGACAATCACGAAGCAATACCGCACCATCACATATTTTTTTATCATTTGATTACCCCTATCCTGATAAAGATGTCTTACTTAACAACCTTACCACCTTTAATAATATAGGTTTTTCCGTTATATTTCACTGTTCCGTTAAAGCTGAAATCAACCTTGCCTCCCTTACAGTACCATGATCCATACTCATTTAATCCGATACCATTGAAGCTAAAATCAACCTTGCCATCCTTGCAGTACCACCAGCCATAGCTGTTCTTGGCAACACCTGTGAAGCTGAAGTCAACCTTACCATCCTTGCACTTGAACCATCCGTATTCGTTCTTTTCAACTGTATTGCAGCTAAAGTCAACCTGGCCGTTTACAATACGCCACCAGCCATAGCTGTTCTTGGCAATACCCGTATAGAAGAAATCAACTCTGCCGTTTTTTATATACCACCAGCCCTTGCTGTTCTTCTCAACAGAATTAACAAACTGAACCTTACCGCCTACGATAAACCACCAGCCGTTCTGTCCATTAACAGTACCACTCAAAACATCCTTCTTTGATGTATCAACCTTACCCTTTACAACATAGTACCAGTCATTTTTGTACTTTGCAAATCCTGTAAAAGCTGTATACTGAACACCATTCTTAACATAATAAAGCGAATCTTTATATATCTGAATACCTGTAGTCTTAGTAAATAAGTAAATAGCTTCTGTTTTTGTATCAGTATATGTCTTTCCATTAAATGTAACCTTTGCTGTACATGTTTTACTGCCGGCAGTTGTTACAGTTGCTTTTTTAGTTACTTTACCGGTCACAGAAGCCTTTACAGTTTTAGTATGACTGCTGTTACTCTTACAGGTAAATGTCGCTTCAGCTGAAGAAGTGCCATTCCATTTCCAGACAGGCTTACCATAATCATGCTCTCCGGCAGGAATCTTCTCAGTAATACTGTTCGTATACTTCTTTCCTGCATAGACAGCTGTTGCGGTATATGTTCTGACACCAGCCTTATCACATGAAGCCTCTTTTGTCACTTTGTTTGTGATTGTTGCCTTAACCGAAGCATTGAAATCACTGTATGCATCGCATGTAAAATATGCCACAGCGCTTTCAGTTCCATTCCAGAACCATTCTACTTTAGGCTCACCAATAATAAATTTTGCGTTGCCGCTAACAGTATAATTACCGCCTTTTACATCTGTTATCTTTACTGTTGCCTTTCCGGCAGCCTTATTATCTGCATAGCTTACCTTATACTCAGATTCAGGAATAACAGTGTCACCATCCTTTACTGTAACTGCCGGTTTTTTCACCTTTCCATCATATACGTAAAACTCATTATCAAGAACAATTGTAGGATTCTTAACAACCTTCGGTGCTATAACAGTGGTTGTACACTCAGTTAAAAAGGTGCTGTAATGGCTTTCATCACCTTTGATCAAATTATATACCCAATATGTTCCTGCATTTACAGCACATGGAATATCCTCACTCCACTCAAGCTCGTATTTGTCAAAATCCTCATCTTCCTCAGGATCGGTATCTGAAGGACCATATACAGCATAAACAAATGTTCCGCCATCTATCTCTCCGGCTTCTACCAGATCCTGTTCAGATCCATCATATACAAGGCCTGTTCTTTCAACAGGATTCTTGATAATATTTGCGCTTGTTTTTCTCGCAGTTTTAATATCCGATGATTCTGACCATTCTCCAAAGTTATTAATGTAAAATGGGAACTCTTTTTCTGTTATCGTACGAACCCTGAAATAGTATTTAGTATTTGCGAAAAGAGAATCAACAACATACTCAGGCTGTTTTGATATATCATAAACGATAACTTCATCCTCACCTTCAGCCCACATATCAAAACGGCTATTTACACAAACCTGTATAGCATAATAATCAGCCTCTTCAACAGCATCCCAGCTGATCTTAAAACTTGTACATGCAACATCCGAAGTAGTAATATTTTCAGGAACCGGTATTTCTGCAAAAATTCCTATATCTTTTGTATTTTTATGGCCTGTAGTCGTATTTTCTGCGAGGACTGTAAATCTATAGAATCCCACATCATCCGGAGTAAAGCTGAAATGATTACCATTTAAGGTATAAGAAAGCTCCTCAGGCTCTGTATTTGTTATTGAAAATACAAAATTATCATTATCGCCCTCTTCATATGCATTAATGTCGAGGCTTACTTCCTGACCTTTTCTTACCGTATATGCCGGAATATCATCGAACTCTATAGCTTCGCTGTTCTCAGCATTTTTATCGCCGATATAACCAAGCTCAACACTTCTTAAAACGTCGATATTCTTGCAGGTTGGGTGGAAACCATATCCATAATAATCGTTAGCCACATATCTGCCGTATGCCCAGCCTTCATATGCATCAAAATAGCCATCGCCGTCACCCTTGAACATTATATCGCCCCAGCCATTTCTCCATGCCCAGTTGAAGGATGCAAGGAATACACCACCTTCTTCATCTTCAGGATTTTCTTCTTCATCCTCATCCTCATAATTGAAAAACCAGTCATCTCTGTTATAATAACCACCATCAAAGGACGATTCATAATACTGAGCGGCAGTAACCCAGCCAATCTCACTTGAAGAAATAGGATTTGTACCTCTTGCCTTTGCTCCATTTGGCTTCTCAGCATTTTCATCAATAATGGCGCTTACACGATCTGCGATATCAAAAGAAGGCTCTTCAGCTGCATCATCCTTACTCTTTTTGTTATCGTCTGTCGGATCACTGTCGGTTTTATAAAGGCCGGCAGAATGACAAGTATCGACAACGATTATAACAGTTACACCCTTCTCAAAATACATCAGGTCTTCTGCAAGCTCATAATCATAATAATCATCATCAAAAGTACATATACCGGTGTCGACAGTATATTGATCGTCGTAGTCAGTCTTACTGAAGCCATGACTTGACCACTGCAGAACAAAGATATCTCCGCTTACCGCCTTTGCAGCATACTCTCTCAGCGTGCTGCGGACTGCCTCCTTGGATGCTTCTCCATTAATCAACAGTGTCACATCTTCCTCTGCCCAGTCTCCGCGCTCTTTCAACGAATTTGCCATATAAGTTGCATCGTTAACACAGCCTGACAGAAAATTTGTCACGTATCTGGTGTCGTATTCATTCACACCAACGCAAAGCGCATACTTATTGCTTTTTCTCTTTGCATCCCCTGTTTCCTTTGCCATCACACTTGCAGGAAAAAGCATCACAAGCATACATGCACAAAGAAAAACTGATAATAAACGTTTCTTTTTCATACCATTCTCCTCCCTCGTAAAATACTACATACACATATTATGAGAAGCAAAAACCGCTTCTAATAATCCTGCGGGACTAAAGTCCCTCCCTGCGATCCTCTCTGCGACGTCTTCTGCTTAATTTATAATGATACATATTTTCATCTGCCTCAGCAATCAGCGCTTCTATATTCAAATCTGAATTTTCACTTTCCAGTGCACTGCCGATACTTGCTGTGACAACATATGGCTTATTGTCACTTTCCGAGAGTTTTGACAGCATACCGCAAAAATCATCTGCGTATTTGTCAGCATCAAATGCACCCTTATCGCGTAATCCAATGATAAAGAACTCGTCACCGCCGGCGCGGCAGCAGATATCATTTTCCTGAGCGACAGCTCTTACTGCATCTGCTATACGGATAATGCCGTGATCTCCTTCCGAGTGCCCAAAGGTATCATTTATATATTTCAGCCCATCCATATCGATCACACTCACAAAAAGTTCCTTGTCAACAGTCTTACATGTCGTCAACCTCTCAAGTTCCTGATACATACCTCTTCTGTTAAGCAGTCCTGTCATTTTATCATATATCGACAGCACGACATACCTATTCCTTGTTCTTGCCATTTCGAGAGCGTTACTTATAAAACGCAGCCAATTTCTGTAAACAAGATTAAATTTTCTGCAATCGGAAAGTTTCCGCTGAAGAACTGCATATCCAAGCGTTTTATCAGCAAAATGTACGGCTGAAAAATAATACAGCGAAGGCTCATCAGTCTCCTCAAAAAGCTGAGGAAGCATAAGCTCAGTATTAAAGGTTTGACGATATTCTTGGACATTTATATCCTGCCGGCCAGACATAGATCTCAAAAGCACAAGATCCATTTTATCAGGATAGCCCTCTGTTACATCAGCATTCGTATCGAGCCAATCCTGACGCAGGCAAAGATAAAAATTCAGAAATGGTGAAATAACATAAGCAGTATTATAGATATTTGTTATACATTCATCCGGACTTGTGGAGGCAGTAAGCCTTTCCGGAATATAACTCTCCATAAGGAGACCGATATCAATATCATCATCAAAAACGTCCGGTTTATAATTTCTTGTGACCAAATAGATATTTGCTTTTATTGCATTCAATGTATCGCTGTGACATGGAGTACAGCCACAGCTCATGCCTATATGAAACATTGAACCGACATCCTGTGCATATGGTATGATTTCTTTTTCCGGTTCGATAAAAGACCTTAATCTATCTACAGCATCAGCAGCACATTTAGCAAAATTCGAATCTACAGTGGTAAGAGAAATATCATCCAGCAAAGCCTCAGAAGTTCCTTCAAAACCAAGAACAACAACATCCTCAGGCACGTGTCCACCAAGCTTTGTATATTCCTCTATAAAACCAAGAGCCATATGATCACTGGCAGCTATAACAGCATCAGGTTTTTTGATTTTCCCCGAAACAATATCCTGTGCCAGCTTATTACCACTCGAGTACCAGAAATCACCATATACTCTATGCTCCTCTGTTACCTCCAGCCCATGCTTGTGGATTTCATCCAACATTATTTCCAGGCGTTCCTCTGATTCATGGTGTCCTTTCCTTCCCGTAAGGATACATATATCACGACAACCGTGCACTTCTATGGCATGACGGCACAGCTCACGAATAGGTTCATCATTTTCATTCTGAATATAATCCAAATCTCCGAATGGCATTCCAACATTAACAAGAGGCGCCTCCGTCTGATGTTTTATCTTGTCGCAAAGTTTTTCCATTAACTTGGTCTGATTACCATTCGACATACTGATACTGTCGAAGATTATTCCATCAAATCTCTTGAAATCCGGCAATTCATATATATTTCTTTCGCCCTGCGCATAATCCTCAAAAAAGAAATCCAGATTGATCATCGCACAAAAAACCGCAAGATCATAGCCGTATTTCTCGCACTGCGTAGCCACACCCCTGCATATTCTCTGTGAATGAAACGTATCCGGAACTGCCGTCAAAAGGCAGAGAGTTTTTCTATTTTTCATATATGATCACCCCATAATCATGTAACAATTGAAACACCCGATATTATATTATCCTATATTCTTACTCCGCTTTCCACCTTGAATAATAATATCTGATAATATAAGGATTATAGATATACCATTTTCCTTTGTACTCATAAATAAACACATTATATACTATATTATCATAATAATTTACCACTTCATTATAGCTTCCAAGTTTATTACCGTAAGAATCATGAATATTTACTTTAGCACTATCAAAAGCGCTATTTGACCACCAGCTCTTGTCATAACCGTATTTTTTATCACCATATCTCCATTTTATATGAATCTTTGCGACATAAACATCTGTTACGTCACCTTCTTCAAAATGCATACCTGATTCAATCGTGCCTGCCATATCGTCAATTTCTATTTGTTTCGCTTTATATTGGTACGAAATAGTATATTCCGAAGCCGGTTTTAAACTGACAAGATCATATTCAACATGGAAATCACTATATTTCATACGAAACATGTCATTATTTTCTTCACATTGTCTTCTTTTTTCTAATCCCCCATCCCTGGAAGAACTGAATCCATATGATTTAAGATACATATCCATGAGATCTGTATCCAAACGAAGCATATCATTATAATCAAATATTCCTCTGGTAAAACCAAACCGGTTTGTGTATAGATTGCTTAAAGCTCCATATTGTATCATATCTCCATATCTTTCCGTTCCTTCAGGTGCACAATATGTTTCTGCTTTTTCTATATCCATATTATTGAGAGCCTCAAAAAAGCTGTCCAAAACTTTTTCCTGAGGTTTCTTAGTAAGCTTCTTAAATATAAAGAAACCGCCTACTCCAAGACCGATAACCAGTAATGCTACTATAGGAATTATAATTTTCTTTTTACTCTTACCGGTACTTGGGCCTCCTGATTTTGTATTGTCATCTATCACAGCAGGCATACCATACATTTGCTGCTGCGGATATGGTGCAGGTTGAGTCATATTGTACAGCTGTGAATTTGATGCAGTTTGATTCATATCGTACTGCTGTGAATTAGACACAGATTGATTCATACTATACTGCTGTGTGTTTGATGCAGCACCGTTTATATTGTAATGCTGTGAATATGGGGTTGTTCCGCTTACGATCTGCTGACTGTATAATCCTGTATCACCTACAGGCTGCTGATTATTCGATGCAATTTGATTCATGTTGTACTGCTGTGAATTTGGTGCAGCACTGTTCATGCTATACTGCTGTGGATATGGTACAGCCTGGTTCATACTGTTCTGCTGAGGATATGGCGCAGTCTGGTTCATACTGTACTGCTGAGCATTTGGCGCAACTTGATTCATATAATACTGCTGTGCATTAGGTGCAGCACTGTTCATATTATTCTGTATGTCGGTCGCCTGTTTTACATCATTTTGCTTGCTGTTATCTATAATATCTGACGGCTGACGACCGCCACATATATTACAGAAAGATGATTCCTCAACAAGCTGAGAACCACAATAAATACAATATTTCATCTGCTATCCCCCCATATATTAATTTATTTTCCCATACCAGATCTCTTTCAACTACTTATTAATCATAGTATTATTATAAAACATATCCACAAATAAAAAAAGCATTAAAACAGAAAACAGCAGCAATATTTCTATCACTGCTGTTGATCTCATATAAATGCCAAAAAACTATTTTAAGATATATAATAATCCTTATACCACTCGGCAAATTTCCTGAGGCCTTCTCTGATGCCGATCTTTGGTGTAAAACCATAGTCTCTCTCAAGTGCCTCCGAATCAGCATAGGTCACAGGAACATCCCCCGGTTGCATGCCGACAAGCTCTCTGTGAGCCTCAAAATCGTAATCATCAGGAAGAACGCCTGCTCGTACAAGTTCCTCCTGAAGCACGGAAATATAGTCAAGCAGATTCTCCGGCTGACCTCCGCCTATATTATAGACTGCATATGGCGGAACAGGAAGCCCGTCCTCTCCGTTCTTCTTTTCCGGTGCCCCCTGCATTACACGGTACACACCCTCAACAATGTCATCAATATAAGTAAAATCACGCTTCATATTGCCATAATTGAAAATCTTTATATTTTCGCCCTTCGCAAGACGATTTGTTGCTGAAAAATAAAACATATCCGGTCTGCCTGCCGGTCCGTAAACCGTAAAGAATCTAAGTCCTGTCGAAGGTATATTGTAAAGCTTTGAATATGAATGAGCCAGAAGCTCATTGCTCTTCTTTGTAGCAGCATAAAGAGAAACCGGATTATCTACTTTATCATCTGTTGAAAAAGGAACCTTCTTATTGCCTCCATAAACACTTGACGACGAAGCATATACTAGGTGCTGAACACCCTGATAAGAATCGCTCACCTTATCATATGAATGGCGACAGGCCTCAAGTATATTATAAAATCCGATCAAGTTACTCTCGATATAAACATCCGGATGGTCAATAGAATAACGTACTCCTGCCTGTGCAGCAAGATTTACTACAACATCAAATTTATATTCATCAAAAAGCTTGTCAATAAGTGCCTTGTCAGCAAGAGTCCCCTTAACAAATACATGTTTTACCTGCGACATTTCAGCTGCTTTATCTACAAGTGAAAGCCTGTACTCTTTGAGAGCAGGATCATAGTAATCATTCATATTGTCAAGAGATACTACAGTTCCTGCGGATATCTCTTTTAAAAGTCTGAGCACCAGGTTTGCGCCGATAAAGCCCGGGCAGCCGGTGACAAGTATGGTCTTTCCATTTAAATCTATCTTATTCATAAAAATCGTCCTTGTTTTATATATTCATATTTTTGAAAAAAAATTCAGTCTCTTCTGATCACATTTGGCAGAGCATTCTTAGTCTCTACGGAAAAGGTCTCTCGTATATACCTTCTCTTCCACATCATCAAGCTCTGAATCATATCTGTTTGCGATAATGCAGCCGCACATCTTCTTGAACTTGTTAATGTCATTTACGATCTCAGAACCAAAGAAGGTTGTGCCATTTTCAAGCGTAGGTTCATAGATCACAACAGTTGCGCCCTTAGCCTTGATACGCTTCATAACTCCCTGAATCGAAGACTGGCGGAAATTATCCGAGTTGGATTTCATGGTCAGACGGTAAACGCCGACAACAATTTCCTTCTGCTTCTTTTCCTGCGATGCATTGTATTTGGCTGAAGCAGTATATGTACCTGCTATTTCCAGCACACGGTCGGCAATGAAATCCTTTCTGGTACGGTTTGATTCGACAATCGCCTGGATAAGATTTTCCGGAACATCTCTGTAATTTGCAAGCAGCTGCTTGGTATCCTTTGGCAGACAGTAGCCTCCATAGCCAAATGATGGATTATTGTAGTAATCGCCCACACGCGGATCGAGACAAACGCCCTTGATGATCGGAGCCGTCTGAAGTTTCTTTACCTCCGCATAGGTGTCAAGCTCGTTAAAATAGCTTACACGCAGAGCGAGGTATGTATTTACAAATAGCTTTGTAGCCTCAGCCTCGGTCGTATCCATGAACAGAATCGGGATGCCTGTCTTAATGGCTCCCTGCTGCAAAAGGTCTGCAAATTCACGAGCAGCATCCATGTTCTTCTCATCACTTCCGACAATAATACGGCTTGGATAGAGATTATCATATAAAGCCTTTGATTCACGAAGAAATTCAGGGCTGAAAATGACATTATCCATATCCATTTTCTGACGGATCTCGGCAGTATAGCCAACCGGAATCGTGGATTTAATAATGATCATCGGCTTATCAGCCCTTGAAGCAGTTGACTCCTTTACCAATCCCAGAACGCTTTCAACAGCCGAGCAATCAAAGAAATTTGTCTTAGGATCATAATTTGTAGGTGCTGCAACAATTATGAAATCAGCCGATGCATAAGCTTTTTCAGCCTCAACAGTAGCTGTAAGACTGAGATTTCTCTTTTCATGCTCATCAAGAAATTTTTCAATATATTCATCCTTTATCGGACTCTTCCACTTATTGAGAAGCTCAACCTTCTCCGGAATTATATCTACAGCCGTCACATCATTATGCTGCGATAAAAGCACTGCAAGAGAAAGTCCAACATAACCTGTACCGGCTACTGCAATTTTCTTTCTGGCAGGCTTCGGTTTATCAGCTTCACCGATGTCATCAGCCAGCACGTCCTGAAGTTCAAAACCAAGGACCTCAGTAAGAGCAAGCAGCTGATCCACTGACGGACTATAATCTGCGGACTCAAGTCTTGAAAGTATCGAACGGTTGATCCCGGTCTTTTTTGATAATTCTCCCTGCGAAAGACCGAGAGTTTTTCTTTTTGAAGTAACAATTTCTGATAAATTCTGTAATGAAAGTTTTTTCATTAATGCAATCCCCCTGTTTAAATATTCCATACGTTGGCAACTGATAAAATTACATCTGATTTCTGTAACAAATACCACTGTTACAACCGCTGCTACAACAAAACTGATATTGCAGCTGTATCTTATACTGTATAATTTATATCTTGCTTTAACGCGTATTTTATGTCGCTATTAGCAACATCTATTGTATACCTGTAAAATTATAAAAATCATATCAGTTCAAGGAGAAAATTGCAAGAATAAGTTTGTATGACTACAAAAAATATAATAAAAGTCGTTGATTTATAGAGTGTTTTGTTGCTATTAACGTCATCTTAATAACTTATTATAAATATTCACCCAAAATAATAAAATAATTGTTGCGTTTATTGTATATACGTGTTATTCTAATAGCAAAGATAGTACTCATGCATTGGGAGTTGCTTTCAAGATTGACGTTTTGCTCTTATCCAAGAGCCACCTCTCCCGTTTGCAGACAGGAGAGGCATTTTTATTTACGCTTCTTTTTTCTCTTCCTGAGAAAAGTAAACAATGTTATTAACAGCATACTCAGCGATATCAGTAGATCAATAACACTGAGTATAATCGTAATGATTTCAAAAGCTGTCATATTTCAATCCCATTCCAACCACATGTTTAAAAGAAAAAACCGGCAATTGCCGATTTAGTCTTCTACGCCCTACACAGCCTCCCTGAACGTATCGGGTCTCTGCGGATTAAAGATCTCATTGCATGTCATAACCGTAACCAGATCCTCCGTCTCCGACAAGATAATTATGCCCCATAAGATTAGGGAAACGATATACCGCAAGGTTATGATACTTCATCACTTTCTATAATTATTCCTAATTCAAGTAAAGCCATACCAACCAGAGAAATAAGACTAAAAACATTTTTTTCTTTATACTTTTTCTGTTGACAATCATACACTTCTAACAGTGTAGGTGCTAAATTATCGAGATCATATTCAGAAATACCTATAAATTCTAAGCCGTTATTCATTTCATCAATAGAATGAATCAAACGCTTTTCTGCTTCTATTTTATCGTTAGAAAAAACTAAATCAATTGTTTTTAAATGTAAATCCGTCTTATCCTCATAATTATTAGGATCTATTTTATTTGCAAGAACACCTTTTAAATCTCTTCCTAGTAAAAAAGACATATTATATGCATCATCCTCTATACAGGATAACAAATAACTTTCAATTGCCGGATAGCTTAATAATAGTTGTCCTTGATCACCATTTTCTGTGCCATATGGATCTGTATATTTTTTTACATACTTACCTTTTAATTCATTGTTCTTATAGCTATATACGTCTCTATCATATAAATAGAAAATCGGACAATCCTCAGGTTTAACACCAAATTCTTCAACCAGGCGAACAAACAAAATATCCAGAGCATCCTCAGTCAATTGAGTTAACTGATTTTTCGGAAGATTTAGTGCAAAAACTTTAAAATGTGGATTTTGCCCATGTCCAATAAATTCATCACTTCCTCGTCTCAATTCCTGAACCTCATAACCCAAAATATCAGCGAATATTTTTTTAATAATCTAAGCTCCGTGCCCCCAGTTTCCGGTCGTCCTCCTTCAACAACAAAAATTACATTTCCTATATTTTTTGTTTTATCTAAACTATATTTCTTCATATATTGGTAATCCTTCAAACATACCTCCTAGATACATTTTTTCCATATTCTGTGCTTCTCTTGGCTTAAACTGAGAAAGGCGATTTACTTTGCTTCCCCAATTATCTTTAAATGATATTAAATCTATTTGATCTGGTCGAAATACAGAATTGGAAATCAGATTAGTATGATGGGAAGTTATAAAAAATTGAGAATCCGTAGATTTTTCCATAAAGAATCTAATAATTTTTTCTGCAAGCTTATTATGGAAACTATTACCAAATTCATCAATAATCAGCATTCCTGGATTTTCAATTACATTAATTAAATTAGGTAATAAATCAGTAAACACTTGATTTCCTTGTGATTCATTATAAATTACTTGAGGAATAGGGAAACTCTTCCTTTTTATAAAAACAGTTTTTTGATCAGCCCCCATGGAAATTGTCAATCCAACGCCCTCACTTTTGTCCCCATACTCGACAAAAAAGTCATAATTAAATGCTTCAAGATACTCATTTATTTTATTTACACCAAATTCTTCTGCATATTTAATAATAGTTCTACCATATGGAGCACCTCTATTATATCCATCGATAACATATGAATTCAGTAAATAATCCATAAGTTTTCTTAATACAGGTTCTTGAGGAAAACGGCCAGTATTAAAAGATGCTGTTCGTAAAAAAAGTGTTTCACCATCTACTTGATCATCTACTGTAACAGTCTGACCTATTCGTAGTTCTCCTTTATTATTACTTCGACTTAAAACAATATTATCATTAATTTTTAACGATTCATAAATACATTTCTCATTAGTATTATACTCTATTAAATAATTAATATTATTTTCACCAAAAATAAATTCATACTCCGCCGATGTAATTGGATTTGCAGAAAATAAACACTTATATTTTGAGAATACTGTTCCTTCTCCTTTTATCAAACTTATTAAAAATAAAAAACCTTTAAGCGCATTAGATTTTCCTGAAGCATTTGGACCAATAAACAATGCTCCCTTAAGTATATCATTTTCGTTAACATTAGTTTTTTCGAGAATAGCATATTTTGATGCAGTAAAATCAAACTCTGTTCTTTCCTTAAAAGAAAGGAAGTTTTTTAGATACATTTTAGTTAGCATTAAAATAACCTCCATTTAAAATTACAAAATATCTGCCGAATACTTTTTTATATAATTCTATCTTATATTCAAACATAATTAGTGTCAATAATAAATGTAATTATTTTACTTGCCATATGTAATTTTTTTTCATATCATATTTTTATTAATAACATCTTGCAATCGCAGCTTATACGTGCTAAACTAACATTAATGAAAGCACTCACTCCAAAGTGGATGCTTCCGAGCGAGGTTTAATTGCTCTTAGATAAGAGCCGCCTCTCCCGTTTGCAGACAGGAGAGGCATTTTTTATTTACGCTTTTTCTTTCTCTTCTTGAGAAAAGTAAGCAATGCAATTAACAGCATACTCAACGATATCATTATATCGATCACGCTGAGTATAATCGTAATGATTTCAAAAGCTGTCATATACATCACCTCCCTTCCTTCATATTCCGGTTACCCGGTAAAGGCTCGGGAGACTACCACCCTGTCATGAGTGCTTCCATATATTAGAATATCACGCATTTAATTATAAATCAATCATTATTTCCATCCCATTCCAACCACATGTTTAAAAGAAAAAACCGGCAATTGCCGATTTAATCCATCAACCAATTACAGCGAGCAGCTATCCTGTCTTCACCAAAACTCTCTAACAGATAATCATAACTAAGTTCTTCTTTATCCATTGTAACTAACCTCTTTTAATTGCTGATTGCGAACATAACGTCCAACTGAGCTCTGATATTGTTTGAATTTATACAAATATAATTCCTCATAGCCACCATGAAAATCTTTTCCGGAATTCGGTCTGTAATCTTTTACAATAGTTTTATTTTTAATAGCAAAAACAAGCTTTTCTCCTGAACTCATAGCTGTACTACTACTCATCGCTCTCATCTCCTTTCACACACAAATTTTCTTTAAATTGCGTGATCAGATTCTGTGCCTTTGAATACCTGTCAAACAAATTCATTATGAGATACTATAATTAACAACATACCTATCAAATAAATTTCTTTGAACAATGCCTAACTGCTCAAGCTTATCCAAGCATTCTTCTATTACAGCTTCTTTAAATCTTTCCGCTTTGTCTTCCGACCATTCTCTAAATGCACGTAATATTTCAACTTTGTCCACCATCCTCTCGTCTCTTATGAGATAAAGTGCAGTAGCCGTTCCTTCCAATAACTTATCATTCTCAATTCCATTAACCAAATCAAGTGCTTTGTCTACCACCTTATTCAGCTTATACAACTGACTATCAACCTTCTTAGAACATATAACCTGATAAATAGCACTATAAGTTTCTTCAGAACTTGTAAGCCCATTACTTTTCTGATAATCCCCAATTCTTACAGCAGCTTTATATAATTCCTTCGAATAAGGACCATATCTTCCTCTCGCAAAACTAAACAAATTAACACCACCATAATAATTTGCAAAGAAAAATGTTTTCTGAAATCTCAAAGAACTGACATTATCTAGTTTTCCTCTCACTCGCAAAAGAAGCAGATCATATACTGTCATCTGTTCATTCTGAACCAACTTATATTTTCCTGCCATAGGTTCGTATAACTCAACTTCAATATTGTAATCTTTAAATTTATCTTCGATTACATTCTTAACTTCTTCCCAGTTCAGTCCACCATTTCCACAACCCAAAGGAGGCATAGCTATTTTTCTGATATTCAGTTCAGGTATGATTCTGACAAACTCATCCAACCCATCAATGATATACTCCATAAGCGATGGATTACGCCACTTATCCTTTGTTGGAAAATTAACAATTATTTTACCTTTTTCCTTATAAGTAAGCAACTTTCCAGGACAAAGCTTTCCTGCTTTGCAATATTCCACATATTTTTTATTATTCTCCGGAAATCGTAATTTAAACTGATATGCGATACCCTTCCCCATATAACCTTCACAATTCACTGTGTTTACTATACAGTCTGCATCGGAATTAAAAAGATTTCCTGTTATATATCTAATCATAAAATATACATCCTCTCTTCAAATGTTATTCAGAAGAATGTCTCCATAACACTTACATACGGTGGCTGTTCTGTAATCCCCTTATCCCAGAATAATTGCTCAACATATTCCTTAGTCCACTCATCAGGAACATATACACACTGAATAAGAGTTGCAGTAATTGGCTTGTCACTAAGACATTCTGCCATTTTTACATTCTTTGAATATGTGTCATCCGTACCAATCTGTTCCATTGTATCCCAATCTATCTTTGTGATTCCATCTGCATAATCATATAACACACAGTCATCTAAAGATAAAGGATGTTTTGTAAGAATCTTAAATCCAGCAAACTGAGCAAGATCTCTCTTAATTGTTATATAAACAAATCTATCATTTGACCGACTCTTCTTTACTGCAACATCAAATGCTGAATACGGATGAAAATGAAACGGAATATACTTATCCAACTTAAGAACCTTCTGGTGTTTTCTAAACCCATTCTTGTCACCCCCGCTAAAATATATAAAATATCAATCATATATTTTTCAATCCTATGGTCGATGTTCTAATAAAAATGTCGCCTATTGGTTGCATTGTATTATAATATACGTAAATGGTAAATAGTCTGTACCTTGGTTCGTCTCTTTTGATATGGGATAATCATAGATAACTCGATATTCGTGTGAAATTGTACAATTTTACACAACTACTTGGATTGGAGGATATCTATGGATAAAGAAACCAAGGAACTACGCCTTGCACAATGGGCAGGTATCATCAAAGAACAAAAGCAAAGCGGCCTTACAGTTAAGGACTGGTGTAGCCGTAACGGAATAACCAAGGATGCTTATTATTATTGGCAGAAAAAACTGCGCAAGGAAGTATATGAAGCCATAAACCCTCATGAGTCTATCTTTGCTCCTGTGCCTAATGAAGTGTTGTTAGAACAAACATCTATGTCGGAGCAAAAATGCTCAACCTCTGTTACCTTGAGAAAAGGCAAAGTTACAGTTGAAATAACTGATTGTTCTATAAATCCGGATATCATTACTCTTATAAGAGAGGTGATAACGGATGCTTAATAATTATGATGCCAAGAAGTTTAATCGTATATATATCGCTCTTGGCTATACGGATCTTCGTAAAGGAATAGATGGTCTGGCGACGCTAATCAAGTCCCAGTACAATCTTGATCCATTTGATAGAGATACGATTTTTCTATTTTGTGGTAAGCGAAGTAATCGTATTAAAGCATTAGTCTGGGAAGGTGATGGTTTTCTGCTTCTTTATAAACGGGTTGAAGCAGGCGGATTCCAGTGGCCCAGGAGCAGTGATGAATTAAGAAACCTAACAGCAGTTGAGTTTCAAATGTTAATGCAAGGTTTTTCTATAGAAAGCAGAATCAGACCTGTGCATTACTCTGAACCATCATAAATTTCTTTTGGTAAAAACAGAGAAATTTTCAGCCTGTTAAATCGTGTTAAATCATATATTTGAGCTATATAACGATATGGCTGCCATTCGTACTACTCTACATGCTAATGCTCATATATGCCTTAACAGGCACTGTAAAAACTTATATATGCTTAAAAGATTGTCTATAACAATCTATTTGATAACGATTTTCTTTCGTCAAAATGACGAGGTCTAAAACTCTAGAAAGTGGCGTAAATACTGACTTTATGGTATATTTATTACAGTATAAATCACCTAAAGGAGTAAGTATAATGGCCATCAAATTTACGGAAGAAAATCTGATGAACCTTGACAATAAAACACTGATTACACTCTTTCTGCAACTCCAGGATTCTTTTGAACAACTTAACAAAAATCTTGCGATAATGACTCAGGAAATGGCTGTCATGCGTGAAGAGATATCATATCTTCGCCAGAACAAATTCGGCAGATCATCAGAAAAGAGAGCTGCTGATGAAACGAACTCTGAATATCAACAAATGATATTCGTCTTCAATGAAGCTGAAGTTACAGTAGGTATGGCAGAACCGATAGCTGAGCCTGAGCTTGAAGAGATACACCCATCTTCTTACAAGAGAAATAAATCTAAAGGAAAGCGTGAAGCTGATCTTAAGGATATTCCCGTAAAGGTGATAGAACACAAACTCACACCGGAAGAACTTGATGACAAGTTAGGTAAAGGATGGAAAGAGCTTCCTGAACATGTCTATAAAAAGCTTACGTTTCATCCGGCATCATTTGAGGTGGAAGAACATCATGTTGGCGTATATGCCGGAAAAGATGATACCATCATAAGAGCACCTCATCCTAAGAACCTTTTAGATAAGAGTCTTGTGACTCCATCTCTTGCTGCAGGAATATTTAATTACAAGTTTGTCAACAGTCAGCCCATTGCCCGACTTGAGTCAGAATTCCATCGTCAGGATATTAATCTTTCAAGACAGGTCATGTGTAACTGGGTGATAAAACTCTGTGAGAACTGGTTATCATTACTTTATGACAGGTTTAAATCATCATTAAAGGAATGCAAGGTGATTCAAGCTGACGAAACACCATGTCTGGTGAATCACGATGGAAGACCTGCCGGTTCCAAGAGTTACATGTGGGTATATCGTTCCGGTAGTTTTGAGGGTTCTCATCAGATAGTCCTTTATGATTATGAGAGGACTCGTAATACGGAACATCCCAGAGAATTCCTTAGTGACTATAAAGGTGCATGTATAACCGATGGATATCAGGTTTATCATGCACTTGATAAGGAACGGCCAGATATACGTTTTGCAGGATGCTGGGCTCATTATTCCAGAAGTATTGTTATTCAAGAAGAACTGCTGAAAGTGGCTTGATTTGTTCACTTCTAAAAATGTTCCTTGAATAACATTACACTCCTTTTACAATGAGAATGTAACAATAAATCTCATTTTAAAGGAGGTCACGAATGAAAGTTAAAAAACTATCTTTTCATGAATTGATGGAAGCTGTGCTTGATCAGCTGAAATCACAAAAGTACATGAACTCGACATTAACGGTCTATCGACGAACTTATAACCGAGTTCATACTTTTTTAATACAACATGATACGGAAGTATATACACATGAATTGGGTAAGGAGTTTATCTCCTGCCAAAATGTATGTGAATCAACTCTTGTTGCTTATTCTTGCGCGATACGAAGACTTGATGATTACATCGAAGGCAAGCCCTATAGAAGTCATCATGATAACGAGAAAATTGAATCACCTGCAGTTTTTTCAAATATACTGTCTGAGTATCTTCATCATTGCGAAGAAAAGGGAAACAAAGCCGCCACAATCCTTGCTAAGGAGCAGGTATGTGTATCATTCTTAACATACGTTTATGAAGAAGGATGTTCAGATCTTTCTCAGATGGACACAAGCACTATTACACGGGGGTTGCTTACATTCTCGAATAAAGATTCTTATGCAAGTATCAGGCAGTTTTTGAAATACCTTTATAACATTGGAATCGTTGAAACAGATTTTTCAGGAATTGTTCCTCGATACAGGCGAAGAATCCCTGTTCCCACGACATACACTCCGGAAGAAATAAGCAGTATTGAGAAGTCTATCAACATTGATTCAAATACTGGGAGAAGAAACTTAGCAATCACTCTTATCGCATCGCGCATGGGATTACGTGCCGGAGATATAGCAAAACTTAAGTTATCGGAAATCAGTTTTGACACTGGATATATAAGTATTATTCAGGAAAAAACGGGTGAACCGCTTTCTTTGCAAATGCCATCAGAAGTATCTGAAGCCATTACAATGCATCTTGAAAACGACAAATATACACAGATTGATGGATATGTATTTCATAGCATGACGGCTCCTTATGGTCCTATAACGACAAGTATAATACGGCACATACTGAATAAGGGGTTCGAAACTGCTGGAGTAAATACTGGTGGAAAGAGGCACGGACCGCATTCATTTCGATCTTCGCTTGCTAGTTCTATGGTGAATGATGGGGTTTCTTATGAGGTCGTCAGGCGTATTCTGGGACATTCAGATCCTAACGTTATAAAGCATTATGCAAAAGTTGATATTGAAAACCTTAGGTTATGTTCTATAGAACCTCCTACTCCTACTGGGTTGTTTTATGACTATCTTTCAGGCAAGGAGGTGATCTGTTGTGTTTAAGAGTATTTATTCCACTCAGTTGTCACTTTATTATGATTTACGTAGCAAAAACCTGAGTGACAGCGCAGCCAAGCATGAACTTTGCTACCTAAGACGGTTTGATGCATATGTTGAGAAGAGGCTTAGCTTTCGTAATAACATGACAGAGGAGTTTATTAACAAATGGGTGGGTTCTCTTTCCGGAAAGAGCAGTTCTATCGAAAATGAGGTGATTGTTATTCGCCAGTTCTTAAACTATCTCGGCTCGTCCGGAGAGCGGGTTTTTATGCCGATTATACCGAAGGTACGTGATGACTACGTTCCGTACATTTTTAGTGACAAAGAATTAGATAGGATATTTGCATCATCGGATAACGTTATCCAAAAAGACACTAAAGCAGATCCGTATCTTGTGATAGAATTTCCCGTGATCATAAGACTTTTATACAGCTGTGGGGTGCGAATTGGCGAGACGGTTAGGATGGATGTATCAGATGTCGATCTGGAGAATGGTATTCTCCGAATGGTGAACACGAAGGGAGACAAGCATCGACTCGTGCCGATGTCATCATTAATGACAGAGATTCTAACTAATTATTGCCTAGCGATGGGATTATTCGGAAGTTGCAGTGGTTGGCTTTTTCCATCCGCAAAAAGCGAAGGACATATCTCCGACAAAGCTATAAAACGTCGTTTTGAGATGATTCTGATGGATAATGGCATTCAGCTTGAAAATCGGAGGAGATATGAGCGAGGTCCATGCCTACACTGCATGCGCCACGTATTTGCCATTAAGTCATTTGCCCAATCCGAACGCCGTGGACAACATATGGATGATTTAATACCATTTCTGTCAGTATATCTAGGACACGAGGGAATTTATGAAACGGAAAAATATTTGAAATTCAGCAATGAGCTTTTTCCGGAGTCCATTGACGCGTTTGGCAGCTTTATGTCAGGGCTTATGCCGGAGGTGGACTATGAGACGTAAAAATGATTCATTCATAGACCACCTTGAGCGTTATTTTAATTCATACCTGCCTACTGCAAAGGGATTGTCAAAGGCTACTATAGTTTCTTACAAGACAACATTTCGACTGCTTATGGAATATTTATACACAGTTGATAACATAACGTCTGACAGTATAAGTTTTGACACCCTTGATGATAAAAGAATCACCGATTTCTTGAACTGGCTTGAAACAGAAAGAAAATGCGGTATAGCTACAAGAAACCAAAGACTCTCTGCTATTGCAGCATTTTCAATTTATGTACAAAACAGAGATTTGACGGCTGCAAAATTCAGAAATAACGTGTTAAAGGTTCCTAAGAAAAAGGCGCCTCGTCAAGGGAGGAGTTCCTTTACTAGAGAAGAGATAAAAATACTGCTATCGCTACCTGTATCAGGAACTGAAATCGGTTCACGAGACAAGACGCTCCTCTGTTTCATGTATGCCAGTGGGACACGTGCCCAGGAGGTATGTGATTTGATGGTTGGAGATATTCAATTCTATCCGGATCGTGCCAGTATAAATATACATGGTAAAGGACAGAAAATGCGCCGTATTGGTATTCCTATGGAAGCAGCAAGTATACTCCACAAATACATTGAGCATCGTGGTATACTTGATGAAGCTGACAGACATGTTTTCTCAAGTCAGACACATGAAAAGATGTCCGTTTCTTGTATAGAGGAAATATACGCTAAGTACATTGCAAAAGCGAAACTTCAATATCCAGATATGTTTAGAGATAATTACACACCACATTCTATGCGTCATACTACAGCTACTCATATGTTAGATGCGGGAGTTCCGATCATCGTGGTTAAAAATTTTCTTGGACATGTATCTTTGCAGACCACTCAGATTTATACCGAGATCACTCAGGATACCATGAACCGACAGCTTAAGTCATGGAATGACAAGTGGTTTCTTAAAGATGATGGAAATGGTAGGCAGGACAGTGCCAATAAGATCATACCTGATTTTTTGAGGTAAAAGGCATAAGGTTATTCAAGAATAAAACGGGAGAACTGCCGGATCAAGCCACTTTCAGCAGTTCTTCTTGAATAACAATACTTCTGGAATAATGCGACTTATCTAAGAACTCGAATAAGTCGCATGCAAGGAGAAAATTTGATGATGTTATAAAAGCAAACGGTCAAAAATCTCCTGCATCAACAGTAGCATCAAAGGCACTAACTCAGATAGGAGCTATGTATAAACTGGAAAACTCATATGCTGATCTATCTGCAGATGAAAGGATGAATAAACGTCAACTGGGAATAAAGCCTATAGTTGATGCCTTTTTCGTATGGCTGAATAGTATACGTGACTCCGTACCTGCACAATCAAAAACAGGTAAAGCAATAACCTACTGTCTTAATCAAGAATCTTATCTAAGGGAGTTCTTGAATGATGGAAATATCCCTATAGATAATAACGCTGCCGAAAGAGCCATAAGGAGTTTCTGCGTAGGTAAGAAAAACTGGTATGTCATTGACACCATCCATGGTGCAGAGGCAAGTGCCATAGCTTACAGTATAGCTGAAACGGCTAAGGCAAATGATCTTAGACCGTATGAATACTTTGAGCACTTGTTTGAAGTAATACCACAGCATCAGGAAGATACCGACCTATCATTTTTAGATGATCTTCTTCCGTGGTCTCCGAACTTGCCGATGAAGTGCAGAAAGTCAAACAACGAAAATAAATAGTAATCAGCGAGTCGCCGCAAGGCGGCTCATGTTTTAGTAAGGTACATGTTATTTACCATTTACTAATATACAAATAACGTCAATATATACGCAATCTATAAATTTGCTCTTTACCTATAGCCACCTCTCCTATTTGCCGACAGAAGAGGCATTTTATTATTCCGGTTACCCGGTAAAGGCTCGGGAGACTACCACCCTGTCATGAGTGCTTCCATATATTAGAATATCACGTATTTAATTATAAATCAATCATTATTTCCATCCCATTCCAACCACGCATTTAAAAGAAAAAACCGGCAATTGCCGATTTAATCTTCTACTCTAAATCTACATGATCTGCATACATATCCCACACGGTCTGTATATTCCGTGTATATTCCGAAAGCTTAGAGCATGCTGCACGATAGTTTAGAGCTGAATGCTCTCAAAGGTCGTTATCTACAAACATCAGGATACGTACTCAGAACTATCATGTACACGCTTGAAATCCTTTCGGATTACTCACGAATCTACACATCCTCCCTGAACGTATCCGGTCTCTGCGGATTAAAGATCTCGTTGCATGTCATAACCGTAACCAGATCCTCCGTCTCCGACAAGTTAATTATGTTATGCGTCCATCCCGGAATCATATGCACAGCTTCTATCTTCTCTCCGGAAACCTCAAACTCAACCATCTCACCGGTGTTGATATTCCGCTCCTGGATAAGCCCATGTCCGGCAACAACTATGAAAAGCTCCCACTTGGAATTATGCCAGTGCTGCCCCTTAGTAATACCCGGCTTACTGATATTGATAGAAACCTGACCGCAATCTTCAGTATGCACAAGCTCCGTAAATGAACCTCTGTTATCCACATTCATCTTCAGTTCATACTTGAACTTATCAGTTGGCAGATACGTAAGATACAAACTATAAAGCTTCTTCGCAAATGAACCTTCCGGCATCTTAGGCATCATCAAGGTCCTCGGCTGCGCTTTGAATTCTTCAAGCAGATCAACTATCTCTCCCAGAGTCACCTTATGAGTAACCGGTACGCAGCAATATCTGCCATCTGCTTTCAGAACAGTATCAACTCCGTTAAATTCACAATGCTGTTCCTTTCCCTCCAGGAGATCAAACATCCCCTCTACAAGATCATCAATATATAAAAGCTCAAGCTCAGTTGATCTATCATTAACTGTGAACTCTTCGTCATTTGCGACTGCCCAGCAAAATGTCGAAACAGCCGAATTATACTTTGGTCTCGAATGCCCCATAAGATTAGGAAAACGATATACCGCTACCTTAGTTCCGGTCTCCTCAGCATAAGAGAAAAAGAGTTCCTCCCCTGCCTTCTTGCTGCGGCCATATTCTGAATCACCAAAACGCCCGGATAAAGTCGCCTGTATAGAGGAACTGAGCATTATAGCAGCCTTATTACTATGTTTTTTCAGCATATCCAAAAGCTCACTTGCAAATCCAAAATTCCCCTTCATAAAGTCTTCCGGATTTTCAGGTCTGTTTACGCCTGCAAGATTAAATACAAAATCCGCCTTCGAACAAAACTCATCAAGCTCAGCCTTTGTAGAATCTATATCATATTCATAGATATCATCTATAACGATACCCGGTCTTGTTTGATTTTTATTATCTCTTATATTCTTAAGATTATTTACAAGAGCAGTTCCAACCATGCCCTTGGCACCAGTTACAAGTATATTCATCTTTATTCATCTCCTAAAAACAAATAAAGGCTATGCAAAATGTATAGCCTTTATTTTAACAACACTAGTTCTGATGATCCACAGAATTCTGATAAGCTCTTCCCGCTTTAAATGAAAGCAACATTAATTCTATACATTGTGGATTAACATCTCTGTATACAAAATAGTAACGCATAGTATCAATAAATTCATTTATTGATTCCTCAGCATGTTTAAGAATAATTACATCACTCGGATTATCAAACAAAAATGTCCTGATCAGATCAGCACAATAATCTTCATTTATAAACACATGTTTTTCTTCAAATTCTGATGTTATCTGAATAGGTTTATGTCTCAAAATCCAATAAACAGTATAAGCAAATATCTTTATATGATTAGTAATTTCTATTTTCTGAAATTCCTTCAATCGTTTTATATCTGCATAATAATCAATCACAACATGATTCAAAATAGCCTCAGAAACATAAGCTGATTCAGCAAGTCTATTCTGATTAATATACACTTTCATTGTATCCATCAACCAATTACAGCGAGCAGCTATCCTGTCTTCACCAAAACTCTCTAACAGATAATCATAACTAAGTTCTTCTTTATCCATTGTAACTAACCTCTTTTAATTGCTGATTGCGAACATAACGTCCAACTGAGCTCTGATATTGTTTGAATTTATACAAATATAATTCCTCATAGCCACCATGAAAATCTTTTCCGGAATTCGGTCTGTAATCTTTTACAATAGTTTTATTTTTAATAGCAAAAA
>FNUU01000020.1:14902-27187 GCA_900108205.1 Eubacterium ruminantium | reverse complement strand
CCACGCGTTACTCACCCGTCCGCCACTAAGATTTACCTCCTGCAAGCAGGTGGTAAATCTCCGTTCGACTTGCATGTGTTAAGCACGCCGCCAGCGTTCATCCTGAGCCAGGATCGAACTCTCAATAAAAGTTTTGTTCGTCCTTAGTCAGTTTTTAAAACGTTAGCTTTAAATCCTGTCCTTAAACTTACTGTTTGGATTCGTTCAAATCCGAATATTCTTTTGATCTGTCTTTCGACTGATCGTTCATTCATTTCTGAATGAAAATGTCTTTAAAGAATTTTCGGGGTTGTCATGTTGTTAAGTTGTTAATGTGCAATATAAAAGCCGCTTCAACTTATCTTTGCTTGTCTCGTCTCATGTTGTCTGTATCAGCGACAGCTTTTATAGATTACCACCATGTGACTCATTTGTCAACATCTTTTTTTTTATTTTTTAAAAGTTTTTTCAGAGGATGAATCAGGTCTCTCTCACCTGTGTCGCTCTTACTTTTTGTTGGCATCTGTTTCACACAGCACTTGTCCTATTATATACAAACGGCAGATAATTGCAAGTATTTTTTTTAAAAATTTTCAAAAAGATTTTTTCCGCCAAAAAACCACGCATTTGCGTGGTTTTTGAAGGTTGTCATAATGTGGCTCAAGGTGTATTTTTATGATATTTCAAAAAAATTTTTAAAAATATTTTTTCAAAACTCAAAGATTATATTCGAATTGTTTTTTAAAAAATACAATATTTTTTTTATTTGATTCTCATTGCAAACACATTAGTCTTATCCAGAACCTGCAGGATAGGACTTTCATTTATCAGATCATTATAAGTACCGCTCATAACTAGTGATACAAAGAGCAGTATAAGCCATGCACCTGCTATTCCCATCACAAGTCCGGCCGCTCCTCCGCCGATCTTATCCGCAAGATTTATGATAATAAGCTTCCTTACCGCACCCGTGAGAAGGAAGATAATAATAAAGAATATCACCCTGCACAGAATATACAGAGCAAATGTTACTATTATCTTTGTTGACGTATGAGAAAGATATCTTGCCGTAAATTGGAAGAAATCATCCGCGCCAAGCTCAGAATATGTTTCTTTATTGTTATTCTCCCTGATTGTATCCTTAATAAAATCCGGAAGTTCAATCTTATCAAGAACCTTCAGCTGATCCGAGAGATTAAGTTGTGTACTCATGATATATTCGGCAATAACCTTATTTTTCTGCACAGCTGTCTCTGCATTTTCCAGATATGGTACATGTGTAAGGTCTATACCGATATTTTCTGCAAGCGTATCGGCATTCTCTTCTACTCTGGTTCTGATAACACTGTACATTTTATCATAAAGCTTATCATCAAGCTTTGTATGTTTTATAACATAGTCTCCCACAAATGGCGATATTATATAAACAACGATCACCGATACGATTATGGCAATAAGACTGAGAGCTGTACGTATAAGCCCTCTGTAAGCACCTATAAGTCCAAGGATCAGGATTAAAGCCACTACAATTATAGTTAATAAATTCATACAATACCTCTTCTATTATTCTTACACTCAGAGAAATCCGTTACTCTTCGGTTTTTTCAGTGGTATCTTCCGAAGTTTTTTCCGTAGTATTATCTGCAGACTTATCTGTAGTTTTTTCCGTGGTCTTTTCTGTGGTCTTTCCATCAGGCTTTTCTGTAGCGGAAGTCTTGCCGGTATCTTTTTTATCCTTATCCTCTGTTCCCTGTACCGGCTCCTGGCTCTTTTTCCTGCTGTCCTTAGCCTTAAGTTTTATAGTATCTGTATGATCCTCAAATGAAACAATATACTGATGATAGCCTGACGTAGAGATCATATTTCTTATCTGCTGGTCGAAAATGTAATGGAATCTGGTCCTTCCGGATTTTGTTACAATAAGACACTCCCGTCCTCCCGTCAGAATGATCTCATCCTCTGAAGCAAATATATTATCATATTCCATATTGAAGTCATAAGTAAAACGCTGTCTTCCGTTAAGGTCATATGTCTTCATGACATAACCGTTATCCTTTTTCTGAATAATGCCAACGAATTCCTTACTGTAAAATATGCTCTTTGCTTCACCATCTATCTCAATAGCGGCATATGGAGAAGGTATTTCTTTCATCTTATAAACATAGATATGTTTATCCGAGAAAGCAGCTATCGTATCATTTGTCAGAAACTCTACCTTCGGAATAAGTTCATCATTGAATCTATATCCGCCTACCATTCTGTCCGCATTGCTGTTCTGACCTACTTCGCCAAAATTATATGCAGTAAGGCTGATGGTAGTGCTTAAGCCTTCTACCAGAAAATAGCTGGTAAAAAGCTTCTTTCCGTCATTTGAAATGGTTATATCCACAGGATAACCACTCTTATCAATAGAAGTCTGCATTTCGTAGACTATATCCCCATTGCTGGTATACATATTGATATAATTTGTCTTGTCACTTTCAAGTACGACAACATAGGCACCCTGATTAGCCACTTCAATATCGCATATCTTGTATGGCATGGTCTTCTCGCTTATCTGACCTTCGGTGCTGAAAACCGCCACCTTGTTACCGCCTTTATCACCTACAGCAGCATAATTGCCTCTTGCCGATGCAATAGGCACCTTAATATTAGTACCGGCTGTCCATTCGGTATCCCCGTTAGAATTGATATAGGAAACACCTTCCGGTGTATATTTAAGAAGATTCTCCCCAAACTTGATATAGGAAGCATTTACTTCATAGTTGGTTTTTGAAGAATGGATGACAGAATATCCCTTATATTCTCTTATACTGTTGTAATACGTGATAAACACCGCTGCCATTACAGCTATGATCAGAACAGAAACTATTATGATCCTCTTAATAATACGGTTTCGACGGCGACGTCTGTTTGCCTCGCCTGCCTCCTTGCTGCCTTTGATATGAACAACATTATTCTTCTTTTTTCCGGCAGTCTGCTTTTTCCTGTCAGCTATCTCCGCACGTTCTCTGTCAGTCCTGTCCTGCAGTCCCCTTCCGGATCTCTCTGACTGTTCTCTGCCGATTCTTTCAGCCCGTCCTCTGTCAGGCCGCTCCATATGTCCGCCGTCAGTTTTTCCGATACGATCTCTGTCAGGTCGCTCCATACGTTCGCTGCCGGATCTTTCCATATGTCCTCTGTCAGGTCTGGCTTTATCACGGACATTTAACTTTTTCTTTTTACCTATATTCATCAGACGACACCTACTTGTTTATTTTTAGATATGCGATAGCGGCAGAAACCGTCTCTGCAGTACCGCTTTCCATAACCTCAATAAGTCTATCTATCTTCTGTGCGTTACAATTTTCCTTGCCAATGATCTCTGCGACATTCTGAACCTTTTTCTCAGCAGCTTCCAGTTCTTCCGCAGCTTTGGTGAGTTCACCCTGAGCTTTATCTTTCTGGCTGATGATCTCATCCAGTCTCTTCTGTCTCTTCTTTTTAATATCTTCAGAAATATTACCTTTGGTCTTTTTGTCGAATTCTTTTAAGGCATCATTTTTCTCATCAATGAGTTTATTCATGCTCTTATCGATCTTCTTTATCTTATCGTCAAATTCTCCAAGATCATATAAGCTCTCGTCTTTATCATTATTTATGTCATTTGTTATCTTATTAACATGGGTCTGATTATTCTTTATGGCATCTCGATATTTGCGGCCTTCTCTAATGGCATCAATATATCTGACCTTGGTATTAACGTAAATAACAAAATACACAACAATGAAGAGCAGCACCCACGCCACCGCTATGATGATGGTGAAAAGCATCTTCTTATCGTGAGTAAGTCCTCTGAATGCAGTATTCCAAAGCAGCAGGAGGAGCAGTGACGGTATACCCGCCGCAAAAAGGAGCATATAAAGAAGCTTCTTTAATATCTCCCCTCCTTTTGGCATAAACATAGTATAATAAAATCTGCTGGAGCAGAAATTCGGTACCCCTTCATTTTTGAAAAAGATCTTCAATTCCTTCTCAAGGCTGGCATTCTTTGTATGATAATCCTTTGTTGCCTCTGCAACTCTGGCGTTTACCTGGGCAGACTTATCCTTCTCCCTGCTCTTTTCAACCTTCTTAACATCGGATTTTTTACTGTTGATCTTTTTATCGAAGTCGCTTTCTATATCATTTCGCCTCTTTTTAATAGTAGAAGCTATCTCGTCCTCGATACTTTTTTCTTCAGATATTTTTTCTTTCTCAAGTTTTTTGATGAGATCCCTGTTCTGGTCAACGAACTTCTTAAGGTCATCCCTTGAATGTACGATATCTCTTGCATTCTCCAAAAAACCTATTCCTTCTGTAAAATCACCCATACTGCCCTTCCTTTTGAGGATAATTTATTTCATCAGCAGATGAAAATATCATCCCTGCCGCCTGCAGGAAGCTATCCCGCAGGCAGAAATAAACAAAATAACTACAGTGCTTTATTTACCGCACTGATAAGTGCGTAAACCGATGCATCTATTATATCATCCTTTATGCCTGCACCCCAAATTATTTTTTCAAATCCATCAACTTTTATTCCTACATATGCACAGGCCTTGCTGTTTGAACCGACGGAGAGAGCGTGTTCTTCATAATCTACTATGTCAAAGGCAACATCGAAATGCTTCATAATGGCATTTCTGACTGCATCAAGACGTCCGTTGCCCTGACCGTGATAAACCTTTTCAGCCTGCTTGTTTGCGGCATAGATGGTAAGTTCGCATCTGATACCATCAATCTGCTGGAAATGACATTCGATAAATCTGATAGGACTCTCAATATTTACATACTGTGACATAAATACATCATAAACTTCATCCGGCTTAAGCTCCTTATGTGCCTGGTCTGACACACTCTTAACAGCATATCCGACATCTTCCTTCATCTTCTTTGGAAGATCATAGCCATATTTTGTCTCAAGGATAAAGCCGATACCACCCTTTCCGGACTGGCTGTTGATACGGATAACATCTCCGTCATAGGTTCTTCCAATGTCCTCCGGATTAAGTGGAAGATACGGAACTGTCCACATCTGGTCAGGATCATTTTCTCTATATTTCATACCCTTGGCGATAGCATCCTGATGTGAGCCTGAAAATGCAGCAAATACAAGCTTTCCGCAATATGGTTCACGAGGATAGATTTCCATTCCCGTAAGTTTTTCATATACCTCCTGAAGGCGTGGCATATCTGTGAAATCAAGGCATGGATCAACGCCATGAGTAAACATGTTGAGTGCAAGGGTGATCACATCCACATTTCCTGTTCTTTCACCATTTCCGAAGAGGGTTCCCTCAATACGGTCAGCTCCCGCAAGGAGGCCAAGCTCTGCATCTGCTACACCGCAGCCTCTGTCATTATGCGGGTGAAGAGAAAGGATAACATTTTCTCTGTCGATCATATTATTGCTCATATATTCAATCTGACTTGCATAAACATGCGGAAGTGACATTTCAACTGTAGCCGGAAGATTGATGATAACCTTTCTGTCAGGCGTAGGTTTCCATACATCGATAACAGCATTTACCACCTCAAGAGCATATTCAGGTTCTGTTCCGGTAAAGCTTTCAGGCGAATACTCGAAACGATACTCTGCGCCATCCTCATCCGCAAGCTTCTTAAGGAGCTTAGCGCCTTCTATCGCTATGTCCTTTATCTCTTCCTTAGACTTTTTGAACACCTGTGTACGCTGTGCATACGAGGTGGAATTGTAAAGGTGAACGATGACATTCTTAGGATTTGCTCCTCTTACGGCATCAAATGTCTTCTTAATGATATGCTCTCTCGCCTGAGTAAGCACCTGAATTGTAACATCCTCCGGAATAAGGTCATCCTCGATAAGTCTTCTGCAGAATTCATACTCTGTATCACTTGCTGCAGGGAAACCGATTTCAATCTCCTTAAATCCGATTCTTATGATCTCTTTATAGAATTCAAGCTTTTCCTCAAGGTTCATCGGAGTGATGAGTGCCTGATTGCCGTCTCTTAAGTCAACACTGCACCAGATTGGAGCCTTATCGACATATTCCTTATTAACCCAATTTGTTGACTGAACCGGTGGCATATAATATCCACGCTTGTAATGATTGTAATTCTTCATAACGATCCTCCTTTTGCCCTTCCCGGGGCTAATACTATAATTAATGATTTTTCCGTAAATTAATCCTGAACCGCCCGATTTCAAAATGCTCTCAGAACTAAGCCTCTCTCCGGCGGCGTGCTCCGCGCGAGATGCATCTCCTGACTTTTTATATAATAGAAACCGATATACTATTATAAAAAAAGAAAACGCCTCCAGAAAACCCAGAGGCGTGTATTAAACGCGGTACCACTCTAATTCGCACACATATACTGTATGCGCTCTCATTACGGATACGGATGTAAATCTTATATCCTCCTTTTTTAACGGTAAGGCTCCGTCCGGGACTACCGACTATATAGCCATTCATCCGGCTGCTCCAAGGCGAGTTCGGAATTCTTCATCCACTGCCTCGCACCCACCGGCAGCTCTCTGCAAAACTCTGAATTCTTACTATTCCTCTTCACTGCATTTAACTTTATGTGTAGAATCTATCACAAAACCCTGATTCTGTCAATGACATAAATTTCTACTTTGCCTCTGTGGCAGCCTCAGTAGTTGCTTCAGTGGCAGCTTCTGTTGTTGTTCCGGTTGTTGTACCGGTGGCAGCTTCTGTTGTGATAAGATCCATAACTTCACTGTTATCACCGCTGCTGCTTCCGTCGTCAACAACAGCATTTTCATAAAGGAAGTCAACAACCTTCTCGGCAAGGATCATGTAGTAAACATCATCTGTAGAATAATACTGAGAAAAGCTTGTTTCATCAGTAAGATTATAGTTTGCCATGAGTTCCTGCTTCTTTGTGTCATATTCCTCTGTCGTTACATCAATGTTCTCTGCCTTGGCAACTGCAACAATGATCATCTTCTGTCTCATATAGTTCTGAACATACTCTGAAATATAGTCCTTAAACTCATCTTCAGTCTGAAGTCCATAATAATATGAAATAAGTGTTGTAAGATCAACTCCGTTTGACTCTGCAAGCTGGCTTACCTGGCTTATCATACTGTCGATAAGATGCTGCATTTCCTCCTCCGGATACTGGGAGATATTTGAATTATTGACAACCGTAGTCGCAATATTCTGTTTGTCTCTGCTCTTATCGTTTTCTGCATTTTCTTCCTTCAGTTTTTCTCGCATAGCCTGCTCAAATTCAGCTGTCGTTGCATATGATGTCTGGCTCTTAACAAGCTCATCATTATACTCAGGCACCTTCTTGACTACTATTGAATTAAGCTTAGTATCAAAAATAGCCTTCTTTCCTGAAAGGGTTTCATCATTCTGATATGGATCAGGGAAGGTGACTACAACATCAAAAGAATCTCCCGGCTTGTGGCCAACGATCTGCTCATCAAAATTATCAATGTATCCGCTTGAACCAAGAGTGATCTCAGTTCCCTTGCCCTCTGTACTTCCGTGATCAAACGCAACGCCGTCTACATATCCGGTATAGTCGATATTTACAGCATCGCCATAGGTTGCAATACCGGTAGTAACATTCTCTGTGGTTGTCCCCTTAGAGATAAGAGAAGCTTTTTCCCTCTCTATATCATTATCTGTAACCTCTGTTTTTGACGGAGTATACTTTACACTCTTATACTGATCATACAGAGTAACGGAATCAGCATACTTTGCCTTCATGTCCGCGATTACGCCGCTGCTGCCTTCATTTGTTCCTGCCTCAGTTGTAACCTTCTCTGAAGTCTCACTCTTTTTGTCATCCTTCTTATCGCCGCATCCTGAAAGCCCGGCAAGGCACATTGCACCAACAAGAAACATACATATTTTCTTCTTCATTTTATCTTTTCCCTTCTATATTATAACTATTCAGGAAAAACAAACACAGACGAAGTGAGTATTTGTTTTTTCTTGTGATAAGATACCGGAGGGACATCAGTTTATAATCATCACGTCAGAACACCCTGCCAGCCTGCCGATATAGTGATCACCAATTTACTGTCCCGGGCAGAACGTATATCTCATACTGTCCGCCCCAAAAGACACTTTAAAATATATATCACATATATAATAAAAAATAAAGTTTAAATTTCTTATTTCACAATATCTACATCATATCTACACCTTTTGTTCATTATGTAAATCGAATCATAATCTTATGTAAATCGTCATTTTTTTGTATACAGAAAAAACCACGCAAATACGTGTTTTATCTAAATATAGTAACCGAACAAATTGTCAGACACTATATTTAGTATTTTGCTATTTACAAATGAGGGCCTCTTTGCTATAATCTTTTCTTGAACCGGCAAATTATCCGGTTACTGAATCATACAAATTTTACAGGATGTTCTGTCGTATATTTTTCAGCGGCAGGCATCCTTAACTACGCTGATAACATGCAGGCCCGGACCACCTGCACCACTGTATCGGCACTTCAGATAAACAAAAAAGTGAGGAGAGGTATAATGAAGGTTGTAAAGAGAGACGGTCATATAGTTGATTTTGACCGAAGCAAGATTGTAACGGCCATCAGGAAGGCAAATGCCGAAGTTGATCCTGAAGAGAAAGTCGACGACGAAAAGATTGAATCAATAGTACATGGTATTGAAACCAAGAAACGTAAGAGAATCCTTGTAGAGGATATCCAGGATATGATCGAGCAGGATCTTATGGAGGACGGAAAATATGTTCTTGCCAAGACATATATCATCTACCGTTACACAAGAGAACTCGTTCGTAAAGCAAACACTACCGACGATTCAATTCTCAGCCTTATTAAAAACCGTAACAAGGATGTTATGGAGGAGAATTCCAACAAGAATGCCACTGTCGCTTCTACACAGCGTGACCTTATCGCAGGAGAAGTAAGCAAGGACCTTACAAGAAGAGTTCTTCTTCCTGAAAAGATAAGCAAGGCTCATGATGAAGGCGTACTTCATTTCCATGATGCGGATTATTTCCTTCAGCCTATATTTAACTGCTGTCTTATCAATATAAAGGATATGTTTGAAAATGGCACCGTTATGAACGGAAAGCTCATTGAGACACCAAAGTCCTTCCAAGTTGCCTGTACAGTAATGACTCAGATCATCGCATCTGTAGCTTCTTCACAGTACGGCGGACAGTCAGTAGACCTTATTTATCTTGGAAAATATCTTAGAAAGAGCTATGAAAAGTATAAGGAAAAATTCACAAAGGTATTTGGTGATAAGGTAGATGATGATACTCTTGAGAAGCTCATTCAGGACAGACTGAATGATGAGCTCCGCAGTGGTGTTCAGACCATCCAGTATCAGATCAATACTCTGATGACAACAAACGGTCAGTCACCATTTGTTACCCTCTTCCTTCATCTTGATCCAAATGATGAATATGTGGAAGAAAATGCCCGTATCATTATGGAAGTTCTTCGTCAGAGACTTGAGGGCATCAAGAACGAAGCCGGTGTATATGTAACTCCTGCTTTCCCTAAGCTCATCTATGTACTTGACGAGTTCAACTGCCTCAAGGGCGGAAAATATGATTATATAACTGAGATGGCTGTTAAATGTTCAGCCAAGAGAATGTATCCTGACTATATTTCAGCCAAGAAAATGCGTGAAAATTATGAAGGAAATGTATTCTCACCTATGGGCTGCCGTTCCTTCCTCGCTCCTTGGAAGGATGAAAATGGCAACTACAAATTCGAAGGACGTTTCAACCAGGGTGTTGTCAGCATCAACCTTCCGCAGATCGGTATCATCGCAAGAGGCGACGAAGAACTCTTCTGGAAGATTCTTGATGAAAGACTTGACCTCTGCTATGAAGCTCTTATGTGCAGACACAACGCACTTATGGGCGTAACCAGTGATGTAAGTCCTATCCATTGGCAGTACGGCGCAATAGCCCGTCTTGGCAAGGGTGAAAGGATCGATAAATATCTCCTTAACGGATATTCATCAATTTCCCTCGGTTATATCGGCCTCTATGAAGTAACAAAGCTTATGAAGGGCGTCAGTCATACAACTCCGGAAGGCCTTGAATTTGCCCTCCGCGTAATGCATAAGCTGAGAGATTCCTGCGAAAAATGGAAGAGAGAAACTGGTCTTGGCTTCGCACTTTACGGTACTCCTGCAGAATCTCTCTGCTACAGATTCGCCCGTATCGATAAAGAGCGTTTTGGTACTATACCTGACATCACAGACAAGGGTTATTACACAAATTCATATCACATAGATGTACGTGAGAATATAGATGCATTTGAGAAGTTCACATTTGAGAGTCAGTTCCAAAGCATTTCTTCCGGCGGCGCAATCTCCTATGTTGAGATTCCAAATATGGCAAATAATCTTGAAGCTCTCAGAGAACTTGTTAAGTTCCTGTATGACAATATACAGTATGCCGAGTTTAATACAAAGTCAGATTACTGTCACGTATGCGGCTTTGACGGAGAGATCAAGGTAAATGAAAACAACGAATGGGAATGCCCATGCTGCCATAACAAAGACCATTCAAAGATGAATGTTACAAGAAGAACCTGCGGATATCTTGGTGAAAACTTCTGGAACGTTGGAAAGACCAAAGAGATCAAATCTCGTGTTCTTCACGTAGGAACACCTGATTATATCGCTGAAAAAACTGCTATAAACAGCAGATGCTGATAGTTTTACAATGCACTGAAAGGGGATCGGATGTCTGATCCCCTTAATTTATCATAACGAGGAACTGCAAAATGAATTGCTGCGGAATATATTATTGTGATACCGCAAACGGCGTCGGTATCAGAACTTCACTATATGTCTCAGGCTGTACACACCATTGCAAGGGATGTTTCAATGAACAGACCTGGGATTTCAGTTTTGGGAAACTGTTCACCCCTGAAATTGCCGATGAAATAATCAATTCGCTTAAAAGGCCTTATGTACAGGGGCTTACAATACTCGGCGGGGAGCCTTGGGAAGTATCAAACCAGCGCGTACTCCGTCCATTTGTTGAAAAATGCAAAAAAGAATGTCCGGACAAAACAATTTGGACCTATTCCGGATATCTGTTCGAAGAACTGACTGATCCGGATAACCATCGCTGTCATTCGGAGGATACTCTTCCAATGTTATCTCTTACCGATGTACTTGTTGACGGAGAATTTGTTCTGGCCAGAAAGAACCTGAAACTCAGATTCAGAGGCAGTGATAACCAGCGTATCATAAATGTCCCTGAAAGCCTTAAAAAGGGCGAAGTTGTTCTCTCGGAATACATGGAAAAATAAAGGCTTTTTTTATCCGTCTTTTTATGTTAATATACTTATGGACAGAATACCGCTATATTCCATGGGATGATCATCAGTTTCCTGCATTACTTATATTTTTGATGGCACGGATCATTTAAACCATACAGCGGTTAATAACTCATATTATGAGATGCAAAAACCGCATCTCATAATCCTGCGGAACTAAAGTTCCTCCGGTAACTTATCAAGAAAAACAAATACTCGTTTCACTCGTGCTTGTTTTTCTTCTGATAAGTTATATTATGAGAAGCAAAAATCGCTTCTCATAATCCTGCGGGACTAAAGTCCCTACGGTATCTTATCAAGAAAAACAAATACTCACTTCGTTCGTGCTTGTTTTTCTTCGGATAAGATATATTATTTTAAGAAAGAGATTAATCATGATCAATTCATTACCAGTAAATATAAAGCGAATAAAACCTAATGCCGCTATCCCAACCTATGGGTCCGCCAACGCTGCCGGTGCAGATTTATATGCATGCATTGACAGCGCCGCTACTATTGAAAGCGGAAAGACTTTACTTATACCTACAGGGCTTACTATGGAAATACCTGAAGGTTATGCAGGACTTATCTATGCCCGTAGCGGTCTTGCAAGTAAAAAGGGACTTGCTCCCGCAAATAAAGTTGGTGTCATAGATTCGGATTATCGCGGAGAGGTTATGGTAGCGCTTCATAACCACTCTGACAAAGATGCTGTGGTTGAGCCGGGTGAAAGAATAGCCCAGCTTGTCATTACGCCATATCTCCTCGGATTATTCCGGGAGGTAGATGAGCTAAATGAAACCGAAAGAGGCGCAGGAGGTTTCGGCTCCACCGGAACCCATTAGTCTTATGCATGCGAAAACTCCGTATCTCTACGGAGTTTTTTCTTTGCGCGATACAGCCGACAAGCGGGCGTGCTTGCGCGCACATTTGGCGGCTAACGCGTCATCGAATAGTGGTTTTTAACTATTCGACTGCGCAGTGCAGCCG
>FNUU01000020.1:0-14742 GCA_900108205.1 Eubacterium ruminantium | reverse complement strand
CGGCTAACGCGTCATCGAATAGTGGTTTTTAACTATTCGACTGCGCAGTGCAGCCGGAAAGCGGGCGTGCTTGCACGTCTACTCCGAAAAAATTGTAGAAAGCAGGTGATGAGATGGAAGATATGCTTACAAAAGAGCAGATAGAAAAAATGATAGACGAGCGTAAGCTTCATGAGCTGAGACAGCATCTTAGCGAACAAAATGAGGCCGATATCGCCGCGAGCCTCTCACAGCTTGACATAGAGAAGCTTTCAATCGCCTTCAGAATACTGCCAAAGGAGCTGGCAGCAGATGCATTTTCTTATTTTGACTCAGATATCCAGGAGGAACTTATCAAGGCCTTCTCAGATAAAGAGCTTCGTTATATCATCGATAATCTTTTCATGGATGATACAGTTGATATGATCGAGGAAATGCCCGCAAGCGTGGTAAAACGTATCCTCAAGAATACAGATCCGGTCACAAGAAAAGAGATAAATGAAATCTTAAAATATCCGGAAGACAGTGCCGGAAGCATCATGACCACCGAGTATGTAAGACTCGAAGAGGATATGACCGTCCAGCAGGCCTTTACACGGATCAGGAATGTCGGTGTGGATAAGGAAACCATTTATACCTGCTATGTAACTAACCCTAAGAAGGAGCTTCTGGGTATCGTTACTGTTAAGGATCTTCTGCTGGCAAGCTATGAAGAAAAGATTCGTGATGTCATGATAACAAATATCATTTACGTCAATACCACTGAAGACCAGGAAGCAGTTGCACATTCCTTCGATAAATATAATTTCCTCGCACTTCCGGTTGTTGACAACGAAAAGCGTCTAGTGGGTATCATCACTATCGATGACGTTATCGATGTCATCCAGGAAGAGGCTACCGAGGATATCGAAATGATGGCCGCTATCACTCCTACTGATAAGCCATACATTAAAACAACTCCATTTGAAACCTACAAAAAAAGGATTCCATGGCTGCTTCTTCTCATGATCTCAGCCACCTTTACAGGTGCCATCATAGCGAAATACGAAGCTGCTCTCGGAGCTTATGTTGTACTGACCGCATATATTCCTATGCTTATGGATACAGGTGGAAATGCAGGAAGCCAGGCTTCTGTTTCCATCATCCGTGGTCTTTCTCTGGATGAGATCAAATATGGTGATATATTCAGAATACAAGGCAAGGAGCTCCTGGTTGCTCTTATGTGTGGTGTGACTCTGGGAAGTGCAAATTTCCTTAAGCTTCTGATCTTCGACAAGGTATCTCTTACCATCGCACTTGTTGTTTGCATAACTCTTGTCCTTACGGTAATCGTTGCGAAATTCGTAGGCTGCTCTCTTCCGATCATCGCAAAAAGAATCGGCTTTGATCCGGCTGTAATGGCCAGCCCGTTTATCACAACGATCGTTGATGCGATCTCGCTGCTTATTTATTTCCAGATAGCGTCACATGTGTTGAATATATAAAAGCGTGAATTAAAAAGTCAGTTGCATATTATTCGGAAGAGTCCCGGGCGAGTGTAGCGCTACACTCGCCCGGGACTCTTCCGATTGATACAAAACACTGTATTTTATTTAAATGATATCTCATTATAAACGTCGAAATTTACCGATTTAACATATGTATATTTCGGATCTACGCTCTTGATCCAGGCAGGAAGCTTTGAGGCAAAGTATCTCTCCTCCTCCTTCGCTGTAAGAAGAGCTTTTCTCTCAGCGGTTGCCTCCGGATCGGTAAGGTATTTCATATAGAAAATATGATAACCATACTTTGTCTCAGTTACAAGGCTGTAGGAACCATCATCCAACTGAAAAAGCTCATCGCATATTTCTGATCCGTACTGCTTTATTATCTCTTCTTTTGTCATCGAATAATAACTTGAATGATTTAGGTTATAATATGTAGCGAGGCCTTCAATATCTCCGCTGTCTTCACTGACAGGGCTTACAAGGGTTTCATAAGCCTGAAGTGCCTTATCATACTGCTCTTTCTTCTTATCTTCCGTAAGAGTTACAACATTTCCCTTATCATCTTCATCATAGAACGAAAAGAACATATCATAAAATGTTGTTATTCTTGCTTCTTCATCAGAAAGCTCAATACCTGCATTTTTTACGATCTTATCATATACTCTTTCCGCAAGAGCATTCTCACAGAATACATTTTCAACGAGACTCTCTGAAATCTGCATTTTCTCAAGCTGAACATCTGTGAGTCTGTTAAAGAAAATATCCGCCTTATTCTGCTCTGCGCTGAGCTCGGTTTCATTTAATTCGATATTGTATGATCTGGACATCGAAGCAAGAACCTTTACTCTTACAATGGTATCAATTACATCCTTCCTGGTAGCATCCTCCATATTTGACTGAGTACCATCCGCAAGGGTAATCTCCATATTCCACACATCCTTACCATAGGTGGCTTCGTAATCCTCCTTGACAATCTGAGCATATATATATACTTCTCCAACAGAGATTGGGTTTCCTGCAAAAACCAGTACAGTATTTCCTGTCTTCTCCTGCTCCTTATCACCACATCCGGAGAGTGAAAGCAAAGTGCATATCAGTAGTACAAAGGCCAGCCCTCTCCTGAATCTATTATATTTTTTATTACCAAAAAAGCTTTTCATGTAAATTACCTGTTTTAACAGCCAAATCCGGCTGACAATTTATTTATATATTGTAACCCTGCAGGACTGACATCCCTACAGTGTATTATGAGAAGCAAAAACCGCATCTCATAATCCTGCGGACCAGCCTTCCTCCGGTATCTTATTAGGAAAAACAAATACTCGTTTCGCCACTGGCTTGTTTTTCTTCAGATAAGCTATATATCAGCATGCCGGTTATATAACAACATACGCTACACATAATCCGCATACCCGAATTATAATAACATACGCCACACATCTGTACAATGTTTTTTAAAATTAACTGTCCTCAGCTTGTTTCTGATAAGATAAACAACATCTCATAATCCTGCGGAACTAAAGTTCCTCCGGTATCTGATCATGCTTCCGGCTTTATGAGCAGTTCCTTTGAAATGATGTCTATCATATTCTCGGTATTCTCGATAAGTTCATCCTGAATAAGCTTCGACTCTCTGACTCCAAAGCCTGACAGTTTGCCTGTGATCACGCGGATTGTCTTGCCCGCCCTCTTCTGGTGTCGAATGAATTTCGGAATCTTTTCCACATCCACGGGAGTATCATTTTTAACAAGATATTGGACCTCATCATCCCTGAATCTTACATCCACCATACCCGCTGCATGAGCCTTCGTCTTAATAAGAGCGATTCGGAGCAGTCTTTCAAACGGCTTTGGTATATCTCCGAAACGGTCCTTCGCTTCATCACGGATACTGTCAGCATCATCAACATCCGTAATACGGGAAATTCTCTTATACAGCTCCAGCTTTAGGAAGGATACTTTAACGTAATCATCCGGTATATATGCATCCACAGGCAGATCGATAGAGGTATCAAAGTCATCATCAGTCTCCTCACCCTTCATTCTTCTGATAGCTTCATTCAGCATTTTTACATAGAGATCATAGCCCACAGCCTCCATATGGCCGGACTGATCCATACCAAGAAGATTTCCGGCTCCTCTGATTTCCAGATCCTTTACCGAAATCTTATAACCCGATCCAAGGTCTGTAAACTCCTTGATAGCCTTAAGCCTTTTTTCAGCCACTTCCCTGATGGTCTTATCTCTCTTATACATAAGAAATGCATAGGCATTTCTGCTGGACCTTCCTACACGGCCACGCAGCTGATAGAGCTGTGACAGTCCGAAATTGTCCGCATCATGAATAATGATGGTATTAACATTCGGTATATCAAGACCTGTTTCAATGATGGTCGTCGATACCAGAACATCTATCTCTTTATTTATGAAGTCATGCATAATGAGCTCCAGCTCTCGTTCCTTCATCCTGCCGTGAGCAAATTCTATCCTTGCATCCGGCAGTATGCTTCTCAGCTCTGAAGCAATATGCTCTATATTTTCAACACGATTATAAACATAATAAACCTGACCATTTCTGGCAAGCTCTCTGCCTATGGCCTCTTTGACAAACTCCCGGTCGTATTCCATAACATAGGTCTGGATAGCTCTTCTGTCTACAGGTGCCTCCTCCAGTAAACTCATGTCGCGAAGTCCGATAAGGCTCATATGCAGAGTTCTCGGGATAGGAGTAGCCGTCAGCGTCAGAACATCCACATTATTCTTCAGCTGCTTGATCTTCTCCTTATGCTTAACACCAAATCTCTGCTCCTCATCGATGATAAGCAGTCCGAGATTATTAAAAATAATATCTGAAGAAAGGAGCCTGTGAGTTCCGATAACGATATCCACTGAGCCCTCCTTCAGTCCCTTCAGAGTTTCCTTTATCTCCTTAGGCGTGCAGAATCTGGAAAGCATCCTTATGTTAACCGGATAATTCTTCATTCTCTCACAGAAGGTTTCAAAATGCTGCTGTGCAAGTATGGTTGTAGGAACCAGATAAGCCACCTGACGATTATCCTGAACCGCCTTAAATGCAGCTCTTATAGCCACTTCCGTCTTACCGAATCCAACATCTCCGCAGATAAGACGGTCCATGATCTTATCACTTTCCATGTCATTTTTGGTTTCTTCTATGGCCTTCATCTGATCCGGCGTTTCCTCATAAGGGAAAAGTTCCTCAAATTCTGTCTGCCAGACTGTATCCGGCGGATAAATATGCCCCTTCTGAGCACTTCTCTTAGCATATAATTCCACCAGTTCCTCTGCTATAGATTCGACATGCCTCTTCACAGCAACCCTGGTCTTCTCCCAGCGATCACCTCCAAGCTTATTCAGCTTAGGCTTTGCAGAATCCTTATTTGCATATTTACCGATCATTGCTAGCTGCTCTACCGGAATAAAAAGCTTGCCGCCGTCGGCATAATCAATATTTATATAATCCTTCAGTCTTCCTTCTGTCTGAACCTTCTCAATACCCTTGTAAACACCTATGCCGTGTCTCTCGTGAACAACATAGTCCCCAACGCCGATCTCATCCAGTGTATTGATATGCTCGCCCTTAAACTTCGGAAGACGTTTCTTCTTATTGATCTTATTATTGCTGAAAATGTCACTTTCGCTTATAACAACGAGCCCTGCGCTGTCCAGCAGAAATCCTTCCTCCAGATTTCCCTTGGCTACCATTACCTCACGAGGTTTTAATTCTCTGTCCCGATCTGCAGAGAAAAATGCAGGGATCCCTTCATTTGTAAGATTCTCAGCAAGTCGCTTACCCCTTGTTGAAGAAGGCGAGATAAGAACTATGCTGTTGTCCTTCTCCCTCCATTTTCTGATATCATCAAGGAGCATATTGAAATTATTACTATATGTACTGATGCTTCTGCTCTCAAGCTGAAATGTCTTCTTCGGCTCTATGCATTTACAGCCTGCATACAGCTCGGAAAGCATGAAGAGTCTTCTTTCCTTCAGCATTCCCAGTATCATGGAGTCACTGTAGAGTATATCCGCCTGTTTACTTAATACATAGCCGCCGGAAAGTCTTGCTTCCATAGACATGGAAAATTCAGTCGCATAAACTCTGGCACGTTCAGCGACCTTATCCGGCTCATCCATGAAAATACTGGTTTTCTTTGAAAAATATGATAAAAATGAAACCGTATCATCATAAAAATAATTAACAAGGCTGTCCAGACCGGTTGTAGAGTTGAACTCACCTATCTCTTCTCTGATGGTCTCAACCGCCTTCTTCAGTCTGGCATACTGCTCTGTATGGAAGGTTTTCTTAAATGCTGCAGCTTCCCTCTCGTAATCGTCCTGAATCCTGGCAAGGCCCCTGGCAATCCTGTCCGGAGACATTACAAATTCACTTGCCGGATAAATGCAGAATTCCTTCACTTCCTCGATAGAACGCTGAGTCTCGGGATCAAAGCTTCGGATAGAAGAAATCTCATCCCCCCACAATTCTATACGGAAAGGTACATCCTCCGTAAGCGGAAATACATCTATTATTCCGCCTCGTATGCAGAACTGTCCCTCGGACTCAACCAGAGCTGAATTTTCATAGCCAAGATTGACAAGATCTCTCTTCAGCTTTTCTATATCAATCTCTTCTTCAACCTTCAGACTGATCTCACCGCAAATGATATCCTCCATCCGCGGAACCCTGTCCATAAGGCCGTCAATGGTAGTGATTATTACGGAATCCTTCTTCTCATTCAGTCTTCTGATTATCTCAAGACGCTTTCTGGCTGTTGCATTTCCGTGAACATCCGCATAATAAAAGAGCACATCCTTAGCAGGATAAATAAAAACATTTTTATTATAAAGCTTATAATCATTATAAAGCTTATCTGCCCGGGCATCATCGTAGGTAATAATGAGCGAGATTTTCGACTCATCCGCCAGCTCTTCGGCAAGGACCGGGATTCCGGCTCTGGTAAGCCCCCAGACATACAAAGGAAAATCATTCAGTTTGACAGCATTATTAACTTTTCTAAAAGCCTCCGACTCCCGGAAGGCTGATCTGATGGCTTCCATTTTCCGCTCCTTTTTGATAAACATGATTGATATTTACCATTCTCTCAATGGGTTATTCATTCAATCATTAAATATCTCTACTTTTTCCACAATATACACATATATTATTCATTTATTTCTCTTTAATTAAATTTATTCATAGCCGCTTCGATGCCGGATGTGATCATAACCTCTATGGCATCTGCCGCTCTGCTGACGGATTCTCTGACGATCGGCAGCTCGTCCTTACTGAATCTGCTGAGCACGAAATCTGCAAGATCCCAGCCCTCAGGCTTATGACCCACTCCTATACGCACCCTGTCAAAGGTTTCCGTACCGATATGGGAAATGATGCTCTTGATTCCGTTATGTCCGCCGGCGCTTCCCTTGGCACGTATCCTGAGCTTTCCGATATCCAGATCTATATCATCATACAAAATTATGATATCCGCAGGAGACAGTTTATAGAATCTTACTATCTCACCGACAGCTTCACCCGAAAGATTCATATAAGTCTGAGGCATTACCAGCATAACCTTCTCACCGGCAATGATTCCGGTTCCGATAAGAGACTTATGTTTCGCTATATTCATTTTAATATTATATCTGTCAGCAATCTGATAGATGGCAGAAAAGCCCATATTATGCCTTGTGCCCTCATATTCTCTGGTTGGATTGCCCAGTCCGACAATTATCTTCATTTATTTATTCCTCTGATTGCATGTTTATGCACCAAACTGCTCTGACCATATTTTTATCTGTAGATCTGCAAAAACACCACCGATATTTATATGCATATTTACGATTATACTACATGCTCTGCTTCAGTATATCCTCTGCATTTTTCAGCTGCTCAACTGTATTAACTCCCAGGATTTCCTGCTTTTCGCCGGCTGCAAATGCATTTACACTTCTGCCATAGCCTCTGATTATCTCAATTGCATCCGGCAGATAGTATTCACCCTGAGCATTATCATTTTTAATCTCATCCAGAGCCTTATAAAGCATCTCTTCATCAAATATATACATTCCGGAATTGATCTCGCCGATCTTCTTCTGCTCCTCTGTACAGTCCTTATCCTCTGTGATTGCAAGGAAGCTGCCGTTTTCATCTCTGATGATACGTCCATAGCCTGTCGGATCTTCAAATATGGCAGAAAGTACAGTGACACCGTTTTTTTCTTCCATATGCTTTTCATACAGCTTTTTAAGTGTATCTCCTGTGATGAGCGGTGTATCTCCGCAGAGAACTATAACAGATCCCTTACCTGTGATGAAATCTCTTGCACATTTTACCGCATGACCTGTTCCCAGCTGCTCTGTCTGAAGGGCAAACTTTATTCTTCCCGCTTCTATATCAACGCCATTTTCTTCCTTAATAACGTTCTCAACTATCTCTGACTTATATCCTACTATTACACAGATATCTTCTGCACCGGCGGCCTTGGAAGCCTCTATAACATGATGTACCATGGAGCTTCCACAGCATTTATGAACCACCTTAGGCAGCTCTGATTTCATTCTTGTTCCCTTGCCGGCTGCAAGGATTATAACCTTCAACGAATTCTCCATCTCCATTATCTCCTCTTATATTTCATTCGTGCCAGCTATTCCGAGGCTTTTGGTGCTGTGCTATTCGGGAAAACAGGCACGTTATTTGGTGTAGTTATTTAGAAATCGATATACTAATTTTCTTCTGATAAGATTTATACGAAGCAAAAACCGTATCAATTCTAGCAATATAGCGGTTTAAAGTCAACTGCCGCATCATAAATCCGGTTCTCCGATACTACCGCATCATAAATCCAAGACAGAGATTACAGCGCCTATACCGGACTGTGATTTATCATATAACACTAAAAACCGGGCCGTCAATTTACCTGTAACATAAAATCCGAATCACCAATTTACCTACAACATAAAGACCAGACTGCCAAAATGACAATCTGGTCAATTATCCTTATAAATTATACATATCAGACATTACAATCATATCATCCTGATCAATTATCAATACCCTTATAGTTCGTCATTGTGACATCAGCAGACTACACCGGAAGCTTTCCGTTTAACTTATCAATGATTATCGGAAGCTCTGCATCTACCTTGTCATTATCCAGCTGGCAGGTGCCGGCATTTCTGTGACCGCCGCCTCCATAAGAAAGACAAAGCTCACCGATATCAAATTTCGAACTTCTATTAACGATGGATTTACCGATCATAACTGCAGTATTCTGCTTTCTGAAGCCCCACGCAACATGAACGGATATCTCAATCTCAGGATGCATAGCATAAACCATAAATCGATTTCCGGTATAAATGGTTTCTTCATTTCTGAGATCAATGACCGCAACCTTATCGTGAATCTTTGTAATTCTCTCAAGCTGTGCCTTGAAAAGCTCCTGCTGCTCAAAATACATGTCAACACGTTCCTTCACATCAGGAAGTGCAAGCACATCTTTAATGCTGTGATCGACGCAGTAATCAATAAGTTCCATCATAAGAGCATAATTCGAAATCCTGAAATCATGGAAACGTCCAAGACCTGTACGGGCATCCATAAGAAAATTCATAAGCACCCAGTCTGTAGGATTGAGAATCTCATCCTTGGTAAAGTCAGCGCTGTCGCCTTTATCAACCGCCCACATTATCTCCTCGGAAACACGTACAAACTTCTCCTTACCGCCATAATAATCATATACTACTCTGGCAGCAGATTTTGCATCTCCGTCGATAATGTATTTGCCTTCATATTCTTCCTTTTTATTTCTGATAAGCTCACTTTCATGATGATCGAAAGCAAGTCCCACACGCGGATCAAACGGGAGGTTAGTGGTAATATCATTTTCGGAGATATCAACCTTTCCGTCCTGTACATCCTTAGGATGAACAAATTTTATCTCATCTATAAGATCCAGCTCCTTCAGGAGCATAGCGCATACCAGTCCATCAAAGTCACTTCTGGTCACAAGTCTCTTCTTCATACAATTACCTCCTCAAGCCGGTACTCCCCAATTCGTATGAGAGGCAATAATGCACCTCACCACCCTGCAGAACTAAAGTCTTTCCGGTGTCTCATCCGTACCGAATATAAACTTACTAAACCCCAAAATATATGTCTGCACAGCCAGTCAAAACCGGCAGCATTTCTAACCGAAAAGCTCTGCAATAACACTATTCTATAGTACCATAAATCATAGTTTTTCGCAACTTTTAGCAGGTTGGAAAATGCATTATTTGTGCAAGCTGAAATATGGAACTACTCTCCCATATCAACAGTAAATTCACTGCCGGATTTTGTCTTTTTAACCTTTATCTGCTGAGGAATATTCTCCATCAATTCTTCTCTGTGACTGATTATTCCCACCAGTTTATTTGCCCCTCTCGTACCGGTCTTTTCATCCTTTGCTCTTGAAAGATTGATAAGTATATCCATGGCACTGTCGATGGACTTCCTGTCCAGTGTTCCAAAGCCTTCATCTATAAAGAGGGCATCCATCTGGATTCCGCCCATATTTGAAGAAACCGTATCTGAAAGTCCGAGTGCCAGACTGAGTGATGCCTTAAAGCTCTCTCCGCCTGACAGATTACTCACAGGTCTTCTGTGACCGGTAGACCTGTCGAGCACCTCCAGATCCAGGAAATTATTGGTTTTCTTACCAACCGATTCCTCCTGACGGAAAAGCTCAAACTGATTATCACTCATAGGCCCAAGTCTCTTATTGGCCGCCCTGATTATTCCGTCAAAGCTTGCGGCCTGAATATACTGCTCCAGAGTGATTCTGCCATTTCCGGTATCACCCCTTACCAGTTTATAGAGTCTCCTGCTGATATTATAATCTTTATTTACATTCTCATAGCTACCCTGCTTGGAAATGATTTTTTCCTTCTTCTCACGGTTATTATCCATCCTGTTTCTGACAAGAGTCAATCTGTTACGGACAATATTAACCTCCGATTCATTTTCCCGACAGATCCTTGCAAGCTCCGACTCATCAAGCTTCACCCTTCCTGAAGCATCCTTCTTCGCTGCTTCAAGGTGCGAAAGATTTGTAGCAACCTCCTGATCGTAGGAAGCAGCTATTTTCTCGGATGTTGTTATCTCACTTTCAGTGACAATAAAAGGCAGCATTTCCTGCACCGAAGCAAAGCCCTCATTTTTTGTAGTTTCCTCAAGGTTCTGTCGGAGCTCTCCTTCATCCTTTTTACTGTTTTGAAGTTGTTCCTCAAGCGTCTTTATGGCAGCTTTCTGACCTGCATAATTCTTATCGGCCTTATTTTTTCTCTCATTGGCAGCGTTGATAAGCTCTGTTATACGTATAACTTCTTTCTCCGCTTTGGTCTTTTCTGCAAGAGCTTTGTTCCAATCCGGAAAACCAAGTTCCTCCATGGCAGACAGCTTTGCGGTTGTTTCGGTCTTTTCATTTTCTGCCTTATTCTTCTCAACGAGGAATTCCTGTTTTTCCTTACCAAGCTTCTCCGACTCCTGCTCAGCCTTTCCGAGCCTTTCTTCCATCTGTGTAAGCTCGGCGCACTCCTTCTTAAGATTGTCAGTCTTTTTCTTACTATCTGTTATCTTTTCATTAAGCACCGGAATTGCTGAAGATCTTAACTTTTCCAGCAATTCGTCCAGACTTTCGCCATCAGCTTTTATATCAACAAATGGAGATTCCAGTATTTCCAATATCTGCAGTCTGAGGCTGTCCTCGAACATACTTAAGGCCGTATTCGCTTTTTCAGCCTCCGCATTTGCTCTTTCCTTCTCCTCCTGAAGCTTTGCTTCCTTTTCCTGATATGTTTTCAGTTCTGCTTCAGTAATCTTTTTCTCAGGGAGAACGGCAGGTTCCGGATGATGCACAGATCCGCATACCGGGCATTTTTCTCCCTCAACAAGCCCTGCAGCCAGAATTCCGGCTCTGCAGTTTTCAAGTATTCTCTCCGCTTCCAGCCTGTCATTTACTGCTTTTTCATAATTCTCTCTGATCTGTTTAAAGGTTTCCTGAGTTCTTTCCAAAGTCTGCTTATTTTTTGTTCTCTGCGGAATCAGATTCCGGATCAGTTTGATCTCCCTTTCTTCCAGCAAAGAAAGCTTTTCCCCCTCAGCCAAAGCTTCACTAAGGCGTGTCGGTCTGTCCTTTAATTCAGCCACTCTATCTTTGTATGCTTTTATATTTTCACTGAGTTTTTCTTCTGTTTCTTTAAGCACAGCTTCCCGCAGGGATATATCATTTAACTTTCCTTTAAGACTATTAAGCTTGTTTCTTAAATCATCCCTCTCCTTATACTTATCCTTTTCGGAAGCTATTTTATCAGCCTTTCTTTGCATCTCAAGCTGAAGCGGCTGTTCTGCCTCAGCTTCTTTAAGAGCTGCTTCCGACCGCTTAACCTCTTCATTTATTTCTTCGAGAAGTTCCTTCTTTAAAATGATTTCCTTTTCAAGGCGAGAAACTTCCCCCTTCTTCTCACTCCACTTATCATATACCGGCTTCACCACTCTGCCGGCAGCCTTCTGTCTGATAAGAAGCATTTTCAGTTTATCTATCTCTTCTTTCTTCTGTTCCAGATCAGCTTTCTTCTTTTCCTGATCTTCGAGCTTTTTTATAAACTCATTATTTGTCTTTGCATTTATCAGATTTTCGTTATTCTTCTTTAAAAGCTCTTCAGCGGCAGATAATTCTTCAGCCAGACTAACGGATTTTTTGTCATCTTCATCCAGAACCCTGTCGATCATCGAAAGGATCTCTTCTATGTTCCATACACTCTTTGAGTCCTTAGCCTTATTCTGAAGGAGCATAAGCTCTTCGGCATATTGCCCCTCCGAATCTGCCTTAGCATCCAGAAAGTACTGGATCATGCTCTCCTCAAGAGATACCTTATCCTTATAGCCTTTATCCATCCTGTCCTTCAGACGACCTTCTATATTTTTATATTTTTCAGTCATAAATATAGTTCTGAGTATAATGGTCCTGTCATCAGTTTTCGCGTTCAGAAGCTTCCAGAATTCTCCCTGGGCTATCATCGCTATCTGCTTAAACTGCTTATCATTTACATGGAGCAGATCCTCCACAGCCTTATTGACATTGGTAAGTCCTTCCGAAACCGGTTTATCATTTTCATCTATACCTTCATAGAGAATCGCTTTCTCCTGAACCGTGATATAGCCCTCTCCTCGCATTTTTTTTCTGTCATAACCAGGATAGCGTTTAACATGATAATTCTTCCCCTGATGCGAGAAATAAAAATCCACAAAGCTTTCTGTATTCTCGGAGGCATACTCGCTCCTCAGATTCTTTGCGTCCCTGTATTCGCCGCTGGCTTTACCGTAAAGCGCAAAACAAATAGCATCAAATATTGTCGTCTTTCCTGCACCGGTATCTCCGGAGATCAGAAAGAGCCCCCTTTCATCGAACTGTTCAAAATTAATCTCAGGCATTTTTCCTGCATAAGGACCAAACGCACTGATTATAAGTTTAATCGGTTTCATCCAGCGCACCTGCCTCTCTTGCGACCATTCGCATAACAGCCATCTCTTCTTCACTGATATCCTGTCCATAGATAGTCTTATAGAAATCGCTTATTAATTCTGTTACAGATTTATTCTGAACCATACCTGATATATCAAACTTTTCTATCTCTCTGGTGTGGGAATTATCATAATCCACCTTAACCGTATAGGGATAAGTCTGCTGAAATATTCCCATAACATCATTTATATAGTCTTCATCCGTAAGGGTAGCATATATATAGTCATTTGCATTTTCCGGTTTACTGAGAAGCTCCTCCATCTTTCCCCTGATATGCCTCAGATCCCTAAGCGGCTTAAGCGGTTCAAGTACGATCTTAACATCCCCTTTTTCGCCAAATGTAATGATTGGAACGCTCTTCTCATTATTGACCTCACTGAGAGAATATTTAAGAGGTGAACCTGAGTATCTGACTTCTTCTCTTCCCACTCTCTGTGGTGAATGAATATGTCCCAGAGCCGCATAGTCAAAGCTGTCAAAGTTCTTGTATCCGATCACCTCAACCAGCCCTACATTCTGTGTTCCCTGACTCTCCGAGCCGCCCAGAACAGGACTGTCTGTTCCTGCCACAAACTGATGCGCCACTATGATATTTCTTCGTCCTGTATCAATATCTGCATTTTCTATGATGGTCTTTACGGCATCATCGTAGGATTCAATTTTGGCATCCGGATAAAAATGTCTCACCTGCGAAGCCTTGACAAAAGGCAGCAGCCATATATCGATCTCCCCATATTCATCACTTACAGTCTCTTTGTGAAGCTCCCCGTCAAAAACAGCCGATATATAAAGCTGATTACTTGCAAAAAGCCTGCTTCCAAAGTTAAGGCGGTCGTCCGAATCATGATTACCACTGATCATAAATGTATTCACATTTCTTTCTGTCAGGCTCACCAAGAATTCATCCAGAAGCCTTGTTGCAGCTTCGCTTGGAATAGACTTATCATACACATCTCCGGCTATCAGTACACTCTGAATCCCTTTTTTATCTATTATTTCAAGTATTTCATTTAATATAAATTTCTGATCGTCATAAAGATCATAATCCCCCAGGGATCTGCCCAAATGAAGATCTCCCAAATGTAAAAATTTCAATTTCAACACCCCTCTTATAATCCTGCGGAACTAAAGTCCCTCTGGTAACTTATCAGAATTGACATCTCTAGTATATCTTACTTTATTAATTATAACATACCAGTGCTTTAGAAAACACTTTCTTTATATAAGAATTGGGGAATACAAAGCGGCGGATTGTTTTTCTCAATCCGCCGTCAAACATATAAATATGTTTATTTAATAACAAAAAGTCGAAGCTATTTCTATATCCGTAATATCATTAACATTTACCATTGGGGTGAATACAAACACGCTTAACTCATCATCCCATTTCCCATCAATTGCTCCTTGAACTTCAAACGTGTAGCAAAGACACTCCCTATGCGGATCATAAAACGTGCTTATATCTTTTTCATTATAATTCTCTTTTAATTGAAGATTCTTATCCGCATATTTTTCTTTTATTGCCTGTAGTGATTTATCATATGCCTCTTTCTTATCAACAAATCCGGTCACTTCCTTACGGATTTTATCTCTGAGGGTATTAACCTCTTCATTTACTCCTTCACCATAATCTACCATCTTATAATCATCACCAAGACTGGTAATTCCATAAACAGCCGCAAGAGGGGTATAGTAAT
>FNUU01000017.1 GCA_900108205.1 Eubacterium ruminantium | reverse complement strand
GGCTGTTCGCCCATTAAAGCGGTACGCGAGCTGGGTTCAGAACGTCGTGAGACAGTTCGGTCCCTATCCGGCGCGGGCGGAGGATATTTGAGAGGAGCTGTCCTTAGTACGAGAGGACCGGGATGGACGGACCGCTGGTGTACCAGTTGCATTACCAAGTGCAGAGCTGGGTAGCCAAGTCCGGATTGGATAAACGCTGAAGGCATCTAAGCGTGAAGCCAACCTCAAGATAAGATATCCCACTCCCTAGAGGAGTTAAGACCCCTTGAAGACTACGAGGTTGATAGGCACCGAGTGTAAGTGTGGTAACACATTCAGCTGAGGTGTACTAATAGGTCGAGGGCTTATTCAAAGAAAAAGAGATGAAGGTTCTTACAAGTTTGCGGATGTTATCGTAAATATTTGAAAAAAAATATTTGCAGGTTGCTGTGAGATATGATAATATATCTAATGCGACATGTTTGTATGAAGTTTTGAGTGTACAAATGTACAACTTAAGGCCCAGTGGCTCAGTTGGTTAGAGCGCCGCCCTGTCACGGCGGAGGTCGACGGTTCAAGTCCGTTCTGGGTCGCTAATATTTGGGATCTTAGCTCAGCTGGGAGAGCATCTGCCTTACAAGCAGAGGGTCACAGGTTCGAGCCCTGTAGGTCCCATTTATAAGCCGATGTGGCTCAATTGGCAGAGCAGCTGATTTGTAATCAGCAGGTTATCGGTTCGAGTCCGATCATCGGCTTTTTGCTTTTACAATTTAATATTGTATAAGTCAAATGGGTGGATTCCCGAGTGGCCAAAGGGGACAGACTGTAAATCTGCTGCAACTTGCTTCGGTGGTTCGAATCCACCTCCACCCATTTAATGATCCACCAGGGCTGATACCGTGGCGGATTATTTATGTAAAAAATAATAACGCGGGGTGGAGCAGCTCGGAAGCTCGTCGGGCTCATAACCCGAAGGTCACAGGTTCAAATCCTGTCCCCGCTACTAGAGTTTATTGCATGATATGCTCGAGGTAGTGAGCGAATTATAATGTTATAAACTTTTATGCCCAGATAGCTCAGTTGGTAGAGCAGAGGACTGAAAATCCTCGTGTCGCTGGTTCGATTCCGGCTCTGGGCATTTTTTTTATGTGTAATTGTCTAAAGAACATGTTCGCCTAAAACTGCCCACCGGGCAGTTTATAACGGCGAAGAAAATCCTCGACTAGTTCGATTCCGGCTCTGGGCATTTTTTATGTCCAATTGTCTACAAAACATGTTTGCCTAAAACGTATAATAAAAAGGATATGATTTATTTGGGGGATTGCCTCAAAATCATATCCTTTAATATCTTATCCGAAGAAAAATGTTTTAACAGCTCAGTTCGTTAGGAGCTGTTCCCTTTGCCCATGGACTTCCTACATCGCATCTTCCGTGATGATAGGTTCTTTCTGTTTTGGCCATAGGATTATCAGCTATGCGAAGACGCATTCTTCCTTCTTCCGATTCAGCAAAGTTGTCGAGCATGTTCATGATATTCATAATATCCTGAAAATCAACATCTTCATCTTTCATGGCATCATCGCTGCTTTTATCATAATAAGGCATATTGTTCACTTCCAATCTGTTTATTTTTTATGTTGTATTTATACTATCAAAACTGAAATAATCAAAAGCTTATGAAAACTAAAACACGAATGTATTGTATTTTGTTTTCAAAGTATATGCTACCCTCCGGTATCTTATCAAGAAAAACAAATACTTGTTTTGACTACGGGATTGTTTTTTTATTCTGATTAGCTATATCAATATAGTTTAATCAGCTTCAGTTGTATAATACTTATCTATCTTTTCCTCAAATTCATTTACCGGGAGCGGTTTATCAAAGTAGAAGCCCTGTGCGAGTTCGCAGTGGTTTTTGCGAAGTATTTCCAGTTGATGTCTGGTTTCTACTCCTTCTACTATTACTTCTATTCCGAGCTCCTTAGCCATTGATACAACGTATTTAAACATTATATTGCTGCTACTGCTTGTCTGTTCACCTTCGATAGGAAGGAAGCTTTTATCAACCTTCAGGACGTTCCATGGCAGTTCACGGAGAAGATTAAGAGAAGAGTAGCCGATACCGAAATCGTCAACAGAGGTATAGATTCCGACTTTCTGGAGGCCGTTTACAACTCTCTTAAGATCGACGAAATCAACGTCGGTTGTGGTTTCGGTAAGCTCTATCTCTATACAGCTATGAGGAATATTATGCCTGTCAATTGTCTTAAGAAGAGACTGAAGCAGGTTGACATTCATCATATGCTTACGGGAAAGGTTTACTGATACACGTATACTTTTACGTCCGGTCTTGATCCAGCGGGCAATATCCCTGCAAACATGATCAAGCATATAGAAATCCAGCTTACAAATATCATTTGTCTCTTCAAGTATAGGGATGAATTCTCCCGGAGAGATAAGTTTTCCATCATGGAACCAGCGGCATAGAGCTTCGGCACCAACTATTTCGCCGGTATCTATATTTACCTTAGGCTGATAATAAACAAGAAATTCTTCATTTCTTATAGCCTCAGGGAAGAGCTGCTGAACACGCATACTACGTTCCTTCTTATGAATCAGAGATTCATTGTAGAAGACGATTCTATCCTTTCCACCGCTTTGTGCAGCCATATACGAGGTTGTAAGACACTGCATGATATCGCTTATATCTTTTACGTTAGAGTTTTGAGTAATGGAATAAACGCCAACGCTTGTTTCTATATTAACACATCGGCTTTCGGTTTCATCATAGGTTATAGGTGCCTCGCAAAGGAACGAAATGATATTTCCTAAAAGTGTAGTATTAACAAGACCTATGAAATTATCTCCACCGAGGCGGCAGATAATGCCATTTTGGCCTATCATCGAAGAAATACAGTTATAATGATTTCTCATAACGATATCTCCGGCTTTACGGCCAATCTCCTGATTAACAAGAGAGAAATGACGGAGATTATACCGAATGGCAGTCATACCTACTACAGCATTTTGTTTAAAAATCTGATCATAGTACTGCTGGAAGCTTCTGAAATTTTTATATCCGTTATCATCATAGTAGGACAGTTCTGTTACAATATCACGAAGCCGGTTTCTGCTTACATAACTGAGGACTGTACGCATGACAAGATCCACTTTCCATCGTTCATCAGGTGTAAGTGGCTTCTCATCAGGTGACATGTAGAGTGTAAGTGTACATACAGACATTACACTTGTCACAACTCTGTGATACATTATAACATCACCCTTGATGCCAAGATCATAGCAGCTCAGCGTTTCACCCCTGCCGAGAGCTTCTTCGCGAGGATTCTTATATACTCGTGTAACTGCTTTTGAAAGTCTGAACATTGAACAGAGTTCTATTATAAGTCTTTCAATAAGATTTGTATCTGGTTTTTCTATATCTGTCATGGCAGACACAAGACTCTTAAAGAGCGTATTGAATTTTAAATCCTGATCCTGATCATTCGATTCCGGAGCGAGCAGTCTGCTGCGGGAATCTTTTTTTAACAGTTCCTTATTCTGATACATAAGGCTGTCTGCACGTTCAAAAACATCCTGTACCTTGAAATCAACAGTAGGATTATAGTCGGAGATTCCGTAAGCAAGTGTTACTTTGTCACTTACCATATGCTCCTGCTGTAATTTTTCGAATTCATCGATCAGCTTTTCTCGATTTTCGTAATTATCATCGAAAAGGAGTGTAACAAATTCGTCACCTCCGATACGATAAACCTTACAGTTTTTGAAAACGGAAGTTATCATGGAACAGGCATCCTGAATGAAGGTATCACCGGATGTATGGCCAAATCTGTCATTAACTTCTTTTAATCCGTTTATATCAAATACAACTATTGAAAAGGCAAGCGTATTACCCAAAGAAATGTCTTTATCAAGACAAGCCTCCATCTGAACGTAAGAACGTTTATTCATAACGCCGGTAAGAGCATCATGATTTGCCATATCCATAGCACTGCTGATGGCTTCTGAGTATTCCTGCTCCTTTTTCTTGGCAGAGTCAATATTGGCAACTGCTATAATGATATGAGAGGAAGCCTCTTTTGGACGTACGGCAAAGAGAGATACATACTGTGGTCTTCCATCCAATATGAGCCTGTACATAAGAACATTTTTGCCGGTGGCGCGAAGACTTTCAAGGAGTCTTTCCTTTTGCATGGAAACAGACATCATTGGATAGTCGTCAGGATAAATATCCTTTTTCATATTTTTCTGAGTATCAGCGAAGAAATCCTTTCCGGTGGTACCAACAGCCAGTCTGGCGTATTTTTCACTGGCGCTGTATTCTACATATTCATTTGTGTATATATTTACGTGGTAAATAACTTCATATCTCTGAGCCAGAGCCATTGAAATCTCACCGAATACCTTATTCTCGGCTGTGATGGACTGGACTCTTCTGGTTTGGGCATCAATATTTGTTACTCCAATAACTATATGAATATCATCTGATTTAGGGCAAACTACGGTCATATTTACATACTGAGAGTGGTCGCCCAACATCTGCCTGTAATTGAAAGAAAGAGATCCGGATTGGCGAAGATGGCGCAGAAGGCGTTCCTTTTCCAGTTCATAAAGCATACGATCAACATCATCTTCATGCAGATATTTTTTTATGTCGCTTGCTGCGTCTGCAAAGAAATCGGTTCCCTTGGTTGTTGTACTCAGACTCGCATACTCTGCACTGGCACTGTAACGGGTATATTCATTGCTTTCAATATTTATATAATAGATAACTTCATAACGGCTGGCGAGAGCATCGGCAATCTGAGCATAGGATTCAGCCTCAACCTCGCGCCTTTTCTGAATATCTACATTCTGCACGCCTATAACAATATTCTGATCATTTCCACGGATGGTTTTAAGATGGTAAAATACAGGCTCTCCATTTATGTTCAGCCGGTAATTAAAAGAGAAGGACTTACCGGCCTCAAGAGCTTGTGTAACATTTTCCTTCTTGAGTTTACTCATAAAATATTCCTGATCGGAAGGCCAGACATATATCCTGGTATTGGATATAAGATCAACATAAAAATTCTTTCCGCTGGATGCGATGGACAGACTATCCTTTTGAGTATCTCTGGTATACTCAACATAACTATCATCGGTGGAATTTATCACGTATATTGATTCATAGTCATTTGCCAAGGAAAGAGCAAGATTGGAATATGTAGTTTCTATATTTGCATTTGTCATTTTAATGCACCACCTTTACACCCCGTATTTTCAGGTTTTTTCAGAAACTGAACTAAGACAGTATAATTAAAATCATTATAACATAAGTTGCCCTGTTTTGATATATATAAATAATTTATTTGCGTGTTTTGAGATAAAAAGAAAAAGCTTTAAGATGTACAGGGTATTTATTTATAATTTTTAGGGTATTTATTTTTTTTACATATTGTATAATTAAAAAAAACTTCCAATTTCATTCAATGCAGGTGTTATCGGAGTCATATATCCTAAAAGTATGAGAGAAAGCAGGCTTTTGGGATATATGATTCCGAAGGATGCTTCTGCATTTTTTGATATTGGTATAATTGTTTCAAACCGTCATATCGGTTGCAGCTTAAAACTAAGTATTTCATCAGGAGGAAATGAATGAACAAGTTATATATCAATCCAAAACATAAGATAAGCCATATTAATCCTGAACTGCAGGGACATTTTTCCGAACATCTCGGAAGATGTATATATGAAGGGATTTTTGTTGGAGAAGACAGCAATATCCCAAATACAAACGGAATGCGAAAAGATGTTGTAAATGCGCTTAAGGCTATTAATATTCCTGTGCTTCGCTGGCCGGGCGGATGTTTTGCCGATGAATATCACTGGAAAGATGGTATAGGTCCGAAAGAAAAGAGAAAAAAGATGATCAATACCCACTGGGGAGGAGTACTTGAGGATAACAGCTTCGGAACACATGAATTCATGGAGCTCTGCAGACAGCTGGGTTGTAAGAATTATATAAACGGAAATGTCGGCAGCGGTACCGTTCAGGAAATGAGTGAGTGGGTTGAATATATGACCTTTGACGGGGTATCCCCTATGGCGGATCTTCGTAAGGCAAATGGCCACGAGAAGCCTTGGAAGATTGACTATTTTGGTGTAGGAAATGAAAACTGGGGCTGCGGCGGTAATATGACGCCTGAGTATTACGCAAATCTTTACCGCAGATATCAGACATATGTCAGAAATTACAGTTCGGAGAATCAGATCAAAAAAATCTGCTGCGGAGCAAACGGTATGGATTTTGGCTGGTCAGATACTGTTATGGATATCTGCTTCAGAGCTCCTAAGGATTTTCACGGATTTATGGATGGACTCTCACTTCATTATTATACTGTTCCGGGAACCTGGGAGCATAAAGGAAGTGCCACTGATTTCAGTGAACAGGAATGGTATACAACTCTTAAAAAGGCGCTTGATATCGAATATGCCATAAATGCGCAGGAATGCATTATGGATAAATATGATAAAGAGAACATGGTGGGCATGATGGTAGATGAATGGGGAACCTGGTTTGATTGTGAGCCGGGTACAAATCCGGGATTTCTCTATCAGCAGAATACTGTTCGTGATGCTCTTGTTGCAGCTGTTACACTTAATATTTTCAATAAGCACAGCAGAAGGATCAAGATGGCGAATATTGCCCAGATGGTAAATGTCCTTCAGGCAGTGATACTTACGGATGGCGATAAAATGCTCCTTACACCTACCTATCATGTGTTTGATATGTATAAGGCTCATCAGGATGCGGATCTTGTGGAAAGCTTTATCGAATCTGAAAAGATCGGACTTGATAAGGAGTACCTGGTTCCGAATCTCAGCGAGTCTGTATCGGTTGATAAAGATGGAAAGATACAGATAACAGTGGCAAATCTTTCAGCTGCTGAAGAATATAAGATTGAGTCAATACTTGCTGATACAGAGATAAAATCTGCTTCAGCCGAGATCGTAACCGGTGAGATACACGCTCACAACACCTTCGATAAGGCTGATACAGTAAAGAAGGAAGCGTTCAAGGATATTAATGCGGAAGGCGGAAAGATCACATTTACAATTCCTGCTGCCGCAGTCATCCATATCGAAATTGAAGCTGAATAAATATGGGAAATTCTGAGAATAAACGAATTTGCAAAAGATGTCTCATCAGAGAATTAGATGAAAAGAAATATCATGAGGAGATAGAGAAATACATAAATGTATTGGGAGATGATATGAAAACTCCCGAGGACGAATATAAAAGACGTCTTTCTATATGTCTGGAATGTGAAAAATTACTTCAGGGCACCTGTCTTAAATGTGGCTGCTACGTAGAAATACGGGCTGCAGCCGCGATAAGCAGATGCCCCGGAAAAAAGTGGTAGAAAATATACTGGCATAACCCGTAAAGTTAGAATATAATATATCTTGAATGCGTATTTTATTGGCTTACTATTCCGAGGCTTTTGGAATTGTGCTATCGGTGTAAGCAGGCAAGTATTCAGTTGGGGTATTTAGGAACTGCTATGCAAGATAAGATACCGCAGGGACTTTAGTCCCGCAGGATTATGAGATGCGGTTCTTGTAACATATGGGGGATGCAGTATGAAAAGGATCAACAGAAAGAGTATCATATATTTTGTTTTGACAGTTTTACTGGGGATTGGCATCAATATATTATGCCAGAAGATAGTGGAAGTAACGGATTGTCCGCTTTATCTTGATTCCATAGGAACAATGTTCGCTGCAGCAGTAGCCGGGCTTGCTCCGGGAACGACAGTCGGTTTTATAACAAATATGATAAAGGGTGTATCTGATACCTCCTCATTCTATTATGGTATTATCAACGTTATGATCGCGGTTATTGTCGGACATGCATCGGAAAGGGATAAGTTTAAGAAGCTGGCTGATGTTATTAAGCTCCTTCCATATTTTATCCTTCTCAGCATTCCGTGTACCGTTTTATCTTATATTCTGTATTCATTTGAGATAGCTGATAATGTTGCGGCTCCGGTGGCTCAAACATTAAATGATGCAGGTGCACCTGTGATATTTGCACAGATGATAGCAGATTTCTGTATAGAGATCCCGGATAAGCTGATATCCCTTTTTGCTGCATTTTTCTTTACCATGCTTGTGCCGAGGGTGGTAAGAGACGAGCTGGAACAGCTTGCCTTTAAGGATATCAGAAATGATAAGAAACATAAGGGCGTCAAAACTCTGAGAAAACAGGTGGCAGTGGTGCTTTTTGTATCCGGACTTGCCATAGCATTGGTAGCTTTTGCAATATCATTTAAAACCTATCTTGAGGCAAAGGTTGAAGGATATCCGGACGGGAATTATGATATAGTACTCCTCAGAGGAGAAACGTTTCTCTACTGCGGCAAGATGTTTTCTGCTGTACTTGGACTTCTTATAAGCATAGTATCCTATTCGATGCTGATCGTTGATTACAGAGTAGTCGGACCGCTTAAGCGAATGACCAGGGAAATGAAGCAATTTGCATTTGACAGCGATCAGGGTCGGGATAAATCCGTGGAGAATATTGAAGCTCTGAATATCAGGACCGGCAATGAGATTGAAGTTTTATATAATTCCATAAAAAAGACTGTCAAGGAAATTGATGAATATATCGATAAGACAAATGAACAGGCCAAAACAATTGCCGAGCTTAATATAAATATTGTAATAACCCTGGCAGACGTGGTGGAAAGCAGGGATATGACTACGGGTTATCATGTTAAGCGTACAGCCGAATATTCCGCCCTTCTTGCCCGAAAACTTAAAGAAACAGGAAAGTATACGGACATCATTACAGATGAGTATATTGAAACTCTCAGGGTAGCGGCGCCTCTTCATGATATCGGAAAGATAAAAATCCCGGATGCAATACTCAATAAACCGGGAAGACTGACTGAGGAAGAGTATGAGGTTATCAAGACTCATGCCGCACTTGGCAGGGAAATGCTGGAACATGCAGGGGAGACATTGGGAGTAACATCTGACTATATTCATATGGCCAAGGATATAGCCAGTTACCATCATGAATGGTGGGACGGAGGACCTAAAGGTTATCCGGAGCATCTCGCCGGAGAGGATATCCCGCTTTCAGCACGTATAATGGCGGTTGCAGATGTTTTCGATGCGCTGGTGTCCAGAAGACCATATAAAGAGGGCTATCCGATCGATAAGGCTCTGAGTATTATGAAAGAAGAGAGCGGAAGCCATTTCGATCCGGTTATTATAGATGCGTTGCTGGAGATAAAGGACAGTCTGTCTGATGTAATAAAAAGGTTTAATTAAAGGAGAAGGAAAAATGAGTAGTAACAAACCGATGAAGGATTTTATACTGATGGTGCTTCACTGGGTACTGGTACTTGTGATCTGTTTTGCAAGCGTATTTATTCAGTATCTGTTCGTTTCCAACAGCAGAAGCAGTGTCGGAAAAGCGGTTAATGAGGGGCAGCTTTATAAGATCAATTATATTGTGTACATCATTGGTGTAGTCATAGGAGTTATTGGATTTGTCGGACTTTGGATCGCACTTCTTCATAAGGATTGGATGAAGCTTGGCGGAATCAATGTCAAGTGGAGAATAGCATGCGTTATAGCACAGATAACCGCAGCGGTTTTTTCACTGGTGCTTTCCGGAATAGCAATCGTTTTTTCGGCCAGCTTCGGAGAAGTGAAATGGTATGATATCATTTATGATCCGGCAACCCTTTGTATTATAAGTTACTTTATGTTTGCATCTATGATAATCATATTCCTTTTGTATGAGGAGATAGCAAGACCTTTCTCAAAGGGAAAGAAGTCGGAGGAAGAATAAATCCCTATTGACATTTACGGTTTGTGGGTTATATAATGTTTTTTGTTTATAAATAAATATATTGGTAGAGGATGCGGAGATTAAGAGTATCATTTCTGATGAACCTTATTTCAGATGATGAGATGTGAAAGGATGATCCGCCGAAGTTAAGGAATCAGTAAGGGGATTCTTTTGCTGGGATCGTGATTAAGAGTCACGGAACTGTCGTCAAATTTATTTGATGGAGCGCTACTATGAAGTGAAACTATGATCTAAGTAGGATTATTTCGGGTTGGCTCTTTGTCGACCCGTTTTTTACTTTTAGTTACTCCATACCAACAATTGTTAAGGAGGAAAAGGAAATGGCAATTTTTAAGGGAGCAGGTGTTGCACTGGTAACACCATTTAAGGATGATCTTTCAGTTGATTATGAGCAACTGAAGAAATTAGTTGATTATCAGATTGAGAACGGAACAGATGCGATAATCGTATGCGGAACAACAGGTGAATCTTCAACACTTACAGAGGAAGAGCACAGCGAAGCAATCAGAGTGGTTGCAGAACATACAGCCGGCAGAGTTCCGGTAATAGCAGGTACAGGTTCAAATGATACTGCTACAGCTATCAAACTTTCCAAGGATGCGGAGAAGGACGGAGTAGATGCACTTCTTCTTGTTACTCCGTATTACAACAAGGCTACACAGAAGGGTCTTATCCAGCACTATACAGCAATTGCCGAGGCTGTAAATATCCCTATCATTCTCTATAATGTACCTAGCAGAACAGGCTGCAACATTGAGCCTGAGACAGCAGTATATCTTGCTAAGAATGTTAAGAATATCGTAGCTATCAAGGAAGCATCAGGAAACATTTCACAGGTTGCAAAGCTCATGTCTCTTGCAGATGGATGCATAGATCTTTATTCAGGAAATGATGATCAGATATTACCGCTTCTTGCACTTGGCGGCCTTGGTGTTATTTCCGTAACATCAAATATCATACCAAATGATACACATCAGCTGGTACAGAAATTCCTGGATGGCGATGTTGCAGGTTCAAGAGAACTTCAGCTTAAGTGTATCGATCTCTGCAAGGCACTTTTCTGCGAAGTAAATCCTATTCCTGTAAAGAAAGCAACAGAATTTATGGGACTTACAAACGGAAAGGTTCGTATGCCGCTTTCAGAGATGGAGCCTGCAAATGCTGAAAAGCTTAAGAAGGCTATGATCGATTACGGTATCAAATTCTAGAAATTTTAATGGCCTGTATAAGTATTAAATCCGATACTTATACAGGTCATGCTTAAAATATACTGATTTAATGTGCTACAGCAAATTGGAGGAATAATAATGACAAAGATAATTATGCATGGCTGTAATGGCCGTATGGGCAAGGTTATAGCGGAAATGGTTGAGAATGACCCGGATGTTGAGATCGTTGCAGGTATTGATATAGCTGAGGGAAAGGCTTCATTTCCTATTTTTACCGATATAAATGCATGTGATGTGGAGGCAGATGCTATAATCGATTTTTCTTCTGCCAAGGCAGTACCGCAGCTTCTTAAATATGCGACAGACAAGAATCTTCCGGTAGTTCTTTGCACAACAGGACTTTCGGCAGAGCAGCTTGATGAAGTAAGAGAGGTATCAAAGAATATAGCTATACTTAAATCAGCCAATATGAGTATGGGTATCAACACCATCATTAAGCTCCTTAAGGATGCTGCAAATGTATTTGTTCCTGCTGGATATGATGTAGAGATAGTTGAACAGCACCACAATCAGAAGCTGGATGCTCCTTCAGGAACGGCTCTTGCACTGGCAGATGCCATAAATGATGCCAGAAATGGCGAATTTACATATGTTTATGATCGTTCACAGGTTCGCCAGAAGAGAGATAAGAAGGAACTTGGCATATCAGCAGTACGTGCAGGAAATATCCCGGGTACACATGAAGTATTTTTTGCGGGACCTGATGAACTTATTGAGATCAAGCATATCGCTTATTCCAGAAGCATTTTTGCAAATGGTGCAATAAATGCAGCTAAATTCATCACAGGAAAGAAACCGGGAATGTATGATATGAGTGATGTTATTGCAAATATGCTGTAAATCATCGGGAGGTTGAGATGTATCAGGAGGACGTTATCCTTTGCAGTGCTTCAAGATATACAAAGAAGTTTTATCTTAATCCTGATTTTAAGAATCTGCCACAGGAGATTCAGAAGGATTTAAAAATCATGTGTGTTCTCTTTACAGAAGACGTTGGAGGTATTATACTTCTAATGTTTGATAGTGAGGGTAATCTCAGACTGGTGACGAATGCCGAAGAGGATGATATTTTATATGATGAGATCGGCAGTGAGCTTAAGATAAAACAGCTGCAGAATACTAAGAGAGAGCTTTTTGAACAGCTTGAAGAGTATTATAAAACCTTTTTCATGTAAAATATTTTTGGGGATTACGGAAAAAGTCAGAAATCTTCTGGCGGATTATAAAGGAGAAGACATATGCTTTTTGCAATTGATGTTGGTAATACAAATATAACCATCGGACTTTTTGATGGTAAAAAGCTTGTTAATAAATTCAGAATGATAACTCAGACAGACAGAACTTCTGATGAATACGGAGTTTTTCTCGGGGAGTGGCTTTTTGTCAATCACATGAAACCACAGGATATTACCGATGTTATCATTTCTTCGGTAGTTCCGAATATCATGCATTCGCTGACCAGTGGTATCATTAAGTATTTTAATGTTACACCTGTCATCGTTGCTCCGGGAATTAAAACCGGAATAAATGTATCTATTCCGAATCCAAAGGAACTGGGTGCAGACAGACTTGTTGATGCGGTTGCTGCATATGAGATCTATGGCGGCCCGATCATAGTGCTTGATTTTGGTACAGCTACAACTCACGACCTTGTTCTTGCAGACGGAACCTTCTACGCAGGAGTTACTTCTCCGGGTATACGTCTTGCAGCAAATGCGCTGTGGCGCGGAACTGCAAAGCTGCCTGAGGTTGAGATCAAGAAGGTTGATACCATTCTCGGCAGAGATACAGTATCCAGCATGCAGGCAGGTATTTATTTTGGATATATCGGTCAGACTGAATATATCATAAAGAAGCTTAAGAAGGATTCAGGGCTTACAGACATTAAGGTTGTTGCCACAGGTGGTCTTGGAAAACTTATATCTGAAGCAACTGATGAGATTGATATTTACGATCCTGAACTCACTCTTCACGGACTCAGGATCATATACGATAAGCAATAAAGGATTTATGCGAATGAAAAGTGACCTTTTTATTGATAAGATAATATTGGCACCAATGGCAGGTATAACAGACCTGCCTTTTCGCTTATTATGCAGGGAGCAGGGCTGTGACCTTGTTTATACGGAAATGGTAAGCGCTAAAGGTATGCTGTATAACATGAAGGCTTCGCTGCCGCTGCTAAAAACTGATGAAAATGAAGCTCCTGTCGGGGTTCAGATATTCGGAAGCGACCCTGATATAATGGCCGAACAGGCAGCTCACCTTTCTGAAAAAAACTTTGATTTTATTGATATAAATATGGGCTGCCCGGTTCCTAAAATCGTAAATAACGGTGAAGGTTCCGCCCTGCTGAAGGATCCTGAACTTGTCGGACGTATCGTGTATAAGGTGAGTCATGCCATAGATAAGCCGCTTACCGTAAAGATCCGTGCAGGCTTTGACAGGGAACATATAAATGCACCGCTTATAGCTAAGATTGCAGAAGAAAATGGTGCCTCTGCCGTTGCAGTACATGCCAGAACCAGAGAGGAATTCTATATGGGTAAGGCGGATTGGAATGTTATTAAGGCAGTAAAGGAAGCGGTTTCGATACCGGTAATAGGAAATGGAGATATTGCATCTCCGGAGGATGTTAAAAGTATCAAAGCCCTGACCGGCTGTGACAGTGTTATGATCGGAAGAGCTGCAAAAGGAAATCCGTGGCTGTTTGCCCGCCTTAAGGATCCGGATAATTTCGTGGAGCCTTCCATAGAAGAACTGAAGGAAACCATGAAAAGACATGCTTCCATGATGCTTGAAGAGAAGGGCGAATATACAGCAATCCATGAGATGCGAAAACATGTGGCGTGGTATATGGCCGGTCGCCGTAATGCTTCCCATATAAGGCGCACCATCAATCAGGTGGAAAGCTACGAAGAACTCTGCCGTCTTATAGACAGTTATGATCCGGAAGAGTGAGAAGCAGCGGAACTAAAGTCCCTCCGGTATCTTATCAAGAAAAACAAATACTCACTTCGCCCCTAGCTTGTTTTTCTTCTGATAAGATATATTATATCTATAACCTGTAATAGTGTGGAATTATTTGACAAGAACAGTGCTAAAGTATTAGAATGTAATAGATTGTGGCATAGTATAAAGAATTAATGGAGCTTATCATGAAATTTATTCATATATCAGATGTATACCTCGGCGCTCAGCCTGATCCGGGCAGAGAGTGGAGTGAAAACAGAAAAAAAGAATTATATGATTCATTTGATAATATTATCCAGATATGTGTCAAGGAAAATGTAGGACTTCTTATGGTTGCAGGTAATCTTTTTGCCGATCAGCCGACAGAGGCCGATCTACAGGATCTTGACGAAAGACTTCTAAAGCTGGAGAAGACGCGTACTGTTATTCTTTGCGGCAGCAGGGATTATATGGGACAGGAAAGTGCCTTCAGAAGCTATTCTTTTAAATCCAAGACCGTAGTCCTTCCGGGTGGTAAAACTTCAAATGCATACCTCAAGGGCATCAATACCTGTGTCACGGGATACAGCTACGAGAGGCCTGAATATGATGAACCTGTGATAGATGAGATATCTCCGGGCAGAGAGGGTGCGGTAAATATTCTTCTTGCTGCGGGCGGAGATACGAGACATATGCCATTTGACAGAAAAAAACTGGCCAGAAAGGGCTTTGATTATGTGGCTCTCGGCGGAAGTCTTAAGCCTGCACATATTCTGAAGGACAGAATGGCTTATTCAGGTTCGCTCGAACCGCTTTCTCAGAGGGATACAGGAAGACATGGATATATCTTTGGAGAGATAGAAAACGGAAAGACAAGTATAAAATGGATTCCGTGCAATAAAAGAAGTTATGTAAACTTTAGCATTGACCTCAGCAGCGGCATTTCCGGTGAGGAACTCAGCGATGCCATAGTTGACAGGATCAGAAAGCTTGGATTAGACAATATTTATACAATTACTTATACAGGACTTGTGGAAAAACAGCCTGACATAGATCTGAAGAGAATAATCAACAGATATAATATTTATGATATAATCGACAATACCGTTCTGGTAAATGATATAGACAGCGTTGCCGAAGTGCATTCCGGAGATCTTGCGGGAGCCTTTTACAGGGCAAATAAAGCTCTTGCCGATGTTGATGAGATAACCAGAGAAAAGATGACAATGTATGGTATGGAAGCAATGTCATTTACAGGAGAAAAATAAATGTTTCTTAGTAAGTTATTATTAAAAGAATATGGCTCTTTTTTTAATAAGCAGATAGAATTGAAGGATGGCATCAATCTGGTTTATGACAGCAGCCGTGAAAAAAGAAGGTCTTTTAAGGATTTTATAGTAAGCATGCTGTTCGGAAGTATTGCCGGCGGCGGGCTTTCCATAGGCGAGGATACCTATGCAAAGAGAAAACCTTCCGGCAGTGATTACAGGGGCACAGCCTATGTCAAGACTGAGGAAAACACTTATCTGGTGGATAGAACATTTCTCAGCGGTGCAAAAAAAACGTCTGTTCTCAATCTTAATTCCGGCAAGCAGGATGAAAGCAAGGGAATGACACCTCTTCCGATGGATGCAGTTGATGTTGACCGATCGATATATATGACAAGTTATGCTATCGATGATGGACTGAAATCCGATGAACGATGTATAACCGAGGATGAGATAGAGGATGTTACAAAACGTTTTCTGAAAAATACTGTTGAAACAGGAAGCGCAGATATCAATTTTGAAGCCTCAATAGAATATCTCAGAAATATAAGAAAGAGTAAAAGTACTCAGCCTATGGTCAGACGTCTCAATGCGCTGACAAAGCAGATAGATGCATATGAGACGGTAGATAAGGAAATAGATGGTATAGAGGATCGTATAAAGCGGCTGGATGAGGATTTTGCAATCGAAGCTGCAAAGAGAAAACGTGTAGCCAGAAAGATGATCCAGAACGAAGACGGTACCGTCAAGTATGAGGTTGATGAAGAATTAAATAAAAAGATGGATATCCTTGCGGAAACCGGACAGGATATGATGAAAAAACCGGAGAATCAGGAAAAGAAGTTTACAGATAAGCTTCCGGTGATCTTCGGAGCAGGATTGCTGGTTATCTTTATCATTTCTCTTATAGTATTTATACTTCCATTTGAAAGTGCAGTCAGAAAGCTGTTTATTATATTTACTACGGTATTTGTTATATTTACTATAATTGACGGTCTCAGGGTAAATGGTTTCTTTGATTCCGGTGAAGTCACTCCTTCCGAAGAAGACTTTAAACAGGTGCTTAAGGAGATTGAGAGTGAGAAAGAGGAGAAGGAAGCTGTAGAATTTGATATGACCTTCGCAAAGGAATACGCTGAAAATAAAGAAGCTCTCAGAATTGAAGAAAAAGAGCTGCTTGAAAAGAGAACCGAGAGGAATCGGCTTCAGGCAGAATTCAATTCTATCTTCAAGAAGAAGAGTGAGCTCGAAGCAGAGAGTTATGCTGTTGCGGCAGCTATGAATCAGCTTATTAAAGAGCGGGAGAAGATCATGACAGAGAATCTTCCAAAGATACTGAGTCATATATCCGATCATATCGGAATTCTCTCCGGAGGCAGATATGACAGTATCATTCTTGACAGAGACTTTAATGTTTCTGTAAGTAAGAGTGGAGTCATAAAGGATATGAGAGAACTTCCCGGTTCAGATAAGAGGCTTGTTTATCTCGCAGTGAGACTTGGTGTTTCACAGGCTTTCAGTGATGCAAATCTTCCTCTCATTCTTCTGGATGTTCTGGATGATCTTGATTCGGATACCATCAGAGCGGTAGTGAGGGTGTTCAGGAATATGAATTCGTCGCAGCAGGTGCTGATAACGAAGGATGCACAGCTGGGTAATAAGCTGGCTAATTCGGGAGCGGTATTTAATTTCGTTGAAATATAAATATCAAAGAGAACTTTATGCGGATAAGGACTATAGTCTCTATCCGCATTATCGTTATAAATATATATACCGGGAACACAGTTTCTTGTGTATAAAACACTGCCTTGCAGTTATTAAGGAAAAGTTTTCAATAATTTTTTTTTGGTTGTAATACAACCGGTTCAAGTATATGTTTACGGTATGGGACCATTTGATGATATGGATCCCTTTATAATCAGATGTTTGGAGGTAACAAAAATGTCATTACTTGAGATAAGGAATCTGTCGGTAAAGGTTGGAGATAAGCAGATTCTGAAGAATATTAATCTTTCTGTTGATAAGGGTGAGACCCACGTATTGATGGGACCTAACGGTGCAGGAAAATCCACACTCGGAAATGCCATAATGGGAAATGAGAATTATGAGATTACCGGCGGTGAGATAATCTATAAGGGTGAGAACATCGTCGGAGAAAGCGTTACAAACAGAGCAAAGAAGGGAATCTTCCTGTCCTTCCAGAACCCGATTGAAGTTCCGGGAATCACACTTTCGAATTTCATCAGAAATGCCAAGGATGAGGTTACAGGTACAAAGAACCGTATCTGGGGCTTCCGCAAGGAGCTTGAAGCAAAGATGAAGCTTCTGAATATGGATAAGTCCTATGCAGACAGAGACTTAAATGTCGGATTCTCCGGAGGAGAGAAGAAGAAGTCTGAGATACTTCAGATGCTTATGTTAAATCCGGCTCTTGCTATACTTGATGAGACTGACTCGGGACTTGATGTTGATGCAGTACGTACTGTATCAGAGGGCGTAAGAGATTTCCAGGAGCATGGTGAAGGCGCACTTCTTATAATTACCCACAGCACCAGAATTTTGGATGCTCTTAAGGTAGATAAGACTCATGTCCTTGTAGATGGAACTATCGTAAAAAGTGGTGATTCGTCTCTTGTAGCTGAGATAAATGAAGGCGGATTCGAAAAGTATTTATAGTATAGATCGGGTGATAATATGAAAGAAAAAACATTTGTAGAGGATGTCAACAGGGAACTGTATGACTTCCGTTATGAGGAAAAGGATTTCTACAAGGTTGCCGAAGGTCTGACACCGGAGATAGTAAGGCAGATATCTGCAGAGAAAAATGATCCGGAATGGATGACGGAGTTTAGACTTAAGTCCCTTGAAATATATAATAGTATAAATGTGCCGGAGTGGGGACCGCCTATCGACGGCCTGAATATGGATGATATCGTTACCTATGTTAAACCAAAGAATAATAAAATGAGCGCTACCTGGGATGAGGTACCGGATGATATCAAGGATACGTTTGAAAGACTTGGTATTCCAAAGGCAGAGAGAGAGTCTCTTGCAGGAGTCGGTGCACAGTACGACTCGGAGCTGGTTTATCATAACGTACGCGAGGAGGTTGCTGCACAGGGAGTAATCTATACAGACCTTGAATCAGCCATGCATGGTGAATACGGTGATATGATAAAGAAGCATTTCATGACACTTATCCCTCCGACAGATCATAAATTTGCAGCTCTTCATGGAGCAGTATGGTCAGGAGGTTCCTTTGTGTATGTTCCGCCGGGAGTAAAGGTGGAGATACCGCTTCAGTCATATTTCAGACTTAATGCTCCGGGAGCAGGACAGTTCGAGCATACGCTTATTATAGTTGATGAGGGTGCTGATCTTCATTTCATCGAAGGCTGTTCAGCGCCAAAATATAATGTTGCAAACCTGCATGCAGGAGCGGTTGAGCTTTTTGTAGGCAAGAATGCAAAACTCAGATATTCCACCATCGAAAACTGGTCAAAGAACATGTATAACCTGAATACAAAGCGTTCCCTTATAGAGGAAGGCGGCAGGATGGAGTGGGTTTCAGGCTCATTTGGTTCACATGTTTCATATCTTTATCCGATGACCATTTTGAAGGGTGATAATTCCAAAATGGAATATACCGGAATCACCTTTGCCGGACATGATCAGAATCTGGATACCGGTTTTAAGGTTACCCATATTGGTAAAAATACTACATCTTCCGTAAATGCAAAGTCCATCAGCAAGGATGGAGGTATCAGTACCTTCAGAAGCTCCGTAGTGGTTCAGAGCACGGCAACAGGTGCAAAATCAGCTGTAGACTGTTCTTCACTGATGCTGGATGCGGTATCACAGTCAGATACTATCCCGGCTATGGATATCAGAACAGCAGATGCAGATATCGGACATGAGGCAAAGATAGGAAGGATCAGTGATGATGCGGTATTCTATCTTATGTCCAGAGGTATTTCTGAGGAGGATGCAAGAGCTATGATAGTAAGTGGCTTTGCAGACAGCGTAAGTAAGGAGCTTCCTCTTGAGTATGCCGTTGAGATGAATAATCTCATCAGACTTGAGATGGTTGGAAGCATTGGTTAGTATAAAGTGAGGATGCAGGATGGAGAATACGATCAAAGCCAACAGACTCCCGGCGATGACCTGGAACTGGCTTAAAATGAATGAGACTCTGATTGCTTCAGGCGGTATCAGAGGTGAGGGAACGCTGAACTACTCAGTTCCTTCAGATATAAAGATTGAAAAAGCTTCTCCGGAAGAGGAGGAGATACTTAAAAATGCAGAGACCGGTATGGGACCTGAAACTTCGCTTCTTATAGCAGAGAATGTGAAGGAAGGCCTTACCATTATTGCAGATAAAGGAGTAAAGGCAGCAGAACCTGTAAGGCTTAGGGGAGAATTTGCCATGCTTCGCGCAGCAGTAGGCTGCAATATAGTTGCGAGGGAAGACAGTGAAGTTGTTGTTATCTCTGATATGACAGGAATTAAGTCACTTCCTTACGGAGCTGCAGTTGAAACAAGAATACTTGTTAAAGACAGAGCAAAAGTTAAGCTTGTAGAGATATATGAAGCAGATGAAGAGAGCTGTGCATTGGATAACATCGGTGCTGTTGTTATGGATAATGCCGAGTTTAAACTGGTGCAGATATTCCTGGGCGGAAAGAAGATCCGAGCAGGCGCAGTGGCAGAATTAAAGGGCTATAAGGCCGCATTCAGATGTGACACTGCCTATACAGTTCCGCAGGCTTCTGATTATGACTTTAATTATGTGGCAAGACAGTACGGAAAAGATACTGTTTCAGAAATGTATTCAAATGGAGTCCTTTACCAGGACTGCATTAAATGCATGAGACAGACTATTGATTTTAAGCGTGGCTGTTCCGGCTCCAAGGGTGCAGAACGTGAAGAAGTACTCCTTATGGATGAGAAGCTGGAGAATAAAACCATTCCGCTCATTCTCTGTCAGGAGGAAGATGTAGAAGGTGAGCATGGAGCTTCCATAGGCAAGCTTTCGGGAGATATTCTCTTCTACCTTAGAGCAAGAGGACTTACAGACGAAATGATATATAAGCTTATGGCGAGCGGAAGAATGCTTTCGGTTGCTTCAAAGATAGAAGATGCAGATACTGAAAAGAAAGTTACGGAGCTTATACTCGGAGAAGAATATTTAGACGGAGAGGAATAATGAGTATAGATATAAAAGAAATCAGAAAGGATTTTCCTTTCTTTAAGAGGAATACCCTTGCATATCTAGATAATTCGGCTACATCCCAGAAGCCGGAGGCAGTTATAAAGGCGGAGGCTGCTTTTTATGAGACTCTTAATGCCAATCCATTCAGAGGACTCTATCAGCTTTCGATTGATGCGACAGATGCTTATGAGGATGCCAGAAGAACGGTTCAAAGATTCATAAATGCCGCCTCAAGAAAAGAGATCATTTTTACAAGAAATGCATCTGAAAGTCTTAATCTTGTGGCTGCCTGTCTCGGAGAACTGGTGTTAAATGAGGGCGATGAGATAATTACTACAATAGTTGAACATCACAGCAATATGCTTCCATGGACTCATATAGCGGCAAAGAAGGGCGCAAAGGTTAAATTCCTTGAGTGTACAAAACAGGGAGAATTCAGAACAGAAGATTTTAAGGCGCTTCTTACAGACAGAACGAAGATAGTTGCCATGACACATATGTCAAATGTGTTTGGACGTATAAATGATATTAAAACCTTTGCTGAGCTGGCGCATTCTGTAGGGGCTTATTTTGTAGCAGACGGATCCCAGAGTGTTCCGCATATTCCTGTGGATGTACAGGAGCTCGGCGTGGATTTCCTGGCATTTTCGGGACATAAAATGCTTGCACCTATGGGAATCGGCGTACTTTACGGAAAGAAGGATATCCTTCTCAATATGCCGCCATATATGACCGGTGGTGAGATGATAGAAAATGTAAGTGTGGACAGTGTAACCTACGCAGGGCTTCCTCATAAATTCGAAGCCGGAACCGTAAATGGTGCCGGAGCCTATGCCCTTGCTGAGGCTGTCAGATATTACGAAAAGATAGGATTTTCAGAAATAGAGAAAAGAGAGCATTATCTTACGGCGAAGGCTTTGGAGGGTATAAAGAAGCTTCCTTATGTTGAGCTTGTCGGAAGTGATGACCCGAAGGAACGTAACGGAATAATCACATTTACCGTAAAGGATATGCATCCGCATGATATTGCAGGAAGATTTGCCGATGCCGGAGTTGCAGTCAGAGCAGGACATCACTGTGCTGAGCCTCTGCATCAGTTTCTGGATATACCTTCTACAGTAAGAGCAAGTATTATGTTCTATAATACCGATGAGGACATCGACAGATTCCTTGGTGTGCTGAAGAATATCAAAGAAACTCCTAAATATGAAAATGCGGACAGGAGCCTTTTTGAAGAGGTACTTATGGATCATAAGATCAGTCCTGCTCACAGCTTCAAGATGATCAGTCCTACAAATAAACACAGAGGTGTTAATCCTTCCTGTGGTGATGATATATTTCTCCAGCTTAAGGTGGATGAGAATGGTGTTATCACAGACGGCTCCTTCACCGGCAACGGATGCACGATCTCTCAGGCCAGCGTAGATATCATGCTGGATATGGTTATCGGCATGAAGAAGGAAGAAGCACTTCTATTAAAGGATAAATTCTTAAATATGATCAAGGGAACAGCCAGTGATGAGGAGATTGATTCACTGGAAGAGGCATCTGTATTTAAGGATGTTTCTCATATGCCTGCCCGCGTTAAGTGTGCGGTTCTTGGCTGGCATACTCTGGAGGAGGCCTTAAAGGAAGACTGATGAGATGCCGCAAAGGTGTCAGTCCCGCAGGATTAGGGCACGCGGTTTTTACTTATCATAGTATTATTTATGAGAATCCACAGAGTGTAAATAGAATACATAGAGGTATGGAAGATGAAATGTGATAGAAAAAGATACAGCAGGATGCTGCTGATACTGCTTGCTGTTTCTATGCTGGCAGGTTTGCTTACCGCCTGCGGCAGCAAAAAAGATGAAAAAACAACTTTTGTTGTGGGCTTTGATGCTGAATTCCCTCCATATGGCTTTAAGGATGAAGATGGTAATTATACCGGCTTTGATCTGGAGCTTGCTGAGGAGGTCTGCAGAAGAAGAGGCTGGGAGCTGGTTAAACAGCCTATAGACTGGGAACAGAAGAATATGGAGCTTAACTCAGGGGCTATCGACTGTATCTGGAACGGTTTTACTGTAGACGGCCGTGAGGAGGATTATACCTGGACCACAGCGTATGTTGATAATTCTCAGGTGGTTGTGGTCAGAAAAAACTCTGACATAAACAGTCTTTCAGATCTTAAAGGTAAGGTTGTATGCGTTCAGTCGGACTCTGCTGCGCTTGCCGCATTAACGGGCGAGGACGCATCGCCGGAGAATATAGAGCTTTGTGAGTCATTTAAGGAGCTGGTTCAGATCAGTAATTACGTCAGCGCCTTTTTGGATCTTGATGCGGGAAGTGTAGATGCCATCTGTATAGATGTAGGGGTAGCATATTATCAGCTTAATCAGAATCCGAATTTTAAACTTCTTAAAGAAACAGTTTCATCGGAAAAATATGGTGTTGCATTTAAATATGGTAATACAGCCCTCAGAAATCAGGTTCAGGAAACTCTCGAGGAAATGTACAGTGACGGAACCATGCAGGAGATAGCTTCTCACTGGAAGGACTATTATATTGCTGAAAGTCTCTGCTTTATGGATGAGGGAACGGATTTTGCATATAGGGCAGATGATACATCGAAGAAGGATGAGCCTTTTGGCAAGAAATTTGTAAGCATATCGAAGCAGCTTGGAAAGGGTATATTATCATCACTTTCGATCTTCTTCCTGACACTTATCTTTTCTATGCCGCTGGGACTTCTTCTGACATTTATCAGAATGTCAAGGCTGAAGGTGCTTCAGTGGGTAGCAAGGATATATATATCCATAATGAGAGGAACTCCTCTTATGCTTCAGCTCCTGGTGGTATTCTATGGACCGCATTTTCTTTTTGGAGCTGACACGAGCCAGAGTTACAGATTTTATGCGGTTATAATTGGCTTCTCTCTGAATTATGCTGCATATTTTGCGGAAATTTATCGTTCAGGTATCGAAGGAATTCCTGCCGGACAGAGAGAGGCGGCAGATGTTCTCGGATATTCAAAGGGACAGACCTTCCGCAAGATAATCTTCCCGCAGATGTGCAAGAGGGTTATTCCTCCGGTAACAAATGAAGTTATCACGCTTGTTAAGGATACTTCCCTTGCATTTGCACTTGCTTATACTGAAATGTTTACTCTTGCGAAGCAGATCACAGCCAGTGAGGCGAGCATACTTCCGCTCTTTATAGCAGGTATATTCTACTATATATTTAATTTCATTGTCGCAATGGTAATGGAAGCAATTGAGAAGAAAATGAAGTATTATTGATCTCAATCAGGATATATCATTTCATGGAGATAACAAAATGAGTTTATTAGAGATAAAGAACATTAAAAAAAGTTTTGGTGATTTGGACGTACTTCATAATATTTCACTCAGCGTTGAGGAGGGAGAGGTAGTATCAATACTTGGCCCTTCAGGCTCAGGTAAGTCTACTCTTCTCAGATGCGCAACCCTGCTGGAGACCATGGACGGAGGAAGTCTTTCCTATGATGGAATGTACGCCTGCAGCGACGAAGGTGCCGGAAGTGTCTACACGTCCAAGAATGAATTGAAGAAGATAAAGAATACATTTGGACTGGTTTTCCAGAATTTCAATCTGTTTCCGCATTGGTCAGTCCTTAAAAATGTTATAGACCCTCCTTTAACGATACAGAAGAGAAATCGCGAAGAGGTTATAAATGAGGCCAGGGAACTGTTAAAGAAAGTCGGACTTGCTGATAAGGAGGAAAGCTTTCCGGGACAGCTTTCCGGAGGACAGCAGCAGAGAGTTGCCATAGCAAGAGCTCTTGCCATGAAGCCGAAGATGCTTTTCTTCGATGAACCGACATCGGCCCTTGATCCTGAGATAACAGCAGGGATACTTAAGGTGCTCCGTCAGCTGGCTGAGGAAAAAATGACCATGGTGATAGTAACTCACGAGATAGCTTTTGCAAGAAATGTATCTGACAGGGTTATTTTTATGGATGGCGGCTATATCATAGAAGAGGGCAAACCTGAGGCGGTTATCGATAATCCTTCAAATGACAGAACCAGGGCGTTCCTGCAGAAGTTTTAGTATATAAATTATAGAATGTGTATCTTACGGCAGTTATTACAAAACTACCGCAGGATACACTTTTTTCACTTGTATTTGTTGGTAATTAGTCTTATAATTTCATCAGGTGTAACAATTTTTTATGTTTTTACTATGGGGATAGTGTATTGTATACTGAAGAAGATTTAAAAAAATATCCGTTTTTTGAGAAAAAGTTAAAAGAGACTGATATCAAATGGATGATAGATCCTCTTACCGGAGTTCTTTCAAGAGGGTTTTACCTTGAGTTTGTCAGATCACTTATAGCTGAAGGAAGAGCTTTTACCTTCGGTATTCTTGATATGGATAATTTCAAATTCATAAATGATAATTTCGGACATCATATTGGTGATGGAGTTCTGATCGAGATGGGCAGAAGTCTGATCGAATGTTTTAAGGACACAGGACTTGTGGGTAGATTCGGTGGTGATGAATTCCTTTTTGTAAGCTTTGATGTCCTATCTTATGCTGATAAAAAGGACTTTCTCGGAAGAATTTATGATGATGGAACTATACTGCGAAAGAACATCCCTTTGGAGGGCTGCAGTCCGTTCGTAACAGCAACCATTGGCTGTGCCACATTTCCGGATGATGCAAAAGATTATGATGAGCTTTTTGATATCATGGATAAGGTTCTTTACCGTGGCAAGGCAAAGGGAAGAAACTGTTATATAATATATGTTGAAGAAAAACATAAGAATATTGAAATAAAGAAGATTGCAAAGAAGGGCATTTATACCACTTTTCACAGTATGATACGAAAATTCGAGATGGTAAAGGGGCTGGATAATAAGCTGCAGTCCGTACTGCCTATAGTTATGGATGAACTGCAGGTAACGGATCTTTACTTTGTCAACAGTGAATGGAATATGTGGGCGGTCCGTAATAAAGATTTAAAAGTTAATGTCGGCAACCTTTACAACCTTCTTGGTGATGATCATTATACAGCTAATTTTGTGGAAGATATGGAGAGAGATATGAAGGATAAGTGTCCTGAACTGCTTAAGACTCTCCGTGCGTTAAATGTAGAAACTGTCCTGATCATAAGGATAGGTATTGATCTTGAAACCTATGGATTTATCATTTGTGCAGAGCCTTACAGTCATAGGATCTGGCAGGAAGAGGAAATGGCCCTGTTGTATTTTCTGGCCAAGATGATCGCTGCAAATATCGTAATCGAAAAGCAGAAAGAAAAATTAGAAAAATAAAATACTTTTAATCTGTTTTTAATCTTTTTGATATTTTAGTTTAATTTTCCGGTGTTAGTATATAACCATCGAAGCGAACAACAGATAAGTTCGCAGAACTAAAACGGATGATAACGAGAATGAATATATCAGAAAGATGAAAGGATGAAAGATTATGGATAAGTTAGAAAAGGTAGAAAAGATCAGACAGAAGACCGGCGCAAGCTATACAGATGCAGCACAGGCGCTTGATAAATGTAACGGGGATGTACTTGATGCGATCGTATATCTCGAGAGAAATGGCAAGATAGACGAGCAGAGCACAGCAACATTTTCCAGTGAAGCAGAGAATGACACGAAAACTTCAGACAGTCTCGCAAATGCAACTGCAGAATATGACAGAAGCAGCGAGAAGCAGTCAGTCGGTGACGGAGTTGATACATTCTTCGCATGGTTAAAGAAAGTATTCAGAAAGAGCGTTGAGACAACATTTACAGTAAGCAGAAACGGCAAGGAAGTTCTTCATGTACCGGTACTTATTCTTGTTATCGCAATGGTGTTTACCTTCTGGATCGTGGTTCCGCTCCTTGTAGTAGGCCTCTTCTTTGACTTCAGATATCATTTTGAGGGTGTTGATAAGGTAGCCTTTGATGTAAACGATTTTTGTGACAGAGCTGCAGATGGCGCCACAAATATGAAAAATTCAAGAGGAAATAATAATAATTAATTTAAAGGAAACGCTGACTGATCCGGGGCCGCTTGACAGAGGTATCGTTTTTAAATTAACTGAACCAGCTAATTAGAATCGGTATATCGGGTGAGAGGAATCGGGTCAGCTGGTGGTTTCCTGATTTTTTTATAATGATGGGGAAAAAAGTATGAGTAAGATTTTAATTGTTGAAGATGAAGAGAAGATTGCAAGATTTGTTGAGCTTGAGTTAAAACATGAGGGCAATCAGGTAACCAAGGCATTTGATGGAAGAACAGGTCTGGATAAGGCTATGGAGGAGGATTTTGATCTGGTACTGCTGGATATCATGCTTCCGGAACTCAGCGGTATCGAGGTGCTCAGAAGGCTGAGACAGAAAAAGGATACACCGGTCATAATGCTTACGGCCAGAGATGCTGTAATGGACAAGGTGGCTGGACTGGACGCCGGAGCAGACGACTATATCACAAAACCATTTGCTATTGAGGAACTTCTGGCCAGAATAAGAGTGGCTCTTAAGAAGAGGGTAGTTACAGCGGCTCCTTCAGCAGAGGAAGCAGGGACTTCGAAGGCTATTGTTATACGTGAGGTTTCCTTAAATGAAGAAAGCCATGAGGTTCTATGTAAGGGCGAAAGACTTGAGCTTACCAACAGAGAGTTCGAACTTCTCCGTGTACTTATGGTCAATAAAAATATTGTTATGAGCAGAGATAAGCTCATGAATCTGGTGTGCGGTTATGATTATATGGGTGAGACAAATGTTATAGATGTCTATGTCAGATATATACGTACAAAGCTGGATGATAAATTTGGAATAAAATTCATTACGACGGTCAGAGGCGTAGGCTATGTTATAAGAGACGAGAAGTGATATATCGGTCAGCAGCCTCTCCTAAAAGGAAAAAGATATGGATGAAATGTATCAGGAATTAGAAGAGACAACTAAAGATATAGATGATTCACCCAAAGAACCTGAATACAGCGAGACAGAGTATAAGACCTTTGATGAATATCAGGCTGAGAAGGATGAGAGGAATTTCAATCTTCATGACAGAATTCAGCAAAGTGTGGAAGCAGCCCTTGATGCTAAAGCGAAAAAAAAGCAGGACAGGAAGCTGAAAAAGAAGAAAAAAGCTTCTTCCGAAAAGGCGGCTGAAAGTCAGGATAAGAGTGAGAAGAAGAGAATGACTTCCATAGCCAGACAGATCAACTGGGATTTCTGGTTCAGAAAGCTGGCAGCTGCACTGATCTTTGATCTGCTGCTTTTCGTAGCTATATGTATTCAGTTTGTTGTGAAATGCAATAAGGAAATTCCGGATTATGCATTTACAGACAGCTGGGGTAATCTGGCGTTTACATCAGATACAGAAGTGGATATTCTTTTTCCGGATGATGATGACGAAAGATTTCTGTATAAGGTCACCCTGGCAAATGGTGAGATCTATGAATTCAATGCCGGTGATTTCTTTAAAGAAAAAGGTCAGATCACTATAGTTATCGTTATCTTCCAGGGCATCTGGCTCTTTATGGAAATGTTTAATACCAGAAGGATCAGAAGGCGTATGAAACCGCTCTATGATGTGGCTATAAGAGCTGAGGCTGTCAGCAAAATGGCGGCCAAAAGTGCTGAAGGCGAATATATGTCGGAAAACAGCATGAGACATCTGGAATCGGCTATCAATAAGGCAAATCCGAATGAACCGCTCATTAAGACCGGTGACAAGGAGCTTATGGGAATTGAGATTGCACTCAACAATCTTCTGAGGGATATGCAGGAAAGCAAGAAGCAGCAGATCCGTTTCGTGTCGGATGCTTCTCATGAGCTGAGAACTCCGATAGCCGTGATCCAGGGATATGTAAATATGCTGGATCGCTGGGGCAAAGAAGATGAGGATGTACTGACAGAGTCTATTGAAGCTCTGAAAAATGAGTCAGAACACATGAAGGAGCTTGTTGAACAGCTGCTCTTCCTGGCAAGAGGTGACAGCGGAAGGAATAACCTTCAGCGCAAGGATTTTGATCTTGCAGAAACCATGTATGAGGTTTGGGAAGAATCATCAATGATAGATGAGGAACACAAGTATTCCTTCTATGTTGATGATAAACCGGTTACCGATGATGAGCAGATGACTTCGGAACACATGGTAAACGGAGATCTTGCAATGATTAAACAGTCTGCCAGAATATTTATCCAGAATGCTGCCAAGTATTCTGAAAAGGGTACAGAGATCGTTCTTAAGGTTGGCAGATCAGGTGATGGTAAAATTTATTATGTCATTCAGGATGAAGGCGTTGGTCTGAATCAGAATCAGCTGAATCATATATTTGAAAGATTTTATAGATCAGACGAAGCCAGAAATTCAGAGGTTGGAGGAACCGGCCTCGGACTGTCCATAGCGAAATGGATCATAGATGCTCATGAGGGAAGAGTTGAAGTGCTTTCCAGAAAAGAGATCGGTACACGTTTTACAGTAGCATTTGACGCGTTGGACAGCAAAAAGGAACAGTCGGCATAGATCAGGGAGAATTATGGAAAAGATAATTTTTGAAGTCGGTCAGAAGATCATAATGAAAAAACCACATCCCTGTGGCGAAAACAGATGGGAGATCCAAAGGGTAGGAATGGATTTTCGAATAAAATGCTGTAAATGCGGACATAGCATAATGCTTCCGCGCAAAACGGTAGAGAAGGGCTTTAAAGCCTTTGCGGAATAAGGATCAATATACTTTCTCGATGTCCTCAGGAGTTGTTCCGGTTTTATTGCAGAAATCCAGAAGCTCTGAATTATTATTAATTAAATACAGGTCATGGAATTTGCCGGTTTCATTATCGATGAAGCCGGCTGTTTTTTCGCCGGTACAGATGCTGACACGGAGAGCCGGACGGCATTTTGTCATATCGATCAACGGTATTTTATTGCTTTTTTTTCCTTTACCAAACATGTTTGTACCTCCCTGACCGGTATAGCGGTAAAAAACGGACCGGTAACACTGCGCCGGTATAGCTTTTTATTATAATGATAAAATCCTGCAGGAACGTCATCCCTGCATAATCATTTTACCACCAATACCGAAGTATTCATATGTTTTTATTCAGTACAATCACTTTATTTTTATAAAACAGTCAAATGCATTATCCTGTTATGCAGAACATTTCACGACATTTTTTATTCCGGCTGCGACACAATTATGCTAAATGAAAAAAATTATATTATTATGTGGAAAGATAACATGTCTTATCTGAATATGATCACGTATGAATGAAGAGAATATTTTATGATAAGATACCGGAGGAACACCGGTTCCTCAGGATTATGACACAAAATGATTAAAGTTACCAAATTATCAAGTGGAGGTTTAAAATGGGACTTGTTGTTAAGGATTTATTTAAGAAGTATGGTGAGAAAACGGTAGTTGACCATATCAGCTTCAGCATGGATAAGCCGGGCGTATATGCGCTTCTGGGTACAAACGGAGCCGGTAAGACTACATCGATCAGAATGATTCTGGATATGCTGGATAAGGATGGCGGCGAGGTGCTCTGGAACAACGGACCACTTAACTTTGATACCTGCAATATCGGTTATCTTGCCGAGGAAAGAGGACTTTATCCAAAATATACACTTATGGATCAGATAAAGTACTTTGGCTCACTTCGTGGAGTGCCTGAAAAGGAACTTGACAGAAAGATCAAGTACTGGGCAGAGCGCCTTAAGGTTGAGGAATATCTTTATCCGCAGTATAAGGATGCCGTTTCAGGAAGAAAGATCAATGAGAAGGGTGAATTCATCGATGAAGAGGATGCACCGGCTGAGAAGGGCGGAAGAAAGAAGCCTGTAAGAAAGAAGAAGATCAAACCACAGAGCCCTGATCAGTTATCAAAGGGTAATCAGCAGAAGATACAGTTCCTTATAGCTATGCTTTCCGATCCGGATCTCCTTGTACTGGATGAGCCGTTTTCAGGTCTTGACCCTGTAAATACCGATATCCTTAAAAATGTTGTTCGTGAGCAGATAGAAGCAGGGAAATATATTATCATGTCCAGCCACCAGATGGAGGTTGTTGAGGAATTCTGTACAGATATCACTATTCTTTCACGTTCAAAGGCAGTTGTTCAGGGTAATCTGAATGAGATCAAGAAGAGTTACGGAAGAGTTAATCTTCACCTTAAATGTGAAAGTGATGTAACAAAGTATATTGAAGCTGTCGGAGCGAATATCGTATCCGCAAAAGAAAATGAATATCGTATCAAGGTGACCGGAGATGAGCAGGCAGCAGAGCTTCTTAAAACTCTTGTAGCAAATAATGTAAATGTTATCTGCTTCGATCTGTCTGAGCTTTCACTCCATGAGATATTTGTAAAAGAGGTGGGAGCGGATGAAAAGTAAGAACAGCATTTACAGCCTTGACGGGGTTGGAAAGGTTTATAAATTTACCCTCGCCCAGGCCTTCAAGAATAAGGGCTACAGAGCATCATTTATTATCATGATAGTGATGATCATATTAATTGGGCCGATTATGAGACTGGGAGCTTCATCAAGCCAGAAGGCAGCAAAGTCTGTGATCGATACAAAGGAAGAGGATGTCAATCTTACACAGCTCTTTGTATTAAATGAAACGGACGTGAAATTCGGTGAAGAAGATATGGCGTTTGGTACCTCCGGTTTCAGGAAGGTTACGGTCAATATGGCTTCCGGAAGTAAGGATGATATTCTTTCCAAGCTTACAAATACAGAGGCACTGCTTTATATAACGACCTCGGTAGATGAACAGTCGGGAATGCCAATGTATAAACTTGATATTATATCTTCTGATTCGACTGAAATAAAAGGTGAGATCCTGGATGATCTCGGAACATTTATTCAGGATAAATTCGACATGACAAGATTTGACAATGCAGGTGTTGATACAGACACTCTTCAGCTTCTCGCTAAAGGCTTCGACGAGAAGAAGACATATACAGACAAGGAATTCACTACAGCAGTCAATCGTAAATATACCGATCTTGAGGTTGTGTCCCTCGGAACAACTTTTGCGGTAATCCTTATGATGGTACTTTCTATTGCTTCATCATATATTGTCAGTTCGGTTATGGAGGAGAAAACCTCAAAGCTTGTAGAGACACTTATGATAAGTGTCAGACCGCTTGCTCTTGTAATGGGTAAGATTTTTGCAATGATGACTTATGTAATCATGATTCTTGTAATAGGCTTCGTAGGTTCGAAAATCTCAAATGCAGTTATGGACGTAATAATGGGTAAGTCCGAAGCAGGTCAGGATGTGCTTAACATAGATGTACTCTTTAAAGTCGGATTGCCAAATGCGATCATAGTAGTATCTGCCGTTATCATCACCTTCCTTATCTTTGCATTTATAGCAGGTATAGCTGGTGGTTCATGCTCTAAAGCTGAGGATATGCAGAGCGCAAATGGAGGAATTACGACTCTTATCATGATCGGTTATATGATAGCTATGTTTATTCCTCAGATGGACAACAGTACAGTGAATCATATCATTGTATTTGTTCCCGTACTCTCATGCTTTGTTGCACCTGTATTATACATTATCGAGAGTATAACTCTTATAGAACTGATAGCATTCTTTGCTATCAATATCACTATGGCAGTTGCAATGTTCTTCATATGCGCAAAGGTCTACAGAAAACTTATACTTATCGATGGCAGCAGAGTAAAGATAATTGATATATTCAAGATGATATTTGGCCGTGAAGGCGTAAAGACCAAGAAGGAGGTAGCATAAATGTTTAAGAATTTTGGAAATGTATTTAAGTTCTCCTTCAAAAACGCAGTTACCAGAGGATATAAGATACTTACTGTGATAATGGCAATAATTCTTGTGGCGGTACCGATCCTGATAATGGTAATTTCAGCCAGCAAACAGGATGATGGAAAAGACGAGATCGATCCATGTCTTGCGGATACCATTTATGTTGTCAATAGGATAGCTCAGAATGAAATGGATTTTAATTCGCTGAATGTATTCAAAGAGACGAATTACGATAGTATTAATTATATTAACTGTGAGTCTGAGAAAGAGGCCCTTGACAAACTGAAGGCAACAGATGATGCTGCATTTATCCTCGGTCTGGAAATTAAAAATGACACCCCTTCTGCATATATCATTGTTCCGGATGGACGTATCAGTGAGTCGAAAGCAAGAAATTATTATGACTTTATGGAAAAGTATCAGAACTATTTCATGGTACTTGCCGCAGGACTTGATGAGGAAGGTCTTCGTCAGGTTATGACTCAGTCAGAAGTAAATACATATCATGAGACAGGCTACAAAGAAGGCGTTTCGATAGAAGAGTCAGAGGAAAATGATGATGTAATGGCTGCAAACGTATTAAAGACCTTTAAGAGCCTGCTTCCGTACATCTGCCTTATGCTTCTGTATTTCCTTATACTTTCTTATGGTGCAAGTATAAGCCAGAGTATAGTAATGGAAAAATCCTCAAAGCTCATGGATACCATGCTTGTATCGGTACGGCCTGAAGCACTATGCCTGGGTAAATTCCTTGCAGTGGTTGCAGCGGCGGTTACTCAGATATTGATCTGGATCGCAGCAGCAGTAGGTGGATTCATGATAGGAAATGTTATCTGTGAAAATATGTTCCCGAATGCAAATTTCGCACTCCTTGCATTTTTCAAAATGGCCGGTTCCCTTGGAGTATTCAAGATAGGAAATGTTATAATAGCCATTCTTATACTGGTTGTTGGTTTTCTGCTCTTTGCTTCTCTCGCGGTGGTTGCCGGAGCTATATCAAGATCAAGAGAAGAGGCAGCAAGCGCTTCAAGTATATTCATAATACCGCTTATCCTCGCATTCTTTGCTATTATGTTCGGCGGCGGACTTGAATCCGGCGGTGCACCTGAATGGATGCTGTATGTGCCGTTTACAGCTGCACTTATCACACCGGCTTATGTTTCACTTGGTGTTCTGTCACTGGCAGAGGGCCTTGTCTCATTTGGTATTATGGTTATCTGCGCATTACTGTTTGTAATTGCAGCGGGACGTCTGTATAAGATGATGTCGCTTTACAAGGGCAATCAGGTCAAGTTCAGTAAGGTTTTAAGAATGCTTTTTACCGGTGAGAGCGCACTCGCCCAGAAAAAATAATCATATTTATGCAGTGATCATTATATATGTTTATTTCATACAGTCGCGAGGTATGTGTGAGATATACATGTCGTAAACAGTGAGGTATATATATGTTGAAAACTGTATGACATATATATCATAAGTCGTATGAAATTTGACAGACATAATAAAAAAGAATATAATTACATAGGTGTCAGGAGTCGGGAACGGCTTTTGACACCTGTGTAATATGACCAAATAATTTGGATAATCACGAAATAAGGAGGTTACAAAGTAATGGATATTAAGGCTACTATTGATTCTATCGTAAGCAAGATCAAAGGTGATCCAAAGATCGGAGAGAAATTCCAGAAGGATCCTGAGAAGACTGTTGAGGAAGTTGCAGGAGTTGATATTCCTGATGGAATGCTCGGCAAGGTTGTTGATGGTGTTAAGGCAAAGCTTGCAGGTGATAAGGCCGGCGGAGTTGTAGACAAGATCAAGAATCTGTTCTAATAAATATAATCTATTCGTCCACTGCATTTATATGTTTAGATGCAGTGGATTTTTTTTCAGTAAATACTTTTTTAAGAATTAAATAATTGTTTTATAAAGAAGAATATCAGGAAACCATATATACTAACCTCAGAACAAAGGAAAGGAAGTAGTATATATGGTTTCTTCTATTTTACGAACAGAAAAGCTTTGTAAGTCATTTTCAAATGGTGGCATACAGCAGCATGTAATAAAAAATCTTGATATGGAAATAATAAAAGGAGATTTCACCATCATAATGGGAGCCTCCGGATCGGGCAAGTCCACACTTCTATATGCGCTTTCCGGAATGGATAAGCCAAGCATGGGCAAGGTTCTCTTCAACGAGACAGAGATTCAGGACTATTCAAATGATGAGCTGGCGGTTTTTCGCCGGGGAAACTGCGGATTTGTATTTCAGAGCGTATATCTTCTTGAGAATCAGACAATTCTGGATAATATTCTGACAGGAGCTCTTATAGTTCAGAAGAATTCACGTGAGCTTGTTCAAAAAGCGAAGGACCTTCTTGAAAAGGTCGGAATAGGTCAGGAAATGTGGAAGAAATATCCTAATCAGCTGTCAGGCGGCGAAGCTCAGCGTGTAGGGATCGTAAGAGCAATCATCAACGATCCGAAGATACTTTTCGCAGACGAGCCGACAGGTCAGCTTAATTCGGCATCGGGGCAGGATGTACTTGATGTATTCACGGAGATTCATAAAAACGGTCAGAGCATAGTGATGGTAACTCACGATATTAAGACCGCACTTCGCGGAACAAGAGTTATCTTCCTCCGTGACGGAGGAATCGAGGGTGAATACAGGATGCCGGTATATGGAACAGATGACGAAAAGGCCCGCCGCGCCGGCCTTCAGCAGTTTTTGGATGAAATGAGATGGTAGAGACCACAATTGCTTGCAATTGTGCGGAGCGAAGCGACCATCGAGCCACAGTGCCATGCAGGCACAGTGGTGCCTGTATGGGCAGGTGGCGTTAGGATAGAATGTCAGGAGATATTATGAAAATACTACGTTTATCAATATTCAATTTAAAACGACATATAAAGGAGGCTGTAATTCTGCTCATTCTCACAGCAGTCAGTGTAGCATTCCTCTCAGTTGATCTGATCAATTCCAGGAAAGCGGATGTGATACTGGATAAAGCTTTTAGGAACAGCGGCAGCAGTGAGTATATCATGTACGTACAGAAGGATGCCGGCTATAAAGAAGAGTATGGCAGGGTAATAGAAGAGGATCCGAGGCTACTTAATCTTCGCACATTGGAATTCCTGGTGCTTGGAGATAATGTATCGATCACCTGCCGAAGGGATGATGGGTCAGAGAGCAGCCTGTATACTTCCTTTATAAACGAAGAAAATGAAAGGAAGCTTTCGTATTTCAAGAAGGACACGACGCTTTCAGATGATGAGACAGCTGCGATGGAACATCCTGTCTGGCTTCCATACTATCTGAAGTTTCGAATGGGATTTAAAGCCGGAGAGAATTTTACACTGATAATAAAAAATCAGGAATATCAGTTTCAGGTTGCCGGATTTTATGAGTCGGCACTTATGTCCAATCCGCAGAACAGCTTTAAATGCGTAGTCAGCGATGAAGATTACAAGATACTGTCAGCAAGTGTAGACAGGAATATAGCCTATGCCTTTGATGTGAAGGATGGGCTGATAAAAAGTGGCGATGATGCAAATAAACTGGCTGAGGAGTTTGATGATAAGATTACCGGGCTGGCCGGACACAGAGTAACAGTTTTTTCCAATTGTTTAGATAATAAATACATAGAAGCCGGTGATACTGCTGATGTACTTAAGATGATGATGACTGTTCTCGGGTTTATTGCCGCAGTTGTGGTTCTGTCTTCGATAGTTATGATCAGACATAAGATCACAAATGATATTGAAGAACAGATGGAGTCAATAGGAGTACTTGAAGCGCTTGGATATAAATCCTTTGAAATATCAATGTCATACGTTTATGAGTATTTGATCCTGGGACTTATCGGATGTGCTTTCGGAGCACTTATAACAGTATTGACGGATCCGTTTATGACGCACCTGATCCGGGTATTTGAAGGGCATAAGGGCAGTGCAGGCTTCGGTATAATGAGTATCGTCATTCCTGCCCTGATAATACTGGCACTCATTGTGCTGACGGCATTTCTGAAGGCAAGGAGCATAAAGAAATACCCTCCGGTCATTGCTTTCAGAAGAGGAATAAGAACACATCATTTCGGAAGAAACAGACTTCCGCTTGAGAAAGCATCATCCAGGCTGAATATGAGACTGGGACTCAGGGAGTTTTTAAATAACAGAAGACAGAATATAGGCCTGTTTATATGCATCCTTCTCTCGGGACTTACCATAGCTTTTGCGGTGATGGTAACAGATATATTCAGAGACGGCGGAGCAGCGTTTAAAACATGTACAGGAATGGAAGATGCCGAGCTTATGCTGACATTTGAGCAGACAGCATCATCCGAAGAAATAATAAATGAATTATATACTCTGCCTGAAGTAAGAAAAGCAACAGCTACATGGTTCTCCCAGGTTTATCTGATCACTCAGGATAAGGATGGGGAATCGAAACGCCGGGTTCAGGCAAACTGTTATAAGGATTTTAAAGAAACCGAAAATATATTTGTAAATGAGGGCAGATTTCCTGAACATGATAATGAGATTATCATCAAGAAGAGTAAGGCAGAGGAACTGGGGCTTGAGATCGGTGACAGCCTGATCCTGAGAGGCGACGGAATTGAAAAGAGCTATATTATATCAGGCTATGTAAATATAATAGGCAGTAATGTTTTCCTCACTCGTGATGGGCTGAAGAGAATAGATCCGGCAACTGACTTTGCAATAAATGTATTTCTGAAGGATAAGGTGAATGCTGATGAGTTTGAGGAGCTTATAAAGTCGAAGTATGGAAGCGGAAGGATAAGACTTCGTTCTATATCGTCTGTAGATGAACTTCTTGAGGCTAATATAGGTGGTATATCAAGTCTCAGTCAGATATTTGCGATAATAATGCTGATTCTGGTGGCGATCATTGTTTCGGTGATCCTTGGCTTCCTGATCGATTCAACAATCAGAAAGCAGAGAAAACAGCTGGGTATAAAGAAATCAATGGGATATACATCCAGAGATCTGAGGCTCCAGATGGTTTACCGTATCATGCCGATAGCCGTCCCTTCGATCATTGCAGGGGCATTTCTCGCAATTCCGGTAACCAATATCTTTATGGCGGCTACATTTGGCGGAGGAATGATTCCGAGATTCTTATGGCTGATACCTGAAGCAATCCTGCTTATCGGATATGTATTTGTATCGGCGTATCTTTCAGCAGGCAAGATTAAAAAGGTTTCGGTTACGGAGTTAATGACTGAGTAAGATGACTCTCGGCATGAAAGAATATGCATAGATCACAGACGGCAAACTTACCGTAATAACGGTTGACAGACCGGAGAATAGTGCGATAATCGTATATGAAGGGTTTGGCGATGCAGTTTACTGTAGTCATATGCAGGATTATGGTAAGAGTATTCCACTTCCTAAGGGCGGATATATCGTATTTCTGGGGGAAGATGGCGGAACGATCAGAATCAGCTATGATGAATAGTATTATTCAGAGGTGAAGAGATGGATTATAAAGTTTTGATGATCGATGATGATGAAGTGATAGCGCAGTCTACAGCTGAATACTTCAATATGTTCGATGTGAAAACTGCATATGTGACAAGTTACGATGAAGCTGTAAAGTTTCTGAAGGACAATACGGTTTCGCTTCTTCTTCTTGATATAAACCTGGGAGACAGATCCGGCTTCGAGCTTTGTAAGAGGGTAAGGGAAGAATATGATATGCCGATCCTTTTTATCAGTGCGAGAACCAGTGATGACGATGTTCTGATAGCTCTGAAGATCGGTGGCGATGATTATATCAAGAAGCCATATACGCTTATGGTTCTTCTGGCTAAGGTTAAAGCTGTCCTTGCAAGATATGAAAAGGCAAGGGAGGCAGCCCAAATAGCAGCTGAGTATGCCTTGAATCATGCCGGAGCGGCAAATGATGGGCTGCGAGATAAGGGATCCGGTTCGGATGACGGAAGGATAAAGCTTATGGGCGATATTTTCCTTGATACAAATACTCATAAGCTGATTAAGGGCGCTGAGCAGATAGGTCTCAAAGCTATGGAATATAATATGCTCCTATATCTTCTTAAAAACAGGGGGCGTGTTGTGACTAAGGATGAATTTTTCCGGAATGTCTGGGATGATGAGTATGTCGGAGAGGGAACTCTTGCAGTGCATATTCGTTTTCTCCGAGAAAAGATAGAGAGGGATTCGAAAAATCCGGAGATCATTAAAACCGTCTGGGGCGTCGGATATATGATAGAAAAGTTATAGAAGGATAGTTGCCTTATGAAGCAATTTGCCAGGATAATAATAGTTTTTTGTGTAGTGTATGTTCTCGGAATTCTTATATTTGCCCTGATGACAGATAGTTCGGATTCGCTGAAGACAGATACGTTAAAGCTGAATGATATAGTTCAAAAGGTCAGTGAAAACAGAGACTCACTCCAGAATCTGGATAACGAAGATTTTGGGGTGGGTTTTGTTGTGCTGGACAGGAATAACAAAGTGACATATACGAGACTGGCTGAGGGCGAAAGTGAGAAGCTGAAGGATGATGCAGCAGGAATGACTGTCGAGAGAGCTGTAAAAAACAGGTATCCCTACAGGTATCTGGAGGATTCGGAAGGCATGATAACCGGCGTGGTTGTGATGCTTGATAATGCAGAAGAAGGTTATGCTGTGTTACGGACCAGAATCATTATATTCCTTGGTCTGGGCGGTCTCGTTATTCTTGCGGCTTCCATCGGACTGGGATTTTATATCAGGAAAAACATAATCACTCCATTCAGAAAGATGGAAGATTTTGCCGGAAAGGTTGCTGAGGGTAAACTGGATGAACCTCTCCTGATGGAAGAGAATAATATGTTTGGAGTATTTACGGAGAGCTTTGATATCATGAGAGAGGAGCTGGCCGCTTCGAAGGAGAGAGAGCTGGAGCTTCAGAGAAAAGAGAAAGAGCTTGTGGCATCACTCAGTCATGATCTGAAAACTCCGATAACCGGGATCAAGCTTACGACTGAGCTTCTCAAGGCAAAGCTGGCGGCGGAGGAAGCAGCTGAAGATGAGGTTGATAATGAGCCTGTAGTAGAGGATGACAGAAATACGGCAGTAAATAGGGCTGCTGACGGATTGTCTATTGAGGCTGCTAAGGAAACAGACGGGGCGGCGATGGAAGCTGTCAAAGATGCAGGTAATAAGGAAGCCGGAAAGAGGAGGAAGCGTTTTCCGGACATGAACGAAAAGCTTGATAATATTTATAAGAAGGCCGATCAGATTGATGTTTTGGTAAGCGACCTGTTTACTTCGACACTTGACGATCTTGGAGAATTTAAGGTTAACTGCCGGGATGAGGAGTCCATGATCCTCAGTGAGATAATAAGAAAAATTGATGACAGAAAGCTTATTGCTGAGGAGAGTGTCCCTAGTGTGATCATAAATATTGACAGCAAACGCATGAATCAGGTGATCGGAAATATCATAGTGAATTCCTATAAATATGCAGGAACGGCTATTAATGTTTCCTACCGGCTGGTTGACAGATATCTTGAGATGAGCATTAGGGATCATGGCCCGGGGGTTCCGGAGGAAGAGCTGGAGCTTATAACCAATAAGTTCTACCGTGGCAAAAAGGTTGAGAAAACACGGAAAGAAGGCAGCGGTCTGGGACTTTATATTTCCAGAAATCTGATGCATAAGATGAATGGTGAGCTTATCTGCCGGAATGGTGATGAAGAAAGCGGTGGGCTGGTTATTACACTGGTGATACCACTTAGCTGAGATTGATTATAACAAGAATATATAATTGGATATTTTGATTGGATATATTTATTTGGGCAGAATCTCATTGACAAGAAAAAATCCAGTATTATAATAGGTTTTATTCATGATTTACGGAGGTACAAAAAGTATTATGAAGAAAGTACTTACTATTCAGGACATTTCGTGCCTTGGAAAATGCTCAACAACAGTTGCTTTGCCTATTATTTCAGCAATGGGAGTTGAAACTGTAATTCTCCCTACAGCTGTTTTATCAACACATACAATGTTTGAAGGCTTTACAGTTAAGGATCTTATGGATCAGCTTGTTCCTATAACAGATCACTGGAAGAAGCAGGGCGTTAAGTTTGATGCCATTTATACAGGTTATCTTGGCTCTGCAGAGGAGATAGAGATCGTTAAGAAGATTTTTGACGAGTTTAAGTCAGATGATACACTTATATTTATAGATCCTGTAATGGCTGACAACGGTAAGCTTTATCCTGCATTTGACGAAGCTTATGCAAAGGAAAATGCCAAGCTTTGCGCTAAGGCAGATATCATTGTTCCAAATATTACTGAGGCCTGCTTCATGACAGATACTGAGTATAAGGAAACATATGATGAGGCATATATTAAGACTCTTCTTGAAAAGCTTGCTCTTCTTGGTGCTAAGAAGGTTGTTCTCACAGGTGTTTCATTATCTGAAGGCAAGACAGGTGTTTATGGTTATGATACAGAGACAAAGCAGTACTTCATCTATCAGAATGACCGCGTAGATGCAACGTTCCATGGAACAGGAGATATCTTCGCAAGTGTTTCTGTCGGCGCTCTGACAAGAGGTCTTTCATTGGAGCAGGCATTCAAGCTTGCTGCTGATTATACTGCAGATACAATAAAGGTTACACTGGAGAATCCAGAGAAGCCTTGGTACGGAGTGGATTTTGAAACCACTATTCCGGAGCTTGTAGGAGAGCTTGGTAAGCTGGTGTAATTATTTAAGAATAGATAAACCGGTATGGATACGGTAGTATAGATATATTTTATAAAGTAAATATGTAAGACTACTACAGAGGCCTGCTGCACATTGTGCAGCAGGCTTTTTAAATTATTTTTGAAATATCCTCCGACGATATGATAAAATCTAATGTATAATTTATAGGATTTTTATTGCTTAATTATGTAAGCGTTTTCTTGAGGGGAAGGTTGACTTATGATACAATCAGAATCAGGATAAAAACACAATCAGTAAAAAATAATAATTTACAGTAAGAGGTGTAAAATGGCTGAATATGTTATAAGCGGGTGTTCATCTGCGGACCTGAGCAAATCGTGGATGGAAAGAAAAAACATTGAATATATTGAATTCAGTTATGAACTGGGGGGAAAGCAGTATAAGGATGATTTTGGAATGTCTGTTCCGCCTCATGAATTATATGAGAGGATGCTTGCCGGAGAAGATGCAAAGACTTCACAGATAAGCGTTGGAGAATATGCTGATCATTTCCGAAGAATCTTAAGCTCCGGAAAGGATCTGATCCATGTAACGCTTTCTACGGGCATTTCCGGCACATATAATTCTGCTGTGCTTGCTGCAAATGATGTGAAGGAGGAATTCCCTGACAGAAAGATCTACATAGTTGACTCTATGGCGGCCTCTGCGGGATTTGGACTACTTCTTGACAGAATGGCGGATCTTCGTGACAAGGGAATGAGTATTGAGATGCTTTATGCCTGGACGGAGGAGAACAAGCTTCGTGCAGTTCATTGGTTCTTTTCTACGGATCTGACATTTTATATCAAAGGAGGCAGAGTTACAAAAACTGCAGGATTTATAGGTAATATCCTTAGTATCTGTCCTCTGCTTAATGTGGATTACATGGGAAGACTTATTCCTCGCGAGAAGATCAGAACCAAAAAGAAGGTTATAAGAAGGATAGTTGATAAGATGAAGGAAGAAGCTGAAAATGGCGTTAATTACGACGACATCTGCTTCATCTCTCACTCAGACTGTCTTGAAGATGCAGAAGCTGTTATGAAGCTTATCGAGGAAGAATTTCCTAAAATGAAAGGTAAGATCAGACTCTTCCCGATAGGAGCAACCATTGGATGTCATACAGGTCCGGGAACAGTAGCGCTGTTCTTCTGGGGAAAGAAGAGAGTAGATTAGTTTATGAATAAAAATGATTTTGCACCTGTTCCTCCAATGGGCTGGAACAGTTACGATTATTACGATACAACGGTTACGGAGGCGGATGTTAAGAGAAATGCCGATTATATGGCAGATAATCTTAAAAGATATGGCTGGGAATATGTGATAGTTGATATTGAGTGGTATGCGGCGGGAGCCGGAAGCAGACGAAATGAATATCAGTATATTCCATTTTCGAAGCTTTATATGGATGAATATTCAAGACTTCTGCCGGATCCGGAGAGATTTCCTTCTTCAAAGGATGGAAATGGGTTTAAGCCATTGGCAGATTACGTTCATGGCAAGGGGCTGAAATTCGGAATTCATATCATGAGAGGAATTCCGAGAAATGCAGCTCATGCACACGGAAGGGTCCTCGGAACGGATATAGATGCATCGGATATTGCAGATCCTTCTTCAATCTGCAGGTGGAATCCGGATATGTACGGAGTACGAAATACTGATGCAGGACAGGCTTATTATGATTCGATCATAAGTCTGTACGCGGATTGGGGCGTTGATTATATAAAATGTGATGATATCTGTAATACAAATATGTATCCGCATGATCCGTATTCCGGAAGGCACGAGATAGAGATGCTGGCAGAGGCCATAGAGAAGAGCGGACGGCCTATAGTTCTGTCACTTTCGCCGGGACCGGCTCTCATAGAACATGCCTGGCATTATGAAAAATACGCAAACATGTGGCGTATAACAGATGATCTGTGGGATCAGTGGCCGTTGCTTAAGGAAATGTTCTGGAGATGTGAGTTATGGGAAAAGCATGTTTCCCGTGGCTGTTATCCTGACTGTGATATGCTTCCTCTGGGTGTTATGGGCAAGGGCTTCGGTCATGAGTGGAAATGTAATCTCACATATGATGAGCAGAAAACAATGCTCACTTTGTGGTGTATATTTGGTTCACCGCTCATGATAGGAAGTGAACTTCCGCTTTTGGATAGGGCAACACTGAAGCTTCTTACAAATGAAAAAGTCCTTTCAATGCAGACACCGGATGCAAAGCCGCATCAGATAAACAGGACTGATCTTGAAGCGGTCTGGGAAGCTGTAAATGACAAGACAGGCGAGCATTTCATGGCTCTTTTCAATCTGACAGATTCTGAAAGAAGGATTGAAGTACTCTGTTCAGAGGCTTCTAAAAAATCTGTTGAGCAGGATTCATTTAAGGACTTTTGGACCGGTGATCAGATTGAAGCTGATGGAGAGGTTATTTCCGCTGTGGTACCAGCACATGGATGCAAGGTGTTTATGGTGTGAGACTTATGGATGACAAGAGGATTCTATGTGGTTAAAGATATTGATTATTGAAGATAATGATGACATCAGAAATCTGATAAAAGAAATATTATTGAATGAAGGGTATAATTGTATTACTGCTTCTAATGGTAAAGAAGGATTGGAGTTGTTTGATTCTGATAAATGGGATTTAGTTCTTCTGGATTTGATGCTTCCCGAGATAGATGGTTATAACATTCTAGATTATATTATACCATCAAAAGTGCCAGTGATCATTATTTCTGCCCTTGGGCAGCCGGATGAAAGGATAAATGGGCTTAAGAGAGGAGCTGACGATTACTTATCTAAACCTTTTCAGATTGGGGAATTGGTCGCTAGAGTCGAGACTGTACTAAGACGCTGTGGAAAACTTGTAAAAAAATATACAGTGAATGATGTGGTGGTTGATGTTGAGGCACATTTGGTAACAAAAGCCGGGAATGTCATTGAATTAACGAATAAGGAATTTGAATTGTTATCTCTTCTGATAAGAAATAAAAATGCGGCATTAAAAAGGTCATATATGTATGAAACGGTTTGGGAGACTGATTATCAAGGAGATACAAGGACACTTGATAATCATATACAAAGGATCAGAAAGAAACTGGGCCTGGAGGACTATATTAAAACAGTATTTCGTATAGGCTATAAATTAGAGGAGAGACAATGAAACTGTTTACTAAGATATATTTATGTATAGTTTTTTTTCTCTCTATTTTTCTGATAATTGTCGAAACAGTGATAGTAACTATGGGAATTGATGAACTATACGATAAGGCAAAGAATAGCGCTGTTTCGAGACATTTGATAGTATGTCAGGGTGTGCAATTTGATCTTCTTGTTTTGAATAATAAGAATACAGATGAGACAGATTCATTTATGTATAGCAGTTCTTCAATCCCAGCTGATGATGTGTATTTTAATGTTAGTAAAGATGGAAAAGTAATCTGTTCGAACACAGATATTATAGATATAACAGGTGATTGTGATGAGCAACATATTATATCTAAAACAATTGAATTTACAGGTAATAATGGAAAATACATTCAAACAACAAGTTTTATTTGGGTTGATGATCAGAAATATCGAATTGATACATTGGAGGATATTGAAAATGTATTTCTTAGTGCTGAAAAAACCCGAGAAAAGAGTAGTCATTATTTTATTATAGCCATTTTAGCATCGATGATATTTGCATTTGTAATATCGATTTTAGTAACAAGACCAATTAATAAGATCAATAAAGCAAGTATTAAACTATCTGAGGGTGATTATACTGTCAGGATAAATGATAAGAGAAAAGATGAGCTTGGAAGACTTGCTGATACATTTGATAATATGGCTGAAAGTATTGAGGATAAAATTACCAGGCTGGAGGAAAATGTTAGAGAAAAAGAAGATTTTATAGCTAATTTTTCACATGAGATAAAAACACCAATGACAAGTATAATTGGATATGCAGATATGATAGCTACGGGAAAGCAAGTAGATGAAGAAGTCAGAAGAAAAGCCGGTATCATCATGAATGAGGGAATGAGATTGGAGACGCTTTCCTTAAAACTCATGGATATCTCTATGGAGAAAAGAGAGCATTTTGTTTTTGAAGAAATAGCTGTTAACGATATGTTCGACGATATCAGGGATAATATTTGTGGAAGGATTTCTGATAGAAATATAAATATCAGTTATACATGTGATGATCAATATATTGCTGTTGAATATGATCTGATTAAAACATTATTACTCAATCTTATTGATAATTCGATTAAAGCTGAAAGCCGAAATATTCAGGTGGTTGGAAAATCAGTATTATCTTTTGATTTAGAAGAGGAAGAGGCTATTAAGAAAACGGAAAAAAGTCTTAGAAATAGGTATAGTATTATAGTAAAAGATGATGGAATCGGTATATCGGAAAAAGATGTTTCACATGTAAAAGAAGCTTTTTTTATGGTGGATAAAGCGCGCTCACGTAAACAGAACGGTGCCGGTTTAGGACTTGCATTATGTGATAAGATAGCAATTCTTCATGGCGGAAGGCTTAATATATCAAGCCAAGAGGGAAAAGGAACTGTTGTGGAGTTAATTTTGTAGGATTTGGTAGCGGGACAGAAATGAATAATATCATAAAGAGAATTAAAGATTACAAAACTGATTTAGTTATTATAATAGGTGTCACATTGGTTCTGATTGGTATTGCCATCTTTATTCCACGATATGCCCTATCAAAGGAAGAGAAAAAGATAATCAATACAGTGGAGGAGGAAAAAATAAACTCTGGAAAATTATATTCAGACAGTGTTACGGATAATATTGATAATGAACAAAATAATATGGATATTACTAAGAAAAGTGTAAAAGATATGATTATTGATATTATCACAACCAAGGAATATGCGGATGTCATAAAACATGCTCCGAATTATTATAGCTTTAATGAAAAAGACGGAGGAGATTCATCGTTTTCAGATACATTTGATCTAATTATACCTTTTTTTGCTAAAATGAATGCGGAATTATCAGATGACGGAGTGGAACTGGATAGATTTATTAAAACTGGAAGATCAGGCGAATTTGTTGATACATCCATTGAGGATAGATTGCTGGTTTTTATGGATACTGTTTTATCAAGCGGAAAGTATATAGTTGTTCATTTTGTAACATCAGAGAAAACAGGTGCTCCGTTATATTTTACATTGCAAACACCACCGGATTGTTATGTGAATATATGTGATATTTTGAAAAAACTTTATCTTGATAAATATGGATTGAATTTTATTTCAGAAAAAACCGAGTATTTCATCAATAATGAAAAATCTACGCAGGATGGGGTGATGGAATATTACAATAATATGGAATATAAAGAAAATAATATGAAAGCAGATATTGTTAGTCAGGTTATTTCTGAAGAGGGTGATAAAGTAATTATGATTATTAATATGTATAGACGTAGTTTTGATCTGGATGTATATGAGATATATTTAGATGTTAAATGAAAAATTACGAAAATTTAATCTAAATGTGACAACTAGGAGACATCTCCCTGTTATGATGAATTCATAATAGGGGGATTTTTATTTGTCTGCGGCTATAGTGGGAGGCGGAATAGTTTTGGGAATCAATATGTTCAAAAGATCGGTATTCAATGTAAGGATGCTTTTTATTGTGCTTATCAGTTTGTTCATTTTTATGTATGAAATGATAAGTGGGAGCTCTCTCTGGTATTGGGGAATAAAGAATTATGATAAAAATATAGTGGCTCATATAGAAGATTTGATGAGACTTTCGGTATATGTTCCGATTTCGGCAATATTTCCCGGGATTGTATATGGATTCTCCATCATGGAGGAACGGAACAGTGGATTTTTAAAAACCGAACTTAGCCGGATCAATAAAAAAAGTTATATCAGGAAAAAGATAATAACTGCAGGAATTTCAGGCATGACAGCGACACTGCTGCCATATATTCTGCTTGTAATAATAAGCTATGCAATCGGATGTACAGCTGCTACTCCAACAAATGGTGGTTTTCAGATACAAACATGGATGTGGACAAAATATATGTACATATGGGGAGGTTTTTTTTATATTCTGTGTGAGGGACTTCGATTTGCTTTACATGGTATATTCTGGGCTCTTTTTTCAATGTTTGTTTCTTTGGTAATAAATAATCGTTATGTTGCATATATTATTCCATATATATTTGATCAAATATCAGAAATACTGGTCAGGCAGGTTTATGTTTTTTCCAAGATATATCAGTTTGTACCTCATTTTTTATTAAAGGCGAGTTTTCCTGATGGTACATGGATTGGAAAGCCCTATCTTCTGTATATTTTATATATTGCGGTGCTTGCAATTGCTATAAGAGGTGTTTTTTTATACCAGTGCAGAAAGGGAAAGATATAGAGAATCTGAAGGGCTTAAAAAAGTGGAGAAACGTGATATGAAAAAAGCGGTCCAGTATATGATATGGAATTTAAAAACTTCATTTACAGATAAACGAATCTTTGCAGGGTACCTTATTGGGATTTTATCAATAATAAAGCAAAGTATTAATTTCAGGATGTATACGGGGAGCCATACAATAAATGTATCTGAGTGTTTTATTGTGAGTTCAAGACAGACAGGTCTATATATTATCGGTGCAATAATTATTTTATCTGATGCACCATTTATTAATAGCGGATCCTTTGTAATGATACATAGGATAAAAAGAAATGCGTGGTATAAGGCAAGCTGGATGTATATGTTTACTCATATGCTGATTTACTATGGAACTTTAGTTATAGCAAGTATTCTGCCGTTTATTACAAAAGCATATCCTGAAAATGAATGGAGCCTTTCAGTGTTATGGATGAAGGGCGGAATGACGGAGAAGATGAATAAATATAATATTGCTCCGGTATCAAAATATATATTTGAATTCAAACCGCTAGCCACGTTGATTATAACGATAACGCTGCTAATACTGTATTCCATGATCTATACGTCGCTTATGTTTTCGCTAAATCTGTTTTTTGATAAGAAAATGGCAGGTACATTTGCGGCTGGTGGTGTTGTTATTTTAAGCGAGTTTATTCATAAACAGATGGTATATGCACCAATGTGGGTAAAAAAGCTTTCGCTTTACAGGAACTATCTTTTTACGGCGTTTTATAATCCGAGTAATATGACGGTATCATTTAGTTTGTGTTACATGGGACTTATAGTATTTATTGCATATGTTATCGGGGAAATAATTATTCCAAGATCGGAATTCATATTAACGTACTAGATAGGTGTTATTAAATAACGAGGGGAGACCGGTTATGATTATGAAAAAGAATAAATATATAATAATCATATTGTTATGTTTTTTAGGCTTTTGTTCTTGCGCAAAGAGGGAACAATATGAGGGTTTGAAAGATAACGATGACACTGCCGGAAACACAGAAGAATTTGGTCAAAATAACACAGCACCTGTAATTGATAATAGTTTAAGAAAAATAAGCGATAGTTCCGGGGAAGCTGGTTATATAGAAAGGCAGATTGGTGAAAGCTTTAACGGTATTAAAATAAAGGCGAAGGTTTTTTATCCTGATAAAATATGTACAGGTACTGTAAACAGATATCTGCCTGTGTCGGAGGTAAAGGAGTACTTTGAAGAGTTATATTCGCTGAGAGAAGGTGACCGGTTTTTAGGAAAACAGTATGAAGAATATGCTAATGTATTGGAAGGAAACTGGATAGTATCAAATGGAGATGAGGATTTATATGAGATTACGGTTTTTAATGGAAAAAGAATAAACATTGATACTCTTACAGAAAAAAATTATATGTTTAAATTAAACGGATCAGAGGTGTTACATTATTCAGATTATGATGAAACGGTAAAAAAACAGACGGATGAGTATGAAAAACTGATACTTGATATTTGTGAAAAGAATAATATGGATGTGGTAATTACAGACCATCAATATGAGGCAAATGAAGAATACTTTCATAATTGGATTTTCATGCAACCGGAAATATATGGCGGAGCGGTTATTAATGGGAGCAATTGTAATAAGCTTAATGATATAAATGTTGAATTTATAAATGACGGAATATTTGGAGCGGTTATAAGTGAGTTTTATTTAGTTGATAAATCTCAGAGTGTAGAAGTATATTCTGTGGATTCTTTAATAAATGAAATAGAAAGAAGATTTTATCAGGGAGAGATTTCGCCTGTAAGAAACGAAGTGAAATATATACGGCTAGCCTATATGGTTGACAGCAATGATAATTTCAAACCGGTTTGGACTGTTGGAATAGGTTTTCCCAAAGATGATGAATATATAGTTTTTATTTTTGATGCGCAGACGTTGGAGATTTTGGAAGCAGTACAATAAATTGGCAGTATATAGATTGCATAATAATGAAAAAGCGAAAGAAATATATACCTTAAGGAGCATTATCATGAACATGATAGAAATAAAAAATGTAAGCAAAAAATTTAAAAATGAAACAGTTCTGTCGGGAGTTAATCTGACACTTGAGGATAATATGATATATGGCTTTGTTGGCAGAAATGGCTCCGGAAAGTCTGTTTTATTTAAACTTATATGTGGTTATCTTAAAACGGATGAAGGGGATATAATCATAAAGGGCAGAAAGCTGGACAATAATTATGATTTTCCGGATAAACTTGGCGCTCTCATTGAAAATCCGGGATTTATGTGGCATGAATCTGCATATAAGAATTTGAAATTTCTAGCGGATATTAATAAAAGAATAGGTGCTGAAGAGGTCAAAGAATGGATCAGAAAGGTTGGGCTCAATCCGGAATCAAAAAAACATGTTGGTAAATATTCTCTCGGTATGAAGCAGAGACTTGGTATTGCGCAGGCGTTGATGGAAGATCCAGAAATAATTGTTCTTGATGAACCTATGAACAGTATGGATGAAGTTGGCGTAGAAGAAATGAGAAGGTTGATTGCTTCAATGAAAAAAGATAATCGCGTTATACTCATAGCAAGTCATATTAAGGAAGATATTGATATTCTTTGTGATAAAGTGTATTACATGAAAAACGGAAAAGTTGTAGATGAATAAGAAATGCATTCTGTTATTTGAAATTATATATGCGATAGTTTTGTCTGTCATATTTCTTATGCTGTTCAAAAATCCTTTTCTTTATCTTGCAGGAAAAGATAAAGGTATTAGTGTGAGCTTTATAGCATTTTGGAATATGATATTAAGCCCTGTGTGGATATTCACCATATACATATTTGAGAGTGAAATGGAGCTTTTCCGGTTGACTATGCATAGAAATGGAAGTCGTAAGAAATGGTGGACATATGTTGCGGCTGAAATATCGACAAATATACTTATTATCTACGGCATCATTATAATGATTTTTATGGTTTTCAGTGATTATGATCATATGAAGAAATCGTCCAATGATTCACTGCGCATTATAGCTGAGAATTCAGATTATAGAGTGATGGTTCTTATAATATTTCAGAGTTTGTTCTTTTTTACCGGATGGATGGTAGTAAGAATGATTCTGCAAAACGCTGTTATAGCTATGATTATAATCCTTGTAATAGAGGATATATCGGTTATATATATAAGCGCAGTGTTTTGGCCGTTTACATGGGGTGTTTTCGGCTTGTCGGATTATATGAGTAAAAATGGTTTTTCTGTACCGGGGGCAATATTTGCAGAAACTGTGACGTTTTTACTTTCTTTTGTTTTTGCTGCAAGACGTCTTACAAATAGAGTAAAGTTTTTGTCAGTTTAATAAAAAAATAAAGAGAGAGTATCAAGCCTCTTTGATATAATGATTTTGACCAAAAAACCCAAAACAAGGAGGAAGATACTCTCATGAACATTATAGCACTATTGGAAGGATTAGTTAATAGTTTAGTTGAGGCTGAAGAAAGATTTTTGAAAGACCCTATGGATTTCAGATCCCTGGAAGTATCAGCTAAGGCATCTACTGAGGCATTTGCTGCCGGATTTCTTGGTGAAGTGCTTTCAAGTGTTAATAAACATATATCAGAAAGCGATTGGCGAAAAGGCAGATACACCATTGCCAGAAATGATAAGAGAACAGTTATAAGT
>FNUU01000002.1 GCA_900108205.1 Eubacterium ruminantium | reverse complement strand
TGTTATCCCCCTGTGTGAGGCAGGTTACCCACGCGTTACTCACCCGTCCGCCACTAAGATTTACCTCCTGCAAGCAGGTGGTAAATCTCCGTTCGACTTGCATGTGTTAAGCACGCCGCCAGCGTTCATCCTGAGCCAGGATCGAACTCTCAATAAAAGTTTTGTTCGTCCTTAGTCAGTTTTTAAAACGTTAGCTTTAAATCCTGTCCTTAAACTTACTGTTTGGATTCGTTCAAATCCGAATATTCTTTTGATCTGTCTTTCGACTGATCCTTCATTCATTTCTGAATGAAAATGTCTTTAAAGAATTTTCGGGGTTGTCATGTTGTTAAGTTGTTAATGTGCATTCAGACTTGCGTCTGACAGCGGAGAGGGAGGGATTCGAACCCTCGTGCCCGTGAAGACAAACGGTTTTCAAGACCGCCTCGTTATGACCACTTCGATACCTCTCCAGTGCCCATTCTACAAGCATTTCTGCTTGTTTTTGGCTTATTGTTTTTCGCTGTTTTTCATCAGCGACATTGAACATATTAACAAATTAATTCCTATGTGTCAACTACTTTTTTAAATTTTTTTTTATTTTTTTTCGAGGTCATATTTTCCCGATTTTGACCACATTATCTTGTGTTTTTTCTATTATATATACCACATATATATAAATACTTTTCCGGTATTTACTGTGCTACGGATAAAGACTGATCATTTCTTTTTATAATTTATGAAACAGAATCTGTCACCAAATTCATTTGATTCTTTAAAACGCTGCTATCCCAGTATCGCCTCGGCAAGTTTAATATCCTCCGGAGTTGTTACTTTTATATTGTTATAACTTCCTTCTACGATCTTAACCTTCTGATCCAGATATCTTTCCACCAGCATGGTATCGTCCGTTATCACACGCCGGCTGTCAGCTCTCATTCTTCTGTAGGCCTCTTCTATGACATTTCTGTCAAAGGTCTGTGGCGTCTGAATGATCCGGAGGGTACTCCTGTCAGGAGTTTCAACACCGAAACCTTCCTCGTCAACCACCTTAATGGTATCCTTAACAGGCATTCCTACGGTACATGCCTTATATCTTCTGGCCGCAGAGATAGACGAAAGGATCATTGCATTTGTCACGAAGGGTCTTGCCCCATCATGTATCATAATAATGTTATTTCTCCTGTCACAGGCTTTTATGCCATTTTCCACTGAATCAAAGCGTTCCTTACCACCTGCTATTATTTTCCTGACTTTATTAAATGAATACTTCTTAACAACCTCATCCCGCATATAATTAATATCCTGCTGCCTTGTGACAAGGATTATTTCATCTACAATGCTCGCCTCAAAAACCTTTAGAGCATAATAAATAAGAGGTTTCCCATTTATATCTATAAATTGTTTTGCTTTGTCACTCTTCATACGGCTGCCGCTGCCCGCCGCAAGTACGATAGCTGATACCATTTTATTCCTCGTCTTTCTTATTAACCGTCGTTTCTTGTTCCGATTTATTCCTCTTATCCACAGTTTACACGCCCACGCTTTTTCTTATCCACAGTTTATGTGTTCCGGTTTATTCCTCTTATCCACAGTTTATCCAGACTCAACACATATAATTAATAACATGGATATATACAACTTTCAGCCATATATATCCATGAATATCATTTTTATCAATCAATTAATATAATCATAACAGCATCGCAACACGACAATGGCTTCATCTTATACATCCATTTTATCGTGCACCGATTTTAAGATTAGGCACTGCATTCAGGCTATAATCATCCCTGATACCGCGGATGTAATCATAGTATCCCGCTGCACCTATCATTGCCGCATTGTCCGTGCAGAAAATAAGGGATGGATTATAAAATGCTATGCCGGCCTTCTCCGCCTCGCTTCTCATATGTTCACGAAGGGAGCTGTTTGCCGCAACTCCTCCGGCAAGAGCAAGCCTGTTACAACCATAATCCTTTGCCGCTCTGATGGCATGCTCTGTCAAAACTTCAATAACCGCCTTCTGGAAGGATGCAGCAACATCCGCACGGTTTACTTCTATATTCTTCATTTCACAGCTATTCAGATAATTCAGCACAGCTGACTTAATACCACTGAAAGAAAAATCATACGGAGCGTCAGCAAATTTTGCCTTAGGGAATTCTATCGCATCAGGATTTCCCTCCTTGGCAAGCTTATCCACCTTCGGGCCACCCGGATAACTGAGTCCTATAGCTCTAGCCACCTTGTCGAATGCCTCTCCCGCAGCATCATCTCGGGTTCTTCCGATTATCTCATATTTCCCATAGTCATTGCATTTAACAATGTGGGAATGTCCTCCTGAAGCCACAAGACACATAAATGGAGGCTCCAGATCCTTATTCTCAATATAATTTGCGGAAATGTGTCCCTCAATATGATGCACACCAACAAGCGGAATCTTCTTTGCATAGCTTATTGCCTTTGCTGCTCCGACTCCCACAAGTAAAGGTCCGACAAGTCCCGGTCCGTAGGTTACGGCAATGGCAGTTATATCCGGCCATGTCATGTCCGCGTCGGACAGAGCCTTTCTTATAACCTGATTAACCTTCTCGATGTGCTTTCTGGAGGCTATCTCAGGAACAACTCCTCCATAAAGCGTATGGAGAGGCACCTGGGAATAAATAACATTTGAGCGCACATCCCTACCATTTACCACAACTGCCGCTGCAGTTTCATCACACGATGATTCAATTCCAAGTATTACGATATCTTCCATATTCCACCTGATCTATTTATATATTTTTCAAAATTATATTTTCCATACTTCTGCCACACAGCTTATTGTACCGTTTTCCGGCACCATATTTTTTACTATAACCACAATACGATTTAATACATGACTGCTCATATTATTTCTCACAGCCGCACATTTTTCATATTATTTTTCAACAATATCTGCTGCGCCGCTTCTCGTACCGTTTTCAGTTCCATCCGTCTTTCTACTTCGATAAGGTATCCGGCAGATCTGCAAAGTCAAATTTCTTACCGGTTCTGGCCTCATACAGTTCCTCGAGATTCCTTCCCTGATCGGCCGGATCCAGATCGACATCCTTTACATTTTTCTTCCATTTGCTGCTCTCCGGAAGAAACAGATAAACAATATTATGCTGCTCCCACTCGTAGGCCATATCCTCAGGTGTCCTGCAGGAAACCATATCCTTGCCGTGTATCGGATGTTCATTTATCAGCGCCTGACAGATGATCTCCATATCCCTGGTATTTCCTATCCGGTAAGAGTCTGTTATCTTCCAGTTTTCCTCTGTATAAATGGCATTAAACTTCACGTTCGCATAAGTAAAGGAATAGGTTTCTTTACCATCCTCCTCCGATTCCTTTGTAAGCCCTATATCCTCCGGCGACTCAAGGATTCCCTTTATGCTTTCATCCGAGCTTCCTGTAACAGTGCCTTCCGTTATATTGCCCGTCACATCACCCGTTATATTATCTGTTTTGTTGTCAGTTATACTGTCAGTTTTATTATCATCTGTTTTATTATCATCTTTTTTACAGCCTGATAGTCCTGCCGCCAAAACAATAGCACCAAGCGATATAATTAAAACTTTTCTTTTAATCATGACTTAATCCTCAAATTTTAATTCTTTGGTGATCCTGTCCTTGCCTATTATCGAGTTCGGGAAGATTTCCCGTACCGCTTCAATATACGCCTTTGGCTTTGTGATAGAAGGCGAGAAATGTGTCAGCCAGAGTTCCTGAACTCCTGCCTCCTTTGCCATTTCTGCAGCCTCGTACATGGTCATATGCTTCTTATTTTTAGCTTTCTCGAAGGATTCCTCATCCTTTTCTCCATACATACCTTCACAGATAAAGAGGTCTGAGCCCTTTGCATTTTCCACAATCTGTTCTGTTGGTCTCGAATCTGTACAGTAAGTAACCTTGAGCCCCTTACGGTCTTCGCCCATAACCATATCGCTGGTATAGGTTTTACCATCCAGTGTGACAGACTCACCATTTTGGAGGACCTTCCAGTAATTAACCGGAATGTCAAGCGCCCTGGCTGCCTCCACATTGAATCGTCCCTTTCGGTCCAGTTCAATGCTGTAACCATAACAAAGTATATTATGATTTACTTTAAATGCCTTAAGTCGCAGTCCGAACAGATTAAAAGTCTGCTCCGTTCCGCTTATCTCTATGAATTTAATTGAAAATGGCAGCTCCGGCGCGATCACCCGCAGGGAATTAACCACCTTCTCGATATATTTAGGTCCTATAATGGTAAGCGGTTCTGAACGGTCAGCATTTCCCATGGCAAGAAGCAGTCCCGGAAGACCGCTGATATGATCCGCATGAAAATGAGTTATCATCAGCACATCGATATCCTTAAAGCTCCATCCCTGAAGCCTTGCGCTTATCTGAGTTGCCTCACCGCAGTCGATCATTACCGTATGTCCATTATACCTCACCATAAGCGAGGTCAAAAATCTATATGGGAGCGGCATCATTCCGCCGGTTCCCAAAAGACAGATATCAAGCATATATTTATCTCCTGTTTTATTACTGTTTTAATATTCACCCGATCAGATTCAGAATACTCATAAATCCGTCAATCTCCATAGGTAAGTCCGTAACCTTTTTCCAGCCAGGCTTTTCCGGCCTGTATCTGATCGATCGATGAATACCATGGCATCGGGAGCCTTCCTCTGAAATCGCTGAGTCCGCAAAGAACATTTGCCACGCCCTGACCCTCGGAGCCCGGAAGATAGCACATTACGACACTGTCCCATTTATCGATGTGATCCTTGATAATAACATTTCTTCCCGCAACAATACATGCGACCACAGGTTTTCCGAGAGACTCAGCCTCCCTGATAGCTGCAGCGTTGCCTTCTAACCCAAGGTCTCCGCAAAGCTCCAGATCCTTCGTGTCTCCGATCCATTCCGCGTAAGCTTTCTCTCCCACAACAAGAAGCACCACATCCGCTTCCGATGCTCTGGATTTATCTGTAATTATTTCAATACCCTGATCTGCAGAAATACCTTCAAGGCCCTTTAAAATAGTTGTTACGCCATCATAGTAACTCTCTTCATTTCCGCACCATTCCATTGTCCAGCCGCCGCACTGGGCAACCTTATCATCTGCGGCCGGGCCTGTAATATAAACCTTGGCTCCTTTCTTAAGCGGAAGGACCCTTCCTTCATTCTTGATAAGAACCAGACTTTCCTCAACCAGCTTTTCCGCCACAGCCCTGTATTCTGCAGAGCCTGTTTCTTCCTGCTCTGTAGTCATTTTTTCAAATAAAGGATCCTCCATGACGCCTGCATCAAGCTTAACCCGGATTATCCTGGTCACGGCATCATTTACTCTGTCCTCGGAAATGTCGCCTTCCTTCACCGCCTCAAGGATAATATCCTTTACTTCATCAAAGTAGTCCACCTCCATAAACATATCTATTCCGGCATTTACAGAAGTAACCACCTGCTCGTAATAGGTCTTTGGTGAAGTATTCTGAACCGAATTCCAGTCACTTACAACAAAGCCCTTAAAGCCCATTTCATTTTTCAGATACTGAATATATTCAGCATTTTCATGCATCTTTATTCCGTTTAAAGCAGAATGGCTGATCATAATCGTCTGAACGCCTGTATCCACAAGCTGCTGATAAACCTCGAGAAGTTTACTTATCTCTTCGTCCGAAAGTTCAGCATTTCCTCTGTCAATAATACGTTCCACGTCAGATTTTTCGCCTGAACCATAGCTTACATTTCCATCACCGAAGAAATGCTTGGCACATACTATGATACCGCCATCCAAAAGACCCTTACAATAAGAAGTACTGAGCTCCTTTATCATTTCCAGATCCGAACTATAGCATTCATAGGTCCTGCCCCATCTCGGATCAACGGACTGAGCCACACATGGAGCATAATTCCAAAGCATATGGCATATCTTCGCCTCATCAGCAGTGATCCGTCCAACCTGATACATCAATTCAGGATCATTTGCCGCTCCCATACCAATGTTATGAGGAAAAATGACTGCATTTAACACACAGTACACACCATGAACATCGTCCTGTCCATAAATGAAGGGAATACCTGCCTCTGACTTTACAGCGCCTTCCTGTAAACTATCTATCAATTGTCTCCATTCCTGACTTGAAACGGGTACCTTTTTTGACAAAACACCGCCGTAGCAGTTCTTCTCCATCATATCTTCGTTAACATTTATAACCTGAGGCAGTACCATCTGGGATGCTTTCTGCTCTAATGTAAGCGAAGCTACTATATCTTCTGCCGACATATCCTTATATTTAAGATACTTTTCACCGGCAGGCTCACTTGTTGAAGACGCGGTTATCTGACCGGAAGAATTCTTTCCGGCATTATCAGCATTTTCCTTTTTATCACCGCAGGAACTGAGAAGCAGCATACTTGCGACCAATATGTATCCCAGTTTCTTTTTGAACTTCTTCATATATACCCCTTAAATACTTTTCCACTCCATTATAAGTGCATCCTCCACAGGAGCACTATAATAATTCTTTCTTCTGCTAAGTTCCGTAAAACCATATTTTTTATACAGACTGATGGCCGGAAGATTTCCGGCTCTGACTTCCAGAAGAATACTACTGCCGGCTTCATCCGCGTCAGAACAAGAGGCTGTATCGATCAGCATCTTCATCAGTTTATCTGCCAGCCCTCTTCGGCGGAACTTTTCGCTCACGGCAATGCGCTGTAATTCGAAAATGTCCAGCTTTGAATATATTATATATCCGGCAACAGAGAATTCGCTGTCTTCACTCATATCGACGTCACAGTTCATTTGAGCCGCCTGCCCTGTTTTCTCAGAAACATCCGGATATACAAAACCGGAGGCCTCCACAGGTTCGCCGTCTTCACCTATAACTATCAGATGATTGTAATCATATTTAAATGTATCCCTCAAAAGCTCCGATGACCATGCATCGCTGAAGATTTCCCTCTCAAGCTCTGCGATCTGTTCTAATACAGCGGTTTTCATTTCATCTCATCCTTAACTCGCTCGGCCTGTGATTTTCTGAGGTACTCAGGAGCAAAGTCGTCAGAAACCATTCCTCTGCCTGCTTCAAAATACAGCTTGCCAAGAAGTGCTATCGAAGCTCCTCTCTGTCTTTCGCTGTGAACAGGCGCAAAGCTGAATGGAACTCGCAGCTCTCTCTCAGAAAGGGCATTCTTAACTACAGAGATACCATCGCCAACAAATATAACCTCTCTGCCAAGCTCCTCCAGTTTGTCCAGAAGCTCATTTACCGGCAGAGCAGTTTCCTGAATAACTGTTTCTATTACTGTATAAGCAGCGTTTTCATCCGCTGCTGTGTTGGTCTGAGAATCACCTTCGGATTCTTCCTGTTCAGAGGAAATAGTCTTGATAATATCACTGTCTTTAAGCTTCACATTATAGGCTCCGGCATATACTTCATTTCTTCTTGCATCCATTACCGATACGATAAGTCTTTTATCGCCCGCAAGATTATATGCAAGTCCCTCCAGTGTCGGGACAGCCACCACCGGAATATCCAGTGCAAGAGCAAGTCCCTTGGCGGTTGCCGCGCCGATTCTGAGGCCGGTAAAGGAACCCGGTCCGGAAGCGATTGCTACTGCCGTAAGCTCCGAAGGCTCCACTCCTACTGTGTCCAGCATTTTATCTATCATCGGAAGAAGTGTTTCCGAATGTGTTCTCTTATTGTTAATGGTAAATTCAGCCATCAGTATATCGTCCGCTGCCAGAGCAACCGACGCTGTCATGCCTGAACTGTCAATTCCAAGTATCTTCATGTGAATTTTCCACCTCGCTATATTTATGATGGGGCTTCATTCCCACTGGCTCATGAAATATGTATAGTCCTGTAATCAAAGCCTTTTTCTCTGTTCTTTTTTATCTCGATCCTGACTGCATCCTTCGGAATGATATCTTCGATAAGCACCGACCACTCAATAAGACATACTCCGTCTCCGGAATCCAGCTTATCGAAATATCCAACCTCCTCCATTTCATCATCCGAACCGATTCTGTATACATCAAAATGATAGAGAGGAAGTCTGCCCTCATCATATTCTTTCAAAATCGTAAATGTAGGACTGACTATAGGCTCAGCTATTCCAAGCCCCGCTCCAAAGCCCTGAGCAAATACTGTCTTACCAACTCCCAGGTCACCATTAAGACAGAACACCTGGCCGGCCACTGCATTTTCAGCTATTTTTTTTGCAAATTCAAAGGTCTCCTTCTCGCTGAAGGTTTCGACTATCTTATCCATACTATGCTCCATTTTATTATTTAGTTGCTCCGGACATCTCTGTATATCAATCAAATATTTCTGACCGCTTACATATTTGGCGGATATTGTTTTATCCATCCGGTTACATACTTCGCGGATATTGTTTTATTCAACCTCTACCTGCTTTGCAGATATAGTTTTATCCAACCGCCACCTGCTTTGCGGATATAGTTTGCAGATATCATGTTACTGCACCGAACTCATATACTGCTTCAGATTGCCTGACAGTCTCGGTCTGTATTCCTTGGTGTACTGAACAAGGCGTGAAAGCACGATAGCTTTATCCTCACCCAGCTCCGTTATCGGAATAACAAATGCATGATATGGACTTGTATAAACCGCCACCATGCTTCCCGAGGCTCTGAGTCTGTAAATATTATTCCACTCCAGCTCCTGACTTTCCTCTCCCAGAGATATCTTCAAATTCTCCGGTCTGAATTCATATGTGACAGGCGCCTTGTAGGACGGATTAGCCTGCAGCTGCTTTTTAGCCTTTGCGATAAGCGTAAGAGGATTTGCCACAAGACATATTACTGCAACCGCTCCAAAAAGAAGCGTATTTCTGAGCACCGGATTCTCACTCATAAGATTCCATATCAGAAATGCAAGTCCTCCCAGTCCGAGAAATATACTCATGATTCCTGAGAATTTACTGTAATAGGACCTCAGGACAAAGTCCGTCAGCGCCTTTTTATTCATATTCACCGTAATTGATTTTGATGTTGGTTTTATAGATTCTTCCATTTGACTTTTATTTTCCTGTATATATTTTATTCTTCTATGATATATTTATTATTTGTATATTTATTTTTCTCTATGAAATGATATGCACTTTAGTTCCGTCTGGTCATGAAATTCGCAGCGTACTTTTTCTGACTCATCATCGCATATCTCTACAAATTCAGATTTATCGTTGTACCATCAGATTCAAATCGTCTGTATTTGATTCCGGTCAGATCAAACATCCTTTTTGACGCAAGGGTGCTGTCGGTACCATGATACTTATCTGAGCCGTAAATGATTTCCTTGATTCCGCTCTGTATTATAGCCTTGGCGCATTCATTGCACGGAAAAAGTGTGACATACAGGCGGGCATCCTTAAAGTTTCTTGAGCCTCTGTAATTAAGAATTGCATTCAGCTCTGCGTGGCACACAAACATATATTTACTTTCAAGCGCAGCGCCATCTCTCCCCCATGGCATATCGTCATCTTCGCATCCCTGAGGCATACCGTTATAGCCCACGGACAGTATCCTGTTGTCAGGACCGACAATGCACGCTCCAACCTGAGTATTCGGATCCTTGCTTCTCTCGGCCGAAAGCATGGCTATTCCCATAAAATACTGATCCCAACTGATATAATCATTTCTCTTCACGTTTCGACCTCCTCTGAAAACTGTTAATATACCCATAAGATACCGGAGGAATTTTAGTCCCTCAGGATTATGAGATGCGGTTTTTGCTTCTCATAATATCGAAATATACACTGCCACCAGTATATAGCTTAATCATCTGCCATTATATGACATTATTAAAATTGTTTCAACAAAATCCTCCCATTATTCAAGTTCAGAGAATACTTCGTCAACGTCAAAAGAATCATCCGCTTTTGCCTGTTTAAGCCCCTCCGCCATCATTTCATCAAACTGTTCCATAGTCATTTCATCTCTTGACGAGACCATCACCGGAATAGTTACAGAAAAAGGAATTCCTGAATTAACATTCGCTGTTTTAATAGCCATTATAAGCACCTCCTCATATATGCTATAATAATATCATACGCAGTCTATATAAAAAACCTTCGGCACCGGATAATCTCGGAATACCGAAGGTTTTTAATACTTATATTATGTAGATCAACAAATTATAATCACGTACAGAAACGATTATTTAACTGTAAGCTTGGCCTTGCTTGAATTCTGTGTTGCTGTACCGTTCTTAACTACGCAGCGATACATATAGCCGTTCTGAGCTTTCTTGGCTGTAAATGATATTGTATCTGTCTTTGCCCCGGTAGCAGAACTGTTCTTCCAAGTCTCGCCGCCATCTGTACTTACCTGCCACTGATATTTTGCTGCCCTTGATCTTGCTTTGACAGTAAATGTAGCCTTAGTTCCTGCTTTTACTGTCTTATTTGAAGGCTGTTCTGAAATAATATTCAGTATCTTCCAAGTGGCTACCAAAGATGTAACCTTACCGCCATCATTTGTTATAATGCACTTGAACTTTCTTCCGTTCAGGCTCTTTGTAGCTCTGATGCTGAGAGTATCTGTCTTGTTGCCTGTAGCTGAGCTCTTTGCCCATGTCTTGCCATCTTTACTTACATACCACTGATACTTAAGATTTGCACCATCAACTTTAACAGTAAATTTACCTACACTTCCGTTGATTGTTGTCTGATCAGCAACTTCTGTTGTAATAACAGGTTTCTTCATAGATATCTGGAATCCATATTTATAACAATATGTATTACCTGATACCTTGAAGTAATACGTTCCCTTAGTAAGTTCAACTTCATATTTCTTGGTTTCAGAATTCGTACGATAAAATGGCGTATCACTAAATATACTTGTTCCGTCACTGCTCCTTAATATATCAACCGTAGGTCCATAGTAAACCCAATCATCAAACCATCTTCTTACAAAAAAACTATAGGTAGCATCCTGCGAAACCTCAAACTTGTACATATCGGTATCATCACACTTCTCAAGACCAGATCCAGCGAGATATCCATAGTAAAACTTATTTTGTTTGACAGCCTTTGCGTCCTTGATAAAATCATAATGTGACGTCTGAGTCTCCGCAAAGGTTTCCCCTGAATTGTAGTATTCAGCAGTAAATTTAAGATCTGTATCATAGCTACTCTTAAACTTCAGATAATATGTTCCTCCATACAGAGGTTCTGCATAAAAAGATCTCTTATAAATGCCGAAATTCTCATTATACTCAGCATCCCAATAACCAACCCTTGTTTCCATGTCTTCCTTATACAGTTCTGCAGTTATCTTCTTCGATCCTTCAAAATTAACTGTTATATAACCCGATTTAGGGAGTCTAAATTTGTAAAAATCAGGATCATTTGCTCCAAGATTTTTGGAATATGTCTTGTTAAATGATATCTCCTTTGCATCAGCAATGCTACCCGCTTCTGCCTTACCTGCAAACCCCAACGTCACAAAGACAACCAGGAAAGCTGCCAATAGTTTCTTAAAACTTTTCATTTTTTCCTTTCCTCCTCTTTTTTCTTTTTTTGATTCCATTTCTGCTATATAAACCATCCAGAATGAATATCATAGCTATTATTTTACCCCCCCCATACGCGAAAAGTCAATATTCTTTTTGCCACACTTGCACTTCACGCTCAGTTTATTATCTGCATAAAAATACCGGGTGTTTCTCAATATCATGGAAACACCCGGTATTTTAAACTACGCTGTTATTTATTTCTCACCAAGATCGAACTTGTCATGAATAGCATTCATAGCTCTCTCTGTGTTCTTAACATCAATAAGAACTGTTACTCTGATTTCAGATGTAGAGATCATTCTGATGTTGATGTTTTCATCATAAAGAGCCTCAAACATTTTTGCAGCAACACCTGCATTTGTCTGCATGCCGGCACCAACGATAGAAACCTTTGCAACATCCTTATTTACATCAACAGACTCACACTGCATGATGTCGCTGATGATCTTCTCTGCCTCATCTGCATCATCATCTGAACATGTGAAGGAAATATCCTTTGTTCCGTGACGTCCTACTGACTGAAGTATCATATCAACATTTATATTCTTCTTTGCAAGTGCATTGAAAAGCTTAAATGCAACACCAGGCTCATCCTTAAGTCCTACTACTGCAACTCTGGCTGCATCCGGATCTGCTGCAACACCACTAACGATCATCTTCTCCATCTTTGTATCCTCCTTAACGACGGTTCCTTCATTATTATTCAGGCTTGAACGAACAACAAGCTGTACTCCGAATTTTTTAGCAAGCTCTACTGATCTGTTATGAAGCACTCCTGCTCCCAGTGTAGCAAGCTCAAGCATTTCATCATAAGTAACAGTATCAAGCTTTCTGGCGTTTTTAACCTTTCTTGGGTCAGCTGTATATACGCCATCAACGTCAGTATAGATTTCACATTTATCTGCGTGAAGTGCAGCTGCAAGAGCAACTGCTGTTGTATCCGAACCACCTCTGCCAAGGGTTGTATAATCATCATACTTGTTTACACCCTGGAAACCGGTGATAATAACTATCTTTCTCTGCTCGAGTTCATTTCTGATTCTCTCTACATCGATTCTCTTAAGTCTTGCATTTCCATAAACAGAAGTTGTGTGCATAGCAACCTGAAATGCATTAAGAGATATAGCAGGAACGCCCAGCTTATTCATAGCCATAGCCATAAGCGCTACAGACATCTGCTCACCGATAGTATAGAGCATATCCATCTCTCTTTTAGGCGGATTCTCGTTGATATCTTTCGCCATGTCGATGAGTTCGTCGGTATACTTTCCCATAGCTGACAGAACGACAACTACGTCATTTCCCTTCTTGTACTCCTCGATACATCTGTTGGCTACATTATAGATTCTTTCTTTGTTGGCCACCGATGTGCCACCAAATTTCTTTACCACTAACATAGTGTGTGCCTCCATGAAATCTTTGTTTTTATATCCTAAGCGTTTTACCGCCTGTTTACAACTTAAATTACTCTGCAATCCTTATGGTTGAGAGAACCTTGAAGCCTTCCAGCTTACTCTGAAGTTCAGGCGCCGAAAATTCTTCTTCAGTAATAAATGCTGTCTCTCCCTGAAGATGCTCAGCAAATGTCACACCGTTAAAAATGCTCTTAACCTTGTCATCCAAATCTGCACCTTCAAGTCTTACAAAGAACTTAGCCTTAAATGAAGCCATGTCTCCAAGACTTACGCACTCTTTATCCCAAGGGATATCAATATTCTTACCGCCATTCTTAGCTATCTCCACAACGTCCGAAACAACCGCGCTGGCTGTCGGAAGGGAACCTGCGCCCTTGCCGTAGAACATAACATTTCCAAGCATATCGCCATGGAAGTTAACTGCATTATATACACCATCAACATTTCTGAGGCTGTGCTCTTCACCCAGCATAAACGGAGCTACCATTGCGTAAACCACTCCATCTATCTTCTTCATAAGTCCAAGAAGCTTTATAGGCATATTCATATTTCTTGAATAGTAAATATCCTCTTTCGAAATATGGCTGATGCCTTCTGTAGAAATATCTTCAAAATTAACCTGCTTACCTGTAATGAGTGAAGAAATGATTGCGATCTTACGACATGCGTCATATCCTTCCACATCTGCCTCAGGATTTCTCTCTGCATAACCCTTCTCCTGAGCTCTCTTAAGTACTTCATCAAAGGAAAGATCCTCTGTACTCATTTTTGTAAGAATATAATTGGTTGTACCATTAAGAATACCTGCAACGCTGTCAAAATTATCAGCTGTAAGTGATTCATTTATGGCTCTGAGAAGCGGAATACCGCCGCCTACAGATGCTTCAAAAAGAAATGATACATTATTCTCTTTTGCAAGAGCAAGTATCTCTGCGCCGTATTTTGCAACAAGCTCCTTGTTTGAAGTACAAACCGACTTGCCACTCGCTATGGCCTTCCTGACAAATGTATTTGCCGGCTCAATACCGCCCATAACTTCCACAACACACTTTACTTCATCATCCTTCAGAATGATATCGTAATCATGTACAAGAACCTTTTCAACCGGATTTCCCGGAAATTCTCTCAGGTCGAGAACATATTTTACATTTACATCATCTTTAACAAATTTCTTAAGGACATCCGCATTATCATTTATTACTTTGAAAACGCCTGAGCCTACGGTACCATATCCAAGTATCGCAACATTAAACATAAATCTTTTGTACCTCACTCTCTAAAACCGGAAATAATCCGGCATCTATTCTGGCAAGACGAAAGAATATCACATCTTTCATCATTTTACAACAGGTATATCAGTCTTTTGCTGTCTAAATGAGATTAGTTCTCATCGGAAGACGTCTGGGAGATCATTTTTAAATACGCATTTATAAATGGATCAATGCCGCCATCAAGCACTCTTGCAGCATCTCCCACCTCGCAGGAGGTTCTGTGATCTTTTACAAGGGTATATGGCTGAAGCACATATGATCTGATCTGGCTGCCGAAGCCATTTTCCGCAATCTCTCCACGGATGCCTGACATTTTTTCCATATTTTCCTGCTGCTTCATCAGGAAAAGCTTTGTCTTCAGCATTTTTAAGGCTTTATCCTTATTCATGAGCTGACTTCTCTCATTCTGACACTGGACAACGATTCCTGTAGGAAGGTGTGTTATCCTGACTGCTGATGAAGTCTTATTGATATGCTGACCGCCGGCACCGCTGGATCTGTAGGTATCGATCTTCAGATCGTCATCTCTGATTTCTATCTCTATAGTGTCGTCAACATCCGGCATTACATCTACAGAGCAAAATGAGGTCTGTCTCTTTCCGTTCGCATTAAACGGAGAAATTCTGACAAGTCTGTGAATTCCGTGTTCAGACTTGAGATATCCATATGCATGGTAGCCATTCACCTGAAATGTAACCGACTTGATTCCGGCTTCATCTCCCGGCTGATTATCAAATTCTTCAACCGCAAAGCCCTTATCATTTGCCCATCTGAGATACATACGGTAAAGCATCGAAACCCAATCACAGGACTCGGTTCCGCCTGCTCCGGAATGAATAGTGATCACTGCATTATTTGTGTCATACTCTCCGGAAAGCAGAGTTTCTATCCTGAAGGCTTCGAACCTCTTTTTGAAGTCTTCAAGGCTTTCCCCGGCTTCTTCCACCAGGTCGTCGTCATCATCTTCCTCTGCCATCTCTATCATTACTTCGATATCATCAAATGCTGTCTGTATCGATTCAAACTCAGCTATGGTGTCTTTAAGATTTTTCATTTCCTTCATGATACGGTTGCTTTTTTCCACATCATTCCAGAAGTTCTGATCCTCCATAGCTTCGGAAAGTTCTTTTATCCTAGCCTGTTTACCTGCAATGTCAAAGTGAATCCCTCACTTCAAGCAGTGGCTTTCTGTATTCATTTAACGTAAACTTGTACTGATCAAGTTCAAGCACTACTATCACCACCTTTTATTTATTTACATGATATTTACGTTGTGTGAGGCGCGAGCCATATGTCTGCGGGAATTTCGCTTGTCGCAGGTCCTCACGCAGCGGATGCTAAGTTCATCCTCACATGTTCGGATTTTAAAGCAATTATTGCTGGGCTACTCCCAGCTGCCTCCGCATGCCGCATATGCTGTGCCGCTTCGCGGCCCATCATCTCCGTCATGCTTCGCGACTGCCCACCTATTCGGCGGTCAGTCAGGCGCAATAATTGCTTCGCAATTATTGCTGGGCGCCGTGACAATATTTGTATTTCTTGCCGCTGCCGCATGGGCACGGATCGTTACGTCCGATCTTGGCATCTTTTCTCTTAACAGGTTCTCTCTTGGCTGTGGTATCCTTGTTGGTACCTGTAACCTTGGCAACCTGCTCACGCTCTGCCTTCTCTTCTATTCTTACATGCATGATAAGTCTTGCGATGTCTTCCTTAATGGAATTTGTCATCTCGTTGAACATATCATAGCCTGCCATTTTATACTCAACAAGCGGATCTCTCGAACCATAGGACTGAAGTCCGATACCCTGACGGAGCTGATCCATATCGTCGATGTTATCCATCCATTTTCTATCAACTACTTTAAGAAGGAATACTCTCTCCATCTCACGCATTGTCTCAGGGTTAGGGAATTCTGCTTCCTTTGCTTCGTAAAGCTTTGCAGCTTCTTCCTTAAGTCTCTGCTTAAATGCGCTTGCGCTTCCCTTACTCTTCTCTTCATCCAGAAGAACGATTGGCTGAAGCGGAACGATAGGACGAAGTGTATCATTGAGTTCCTTAAGATCCCACTCTGATGGATCGATCTCATTTGAGGCAACCATATCAACATAACGTTCAACTGTATCCTGAACCATGCCGAAAATGGTATCTCTCATGTTCTCTCCATCGAGAACCTTCTTTCTTTCTGCATAGATAACTTCTCTCTGCTCATTGTTAACCTCATCATATTCAAGGAGGTTCTTTCTGATAGCGAAGTTATTTGACTCGATCTTTCTCTGAGCCTTCTCTATAAATCTTGTGATTGTCTTATGCTGTATCTCTTCTCCTTCAGGAATACGAAGTGCATCGTAAACCTTGATAACCTTCTCTGAACCGAAGAGTCTCATAAGGTCGTCCTGAAGTGAAAGGTAGAACTTTGAATAACCCGGATCTCCCTGACGTCCTGAACGTCCACGGAGCTGATTATCAATACGTCTTGACTCATGTCTTTCTGTACCGATTACCATAAGTCCGCCCAGCTCTGCAACGCCTTCACCAAGCTTGATATCGGTACCACGTCCTGCCATGTTGGTTGCGATGGTAACCGCACCTCTCTGTCCTGCGTCTGCGATGATCTCAGCTTCCATCTCATGGAACTTGGCATTCAATACCTTATGCTGGATGCCTCGCTTCTGAAGAAGCTTGCTGATCTCTTCTGATGAATCGATATTAACTGTACCGACAAGTACAGGCTGCCCCTTCTGATTTGCCTCATAAACCTGCTCAACTATGGCATTCAGCTTTTCCTTCTTGGTCTTATAAACCGCATCATCCTCATCTATTCTGGCAATAGGAAGGTTTGTAGGAACTACAACAACGTCCATTCCGTAAATCTCACGGAACTCTTCTTCCTCTGTCTGAGCGGTACCTGTCATGCCCGCCTTCTTATCATATTTATTGAAGAAGTTCTGGAAAGTAATGGTTGCAAGAGTCTTACTCTCACGCTTAACCTTAACATTTTCCTTTGCTTCAATAGCCTGATGAAGACCGTCACTGAAACGTCTTCCCGGCATTATACGTCCTGTAAAGCTGTCGACGATAAGTACCTCATCATCCTTTACAACATAGTCCTGATCTCTGTGCATAAGAGCATGTGCACGAAGGGCTAAAATGATGGTGTGCTGGATCTCAAGATTTTCAGGATCTGCAAGGTTCTTGATATGGAAGAACTGCTCAACCTCCTTAACACCCTGTGCAGTAAGAACAACATATTTGTCCTTCTCATTTACAAGGTAATCACCATCCTCCTGGATTTCTGTACCCATGATTGCATCAAACTTACTGATCTCGGTAGATGCTGTACCTCTCTCCATTCTTCTTGCGAGGTAATCGCACATCTTATATATATCTGTAGACTTTCCGCTCTGTCCGGAAATGATAAGAGGTGTACGCGCCTCATCAATAAGGATAGAGTCAATCTCGTCGATGATACAATAATGAAGTCCTCTCTGAACCAGTCTCTCCTTGTAAATAACCATGTTATCACGAAGGTAGTCGAAACCAAGTTCGTTATTTGTAATATAAGTAATATCGCAATTATATGATTCTCTTCTGTCGTCATTACTGTCAGAGTTAAGAATAACGCCAACTGTAAGTCCCAGGAATCTGTGAACCGAACCCATCCACTCAGCATCACGCTTTGCGAGGTAATCGTTAACTGTTACGATGTGAACGCCCTTGCCTTCAAGTGCATTAAGGTAAGCAGGAAGAGTAGATACAAGAGTTTTACCTTCACCTGTTCTCATTTCAGCGATACGTCCCTGATGAAGGAGTATACCACCGACAAGCTGTACACGGAAATGCTTCATTCCGAGCACACGGGAAGCAGCCTCTCTTACAGTTGCAAATGCTTCTACAAGGATGTCATCAAGAGTTTCTCCCTTCTTAAGTCTCTCCTTGAACTCTTCTGTCTTTGCCTTCAGTTCATCATCCGAAAGCTTTTGCATTGATTCATCCAATGCTTCTATCTTATCCACAATCGGGTAAATTCTTTTTAATTCCTTGTCACTATGTGTGCCAAAGAGCTTTTCACCAAGACCCATTTTATTCCTCCAATGCTATTTTTTGGGACATAAAACGTTGAAAAACACGTCATCCCTTAGCTACAGTAATCTTATCATAACCCCTAATATAACATTAAGTATCTGTCAAGGCAAATCTTTTTTTATGAAAACGTGTATATTCATATATTTTTCATCTAATGCGCTTATTTAAAATATCCTTCAATGCGAAATCATGGCTGATTTTTATCCTTCACCTTATGTTACTTGGTCACCCGGCGACGGATGAACATATTCTCAATCGCGCCGAGACGCATCCTTAGCGGAGCGTTTTTATATAATAGAAAACGCAGTTTCCTATTATATAAAAAAACAGCCGGTGAACATATTCGCCGACTGTTCTTTTCATTTTAGTATTCAATATTCTTAGTCTCAATGCATATCTGGGTTGAAGCCCACAGTCCACCTTGATTATTTACCAGGCTGCCCTTATTATCAGAAGGCTGCCCGTCCCAATAACACATCGGCGCAAACAATCCGCCGCCTTTCAGTGCCATATCAACATCTATTACTCCTTCCTTATCGCAGGATAAGCCATAACTTGTTTTCTTATCTTTGAGTCCTATCTTGAACTTCCAAAGTAATATAGAGCTGTCGGTTACAGCTGCTCCAAATATAGCGGTTCCGCCCCTTCTGTTCTCAATCTTACTGTCCTTGGATACAGTTGCTCTTGTTGCAACTACCGTTCCATAATTAATGATATTCGAACAATCCGCAAGGGTTATATAATCCTGATAGTATGTGGTATCAGTATAACTTGCTCTCTGGCCTTTCCAGTTTGACAGATACTGTCCCTTCTGCGCCATGGCATAAACCTTGCCTCCCGGCATAATTATCATATCCCCGCCATTCATGGTTATGGTTCCTTCATCAGTATCCATATATGGAGAGATACAGCCTCCGTCTTTCACAAGGATAACTCCACCATTATTTACGATCTTACCTTTATTTATGAAATTTCCTTCAATGGCAAGCACGCCGCCTTTTTCGATAACTATCTTTGATCCTTCCGGAAGAAGAACTCCTTCTGCCTGTGCCGGTTTTCCATTCTGATCTGTATATGTCGCATCTCCGACTATAAGCATAGAACCTTCATCTATGGAAGTAACTCCTCCGACTCCGGTTTCCTCATCTCCGCCTTCGCCCTTGATAGATGCAAATACATGCTGAGTTCCTACCCACACCCTGAATCTGGTCGCGCAGATTTCCTCAAATTGGTTTCTATACGAAGCTTTTGGCATATATGTATAAGACTGATCTACCGGTATCATCCATCCGTTCATGATACCAAGGGTTGCAACACGATTTCCATTACTGTAGCTGCCCTTAATATTATATGTATAATCATTTGCATTCGCGCCTGTCTGAAGGATCTGTAATTTATGTCCCGAATATTTTACTTCATCAAGATTATCTACAAAATTGTATGAATTTGTAAGCTGGAGAACTGATTCCTTTTCACCGCTACTTTTGTTATACATAAGATAAATATGATCGGTGGTTCCTCTCTCACCCATTCCGAGATAAGACATGTCCGCAGGATTTCCCTTGGCGCTTCCGTCTGTAATACCTATCTGAGCTTCATAAATATTTCCATTACTCATCTCCTTGGCCTTAACATGAAGGACGCCCATACATCCGCCTGTGGTATAGAATTTCTTCTTCAATTTACCATCTTCATCATATATCCAGTCTGATATACCTTTCATGGTATCATTTGCCATTCCGTCTTTATCCATCTTTATAAAAAAGTTTTCATACTGGTCAAATGCATAATAAAACGGATCACCATGATATGGAACATTTGTACCAAACAGCCTGTTTATCATTTCAGTATACTGATCGCCTGCCACATCAACAAGCCTGTCAAAGTGATCATACCATCCGGCATTAACCGGTTCACGTGGAAGATATATATGCTCGTTATCAGCATATGTGGAAACGAACATTGGCCTGATCGATGTTCCGCCCTCTAAATAACGTAATGTCTCATCATATTGAAACATACACGGATGAAATTTACCGTCACCGAATAAGGCTTCCATATTAGTCTCATCCAGTCTTTCCCATTCCCAGAAAGATATACGTCCATGATCATCATTCAGGATCTTGGTCTCTACCTTGCCTTCCTCTGTTGTCTCAGTGCCTGATGAAGAACCACCGGAAGTTGCCGTTTCTGTCGTCGGATCTGCATAAACAGTTCCCGCTCCCGATCCCAGGGCTGCCACGGTAAATAATGCAGCCGAAAAAGCCGCAAATAATTTTTTACTGATTTTTTTTCTGATTCCTTTTCTCATATAACAACCTCTTTTAATAGACTGATAACTTATCGACGTTCAATGCTGATGACACCAAAATCTATATTACACACCGGCTGACATTTACACTTTAGTTCCGCAGGATTTTGAGATATGGGTTTTGCTTCTCATAATGCGTATCCCGTACGCTGTCTTAACATTCCCAGCCTGCCGATCCTTTTATCATATTAATTACATCTTATTGCAGGAATGTCAACCTTTTAATATGTAATTCCACCCATCCACACTGATTTTATTCTAGTATGAACAATATAACACATAAAGCGCAACAAAAGCGTAACATAATTCTTGCATTTTATGTTAATGTAAACTATATTAATTTCATGATACAGGGGTTAAAAGGTCATTTTCATCGTTCATATTGATAAAATAATGATCTGCAGGTCCTGTTGTCATTTTATCAAAGCAGGGGTAAAAACTGTAAATATATCTATACTGTCAAAAACAGTTTAATTCGCATTTTGACTTTTGAATCTTATTCTTACAGTTTCCCGCGGAAAGAAGGACAACATGAAGGAATATTGGAAAGACGAAGCAGTACGGAAGCGTATATTTACGGGCGCCGTACTTATAATACTATATCTTATACTAAGTAATCTGTCGGATATGGCAGACGTTTTCAGTAATGCAGTCAGCATTTTTTCTCCATTTATACTCGGCGCTGCCATAGCATTTATACTGAACGTTCCTATCAGCAAACTCGAAAAACATCTGTTTAAAAAGGAAAAATACCAGAATGAAAAATGGCACGGCCGAAGAAGAGCACTTTCGATGGTCATTGTTATCACACTGGCAATAGTGATTGTTGTTCTTATCATCCTGCTTATTGTTCCGGAACTTTCAAGAACTATAGTTTCACTTGCAAAACAGATACCTGAAGGAATTGAGAACATATCCACCTGGCTGATAAAAGTCACCAGGAAATATCCTGAGGTTTCAAATAAAATCGCTGAGTATACAAAGAACTGGGAAAAAACTCTGGAGCCTGCATTGGATTATCTGCAGAGCAAAGGCGCATCCATTATCAGCAACAGCTTCGGTATCATCACAGGTATCGTTACAAGCGTAACCTCATTCCTTATCAGCTTTATCTTTTCATTATATATAATCAGCAGCAAGGAAAGACTCAGCCGCCAGGGAAGACAGATCATTTACAGTCTCCTTTCAGTTGAGAAAGCAGACAAACTGCTCGGAACTCTCCGCCTTGCAAACAGAACCTTCAGCAACTTCATTTCTGGACAGTGTCTGGATGCCTTCATGCTGGGATGTGAATTCATTATAGTTCTTTCGATTGCAGGAATGCCTTATGTACTTCTTATCGGAATAATGATAATGCTTCTTGCCCTCATACCGATACTCGGAGCCTTTATCGGACTCGGCATCGGATTTATACTGATACTTCTGGTTTCGCCTATCAAAGCTGTTATCTTTGCAATACTGTTTACAATACTTCAGCAGGTTGATGCGAACCTTGTATATCCTCATATAGTAGGAAGCAGCGTTGGTCTTCCGGGGATGTGGGTACTTATGTCGGTAACCGTTGGCGGAAGCCTGTTCGGTCTTCCGGGCATGCTGGTTCTGATCCCTATCTCTTCTGTAATATATGCCCTCTTCAGAGAGCATGTTGCAAAGAAGCTCAACGAAAAAGCTGTTCCTTCCGATAAATATATGCTGGCCCCGCCTGCGGAAGAACAGGAAAGTGTTCTCAGTAAAGAGATTAAGATTGGACGCAAAAATAAAGAGAAGAAAAAATAATTCAAAGTAAATCAACGAAAAAAGCAATCAGATGATTCACTGAAAAAATACAATCAAACAATTCAATGAAAAATACAATGAAAAAATATAATTACACGATTCGATGAAATAGTAAAATAAAATAATCAAACGAAACAATTAACGAAATATCCCCCGGAAGTAATTCTTCCGGGGGACAATTTTTTATGTATTTATATTCACATTTATGTAATGAATCTTATCCGTTTTATTTAGAACTCAGGCTCTATAAGTCCGTAAGTGCTGCCTTTTCTCTTATATACAACATTTACTTCATCTGTTTCAGCATTTCTGAATACATAGAAGTTATGTCCGAGAAGTTCCATCTGGATGCATGCATCTTCCGGATACATCGGCTTAACTGCGAATCTCTTGCTTCTGATGATCTTGATCTCATCCTCATCAGCTGCCTCTGACTCATCCTCTAAGAATCTGTCATTAAAGTAAGCCGCATCCTGCTCCTTATCAATAATCTTCTTCTTATATCTTGTAACCTGACGTTCAATTATCTCAACTACCATATCTATTGAAACATACATATCATCGCTGACCTGCTCAGCTCTGATGATGTGTCCCTTCATAGGAATGGTAACTTCTATCTTCTGTCTCTCCTTTTCTACTGAAAATGTAACCTGAACATTAGTATCCTCGTTAAAGAATTTCTCAAGTCTTCCAAGTTTATCGTAGATGGCCTCCCTTAATCCATCTGTTACATCAATGTTTTTGCCGCTGATAATGTAATTCATATGTCTCACTCCTTCTCGCCTTTATTACATCTCTCCGAAGGACCTGCCCCGAGACCTGCTGGCTTCTCGCCAAAAAAGTCAACCGGTGGTGTCATATTCAGCCCGTCAAAGAAATGCCACCGGACGCGCTTTACGTCCCTTTTCACATATTGATATACGATCCTCAGGCACTTAAATATAACCATCTGCAGGCCATATACCTATATGCTAAAAGTGGGATCTTCCCATGCCATAATTATAACATAGGGTAGAATTTGAAGCAATATTTTTATGCCAAATAAGAGGCAAAATGCAGGCTAAAGTCAGACAATTATACGATTTTTTATTTTTTTTTGCCCTTTTTTGCATAAAAAGCCTTCGTCATTTTATACAAATTCGGAACAATCAACAAATTATGCATTTAAACAATTATTATGCATGAATTTTATGTTAATCACAGTTAATTGTTGATAATGTTGATAACTTTGTTTATAGTTTGCCAAATTACAGTTTTTCAATATACTTATCAACAATAATTTTCAACATTTGAAATTTTGCATATATATTATAGTTAACCAAACAGCCATTCTATTGTGCACATTGCACAAATGCGGTATTTTTATAAATTGTCAGACTGCAATGTTATCAACACCCACGTATAAACATGTCTTTATATTCCTCGCTAAACATAGTTTTTTCCTGACTATTCTGCAGCTTATGGCGCTGTACTATTTGAAAAGCAGGCAGCTTATCGGGTATAGTTATTCATAATCCTGTGTGACAGAAAAGAAGCCGGTCGTTACGCTCTTAGACCGGCTTCTGAATTTATTGTAATTCTTGTGAAAAAAATTATTCAATTACTCTTGTTGCAGCTACAGGTGTTCTGTAGTCCATTGGTGATATTATGATACCTACTTCCGGAGAACTTGCATGTACTACATAACCGTTTCCGATATAGATAACTACATGTCCGATATCATCAATGCTTCCGTAGAAGAGAAGATCTCCAGGCTCAACTTCTGAGATAGGAATCTGTCTTCCGTTGAAAACCTGATCCTCAGCACCTCTCCAGAGGCCATATCCAAAGTGTGCAAATACTGAATATGTGAATCCTGAGCAGTCACATCCGTTTACAAGATCTGTACCGCCATATACATATGGATTACCAACAAACTGAAGTGCGTAATTAACAAGATCAAGCTTTAACTGTGTTACGCTGCCATCTGAGGTATATTCCTCCTCAGTATCCTCTTCGGTTGTCTCTTCCTCAGTATAATACTCTTCTTCTGTCGTTGTTTCTTCTTCAGTATATTCCTCTGTGGTTTCTTCATCATCATTTGAGTAGTACGAATCGTCGTCATCTGATGAATCATCATTTGAGTAGTATGAATCGTCATCGTCTGATGAATCATCATTTGAGTAGTATGAATCATCGTCTGACGAATCATCATCTGAGTAGTATGCATCATCATCGTCTGATGAATCATCATCTGAGTAGTATGCATCATCATCGTCTGATGAATCACTGTCTGAGTCATCGTCATCAGTATCTTCATCCGAATAATATGACTCATCCTCTTCTGTATCTTCCTCATTTGAATTGCCATATACTTCACTGTCTGCTGACTTTGAAGCCTCCGGCGAAGAATCCTCTGTTTCTGAAGGATCATATTCAAGTGTATCAGAATCTACAAAGTAACAACCCTCTGTAGCCTCGAAGGAAACATCCACATATTCACTGCTTACATATCCCTCATCAGTGTCTATGGAAATCTTTGTCCATTCTTTTCCTTCTTCAAGTACTGTATAAACTCCTCCTTCAGGGATAAGTGTCATTACCTCTGCTGAAAGACTGGCTTCTGCTCTTACTCTTAATGTGGATACCTTAACTGTGGCAATCTTTCTGAGATTCTTCTCTGCCCATGCTCCGGCAGCATCTCCAAACTTGAGAAATTCTGTTTTTACATATCCGCCGCAATCGCCAAATTCAATCTTAGTCCATTCTTTGTCATTCTCTATAACTGTACAAACATATCCGTATCCAAGATATCCGACTGCTTCTGATTCTTTAGAAGCTTTTTCTCTGATATTAACTGCATCCTCTGATATTACAAGTGCCTTACCTGCAAATTGTGGATATTTTGCAGAACTGTCAGCTTTTGCTGATTTATTTGCTGATTTCTTAGTATCTGTGTCCTTAGCATTCTTCTCAAGCTCTGCTGCCTTTACCTTGGCTGATTTCTCGAGATCCGCCTGAGATGAAGAAGCTACATATCTGTCAACTGCTGCCGAGATTCCAACATTGGACTGGTCATATACTTCCTTCTTCTCTTCTGCGCTTACTGCCAGACAGGAGATCATAAGACTTGAGGAAATGACAAGAGCAGCAATCTTCTTCGATGGTTTGAACATCACAAGTGTTCCTCCTAAAAACTATACAAAAACAATTTATTACGTTTGTCTTTATTTATTACGAAATTGTTACAATTTGTTACATGCTCATTATAGCAATGCCATTTATTATTGTCAACCTTATATATAAAAAAATTTCAAAAAAGTTTGAATTTTCTTTGATTTTCAGCTTTATTTTTTTTACGGAAAAGTGTAAGATGAATTTTGTAACACTTTTAGAAAAGGTTGTAATAAAAAATGAATACTATCATCAAAAAAACAACTGAAAATGATGCCTTTCAGGTGGCGTCGGAAATACTTCAAAAGGGTGGTCTTGTGGCCTTTCCAACCGAAACAGTTTATGGTCTGGGCGGAAATGCATTGGACCCTTCTGCTTCCGAAAGGATTTATAAAGCAAAAGGCAGACCTTCCGACAATCCGCTGATCGTTCATATAGCCGATAAAGCGGATGTGGCACAGCTTGCCGCCGAGATCCCGCCGATCGCAGAACGCCTTATGGACAGATTCTGGCCGGGTCCGATGACCATCATTTTCAAGAAGAAGGATATCGTTCCGAAGGAAACTACCGGCGGATTGGATACTGTAGCTATAAGAATGCCTTCTCACCCTGATGCAGCAAGGCTTATAAGAGAAAGCGGAGTCTATATTGCAGCTCCGAGCGCAAACGCTTCCGGCCGTCCTTCCCCTTCAACTGCCGCGCATGTTGCCGAGGATCTCACAGGCCGTATCGATATGATACTTGACGGCGGTCCTGTGGATATAGGCATAGAATCTTCTATAATAGATGTAACCGGCGAAGTACCGGTAATACTTAGACCGGGATTTATCACAAAGAAGGATTTTGAAGAAATAGTCGGAAAAGTCACCATAGATCCTGCCATAATGAAGCCGGATCCAAATCTTCGTCCGAAGGCCCCGGGAATGAAATACACTCATTATGCTCCAAAAGGCAGTCTTACCATAATTGAAGATGAACTTTCTCCACAGCTGGTAACAGGAAATGTCATTTCAACGATCAACCGTCTGATTACGGACGCAGCTGCCGAAGGCAAAAAGGCAGCAGTTCTTACCACCGCTGAAAACCGCAGGCACTACCATGCAGAAAATATAATCCTGCTGGGAGAAACCGCTTCCGGCGAAGAGGTCGCAAAGCATCTTTACAGTGCCCTCAGAGAGTGCGACGAGATCGGCGCCGAAGTGATCTACAGCGAGTCCTTCAGCAGAGGAGAACTCGGAGGTGCCATAATGAACCGACTTCTTAAAGCCGCAGGCCAGAAGGTAATATTTGTGTAATAAAATATGACATTATGAGAAGAAAAAACGTATCTCATAATCCTTCAAAAGTTATTATTAACTAAGTACCAGCATAACCGGTTGAACTGCACATACCAATATATCCAGATGCACTGCGCATACCGGTATAAACCGAATATACAACATATAAAATTTTAATTCTCAGGAGGAATATTATGAAAATAGCAATTGGCTCAGACCACGGCGGATTCGCCCTTAAGCAGGAAGTTATAAAGCACCTTACAGATAGAGGTATAGAAGTGACAGACAAGGGATGTTACGATGAAAAGTCCTGTGATTATCCTATATACGCAAAAGAAGTTACCTCTGCGGTAACTTCCGGTGAAGCTGATTACGGTATTCTTATATGCGGAACCGGCATCGGTATGTCTATTACCGCAAATAAAGTAAAAGGTATTCGTGCCGCCCTTTGCCATGACAACTTTTCTGCACAGGCAACCCGTGAGCACAATAATGCAAATGTACTCTGTATGGGAGCCAGAGTTATCGGCGCAGGGCATGCACTTATGATAGTTGACACCTTCCTTGATACACCATTTTCAAATGACGAAAGGCATGTCAGAAGGATATCAATGATCGAGGAGTAGCTTTTTCAAGATCCATTTCGGATCATTTTACTCTTAATCCAGGGGCTGACGTCCCTGTGGTATCTTATCAAGAAAAACAAATACTCACTTCATTCGTGCTTGTTTTTCTTCTGATAAGTTATATTGCATCAGATCGGAATGGACGTTTACTCTGGCGTCCATTCCTTTTTTGATGCGTATATGCATGAAGCTTTGTAACCTGATTATGCTGTCTTGTAAAGTTTCTTTACGTCTGAAACTTCATCGATCTCACCATCGATGAGTCTTACAAGCTTTGTTCCGAATTCAGCTGACTTTTCAGAGTGAGTAACCTGAACGATGGTCTTGCCATATTCACGGTTAATCTTTGCGAAAAGCTCCATAACCTTCATACCTGTCTTTGAGTCAAGGTTTCCGATAGGCTCATCCAGGAAGAGGATTTCCGGATCAAATACAAGTGAACGAGCTATGGCAACTCTCTGCTGCTGTCCACCTGAAAGCTCACGCGGTGTCAGCTTTCTCTTATCCTCAAGACCGATAAGCTCAAGAACTTCATCAATCTTATCATTATAATCCGAAATCTTCTTGCCGCTGAGCATAAGCGGAAGGGAAATATTATCAACAACGTTTAAGTTCGGTACCAGATTATAGAACTGGAATACAAAGCCGATTTCTTCATTTCTCATGCTGCTGAGCTTCTTATCATTAAGTGTAGAAAGATCCGTTCCATTGATAAGTACATTTCCTCGGGTCGGCTGATCAAGACCACCGAGGAGATAAAGCAGTGTAGACTTACCGCTTCCTGAAGGTCCCATGATAGAAACGAACTCGCCATGCTTAACTGTAAGATTGATATTTTTAAGGATTTCTGTTACCTGCTTGCCATTTTCAAATGATTTATAAAGATTCTTTACCTCGATTACGTTCATTGTATTTTCCTCCATATTCTGCATTTATATAAATATCGTTATTTTTCTGTTTTGCGGGGATACCGGCTCTGATGGAATACCATCTGCGGCTCCATCAGACCGTCCCCTGTTTTATCATATAGATCCCGAATGATCTTGTTATATTTTTGTTTTATTCGTATTTAAGCTCCTGAACAATGCTGAGCTTCTTGCTCTTCTTCATTGTAGAAAGAGATGCTATAAAGATGATAACTGCAAGTACGATTGAGAACTTTGGTACTGTGATCCAGCTGAGCTTTGTTACCATAGGGATTCCTACGAAGTAAGTTGAGCCTGTGAAAAGATCTGTAAGAAGTATCATAAATGGTACTGTTATAAGGATACTCATCACTACACTGAACATGCTCTCTGTCAGTATCATATTCTTTCTTCTCTTCTTATCCATTCCGACAGAAGACATTACCGCGAATTCTCTCTTTCTCTGGTGGAAGCTGATGGTTATGTTGTTGAATACTCCGATTGAAGCGATTATCAGGGCCAGATATGCAAATACTGCCATAACATTTACTACCATCGCATTTGATTCATCATTTGCTTTGCAGTCCTCAGCCTTTGTCTGATAGGTTGCACCCAGAGTTGTAAGGAAGCCCTTGAAATCTGCCTCAACCTCACTCGCTGCTCTTGTACCGTCAAGCATGAAGAATATGTCGGATGCCTCTGTTATATTAAACACTTTTTCTCCGCATTCTCTGCTGATAAGGATTCCTTCGCCGTTATTATAAACCTTGCCGTCATACAAACCGGCAACCCTGAATTCCGCCTTTCTGGAATTTACTTCTATTACGACTGTATCACCCTTCTTCTTATCGATCGCGTCCGCAACCTTTGTTGTAAGGTATACCGCATTATCAGTTGATGCTGCAAACTCTTGATAATCATTTCCTTTCTGGGAAATGAGAGGCGTATATCTGTCGAGATAATGTCCGTATGGAATGATATCCACCGGTTCAATGAAAGCCGAATGTCCGTCTACTTCACACATTTCATATGTTGCTGTTGCTATTGATTCTTTATCAATTCCATCGATGCTGTTAAGCTTGTCAAAAATCACGTTTGTTGTCGACTCTTCACTGCCGGTATTCATGATAGATGATATTGAATAATCGTAATCTAGATCTTCATATGCTCCTTTTACAAGCTTTGTCATGCTCTCACCAAAGGATGAGATAAGAAGCACTGCTGATAATGAAACTACTATAAGTACTATGTTATTTCTAAGAAGCTTTGATGTTCTTATATTGTTCATTGTAAGGTAAGCTGTCGGCTTTCCTCTGAAAAGCTTTGCAAGGAAGCCTGCCAGATACTTAACAAGTGTAGGTGTTACCATTATGATTCCTGCAAAGGCTGTAGCCATTGCGATCATACTTGTAACATTCTGAACCTTTCCGTTGATGATTCCGATCACTATACTGAAGATAAGAAGTGCTGCGCCGATGAAAACCTTTATCTTTCTGTTCTTCTGCTTAGCTTCCGCTCTTCCGAGGATAACATCCTTAACCTCGTATTTTCTGATCGATCTGACCGGTGTATAAGCAGAGATTACTGAAAGCAGTACTGCAAATACCATTCCGATAACTATATGTAATGCATTCACATTATATGGTGCATAAATTCCGTATTTTGCAAGAGGGCTTACGAGGCGGTTGATAACAAAGAGGAGCACCTCACCAAGTGCACATCCTACGACACCACCCATCAAGGCATACATAAGACCTTCCAGAAGAACGATGCGCTCAATCTTTTTCTTCGTAGCACCCTGGCTCATAAATGTACCGATAACCGTAAGCCTCTCTGTCATTATGAGTTTGAATACTCCGTGGATGATTATCGAACTTACTACTACGACGATTGTCAACATTAAGTAAAGTACCGCATTTATAGATCCGTCAGTCTCAAGCTTTGACTTAAGGCTGTAAGCTGAAAGCTCCGGATGATCCTGATTAAACTGCTTAAGATAGCTGTCTACCTTACCGCTTTCAAGGTTTGCTCCGATATAATTGAACTTTCCATCGGCATGCATTTTTAAATTTAACATTTCATAAGGAACAACCATGCTGTAGTTATTGATCTCATCCGCATAGAAAAGACCATCATTAACGCTTATGGCCTTTATTACCATATTTATCTCTTCACCTGAAAGGTAAAGCTTGATGGAATCTCCTACCGAAAGTTTACATTCCTTTGCGATTCTCTCTGAAATGATACAGGAAAAATCGCCTTCGGTATATTCACCGCTGATAAAGTCTGCTGTTCCTTCCTTCATCTTACCGTCAAAAGCTTCGCGTCCATGAATGCTGACATATCTGATCTTGTCATTTTCATTTACAACGCCCTTCGTCTGGATCTCACAGATAAGATCCGTAAGCTTTTCACCTTCAAATAGTGAAGGATCGATAAACGGATCTTCCGCAGAAGAAACAATTCCGATATCCGACTCCTGTGCCTGTTCATACGGTTTTGTGAAACTGTTGAAAATGATTTCCACAATTCCCGCACTGGCTACCAGAAGTGCTGTACTCATTGCTATCGAGAAGATCAGAAGAAACAATCTGCTTTTCTTCTCAAACATGTTCTTTCTGATGTATTTCAAAAAAACCTTCACTTTACTCTACCTCCTGATCATTGATTTGTTGTTTTTTTGATAAGGTGAGTATATCGCTTAAATATTAAAAAAAACTTCGATAAAGATTAAAATTAGATTAAAAGATGAAAATTTTTTAATTAATTTTGTGTCAGCATGTCTGCGTAGCGACTTTTTTACACCAAAAAAAGACCGGAAAATACAGTATTCTCCGATCTTTTAATTATTATTCATTATATTTATTTAGTTTTTCTCTTCTTATTTGATCACAGCTTCCAGCTCGCGGATATTATCCAGATAATGTACGAAGGAAAGCTCTTCTGCATTTAAAAATTCATCTTCGATCATCTGATCATAAAGAGCCTTCAGTTTATCGTAACAGCCAAGAGTATTCCAAAAGATAAATGGAGCCTTATACAGTCCCAGGCGAACCCAGGAAACTATATCAGCGGCCTCCTCCAGAGTTCCGACACCTCCGGGAAGTGCCACAAAGATGTCTGCCAGCTCCGCCATTTTTTCTTTTCTCTCTGACATGGTATCTGTCACGATCATTTCTGTAACATCCGTATTCTCCCAGCCTGCATCTATCATGAACTGCGGGATTATACCTATGACCTTACCGTCGGCAGCAAGAGTTGCCTCCGCCACCCTGCCCATCATTCCGACCTTACCATCGCCATAAACAAGAGTATGTCCGTTTTCGCCTATCCACTTTCCGAGAGCCCCGGCTGCCTCCATATATTCAGGCTTCTTTCCTTCTGCGGCTCCCGCAAACACTGCTATATTCATTTTCAAACCTCTCAAATATTTTATATTATGAGAAGCAAAAAACGCTTCTCATAATCCTGCGGGACTGACGTCCCTACGGTAACTTAATCTCATACCCGACTGATGCACTGAACAGTCTATTTATTTACGTCCTGCATCTACACTGGTATATCGGTTCTGAACAATTACACCAGATAACTTGTCTGTTTTCCCGAATAGCACAACACCTAAAGCCTACAGCACAGGTGTATCAAATGGGAAGCCCACGTGGATTCCGGCTTCCTTCATGCGGATTCTCTCCTGGCGCATGGCATTTACCACCATGTCGCGGGCGCTGTGACCATCTTCACCGGTAAGCGGTTTAACATCCTTAAGTACATAGTCAATGCCCATTTCCTTATACTTCGGCTTGGCCATATCATGATAAGGAAGGATGTCAACTGCCTTGACATTTTTGAAATGTGCAAGAAACTTTCCGGATTTCTCGAGGTAAACCGGATCAAAGGTATATCCCGGAACTATAACATGTCTTACCCAGATTGGAATATCCTTCTCATCCAGATATTTATAGAAATCAATTATTGTATCCTGTTTAACTCCCGTGAGTTCTACATGCTTCTCCGGATCGATATGCTTAAGATCCAGGAGCACCAGATCTGTAACCGCTGCCAGCTTCTCATACTTTGCAAAAATCTCCGGATTATCCTTATTGAAGAGATATCCTGTTGTATCCAGCGCCGTATGAACTCCCAGGTTCTTGGCTGCAGTAAAGAGTTCTGTTACGAAATCAATCTGCACAAGCGGCTCACCGCCGGAGATCGTAAGTCCGCCTCTCTTCATAAATGGAAGATAGCTTCTCATATCCGCTATTATCTCGGCAACCGTCATTTCCTTGCCGCCTCTTCCATCCCAGGTATCCGGGTTATGGCAGTAAAGACATCTCAGCGGACATCCCTTTAAAAATACAACATATCTGGTTCCCGGTCCGTCAACCGTACTTCCTGTTATTATTGAATGAACATTTCCAGTCATTTTCTTCTCTCCATCCTTTTAATAATTATCCATTTAAAAACAAAAAACGCATCTCATATTCAGTTGAGATATTTAAGAAACGCCCTACTACGTCTCCACGATCAGATCATCAAATTTGACATTTACGATATCAATAAGTGCCTGTGGCGGAAGCTCTACCTGCATTCCCACTTTTCCGGCACTGACGAACATTTTATCATATTCCTTCGCTGAAATGTGCACAAATGTCGAAAACATTTTTTTCATTCCGATAGGAGAACATCCTCCGTGAATATAGCCTGTAAGAGGGAGCAGCTCCTTCTGTTTTATCATGGCAACCGACTTTTCTCCGCAGGCCTTTGCCGCCTTCTTTAGATCCAGCTCCTCTGCAACCGGTATTACAAATACATAATGCTGCCCGGTCTTCCCCTGAGTTACAAGAGTCTTGAAAACTCTTTTAACATCCTCATTTAGAAGCTCAGCGATCTGTTCACCGCTCAGTGTGCTGTCCGCTGTATATGAATAGCTTTGATACGCAACCTTTTTGCTGTCCAGAACGCGCATCACATTTGTTTTGTCATTCTTCATACTGTCCTCCGAATTTTGATATCCATATCCGGTGTAGTTATTCAAAGATCAATCAGCCGGATATAAGCTTCTGTTTATTATAGCCATATCACGCCATAGGCGTCATACCTGAATCCGGATCCTCATCATTTCCGCCATATATTTTCTTTATGATCTCCACGATCTCATCGTCAGTAAAATTACCGCTCTGAACCATTTCCTCCAGCTGCTCATGAGTTATTCCGTCTCCGATATTATTTACCGGAACCTTAGCTCCTGCCGGACTTACATAATGCTTCGACGGTTCAGCATTTTGGACATTCTGATATTTCTGTGCCAGGCTGTCAACCTCGCTGACATTTCTGACCATGCTTCTGTCAGCTCCCGGAAGCTTATAATTATGATGCTCCTTCTGGAGGAATCTATATGCGATCATAAAGGTTTTCTCATCAAATCGTGTAAGATACTTGTTATTGATCCTCTGGATCACATCATCCACGGAGTAGCATCTCTTAGGATCGATATCCCTGAAAATGGCACAAAGGGTATCCTCAACAATCTGCGCCTGTCGTCTGATATCAAATGATATGTCCATGACCGGAAATACATAAAGATACATTCTCAGCCATTCATTGGCTTCATCCACCCACATGCTGGCGAATTTATACTCTTTATCCATATCATAGATTTCTCTCTGCCAGGTATAGGATGAATAAGAAGCCTCGACTATCCTGTCAATCTGCTCATCCGTCAGGCAGAGTGAATACTTTTCATTAAATTTTGCAACTATCTTCCTTCTTTTCGGAACAGATTCCGTAAGTTTAATATCCTGCTGCATTTCTCTCTTAATCTCCTGATATTCTTGACTGTTTTTCCTTTTACCTGCATTTATTATCTTCTTGATTCCCCATCCGATTAAAATAAATGGTGATAAAACTATTCCAAGTCCAAGAAGCGTTCCGATGCCCCTTGTCAGTCCTGCTCCGAACCAGCTTGCGCACTGCAGCATAATAAAAAGCATTATCAGGAGCGGCATTCTCTTCTTTATCCTGTCATGAAGCTTCGGATCCGACTTCGCTATTAAATTGTAAAAAATAATTATAAATATTATCAGGCCCATAATATACCTCTGTAAATATTAGTAGCTGCCAGTTTATTGGTTCTTAAATAGCCGGACCAATATACTAGGAAATGATCTTCAAAATGTTTTCTGTTACCATCTTATAAGTCTTCATCAGATTTTCAAAACCGGAATCTATTACTTCCTCATTCTCTTCCTTTGAAGCCTCTTCCTGCTCAAGAGCAAGCGCCGATAGTTCGTCAGCCCCCACAGCCTTTGCAGAACTCTTCAGGGCATGCACCAGAATCTTATAATCCTTCCAGTTTCTGGCCTTATAAAAGTCTGTGATCGCCGAAATTTTACCGGGTTCATCTTCAGCAAAGGTCATGAGAAGCTCCTTATAAAACTCTTCATCATCCATGGCATATCCCATTGCAGCTTCTGTATTGAAGCCGGCGTTACGGAGCTGCTCAAGAAAATCCTCTCCTGCCGCCTCTTTTGCTGTCGCATCCTGCTCGACGCCGGTGGTCTGTCTGTCCGATATATACCGTACATCATCCCCGGCATCTGTAGCCAGCTTGTTCTGCTTACCGCCAGTGATTTGTCCGATTGATGAATCCTGTACATCACCAGCAGCCTGTCCGGCTGACGTCTCTTGTAGTTCATCGACGATTATTCCTGCTGTATTCTGAGGAGCACTTCCGTCCTCATAATAGTATTTATCCTCCGGAAGATATTTGGTAAGTATCTTCTCAAGCTGAGCAGGATCTATCGGCTTCGAAAGATAATCCGTAAAGCCCTGCTCTATGTAAGTCTCCCTCGCTCCGACAATTGCATTTGCGGTAAGCGCTATAACTGCCGTATCCTTCGGGATCATGCCGGCACCTTTCAGCTTTTTCAGAGTCTCGATACCATCCATGACCGGCATCATATGATCCATAAGCACTATATCATAATGCTTCTCATTCATCATTTCTATGCAGATCTCACCGCTTGAAGCAAGGTCAGGAACAGCCGTAAGCTTCTTCATAAGACCTTTGGCAACCTTCAGGTTCATATCATTGTCATCTACGACAAGGATAGCTGCATTGCGAAGTCTGAGATTTCCGCTTTGCGTTTTCTTATCCTGTGGACTTGCAGCTCCTCTGACATACTCCCCGATTCCGGAGCCATCGATTACCTTCTGCTTTAATCTAAAATAGAAAGTCGAGCCTTCGCCATAAACGCTTTCAACATTAAGGCTGCTGTCCATCATCGCAAGAAGTCCCGCTACGATCGACATTCCCAGTCCTGTACCTTCTATATTTTTATTTCTTCTCTCATCCAGTCTCTGGAAGGATACAAAAAGCTTATCCTTATCCTCTTCTCTGATACCAATACCGGTATCCTTAACCTCAACGTATAATGTGCAGTCATCAGCCGATACTTCTTCTGCCCTGACCGTCATTTTAACCGAACCCTTATTGGTATATTTTACCGCATTTGTCAGAAGATTTGTGATGATCTGCTTTATTCTTACATCATCTCCGTAGAGAGTCTTAGGAATATTTTTATCAATATCAATAACAAATTGCAGTCCCTTGGACTCAACCTTGCCGGCAATCATATTGACAAGATCATCTACCATTTCCACGGTTTCATACTGTCCAGAAATGATTTCCATCTTGCCGCTCTCAATCTTTGAAAAATCCAGAATACCATTTATAAGGTTCAGCAGTGTATTACTTGCGCTGCTGATATTCTGAGCATATTCTCTGATCTCCTGATCCTTCGTCTCTCTCAGTATCATTTCGTCCATACCAATGACCGCATTGATAGGAGTTCTGATCTCATGGCTCATCTGTGCCAGGAAATCAGTCTTTGCCTTACCTGCAACCGTAGCCTCATCCACTGCTGCCGAAAGCTTATTATTCAGCTCTGCCTGAGATCTGATGACTCTGTTGAGCAATACAATTATTACAATTATACAAACCACTATAAGCATAATGTAAAATGCAACTGTAATAACATTCCAGATATTGATGCTCCACCATTTTGCCACAAAGAATACTGAAAAGCCTGAAGACTCATCCAGCATATGTGTGCAGACACTGTAGCTGCCGTTATAGTCCGTGATATGGTCGATAGCCCTATTCTTCATTTTAAACGCTTTTCCATATGGTGTATCAGCAATATTTACGCTATTGCCTTCTGCCATCTGATATTCCTTATTCGGATGGTTGATGATTGCACCATTTGAATCCACAAGGAATACATAATCCGTTTCATAGTATCCGCTTCCGAATATCTCGATAAGCTTATCCATATACAGATCTATACCAAAAATTCCTAAGAATTCACCATTTTTTCCATATACCATCTGCGAGATTGTTACGCAGTAATTGCCTGTCTGTTCGTCAAAATATGGCGACGAAAAACTGAAGCCATCCGGAGATATCTCCGTCTTCTTATACCAGTCTCTTTCCTCTACCTTCCAGTCTTCATCCGGCTGCCAGCCATTATTCATTATTACGGTATGCTCCTTGTACGGATTTGCAAGGTAACATACTGAAATGTTCGGATATTTCACAGCTATACTGTTAAGCCATTCCACCGCATAATCATAATCGTCAAGTATCTCAGGTCTTGCAGAAATGATATTTGTGAACATATTCAGGATAGTCCGCTGTTCTGCCTCCCATTCATTCAACTTTCCATCGTATACGGTCAGCTGGCCACGTATCAATCCATCAGAATGTTCCTTGCTGTAATCAACAAATACAGCAGATGTTCCAAGCACCACCAGAAGAAGCATAAGTATTATGGTATTTCTGGATCTTTTGATGCTCTTGGAGAGACTCTTCTCCTTCTTTCTCTTCATTTCCTCTTTGCGGCTCATATCCTGCCAGAGACTTGAGTAAGAAGACAGATCCTTCATCATTTCATCCATTTTAATACCGACAGTACGTATTTCTGTAATATTCTGTCTTATGTCTTCGCTGCTTTCAACACGGTTGACTTCACTCATCCGGATAACATCAGCTATAGGCTGTTTCAGATTATTTGTTATCTTCTCAACAAACTTCTCACTGCTCCTTAGCGCCCTCTCAGCCCTGTTTCTGTTCTTGGCGTTACGGATATAAAAGATGACAATAACAACCAGCATGAGAACGTTTGTAATTATGTTCAGGATTATCTGCCTTCTGGTTTTACTGTCCAGATCCCCGTTAAAGGTCGTGAGTATCATGTACCAGTTGTTCTTTGTCTTTGAATGAAATACCGTACAGGATTTTTCACCTACATAATCCGAAAATGCCTCCTGCCCCGGATTATTTTTTATATAATTATAAAAAACAGCATAATCCGGAAGAACCTTGTTAACATCATCTCCGATATATGTCATATCATTATAGCCAACTATAAGTCCTTCGTTGGATATGATGATTGCCACACCGTCACCGGAGTCAAGCCCCATCTTATCAACACACTGCTGAATCTCAGACAATGTAAAATCCATTGCCACAACGGTATTTTTGTCTGAAAGAAGCACTGACAGAGTATAGCACATTTCGCCTGTCATCCTGTCAATATAAGGGTCTGTGATATAAATTTCACCGTCACTCTCCACCGCGCCGACATACCAGTTTCTTTCAGTCGCATGGTAATCGCTTGGCTTATCAAAATCAGGAATGATCTCCCATCCCTGACCTGCAATATATACATTAAATGTAGTGCCGTTTGTGGCATCCTTTTGTGCTCTCTTCTGGTGAACAATATAATCCTCCAGCTCTTTTTCGGAGTTCTTCTGAGCAAGTATCTGTTCTGCTCCACTCGCGGTTCTGAGCAATATATTTTCAGAGTTTGCTATATAGTTATCCAGATCTGATTTTATACTGTTTATCTGAGTTTCTCCGACTTTTCTCTTCTGACTGACAAGAGACTTATATACAAGTCCGGCATTTGTCACTATGATGATCATAAAGAGAACCACCAGAATTACAATTGTTACAATATCCGATTTTTTCAGATTTTTCATTCTGCTGTCCCTACCATATATATTTTATATATCAGCGGAGACATATAATCGTTCTCCGTCCCGACACCCTGTTTCAGTATATCACAGCAGAAATCTTGTCGCAATAATCATAAGATTACAATTGGATTAAAAAAAGATGCAGGAGAATAAACTCCTGCACCCTGTAATTACTTAGTGACCGCGATCAAATGATCGCTATTCAGATTTAATAACCCAGCCGGATATTAAAGTGACTCATGGAATGTACGTGAGATAACGTCATCCTGCTGCTCCTTTGTGAGCTTGATGAAGTTAACTGCATATCCAGAAACACGGATTGTAAGCTGTGGGTAGTTCTCCGGATGCTTCTGAGCATCAAGAAGTGTCTCTCTGTTATATACATTAACATTAAGGTGATGACCACCCTTTGTTACATAACCATCTAACATATCTACTAAGTTATCGATCTGTGCTGTACTAGCCATTGTTACATTACCTCCAATCTATTATTGACATACTGCCCTGAAGCGGCACGCCATATTACTTATTATCCTCTGCAAATGCATCATCCATACCTTCCATCAGAGTTGGAACCGAACAGGCAAGGTCACCCTTTGCACAGTCTATACAGCCCATAGTCTCAACCGTTTTACCGGCCTCAGCATCAGGATCGACTGTCACATTTATATGACCTGTTCCGTTTGCAACCATATTGTCAAGCATTGAAACGATATCATTTACATCATTTAACTTATCTGCCATATCTGTCTCCCATCTTTCTTAAATATATCCGAAATAGTATCCGCCCTGCAACCGAAAATAAACGACATCACGAGAAGCAAAAAATACATCTCATAATTCTGCGGGACTGACGTTACTCCGGTATCTTATCAACAGTGAGTTACATATGGTAAATATATCCACCGGATCCCGGCGGTATATGAATTATTCGCACCCGCCGGTCATCCGTCATTTAACCAAAGCAAATATTACTGCTTGTCAAGTCCAAGATCTACATCAAGGTCACCTGCAAATACCTGATCTTCCTTACCAAGAGCGTTAGGAATGATTGAGAATGTATTTGAGATACCATCCTGAGCAAACTCGAATGGAAGCTTAGCTACTGATGAAAGTGAAGCATATGCTCCGTGTGTATCTCTTCTGTGCATTGGGTTTGCACCAGGAGCAAGTGGCTGACCATGCTTTCTTCCGCAAGGTGTATCACCTGTATTCTTACCATATGTAACGTTTGAAGTAATAGTAAGAACTGACATTGTAGGGAATGAATTTCTGTAAACATGATGTGAACGGATCTTCTTCATGAATGTTGAAACAAGGTTAGCTGCGATCTCGTCAACTCTGTCATCGTTGTTACCATACTTAGGGAAATCACCCTCTGTTCTGTAGCTTACTACGATACCCTGCTCATTTCTGATTGGGTAAACCTTAGCATACTTGATAGCTGAAAGTGAGTCAGCTACGCATGAGAGTCCTGCGATACCTGTTGCGAAGTATCTTCTTACGTCTCTGTCATGAAGAGCCATCTGGATTCTCTCATAAGCATACTTATCATGCATGTAGTGGATGATGTTAAGGGCATTTACATAAACCTTAGCAAGCCAATCCATCATCTGATCATATTTGTGCATAACCTCATCGAAGTCAAGAGCATCATCAGATGTGATAGGTCTGTACTCAGGGCCAACCTGAACACCTGTACACTCATCAACACCACCGTTGATAGCGTAAAGGAGACACTTAGCAAGGTTAGCACGTGCTCCGAAGAACTGCATTTCCTTACCTATTCTCATTGAAGATACGCAGCATGCGATTCCATAGTCATCACCATGAACAACTCTCATCATATCATCGTTCTCATACTGGATAGAAGATGACTTGATAGACATCTTAGCACAGTACTGCTTCCAGTTGATAGGAAGTCTTGTTGACCAGAGAACTGTAAGGTTTGGTTCAGGTGCTGTACCAAGGTTGTCAAGTGTGTGGAGATAACGGAATGACATCTTTGAAACAAGTGTACGTCCGTCAACGCCCATACCACCAAGTGACTCTGTTACCCAAACCGGGTCACCAGCGAAGATCTGATTGTACTCAGGTGTTCTTGCGAACTTAACGAGACGAAGCTTCATGATGAAGTGGTCTACGAACTCCTGAATCTGATCCTCTGTAAATGTACCATTTGCAAGGTCTCTCTCAGCATAGCAATCAAGGAATGTAGCTGTACGGCCAAGTGACATTGCAGCACCGTTCTGCTCCTTAACTGCTCCAAGGTAACCAAAGTATGTCCACTGAATAGCTTCCTGTACGTTTGTAGCAGGCTTAGAAATATCAAAGCCATAGAAAGAAGCCATTGTCTTAAGCTCCTTAAGAGCCTTGATCTGCTCAGAGATTTCTTCCTTACCTCTGATAACATCATCTGTGTACTCTGTACCAAATGAAAGCTTCTGATCCTCCTTGTCAGCTACAAGGAAATCGATACCGTAAAGAGCAACTCTTCTGTAGTCGCCGATGATACGTCCACGTCCGTATGCATCAGGAAGACCTGTGATGATGTGATTTGAACGGCATCTTCTGATTTCTGGATCATATACATCAAATACACCTGCATTGTGTGTCTTTCTGTGAATTGTGAAGAACTCAACGATCTCAGGATCTACTGTATAGCCGTTATCTGCACATGCCTTCTCAGCCATACGGATACCACCGTAAACGTTCATTCCTCTCTTGAATGGCTTGTCTGTCTGAAGTCCAACGATCGTCTCTTTGCTCTTATCAAGATAGCCTGCCTTATGAGATGTAAGTGTTGATACAACCTTAGTATCCATATCAACAACTCCACCCTTTTCTCTCTCAAGCTTAGAGAGATCAAGTACCTGCTGCCATAAATCCTTTGTGTTCTGTGTAGGTGCTGCTAAGAAAGAGTCATCTCCTTCATATGGAGTATAGTTCTTCTGAATGAAGTCACGAACGTTTACTTCCTTCTGCCACTTACCGCCTACGAAGCCATTCCATCCTGTTGCTTCCATGTTTCAAAATCCTCCTTGATTTATATAATATTTTATCCTGCAGTTCCTCTCACATGAAATTGTCATACTTTTTTAACATTTTATTCTGAAAGACGCTGCCAATCGCCTGATAGATAAAAACGGCGAAAATGCGAGAGTTACCGCCTGTCTATGTATATTATAAAATGTCATTGTATACACGTCAATGCAAAATATATGACATTTTGTACTTTTTTCAGTACATTTATTGTATACAGTATACATGTATCAAGCATGATATAGAGTTGATATAGAATTGATTTTGAATGTGATATAAAGTTGATTTTGAGTGTGATTTTCGCGAACGCAAAATGTGGTAAAATTTCTCAATAAGAGCACTAACATACTAACCATTTATCATAGATCATTAGTCAATTATCAGTTTTATAATGTAGCTCCGGTCCGATTATTCCCCCCATTTAAGCTCGCCTTATCCCAGGCTATTCTGAGACCATTCCAATGCTGTCCCGAGCCATTTCCAGGACTTTTGGCTATTCTATATATAAAAACAGGCATTTTTGATGGTACAGTTATTTAAAAACTGCTATCCGGGCTATGAGAATACTGTCAGCGTGAGCAGCCATAGCGGTCATACATTTCGTCGATATATTTAAAACAGCTGTACCGGACCCCTGTTCTGTGACCTCTGATAATTAGTTTGTTGGACAAAAGTTAGGCTTGCCTTACTCAAATATACTGTAGTAATATGCACTTGATGAAAAGATTCGAGAGAACTTTATCAGAAAACTATTAATATTTCTTACTAAAAGGGAGGATATAAAAATGGCATACGTTATTGGTGATGGTTGTATCGGTTGCGGTTCATGTGCGGGAACATGCCCAGTAGGTGCTATCTCTGAAGATGGTGGAGCATATGTTATCAATCCTGATGTTTGCATCAGCTGTGGTGCTTGCGCAGGTACATGCCCAATGGGAGTTATCAGCGAGGCATAATTGAACCATTATTTTAAAAATATAAGCCATGCGGCTGCTTTTCACAGAGCGCCGCATGGTTTTTTTATAACATAAGAGCTGCCGGATATATCCGACAGCTCCATGCTCTTCTTAAATATAGTATTTTCCTGTTTCAGATTAAAATATTTTTCTGTAAAATAAACTTCCTACGCAACACCTCCTCTTCAAATCTGCATCTGCCCAAGTCCTTTTCATGAAAAGAAAATCGATCTTGTGATAATTCTAATATTCCTTCCGCAGGTTCATGCAGCCTGATGCTCTTTGGGAAGAGGTATATCTTATTCTTAGTAAATGTTCTCTTACAGACTATATCAAACCGGCTCAGTTTTCAAGGTATAAAATGTGAAATAACTCTGAATTCTTCCATATGTCGCCGAAAAACATCAAATTTTTCTTTACAGAGAAAAATTTTGTGTTAAACTATTCATAACCTTTTTAGCGGATATAAAAAATATGATAATAACACTTCTCAAGAGGAGGTGATTTTATGAAGATTGAAAAGATAAATGACAACCAGATACGCTGCATTCTCAACAAGCAGGAGCTTGAAGACAAAAATATACGTCTCACGGAGCTTGCCTACGGAACCGACAAAGCCAAGGAGCTTTTTCATGATATGATAAGGCAGGCTGCCGAAGAGGTGGATTTTGAAGTGGACGGAAGCCCGCTAATGATAGAGGCTATTCCTACCAATAAGGATACACTGATACTTATAGTAACCAAGGTTGATAATCCGGATGAGCTGGATGCAAGATTCTCGAGATTCACTCACCTCAGTGAAGACGATGACCTTGATATGCTTTCAGAAGATGAGGACGACATCGAGCTGAATTTCGATTCAGAGGAAGAAGCCTCTGATGATATTTTAGATTCCGATTCTCAGGAAAAGGAATCCTCTGAAGAGATTTCCGATCCTCAGGACACAGCCGATAACAAATCTGAAGAAGCGTCTGCGAATGAAACCTCAGACACTGCTGAAGATATAAATGATATCCTGAACAGTGATTCTATCCAGAAGAAGATGAAAGACGGACTTTCAAATCTCTTCGCAGGAATCACCAACGCCCTTGAAAACCTTGCCGGAAATGCTATCAAAAACGGCGATCTCTCACTGGATCCCGCAAATGCTCATATTTCGGCAGATGTAACTATCACAGCTTCTCCGGGCAACAAGAATAAACCGCCAAGCGACAGTCCGTTTGAGGTTTTCATGTTTAAAGATATTTCTGACGTGATAAATGCTGCATATGAGATTTCATCCCTTTACTTCAGCGACAATACACTGTATAAGGATGAGATGACAGGCCGCTTCTATCTTTACGCCACGAGCAATGCAAATACAGCAACAAGCTTTGAAGAAGTACAGAAGATACTCCTGAAATATTCCCTGAAATGCAGGACCACTTATGCATCCATCTCATATTATAACGAACATTTCAAGGTGATCCGCAGAAAGAATGCTATGCAGCTTCTCGCTACAATTTAATGTGAAAAAAGGACGATCGGCAAAACCGGTCGTCTTTTTTTCATGTATCTTATGATTAAGAAGAACAAGTGTAATACGAGTTTTACTTCTCATAAGTACAAATATATTTATTTTTTAAGTGCATCCACGATAGCATCAGCTGTGATTCCAAAGTATGGGAAGAGCTTTCCTGCAGGAGCTGAAGCACCAAAGCTTCTCATTCCGATGAACTTTCCTTCAAGTCCTGTATATTTACCCCAGCCAAACTCAGACAGCGCTTCAACAGCAACTCTCTTTGTAACTGACTTAGGAAGAACAGCATTTTTATATTCCTCTGACTGATCTTCAAAAAGATCCATACAAGGCATACTTACAACTCTTACATCCATGCCTTCCTCTGCAAGACGAGCCTTGGCTTCAACTGCAAGACTTACCTCAGAACCTGTAGCAATGATGATCGCATCAGGTACTTCCTTAGTGGAATCAGCAAGGATATAACCACCCTTAAGGGCATCCTTTCCTGAACCATCAAGCTGTGGAAGATTCTGTCTTGTAAGAACAAGTGCAGAAGGTGCATCCTTCTTTGTAAGTGCAAAATACCATGCAGCTGCTGTTTCGGCAGCGTCAGCAGGTCTCCAAACGTAGAAGTTCGGCATAGCACGGAGCATTGCAAGCTGCTCGATAGGCTGATGTGTTGGTCCGTCTTCACCGACACCGATACTGTCATGAGTAAGAACAAATGTAAGCGGTGCATTCATAATAGCTGAAAGTCTTGCCATCGGCTTAACGTAATCGCTGAATACGAAGAAGGTTGAAACAAATGGCTTAAGTCCGCCGTGAAGATAGATACCATTTCCGATAGCTGTCATAGCGATCTCTCTTACACCAAAATGCATATTGCAGCCTTCCGGAGTTTCCTTGGAGAAATCTCCCTTATCAGCCATATATGTCTTTGTTGAAGGTGAAAGGTCTGCTGCTCCGCCAAACATGTTCGGAACAACGTCCTTGATTATATTTATAAGCTTTCCTGAAACGTTTCTTGTAGCTTCAGGCTTATCTGAAACCTTCCAGAACTGCTCGTTGTCAAAAAGCTTCTCTGCTTCATTTCCGTTATAGAACTTATCCCAAAGCTCTTTCATTTCCGGATAAGCAGCGAAATACCTTGTCATAAGGTCATTCCAGTCATCCTCGTATTTCTGATTAGCCTTGGCGATAGATGCATAATTATCATAAACATCCTGTGGAACCTTGAAAGCTTCCTGAGACTCCCAGCCGAGATTCTCACGAAGAGCAGCAACATTTTCTACTCCAAGAGGCTCGCCGTGTGCTGAAGCCTTACCTTCCTTGGCAGGACATCCTGCACCGATCTTTGTTCTGATCTCGATAAATGAAGGTCTTTCAGTATCAGCCTTAGCCTCATCGATGGCCTTCGAGATCGCATCTATATCATTTCCGTCCTCAACAAGAAGAGTCTGGAAACCAAATGCTTCAAAACGCTTCTGAACATTCTCACGGAAGGCAATATTTGTTGAGCCTTCGATGGAAATGCTGTTTGAATCATAAAGCACGATCAGCTTGCTGAGTCCAAGAGTTCCTGCAAGCGAAAATGCTTCATAAGAGATACCTTCCATCATACATCCGTCTCCGCCGAGAACATATGTATAATGATCAACTACAGGGAAGCCCTCTTTATTGAATACGCTTGCAAGGTGCTTCTCAGCTATTGCCATACCTGTTGCCATAGCCATACCTGCACCAAGAGGTCCTGTTGTTGCCTCAACACCTATTGTATGACCATACTCCGGATGTCCCGGTGTAAGGCTTCCGAACTGACGGAAATTGCTGAGATCTTCTGTTGTAAGACCATATCCGAAAAGATGAAGCAGCGAATAAAGGAGCATTGAACCATGGCCACCTGAAAGGATGAATCTGTCACGGTTCTCCCACTTAGGATCTGCCGGATTATGTCTTAAATGCTTAGCCCATAATGTGTAAGCCATAGGGGCTGCACCGAGTGGAAGTCCCGGATGGCCTGAATTAGCCTTCTGGATAGCATCTGCCGAAAGGATTCGGATAGCATTGATTGATTTTGTTTCGATATTTGTCATCGTTTCATTCTCACTTTCTAAAAAATTATCAACCGCCATTTTCACAAAAAATAATTCACGGGCGGCACGAAAACTTATCATCCTCATTGAAACATTATGAAGTATAACACAAATGCATTTATGTGAAAAGTACATTATGTTTCAAATTATATCATGATAATTCAGCCACCCGTATATTTGTCTACTCCTCCTCGGAATATCTGCTCTTCCTCTTCATGAACATTATGATCATGATCATCATAAGAAGAGAGATACATATAAGCTCCGCAAGATGCGTCTCAATTCCGGTTGGTATGACTCCGGTTCTGGTATTTGTAACTGAAAGAGTAGTGTTTCCTGTTATTGTAATTTCCTTTGAGAACCTTTCCTCTGCAGGCTCATCCCCCAGCTTCATGGTAGTTGTATAATCCTCATTGTCCTCCGTAATGGTAACCACCGCATTAAGAGGAAGCGCAATCATAACCACGTCACCATGTTCCATACGGAAATTTCCGTGGGTTCCGCCGCTGGTAAGCGGTGTAGTCATCTCTTCTCCATTTTTTATCCACTCATACTCAGTGGTTCCATCATCACCATCTACTTCAAAATGGAAGATAAAATCCTGATTCTTATTGCCCTGATTACCTGAAACGGTCTTCGTGATCGTAAGGTAAACCTTGCCATCCTGCTTCTTGGTATTCGGAACGCTGAGTGTATAAATATAGCTGTCTTCTGTCTCCAGCAGCTGACCATTATATGAATCGCTGACAAGAGAAGGAACTCCGAGCGGTGATATCTTAAAGATTACGTCATCAGTTAATTTCGTATAAGTTGCAGGAGCCTTTGTCTCTGTCAGGAAATATACCGAACCTTTAGGGCCCGGATCGATAACTCTGCCGCTGCTGCCGCCGCAGATATCAAGCTCACCCTTATCAGTAACCATATCTTCAAAGCCGGTCATAGGATCTACCGGTTTAACATAGCCGCTGATAGTGGTATTTGCCTGTTTATATAAGGCAAAATGAGCTGCTCCGAGTTTGATATCAGTATCCTCACTATCCATCTTCATAAGCTTGAAGTTGAACTGTTTATTATAAATATCTACATAAGCAGTTATACCATTCTGGCCCTGCTTCCAGTTAGCCCATTTATTATCCGCTTCATCCAGCGATCCCCAGTCGGTGGTACCATCCTTATAGTAAAGCGATACAGTATCATCGGTATTAACCTTGAAACAAAGCTTCTTCTGGAGTCCTACATATCCTGCAGGAGCCGCATCCTGTACCAAAGTATATATCTCACCGTACTCAAAGGTATAGAGCATTGTGATAATGCCATCCGCATCGGATTTATATTCACCTACAACATTTCCGCTGCTGTCCTTCAGAGTAAACTTTCCATTCTTCAAAGGAATACTGCTGTCCCATTTGAACAGTCTTAAGGCAATACCGCCCTCACGGGTATTGGTTATGGTATCTGTTCTTGTCGAACCATTATCCACACCCTGCTCGTAGGATACAACATAGTCATAATTCTTATCCGGATCCTCTCCCGGCGGAGTTGCCTCTGCCGTTCTGGTTGCAAGAAGATTGATCTTGCCGGCAACCGGAGTAACCGTGTCATAACCTGTAACCTTGCCATCCGCTGATATTGTAGGGCTTCCGCTTACGACAACCTCCTTGACTACATAACCATCAAGGCTTGTTCTTTCTGTTCCGTCAGCATTTGGTTTAAGGCTCGTCCAGAAATAGTAAGCCGATGTAGATGGCGATGCGATCTGTCTTACAGAGTCCTCCAGCAGCTCCCCGTCCACATACACTGCTGTATAAACAGGCTCATGGTAGCTGGTAAGACTGAGGTCGCTCCATTTCTTATTAACATTAAGACCATAACCCTTTTTATTTATGACCTTAACATGCGGGTTCTCTTCACCGATAACCTTACCCACATTTGCAGGATTTCCTTCATAATAACGATATGACGCGATGTTATACTCATGTCCTTCCGCATCAACCTTTTCACCCATTATCATTTCATATCCGTAAAGTCCGTAACCCGGCTTTATATCCTCAGTCACCTTAAAGAGTGAACCTACAGGAAGTCCCGGTACCACGATCTCATAGCCGGAAGGAATATTGGAAATAGCACCAAAACCGGAGGTCTTAAAGGTTATATCTTCTATGGTAAGTCCCGATACATGTCCCGCTTTGATTTCATCCATATTAGCAACTGTATATTGCAGATCGGTTTCCGCAAAATTCCTGGTGGCAGGATCAAACCTGCATATCTTCTTGGCCGGAGACAGAACATAGTAGCTGTACATATTCGTACGTGGTATATCATCTGCCGCCACATCCACAGAAGAAAGATGCAGTCTGAAGCTGAAGGTTGTCGGATCGTCCGTTATCGGATTACCGTTTTCATCCTGCAGCTCCTTGAGGATATGAAGCTCCTTGATAACATCATCCTTAACCCAGTTATCAAAGGATATACTTGGTTTATTCTCAGCTGATCCCACCTCAGAGGAATAGCTCTTAAGATTACCCCTGATCTCAACCCTATCATCCGGAACAGTTTCTCCATTTATCAGTACATTTTCATAAACCGTACTGTCTACCGCACATTCCACAATCCTGTACGTAATGGCATCATCCGGGAATAAGATCTCAGCGTTTCTCGTTGGATTTATAAAATAAATATTATTGTAGGCCTGCTCCTCCGTAAATCCCGGCGGCCTGTATTTTTGTACATAGGTTACCGCCTGGTTTGAATTCTGATAGATAACTCTGATATGTTCATCGTCATTTCCAAGAAGGATTTCTTCGCTCGGCTCACCGTTCTCCCCTTCCGGAATTGTATAATAAATCTGGAAAGGATATTCCAGGAAGTCCGTATTCAGATCCTCAACGCCTTCACCTTTCAGATTCTTTGAGACCACAACATGTCCCGGAGTAACGGATGCGATATTAAACTTTATCTTAAGATTTGATGCACCTGCACCACGCTCCATATAGAAGAGCTTCATGGTGTGCTTGGTATAATCCCTGAAAATATACTGTCCGGCACTGTTTGTATCAAATATCTCTTCCAGCCTGGCATCAATATTTGTTTCGCCTCTGTCCTCCATATTTTTCTTGAAAACATTCCTGAGGGTAGTCTTTGTGCCGTTGACTTCTACTTCTCCTGTACGGAAATTTACTTTTCCGCCCAGAGCAGAATGAATTCCTCCGAGATCGATAACCAGCTCGCCGTCAACATACAGCCAGAAATCATCATCACCCTTGAATTCGAAAATGATGTCGTGTCCCCAGGCGTCAAGTCCGCTGACAGTCTGGACGAACTGCGCACTCATTTCCATTCCGAAATAATAATCTACCTTGTCCTTACCGTTCGATCCATCTTTATGACCTACGGAATATAGTCTTTCATATTTACGAGGGTCATCCTCTGGTAATATACCCTTATCTATATTATTTTGACCAGTTCTGGCATCTGTATTGTACAGATTAAGCGGATTGTCCTCTGAATAATTTCCCACAGATATGGTATTATATGGGAAAAACTGTCCATGTTTCAGTGTTGTTTTATTTTCTCCGTCGGTTGTCGCTATCTCACGATAAACCGTGAAATTATTATCATTTGTTGCTTTCAGTGTCGCAAAATTTTGAGTACTGTCATACTCGAAATATCCGCTGGCATTATAAATACTGTCGATAAACAGATGATTAACATCAACAGCATTTTGATAAAGACCGCTTAAGGAGAGATTCGTCTCCTTTGCTATAGGGTAACCATTGCTGCCCAGGTTTGTAGATAAGATTCCCTTATGTGCAGATTCAGAAGTAAAACCGGTATTCTTCAGATAAGCTTTTTGTTCTGTTCCACCATCACTTCCACCGGTTCCTTCAAAGTCGATCATCTTCATCGATATACCATGTACAGTATTATCAACTGTTTTAACAGGATGAAGTCTATCACTGAGATTAATTTCCTCCAGAGTAGCAAAATAAAACGGATAGCAGGAAGCCTCTGAGCACGGAACCAGTCTTTTATTCTCATCATCCGGTTTCATTCCGACATATGCATAATAAGAATCGTCCCAGGCAATTATCGGACTGAAAAATTCACCGTTACGACGGCCCTGCATATTTATACCTTTCGCAGAGTCCGAAAGAACCTTTCCGGTTTCCATCTGCGGTACAATATATTTATCTGAATAAGGATTATATAATTCATAATAATAATTCGGCTCTTTTGTTACCAAATCGATATATTCGGTAAATTCCCATTCCAGGGAACCCGTTCCGTCGGCCAGCCACAAGATCTTACCGCCGCTGGCATAGCATGGGAAGAGTGTTCCATTGTAGTTAACTGCATATATATCATATTGTTTCGAAGTCTCATTCCAGATTCTGGTATATACTATTACCCTTTGACCGTTTTTAACATCCGAAACACTTACTCTGTCAGCTGAATAAGTAATATAGTCTTCATTTGTCAATGCGGCAAAATCTATAAAATTTAACCAGGAATTTGCTGATGACTCAGATGAAAGCGCAAAACTTGTCGTAACCTCCTCACCATTATCTGTATAATAAAATGTTACGTATTTATCATCATATACCAGCTGTATCTTTCCAGAATTATTATTTATTGTAAATTCTGCTGCATCATCAGAATCAACAAGTGTCAGCGCATTACCATTTACAGCAAGATACTTAACGCCATCTTCAGTATCTGCCGAAAGCTTATACTTTCCACCTTCAGTTGCATGGAAGGTCCATCTGGATACTTCACTTCCCTCGTCTACATAAAGTGTGATTCCTTCTGATGTAGCGGTTTGATGTGTTATAAGCTCAACGAGAGTATGAACCTCCTCGCCTGCCATAAGGGCATAGCCATGAGTTCCACCGGTGTAATTCATAAGACCATAGGTTTTGCCGTCGAGAGTAACCTCTTCAGCATTTAGCCCTATAACCTCCATCCACGCATTATTAGGGTCATACGTGTTATTAGTCATCTTATATCCAACCACTGATTTTATATTATTACCATTATCAGCTACCCAATAAAAATCATTTTCGTTTATACTGATACGACCATTATCCTCAGTTAATGTAAATAATGTCTTTTCACTTTCATTTTCTGCAAAGGCCAGAGCCGATCTATATTCATTTTTAACCCCATTATTGCCAAAATTACCTGTGGACCATCCCTTTATGTACTTTTTATTTTCACCATCTTTTACATATAAATAAAACTTACCTGTGGTTGAAGTTTTTTCGAAGTATACTTTAACAGCGCCTGTTGTTGAACTCTTCGAAGTAACTGTAACTCCCTTACGTCCACCCTGATTATTTATTGTCATATCACTATCCTTCAGATAGTATGGTCCTTTTGTATTATCACTACTGGCCTTGCCAAAATAAAGAGCGACAAGAAATCCGTCTTCTCCTTTATCCTCCAATGCCCTGATCAATTTATTGCTTTCGCTAAATATATCCACTATCTTATAAACACTGAAGCCGGCAGCTTCAAAGCTGATCTTGCCTTCTTCAATGGTAAAATTCTTTATCTCTTCTGTCTCTCCACTGTCCTTAATGTGGAAGAGATGAATACCGTTGCCCATTTTGATCCTGCTGTCTGTGATCTCTACCTTTATTGGGCGCTCTTCACTAGGCTGGTATTCCTTATTACCAACCTTGATCGTTATATCGTAAGCAGCTATAGTTCTGCTGTATTTTTCTGTTTCATCATTTTCATTATCTGCATCCGCGTCACCGTCGGTTGCTACTGTCTCGTCGTCTGTACCACTGTTCGCATCATCATTCTCGGATTCTCCGGTTGCATCACCGTTTGCATCGGTATAATCCTTTTCACTGTCCGCATCCGCATCGCTGTCGGTTGCTACTGCCTCGTCGTCTGTACCATTGTTCGCATCATCATTCTCGGATTCTCCGGTTGCATCACCGTTTGCATCGGTATAATCCTTTTCGCTCTTCGGAACTGCCACATTATCAGTATTAACTTCTTCCGGGCTTCTTTCAGCATCACCGGAGGTTGCGATCTGCTCATCCTCCGTATATTCATCAGTTACTTCAACTACCTCTGCTGAAGCATTCTTCGGCATCATTCCATCGAGGGTAATGGTCTTGTCCATATCCTCCTCATCAGGATGAAGCTCAAAACTGAGATGCTTAAATCCATCCTTTGAAGCTTCATTTACTTCAATATCAGACTTAGCATTATTTCCTCCAGCAAATATCCTCAGACCGGCAGGAACCATAGAGGCAAGCACTAAAACAATACCCATAATGAGGCAGACTATTCTTCTTTTTGCATTTCCGCTATTACTGAAATCATATCTCATCTATCGCTTCCTCCTTTCCTTAGTCTATGTCCGATACCTGCTGAGGCATCATTTACCCAAATACATCGTATTCATCATATTATTGTTTCTCTCTCTTATTCCTCTTCCTCAGCCCGCTTTTTATCGGAACTGATTTTGAGAAAGATCAGAATAAATACTGCTGCTGCCGAAATTCCCATCACAGACATCAGAAATCCGATATCTGTACTGTCTCCGGTCTTAACGCCGTCCGAACTACCTTCCGAACTGCCGTCCGTGCTGCTTTCTGTAGTCGTTTCGGTGGTTTCCGTACCAACCCCGGCAGATTCATTTACAAATTCTATATATTCAGGCTTCTTGTCCGTACCTGCGTAATTAACCGACATATAATATATCAGCTCCTCGCGGCCATCCTCCACCGCCTGAGTATCCTCTTCGGTATTTTTATTCATAACCGTTATATGAATCTCATAAACCGTATCATCATAAATGACATCTTCATCAGATCCCTTTTGCTGGAAAACCAGATACGTATAATCTCCAGGCTCAAGTATAGTAAGATTAAAGCTTCCCGCACCATCATTTATCCTGACAACGTTTTTATCAGGAACCGGAAATTCCTCTTTTCCGGGACTTATCTCTATGTTGTAACTTCCGGCAGGGAGCTTCAGATTCTCTATACATTCAAAGTTTATTTCAATTTCAAGGGGTTTATATGCGCCTTCAGCAGCTACACTTCTTAAAACACAACAAAAACCACAGGCCAGCATGACTGTTAAAATCATGCCGGCTGTGATTATTCTCGCGAAATTAAGTTTTGATATATGTAACTGATTTTTATATATCATATTTCCCCTCAAATTTTTTGCATATACCAAGCTCCAACTCAGTATATATAGCAAAATACTATCAACCGATTTTGGGATACCGGTTCTGTACAGGTGGAAAGCGCAAGTATACATCCGGTTTTCGGAACCGAAGCATCATATACCTTCGCATTTTCCAGAATTTTTTTATCCAGATCTTCTATGTCGGGATCAAAGAATTCCTTCTCTTCATATACATTTACCTTTGCCGCAGCAAATATCTTCAGCCTGTGACTTACAACATTGGTCCTTCCGACCAGAAGCGTTCCGTCACTGTGCGCCTTCAGATAGGATTCGTCCAGATATTCATCCAGCGCGCCGAACATAACACCATATTCCATATGATGTCCGTAAAGTATTGAATATGGATCTGAAAAATCCCCGCTGTTTCTGCTGTCCAGGAAAATACTTCCCGACAGAGCATATTCTCCGTAAGGATTTACATTCAGATATTTTGAATTATCTTCTCCCTGCATAACAGGATAATCTATATTTGTGCCATCGATAGTTATCCAGGCCACCATATCATCCGTGATAGGAACCTCCTCCGGAATACTTTCTCCCACGGAAGGCTTATACTTCAGATAGCTGGAATCCTTCGCATTATTAAATACATACCAGCTGTCATACAGTCCATAAATAACTATCAGTAATACTGCCACAAATGCAAAGAGCATGAGTTTCTCATAGAGGATATTCATTTTTATCCAGAATTTTCTCATGTTCATCTTATTGTCTCCGATATATCCGCTGTCTGTTCTGCATCTATTTCAGATACTGATTATTCTTCCTCATACTTCTTCTTTGAACGGATAGCAAAGAAAACGATACCTGCAACAACTACAACTCCAAGGATGATCCATGGTGTAGCAGAAAGAAGGATACCTGTAGGGATAACACCGCCCTTTTCATTTACGAAACCTGTGATCTTATCTGCATCGATTGTTCCTGATGTTGTATTGGTTGCATTTATTGTACTGAAGGTTACTGTTCTGGTGTCAGAAGCGCCTGTTGATGTGTAATCCTCGGCAACCTCTGTTACTTCATAGGTTGCACCCTTCGCAATACCATCAATCTTTACATACTGACCATGCTTAAGATAGAACACCGCACCCGCTTTAAGAGTTGCGCCTGTAAGCTGAAGGCCATTATTCTGATCTCCATCTGCATCTACCGGCTGCGTAAGTGTTGTATACGATGTTGACGCGGTCTTGGATGGTGCAAGATCATATCCTGTAGTTTCTACTGTATAAAGGTTTGCATCACCAATCTCAGCCCCTGCAAGCTTAACGGTAAACTGGAAAAACTTATCCTTTGAACCCTGATTACCTGTTACCTGCTTACCAAATGTAAGATCGTATGTTGTGTATGAGTTAATGAACTTATCGCTTTTTACCGCACCGGTAGGTTCCGCACCATTTGGAGTCTCACCCGGATCAGTTGCTGTTGCCTTAGGTGCATTTGTAACTGTTCCGTTATACATAACATATCCCTGAATTGCCAGAGTGCCATTATCATCCTGAACGTATACATCTAATGTTCTGGTTGTAACGCTGTCATTTGTATAAGCGCTTCCATCAGCCTGAGCTGTTTCTGTGATCACATATCTAAATACGCCCGGATTTGAAAATGATACATTCGTAAAATCTACAGTAACTGTATTTTTAGCATATTTCTTGGCAGTTGTATTGACAATACCATCTGTAGCAGTTCCCGGTGTTGTAGCCTGTCCGGCTGTAAATGTTGTCGTGCCTGCATCGCCAACTACAACATTGCCGGGAGTAGGACCGGCATACACCTGAACCTCATCTGCACTGGTTGGAGTAACAGCAACACCTTCCGCAACTGTAAATGAAAATTCTGCTGCCGGAATATTTGCATCTGAATCAACTACAAGATACTTATTAAAGCTTGTTGTAGTTCCTGCAATCGCAGTATAATTATCCGCATACGCAGGAACTGACATCAGTGCCACAAGGAGCACTAATGCGATGAGTGAGGCAAGTCTGCCTCTGATTTTTCTTCTCTCCATATTTTTACCTCCGCGAGAAATTTCTCCTGTGTGACCCTCTTTTTCACATCAGGACAATCTTGTGGGATTCCTACTGTTTTCATGCATGTTATTCTTTCAAATACATATTGAGAAGCAAAACCGCATCTCATAATCCTCTGGGATTAAAGTCCCTCCGGTATCTTATCAAGAAAAACAAAAACACGAATAAACCCTGCCCTTCGGCAAAGTTTCGCAAGATTCCCGTTTATTGGTTACATATATCAAAACAGAACATGGAGTATAAAAAACCACGCCTGTAAAGATTCTATGAATATTTACTTATAAAATGTGTGTGAACAGTAATAACTAAATTAGAACTTATCTAATAAGTCGTATAATGAATAGTCAGATCAGATCCCCCTTCTTCTCATAACAAATATCACTTTACCTTTAATGTTCTTCTTTGCAATCGCGCCGTAGCTCCGGCTGTCGGTCACATCAGACCTGTAATCATTTAATATAAAATACGCTTTCTCCGGAACCGTATAAGGAAAGCTTATTAGCGCTCCTTCGCCGGTAGTCGGATAAACGGTATCTTCAAATACACCATAACCATTTACGGAAAGATTTTCCTCACTGATTGTGACCTCGTCCCCCGGCATGGCTGCTATCCTTCCAAACCGGATCTTTCCGCCCTCCAGGTAAGCCACTTCATCTCCTGAATGAAGCTCTCCCAGCCTGTAAATGATGCATAGGTCTCCATCCTTAAGCATAGGATAACCTGAATTGCTGTGAACTATATATATTCCGATAACAAAGGTACACAGCGCCCATATGGCAAGCGCTGTCACGATAAGCTTTATGAAAAACTCCGCCGCAAGTCTGCCGGTGGATTTCTTCTTTTTCTTTTTTTTCTGAGATGTACCAGACTTTTCCCCGGTATTAACGCCTGCATTATTATCAGACGCCGTATCTCCGATCTTATCCTCGACCTGTGACTTAGTTTCCTTTACGGAAGCTGTATCGAAACTATTATCTTTTACTTCATTATTCTTTGCTTCATCCATAATCGATCATAAATATAAACAGTAAAATCTGACCTCCCACTAAAAAAATTAGAAAAGATGTCAGATAAAACGTTAAATTTTATAGGTTTTAAGCAATTTTTCAAACCTTTTGTAATGTTTTACTACAATTACAAAGCATTGTCAAGAAAACCATTTTTGCTTCTATATATAGTAAATTTCTGTTATTTATAACACAAAATAGACATACCCAAATCTCTATCACTCTTCGCCGTCTCTTACCACCTCGGCGTAGACCTCTCTCTTCGGAATACCTCTGTCCTCTGCTGTCTTTTTTATGGCTTCCTTCCTGGTCATTCCCTCTGCCTCATATTTTTTAACATGATCAACCACAGAGATCTCTTCCCAGGCAGCCGCCTTATCCTTTTCTATATCTTCAGGATCCCGTCCCCTTATTATAAGAACATACTCTCCACGAGGCTCTTCCGTATCAAAAAGATCAAGCGCCTCCTTAAGGGTGGTTTTCCTGAAGCTTTCATGCTTCTTGGTAAGCTCCTTGCAGAGAGTAAGCTCCCTGTCCCCAAGGCAGAGATAAAGCTCCTTCAGTGTCTTGACAAGACGGTGAGGCGCTTCATAGATAACAAGAGTTCTTGTTTCATTCTGCAGACCTTCCAGAACCATTTTTCTTTCTTTTTTATCACTTGGAAGAAAGGCCTCAAATGCAAATCTTCTGGTGGGCTGTCCCGATGCAATAAGTGCATTTACCGCTGCACAGGCTCCCGGCACCGGCACAACAGTGATACCGGCTTCATAACATTTTTCAGTAAGAACCTCTCCGGGATCGGAGATGCCCGGCGTTCCTGCATCCGTGATAAGGGCAATATTCTGTCCTGCACTGAGCTTGCCGATCAAAAAATCCGCCTTATCATATTTATTGAATTCATGATAACTCGTCATAGGTGTATCGATCTCAAAATGGTTCAGCAGCTTGATACTGTTTCTTGTATCCTCCGCCGCTATAAGATCTGCTTCCTTAAGTATCCTGACTGCACGAAATGTCATATCCTCAAGATTTCCTATGGGAGTTGCAACAAGATATAATATTCCCGGCATATTCTCCAGCCTCTTTTTCTAGAATACTCATATTAATATATCAGTTTCTAAATAACTACACCAAATCACTTGAAACTAATCCAGATCCTCTTCCGTTATGGTCATAAGCATATCACCCGTAAAGTCTCCGAAGGCCTTTCCGATGGAACCGGAAGCACCTGTAAAATCTCCGTCCTTCATGATACGGTTTGCCTGATTTGAAATAACCTTTTCAAAATAGTTACGAACGGTTCTGGCATTACCGAAGTTATCTCCCTCTCTGCGGCGCAGCTCGTCGAATTTCTTCACAAGTATTATTTCCAGACTCTGATCCATATGATAATCCTGCTCAGCACAGTAATTCTTAAATATCTGAAGCAGTTCTTCATTTGTATAGTCATCAAATGCAATATATTTACTGAAACGGGATCTGAGACCCGGATTCGAATTAAGAAATTCATCCATTCTGTTGGTATATCCGGCAACTATAACAATAAGCTCGTCTCTGTGATCCTCCATTATCTTAAGAAGAGTATCAATGGCTTCCTGGCCAAAGTCTCCTTCCTTATTATTGGAAAGTGTATAAGCCTCATCTATAAAGAGTATGCCTCCCATAGCCTTATCCGTTACTTCTCTTACCTTCTCAGCCGTCTGACCCATATAACCCGCAACCATTCCGGCCCTGTCGGTTTCTATCATCTGCCCGGTGCTGAGAATTCCCAGGTTTTTATATATCTTTCCAAGATATCTTGCGATGGTGGTCTTACCTGTTCCCGGATTACCCGTAAATACAAGGTGCCTTGATATGTAAGGACTCTTAAGGCCTCTTCTTTCACGAAGCTTCTGTACCAGAAGAAGGTTGACCATATCGTGTATCTCTTTTTTAACCGCCCCCAGACCGATAAGATCATCAACATTTTTAAGAAGATTATTTATCTCCTGCATATTGAGATCATCTCTGCCGGTAGGCGAACCATTTCCGTTTTGTGTATTCTTCGGCTGAGTATTCTGGCTGTTCAGCTTCCAGTTTGAAAAATCATCCTTCTTGCCGCCTGCGTTATTGTCTCTTCCGCTATGCCAGTCCTCTTCTCTTTTATTCAGACCGGAAATGCTGCCAAAGCTGTCACCGGAATCTGAATTCATGCTGTTTCCACGATTCTGCTCTACCGGAGTTCCCCCCTGCATAGGTCCGAAGAAACCTGTCATATTCCATTTACTGCTGCCGCTGTTATTCGCCGAAGCACCGTTTCCGTTCCATCCGGAATTATTTGACGCACCCTGATTGCCGGCCTGTGGATTCGCAGCTCCCTCATTTCTGCCCTGTTCCGAATTAAAATAGTTGTCCATGGCATTTCTGCTCATATGCTCTGCCACATAGAACATATCATCATCCGAGGTATCCATGATACCCCATTTGTTCTGGTTGCCGGCAGCCTTATCACGCCTCTCGACCTCTTTCTTATCCGTCATGAGCTTATAATTATCGACCTTAATGGCACCCATAGAAGCTTTGTAGCTATTCATGGCTCTCGCTTCCTCCGGTCTCATTTCAGTCGGCGGAACATCATCGCTCACCGAAACCGGTCCGAGAACTCTCTCGATAGGGCCGCTGATAACCTCATCATAGGATTCAACAGCAAATATAAATTTAAGTATATTATTTACGAAAAATGCATGCAGTCTCTGCTCAAATTTAAGATTATGACCATTGCAGGTGATTATCATCTCGCCAAACTGCTTGAAGGCCTGATATAATTCTCTTACATCATCCAGAGTATCGCCGAAAAGCTTATCCTTCTTCTCGAGCATCGCTACCTGGCGCACAGTCTCCGGAATCTTCTTCAGGAAGCTGTTCTCAGACATATAATCAAGTCCGTAGCTTCTGGCCAGAATCGTATAATCCATGAGGACGTTAAAGTTGGAATTTATGGTATCGATCTCCGCCATATCAACATATCCGTCGCAGACCGCAAGAAGAAAAGCCATGTTCATCATTTCATCCACAAAAGAATAAAACATGTCTCCCTCTATCTTGTACGATTCTATTCTTCTCTCATATTTATTGCAGATATCCTGACATTTAATCAGTCTTTTTCTAAAGTTTACCATAGTCTATATGACTCCCATCCGCATTATATACATTAATAGTCGGCAGTACCTTGAGCCCGCTCTTTGCTGACTTAACACCTTCTATAAGCACCATATTTGCCTCGCAGCCTTCCTTCGGCTGAACCAGCTGCATACGTTTAGGCTCGATCTTGTATTTCTGCATATAATAAATAATCTCTCCAAGCCTGAATGGCTTATGAACCATCGCAAACCTTCCGCCCCCTTTAAGGAGATACGAAGCTGCACTTACTACATCCTCCAATCTGACAAGTATTTCGTGACGCGCTATATTTACCTTCTCCTCCGGATTATGATAGCCGCCACCATATACGATATATGGCGGATTCGAAGTAACTATATCAAAGGAATCATGCGGAAAAAGATTTTTTACATCCTTAATATCACCCTTTACCACATGCATTCTTTCGGAAATAGAATTAAGCTCAGCAGAACGCCCGGCCATTTCAGCCATTTCCTCCTGGATCTCAAGAGCTGTAAACTCCCTCGCCTTATCCTTTGCCAGCATAAGCACCGGAATGATGCCGGTTCCCGTACCAAGATCAACAGCCTTCGCACTCTTCCTGCCCGATGCGAAGTTTGCGAGTAAAACCGCATCCGTCCCAAAGCAGAAATGCTCAGGATTCTGTATCAGCAGAAAGCCTCCGCACTGAAGATCATCCACACGTTCTCCGGGTCTCACAAGAGCTTTTATCTTCTCAGCCATATCTGCTGCATTTAAATCATTTTGTTTGTCAACAGCATTCTCCATTACTGAACCCTTTATTTACCGTCCGTTTCTTGCCGGTTATTCATCATTAAGCTTTGAACCGCCCTCACTTCTTTCCAACGCTTCCAGTTCCTTCAAAGCCTTATCATCCAGTCCCTTATCATCTCTTCTTCTCTTATGAGGCTTAAATTTGAGCTCTGAAACCTTATATTCAACAAGCTCCTTGGTATCATCCTCACCTGTAACAAGAAGCTTGACCAGCTGTCTGAGGACATTTATGGAAGCCACCTCGCCCTTTGTTCCGTCAAAGGCTGTTACAGTATCTCCGACATTCGGCAGCCTGCTGTTAAGGAATTCATAAGTATCCTGCTCATGCTTAAGACAGCACATAAGTCTTCCGCATACGCCCGAAATCTTAGTAGGATTGAGGGAAAGATTCTGTTCCTTTGCCATTTTTATCGATACCGGAATGAATTCCGATAAATGTTCATGACAGCAGAGTCCTCTTCCGCAGATACCGATACCTCCTCGGATCTTGGTCTCATCACGAACACCGATCTGTCTTAACTCTATTCTTGTTCTGAAAACAGAAGCAAGATCCTTTACCAGCTCTCTGAAGTCGATTCTTCCGTCAGCCGTAAAGTAGAAAAGAACCTTATTGTTATCAAATGTATATTCTGCATCAATAAGCTTCATTTTAAGCCCGTGAGCAGCAATCTTCTCGTTGCATATCCTGAAGGCATTCTTCGACTTTTCCTTATTTGCCTCCGCCGTCTTCTTATCCTCCTCCGTCGCAAGACGCAGTATCGGTTTAAGTTCGGCCACAAGCTTTTCGTCCTTTATCTGCCTTCTTCCAAGTACGCATCTTCCATATTCTATGCCTCTGGCTGTTTCAACGATCACGGCAGTGCCTGTCTCTATCTCGTACTGCAGAGGATCAAAGAAATAAATCTTTCCGTTTTGTCTGAAGCGTACACCTATAACCTCTTTCATTCTATATCTCCTTAAGTGTCATTATCAAAAGTTTCATGATATCTTCCAGCTTTGCATTTGCGGCGATCCTTATCTTCGCTCTGTCCACAGCCCTGGCTTTCTCTTCAAGCTCATTAAATGACAGATACTTTGACTGCTCTCTTATGGTCAGTATCTGATCCTTGAACATTATCTTATCTATCTTTCCCGTCACCTTAAGCATCAGTATATCACGGTACCATACCATCATCAGATCAAGGTACTCACTCATACTTATCTTAAAGCTCTTCTCGCAATCGGTGATGACCGCCGCAATGCTCTCGGCGTCCATCTTATAAATATTGGTCTCCAGATTGATAACAGACTTCACAAGCCTGTCATAGTCTTCATTTGTCGCAAGCTTTATAGCCTTTCCGAGATTGCCCTGTGCATATTCAACGCAGAAGTTTGCCTTATTATCGTCAATCTTAAAATTATCCACCAGATAATCATAGATATCTCTCTCCTTGACCGGCTTGGTAGAAAGAGTGATACATCTTGAAATGATGGTTGGCAGCAGCCTGTCCAGTGTCGTTGTCAAAATGATGATTATCGCATACTGCGGCGGCTCCTCAATAGACTTCAGAAGCGCATTCTGAGCCGGAATATTCATCATTTCTCCATCTTCTATTATGTATATCTTGTACTTACTGCTGTAAGGCTTGATATCTATTGTATTTACAACATTATTTCTGATATCCTCAACCGAAACCAGCTGTGGCTTCTCATGATCCACAAAAATGATGTCCGGATGATTTCCGGAATCCGCCTGTACGCAGGATCTGCATTTATTACATGGATCTATCTTTCCCTCCTCACACTGAAGAGTCTTTGCAAAGGAAAGCGCAAGGGATCTGCGTCCGCTGTCAGCCTCTCCGCAAATGATATATGCATGGCTTACGCGGTTCATCTCTATGCTCGCCTTAAAATGTCTGATTATATCTTCATGCCCCACTATATGCTGAAAATCCATACTTATGCACCTCCCTGAACTTACTTATTCCTGATTCCTGACATACCCCATGGATGATATTACATAATACTGTTTATTACTTCTATAATTTGTGCGTGAATCTCTTCCACGCTCTTTGTTGCATCCAGCCTTACTATCCTTTCCGGATCTCTTGCCGCCATTTCCCTGTAGCCCTCAGCTACTCTCAAATGAAAATCCATCTTCTCACTCTCAAGTCTGTCAAGCTCTGCCTGATTCTTCTTCCTTGCGATTCCCACCTCAGCAGGAAGGTCAAGAAGAAATGTTTTATCCGGGAAACGGCCTTTGGTGGCATATTTATTTATCTCATAAACCGTCTCTATTCCGAGCCCTCTTGCGATTCCCTGGTATACTGCGGACGAATCCACAAAACGGTCCGAGATCACGCATTTTCCCTCGTCCAGTGCCGGAATAATGACCTCTGAAACCAGCTGAGCCCTTGCTGATGCATAGAGAAGAAGTTCGGTCATGTAATCCATTTCCGTGTACTCCCTGTTCAGGATGATCCCTCTTACGGCCTCGCTTATTCTGGTGCCGCCCGGCTCTCTTGTTATTATACAATCTTTTCCGTTATCTATAAAATATTTTCTCAGCAGTTCTATCTGAGTTGACTTCCCGGAACCATCAGGTCCTTCCATGGAAATGAATATTCCCTTCATCCTTTACCTACTTTCCCGAGTTTTCCAAAAGCGTATTCTGAATAACTATCTGCTCCTGATCGTAAATGTGCTTACGCATAACCCTCTCAGCCATTTCCTTATCTCCTCGGAGGATTGCCTTGGTTATCTCGTCATGTTCTGTTATAAGCTTATCATGGTAACTGAAAACCTTAACATACTCGAATCTGTATCTGTAAACCTTCTCACGAAGATTCATGGCCATGGATATCAGCCTCTGATTCTGAGATGCCTCAAATATAACATCGTGGAACTGCTCGTCCTTCTCCACTATGGCTGGCACCAGCTTGGAATTAATAGCTTCCTTGAATTCCACTCCCGCTGTAAGAAGCTTTTTCTTACCTTCATCGGTTATTCTCTCGCATGCAAGATTTACAGAAAGCTCCTCAAGCGCCATTCTGACTTCCAGCGCATCCCTGAGATCCTTTACCGTAATACGGGCAACCTCAGCTCCCTTTCGAGGGATCATCACAACAAGTCCCTCAAGTTCAAGCATTCTTATAGCCTCTCTGACAGGGGTTCTGCTTACCCCGAGGTTAGCCGCGATCCTTTCCTCCATGAGACGCTCTCCCGGCATAAATTCACCCTTAATTATTGCATTTCTTAATGTTTTGAATACAACCTCTCGAAGAGGAAGGTATTCATTTGGATTCATTTCCAGCTTCATATATCAAAACTCCTGTTGTTTTATTTCCCACATTATCCCTTTTTTGCAATCCCTGCTACGAAAAGCTCTGACGCAAGTCCGGATTCCCGCAGCACGTCCAGCGCCTTCCATGAAGTTTCGCTGTCTTTAAATATTCCGAAAACCGTAGGTCCGCTGCCGCTCATAAGGGCATTTTCGGCTCCGTTTTCCTTCATGAGATTCTTTATCTCTTCAATAGACGGATGTGAAGGTATCGACGCCTGTTCAAGGACATTTCCGAGCCTTTTGGTAATGCCTGAAATGTCTCCTGCTTTAACTGCTTCTGTCATGCCATCTATATCAGGATGTATGACCTCTGCGGAAGGAATACTGTCAAATGCGCCGTAGGCTTCCTTTGTGGATATACCAAATTCCGGCTTTGCTATCAGAAAAACAACCTCCGGAATATCCGGCAGCCTTGTCAGTTTTTCACCTATTCCTTCAGATAACGCAGTGCCGCCCATTATGCAGTAAGGCACATCCGCTCCCAAAGTCACACCTATATCTCGTAACTCTTCCTCAGAAAGTCCAAGGTCAAATAATTCATTTACGCCCTTCAGGGCAGCCGCGCAATCACTGCTTCCTCCTGCCATCCCTGCGGCAATCGGAATGTTTTTCGTCAGTGTAACCTTCACGCCCTCACGTATTCCGAATCTGTCGAGAAGCACCCTGCAGGCTTTATAGATCAGGTTGTCTTCTCCCAGAGAAAGCGTCGGATCATTGGTGGCCGTTATTATTATCTCTGGTTTTTTTCTCTCGGTTTCTCTTTTGTCTGCCTGCTCATCAATACCGGTTTTATTATCGTCTGTCTGCTCATCCGGACTTTTGGATGGTATTATTTCAAAAGTCAATATATCAAAAATATCCACCGACTGCATGATCATCCTCACAAGATGATATCCGTCCTCACGCTGTCCGATTATATCAAGTCCAAGATTAACTTTTCCAAATGCCTTCTTCTCGATCATTTTTCTCTTTTCCCATTTTTTCGATCATCCGGATTTATGCCATGTATAATGTATACAAATATACAGACAAATTCAATAAATATCATTATAACATTTTTACACCGTTCATGTCTATAATGAAACGGAAGACCGGATACTATCGAACACCGTCGGATACTGTCGGATGCTACCGAATACCGTCTAACGCTGTCGAATACCGCCTGATACTATCGGAAACTGCCGGACTCTATCCCTTTGAATAAATATTAAATCCGGCGATGATATCGTGTTTTATCTCCGCTATATGCCTTTCTTCTATGATCTCAAATGGCGCTATTATCGGAATTCCAGGCGGATAAACATATAGATAATCTGTTATCCTTTTTCCGGCAGCCTCCTCCAGCGGGATTTCTCCATCCTCCGTGCTTACCATAATTGTCTGAAGCACACCGGTTTGATCCTCCGAATTTTGATTTTTACCGGTTTCTGTTTTTTCCTTCAGCTGCCGTCCCAAAATATCTATCATTTCATCCAGTTTTTTCAACGCTTTAAAAAGATATTCAAAATCCTCCTCACTGTCCATAACCGTTGATATTGCAGTAACATAGTCCGCTCCTGCCATTTCAACAACTATGCCGCTTTCTGCCTCAAGGATTTCTGCTGCCTTTTTGCCGGAAATGCCACGTACCATAAAAACCAGGCGTGTTGAATCCTGAGACGCTGTATATACAGAGGAATACTTCCCGGTATACCTCTTATCAATCTGAGTTATCGCAGCTGTGCCGCTCATTTCAAATGCACCGCCGGTTGATAGCACCCCCAGCTCACATGTAAGCTCAAATGGTTTAACATTCCGGAACCCCGCATCAGCTATCCTCCTGCGAAATCTGAGGATCCTTTCAAAATGCTCCCGGAACTTCAGCCTGTTATCGCTGCACCAGGAAATACATTTTTCCATAGCCTGCAGAAAAATATAGGAAGGCGAGCTGCTCTGGAAAATGCGAAGATATTTCTCCACACTCTCTGCAAGAAGCTCGCTGTTACAGCATTTTTTACTGCTGTTTTTCTTTTTCGTATTATTATCACCGCGGCAGCCGGTTATTGTTTGAATATCCTCTGTTTTGTTGATGTTCTTCATTTGTGCTTCATTATCCTGACTGATGCCGGCTGTCGAAAAGTTATCATCCGCAATATGCAGCACCGCCGTCTGCGTATAACACGGCAAGGTTTTATGAAGGCTTTCGACCACAATATCCGCCCCGAGATATAGAGCGCTGACAGGATATCCATTTTTCAGTGCATTACCATGATCATCACAGGCAGCTTCTGCATAACCACCGCTGTTTTTATTATCTATCTGTCCCGATACATCACCATAATTCTCATTTACAACCTCTTCCCGTGCACCGCCGGATTCTATACACACGCTCTGTTCCGGTATTCCACCGGATTCTATGCACACGCTCGGTATTCCACCGGTTTCTATGCACACGCCCACTTCATGCTCACATCCGAGATCACCAGACACATAAAACGGAAAATGCGCTCCATGCGCCTCATCCACAATAAGCGGAATCCCCGCCTTATGCAGGATTTCACTGATACTCTTTATATCCGAAATAACTCCCTCATAGGTAGGCGAGGTAATGACACAGCCACAGATATCCAGATTTGTATTCTTCTCCACCGCCTTTTGGATATCCGCCGGATCTATACATCCATCAATACTGATCTCATTTGATACAGAAGGATAAATGTATATCGGTTTCACATCCAGCAGGCTCATAGCATTAAATACTGACTTATGACAGTTTCTGGCTATTATGATTGCCTTCTTCCGGCCACTGTCTTGTTTAAGAGCGGTGCAGGCGAAAATTGCTGCCAGATTTCCTGAGGTGGAACCATTTACGAGGTAATATGTTTTAAAGGAACCGTAAACCTTCGCTGCCTCCTCCATGGACTGCTTTATCATTTCTTCAGGATGATGAAGGTCATCCAGCCCCGGAACCTCTGTAAAATCTCTTCCGAACAGAGTTCCCGCATCGGTTTTTGCAACGTCCATTCCTCCTGCTTCCTCCTCGGAACCACAGGAATCCGCCCAGTGCGCCATCTCTCCCTCAGGCTCACAGGAATACGCCCAGGGTGCCTTCTTTCTCTTATGTCCCGGCATATGCCATGGATATTTATTTCCCTCACCCCGGGTAGCATTTTTCAAATATTCATTTATGGTATCATTTATATATTCTGTCATTTGCTTACCAAAGTTTTAATTTTATTGTTTTTTTTGCTTCTCGTCTCCAATATTCCGTATTTCGTATAATTTCCGCGCCCATTCCATTCTCGTTCCATATTTATTCCATTATATTTCCATCTATATTGACGTTCTTTCAAAATGGATATATAATGGAATAGGCTAGGACGATTTAAACACCTGACCACATTTATTCGTAACGTAATACCGTAAAGTGGATACTGTTAATTTTTTATTCCACATATGTATTTTACCATAGAAGGAGGTAACACCATGGCTATTTATACTATCGACGAAATGCTGATCATGAAAAAAGAATATGGCTTGTCCAGCCAGCTTATTGCCACTGTTTCGGGAGTTCCTTTAAGTACAGTCCAGAAGGTATTCAGCGGCATAACTTCCACACCAAGGCACCAGACGATAATTGCCCTCAGTAAAGCCTTTGACAATATCTGTGCTCCAATTGTCCCAAGTTTTCACAATACAGACATGGTTGCCGAGACCTCTTCCTACGGCAATGAATACGGCACCGGTGCGCTGAAGATCAACTCCTACGAGAACAAAACCCTGAAGGACTATCTGGCTCTGCCTGAAGGTACCCGCATCGAAATGATCGACGGAGTCTTCTATGATATGGCAGCACCAACCTTCCTGCATCAGAGAATTGGTGGAATTATATTTAATATTTTTGAAAACTTTATTGATGCAAACGGCGGTCCCTGTGTTCCATCGATCGCACCGACGGATGTACAACTGGACTGCGACGATAAAACCATGGTCCAGCCGGATGTCCTTGTAGTCTGTGACAGGAATAAGATCATCAAGGCTAGAGTGGTAGGCGCTCCGGACCTTATCATCGAAGTTCTGTCACCAAGCAACTGGTATATGGATACCAACAGAAAGCTGAAAAAATATAAAAATGCCGGTGTCAGAGAATACTGGATCATTATCCCCGAAGAAAAGCTCATCTGGGTATATGAATTTGCCAAATCTGACAAATCGACTGAATATACCTTCAATGATACTATTCCGGTAGGTATCTGGGACGGCAGATGTAAAGTCGATTTCAAAAAAATATTTGAAAAGATCAGCTTCCTGTATGAGGAAACACCCCGGCCTGATCCCGAATCATAATTCAGCAATATTCTGAACCATGATCCGGCTCCGTTTCTGAACCATAGTCCGGCTCAGTTTCCGAATCATAATTCAGTATAAACCATACATCTGTCCCGGCCATTCCGACATATTATTCAATACAATAAATATAATTACTGCTCTATAGCCTCAAGGATGACCTTGGCCATATAATCCAGCTTCGCCTTTGTCATTCCCGGATATACTCCTACCCAGAAGCTGTTATCCATGATGCGGTCTGTATTATCCAGATTACCGACTACACGGAAGCCTTTGCCGGAAGCCCTCATTTCATCAAAACAAGGATGCTTGATGAGGTTTCCTGCAAAGAGCATTCTTGTCTGAACATTCTTTGACTCAATATACGGAACTACTTTCTTTCTGTCTACGCCTTCACGGCAGGTAACTATAAAGCCAAACCAGCAAGGATCGGAATTTTCCTCGGCAACAGGGAGAATAAGCTTTTCACCTGCGCCGCCGGCTACGAGCTTGTCATATAAATATTTAAAATTCTCACGTCTCTTCGCTGCAAAGCCAGGGAATTTCTCCAGCTGAGCCACACCTACAGCTGCCTGCATATCTGTAGCTTTGAGATTATATCCAAAATGCGAATAAACGTATTTATGATCATAACCCTTTGGCAGCTCGCCATAGGTTCCATCATATCTGTGACCGCAGAAATTATCTCTTCCCGGAGGGCAGATACAGTCTCTTCCCCAGTCACGCATAGACCTTATGATCTTATGAAGCAGCGGATTATTTGTATATACCGCTCCTCCCTCTCCCATAGTCATGTGGTGTGGAGGGTAGAACGAAGAAGTACCGATATCACCGATAGTACCGGTCTGCTTAGTAACACCGTCTATGGTATAAAGCGATCCAAGAGAATCGCAGTTATCCTCAACCAGCCAGAGTCCGTGTTTATCACAGACCTCCTTTACTGCCTTAATATTAAATGGATTTCCCAGAGTATGCGCCATCATGACCGCCTTGGTCTTATCTGAAAGCGCCTCCTCGAGCATCTCCGTCTTCACACTGTATCCCGGAATATCAACATCAAGAAATACCGGCACACAGCCGTACTGGATTATAGGATTAACCGTCGTCGGAAATCCTGCCGCTACAGTTATAACCTCATCTCCCGGTCTGAGCGCCCTCTCCCCGAGCAGCGGTGAAGTAAGCGCCGCAAATGCTATCAGGTTTGCACTTGAGCCGGAGTTTACAAGGCTCACAAACTTTATTCCCAGATACTCACCGAATTTCTTCTCAAACTCCTCGGAATATCTTCCTGCTGTAAGCCAGAATTCCAGCGCAGAGTCTACCAGATTTACCATTTCCTTCTCGTCATATACACGGCTGGCATAAGGTACTCTGTCGCCTTCCTTAAAGTTCTCATCCTTTTCACTCTGCTTCTTTACATGAAACTCTCTTGCGTATTCCGCAACCTTCGCAAGTATTTCTTCTCTTAATTCTTTTTCTTTATTATCCATTTTCTATCCCCTTATCTGCTAATTTTTCTAATTTTATCATTATGACATCTTCGATTCATGATCAGAAATCATCCATTTCCGCAAATCATATTTTTTGATTTTATGGTTCACTCTTTCTTCTCGGTTTCGGTATTTTTCTTCTTGAAAGCCCAGAATTTATTTATAATAAAATTCATTGGAATTACTATAATAAGATTGATCAACGGTGCGATATATTTTGATATATGCACAACCCTTACCCAGAAGATCAAAAGCCCGTTTCCGACAATGAAGCCTGTAAATGAATACGATATCAGCATCTTTATAAATGCAGGTATCCATGAACCCTTCTTCTTATCCTTAGCTTCCTCGCCTTCTTCGGCAAATACCTTCTTATAATTCCAATAGAAAGACCATATTATTGAAAAAACAAATCCTACAACAGAAGATACCAGATAATCATAATCAGGTATCAGACCGTTTTTCTGGAATATATAGAGCGATATTGTATAAGTGACATATGAGATGATCGTATTACTGAGACCTACAATACAGAATTTAACAAATTGCATGAACTTCTCATATTTCTCTACCGTCAGCTCCCGACCGATGATCCTGTAAAGAGCCTTCAGCATATAAAAGCAGATCACACTGATCAGGTACCATATTTTATTATCTTTTTTTATATCATTTTTTGTCATCATTTTTTCCATATTTCAATTGAACCGGATTACAACCCTGTCCGCATTTTCACATCACAAAAGATCTCCATTTACCATATTACAAAAAGAAAATATTTTTGTAAACAAGTATGTCTAAATCACCTAAAATATAGTATACTTTTATCTGTGATCATCCTGTTTAGCCGGAGCAATACCTGTCTCCTATGAAACGACCTGAAATTAACCGGCAAAAACATGATCACCTGTAAAAACAGTTTCAAATTAACTTACGGGACTCCTGTCCCTCCTGTATTTTATAGTCAGAGGTAAAAAATGGAAAATATTTTAGAATTTTATAAGAATAAAAAAGTACTTATCACCGGTCATACCGGCTTCAAGGGTTCATGGCTCTGCCGTATACTTATTAATGCGGGAGCTAATGTAACCGGATACTCTCTCAATCCGCCTACAAACCCTTCTCTTTTCGAAATAGCCGATATAAAAGATAACATCAACCATATAATCGGCGACATACGCGACCTCGACCATCTGTCGCAGGTTTTTGATGAAGTGCAGCCTGAGATAGTCATTCATCTGGCAGCTCAGCCAATCGTAAGAGAATCCTACAAGGACCCTGTAGGAACATATTCAACAAATGTTATGGGCACGGTAAATATCTGCGAATGTGTCAGAACGCATAAATGCGTGAAGTCATTTTTAAATGTCACAACTGATAAGGTCTATAAAAATAATGAATGGGCCTGGGGATATCGTGAAAATGAACCTCTGGACGGATATGATCCTTACTCAAACAGCAAATCCTGTTCAGAGCTTGTTACCCACAGTTACATCAATTCCTTCTATGATCCTGATGTGGTCCGTGTTTCAACAGCGCGTGCAGGAAATGTCATAGGAGGCGGTGATTTCGCTACCGACAGAATAATCCCTGATTGTGTCAGGGCAGCAGGAACCGTAAGGGCAAGCGTAATCGTCAGAAATCCTTATTCTACCCGCCCTTATCAGCATGTTCTTGAACCTCTTGCTGCATATCTTATGATTGCCGCCAGACAATACGAAGACAAAAAATATGCCGGCTTTTACAATGTCGGACCTGACGACAAAGACTGTGTGACCACCGGCGAACTTGTTGATCTTTTCTGCAGAATATGGGGAGAAGGTGTAGACTGGGAAGACAGATACGACGGCGGTCCTCACGAAGCTAACTTTCTGAAGCTTGATTGTTCCCTCCTCAAATCTACCTTCAACTGGAAACCAAAATGGGGTATACACGAAGCTATCAGTAAGGTTGTTGACTGGTCAAAGCTCTGGATGGACGAAGAGGATGTAGTCCCGGAAATGGATAAGGAAATCGCTGAATATTTCAGTTAATAGTAAAAAAATGAACCATGGATTATCGGGTACTCACAGCTCCCGAAGCCTCCATGGTTCATTTTATTTTTTTGTCTAATCATACCGGTATCGTTCTGCCAATATGGTCAGACAAATATAATTATTTCACAGTAAGTGTTACTGTCTTTGTATTAACCTTCACACTTCCGTTGGTAACAACACATCTGTATTTGTATCCGCTCATCTTAGCTGTCGCCTTGGCGATGGTAAGCTGATTTGTGTTATAACCGGTAATCTTAAGATTCTCCCAGTCAGTACCATTCTTACATACCTGCCACTGATATGACAGCTTCTTACCTGTTGCGCTGACGGTAAATACAGCTTTTGCTCCTGCTTTAACAGTCTTATTGGCCGGCTGATTAAGTATACAGGTCTTTGTAGTCAGAGTAACCGTACGACTGTAAATAACTTTACTTCCGCTTGTTATCTTACATCTGTATTTCTTTCCGTTCATGGTCTTTGTGGATGTCACTCTGAGGGAAGCTGACTTTCCGCTTGTTGTAGTGCTGTTGACCCATTTCGTTCCGTTATACAGCTGCCACTGATACTTCAGATCAACTCCTGTTGCTTTTACATCAAACCTTGCCACATCTCCGTAAACAACCGTTGTGTCCTCTGGTTCAGCTGTAATAGCTGGAATAATTGTAAGTTTGGCCGGAGTCGTATAACCGCTCCAGTTTCCGTAGGTTACCTTGCATCTGAACTGATAACCATTCATTGCAGCAGTAGCCTTAACCGATAAGGTTGCTGTTGTATTTCCTGTTGCTCCACTGTTCTTCCAGTTTTTGCCTGAATCCGTACTTACTTCCCACTGACATTTTGCAGCAGTGCTCTTTAAGTTAACCTTAAATGTTGCTGTTGATCCGACTATCGAAGAATATGCTGTTGTCTGTCCGCTTATAACCGACATAGTAGTCAGAGTAGCTGTCTTCGTATAGATAACATCTTTTCCGCTTGTTATCTTACATCTGAATCTCCTGCCATCCAGTGACTTGGATGCTTTAAATGTAAGCTTCGCTGTTTTTGCTCCTGTTGCGCTGCTGTTTTTCCATGTGGTTCCGTAGTCAGCGCTTACCTGCCACTGATATTCAAGGTCGCTGCCTTCTGCTTTGGTTGCAAGATTTACGGTTCCGCCCCAGTACGCAGTCTTGTCTGACGGCTGAGTTGCTATATTTATACTTGACGTATACTTCCACTTAGCATACAGATTTATATCCTGCTCTGTATAAAGTTCATATGCGTCAACATTCTCTCCGGTACCGTCTGCCTTTGTATTCCATCCTGCAAATTTATATCCGCACACTGTTCCAAATTCATACTCATATTCAGAACTGAGTGAAACTACATTACAGTATGCATCAGATGTCATTGAGCAGCTATATGTGCCCGGATTATGTTCTACGCCTTTTTCATCTATGATCACTGCTTCCTCAGGATAATTTGAATATAAGGTTGCCTTGCTATCTATCACATCTGACCAGACCGGAATGAGCACCGTTCCGTCTGCAATATCCAGGTTCTTAAGCACAGGATATACATTTCCCTTTTTATCCTTGTATGAAGATATAACCTTACTGCCCTCACTATCTGTCTTGAGATAGAAAAGCCCGTTTGAACCTGAATAAATGGTATCTGTTGAACCGGTTGCTCCTGTTGGAGAAACATAATTTACATATGCCTTTTTATTCTTCTGCCATATTGTCTTCAGATTTGCACTGCTTGTAAATTCAGTTTCTGAATAATTATATGGATACTCCGCACCCGTTTCAGTATCAACAAACTTGCTTATACTGTACTCATAGTCGAACGGAGAGATCAGACTCGCAAGATATATCATATTATTCTTCTTAGTATATCCGACTATAACCTTATTCTCAAAACCTGTTTCAGCCGGATAATTCGTACTTATAGATATCTTAGGTCTGTTGCTCCATACAGCGTAAGCCTCCGTCGCATGAACCTGTCCTTCTTCAAAATCTTCATTTGTAAAGAAGCTTCCGAATTCATTTTCCCAGCCTACGATTGTATTTCCGTCTTTGCCCTTGAAAGTGATCTCCGACATATCAAAACCGCCGGATAATCTCTCCGTCAAAGTTACTGTCTGATCTGTAAGGGACCATTCTTCCGGATAAGCTGAATAGAAGGTCGTGGTGCTAAGATTAGGGAGATGCCAGATTGCGTAAAGATCCGTATCCTCATCAAACTCAACACTATCCCACATTCCGATGCTCTCACCGCCCTTAGTAAGGGACCATCCGGAAATGTATACCCTGTTATCAGTATAGTTGAAGTATTCTGACAGATATACTCCGTCTCCATATCCATAATCATACTCAGTACAGGTTTCATCCTCCAGACCCAGTATTGCCGGATAATTTGAATGGAATGTAACCTTTGGAATCTTTTCCCATGTTGCTGTAAATGTACCATTAGCATTTACTGACTCAATATAATCATCGGTACTTACATTTCCGTCTTTATCCTTCCAGCCTGCAAATTTGTAGCCTGTAGGAGCGTCAAACGGAAGAGTATTATAGAACCCTTCATCCGGATAAGCATATTGCACATCCACCAGATCATCTAATTCACATTCCTCAGGATATCCCGAATATCTGCACATCCTGAAAAGATCTGTTTGCTGCCATGCGATATACAGCTGTATATCACTTGTGACATCAAATCCGTACACCGACACCTCATTATTATTTTCATCAAGCATATACCAATGATCCGGGTAATATCCGTCTATTCCATCAAACTTTGAATTGAAGTCATAGGTACTTACCCATTCATTTTCTTTATATCTTTTTGTATATGAAACAGCTTCCTTTCCCCACGATTCAGGGAAATTCGAATTTAATGTCACGTCGTAATAAGTATACGCCGTCCAGTCTGCGTAAATATGATACTCTCCGTTTTCAGGAGGAAAGAACGCTTCACTTGTTTCATAACTGCCATTCGAATCATGCCATCCCGAAAGATAATAATCCTCTCCGCAGTAGAAACCACAGTTTTTAATATAAATCGGAGTCTGATAATCCGTCGAGAACTCATATGAATCACACTTTTCCTCTGCATCCGTCCCCTTCGGATAATTTGAGTGAACATAAACAGTTGCACTATCGACAACATCATGAAAACTGATTTCTATCTCGGCAACACTGTCCAGCGGAATATAATATGTAACCGCCTGATCCGAGAAATTGCTAACCCTGAAAAGCTGCTCTCCATAGTATGAATTTTCATATAATGAAATATCTCCCGAATATGAGATATTCACACTATATGGTCCATTATAACAATCCCCGTTCTGAAACAGATAATAATTCAGAAAAGCATATGACTTAAGCTTCGCCGAATCAAAAGTTATTGCCTTCTTTGCCGGGATTGTGACCTTACCCAGCCTGTAATCATACTCGTAAACAGAATATGACCACTTTAAACTTGTAAGCGTCGGAAGAACATTATTACCCTCTGTCAGAGTATAAATCTCCGAACTGTCTGCAATGGTCGTCCATGGCGGATATTCATCATTAGTAATATCTTCTCCGCCGGCCGCTGCAATAGCACTCTGTGCCGGAGTCACAAAGATCATTCCGATGACAAGCACCAGAGCGATCAGACTCCTGATCAACCTGAATCTTTTTTGTTTCATTTACACCCCTCCTTCTTTAGTTATATTGCTTTTACATTTCCCCATAGAACTATATGATGATGCCAGAAATACAATGCCCGATTCCGGTATACCGGTTTCTGAATAACTAAACCAAATAACCTGCCTGTTTCCCCAAACAGTGCAGCAATAAATTGCCTCGGAACAGCAAATAAAAAACACCCCGAATCTGCACCTTTTTGCCCCTGTCATCATACGATAGATCTGTATAATATTTTACCACATTGGCGTTCCTGCCACAAGAAAAAAGCACCCTCCTTACCGGTTTTTCCGGTAAAGAGGGTACATATCATATTCCCCGTTCAAAAGGGTATTTGTACTACTGAATATATTAAACTGATCCTGCTGCAGTATCCTGTGATTCAGGCTCCTGTTCGGCCTTCTCAATCCGGATGGCACACACCTTGTATTCCGGAATTCGTGCATATTTATCCAAAGCAGCATTTGTAAGAACATTTGCATTTCCGTCAGGGAAATGGAACGGCATCCAGCTTTCTCTTGGAGAAACCTTTTCTCCAACCCTTGCTGTTGTGATTATCGAACCACGTCTCGAGGTAGCTCTGACCTTATCACCATCGGCTATTCCAAGTCTTGCCGCATCTTCTGTATTCATTTCAATGAAGGAATGACCTTCACGTTCCATGAGTCCCGGCGTCTTTCCGGTCATTGCCCTGGTATTGTAATGATACAGGATACGTCCCGTCATCAGAATGAACGGGTATTCATCATCAGGAAGCTCGGCACTCGGAATATATTCCGCCGGATAGAACCATCCAAGTCCCCTCGTAAATTTACCAACATGCATGATAGGAGTTCCCGGATGCTTTTTATCCGGGCAAGGCCACTGAAGTCCGCCCTCCCGATCCAGTCTCCTGTGACTGATACCGCCAAAGCTCGGTGTCAAAGAGGCTATCTCATCCATTATCTCCTCCGACGTCATTCGTTCCTGATGATATCCCATACGATTCATCAGATCAATGAAAATGTCAGTATCCAGCCTCATCTCACCTTCAAGAGTCACTGCCTTACGCACTCTCTGTACACGACGCTCTGTATTTGAGAAGGTTCCTTCCTTTTCAGCATAACTCGTTCCCGGAAGCACGACATCTGCCAACTGCGCCGTTTCCGTCATGAACAGATCATCAACAACAAGGAAATCAAGACTCTCAAGCGCCTTACGTACATGATTCTGATCCGCATCTGTTACTATAGGATCCTCTCCAAATATAAAGAGTCCGCGAATATCCTTTTTGATCGCAGCAGAGAATACGTCCGTTGCAAAAACACCCGGTTTCTTATTCAACGTAACGCCCCATGCTTTTTCAAATTTATCCATTACAGATGCATCCGTAATCTTCTGATATCCCGGAAAATGTCCCGGCATCGCTCCCATATCACAGGCGCCCTGAACATTATTCTGGCCTCGAAGCGGATTAACACCACAGCCGCTTCTTCCAAGCTTTCCAACCATCATGGCCATATTGGACATACTCATAACGCCCTCTGTTCCGGTCGAATGTTCAGTAACACCCAGGCAGTAAATAATAGGACCTTTTTTCGCTTTCGCATACATTCTTGCTGCTTCACGAAGATGATCCGGATCTATATGGCAGATCTCTCCGACTCTCTCCGGAGTATATTCCATAACGATCTTCTTTAATTCTTCAAAGCCTTCTGTTCTGTTCTTTACAAATTCCTCATCTACATAGCCTTCATTGATAAAGACATTCATCATACCATTTGCAAATGCAACATTTGTACCCGGTTTTATCTTAAGATGAACATCTGCTACCTTTGAAAGACCGATATCTCTTGGATCGACAACTATCAGTCTGGTACCGCGTGCAACCGCCTGTCGGATCTGCATACCGACTACCGGATGTGCTTCCTCCGGATTAGAGCCCACCAGCATAATGACATCCACATCACCCGTAATATCTCCGATAGGATTTGTCATGGCACCGGAACCGAGAGTCATGGCCAGTCCATGAACAGAAGCCGAATGGCAGACACGGGCACAGTTATCTACATTATTCGATCCAAATGCACATCTTACCATCTTCTGAAGCATATAGATATCTTCATTCGGAGAACGTGAGCAGGCAAATCCCGCAAGCGAATCCGGTCCGTATTCCTTTTTGATGGTAAGCATTTTTTCTGCTATGAGATCCAGAGCCTCATCCCAGGTGGCACGTTCAAATTCACCGGTCTCCTTATTCTTGATGAGCGGATACTTAAGTCTGTCAGGAGAATGTACAAAGTTAAATGAACCAAATCTTCCCTTAACACAAAGCATCCCCTTATTTGACGGTCCGTCAGCCGCCTCAACATCGACTATCTGATTATCCTTTACCACGAGATAATACTGACATCCTGTTGCACAATGAGGACAGGTAGTCAGCACTTTTTTCACGCGGCCGGACTGATATTTCTTCTTATTTTTTGCTATCAAGGCTCCTGTTGGACATGCAGCCGCACAGTTTCCGCACGACTCGCAGGCCGTAGCTTTCCAGTCCGGTCCAAATGGAGCATCGATAAGTGTTCTTGTTCCTATCTTTGCATTATGAAGAACTCCGTTTCCGGCCACCTTATTACAGGTATTTACGCATCTTTGACAGTTAATGCAAAGCTCCGGATAATATGTCAGGAACGGATTCTCCTTCTTGACAGGGAGTCTTACTTCATTTCCCTGATAGATTGACTGTGTTATATCATATTCATTTGCAAGGTCCTGCAGCCTGCAGTCACCGCTCTTTGCACATGAAAAACATCTCACATCATGCTTTGCAAGTATCATGTTGAGAACCTGCTTACGACTTTTTATAACACGCTCCGTATCGGTATTGATCACCATTCCGTCTTTAACATGTGTATTGCAGGATGTAACCAGGTGATCATGCCCTTCAACCTCAACAACGCACATTTTACAGGCACCGATCTCATTTACTTCCTTCAGATAACAGAGCGTCGGAATATGGATATCCATCAGCTGAGCCGCTTCTAATATGGTCATATGCTCATCTACCTGACGAGATACTCCGTTAATTGTAACATTTACCATCATACCCTGCCTCCTTCCACAACACCGCATCCAAAGTGATCACAGCGCAGACATTTTCTGCACTCCTGCATAGCTTCATCATATGACATACCATTTTCAACCATATCAAAATTCTTCTTACGTTCTCTTGCTGAACGATCAGTCATATGAACACGCCCGATGTGTGTACGATCATTTTCCTTAGGCTCCGGATAATCTATCGCACCAAGTATCTTATGGTGATATCCAAGGTATTCATCTATATTGATTGCAGCAACCTTGCCCGCTGCAATAGCCTTTATAACTGTAGCCGGGCCAAATACACAATCACCGCCGGCAAAAATATTCTCGTAGCTCTTCAGCCTTGTAGTAGGCTCAGTAATAAATGTCTTACGCTTATCATTTACATCATATTCCGCAAATGGTCCTGAAACGATATCCTGACCTATGGCGATCAAAACAATATCGCACGGAATGATCTGTTTGTCAGCATTTGCTGCCTTTACACTCGGCTGACCTGCGATATATTCCGATATGATCTGCGGCTGTGTTTCAAATCCGATAACTTTATTTTCTTCATTTACCTTGATTGAAACCGGTGCATTTAATGTAAGAAGTTCAACTCCTTCTTCAATCGCTCCCTGGATCTCCGAAGGAAGGGCTGTCATATCAACCTGACGACGACGATATACAACAGTAACCTCCTCAGCCTTACATCTGACTGCCGAGCGGCATGCATCCATCGCAACATTTCCACCGCCTATTACCACAACCTTCTTTCCTGAAAAATCCGGTATATCGCCACGGCCTATCCTTCCAAGGATATCAACTGCTGAATATACACCCTCTGCCTCAACTCCCGGAACTCTTACAGTCTTACCTGCCTGCGCTCCTATAGAAATATATACCGCATCATATTTTTCACGGATTTCTTCCATGGTGATATCCTGCGTTACCTTTGTATTGTAACGTACTTCAATATTACCGGTCGAAAGTATGGCATTAATATCCTGATCCAGACGATCCTTCGGAAGTCTGTAATTCGGTATTCCGTAACGAAGCATACCTCCCAGATGATCTTTTTCTTCAAACACAACCACCTTGTGTCCCATCAGAGAGAGATAATATGCTGCAGTAAGACCGGATGGACCGCCACCGATAACGGCAACACATTTACCGGTTGTAACATTACACTCCGGAACCTCCACCTGATCTGCAGCTATCTGATCAACAGCGAATTTTTTCAACCCACGTATATTAACGGGACTGTCTATAATATCCCGACGGCATTTTTCTTCACATGGATGTTCGCAAATGAAGGCACACGCTGTAGGAAACGGATTATCCAGTCTGATACAGTTGATCGCATCAGCATATCTGTGTTCGCCGATCAACGCAATATAATTCGGAATATCAACATGAGCAGGACAATACGATACACACGGAATCTTCTGACCAACCTCCGGAAGACAACGTTTCTGATTGATATGACTCAGATATTCATCATGAAAAAGGTCAACACTTTCAAGTACTATCCTTGCCGCCTCATATCCGATGGCACAATCCGCCGTGTCCTCTATCATATGACACAATTCAACCATGTCATCATAAACCTTCTGATCCGCTTCACCATCCACGATCATGCGAAGCATTTTCTCTACCTGTTCAAGGCCATCACGACAAGGAACACATTTACCGCAGCTCTGACTTCTGGCACTCTGCAAAAATGACAGCTGTACGGCAAGCGGACAGGTTCCCGGAGGATTCCCTTTCACACGCTTGACAAATCTATCGATGAACTTCATCGTTTTTTCATTCATTTCGTTTTTATATATAACAGTTTTTGAATGCATCATAAACTCCTTCCCTTATAGTTTTCCCTCTATGAATACCGCTATAGCTATTCTCAAATATCTTGGCTGAATAATTGCCTGCTCACACCGACATCATGATTAAAATACCTTAGAATAGTACCGGTTAATCATTGTAAGCGCTTTCATTATAGCATTAAAAAAACTGTTCTGCAAGCAGATGTTCTGTTAATTTTAAACAGTTACATTTTCTACTGTCGCTTGGCTCATTATCTACACAAAAAAAATGGATGCCATCTGTAAAATACATGATAGCATCCATATGTATAGCTTAATTCATAAATATATGTCCGGAACCCCGGTTACATACCGCATCCGGATTCATATCAACATCCGGGTGATCCACGTTTCATTTATTCTTTTATTTTTTCTTAAACATGATTGACAGCACGGTTGCATCGCCCAGCACAGCCTTTTCAACATTTTCCTGAACATCAAGAACGGTAAATCCGGCATTCTCGACCATAGTTCTGATCGACTTTGGTGTATAGAAATTTATATGCTCTGCCATTGGCATAAACGGCTCTTTTCTTCTCTTCAGATAATACTTCGCAAGTCTTGTATTACTGTATTTGCTGTTTACCAGTAATTTAAGATTCTTTTTTATGGAAAACTTATTGACCATAAATGGATTTTCGCTCGGAACCTCAATATAGTATAAGGTATCCGGACCGCCTGCTTCCCAAAACTGTTCCAGCATCTCAACCGGATGTGACAGGTGCTCAAACATCATGTTGCACATTATAAAATCATAATTATGCTTTTTTACCTCTTCAAAAGATGAAAGAGACTTGACGCCCTTAATGGTCGGTATATTAGATATATCAAATACATACCTTGCCCTGTTACCCATTTTTCGTGTGAAGGTTCTTCCTTCATTTCCACCCCAGTCAAGAGAAACCTCAGGAATCTTATCGCTGTTCTCTGAAAGCATCCTCTCGATCACTCTTCTCTGTTCCGCAAGTGCAAGTCTGTCATTATTCAGGGCTTCATTTATCTTAGGAGTATACCAATATTCATATTTTTCTCTTGTTTTCTGATACTCCTCATCTCTGTAGTTTCTGTAAAGCCTTCCCTGTTCCTCATCAGTCATTCTGTACTCATAGAATGCAAAGGTGCACTCAGGGCAATAACATAACCTCGTTTTTCTGTTTTTTCCGGGAACAAAATCCTCACTGATCCTGTCCATAACAAAATCCGAAATGACAGTGTCTCTGTATTCCAGATTGTCATTTCCACAAATCATACATTTCATAAATTCCTCCTGTTTTTATAAAACACTATTTACTTCTATATGAAACAAGTTTTTTTATTCCCGCATCAAAACTTGTACCGGGTTCCCACCCTGTATCCTTTGTAAGTTCAGTGATATCCGCAACAAGATACATCGGCTGATGCGGATAATACTCCTTTTCACCAAACCCGAGAGGAATCTCAGGGTTAATGATATCTCTTATTATCTCTACATACTCCCTTAGCGGTCTGCCTTTTCCTCCGCCTAAAACATAGAATTTACTTACAATGTCACTTTCCGCTACTGCAATTATGGCTTCCGCTGCATCTTCAGAATAAAGATAATCCCACTGTTGCTCACATTTTGTAAGAGCCGGCGTAATCTTCTGCTCGATAGAGCTTACCACATAGGATATAAGCGAACTAGCACCATCATCCGGCCCATAAATACTGAGTATCCGCATCCAGGCAAATCTCATACCAAGCTTTTCAGCGAGGATTTTAGACATTTTGCCGGCTGTATATTTTGCGATTCCGTAACCGCTTTCGGGATTAACCGGAAGTTCAGGCGTAAGCGGCTCATCCTTAATACCATATTCTGCCTGTGATCCGGCGCCTATAAACATCTTGCAGCCGCATCTTAATGCAAGCTTTACGGCATCCAGGGTATACATCACATTTACAAGCTGAGTATCCACATCATCACGACCGGATACTGTGGTTTTTGCCCATGCCAGATGTATCAAAACATCATATTTTTCCTCAAGCTCTAACCTGTTATAATCCACTATACTGCACGGAATAATATTTACTCCCTCAATGGACTTTAGTTTTTCCGTCCTTTTTGACTCCGGATTGACTATGCATGTCACTTCATGCCCCTTCGAAACAGCAACCCTTGAAACTGCCGTTCCGATCGTCCCGGTAGCTCCGGTGACTAAAATCTTCATATCCTTCTATCCTCTTTTTCAGTCTTCTTCTGTAAATATACTCTCTGTTACAAAATTGACCTTTTTGATATTTTTTGCTTTATGTATAAAATCCTGATAAATCTCTCTTATCTCAACATTTAATTCATCCCATTTTCCTTCAGGATTAAGTGAAGGAAGTGACTCATCAGCATAGCTTTCATTATACTTTGTCTTAAAGCCGTCAAAGCCTGCTATGGAAATATTGCTTATACCCAGTCTGTCCATCAGTCTCAGACCGCAGATAGCTGCATTATCAAAATGCTCCCAGCCTCGCTTGATAGCTCTGTTGTAATTTATAATTATCTCATTGCTGTCAGAGCCGGTTTTGATATTTGATAATAAAATATGTCTGGTACTCTTAAATGTGTTTGGATGTGCCTGCTCTGCATATTCATATCTTGCATGGTTGACAAAGAAAAGATAGTCATACTTATAGCCCGGAATAATGGCATTTACGCCTATCGTGATTGGAGAATGCTCCTCTATATAGCTTTCTATCTTATCCTTCTCCTCTATAAGCGTACCGCCCGGACAAAGAAGAAGCACTTCCTTGCCGCTAAGCTCTTTGCTGAGTGCATCAAATACTTTTTCATCATCTACTATTCTGTTCTGATTCTCCAAGTATTTCTGCTCAAGAAGATCGTAATCATACTTTCTTCTGTCCTCCTGAGAAAGAGAATCAATAATATTTCTCATATCCTTGGCATTTGTTCGATGATTATTCAGGAGATATGCAATGTTATTTACATGACACTGATATAATCCGGCGATAAAATATGGCGTAGAATATCCCCAGCTGTACTTTTCCTGATATTCCTGCATATAAATGTCTATAGCATTCATCACTGCATCCAGATCATAATTGCAGGACTGTTTTTTATTCAGATAGCTTACCACCAGCTCCGTTGTTGCATTTCCTGCTCCACGTCCCATTCCGCAAAGTGTTGCATCCACTATACAATCTCTTCCTGCTTTCTTCAGATCCTCCACAAACTTCATGGCAAGAGAAAAAGCAAGCTGCTGATTATTGTGTGAATGGAAACCTATTTTAATATCCGGAGAAAGTTCCTTCTTCAACACATCTAGAATATGAAGAAGATCCTCATCATACATGGCCCCAAATGTATCTACAACTGAAACCGATACCGGTTTAAATTCATTCATATCCTTTGCAAGTTCTACAAGATCATCATCACTGTAGGCAAGAGTATTTGCAGCCTGGAAGAAAACCTTATAACCTTTTTCTCTGATCTTTCTTCCGACCTCGATTCCCTCCTTATGGCGTCCATGAGGAAATACAACTCTTATGGCGTCTATGGATTTTCCGTCATAATCCGGCAATCTGTCGGTATCATATCTGTCCCAGTCTATCATTACAACATAGGTAATATTTGGTTTTTTATCTACCAGATACTGTTCAATATCCGAAGGAACATGATAATATGATGTACCATATTCATGTTCACTGTCCTTAAGCCATCCGCATTCTATAATATCGGCATTTGCACGCTGAAGGCTTTTGATAATACCCTTTATTGAAGCCGCACCAAAATGCGATCCGTTTATATATGCGCCATCGCGCAAGGTGCAATCAAGTAATTCAATATTACTCATCCTGTAACCCCCTTCTATATTTCAATCGTTATTCCCGGTTTCTTCAGTATCAAAATTAATCCTCTCTTCTTCAACAACAAGGGGTCGTTTCATGACTCGCTGATTAATACTCATGATATATTCCCCAAGAAGACCTATAAAGAAAAGCTGAACCGACCCTAAAACACTTACTACAAGAAGGACAGGAATCATACCTGCAGGGAACTGATCCCAGTAAATAAGCTTTAATACCAGGTAAACAAGCGCCGCAACCAGACTGAGCGCCGACAGAATAAAGCCTAAAAATGTAGCTATACGAAGGCCGGCCTTAGTGTAGGAAGTAAAACTGAGCATTGCTCCATCATAAAGAGAAAAGAAATTGTTATGGGTCTTTCCCGCACGCCTCTTATTCTGTACATAAGGAACATCAACTCGCTTATAACCCAGCTCTGCCACAACTCCTCTTAAAAACGGAATCGGATCATCAAGCTGTCTCAGCACCTCCAGAAATTCCTTACTGTATAGTCCAAACCCGGTAAAATTGGCTATCTGTTCAACATTAGACAGCTTTTTTATTACCTTATAATAGCAATTTCTGAAGAAGCGCATCAGTTTGTTTTCTTTGCTCTCTTCCTTTATGGCACAGACCAGTTTAGCACCATTTTCCCATTCCTCTACAAATTTAGGAATCAATTCAACAGGATCCTGAAAATCACAGCAAAGTCCGACCGTACATTCACCGGTTGTCTGTAAAAGTCCATGATACGGCGAATTAAACTGGCCAAAATTACGCGCATTAAAAATAACTCGTACTTTTTTATTTTTTTTACATATCTGCCGCAATAAATCCTTTGTTCCGTCTGTCGAACAGTTATCTATGAACAGCAGTTCATAATCATATCGTTTTAATTCATTTTTAAACAGCTTATCGATTGCCTCGCTCATAGGAACAACATTTTCCTTTTCATTGTAGCAAGGAATCATAACACTTATCTTTTTCAATTATTACACTCCCTGTCGGTGAAATATAGTAACAACATATTGAGAAGCAAAACTGTGTCTCACAATCCTTCGAAACTAACATTCCTCCGGTATATTAAATCCAGGCATATGCCACTGTATCACTGTTAACGTGATTATGCTGCCTGATAGATATCTTATAATCTTTATTTATGCTCTTTATCAGCAGCGGAATCTCATAGAAATCCACAACATTATGATAAATACATATAGCAAGAAGCGGCTTATACTCTCTGATACCTTTAACAGCACCCTGAAGCATTTTATACTCCCAGCTCTCTATATCAGCCTTAAGAAAAGTATATGGTTCTTTTAAGAAATCATCTAAAGCAACAATATCGTCTCCCTCTTCGGCTGAGTCACTGCTGGATATCTTTGAACCAAGTCCGTTATTGGTATCATACCTTTCTACTTCCGCTTTCAGACACTTATCCGATACACCCTTAGCATACACAACTATCTTATCTTTTCCGAAGCCCCACTCCTTTTCAAGACGCTCTATCCTGTAATTCATAGCTTCGACATTATGTGTATCAGGTTCAAAAGCAATAATCTTTTTGAATACACCTTCTTTTTTCCAAAGGAATCTTTCTATGGTATCTCCGACATAGCTTCCGCAATCCACAAACACTTCTCCCGGACTGTTTACCGCAAATGGAGGAAGTGCAAAATACTGCTCATTCGGATCAACCGGCATATATTTTCCTTCTCCCGTCAATCGTTCCTTTGTAAGGATTTCATAAAGCTCTCTTGACTCGTCATCCTCAAAGAGATCATAAACCTCCATCACTTTGTCGGCATGCTGCTTGAGAACAACATCATCAATAAGATAATACATAAATCCGGCTGCCTTCAGCTGTTCTGAAACAGCCTTAACCACATTGCCCTGAATAGAACAAAGAAGAATGCATATCTTATCCTTTATATCCTCAAGGCTGGCAAGTGAAACAACGTTTTTTCCGTTGAATTCCTTTCCCCATTTGTCCTTGTTATTATCAACATATCCTGATATTACAAAGCCTTCCTGTTCCAGTCTCTGAAGACCGTTATAATATAAATTGGCTGTATTGCCGGCTCCGAAGATCCAAAGCTCTTTACCCGAAATATCCGGTATATCAGTCCTTAACATTTTTTCAAATGACTCTCTGCTCATTTTTCTCTCCTGATACATTTATAGTTGTCATAATTTATTAAATGCCCAAAACATAGACACCGATGCTGCATCGGCTCCAATGATTATGAGATGCGGTTTTTGCTTCTCAATATGGCGTCATTTACTTCATCTCAAATTTCGGGATCAGCATCCATTTATCCAGCTCTCCCTCAGGAAGAGGAGGATTCATGAATTCCAGCGGCAGTGATTCCATCTGTCCGTCTGAACGCTTATATGAAACCTGCTTTGGCAGTGCACCAATCTCAATCGGTATATCTACCATACATACAGCCGGTCCTTCAGAAGCAAGTACTTTATCTATCACTTCATCCAGCTGATCATTATTTTTAATTCTGAAGGTCTGTATCTTATATGCTTTTGCAATATCTTCAATATCAGGTATTGTCAGATTAGAACCCTCATCACAGGCTACGTAATGGCCCGCAAATATATTTTTCTGGGTTGTATGTATCTGAGCATATCCTTTATTGTCTAAGACAAAGATTTTTACAGGAAGCCCGAGTCTTCTGAGGGTTTCAAGCTCCTGAATATTCATCATAAAGCCACCGTCACCATTTAAGCAGACTGTCCTTTTCCTTCCAGAAGCCAGACACGCACCAATAGTTGCCGGAAGACCGAAGCCCATGGATGCAAGACCCTTTGTGGCAAATACTCTCTGGCCTTTCTTTACTCTGAATACCTGCATTGATACATCGATACATGTTCCCGAGCTGCCGGATACATAAACATCATCCGCCTTCATTTTTTCGGTAAGCCTGTCCACCAGCACATATGTATTGACCTTATCCTTCTGCTGTCTGTATTCTTCGGTAACGATCGGAAATGCTGCTTTTGCCTTGTTTGCATAAGCAATCCATCCGCTTACATCAGGGCATTTGATCTGATCCTTCTTTTCTATGATCTTTTTCATGAACTCTTTTGCATCTGCAACAATCGGAAGATCCGGCCTTACATTTATCTTATGCAGCTCCGGTTCATCTATATCCACCATGACCTTGTAGGCCGCTCTGGCAAATCCATCAAAATTGTATCCGGTCTGAAGCAGATTGTGTCTAGCTCCGATAGAAAGATAAAAGTCTGAATTCTGCTGTACAAGATTTGCATAGCGCTGACCGAGTCCGCCCGGACGGCCATAAAAGAATGGATAGTCATCTGGAATAAGATCTATACCATTCCATGTTGTAAGAACCGGCACAGGCATAAGTCTGAGAAGCTCTTCAAGCTCTTCAAAGGCTCCTGCAAGTCTGATACCATTTCCGAGAAGAAGAACCGGGCGCTGTGAATTATTAAATCTCTCTATTGTTTTATCAACAAGCTCATCTAAATCTGTATTACAGCTTTCCGGCTCCGGAGTATATCCATCAAGGCTGTTTTCATCTATCATTGATGCCTGAATATCAAGAGGAATATCTATCCATACAGGGCCTTTTCTGCCATGTGTTGCCTCATACAAAGCTTTTTCCAAATGATATCTGATCTCCTTTGGATCTGTGACCATTACTGCATATTTTGTAACCGGCTTTACAATAGAGACGATATCCACCTCCTGCATACCCTGCTGACGGATTCCCTGATCTCTGACCTGATCAAGCATCTTGACCTGTCCGGAGATCACAAGCATCGGAGTTGACTCAATATATGCGGCAGTTACACCTGTTATAGCATTTGTTCCACCCGGACCGGTTGTTACCATCGCCACTCCAAGAACATTATTTACTCTTGCGTATGCTTCTGCAGCAATAGAGCAGCCCTGCTCATGTAAATTAACGACATATTCCAGCTTTTCACTGTTTCCCAGAGAATCATTCAGGTGCATCGCTCCGCCGCCGGGAATCATAAAAACATGCTTTACTCCGGTGTCTTCAATAAACTTAACTACATAATCTGATAATTTCATATTTACATCTCCAAAATTACTTTTCTATTCTTCCCATTTTTTCCAGGGAGCTTTTCCCTCTGCCCATATTTTTTCCAGCATGTCTTTTTCTCTCTTAGTGTCCATGCACTGCCAGAAACCATTATGCTTATAGGACATCAACTGGCCCTCGTCAGCAAGCTTTACGAGTGTATCTCTCTCCAGCACTGTATCATCGCCATCGATATAATTGAATACCTCCGGTTCAAATATCATATATCCGGCATTTATCGGGCTGCCATCAAGAGCATTCTTTTCTCTGAAGGAACGCACTGCATTATCACCACCGATATCAAGCACGCCTTTTTGCTGCTCAATTATAACCGAAGTCAGGGTAGCCATCTTGCCATGCTCCAAATGGAACTTAAGAAGCTCATTCATATCAACATCACAGACACCATCACCATAGGTCATCATGAATCTTTCATTACCAATGTACTTCTGTATCCTCTTGATACGTCCGCCGGTCATGGTATGAAGTCCCGTATTAACCACTGTAACCTTCCATGGCTCAGTATGTTTATCATGTATTATCATTTTGTTGTCTTCTGTGAAATCAAATGTTATATCAGAAGTATGCAGGAAATAATCAGCAAACCATTCCTTGATGACATGCTGCTTATAGCCTGCGCAGACTACGAATTCATTAAATCCGTAATAAGAATATTCTTTCATAATATGCCAGAGTATAGGCATACCTCCGATCTTTATCATAGGCTTTGGAACATACTCTGATTCCTCGGAAATCCTGGTTCCGAAACCGCCCGCAAGTAATACTACCTTCATTGTAACCGCCCTTCTGTAAATTAATTATCGATCTTGCGTCTGCATTCATCAAACCAACTGTTCACGCGTCTGCATTCATCAAACCGGTCTGCTCCGCAGCCCGTCGCACCTGTGGTGATTATATCATATAAAACCAGTACTCATCCACATCGCTGGCAGCAACCTTGCCGCTGCCCTTGATGGAAAGCTCCTGATTCTTTATGCTGACTCTTGCTCCTGCCTTGATGGAAGAAGTGATAAATGCATTACCTCCAATTACCGCACCCTCTCCGATAACGGTCTCCCCGCCAAGTATTGAAGCCCCTGAGTAGATTGTGACATGGTCCTCGATAGTCGGATGTCTCTTGGCTCCGCGAAGCCCCTGTCCCGCACTTGTTGAAAGCGCTCCTATTGTTACACCCTGATATATCTTAACATGCTCACCGATAATAGATGTTTCACCCACAACAACGCCTGTACCATGGTCTATCATAAGATATTTTCCGAGAGTTGCCCCCGGATGAATATCAATTCCTGTACGGCTGTGAGCATATTCTGTCATAATTCTTGGGATAAGAGGCACATCCAGAAGATACAGCTCATGCGCAATACGATTGATGGTTGTTGCTCTGAGCCCCGGATAAGACAGAACTATTTCCTCCTTATCATAGGCCGCAGGATCTCCTTCAAAGGTTGCCTGAATGTCCGTATCAACATATTCTCTTATCTTTGGTATCTTCTTGAAGAATTCCAGAGTCAGCTTCTCAGCCTTATCATTCAATTCCTCATATTTGTATATTCCCTGACTGATGAGCCCGCACATTTCATCATCTGTCGCATTTTTCTCCTGCCCATCACTTCCGTCTTCACAACCACCAATACAGCTCTTAAGCGCTTCATCCCTCTCTGCAACATAATCAAGTCTGTGCATAAGGGCAATCCTTATCTGCTTCCTGAGATTGTATATAACATCTTCTATAAGAGCCGACATCCTGTAGTTATCATTGTAACTCTTATAGAGCTTGCTTCTGTAATATCCCGGGAAAATGATATGTATGATCTTATTCAGAATTTCAACAACAGCATCCTTATCCGGCTGTGCATTCACGTTCTGAATATCGATATCACGATTCTTTTCATAATCCAGAAGGATATCATCAACTATATTTTTTACTTCAGACTTTAACTTCTGCTCTTCCAAAATTTATACCTCTTGGCCTTCGGCCTTTCCGTTTCTTTTTTCGATAACATATCCCTTAAATAGATAGATTTTTTATAAAAATACAACGCAAATACCATATGTCAAAATTTATTTCCAACTACTGTAAAAGCGTTTTCACAACTACCTTTTAATATATCATTTTAACAAGCTATTTTCAATAAATTTAGCTTAACGCATTATTTCATATTGTATTTTTATTCTGCTTCTATTATTGTTTATATTGTACGTGGAGCATATGAAAATACATATTCTGAATCACAGATTTAAATTTTATTATAAAAAATGTCATGCCGGCATAGTGTTGCTCCGCTATTTTGCAGGAACAGTTATGTTTTTTACAGCGCCGCTATTTGCAAGATCAGTTGTACTTTTTAGCACTGTACTTCAGGTCATAAAAAAATAATATCAGGAAGTGAGAACATGGAAAAAATATCAAAAGAAAGGTCAAATAAAACCGTCTTTATCACCGGTGCCTCCAGCGGCATTGGTGAAGCTGCCGCGAAGCTTTTTGCAAAGCAGGGCTGCAGAGTTATCGGGGCCTCCAGAAATTGTACGGAAGGCACCAGAATATTAAAAAACGGCGGTTCCATCACTATGATCCGAATGGACGTAACCGATCCGGAAGCTGTCGAAAATATCATTTCCAGGTTTCCGGATATTGATACAGCTGTCTTTGCTGCCGGAATGGGAGTTGCCGGAACAATTGAAGAAACACCGCTTTCTTATGCCAGGGAACAAATGGAAACCAACTATTTAGGCGTTCTTAACTGCTGCAAGGCCGTTCTGCCCGGTATGAGAGCACGGCAGAGAGGAATGATAATAGTTGTCGGATCCGTGGCCGGCAGGATTTCCATCCCGATGCAGAGCCACTATTCTTCCAGTAAATATGCGCTTGAAGCTCTCGTAGATGCCCTGCGTCTTGAAACAGCACCCTTCGGCATAAAGGCCGCTATCATCGAACCGGGAGATACAAAAACAGGCTTTACTGCAAGCAGAAAAACCTTCTGCAAGAAAACCTCCCCATATTATGATATGGTCAAGGCCGGCGTGGGCCAGATGGAACATGATGAAATGAACGGCGCTTCAGCCATGTCTGTTGCCAGGATAATTTTAAAGACCGCAAACAAAAAGAATCCTCCGGCAAAAACCGCTGTCGGATTAAAATATAAAGCGGCTCTTTTCCTTGTCAAAATCCTTCCTGACAGATTCAGGGAAATGATCGTCAGGAAGTTATACGTAAAAATTAATACGCATACCAACAAGTAAACTATATTTGTACGAACAATATGTCAATCAACATATTCCTGATAAGCTAACGTAGGAACATCAGTTCCGCAGGATCATAATATAGAGATAATTAATATACCAGACTGAAACATGAATCAATATAAAAGAACCGACAGACTCTTTATCATATACACGCCCGGAAACCCGGATTCAGATATATGATAAAACCACCTGTCGGTTCTTTTTAGTTTAACAAACAATCCGTCTGTTTATACTATACTAATTCTCCTCAGGAAGCTCCTCCTGAGTTTCTTCTACATCCTCAAATATTGAAAGCATAGGCTTAATATCCTTATGCCTGAATTTTCTATCCGTATAGTTCTTCGTGCATTTCATTACCTGCGGTGACAGAACCAGTACACCGATAAGGTTAGGAAGCATCATCAGACCATTGAAGGTATCTGAGATATCCCATGCAAGCTTAGCTTCAAGTACAGATCCTGCAAGTACAACAGCCACGAATACAACTCTGTATACGATTATCTTACTTGTTCCGAAAAGATACTCAAATGCTTTTGTTCCGTAATGGCTCCAGCCAAGTACTGTAGAGTAAGCAAAGAGAAGTATCGCAAGCGCTATAAACATTGAACCGACCTTACCAAAATGCAATTCAAAGGCATAACTCATAAGTGATTCAGAGCCTATCTCAGCACCCTTTTCCGTAAGCACACCTGTGTCAAGATCTACAGTTCCGCTGCTGAGTATGGTTAAAGCTGTAAGTGTACATACTATGATGGTATCCGCAAATACTTCAAAGATACCCCACATTCCCTGTCTTACAGGCTCTTTAACATTTGAGCTTGAATGAACCATAACCGAAGAACCAAGACCGGCTTCATTTGAGAATACACCTCTCTTCATTCCCCATTTCATGGCTTCTGCTATTCCAAAGCCTACCGTACCACCTGCAACACTCTTCATGTTAAATGCGCCCTTGAATATAGAAACAAACACATCAGGAACTGTTTTAATGTTCCAGCAGATAATAACGATCGATCCGATAAGGAATAAGATAACCATAGTCGGAACAAGCTTTTCCGTAAGAGCTGCAACTCTCTTTAATCCGCCTACTACAACAAGACCAACTGCAAAGAAAAGGAAGATTCCTACTGCGATCTTAGGGATATTAAATGCATGATTTACATTTCCTACCATTGAATTAACCTGGCTCATGTTTCCGATTCCAAATGAAGCAAGGAGACAGAAAACAGAGAAAAGTACCGCAAGGACTGCTCCCAGTTTCTTACAGTGCTTCTTGGCTCCGAGACCGTCACGAAGGTAATACATAGCTCCTCCGCACCATTCACCGTCCTTATTCTTCCTTCTATAAAGGATACCCAGGACATTTTCAGAATAATTTGTCATCATTCCGAAGAAAGCAATTATCCACATCCAGAATACTGCTCCCGGTCCACCGGCTGCTATAGCTCCGGCTACACCGATGATATTACCGGTACCAACTGTTGCTGCAAGCGCCGTACAAAGTGACTGGAACTGAGATATTGTCTTATCCTTTGTATGACTGATTACATGCTTATCACCAAATATCGCTCCAATAGTATGTTTGATCCAATAGCCAAAATGTGTTATCTGGAAGAATTTTGTCAGAAATGTCATCAAAACTCCGACAAAAGCCAGAAGTATCAGAGCCGGCCATCCCCAAACGACATCATTTATTTCACTGTTGATTTCTGTAATGGTGTCAATAAACCCTTTCATTTCATACCTCTTTCTAAATCTTTCTTGCCCGCATATCATGCCCGTCGCCCCATAGCAGGCATATTTTTTTCACTTGTATCCCGTAGTAACATCGGGAAATCAGAATCCCATACCTGACGACTTCGCCAGCCCTGATGCGATTGCAAATAGCGCTATCAAGAGCGGTATCATGGCTCCTGCGATTATCCACCAGGCACTGATGCTCTCCTTACCCTTAATACTCTTCGCATTGTAATGCTCCTGATTGGTAAAGGAATGCATATCTGCTATAAGCTGAGGAGTAAGACTACTCATCAGCTCATCGGCTTTTTCCTTGCTTTCACGACTATAAAAGAGTCCCTTACACTCTTTATCAAGCTCCTCAAATGCGCCAAAAAGTCTGTAGTATTCCGTTAGTTTTCCCTGAACAAACCTTCGTTCATCAATTAGCGTTATGACCTTAAACTTTTCTCTGTCATCATCCAGAGAATGCGCAGGATTAGTGAGCATTTTGTATAAATATATCTGTTTAAGCAGATTCAGCGTAAATGGAATAGCCACCAGGACTGCTCCTATCACAATCGTAAAAAGCAGCAGGAAATGTAAGGTTGCAAGAAACCCTTTCCAGGTATTCTTTGTCCCCGGCGAGATTACAAACAGCCACTCAACTATAAAATACAGAACAACAAGCCCAACATATATACCAAGGAAGATTGCTGCATGCTTTATATTTTCCACCAGTTCTCTTTCCCTTATAAAGGTGTTTTTATATTGGTCTTCATATTCCGACTTACGAGCCTTCGATAGCTGATATAACCTGAGAACTTCACCGTAGTCATTGGGGCCGTCATTATCATAGAAATAATTTCCGCCTGCCTGCTTAACGAGTTCCTCTAAGTCCGCTCCGGAATCCGTTTTCAATTTTAATTCCATCCGGCCTCCTCCAACACTAGTATAGCTGTTCCTACGTTTTTGATACTGCACTCTCGGAAAAACATTCTACGTTATTGGTCCAGTTATTTTAGAACCGATATACTAGAATTCCTCAACAAGGTCAAGAAGATTCTCGGAATTAAGCTTCCTGCATACCTCTATGAACTTGTCGAGAGGAACGCCATTTGCCTGCTTATTTCCTCTGATATTTATAGAAACTGTACCTTCTTCAGCTTCCTTATCACCAAGAACAAGGATATATGGCTCCTTATACTTCTTGAAGCCTTTGATCTTATTCTTCATGTTCTCATCTGAGTAGTCAGCCTCAACACGTACGCCTGCCGCACGAAGTGCCTTCTCAACCTTCTTTGCGTATTCATTATGCTCTTCTCTTATTGGTACGATACCAACCTGATATGGTGAGAGCCAGAATGGGAATACACCCTTGAAGTTTTCGATGAGTATACCGATAAATCTTTCAAATGATCCAAATATAGCTCTGTGGATCATAACAGGTCTCTTCTGTGTTCCGTCCTGAGCAACATACTTAAGGTCAAAGTTAAGCGGAAGCTGGAAATCAAGCTGAATTGTACCCATCTGCCACTCACGTCCGAGGCAGTCCTTCATCTTAAGGTCGATCTTAGGACCGTAAAATGCGCCGTCTCCTTCATTTATCTCATAATTGCCTTCACCATACTTCTTATCAAGAATTCTCTTAAGCGAAGCCTCTGCAGCATCCCAAAGCTCCGGAGAACCCATGAAATCTTCAGGTCTTGTAGAAAGCTCTGCAGCATATGTAAGTCCAAATGTCTCATAGATATGCTTTGCGATATCCATGATATCTCCGATCTCATCCTCGATCATATCCTCTGTAAGGAAGGTATGATCATCATCCTGATGGAACATCTGAACACGGAAAAGACCATTTAACTCACCGCTCTTCTCACGTCTGTGGATTACCTGTGTCTCACTGTAACGGATCGGCAGCTCCTTGTAGCTGTGAAGTCCGTTCTTGTAAACATTTATGGCATTTGGACAGTTCATAGGCTTGATAGCATACTGAATATCTGTATTTATCTCTTCCTCGCCTGATTCTTCATTTGTAGAAGCATTTGTTACAAGGAACATATTTTCCTTATAGTGGCCCCAGTGTCCTGATGTCTCCCAGAGTCTTCTGTGGTTGATAACAGGTGCAAGAATCTCCTGATAACCATGCTCCTCATGAATATTTCTCCAGAAGGAAAGCATAGCATTGTATAGCTTAAAGCCTCTTGGAAGCCAGTATGGCATACCAGGTGCAGACTCATCAAACATGAAGAGCTCCTGCTCAGGTCCGATCTTCTTATGATCACGCTCCATTGCTTCCTTGATAAATGCAAGATGCTCCTTCAATGCATTCTTGTCAGGGAAAGTATATACATAGATTCTCTGAAGCTGGTCAAGCTTCTCATTTCCTCTCCAGTAAGCACCTGAAACTGACTTGATCTGGAAAGCAACATTCATAAGCTCTTCTGAATTAAACACGTGAGGTCCACGGCAAAGATCAACATAATCTTCTCCTGTGTAGTAAATTGTAAGAAGCTCATCTTCAGGAAGATCCTTTATGATCTCATACTTAAACTTCTGATCCTTGAACATTTCAAGCGCTGCAGCACGGCTGATCTCCTCGCGCTTCCATGCCTCACGACGCTTGATTATCTCTCTCATCTTATCTTCGATGGTCTTATAATCTTCCTTTGTAACAGTTCTCGGAAGAACAAAATCATAGTACATACCATCATCGATCTGAGGTCCGATAGCATACTGTACATTTTCCTTGCCGAATATCTCAATAACTGCCTTTGCAAGAATGTGTGCCATAGAATGGCGGTAATTAGCGAGGAAATACTCTTTGTATTCCTCTTTTGACATTTCTTCTCTTGTCATTTTCTTTTCTCCTTCTTTATTGTAAGCTTTGTTAATTGTTCACGTATTGCATTCATAAACCGCTCCGCGGTTTATTTCATGTCGCACGCTCGTCATATACATGTGACTTCGTCACATGTTACGTGAACACCCTCATACACCCTTGCATGCAAGCATGCAGGTGTCTGATGCTGTTCACTGCACATGCTTCGCATGTGCATGACTCGCTCAGTACGCATAAGAAAGTCCCTTGCACTACCCAAAGGTAATGCAAGGGACGCAAATTCATTTTCACGCGGTTCCACCCGGCTTATCTACAAAAACATAGATCTCTCATTCTGATTATAACGGAATCACCGTACCTGTTTGCAGGTCTCTCCGAGGTAGTTTTCGCGAAGCCTACTCTGTCAGACGTTTCCAGCACCGGACTGAACATATTATCCATCTCACAACCTGATATATCAGATCACGCGATATGAAATATGATCGTCGGACGTCATTCTCTGTGACATTTCATACATCCTACTCTTCTCATCAACGAGTTAACAATATGATTAAGCATTATAAATCACACAAAACTAATTGTAAAGTGGTATTTTTGCACAGGTTCGGACCAATATACCATCATCTATCCCTGAGATACTCATACGCCGGACGTTTCCGTAAATACATCATCGGAACGATTATCGCTATAAATACCACAATAAGTCCAATCAGGAAGCTGATTGGTATTGTATTACGAAAGAAAATCTTTTCAAATCCCTTCATATCGATATATCCCTCGGGCGTTCCGAATATATAATCTCCCTCGTAATTCTTTTTCAACTTGTTGTATTCTATTATGAACGCTATCGAAAACGCCAGTAAGTATTTTAATACATTTTCAATGAATATCATCATAGAAATATCCTTTGATCTATATCCATTGGTGAGAAGAATTCCGTATCTCTTATTATTTTCATTAATTGAAATAATTTGAAAACAAAGTATCATGCTTATCGAAACAATCGCGATAGTATAAAACATCTTCTTGTTTAAACCATAAAGAAGAACTCCATCTTTTTCCTTTTCTTCGAGCATTTCTTCCAGAGTGATCAAGGAAAAACTTAAGCCTTCGTTTCTTCCGGAATCTGTTATGTCTTCTGTGAAAACCTTCGCCTTACATTTTGAATATATTAAATATGTACCATAATATATATCGTCTCCGTCAAACTGTCCAAGCATAAGAATTTTATCATCAAGCGACAAATACGCCTCCTCAATAGACATATCTTCCGGATATGTTACTTCTGTATTTATAATTTTGGAACCTCTTTCAAGATATCCGAGAACTATAATATCCTGCGTTAGATTAAATCTGGATTTTGTAGATTTAAAGACTGTTCCTACCGGTATACATTGCTTATAATCAGCTCCCAGATAGCACCCATACATATTCTTATATTTTTTTTCTGCTTCCTCTGGTGTCACATACACTCCTGCCTCCAGATTAGGTTTAAACATCTTAAACATATCGTAACTATCTATGATAACGTTTATCGACCCACTGTATACCTTCCTTATTTGTTCTACAAATCCGGTTTTTAACTTGTCCTGAAAATAATTCCAGCTCAGATCAGGAAAAGAAGCACAGATAAAATCCTTATTTTCATGAATCAGCTTGTATAATTGCTTATCACCGTCTTCAGAGTTAACATTTGTCGCTTTCAAAACAGAAATATTGTCATACGGCGCGGCAAGTGTACTTTTTATATCATCTCTGTATCTTTTACTGTTTTCATCAACATAGGAAAACTCTATAAGATTCATAACGCATACTACTAATGAAATTACCAAAATAGCATTGCGAATAATCTTTCGAAGCATAAAATCAATAGATATATATACCAGATTAATGACCCTCATATTACTCCCCGTTACTCTTCTCTAACATAATCTAAACAATTTACTTTATAGACACTTAATAGCAAAATTAGATAGAGTACCAAAACAGCTAATACCACATACTCACCTGTATTTGCAAAATTTTTCAATGAAATCACTATCTGTTTATCCTTATCCAAATACTTCGAATAACCAATATCGAGAATCATAACCAGCGGGATTGCAAGTATCGCATATACAACAATATCCTTCAATTGCTTTAATGCTATAAGCCATGGCTTTTGTCCCCATATTTTTCTTATAGATACATCCCTCATATTTCTTCTTATCCAAACAAAAAGGATAACAATAAAATTAGTGCCGGTAAAAATAATCATATTGGCCATTCCGGATTTATTTACCTTTATATAATTCTCATATTTTTCATCATCTATACATGGTATCTTTCCAATATCTATCGTGTACTTATTGTTATAATTATAATCAGATATTTGCCTGCATACCTCCGAGACTTCATTGCCAATATTAGTATCATTTTTTATGTATATATGAAAGGAACTTGTAATACGTGAGATAATTATAGCCAACAGGTCTTTTTTATCTGTTTCTGAAAGCCTGTTCCATGGTATTACAACTCGTCCTCGTTCTCCAACTCCGGTATAATTATAATATCCGCCAACCTTGAACCTCTTACCAAATACATTTATATATGTATCGTCTCCAATCTTGTATGTAGCCCGTGATATATCATGTGATATTAATACATCTGTATCATTGTAGTCATCATACAGTTCCAAATACTTTGTTTCCAGCTTATCTGATACAACTACAAAAACAGCCACCTCGTCAAATATATTCTCAAGCGAATCAAATAAAACAACCGCTGTTTCATCTGCATTAATAGCAGAAAGGCATTCCCACGCGTAAAGAACTATTGAATCCAGTTCCTGATTCAACCGATCTATCTCTTCGTCATTTTGAGGATAATCTGTCCAATCTATCCACAGATCCATTTCTTCCATGTATGTATAGCGTTCATTAAAATCTGTCAGGTCATCAAGTGTTCCCGTTATACTTAATGACCTGACCAGTGCGAACAATATAAGAATCAATCCAAAATACATCAAAAAAAATGAAAGCTTATCTCTTATTATTCTATTCATGCCATAATGAATTATTCTCATATATACCACCGTAAATATATTTCGTATTTTAGTTTCTTTTTGCTACTGCCTGAATAATAACTGATGCATAACCTCGTAATACTTGTGCATATGCTTTGTTTGCTTTTGTACCGACATTTTTATTCATCGACTTGGTGTTATTATAACTATTGTTACTATTGAAATAACCCGATGTAGAATAGGATCCTGTCCCGTCAACACCCATCTTATATCTAAGATTTGCTTGTCCCGGAATTATATGATAATTAGGATCAATCGAAACTGTACATGTTGCATAGCTTCCCGCATACTGCGCAATAGCACAGCAGTAATAATTATCAACCTCACCGGTTACCCTTTTTGTCTGCGCCATACTGATCGTACTCATTGATATGACCGCTAAAAATGCAGCAAAAAATATACTTCGTTTAATAATTTTCATGACAAAACTCCTTTTTTGTATAATTTTTTGTTGCGCAACATGGTTACTGTATCACACGTGTAAGCATTTGCATAGTAAAATGTTACGAAACGGAAATATTTGTTACGAAACGGAAGTATAGCAAAAAACGAGCAGGAATCCGAGGTAATACCGGATTATAATCCTGCTCGTTTTGTATGATGATGTAAGCATAATGTAAGTTCTTATATTTTATTTCATAAATACAAAGCTTTCAAGTTCAAACAGACTTCTCAGACATATTATTTTTAACATTTTATAGCATCATAGTACATTTGTTTAATAAACCTCTTCCTGCCTTTTGGTATTGGTATAACCAATTCCTTCTGAATCAAAATATTATTTCCCTGAATCTCCAATACATGTTCTGAATTAACTATGCAACCATAAAAAAATGTTGTGAATAATATTTATGGCAGATACGTTTTAACAGCATAGCTGCCGAAAAATAACTATGGTAGTATAGCTCTCTTAAATAACTATACTACGCGCAGATCTTTCCGTCTTTAATGCGTATTATCCTGTCGCAGTAACCTGCTATCTTCTCGTCATGCGTCACCACAATAATTGTTTTATCACTGCTCTCATGAATCTTTACAAGCAGTTCCATGATATTTTCACCGTTTTCCGAATCAAGCGCTCCCGTCGGCTCGTCCGCAAGGATCAGCTTTTTGTCTGATACTATGGCTCTGGCTATGGCTGTCCTCTGCTGCTCTCCGCCGGACAGTTTTCTCGGTTTTTTATCAGCCAGCTCCTTAAGTCCCAGCGACTCCATTACTTCATTTACTTTTTTCTTTATCTCTTTCCTTGGCATCCCCTTGATTGTAAGCGGCAAAGCTATATTTTCATATACGGTATACTCTTCCATCAAAGCATACTGCTGAAATATAAAGCCTGCATTCTTTCTACGGAAGTCCTCAACCTTCGAATTTGATAGTTTTGAAACCTCTATATCATCAAAGAAGTAATTTCCTTCCGTTACTCGGTCTACACCACCAAGTATATGCAGGAGTGTGGATTTGCCTGAACCGGACGCTCCCATTAATGCCACCAGCTCTCCATCGGCAATCGTAAGATCCAATCCCCTGAGTACCGGAACCTCAATATTACCGTTTTTAAATCTTTTTCTTACCCCTTCCAGTTTGATCATTTTGCTTTTCCCTTCTTTATAATTCAAATCTTTTACTAAATCTCACACCATATGATAGAATCATCGATAATTCAGCATACTTTTTATCCAATCGTATATATCATGCGCAGGTTCGGAACAATATACCATCATCTATCCCTAAGATACTCATACGCCGGACGTTTCCGTAAATACAGCATCGGAACGATTATCGCTATAAATACTACTATAAGTCCGATCAGGAAGCAGATTGGGATTGTCCTGAATATGAATAGATTATCGAATACTTTCATATCAATACTTCCAATTTCGCCCATTTCCTGTCCGGTGCTGATCATTTTGAATTTGTCACGCATTTTCATATATGTGATCAGAAATGCAATAGAAAATGACAGCATATACTTAATCAAATTTTCTATAATGATAATATCTGCAATATCCTTGGTTCTATATCCATTCGTAATCAAAATACCATACTTTTTATTATTTTCATTTATAGAAATAATCTGAAAACCAAATATCATACAGACAGATACAAACATCATAAGCAAGAATAGTTTGTCATACAGGCTGTAAAGCTCCGCACTTTTTTTCTCCATATCTCTCAGATTATCTTCCATTGTGACAAGTGAAAACTCCAGCCCTTGTTCCTTTCCTTTTTGTGTAAGCTCTCTTTTTAAATCTTTTGCATTGCATTTTGAAAGGATATAATACTTATCTGTTGGAATCCACTCTTCATAACGATCACTGACAAACATCACTTTATCATCTAATAGAATATCAGCAATATTATCTTTTTCGCTTAATCGGTAAGCAACCTCGTCACTAAGTATACGTGCACCCTTTTTAAAATGCCCCAGAACTATTATGTCACTATCATTATCCAGATTTTTATAGACAGTACCCACGGGAATAACTCCCTTATAATCAGATCCAATATAGCATCCTATTAATTTGCCATATTTTTCATGGGCTTCTTCCGGCGTAAAATACCCCCCATCAACCAGCTCCGGTTTACACATTTGAAGTATTCCGTAATCTCCAAATAATACTTTAACGTCTCCTACATATTTACGATTAAGATCTCCATCAAAACCAATCCATTTTTCCAGATTAACCCCTCCATATGAATCAACACTTCCAAAGCATACACAATTTTCATCATTGAGGAGTAAATTATGGATCAATTCCTTACTATTTATATTATCAGTATATGGACTTTCCATCATTATCGAAACATTCTTAACAGGAACCGCCAAAGCATTTTCAATCTTCATTCTATAATCATTTAAACTTATACCGAAATACCTTCCAACAATAAGAATGATCATACATACCGTAAGAACTATTACAACTATCAGATTTCTAGTCTTTAGTAACATCCCATCTATCGATAAGAATATTTTATTTATCAACTTCATGTATTATCACCTAACTTTCCCTGATGTATTTTAGGTGATTAACCCTGTCAATTCCGGCAAGTATCATTAAATAAATCATAACAATACATATTCCTATATACATTAAAATATCAAGCCATATTTTGTCCGACATAAAACTGCCTTCATTTCCATAAAACAAAGTATAAAGAAATTCAAGAAAGAAACAAAATACTATGCTTAAGACCATTGTAACAATCACTTCCTTGGTATACACAAACGCAATCTTAATGCTGTTTTCTCCCCATATTTTTCTTATGGCTATATTTCTGGCATGCCTCTTAATCCACACAATTAATACCATAAATATATTTACTACAGCAAATACTACAAAAACATATCTTCCGGTTGTATTTATTTTTATATATCTATCATATTTTTCGTCTCCTCTACTTGGATAAGCATCATAATCTATTGTGAATTTTCCATCAAAATCCAATTTTTTTACATTGGAAACTGCCTTATTCAATGAAGAACTGACATCAGAATCAGATTTAATATGGAAATTCAATCCTACCGTAATATTATTTATGATTCTGTTCACATAGTATTCTTTGTCTTCTTCGCTAAGCCTGTCCCATAAAATTACTACTCTGCCGGGATTTCCAATACCATTAAAAGTATATTCTCCGCCAACCTTATACGTTTTATTCGAATCAATAGTAATATATCTGTTTTGCCCTTCTTTTGTTGTCGAACTCAAAAGATCTCCCGTTATATAAACATCAGAATTTTCACAGTTTTTATATTTTTTTAAATATGTATTATCCATGCTCTTTGAAAAGACAAGATATACATGGACATAATCCATCACACCATTTACTCTGGCAAACAACTGAATAGCAGTTTCATCCGATTCAATCCGGCTGATCTGTTCAATCATATTCTTTGCAACAGCTTCCCACTCTTCCTTAGTGGGCTCTCCATGAGGTAAAATGAATTTACCTTCTTCCTTGCTCCACACAAGATCCCCACCACTCGGATAAAAATAGCAAAAAATATCTGTTTCAAATCTATCATCATACTTTAATAATTCATCGATTTTTTGTACAATACATAGTGATCGTATAATTGAGAAAAGCAGGAGTCCTGTCGCAAAATATAGCAACAGGAAAGAAAGCTTATCCCTAACGATCAAGTTTATTATTCTCCTGCCTTTCATCTATTTCATCTCCCGCTTAAGTTAATTTCTATTAGCATTTGCTCCCATAATTACTGTTGCTCTTCCATTTGCATAATTAATATCTTTCCTACTTACCTGAGCCATACTGACCGTACTCATTGATATGACCGCTAAAAATGCAGCAAAAAATATACTTCGTTTAATAATTTTCATGACAAAACTCCTTTTTTGTATAATTTTTTGTTGCGCAACATGGTTACTGTATCACACGTGTAAGCATTTGCATAGTAAAATGTTACGAAACGGAAATATTTGTTACGAAACGGAAGTATAGCAAAAAACGAGCAGGAATCCGAGGTAATACCGGATTATAATCCTGCTCGTTTTGTATGATGATGTAAGCATAATGTAAGTTCTTATATTTTATTTCATAAATACAAAGCTTTCCAGTTCAAACAGACTTCTTCCCTTGAAGAAATCTCCTGTCCAGCCTGTATAATCGGTTTCAATCGTAAAGTATACCGCATGTCTTCCGGTTACAGCCTCAATAACAGCTGATACTATACTGTCATCACGTCCTATCTGCACACTGCCGATCTTTTTACCTATGGTTGAAACGCTCTCCAGCCTGTCAGCTGTGTCAACGCCATCAATATAAATATTCATCCTGCAGTCAGTTCCCATGCCTCTTACCTTAGCTGCAAATTCCATGGTCTTGCTTCCAAAATCATCACCAAAATCGAAGTATCTGTAACCGATCACCGTCTCATCTGTAATATTCCTGATAACCCTGTCGAATACATTTTTTTCCGTAATAAATGCACCGCCCGTCAGCACACAGGCAATTTCCGCCGGTGTTTCTCTGTACGGATTCAGAGCTTCCTCAAAGCCGAGAGATGTGGTTTCAACCGTAGGGATCGTTCCATCCGGCAGAATTTCAATCTTCTCCATACATCCTCTTCTGGACATAATGGTATTGTTCGTCATTCTGTGATAGAACACATACCACTGTCCATTTATGCAGGCAATCGAACCATGGTCATTTCCACCCGGATAATCCACGCCACTGTCAACAATATATCCTCTGTAAGTAAATGGTCCCGTCGGACTGTCGGAGGTCGCATAAGCAAGCCGCGAACCTCGCTTAGGTGAATAGATCATATAATAAGTATCCCCCACCTTTCTCGGCGAAGCAGCCTCGAAGAAAAGTGAATCCTCCTCTGTAAAGCCTCCCTTTTCCGTCTTCTCATTTGGAATAAAATGCTCGATACAGCTGTTATCCAGTATTTCATACATATTTTTCGGATTCACCTCAGCCATAAATGACCTTAAATAACCGCAGTAAATGAATACGCGTCCGTCGTCATCCACCAGAACGCCCGGATCGATAAACCAGCCATTGGCACAGATTTCATCCGGAATGGTATATTTATATTTGGAAATCAATTTGAACGGACCACAGGGTCTGTCACTTACCGCAACACATCCAATAGAATTAATGATATAGCAGTAAAGATAGTATTTTCCGTCCTTTTCGACCACATCCGGTGCATAGAGCTCATTGTTATCCTTCGTCCAGTCAGTATCTGCAGGATAATCCCTGGTCGCCTGTGTCCTGAAAATATCCCCATGACAGGTCCAGTTCCCCGGATCATCCACAGGTGCACTCCAGCATTTCAAAACATAATCGCAGAACTTATCAGATCCTGCCGTATCGTGAGAACCATAAACATATATACGGTCGCCAAAAACGCGAGGTTCTCCATCCGGTATATATTCCCAATTTGGTAAATATGGATTAGCCATCCGCTCTCTCCTTTTCTTTTTTACTGTTTAGCTGTTGATTAGATATGGAACAGTAATATAGTAATCAATATACCAGCATGATAATACAAAAAAATATTTTCCGTAACCCGATTTATTCGATAATTTTATCAGAAAAAAAGCATATTTTTGACAAAAACACTTGTTAATAATCCTGTCTGAATTTATAATTATTATGTAGTTTTGTTACTGATGTACTTATTTTTCTTGATACGATAGAGGGATTTTAGTCCCGCAGGATTATTTGATGCGTTTTTTGCTTCTCGTAATCACATTACTATCATAAATACATGTATATCGGTTTCTAAATGTTTCAGGAGATTAGTTTATAACGAAATGGAGGTATCAAAGAAATGGGCAAATTTGTGATCAAAGAAGCTAAATCAGGTGTTAAATTTGATCTAAAAGCAGGAAATGGCGAAGTTATCGCTTCTTCTCAGGTTTATAAATCTCTCATTACCTGTAAGAAGGGTATCGCAAGCGTTCAGAAAAACGCCCCTGTAGCTGCTGTTGAAGATCAGACAGTTGAAGGATATGCAAAAGAAAAGAATCCTAAATTTGAGATCTATACCGATAAAGCCGGTGAATTCAGATTCAGACTTAAAGCCACAAATGGCCAGATCATCGCTACCAGCGAGGGTTATAAAACCATGAAGAGCTGTAAAAACGGAATTGCAAGCGTCCAGAAGAATTCTGTTGATGCCAAGATAGAAGAAGGAAAATAAAACAAATAAGGTATATCAAGAGAAGCAGTTTGGTCTTCTCCTAATAAAACCCCGGAAATAATATGATCCATATCATTTCCGGGGTTTTACTGTTTTAATACATTTTTGCAATCCGCAAAAAATATATATTTTATTATTACATTTTTATTTGTTTATACCGCCACGCCTTAATCTACGGTTCATTTCCGAATACCAGCCTGCCGTTTTCATATAAAGCTATATTCTCTGAAACCGAGGTGTTTCCCAGGGTAAGGCCCTCATAGGAAAAATCATTACTATTATCCCAGGCGCCTTCAGGATTCCTCATTCTGACCTGAATCTCCTGACGAACGTGCTCCTGTCCGCCCGGATAAAGGTTTCCATCCTTAAAGACAACCGAAAGATAATAAATGTGCTTCTCCTCATCATATGGCAGAAGGCCTGCCACCTCACCGGACTGCATATAGTTTGTAGTAATCTCTATATCTGATACTGTTTTACCATCCTCATATACTTCAGACAGATCCACAAAGTATCTAAGTTCAAGATTCTCAGCCTTTCTTGCCGGCCAGCCGGAAATGTTGTAAACAAAGGCCTTTATCTCCACAAAGTCCTTACCGTCAACATTTATTCCGCCTTCGACATACATTTCATATTCATCTATTACTTCAACTGCTCCAAAGTCCTTCAGAGTCTCACCGTGGTACTTTGTATAAAGCTTTGCCAGAAGCCCCGTGAAACCTGCATTATAATCGCAGGCAACCTCATTGGTAGTATAATTCGAAGTGGTGTCCTGATAACCATCATTTGCGTCAGGTCCACCCACCAATGCTCCATAAAGCGTATGTCTTGCCTCAGCAGGATCATTCAGATTGTTGGTTGACGAACCGTTTGCTGTTCTGTGGTGAGGACTCTTAGGATAATTATCGCCAAATCCTATCATGTACGAGAAGCCCGTGCTTCCAAGTGCATAATCCGCCTGAGAAACAGCGAAATCCCAGTATTTATCCTTCTTCTTTGCGCTGCAGTTATCCGACTCACTGTATACTGCCGCCAAAAATGCCGTAGTAGTTGCATATCTCAGTGACCCCCACTGATCAAGCCATGCCAGTCCCTTAGGTGTATAAGTGATTTTCTCACCATCGGCAGTTCCTGTGGTCCAGAAGTCCAAATGCTTTTCTACCGCATCACAGTATTTCTTATCACCTGTAAGCTTTGAAAGCAGTACCGCCGCTCCCATATGAACATCATCCCAGCACATTGCCCAGTTGTAATCCTGATTAGCCTGCGGATATGCGCTCTCGGCCTTCTTAAGATATGCCTCATCATTTGTTGCTATATAAAGCCATGCACCGGCCCAGGCCAGTTCATCAAAATAACCGCTCCACGAATTATAAAATCCGTTTGCTGCCGTATATCCGTCATCACTTCTAGTACTGTCGGCAAAATCATAAAGACTCTTCGCATGTGAAAGACATTTCTTGCTGTAATCCGGATCGCTGTCCTTAAAAATGACAGCCGCTGCAGCCAGAGCCGCAGACGCTTCGCCTGTCACCGCCGATCCCGGACTGCTCTTTGTTACCTTGTAGGAAGGTCTGTCCATTGAAAGAACCTCTGCAGGTCCCCACCAGGAATGATCCGCTCCGCCGTCTCCTACCTGATAATAGAAGACTTCATCCTCCGGATGACATTTTATAAGATAATCCGTTACCCATTTGATATCTGCCAGAATATATTCCAGCTGACCGCTTTCAGTATACGCATCCTTATCCTCATAAACCGACCATGCCAGCATCGCTGCACTGTAGGCCATCGGAAGATTAAACTTCACATGATCTCCCGCATCAAACCATCCGCCGGTAAGATCAAGGCCTGCATCACTTCCGTCAGTCAGGGCGCTGTCGCCTCTCCAGTTGCATCTCACCTTTTCAGGAAGGTCTCCGGAACGCTGAAGCTCATAGAACAGAATACTTTTCTGAAGCGCTTCACCATAGTTGAAGTTTCCGGTTCCCTTGGTTCCTTCATATCCATTTCCGGTTTCTGTAAGGTTGCCGGTATCAAGCGTAGAAACCGTATTGATCACAGGCTTTGAAGTATTGCTGTTGTCATTACCGGTATCATCGGTGTTATTGTTTTTTTCGATACTACCATTCTGTCCGGCATCACCGGTAGCATCGTTTGCATCTTTACCATCGCCGGTGTTATCACTGTTTTCTCCGCCGGATGCTTCTTTTCCGGTATTATCTGCATTTTCTCCGCCGGATGCTTTATCTCCGGTCTTGTTACTGTCGTTATCCTTTACGGCTACCGTCTCGCCCCCGGCCTTATCCTTATTCTCTGAGTCATCACTTCCCCTGCCCAGCTTAAAGCCTATGACAAATACCGCTACCGCCAGCACTGCCAATATCAGTGAAGTTATAATTACCTTTTTCTTCTCCATTTTTCCTTACTGCCTTTTCTAATGATTATATAATACGATTTTTATTTTCCATCTAATATAATAATATTTCGGAGGGACATCAATCCGTATGGTTATGAGAAACAGTTTTTGCTTCTCATAATATATCTTATCCGAAGAAAAACATTGTTTTTCCAGTTCCAAAAAAAGTAGGAATAGTGGCATATTCCGAGGTTTTGGGAATAGTACTACCTGCGTAAGCAGGCAAGTATTCAGGCCTGCATGATATAAGCCACCGCATACTCTGTTGAATAGCTTCCAAGGGAGATAACCCCCGCTTCACGCAGCTTTCTGCCGACCTCATATCTGTTTAAATCTGTCTTTCTGTAAAGACACTGCGAAAGAACATAAATCTTTTTCCCGGAGTCAGCCGCCTTTTTTATCATCGGCAGCAGACTGTCCCTGCCTGTGGCAAGTCCTCCCGCCCCATAAAGAAGCAGCAGTATCCTTTCACTATCGCCCATAAGCAGCGCCATTTCTTCAGAAGTGAGCGCCGGATGAAGTAATATTACACGAACAGGATTATCCGGAAGTTTTTCATACCTGTAATCCAAATGTTCTTCCAAATGTTCTGTTTCCCGGCCTATCTCTCCCGGCTCATCAATGGACCACATAAACCTTCTGTCCGTTGCCGAAAATGCATTCATTTCATCTGTGTCGATCTTTACCGAATATCGCCCATCGATAAGTTTTCCGTTGAACGCAATATAAACTCCCGTTTTTCCACAGCCTGCAGCTCTCAGCGCAGAGCAGAAATTATATGCAGCATCCGTTCCCTCTGCCTCTGCAGGAAGCTGAGAACCCGTAAGTATCACAGGTATCGGAAGCCCCTCAAACATAGCCGAAAGCGCACCTGCAGTATAAGCCATGGTATCCGTACCGTGAGTTACTATAATCCCCAGGTATTTTCTGCGTAAGCTGTCACTGCCGGTTTCACAGGTCTCTCTCACAGTTCTGTCGATCTCATCTGCTATGATCCGCCAGTCCTCCGGCCTCATGTCCGAGCTGTCGATATTCATAAGACTGCAGATATCCAGAATGATCTCACCCTTCTCTATCGCAGTTATTATCGATTCATTGGCGGCCGAAGCGCTTTCCTGCATATTCCTTTCACTTTTCCGTCCGGCATACAATAGTTTATTAATAAGCTGCTCTGCCTCGATACCCGGAGCAAGCCCATTTCCCATATCCTTTGATGCTATTGTTCCGCCGGTGGTAATGATCTTAATCCTTCCGGTCATCTTCCCCACCTGTTTATTCTGATACCTTGTACATCCTGATACTCTGTCCGGCATGATACTCTGTTTTTCTTGATAAGATACCGGAGAGGCTTTAGCCCCGCAGGATTATGAGGAGCGGTTTTTGCTTCTCATAATCTGTCGCTTTTTATTGTGGATCATTCAAAATTAAGTCTTTCTGTGGCTGCAGCAAGATCGTTGAAATAAGTTATGGCAACAACTCTGTTGGTGTTATCGTTACAGGTTATGACCAGACAGTCATTTGCAGCTTTATTTGTATAAAAATACGATGTTGAGGTGCCGTTATACATATCATTCATGACACTGAATGAATATGTATTGTGATAAGTCATTTTTTTCTCGGCATCGTACTTGGCATCTCCAAAATGAACATTATAGAGACAGTATTTCTTGGAATCCACATGAATACCAAACTGCTTTCCGTTATTGTATAAAACCGCTATCTCTCCATTTCCGTCGGTGGTGATATTTCCGTTTGAATAATGCCTAACCCTCTTAATGGTCGTATCATTTCTTGTGAGCTTTATATCAAGCTCCTTCTCGAGCTCTTCCGTTGTCATATTCACACAACTCATAAGCTCCTTAGGCTTTTTCAAAAACACTCCAAAGATCAGAAATGCAGCCAGTCCCAAAAAGGCTGCGAGGAGTACCATTTTAATAATAAATCCACCATGTCCCTTGGAAGTCGGACCGGTATATGTACTCTGTGTCTTGATGACCGGAAGATCGGCATTTTTCAGGAATTCATCATTTATCCCCTGAAACATTTCATCCTGCTTGTTCTGATTCAGTTCTTCCAGCTTATCTTCATCTTTTAATTTCAGCTCCAATATATTTTCCTCACTTATATTTATAATATGCCCACATTCCGTCTATCTGATGATAAAGCCTTGCAAAGCTCCATTTCATATTGCTTCTGATTATGGAATTCGGGTCATTTACCGTAAATTCGCCATCTTCATAGCCTGTGATAACTATAAAATGACCGCCGTCGGTAAAATCTCCCCTGCCGACTATCGCTACCAGCGGATGTCCGGTTGTAACCGCCTCGATCATGGCTTCCTCTGAAAAACCGATCTCCTTTGCATAAACGCCATATTCCATACATGCATGATTCAGAAGGCTCCACGCTGTACCGACTCCGTCATAATAGTAGCCGTTGTCATCAGCATATTTTGCGATCTTTGCAGGAGTTGCATCCTTATTTCCGGTCATATATACAACAACCATTGCAAGAGAGGTCGGACCACATCCATTATTGGACATGAAGCCGTCGCCATATTTCATATAGCCCCATCTCTCATCCCACTGCAGGAAAAGAGGAATCTTTCCTTCCGCTGCCACCTTCAGCTCTGCAGTAATATCATTGTCTACCGCTGCATTCTTCTTAAGAGGATAATCATATACAAAATCCAGAGTCTCATGATTCTTATGAATAAGAAGCAAGAGGTCCTCCGGATATCTGCTCGGATTTTCACGGATCTCAGTGATCTTCCTTAACTGCTCTTCATCATACTCCGGATATTCTCTCTGTATAAGAGTGATCTCCTTTTCTGTAACTGTACTTGCTTCGGTAGTTGACTCCTCTGTCGTCAACGCTTCACTCAGAGCCTTAAGTTCAGCACTGCACTGCTGCAGCTCCTTATCTTTATCGTCGAGACTCTGCTGCAGACCTGCCAGCTCCGATTCAAGCTTCTTATTTCTGCTCTCCTTATCTGAAGCATCATTTCCAATCTTAATATTTACAATAAGGAAAATGATATTTACCACCAAAAATGCTCCAAGAGAAAGCATTATTACAACATTTCTTACTTTATTGTTTTCGGACTTTGATACACTCTTCGTGGACTTTGCCGAATTCTTCTTTTTATCTGTATTACTCATATCTTTCGTCTATAACTCGCTTTGTCTTCTTTTCGCTTCTTGGAAGAACACCAAGCTCAACAACCTTAACCAGAGGTGTAAAGCCGATCTTACTCTTAACTCTTGCGGCAATTCTGTCGCTGAGTTCAGCAAAATCATAATGTCCGCTGGTTTCAACGTATATTCTGAGAGTATCCCTTCCATCAAGATGAGATATCCTTATCTGATACTCACTTGAAACCTCCGGGAAGCTCTGAAGTATCTCTTCGATCTGGCTTGGGAATACATTTACACCCTTAATCTTCATCATATCATCAGTACGTCCCTTGATGATATCAAGTCTTGGATATGTTCTTCCGCATTTACAAGGTTCAGGGATGATCCTTGAAAGGTCATGTGTACGGTAACGGATAAGCGGTGCGCCTTCCTTAACGAGAGTTGTGATAACAATCTCGCCGTACTCACCATCCGGAAGAACCTCTCCGGTCTGTGGATCGATTATCTCTATATAAATGTAGTCATCCCAGTAATGCATTCCTGTCTCGCCCGGACAGTTGATACCGATACCCGGTCCGTAGATTTCCGTCAATCCGTAAATATCATACAGCTCGATGCCCAGCTCTTCATGAATTCGCTTACGCATGCTGTCGCCCCAGCGCTCTGAACCAATGATACCCTTCTTGAGATGAATCTTATCCTTTACTCCTCTTTTAGCAATCTCTTCCGCAAGAAGAAGTGCGTATGAAGATGTCGAGCAGAGAACAGTTGACTTCATGTCGATCATCATCTGAATCTGCTTGTCTGTATTTCCCGGACCCATAGGAATAGCCATGGCGCCAAGCTTCTCACAGCCTGCCTGGAAACCGATACCTGCAGTCCAGAGACCGTAGCCCGGAGTAATCTGTATTCTGTCCTTTTTTGTGATTCCTGCTGTTTCATAGCATCTTGCAAACATGGTTGCCCAGTCATCAACATCCTTAGCTGTATAAGGGATGATAACCGGCAGTCCCGTGGTTCCTGAAGAAGAGTGAATTCTGACGATTTCCTCCTCCGGCGCTGTCATGAGTCCAAGAGGATATGCATCTCTCAAATCCTTCTTTTCCGAAAATGGCAGCTTCTCAAAATCCTCTGCCGAAGTAACTCTGGATACTCCTGCTTCTGCAAGCTTACGTCCATAAAAGCTTCCCGCAGAAATAAGAGCCTTTATTCTGCTGTTTACCTGTTCAATCTGTTTTTCTGTAATCTTCATGGCCTTTTTACCTTTCTTCTTTATTGTTTAAATCCCGTAATTGTTATTTATTTCCAATGAAATATATTTCCACATATATTTGATTCTTAGTGGAATATGTTTCCACCTGTATTTAAGTTCTAATGAAATACGTTTCCACCTATGTTTACTCCCGAAATGCCATTTTCCTCGGCATACCATTTTGCTTTAAAATATAAATTCGGCACATTTCTGGTTCCATTCAGAACCTCCTCCGCCGCCATATAACTGAGATTCGTCGGATTCTTGGCCAGTATAATGGCAAGACTTCCGGTTTCCGCAGGTTCAAACTGATATGGTGCATAAATGACACCTGCTATGGTATCCGGAAAATCCGGGCTGTCCACACGATTCATAACCACGCTTCCGACTGCTATCATTCCTTCATAACAAACATTTCCTGCTTCGGCTTCGATGATCGCCGCAAGCAGTTTAAGTTCATCATCTGTATAAATGTAAGGCGCCGCCTGATAATAATCCGTTCCATCGCTGTCCACAATCTCGGCATAGGTATATCTTCTTGAATTCATCATGGCCTGAGCCTTACGGCGTTCCTCTTCCTCGATAACCTGAAGCTGCAGCGCTTCTGCAAGAGCCTCCGCATCATCTGCTTCAAGCTCCGTTTCACGGATCAGGTCTTCAAGCTCCTGAAGCCCTGCCTTCAGCTCCTCCTGCTCCTCCAGCAGACTCTGCTGTATACCTTCCCGATTGTTTTTAAGCTGAATAAGGTTATCATTTTTCTTTTTCTTCTCCCTCAGCAGCTCCTTCATGTCGCTTAAATTATTATTCAGATATAGATTGACTGCCCTGACATACTCACTTCGGTTGATAAGGCCGTACTCGTCATCCCTGAAAAATACCAGCAGTACAGAATCACCATATCCCTCTTCGTACATCATTCGGATTATCTCCGACATAAGCTTCTTTTGCTTATCCAGCCTCTTCTCTATATCATTTATCTCTTCCTCAGCCGCTGAGACATACGCTTCGAGGACTTCTATCTCATCCTTGTTTTCTTCTATATTTTTAGATACTTCAGCAATATACTTGCTTTTTGAAAGAAGCTGACTGTAAAGCTCCTCTGCCTGTCTCCGGAGCTCCTCGGCCTCCCTCTCCTTATCTTCCTGCTCTTCCTTAAGGTCACGTATCACAGTATCCCGCACATAAATGTCACTTGGGCTTTGAGCGACCCGACACCGACTGTCAGTTTTTCCGGTACCGGTTTCAAATGAAAATGCCGATACAGCCATTATAAAGCTTAACAATATAATATTTGGTCTCATATCACCATCTCCAAATCGATCTATACTCTATTACATCATCTGCCAGCCAACAACACTTTATGCCGCACTGCTGTTTCCGGTATCCCGCAGCCACCGCTATTCTATCTGACTGCCCAATTTATCCCGGACACCACTATTTTATCTCACTACCCGGTATCTCTCAGCCACCGCTATTCAATCTCACTACGCGGTACCGCTCGGACATTATGTTAATTACTACGCAGAGTAATTCAGCGCCTTATAATTCAGCTCAAGGAATTTTTCCTTAACCGTTTCCTTCATGGCTTCTTTAATATCTTCCTCTGAAAGTCCCAATCTTCCGGTGCGAACTGCCGCTCCGAGCAGAACTACATTTAAAACCTTTGACGAACCCAGCTCCTCGCAGGCTATATCTCCGTCAACAATAGTAAGGTCGGAAATGTTGTCTTTCAGATAATCCACCATTTCCTCTCCTCTGTAATCCACTCCTCCGAGAGTAGCCGTGGTAGGTTTGACAGCTCTGCTGTTAACCACAATAGAACCACCCTCCTTAAGGTAAGGCAGCATTCTGACAGTCTCCCCCGGCTCAAATCCAAGTATAATATCCGCTGAGCCCTTTCCGATCATTGAGCTGACCAGATCGTCACCGATCTTCAGGAAGCTGAAAACACTTCCGCCTCTCTGAGCCATTCCGATCGTCTCGGCACTCATTACCTTAAGTCCCTTATTCATAACGGCTTTCGCCATAATCTTTGATGCGAGGACGGTTCCCTGTCCGCCAACTCCGCATAATACGATATTTATACTCATCTTTCCTCCAACGATAAACTTATTTATCAGACCATCCGTATCTCAATTGATAATCTATTTATACCATCTGTATCTGAAATTATAATCTTTTTGTTAATCCATACAAATTTATTAAAAAATACAGATAGCTATCATGCCCATTCCATTATACTTTGTGTTTAACAATCATACAAGGTTTTTAAACTACTCAACCGCCTTCATGGATTCTGCCATATCTATGCCTTCCAGTTTTCTTCGCATAAGCAGGTCAACAACAAGCGCAAAGCCTATAACAATAACTACCGCAAAGACATAACTCCTGCCAAAAATGATTGTTTTAAAGGATACCATATCCACCTTGATCTGGGAGATAACAAAACTGTGAAGTATGATTCCTAGGGGCAGTCCGACCGCTGCTCCCATAAGAGTAAGTACAAAATTCTCTCTGAACACATAAGAGCCGGTTTCTCCCGGATAAAATCCCAGAACCTTGATCGTAGCTATTTCCCTCTTTCTTTCTGTTATATTTATATTGCTGAGATTGATGAGAACGATAAATGCCAGCGCTCCGGCACTTCCTATTACCAGCCAGACCACCGCATTCAGCATACTCATCATTTTATCTACTCTGTCCTTTAGCTCCGGCACCACCGTAAGAGATACAAGATTATCCATATTGCTGAGGGAAGCTCCCATGCTGTAGGCTTCTTCATCATTTTCCGTACGTATGTAGACTGCATTTGGCATATACTTTGTGCCAAAATACTCCGTATAGGTTTCCGGAGTTATAAATGCATAATGCCATACATAATTCTCAAATACCCCCGCAACCCGAAGTGTCACTGTCCTGCTGTCGGACAACGTGAAAACTATGTCGTCGCCCACCTTCTTTTTCGAAATATCCGCAATCTTCTCTGAAAGGATTACCTCTCCTTTGTCGGGATATCCCTCGCCCTCTTCAAAATGAAGCTCAATATATCCCGGGAGTGAAGCGCCCTCTGCCGCGATCAAAAATACACTCTTCACGGCATTTTCCAGCTCAAGCTCCACCGTGGTCTGAAGAAGCTCGATATGCTCAGACTTGACCGCTTCCTCATACTCTTCCCTGGTCTTATCATCTATACCGGTTTTAAATATTGCCGCAACGTCATATACATCTATATCTTCAAACTGGAAATTTGCAATATTTGAAACCGAATCTTTTATACCGAAACCGGTCAGCACAAGGGCAGTACAGCCTGCGATACCCATTATCATCATGATCATTCGCTTCTTGAAACGGAAAATATTTCTGGCTGTAACCTTGTGAAGAAATTTCATATGCCTCCACAGTGGTTTAACGTATTCCAGGAATATTCTCTTTCCCGCAGAAGGAGCCTTTGGTCTGATAAGCTCCGCCGGCATGCCGCGCAGTTCATTTCTGCAGGCCAGAAATGTTGTTCCCATTGTGCAGACAAGCGAAACGATCATACATATCACAAGCAGCCCCGGTGAGAAATAAAATATAATCGGTTCTCCGTAATTATAAAGCATGGTGTACGCTCTGGCGATAACAAACGGAAAAAGCCGGCAGCCGAAAAAGAAACCGCTGACACAGCCAATAAGTCCCGCACTTCCGGAATAAAGCAGATATTTAACAAGTATCGCTGAATTCCTGTAGCCCATGGCTCTGAAGGTTCCAATCTGCCCTCTGTCTTCATCGATCATCCTCGTCATGGTAGTAGAGCATACGAGAGCCGCGATCAGAAAGAAAAATATAGGAAATATCTTCGCAATATCGCGGACTATACTTGTATCACTGCTGTATCCGGCATAACCGGCATTTGTATTTCTGTCCAGAACGTATATCTCAGGCTTCGGAACACGGTCTTCCATTATCGGTCTCAGTAACAGAGCGTCTAAAAGTCCCTTATATCTGTCTTCCGCCAGCCCTGTAAGTATCTCTTTAACCTTATCCGTACAACCGGAAATATAATCATCATATTCATCTGTATAAATGTCCATGTCATCCTGACACGAAACATAAGCCTCTTTATAATAATCAAACTGAAGTCCTTCCTCCGGAACAAAAAGGACCGCAGTTACTCTGCCGTTTCCGATAGGCGTGGTGCCTCTCTCCCCACTCAGATAAAGCGGAGAATCCACCAGTCCCACAACCTCATATTCATTATACTTAAAGCTTTCCAGAACATCCTTATTGGCAGTTTCATCCAGGATGATCTTCTCTCCTATATACTTTTTATCAAATTTATCCGCGTCAAGCAGGCATTCGTTGGCCTTCTCCGGCATACGTCCTTCTCTCAGAGCAAGTCTGTTGACCTTATCCGGTATGTTATAAACCCGGAGTATATCCGTTGCCCCTTCCTTATCCAGATAAATGATGTCCTCATAAAAAGAACCTTCCACAAGGATTTTTTCATCTCTGCTATTCCCTGTTGCATCCGCTGATTCACTGTTATTCTCTGTCTTATCCGACGATCCGCCGGCATTGTTTCCTGATACGTCCGTCGACTCACTACTGCCGTGATCTGTTTCATCCATCGACTCATTGCTGCCGTGACCTGTTTCATCCATCGACTCATTGCTACCGCCCGGAAGCGCTTCCCTCAGCTCCTTCTCCAGCCGTTCTATCTCATCCCTGGTAAATCCGTAATTAGTAAGGAGCCTGTAATCATAGAATCGATTCGTCTTATAATATTTATTTGCGGTTCCCACCATGGTGGCCTTGGTAACTCTGAGCCCTGCAAAAAATCCAACCCCAAGCATGACAATAGCAAGGATAGCAAAAAATCTACCCTTGCTTTCTTTAAACATTCTTATGATATTTTTCAGATATGCGCTTCTTACCATTCAGACACCTCGCAATCTGATACCTGCCTGCAAGCTAATATAGCAGTTATATTATAACCGGACCAATAACACTACAACAGTAAAACTCAAGAATATCCCGCATCATATGTTCATATCTGTATTTAAAATGCTCCGACTGCTCCTTTTACGATAAAGCTTCCGAGTCCCATTATAACTCCGGCAAGAATAACGCCGCCCATAGCCGCTGCAACGCTTTTCTTAAAATCCAGATCCAATATACTGGCAGCCAGGGTTCCCGTCCATGCACCGGTTCCCGGAACAGGAATTCCTACAAAGAGAAAAAGTGCGATATACAGTCCCTTTCCTGCCTTCGCCTTAAGCTTCTCTCCTCCATGCTCACCCTTTGTAAGACAGAATGTGAAGAATTTACCTATAACCTTCTTATCCTTGCCCCAGATGAGTACCTTCCTTGCAAAGAAGAAGATAATCGGTACCGGCAGCATATTTCCAACTATTGCTATCACGTAGGCCAGCGGCATATTCAGTCCGCAGCCGACAGCATATGGTATAGCTACCCTCAGCTCAATGAGCGGAACCATGGAAATCAAAAAAACTATAACATACTTATTCATTTTTATAAGATCCTCTCAAATTATATAATAAATCCGCATCAAGGTATATATAATCTGCCTGTGATACGCAATTTGTCCCTTTTTTGACATACAAAGTATAATCAACATTCAAATATGTGTCAATTGCATTATTTAATATGTAACTCAAATTCTATAAATGTATAATTAAGCACGTTTCTCAAAGCATCTAACCGCATAATTCAATACGTTACTCAAACCATGCAGCTGCATAATTAATTATATATATTTCAGATATCAGGCTTAATAAAGAAAAAGCACACCGCAAAATGTTGGGCGACCAACAACTCGCAGTGCACTTTTTCTTGATAAGTTACCGGAGGGACTTTAGTCCCGCAGGATTAATAGGTGTTTCTATTTTGCGATCTCAACACCCTTGATAAGTGTTTCCATCTCTTCCATGGTTGCTCCGAAGTCAATGCTTATAACAAGACACTTATCTCCAATCTCTGTAGCAAATGTGTAGAAACCATCGCTGATAGCACCAACCCACTTGTTATCATTTATATCATACTCTTTCTTCTCTGCATCAAGACCTGACATGATCTTATCAACATTTTCATCAGCTGTTCCGCTCTTAACAAGGTAGCTTACCTTGCCGCCTGTAGCATCATTCTTTGTTACATACTGAAGCGGAGCTGCATCCTTAAGCTCTGTGTATCCTTCAGGAATACCTGCCTTTGCATTTTCCATCTCAACTGTCTTTGAGAATACAGGAGCTGCTTCTGTTGTTGGCGCCTCGGTTGTAGGTGCCTCAGTTGTTGTAGCTTCTGTTGTTGTAGCCTCGGCAGTTGTAGCTTCAGATGTTGCGGCCTCTGTTGTAGGTGCTTCTGTTGTTGCTGCTGTACCATCGTATTTAAGTGAACCAAGTACTGCCTTAGCCTCTTCACTGTCATACTTAAAGCCTGCAGAAGCAACACGGATAAGCTTTCCGCCTACTGTTGCAAAGGCTTCAAATCCATATCCGCCAAAACCGTCGCTGTACTGGAAGCCTTCCCATTCAGCTGAACCAAATGTAGCCTTAAAATCTGTCTGCTCATTTGTATATGTTTTCTTATTGTAATCATAATTTTTCTTGATGCTTTCATCATCATCTGCACTGAAATCAAAATATTTAAAGCTTGATTTCTTTACAGAGAAATATCTTGTATCGTTCTCGTCAAGGAAGTCACCGATCTTAAATTCCCACTCTGCAGGTACTTCAACTGACCATCCGCCGCTTGTCTTTGTCTCAGCTCCGGCAGCAGGTGCTTCAGTTGCAACAGGCGCCTCGGTTGCAACAGGTGCCTTTGTTGTATCATCTTTTTTGTCGCTCTTGTCATCGCTGCTTCCACATGCAGTAAGGCATGCACACATACTAAGTGCAAGAACAATGCTTCCAAATCTCTTAATTCTCATTTTTTCACTCCTCCTGTGATAGTAACTTTCTGAAACATATAACCTCATAACTTGCATGAGACGCTATGTTTTCAATGGATTAACCACGGGATCTCTGGTGAAGGAAATCTTAATCTCGTGATACAAGGAAGGAATTTATCACAATTGCTTCATGTTGTCAAGTTTACTCAATCAAGTTAGAGGCAATCATTTGCTTCATTTCGCGTCGTCTTTACTTGCATCTCTTCTCGACAGCAGGTTTGTCAGCACAAACATAATAGCTGCTCCCACAAGGCCATATAACAATGCAAAAAGGTTTCCTTTAACCGAAATATCAGCAATGATAAATATATTCCAAAGGAAAAGGACACTCAGCACCATTCCTGCAATACACAATGCAAAGACAACTATCCTGTAACGGTTCAGCGGTCTGATTATCTTCCAAAGCAATATAAATCCTACAGCCGACAACAGGTAAGTAGTTGCAACGCCTACCTCATCATCTGTAAGTTCAAATATCGGTGCGACATACACAAGAACCGAAACCAGGACAAATGAAAGCAGCGACGCCGGAAATGCACCCTTCAAGGTCCTTGTAAGCAGTCTGCCTCTTTGTCTCTTAGTATTATTCTCCATGGCAAGGAGGAAGCCCGGAAGTCCTATATTAAACAATGATATAAGCGCAACCTGTGTTGGTCTGAGCGGATAATGCAGCGACAGTACGATCGTGAAAATTGCCAATAAAAGCGAAAATATATTCTTATAAAGGAAGAGTATACCGGATCTTGTCATGTTATTGATGATACGACGTCCCTCTGATACGATCTGCATCATGTGCGAGAAATCCGAATCAAGCAGTACAACCTGTGCAGCCTGTCTCGCGGCATCACTACCGCCTCCCATAGCTATGGAGCAGTCAGCTTCCTTCATCGCAAGGATATCATTGACACCGTCGCCGGTCATGGCAACTCTCTCTCCATTCTTCTTTATGGCTTCGATCAGACTCTTCTTCTGCTCAGGCTTAACTCTGCCAAATACAGTATATTTCTTAACTGCATCCAGATAATCCTCTTCCGTTTCAAGAGTAGTTGCATCAACATAGCTTTCTGCACCTTCTATATTTGCTGCAAGAGCAACCTTTGAAACCGTCAGCGGATTATCTCCGGATATAACCTTGATCTTTACGCCCTGCTCAGCAAAGTACGAGAAGGTCTCCGGAGCGGTTTCTCTGATCTCATTTGCAAGGCTGACAAAAAGAAGTGGTGTTACCTTATCTGCTTCTTTAGCCAAATCAGTTTCTGCAGCATTTCCACGCTGACCCGATTTATGATTCCTGCCATCCTCCGGATTATCCTCAAGCAGGACAAATGCAAGGACTCTCTGACCTTTTCCGGTATATTTTTCTATATTCTGCTTATTCTCAGCGAGCTGTTCCTCTGAAAGAAGGTATTCCGGCGCACCGAGTCGATAAGCCGCCTTTTGGGTATGTATCTCGGAATACTTAGTCGCTGAAGAAAAAGGCATCATATTTACTGCTTCGAGCGCCGCCGGATCCAGGAAATGGTTACGCAGCGCAAGCATGGTTATATTTGTGTCGGGAATGGTATGTACATATCTTGACAGCAGTCTGCTGAACCCTGTCAGATAATCTATATCCTCTTCTGACATTTCCTCGTCATAAAAATCTCCCGCTGTCCAGTTTTCATCTTCAGGAACCTTTCCGACTTCTTTTTCTAATACATCTCCCAGAGAAGCCTCATCTCTTTTGCCTGCAGGAGGGAAGATTCCTGTTACTGTCATTACCTCATTTGTAATGGTTCCTGTCTTGTCAACGCAGAGAACATCTACTCTTGCGAGGGTCTCGATACTCTTCATATCATGGAGAAGAACCTTCTTCATGGCAAGTCTGGCCGCACTCATGGTAAGAGCAACTGTAAGCAGGAGGTAAAGTCCCTCCGGGATCATTCCTACAACCGCTCCGACCATGGAAACCACGCCGTCCTCAAGAGTACGTCCGCTTATTACAACAGAATTGATGACCATAAGAATTCCGACAGGTATTATGACAATACCGGCAACCTTGATGATGGTCTCAATATCTTTGATCATTTCTGATTTTTTATTCTTTACCTCTTTCGCTTTTGAGGTAAGCTTAGCTGCGTAAGAATCTGCTCCGACATGGGTAAGCTTTGCAAGGCATTCTCCTGATACGACAAAGCTTCCGGACATAAGAGGCGCCCCTTCTTCCTTCTCTATCTCATCCGATTCGCCGGTGAGCAGCGATTCATTTACGGAAACCTTTCCTGAGATAACCTCTGCATCTGCGGGTATCTGCTGACCCGAGACAAAGAGTATTGTATCGCCCAGAACCAGCTTGTCCGTATCAATCTTCTGTTTGACACCATCTCTTACAACCGTGTACTCAGTTTTATCGAGTAATGACAGCTCATCCAGCACCTTCTTTGCTTTCAGCTGTTGAACAATACCGATAACAATATTTGCGATCACAACCGGAAGGAAGGTCAGATTACGATAATATGCTCCCACCGCTATGATAAGAACTGTAAGTCCAAAAAATATAGCATTAAAATATGTCACGATATTGTTGAAATAAATCGATCCCACGCTCTGAGATGATTGGTTTGGTATATGGTTGCTCTTACCCTCTCGGATAAGCCTTGCAACTTCTTCTGAGGTAAGGCCCGTATATCCGAATATATTCTGCTTTATTCCTTTATTTCTTATCTTTCTTATCTTTTTTATACTTTTTTTTCTGTGAGTTTTCTTTGGTTTCATAACTGGTCCTTTTAAAATAATATATACTGGGACAAAATCTGTTTTGCCCTCAGACTGAATATACGCCGCAGCGCAACATTTTGATTCGGCTTCAGTATAACTGACACTATCTGCAGTTTCAACCGTTTTACGAATATCATAAGAAAATCATAACAAAATCAAGCCGGTTCTCCCACCCCGGTACTTCCAGCCAAGTATCGCAACTTCTTAAAAAATGATATTCACCGTCGTAAATGATTTCTCTCCGGTTCTGCATTCGTCGATAAATCTGGATTCAATATAGACTCTGCCGCCATTATCTTCAATTATATTTTTACTGAGAGGCAGTCCTATTCCGACACTGTCCGGATTGACTGAGGCCGAGTCAGAAGAATGACTGAAACGTTCAAATACCTTCAGTCTGTCCGCTTCAGGGATACCCCTGCCGTTATCTGTTACAGAAAGCTTGATCATAAGCGGAGTCCTTGTACAGGCCAGAGTAACTGTTCCGCCCTCCGGACTGTGCTCGATCGCATTTTTAACTATATTGCTGAGTGCCTCATGCATCCACTCCGGATCGACCTCTATCTCCGCTCCAATACCGTCACGTTTTGTATTTTCCTCTATATACACTTCATTATGTCCAGTACCTGGATTCCCCGTATTTATACTCTCCTGACCGGTCCTCTCTTTTCGATTTGAAGACTCGGTACCCTCAACCACAATATTTATGCCCTTCTGCTCAGCCATTGGAAGGAGATCTGCCGCAACATTCTGAAGCAGTATAATCGCCGGTGTTTTAATCCTTTTAAACTCAACTGCATTAGTCTCCAGACGCGCTAGCTGAAGAAGAGATAACGTCAGCCACCTCATACGCTCCAGCTGTCCTTCTTCTCTGCGGAGAATATCCATTTCTTCCTCTCCCCAGCCCCGGTCACCGGCACGGGAAGACAGAATATCTGTAAATAGTGTCAAGCTTGCGATCGGAGTCTTCAGCTGATGTGACATATCGGAGATTATATCCTTCAGGTAAAGCTTCTGCTCCTTCTCCCTGCCCGCTGCCTCAAGTATGCCAGTATACATACCATAGATTGCTCCGGACAATTTGCCAAATTCACCCTCGGTCATCATCTCCTGCTTTATTGCTGACAATCCTTCGTTTTTATTATCTGAATTGGCTAAACTACTATCCGCCTCAGAAAAAGACAATTTCTTTGCAGCAGTCCTGACTCCGGAAATTCTCGCATAAACACATCTGACCATTATAACCGCTGCAATATACAGAACAATAAGTGCACACGTGACGATCAGGCACGCCAAAAGAGGCTCCTCGATCACTGTCGCCAAAACAGCATTTGTGACCAGAAGCACCGTAAGAAATACCACAGTTATTATCTTTATCTCACGTTCTATATGCATGATCGTTACCTGTTATTTAATACTCTGCATCCACTATTGTATATACAAAAACCGCATCTCATAACCCTGCGGAACTATAGTTCATCCGGTAACTTATATTTTCTCCATGCGGTAGCCGATTCCTCTGACAGTCTTTATATACGGATCCTTTCTCTTCAGATCTCCGATCTTATCACGCAGCCTGTTAACGTAAACATACAGAGCACTGTCATCAACAAAATTACCGGATTCATCAAAGATCTTCTCCAGGATCTTAGATCTTGAAAGGCATATTCCCTGATTCTTCAGGAAATACAACAGCAGCTTATATTCGCCTGAGGAAAGCGAAACCTCTTTGCCGGTAAGCGTTACCGTTGCAGCATTCGTATCTACAACCAGCTCTCCGTAAGCAAAAACTCCTTCTTTATTTTTACCCTTGTCCGCTATGCTGTTTTTATCCGTGATTGCTGGATTTCTTTCATCTCCGCTCACTCCATCTTTTTTACCAGATATGCCTTCCGGAGCAGCTATTATATTTTCGTATCTACGCAGCACTGCCCTCACTCGTGACAGCAGCTCCGCATTTCTGAAGGGTTTTGTGATATAATCATCCGCTCCCAGATCAAGGCCCTTAACCACACTCTCCTCATCCGAAACCGCAGTCAGAAAGATTACCGGAAGCTTTACTCCGGCATTCCTGTAGATTCTAAGCAGTTCATGGCCATTTCCATCCGGCAGCATCACATCAAAAATAAGAAGGGAATATTTATTAATTGTATTCCCTTCTTCAAGAATCATTTTCGCGCGCCTGAAGCTCTCTGCAACCTCGCAGAGATATCCGGCATCCGTTAGAGCTATCTTCAGTCCGACAGCAAGTGCGCTGTCATCTTCAACGACAAGTATCTTCTGCATCCTTCATTCCTCTTCTATCACAATGCAGATCAATCCTTCCGCCTCTTCTCCATATGGCTGAAAGCTATCAATCCAACAAGATAATATAAACCAACAACTATTATAACACTAATAATGATCATCAGCCAGTTAATATAGTCTGCTCTTATCCTTAAAGCTTGCAATCACAAGCGCATTATCCATTTCGTCCGTGTCGCCCGGTTTATCTCCGACTGTCACATAATCAGCGGAATAAGAAAAGCCCTGGCACATCTTAATATAATTCTCAAGAACTTCTGTGCTATCCGATCTAAATATGCCCGAACAGCTCTGTCTACTATACATTCATAATAGACAGAGCTGTACATTCTGTATATAACCGCCTACTTCGTCTGCATCGTATCGCTCACAATGTTTCCATCCTCCAAATGGATTATCCTGTCGGCCATGGCTGCGATATCCATCTCGTGAGTTACGATCACCAGAGTTTCTTTTCGATCACGAACTGCCTCAAACATCATATTGATGACCTCCTCACTATTACGCTTGTCGAGGTTACCGGTCGGCTCATCTGCAAGGATGATAGATGGTCTGTTGATGATAGCCCTTGCAATACCTACTCTCTGCTGCTGACCGCCGGAAAGCTGGCTCGGAAGATGATTTCTTCTCTCCAGAAGACCAAGTCTGTCCATTAATGATTCCAGTTCATCCTTATCCACCTTATTTCCATCCAGAAGGAGCGGCATAACGATATTTTCTTCTACCGTAAGTATCGGTATCAGATTGTACTCCTGGAATATGAATCCTATCTTACGTCTTCTGAAGATTGATCTCTTCTCATCATTTAGCGCAAATATATCTTCTCCCTCGATCAGTACCTTACCGCTTGTCGGATCATCCACACCGCCGAGAAGGTGCATGAGCGTTGACTTTCCGGAACCGGAGGTTCCTACAATGGCAGTGAACTCGCCCCTGTTTATGGACAAATTCAGATTGTTTACAGCTACAACTTTGGAATCTCCCTTACCGTAGGTTTTATATAAATCGATTGTTTTGATTAATTCTGACATATTATTATCTCCCTATTTATAGTCCTTCTTCACCAGCTGCAGTGCTACCAGGCTTGTAACAACATTGATGAGGAATATGGTAAGCCCTGTAATGATAAATGTGTTCCAATCTATACCATATCTCACGGCCATATAACTGCCGTCATATAATCCGGTCAATCCATTTCCCTGATATATCAGCTGTGTAATTAAATATGCGATGCCGCTTCCCAGGATAAAACCGATCACAACAGCATAAATACTTACAATAATTCCCTCTGAGATAACCGTCCTTCGAATCTCCTTACTGCTGAAGCCAATGTTTCTGAGCAGCCTGAGCTCACGCTTTCTCTGAAGGATATCCGCAGATCGTACATTTATGAGATTGATCAGAATAACAACCAGTACAAAGGCTACAATGAAATATATGATCTTTTTGATCATCTGCATACCTCTGTAGTTCAGCCCGTTATCCTCAGTCAGATATCCGTTATCCTGAATATATTTCTCTATCGTTCCATCACTTTCTTCAAGATCGATATGAAGATAAACAGCATTATTTATACTGTAAACCCTGATATCTCTGTCCTTTGCGATAAGATCCCTGTCAATAACATTTTCGGTAAGATCCGTAACATAGACAAATGTGTAATTACCGATTATTATCGACAGTATATCCGGAAGACGTTTTTGAGCAGTATCTGTATATACCACAGGAGACATTTCTCCGGCAATATGAAACTTAGATCCATACAGCTCTATGTCATCACCTTTCTTGAGCTCCGGCAGATAATCCTTACCCTTGGTCTTCTCTTTGATCATTATCACATTGATAACGCCTTCTTCCTCCGAATTATCGATACTGATATCCTCCTCGAGGATCTTGTAATAGCGTTCCGACATTCCGTAAAAGCTGACGGATTCAAGGTTCTTCCTTTTATTCTCATCACTTACACCATCATAGGTTATATAGTATGATACAGAAGACCATGTTATATCCTTATATCCCTTTTTGTCCTTTATATCCTGCCTGATGGTATCAACATCTGACTTGTCCAGGCTATTATCAACAGACTGTCCTGTCCATCTTCCCAAAATAGACATAGCTGGCTTTGAATCGTTATTAATCTCGGTTTTAAGAACCGTCTTCATGATATTTCCGACCAGTACTACGATTCCCAGACAAACTGAAAGGCTGAATACCAGTAAATAAAATCTTCCTTTCTTAATTCTGATATTCCTGAAGCCGTACCAGATAGGATATCCTGCAAAGAATCGCTTTGTCCGGCTCTTTTTCTTCTTTCGCAGTAATTTATCCGATACTCTTTTATCAATATCTTCTCTACTCCTCAGTGCATTTATAGGACTCATTTTGATAAGCTTTTCTATCGGTGAAACCATGGAATATCCAACGATCACCGCCATAAATAAAACCGTAAAGCCCAAAGCCCTCCAATCAAAATAAAAAGAAAAATGTCCTACCTCATAGAGTATTATTTTTATAACATCATTTTGTACATGATTCAGGCTCTCGAAGGCCTTCGTGCAAAACAGAGATGAAAGCAGGACACCGAGAAAAGTTCCTATGATTCCTACAAAAGCCGCCTCCAAAAGTATCATTTTTATGATCTGCTTTCTTGTCAGTCCAATACATCTGTACATTCCATAATCATTTTCTCTTTCACTGACGGAAATATTAAATGAATTCCTTATGATCACCATTACCACCAGGCCGAAGATTGCTGCAAAGAACAGCATGAAGGCGAGCTCCGATGAAGAACTGAATTCATCATCTCTCTCATAATAACTTCGGGCCGCTTCATTTACATCAACAGTCACCTTTAATCTTTCACCTAATATTTCTGCCCTTTTTGTTATATCCTCCTTATCCTTAAATCTTACAAGTACAGAATATACATCCGAATCCATGTTCTCCGGATCCAGCACAGATATTAAACAATCTCCTTTTGCTATGCTGTTCTTTTCACTTCTTTCAAGACTGCCGGTTTGAACCTGAGGTGTAGCCAGATTACGTACTCTTTTGACGTATGAATCTTCCATTAACGAATCATCCATTACATCCCGGTATTTTTCAACATTATCGTATAAACCGACAAGCAGCATGGACTCAGGATTATTCTTATGATATTTATCATACAGCTCCTGAAGAGGCTTACTTTCCTCTTCTGACAGCTTATAATAATCTAAAACGTCTGTTCTTTCATTTTCGGCGGCAGAAACTATCTGATTATAGAAGGTCTTATCCAGCTCTTTTATATCTTCCAGTTTAGCCTGAACCAGCTTTCTCCTCAGTTCATTTTCCTTTTCTTTATATTCCTCTTCGCTGATACCGTCCGGCTCCATCTTTGTTATGTAAACCGCTTTGCCTACCTGAGCCTCCGAAGAAAAAATCTCACTGTCTTCCTTACTTTTAAATTTCAATGGTGCGATCACTTCATTATCGTTTTTAGGATAACGTCCATATGCCAGATCATATTCTTTAAAATATGACATATCATTCAAATGCAATATGCCATCCCAATAAGAAGCGATGAAAATATCTTCCGGCTCGCAGCCACTGACGGAAACGGAGGAGGCCTCACCATTATTTATCTTCATAAGCTCCAAAGCCGTTTCCCTTGACACAACACAGCTCGCATCATAATAGCCATCCGCTTTATATGAATTGTATCTTGAATTATATACAAAGTTATACCCAAAAGAAAAAATCACAAAAATGATGAAGGATGACACCATTACCGCAATTATCGTCATCAATGTTCTGAGTTTATTCTTTCGGATATATCTGAATACCAGACTGCTTAATCTTTTCATGGATTTCTGTCTCCTTATGCTTCACTTGATCAAAACTCTGCCTTTTCCTTAAAATGATCTTGCATTATTATAACATCCCACTTCTGTCTCAGTGTATACCAATATAAAACATATTTCTTACAGTTATCTAACAGAAATAAATTATTTTTGAATCATTTAAAACATACAATGAAAACATATCTCAGACGTATTCTCCGGAGGATTTCTGTATATTAGAAATACAGTTTCCGGTATTAAAAAATGCCCTGCGCCCCTGCATGCTCTGCAGGAATATAGAGCATTCTACATTTACAATTATATTTTTTTATAAGCAACAAAAATAATGCATCTCAATTACCACTCTATATCCGCGATCGGAATTACATTTTCATTCATTTTTACAGATGAAATGTGTCCGCTTTTTACCCGGATGATACGGTCGGCCATCGCTGTAAGTGCCGAGTTATGAGTAATGATGATCACCGTCATCCCTCTTTCACGGGCCAGATCCTGAAGTATCTGCAGAATCTGCTTTCCGGTCTCATAATCCAGCGCACCTGTAGGTTCATCGCAGAGAAGAAGCTTCGGATTCTTCGCTAAAGCCCTCGCAATAGACACTCTCTGCTGCTCACCGCCGGATAGCTGCGCCGGGAAATTATTCATTCGCTCCGACAATCCGACCTTCTCCAATACTTCTGCCGGGTTCATAGGATCCTTTGAAAGCTGGGATGCTATCTCGACATTTTCAAGGGCAGTGAGATTTGGTATCAGATTATAAAACTGAAATACAAATCCGATATCACGCCTTCTGTAAGTCGCAAGAGCTTTTTTATTATATTTTGATATGTCGCTTCCATCCAGAAGTATCTCCCCTGAGGAAGGCTTATCCATTCCTCCGAGTATGTTGAGAAGTGTCGTTTTTCCTGCGCCGGACTGACCTACTATTATGCAGATTTCACCCTTTTCCACAGTAAATGAAGCGTCCTTTAAAGCTTCAACCTTCACATCTCCGCTCTGATATATCTTACTGACATTCTTAAATTCTACGTAACCCATAATTTACTCCCGGATGATCTGATCAACCTTATAACTGTTATGTAATATGCTTCCTGTTAGATTACTTTATTGTATAGCTCCGACAGGACAAAGCTGCGAACAAAGAGTACAGCCTGTGCATAAAGTAGTATCGATCTCAACTCTGCCTTCATTTATAACAATTCCCGGACATCCGATCTCGCGAATGCATTTCTTACACTTAATACATTTCTCCTGATCGATATGAAGCGGTTTGCCCTGAGGCACTATTGCAACACAAGGCGACTTAAAGATTATAGCCTTAACTCCCGGCTCATCCGCAACCCTTTTAACAAGCTCAACAGAAGCTTCATATTCCAGCGGATTGATGGTTTCAACAGTTGTAAGCCCAATTCCTCTGAGCACCTGTTCAATATTTATCTTCGCAACTATCTCGCCCATCATGGTTCTGCCCGTACCCGGATGCGGCTGATGACCTGTCATGGCAGTCGTAGAATTATCCAGAACAATAAGCGTCATGTCTGCCTGATTGTAAACCGCATTTACCACACCTGTTATGGCAGAAGCAAAAAATGTAGAATCACCCACAAATGCAAAACACTTTGTATCCGGCTCGATATGACCTACACCCTGTGCTATATTTACTCCTGCACCCATGCAAAGGCAGGTATCTACCATATCAAGCGGCATGGCATTTCCAAGGGTATAGCAGCCTATATCACCACAGAAAATGGTCTTTCGTCCCTGCATAGCCTTCTTGACAGCATAAAATGAAGCTCTGTGCGGACATCCGGCGCAAAGAACCGGCGGACGCACCGGAAGTGCCGGTGGTTCTTTCTTATCCGTTACCTCTGCACCTGCTGATTCTGCCACACATTTGCTCGATTCTGTCGCTACTCCGGCAGATTGTTTTATAGATTTTCCTGATTCTGCCACAGTTCCTGCTGTTTTTTCAACAGATTCTCGCGCATCGGCCACTGCTCCGGCAGATTGTTTTGCAGACTCGCCAGACATGCATATCGATTTCTTGAAATTCAGGATAGCCTCCTTCACATTGTCGATAGTGTTTTCTCCGGCATTCACAGTATCTCCGGTAAGCTTTCCTCTGATATTAACAGACAGGTGATATTTTCCGCAGACATATGTCAGAGCCCGCTCGATGACAGGATCCAGCTCCTCAATGCAGAGTACCTCTTTTTTATTCTTAAGGAATTCAACAGCCTTTTCCTCCGGAAAAGGAAATGGTGTGCTTACCTTAAAAAGCGGCATTTCACCTGTATCCTTCATAGCTTCAAGAGTATAGCTGTAGCTTATTCCGCCGGCAGCGATACCATATTCTTTTGTATTCTCATCCACATTATCCTGCACATCTCCGAGTTCATCATCGGCCTCCGGAGCATCAAAAAGTATCGTATTTCTCTCATAATCAGAGAACACCTTTGAAAGCAGTGCATTTCTTTCTTCTATCTTCTTATGATTCATAAATGCAAGGCGCGGGAATATAACCCAACGCTTTGAATCTTTTATAAAACCTTCAGGAGTATTTGTGTAATACTCCGAAGCATCCTTAACCTTTATACTTGCATAACCGTGAGATACTCTTGTGGTAGAACGCAGAAATACCGGAGTGCCGTATTTTTCCGAGAGAGCAAATGCCTCCTCTACCATATCATAGGCTTCCTGAACCGACGAAGGATCAAAACACGGAAGCTTTGAATATTCAGCAAATTTTCTTGTATCCTGCTCAGTCTGGGAAGAAATAGGACCCGGATCGTCCGCAACCAGTATGATCATTCCGCCCTTGATACCAATATATTCAAGACTCATAAGAGGATCCGTTGCAACATTAAGACCGACCTGTTTCATGGTAACCATGGTCCTGGCTCCTGCATAAGATGCTCCGGCAGCCATTTCAAGAGCCGCCTTCTCATTTACCGACCACTCAACATATGTACCTTCTCTCTTCGATTTTGCAACGTTCTCCAAAACCTCTGTGGAAGGTGTTCCCGGATAACCGGCAATAAGATTAAGTCCTGCAGCTATAGCCCCCCTTGCAATGGCTGCATTTCCCATCAAAAATTCATCATGCATCTGATAGTTCTCCCTTATTTCAATAATATTCTTTTCATACACACTTAATCCGCTTCTCATAATCCTGCAGAACCGGCGTTTCTCCGGTATTTTGTCGCTTGTCTCATAAATCAAACGATACACGGAGTTTTGCTAAAATTTTTACCATTATACCACATAAACCCTGTAATTGTGCAAAAGTTTTAAGATGCGCAGGCAAAATAAAAAAGTCAAAGGATATTGATCAATGCGATTCTATCCCTTGACTTTTTCTCAATATATGCATATGAGCTTTAGTGTTTAGTCTGTATGTATCCGCTGCCCTTTCATTTCACCCCAGGCTTGTTTTACTTCTGATCAGATACATTTCCGATGGCTTCATCTATGATATTTTTCACAATCTTTTTATTGTCGCTTATTACAAGCACAGCATAGCGGTCATAATTGTAAACAAGCGCATCATCCACCCTTGAAACCTGATCTGCATCATAAGAACGGTAAATGTCGGCTCTGTTCTTCAGATGCGCCTGAAATGAATCCATCATGCTGTTCATATCAGATAAATCCTTGAGCTTTACAAGAGCGATCTCATCAGCCTTTCCCTCCGTTGAATATGCCAGGAAAAAGCTGTCAATCTTCTCATAGTCAATATCTGAAAGGTATACAAATAATCTGTCTGCATCATCTCCGTTTGAATTCACTGTGGTCATTTCCGGAAGACTGTCATCTGCCTCTATGCAGGCCTTTGAGACATCATACATACTGAGTACCACATCCTCTTTCTCGGTTACTCCCTTCTCCGTCACAGCCTCCTTGTTGACTGCCTGGGCTTTTTTGCCGCAGGCAGTCATGGAGAGTAAGAGAGAACCTGTTAATATACATAATAAAATACCAATTATTATCGTTGTTTCTTTTGAACTGTTCACGATTCTTTACCTCCTGATCTGATATGGATATTTACCGTCATATGATTTACATATTTTTTATTATGAGAAGCAAAAACCGCTCCTCATAATCCTGCGAGACTAAAGTCTCTCCGGTATCTTATTCACTGTAGTTTCCAAAATATTCATAATAACCGATCTTATCGCTGAAAGCGTCATTTATGGCTTCTTCCATCTTCTGCTGATCCTCGGCGCTTAACTCTTCAGAAGGATCCGGTTGAAACTTATTATTCTCTATCCAATGTAAGGAAACGATAACCAGATACTTATCTCCTGCTAAGTATGCATTTGACTCAAGATAAACCTCGCCTTCACATCTGTCATTAAGTCTCATTCTGATCTCTTGGATCATCGTGACCGCTTTTGCACAGTCTTCGTCGCCTGCACCCTTATCAAAGATATAACAAACGTTGTCCTTCTTATTATCATATGCTTCCCTTATGTCCTTCGGAATATCATAAATATTCTTTACTGCCTTTGCCTGTTTATATAATTCATTGTATTCAAGACTTTCTGCAACCGGAAATGCTGTTCTGTCCCACATATTTGTCATACTCATCATGTCATCATTCAGGTTAAAATTCTGATAATTTCCGCTTCCGACATCTGAATAAATATCTGTGTGATACCAGTTTCCGTCTATCTTTACGAGATCCCATGAATGAACACACTCTATATTGTGAACAACCATGCACTCTATATCCATCATCTGCATAAAGAGACGAAATGTTGTTGCATATCCGACACATACTGCATTATGATATTTAAGCACTCCATAAGGATTATCAACATTAGCAGGGCTGCTTGGAATAACTGTAAGCATTCCTGCATCAGTAGCAAGATTACTTGTCATCCAGTCATAGATAGCTTTCTCCTTCTCATAATCACTCATACCCGGCTTTATTACTTCATTTATAACCTTCTCAGCCATATCCAGTGTTTCCTTTTCTTTGTCGGAAAGGCCTGACTTGTCACCGGATTTATATGCATCCGAAATCTTCTCTGTTGATTTTATAATATAGCTTCCTGCGATTATTACATCATTCTCACAGGTATCACCTGTATTATTCAGGCTGTAAGCTGTATTTGTTCCGTTCTTTTTAACATTTTCTACGGCTGACTCACCATTCTTCTCGGTGGTTCCATCCGAATTCTTTGTTATCTTTTTCTTCTGATCTGCAGCATAAATCTCTTTTTTATCAAGATATTTTACTACCTTATCGGTTTCTTCCTTGTTTTCACCAAGCTTTTTAAGATTTATCACATTCAGTGCAGCATTTCCGGCTAACGCCAGGAACAGAAGTATCATAAGAAAATATAATCCCTTGTTACTTTTTCTGCCGCTGTCTTTTGCTGAATTTCCGGCCGGATCATTTTTTCTTCCGTAAACTGCGTTTGCTCCTGCCTCTTCCATTCCGGCCTTCTTCTCGGCGTCATTTATGACCTTCTTCCAGGTCTTTTCCTGCTCCGACTTGATCTTCTCTTCAAGACTCTCTTCATTCAATATTCTGTCATCCATATTTTTCCTCCCGAATGATACAAAAAAAATTTAAATGATGCTGATATATCGATTTCCAAACTGACATAAAACGCAGTTTACCGTAGATAAAAAAATAAAGCCCACCGGTCTTAAAAACCAGTAGACTTCATTTCTAAGCACCTTACAGCTCTTATTATAATTTTGCCTGAAGCAAATACAATAAAGCCTGTATTAAGGTATTTGATATTTTAATTAAACAGTTAATGAAATTATTAAGTCTTTATCAATATATGTTAATAACTCTTTTTCCTTACAACGTATCTATCAGTTCCTTATGAACCTTCTTGAAGAAATATGAGGAAAGTATAAGAGATATACCTTCTGCGATAGGAAAGGCCCACCATACATTTGTTACATTTCCTGTTTTGGAAAGGAGCCATGCCGCCGGTATAAGAGCTACAAGCTGTCTTCCTATGGAAATGATCAACGAATATATACTCTTGGAAAATGCCTGGAACACACTTCCCATAGCAATACATATTCCTGCAAGAGGAAATGAAAGGCATATTATCCTAAGCGCCGGAACACCTATACGAAGCATTTCATCATCCGGATTAAAGAATCCCAGAAGTACCTTCGGGATCAGCTGAAAACAAACAAGTCCGAAAAGCATTATCGATACTGCCAGCTTTATCGCAAAGCTGAGAGTCTCTTTGATCCTCTCCTTATTCCTTGCGCCATAGTTATACGCAAGCACCGGAATAAGTCCGTTATTGAGACCGAACAGCGGCATAAAGAAGAAGCTCTGAAGCTTGAAATAAGCTCCGAATACAGTAGTCGCCATATTTGAAAATGTTGTAAGTATCTGATTCATCATGTATGTCATGACCGAACCTATGGACATCATAAGTATGGACGGAACACCCACTATGTAAATCTGCTTGATAACGTCTCCGACCGGGGTAAAGATTCCCTTAATGCTGAACTTGATCTCTTTATTAAATTTAAGGTTAAGTATAAGACCGATAGTAGCGGCAACCACCTGACCAAGCACTGTGGCATAAGCAGCGCCTGCAACGCCGAGCTTTGGAAATCCAAAGTATCCAAAGATAAGTATCGGGTCGAAAATGATATTGATTATAGCTCCGGTTCCCTGAGATATCATACTGTAAATAGTAAGACCGGTGGACTGCAGAAGTCTTTCGAAGGTCATCTGGAAGAAGATACCAAATGATAACGAACTGCATATTCCAAGATATGTTTTACCATATTCAACTATCTGAGGGTCTGAAACCTGGCTCTTTATAAATGCTTCCGCAGCAAATATACCTATTCCGAGGAACACGAGTGCGTTTATCATGGTAAGGAGCAGTCCGTTATTTGCAGCTGCATTTGACCTGTCAAAACGTTTCTCGCCAAGTGACCTTGAAAGAAGTGCATTTATACCAACTCCCGTACCGGAACCGATGGCGATCATCAGGTTCTGCATAGGGAAGGCATATGTTACTGCCGCAAGTGCATCCTTGCTTACCTGCGCAACGAAAATGCTGTCCACCACGTTATAAAGCGCCTGAACCAGCATGGAGATCATCATCGGGAGTGACATGCTTATGATGAGTTTCTTTATAGGAAGCACTCCCATTTTATTTTCTTTTACTTCTGAGACTGCAGTCTCATTTTCTTCCAAATCATTGGTATTAAGCTTTTCTTCTGACATTACTACTTTTTCTCTCTATTCTGTATCTTTCCCTGTGCAGATCATTTAACCGTATAAAATTTGCATCATCAAATAAAACTGATATTAGCCTATTATTCATCAAAAAGCGGTGTGGAGAAATATCTCTCAGCGGTATCCGGAAGAACTGTTACTACAGTTTTTCCCGGTCCCAGCTTCTTTGCGAGCTTTAAGGCAGCTGCAACATTTGTTCCGCTGGAAATACCCACCATCAGGCCTTCCTCTCTGGCAAGGCGCTTTGATGTCTCTATAGCCTCTTCATCCGAAACTACATATATATAATCATAAATGGTCTGGTTAAGAATATCGGGAATTATGCCGTCGCCGATTCCCATCTGTAAATGAGTTCCGACAGTTCCTCCCGCAAGGATTGCTGCATTTTCAGGCTCAACTGCCCAGATCTCACAATCCGGATACTGACGCTTTAATACTTCGCCAATACCTGTAATGGTACCGCCTGTACCAATTCCTGAGCAAAATCCGTGGATAGGGCCCTCTGCCTGCTCCATAATCTCAAGTGCTGTATGTTTCTTATGAGCAAGGGTATTATTTGGATTTTCAAACTGCTGAGGAACGAAAACCTTCGGATTCTCCTTCGACATACGAATAGCAGTCTGCAGACATTCATCTATGCACGCACCGATATCGCCATCATCATGGATAAGAATAACTTCTGCTCCGTAATGACGAACCAGCTTTCTTCTCTCCTCGCTTACAGAGTCCGGCATAACGATCACTGTTCTGTATCCTCTTACAGCCCCTACAAGTGCAAGGCCTATACCCTGATTACCGCTTGTCGGCTCAACAATGATAGTATCCTTATCAATAAGCCCGTCACGCTCAGCCTGCTTTATCATATTAAGAGCAGTTCTGGTCTTGATGGAGCCTCCTGCATTGAGCGCTTCCATTTTTACCAGGACCTCAGCGCTGCCCGTTTCAGGCATTTTATTTAATCTTATCAGCGGTGTATGTCCAACCGCCTCAAGTATACTGTTACAAACCATTTGTATTCTCCTTCTGATACCCATAGCTTCGGGCAAACAATTAAAGTTATTCTATACTCAATAAAATTACCGGTCAAGTGGAATATTTACAATCTTCTGTATATATCTTATCAGAAGAAAAACAAGCACGAGTGAAACGAGTATTTGTTTTTCTTGATAAGATACCGGAATAGACCAAATTAAATTATAAAAAACAGAAGCCGAAAACTTTTACTGTTTTCAGCTTCCTTTGAGAGGCGCCAACCAGATTTGAACTGGTGATAGAGGTGTTGCAGACCTTTGCCTTACCACTTGGCCATGGCGCCATATTTATTATATTGTTGCAGCTCCCCGAGTTGGGCTCGAACCAACAACCCCTCGGTTAACAGCCGAGTGCTCTACCATTGAGCTATCGAGGAATATAGATTTATCTATAAGCGGAGATGGAGGGATTTGAACCCTCGCGCCGGTTGCCCGACCTACACCCTTAGCAGGGGCGCCTCTTCAGCCACTTGAGTACATCTCCAGTGCCTAAAATCCCTTACCAAGCTTCTGTCCACTAAGTGAAACCAAAATCTTAGATAAAATATTAGGTTTCGCATGTATTTCTTATTAACACGCTATAATAACTTAACAAAAATATGAGACTCTGTCAAGTGTTTTTTATTATATCCTGGCAAGTTTTAAAAATGACATTTGATGTTTGACGTTTTCAGTTATTTGAATGTATGCCTCAGAGTTTATCTAATACAAATATTCCCCCGGTTGTAAATGATATGTACCCGGTATTCCAAATACATATCAAATACTTCCGGGGGAATCTTTAATAATTATTATATCCAGTTGATCTTATCATAACTGAAATATATATCATAACTGCTGTTTAAATGTTGCTATACCACCGCAGACAGATATTCTCAGTCTGCAACAAGCGTATGATTGTAAGTATCCTGTCGTAACCATACGTATCATAATTATCCGACTGCATTTAGTCTTCATACTGACCTGATTCAATGACAAGGGTTACAACATCACTGTAGAGAACTGTATCTCCATCAGTTATCTTACATCTCCACTTGTAAGCAGTCTTTTCTGCGGTTGCCTTAAATGTGATTATATTTGTAGCATTTCCAGGTGCTGTGCTGTTTACCCAGTTACCTGCACCGGTCATTACTTCCCACTGATAGGTAGGTGCAATACCTGTTGCTTTAACATAGAGTTTAACCTTATCTCCCTCGCTTGCAAATATAGTCTCAGGCTGCTTAACAATGAATGTTACGATATCAATACCGGCTGCCTTTGAGTATTCAACCCATGTTCCGTTTGTAACCTTACATCTGAAGAGATATTCGCCGTACTTAGCTGACTTAACATTAACTGTCAGATGTTCTGTATCACATCCTTCAGCAGAACTCTTCTTCCAGGTCTCTCCGCCATCTGTACTTACCTGCCACTGGTAGGTTGCAGCTGATGATCTGCTGCTTACACTAAAGGTTACATCCGAACCGATAGTTGCTGCTGCGTCTCCAGGCTGTCCATTGATAACCGCAAGAGTGGTAAGTTTAACTGCATCTGATATAACCTCTCCGCCTGCTCCTGTGATCACGCATCTGTAATATCTTCCATTAAGAGCTTTTGTTGCTCTGAAGTTTATCTTGTCTGTATCACATCCTGAAGCGGTGCTGTTGCTCCAGTTTACTCCATCCTTACTGATCTGCCATACATATGTAAGATCATCTCCGGTTGCCTCAACACTTAATTTAGCGTTGCTTCCTCTGATAACCTTTGCTGCTGCAGGCTGAGTAACTATCTCAGTAGGTCTTATTATAGTTACTTCTACAGATGATACTCCTCCCCAGATATTATTCTGCTCATCTACTACCTTAAACCATACATAGTAGTTTCCGAATTCTACTGCTTCAGGGATATCTTCTGCATATTCTGATGCATCCGGTTCAACATTCTCTGTAGTTACGGCATACATCATTGTAAATCCATCCGGAAGGTCAGTCTCAGGTGTATCGATCAGCTGGAACGCCTGTCCGTTATATATCATGCCTGTCCTTGCGATAATCTCGCTCTTAACCTGACGGATAACAACCATATCCTCAGCATCCTCAAGTGTCTTAACCACTTCATCAGATACCTTAAGCTTCTGATCATCGGTCAGTGCATCATATGCTGTTCTTGCTGCTTCAACTGCTTCCTTGTCATCCAGAACGATTTCTTCTGTTGCCGGAAGACCACTTATCATTTCAACTACTGCAGCTGCCTTGGTTCTGTCATCTTTGATCTTGGCAAGCTCTGCATTCACTGCAGCCTTAGCCGCTTTAAGAGCTTCATCTATTGCTGCCTGATCTGCTGCTGCGTTGATCTTTTCTTTCTCTGCAGCTATTACATCGTCATATTCTTTCTGCTCTGCTTCTGTTGCATCATCTAATGCCTTGGCATCTGTAAAGTCATCAAGTCTTTCGCATGCATATTCTCTTGCTGCCGCAAGTGCTGCTGCGGCGGCTGCAGCTGCTTCTGCGTCTGCCTTTGCTGCTGCGGAATTCTGCTCTGCTGTTTCACATACATCATACAGAGCATTTGCTGCATTTACGATTGTCTGAGCTGCTGCTCTCTTAGCTTCTGCTGATGCATCTGCCGCAAGCTGAGCTGCAGCATTGATTGCTCCTTCGAGAGTTGCCTTTGCCGTTGCGATAGCATTCTTATCTGTATCGGAAGCGTATTCATCATTAGCTGCCTTTTCTGCTTCTGCCTTAGCCAAACCTGCAATTGTTCTGGCCAGTTCCAGAGACTCATCAGCTTCTTCCATTTCAGCTGCTGCCTCTGCTGCAGCTGCTCTGTCCTCTGCAATCTTTGCAAGTGCTGCATCAACTGCTGCCTTTGCTGCTTTAAGTGCCTCTGCTACTGCTTCAGTAGTAGCCGCAGCATTGATTGCTGTCTTGCCATCGGTTACTGCCTTATTGTATGCTTCCTTCTCAGCGTCAGTTGCGTCTGCGAGTGCCTTTGCTTCTGAATAGTCATCCAGTCTTTCACATGCTGAAGCTCTTGCTGCTGCAAGCTCTGCCGCTGCGGCTTTTGCTGCTTCATCGGCTGCCTTTGCTGCTGCGGAACGTACCTTTGCTGCGTCTACTACCTGATCAAGAGCTGCTGCTGCATCCATGACTGCCTGTGCCGCTGCGTTCTTATCTGCTGCTGATGCATCTGCCGCAAGCTGCTTTGCTGCGTTGATTGCACCTTCGAGAGTTGCCATTGCTGTTGCGATATCCTGCTTATCTGTCTCGGATGCATATTTATCCGCTGCTGCTTCCGCTGCATCTGCCTTGGAAACATCTGCATATACCAATGCATCTGCTATAGCTTCATCTGCTTCTGCCATTTCCTGAGCTGCCGCTGCTGCAGCTGCTCTGTCTTCTGCTATCTTTGCGAGTGCTGCATCAACTGCTGCCTTTGCATTTGCAAGTGCTGTTGCCACTGCTTCAATAGTTGTTGCAGCTTTGATTGCTGTCTTGCCATCGGTTACTGCCTTATTGTATGCTTCCTTCTCAGTGTCAGTTGCATCTGCGAGTGCCTTTGCTTCTGAGTAGTCATTCAGTCTATCAATAGCTGAATCCTTTGCTGCATCAAGCTGTGCTTCTGCAGCTGCTGCTGCTTCATCTGCTGCCTTTGCTGCTGCGGAACGTACCTTTGCTGCGTCAACTACCTGGTCAAGAGCTGCTGCTGCATCCATGACTGCCTGTGCCGCTGCGTTCTTATCTGCTGCTGATGCATCTGCCGCAAGCTGCTTTGCTGCGTTGATTGCACCTTCGAGAGTTGCCATTGCTGTTGCGATATCCTGCTTATCTGTCTCGGATGCATATTTATCCGCTGCTGCTTCCGCTGCATCTGCCTTGGAAACATCTGCATATACCAATGCATCTGCTATAGCTTCATCTGCTTCTGCCATTTCTTTAGCTGCTGCTTCCGCATCTGCTCTGGCCTGTTTGATTTCTGCAAGTGCAGTATCAACAATGTCCTTCGCAACTCCAAGACACAATGTTATATCGTCTACTTTTTCAGCGTCATCTATGACTTCACATCCGGCCAATATTGCTGCGTCATACTTAATAATTTCTTCCGTTGTCAGATCGCTCAGAGCCTTTGCTCTGGCGTAATCGCTCAGTCTTTCCTTTGCAGCATCCTTTGCCGCTTCGAGATTTGCTTCTTCCTTCATTGCTTCAAGCTTTGCTTCTGCTGCTTCCAGCTTTGCAAGGGTCTCATCAGAGAGCAGAGCTTTCTGTGAATTTGAAAGAAGTTCATAAACTGTTCTTGCAAGCGTGATTGCTTTCTCACTACTTACATCAATTTCTTCTATAAGAGGAATATCTTCGATCTTGTCTACTGCATTAATTACATTTTCAACATCGGAAAGCTTCTTCTTACCTTCTCTTCCCAGTTTTTCGTCAACATTATCTTTCTCTGCATCAGAAAGTTCATCGTAGAAATCGAGTAACTCCCTGATATCTTCTATATTTTCTTCTGAGATTTCATCAATGATAAGAATCGCATCGGAAACTACAGTGGTAAATGCGTCTTCACATGCCTCTAATTTTTCAAGAACAGAATCGTCAAGCTCTGCTTTCTGTTCATCAGTCAGCGCATCGTAAGCCACTCTTGCCTCTTCGATAGCTTCCTTATCATCCAATGTCACTGCATCAGCCGAAGGAAGCTCGCTTACAGTGTCAATTGCGATTTCTTCCGGCGACCTTGTATCATATACTGTCTGAGCCCATTTCTGAGCATGAGAAATACTGAATGACTTTGTCACATTAACCGCATTTGCCTTATCATCACCTGCTTTGACAAGTATCTTATTGCCAAGGGTAACTGTTCCATGGTCATCTGATTTTGAGCCGGCACCGATAGCTGCACCTCTGCCAACATTCTCAACTTCTTCTCCTGCAGTTGCAGTAACTTTTCCTCCGTAAATACCGATCGTACCGCCTGCACCACCATCATATGATGTATTTCCGGAACCACCGCCGATACCGGCTGCACCCTTACCACCGACTGCTGTTATATCGCCGCCGTAAATATTGATAGTTCCGCAAGCTGTTCTCGAAGTGCCGCCAATACCGGCATAACCATCAGAGCCGGCAGCGTTCAGCTTACCCATATCTTCGCCGGTGCTTTGAGCAAAGATATTAAATGTGTTGTTATATGATGCTGCTGAAGTAATACCACTATCAGCATTCAGTGTCGCTCCATCACACAGGATCAGATTGACAGTACTATTCTTTTTGTTGATGTAAATTCGATTACTGAATGTTACGGCACCATTTACTACATACCAGCCCTGATCAGCGTTCCACGAAGTAGTAGTAGCATTAACCGGAATATACTCTGTGCATGTACGGCTCTCTCCGTTTTCATCCAGATAAGTGACCGGTGTACAAGACATCTGAAGCTCATTCTCAGATTCATCAACAAGTAACAATACGTTATCACTGAAGAACTTCCCTTTATAATCCTTTGCAAGAACGCTGTCTGTACTGCTTGTAAATACTCCCGGAGTATTCATCGATACACCAATGACTGAAGCATCATCTAATGCACCAACAAGATTTATTTTTCTGTTGTTGGTCATGAAAACATTGTTAATACTGCCTCCAGTGTATACTTCACCCTCAAGCGTTCCTCCAACAACATTATCCTTAACCGTAACATTACCGGAAAGCCCAAAATCATTTGAGCCACAAATTCCTCCGCCAATTACATCGGCATTATTGTTGACAATGGATCCTCCGCTCATCGTAAAGAACCGGGTTTGAACAAATACTCCTCCACCATTGCCGGTGGCATAATTACCGCTGATTATTCCGCCTGTCATATTGAACGAACCATTGCCAAAAGCATCAGTAACTACACCGCCTCCGTTGCACGGCATTCCAGCAGAACTAGCAACAGTATTCCCTTTGATAATGCCGCCGTTCATGGTAAATGAGCCAATAAAAACAGCCACTCCACCTCCGCCATAAGCCTCATTTTGTGAAATCTCTCCTTCATTCAGGATAAATGTTCCATTATACACACAGACACCGCCACCTCTTGAACCACCGGTGACTGCATTACCCGAGATTCTTCCTCCATTCATAGTGAAAGAGCCCATATTGGTAATATCTATTCCTCCACCCATGGAATATGAGTTATTATCTGCGATACTTCCTCCATACATTTCAAGGTTTCCGGCGTTAATTAATACACCGCCACCATTTTGAGCAATGCCACCGGTTATAGAACCTGTGTTATCTTCATCGTAAAGCTTAAGTGTTGCTCCGCTGTTAATGGTAACCATACTGAATCTCACAGTATCCTCAAGACTGCTGTCTCTTTTAATCTTATGTCCGTTCAGGCAGAGATTTGTCGTACCTTCAGGAACAGTCCATGTATCACTTAATGTAACATCCTCTGCCAGGTAATAGTTACCTGCTTCTGCAGGTAAGCTGTCAGTAGATGCCCATTTACGGAAAGTAATATCATTATGATTATGAAGTCTCACTACTAAATGTATAGTATTTTCTTTCTGGATATTGTAGTCTTCCAGCGTTTTGGTATCATCCAGCGAAATACCCGCAAATATGAGTAGCATCTCATCATCAGTATATGATGCATATTCCTCAACTGTATTTCGTATTAAGGCCTTAACGTCGGATATTACTTCTGCTTTATTAACACTAAGTGTATAAGTATTCTTCTCTAAATCTTTAACAAATATCGTTATCTTATTCGGGTCTACTACCCACTTCGCATAAAGTGTTGCAACTCCACGGCCATCAGCTTCTTCAAAGGTTTCATCGCTGACTGTAAATGTTTCTCCCGCTGCATAATCAACACCGGTGCCATCTGCTTTGGTATTCCACCCTGCAAAATCACATCCTGTTTTTACCAGATTTCCGGTATTGCCGCTGACGGTTACGGTATTTCCGTAAATATAATTCTTGCTGTCTTCCGGAACGCTGCCGCCTGTTGCGTCGTTTGCGTCATATATTACATTATTCGGATATGGCCATCCGTATATTATATCGACCCCTGCTCCTTCTCCTGCAGGATGAAATACTAAATAGAACTCATCAACATCATACAGGATTCCCAAAGGAATAGTAGTTAATGCTACCGTATCACCACTATATAAGCCCGGAGCAACGCTTAATATTGTCTGAAGCTTATCCTGATACTCAGCATTGCTGAATGTTATGGTTTCTTCTCCCTTTAAAGTATAGACATTACCGCCAAAATTGATCGTTCTTCCTTTTTCGCCGAAATTGATCACACTTCCATTTTTATATTGTTGATCATATACTAATGTACAATCATCTAAAACTGGTGCTGTCAGTGTAATCGCAGCATCAGCGGTAGGTGTACCGGAAACCGTGATCTGATCATAACTGTTACGGGTTACGGAGATTCCATTTACTGCTTCGACACTGTAGTCTGTAGGGAAATAATAGCCCTCATCTGCAGTATAGACCACATCCGTCATTGCACCGGTTAAGCCGGTCTGTGATGCATCACCGGATTCAGCGGTCTTGGTCATATTCTCACCTGCGGTAACGGTCACGCTGTACGTAGTCTGCACCGGTGAAGAATCATCTATGTAGAACTTGGCAGATTTAAACTGGACATACTTGTTAGAAGGACCACACGTTACGTTGAATACAAATTTATAGTATGCGTCTTCCCAAGCCCCACTTTTCGGGGTAAATGTCAGTGTAGAATTTTCGCCCAGTCCGCTATCAATCGTCTCTGAGTAGATTTCACTAAAAAAGTCCTCGTCACTGGCTACAATCAGCTTGATGCTGTTGCACGTACAGTTGATTTGCCCTAATTCCAGCTCCACCTTGCTGATTTCAGCCTCAAGCTTACTCTCGGAATAGATCTCACGATTAGTATCGGAAAGGTTCTTACCTCCGATTCGCCAACCACCATCCTGCGTTAGATTAGCCATGACCGACCATTCAATCTCATCTTGCGTAACAGTAGCTGCAGTAGCGTAGTTGCTGTTCTGGTATTTCTCCAAACCATTAAGCGTATAGAACAGCGTTTCTTCTGCATGTACCGTTCTGCTCACGCCCGGCACAATTCCGGTGAATACACTGATCACCATCGCAAGTGTCAGCACATAGCTTATCACCTTTCTGCAAAATTTCTTTTTTCCCCTCATACATTCATCACTCTCCTTCTGAAACTTTTGCTTGTTTGATATCGCCGGCTGTCTACATTTATCAGAATATCGATATATTCTTTGTATGGCCTTGATATCATTTTGTCATTAGGTTACATTGTTAGATAAAAAAACATCCGACAATAACCTACGAAACTGTTATCGTAAGTCATCATCGAATGTTATACCCTGTGTATAGGTTCTGTGTATAAAAATTTCAGTCCAAAAGTCATAGGCGGTCCCCTCTCCAATGTAGTTGTTTAGAAACAACAAATACTCACTTCGTTCGTGCTTGTTTTTCTTCAGATAAGATACATGATAACATATTACCGGCAACAAAAGCGCAACACGAAAAATGTGTGTATATCCTATTAAGATACTATTTTATTGTGCGATATATAATATACAATCGTCCGATTATATTGACGTATTCGTCCTAACATGTTATGCTAATAAAAAAGAAAGGAGGCTGATCCTATGTCAATTACTGCAACCGAACTCAAATCCAATTTAGGAAAATACCTTATGCTTGCCGCAAGCGAGGATGTGTATATCACACAGTATGGCAAAGTCGTAGCCAAACTCACAAATCCATTTCAGGACAGGGTTGAAATTGCTGAGTCTCTCTTCGGTATCCTCCCGCAGACCACGACTCTTGAAGAAGCCAAATCGGAAAGGATGAATGAAATATGAGAGTATTGCTGGACACAAACGTTATTGTCGATGTTCTTCAGCGCCGTGAGCCCTGGTTTGCAGATGGTCAGAAAATATTTTATGCCATCGCAAATAAACAGATCATCGGCTGTATCACGGCAAAGGAGGCCGCCGACATACATTTCTTTTCACGTAAGCAATTTGTTGGAGAGGAAAATGTAGATGCCAAGGCACGTAATGTAATGACAAAACTATATGCCATCTTTGAACTAATCGACACTCTCGGTATTGACTGTCAGAATGCCATCGCCATTGAAAACAAAGATTATGAGGATGCAATAATGATAGAAAGCGCCAAACGTGCCGGCGTTGACTGTATTATTACCAGGAATCCCGATCACTTTAAATTATCTCCGATACCCGTATATTCTCCTTCAGAATTTGTCGTAAAGATTTCAGAAGAACAGAAAGCTTAGAGTGGGTAATCCGGGTTTTTTAATGTTATAGTTTTCAAGAAAACAAATATCATATACTTTACTGTAGAATCAATGCATTTCTATTATACGTTTATTATCTCTCCTTAAACTACAATTCACTTAAAAACCGACGCAGACCATGTGGTCGCGTCGGTTATCATTGTTTTATATATACTTTTTTATTTCATTGTGAATAAATGTAATCACCTGAATACTACGAACACTCTACCTGTGAATTATCTCGTACTTCTCAGCAAGTGCCGGAGTCTCCTCCACATGAATATGAACGCAGGACAGAATAACTGCAGCAAACCATGCTATTGCCATCCAGATATTGTCTGAAGGCAGAGAATCTGTCAGGCTGAGCTTGGTTCCATAAACACTGCTATATTCATTTGCTGACAAGGCTATGGTCAGTAAACTGATCAGCCATGATACACCATAAAAAATGATCGGACGATACCATGTATCATTAACCTTCTCCATGTCTGCATTTTTCTTAAAGAGCCCTGCTAGGCTTATGAAGGCCATAAGATTAAATATAGTTACAAGTAATAACAATACAAAATATTTGTTGCTCAACAGATACCAGAACAAGCTTCCGAGTCCGAACATATAGAGAAGCATCGTTGCGACCATCATTCCTGTAAATCCGGCAGCGATCATCTGTGCTCCCAGATACATATTTCTCTTTCTATAAGTAAAGAGTGATATCGGAAGAAGGACCATTCCTCCAACTGTCACCATATACATGATGAACATGGCAACTGTCATGATTCCGGTACTGAAACTATAAAAAATATTTACATTATTCAAAGCGGAAATGGTTCTGAAAAAGTTTATGAGATATACAATACCTATAATTGACCATGCAAGAGCAGCTCCAAGCCCAAATGCATTCAGGCCCGTCATACTGCTTTCCGTACGTCCCGCAAATGCATCTGATCTCCTGTCCCCGCTCATTTCACTGCGAAAAATATCACTACGGTAATTGTCTCCTGCCGTCCCGGCAAAAGAACTGCCGGCAAATGAATTGTTCTGAGCCTGCGGATTCCCGGAATTATTATTATCAAAGCCATATGACATGGCACCGGTTCCTGTTCCGGCAAAGCTTCCGGAATTCGCTCCGGTCATACTTGGTCCGCTTATATTTGCTCCGCTTAAAGGACTTACAGCAGGACGTCCCGGAACCACAGGAAATCCATCATTTTTGACTGTAATATCGATAAAGAGTGTCTCCGGATTAGGAAATGCCGCCAGAGCAATAGTCGAGCCATTGAATATCTTAACCCAGTTTATCTTTGTTCCATTCATGGAGCTGCCGACTTCACTGCCAAGATCTCTGTAAACCCATCCGTCTTTACCAAGGAAAAAGCAGCCGTGCTTCTCTGCAACTCTGGAATTTCGAATGATGATATCACAGTCCATTCCACGTCCTATCGTTACCTCATCCTTACCCTCCTCCAGATATTCCTCAAGAGTGTAGGAGTAGGTTGTATTTCCATATCTGATATTTAAAACTGTTTCTTGCTTCATTTTTACATATAATCCAATTATCTGTAGATGATGGGATTATTTCCTTTCTCACTAATACGAAAAATGATATAACATTTTCTAAAATAACTACACCGGATAACTTGCCTGCTTTCCCGAGCAGCACAACACTAAAAACCTCGGAATAATCAGATCAAATTATTATCAATACCGACAGCAGCCACCCCTGAAAACTGCCGATATATACCGACCTAAAAAATACTGTATCATATCAGTTATATCATAACAATGCTTTTAATTTAATAAACACATAATAGTCATATATTTTAGCTGTTCCTAAATAACCAGGCCGCTATCCCGGTATATCTACAGCTCATTGTTATTTCACATCCATGATCTCTATGATCTCCTCAAGTCCTTCCCGGCAGTCACTGTCAAGCTTATCAACGATCTTACTGAGTCTGTCCTTATCCTCAAGGCTTCCTTTAATACCCATTTTTGTAAATTTTTCCGAAAGACTTGCCGCATATTTATACTCGTTTAAATATTTATCCTTCCACGCCTCTGTATCATCCATGGAGTCACCGAAAAGCTTGATCTTCCTGTTATCCATCATGGTAAGCTCTGTCTGGATTGCTCCGGATTCCGCATAAACTCTGTAATTTCTGACATCCTCCAGCTTATAAACTCTTTCTTCCGAATCCTTATTCACTGTAAATGAGTCCTCACGAATAGTTATGCTGTCATTTTGGGCTGTAAATGAATAAACAAACATTCCGCTGATGCAGGTGATAACCGCTATAACTGCCAGGATCCTTCTGGTTTTTACTCCGGTTATATGAAAACTTCCGTCCATAAGCAGATATATACCGATAATACTTCCTAAAACACCCATTGCCACAAATGGATCGCCGCCCATTACGCTGACCTTTACAGCTTCGCTTTCTGAAATTCCATTTAATATTATTTTATCTGATACCATTGCAAAAAGAACCATGAAAACCATAAATCCCGCAACTGCAGAAGCTATGCTCTTAGCAAGATTTAAAATTCCCTTTCCGGCACCAATTATTATTGCTATGGTTTTATTATTATCATTTGAAAGCGTATGCTTAAAGAGAATCTTAACTGCCAGAATGACCATCACAGGTATGAGATAGCACATTGCTGCTGCAAGCATTGCATCGCTTAAACTCAGGATTTTTAAGAATATAAAAGCTGTATAAACTGCCGCACTGAACAGCTGCAATGGAAAAATTCTGAGTAAAATATGATTAAAATATGCATCCACATCAAAACTGTGAGCCTTCATGATCTTCATCAGATTTCCGTCTTTAATACCCACACCATCTATCCATCTTTTAAATCCAAAGCCCACAGCTTCATCCTTGCAAATGATGATATATTTAACAACATAATCAATTGATGCAAGAAGAATAAGGCCTGCGCCAAATATTATATATCCTGTTCCGATCGATATCTTATCACTGTAGTTATTTCCCTTAAGGCCTGAAACCATAAGCCCTAGAAACCAGAGTACGATCCATCCTACCCTTCCTTTATTTTGTTTTTTTATTGCTTTATATAATTCCTTCATCTTTTTCCCTCTGCTGATATAAATTCTATGAGAAGCCTGCAAATTTCACATCTCATAATTCTGCGGGACTAAAGTCCCTCCGGTAACTTATCAAGAAAAACAAATACTCGTTTAACTCGTGCTTGTTTTTCTTCTGATAAGTTATATTATGAGAAGAAAAAACCTCTTTATCACATCTTATTCAAAAAGTTCCCTGAGCTCTGTCTTTCCTTTGTCTGCCAGTATATTTTCTCTGTCACCAAAATCAGTGATCTCGCCATTTTTCATAAATATTATATAGTCCACCATATCGGTTATCTCATCCAGAAGATGCGTACTGATAATTATGGAAAGATTATCTTCTGCTACTGCAGTTTGCAGTATTTCCAGGATATCCACCTTGTAAACAGGATCCAGATTTGCGAGCGGTTCGTCAAGTATAAGAAGCTTCGGCTTTTTTGCAAGATTAAATGCGATCTCGACCTTAACCTTCTGGCCCCTGCTTAGCGCTGAATATTTCTTATCCATCTCCCCGGATAAACCGGCCTTTTTAATCAGAGTCTCAAAATAGTTCATATCAAATGCAGGATATAGCTTTGAAAGTATATCAACATTTGCCTTGACGGAAACACCTTCCGCGCACCATTCGGTTCCAGTAAATGCAACCTCCCGGTGATATTCCGCAAGGATCTTATTTTTTATCCTTCCGTCCTCAGTAACTGTTTTTCCGTTCCAGGAAACCTTACCTTTATCCGGCGTTAACATACCGTAGAGCAGCTTCATGGTGGTAGTCTTTCCACAGCCGTTTTCTCCTAAGAGACAATAAATATATCCTTCTTCAATGTTCAGTGATATATCCATCACCTCAAATTTACCGCTCTTATATCTGAATTTTATATTCTCCGCTTGTAACATACTTTTAACCTCTTTTATTAAATTTTTTCACTTTATATTACTTTTAACATGATGCTTATCTATAACTTTATATCTTTATTCTGCATATATTCATTTGTTATTGCAGATATCAAACATTTATTTAATTATTCGGCGTCATACTGATTACAATTAAGTTAATTAATCGAATCAACTATTATGCTATTACTCCCACAGGATTGTAAGCATATCCACCGCTTCTTCCAGCGACATGTCCGATGCCTTTGCATTTTCGATCCAGTCCTGAAGCTTTTCCTCCAGCCCGAGAGTCTTTTTTTCTTTCATATACTGCAGATTTGGGTTATCCACATAAAAGCCTTTTCCCTGCACGGAATATATCATTTCTTCCTTCTCAAGATCTTCATAGGCCCTCTTAATGGTAATAACGCTTATCCTCAGATCCGCTGCAAGAGCTCTTATCGATGGAAGGCTTTCTCCCTCTTTTAACTCTCCGCTGAGTATCATATCCTTGATAGCCCTCTCTATCTGTTCATAGATTGGAATACCGCTTTTTGCATTAATATTTATATTCAAATCATCATCCTCCTAGTACTCTGATGGTACAAAATCCTTTAATATCCTGCCTGATTTTTCAACAAATATATTTATAAGAAGAAGTCCCGATGCTGAAAGGAGAAATGTAAGGTGTAACCACATCGGTCCCATACTTTCTATTCCATCCGGTTTTGCCGCATACTTGATTGCCATAACTGCATATATAAAGAAAATAATATGTGGAATTGTCTGTATGATCACCTTCACAAATGATGATGGAATCAGCTGCGCCATACCACTTGTCTTTGCACTTATACCGGCATCCAGCATAAGTTCATAGGCATAGATCATAAGCAATACAAAAAATGCTGCTGAGATTTCCGGATTTTTGACCGCTATCATATCATGAAGCCCATACCATCCGTTTTTAGATGCAAAATATATATATATTCTTCCTATCACTCCGAGGACTGCATATCTGATCCATACATTTCTTATCCTGATCAGCCGCTTTCTTTTAATCTCTTCCTGTGACATCGGCAGCATATATTCCATCTCTGTTCCATACACAAAGCCTATAGAAAATGCGCTTCCAAAAAGTATAACCACCCACTGGAGCATACCGGATGTTATTATCATGAAAACAAAAAGCAGTCTTATCACCCAGAATAGCGGATAATATTTAAAGCTGATCTTTTCTCTTCTAAAATAATCCTTCATACTTTTTCCTTTCTTTTTATTATCTAAAATCCTTACAATACAAATTCATTTTTCGATTCCTTCTGACAATCTCCCTGACATAGGGCTATCGGATCAATTTACAATTCTTGAACCAGATATTTATCTATATTACATATAAATATCATTATGAGAAGCAAAAAACGTATCTCATAATCCTGCGGAACTAAAGTTCCTCCGGTAACTTATCAAGAAAAACAAATACTCGTTGCACTCGTGCTTGTTTTTCTTCTGATAAGTTACATTATATATATCTGCCATTTTATACATTGTCATCCTCCCGGGAGGATTTCTCCACATAATACATAATTTCCTGAAGCGTTGCATACCTCGCATCCGGTGCAAAGCTGAAATCTCTGTCTCTTCTATATAATAGAGCCTCGCTGTGGCCTGCTCGGATTCTCTTTTCTACTACACTGTCCTGCGGAAGTACTTCAATCTCTTTCTTTTCTCCCTCAAATATTCTGTAGGAATCCTTTAAGCTGTCAATATCTCCAAAATATCTTACACTGCTTTCATTTTCATTTCTGTTGATCCAGAGAAGCCTGTCTGCGATATGTTCGAGCTCTGTAACCAGGTGGCTGGATATTATCACTGAACAGGTCTCATTTTCCACCATTTCTCTGATACAATTGTAAAAATAATCTCTGAACTTTACATCCAGGTTACCTGCCGGCTCATCCATGATATACAGTTTTGCCGGATAACTCCTTGCAAAAGCCAGCTGCATCCTGAGCGACTGTCCGGCCGACAGCCGAGATATAAATTCTCTTTCAGGTACATCATATTCTTTCAGAAGCTTTATATAGACATCCATATTAAAGCCATCATAATAGTATCCATATACTTCGCCCGCTTCCAATACTCTCATATTCCTTGAAAATGGATTCTCCTGAAGCACGAAACCCAGCTGCTTTCTAAATTCTTTCTGATCACTTTGAAAATGCTTTCCGGAAAGCCATATATCACCACTGTCGCTTCCCTTCGAATCTATCGTGTAGCTCCCAAGTATGCTTCGAAGCAGTGTAGTCTTACCACATCCGTTTACTCCTATAAGCCCCACTACAGTTCCTTCCGGAAAAGTAAAGCTTATATTCTTCAGGCTGAAATCACCTTTATTTTTTGTTAAACCTTCACATTTGAAAAAATCTCCCATATATTACCCTTTCATGAGTGGTTAGCTGATTCATTATAGTTACTGTATTTCTCATAAAACCGGCCGGTAAAGTAAAATAATAAATTTATTTAACTCATCTGTGTATATGCACAGTATATACAGTTATATACACACTGTCAATATGTACATTTTTTATTTTTATGAAATTTTTTTAATATTTTCCTGCATACGTAAATATGTTCACGCCCGCCTTCTATCGAATACATCAACGTAATTCCACGGTCTTTTTTTTTAATGAAAATAGCACATAAAAAAACGACCTCCAAAAGTTAGATTTTTTTAGGTCTAACTTTTTGGGGGTCTGTTCAATTCATTAGTTATCTTACAACCTCTTCAAAATATCTCTCTGCGGCTGTTTCGTAAAGATCATTTCCCTTGCTGTCGATGATCACGATTACCGGAAGATCCTCAACGTAAAGCTTTCTGATAGCTTCTGTTCCAAGATCATCATATGCAATAACCTCAGCCTTTTTGATGCATTTTGAAAGAAGAGCTCCTGCTCCTCCGATGGCTGCAAAATATACAGCCTTATTTCTGACTATTGCCTCGTGAACCTCAGCATTTCTCTTACCTTTACCGATCATTCCCTTAAGGCCTTTATCAAGGAGTGTTGGAGTATATTTGTCCATACGGCTTGAAGTTGTAGGTCCTGCCGATCCGATCACCGTCCCCGGTCTCGCAGGGGTTGGTCCAAGATAATAGATGAATGTACCATCAAGACTGAGAGGAATACTCTCTCCTGCCTTCATGGAATCGTACATTCTTTTATGCGCTGCATCCCTTGCAGTATAAATGGTTCCTGTTATATATACATAGTCTCCGGCATTTAATTCAGTAAGCTCTGCCTCAGAAGCCGGAACTGTAAGATGTCTGTCCAATTTCTTATCTCCTATAAAACAATCTTATATATCTTATTCAAATAAAAACAAGCTAGTATAGCGGTTCTAAAATAACTCAACCAATAACGCAGAATGTTTTTTCTGAGAGTGCAGTTTCATAAACACAGAAACTACAACTCCACAGATGCATGTCTGTCCACGTGGCAGCACATATTTATTGCCACAGGAAGTCCTGCAATATGAGTTGGATAAGTTTCAATATTTACAGCCAGGGCTGTTGTGATTCCGCCAAGTCCTGCCGGACCAAGTCCAAGACTGTTGATACTCTGAAGAAGCTCCTCTTCAAGCTCTCTGATATGATCCTTATCCGATCTCTGATCAAGATTTCTGGTAAGTGCCTTCTTGGCAAGAATTGCTGAATATTCGAAGTCGCCGCCGATTCCTACTCCGATAACAAATGGAGGACAGGCATTCGGTCCGGCCTCTTTAACAGCAGTAAGTACTGCGTTTTTTATTCCTTCAACACCGTCAGCCGGTTTAAGCATAAAAAGTCTGCTCATATTTTCGCTTCCAAAGCCCTTTGGAGCTATCATTATCTTCAGCTTATCTCCCGGAACAATGTTATAATGAATTATTGCCGGTGTATTATCCCTGGTATTCTCACGGATTATAGGATCTTTAACAACGGATTTTCTGAGATATCCTTCGGTATAACCTTTTCTTACTCCTTCATTTATGGCCTCTGTCAGATTACCGTTAACGTGAACCTCCTGGCCAACCTCAACAAAGAAAACAGCCATACCTGTATCCTGACAGATTGGAATCTTATCCTCATCAGCTATCTTCATATTCTCGATAAGCTGACCTATAACCTGCTTTCCAAGATTGCTTTTTTCTTCTTTTTCAGCCTTTTCTATCCTGCTTTTTATATCATCAGCAAGATAAAGATTGGCCTTTATACATAATTTACTTACTTCTTCTGTAATCAGTGATGCTTCTATCTCTCTCATATGCCTATCCTGTCTATAAAATCGTCCTTCTCAGAGCTTGATTTTTTCCTCTTTCTGTCCTGAATAAAATTATTCAGCTTAACGGATACGAAGAAAATGAATAAAATGATCAATATAATAGCCAGCCAGTAAGCCGCAGCTATTAAAAACTCTTCGATGTTATGTGTATTGGAGAGATTTTCAAGATTTTCTTTTAATCCATTCATCTTTTCTGCTCCTAATTAATTGTTACTGCAGATAATTATGAAATGCTGTTTTGCATCTCATAATTATCCGATTTTATTTATCGTCTTCCTTATCCTTTTCGGCTCTGTCTAAAAGTTCTTTTATGTCACTCGGAAGTCCTTCTGTACTGTCAGAAGAGCTGCCCGGAATCTCTGAGTTTTCTGAATCAACCTTTGCATCGACTTCTTCGGTATCAGCATCCGAATCCTCTGCATCAACATCTGACTCTTCTAAATCATCATCTGCTTCATCATAATCTGCAATGATCATTTCTTCAGCTGAATCTGCCTCATTATCCTCAGATTCCACAGGTTCTTCACCATTATCTCCCGGTATTCTTATCTCTTCTCTTACCTTGGCAATACCTGCAACAGAAATATTGCTGTCAGCGTCGATTCTCATAAGTCTTACGCCTGATGTATTTCTTCCGGTAATAGAAATCTCATCACATTTGATCTGGATTATGATGCCTTCATTTGTTATAAGCATTACCTCATGATCCGGATTAACTGCCTTAACACCTACAACATCACCACTCTTTTCGGTTACCTTGTAGCACCTGAGACCCTTTCCGCCTCTCTTCTGGAGATGGAATTCCTTTCTCATGGTACGTTTTCCGAGACCTTTTTCAGAAACGATAAGCAGTGCCTCACCCTGAGTTGAAAGCTGCATACCGACAACCTCATCACCAGGTGAAAGATTAATACCTCTTACGCCCATAGCGCTTCTTCCGGTACTCCTGATATCCGTATCCTTGAATCTGATGCAGACACCATACTTTGTAACCATATAAATATCTCTTGTATTATCAGTTGTCTTTACTTCGATCAGTTCATCATCTTCCTGAAGAGTCATGGCAATGATACCATTTTTACGGATATTTGAATATTCCGTTTCAGGAGTCTTCTTAATGATACCGTGCTTTGTAACCATTATCAGGTATTTATTCTCACTAAATGCCTTAAGAGGAATAACTGCCGTAACATGTTCTCCCGGCTCCAGCTGCAGAAGGTTAACAATATTAGTTCCTCTGGCTGTTCTTCCTGCCTCAGGTATCTGGTAAACCTTCATTTTATAAACCCTGCCGGTATTCGTGAAGCAGAGAATATAATGCTTTGTGGTTGTCATGAGAATATCTTCTATGAAGTCATCTTCCAGAGTCTGCATACCCTTGATACCCTTGCCGCCACGGTTCTGTGCGTGGAAATTATCAACGGAAGTACGCTTGAAATATCCAAGATGAGTCATTGTAAGAACTGCATTTTCCTCAGGAATAAGATCCTCATCAACAAGATCATCCTCATCCTCTCCGATAATTGTTCTTCTGTCGTCTCCGTACTTATCTGCAATAAGCTGCATCTCATCACGAATAACGCCCAGAAGGATCTTTTCATCTGCAAGAATGGATCTGAGATATGCAATCCTCTCCTGAAGCTCCTTATACTCTGCTTCCAGCTTCTCTTTTTCGAGACCTGTAAGAGCACGAAGTCTCATATCAACGATAGCCTGAGCCTGAGCTTCACTCAGATTAAATCTCTCAATGAGTTTCAGTTTAGCTTCATTTACATTTGCGGCAGCTCTGATTATCCTGATAACTTCGTCAATATTATCTATAGCAATAAGGAGACCTTCAACAATATGAGCTCTCTCCTCTGCTTTATTCAGATCAAACTTTGTTCTTCTTGTAACAACTTCCTCCTGATGCTTTATATAATACTTAAGCATATCAGGAAGGCTGAGGACCTTAGGCTCATTGTCCACAAGAGCAAGCATATTTACGCCAAATGTATCCTCAAGCTGTGTATGTTTATAAAGATTATTAAGTAAAACATTTGGATTACAGTCACGTCTTACTTCTATAACAACTCTCAGACCTTCTCTTGATGATTCATCTCTGAGGTCTGTGATTCCATCAATCTTTTTATCCTTAACAAGATCGGCAATCTTCTTGATAAGAAGAGCCTTATTAACCATATATGGAAGCTCTGTGATAACTATACGCTGCTTTCCGTTCTGCATTGGCTCTATCTCGGAAATGGCACGAACCTTGATCTTGCCTCTTCCGGTTCTGTAAGCTTCATTTATTCCTCTTACTCCAAGAATCTGAGCTCCTGTAGGAAAATCCGGTCCCTTAACAATCTGGAGCAGCTCATCTATAGATGTTTCTCTGTCCTCTTCAATACGGTTATCAATTATTTTTACGGCTGCCGATGTTATCTCACGAAGATTGTGAGGCGGAATATTTGTAGCCATTCCTACGGCAATACCTGAAGTACCATTTACAAGAAGATTTGGATAACGGCTCGGAAGAACTGTAGGTTCCTTCTCTGTTTCATCAAAGTTCGGTATAAAATCAACAGTATCTTTGTTGATATCTGCAAGCATTTCCATAGAAATCTTGGTAAGTCTTGCCTCAGTATATCGCATGGCTGCAGCGCCATCACCGTCCATGGATCCAAAGTTACCATGACCGTCTACAAGAGGATATCTTGTATTCCAGTCCTGAGCAAGCTTAACCAAAGCCTCGTAAATAGAGCTGTCACCATGTGGATGATATTTACCCATTGTATCACCGACAATACGTGCACATTTTCTGTGAGGCTTGTCCGGTCCGTTATTAAGTTCTATCATCGAATATAATATTCTTCGCTGTACTGGTTTTAATCCGTCTCTGACATCAGGAAGCGCACGGGCAGCAATGACACTCATAGCATAATCGATATATGAGTTTTCCATTGTCTTTTTAAGGTCTACCTCACGCACCTCATCAAATATCTTCTCGTCATCCATTATTCATTCTCCTTTATTTTCTGTTATTCAGTACCATCCGATACCGAATTGCAGATTATAAACTGATATCAATCATATCAATCAAACTTATATATCCAGATTCTTTACAAACTTTGCATTTTCTTCGATAAATTTCTTACGAGGCTCAACCTTATCACCCATAAGAGTAATAAATGTCATATCAACCTCTGTTTCATCATCATTGTCGATGGATACTCTGAGAAGGATTCTCTTTTCAGGATCCATTGTAGTATCCCAAAGCTGTTCTGCATCCATCTCTCCAAGACCCTTGTAACGCTGAACCTTATTATTCTGGTCTCTTCCGACCTCTTCAATGATCTTTGAAAGCTCCTCATCACTGTAGGCATACCAGAATTTCTTATTCTTCTCCAGCCTGTAAAGAGGCGGCTGTGCCAGATATACATGTCCCTGTCTGATAAGCTCAGGCATATATCTGTAGAAAAATGTCAGAAGGAGGGTTGCAATATGTGCACCATCCACGTCGGCATCGGTCATGATTATGATCTTGTTATATCTAAGCTTTTCTATATCAAAATTGTCTTTTATTCCTGTACCAAATGCAGTTATCATGGCTTTGATCTCTGCATTTTCCAGAATATGATCAAGTCTTGCTTTCTCAACATTTAAGATTTTTCCTCTGAGAGGAAGTATTGCCTGTGTTGCTCTGTTTCTGGCTGTCTTTGCAGATCCGCCTGCGGAATCTCCCTCTACGATGTAGATCTCACATTCGTCAGGGTTTTTGCTTGAACAGTCTGCAAGCTTTCCCGGAAGTGCCATAGACTCAGAAAGATTTGATTTTCTTGCAACATCTCTTGCTTTTCTTGCAGCAATACGTGCTCTCTGTGCACTGACAGCCTTTTCAACTATCATTTTTGCAACAGAAGGATTCTGCTCAAGGAAATAAACCATCTGCTCTGACATAACGCCTTCAACCGCCGTACGGGCATCTGCATTTCCAAGCTTCTGCTTTGTCTGTCCTTCAAACTGAGGCTCTTCGATCTTAACACTGATAATAGCTGTAAGACCTTCTCTTAAATCCTCGCCCTGAAGATTATCATCCTTCTCCTTAAGGTAATTATTACTTCTTGCGTAATCATTGAAAACCTTTGTAAGAGCGCTTCTGAAACCGGTCATATGAGTACCGCCGTCAGGAGTGATGATATTATTTACAAAGCTGTATACAGATTCGTTGTAACCATCGTTATGCTGAAGAGCAACTTCAACACTTATATTATTTTTATTGCCTTCGCAATAAACTACCTTTTCATACAGAGCATTTTTTCCTTTATTCAGGTATTCTACAAACTGCTTGATACCGCCTTCATAATGAAAAATATGTGAAACAGGCTCCTCAGGACGAAGATCTGTAAGGCATATCTTAAGATTTTTAGTAAGAAATGCTGTCTCTCTCAGTCTTGATTTGAGTGTATCATAATCATAGATAACATCATCAAATATAGTTGCATCCGGCTTAAAGGTTACTCTTGTTCCTGTTCTGTCTGTATCTCCCACAATCTTCAGATCATAGCAGACCTTACCTCTCTCATATCTCTGCTGGTATATCTTTCCGTCTCTGGATACCTGAACCTCCAGCCAGTCTGAGAGTGCATTTACGACAGAAGAACCAACTCCGTGAAGACCACCTGAAACCTTGTATCCTCCACCGCCGAACTTACCGCCTGCATGAAGGACCGTAAATACAACCTCTACCGCAGGACGCTGCATCTTCTGCTGAATACCGACCGGAATACCTCTTCCGTTATCTACAACTGTTATTGAATTATCTTTATTGATAAAAACCTGGATTTCTGAACAGAAACCTGCAAGAGCTTCGTCAACAGAATTATCAACAATCTCATATACAAGATGATGAAGTCCTTTTGAAGATGTACTTCCAATGTACATACCCGGCCTTTTTCTTACAGCCTCGAGACCTTCAAGAACCTGTATCTGCTCCGCATCATATTCCTGTCCGTTATTCATTTCCTGCTGTTCCTTAATATCTTCCACTGTTTCCTCCTAAACTTGTCCGCTCTTTAAAAAAGCTTTACCGTTTTCAATATAATAGATCTTATCTATCTTAATTCTTTCTCTTATAAAATCATCATAACCTGTGCATGTAATGATAGTCTGAACATCCTTAATCCTGTTAAGAAGTGCATTTCTTCTGTTTGAATCGAGCTCTGACATAACATCATCCAGAAGAAGTATCGGACTGTCATTTATTATCTTTTTAACAAGCTCTATCTCAGCGAGCTTCAGAGATAATGCAGCTGTTCTCTGCTGTCCCTGAGAACCGAACATTCTTACATCTATGCCATTTATGAAAAATGAAATATCATCCCTGTGAGGACCATACTGGGTACTTTCATATTTGCAATCCACACTTCTCTTCTCTAGAAGAGTATCTTTATATTCATCTTCATTGACTGATTTGTTATATTTTATCTCCAGTTTTTCCCTGCCCTCTGTAAGACCGGAATGAATATCTACAACAATCTCTTCGAGCATATTTATAAAGTTTTCTCTTTCTTTTATAACCTTTGTTCCGTACAGAATAAGCTGATCATCCCATACATCAATGGTATCCAGAAGAGATTTATTATAATATATCTGCCTTAAAAGATTATTTCTCTGGTTAAGTACCTTGTTGTAATTGGAAATATTACTGTAATACAGCCTGCTGAGCTGGCATAGCTCCATGTCCATAAATCTTCTTCTTTCCACCGGACCGTTTTTTATGATTGAAAGATCCTCCGGAGAGAAGAAAATGATATTTAACAGACCAAAAATCTCAGAAATCTTTCTGATTGGCAGACCATCTACCGCAACGCCCTTGTTCTTATTTTTCTTTAAATGCATATCTATTCTGTGAGATATGTCATTTTTACTTACCAGAAGTTTAATATGTGCTTCATCTTCCTCAAATCTGATGATATCCCTGTCCCTGCTGCCTCTGTGAGACTTTGTGGTGGCAGTCATATATATGGATTCGAGGATATTCGTCTTTCCCTGGGCATTATTTCCATAAAGGATATTTGTTCCCTTCGAAAGCTCAATATCCAGAAGTTCATAATTTCTGTAATTATTTAACGCTAAAGACTCAATATTCATTTTTTGATATCTATTCTCTGACCATCATATTCAACATAGTCACCGTCATACAGTTTTTTTCCTCTTCTCTCGTCAACCTCACCGTTGACCTTAACCTGACCATCCTGAATAACCTCCTTTGCCTCAACTCCGGAGCTTACAAGATTGCAGGCCTTGAGAACCTGACCAAGCTTTATGAATTCTTCTGTATCTTTAATCTTAAATTCCATATTTTCACCATTTTTTTTATATTCAATTTTTAATGAATATGTTTATTATTCTGTTTTTAATCGTTTTATAGATAATACTCAATGTATAAAAGTATTTATCAATATTGATCTGTTATATAACATTCTATGTAAAAAACTATCTATCAATCGATATTGATTAATTTTATACATATGTTTTATAAATATATATTGATATACATCAATCAGATAATTAATAAACAGATGTATTAATATTGATTGGCAGTATGATATAAAAGTAAGTTTCTTCAGGATTCTTGATAATACAAGGACTCTTGGAATCATACATATAGATACTAACCTTATCATCATCTATCACACGAAGAGCATCCATTAAAAACTTTGGATTAAAGCCAATGATTATCTCTTCGCCTTCTTTTTCAATCTCAAGCTCCTCATTAAGGGATCCAAGATTTGTATCAACTCTTATATACATATTGTTATCATTCTTTACACTGACAACAATCGGCTTCTTATCTGTTTCCTGAATAAATATTGAAGCACGGTCTATTACAGACATAAGCTCTCTCTTATCGGATCTTACAACTATCTTGTGATCTATCGAAAGCATCTGGCTTATCTTGAAATATTCGCCCTCAAGAAGTCTTGATACGATTCTCGTATCATCAAACTCAAAGAGAATATTATTGTCTGAGAAGAATATAGATACTTCATCATCTATGCCGCCTGAAAGGATCTTGCTGATCTCCTGGAGTGTTTTTCCCGGAACAACAACCTTGATGTCAGGATTATCGCCCTTAAGTTCTACATTTCTGATAGAGATTCTGTGTCCGTCAAGAGAAACAACAGAAAGCTTATTATTCTTTACCTCAAATAATTCACCTGTCATAAGTCTTGTATTTTCATTATCTGAGATTGAAAATATAGTCTGTCTGATGATATCTCTTAAAGTCATCTGTGATATAACAATACTTTTTTCTTTCTCAATATCAGGAAGATAAGAAAAATCCTCTCCCGATCTGCATGGAACCACAGCTTTTGTCTTTTCACAGTAAACTGTTGTTTTATAATCTGAATTTGTTTCGATGTTGATATCACTTTCCGGAAGCTTTCTTACAATATCAGAGAAGAATTTAGCTTCTAAGGCAATCTTACCTTCTTCAATAACAGTTCCTTCTATGTATGTTTCAATACCGAGTTCAAGATCATTTGCTATAAGCTTTATTCTTCCTCCTGTTGCCTCAATAAGTATACACTGAAGTATTGGCATTGTAGTTTTATTTGAAACAGCTTTTGATACTATACTGATTCCTTCTGAAAGATCGCTCTTTTTACATTTGATTCTCATGTGACGGCTCCTTTATTTATTAAATAATTTTTAGTAGTAATAATAGTAAGTGGTGTTGATATGTTGAAAAGTCCTGAACACCTTATAAATCCAGCAAATTTTGATAATAATCTGATGTTGATTATCAATTTTTATGCAGTTAGTTATTGTTGATTATCCATATTTTTTCTAAAAAAATTAATTTTTTAATGTTAAATAATTATCTAATAATTTATTTTATTATCTTAAATAGTCAGATAATTCCAAGTTATCAACAAATACCAACAAATTGTTATCAAAATTGTTTATAACTTTGTTAAATTGACTTATCCTTGTGGAATAAGCTTCTTTTTTATAACCTCAACTGTTGAACTAAGCTGTGAATCTTCCTTAATTCTTTCCTCAATCTTTTTAATACCGCTGTAAACAGTTGCATGATCCTTGCCGCCAACTATATCTCCGATGGACTGGAGGCTTCTGTCGGTAAGATTTCTGCAAAGATACATAACAAGCTGCCTTGCAGTGGCAATATCAGCATTTCTCTTCTTGGATTTAATATCCTCAATGGATATCTCCAAATGTTCAGCAATTGTTGAAAGTATAAGCTCCGGTGTTATGACCGGTGTTGAAGTATCCTTTGAAATGAGATCCTTCAGAGTATCTTTTGCCAGTTCCTCTGTTATGCTCAGATTCATAAGTTTTGCATAAACGCTTATCTTATTCAGAGCACCTTCAAGCTCTCTGACATTTGATACAATATTTTCAGCAATATAATTAAATACCGAATCAGGTATATCCGTAAGTCCGTTCAATTCGGCCTTATTTCTCAGAATTGCCATACGTGTTTCATAATCAGGGGCATGAATATCAATAGGAACTCCCCATTCAAATCTTGAACGAAGTCTTTCTTCAAGAGACTTGATCTCCTTCGGAGGCTTATCTGAAGATATGATAATCTGTTTTTTTGCTTCATACAGATAATTAAAGGTATTGAAGAATTCCTGCTGAGTTCTTTCACGACCTATGATTTCCTGAATATCATCTATGAGAAGTACATCAACACATCTGTACTTGTCTCTGAATTCATCTGTTTTATTCTTCTGAATGGCATCGATGATGTCATTTGTAAAAATCTCAGAGGTTGTATATAAAACATTTGTATTTTCATCATTTTGAAGAATATAATGTGCAATCGACTGCATAAGATGAGTCTTTCCGAGTCCGGATCCTCCATAGATGAAAAGAGGATTAAAATTGTCCTGACACGGAAGATCTGCGACAGCAAGGCAGGTTGCATATGCATGTCTGTTACTGTCACCTACAATGAAATTCTCAAAAGTATATTTTGGATTCAGATTAGATCTCTTTACGGCATCATAATAGCCTTCACTATATTCACGGTGAAGTTTCTGTTCAATGCCTTCTATGCCATTTTCATCAGATGAAGGAAGAAAATTCTTCTTTTCATCTATAACGATATTTATATTGGAATCATTAAGAATTTCTCTTATGGCTGAAAGAAGGAAAATGTCGTATCCCTTTTTGTGAAGATAATCAACACCATGCTTTCCTCTCTTTTCGTCAACATAGAAATATATAGTATCTTCATCAGCTTTATATATTTCAAGAGACCTGATCCAGGTATCTATGATAATGCGAGTAACGTCATAGTTTGTTTCAAGTATATTCAGTATCTCATCCCAGTTTTCTTTAACAAGCTCTTCCATACTAATAAGTAAATAACCTTTCATTTCATTGTAAAATGGGATTTATCCCCATTAGATATAATACATCAAATAGTCAAAATAAACAAGCAAAATCGTGCTTTTGGTGCGTTTTATGGGCATGTATTTATGTTAATTATAAACAATTTTATGTTAACTCTATAGATATTCACTAAAACCTTTATTATGCGTATTTTGAGATAAATATAAAAAAGTAATAAACAATAAAATGATAAGTTATCAACAATTTACCAACAAAATGTTGATAAATTACGTAAACTAAAAAGAATTTTTAAATAATTTTGTTTATAAGTTTTGGCTCAAAATGTACGTTTTTTCTTGACTTTTCTTCATATATAAAATAAAATGTCTCTTGATTTGTGTCTTTTTATGTTAATAACATCTGCAGATAATGTTGAAAGATTATTATAAAAATGATTTTTTAATTGTTTATGTATTGAAGCAAAAGTATTTGCCGAAATACCGGACAGTTTATTTGCAGGTATATTAATGTGAAGACATAGATGTAAAAATCATAAATTTTTTATTAAAGGAGGTAATTTCCAAATGAAGATGACATTTCAGCCTAAGAAGAGATCAAGATCTAAGGTTCATGGTTTCAGAAAGAGAATGAGTACTGCAAATGGTCGTAAGGTTCTTTCAGCCAGAAGAGCAAAGGGAAGAAAGTCACTTTCTGCCTAAGACCACAGCCTATGTGGTCTTTTTAAGTAGCTTAAGAACTTTATTGGTGAGTAAAGGTCTATTTTGAATGAAAAATATTATTTCATTAAAGAATTACAGAGAGTTTGGCAAGGTCTATGACCGCAAAGAATCGTTTGCCAATAAGTATTTAGTGATGTACCGAGCAGCCAATTCGCTCGGATACAGTAGAATTGGAATCTCTGTAAGTAAAAAGGTTGGTAACAGTGTCGTAAGACACAGAATAACACGGCTGATCAGAGAAAGCTACAGATTAAATAAAGATAACTTGAAAGACGGCTATGATATAGTTGTTGTAGCCAGAGCTGCTGCAAAGGATAAGAAATACTGTGATATTGAAAGCGCATTTCTTCATCTATGTAAGCTGCAGCAGGTTTATCTCGATAATACTGATAATAAGTATGAATAAAGTTTGTATTTGTTTAATTCAATTTTATAGAAAATATATTTCACCGCTTAAAAGACACGGAACATGCATTTTTTATCCTACCTGTTCTGCTTATGCTATTGAAGCCTATAAAAAATATAATTTTTTTAAGGCTACAGGGCTTACAGTATGGAGGATTATGAGATGCAATCCCTTTGGAAAAGGGGGATATGATCCGGTTCCATAGGAGAAAAAATAATGCTTTTAATTAAGAAAACAGGTATTTTAGCTCCCCTTTACAGCTTTATGGGCTGGATAATGAACAGTATTTATAATATTTTAGATTCAATGAATGTTGTAAGTCTTGGATTTTCTATCATTATATTTACTATTGTTGTCAGGCTTCTTATTTTCCCACTGAATTTAAAGAGTATGAAATCTTCAAAGATTCAGAAATTTATTCAGCCGGAATTCAACAAGATAAATAAGAAGTACAAGGGTAGAAAAGATCAGCAATCTATGATGAAGCAGCAGGCAGAAGTAAGGGAGCTTCAGTCGAAGTATGGTATCAAGATGACTTCAGGATGTCTTACTTCACTTATCCAGATTCCTATCTTCTTCTCACTTTACTGGGTTATAAGAAATATTCCTTCATATGTTACAAAGATTCATAAGCTTTATGAGCCTATTGCAGATTCTGTTAAGACAGCTTTTGAGTCTGTTACCGTTGATGGTGGTAAATATGAAGGCTTTAAAGCATTTGTAAGTCAGCAGAAGATCATGCTTGAGAGCGGATCTCTGAGTTTAAAAACATATAACTCAGGAGAAGGAATTATTGATGCCGTTTCCAAATTTACAGGCAAGAACTGGGAAGCATTAGGTACAAAGTTATCCGAACTCGGCGTAACAAACTTTAATGTTGATGAACATCTTGCTAAAGTAAATAAGGCAAATGAATTCTTTGGTATCAATCTTACTGAATCTCCTGGATTAAAGCTTTCAATTGCTCTTATTATCCCACTTGCTGCATTTTTATTCCAGTTTCTCCAGACTATAGCTATGCAGAAACAGCAGGTTATTACTGATGCAAGTCAGGAAGCAACCATGCAGACCATGAACAAGATGACCAAGATATTACCGGTCTTCTCATTAATTCTTTGTATATCGGTATCAGCCGGTGTTGGTCTTTACTGGGCCGTCGGTGCATTTGTTGCATTTATAACGACCGTCCTGACGAATGCCTATTATGATCGGGTTGATATGGAAAAGATAGTAGAAAAGTCTATGGCTAAGGCTGCTATCAAGAATGAAAAGAGAAAAGCCAGTGGTAAGAAGTCTTTGATGGAAAGATTAGCTGAAAATGCTGCTGCACAGCAGGAAGCAAGAGAAAACCAGGAAGGTATGGAAAAATATGGTAGTGCAAGATTAAAGAATTACACTTCCAACTCAACAAATAATTCAACTCAGTCAAATACAAATGTTAGATATAGACAGGGAAGTATTGCTTCAAAGGCAAATGCGATGAAGCAGTACAATGATAAGGAGAGTAAATAGTAATGGAATTTAAGGAATTCAGAGCAAAGACTGTAGAAGATGCACTTACTGCAGCTGCTCTTGATTTTTCAGTAGCAAGCACAGAGCTTGAGACTGAGATTATAGATAGAGGAAGCACAGGTTTCCTTGGTCTTGGTGGCAGACAGGCTGTTATTAAGGCAAGAGTAAAAAATGATATCTCTCGCGATACAAAGGAATATCTTGAGAAAATATTTGCTGCTATGGAAACAGAAGTTACCATAGATATTCAGTATGATAAGGAAGCTCAGACAATGGATATTGATCTTGAGGGACCTGAGATGGGTATTCTTATAGGTAAGAGAGGTCAGACACTTGATTCTCTTCAGTACCTTGTAAGCCTTTTTGTTAACAAGAAGAGTGAGACATACATAAGAGTAAAGCTCAATACTGAGAATTACCGTGAGAGACGTAAGGAGACACTTGAGAATCTTGCCAAGAATATTGCATTTAAGGTTAAGAGAACAAGAAAATCATTTACACTTGAGCCTATGAATCCTTATGAAAGAAGAATCATCCATTCAACACTTCAGAATGATAAATTTGTTGCTACCAGAAGTGAGGGTGAGGAACCATATCGTAAGGTTGTTGTATATCTTAAGAAGGGCGGAAAGAACTTCAAGAAGAAGGATTACAACAAGGACTATAATAAAGATTATTCAAGAGATGCAGTTAAGGAAGAGAAAGCAAAGAAGCCGGCATATGATTATGGTGATTATGATATTTCCGAGATCAATGCTGAGACAGCTATCGATGCTGCAGCAAATCTTCAGAATGCAATTGCTCAGGATAATGAATAATTTGAAATATTGTTATTATGTATAATGATCTGGTAATTAAATAATATTTTAGATATTTATATCACAGAATACATATAAAAAGATCCCGGAATGATTTTTAAATCTTTCCGGGATTTTTTTAATGTACCTAGGCGGATTCGAACCGCCGGCCTTCCGCTTAGGAGGCGGACGCTCTATCCTGCTGAGCTATAGATACATTTTGCAGTATATATCTGCAACATTCGTTATTTTATAGTAAATATTAAGTAACGTCAAGTATATATTTTATAATGAAATATATTTGATAAGATACCGTAGGGACTTTAGTCCCGCAGGATAAATTAAAAATTCACGTAGCCCTGCAGCCAGATGACTCCCTTGAATCTTCTTCCGATATCTGGATCACCCCTAAGATCGATGGAATTGATATATACATCAAAGAAATAATCATTACATTGTAGAAGAATTTTAACTACCTCTTCTCCGGTAAGTGTATTTTTAATGATCGTATAATCTTCAATAATTCCAATGATCTCATAAGCCTCGCAGTCAATTCCGTAAGGCATCATCGTCGTATCAACAACAGATAAAATGTTATCCTTCAATGCCTTGTTGTACATATCCGTTTTTTGATCCAGTGTCAGCAGAAGAAAATCATCAAGAGCATCCATATCTCCTGATTTGGCAGCTTCCAGTAAACGCAGACGTTTTATATGATTTTTCTTCAATTCTAAATCTTCATCAATATCTCTGTTTATAGGAAGAAGGATAGAGCCTTCCTTTGACAGAGCTGCCAACATGCATGTTTCGGCAAGAGGAGCCTTATTCAGCCAGTTTAAATGAATATAATCGGCTATATTTTGTAGGTAAAACATCACATTTAAAGTAAGCTCATCGATGATTCCATTGTAGGAATCATTTGCGATGTGCTTCTCTAAACGCAGACTGTTGACATAGGTTATTCTGCTTGGACTGGCAAATGGAAAAGAATGCTCTATGCTTATTCTCTGCGTTGCATCAATCTCACCTATCAGTGTGATACCGATTCCATTTCCGAATTCTCTGTCAAGCTGAATGACACTTGTACCGAGATCTACTGAGGCAGTAGTTTTTCTGGTTGGGGAACTGAGAACCTCGCGATAGAGACTTTCCATCTGCATACGTGATTTAATTTTACTGAAGCCAATGGCTCTATATAAATTATGCATAAATTATACTTTCTGATTACTTCTTAGGAGTTAACTTTTCAAGACCTCCCATATATGGTCTGAGTACTTCAGGAATATTAACTGAACCATCCTCATTAAGATTATTCTCCAGGAAAGCGATAAGCATTCTAGGAGGAGCAACAACAGTATTGTTGAGAGTATGAGCAAGATATTTATTTCCGTCCTTACCCTTAACTCTGATCTTCAGTCTTCTTGCCTGAGCATCTCCAAGATTTGAACAGCTGCCTACTTCAAAATACTTCTGCTGTCTTGGTGACCATGCTTCAACGTCAAATGATTTAACTTTAAGATCCGCAAGATCTCCACTGCAGCACTCAATAGTTCTTACAGGAATATCCATTGTACGGAAAAGTTCAACAGTATAGCTCCAGAGCTTATTGAAGAAGTCCATTGATTCCTCAGGCTTACAGATAACGATCATTTCCTGCTTCTCAAACTGGTGGATTCTATATACTCCTCTTTCCTCAAGGCCATGAGCACCCTTCTCCTTACGGAAGCAAGGTGAATAGCTTGTAAGAGTAAGAGGAAGACTCTCTTCGTCAACCATTGTATCGATAAAACGTCCGATCATAGAATGCTCTGAAGTACCGATAAGATAAAGATCTTCACCTTCAATCTTATACATCATGGCATCCATTTCATCAAAGCTCATAACACCTGTAACAACGTTACTTCTGATCATAAATGGAGGAATACAATAAGTAAAACCTTTGTTGATCATGAAATCTCTTGCATAACTGAGAATAGCAGAATGAAGTCTTGCTACATCGCCGATAAGATAATAGAAACCATTACCGGCAACCTTTCTTGCAGCATCAAGGTCGATGCCGGCAAGCTTTTCCATAATATCTGTATGGTATGGAATTTCAAATGGAGGAGTAACAGGCTCGCCATATTTCTGAATCTCAACATTTTCAGAATCATCCTTACCAACAGGTACAGAAGGATCGATGATGTTTGGAATTGTCATCATGATCTTCTTGATTCTTTCATCGATTTCAGGCTTCTTTGCTTCTAACTCTGCAAGTCTGGCTGAATTTTCAGCAACCTTTTTCTTTGCCTCTTCAGCACCTTCCTTATCGCCCTTAGCCATAAGAGCACCGATCTGCTTTGAAATGGAATTTTTCTCACCTCTGAGTGTATCAGCTTCTGCCTGAATTGCACGAGCTTCTTTGTCGAGTTCTATTACTTCATCAACAAGTGGAAGCTTTCTGTCCTGAAACTTTTTCTTGATATTTTCTTTAACTATATCCGGATTTTCTCTTAAAAATTTGATATCTAACATGTTATCTCCTTCCGTTTATCGGTATATTTATATTGTATTTTATTCTTTATATATCTTATCAGAAGAAAAACAAGCACGAGTTAAACGAGTATTTGTTTTTCTTGATGAGATACCGGAGGGGCTTTAGCCCCGCAGGATTATGAGATGATAAGTAAATACATCAAACTGTAATACATATATGACTATAAATATAGATTTATGATCATCAGTATGGATGTTTAAATATCATATTCATCGCTATCTACAGGTGTGGTCATAAGAGCGATTTCATCTTCTACTGTCATCGCTTTTTTCAGAGCCTCTTTTTCTTCCTCTGAAAGAGTTATAAAGGATTCACCTTTTATTATTTCTTTAGCATAGGTGAAACAGCCTTCCTTTGTATGCATGGCATTTATTACAACACCTGAATAATTATTATTCAATATGGCAAGTGAAAAACTAAGTTCGCCGGCCATATCATTGAATGCATCATATTTTTTCAGACCAATCTTTGAATAACATGAGTCAACGTGTGCCTTTGCTTCTTTGTGCTCTTTGCTCATTTTTTTGGTTACTGATTTGACCTTATCCATTTCCTTAAATCTGGTAAATACTATCTCTTCAAGGTCTAACCCTTTTTTACCACTCATGATAGTATAATACTTTCGATTCATATATAAAAGCTTTTTAAAAGTCATTATCAGAAGGACGGCCAGAAGTACAATTAAAGCAAACAGTATAAATATTATGATTTCTAATCTTATACCAAATGCTTTTGCATATAATAACATTAGAATCTCCTTCCTGTTCTCTGATGAGATATTTTATTTTGCACTATATATAAGAGTTGTTATTCTGTCAAGCTCATCATTTGAAGAATAAGGAATTTCTATAACACCCTTTCCGCCTTTTTTAGCTTTGATCTTAGCTTTTGCACCAAGAACATTTTTAAGGCGTTCTTCTATTGATTTATAAATAAATGAATTATCCGGCTGAGGATTATTTCTTTCTTTTAATATCTTTTCAGCACCTTCATTTATACTTTTAACGAGCTGTTCTGTTTCACGAACTGACATTTTATTGTCAAATACAAGCATTGCGGTTTCATACTGAACCTCAGCATCCTCCAGGGAAATAAGACACCTTGCATGACCGGTTGTTATCATATCATCGATAAGCATCTGCTGAACCTTATCACATAATTTAAGAAGTCTGAGTGAGTTTGTAACAGTTGATCTGCTTTTTGAAACCTTATCAGCAACCTCGTCCTGTTTAAGATCATATTCATCAATAAGAGCCTGATATGCCTTTGCTTCTTCAATAGGATTCAGGTCTTCTCTCTGAAGATTCTCTATAAGTGCTACTTCAAGAATCTGTTGTTCCGAATAATCTCTTTCTATTATAGGAACTTCTTTTAAACCAGCAATTCTTGCAGCTCTCCACCTGCGTTCACCGGCTATGATCTCATAATATCCATCACGTTTTTTAACAACGATTGGTTCAATTATGCCAATCTGCTTTATTGAATCAGCAAGTTCATTAAGAGCATCTTCATCAAATTCTTTTCTTGGCTGTGATTTGTTTGGTTCAATATCAGTAATCTTAACAACCTTTTCTTTTTCTACTTCCTTAACAACTTCTTTTATAACTTCTTTAACAATTGGTTCGCTGTTTTCCAGAGAATCATCGGAAGACTTTTTAGTGTTTTTTGATTTACTGTCATTTTTTTTACTATCTCCGGTAGGAATAAGACTTTCCATACCCATTCCAAGACCGCGCCTCTTAACCATATTTACCTCCTATATTCAAACATACGTTCTACTTGATTGTTTCATGTTCTATAAGATTATTTCAAAAATAATTTATTTTTCATTACTTCATCTGCAAGTTTTCTATATGCTTCTGCACCAGTTGACCGTGAATCATAAAGATTAATAGGTAATCCATAACTTGGTGCCTCAGCAAGACGAACATTTCTTGGAACAACTGTATTATAAATAATCTGATCAAGATTGTTTTTAACGTTATCTACAACCTCTTGCGAAAGATTATTTCTTGAATCATACATTGTAAATACTACACCTTCAATCTGAAGATTTCTATTGAGTTTCTTCTTGATCAGATCAATGGTATAAATCAACTGTGACAATCCTTCCAATGCATAGAATTCACATTGAATAGGAACAATTATTGTATCTGCAGCTGTCATGGAATTAACTGTAAGTATTCCTAATGCAGGCGGACAGTCAATAATAATAAAATCATATTTTTTACGGATATTTTTAATAGTCTTCTTAAGAATATACTGTTTATCTTCTGTATTTATAAAATCAATCTCTGCTCCGGCGAGTTCTCTGCTGGCCGGGACAATGCTGAGATTTTCAAATACGTTTATGAGTAAAGCTTCACCAAGATTACAATTTCCACACATCGTATCATATATGGAATATGTAATATCGTTTTTATCGATACCAAATCCACTCGTCATGTTTCCCTGTGGATCCATATCAATTGCCAGTACCTTGTTTCCTTTTTCTGCAAGGCAGGCAGCGAGATTAATTGAAGTTGTGGTCTTTCCGACTCCACCTTTCTGATTTGCAATAGCAATTATTCTCCCCATGTTGCCTCCATGATGTATATAAATCTTATCGATCTGCAAACTGTTATATGTGGTACAATATAAATGTTATAAACCACGTAAACACGTGGTTTTTTGAGTTGATACATTTCTGTATTATACCACTTCTTAATATTCAATTCCATATAAAAATCTTAATATTTAAAGGTATTTTATTAATCATTATACTTCGGAGCTTGCGTTTTTCGTTTGTCTTATTCCAAGTCCAATATAGCAGTTATTGTTTTTGCAATATTATATTCGAAATAATTATATGCAAATAGTAATTTTTAACTACTATATTTGATTATATTAAATATTATGATAAATATAATTCATAATAACTATATCTGATTATATTGAATTATATATCGAATTATAATTCATAATGACTGTATCCGAAAATATAAAATAATATTACAAGGTATAATTATAACTGTATCCTAATATTTTAATAATACGACAAGTTGTAATTCATAATAACTATATCTGATCATATTAATAATATAACAAATTATAATTCATAATAATGGTATAGATTATATAAAATAATTACATTACGAAATGTAATATATAATAAATGTTTCTTATTATATTTAATAATGATTATTATATTAGTGATTACGCTATAAGCAAACTGTATATATTATTTATATATAGTAATATACAAATATATAGTAATGATATCTAAATTCGTATATTTTTTATTTTATTATAAATATCTGGAACATGTATTAATCAAACAGATTATACTATTTGGTGTTCTGAGTAACTGTTATATGGAAATTATAATAATATCTACTCTATGGGCTCTAATCGAGTGTCCAGCATAGTATCATTATTGATCTGGCTTCATCAATGCAAAATGTTTATATATGTTTCACGTGAAACATAGAACTATATTTGTTGTTAAATTAATTATGATTCCCAATCTGATACATATATAAATCTTCGATTATATTAATTATATGCGATAATCATTAATTCTAAATCAATATTTAGTGTTTTAATATTGAAAATATATTATCAAAAAATGTTTCACGTGAAACATATTCTTAATACTGGATAATGAATTAATATATTCAGATACTTGTTAAATATAAAAATACAACATGATGTGTATTGATTAGAATAATTAGTATAGGGTTTGATCTATGAAATCATTATTTATAGAGAAATATGTTTCACGTGAAACATATCTGAAAAAATAATTCTATAATAATCACAAAAATATTACATTTAAAATGTTCATAATAAACTGCATGATATATGACAAATATAATAATGCTTGAGGATATTAATGTAGATAATATGAATGTTTCACGTGAAACAAATGTATCAACAAGTTATATAGTAACAATTCAGAAAGTATTGCTTAATATAAAAATTATATTTAAATAGTAATGTATAATTTGCTTGTGAGTTTTGAATCTCATTATATAGTGTTTCACGTGAAACATTTATATTTATATAATAAGAAACTGCGTTTCCTGTTTTATAAACGTTCTGCTAGGAATGTGCCTCGGCGCGCGAGGTTGGTTGCTGCTTTCCAGTGTTGCTGCTTGCCAGAGGCAATCGTTAAGCAACGACCGAGTCGGTAGACGAGACCATGCGTTAAGCAACGACCGAGTTGATAGAAGAGACCAGATAGTTACCTGCTTCAACACGCACCTCACGCTGAGAACGTCTCAAACGACATTCTTTGTTCTGATTGATCTTATGAGTATCAAAAAACATCTCATAATCCTGCATAACTATAGTTCATCATGTATCATATCAAAAGTAAATACTCACTTAATTCTTTCTTTATTTCTTTTTACAAAATATATTATCATAGATATATAATTACGGAACATTTTTAGACAATTGTGCTGGACAACTGGAAAGTTATACAATTAAACATATAGACGGAATGTTAACCAATACACATGGATTCGCAAAATTTATTATTGAAACAGTACAGCGTTCCTTATGATCTAAAATATATTTTCAAATAAAACTTCAAAATATCATCAAAGGTTTTATAAAAACTATAAAATAATACATTTTATAATATTAATTTCTTTTTTAATAATATTTATTAAATATAATTTTATTTTTCTTTGATAATACTATTATTAATAATATATACGTTGACGATATTATATATAGTTATATTACTTGAGTGTTTCACGTGAAACATGTTTTGAATAATGAATCATATAACCTAGAAAGAATTATGAATAAGTAAAAATATATTTAGTATATAAATAAAATATCGCTGTCAGAACTATTTGTACCGATTATTTTATAATGTTTCACGTGAAACAAATGTATATTGGAACAATGTTTGCTAAAACACAGATGCATTTAGATTTTTATATAGTTTAATGATTAAGATCGATAAATGTTTAATCTCTGATAATTATTGTGATAATTATTATTGATGTTTCATGTGAAACAATTTCTGCTCTTGATAGTATAGTGTGGTTATTTCTTATATTAAATGTATTTAATGATTTGTACTTTGTAAATACTCCTTCCAGGGTAAGTAACGTGTCAGGTTATTAGAGAGATACTGTTTCAAACAATCGGAACCAGCGATTATAAATAGTGTGAAATTATTATATGAGTACCACATTATAGGATGGGTTTAATACTATATTGGTATGGCTAGAGTGTAATCTCTACATTGTAGTAAGTTTTTTTCGTAAATACTCATGTAAATCGCACAGTGGAATTGTCTTCTGAAAATGGATCTGCAAAATTCAAAATATTGGTTCATATGAACAGTTATGTGCACTTTTTAAATGATTATTTGAACTGTATATGAAATAATATTGTATTACATAATATTTTAACTGTGAAATGTTTCACGTGAAACATTTGATATAGCATTAACGATATCCAATTAATACATTCTGATAAATAATTCTATACTATAATAGTAATTATTTTATTATTCAGGAATGATATTGAAAAATATTCGAAAAGTTATTAGAGTGAATGGAATGATTAATAATAATATTTTTGAAAATGTTATCAAATTGATCTTTTATAATACTATAATGTTTCACGTGAAACATAAGATAAAAAATAATTTTATAATATAAATATATAATTTCATAAAATATAATAATTCACTATATTTGTAATTATTCACTATATTTTGCGTAATATTTTAATAAAAAGTACAATATGTCAAAATATTATAATAAAAGCCCTCGGATTATAACTAAACCGAAGGCCTTTAAGAGTTATAATTATATACTATTATGTTATATCTGAATTTAACAAACACGTGTGATATAAGTATTTGTTATTCTTGATAAGATACCGGAGGGACTTTCTTCCGATGGATTATGAGATGCGTTTTTTGCTTCTCGTAAGATATCTAAATTACATTTCTTCAACACAACCAATACCAAGCAGATCCATAGAATCTTTGATAACTTTTCTGGTAAGTGTAACCAGAAGAAGACGAGCATTTCTCTGATCAATATCATCTACAAGAACTTTGTTATCATGGTAGAATTTGTTGAATGCCTGTGCAACAGATATTGCATAACGAGCTATGAAATGTGGCTCGAATGAATCAGCTGCAGATGAAATGACCTGAGGGAATCTTGAAAGTTCCTTTATAAGGTCAACCGATGCCTGGTCTGCAATAAGGTTATAATCAATATCTGTACTGAAACTATAATCTGCAGCATTTCTGAGTATGCTTGAACATCTTGCATATGTATATTGAACATAAGGACCGGTTTCTCCTTCAGGATTCAGTATATGATTCCAGTTGAAAGAAACATCTTTAATTCTCTGATTGTAGAGATCGTTGAATATAACAGCACCGACGCCAACTATTCTTGCTACATCATCTTTATTTTCGAGATTTGGATTTTTCTCATCTATTGTGCTTCTTATCTTAGCAATTGCTTCTTTAAGAATATCCTCAGCATATATTACATTTCCGCCACGTGTTGAAAGTTTCTCGCCACCAAGACTTACAAGACCATAAGGTATATGTATTAAACTGTCCTTTGCCCATTCATTTCCAAGAAGTTCAACTACTTTAAATACCTGCTTGAAATGCAATTTTTGTTCCTGACCGGTAACATATAAAGCTTTATAGAAATTGTAATTTTCTTTTCTATATTTTATTGCTGCTAAGTCTCTTGTTGCATAGATTGTACTTCCATCATTTTTAAGGATAAGGCAAGGGGCCATATCATATTCTGTGAGATCAACAATCTTTGCACCCTGACTATCGGTAAGAAGTCCGGCGTTTTTAAGATCACTAACTACTGCATCTGTTTTATCTCTGTAAAAACTTTCGCCGGTATAATGATCGAATTCTACACCAAGGAGAGCATATACTCGTTTGAATTCTTCCAAACTAATATCAAGGAACCATTTCCAGATACTCAATGCTTCCTCATCACCATTTTCCATTTTGTTAAACCAGGCACGGGCCTGATCCTCAAGTTCAGGATTTTTGTCTGCTTCTTCATGGAAAAGGACATAGATACGCATAAGTTCTTCAATTCCTTTTTCTTCGACAGCTTCCTTACTTCCCCAATTCTTGTAAGCTACAATAAGTTTACCGAATTGTGTTCCCCAGTCTCCAAGATGATTGATTCTTTCAACATGATATCCAAGTTTTGAATATATTTTATATAAAGAGTTACCGATTACAGTAGTTCTTAAATGTCCGACATGGAAATTCTTTGCTACATTTGGAGAAGAGTAATCAATACATATTGTCTTGCCGTTACCTTCATCTGATGAACCATATTTTTCATCGGCAATCTTGTCTATCATACTTTTAAGGAAGGAATCCTTTTTCATATAAAAGTTAATATATGCTCCAAGAACATCGATGTGATCAATATAATCAGGAACTGTAATTTTATCTGCAATTTCCTTGGCAATCATAGGAGGAGCTTTGTGCAGTTCCTTAGCAAGTCTAAAGCATGGAAATGCAAAGTCACCCATTTCCGGCTTTGGTGGTATTTCTATAAGCTGTGCCAAATCTTCTTTTGAAATGAAATTTATCTGTTCTGCTAACAGATCTACAATATTGTTTTTCATATTATTTATTCCTTTTATTATTAATATTATTTGTTAAAGTTAATAGCAACTGTAGTGCCGGTTTCCTTATTTCCGGTTATACTGAGTTTTCCGTCAAGAAGGAAGATTATTTCATGAGCACGGTGCAGACTGCTGTACCATGGACTTTTCTGGTAGTAGGAGTTATCGATTCCAACACCATTGTCATTAATATATACATCAATATTTTTCTCGTCAATCGTTGCTCTGAATTTAATCTGGTTTGCATTTGAATGTTTATAAATATTATCAAACATTATTTCCAAAAGATTTACGAGAGCTATTGTTTTTTCGTAGCTCAGCTTCTGGTCATAATCAGAACATTTAATATCTGATTCCAAAATGCATTCCGGATGGCTGTCTCTCTTTTGTGTGATAAAGTCGTCCAGAAGCAGCCATACTGACTGATCAGCATCAAAATCATATTTCAGATGATTCAGAAGATAATCTATATTGCTGCAGGTATTTTTAAGATTATCAGAAATGTCTTTGATGGTGGTTCTTGCTCTTTCCGGATCGGAAGAAACAAGATAAGAAAGCATTTCCAGACGATGAGAATTTGTGATCAGATCGCCTTTAATCTTTGTATCCAGGATGGTTCCGATGTATGTTTTATCGAAAGCATCGAGCATCAGAATATTTGTACCATGCTTCTGATTTTCCGGAATGGAAGGTTCTTCTTCTATAAATTCAAAGCCATCAAATGTATCATCATCATCAGGAAGTTCCTCAATATATGTATTCAGGCTGTTGATAGCTTTCTTGGCTGATGTAAGTGTCGAAAGCTTCTCTGAAATAGCGCGGATCTGAGTCTCTTCTTCGAGGATTTTTCCTTCAAGAGTTTTTTTGACTAATTTAAGATCATCGATCTGAGCTGTGAGTGCGCTATCTCTTTCGTCCTTTTCATTCATTTTAATGAGAGGACTAAATACATTTTTACGGGAATTGGTAGAAGGGTAGTATACATTCTTTGTCCTGTAAAGTTCATCAAGGCGAATGTTTATTTCAAAAAGCTCGGATTGATGGTTTTGAACACTTTGCAGAAGGTCATTACTTACATTTGTAAAATGACGGAGCATTTCATCGTTGGATTTGATTATCTCTTCAAGTAATTTATCTTTATCCATCTTTTATTTCCTTTCGCTTTTTGTAGTAGTATCTATTGAACCGGTTTCATTTGAAACAGTTTTATTTTTAGATTTTGTCAAACCATTCCTATAAATATCTTTTGATTTGCCGTCGGATACTACCGACCTATGTTTATTCGTACTGCTTTTTTTATTCATAGATTCTGCTGAACTGAGTTTATTTGTACTTTTAATTTTATTCATAGATTCTGCTGAACTGAGTTTATTTGTACTTTTAATTATATTCGTAGATTCTTCTGAACGGCGCTTATCCGTACTCTTTGTTTTATTCACAGAACCAGCTGAACTCAGTTTGCTAGTAAGGTTACTTGTTTTTGAAATATCTGCCGAATTCTGTGCAGCAGCCGCTTGATCAAGACTTATACCGGTCTTAACTTTTTTTGCGGTTGTAGCATATTTTTTCTTTTTCTTCTTTGAAGGTTTTTTCTGTACAGGATAAGAACGAACCTTTTTTCTTCGCTGCCTTTGTAGTATAGTTTTTAGTTCTATAGCAATAATCATCAGAACTATTGCAATCAGTATAATAAGTATATAATACCAATGGAATCCGTTATTGTCTTTCTTTTTTTCCTCAGTATCATCATTTGCATTTTTTGGTACAGGAGGAATGTAATCGTTATTTATGATATCAACTTCGCCAAGTTTTTCACCTTCAAATGAAAGCTCAATCTTTCCGACAACCTTTGAATCTGATACATTGTACAGAATGATATTTTTTTCAATATTATCTGCATTTATATAATTTACTGTATGCAGCACTATGTCAGTATCTGTTGAAAGATTAGGCAATGTGTGTGAGAGAGAATTATAATAGTTTGCAAGTACCGGAGAATCATTTTCAAGCTTATTGAATGAAAAATGCTCCAGTGGCTTAAAAGTATGGAAATTCTCAAAACAATAATCCAAAAGTGCGGCAGAATCCTTAAAGGTTTCGGATGATGGAACAACGTCCATAACTACGCATACAAGGCGCTGACCATCTTTTTCGGCAAAGGTAACAAGGGTTCCGTTTGCTTCATCTGTGTAACCTGTTTTTCCGCAGACTGCATATGGATAGTAATATTCATTGCTGCCAAAAAGCATATTATCACCATGCCACAGAACACGCTCAGTATTAAGATTTGTGGCAGGTATAGTATAGGTAAGCGTTGATGAAATATCCTTAAACTCTGGAAGCGCATAAGCCGCGATACCTATCAGGGCCATGTCATAGCAACAGGTATAATGATCCTTATCATGCAGACCGCTGGCATTTGCAAAGTGTGTGCTTTTACAACCGAGGTCCGCCGCTTTTTTGTTCATCATATCGCAAAATGCTGAAAGTGAGCCGCCAACATGCTCTGCGATGCCATAAGCAGCTTCATTTGCTGAACTAAGGAGCATAGCATATAATGCATTTTTTAGTGATATCTTTTCACCATAAGACAGAGCTATGTTGGAACTGTCTACGGGTGTATTGTCAATTGCTGCATCAGACATTACGATAGTGCTGTTCAAATCACCATTTTGGAGGGCGATAAGGGCAGTCATTATCTTAGTAATGCTGGCAGGATAGTGCTTCTGGTAAGCGGCCTTTTCATACATGATAAAACCGGTGTCTATATCCATGACTATGCCGGATTTTGATTTGATCTCAGGCGGTTTGACGCGAGGTGCGTCAGTATTTGTGGCCGTTGCTTTATCTTTTGCATCGAAATAAGATATACGATCTGTATCGACGTGGGTATCTGTATAAATGGTATTATTGGTATTGCTGTTAGTGTTGAAGTTAATATTTGCACTATTATGATTTTTACAGCCTGCTTTGGAGAGAGAATTCATCTCTGCAGCGTAACTCCGCTTAGCTGCGAATGATACGGCTATAATTATAGTTATAAGTAAATATGAAATTAATTTATATTTAAATGTATTATTTTTCATGGCAATATTTATATAACATAGCTTATCAGAAAATGAAAAAAATAAAGATTCCGTCGGGAATTTATTATTCTGATAAGATATGTAAAAATCTGAATTTTTGTAACTTCTGAATAAAATACATTCTTACATAAATTTTGATAAAAAACAAGATTAAATATACGTTGCGAAAGTGTTTTTACTCGTATATACTAAAGTAACTGTGATATAAATGTAAAAAATGCATTATTATAGAAAGAATACGTTTGACGGAGGAAGAAAAGTGAGACTGAAAAATGTTCCGGGATCAAGGGAAGCAATAGCAGAAAGTGAATTTACCATAAAGAATCCCGAGGAATTAAAAGGAAAATGGCATGAGATCTTTGGGAATGATAATCCAATCCATATCGAGATCGGTATGGGCAAGGGTGCATTTATCATGGAGATGGCACGCAGAAATCCGAATATAAACTATATTGGTATCGAAAAGTATTCCAGTGTTCTGATCAGAGCTATAGAAAAGAGGGTTCAGGAGCCGCTTATGAAGAACCTTTTCTTTATCAGAATGGAGGCAGAATATATTGGAGATGTATTTGATAAGGGTGAGGTTGGATATATTTATCTGAATTTTTCCGATCCGTGGCCGAAGGACAGACATGCTAAGAGAAGGCTGACATCAAGACAGTTCCTTGAAAGATATAAGGGAATTCTTGCAGAGGGAGGCGGAGTGACATTTAAGACGGATAATGTTTCACTCTTTGATTTTTCTCTGGAGGAAGTGGAAGCTGCCGGATGGAAGCTTCAGAATTACACACGGGACCTTCATAATTCTGAATATAATGAGGGAAATGTAATGACAGAGTATGAGAAGAAATTTTCAGAAATGGGCAACCCTATCTGCAGGCTGGTTACAACACCTGTATAATATAACTTATCAGAAGAAAAACAAGCACGAGTGAAACGAGTATTTGTTTTTCTTGATAAGTTACCGGAGGAACTTTAGTTCCGCAGGATTATGAGATGCGGTTTTTGCTTCTCATAATATACTTATCAGAAGAAAAACAAGCACGAGTGAAACGAGTATTTGTTTTTCTTGATAAGTTACCGGAGGAACTTTAGTTCCGCAGGATTATGAATTTGTTGTTCCAAAAACGGAGTCGGTCATTGATTAACTCCGTTTTTTTGATTTAAGGAATAAAATAGGGAAAAAATAAAAATTAAAAAATGTTCTATGCTAAAAAATGATATTCATAATTGTCTGTCATCTATCTTTGATCACAGCTAAAATGTTAGACATTTCAATGTTTTAGCGGCTTTACAGCCTGAAAATAGTGTCAGAATCTGATAAAGAGTAACAAAAAAGAGACACTGATTTGTAGAAAATGCCGAAATAAAAAAAGTTGCAAAAAAAATGTTGCATTTATGATATTTATGATATATACTTCATTAAGTGTTCAGCGATGAACACCTTAACCTAATAGGTTTTGGGCCGCTAGCTCATTTGGTAGAGCACCTGACTCTTAATCAGGGTGTGCGGGGTTCGAGCCCCCGGCGGCCCACGCAGGAGGGCTGAGGACTTTGTGTTTGCAAGGTTTTTGGCCTTTTTTTATTGTCTTTTTGTTGTGATTGTATTATTAGTCTATTTTATAAATATGGAGGATTACTGTCATCATTATATGTATAAGGATTTATCCGATGAAGAACTTAAATATATGCGAGCCAAAGCTGTTGAATTAACAGCGTATTTACTGAAAGGACAGCGGATCACAACTCATCCCTGAGCCGTTTTACTATGGTGTTAAGCACTACTTTTTTGTTGGCAGACCATTTAGGTTCCACGAGAAGTGCCTTCGGAGCGTCCCCTGTAAGTCGGTGGATCACGGTTTCTTCGGGAAGAAGTTTGATGCAGTTTATCAGAACCTCCGTATATTCTTCGAGGCTCATTATATGAAAGGGCGATTCGATATATTCTTCGTAAAGGCGTGTATTTTTCAGGATATGCAGAAGCTGAAGCTTGATACCGTCAAGTGTCGGGTCAAGGGTTGACAGATATCTTACGGTGGCGTACATATCCTCGTGAGTTTCGCCGGGAAGGCCGAGTATCACATGTGTGATGACGGTCAGACCGGCGTTTTTTAATCTGTGGTAGGTTTCTTCAAAGCAGGAAAGAGTATAGCAGCGGTTTATTCGTGTGGCGGTTACTTCGTGAATAGTCTGCAGCCCGAGTTCTATCCATACCGGTTTGATACTGTTTAATGAGGAAAGGATATCAAGCATTTCATCGGAAATGCAGTCCGGCCTCGTGCCGATGGAAAGTATTACGATCTCCGGACGATTTATAGCTTCGGTAAAAAGCTTTTTCAGCATATCGGTGTCGCCGTAGGTATTTGTAAATGACTGGAAATATGCAATATACTTTTTATCGCTGTCGGATAGAGAAGACGGCATTTTTTTATCTACGCGAAGTCTTGCTTCGGCAATCTGTTCGGATATCGGAGCTACTCGTGCGGCAAAATCACCGGAGCCACCTTCAGAGCAAAACGAACAGCCGCCCACACCGATCGTTCCGTCACGGTTAGGGCAGCTGCAGCCACTTTGAAGTGATAATTTATAGATTTTCTGACCGTAGGTCTGTTTTAAAACATCTGAGATCCATCTGTTATTCATTTTGATTCACATTAGATTTTTAATTATCATAATCCACTACATACCAGTTTCCATTAATTTTGCCGGCAATAAGCCGGTAATCATTATCGGCTGTTTCACCTATAAATTCAAATGTGATTTTATAATCGACATATGCAGCATCTTCAACGGTAAAGCCGTGGTTGCTCAGAAGCTCCTTATTTACCTTGTCGAGTTCGTCACCGTCTATATCCGTCTGGGTTCCTGAGGATGCTGTCATAACGACATTCATTTTTTTTAATTCATTTAGGTCATCCTGCATTTCACTGTTAGTATAATCCGATTTAAAATCATTAGGGAAACAATCAAACATGCCATATGCATCAAATTCTGTAAATGCTTTCATAAATTTATCGCATACATTTAAGGCGGTTCTTGCCTCGATCATGTTATCCTCCAGGCAGATGAGGTACCATTTGTCCTTGTATTTTCCGAGTATGAAACGACCTTTCTCGGCCTCAGGGCTGCCAAAAGAATCAGATTTCAGCTCACAGGATACATATTTATATGCTGAGCAGGTTATGCCGCAGAGTTCGTTTAAAGTGTAGTTCAGTTCTTCGACAACATCCGGCTTGACATTTCCATCCTCATGGACTTTTGAAACCTCGATATTTATACCTTCGGAAATAGTGTTTAAAGCGGATGTGAACATTTTCTGATGATAGTCTCTTGTTCCATCAAGAAAATATTTGGAAGCTTTGTCAAAATCGCCTTCGAGTAAGGCTTCAAGGTAATTTCTTGTGACTTCTACAGGACTTTCTCCCCTGTTAAAAAAGAAGAAATAAGCACCAACACCGAGACCGGCCAGGATGATCACGCAGGTAGTGATGATTGCTGCAATCTTAAAGTTCTTTCCTTTTTTAGCTTTTCCCGGTTTTCTTGAATCAGTGTATCCGCCATCCATTGAAGGAGGTGCTGCGAAATACGGATTATCGATTGGCTGGGAATATTGGTTTTGATCGTACGACATCTGGCTGTACTGACCCTGACCATACATCAACTGATTATTTGCAGCCGGGTTATATGTCGGTTGAGTAAATTGGTTTTGTCCGAACGTAGGCTGAGAATATTGGTTTTGGTCGTACATCGGCTGCATGTTAGCAGGCTGATTATACGCTGGCTGAGCAAATGGATTCTGATTATCGGTCGGCTGAAAATATTGGTTTTGATCATATGTCGGCTGGTCATATGCAGTCGGATTATATGCCGGCTGAGTATTCAGCGCGGAATTATCGGTTGGTTGAGTGTGTTGGTTCAGAATAACGCCGCAATAAGGACAACTCGTAGAATTGTCAGGTATTTCATTTCCACAAACAGAACATTTCATTGGGCAGAAGAAATCCTCCTTTATATTGTTTTATGTATATAATCATGATGAATATATGTTTACTCGTTTTACTCGTGATTGTTTTTCTTTAGATAAGAAATATTATGAGAAGCAAAAACCGCTCCTCATAATCCTGCGGGACTAAAGTCCCTCCGGTATCTTGTCAAGAAAAACAAATACTCACTGCGTTCGTGCTTGTTTTTCTTCTGATAAGTTATATTATGAGAAGCAAAAACCGCATCTCATAATCCTGCGGGACTAAAGTCCCTCCGGTATCTTGTCAAGAAAAACAAATACTCACTGCGTTCGTGCTTGTTTTTCTTTAGACAAGATATATTATATCATTTTTGATTATATAACTCCAAATGATAAATTTAGAAAAATCAGTATATTTTTATGATATTAATTTGCACGAATTGCGTTTTGGATTTATAATATATGTATTATTTTAAAGAAGTTCAGGCAGGAAATTATAATTCTATTTTCAACATTGTGGTATTCATATTCATATGCTATGTATAATCGTTATATAAAAAATGAGAAGCGAAAATCGCAGCTCATGATCCTGTGGGACAGATGTCCCTCCGGAATTATATGGTGAAAGAGGGTGTGAGGGAATGAAAATAACAAACAAGGGATTTTCTTTAGTGGAATTGATAATTGTAATAGCGATAATGGCTATTCTTGCTGCGGCTATTTCATTGACGGTTATCAGATACATTAATAAGGCTCGTAAGGCAGATGATCTTGCGGCAGGTGATACAATTGGAAAGACGTTATATGCGGCTGTTGCAGCTGATGAAGAATTGTATCATTTTATTGAGGTTGCAACCAGCAGTACGGGAAACAACCTGACAAAAAGTCATAAAAGCAGTGGCTGGCTCAGAGTTCTTGGGTATTGCAATTCCCCGAGAAATCGTTATGATATGAAGTTTCATGCCATAAATACTGCGGGAATTACCGCAGAAGAGAAGGAATCTTTTGAAGAAGGTATGACGGGGTATCTCGGAACGGATATACCACGGCTTCAGTTCTACCTGTTCAATTATCTTGATGAATGGATAATATGCGCTGATGGCGATGGACAAATATATGTATTTATCGGTTCGGGCATGAACGATGACAGATATTTTATGAAACCGCAGACCGCCGGCGGACGACCTTGTATCAATAATGCAGGACGTTATTGTTATCAGGTATGGCCGGAGGTTGATCCGGCATATAATAAGCTGACCACACCGAAGGATGCAAGGAAGTAAATTAATTCTGCGAGGACTATATTTTACAACTTATTATTGATTTTTCAAACCATTTTTGCAATAATGGGTTTATTGAAGTAAATGAAACACTGGTATAGTGATTTTTAAAAAACTATACCGGAGAGACAGTATTTTTATGATCTGTCTGGAAAAGTATTATATTTCAGGAGGGAAAAAATATGAAATGTAGTAAATGCGGCAATGAGATACCGGCCGGCGCTCCTGCATGTCCTATATGCGGTGCTCCTGCAGTTCAGCAGTTTGCCGGACAGCCTCAGGGACAGCCGATGCAGCAGGGATTTCCTGGACCACAGCAGTTTGGTGGACCGCAGCCTCAGTATCAGCAGCCATATGGTAACACCTATCAGCCAAAGCCGGCAGTATATTATTATCCGGGAGGACCATTTGCAGAGAGAATGAGGAGCGGCGATTACACAATGCTTTGTTCATTGATCGGCGCATTTTTCGTTTTTCTGTTTACAGTTATTCCTGCATGGGTTTCAAGTTCAGTTACATCGGTAGGACTTTTTGCTGAACCATGGAGCGGACTTGTTAAGTTTTCGGCAGTTCTTCTTATAATTGTCAGCCTGTGGCTTATGTTCAGATATCTTGTTATTTATAATATTATTCCGGGTATCAATCTGACAAGACTTACAAATTTACCTGGATCTGAGTGGTATGGTCCGGCCGGAACATTACTTCTCTTCTTCTTAGTTACATTTAACGGAGATGTTCAGGATGTTGTTAAAAGCAGCGAAGTAAGCTTTGGTGTTTCATGGTGGTTCGCTCTTATCGGAGTACTTCTTCTGTTTGTAAGACCTATTGTATGTATTATAAAGAGCCAGAAGTTCCACACAGGCGAAAGAATTATTCGCCAGCAGGCACAGAGCTATGCTTATCAGAGACCACCACAGCAGTTTTCACAGCCAATCAATCAGTTTGGTCAGCCACAGCAGTTTGGTGGAGCTCCGGTTCAGCCACAGCAGTTCAATCCGCAGGCTCAGCCACAGCAGTTTGGCGCACCTCAGGCACCACAGCAGTTCAATCAGCCACAGGGTCAGCAGCCAAATAATCCAAATCAGTAAAAAGAATATAATTCTTATTGAACGGAGAGTTTTCGAACTCTCCGTTTTTTCATTTATAGTATATTTCGATTATTTTACAGATAACAAGGAAGTGTAGAAAAATAAATTATCAGCTTCATGCAGAACGGAAAATATGTTGTTGCGGAGAAGTAGAATAAAAAAATTCCGTTTCGTAACATTTTTTTCCGTTTCGTATCATTTTACTATGCAAGCGCTTACATTTATGATACAGTAGTCATGTTGCGCAACAAAAAATAATACTAATAAGCGAGGGTTAGTGGTGCTAATGCTGATCTTCTTCTTCCAGAAAACAATGTCTATGGTAAATTAGTATATCCTGACGGAAAAGAAGATATAGTTCAATTTAAAAATGGTAGAACAATTAATTCTGGCAGTAGATATATTAACAGCAGGTATTTTGGCAGAAGTGCGTCAAGTATGATCACAAAGAAAACGGCTGTAAAATTAATTGTAAGAGTAAATCATAACTAGGAGCAAAAATGAGAAACTGCAGAAATATAATACAGAAGATAACCAGAGATAGATTATCATTTATTCTTTTATATTTCGGTATGGGTCTTATACTCTTTTCATTGGTTAAGTCATTAGGTATAAAAGCACAGCTTGATGACTTAACCAACTATGAAGGAAGATATGACTATAAGTATGATGGTTGTTTTGCTGTGGGAAAAGAATGTTATGAAGATGATACAGACTGGGATGCAGAACAAAAACTCTGTGTAGATATGTTTTATTTTTATCTTGATACATTAAGTAAAGTGGAAACAGAAGAAACGGCATTGGTATATTGCTTTGTATGTGATGGAATGATTGAATCTGGTGAGCTTTATTATGTGATATCGGATAAAAGAGATGAAAAATACCTTAAGAAGTATATGTACTGCAATGATAGGATTGATGCTTATATAAGCAGAGATATGCTGGAGTTTACATATGTACGTGATGGAATAAGGTATATAGATATTGAAGGAAGAACTCTGAGGATCGGTGGAGAGTATACAGCGGCTGATTTTGGAGGACGTGGTAAAGTTGTAATTTTAAGAAATGGTCTATCGGAGGATTATAAAGAGTATTTTGATAGATGTTTTTACGAGGTCAATAATTTACTTATCGGATTTAGCGTTGAAATCAAATCAAATAGACCGTTGGAAGATGAACTTAAGCATATAAACAGAATAATGGATGATAGTGTCCCTGATGAGGAACATTATATTAGTAGAGATTTTAATAACAAGGAAGTATACGGAATTAACGAATATGATGATTATGTTAAACTTAGTGAAGAAGGTATGTGTACGGAGCTTATATTTTCGGCGGTAAACTTCATTGTTATTCTTTTTGTGTGGATAAAAAGGCGTAAAAAGGATATAGCAATCCGGCGTATTTTTGGACAGAAGCCGGAGATTATTGCACTTATTTATTTAAAGGAAGTAGTACTATGTATGGTATTGGCTGTGCCGTTAGTAATCGGACTTAATATCATTTATTCGTTTTTTTGGGATAATATTGATATATCAGCATTTTCAATTAAATATGTAGCTTTCCTTGCTAAGGGACTCGGCGTTACATATATCTGGACATTTATCAATATATTAATTGGTGTCAGGATGGTAAATGTTGTTGATATCATAAGAGAAGAGTAGGGGGCTTAAGGATGATAAGAAAAATATGTATGATATTAAGTCTCGCAACGGATTTCCTGATCAAGCACGTGCTACGAAGCATTATATTAGTTGGAATCATGACATTTTGTATTGTAACAATGATTTCGGGTGTATATCTGAATGTGAGTAAAAACAGATATAAGTCGAGAATAAAAGCATTGGTAGATGTTCCGATAGAAAACTTATCGATAGTAACAATTCATGGATCGTCGTTTGAATCGACATACAGATTATTGTCAGAAAAAGAAGATTTTTTGGCTGCAGGTGAAGTGAATGATTCGGAAGGTTATGAGATAAATGATTGGATAGGATTATCAGAGGCATTACATAATAATTATAACGGAAATATCAAACAGGTTCAGTGTAATTTTGATATTTTTGAGGTGTGTAAACCGGAATTATTTGACGGTAAATATTACGATGCCAGGGAAGCTGAAAAGTTATTTGGCGAATATAAGATTGGTATATATATAGGGGCAGATTATAGAGGGGCAGTACCTGTGGGTACTACCTTTAAATACAGATGGAATAACCAAGTAGAAATCGTGGTTTTAGGACATTTGCAAAAAGGTGAAAAACTGATTAGCGACGTGATCATGGATCAAGCTAATAGTGACCAAAATAAAACTGATATAGAGTTGGATGATAAAATTATATTTGTTCGTATAGCTGAGCCATCTATAAATCATTACTACTTAGCATCAAAAATCAGTGCTGATGATTTTAGAGCAAGCGTCCGTAAAGAACTGAATTCTGATGTAAATATAGTTACTATGGAGGAAGTACTGAGGTACAGAGAAAGAAAGAATGGAGATATGTATAACCTGTACAACAGGTTATTTGTATTGATCATATCGGTAGCTGTATGTATGATATTTTCTTTTCAGATAATAGCAATCAATGAAAATAATAAAACCTATGGAATACTTCTTACAAATGGCTTTAAGCAGAAGGATATTGCTACAATAGTGATTATAGAGAACATCCTAAAATACTTGTTGGCATTTTCAATTGCTCTATTTATATCATATTATAGACATTACACGGCGTATAAGGATAATTTGGTTGGAGTAGATCTGAAAGCATTCAACATGGATTTTATAATGCACACCATTCCTCTTTGTTTTACTATTGGTTTAGCTGTAGTTTTTCTGGCGATAATTATTCCGGTGCTTCGACTGTCTAGAAGATCTGTAGGCGAATATCTACGTGATAAATAAACAACGATATACTAGCATTTGCAACCGGAAGTTGTCAAAAAAGCAGTTTAGGATTGGTAGAATATGAGCTGCTTTTTTGCTATAATCGATAGTGTCAAGCAACATTTAATTGTTTTTTCTGCAGTATGCAGAGGAAAGAGAGGGTCACTATGGGTTTTCTTACAGGTCCGGTTATTGCAGCTATTGCGGTTGCAATATTTGTTTTAATAATAATTTTCTCAAGTTACATGAAGGCTCCGCCTGATAAGGCGTATATCATTTCGGGACTTCGCAGAACGCCAAAGATACTTATTGGTAGAGCAGGTTTAAAGCTTCCTTTCTTCGAGAGAAAGGATGAACTTCTGATCAAGCAGATCAGTATCGACATAAAGACCGGTGACTATGTTCCGACGCTTGATTTCATCGGTGTAAATATTGATGCGGTTGCAAAGGTTAAGATCCGTACTGATTCGGAAGGTATCCAGCTTGCCATGAAGAACTTCCTTAACATGAAGGAAAATCAGATCATGGAAGCTTTGGTGGATTCATTACAGGGTAACATGCGTGAGATCATCGGTACTATCAGTCTGAAGGAATTATGTAATGACAGAAAGTCCTTCGGTGATCAGGTTCAGGAAAAAGCTCAGGTCGATATGAATCGACTTGGTATCGAAATCATTTCCTGCAACATTCAGCATGTTGAAGATCAGAACGACCTTATCATTGCTTTAGGTCAGGACAACATGGCTGCTATCCAGAAGAATGCAAGTATTGCTAAGGCAAATGCTGACAGAGACGTTGCGATCGCGCAGGCGCAGGCAGCAAAAGAAGCAAATGATGCAAAGGTTCTTTCTGATACTGAGATCGCTGTAAAACAGAATGATCTTGCTATCAAGAAGTCAGAGCTTAAAACCGTTGAGGATACCAAAAAGGCTGAGGCCGATGCTGCTTACGAGATTCAGAAGGAAGCACAGCGTAAAACAATTGAGATCACAAAGACTGAAGCAGATATTGCTAAACAGGAAAAGGAAGTTGATCTTAAGAGACGTGAGGCTGAGGTTAAGGAGCAGGCTCTTGATGCTGAGATCAAGAAGAAGGCTGAGGCTGAGAAGTTTGCTAAACAGCAGGCAGCGGATGCTGAATTATATCAGAGACAGAGAAATGCGGAAGCTGATAAATTTGAGAAGCAGCAGGCTGCAGAGGCCAGAAAGGCTCAGGCGGAAGCAGATCTTTATGCTAAGCAGCAGGAAGCTGCAGGTATTCAGGCAGTAGGTGAGGCTGAAGCAAAGGCCATTGAGGCAAAGGGTAAGGCAGAAGCCGAGGCTCTTGAGAAGAAGGCAGAAGCCATGAAGAAATACGGTCAGGCAGCTATGGTCGAGATGATCGTTAAAGCCCTTCCGGAAATGGCAAAGGCCATCGCAGAACCTCTTGCTACTATCGACAAGGTTACAATTATTGATGGTACAAATGGAACCTCCGGTGTCGGAACCATGAGCACTTATGTTCCACAGGCACTTGCGAAGACCATTGAATCCGTTAGGGAGGCTACCGGAATTGATATTACCGAGATTATGAAGGCTTCTACATACGATGCTAAGGTAAACAAGAATATAAATGTTACCGGCCTCGATAACGTTATCAATACTTCCAATGTTACGAACAACCCTCCTGCAGAGAAGGTAACAGAGGAGGTTGAATAATGAAAAGAAGAAAAACTTATCAACAGCATGCATCTTGGTATGATATTCCACATTGGGTCAGAGCAGGCCTTCATCTCTTTACGAGTTGTTTGTTCAAATGGAAATAGCATTTTTGAATAAATATGTGCTATACTAAATAATTGAATACAGTAAAATATCGTCTTGAACTACTCGGAGTACTTTCTCCGGGTAGTTCATTTGCGTGTATGCGGAAGTATAAATATACAAACATCAGCGCAGTGGATATGCGGTAATATGCAGACATACGGATGTTTGAAATTGTCAGTGCTGCCAGATTTATAATGGAATGGTGTAATTTAATGTATAAGATATGTATTGTAGAGGACGAAAAGTCAATAAGAGATGAGCTGTCGGAGTTCCTTGGTAATTCCGGTTATGAGGTAAGTGCTGTTAAGGATTTTAAGAATGCGAAAGAGGAAATACTTTCTTTCGGGGCAGACCTCATTTTGATGGATATAAATATACCATTTATGAATGGTGAGCAGTTGCTGGCAGAGCTTAGGAAGGTGATCGATACGCCTGTGATCATGGTTACGAGTAAGAATTCCGAGGTGGATGAGGTGCTTTCCATGAGTTATGGTGCGGATGATTATATAACCAAGCCGTATAATCCTACAATTTTATTGCTTAGGATCGCAGCGGTTCTTAAGAGATACAACAAGCAGGGCAGCGGCTCATCGGCGCCGGAGTATAATGGCTTTACAGTTAATTATGCGAAGGGCAGTCTTTCGGACGGATCGAGAGAGATGATACTCACCAAGAATGAAATGATCATTTTCGAGATCCTTATGGAGAGAAGGGGCGAGATAGTTTCGAGAGATATGATCATGACAAAGCTCTGGGACAGCGAGGAGTATATAAATGATAACGCACTTACGGTTAATATCAGCCGCCTTAGGGCAAAGCTTCAGGAGCTGGGTATACCGGACGCAATCGAAACCAGGAAGAAGCAGGGATATGTACTGAGGTAGAGGGAGTATCGACCAGTGAGGTTAAGAGATTATATAAAAGATCATATTGTTGATATTATATTGGAGATTATTGCACTCATAATGATAGCGATTTTTATGAGTGCTTTTAATGTGTCCAGAGAGCTGTCTATGGCGGTAAGCCTGATCCTGATTATTTTATTTGGAACTATAATGCTTCGGGGGTATTTCAGAAAGAGAAGGTTTTACAGCGGTCTGATGGATAATCTGAGGGAGCTGGATCAGAAGTATCTGCTGGCGGAAACTCTTACAGAGCCTCAGTTTTATGAGGGGAAGATAATGTATGAGATTATCAGTGAGCTGGATAAATCCATGTATGAAAATGTGGCCGGAGCCAGACGCTATGCCGTTAATTTTAAGGAATATATAGAAATGTGGGTCCACGAGGTTAAGCTTCCTATTGCGAGCCTCCTGCTTAGCATTAAAAATATCAGTGAAAAGATGGAAGACTCGGAGGAGATAAATGCTCTGGAAGCAAGGGTCCGAAGGATAAATGAGTTTGCGGATCAGGTGCTTTATTATGCCAGAAGCGAGAATTCCGAGAAGGATTATATATTTAAAGAAGAGAAGCTTAGTCGTATCGTGTCGGCAGTTCTGTCCAAATATCGTCCGGACATTCAGGAACGAGGGGTGGAGCTTAAGGTTTCAGACATCGGAAGGACTGTGATTACAGATGGAAAATGGCTGGAATTCATGCTCGCGCAGTTTATAAGCAACAGTCTCAGATATACTGAGGGGCGGCCGGAGCCAACGATAAGCATTTTTTCAGATGAAAAGGATGGGAATGTTATCCTGCATTTTCGTGATAATGGCATCGGAATTCCTGAGAAGGATATCGGAAGAATCTGGGAGAAAGCCTTCACAGGAGAAAATGGCAGGGAAAATTCGTCATTTGGTTCCACAGGCATGGGCCTGTATCTCGTTAAGAAAATGTGTGATAAGCTGGGGCACAAGGTTGCCTGTGAGTCGGTTTATGGTGAATATACCGACATGATGATCATTTTCGGGAAAAATGACATATACAAGATTACGGGGTAACATTACAATTTTGTAATGTTAGGTAATATTAGAACAGCGACCAAATTCAAAAGATGAGGTAAAGTCTTTTCAGAAGGTCAGAGAAGACCGAAATATATGAAGGAGGTCCATAGGATGGAACCATTACTTAGAATCAAAAATATAGAAAAATATTACGGAAATAAATCCAGTCTGACCAAGGCTCTGGATGACATTTCCTTCACAGTTGATAAGGGCGAATTTGTCGCAATAATGGGTGCGTCAGGAAGCGGAAAGACAACTCTTCTCAACTGTATATCAACTATAGATAAGGTAACAGCCGGTAATATCTATCTTGAAGATATTGATATAACTACTCTTAAAGGTAAGGAACTCAACAGATTCAGGAGAGATAAGCTGGGATTTATCTTTCAGGATTTCAACCTTCTGGATACTCTTACAGGATATGAAAATATCGCGCTTGCTCTGTCTATCAAGGGTGCACCGGTTTCGGAGATAGACGAGAAGGTGAAATATGTGGCTGAAGAGCTGGGAGTTACCGATGTTCTGGAAAAATATCCGTACCAGATGTCGGGCGGTCAGAAGCAGAGGATTGCTTCGGCAAGAGCCATCATTACTAATCCAAGCCTTATTCTTGCTGATGAACCGACAGGAGCTCTTGACAGTAAGTCCTCAAAGCTTCTTCTTGAAAGGATTAAATTCTTAAATGAAGAGCTGTCTGCCACCATAATGATGGTAACACATGATTCATTTACGGCAAGCTATTCAAAGAGAGTCTTATTTTTACGAGACGGAAAGATCTTTCATGAGATCATTCGTGGAAATGATAACAGAAAGCAGTTTTTTGACAAGATCATCGATGTTGTCACTCTTCTTGGAGGTGATGTAAGCGATGCTCTTTAAAATGGCTTTAAAAAATATCAAAAAAAGTATTCGTGATTATGCTATTTATTTCTTTACGCTGATCATTGGTGTATCGGTTTTTTATGTATTTAATGCAATCGAGGATCAGACTGTATTTCTCGCTATTTCAGCTGACAGAAGAGAGCAGGCAGTGCTCCTCGGAACGGTTCTCTCCAGCCTGAGTGTTTTTGTTGCGGTGGTTCTTGGGCTGCTTATAGTTTTTGCCAGTCGCTTCCTTATGAAAAGAAGAAATAAAGAATTTGCAACCTACATGCTTCTGGGAATGAGCAAGGGAAGTATTGCAGCTCTTATGTTTATTGAGACTATTATCATCGGTTTCATCTCCCTTGTAATCGGACTGGTTATAGGAATTGGGCTTTCACAGTTAATGAGTGCGCTTGTAATAAATCTTTTTGCAACCAACATGTCCTACTTTAAATTTGTCATTTCTTCAGGCGCCATTATAAAGACAATAATCAATTTTACGATTATTTACATCATAGTTATCATTTTTGATACTATCATGGTTGGTAAAAACAAGCTGATCAATCTGATACAGTCATCAAAGAAGAGTGAAAAGCTGAAGCTGAAGAATCCGGTTTTATGCTCAATCATATTTGTTGTATCAGCTGTTGTTCTGGGAATCGCATATCATATTGTGCTCAGTGAAAAAATGGGTATGGCAGGTATGGATTTTAAAAAATTCATCCTTGCGATAGCACTTGGTGCTGTTTCTACATTTTTCATATTCTGGTCAGTGTCGGGATTGCTTCTCCGTCTTGTGATGTGTCTTAAGAAAACATATTTTAAGAAGCTTAACACCTTTACACTTCGCCAGCTGAGCAGTGCGGTAAATACCATGGTACTGTCAATGACTATCATATGCCTCCTGCTTTTCTTTACCATAAGCGGACTTTCGGCTGCATTTTCTCTCAGAAATACGATGAATGAAAATCTGAAAAAGTTTGCTCCAAATGATGTTTTCTGTGAAGTTATATCTAATTATGGAATGGTATTAAGTATGGATGGATCTGAGAATGGTATCAGAGGTTTCACTAACCCGGATGCAGATCCTGAAACGGCAGATCTTGGAGTGGAAGTAAATGAAGCTGTATTTATCGGAAAAACTCCTTATGAAATATGGTCAGAAGCCGGAAACAGCAGCGATGAGGGCCTTAATCTGATAGCTGAACGTGTTAAGATCAGCAACAACTGGAACTATTTTGATGAGTTCAATATAGATTATGACAAATATTTCAAGGATTATATGATCCTGAATATATATTATACGCCGGGATTAACATTTGAAAAGAGCCTTGGCAGCGTATTTGAAGCCTCCGGCGGAGTATCGTATTTTGGCAGCGAGTCTTCCGGTGTCCATGAGGAAGTGATCAAACTTTCGGATTATAACCGTCTCGCAGAGCTGAGAGGAACAAAAAAAATACATCTTGCCGAGGATGAATATGCTATCGTTGTCGATATCGAAGAGGTAGCGTCAAAAAGAAATGAGGCTCTTAGAAACGGGCAGGAGATTGAGGTATATGGAAAAACTCTGATGCCTGCCGGAAAGAAATGTATAAGTGGTTCATACTGGATAGCTTCTGCAGCGGAAAATGAAGGTTTCTTTGTAGTACCGGATTCGGTAATTGAAGCGGCCGGAGATAAGGCAATGCTTCGCCAGAGAGTACTTACAGGCGACTTTAATGAGATAGAGGGTATGTCTAAGGAGGATATCTACAGGGAGCTTTCAAAGCGTGTGTTTGATATTGATTATGAGATTGAGAGCCGCGATTTTAAACTCCTGACAGATGGAATGGTAATGTCTTCCAAGGAAGAAGTTTATAACAGTTCCATTGGCTTCGGTGCTATGGCAACCTTCCTGTCTCTTTATCTCGGAATAGTATTCCTTATAACCAGTGCTGTAATCCTTGCGCTCAAGGCACTTTCCGACAGCGCAGACAGTTATGAAAGATATGAAATGCTCCGCAGACTCGGAGCGGATGAGAAGGACATAAATGGTTCTCTCTTCCGCCAGCAGGGTATATTCTTCCTGCTCCCGATGCTTCTGGCGCTGTTCCATTCAATATTTGGAATAAAGTTTATCAATAAGACCCTTATCATTTTTGGAAAATACCATATTCTGGGCTCGATAATCTTTACGTCCTTAATAATCGGTATTATCTATGGCGGATATTTTGTGATCACATATATCTACAGCCGTCAGATCATCAGAGGCAGAAGGTAATTTTGTCGATCCTGCCGATGAAAGGGCTGTAAATATATCGATTAACAGATTCAAATGCTATTTTTTAGATTCTGTAGTTGATTTACCGTCTTTTTCCTCTTTTTCAACTTCATCAACATATCTTATGATAAGCTCTCGATCGCCTGCGACGGGAGCTATCATATTTCTTATAAGGCTTTCGGTCTGAACCTTGGCCTTATTAAGAAGGCCCTCGATGTCTGCGTGATTTCTGACATCATCCTCAGCATACAGTACTGCAGTAACAACATCCTCCTGCTGAACCTGATTGAAGAGAGACGAGCTCTTGTCATAGAATTCAAGAGAATTATTTTCTACTATAAGGTCCAGAACTCTTACCTCAGGAAGGGTAACAATTACTTTATTATCGGTTACAGATACATTTACCTGGGAAATATCGATACCGGCCTTCACTCTGGCAGAGTACATCATCAGGAAGCTCTTCTCATTGATGAGAGGGATGCCGCCGTCGTCAAAACGTACAACGCCGTTGTATATAATCTCAGCGGCGGTAAGGTCGCTGCAGGCTACAAGCTGCTCTGTAAGCTTCTGGGCTGAAAGCGCCGGCTGTCGCCTTGCTTTGATATATTCATCGAACTTCTTCATAAAAAATATAAGAATAAACAGGACTATAACAGAAATGACTATCGTTCTTATGAGCTTGATCTTACTGACGGTTACGTCCTTGTCGTTTGCATTTTTCTTTGACATAAGCATTTCCTCCTTTTGTTCAGAAACTATATTAAAGTATAATACATTAATCATAAAAAAACCATGAAAATATAAAAAGAGTATTTGTTTTCTGGTTTTATGCAGTTTGCACTAAAAAATTTGGTTAAAATGATAGTTTCACTATATTTTGTGTATTTGCTATTGAAAATGTGAACAAAGTGTGATAGAGTAACCGTGATTATATGCAATGAAATAGGGTTTTGTCATTTAGAAAAGGTGACGATAGGGTATTTGTTGTATATATGCTCGAAGGAGTTTAAGCGGACTGCTTCGACAGAGAACAGCAGAGAACAAATTTTAGACCAGTGTTTTCTGTTTTACTGCAGCCAAAAGGCTGCCTCAATAAAAGGAGGTTAAAAGCATGAGATGTAACAATTGTGGTGCTGAGATCATGGATGGAGCTCCGGCATGTCAGAATTGCGGTGCACCTGTTCCGACAATGGGTACATATCCTGGAGCAGGAATGGGAGCAACTGCAAAGAGTTCACCAATTCCGACAGAGTTTTTCAAATTTATAACATTTGGTGGAGCAGGTCTTGTATTTCTTGGTACTGTTATTCCAAGACTTCTGTATATGAAGTCAAAAGGTGAAAGTGAATCAGTAGGTCTCTTCTCAAGTGGATCAGGAGCTCTTAAGGTTTGGGCAATCTTCCTTATCATCGTTGCTGGTGGTATGGTAGCTCTTGAACTTGTTCCTGCAGTTAAGGATATGATTAAGGGACTTCCATTCTGGCAGTTCTATCTTCCGGGACTTGGACTTCTTTCACTTATCCTCATCATGTGCAACAGCAATGTTAAGGAATTCAGAAGTATGATTTCTCTTACAAAGAGTATGAATGGTCTTCTCAGCGCATTTGGTGGCAGCAAAGTCAGCGGCGGATGGGGAATCTCATTCTGGCTCATTCTTCTCGGACTCATCGCTATTATTGCAAGAGCTGTGCTCGGTTTCTTATATGAGAAGGAGAACTAAGAGATACCATAGAGAAGATATATCATAAAGATTATTCTCATGATACAATAATATATAGGCAGGGGGACTGATGATTCAGCCTCTGTGCCTGATTACTTAAAAGGTGCATATCCGGGTGATATGCACCTTTTAAAGTGTGTAGATAATGAGCCAAGCGACTGCAGAATATATGCACCCATCACCAGGTGACGAAGTCGCATGAAGTGATGGTGGTATATATTCGACTGCAGGCATTTGGTGACTATATAAGGTATTTTGATACTTGCGGGATTATGTAAATATGTTTATAATTGTAAAGATAGTGTGTATTTATCTGAGAGTACAGTATAAAAGCCTTATTGTTTGATATATATGATTATGAGATGCGGTTTTTGCTTCTCATAATGTAAGATATTTGTTTGGAGATTTGAAAATGTCTGTTAAGGATACAATTTGTGCAATTGCAACAGGTGGAATGGGTGGTTCCGGTATCGGAATCATCAGAGTCAGCGGTGAAGACGCCATTTCTATATGTGATAAGGTTTTTAAAGGGAAAAAACGTATTTCCGAGATGGAGACCTATACTGCTGCATTTGGAAATATCGTTAACAGAAGAGCCGGCGATCAGGTGGTGGATGAGGCCATAGCCCTTGTTATGAAGGCACCTCATTCATATACTACGGAGGATACGGTTGAGCTGGACTGCCACGGAAATGCATTTCTCCTCCAGAAGGTGCTGGAGCTGCTTATTGCAGAAGGTGCACGTATCGCCGAACCCGGCGAATTTACGAAGCGCGCCTATATGGGCGGCAGAATCGATATGTCTGAAGCTGAGGCAGTAATGGACGTAATAAATGCAGAGGGAAATGCAGCCCTCAGTGCATCCATGAATCAGCTTAGAGGCGGACTTAAGAAGAAGATAATTTCCCTCAGAGAGAAGATACTCTATGATACGGCTTATATTGAGTCGGCACTGGATGATCCTGAGAATTACAGTCTTGAAGGCTTTCTGGAGAGGCTGGATAAAAATGTTGATGAGGTACGAAGTGAGATAGACATACTCCTTAATACCTGCGAGGACGGCAGGCTTATTAAGGAAGGCATCAGGACTGCCATAGTCGGAAAGCCAAATGTCGGAAAGTCTTCCATACTGAACATGATACTGGAGGAAGACAGAGCCATAGTTACGAATATTGAAGGAACCACCAGAGACACATTGGAAGAATATGTGCGTCTGAAGGGTGTGCTCCTTAAACTTATAGATACTGCAGGAATACGTGATACCGAGGATCTGGTGGAACGTATCGGCGTGGAAAAGGCCTGCGAAAATATAGAGAAGGCTGATCTGGTGCTGTTTATTGCAGACGGTGCGAGAGAGCTGGATAAAAATGATGAAGAGATCATCAGTCATTTTGCTGACAAGACGGTTATAACCCTTATTAATAAAGAAGATCTTGAAACGGTGATCGACAGAGAGAGGCTGGAAAAGCTTCTGGCGGCAAACGGATGTGTTCCAAGGATTCTTACGGTTTCTGCTGCAGAGAATACCGGTCGTGAAGAGCTGAGCAGCCTCATTAAGGAACTGTTCATGAAGGGTGAGGCTGTATATAACAATCAGATTATAATATCGAATTCAAGGCATAAGGAAGCACTTATAAATGCTGATGAAGCGTTGAAGAGGGTTAAGGATAGTATTGCACAGATGCTTCCGGAGGATTTTTATACCATAGACCTTATGGCTGCATATGAAAGCCTGGGACTTGTTATCGGTGAAACTCTGGAGGATGACCTTGCAGATAAGATTTTTGCGGAATTCTGCATGGGAAAATAATGAATCAGACAAGGACAGGAACGATTATGGCAGTAGTTGAAGAAAGTTACGATGTGGTTGTTGTAGGTGCCGGTCATGCGGGTTGTGAGGCTGCTCTTGCAGCGGCAAGACTGGGATTTGAGACCATACTTTTTACTGTAAGTATGGATAGTGTTGCTCTTATGCCATGTAATCCTAATATTGGCGGAAGCTCCAAGGGACATCTTGTAAGAGAAATGGATGCTCTCGGCGGAGAAATGGGCAGGAATATTGATAAAACCTACATTCAGTCAAAGATGCTGAATGTTTCCAAGGGTCCTGCCGTTCATTCCCTTCGTGCCCAGGCAGACAAAGTTGAATATACAAAGCAGATGAGGCTGACACTTCAGAATACCGAACACCTGACTCTGAGACAGCAGGAGGTTTCTGAGCTGATAGTTGAGCCGGTCGGCGGTGAAGCGGCGGATTTCGGAGATGCTTCAGATAATAACATACATCAGATTCCGCAAAAAGTAACCGGCGTTAAAACGGTTTCCGGTGCAATCTATCACGCAAAGGCAGTGATACTCTGTACGGGAGTATATCTCAAGGCGCGCTGCATATATGGTGATACAATACAGTACACTGGTCCGAACGGACTTATGGCTGCAAATCATTTATCTGATTCCATGGCGGAGGCCGGTATTGGAATAAGAAGGTTTAAGACCGGAACACCGCCTCGTATTGATAAGAATTCGGTAGATTTCTCAAAGATGGCCGAGCAGAAGGGTGATGAGAGGATAGTTCCTTTTTCATTTATGAACTGCGAGGAAGATATAAAAAGAGAGCAGATTTCCTGCTGGCTTACATATACAAATGAAGAAACACATTCCCTGATCAGGGAAAATATAGACAGATCTCCGCTTTATTCAGGAGTTATCAAGGGCACCGGCCCAAGATACTGTCCATCTATAGAAGATAAGATAATGAAATTTCCGGACAAGGACAGGCATCAGCTTTTCCTGGAGCCGGAGGGCGAATTTACAAATGAGATGTATCTGGACGGAATGCCTTCTTCCATGCCGGAGGATGTACAGTATAAAATGGTTCATACCGTTCCGGGACTGGAGAATGCAAAGATTGTAAGAAATGCATATGCCATTGAGTACGATTGTATAAATGCGGTAACCCTTAAGCCATCGCTGGAATTCAAGGCCGTAAGCGGACTTTTCTCTGCCGGCCAGATAAACGGAAGTTCAGGCTATGAGGAGGCAGCGGCACAGGGACTTATGGCCGGTATTAATGCCGCAAGATTTCTGCAGGGCAAAGAGCCGGTAGTTCTGAAGCGTTCGGATGGATATATAGGCGTTCTGATAGACGATCTGGTAACGAAGGAAACCTTCGAGCCATACAGAATGATGACCAGCCGTGCAGAGTACAGACTTCTTCTTCGTCAGGATAATGCAGATCTGAGACTTACAGAGATAGGCCATGAGATAGGACTCATCGATGATGAAAGATACAGTTTATTTGATAAGAAGAGAAAGTATATAGAGAAAGAGATAGAGCGACTGGAAGGTACTGTCATCGGTGCCGGCCGGAAATCTCAGGAATTTCTAAAAAAATGCGGCAGCTCGGAGCTTAAGACCGGAACGACTCTGGCAGAGCTGATAAGAAGACCGGAGCTTTCTTATGAAATGATCGAGGAGATAGATGAAGAGAGAGCTTCAGCTACACAGCATTTTGAGGAGGGCCTGGATGAAGCTGAAAAGGAATATATCAGAAAGCATTTAAGAGAAATAAAAGAACAGATCGATATTTCTATTAAATATGAGGGATATATCAGAAGGCAGCAGGATCAGGTGCATCATTTCCTTAAAATGGAGGGTAAGAGGATACCGAAGGATATTGACTACGGTGAAGTAAAGAATCTGCGTAAGGAAGCAAGGCAGAAGCTGGAGCTCGTCAGACCGGAAACCTTAGGTCAGGCTTCAAGAATTTCGGGAGTTTCACCGGCGGACGTATCGATGCTGATGATACATTTGAAGTAATAGTCATTTGGAAAGAAGACAGTATGAATTATATAGTATTTGACCTTGAATGGAACCAGAGTCCGTATGGACAGAGCGGAGAACATCCGAGAATGCCGTTTGAAATCATTGAGATCGGCGCCGTAAAAATGAATGACAGCTTTGAAATCGTGGATGAGTATACCAGCCTGATCAAGCCTAAGCTGTACAAAAAACTTCATAGATCCATCAGAGCAATGCTGAATTATTCTGAAGAGGAACTGAAAAGCGGAAGATCCTTTAAAGAAGCGTGCGCGGATTTTCTGGAATGGTGCGGTGATGATTATGCCTTCTGTACCTGGGGAGCATCGGATCTTTATTATCTCCAGAACAATATGGACTTTTATTATATGGAGAAACTGGCATTTCCGCTTAAATTCTACAATGTTCAGCAGATTTATGCGGACATCTATGACGAAGAGGGACGCATAAGCAAGCTTGAGAAGGCGTGTATGGATCTGGAGATCAAGGAGGACAAGCCATTTCATGCAGCTATAAATGATGCCAGATATACAGCTAAGGTTCTTGCAAAGATGAAGCCGGATAACCTTGAAGAAAGATATACATTTGATATTTACAGACATCCGAAGACGAAAGAGGATGAGATCGTTGCCCGTCATGCCGGAGTGCTGGAGAAGATCACGGCAGAGTATCCTTCGAAGCAGGCAGCCATGGAGGATAAGGATCTTCTTGTTATAAGATGCGCAAAATGCGGAAGAAAATGCTTCAGAAAGGTAAAATGGTACCAGAACAGCAGCAGCGCATCCATAGCAGTGGGCAGATGTGTTTATCACGGATATATGATCTCCCGTATCAAATTCAAATCGGCCGGAGATTCAGAAGACAGTATCTTTGTAGTGAAGAAGACTGAGAAAACAGGTAAAAAAGGCTTTGAAGAAGTCAAGGAGCGCCAGCAGATGCTTCGCGAAAAAAGAAAGCAGAAGCGTCATAAGGAAAAATGAGCTGCCTGCTTTCGGGTTTGCAGTATTATAAATATGTATCTTACAGCGGTTCGCGTTTTGCAGTACCTGCTTTACGCGGAAAACGCTTAGGAGTTGGTGATTTCTTAGGAACCACAACGAAGCTTCTTGATATATCGGAGTCGGGAAGTGATAATGTATGAAGCTTTGGTTTACCGCCGCCGAGGAGTTTTATAGCTCTTTCTGCGTCATTTATCTCTGCTTCCGCTCCGGGTGTTTTATATGATATAAGACTGCCGCCGGTTTTTACAAAAGGAAGTGTATATTCCGAAAGTACAGGCATGGCAGCAACAGCTCTTGAAACAGCATAGTCAAAGGAATCCCGAAGACCTTCTTTTCTTGCGGCATCCTCTGCGCGGTCATGAATGGCGGTTATGCCGGTAAGGCCAAGAGCAGAAATGACTTCATTTAGGAAGGTAACTCTCTTGCCAAGAGAATCCAGCAGGGTGATCTTAAGATTTGGAAATATTATCTTAAGAGGTATGCCGGGGAAGCCGGCACCGGTTCCGACGTCGATAAGGGTTGCTTCTTCAGTGGCCTTCTTCCGAAATTCGGGAACCGCAGCGGCAACGGAGATGCTGTCAATGAAATGCTTTAATATCACTTCATCCTTCTCGGTTATAGCCGTGAGGTTCATTACTTTATTTTTTTCGATAAGCATTTCATAATAGGTTTTAAACTGCAGAAGCTGCCGGTCATTGATAGTTATATTAAGTTTTTCCGATAAATATTTTAATTTTTCCATATGGATATAATATTTTAAATATGGAAAGAATTCAAGAAATATCTTAATCTTTAATTAAATAGAAATAAATTTGCATTTTTTTGGATTGCAATCTTATAAATTTAGTGATATATTGACATTCAATTTGACATAATAAATAAAAATATTAGGAAGAGGATAAAAAAACGTATGAAGACATTTAGACTTGTAGGTTGTATTCTGGCCGGAATCCAGTTTATTCTATCAGCAGTTCTTGTCTATTTTCTTATAAGAACTCATATGATACCACAGCGTTATATTGTTATGGGCGCTATCATTCTTGGACTCCTGCCTATCTGTTTCATAGCAATGCAGCTCAGAAAGGTTCCAGGTATCATAGCCAGTGTGTTATCGGTTTTGACCTGCTGTGTATTAGTATTTGGAATGATCAAGGTCAATCAGGCAAATAAAATGCTTGATGAGGTAACCGGTAATAAGACAGAGATAGATGTTGTCAACGTTTATGTAGGCAAGGACGATCCTGTTGACTCAATAAACAGTGCCGTTCAGAGTGGTTATATATTCGGAATCTTAAATGATAATAACGAAAACGTTCAGAAAACAATAAATGAAATCAATGGAAGCAACCCACAGGCTGTCAAGACAGAGAATTATCCTTCTATTAAGGAAATACTCAAGTCCTTTGAAGCCGGTGATATCCAGGGCTTTATCGTCAGCAGCGGTGTTCTTAGTGTTCTCGATGGAGAGGAGCAGTATAAGGATTACTCAAAGAAGCTGAAGATCATTCTTGAGAAGAAGATAGAGACCGTAGTTCAGGAAAAGCCGAAGAAGAAGACAGAGAAGAAGAATGACGATAATGCAATGAGATTCTGCGCTTATATCAGTGGTATTGATACCTACGGTGAGGTTACCTTAAAGAGCCGAAGCGATGTAAACGTAATTGCGGTTATTAATACAAAGACAAATACAGTTCTTCTTGTATCTACACCGAGAGATTATTATGTAAACCTTGCTAAGGATGGTGAGCCACTTGATAAGCTTACCCATGCAGGTATATATGGAATTGATATGTCCATGTCAACTCTTGAGAATCTGTATGATACCGATATTGACTATTATTTCCGTGTAAACTTTACAGGATTCGTTGATATAATAGATATTATCGGTGGTGTTGATGTAGAATCTGATTATGCATTCTCTTCACACCTTGATGACAGCGGATACTATTATGAAAAGGGTACAAACCATCTGTCAGGTGAGGCTGCTTTATACTTCGCAAGAGAAAGATACAGCTTCAATGAAGGCGACAGACAGAGAGGAAAGAATCAGATGGCAGTTATCAAGGCTGTTATGAACAAGCTTCTTTCTTCAGAACTTTTAAATAATTTCTCTGAACTCATGTCAGAGATGAAGGACTGCTTCCAGACTAATATGGAGAAGGCTGAGCTCGGAAAGCTTATTCAGGGACAGATCGATTCCGGAGACAGCTGGAATATAGTTCAGTATAGTGTAAATGGTTATGATGAAATGAATTACTGCTACTCACTTGGTGACAATGCTTACGTTATGCCGCCATATTATGATACAGTTGAGTACGCAAGCGAGCTTATTAATAAGGTGCTTAATGACGAAACTCTTACTCAGGAACAGATTGACAGTAATGCACCTGAACACTAAACGGAGGTAAAAGGTTAATAATGGCTGAAGTGAAGGAAGCACCTGTACTGGTTGTAATGGCAGCCGGAATGGGTAGTCGTTTCGGAGGGTTAAAGCAGATCGAAGATGTAGACGGCAGGGGACATGCACTTATCGATTATGCTGTATATGATGCGGCTCTGGCAGGTTTTGAAGAGGTTGTTTTCATTATCCGTGAAGAGATCGCTGAGGATTTCAAGAAAATTGTTGGTAACAGAATTGCAGAAAAGCTGCCTGTAAAATATGTTTATCAGGCTCTGGATATGATACCGGACGGTGTCACGGTTCCTGAAGGACGTAATAAGCCTTGGGGAACTACTCATGCTATCTGGTGCTGCAGAGAGGTACTTCGAGGAAGAAGCTTCTTAACAGTAAATGCAGATGATTTCTACGGCAGAGAAGCATTTATAGATGCTGTAAAGTTCTTCGAAGAGGATGGGCCGGATAATGAATTCGGTATCATCGGTTATAATGTTGTCGGAACCCTGAATGAAAAATTCACTGTTTCCCGTGGAATCTGTTCGGTTGATGAGAATTCCTATCTGAAGAGGATAGATGAGCGTAAGGAGATCAAGCTGGAAGCCGGAAGAGGTTATTTCACACTTGACGGTGGCGTTACATATACCCTTATTCCGTCGGATGCGGTTGCTTCCATGAATCTCTGGGCGTTCAGACCGGCATTTATGGAAGATCTTATAACTAATTATGAGAATCGTCTGAAGGCCGGCATTCTTCAGAATCCTCTTAAGTATGAGGAAACTCTTTCGGATGCTGTTCAGTCTATTCTTGAGAGAAAAGAATGTACTGTTAAGGTAGTTAATACATCAGCAAAATGGTTTGGAATGACATACAGAGAGGATATACCGCAGGTTAAGGCAGAGCTTGACAGTCTTACAGAAGCCGGAGTATATCCGGGAGGAAACTGGTAGTATGATATGCAGGCATTGTGGCAAAGAAATACCTGATAATAGTGAGTATTGTGAATACTGTAACGAGAGCACTTTTGAAAAAATAGTGCTTGGTGAAGGTGCGCTCGAAAAAGCCAGAGATGCCGAAAAGGAAGCAAGAAAACAGGAAAGCCCGATATTGGTTCGGGCTTTTTATGGTGCCAAAGAAGGTGCCAAAAGAAGGAGTGAAGAGAAGCAGGAGAGGAAGTCGGATCCTAAGGTTAGAACGATCCCGTTTTATAAGAAAAAGGAAGCCTTTACCATCGGAGTGATCCTGTCATTTATCCCTGCGGTCTTTATAGGACTTTCAATATTCCTGAACTGGATATATATGTGGGTCAAAATGAAAGAAAAGATCACCTCGAATTTTTCCATGAAGGATATAGTGAGAGAAAGTCTGAAATCCGGTAAAAATATCGGACAGAAAAGAGAATTTGCAAATTATATTCCGCTTATCTGCATGATCATAATGATAATCATAGCAATCTATATGATCTATATTGCATTTATTGATCTGTTCCCTAAGAAGAATATCTTTATGCCGGAGCCTGTCAGAAAGCATGGTTTTATTGCAAGAGTTGTTCCTTTCGTACTTCTTGTTCTGGTGCTGATCGTATTTACGCACAGCAGAATGTATAAAGGTATGAGGAACTCCGTAAATAATCTTTTGAGCAGTTACTCGGCATTTTCCGGTTTTGATGATAAGAATATGAGCGGTTTCGGACATGGTCTGGGATTCTTCATTGCAATTCTATCTCCGATATTTTATGTGATCTCGAAGGTTTATATGTTTATATATAATACTTTGAATGAAGAAGAATGAGAATAAAATAATAAATGGCGGTGAAATACAGTTAAATATTTCACCGCCGTTTTTTACATCGCAGATACTAATTCATAAACCCATAGATTGTAATATCATAAAATTGTCTTAATACACAGAATAATCATATTACAGCTTCTTATATTTCAGTCTAAGTATCCTTCTTACGCTTTCATTGATGCGTTCCTCGGATATCGTTCCATTTTCAACAGCTCTTGTAACGCCGTTTATGGCTGTTTCGAGATCATTTGGCATGAGCAGAAGGTCGATTCCTGCATTTATACATTTTATCGCTGCTTCATCACTGCTGTAGATATTGGCGATGGCCCCCATGCTCAGGGAATCTGTAACGATAACTCCTTCAAAGCCCAGAGAATTTCGCAGCTGGTCTGTGACCATGGTATGAGAGAATACTGCCGGAAGTCCGTCGACACCGGTCATTGTAATGTGTCCTACCATTACAAGATCCGCTCCGGCATCGATACCGCTCTTAAAGGCCAGAAATTCCTGCTTTTCCAGTTCGGAAAGAGTTTTTGATGCATATGCACTGCCGGAATGGCTGTCTTCAGAAGTATCACCGTGACCCGGAAAATGCTTCAGAGTACAAAGAACTCCGCCGTCATTAAAGCCCCTTACAGCAGCCGGGATAAGCTCCGCTGTTTCAGAAAAGTCATTGCTGTAAGCTCTTTTTCCGATAACTGTATTTTCACTGTTTGACCATGTGTCCGCAACAGGTGCAAAATCCAGGTTAAAGCCGATTTCCTTTATATCAGTCGCTATGGTATACGCATTTGAATATGCCTTATCAGTGCCCTGATCCTTATAGTTAAACATATTATCAAATACTGTGGTTCCGAGATTGTCGGCGCAGCGGGCAACCATACCACCCTCTTCATCAACTGCAATGAAAAATGGTATTCCGTTTATTTCCCGTGCATACTGCCTGGTATTCCGTATCATTTCTTCGGTCTGACTTCTGCTTTCGAGATTCTCGCCGAAATATATCACACCGGCAACAGGGTACTTCTTAATAGCTTCCCTGGTTGCTTCTCCCGCATAATTAACATATGAATATCCGGTCAGGCTTTCAGGAGTTACCAGAAACATCTGACAGATCTTTTCATGCAGTGTCATCTCGGAGAGTTTTTTCTCGGCTGCCAGGTCAGATGGGTCAGAAAGGGAAAAGCTTATTACCTTGCCGCCTTTAACGATATAGGCTTTACCATCATAGAAAACCGTTCCGCTGTAGTCGAACTGAACCTTGCCGTCCTTACAGTACCAGGAGCCATTATTGTTTGAGGCTATACCGGTGAAGCCGAAGTCCACTTTTCCGCTGCTGATCTTCCACCAGCCATATTCATTTTTTTCAACGGAATTACAGCTGAAATCGACTTTACCGTTTACGATTCGCCACCATCCGAATTCATTTCTGGCGATGCCGGTATAACCAAAATCCAGCCTGCCATCCTTTATATACCACCAGCCGTATTCGTTTTTTGCAACTCCGGTGTAAGAAAAATCTACTTTACCGGTTGCGATACGCCACCATCCGAAACTGTTTCTGGCAACGGTGTCCGTGAATTGAACCTTGCCGTCCTTTACATACCACCAGCCGTCTTTTCCCTTGACTTTACCCTTTAAAACATCGGTTTTACCAAAGTCAACCCGGCCTTTATAGCAGTACCACCAGCCAAATTCATTCCAGCCGAAGCCTGTATAGTTTTTGATCCATTTGCCTTTTATTACATAGCACCATACGCCGTTTTTCTTTATGACAGTAGGTGTACTGCTCTGATAATCCTGCTCCGAAACGGACGGATATGCGATATCTGATGCCTGTCCTGAGGTACTGTTAAATGCGCTGCATACTTCAGTATCAGCCGCAGTTACTTTTTTTAAAGCAATACAGTTAAAGGATATTGCAAGCACCAGAAATAGGGCCAGCAGTTTTTTGATTCTTTTATTTGATTTCGTACGATCACCTCCCTGTATCTAATGAGAAGTAAAAAAACGCATCTCATAATCCTGCGGGACTAAAGCCCCTCCGGTAACTTATCAAGAAAAATAAATACTCGTTTCACTCGTGCTTGTTTTCATGAACAGCACAGCACCTGGTATAGCTGTTCTTTATCTGCATAATATTCTACGTTATTCGTTCGGTTATTCTAAAATCTACTTACCGGCTTCAAGGCTGTGCAGATCCTCGAAGTATTTTGGATATGATTTATTAACTGCTTTTTCATTTGTTATTGTTACAGGATTGAGGCACCGAAGAGAAGCGATTCCTGCTGTCATGGCAATCCTGTGGTCGTTAAATGAATCAACAGTGCCTCCGTTCAGGATATTCTTGCCACGGATGACTAGGGCTTTATCTTCTTCCCTTATATCAGCACCCAGCTTTGTGAGAGTATCTATAACAGTTGCAACCCGGTCGCTTTCCTTTATTCTGAGACGTTCGATGTTCCTGATGACAGTGGTTCCTTCAGCCAGAGAGGCTGTAAGTGAAAGGATAGGAACGAGGTCAGGAATATTTTCGGCATCTATTTCTATACCATGAAGCGGCTTATGGGTAACTGTAACATCTGACAGACGGCTTTGATCGGTTTTTGTATTATCAGCATTATCTGTAGTTTTTCCTGTAACTGACGGTTTAAAAGTCACTTCGGCTCCGAATTTTTGGAGAAGGTCGAGAATAGCCATATCACCCTGCTTTGATGCGAGGTTAAGCTTCTCTACTGTCACGCTGTTTTTTATAGCGCCTGCTGCAAGGAAAAATGCAGCATTTGACCAGTCGCCTTCAACAGTACATTCCTTTGGAAGGGAGTATGTCTGAGCACCCGGTATCTCAAAGATCATGGAAATATCAGGCTCATTCTTCAGAAGCTCCGGATTTTCTATCAGCTTCACTCTGATACCGGCAAGACTGAGCACATCCAGGGTAATATCAACATAAGGGCGAGACGCAAGAGGTCCTTCTATAAGAATCCGGGAATCGCATTCACCCAGAGGAAGGGCAAAGAGAAGCCCTGTAATATACTGGGAGGAAATATTTCCTGCGATCCTGAAATCGCCGCCGGACATTTTACCGCTTATCATCAGGGGATTTGAACCTTGAGGAGAGAGCGAAACGCCGTGAGAAACCATTTCTTCATAAAGCGGAGAAAGAGGCCTTTCAGTAAGACGGCCGTGGGTGGTTATGGCGGCATTTCTGCCGAGCATGCCGATGACAGGAAGCATAAATCTAAGGGTCGAACCGCTTTCACCGGCGTCGAGCAGGGATGTACTTTCTGCTGGATTTTCAGATATGCCTTCTGATGTATATTCTGACGATGTGGAAAGAAGAAAACCATCCTCCACCGTTTTGATATCTATTCCAAGGCCCTTAAGGCAAAAGCAGGTCGCCTCGATATCTGCCGAGGTTTCATTACATATGATGTGAATCGGTTCTTTATCCTGAAGCAGAGTCAGTGCTCCTGCGATAAGAAGCCTGTGGGCGTGTGATTTGGAGGCAATGGCACGGAGGCTGCCGCCAGATTCTTTATTATTCATTTCAAGTGTGATACTAGATTCCATCTACTTCTTCCTTTGCAATCTTTCCTTCGTGAAGCAGCTTCCACAGTGTTTCCGAATCGTTATCCATAAGGGTTTTTCTGTATTCGTCAAGGTGCTTTATCATATAATTCAGTTCCTTGATGATATAGTCTCTGTTTTCAAGGAAAATTTCAGTCCACATGGTTTCGTTCAGCCAGGCAACTCTGGTAAGATCCTTGTAGCTTCCGGCAGAAAAACCGTCATGCTCTCGGGCGGTAGGACTCTTGATAAATGCATTTGATATTATATGCGGCATTTCAGAAGTAAAGGCGATCATTGCATCGTGCTTATCGGCATTTGTTACTGTCAGCATGCCGATTCTGCAAGGGAGGAAAACCTTAGCGAGCTTCTCCTCAAGGGCAGAATCATTTGTTTCCGGAACTACTATCATGGACGAATCTCTGTAAAGATCGCCGGTACTGTAGTCATAGCCGGAGAATTTCTTGCCGGCCATAGGATGACCGCCCACAAAGGTAAATCCATTTTCTGCTGCGATTGGATACAGCTCTTTACAGATCTTTCGCTTAAGACCGCCGGCATCGATCACGATAGCTCCCTTTTTGATCTTTTTGGCATGATTTTTAACATATTCAATGATAGCGTCCGGGTAAAGAGAAGGGATGATGAGATCACATTCACTGATGTTATCTTCGTCAAGAATCTCATCGATCACTCCCTCACGGAGGGCTTTTTCGGCGGTTTCGCGAGTTCTGTTAAAGGCAAGGATCTTGCAATCCGAATTCTGTTTAAAAGCCTTTGCAAATGAAGCACCGATAAGTCCGAGGCCTATGATACCGACAACCTTAATGCCGGTTTCATGGAAAAGCTGGGTCCGGGTTTCGTCTTCCAGGTCGCGGTCAATTATTATATTTCTTATCTGATCATTTTCTTTAACTGAAAAAAAGTCGTTCATTTTATACTCACTTTCTAATATTTTACAAACATGATTTGTCCATAAAAACAGTAACACTTTAGGGGAATATAGTCAACCATGCACGTCGTTTGCTGAAAAAAAGTGCAGCAGCCCAGTTCTTTTTATTCAGGAATCCTGAAATGAATCCAAAAATCCCTGCTGACAATGCGGGTGTTACGGTTTTGTTGCTATTTGTATGTTATTTTATGAATATAAGGACGAATGGGTCGAATTGTTTTAGACCCAGTGGAGAAGACTAAGAGACCGGAGAGGGGAAATATGGCAGATAAGAAACTGGAACAGATTAAAAATAATACGATAGACCATTTGGAACAGCTGCTGAATGAAAAAAATTATAAAGGGATGATGAATGAAATTTTTCATATATATGAGCTGTATGTAAATGATCTTGTCGCAGATAAAAATACTGAAGAGTCAGGAAGCGAGATGATGGTCAATGGCTTCAAGGAATTCATGAAGAAGCATACAGAAACGCTTCCTTTACCGCCGGAAGAAGAGAATAATAATGATAAGAATAAGGAAAAGATACCTCCTGAGATCAAGCCTGAAAATCATGAATTTGTTCAGGAAATGATCAAGCTGTTTAATGATGCAATGGTTGAGAATGCTGTTGATTACGGAAAACAGCAGGACGAATGGGAAAAGAAGATTGCTGACGGAAAGATTCCGGGTACAGAGCTCATAATTGATGAACCGAAGGCTATCAGCAGGGTGGCACATTCCATTACTGTAGAGATCAATACTGCTGCCAGTACAGTATATGAAGCGTATCGTGCTTTCGTAGGGAATATCAATGGAAAAGCCATAGGGAAAAAGAAGACGGCCTCAATCCTTAATGAGGATAAAGAGGAGAGGGTATATCCCGCTGCTGAAGAAAAGTATGGTGTAACAAAGGAGCAGCTTAAAAAGTATAGTAGTGGATTCATCGACAGAAATCAGGACAAAACCACAGGATTTATGGTTAAGAGCGGGCAGAATCCTGGTGAATGGTATTTTTCCGAAATACCCGAATATCTGGAAATAATCAATAAAGACAGTTCTGAAGATGCGCTTCTGGAAGAGGAAAGAAAGGCTTATGAAAAGATACATAAGATTGAGCTTTTCATGCAGCGTGAGAACTCGGTTGTCAAGTTGTCGAGACAATTAAAAAAGAATCTTGATGATATCAATGCCGAGACAGTAAAGGCCGGTGGAAAGTTAACTGATGCAGCTGAATATAGCGCCAAATATCTTGAGAATTTTACACATCTTGGTATAGATTACACGATGGATAAGTATCATCAACCAACAGATGTTATAAATGATCAGGTTGTATTTCATGCTGCAAATAAATTAAAGGAATGTACCTCAGATTATATAGATGAAACGCAGGCTGTTGCACTGGGACATAGGGACAATGGGACGCTGGATACACCGGAGGGAAAACATGCTCTGAATAAGTATAACAATGCATCGGATATTTATTTTTTAAATGAATATGCCTTAGGTGTCCATAAGACATTTAAAGATCATAATATTTTGGTAAGCGATAGCGATAGTATACCAAAGATATTCAGTTATATTGATAAATTCAGAAAGAAGAATGGGTACTTTGTTTCCGGAAAACCGCAGGAGGATAAGTATACAAAGCTTCTTGATAAATTTACGGAGGATATCAGCGATTCCCTTGCAAATGAATGCCTTGATGCACCGTGCTACGATAAACTGATTATAAATGTTAAGGAACAGAAACGCCTGTATCAGAAAATGAAGGCTGCTGAAAAGCAGGGGCGTCTTGATGTATATGAGAAGTTTTCTGAGAAGCTGCGGCAGAATGCGGCGGCTGCAAAGGATATCATTACCGAATGCAGAACCCTGGAAAGTAACGGCTACGAAGCCAATAATATCAGAAATATACTCGGAGAAAAAATCGACAGAGTAAGTATTCTGGATAAGGTTGAGAAGAACTATTCACTCAGCATTCCAAAGCCTGAGAGGAATTATGGTTCGTATATGTATATGCATACCATGGGAAAGGCCGGAAAACCGGTCACAAAGCAGGAACAGCTGGAGGATATCAGCAAGGTTCTTGCAGCATATTCGCTCGAAAAGCTGAAGAGGCCATATAGTGTTAAGAATATCCATAAGACTGCAAAATTTATCAAAAATCTCTATCTTCTGGACGAAAACAATTCTGTTCTTAAATCTTTTGGGAGCTTTGATGAGATACTCAAAAATAAGGACAAGGTTCTTGAGGTAGGAGAAAAAGTCAGAAGGCAGTTTTACAGTGTAAAGAATGGTCAGTATGAGCAGTATCTCAGTGACATGAAGGAGCTTAAGGAGATCATGAGATCTTCTTCCGGAAGAAGTCAGGAATATAAGGATTTATATGAGGCTGTAAAGAAAGCCTCCGAGCTGAATGTTAAAACTGAAGGAATGACTCCGGCCAAGAAGTCGGCAGCATTCCGTCAGGCAAATATAGATGTAATATATGCAGTTCAAAAATACGTTAAGGGAAAGGAAAAAGAGCGTATATCCGATAAGGGAAATGACGCCTTTAAGCATTCCATGGATGCTCTCAGTATCATTTCCAAATACACCAAAAAACAGGGTGAAGTGATAAATGAGAAAGTAAAAAGTGTCATAAGTGAGATCAACAGCATTCGTAAGGATCCGAAGCTAAATGACATTAATAATTTTGAAAAATCATTTGGTAAAGACAGAATACGCGAAGACAAGGCTAAAGCAGAGATTAATAAGGCTGCACCAAAGAAGGATAATGCAGCTAAAAATGTTAAAAAACAATAAGACTGCATAAAATAGAATATAGTAATAACTTCGGCAATATAGTATACTTAGTTATGTTATGAGAAGCAAAAACCGCTTCTCATAATCCTGCGGGACTAAAGTCCCTACGGTATCTTATCAAGAAAAACAAATACTCACTTCGTTCGTGCTTGTTTTTCTTCAGATAAGATATATTGTCGAAGTTTTTTTGTATTTCAGATGTAATGTAAATATCGGAGGGGAAACAGTATGGATCAAAAAAGAAAAAGGATTATAGCTATGCCGCTCGGAATGATTTTAATATCATTTGTAGCTGTTATTTTAAGTATAGGGCTTAAGGCGTCGGCCGGTGTAAATGTATATGAAACCACGATAAATGACGGAACGGCATCATTTAACACGGCTCCGGTGGATGGCAATAATGTTGATTATTATCAGAAAAATCAGCATATCATAAAGGCTTCTCAGCTTACCGATATGAAAGGAAAAGTTCTTTCTTCCATGAAGTATTATATTAAAAACCCTTCAAGAAATCTGTGGACCGGTAACTTTAAGGTTTATCTGAAAGAAATCACGGAAGAAGGATTTTCCGGAAATACATTTTTTGATATAAATGATGCTATTTTGGTTTATGAAGGACCATTGGATGCAACAGGCAGTACCATGACAATAAATTTTGATACCTTTTTCCTTTATTACGGAGATAATCTCCTGGTTGCATTTTATCAGACAGAAAGCGATTGTGTTTACAGCGGCTGCGATTTTTATGGACAGACTACTGAAGAAAATGTGGCTTTAGAGGGTACAAGCTACTATAGTCTGGATGCCATCACCAGCGGCTGGTTCAGTAAATTTGCTCCAAAGACAACTTTTACCTATCAGGATGATCATGATCATGACATGGAGTTTTCCGTTGACGGTCCTACGATCAAAGCGGTCTGCAAAGGAGACTGTTATCTGAAGGACTTTGTATCTGAATTTACCCTTCATGCTCCGGAGCTTGACACTATTGGTGATAACAAGAGTCCTGAGGCATGGGTTACAGGAAGAATTCCGGGATATGAAAGACCAAATATCGTGTATATGAGGGGCGGCACGGTTTTAAATGAGCCTCCGACGGCAGCGGGACTCTATACCATAAGTATTTCCGCCGGCGGAGTGACAGCTTCTCTTGAATATGTGATCGGTGAAACCTATACGCTTTTTGAGAATACGGCAGAAACAAGTTATACGGCTCCGATCTACAGTAATTATCTGGATAATTATTCAAAATCACAGTTTATAATCCCTGCCTCATATCTTCAGGATATAAAGCAGAATGGATTATACTCGATGAGTTTTTATATTGTAAATCCGACTGTTACATGGACCTCGAAGTTCTGTGTCTATCTGGAGGAGGTTACTGCATCCGAATTCACGGGCAAAAGGTTTTTAAATACGAATAATGCTCAGCTTGTTTATGATGGCCCGCTTGACAGTACAAAAAATGTTGTGAAGATCAGGTTTAATAAGGGCTTTGATTATAAGGGCGGAAATCTTCTTGTCAGCATTTACAGTTATGAGCCGGGAAGTTATGGACCGATGCAGTTTTACTGCAAGACAACTGATAAGGATTTATATATAACAAATGATGACGATGATAGCCTCGAAAATATTACAGAGGGCAGGGATGTTACCGCTAAGGTCCTTCCTAAGGTTACATTTACATGCCTTCCTAAGGGACCGGTCATTACCGCTTCTCCGGTTGACTGCAAGGTTATAAGAGGAAGCAAGGCAAGGTTCACGGTAGGCGCCACCGGAGACAATATTCAGTATAAATGGTATATAAGCAATGATGGTGAAAACTGGAGAGAGTCAAATGCAGCAGGAAATGATACTGCATCGATATATTTCAAAGGTACCGAAAAGCTGAACGGAAGCTATTTTAAGTGCCTTGTTTCAAATGATAAAAGCGCTTCCTTTACGAAGCCTGCAAAACTGACAACATTGCCTGTAATATCGGCACAGCCAAAGAATGCGGCAGGAACAGTTGATTCTGAGGTTACATTTACTCTGAAGAGCAGGTCTTCCGTAGCTAAGTTTGAATGGCAGATCAGTACCGATGGCGGCGAAAGTTGGAAGAAGAGCAGTGCAGACGGTTTTGATACGGCAACGCTTACAGTACCGGTAAAGCTGGGAAGCTACAATGGATATCTCTTCAGGTGCAAGGTGACGAACGGTACCTGGGTGGAATATACGAAGACGGCAGAGCTTCAGGTTAAGCCACAGGTGCTGGTTCAGCAGCCGGATGTTACCGAATATTATGGCAATCTTGCAAAGCTTTATGTTAAAGCTTCCGGTACCGATCCAAAGTATCAGTGGCAGGTTAAGTCGCCGGTTTCCGGAAAATGGGGTAACAGCTCGCAGCCCGGAAATGACACAAACATCCTTAGATTTACAGCTACTCCAACCACCAGCGGAAGAGAATTCAGGTGTAAGATAACGGATAACGGTTTCACAACCTACAGTGATACGGTAAGCTTCACGGCAGTTTCCAATATTCTCTCTCAGCCGAAATCGGTTACTGTAAAGAAGGGTGAAACAGCAAAGTTCACAATTAACGCCACAGGAACAGAGGGAGAAATGAGCTATTACTGGCAATACAGCAAGGATAATGGTAAGACCTGGACCGGTGTACTGGTCAATGGTGCTTATGTTAAAACCAATGTACTTACCCTCGGCAAGGTTTCAGCAAAGAATAACGGATGGCTTGTTCGCTGCAGGGTTATGAACAGAAAGGTTATAACATTTTCTGATGAAGTCAGTCTTAATGTAGAGTAAGAGTTACTGATGTTAAATCCGGTATATGTATTCCTGAATATATTTACCGGAGATTTAATGAAAGGGGTGCAGTATGGAAAAAAGTAAAAGACAAAAACTTATAAGTCTTTTGATGACATTTTTCTTTGTTGTAAGCATTTTTTCCGTTGTTCATGGGAAGGCATATGCCGGAGACACTGAAGAACCGGAAGAAAATGAAGGCAGTCTTACCATATATGACGATAAAGCGTACGTAAGTGACTATTTTCCGGTATATTTCGGCGATGCGCATAAATATCAGAAGATACAGTATATAATCCCGGCATATCAGCTTGATTCAATAAAAGATCATGTTATAACAAAGATGAGATTTTATCCTCAGGAGGCTGCAGAAGAGAAATCAGATGCAGTGTTCCGGATATATCTTTCAGAGATAAGTAACAGTATATTTACGGACTATACATTCCTCGGTACAGAAAATGCGACTCTCGTTTTTGAAGGCAATATGGATGCCTCAGAAGAGGAGATGGACATAGAATTCAACATGAGTGAATATGAATATAAAGGCAGAAATCTTCTGGTGACGATACAGCTTATAAAGCGTGGCAGAAGTGCGGACTGTATGTTTTATGGAGCTGAGAAGGAAGAGGCTTCACTTTTTAACAGCAGCAATGAGTCACTGACAGCCATAACCACCGGAGATGAGGATATTCCCGGATTTATTCCGATGACGACTTTTTTCAGTTATCCGCAGCATGAACATGAATATACGATCACAGCAAGCGGAGCTGAATTTACGGCGGTTTGCGCAGTTGAGGGCTGCTATTATCATGATCATCCGAAGCATATAATCCTTCAGGCACCGAAAAAATGCTTTGATGACAGTGAAGATAGTCCGGAGGTAATCATTAAGGGCACCATCCCTGATGGAGTGGTCACAGATTTAAGCTATAGAAAGGGCTATGAGCTTTTGGACGAAGCTCCTACAGAGGCAGGAACCTACAATGCGGTGCTGACTATTGATGAAGTGTCCGCAGTTGTTCAGTATACAATTTATAAGGGCTTGACAGTAAATAACGGAACCGGTTCCAGTGTAAATTTACCGGTTAAAGGTGACGATATAGATAATTATCAGAAGGCTCAGTTCATCATACCGGCAGCGGATATGGCGCGTATGACAGATAAGGCCATCAGGGTTATGAGATTTTTTGTTGCGGGAACCGCACAGAATCCGTGGGACGGAGCAACATTTCAGGTTTATCTGAAGGAAGTAGAAAATGAAACTTTTGCAGACAATGATTTTATTGATGTAAATGATGCAGTTCTTGTTTACGAAGGGGCGCTGGATGCAACCGACAGCAGCATGGATGTTATTTTTAACAGAGGAAGCTATGATTATAAGGGAGGAAATCTTCTGGTCAGCTTCTTTGTATCAGGGAAGGATACAACCGGAAGCAGCTGTACGGCATCATTTTTTGGAACGGAAAAAGAAGGAGCAGCCTTGGAAGGAGATACAAATACCGGACTGGATGCTTTGAAGAGCGGTACTCATTGTGATTTTCTTCCTAAGATAGAGTTTGGCGCGGTCTCATCTCATGATCATACATTTCGTTTTGTTGCAAATGGTGGAGAGATAAAGGCCATCTGTACAGACGAAGACTGTTATGTCAATGAATATCCATATAAATATACTCTTAAGGTTCCGGAGTTATTGACAGCAGGTTCTACAGAAAATGCAGAGGCGACCGTAACCGGAATCATACCGGGCAGCGGTGTTCCGGAAGTCGTTTATAAAGAGGGAGATACAATTCTTGAAAATGCTCCGACAGAGGCCGGTACATATACAGCAGAGATTACATACGGAGGGGCAAAGGCCTCACTGACATATGTTATAGGTACACCTCTTACAGTAAATAACGGAACGGACGAATGCGGTGAAGTTCCGGTAAAAGGCAGTAACGGAAGGAATTACCAGAAGATCCAGTATATCATACCAGCAGATGCCTTAAAGGATATGAATGGACGGGGAATCTATGGAATGAGCTTTTATCTGGCAGATCCATCACAAAGCAGGTGGGAATCGGATTTCAGGATATATCTGAAGGAAGTTGAGAGTACAACGTTTTCAGAGGACAGGGAGTTCATTGCCATCGCTGATGAAGATCTTGTATATGAAGGAAAGCTGGATACCTTTGATGCTGAAAATGCAGGCGTTAAAGCCGGAACGGATGTCAAAAAACTTAATATAAGATTTGATAAGGCATATGTTTATAATGGAGGAAATCTTCTGGTCAGCGTTTATGATGTGACAGAGGATAATAACAGCAGCAGTGCAGTATTTTACGGTATCAATAACGAAGATATTGTAAGTATCGGAGCTGCCGGAAGCAGTTTTGACAGGCTGACAAATGGAGACAGTGAATGGAGCACTTTCCTGCCAAAGACAACATTTTCTTATCTGGAAGGTACTCCGGTTATAACAAGTGATCCGGCGGATACCAAGGTGATCAGAGGAAGCAAGGCTAAGTTCAGTATAGAAACTGAGGGCACAGGCTATAAATATCAGTGGCAGAACAGTACAGACGGAATAACATGGACAGACAGCAAGGCAACCGGCTATAACACGAAAGCCATCAGCTTTAAGGCTACGGAAAAGCTGAACGGAAGACTCTTCAGATGTGCGGTAACTAATTCCATGGGAACGGTTTACTCAAATCCTGCCGTTCTTACAACCGTGGCAGTGATCTCCGGTCAGCCGAAGAGTGTAAAGGCATCCATAGGAGATACGGTAACATTTACGGTTAAGTCAAGATCTTCGGTAGCAAAATACCAGTGGCAGGTCAGCAGTAACGGCGGTGAAAAGTGGAGTAACTGCAGCGGAACCGGCTTTGATACTGCAAGCTATGCCTTTGATGTAAAACTTGCCAAGTATAATGGATATTTATTCAGATGCAAGGTGACAAACGGAACCTGGGTGGAATATTCAAATGAAGCAGGCATTACGATCACACCTAAGATCATTACCCAGCCGTCTGCAGCTGAAGCATATTACGGAGATCTGGTCAAATACTATGTAAAGGTTTCAGGCGTGGATCCTAAATATCAGTGGCAGGTTAAGACTGCATCCGGAAACTGGGCAAACAGTAATTCCGCAGGAGCAGACTCAAATATCATCAGATTCACTGCCACAAAAGTAATGGATGGAAGAAAATACAGATGTAAGATAACGGATAACGGTGTTACGATCTATACAGAAGCTGTCTCGCTTACAACTAAGAATAATTTCACTTCACAGCCAAAGAATGTAACGGTTAAGAAGGGCGGAACAGCTAAGTTTACTGTAAATGCAGCCGGAACAGAAGGGGAAATGAGTTATTACTGGCAGTACAGTAAGGATGACGGAAAAACATGGACCGGTATCAAGGTTGATAATTCTTATGTTAAAACCAATACACTTAATCTCAGTAAGGTAACCGAAGCCCAGAATGGATGGATGGTACGCTGCAGATTAAAGAACAGGACGGTCTTCACATATTCCGATCCCGCAACCCTCACGGTGAAATGATGACAAAGCTTCGATCGATTAACTCAAATGATAACTCGATCGACAGATAAACTGAATATGACGAATTTGTCGGGTATTTTGTTAGGATGTATCATATAGAATAACCGGCATGAATATGATAAAATATCCTCTGTAGCAAAATATAAATTTTGTCAGGAGGATATTTTATTATGAAGATTTATTCGGTTACAGATCCGGAATTCGCTGAGTTCGGTAAGGTTTTGGATGGTTATGATACAGCAGAGCTTGTAAATGCAATGAAGGATGTGGCTATGCCTGCGGAGGGCGTGAATTACGAGCCATGGATCGATTCCCTTGAAAAATGCAAAATCTTTAAGGAGATCGAGGAGAATGCATTTGGCGGTATGCCTGTAGAGCTTGGTATGTGCTGGGGATACAACAAAACTCTTAACTGCCTTGAGTATCACAGAAACAGTGAGATAAATATCGGAGCAACAGATTTTGTTCTTCTTCTTGCCAAGCAGGAGAAGATCGTTGACGGTGTGCTTGATACAAAGGATGTTATGGCATTTAAGGCACCGGCAGGGGCTGTTGTCGAAGTATATGCTACATCCCTTCATTATGCACCTTGTACGACCGCAGAAGAAGGCTTCAGGGTTGCAGTTGTTCTTCCGAGAAACACAAATACAGATATGGATCTTCCGGCAGCAAAAAATGCTGAGGACAAGATGCTCTGGGCAAGAAATAAATGGCTTCTTGCTCATCCGGATTCTGCTGAAGCTTCACAGGGAGCCTATGTGGGACTTAAGGGAGAGAATCTCAGTATTTAGCATTGCTCATATATAGGTATTTATGAGAGTCAAACCGGCGTCTCATAATCCTGCGGTAATAAAATCTCTACGGTATCTTATCGGGTGGTATTTCTGCCCGGAGGACGATCAGGCGGTCAAATGTGAATCACGCCAGTATAGCGGTTCTAAAATAACTCAACCAATAACGCAGAATGTTTTTTCTGAGAGTGCAGTATCAAAAACGTAGGAATAGCGGACTATTCCGAGGCTTTTGGTGCTGTGCTATTCAGGAAAACAGGCAAGTTATTTGGTGTAGTTATTTAGAAATCGCTATACTAGGTATGATTCACATCTGACTGTCTTTTTTTGTGTGTCAAATGTAAAAATTTCCTCTGAAATGTGTGAAAAGTGTGAATTATTCGGGGGTTTCTTCATGTGTTTTCAATTATTAATTGACCACTGCCGCTAAAATTGTTATATTAAAAGGTACGAAAAACCTTATATAGAGGAGGAAAAAGAAGAAAAATATCATGGACGTGTTAGAAGTATTAAAGAATGTAGGTTTCATTATTGCGGGTTTCATCCTTCTTATCAAGGGTGCAGACTTCTTTGTAGATGGTGCTTCATCCGTTGCGGGAAAGTTAGGCATACCTCAGATAGTTATAGGACTTACCATAGTAGCATTTGGAACCAGTGCACCTGAGGCAGCTATAAGCATCAGCTCTGCAGTTAAGGGAAGTGGTGGAATTTCAATCGGTAATGTAGTAGGAAGCAATATAATGAACGTGCTTCTTATTCTCGGACTCACAGCAGTTATAAGAACGTTAAATATCAAGAAGAGTACGGCGACTATAGATATGCCGTTTATGATTGTTGTAAGCGTGATCCTTCTGGTGTGGGGTGTTGTATTTGGAGAGATAAACCTTCCTGTAGGTATTATATTCTGGGTACTTTTAATCGGATTTATCGTATATTTAATAGTATATTCAAAGAAGAGCAATGCTTCAGACAGTGATGTGGAGATCAAGGATCTGAAGGCATGGCAGATAATCATTTTCATCGTGGGCGGTATCGCAGCCATCATTTTCGGAAGTAATCTGACCGTTGATGGTGCAAGTTATGTTGCAAAAAATGTATTTCACGTATCAGACAGAATCATAGGACTTACCATAGTAGCATTCGGAACAAGCCTTCCTGAGCTTATGACTTCCGTTACAGCTGCCAGAAAGGGAAATGCGGATATTGCAGTCGGAAATATCGTAGGAAGCAATATTTTTAACATTCTCTTCGTTCTCGGTACATCAGTTCTTATAAGACCTGTTGCATACGAAGGATTTACTATTGATAATATTGTTGCTATCGGAGCTGCAGTACTTCTTTGGCTCCCGGCTATCGTAAAAAGAAAGCTTGGCAAGGGGGCAGGTACTGTTATGCTTCTTTCCTATGCGGCTTACTTTGTATATCTCCTTATCAATGCCAAGGCATAAAACGGAGAAAACGGTTTGAGGTCATGAAATACCCGGCCGGGTGATAAAAAGATCAGAGGTAAAAATGGTTAAAAATCTCGCAGCTATTGTTATTGTGATGCTGTTCTGCATTGAACTGTATTTCTCTATGAAGGGCAGTCAGCACAGAAAGAAAAAACATATAAAGGGCTGGAATATTGTGAAGGGCAGGATCGTATCCACAGAGAAAAAGATGGATATGATCTCCCGGAAGAATATTGTCGAGCTTACTATAGAAACCGAATCCGGACGAACTGTCACTGCAAAGGAGGGCATATTCTCACTGTATGAGCCGGGAGAAGAGGTACTTCTGCAGGAGAAGGACGGTTATCATAAGTTCATCGGAAATGACCGCTCAGACAGGCAGGGAAGGAAGGAACTTCTTATCGGAATCATTCCGATGCTTGTAGTCGTGGGAATAGCGGCTTTGCTGTCATTTGTGATATGATAATAGGATGAAAGATTGATATTATGAGAAGGAGGATTTTATGGCTAAGGGTGTAAAGAAGGCTAAGGTTCCCAAGAAGGTTAAAAAGGCTGAAAAGGCTATAGCCGTAAAGGAAACCAAAAGAGAAGTAAAGAGAGCAAAAAAAGCAGCCAGGAAGGAAATAAAAAGAAAAGATAAGATTGAGACAAAGGCGTATAATAAGGCTTTGAAGAAGGCAAATTCCGAGAAGCTCCTTACGGTTACCGCACTGGTGCTTTCTGCGGCATCCACAGCCCTCACGGTTGCTCTCGCAAAGAGAGAGGAAGAGCTGAGTAACAGTGAAGAGAATACGGAAAAAACAGAGAAAAAAAGCGAAAAATAAATCATGTAAATAATGCCGGTGTTATGAAGTCAGAGCATTTTACAAGAGATGCTTATTCATCTCAGAACGGATCTGTCTGATCCGAAAAGGGAAGTCATATAGTGCTCGGTGCTTCAAAACGTTTTGTATCCGTTAAGTGATTCAGATGATCCGGTAAAACATAAAAACATAATTAAGAAAGGTGTTTTAGAAAATGAGTAAGAATTTTGACGAACTGATCAGCAAGGTTTCACAGATTGAGAAGAAGAAGGTTTCTGTTGCAGTAGCACAGGATAACGAAGTTCTTCTTGCAGTTAAGGCAGCTAAGGAGCAGAACATAGCAGATGCTATTCTCGTTGGTGATGAGGATGAGATCAGAAGAATTGCAGGAGAAATTGGTATGGATCTCGCAGGTTTTGAGATCATTGATGTAAAAGATAAGATCGAGGCAGCTCGTACAGCAGTTAAGCTTGTTCATGACGGCGTAGCTGATATGTACATGAAGGGTCTTATCGATACCAAGGATTTCCTTAAGAGCGTTCTTGATAAGGAAGTTGGCCTCAGAACAGGTAAGCCTCTTTCACATGTATGTGTATTTGAGCTTGAAGGCATGGAGAAGCTTCTTTTCCTTACAGATGTTGCATTTATGACTTATCCAACCCTTGAGGACAAGGCAAGCATCATCAAGAATACTGTTGAAATCTGTAATGCAGTCGGCGTTGAGAATCCGAAGGTTGCACCTCTTGCAGCAGTTGAGGTTGTTAACCCTAAGATGCCTGAAACAGTTGAAGCTGCTGAGCTTACAAAGATGAATGAAGAAGGCCAGATCACAGGCTGTATCGTAGACGGACCTCTTTCATTTGACCTTGCTACATGCCCTGAAGCAGCACAGCATAAGGGAGCAACAGGGCGTAAGATCGTTGGTGATGCAGACGTTCTTCTCTTCCCTAATATCCATGCAGGAAATATCACATATAAGGCACTTGTTCATTTCTCAAAGGGAAGAAACGGAAACCTTATCACAGGTACAGCAGCACCGGTTATCCTTACTTCAAGATCAGATTCATTTGATGTTAAGGTTAATTCACTTGCGCTTGGCGCACTTGTTGCAGATTCACTTAAGAAGAATGCACAGTAATGCTTGAAAGCTCATTATGAGAAACAGATACCGTAATCCATAATCCTGTGGGACTGACGTCCCTCCGGTATCTTATCCAGAAAAATTCACAAAAATTGCGCAGCCCATTTAAACGGCTGCTGACAGGAGGCAGAAAATGGCAATTAAGTCACTTATCATAAACCCGGGTTCAACTTCAACAAAGCTTGGAGTATTTGAAGATGAAGAACTTATCATGGACGAAACACTTCGTCATTCAACAGAAGAGATCGCTCAGTATCCAAATATAATCGCTCAGAAGGATTTCAGAAAGAATATCATTCTTGATTTCCTTAAGGATAAGAATATTGATGTAAATTCATTTGATGTTATCGTTGGACGTGGCGGTATCGTTAAGCCAATCCCGGGTGGTACATATGAAGTAACAGATGCTCTTATCAAGGACCTTACAGAGGCTAAGCGTGGTGAGCATGCATCAAATCTTGGTGGTATCATCGCAAGAGAGATCGCTGATTCCATCGGAGTTAAGGCATATATCGTTGATCCGGTTGCAGTTGATGAGCTTCTTCCGATCGCTCGTCTTTCAGGTATTCCTGAGATTGAGAGAGGTTCTATCGATCATCCTCTTAACCAGAAGGCTATGGGAAGACGTTATGCTAAGGAAGTTGGAAAGAAGTATGAGGATCTCAACCTTATCATCGTTCACCTTGGCGGCGGTACATCCTGCGGATGCCATGACCATGGTAAGATGGTAGATGTATTTGCAGCATTTAACGGTGATGGTGCATTCTCTCCTGAGAGAGCAAATGCAGTTCCACCACTTTCACTTGTTGAGATGTGCTTCTCAGGCAAGTATACAGAGGCTGAAATGAAGAAGAAGATCATCGGTAACGGTGGTTTCAATGCATACCTCGGAACAAATGATGCAAGAGACATCATTAAGAGAATTGATGAAGGTGATGAGAAGGCAAAGCTTGTCATGAACGCATTTATTTATCAGCTTGGTAAGAATATCGGTGCTATGGCTGCTGTTCTTAAGGGTAAGGTTGATCAGATCATCGTAACAGGCGGTATCGCATACAACGAGAGGATCACAAATAAGATCGCTGAATATGTAAGCTTTATTGCACCTGTTAAGGTTTATCCGGGAGAGGACGAACTTCTTGCACTTGCTCAGGGTGCTCTCAGAGTAATGAACGGAGAAGAGGAAGTTCAGGTTTATTAATATAGAGGGATAATTATGTTTGATGAGAATAATTCCGAAATGAATAATATGAATGGATCTACCGGTTCGGACCAGGCGCCATTTAACGGCCCAGCTCAGGACAATAATGGATTTGGCCAGAACAATAACGGTTATGGTCAGGGCTATAATGGATTTGGCCAGAACAATAACGGTTATGGTCAGGGCTATAACAGCTATGGTCAGGATTATAACAGTTATGTTCAGAACAACACCGGCAATAATGGCTTCAACCAGAATCCTGCAGCCGGCGGAAATATGAATTATGGTCAGGGTGCACCGGCCAATGGTGTTTATAATGGCGGATATGGCCAGAATCCTGCAAACGTCGCAGCTGACGGTATATCAGATGCTGTAAAGTTTGGTATGCAGAATGCAGAGAATATCAATACAGGCAATAATGGTAATGATCCTGCATATACAAATCCGTATATTGCGCAGAATCCATATATGAATTCGACTCCTCCGGGAGGGGACAAGCCTGTTAAGCCTAAGAAAAATGTCAAGAAGATCGCTATTATTTCGGGAATTGCAGTTCTTGTTGCTGCGATCGCTGTATGTGCTGTCATTTTCATTCCAAAGCTTTTCAAGCCAAAGAAGGAAGATATCAAGAAATATATTACCAATACAGGTAAAAAAGTAATGACCTCCAATGAACTTACAAGTATTGTTGGTGGTGATGATCTCTTTAAAATACTGGTTGAGGAAGGCGGCCGTATAGATTTTAGAACTACACACGGCAGTGAGCAGATAAGCGCTTCTCTTTCTTTTGATGTTAAGAATCAGAAGGCTATGGCAACCGGTGTGGGAAATATTGACGGTAAGAATTATAAGGGTGAGTTTTACTTTGAAGATAATAAGCTTTATGGTAATTTATCACCGGATATGACAAACGGATATTACTGTATCGATATCAAAAATGCTTTTTCAGATTATGTCAGCTCATATATTGCATCCGTAACAGGAAGCGGTTCAGGAAGTCTTTCCAATGTGGCAGGACTTACCGGAGCAGGTCTTTCAGAAGATGCATACAATAAACTTCATAAGGTTTATGAAGATCTTATGGATGAGATTGATTACAGCAAGGATGGTTCAAAAACCATAACACTTGGAAATAAGAGCCGTAAAACTACGAAATATGTTATAACGATCCCAAAGGAAGCGCTTCAGGATGCAGCTTCAAAGGCTATGGATATCCTTCTTGAGTCAGTATCTGCACAGCTTGGCGGACAGACTAATTATCTGGGGATGATCAAATCATACATTACTGCGCTTATATCCAAGGATATTAAGATAAATCTGTATGAGTATAATGATGCTGTAATAGCTGCTGATTTTTCATATGATATCAATCTTATGGGTCAGACTATGGGACTTAGTTTTGATCTTCAGTTCACAGGAGATGAGAATCCATTTTCAGCTATGGATGCCACTCTCAGGTTTAATGTTTCAACAAGAGGAGCTATTGAGATCGGCTGTAGCTATGACAGCTATAAGACGGCAAACGGAGCAGAGACTTCATTTAACATTAGAACTTCAGATCCAAACCATCAGAATTCGGTTACGGTTGTGCTTTCATACGATAATTCTACTCAGGATATTATGATCAAGACTGTTGAGTCAGGTCATGGTTCAGAGGGTATTCACGGTAAGGTAGTTAAAAATGAGCCGGGAAGTGCTATGGAAATTCAGTTTGATAAAGCATTCAGTATAAGCTCTGATACTTCTACTGATGTGGGAACTATTGCTGAGATAGAGAGTAACAGCAATGCAGACGTTGAGCCGTTTGACCTTTTTGTGGGAGTATATAATGATCATGCGGTTACGAGTGTTCCTTCTTCATCGAAGATAGTTAATTTCTTTACTGCTTCCGAGGAAGAATTCAAGAGCCTGCTTTCCCCTGATGTGGCAAACAGTCTTGGTTCAGGTAACGGTGGTTACGATTACGACTTTGATTTTGACTTTGATGATTAATTATAAGAATAGTCTGATATATTTTATATATCAGACTATTCGGTGTATATAAGAGGATGTAATATGAACGAGGTAACTGTTAAAAACTGCATATTCGGAAATGGAATTCCAAAGATCTGTGTTCCTTTGATCGGAGGAAGCCGCGAAGAGATACTTGCCAATGCTTTAGTCATTAAAAAAGAAGCTGAAAGTCTTGAGAATGAATATCGGGACAAGGCTGTAAAGGTTGATGTTATCGAGTTCAGAGCTGACTACTATAATGAGGTAACTGACAGACATAAGCTGGAGAATCTTATGGCAGAGCTCCGGGAGATCTTTAGTGACCGTCTGATCCTTTTTACTTACAGAAGTGAGGATGAGGGCGGCGAACTTCGACATGATCGCGCTGAAAGCATGATAGAAGATATCTGGGAGTGGGTTATTGCCGGGAAAATGTCTGATATCATTGATATTGAGCTGAAGTCCGGTAATTACAGGGTTGCCAGAGCTGCTGTAAAGGCTCATGAAGCCGGAATGGCAGTTATAATGTCTAATCATAATTTTGAGAAAACTCCTCATAATGAGGAAATACTTGAAATGTTCCGTGAGATGGAGATACTGGGAGCAGATATACTGAAAATGGCTTCATTTCCGAGAAGTCATTTTGATGTAGACAGAATGGTTGAATTAACCAAAGATATTTCTTCCGGAAAGGTCGGAGCAGCATATATCCGTCACCCGGTTATTATAATATCCATGGGTAAGGAAGGTGTAGTTACCAGAACAAAATGTAAGGAAAATGGCTGTGCGATGACTTTCTCATCCGTCGGCAGCGGTTCGGCTCCCGGACAGGTAAGCCTGAGGGAAATGTTTGAGATAGTAAGTGCAGATAAATGATATGGGGAAGAGTTATTTTGTAAGCAGGATGTATAGGTGATTTAGTGGAGAAAGGTGTGGGTTATGAAGCAGTTTCAACTTAATTACACAGATGATGAATCCTTCAGGGGGAAAATGAGGGATTTCAGCGTTATATGTAAGAAAGCAGGACTATCAAAGGTAATCATTCAGATTTTGTCTGAGGAACTGGTAGAAGAACTGATAAAAAGAGTTGGAGATATAATAAACAGTGAGATGCCGGAGGCAGAGATCATTGGATGCTCTTCCAGCGGTAATCTTATAAATGCAAATGTTTCCGATTCCAGAGTAACGGTTGTGGCAACTGTTTTTGAAAGACCGACTACGCAGTTCAAGGTACTCCAGTATGCTTTTACGCAGGATAGTTATGAAAATGTTGCAAAGGAATTAGAGAAGGAAGTTGCCGAGAATTCATGGGTTAAGGCTATTGAGCTGTATTTTTGCATTCCGGGATTTTCTACTACTCCATTTTGCGACAAACTTGTTGGGCTTCCGGCTGATATACAGATATTCGGAGGAATAGCCTGCAGTGATGATATCAGCAGTCCGGATTCATTTGTATATTCTAAAAAATACGGTTACAAGGAGCATGATATCCTGATAATTATGTATGGTGGCGAGGATTTCTATGCCAGCTCGCTTTATCTGACAGGATGGCAGCCTCTGGGTAAGAAGTACCGCATAATGAAATCAGATGGTAACACTTTATATTATCTTGATAATTTTAAAGCTTATGAGATTTATCGTAAGTATCTGAAAATAAAAAATGATGAGAATTTCTTTATAAATGCATTGGAATTTCCACTGCTTTATAAGAAGGACGGAATTGATATTCTGCGTGTTCCTGCAGCAAGTAATGCAGACGGATCCATCGAAATGAGTGGAGATATGGCAGAAGGCTCTGTTGTAAGAATGGGATATGGAAACCCAAGTACTATCCTCGAAATCTGCAGGGAGCAGAGCAAGAAGATCAAGGAATTCAGACCGGATATGATCCATATTTTCTCGTGCGCTGCCAGAAAAACCTTCTGGGTAACAAATGAGAATGCGGTCCGTGAGCTGAAACCATTTGGTGATATTGCAGCGTCATCCGGCTTCTTCACGCATGGAGAATTTATACGTGTAGGCGGTCATCTCAATCAGCATAATGTTACTCTTGTTATTGCTGCCATGAGGGAGGGCGAACCTGATGAATTCAGCCAGTTCTATACCTTTGCGGAAGAAGAGAAGAGTGATAAGATTCCTATGACAGTTCGTCTGGCTAATTTCGTCAGCGTTGTTACCGGTGATCTGGAAGAAGCGAACCAGAAGCTGGAAGAGGCAAATGCAGAACTGGCAAGGTTAAATGAAAGGTCGAACTATTATGCTATACATGATGGTATGACAAAGTTGCTTAACCGTTCTGAGACCCAGAGACGTATTGAAGGACGATACGGCTTCTACAAGGATGATCCTGTAGACAGTAAGGGCTTCACGCTTATAATGATGGATATCGATAATTTTAAACATATAAATGATACCTATGGACATCATTCCGGTGATGAGGTTATTATAAAACTTGCGGAGCTTCTGAGAGAGATATCTGTATCTATACCACATTCTTTTGTCGGCAGATGGGGCGGCGAAGAATTTATGTTTTTCGTTCCCGGAACATATGAAAGCTTTGCTAAAATGCAGGCTGAAAAGATAAGAACAGGTTTCAACAGCATTGAATTCAGTGATGTACCGAGTCAGACCATCAGTCTGGGTATAGCAATGGTTGAGAGGGGCGAACCTCTTGATAAGCTGCTTACTCGTGTGGATCAGGCACTTTATAAGGCAAAGAACTCCGGCAAAAACAGAGTTGAGATATCCGGAATGAATGATGCTACGGATGTACTGATAGGTGATTTTGAATAAGCTGAATTGATAAATGCGGAAATATAAGTCTGCAGCTATTTTGAGTCTGTAAAAAATGTTTGTAAAAACAAAATAGATATATAATAAAGGTCTCCGGAGATAATAATCCATGGAGACCTTTATTATTGTTGCAAGATGGTTCTTGCTTTTATGCATTCTGCGTTGGAGCAGGGCCGTTTGGCATTGGCTTTACCGGTGGCTTTGGAGGATTCTGTACTGTATCCTCTCCAGGAAGTGGGTAGAATACCTTCCATGAACGTCTTAACATATCACAGAAGTTAAGCACTGTGATTGTATCCTTGTGAGACATCTCAGGGCATTCAAGTTTTCCTGTGATGATCGCATCTCTGGCAGCAATGAATTCATATTCGTAACCATTTATCTGTCTTTCAGATGGATTTGCCTTGGTCATGACATCATTCTTGAAATTATATACACGCATTTCTTCAGGACAGTTGATGTTATCAATCTCGATACGTCCTTCTGTACCATAGATGATGCACTTGTTATCAGATGCATATGTCATCGATACGAAGCAGGTTGCTGCACGTCCGTTTGTGAAATTAAGCGATATGGTGTCAACTGCATCGATACCTGTTGCAAGCCTTACACAGGAAGAAGCTGCAGCGACAGGCATGGCATTCATTGCAAGGAAAATTGCAGTCAGCGGATAAACGCCGATATCAAGCAGAGCACCGCCGGCATATTCCGGCTTAAGAAGACGCTCTTTATTTCTGAGATCGTAGCAGAGGGTAGCGTTGATATATCTGACCTCGCCGATTACTTTTTCTGAAAGAGTCTTCATCAGAAGCTTTGTAATAGGCATGAAGCGGAGCCACATAGCCTCACCGCAGAATACATTTTTTTCTCTTGCAAGAGCGATAACGTCCTGAGCTGTTTTACTGTTATACGAAAATGGTTTCTCAACAAGAACAGGCTTTCCTGCATTTATGGCAAGAACAGCATTGTCAGCATGACACTGATGAGGTGTAGCTATATAAACCAGCTCAACATCCGGGTCATTTACAAGCTCATCATATGAGCCGTAGCTCTTCTTGATGTCATATTTCGCAGCAAATTCTGCAGCTTTTGCTGCATCACGTGAACCGACTGCGTATACTTCAAATGAATCTAACTGTGCGATTGTCTCTGCAATCTTTTCAGCGATACTGCCTGTACCGAGTATTCCTATCTTAAAGTTGATCATTTTTTGTTATATTCCTTTCTCTACTACAATATATTCAAAAATATTTTATAACACCATTAGGATGTCATAATTCTTGTTGCGTATGCCTATATAACCGTTTTTTTAAAACTGACTGATTGATGGACTGTTCCAAAAAGGCAACATTCCGGGCAATAATTATATGAATCATATTCAAAATGGTATACCAGTTCCAAAAGAACCGGAGTGATAATTAATTCAGCATGCAGTAACAAGATAAGCAGAAAATGCTATACCTGAATATGTATACACAACATAGAATATTATAAGATAGCACGTATATTTTGTAAATAAAAAAATCCTCGGCGGATTTTGATTTGTTTGTGAATATGTTTGGTTTATACGGGGCGATGTATTATAATATGACGAGAAGCTATATTGCGTTATAATCATACTTAGTTATTTGTTCTTCTGTATAGTTGTCGCAAAATAACTCGACTAATGCGTCGAATGGATGCCTAAGAGTACGGTATGTAATAGTGGACTGTTCCAAGACTTTTGGTACAAGTTATTTGGTGCAGTTATTTAGGAGCCGATATATTGGTTATACAGGATTATGAGAAGCGATTTTTGCTTCTCATATAAAAGGAGGAGAAAAAGTGCCGCATCTCAGCAGTATTCAGAAAAAATATATTATCGTATTTTCACTTTTTCTCGTTTTTACGGAGTGCATTTATGTGTTTGTGCATAATGGACCATTTATGTCCGGCATCAGCTCATTTCTGTATATAATGATAATAATGGCCTGGGGGCTTACGGTTGAGAGACGTATAACCAACCGTCGCATCAGAAGGCTGATGTATGCAGAGATTTTTTCCATGGGTTTCTTTTTCGTTATCAGAATCTGTAAATACATTATTTTCTACCAGCCTGTGATTGTTAAAACATTTTATTCTTTTTATGCTGGAGCGGAGCTGCTTATATATGAAGCTGCTCTTCTTGTTACGCTTCAGATAGGAAGAAATGAAGCAGAAGGCTACAAAAAATTCGATAAACTGATCATTTTAATAAACGCAGTTCTTATTATTCTGGCGCTGACCAATAACCTGCATGAGATGGTTTACAGATTTGGAAGTCTTGATAAAGATGATTATAAGACAGACTACGGCTGGCTGTATTTTGTGATAATCGTTTTTATGGGAATGGAGATTTTGACCTCCCTGATCATAATGATAAGGAAATGTACATTTTCTGCGATAAGAAAATACTGGTATATGCCTGTTCTTCCGATGGCGGCAGGAACCATCCTTCTTGTAATCTATCTGGTGTGCGGTGGAGCTCCGGAAATCTACGGCTGTAAAATCTATAATATTCATGAGGTTATCTGCGGTTCCGTAGGTATAATGCTGGAGACAGGCATCAAGATGGGCCTGATACCATCCTGCTCAGGCTATGGCGCCATGTTCAGACGTTCTCACATCAATGCAGCCATAATCGATAAAGAGGGGGAATATAAGATATGCTCCTTAAATTATGATTCGATACCGGATTATAAATATGCCCGTGTCAGGGAGAAGGATATATCCGGTGGCAGGATCAAATGGATGGAAAACCTTAAGGCCATTTACAGGCTGAACAGCTTATTGACGGATGCGCTGGAAATAGTCGAAACTGAAAATACTCTTATCGAAAAGGAAAATGCGGCCAAAGAGGAGAGAAGCCGTTATGAGGCGCAGAATCGTTTGTATAACAGTATCTCACGTGACCTGGAGCCTGAATTTCATTTTATCGATGAGGAGATTTCGAGAGAATATGCATCAGAAGCCGAGTTCAGAAAACATTTGTCAAAATGCCTTATAATCGGAGCTTATATCAAAAGAAGAGCAAATCTTACGCTGATTTCGGCCGAAAATGATAGGATACATATAGAAGAGCTGATACTTTCCATAAATGAATGCTTGTCTTATATACGTTTTTACGGTATCAAATGCCGGCTGAATACTTCTGTTTCGGGAGCGGAGGATATCAGAATACCTTCAGAAATGGTTTTAAAATGCTTTGACCTTATGGAAGAAGCGGTGGAAGGGCTTCTGGACAGGACAAGGAATCTGCTTATATCCATCAGGACAAATGATCCGCCTACGTTTAAGATAACTATGGATGCCGAAGGAGCAGATGCAAAAGAAATCTGCAGGCGGGCAGTCAGGGATATTATTGGTAATCCTGAAGAAGAGAGTGAAGCAAACCGGGAGGCAGATGTTCCGGGTGTGAAAAATGACTGGGAAGCAGATATTCCGGGGGTGAAAAGTGTTAAAGAGTCAGATGACCCGGGTGTGAAAAAAACCGGAGCAGCTGCGACACAGACTACGGTTGGGGGTAAGGACCACAGGTTGATTGGATCTGTCAGAGAAGAGGATGGAATAATCAGCATAACCGTAAATGTGAGCGGGGAGGTGAGGGCAGTATGATATTTTCAGAATTACCGTCACTTCTGAGAGGGTGCCTTATCCTTTGGGGGATGTTGCTTTTTCTGGGCTATGCATTTAATGTAATGCTGAGTGTTCAGCTTAAAAGAAGTAAACAATATATTTTCTCAACGATCCTCCTGGGAATATCCATTTATATGGTTTTCCAGATCATGTTATCGGTTCATAATCATGGGAAGGTTTACGTGGATCCTAATGTGTATGTGCTTATACCCGGATTTGCTTTGGCAACAGTCCTTTTTGCGATACGTATGGTGAGGATCTTCAGATGGATGAAGAATAACATTTCCGGACTGTCAGTAAAAGAGAGCTTCGACAGTCTTCCGACAGGACTTTGCTTTTTCCTGGAATCGGGGCTTCCGAGAATGACCAACAAGGCGATGGAGAGTCTTTCCATGATCATTTCCGGAAAGGTGCTTACAGATGCGGGAAGATTCTGGCTGAGACTAAAATATGGCGAATATCCGGGCTGTCTGATCGCAGGAGATACTCCGGTATATCTTCTTCCCGATGGAAGGGTATTCAGTTTCATCCTGTATGAGATGACGGTGGAGAAGAACCATGTATATGAACTTATCGGAAATGATATTACCGAGGAATACAGCGTGAAGACCAGGCTGGAGAATGAGAAGGCGAAGGCACGAGATATAAATGAACGACTTCGTATACTGAATCGGAGTATAACAAGGATAACTGCCGAGAAGGAGGTGCTTAACGCCAAGATACGTATCCATAATGACATCGGAAATCTGCTTTTATACAGCAAAAGCTATCTGACCGATAAGGAGAGCGATATCAAGAAGGATAAACTCATTTCAATGTGGCGTTTAAATAACAGTCTGTTTGAGCAGTTTGGTCCGGAGGTATGGCAGAGCACTTATGTGAATGCTTTGGAGGAAGCGGAAAAGCTGGGAGTAAACGTGAGGGTTTCCGGCGATATTTCTGAGACCGCGCCTTTAAAAGAGATAGTGGAAACGGCTATGAGAGTTGAGGTAAACAATACTCTCCGGCATGCTCATGGCAGGAATGTATTTGTTGATTATTCTGAGGGTGAAGAGTATAGGCGGATCATTTTCAGAAATGATGGCAAACCTCCGGCAGAAGCAATAAGAGAGGGCGGAGGAATCGGAAATTTAAGGAAAATGGTTGAACAGAGCGGAGGCAGTCTTACGGTCACACATGAGCCGGAGTTCTGTATGACGATCATGATGCCGGTGGAAAACATCTGACGATCGTGATATTGGTGAAAAATATCTGAAGGATGTTATACTGTAAAAGCACGAATGAAGTGAGTATTTGTTTTTCTTGATAAGTTACCGGAGGAACTTTAGTTCCGCAGGATTATGAGATGCGGTTTTTGCTTCTCATAATATACTTATCAGAAGAAAAACAAGCACGAGTGAAACGAGTATTTGTTTTTCTTGATAAGTTACCGGAGGAACTTTAGTTCCGCAGGATTATGAGGAGCGGTTTTTGCTTCTCATACTATATTTATAAAATCGATATATGCATATAAGTATATATGTATGAGTATTATCTCAGGAGGTTTAGCGTATGGAGCAGCTGGCGAAGGTTGTTATAGCGGATGATTCAAGAATGTCCAGATTGTTATGTGAAAATGTTATAAAAGAGAGTGGACGATATAGTCTGGCAGGTTCCTTTGCTACAGCGGAAGAGGCTGTAAGATTCTGTGAGACAGAGGATGCAGATATTGTGATACTCGACATCGTTATGGTTAAGGGCGGCTGCAATGGAATCGAGGCGGCCGGACTCATTAAGAAGATGAAACCGTCCACAAAGGTGATCCTTATGACTTCGATGCCGGAGCATACATTTATCGAAAAGGCAAGGGCAAATCAGGTAGACAGCTTCTGGTACAAAGAGGTGGAGGAGATACCGTTAATGCTTCTCCTGGACAGAACGGCCGCAGGAGAAAGTGTGTATCCGGATACTACTCCTGAACTGGAGGTGGGGGAAATGAGCAGCAAGGGCTTTACCCCGAGAGAGCTTGAGGTGCTGAGATATCTTGTGGATGGATATGAGAATACGGAGATTGCCGAAAAGCTGAATATAAGTCCGAGGACAGTGAAGATGCATATAGAGAATATGCTTCACAGAACCGGTTTCAGAAATCGTCTGGAGCTTGCCGTAAATGTCCGGGCCGACGGACTTATAATCAATGATTAATGTATCGAATCCGTTATTTACATATTGTAAGCAATTTTGCCGGATAATAAATACCGGTTTATTATGATGAATAAACGGAACACCGTCGATAGAATATGGTGGCATATCATGTTAATAATGAGAAACGGAACAACGTCGATAAAACATGGTGGCAGCTCATGATAACTGAGCATAACAGAGATAAGAAGATAGATCATTTTATTAAGGAGATAAAAAACATTATGAAAAAAGCAGTAATATTTGACCTGGATGGAACACTTTTATATACACTTGAGGACCTCAGGGATGCCATGAATTATACCCTGAGAGAATTTAACATGCCGGAAAGAAGCCTTGAAGAGGTAAGGAGTTTTGTGGGAAATGGAATTAAAAATCTTATCAGAAGGGCAGCGGCACCGGGAACTACTGAAGAAGTGATCGAGCAGATGTTTGAATGCTATAAACCATATTACGACGAGCATTGTCTGGACAAGACCGGAACCTATGACGGTATTCCGGAGCTTCTGGAGGTTTTATATAATAAAGGTTACAGCCTGGCGATAGTATCGAATAAGGTTGACAGCGCAGTCAAGGAATTAAATGAAAGGTTTTTCTCAAAATATGTAAAGGTTGCCATAGGCGAGAAGCCGGGTATCAGAAGGAAACCGGCACCGGATACTGTTGAAACAGCATTATCAGAGCTCGGAATCTCTGCAGAAGATGCAGTTTATGTCGGGGATTCGGACGTGGATGTCGCAACGGCTGCGAATTCCGGTTTGCCATGCATTTCCGTTCTTTGGGGTTTTAGAGATAAGGAATTTCTTGTGGAGCATGGGGGAAAGATATTTGTTGATGCACCGGAGGAAGTTGCTGGCATAGTAGACGCCATGTGAGTAAATGATAAAAAATATCAAATAAGTAATGATAAAAAATATCAAAAAGCAATTGACATCTAATGAATGTTAGTATATGCTAACGTTTGTTAGATGTTTCTTTAATTATATAGTTATTCCCGAATAAGGAGATGATATGATGCCTTTATCTATGGCGGCAGTGGGAGAATCAAATACTATAAAGAAGGTGGGCGGCAAGGAAGAGACAAGACTTTTTCTTGAACGTCTGGGTTTTGTTGTCGGCGCGAGTGTGAGCGTTGTGTCGGAGATAAATGGAAATATGATAGTTAATATCAAGGATTCGAGAGTAGCCATCGGTAAGGAGATGGCCAATAAGATCATGGTATAAAATTTGCGCATTATCATATTGCTGATTGGATGATATTGATTGTAGTGTCGCTGATCAAGTATAGTTATTATTAAAGATAATGCGGGAAGAGGAAGGAGATAATAAATGAATCTGAAGGATGTTAAGGTCGGAAACACTGTAAAGGTTAAAAAGCTTACAGGCGACGGACCGGTAAAAAGACGTATCATGGATATGGGCATAACCAAGGGCGTAGAGATTTTTGTAAGAAAGGTTGCACCGCTTGGAGATCCTATTGAAGTAAATGTCAGAGGATATGAACTTTCAGTTCGTAAAGCAGATGCTGCAATGATAGAAGTGGAGTAATCCGGGCAATAAAGGGATGGCTGAAAAGCCTTTATTTTATACCTTGGGGTTAGAGAAAACTAACACAAAACAGAAAGATGCAATATGTGTTAGAAGATGCTAATCACGATATGTGGGCTCTATACAGTATATTGGCATACATGCTTATCTGCTCTGCGGGTATGCTTATGGACGTATATTCATATAAAAATCAGTGTATGTCATGTCTGCATCTATTAGATTGAACTTGTAAGAATAATATAAAAGAAGGAGTATGAGAAAATGGCAATCAAGATTGCGCTCGCAGGTAATCCTAACTGCGGAAAAACAACACTCTTTAATGCCCTTACCGGTGCAAACCAGTATGTTGGAAACTGGCCGGGAGTTACGGTAGAGAAGAAGGAAGGAAAGCTTAAGGGTAATAAGGAAGTGATCATCCAGGATCTTCCTGGTATTTACTCGCTTTCACCATATACAGTTGAAGAGGTGGTATCAAGAAATTACCTTATCAACAACAGACCGGATGCTATCATCAATATAGTTGACGGAACAAATCTTGAGAGAAATCTGTATCTCTCAACTCAGATCATGGAGCTGGGTATTCCAGTGGTAATGGCTGTAAACATGGCTGACCTTACAGAGAAGAATGGGGATAAGATCAATCTTTCCAAGTTAAGCGAAGCTATGGGCTGCCCTGTTATTTCCATTTCTGCTCTTAAGGGAAAGGGAATAAAGGAAGTTACAGAGAAGGCTATCCAGGCTGCAAACAATAAAACCGAGAACCGTGTAGCTCATACCTTCAGTGAAGCGGCAGAGGAGATCATAGAGAAGGCTGCAGGAAAGCTTCCGGGAGATATAGATGCTTCACAGAGGAGATTCTTTGCTATAAAGCTTCTGGAAAAGGACAGCCGTATCGGTGAGGTTCTGAAGAGTTCGCCGGATGTTTCTGCAGAGATCAAGGAGATGGAGGAGAAATTTGATGATGATACAGAGAGTATCATAACAAACGAAAGATATAATTATATAACCTCCATCATCGGTTCGTGCCTTAAGAAGGCAAACAAGACAAAAACAACAGTATCTGACAAGATAGATAAGATAGTAACCAACAGAATCCTGGCGCTTCCTATCTTTGCGCTGGTTATGTTCCTTGTTTACTATATTGCGATGTCAACAATCGGCGCCGCAGCAACTGACTGGACAAATGATAATCTTTTCGGAGATGGTTTCCACCTCTTTGGAATGAGCGGAAAATATGATGAAGAGTCAGATGCATGGGCAGAGGAAAGTGTCTTCACACCTGAAGTAAAGGCTGTTATCGATGCAGCTGCAGCAGATGAAAATATCATAGGTGCGGATGAACTCCAGGGAGCATTTGAAGACGGTGACTTTGAAGCGTTCGAAGAAGCTTATGGCTCATATGTAGATGAGTTTTATAAGGGTGAAGATGAGGAGGCTTATCCGGGAGTAGAGGTTTATGACTTAAATGCAGCCCTTGAAGCTTCAGGCGCGCTTGATGAAGAGGGTGAATTCACAGCACCGGATCCTGCAGATTACGGAACATGGGTTCCAAGTATTCCTGCTCTTTTTGAGAAACTGCTGGATGCTTTAAATGTTGAATCTGAATTTGTAAGAGGTCTTATACTTGATGGAATCGTAGCAGGTGTTGGTGCGGTTCTCGGTTTTGTACCTCAGATGCTTGTACTTTTCATTCTTCTTGCACTTCTTGAGGAATGCGGATATATGTCAAGAGTTGCATTTATCATGGACCGTATCTTCAGAAAGTTCGGTTTATCCGGTAAGTCATTTATTCCTATCCTTATCGGTACAGGATGTGGTGTTCCGGGCGTTATGGCTTCAAGAACTATCGAGAATGAACGTGATCGTCGTATGACTATAATGACAACCTGCTTCATTCCTTGTGGAGCAAAATTACCGATCATCGCACTTATCACAGCTGCTCTCTTTGGTGGAGCATGGTGGGTTGCACCTTCTTGCTATTTCCTTGGAATGGCTGTTATAATACTTTCAGGTATCATACTTAAGAAGACAAAGATCTTTGCCGGTGAGCCTGCTCCTTTCGTTATGGAGCTTCCTGCATATCATATGCCAACCTTTGGTTCGGTTATGAGAAGCATGTGGGAGCGTGGATGGTCATTTATTAAGAAGGCGGGAACCATTATCCTTCTTTCATCTATCGTTATCTGGTTTGGTTCAGTATTTGGAAATGATGGCAGCGGCTTCGGCTTCAATCCTGATCTTGAACTGGAGGACAGTGTTCTCGGAATGATCGGACAGGGTATAGCATGGATATTTGCTCCTCTTGGATTTAATAATATCAAGGCTGCTATTGCAACAATAATGGGTCTTGTGGCAAAGGAAGAGGTTGTAGGTGTATTCGGAGTCCTGGATTTCGAAGGAATGAGCTCAGCTCTTGCAGGATATTCTTTCCTGGCATTTAACCTCCTCTGCACACCTTGCTTTGCAGCACTTGGTGCAATAAAGAGAGAAATGAACAGCCGTAAATGGTTCTGGGCAACGGTAGCTTACCAGCTTATTACAGGTTACGTGGTTGCGCTTATCATTTATCAGATAGGCAGAGTATTTACAGATGGCGTATTCGGGGTTGGTACAATTGTAGCAGTACTTTTCGTGATCGCTATAATATATCTTCTTGTGAGACCATACAAGGAGAGCCAGACCCTTGATATCAAGCTTAAGGCAGTTAAGGGTTAATAAATGTATGCCGGTACATGGTTAACTGAATTCAGGTATTAATTATGACCGGTATATCGTAAAAATAGGATGGTGATAATAATGAGTCCGATAATTGGTACGATAATCGCACTTGGCGCCGTTGGCGGCGCCTGTGGATTAGCAATAAGAAGCATGATAAAGGATAAGAAGGCCGGCAAGTCTCTGTCCTGTGGGTGTGACTGCAAGCATTGCAGCGGTGCCTGCCATATGTGTGCAGCTAAGAAAGATGCCGGTGTATCGGCTTCTAAATAACTGCACCGGAGAACTTATCTGTTTTCTCCGATAGCACAGAAATAATGGTCTGTATGCTGAAGAGAGGAGGTTTTCAACAGTCATGAACAGAAAAGATGAATTGATAGCACAACTAAAGAAAAATGGCTGCAGGATAACCAAACAGAGAAGGATCATTCTGGATGCCATTTTATCAGGTGATGCCAGCTGCATTAAAGAGATATATTATAAGGCTGCGGAGCAGGATGAGAGCATCGGCTTTGCAACAGTATACCGTATGGTCAATATGCTTGAAGATATCGGAGCTATCAGCAGAAAAAACATGTATAAGCTCGGATGTGATATGACCTGCAGCCCGGATAAAAGCTGCAGAATAAGCTTTGAGGACGGTTCGGTGCTTAGTCTCAGCAGCAAACAGTGGCATGAAGTTCTTATGAACGGACTCAGATCGTCCGGTTTTTCGCCGGAATCAGCTATCGATACAATTTCACTTGTATAAATTTCATGGAAATGCTTTTCCTCTAGGATGAATCCCGTATGACAAGACCTGCTCATGCGGGATTTTATTATAAACAAATATGGCAAGGAAGCGTATTATGGTGTACAATAGCAGTTACAGTGGCTTTTTATACATTTTCGAGTTTATGTCGTAAAGTGGAATGTCTGTTAAAATATAAACTGATAATGAAGAATCATGAGATGCAGTAAGTTCTTCTCAATTCATGAGAGGTAATAAGTGCTTCTCAATAATACACACGAGAAAAGGAGAATAAAATGTCAAATTCAATTACAGTTAAGAATCTTGAAGGATTTTCAGAGGATTTTAATAGCGACAGGGCAAATCTTATTGCCGCAAATGCAGCTCAGAAGGGTGGTATTCTTGATGTTGCAACAGATTACAGAGGCGTGAGAAATATGCCAAATTCATTTTCGGTGGATATTAAGACCGGAAAGATAACAGATCAGAAGTCGAGCGGAAGATGCTGGATATTCTCGGCGCTTAACACCTTCAGGTATGAGGTGATGAAGAAATTTAATCTGGAGAATTTTGAACTTTCTCAGAATTATATCTTCTTCTATGACAAGCTGGAGAAGGCTAATTATTTCCTTGAAAGTGTGTTAAAGATTACTGATGAGCCGATTGACGGAAGATTATACAGCTTCTTAAATGCAGGTCCTCTTGCAGACGGCGGACAGTGGGATATGTTTGCAAATCTCGTTGAGAAATACGGTGTTGTACCGAAGGAGGCATTTCCGGATGCTGCCTCAGCAACTGCGTCCAGATGGTTTGATGATTTCCTTACCTCCAAACTCAGAGAGGATGCCATAACACTCAGGAATAAATCTCTTTCCGGCGAAGCTGACGAGGCTCTTCAGAAGGAAAAGACAGCCATGCTGAATGAAATCTACAGAATGCTGGTAATATCCCTCGGTGAGCCGCCAAAAACCTTTGATATCACCCTCAGAGACAAGGATGATAAGGTGATCCAGGAAAATGGCATTACTCCGAAGGAATTTTACGATAAATATGTAGGAATCAGGCTTTCCGATCAGATCAGTATCGTGAATGCTCCTGCTGAGAATAAGCCGATGAATAAAATGTATACAGTTAAGTTCCTTGGAAATGTAGTGGAAGGCGCGCCGGTTCATTATCTTAATCTTCCGATAGAGAAGCTTAAGGAGGCGGTTATAGCCCAGCTTAAGGATGGTCATCCGGTATGGTTCGGTTCAGACTGTCTGAAATTTTCAGTACGTAAGGACGGCGTTTTTGACAGGGACAGCCTTCGTATCGAGGATCTTTTCAATGTAAAATATAAATTTACCAAGGGAGACCGTCTTATGTACGGAGACAGTGCCATGAATCATGCGATGGTGCTTCTTGGAGTAAATATCAATAACGAAGGCAAGGCTGACAGATGGAGGATCGAAAACAGCTGGGGAAAGGACGCAGGCCTTGATGGATATTACGTCGCTTCAGACAGCTGGTTTGATGAATTTGTATATCAGGTAGTCGTTGACAGAAAATATCTGGATGAGGAGACGCTGAAGCTTCTTGATCAGCCGCTTATCGAGCTGGAGCCATGGGATCCGCTCGGAAGTCTTGCGGACTAATATAGCTGTCGCAAAATAACTAAATGATGCGATGACTTCATTAATATTCATCAATAGATAAATTCGGACGGATAAAATGGAAGAAAGAAACAGTAAATACAGTTCTCCGGAGCTTACAACGCTATGTTATATCGAGCAGGATGATAAATATCTGATGCTTCACAGAGTAAGCAAGGAGAAGGATATAAATAAAGATAAATGGATAGGCGTGGGCGGACATCTTGAGAAGGATGAAAGTCCTGAGGAATGCCTCCTTCGTGAAGTAAAGGAGGAAACCGGTCTTACCCTTACTTCTTTCAGGTACAGGGCAACCATTACCTTCATTTCCGGGGATGGCTGCACGGAGTATATGGCGCTTTATACCGCGGATGGATTTACCGGAGAGATAAGGCAGGACTGTAATGAGGGTACTCTGGAATGGGTGCCGAAGAGCGAGATAAATTCACTGAATCTCTGGGAGGGAGACCGTATTTTCTTTCTGCTTCTGGAGGACAGACAGGATTTTTTCTCTCTTAAACTGACTTATGACGGCCATGGAACTCTTGCCTCTGCAGCGCTGGACGGCAAGCCGATGGAGCTGCTGGATATCATAAATGAGGACGGATCCAAAACCGGTATAGTTCGTGAAAGAACAGTTGCTCACAGATTTGGAAGCATGCATGCTACTGTTCATATGTGGATCATGAGAAAGAATGTTGAGGATGATCAGAATCGCACAGAGTCAGTTAAAAACGCCTGCGGCAACAGTACTGATGCAGGTGGTGAGGTATCCGGGCAGAAGGGTAGTTATGATTCCTGGGATGTGCTGCTTCAAAAGCGCAGCGCAAATAAGGATTCAAATCCGGGCTGCTATGATATCTCTTCTGCGGGACATATTTCAGCAGGAAAGGAACCTCTTCCTTCGGCAGTAAGGGAGCTGGGAGAAGAGCTTGGAATAAAGGCTGTTCCGGAGGACTTTTTATATGTCGGCAGTCGTATAAAGAAGAGTAATAAAGAATTTTATGGGAAACCATTTATTGATAATCAGCTGAGCTATGTCTATATCTATAAGGGTGAGGTGGAGGCTGACAAGCTTAAACTGCAGGAGTCTGAAGTGGAAGCTGTTGTGTGGATGCCGCTGGACGAAGTGCTTACGATGCTGGAGGATCCGGCATTTCCAAACTGCATATATGCCGAGGAACTGCTTATGCTGAAAAAGGCCCTGGCGTGAAAACTCAGTGAATATTGCATTTAATGATGAGACGGTTATGATACGTGTACAGCTGTTGAATGATGGGACGGTTATGATACGTGTACAGCTGTTGGGTGATGAGACGGTTATGATACGTGTATAGCTGTTGAATGATGGGACGGTTATGATACGTGTACAGCTGTTGAATGATGAAACAGTTATGTTACAGATACAGTATGTTTAATTAAGAGACAGTTATAATACCGTCATGTGCTACGAATTAAGAAGATTGAATGATTTAGAGGGTATTTATGAATTATAATATTTTGGATTATGGGGCAGTCGGAGATGGCATGACGGTGAATACGTCAGCCATACAGAAGGCTATAGATGAATGTACCGCAAATGGCGGTGGCAAGGTTATAATTCCTACGGGAAGATTTCTTTCTGGAACTATCATGCTTAAGTCAAATGTAAATATGTATCTGGAGGCAGGCGCGGAGCTTATTTCCAGCCTGGATCCTGCGGATATGATAGACTTCATGAAGGATTTTGACGACGACAATAAGGATACAGGCTGGGCAGGAGGATGTTTCCTGCTGGCCAGGCATGCTGAAAATATAACCATTTCGGGCGAAGGAAGGATAGACGGCAGAGGACGTGAGGTTTTCTACGAGGATGATGCTGACGGCGGTAGTCATGAAAGTCCGCTGAAGGTTCGTGGCTTCAGGCCGAGAATGAGTTTTCTGGAGGATATAAAGAATCTTACAGTCAGGGATGTTACATTTTATGATGCGGCATTCTGGACGCTGCATATGGCAGGCTGCAGGGATGTGCTCATTGAGAATATTCGTATAGAAAACAACGACCGTGGACCGAATAATGACGGAATTGATCCGGACTGTTGTCAGAATGTAATCATACGCGGATGCAGGATAGCCTGCGCGGATGACTGCATAGTCGTGAAGACCACGGCTCCGATGACGGAGAAATACGGCCCATGCTGCAATATCCTGATATCCGGATGTATTCTTTATTCGCATTCTTCTGCGCTTAAGATCGGAACCGAAACCTGGGGAGATATTCATCATATTACCATGAGCGACTGCATCATGGAGAACTGTACCAGAGGAATCGGTATCTGGTCCAGGGACGGCGGCAGGATACATGATATTATGATACATCATATTTCAGGAAATACGCTTCGTTACAAGGACAGGGCGAAGCAGGATTCAGAGGTTGTTGTATGGTGGGGCAAGGGCGATCCTGTCTTTCTCACAGCGACTAAGAGAGCCGGCGTTGAGCGACTCCCGGGTGTTATCGAGGATATTACACTGGACCATATCAGAATGGACTGCGAAGGAACCATAATGATCGCCGGAGAGGAGTATTCACTGATAAAAAATGTTACTATCAGTGATTCGACATTCACCTGGAAGAAGCAGGGAACTACATTTCCGGACTGTTTTGATGAGCAGCCATCGGCAAGAGGAGTATATAAGCATGAGACGCCATGCATTTATATAAGAAACGGAGAGAACATCTCTCTGGAGGACAAAGTTGTTCTCAGGGTGGAGGCTTCGTTGAAGGAATATATACAGGAGAGAATCATTAACGAGTGATTTATAAATGGGTTGCATGCAAACGAGTAATGCGAGTGCGGCAGCACAAAAAACGAGCAGCATATTAACAGGCAGTGGTACATCAGGATTGCTGCAGAATTACAGCAATACAGCGGTACCGGATTATGAAGGGATAGGTGTTTATGGAAAAAAACAGTATGGAAACAAAACTGAAAAATGTAATGGCAACCGACAGGAAGTATGAAGACATTGATGATGATCTTGAGCAGGAGCTTGAGGATGAATTCTCAAAGAATAAAGTGGTAAAGGTGGCGGCAAAGCCTCTTCCAACCTATGGGGCGGGACCGTTTTTTGGAGTGGTAGCCATAGCGCTGACCGTGCTGGGAGTCATTTTCGGACATACAGAAGCATTAGAAAACGGTATTTCAGAAACCTTCAGGATTCCGTATATAGTTTTGGGGGCAATACTTATATTTGCGGCGGCTCTTATATGGACAAGAGCTGTATTTGATACAAATATCGACAGCTATATAGACAGCGGCAGACTTTGTACAACGGGCATATATGCATTTACCAGAAATCCGATATATGCGGCGATCCTCTTTGCCTGCACAGGTGTGCTTTTTATCTCCGGAAATGTTTATATGTACGCGCTTCCTATCATTTTCTGGCTGTTTCTGACTGTTCTTCTTCAGAACACAGAAGAAAAATGGCTTACCGAAAGATTCGGAAATGAATATAAGGAATATATGCAGAGGGTTAACAGGGTTATTCCTTTTAAGAAATAAATTCACATGATATATCGGAGGGACTTTAGTCCCGAAGGATTATGAGAAGCGGTTTTTGCTTCTCATACTGTATTGAATTGGCAGCCAACAGAAAAGCTGTCGAAGATAAGATAAAAAAATGTTATAATTAAAATGCAGGATTTCAGATTACCTGAAATCCTGCGTTTTTCTATAATACAATACGATTGTTTAAAATAAATCATGAATGTCTCGATTTCATATTTGAACATCGTTATCGTTGTTATATTTAAGACGTTGTATTAGTCATACTTCTTTGAGCTGTTCTTAAGGATTACATCGTGGCTGCCGCCTTCAACGATTGAAGTAGCAGATACAACTGTAAGCTTAGCCTTCTGCTGAAGCTCTTCGATCGAAAGGGCGCCGCAGTTGCACATAGTAGACTTAACCTTGTAGAGTGTGCTCTGAACGCCTTCTGCGAGTGGTCCGGCATATGGAACGTAGCTGTCAACACCTTCCTCAAATGAAAGCTTTGAAGCTCCGCCAAGGTCGTATCTCTGCCAATTACGTGCACGGTTAGAACCTTCGCCCCAATACTCCTTAACGTAGTTTCCGTTGATGTAAAGCTTATTTGTAGGGCTTTCGTCAAATCTTGCAAAATATCTTCCGAGCATTACAAAATCTGCTCCCATCGCAAGGGCAAGAGTAATGTGATAATCATAAACGATACCACCATCTGAACAGATTGGAATATATACTCCGGTTTCCTTGAAGTATTCATCACGGGCTCTTGCAACATCCTTAACAGCTGTAGCCTGTCCACGTCCGATACCCTTTGTCTCACGAGTGATACAGATTGAACCGCCGCCGATACCGATCTTAATGAAGTCAGCGCCTGCTTCTGCAAGGAATCTGAAGCCTTCACCATCAACTACATTTCCGGCACCTACTTTAACCTTGTCGCCGTAGTTATCTCTGATCCATTTGATGGTTCTTGACTGCCATTCACTGTAGCCTTCTGATGAATCTATACAAAGAACGTCTACTCCTGCTTCAACAAGTGCTGGAACTCTTTCTGCGTAATCTCTGGTATTGATACCGGCACCTACAACATAGCTCTTGTGAGAGTCGAGAAGCTCGTTTACATTTTCCTTGTGGCTGTCGTAATCCTTACGGAATACCATGTATGAAAGGTGGCCTTCCTTATCAACCAGTGGAAGTGTATTGATCTTGTTATCCCAAATAATGTCGTTGCAGTCATGAAGTGATGTATCATCGCTTGCAACAATAAGTTTATCAATAGGAGTCATGAACTCTTTAACGTTAAGGCTTCTTTCCATTCTTGAAAGACGGTAATCTCTTGAAGCAACGATACCGAGGAGCTTTCCATGAGAAGTTCCGTCATCTGTGATCGCAACAGTCGAATGACCTGTTCTCTCCTTGAGGTCAAGAACATCTGCAAGAGTAGCATCCGGTGAAAGGTTTGAATCACTGGTTACAAAGCCCTTCTTATATGCCTTAACGCGGCGAATCATATTGGCCTCTTCCTCTATCGTCTGTGAACCATAAATGAATGAGATTCCTCCCTGCTTGGCAAGTGCAACCGCAAGCTTGTCACCTGAAACTGACTGCATGATAGCAGATACCATAGGAATATTTAACGAAAATGGGCATTCCTCTTCGCCCTTACGATATTTTACAAGTGGTGTTTTTAAGCTGACTGATGTTGGGACACATTCTGATGATGAGTATCCTGGAACAAGAAGATACTCGCCGAATGTACGTGATGGTTCATCGTAATAGTAAGCCATTTCTTTTTCTCCTTCTTTCTTAAATTATATATATGTGTGTGAAACGCGATACGCTTCCCGTAACCCTGTTTTAAAATAGTTACCTAAAAAATAGAATTAATCAATATTAACAAATATTTTTACTGATTTCAAGATTAAAATCGATGAGTTTTTCAATAAAATTTTTGTATTATTTATATAAAATGACATATGCATCAAAAGTAGCTTTTGACACATGAGTCGATGCCTTTCAGATGGAAAAAGCGGATCAGTCGTTCTCTGTATAGTATTCCTCCAGCTTAGGCCGGGCTGCAACATAATATTTTTCCAGCCTCTTATCAAAATGTTTGCCCATGCCTTCCATAATTATCTTGTTGGCTTCCTCAAAACTCATTTTTTCCTTATATACACGCTTGCTCACAAGGGCGTCATATACGTCGGCTATGGCCATTATACGTGCTTCTATAGGTATTTCTTCACCATAGAGGCCTTCCGGATAGCCGGAGCCGTCCCAGCGTTCATGGTGGTAGTGAGCAACATTTTCGGCAATTACCTTGAATTCTTCGTCATCGGTAGACTTAAGGATTTCGTGAACGATACGACCGCCTTCGGCTGCATGGGATTTCATTATGGAGTATTCTTCAGGAGTAAATCTGCCGGGCTTTCTGAGAATGGCATCATCTACAGCTATCTTGCCAAGATCATGCATCGGCGCTGCTTTGATTATGTTATGGCAGAAGCTTTCGGAAAGATGAAGCTCGTTATCCTTGGATATTTCATCGATAAGGATTCTGACAACATCACTGGTTCTTCTGATGTGGCCGCCGGTTGAGTTATCCCTGCTTTCAACCATGGTCGCCATACTGAGGATCAGGTTGTCATGCATCTCCACAATACGTCTGGTTTTGAGGTCTACTTCCTTTTCAAGGCTTTCATTGAAGCGGTTGATAAGGTTTATATAGTTCTGTTCCTTGGTATCATTTCTGATAAGGAACTGATAGCCGCGGCATTTACGGGAATCGTACAGTCTCGTGATCGTGATCCTGTAGATTTCATTTCCCATGGTTCTGGTAAAGCTGTCGTTGTCGCCGCTTTCAATATAGGCATTCAGCCTTGAAATGATCTCGCGGTTTACTTCTTCATATTTGATCGCCGGTGTGTCTATCTTAACATGAGCAAGCTCCGGGAAGACAATAAGAGCTATGGCGCTGCCTCCCAGATAGTTCAGCTTGTTATCAAAGGATATAAAGCCTATATCGCCGTTCATTTCAATAGAATCTATGCCGGATTCGGTGATGTTGTAAAGGCAGAGCTTCCTGATAATGATAAGGAAGATGATCTGTGCCAGAATATATGATATAGGAGTAAGTTCGAAATTATGTATCATCTTTTTACTGCCGAAATGACATATGTTGCTGAAAAATTCGAGCGTCAGCAGGAGGATTACCATTTTGGTGGATACATTATAATTAACGAACAGACAGTATATCATGATAAACATAGGGACGATAAGGTACAGGAGAACCATTATTATAAATACGGAATGCATCATACCGTATTCCTTATTTGTAAGATATGCTGTGCCGTTTTCAGAGGCATATTCTACGCTTTTATAGAAAATCTCGTATTTTCCGATCGTAAGTACTGACAGATATACAATGGAACTTAAGGTGATAAGAATGATGGCTATCCATTTTTTCATGTTGATACCGCATAGCTCAAGTATCGTAAACATGACGAACAGAGGCAGGAAACATCCGCCGAAATAGATTATTTTGTTGGCCAGGATAGCTTCTTCAAGATTTACAGCCTGCGACAGGAAGATATAGCCCATATTTGTTATGGGAATGAAGACAAACATCATGGTAAAATATACATTGAAATGCTTATGAAACATCTTTGCATATACAATGGTCAGAATGAGAGAAACTGCGAATATGATTTCGTAATAAGCATTAATCATGATGTACCTCCTTCCCGGGTTTGACTGTCGACAACACATAGTTTATTATACTATGTTTCGCAAAAATTTACAATTTTTGATGAGGAGTTGTCAAGAAAAAATAGAGAAAAATACACAGTGGAACAAGATTTTTACATGGAAGTCTGATTTTTAATATGATAAAATATTATGAGAAGCAAAAACCGCATCTCATAATCCTGCGGGACTAACGTCCCTACGGTATCTTATCAAGAAAAACAAATACTCGTTTCACTCGTGCTTGTTTTTCTTCTGATAAGATATATTATGCGAGGGTCAGAGGTGTAAATACGGTATACCGTGTATATCAGAGGATCCTCAGAATAGTGGGGTGGGAAAAATTTTACAAAATTATGGTATTGACATGCAAAAATTGTTTTGTTATTCTGAAAAAGCAGTCAAGGGAGTAATTGGCAGAGGGAATTTTATCTGTACATATAATCGTCAAGACAATCATCATAGCGGGAATAGCTGTCGGTGATTCGGTTTATGAGTAATCAATGAGACTTGCTTGCAAACTTATAGGTATAATAACGGTTTTTCCGTTTTATAGCTATTGGTTTGCAAGTGAGTCTCTTATTTTTTTCTCTCAAATAAGGACATATCTCAGGTACATGTATATCATGGACGTCCACATATGCCGGGTTGTTCTTGTTCAGAAACCGAATTATCATCACTGTCGGACATGTATTCAGCGTATCAGTATCAGTCGGGTTATTCTCTACACTACAGGATCCCTAAGTATTGATGAAAAGTATTGATAAATATTCTCACATAAAAATCTTGACAAATAGAACATACAGTCCTATTATTGCTCATATGAACATATGAATAGACACACATATGTACGAAAGCGCATATGAGAAAAACATGTCATTTAATCATCAAATATGCTCAATATCAAAGCTATCAATCAATAAACAGTATTTAACAAAGGGAGGAACAGATCATGTCAGAAGAAGAAAGAAGATTTCTTGAAATCGTAGATGTAAAAAAAGCCTACGGCGAAGGCGAAACAAAGCAGGAAGTTCTGAGAGGAATGAATTTTTCTGTGGCAAAGGGTGAGTTTTGTGTCCTGCTTGGTCCTTCAGGTTCCGGTAAATCAACACTTCTTAATATTATCGGAGGAATCGACAATGCAGACAGCGGATATATTTCCATAAATGGAGACAAGCTGGAGGATATGGATGAAAAGACTCTTACACAGTACAGACGTAAGCATCTGGGATATGTATTTCAGCTTTACAATCTTATTCCTAATCTGAACGTAAAAGAGAATATTGAGGTTGGCGCTTACCTTTCTGATAAGCCGCTGGATATTGACGATCTTCTTAAGACACTTGGTCTTTATGAGCATCGTCATAAGCTTCCGAGCCAGCTTTCAGGCGGACAGCAGCAGAGAACATCCATCGGACGTGCGATCATCAAGAATCCGGACATCCTTCTCTGTGATGAACCTACAGGCGCTCTTGATTATAATACTTCCAAGGACATCCTGAAGCTTATCGAGGATGTTAATCAGAAATACGGAAATACAATAATAATGGTTACGCATAATGAAGCAATCCAGCATATGGCAGACCATGTTATCAAGCTTCGTGATGGCGTAGTCAGAAAGAATATAGTAAATGAGGAAAAGGTTTCAGCAATGGATCTTGACTGGTAAGAGAAAGGAGAAAACCTATGAAGAGTCCACTTTCCAGAAGACTCCCAAAGGAGTTGAAAAAGGATTTTAAAAAGAATCTGATCATATTTCTGATACTCTTCCTTACCATCGGTTTTGTATCGGGAATGCTCGTTGCCAACAACAGTATGCTGGAGGCGGGTCATGATGCATTTACAAAATATAATGTTGAGGACGGCCATTTCAACCTGTCCAGAAAAGCAAGTGATGAGTTTATCAGTACTGTAGAAGAAAAGGGTCTTGTAAAGCTTTATGAACAGTTTTATAAGGATCTTACAGAAACATCAGATAAGACTAAAGAAAAAGATGATCCTGTTACGATAAGAGTATTCACATTGAGAGAAGAAATAAATAAAGCCTGTGTTATGAAGGGCAGGCTCCCGGAAAAGGACGGAGAGATCGCAATCGACAGAATGCACGCTGATAACAGCAAGATAAAGGTCGGTGATAATCTGTATCTTAACGGAGAAAAATTTGAGGTTACCGGCCTGGTCGCACTCAGTGATTACAGTACTCTCTATAAAAATAACAGTGATACAATGTTTGACGCACTGACCTTTGATATCGGTGTTGTATCGGCAGTGCAGTATGATAAGCTTGATGCACAGAATGTATTTCAGTATGCATGGAGCTATGATAAGAAGCCGGATGAAGATGATGATGAGGCAAAGAAAAAGAAAAGCGATGATTTTGTAGAGGTTCTCGGAGAAACAGCCGCAGCATCATTTTATGATGAAGATCCTGCCAACGATATAATGGTTGAGGATTATGTGCCGGAATACATGAATCAGGCTATTCATTTTGCAACAGATGACTTTGAAAATGATGAAAATCTTGCAATATATCTGCTTGTGATCCTGCTTGCTGTATTTGCATTCATTTTCGCAATCAATATCAGCAATAAGATTGATGATGATTCGGTGGTTATCGGTACCCTCAGAGCTTCAGGTTATACAAAGAGAGAGATGATACGTCATTATATGGCAATTCCGGTTTTTGTAACTCTGATGGCAGCGGTATTTGGTAATCTTGGCGGATATACTTTCTTTAAGAACGTTGTTGTTGATATGTATTACAACAGCTACAGTCTTCCGACCTATGAAACTCTTTGGAATTCCAAAGCTTTCCTTATGACAACGATCACTCCTGTGGTTATGATGCTTGTTATCAACTATGTGATGATCAGGAAAAAGCTTGCAATATCTCCGCTCAGATTCCTGAGACATGATCTCAGAATGTCAAAGAGAAAGAAGGCGGTAAGGCTTCCGCGCTGGAAGTTCTTCAGCCGTTTCCGTATCAGAAACGTACTCAGTAACATTTCCAGCTATGTGGTTCTCTTCTTCGGAACATGCTTTGTTATGATAATGCTGATGTTCTGCCTGGCACTTCCTGATACTCTTGATAAATATATGAAGGAAGCGCCGAAGAAAATGTATGCTCAGTATCAGTATTTCCTCAGAGGAACAGTGGATGCAATGGGAAATGAGATATCTACTACAAACCCGGATGCTGAGAAAGCCTGCGTATCAAATCTTGTAACGGTTGACGGCCCGAAGGTCGGCGAAGAGATAATGATCGTTGGATACAGCTCTGACAGCAAATATCTTAAGATAGGTGCAAAACTGAAAGATAATGAAGTATATATTACCGAACCATATGCGGAAAAATTCGGCCTTGAGGTTGGTGATGCGTTCACACTTAAGAATCAGTATTCCAGCAGCAGATACAGATTTAAGGTAAAGGGTATATATGATTACATGGGATCACTCATTGTAATGATGCCGATGGATAATTATAATGCGGTATTCGGAAATGATGCAGATTACTTCAGCGGTTTCTTCTCAAATACTGAGATTACAGATATTCCTGAAGAATATATTTATAAAGTTGTAAGTGTGGATGATATAACAAAGATGGCAAATCAGCTGGATCATTCCATCGGAAGCTACATGGATTATTTCTCTGTACTTACTGTACTTATCGCAGCGCTGCTCATTTATCTTATCACCAAGATCATTATAGAAAAGAACAAGCAGTCTATCTCAATGGTAAAGGTGCTGGGATATGAAAATAAGGAGATAAGTAAGCTGTATATAAGATCCACAACCTTCATCATGGTTGCCTTTGATCTTCTTTCAATGGTAGTTGCATTTTTCGTTATCGACTGGTTCTGGCGAAAGGTAATGTCAAGAAAGGCAGGCTGGTTCACGCTTTCCGTAACGGTTAAGTCCTGCATAATCATGGCGGTGGCTCTTTATGCGGCCTACCTCGTGATATCATTTATAGACTTCAACAGGATCAAGAGAATTCCTCTTTCAGAGGCGCTTAAGAATGTTGAATAATGTTGAATAAACAGGTTTTTATCTGTTGCAGCTCTACCGGATAACGTAAAAATGATTAATTAAAAAGTAATTATTATAAGTGCCATATCAAAAAAATCCCATCTGCATTTTAGGATATTATGATAAATCCTAAATACAGGTGGGATTTTTACGTTTTGATCAAATATTGTTTAAAATGCTGTTATTTATCTTATTTTATGATAAGATACCGGAGGAACGCTGGTTCCGGACTATAAAAAAATCAGGCAAACACCGCAGATATATATTTAGAAACAGATGTGCAGGAATTGCCGGAGAAGATTCTGTCGGAAGACTGACAGGGATTTGTTTGAATTAAATAAAAGTACGAGAGGGAAATATAGTGAAAGAGTTTTTTCAGAATATGTATAAAAAACCGCATATTGTGCGCAGGCTGGTTTTATGTTTTGTTTCGGTATGCATGATGGGATTCTGCGTTTACTGGTTTGACCGGCTGGTGTGGGGGACGGATCCGTGTTCGGTAACAAACCTTGCTTTGGCGGCAAAATTCGGACTGTCGCTCGGAAATCTCCAGGCAATCGTTAATACGGCGATGTTTATAATTGTTATATGGCGTGATAAGAAACAGATTGGATTTGGAACCTTCTTCAATATGTTCCTTGTTGGTTATTCATATAATTTTATGGGATTTATCATGGAGAAAGCGGGGGTAGACTACCACTTTCCGAAGATCAGATTCGGCAGCGGATTTATTCTCACGGATTTTCTGTGGTGCTTTGGCGCGTGTATAATACTTCTTATATTATTTGTTGTGTTTGCAAGCATTTATATGTCTGTGGAGCTGGGAACAGCACCATATGATGCTTTGTCAGTCATTATAGCCAATTCGCAGAAACGTTTTTCCTTCCGCGTCATTCGTATTTTCTGGGACGGATGTTTTGCAGTCATAGGATTTTTGCTGGGTGGAACAGTCGGACTGGTTACAATACTCATGGTATTTACCATTGGACCTATGGTTGCATGGACCGGCAAGAAGATAAAAAGGTTTTTGGAGTGAGAGGATTTTGAGGACAAAACCAGTGTAAGAGATTACATATGATGCGTAAAATCGGATGCTTCCATATCGTTTGAACACGGTGGCGGAAGCATCTGTTTTTTTGTTCTAAATATATACTATATCTTATAATAAGAATAACAAGCATGAAGTAAATGAGTTTTTTCTTGACACGATACCGTAGGAACGTCAGTCCCACGTGATTACACGTGCTTACGCATGCACCACCGGCATTTCACTGCGGATGCGAGCAACCTCAGCGAGATCGATGGTTGCTATATTGATTCCTTCGGCCTCTTCCTGTTTTGCGATAATACGTCCCCATGGATCGACAATAAGTGAATTTCCATAAGAAATATAGCTGCTGGCATAGTCTCTCGCAGGACTTGTTCCTATAACAAAAACCTGGTTATCAACTGCTCTTGCGCGGTAAAGCAGCTCCCAATGAGCCGGACCTGTGGTCATATTAAAGGAAGCAGGGATAAGGATGAGCTTAGCACCGCGTTTTACCATGGCAGAAAACATTTCAGGAAAACGAATATCGAAACAGATACAGAGTCCCATCGTACAAAACTCTGTTTCAAATGTAGTTATGGAATCGCCGGCAGTAAGGGTGTCAGATTCTTTGAAATACTGACCGCCGGAAATAGCTATATCAAAAAGATGAACCTTTCTGTGCTTTGCAATCTGATGACCTTCACGGTTGAAAACATAGGCGGTGTTGTAAATCTTACCGCTCGGAGTTTTTTCAGGTACAGAGCCTGCGGAAATGTAGATTCTGTATTTTCTTGCCAGCTCTGACATGGCTTGCCACATCTCGCCGCCTTCAGGTTCTGCATATTCAGGAAATGCAGTGCTCTGATATGGTGAGCAGAACATTTCCGGAAGGGTGAGCATATCTATATCGCGAAGCTCCGGTTTCTGCAGGTTTTTCTCTAAATAATCTATACATTTAATCTTGTCTGTTATTATATTCATCTGTAAGGAAGCTATTTTCATCTTCATGACGGTATCCTCCGGTTGTAATTATAATGATATGAATTTCTATAATTCTTCGAATAATCGTAATCTATATATTGAGATGCAAAAACCTGCATCTCATACCGATAGCACGATTCCAAAAGACTCGGAATAGTCCACAAATACTCACTTCGTTCGTGCTTGTTTTTCTTCTGATAAGTTATATTATCAGTATACCAAAAAAACATAAAAAACTACACTATAAATTTTGTTGACAAAAAAGTTTTGCAGTGTATAATTAAATTGTAAACAATTAATATACACACAATTAAATGATGCAAGAGTGATTTTAGAAAAGAGGGTGATAAGGTGAGTGATGGAGAGATGACAACTGAAGGAAAAAAGGGCAAGTTGGACGGACGATATGACTGTCTTAAGCTCGAAAACCAGCTGTGTTTTCCACTTTACGCCTGTTCCAAAGAGGTTATCAGAAAGTATAAACCGCTTCTTGATAGACTGGATCTCACATATACGCAGTATATTGCGATGATGGTGCTTTGGGACAAGAAGCATACAAATGTAAAGGAAATGGGTAAAGCTCTTTTCCTGGATTCCGGAACTCTGACTCCGCTTCTTAAGAAGCTGGAACAGAAGGGTTATCTGGAAAGACATCGGATGGAAACTGATGAGAGAAATCTTATGGTATCCATTACCAAGAAGGGCATGGATCTTCGGGAAGAAGCAGTAAAGATTCCTGAACAGATAGGAAGTTGTATATGTCTTAAATCGGAGGAAGCGATGCAGCTTTATGAACTGTTATATAAAGTTCTCAGCGCTACGTCTAAAGATACGGATGAGTGAGACTGAGTAAACGGTTATATTCCGAGGCATTAGACATCCGGATGTATCGGGTGACCGTGATGATAGTTTGCGTAGTTAATTAATTTTGATATATAGAGGAGGAATATAATATGTCAGCATTACAGATTAAAGCAGAACAGTTTGAAGAAGAAGTATTAAAGAGTGACAAGCCGGTGCTTGTAGATTTCTGGGCCTCATGGTGTGGTCCATGTAAAATGCTTTCGCCGGTCGTTGATCAGATTTCCGAAGAAGTTTCTGATGTCAAGGTGGTTGGATTAAATATCGAGGATGATACAGAGATTGCGATAAAGTATAATGTAAGCTCTATTCCATGTCTTATAGTATTTGAAAATGGTGAAGAAGTGAAGAGAAATGTAGGCTTCAAACCAAAGCCGGCAATACTTGAGTGGCTTAAGGGCTGATTCCTGCAGTGATATAATGGATAAGGGCAGACCGTGAATATGAATGTTCAATGTGCTCATGGTTTTATAAGCCCGGAAGGATGGAATAAATAATGTACGATATAATTATAGTCGGCGCAGGACCGGCAGGACTATCAGCTGCTATATATGGACAGCGGGCCGGAAAGAAAACAGCCGTTTTTGAGTCATATTCTTACGGTGGTCAGATAGTAAATACACCGGAGATTGAAAATTATCCTGCGATAAAAAAAATCTCAGGTTTTGATTATGCAACTGCTCTCTATGAGCAGGCTTCAGAATTGGGAGCAGAGGTTATTTTTGACAAGGTTGAGTCTGTTTCTGTGAAAGATGGATCAGAAAGTACAGATGGAAAGCTTTTTGAAGTAAAGACTCTTGGCGGAGTTTATGAAGCGAAGGCAGTGATCCTTGCAACCGGTGCCAAGAACAGACATCTGGGAGTCGACAGAGAAGAGGCTCTTACAGGACGTGGAGTATCCTACTGCGCAACCTGTGACGGAGCATTTTATAAAGGCAAGGATGTTGCTGTAAATGGTGGAGGAAATACAGCTCTTGAGGATGCGATGTTCCTGACAAATTACTGCAATAAGGTCTATGTGATCCACAGACGTGACGAATTCAGGGGCGAGAAGGAAACTCTTCTTGCACTTCAGAAGAAGGATAATGTTGAATTTGTTCTTAATTCAAATGTTGTTAAGCTTCTTGGAGAGGACAGACTTTCCGGCATCGAAGTAAGAAATAAGCTTACGGAAGAGGTAAGAGAGATCAATGTTGACTGTCTATTCGTTGCTATAGGACAGGAGCCGGATAATCAGGCATTTAAGGACGTTGCAGAGCTGGATAAGGCCGGATATATCATTTCCGGAGAAAGCTGTACAACAAAAACGCCGGGACTTTTTACTGCAGGTGACTGCAGAACAAAGCAGGTAAGACAGCTTGTTACAGCTGCTTCAGACGGAGCGGTTGCGGCCCTTGCGGCCTGCAGCTATGTGGATATGCTGTGACCTGGCATAGTGCAGCAGGTTGATATATTAGAGAGAACAGTAACAGACAATGATCATGTTTAAGGCAAAAGACTAATAGAGTATTAGTGAAAGGCAGAATAATGGTAAAGCATATTATTTTATGGACATTGAAGGATGAATTATCAGCGGATGAGAAGCTGAAAGTAAAGCAGGAGATCAAGGAAGGGCTTGAGGGACTGAAAGATGAGGTTCCGGGAATAGTTGAGATCAAGGTAAATATAAATGGTCTTGAAAGCTCGAATGTGGATCTGATGCTGGATTCAACATTTGTTGATGAGGCAGCTCTAAAGGCGTACAGCGTTAATCCGCTTCATGTTGCAGTTGCGGATGGAAAGGTAAGACCATTTACTGCGCAGAGATGCTGTCTGGACTATGAGGTATAACAAGTAAATAATCGTAAAATAATTCATGTAAAAACTGTCGTATCTTAGAGATGCGGCAGTTTTTTTGCGCCCTGTGGCGAGTGTTTCTATGGTCAGTGCTGCGATGGCAAAACCATTCATTATTCACATTTTTCACAAAACAAATAAAAAATATAAAAATATTATTATTTTAAGTTTTATTTCAGCTTCACAGTTTATTATAAGCTCATCACAAGGAAAACCAATGCAAAATAGAAAGCAAGAGATTTCGCGATTAGCCTCCTAAAATGCGAAACATGATCAGGAAAGGTGGTAGATGATATGAGTGAATATCAGGATATATTTAAGAGAATAGAGATAAAGTATCTTCTGGATGAGACAACCTACAGACGGTTAAGAGAGCGCCTGCAGCCCCTCGCAGAGGTTGACAGATACGGAGAATCCGCAATCCTCAACATCTACTACGATACTCCTGATTACAGGTTGATTAGGACTTCGCTGGAGAAGCCGGATTATAAGGAGAAGCTCAGACTTAGAAGCTACAATATACCTACAAAGGAATCTCCGGCATTTATCGAGATCAAGAAAAAATATGACGGAGTTGTATATAAGAGAAGGATAGATATGAAATATGATGAAGCCCTCAGATATCTGAATGAAGGCACTGAGGCACCTAAGGATTCGCAGATAAAACGAGAGATAGACCAGATGATCAGTTATTACAAGGGACTGGATCCGATGATGGCTATATCATATGACAGAATAGCAATGTTTGGAAAAGAGGATCCGGAGCTTAGGATCACATTTGACAGGAATATTCGTTACAGAACCGACAGGCTGGATCTGAGATATGGAAATGTCGGAAAGGATATCCTGAAGCCGGGAGAGAGACTGATGGAAGTAAAGATAGGAAGTGCATTTCCGCTTAAGCTTGCACGGATATTCAGTGAATTAAGGATCTATCCGGTTTCATTTTCGAAATACGGAAGAGGTTATGTAGATATGCTGGCTCAGTCAGTCGGCAGAAATACATTATACATACATGACTACAGTGTTGCAGAGAAGAAAGGAGAAGTGGCATATGCTGGATAATTTTTTTGGAACTATACTTACAAATGGACAATTTACAGGAGAAACCTTTTTAGAGGCAACAGTTTGCTCGCTTCTGATCGGTCTTTTTATAGCCGGAATGTATATGATAAAAAACAGCTATTCCAAGAGCCTTGTTATAACAATGGCGCTGCTTCCGACTACGGTTCAGATGGTAATAATGCTGGTAAATGGAAATATTGGCGCAGGCGTTGCGGTTGCAGGAGCGTTCAGCCTGGTTCGTTTCAGATCTGCACCGGGAAAAGGTCAGGAGATAACAAGTATTTTCCTTGCAATGTCAGTCGGACTTGCTACCGGAATGGGATATCTCGGAGTTGCGGCCTGCTTTGCAGTGATAGTCAGCACGGCTAATCTTATATTAAATGTTGTAAATTTCGGCGGAAGATCTGAAGAGGAGAGAGTACTTAAGATCACGGTGCCGGAGGATCTGGACTTTGAAGGTAAATTTGAAGATATATTTGACAAATATTTTATGAAGTACACGGTAGAAGAGGTTAAGACAACCAATATGGGCAGCATGTATAAGCTGCTCTACCGTGTGAATATGAAAAAAGGTGAATCTGTAAAGGCTCTGATGGATGAGATCAGAGAACGTAACGGAAACCTCGAAGTAAGCCTCAACAGACCGACTGTTAAGGCGGATGAGTTATAATAGTATTAGTATTTACGGTTAAAAATTATTCATTTAATAATCCCTCTAAGCTGTGTCAAAAGATACAGTTACCAAACCCTCCCTATTACAAAGAGAAAGGACTGCGGATATCGTATGAAATCCGGCAGTCCTTTCTTCGTATTTCTGTTTATCAGAAGTTTTTTGTTCAGATCTGACACCTATTGGGAAAATGTACCATATGCGGCAACCGCCTCATCAATGGTCATCACACCGGTCCCGACCATGTAAACCGCCTGCCTTAACTGAATGACCGCATCATCTGTCAGACCGATCTCTTCCGGCGACAGGACTCGGGAAGCCGGAACTGCCTCGAATGCAGCGTACATGCTGTTAAAGGACAGGTCCTTGGTCGGCGACATAAGTCCCTTTTTCTGCGCCATCCTGTTCAGCTCCTCCGACGTGACCAGAAAGCGCATGAATTCATTGGCCATGTCCAGATTCTTGCTGTCCTTGTTGACCGAAAACTGCAGATTCGGTATATTAAGGAAATTTGCGCCTTCATCCGACATGGGAACCGGAACAAAGGTGTATTTAAACGGAGAAGCGATAAATGCCTCAGAACGGCTCTCACGTTTCTCGGTTCCGGAAACAGTGTCTCCGGAGGCCATCATCATGGGGACATCACCTTCAAAAAACCGCATGATCACCGCATCATAATTGTTTTCGATGGCTGCGCAGGCATCAATGTCCACACACCCATCCTTCAGGAACTGATCGATCTTCTCAAGTGACGGCCTGAGATAGGTCCCGGCGGAGGGATCAAGGGCATTCAGTTTTTTCACGGCCTCTTTATCCTGTGCCACCGTACCGCAGAAGTAAGGGTACATGATCAAAGTATACAGGGATGTGGTCTCCTTCTGGGTAAATCCCATCATCGGACTCGTATAGCCCTTATCCCGAAATGCAGCGCACACTTTCACCAGCTCCTGGTACGTTGTCGGGACACTCAGTCCCTCCTTTTCAAACAGGCTGTTGTTCACGAGCATGCCATAAGTATTGGAGAAGACCGGGACCATGGGCAGCTTACCGTCGTCCGTCTTCAGGATGATATTACTGCGGATGCAGTTCAGGTCCAGACCCAGTGCGGGATCCGACAGATCCTCCGCATGATCTATGGAAGCCTTGTATTGCTCCCGTCCGTACATCCAGGAGTAATTGACATAGATGTCGGGAGCATCATTGCCGTTCAGCACCGTCCCGATCATATTGTTATAGTCGTCGATTTTCGTGAACATCAGTTTCACTTTGGGATAATAACTGTTAAAACGGTCGAATTCAGCCTCCAGTGCCTCAAAGTTATCGTAACCGCCGGCAACGATGATGCTGCAGCTGGCGGATGTATCCAGAGACGGCTTAAAACCCTTCTCTTCCGTTGTCGCCTGCTTCTCTGCACCGCATGCGGTCAGTCCCAGAATCATCAGCAATACTAAAAACAAACATATTTTTCTTTTCATGATCGTTCCCTTCCTTCCCGGATTCTTCGTATCTCCTTAATGACAAGTTTTATATCTACTGGCTTGGCAATATGACCGTTCATTCCGGCATTCAGACATTCCGTGATGTTCTCGGAGAATGCATCTGCCGTCATTGCAACGATCGGAATGGAGGCTGCTCCGGGATCTTCCAAACTCCGGATCGCCCTGGTTGCGTCGAGACCGTTCATTTCCGGCATCTGTACGTCCATGAATATCAGATCATACCTGCCGGCATCCGACGATCGTATCTTATCCACACAGATCCGTCCGTTTTCCGCGCGGTCGGCCGTCATACCGAACATGGAGAGTATGGCGGAAATGATCTCCCAGTTAATATCATTATCTTCGGCTATAAGGATGTTCATGCCCTGCAGATCGGAATAATCGTCCTCCGGCTCAGCCGATCTACGATCTTTACCGATAAGATCGTTGATCTTATCATAGAGTGTGGATCGGAAAAGCGGCTTGCAGATAAATCCGTTTGCTCCCGCCTCTTTTGCCTTATCCTCAATGTCCGACCAATCATATGCGGACACCAGTAAGATGGGGGTATCCTTATCTATCTCCGAACGGATCCGTCTGATGGTTTCAATGCCGTCCGTTTCGGGCATCTTCCAGTCAATGATGATGATACCGTAATCCCGACCGGACAGATGTCTGTGTTCGATCATGCCGATAGCCTCTGTTCCGCTTCGTGCCTGCTCTGCCGTGGCACCAAGGGACTCAAGGGAATCCACCGCAGTCTGCAGCATGACCTCGTCGTCATCCACGATGAGAACATCAATAGGATCAAGCTGCATCTCTTCTCTCTGCCTGTCTGCCACAGGGATATCCAACGTGACCGTGAAGGTTGTCCCCTTGCCCTGCTCGCTCTGACAATCGATCTTTCCATTCATCAGGTCCACCATCTGCTTCGTAATGGCAAGGCCCAGGCCTGTTCCCTGTATGCTGTTGACACGGCTGTCTATCTGCCTGGAGAACGGCTGATACATGGTCTCCATATATTCCGCGCTCATGCCGATGCCCGTATCCGCCACGACGTAGATCAGTCTTACACATCCGGGTGCTATGCTGCTCTCCTCCCGCATTTCCACACTGACCCGTCCACCGGGTTCTGTGTATTTGATCGCGTTGGACAGGATATTGATATAGATCTGGTTAAGACGAAGCTGATCCGTATACAGATATTCCTTTTCCATCCGATTGATATGGAAGCTGAATTCCAGATTCTTTTCCTTGACCATCGGATGGGAGATATTAACCAGATTCTCCACCGTTTCCACTATGGAGAACGTCAGGGGGCTCAGCTTCAGTTTTCCGCTCTCCACCTTCGATATATCCAGGATGTCGTTGATCAGTGTAAGCAGATGATTGCTGGCAAGACTGATCTTCCGAAGGCTTTCCCCTGTTGATTGCGGATCGCCCAGATTCTTCTCGGCTATTGTCGTAAGTCCTATTATGGCATTCATGGGGGTCCGGATATCGTGGGACATGGTGGAAAGGAAATCGGTCTTTGCCTTATTTGCGGATTCGGCTTCCCTGGCCGTAGCCTGGAGACGTTTGTTCAGAGCAAGCATAAAGCACATATCACAGATGAACAGAATCAGGAGGCCGGCAGAAACGATTCCAATCAGCAGCCAGTTCTCCTCATTCACATGAAGATCCTCCGCCGGCACGAACCCCAGTATCGTCCACCCTGCAGTATCGGTGACCGGGGCAAAGGCAAGTATACATTCCCGGCCGTGGGAATCAAGCATGGAAACGGAGCCCGTGGATGAAGTGATCTTTTCGAATAATCGCTGCCATGATTCGGGATCCGTTTGATTATACGATTTATAGAACTCAAAAAAGCTGGAATTTTTAAAGCTGTGTCCCTTAAGGATATAATCACCGTCGGAGTCGATTATGGACAGTTCGGCGTTCACAAGCTCCGTCTGCGGGAAAACCCATTTCTGTTCAAGCTCCGAGATGGGGATCACCCGAAGCAGGATTGCTTTTCCGGAGGTTGTTTTTCCCGGATCACACAACGTCACCGTGTTGCAGAAAGCCAGGGACTGCTCACCATTCATCGGATTGGTGTAAGCCCGCGTGATGTTGATCGACTTCCCGATCTCAGCTACCCAGTCCGTGTTATTCAGGAGATTCACCCGTTCATAGGAAACAGCATATTCATCGTCCGTTCCCTGTTTCGGGCGTGTGGAAAGGCCCGTGAGTGTATCAAGGGAGATCAGATGTGCAGAAGTATTCGTAAGTACATGGGAGGCACGGATATACGCAACAGCCTCTTCCATGGTCATGTTATTGTTGTTGATATAGCGCGCCCATACGTCGCAGATCCTCTGCTCACCCTCCAGATAATTATTCGTTACCCGCTCCATGGTGATCGTTGTATTCTCAAAGTTCTCAATCTGCCTCTGGTAAGAATCGCGGCTTACAAATCCGGAGTAGTTAATAACAAAGCCCAATATGGCCGTCATAAGGATCACATTGAGAACAATTATAAATATCTTTTTCATGTTCTGATTTCCCATAACCGCCTTTCAACCCCCTTCACCCTGCCTGTAATTGTCATCGTACCCTTATTTCATAGGGCGTAACTCAGACAGTAACATTATACCACAGATTCGATGAAACCTAAAGTCCCATCATTTTATACGACGATAGATTGAATAATCTTTTTTGTCGATTATGAGATGCGTTTTTTTGCTTCTCGTAATTATAGAAAAAAGGTAATTGCAAAACTTATTAATGAGCTTTACAATTACCCTTTTTTATGCCTGCCGATAAGGCAGAAAATTGCTTATAGATGATATTTAGCGGTCATATTAACCATTTACGTCTTTATCCTTAGAGTACAGGTATTTAAGTAGCAGCGGAGTAATGATCGAGCTGATTATTATCAGAAGGATTACCGCTGTAAAGTATCTGTGGTCAAGCATACCTACGGAGAGACCTCTCTGGGCAACTATCAGGGCGACTTCTCCACGTGTCATCATTCCGCAGCCTATCTTGAGAGCGTTCAGGCCTCTGTAGCCGAAGAGTCTTGCGACAAGGCCGCAGCCGACAATTTTAGAAAGCAGTCCGACAAGCACAAAGCAGAGTGAAAAAATGATAATGGTCGTATCGATATTTTTCATGTCAGTCTGGAGACCGATACTGCAGAAGAATACAGGACCGAAGAGCATGTACGAGTTGATATCCATTTTTTCGGAAATATAATCCGAATCACGAAGCTGACAGAGAATTACACCTGCAATATATGCACCGGTAATATCTGCAACATCAAAATATTTCTGGGCAACATATGAGAGACCGAATGCGAGAGCAAGTCCCAGTATCGGGATACGTCTTGTATGAGGATACTTGCTGTCATACATTTTAAACAGCTTATAAACAAGGAAGCCGACACCTACTGCAAATATAAAGAAGAGAGCAGTATAAAGTACTACTGTGCCGGTTTTGCTCTCCGGATTTTTAAGACCGATAACCACAGTAAGAACGATGATGCCAATTACATCGTCGATTATTGCGGCACTCATGATGGTCTGACCGACTTCATTTGAGAGCTTTCCAAGCTCGCGAAGAGTCTGGACGGTGATACTTACGGATGTTGCTGTAAGGATAGTTCCGATAAATACAGCCTTATAGAAGCCCTCTGAGCCAATGGACTGAGGACCATAAAATGCAAAGTAAAGAAGAGTACCGCAGATTAGCGGAATAAATACACCGGAGCAGGCGATAAATGTAGCCTTAAGGCCGGTTTTTTTAAGTTCAGACAGATTTGTTTCGAGACCTGCGGTGAACATCAGAAGGATGACGCCGATCTCGGCAAAAGCGGACAGGAAATCAGAAGTGTTGACGAGGCCAAGTACGCTGGGTCCGATCAGAAGTCCTGCGATGATCTCGCCGGCGACCTGAGGGGCTTTTACTTTCCTCGCGAGAAGGCCGAACGCCTTTGCGAATATGATTATTATAGCGAGTTCACGCAATACTTCGAGTTTGTCCATTTAATATAACCTCTTTTCCGGAAAAATAGTATTAGTTAGTTTAGTATGGCTGTCTCTTATTTTGCGACAGTTATACTAGCACAGTAGGTTTTATAATGCAAGAGGGTAAAGAGGGTTTTTATGTTCGGACTATTCCTGCGTTTTTGAAATCGCACTCTCGAGCAAGCATTCGGCGCATCAGTCGAGCTGTTTTGCGACATCTATATTAATGCTCTACGGTCATGAATTCGTCCGCATTTTTAAAGCCCTGGTTGATATCATTTATCTGCTGGCGGGCTTTATCTTCGAGCTGGAGACCCTGCTGAACAGCATTCTGTTCATTTGATTTATCCTTTTCTCCGCCGCAGCCTGTGAGTGAAAGTGCCATGCTTCCCACCATAAGGGCAGCTGCGATGCCGCATGTGATCTTTTTCTTGTTTTTCATATCGTTGATACCTCCGTTAATGCTTATATGATAAACGTTCTAAATATCTATATCGGATAACTGCACTGTTTTCTGGACGGCGCAGCGTTGAAAGCTCCGGAACAGTCCGGCGGCCATCTGTATAATAAGACGCTGTTGTCAGCAGTTATTGTAGATTATGATATAATATGCGGTATACGGCAGTCAAGCGGGATTAATAGATTTTTGCTGGTATCAGCGTATATGCAGAATAAAAATATGTTCTTAATAATAGAAAAATATTGCATTATGTAACCTGAAAAAGTATATTTATAATGTAAACGAATCATTATGAAGGTACTTCAGAAAAGGAGGTTAAAATGAAGAAGTATATTGCAGAGTTTATAGGTACATTTACACTTGTTCTGATCGGCTGCGGTACAGCAATGCTGACAGGCTGCGAGCAGTGGGGAGGCTATATGCTGACTGCATTTGCATTTGGTCTTACCATTGTCGGAATGGCATATGCAGTGGGAAATATTTCCGGATGTCACATCAATCCGGCTGTATCACTGGGTTGCCTTCTCAGCGGAAGAATGAGTGCAAAGGATTTTGTGGGATATGTTATATCCCAGTGTCTTGGCGCTTTTGCAGGTGCAGGGGTTTTAGCTCTTATATTCCATCTTGGAGATAAGAGTGATCTGACAGGAGGTTTTGGCTCAAATGGTCTCGGCGGTGTAAATGACAACATCGGAGCAGGACTTATAGTAGAAATCCTTCTGACATTTATTTTTGTTTTTGTTATTCTCGGAGTTACTTCACCAAAACAGTCACATGGCTCATTTGGCGGCGTGGTTATCGGCTTTACGCTTGTTCTTGTACATATTCTCGGTATCGGACTTACAGGAACATCTGTTAATCCGGCAAGAAGTATCGGAACTGCCATCGTTGCAGCAATCGACGGAAATACAAAACCGATCGAGGTTGTATGGGTGTTCATCGTGGCACCGCTTGTTGGTGCTGCTATCGCAGCTGTTACATACAAGACACTTGAGAGTGACGGTGAGTAATGTTTCAGACTGTTACGTGATATACAACAGTGTATTAATAGATTTTGAAAAATGACGCATATGCCCTCTTTACCGGTTACACGGCAGGGAGGGCATTTTTATGTATTATTTTCGTGCAAAAGCTTGACTTATATGCTAGAATGTATTTTTGAGTTGGATTCTCTTTATGAGATTGGAATGGGAATTTACGGGTGCAAAACTTTTTGAACCCGGTATCTTTTATGATTATATTATTAGCAGAAGGGGAAAAGAATGTCTGATTACATGCTTAAAGAAACGATCAAGAATGCATTTGCGTATGCAGATACCGTAACAAACAGGGGCTATCTTTCTGACGCAGGCATGTCTCTCAGGGAGATGCTGAAGTTCGATTTTATAAAGCTTATCTGTTTTTTGTATGAAGTAGATGGTAATCCTGTGGATGAAACGGTTTTTGTTGCTCAGTATTTTAATCTGGCAATGACCAGGGAATCATTTGTTTCAATTCGATATGATTATTGCATGAAGGCGGATTTCATCAATACTGTTCCGCGTTCGCTTACTTATTTTGTTAAGGCTGAACTGGATGGCGGAATGAGAAGAACCATGAAGGGACTTACCGTTTCCAGATATATAGTAGATGCCTTCAGTGAGATAGGACGTGCCTATATTGCAAGAAAGTCTTCCATGACCAAGCTTGCAAATCTTTCAAATTATTCACTCACACTTGAAAATTATCTTAAAAAATACGGTCTTTACAATTCAGGAAAACCAAATGAATTAACAACACCTAAGCTTTCCAGTGATTTTGCAAAGAAGCTGGATGAGGTGTCTAAGGAGAAAGATAAGAATAAGGTTAAGGTCAGTGAGCCGGAGGACGATATCACACTTGAGCAGCTGATGGAGCAGTTAAATGATCTTGTTGGCCTTGATGCCGTTAAGCAGGATCTCACCAATCTTATCAATCTTGTAAAGGTTAAAAAGCTTCGTGAAGAGCATGAAATGAAGCAGCCGGAGCTGTCATTGCATTTGGTATTTTCAGGCAATCCGGGTACCGGTAAAACAACTGTAGCAAGACTCCTTGCGAAAATATACCATAAACTGGGCGTTGTCAGAACAGGCCAGCTGGTAGAGGCAGACAGATCAAGTCTTGTTGTCGGCTATATCGGACAGACCGCCACAAAGACTTCCGAAGTAATCGACAGTGCGCTGGGCGGCGTGCTTTTCATAGATGAGGCATATACTCTTACTGCAAACAAGGACGGAAAGGACTTCGGCCAGGAGGCAGTGGATACACTTCTTAAGAGAATGGAGGACGATCGTGACGACCTGATCGTTATAGTTGCGGGCTATACCGATCTTATGGAGGAGTTTGTTAAGTCAAATCCGGGACTTGAGTCACGTTTCAATAAATATATTTTCTTCAAGGATTACAGCGGCGATGAGCTGTATGAAATATTCATTTCCATGTGCAAGCGTCAGGAATATGAGCCAAATGAAGAAGCGCGTAAGTATGCTAAAGAGTATCTTACAGACAGGGCGCTTCATCATGATGAAAACTTTGCAAATGCGAGAGAGGTTCGAAATTATCTGGAAAGATGCATCTCGCGTCAGGCAACAAGGATCGTTACTCTGAAGAATGTGGATGCAGATACCTTAAGGCTCTTTACCCTTGAGGATGTGATGGAACCTTCCGAGGATGAGAAGAATATATAATAGGGAAAGATGATCAGATGAAATTCAGACCATGTATTGATATACATAACGGAAAAGTTAAGCAGATAGTCGGCAGTACACTGAGCGACATGGTAGTGTTGCCCGGAGAAAATGGTGATAAAGAGGAAACTGCTGTAAGTACGGCCAGGGAGAATTATGTTTCTTCCGAGGATGGAGCATTTTTTGGGAAAATGTACAGAGAAATGAACCTTCCCGGAGGACATATCATACTTCTCAATCCGGCTGGAACCGAGGAATATGAAAAGGATGTAGAACAGGCAGAACTGGCGCTTTCTGCATTTCCGGATGGACTTATGATAGGCGGAGGCATTACTGCGGAAAATGCTGAACGTTTCCTTGATATGGGGGCAACCCACGTTATCGTTACTTCTTATGTATTTAAAAATGGAAAAGTAGATATGGACAGGCTTGAAAAGCTTCGAAAAACTGTCGGAAGGGAGCGGCTTGTGCTGGATCTTTCCTGCAGGAGACAGGGCGATGATTATTATATAGTCACCGACAGATGGCAGAAGTTTACAGATGTAAAGCTTAATGTGGAAGCTCTGGAAATGTTCAGAGAGTATGCTGATGAATTTCTGATACATGCGGTTGATGTTGAGGGAAAAGCCGGCGGAATCGAGAAGAAGCTGGCAGAACTCCTCGGAGACTGGGGAAGACTTCCTGTAACCTATGCAGGGGGAGTAGGAAGCTTTGAAGATCTGGATACATTAAAAAAACTGGGAAGAGACCGGCTGGATGTAACGATCGGCAGTGCGCTTTCGATATTCGGGGGCAGCATGGATCTGAAGGAAGTACTGGAATATATCAATTCCTGAACGGATTATAATACATTAAGTTGCATGAATATGAAAGAATATCCGCTGGGAAGCTATATAAACATGAGCGGATCATCCATAAAACGGCAATTATATGACGTATATGTTTATATGTCATTTTAGATATAAAATATAAATAGAAAGATGTCAGGAACTGAATTATCAGTTCGATGGTTGTTTAAATGAAAGCATTGATTGTAAAATATTTAAAAAATGAAAAGATAAGGTACCTGATCGCGGGTGGATGCACCACCATGGTCAACATAGTTACCTTCTTTATACTGAGACATATTACAAGTATCGACAGAAATATCTGTAATTTCATTTCTATCTGCTGCGCTATCTGTTTCGCTTATTTTGCAGCAAAATTCTTTGTATTTAAAAGTAAACAGGATACTAAGGAAGGTGTTATCCTTGAGGCTGTTCGATTTGTCGGGGCCAGAATATTTGCAATGTTTGTGGAGATATTCGGTTTTGCATTTCTTTGTGACAGTATCAGGATGAGTGAATTTATCTCGAAATTCATTGTTCAGTTCCTTGTTATTGTCATTAACTATTTCCTCAGTAAACTTGTTGTATTTAAAAAGAATAAGGTAAGCCTTATCGACAGACTGATAGCAAATTGGTCATGGATACTTGCAGCGGTTATTACATTTATCTTCATGATCGCTGTTATGATGTATGGTGATGTCGGACCTTTCGGTGGAAGATCCTATACCATGGTGGACAGTATTCACCAGTATGTGCCGTTTTTTTCTGATTACAAAGCAAAGCTCCTGGATCACGGAAGCATGTTCTATACCTGGAAGGTTGGTATGGGCGTTAATTTCCAGTCGCTTTTCTTCTATTATCTTGCAAGTCCTCTGAACCTTCTGGTTATATTTTTCAAGCGTGCAAGCATACCGCTTCTTATTACATACCTTACAGTACTTAAGATTACTTTTTCTGCAGGTGCTTTCGGCTATTATCTTTCAAGACATAAGGGAGGAGTTAAGAATTCTTCGCTTATCACAGCCTTTGGCGTTGCATTTGCGATAAATAATTATGTGCTTGGCTATATGTGGAATGTTATGTGGCTGGACTGCATCATGGTGCTTCCTCTTATCATACTTGGTTTTGAAAGGCTGATGGAGGGCAAAAGTCCGAAAATGTACTGCCTTTCGCTGGCATACTGCCTGTACTGCAATTATTACATCGCATTTATGGTATGTATTTTCATGGTGCTCTGGTTCTTTTCGGAGTCTCATGGCGGTGTAAAGAAATTCTTCGTAAATGGTCTCAGATTTGCCGGCTATTCAATACTTTCTGCAGGAATGACAGCTGTTTCGCTGCTTACGGCATATCTGGGTATTATGAAAACGGCAGCCGGAACCATAAAGATGCCTAAGTGGAGCTGGTATCAGAATATCAGGGAGATATTTAAGGCTCACACCTTCTTTACGGATCCTATCAAGATCATGACTTTTGACGGCGGAGTTAACCTCTATTGCGGCATTTTTGTGCTGCTGCTTGCATTTTGTTATCTTTTCCTCGGAAGTGAGAAGATTTGGCGCAGGATCGGTAAATTCCTGCTCCTGGCAGTTCTCATTATAAGCTTTAACAATGTGCAGCTGAATTTCATATGGCACGGCTTCCATGATCAGTATGGAATTCCTAACAGATTTTCATTTTTATATATTTTCGTGCTCCTTACAATGGCATACAGAGCAGCCATAAGGCTGAGATACATAAATGGCTACTATGTTACTTCTGCGCTCTTCCTTGTATGCGGCTTCTGGAGCTATACACTCTATGACAGCAGCAAGAGCTTTAATGACTATCTTACAGTCGGTATCATATGTACCGTGGGAATTACGCTGGCCGGATATATCATTTCCATGGTGAAGAGTGTTAAGGCCAGACATTCCAAGGTGGTTAACGTTATCATTGCGGTGATGATACTTTCGGAGATACTGGTAAATGGCGCCCACAGCATGGATTATATCGGTTCGGCTGATGCTCCGAAATATATGGAACGTGCAAATGAGATGGAAGAGATCACTGCCGAAATGAAGAAGAGAGCCGAAGATCAGGGCGTTATCTTCTACAGGGAGGATATGATCAATCCGACGGTTCTTGACGAAGCTACTCTGAACGGTATGAACAGTATAGGTATATTCTGTTCAACTGTAAGAGGTGATACAGTTACTGCGGCAGGTCATCTTGGCTTCTATACCGGAGCAAATGAATACCTTTATTACGGAGCCTGCCACGCAACCAATATGCTCCTTGGTGTTAAATACGTATATGCCACAAGAGCAGATTATTACAATCCGGACGAAACGCTTCCGGCGGTTTACGAGAGTGATGTAATAAATGTTTATGAATATAAGTATGCCCTTCCTCCGGTTTATATGGTAAAGGATGGGTATGCTGATCTGGATATGCTGAATGCGAGAGATATAACAAATGTAAATACATTTGCTGTTGAGGCATCAGGTAATCCGGATTATATATATGATGATGTTCATTTTGTACTTGAACCTTCTGCGGTCAATGCAAGAAGCTGGGTGGATGCCAAGAGCGAAGACCTGGTCGGATATACTGCTGATAACAACGGAAAGCCGGAGGTTTCCATAAAGTTTACTGTTGATGCACCAATGCGTTATGTGGTGGATATCATTGCAAATAATGTTTATAAAGTTAAATATAAGCTCAATGGTAAGCAGGTTGCACATGACAGATATCAGAGCCAGATCTTTGATCTGGGAGACCTGAAAAATGGTGACGAAGTTCTTCTTACAGTTGAGTTCAGTGACAGCTACTCTGAAAAGGGTTCGATAAGATTTGACTTTGCGGCTCTTAATAAAGAGGTGCTTGCGAAAGATTATGATCTGATAAAGAGCGGCGCCATGAACATCGAAGAGGCAAAGGACGGATATCTTAAGGGTACCATAAATGCAAAAAATGGCGGTCTGATGTTTGCTGCCATTCCTTACGATGAGGGCTGGAGCATTTACGTTGACGGTAAAAAGCAGAAGATCGAGAAGATCCAGAAAGCATTTATGGGCGTCAGATTATCTGCAGGAGAACACGAGATCGAATTCAAATATACTGCACCGGGCTTTTACTTAGGCATGACAGTAACTATACTATCCTGGGGCGTATTCCTGCTGCTCATAATCCTTCATAATGTTAAGAAGCAGAGGGAAGAGGCAGAAAAAAAGAAGAAGGCAGAGAGACAAGCTGAGGAATCTGAAAATGAGTCAGAGGATGACGAGGAATATGACATAGCTGATGGCGCAGAGTATGATTCGGATAATGAGACAGATGATGAGTCAGACGACACCGATTTTTCGGATGAAGAGAATGATGACTCGGAGGATGGTAAAGAGTCAGGTGCTACAGATAATGAGGCTGTGGAGAAGTCAGTTGTTTCAGATAAAAACAGACCGGTAAGAATCAGACAGAAACGCGGGGATACGGATTTTCTGGATGACGAAGAGGATGACGACTCAGAGGACGAGGAAGATCCGGAAAACGAGAAATTCGACAGGTTCAGAAAAACGCTGGAACATAAAAAGAAGTGATTTTTTTAAAAGGACAGATTGACCACTTGATATATTTATAGTAAACTATTTTGTGGAATATTTTTTTGTATATGCTAGATATTGGGCTTTGCATATATTTCATATACGTCGGAGGACGGCGTTCTTCGGCGTGAGTATAGTCGTTAAAAACTATATTTTGTAAGAAAGGATTGAGGGGATAGTTATGGATAAGCTGAAAGAGATGGATAACCGCCAGCTGGGGATTTTTACAGCTGCAGTTGTCGGTGCTTTGGGAGTTTTGGGGATAGTTGCCCAGAATAATGTGGTTGGAATTATCACACTGGTGGCGCAGATTGCAGTAGTTTTCTTTGTTCTCGGCATCGTTAAGTCAGGCGGAGTAACGGGAGAGAAGACAGATAAATATAGAAAGCTCTTTATGAATCTGCCGATTGGTTTTGCACAGGCTAAGATCATTACGGATCATACAGGAACTGTTGTCGGTTACCAGATGGTTGATGCAAATGAAACCTTTGGTGCTTATTTCAACCTTGATCATTCGGATTTTCAGGACAAGATACTCGGTGAAAGCAATATTGAAGTTCTTCAGGACATAAATGCATGGTTCAACGCATACAATACCTCCGGTACCAAGGAGGGAGACCTTATGGATGTTGAGATAACCATGGAGAAGCTGGGTAAGGTATTCAACACCGTTATGTATAAGTCGGAAGCAGACCATATCAATATGGTCGTTATCGATGTTACTTCACAGAAGGAGACTGAAGAGAAGCTTTCCAAGGCTATTGATGATGCAAATGCTGCATACAAGACTCAGGCAGAGTTCCTTGCAAATATGAGTCACGAGATAAGAACACCTATTAATGGTATCCTGGGCATGGTTCAGCTCACACTTATGGCAGACGATCTCCAGGCAGATTACAGAGATAATCTTATAACAGCAAAGAACTGTGCAGATAACCTGCTCAGACTGATAAATGATATCCTTGATATCAGTAAGCTTGAAGCCGGAAAATATAAGATCAAAGAAGAAATATGCGATATCAGAGCAGCCATAGAAGAAACGGTTGCTGCTCATGTGCCTGCGGCTACAAATAAAGCCATTTCCCTTGATCTTAACTTTGGTAACAACATTCCTAAGCTTGTTAAGGCGGATGGACAGCGTATTCAGCAGATACTTAACTGTCTCCTTTCAAATGCCATTAAGTTTACCTCAGAAGGCGGCGTAAGAGTTAAGATAGCCGCACTCGATGATGCAGATGATAATATCAGACTCCGTATGGCGGTTGCAGATACCGGTATCGGAATATCTGATGCCAATATGGGCAAGCTTTTTGTAAGATTCTCCCAGGTTGACAGCTCAGATACAAGAAAATACGGTGGTTCAGGTCTTGGACTTGTTATCAGTAAGCAGATCACAGAACTTATGAATGGTACAATCACTGTTCAGAGTAAGGAAGGAATAGGTTCAACATTTATTGTTGAAATCCCTCTGAAGGTTGTTAAGGCTGCAGAACTTGACGAGAAGGAGAAGGAGCCGGAAGAAGCTGCTGTATTCTCAATAAATTCAAATGGAAATAATGCAAGAATCCTCGTAGCTGAAGACGAGCCGGTTAATCAGCAGGTTATCGGTAAGCTTCTCGGTATGGCAGGTTTCTCATATGATATAGCTGAAAATGGTGAAAAGGCTATCGAGCTCTTTAAACAGAAGGATTACGATGCAGCTCTCTTCGATGTACAGATGCCTGTTATGGACGGTATTGCCGCTACTCAGGAGATCAGAAAGATAGAGCAGAGAGATCATAAGAAGAGACTTCCTATAATTGCTGTAACTGCAAGAGCCATGTTCGGTGATAAGGAGAGGATCATTGAGAACCAGCTGGATGATTATATTGCAAAACCATATAATCTCAGTACGGTTGTAGATACACTGAATAAGTACATCAAACAGAAAAAAAGATAGAAAATGATGAAAAAAAGCAACAAACTGTTTCGTCATTTTTGACAAAGTGAGATATAAACAATCAACAAAAAATGGAGCAAAATCGGCCGGTTTTGTTCCATTTTTGTTTACATAACGATAAACAGCCTCGCTGTTCCGGAGCTTAAGATCATAAGGCCGGTACAGGGTTTGGAGGCTGTTTTTTCTTTTTTAAGGCGGCGGTGTTGCATTTTTGTGGAGCAACAAACCGCATACCTCCGCCATTTTACCTTTTATGTTTGCAGTGCTAAGCTTATTACATCATCGAATCAGAAAAGAGCGGTTCGTGAAGGAAGGTGAAGCCAATGCGAAGGATAGGAATATGTGACAGAAATGTTGACTATGCATTTGGTCTGGCAGACTATCTCTGCAGGCTTGGACCGGATTACAAGATTCATGCATTTACGGAAATGAAGAAGCTGGAAGAGTATCTTCAGGAGAATGATATCGACCTTATTTTGACGGATGATATCTCGGTCTGTGATGATGGACATCGGTTTCATAAAGTTAAGTGTATTTATATGTCGGATAATATTTCTTCAGGTAACGATATATGGGGCTGTGACTGTATATTTAAGTACCAGAACCTGACGACTATTGCTGAAGAGATTAGGAAACTGACAGTAAAGAAGATGCCGGTAAAGAAGGAGTTTTCATGCGAAGCTGTATTTTCACCTATAGGAAGGTGCGGGTGTACGACGCTGGCAAAAGCCCTGGCAGATAATGACGGAAGTGGGCGGGGTTTATATATAGCTATGGAAAACTACTGCGGGCAGAAGGATCTTACAAAAGAACTGCTCTATCAGTTAAAGGAAAGATTTCCTGATTTCGGAGAGGAACTGGTTGATTCAGTACTTGTCCGGGAAAATAAATTTGCTCTGATTTTGGGAAGAGTATATCAGGATCTTAGAAATGTTCAAAAGGAGGACATAGTCTGGATGAATGAGGAAATCCGCCGGACAGGAAATTTTTCTTCGGTGATATACGACTTAGGATCGGCGGCACTGACGGATTTTGGAATACTGAGTGTTTTTGAACGAATATATATGCCTGTTCTGGAAGATGAAATATCTGTCAGAAAAGTGGAGCACTTTGAAGCAGTGATGAGAAGCTGTGATAACAGGGATATACTGGCGAATATTGTAAGAGTAAAGGTTCCGTATAATGCCGGAGAAGAGGAATTAAAAATGCTGGTGTGGAGGTTGAGAAACATGTGGAATGAAAATTGATGAATATATGGTTCCTGAGGAGAGCGATATCAGCTGCCTCAGAGAAAAGCTGAAAAGGGAGGTTATAAGTGAACTGGACCTGAATCGGGATGTTGAGGATGAAGAGGTAAGAAAGGTAATTGATAAATGCATTCTGAGACAGGCGGATACGGATTATATACCGCTTAAAGAAAAACTTGCGTTAAAAGTTGAGATATATAATTCCATCAGAAAACTGGATATTCTGTCGGAGCTGCTGGAGGATGACACAGTATCCGAGATAATGATAAACGGTCCTGACAATATATTTGTAGAACAGAACGGTATCATCCGAAAAACGGATAAAAGCTTTGACAGCCCATATAAACTAATGGCCATTATACAAAATATCGCATCCTCGGCAAACAGGCTTGTAAATGATTCAAATCCCATAGTAGATGTGATACTCGAGGATGGCTCAAGGGTAAATATTGTTCTTTCGGGCGTTTCCCTGGACGGAACCGCCGTGACCATAAGAAAATTCCCGAAGGAACGTTTTGACATGAAAAAACTGACGGATATAGGGTCTATAGATGAAGGGGCGGCAAATTTCCTGAAAATGATGGTAAGGGCAGGATATAACATTTTTATCTCAGGCGGAACCGGATCAGGCAAGACGACATTTCTGAATGCTTTGGCAGATTACATCCCGGAAGACGAGAGAGTCATTACCATTGAGGATACTGCCGAGCTAAGGATAAAAGGGGTTGATAATCTGGTAAGGCTGGAGGTTAAAAATGCAAATGTGGAAGGCAGTAACAGCATTTCCATAAAGGACCTCATAAGAGCAAGTCTGAGAATGAGGCCTGACAGGATCATCGTCGGGGAAGTGCGTGATGAGGCGGCTATCGACATGCTCGCTGCGATGAACACCGGTCATGACGGGAGTATATCAACCGGGCACGCGAATTCTGTAAAGGATATGATGCTCCGGCTGGAAACAATGGTACTTATGGGAGCGGATCTGCCTATAAGAGCTATCAGACAGCAGATAGCTGCAGCATTGGATATAGTGGTGCATCTGGGAAGATTAAGGGACAGATCCAGAAGAGTTTTGGAGATCAGTGAGGTAACAGGAATGGAAAATGATGAGATAGTGCTTAGACCACTTTATATCTTTGAAGAGGAAAAAGCAAGTAAAAAAATGAACGGAGGATCTGATATGAGCAGAAAAACGGATGGATATAAAGATAAAGACATGTGGGGAATCGACATGAATGAAAATACAGATGATATAGGGCCGCTTCTGACGGATATAGACAAGGTAGATAAAGAGTTTTTTAATGGATATTCGGCAAGCGACTTTGAAGAGGTTAATGAGAAGAAGGAATTTGGAAGAAATAAGGTACGACTTCAGAGGGAAGGAAGAGTTGAAGGACGTCTCAGAAAGATAAACGATCTGATGAATGTTTCAAAACTGGAATTTGCAGGACTGATAAATATTTACAGGGAGGAAGCTTTTTGATACTTAGTGTTCTTATCATTCCTGTAAGTGCATATCTTTTTTATGATTCCTGGTTTGGACTGATTCCGGGAGTCATAGTGGGAGGTTATTTCTTTGGGGGATGGAGAAAAAGTTATATTGTCCGAAGAAGGAGAAAACTGCTGAATGAATTTAAGGAGCTTTTGATGTCTGTCGATGCTGCTCTTTATGCAGGATATTCGCTGGAGAATTCATTTATTGAAAGCTATAAGGACCTGGGTTCGAGATTTGGTGAACGAACAGAGATCATGAAAAAACTAAGAGTGATCAACAGAAAGCTTTCCATAAATGAGCCGGTATATAAGGTGCTTAAGGAGTTTGCTGATGAGTCAGAGTTGGATGAAATCAGAGAATTCGCCGCAGTTATAGAGGTTGTGAAAACCTCCGGAGGAAACGCTATCAGCATAATCCGGGATACGGTTAAAAGTATCAGCGAGAGAATAGAAGTAGAAAATGAAATCAGTGTGATAGTTGCAGGAAAGCAGCTGGAGCAGAAAATCATGACAGCGATGCCATTTCTGATAATCGCCTATCTGAGACTCAGTATGGGTGGTTTTATGAGTTCACTTTACAGGGATCCGACAGGAAGATTCTTTATGAGCTTTATACTCATACTGATCCTTGTTGCGGATATGATCGGAAGGCATGTGACGGATATAACGGTTTAGTAGCGACAAGATTGGCACGATAAAAGGAGATATAAAATGATATATATAAATGTCTTTTTTATAGTTTTTCTGTTTTGTATGGCCATACTAAGCAGGAAATATTTTAGCAAGTATAAGGGAAGAGGCATGTTTTCGCCCCTGGCGGGATTTTTGGCGGCAAGAATGCGGAAGGCTTTTTTCTTTGAATATCTGAAAAAATATGTAAGAAGAGCAGAAACCTTAAGCAGTGAAAGGGTTATGGCTGAGACAGAAGGAAAACTTGCGAAGGTAATAGACAAGGCTTTAACGCTGTTTTTATTGCTTAATATACTGCTTTTGGTCATGGGAAACATACCCGGAGAAGAGAAGAAGGAGAACAGCCTTCGACGACCGGATTATGGTGAAAATCCCGTAGAGTATAACATAAGCATTGATAAAGATGGAAAGAAGAAAAATTATGCACTTTCGGTAAATCCCAGAGAATACGATGATGTCACATTCAGGACGGCATCAGAAGAACTTTATGAGAAGCTGAATGACTCGTTAAAGGGAAAAAATACGGATCTTTCGAATGTCTGCAGGGATCTTTCATTTCCGGCAGAGAATGATGAACAGTCGTTGAGTATAAGCTGGAAGACAGAGGATCCGGATATCATCAGCAGCTATGGAAGGGTAAATAATAAAGGCCTGACAAAGCCCGTGACTGTAGAAGTAAAGGCTGTAGTTACGGATGGTATTCATGACAGAGAATTTGTATGGAATGTTACTGTAATTCCGTACAGTGCCTATACCTGGACAGGCAGGGTTGAGGAAGAACTGCAGGATATTGAGGCAAGAAGCAGAACCAATGAGGTAATAGATCTTCCGGAGAAAATTGATGGAGCATCAGTTTCAGCCGAAGAGGAATCAAATGTATCTATGATCTGCAAGCTATTTATATTTGGTATTTTACTTATTGGAGTCTATATCTTTGCCATATTTAACAGAATCCATAGAAAAGGCCTTGAAAGACAGGAGGAAATGCTTAAGTCATATTCGTTTTTTGTCAGCAGTATTGTGCTGAGACTGGGAGCAGGGCTATCGGTCCGCGAGGCTATGCTGAGAATATGCAGAGAAATGAAAGAGAAAGATCAAAAAAACAGTTTATATGAAGAACTGAATTATGTCTCCAACAGTTTAAATGCAGGAAGGGATGAAAGAACGGTTTACACCGAAATGGGCAGGTCTGCCGGACCGGAGGAATATTCAAGACTTATGACTCTGATATGCAGAAATCTGGAGAAGGGAAATTCAAATCTCCTGGAACTGCTTCGAAGAGAGGAAAAAGATGCATTTAATCTGAGAAAGATAAGGGCGAGAAAAAAAGGGGAAGAGGCGGCAGAAAAGCTGCTGATACCAATGTTCATACTTTTGGTTGCGGTAGTGGGAATAGTAATGTTTCCTGCGCTGAGGAATTTATAGGAGGAATCAGATTATGGAAGAACGAACAAATGAGGCGGTATGCATGCCTGAAAACAGCATAAAAAAAACAAATAATAAGGGAGCAATCTCAATTGAGGTAATACTTATACTGGTTGTCCTTATAGCACTGATCGTAATTTTTAAAGCCCAGATAATGGGAGTGGCAAACACCATCTGGAAGGGAATCAATAACAGTGTGAAGAGTATAGTCAGTTAACCCGGTGTGCAAAAGGAGGATGTGGAAATGAGGACGGAATGCGTAAAAGAACGTAAAAATAATAGTGGAGTAATAACTATATTTTTAACACTGGTCCTGGTTGTTTTATTCAGTCTGTTCCTTGTGGTGATCAGGACACTTAGGATCAGGAATGCCAGGATATACGCTTCAACGGCACTTAGAAGCGCAGTATCCGGAATAAAGGCGGACTATAATCCATATATTTTTGAAAACTACCACGTCCTTCTTTTTGACAGCACATATTACGGCAGGGGTGAGGGATATACCGAGGAGAAGATCAAGGAAAGTCTGGAATATACGCTGGGGAGTGAATATGAAGTAAAGGATGTGGTGATCTCCGGACTGAATACAATACAGAAGAATAAATGTCAGGCTCTGAAAAATCAGATAAATGATTACATGAAATATTCGCTTGCAGGTAAGGCGGTGGACTATCTGATAGAAAAGGTCGGAGTATCTCCGGAGAAGGCGGATAAGCCTTTGAGTGATGATGCGGTAAAAAACATGGATAAGGAAGCTGTAGATGCACTGAAGCATGACGATGATGAGATTGACCACGAAGAAGAGAAAAAATCAAAAAAGAAAAATGAGAAGAAGGATCCGCGGTTTTTAAATAAATTTATGGGGACCGGAATGGTAGCGATAATGATGCTTCCGGAAGACGCAGAGTTCAGCAGTAATATCATAGATATTACGGAAATGCCGTCATTTTCAGATTTATATTCAATTTTTAAGGAAGATGATATCGACAATGAATTTCAGGATTATGGGAATCTGAGAGGGAGTCTCACAAGCTCCGAAAGATGGGGAAACGGACTTACAGATGAAGCGGCTGCGATCTGTTATTGCAGCGAGGTTTTCAAATCTCTCAGGCAGAAAAGTGATAAAGAAACCTTTGTGAATCTGGAAAAAGAGTATTTGATCTGCGGATATTACAATGACTATATGAATTACACGCAGACTGTTAAAAAACTGATAAAGCTTCGACTGGGTTTTAATTTTGCATACATTTTAACAGATGCAGGAAAGATGGCAAGGCTCTCTTCTCTTGCAACAGTACTTACAGCGTATGCGCCATTTCTCCAGCCGGTTGTAAAGTATCTGCTGGCAGGCTGCTGGTCATATATTGAAAGCTACGCTGATGTCAATTATCTGGTGAAGGGGCATAAGGTAAAACTCATAAAATCTGCGGAGGATTGGACAACCGATCTCTACGATCTGACAAATGTTTTTTCTAAGGAAATGAGTAACGAAGATGAAGAAAAGGGACTTACCTATGATGAGTATCTTATGATACTTATGGCATGCACGGGAGACATTCTCTATGACAGAATACTCGATCTTTATGAGGTAAATGCAAAGATGAAATACCCGGAATTCAGGATTAAAAATGCTGCGGTTGAGTTTTCTGTAAATACAGTTATTGAATTTGATGGGATTGATATAGATATCTATAAGGAGACCGGATATTAGTATATCGGTTTCTAAATAACTGCACCAGATAACGTGCCTGTTTTCCCTGATAGCACAGTACCGGATATGTTTTGAGATATGTTTTGAGGCACAGACACTTACCGTGACTCTGATCAACAATTAAATATAAATCTGATCTATATTTTTTTCGAGAAAAAGGGTTGCTCGGGGCATTCATACTTCCCTCCTCGCATTGTTCCGAGCTTCGAAAATAATATACAGGCCTCTCCAATTAAAGAAAGTTAAGTGTCTGTTCCTCAGAACATATCATGGAAAAGTAAAGGAGATTTTTGTGGAAGATAACAGAATCAGTAAAAATAAAGGCTTTTTATCTGTAGAAGCATCAATTGTATTACCGCTGTTCATGCTTTTCATCTATACCTTCATTATGTTCTGCAAAGTTATTATGGTGCGCTCGGTAATATACGAGGCGGCATTGGTAGAAACGGCGGAATATATGGCAGAATATGCATATCTTTCTGAAAAATCAGATATCCTGGACTATTCAGATTATTTTGTTGCCTCTACCAAAGTTGCTGAATATATAGATGACAAAGCGCTGGTGAATCAGCTTGTTAAGGGCGGAACAAGCGGAATCTCTCTACTGGGTTCGAGACTGCCTGATGAGGATGGAAATATTGTATTGCATGTGAGGTATACGGTAAGCTTCAGCATTCCATTTATAGGCCGTTTCAAAAGCACCTACTCTGACAGGATAAAGCAGAAGGCATACCTCGGATATATGGAGGATTCGGATGAAGAGACAAAAGAAGATGATATATATGTTTATATAGCAGAAAATGGTGTTGTCTATCATCATTCCAGAAGGTGTACATACCTTTACCGTGAAACTGAAGAGGTTACAGTAAGAAATGCAAAGAAAAGGGGATATAGTGCATGCTCCTACTGTGATGGTGCTTACCCCGGAATCTTTGTTTATATAACAGAAGATGGTGATAAATATCACAGTGGTCCGTACTGTTCAAGACTGCTCAGAACAGTTCGAAGAGTAAAACTAAAAAATGCGGGAGGACTTCCGGAATGTCAAAAATGCAAATGAAAAAGAATAAAGGGTTTATATCCGTTGAAGCGGCATTTGTCAGTACCATAATTATGCTGATGATTGTATTTTCGCTTTATGCAATCATATATATTTTGAATACTGCTGCCATGAGAGAATATATGTATGGAACTATATATTCTCTTCCGCTTGTTGAAAAAGACTCATATGTTAAGCAGGCTTCTGACAAAGATGCTTTGAAGGGAGCTATAATGTGGTGCGATGAATATGATATGTCGGGAGTATTAAAGAACGGAGTCGCAACTATGTGGGGTTTTTTTGATATGCATGGACTAACAAAGGTTAACTGTCAGACGGAATATGATGTATGTACGGATCGGATCAGGAGGTGGCAGTTCATTGATGATATTTCAGAAAAAACGATTGGGGAGTAATATTCTGGAGATTCATGGAATTGACAGTAAAAAATCAGTACAGACAGAAATGCTGGATAACAATGAATTGGAATACGTTGTTAAAATGCATTTCCATGAATTTGATAATGAAAAGATTATGATGTGCAGGATGGATGACAAGCTGCCTCTTGCCGGACTTTTTACCAGGAAGAATATTACAGTAAGTGATATCAGAACAATATTCTATGATCTTGCGGCATGCATTGGAGAACTGGAGGAATATATGCTGTCTGCGGATGATCTTGTACTGGAGACAAGATATATATTATTTGATATGATGAAGGGACATTATACCTTTATCTGTGCTCCGGGATATGACAGTACATTTAAATCACAGTTCAGGGAATTGATGGAAAATATAATGATGGTCATGGATCACTCAGATACTGCTGCGATAATCGGGATATATGATTTTTTTGCAGGATATGTGATCAGAGAAGACTTTTCACCCTCCATATTCGTCAGAGCAATCTCTGATTTTGGAAGACGCAGCGGAGGCGTTCCGTTACTAATGGCACCTGACAGTACGATGGGAAGTCCATATTATTCCGGTGAAGAGTCGGAAATTGGTGCAAGCAGGAATAGAACTGAATATTCTCCGGCGGCTGCATCAGTAACATATTCAGAAAATGATATCGAAAAAAATATAAAAAAAGATATAAAGAAAGATAAAAAAATTGAAACGGGAGAAGATAGAGAAAAGAAAGTATATAAAAATAAGGATCAGAATTGTTCAGGGGAGAACAGGATTGACAGGCATATAAACAGACTTGCGGAAAATGTTGTTTTATACTGTGCAGGCGGAGGAATTCTGGCTGTCGGGATTATTCTGTTCATAGTATTTGGCGCAGCAAGTCTGAAAATTACAGCTATTGTCGGGGTGGTATATTTTGTATCCCTTATGATGAGATACTTCAATCAGAAGGAAGAGGCTGATGCTGAGGAAGCTATGATAGAATATGCAGAAAACAGCAGAAATGATGTAGAAGATCTATATATAAGCAATATAAATACAAACAATATAAATACAAGAAGGACTTATGATACGGACACATCGGTTATTAAGAGAGAACGTGAGGATTATATAGCGGACAATACTGTTATGAATGATAATGCTGCTTCAGAAGGACGCTGTGTTTCTAAATTAATCCCGGTGGATGTAGATATTATAAAATCCACAGCACAGCTTGAACTTACAGGAGACAGGATCACAGTCGGAAGGATAAGCAGTATGGTGGACTTTTGTCTTCCGGTTAAGGGAATCAGTCGTATTCACGCGGAGATCATAAGGAGTGGCGAGAGTTATCTGTTAAATGATCTGGAATCTACAAATGGTACCTATGTCAATTCTATAAGGATAAGTGAACCGACAAAGCTGAATTATGGCGATATTGTCAGCTTTTCAAATGTGGATTTTTATTGTGTGTAGAGTTTTATGGTATTTTGACATCATATGAATACGTTGTCTCATTGCCGTTTTTATCAACATATGATATAGGCGATGTTGACAGGCGCCAACGTTTTACGATCCGTCAATATCTTTCTTTACATAGAAATTGAGATTTGGTAGAATATAGTTAGCTAATATATTAGTTAAGGAGGTGGCGCCATATGACACAAGTGAATATGTTTCAGGCAAAAACTGAATTATCAAAGTTAATACTGTCTTTGGAAAATAAGGAGAACGATAGAATAATAATAGCGCGAGATGGAAAACCGGTGGCAGTGCTGCAACTATATACTCCGGAAAAAAAGAAAGTAGAAATAGGAAAATTTGATGGAAAATATCATATTCCGAAGGATATTGACGAATGTAACGATGAAATACTGGCTTTAATGGAAGAGGGGTAAATAAATGCATATTTTATTGGACACGCATATACTTTTATGGGCAATGTATGATTCAGCACAACTCTCTGAGCAATCTAAAGACATTCTTACGGACGATAACAATATATTCTATTATAGTCATGCATCTATATGGGAAGTGTCTATAAAGAACACTGTAGGAAAGCTGGAGGTTGTGGCATCTGACTTTATGAATGATTGTGAATTGATGGGCTTTCATCAACTACCAATATTGAAAGAACATATCCTATTTGTTGATAAACTACAGCTTAATCATAGGGATACTTTCGACAGGCTTCTCATAAGTCAGGCAGAGGTTGAAAACTATCGCTTCCTTACAGAGGATAAGAAAATCCAGAAATATGATAATAAATCGATTATAAAATTGTGAAGTTAAAAGGATTTGGATTTCAACACATTCAGGAGGAATATGTTTATGGATAAAATATGGGAAGAAATGTATAACGCAGCAAAGGCTGTGCTTAAACCGGTAACGATATCTGATTATGTGACTGCCGGAGAAGTATCAGCAGCGGTTCGGTCAAAATCCGGAAAGATTTATACAGGTGTATGTATAGACACATGTTCTACGCTGGGAATATGTGCAGAAAGAAATGCGATATTTAATATGATCACAAACGGTGAATATGAAATTGACCGGGTTCTCTGTATTCCGCCAAACAATGGAAAAGGTGCTCCATGCGGTGCGTGCAGGGAGCTGATGGTTCAGCTTATGCCGGGGAAATACAAGGATATTGAAATAATGATCGATTATGCTACAGGTCGGGTAATGAAGCTGGGCGAGCTGACGCCTGAATGGTGGATTGATTGAAATGTAAATGAGTATTTTTTAAGGTTTATTTAAGCCTTTCAAATTATTATGGCTACAACGAAAGGATATATTTCAAAGTAGATTATGTGATAATTTGGAAGGAGATGTATTTTTATGAGAAAAAAGAATAAGAAAAATATGAAGATGTATACCCTGTTACTTACAGCCGGCCTTATAATAAGCCTTTCGGGTTGCGGAAAAACAGATGATACAACTTCAACTACAGAGAAAGTAATCACAACAGAAGCGACAACGGAAAAGGTGACCCAAACTGAAGCTTCATCTGATACTGTGGTTACGACAGAAAATACCACCGAAGCCATTGAGGCTACGGAAGAAGCTAAAAGTAATGTCAGTGGAAGTTTCATAGCTAAGGAAGACATACAGATAAATGAAACCTATGACGACACGTCAGATGGAGGCCATGCTATAGAGGCTGATGGTGAAACGGCTGAATATTCCAATATAGCGGTTACAAAAACCGGAGAAGCAGATGGTGATGAGGCAGACTTTTATGGTGAAAATGCAGCGATATTTGCAACAAACGGAGCCACTCTTACTTTCAGCAATATAACAGTTGATACAGACGGTAAGCATGCAAACGGAGTGTTCTCGTATGGCGAAGGAACCACAGTAAATATTTCGGATTCATATATTTATACAAGTAATAACTGCTCCGGCGGACTGATGACAACCGGTGGTGGAACGATGAATGCTGCGAATCTTACAATAGTTACCGATGGCAACTCGTCAGCAGCCATAAGATCTGACAGAGGCGGCGGAACAGTAACTGTTACCAACGGAAGCTATACTACCAACGGAACAGGTTCTCCGGTTATATATTCAACCGCTGATATCACGGTTAACGATGCTGTAATGACTTCAACTGCTTCGCAGGGTGTTGTAGTAGAAGGACAGAATTCGGTTACACTTAATAATGTAACTCTTACAGCAGATAATAATACCAAGAACAGTGATAAATCCGAATATTATCAGGCAGTTATGATATATCAGTCCATGTCCGGAGATGCTGACGAAGGAACAGCAAGCTTTACCATGAATGGCGGTTCTCTCACAAACAAGAACGGAGACATATTCTTTGTAAATAATACCGTTGCGACAATAGACCTAGAGAATGTTGAGATTACAAACGAAGACGCTGAAGGTGTATTTCTCAGAGCGGCAGCGGCCGGCTGGGGCAGCGAAGGTTCTAATGGTGGAAATGTAACATTAAATGCAAAGAATCAAACTATAAATGGAAATATAATTGTTGATGAGGTTTCGACCTTAAATATGTATCTGACAGAGGGCACAATACTTAACGGAGCCATAAACAGTTCAGGTGAAGCAGGAGATGTATATGTGGAATTAAGCGGTGGTTCAGTGTGGACACTCACAGGAGATTCATATATAACAAGTTTAACCTGTGATGCAGATTCCATAAATCTTAACGGTTATAAGCTTTATATAGATGGACAGGAATATATAGACGGAACTGCAAGTACAGGTACAGCAGTTGAGGCCAAGGTCGCTGAAAGCAGCGGACACGGCGGACATGGCGGCGGAGATAAACCGGAGGGAGATTCTCCAAGCGGAGACAAGCCTGAGGGAGAACCACCTGCAAAGCCGGAATAAGATAACTTATCAGAAGAAAAACAAGCACGAATGAAACGAAAAAAAGTCGGAGTGCAGCTATAATGAATGATATAGCTGCATTCCGGCTTTTTTATATGTTCAGCATGTAATTTGTATGCTATATTTGAAATGTATTTTTACGACAATAAGGAGTGCTTTGCAGATGATCATACATTTAACAGAAAAATATTTATGGATTCCGACTTCAAAAACAAGCGATGAAATAAAGCTGCATTTTTATGTAGATGGTAAAAAAATACAGGAAATAGATGTAAGACTTACAGATTCGGAGCCGGACTTCACATTTGCCATGGAGCTTGGCGGATATCTGGGAAGAGATATCGAGATAAAGGGCGATATTCCGGAAAAGCTTCTCGAACGAATATCCTTACACGCTGCTAAACCGGAGAGCTTGTACAGATACAGGCCGAAGATACATTTTACTGCTGAGGCAGGATGGATAAATGATCCGAATGGTCTTGTATTTGCGGATGATATATATCATCTCTACTATCAGTGGAATCCGTATGGAACTGAATGGGGAAATATGCACTGGGGTCATGCTGTCAGTAAAGATCTGATCACGTGGACACATGAAAATACTGCACTTACCCCGGACGAATACGGAACAGTTTATTCGGGCTGTGGCTGGCCTGATAAGGAAAATGCCGCAGGCTTTGGTGAAAATACACTGCTTTTTTACTACACTGCTTCCGGAGGCAGAAATCTGTGGTCTCTTGACAGAGGAAATCTTCATACACAAAGGCTGGCGGTATCAACAGATGGCGGAGCTACTCTTCAAAAAAAGGGACTTGTACTTGATCACATTACGGGAGAAAACAGAGATCCCAAAGTGTTTTGGCATGAAGAAAGCGGCGCCTATGTGATGATGTTATATCTTGATGGAAATGAATTTGCCATTTATCGTTCAAAGGACTTGCTACATTGGGAGGAAAGCAGTCGTTTTTCTGCGGAAGGAATGTGGGAATGCCCCGATCTCTTTGAATTAAATATAGACAATAAGCCGGGCGAGAAAAAATGGGTATTCTGGTCAGCTGACGGATATTACAGGATAGGAAGCTTTGACGGCTTCAGATTTACGCCTGAATCAGATGTGCTTTCCGCCTATGACACAAAATTACCATATGCTGCGCAGACCTACGCCGGAGTTGAGGGCAGAACCATAAGCATTGCATGGTACAGAACAAAAAATGATAAGGGTGGCTTCAGAGGAATGATGTCGATACCGATGGAGCTTTCACTGCTGAGTGTTTCAGAGGGGCTTCGCATCAGATTTAAGCATGTAAGTGAGTTGGCCGAGAATCTGGATACTGTGGAGGTTATAAAGTCTGAGTATAAATTAAACGGAAGGCCTGTCGCAGTAGTGATAAAATATAACAATAATATGCCGGCTGTAATAAAGGCCGGCGATACTGAGATTCGTATTGATAATACGGAGAAGCCGGTAACACTCATACTGGACCATGGCATAGCAGAATATTTTGCTGCGGATGGCACAATTTACGGAGCAGTTGAAACTGAAGAGGATATATTGTATAAAAAGCTTACAGTAGGTGAAGAAGCGGAAAAAATCGCAGTATTTACGATTGTATAAGAATAAAGAAATGGAGCAAGAGAAATTTTATATGAATATAATCGAAGAACCGGTAGAGAAAGTAATACTAGTCGGAACTGATACCTATGAGGCTCTGGATGAACTGCAGGAGCTTGTGGAAACAGCCGGTGCGGAAACTGTTGCTGTAATGGTGCAGCATATAGATAAACCCAGTGTTTCCACATATCTTGGAAGCGGAAAGCTGGAAGAGCTGTCTGTTCTGATAGACAGTACCGGAGCGACAGGAATCATTTGCGATGATGAGCTGACGCCGGCACAGATGTCGAACCTTGAAAGGATACTTGGAACCAAGGTTATGGACAGAACTATGGTCATTCTGGATATATTTGCGCAGCATGCGGTAACCTCCGAAGGAAAGATTCAGGTAGAGCTGGCCCAGCTGCAGTACAGACTTACAAGACTTACGGGAAAAGGTCTTTCCATGTCGAGACTGGGAGGCGGAATTGGTACCAGAGGTCCAGGAGAGAAGAAGCTGGAGCAGGATCGAAGAGTCATCAGGAACAGAGTGGCTCAGCTGAAGAGAGAGCTGAATGATGTTGTCAGCCACAGAGAGCTTACAAGAAAAAGACGTGGTGAAAATGCTGTTCCGGTATTTGCTATTGTCGGCTATACAAATGTAGGAAAGTCTACTTTGCTTAACCGGCTTACGGGAGCGGATGTACTGGCTGAAAATAAACTGTTTGCGACACTCGATACCACCACCAGAAGTTTTTCATTTGAGGGTGGGGAGCAGATCCTTCTTACGGATACGGTTGGTTTTATCCGAAAACTGCCTCATAATCTTGTGGATGCCTTTCGCAGTACGCTTGAAGAGGCAAAATATGCAGATTATATAATGCATGTAGTTGATATTTCCGCAGACGATCCGGAAGAGGATATGAAGGTCGTATACGAAACTCTGGATATGCTGGGTATTGAAGGCAAGAAGATACTGACGGTATTCAACAAGGTTGACAGAGCGATGGAGAAGGCGGCGGACAGCAGAGTGTCCGGAGAGAGTGCAGGAAATAGCAGTGCGACCGGAGAAAAAACATATGACAGTCAGAACACACATAATATTTGGCCGGATAATATAGAGCTTCCGATACGTATCAGAGACGACAGAGCCTACAAAAAAGTCAGTATTTCCGCTAAAACAGGAAAGGGTATAGAAAGCCTCATAGCTGCAATGGCCGAGATGATCAAGGAAGACCGGAAATATCTGGAGAAGACCTTTGGATATAATGAAATGTCAGCTGTGGCAGAAATAAGAAGTAACGGTCATGTCATTAAGGAAGAATATCGTGAGGACGGCATTTACGTTGAGGCGGAGGTGCCGGCGAGTATCTTCAATAAATATATCAGGATAGTTCCGGAAGAAAATGTATAAATATCTGGGGAACATGCGGTGGAAAATGTATAAATACCTGGAGAACATAAAAATGAAAAATTATGTAAGAGGTTTATGGATGGGTGAGATTTCAGAAGGGAGAAGGGAATGAAGTTTTGTTATAAATGTGGTACGCAGCTGAATGACAATGCAGAATTTTGTGTCAGCTGCGGAACCAGGCAGATGTCGGTTACGGATAGTGCAGGCAACACACTGAATAGTACACAACAACCGGCAGGCTATGATCAGTATACAGCACAGGGAACTGTGCCGGTGAATATGCCGGGCAACACACTGAATAGTACACAACAACCGGCAGGCTATGATCAGTATACGACACAGGGAACTGTGCCGGACAGCATGTCTAATAATATTCAAAACAATATGTACACCAACGTACAGGCCGCTATGCCGAACAACAACCAAGTCAACATGCCGCAGCCTCCGCAATACAGCCAATTTTCGGGGCAGGATTATCAGCAGGCTATGTACAATGCTCAGGCTGATTATTCCATGCAGCAGAACGCTTTTCAGCTGGGAGGAATCGTGGCGGATCCGAATTATGGATATGACATGAATTCCGGCAGAGATCAAGGCGGAGATCAGAGCGGAAAAGATGGCAGGAAAAACAAAAAGAAAAGCAAAAAGAAGATCGTGATACCGCTTGTGATAGTTCTGCTTATAGGCCTTGGAGTGGGTGGATTTTTTATCCTTAAGGCGGTTTTAAAGAGTCCTCAGGAAAAAATGCTGGATGAATTCTTTGAAGCTATCGAAGATATGGATATTGCAAAGCTTGAAAAAATATATAAGCCGGCGGACAGCCCGAGGTCTGACCTTATCAATGAAGACCAGGGAATGGCCAGCCTTATTGTCAGGCGATTTGGGTTTACCAGGGGTGGAATCCTTGAAAATGCGGATTATGTGAAATTCAACAGTGAGCTTATGGATATGTGGCTTAATTCTTACGGATTTAAGGACACGATAAGCGGTGGTACCGCTGATAAAAGTGAAACGGATGCACAGAGTGAACTGTTTAAGAAAAAATATAAGGATTTCAAGGTTGATTATGAGATTGTAAGTATCGGAAATGCTTCTGAGTACAGAATATCCCGCATGAACGGCATTGATCAGATTCAGGTAGATGATATGGCTGAGCTCATTTCAACTACCTACAAGATAGACAAGGCTGATATTGAAGAGGTAGATGTGGCAAAGCTCCATATCAAATGGAACTATGGTGATAAAAAATACGGATATGATAAGAGCTGGTGGAACAATGAGACTTTTAAGAATATCGTGGCTGAACATATCAGAGATACTAAGGGCAGAATCCTTGGCAGCTACGATGAGGTGGTAGTTTATCAGGATAATCTGATATACAATGCATTTCTTTATAAATATAAGGGAAAATGGTATATTTACAATCCTTATATTATTAATTCCACTCTGAGCCAGGGATGGATTGCCGAATAACATAACTTATCCGAAGAAAAACAAGCACGAACGAAGTGAGTATTTGTTTTTCTTGATAAGATACCGAATATGATTATTGAATGAAAAAGCACTCGGATGTTTGTGATTTACCATGTAAATCATAAGCTCTGAGTGCTTTTTGTTATAAGATAAGCAAATATTGTTGCTCGTATTATTTGATAAGCTCCATCACAGCCAGCCGTCGGTTGCATTTTTGATAAGCTGGTCCTTCTCCCCGGCAGTAAGACCGGCGTCTTCAAGAAGCTCAAATTCATGAAGGATATTTGTATTTGAAACCGTAGTATTGTCGGAACTGATGGTAACCTTGATACCGTGCTTAAGGAATTCACGTACAGGGTGTTCTGTTATGGAATCAACAGCGCGGGTATTGAGGTTGCTGGTTGGACAGCATTCAACAATAATATCATTGTCGGCAAGATAACGCATAAGTTTGTCATCCTGTATCGCAGCTATACCATGGCCGATCCTTCTTGCGCCAAAGTTAAGTGCGGTCCAGATACTGTCAGGACCGGCAGCTTCGCCTGCATGAATTGTAAATGGTATATCCAGCTCTCTTGCGAGCAGGAAGAGGTCTGCGAAATTCTCTGTCGGATAAAGAGCCTCTGCGCCTGCAAGATCTATACCAGCTATGACAGGCAGAGTTCTTCCCTTTGCAGATGGAACGAAGACCTTTTTGTAGGCGGAATCAGCGTATTCATCATGCTTTTCGTGCATGAACTCGGCAGCGAGACGTACTGTTTCGAGATTTGCTTCATGATTCTCAGCGCCTCGCATACAGCAGAGTATAAGTCTTATCTTTGTACTGTGGTCAGCATTGAAATATACCGCAGAATCTGCAGCAGCTTCTATAACCTGTCTTTGTGACAGACCTTTCTCAAGATGAAGCTGTGGAGCAAAACGAAGCTCAACATAATCAACTCCAAGCTCTTCCTCTGCATGGCCTACAGCTTTTACTGCATCGTAAATAGCATCCTCAGTCTGAAGAAGCTTGAGTGGAATCTGAAACTTAGTGAGATATTCATTCAGATCTCTGCAATCAGCAGAAACTGAAAGATATGGTTTAAGGATTTCGGTACTCATGGGTTCGGTCTTATTTTCCGAAGCTATAAGTGAATCAAGAGATATATCCTCCTGTTCTGCGAGATATTTAATGGTCTCGGCCGGAAGTGAACCGTCGAGATGAAGATGCAGTTCGCACAAATATTGGTCGCCTATCATATATTAACCTTTCTTTTTTCCCTTCGTATGATAATTAAATATGCAATGATAAGGAAGGTGTCGGCAGCTATCCATGCAAGCGGATTCGCCATACATACAGCCCTGTATCCGAGGATATCCACAAGGATGAAGCCTGAGATACCGCGGGCGAACATTTCAAATACTCCGGCCAGAACGGCAAGTATCGAGTAACCCATTCCCTGAATGAGAAAACGGACGATATTTACAAGAGCCAGGAAAAGATACATGCTTCCGTTGTATTTTAGCATAAGATGAGCATGACTCTTAATAAAGGCGTCAGCTTCATCCATGAAAAGCAGGCTCAGTTCGCCTCCTGCAAAGAAGAGAACGAAAAATGCTGCTGCGGAGTATATGGCTCCGTACATAACAAGAGTCCTGAGACCCTTGGATATCCTGTCCGGTTTTCCGGCTCCTATGTTCTGTCCGCTATAGGTTGCGGCCGTACTTCCCAGAGCATCAAAAGGACAGGCGAAGAACATGGAAATCTTTCCTGCAGCAGTTACTGAAGCTACGTACAGTGAACCAAGCTCATTTACGGCGGTCTGAAGTATAACGCTGCCGATGGCTGTTATGGAATACTGAATACCCATAGGGATTCCCTGAAGCAAAAGCCTTTTTATATGTGTCGGGCTGATAAATAATTCTTCCTTAGACATATGCAGTATATCATATTTTTTTCGCATGTAAAATAGGCAAAGTAAACCTGAAACTCCCTGTGACACAACCGTTGCGACGGCAGGACCGGCGATGCCCATAGGTTTTACCAGGAGAAGGTCCAGTCCGATATTCAGCAGTGAAGAGATGATCAGAAAATAAAGCGGTGTTTTGCTGTCGCCCAGGGACCGGATTATGCTGGAACACATATTGTATAAAATGATGGTTGGTATGCCGGCAAATATTATAAAAATATATCTGTAGGAACCGTCAATGATATCTGAAGGAGTTTTCATAAGCTTTAAGATATCATCGCAGAATATGCACACGGTAGTGGTGACGATGGCTGATATCATAGCAGAAAGCCATGTGGCATTTGATATAAAGCGCCGCATATCCTTGTAATCCCGGGCACCGAATCTCTGGGCTATGGGGATGCCGAAGCCGGAGCAGATGCCGAGGCACATTCCCACCACCATAAAATTTATGGAGCCGGTGGCGCCTACGGAAGCAAGCATGTGCTTTCCGAGATATTTTCCGATTATTATGGTATCAACTACATTATAAAACTGTTGAAAAAGATTGCCGAGCAGCAGAGGGATCGCAAAGCTTAAAATATGCTTTGAAGGTGAACCCTTGGTCATATCTATGGTTCTGGCCATTTTATAGTTACCTCAATTCTGTAATGTATTATTGCGTGCAAATACAAGTTATAGTATTTCGCAAAAAATAAATATATAACAAAAATATCAAAAAATATAAATAATCTGATGTATTTATCCCAAGTATCCGAAAAAAATTCAAAAAAACCTCACAAAAACATAATTTTGGTAAAGACATTGCCGGATTTTTGTGCTAGAATTAATGCTCGAATTGCAAAAATACTTATTTATGCAAGAAACGCTGAATGGAGGCAGAGGAAAATGAGAAAATTTGAAAAATCCGTTAAGCTCAATAATGTTTGTTATGATATCCGGGGTCCTGTTATGGACGAGGCGAACAGAATGGTCAGGAATGGTGAGACTGTTCTTAAGCTGAATATTGGAAATCCGGCTCCATTTGGTTTCAGAGCACCGGATGAATTGATCGAAAAAATGTCCGGTAATCTGACTTCGACCGAAGGCTACTCTGATTCAAAGGGACTTTTCTCAGCCAGGGAAGCCATTGTGGAATATGATAAGAAGAAGGGCATTGAAGGCGTAACAATAGATGATGTTTATACCGGAAATGGTGTCAGCGAGCTTATCACAATGTCTATGCAGGGACTTCTTGACTATGGCGATGAGGTGCTTGTTCCTGCTCCTGATTATCCGCTCTGGACTGCTTCGGTTACTCTTGCAGGCGGAACCGCTGTTCATTATATCTGCGATGAAGAGGCTGAATGGTTCCCTGACATAAATGATATAAAGAAGAAGATCACTCCGAGAACAAAGGGAATTGTTGTTATAAATCCAAACAATCCTACAGGTGCTTTATATCCGAAGGAATTACTGATGGAGATCGTAAAGCTTGCTGAGGAAAATGATCTTATTATTTTTGCGGATGAAATCTATGACAGACTTGTTATGGACGGGGCGGTTCATACATCTATCGCAAGTCTTACGGATAAATGTCTCTGCCTTACCTTTAACGGACTTTCAAAGTCCCATCTTATTGCAGGCTACAGAGTCGGCTGGGTATCTCTTTCGGGAGATAAAGAAAATGCAAGGGGATACATTGAGGGACTCAACCTTCTGTCATCCATGAGACTTTGTTCAAATGTTCCGGCCCAGTCACTTATAGCTTCGGCTCTTTCCATGAGTGCTGAAACAGACAAGATGATCCAGCCGGGCGGAAGAGTTTATGAGCAGAGAGAATTCATTTATAAAGCTGTAAATGATATTCCGGGTATGAGCGCAGTTAAGCCGAAGGCGGCATTTTATATTTTCCCTAAGCTGGATGTTAAAAGGTTCAACATTAAGGATGATGAGAAATTCGCTCTGGATGTTTTGAGGGAGAAGAAGATCCTCTTCACTCACGGTGGAGGCTTCCACTGGGAGGTTCCGGATCATTTCAGAATAGTTTATCTGCCTGAGATTTCTGTACTTTCAGAGGCAATGACGAAGATGAAGGAGTTCCTTGCTGATTACAGACAGGTAGAGTATTAAACGTAGCAAAGAGAAGGAAAAAGGTGTATGCAGCTATAAGGTTGTCAGGGGTTGGATGATCTGTTGTTCATGTTAAAGATATTTTTTAGGAGATAAAAATGGATAAGAAGCTGCTGGTTCTTGATATTGATGGTACACTTACAAACTCTAAGAAGGAAATAACACTTCCTACAAAGAATGCCTTAAGACGTATTATGGAAGAGGGACATCTCGTGATGCTCGCATCCGGAAGACCTACTCCGGGCGTCAGAAGGTATGAGGAAGAGCTGGAAATGGCAAAGTATGGCGGATATCTGCTTACTTATAACGGAGCGCGTATCACAAGATGTTCTGACAATAAAGACATTTTCACAAGGAAATTTTCAAAGGAATATGTTCATAAGCTTTATGATTACTGCTGCGAGAAAAATATGGGCATAGTAACCTATGAGGATTTTGAGGATACAGCCGATCCGTATGTTATTTGCGGAAGAGAGCCGGATAAGTATCTTGAGTGGGAGGCGAAGATCAATGGTCTTCCTCTTAAACCGGTAAAGAACTTCAAGGAAAGAATCGACAGAGATGTATATAAGGTGCTTATGACAGCTGATCCTGAAATTTCAGAAGGACTTGAAAAAGAGCTTCAGGGAATGTACGGACAGTATTTCAATATCACAAGATCTGAGCCTTTCTTCGTAGAGGCAATGAACAGTGAGGTTGATAAGGCTAAGGCTATCGAGAAGGTTATCGATATACTTGGAATTGAGCATAAAAATGTTATCGCCTGCGGCGATGGCTTCAATGACACTTCCATGGTTAAGTATGCGGCTATCGGAGTTGCCATGGCAAATGCCCAGAATGCAGTTAAGCGTGTTGCGGATTTCATAACATCTTCAAATGATGAGGACGGAATCGTAAAGGTTATCGACAGATTTATTCTGTGTGCATAAGATAAGCTTATTTTTCTTTTGATAAGATATATTTAGAAAATATGGTTGCATATTGTCTAAAAAAAAAGTAAACTAGTAGTGTTTGTGGTATTTCAGGCGGATATGAAGAAGAACAGAGTAGCGGAAAACTTATTTCTTGTCCTTCAGATCGGAATATCAATGATAGTTCCGATCTTGCTGTGTACTGCCATAGGATATTTTATAGATAAAAAATTTCACACGAAATGGATCATTTTCTTTATAATACTTGGAGTTCTCAGCGGATTCAGATCGGTGTACGTCCTGGTCAGGAGAGAGGTGCTTGCTGCGAAAAAAATGCAGGAAGAGATTCCTGAGTGGCAGAAGAAAGCGTTTTCAAATGAGACGGACGATGAAGAGTCAGAGGATGAGTTTTAAGAATGGAGCAGATCTCTGCAATTCCGAAGATTGAGAGATCATGATACCGGCTGTTTAGAGGATTGAGTGAGTATATAAGAAAATGATTGACTGGATCATGAAGCGCCTCCTCAGATTAAGGAGAGACGACAGTGCCGGACATGTACTGGCACAGCTTATAATAGGAATATTTCTCATCAGTATAATTTTTCTTGCAGCGGGACTGATCATAGTACCCGGGACAGGAAAGATATTTTACCTGGTGGGACTTTTGGCGGGAGCAGCTCTCGCAGTTGCCGCTGTCATAAATATGTATGACGCGCTGGATGCCGGACTCAGACTGAATGAGAAGGGTGCGGCAACTTATATAAGAAACAGGAGCCTTCTTCGGATTGCTCTTGCTTTTGTTATACTGCTGGTTGCAGTATTTATAAATATTTATGCCTTTGTGGGCGTAACACTTGGACTTATTTCAATAAAACTGTCAGGATTATCCAATAAATTTATCAGAAGATACCTGACGAAGGAGGATTAAAATAATGTTACCTTCTGTACCGGGTGCAACCGGATTCATCGGAAGGGCTGAAGTGATGCATGAAGCAGATTTCTACATTCATCAGCTTTATCCGATCAATTTCTTTGGCTCAACAGTATATATAACGACAACCCATGTCTGTACCATAATTCTCATGGCAGTTCTTATGATATTTACTCTTGCTGCAAGACACAGCGTCCTTAAGGCAGAGCGTGAGCATAAGATGACAACATTTTCAACACTTATTGAGATCGGTGTTGATGCGCTGAACAAATTCGTCAGCGGAACCATGGGAGAGAGAGTTGCAAAGAAGTATGCGAATTACATAGGCGTACTTGCACTTTATATTTTCTTCAGTAATACTTCGGGCATATTTGGACTCCGTCCGCCAACGGCTGATTACGGAACCACACTCTGCCTCGCGCTTATTACATTTGTTCTTATCGAATATGCAGATATCAGATACAACAAATGGGGAGTTGTCAAGGGACTCTTTGAGCCTGTATTTTTCTTCTTCCCTATGAATGTTATCAGTATATTCTCTACACCACTTTCGATGTCTCTCCGTCTTTTCGGAAATATCCTTGGTGGTACGGTTCTCATGTCGCTTTATTACGGCATGCTTCCGTGGTTTGCAAAGCTGGGTATTCCGGCAGCATTACATGTTTATTTCGATGTATTCTCAGGCGCAATACAGACATATGTATTCTGTATGCTGACAATTACATTTATCAAGGATAAACGTGGTGAATTTTAGAGATAAATCCGGAGTTCCGGTTATCTAAATGATAAAAGAGAAGATGAGCTTTTATCATACATATACATCAGTGTATCAGGGAAAGGGCTGAAGGGTCCTTCCACGGACATATTATCAAATGGAGGAAAAAAAATATGGATTTCAGCAGTATTGATTTAGTACACGCTTTTTCTGCTCTCGGAGCAGGCGTTGCAGTTTGTTCAGGTATTGGTACCGGTATTGGACAGGGAAATGCAGCAGGTATGGCCGCACAGGCAGTAGGACGTAACCCGGGAGCAAAGGGTGATATCATGTCTACCATGCTTCTTGGACAGGCGGTTGCAGAGACAACAGGTCTTTACGGACTCGTAGTTGCACTTCTTCTTATGTTCGTTAAGCCTTTTGACAAATAAATCGGAGGGAGAAGCCAGTGACTGAATTATTAACGTTTAGAAGTACGAGCAACGCGGTACTGCTTGAAGGAACCGGTCGTATCTTCGGACTTGACAGTCAGCTTTTGTTTGACCTTCTTTTTCAGGGTATTGCAGTATTTTTGCTTTTCCTTTTTGTAGGATATCTGCTTATCAATCCTGTTCGACAGATGCTTGAAAAGAGACAGGAGAAGGTGCAGTCGGATTTGGCAAATGCTGCAAAGGATAAGGAAGAGGCAGCACTCCTCAAGGAACAGTATGATGAAAAGCTTAAGAGTGTCGGTGAGGAAGCGGCTCTTATACTTTCAGAGGCACATACCAAGGCGGTTAAAAATGAGGCTGCTATTATAGCTGAAGCCAAGGAAGAGGCCGGAAGAATCAGACTGAATGCAGAGAATGATGCTCGTCTCGAAAAGCTGAAGGTACAGGATGAGGTCAGAACTGAGATCATAAATGTAGCATCAGCTATGGCAGGCAAGATAGTCGAAGAGAAAATGGACCAGCAGAAACAGAATGAACTTCTTGATGAAACACTTAAGGAAATAGGTGATGATACATGGCGAGAGAAGTAGAATCGGTTTACGGCCTGGCGTTATTTGAGGCAGCTAAGGAAGAAGGCAGACTGGAGGAGCATTACGAGGAAGCCGAGGCTATCGTGAAGATAATCTCAGCAAATCCTGATTTTAAGAAAGTACTTGTTCATCCGGATATAAAGGTTGAAGAAAAGCTGCAGATTATAGATAATGCCTTCGGTGGAAAAGCGGATGAGATCTTTTCGAGAACCATGAAGCTTGCCGTTACCAAAGGACACAGTGCCTATATCGAAAAAATCCTCAGGGTTTTTATCGACAGGGTAATGGAAGAGCTGAAGATCGGAAAAGCTGATGTTTCTTCTGCGGTTCCGCTTACGGAGGAGCAGAAGGACAAGGTAATGAAAAAACTTCTGCAGACTACCGGTTATAAAAAGATAAATATTCATTATATTGTTGATAAAACTCTTATCGGAGGCGTGATCATCAAGATAGGAGACAGGGTTGTGGACAGCAGTGTCAAAACCTCTCTTGAAACGATGAGAAAGAGTATCTTATGAGATGTTCAGAGATAGTTCAGAGACACATCTCATGATCCCGGGGGCGGATATCCCTGAGATATTTTATAAATGACAAAAAGATTATGAAAGGACAGCAGGCTTTATGAAGTTAAATCCGGAAGAGATAAGTTCCGTTATCAAAAAGCAGATAGAGGGATATAAGATAAAACTCGAAACTTCAGATACAGGTACTGTAATACAGCTGGCTGACGGTATTGCCCGTGTCCATGGACTTGACAAGGCTATGATGGGAGAGCTTCTTCTGTTCCCAGGTGATGTCTATGGTATGGTGCTGAACCTTGAAGAGGATAACGTAGGTGTTGTTCTTCTTGGTGATATGAAGAATATCAGCGAAGGTGATACGGTTAAGACAACAGGTCGAGTTGTTGAAGTTCCTGTAGGCGATGCTATGCTTGGCCGAGTTGTAAATGCACTCGGACAGCCTATAGATGATAAAGGTCCTATCGTTACAGATAAGGCCAGACAGATTGAAAGAGTAGCACCGGGTGTTATCACACGTAAATCCGTTGATACACCACTTCAGACAGGTATCAAGGCGATAGATGCCATGGTTCCTATCGGAAGAGGTCAGAGAGAGCTTATTATCGGTGACAGACAGACCGGTAAGACAGCTATCGCTCTTGACACCATTATCAATCAGAAAGGACAGAATGTTTACTGTATCTATGTTGCAATAGGACAGAAGGCATCAACTGTTGCAAATATTGTTAAAACCTTAAATGAATATGATGCTATGTCATACACAACTGTAGTAGCGGCTACAGCCAGCGAAATGGCACCTATTCAGTACATCGCACCGTACGCAGGATGCGCTATCGGTGAGGAATGGATGGAGAACGGAAAGGACGTGCTTATCATTTATGATGATCTTTCGAAGCACGCTACCGCATACAGAACACTTTCACTTCTCCTCAGAAGACCACCTGGACGTGAGGCTTATCCGGGCGACGTATTCTATCTTCATTCAAGACTTCTTGAGAGAGCTGCAAAGCTTTCAGACGAACTTGGAGGAGGATCGCTTACAGCTCTTCCTATTATCGAAACTCAGGCGGGAGATGTATCAGCATACATTCCTACAAATGTTATTTCGATCACAGATGGTCAGATCTATCTTGAAACAGAAATGTTTAATTCCGGCTTCAGACCGGCTGTAAACCCGGGACTTTCAGTATCCAGAGTAGGTGGTGCCGCTCAGATCAAGGCTATGAAGAAGATCGCGGCTCCTATCCGAGTTGAGCTTGCACAGTACAGAGAGCTTGCTTCATTTGCCCAGTTCGGTTCGGAACTTGATGAGGACACCAAGAATAAGCTTGCTCAGGGTGAAAGAATCAAGCAGATGCTTGTTCAGCCTCAGTATAAACCGCTTCCTGTTGAGAAGCAGGTTGTAATTATATATGCAGCTGTAAATAAGTATCTTATGGATGTGGAAGTTGCTGACATCGGCAAGTTTGAAAGCGGACTTTTCGAATATATTGAAACTCATGAACCTGATATTTTCACAAATATCAAGAAAGAAAAGGTTATCAGTGATGATACCGAGGTACTCTTAAAGAAAGCAATCGATACCTTTAAAAATGGCTTTAAGGGTGGTTCAGCAGAGTAAACAGATTACAAAAATTATCTGGGAGGTAAGTTTCCATGGCTTCTATGAGAGGCATCAAGAGACGTCGCGAGAGCGTTCAAAGTACACAGCAGATAACTAAAGCCATGAAGCTTGTTTCTACTGTAAAACTGCAGAAGGCGAGAGCAAGGGTTGAAGCAAATGAGCCATATTTTGAGCTTTTATACAGTACCATATGCTCGATACTTTCTAAAACCTCCAGCCTTGACAGCAAATATCTGACTAAGAATGAGAGTGCAGGCAAGGCAGTTCTGGTCATGAGCTCCAACAGGGGACTGGCCGGAGGATATAATTCAAATATAGTTAAACTCATTGAAGGAAGCGGATTCGATAAAGAGAACACCTTTATTTATGCACTTGGACGTAAGGGTATGGAAGGTCTCAGCCGTAAGGGATACAAGATATATAAGGATTATTCTGATATTATAAATGATCCTCTTTATGATGATTGTATGGCGCTTACAAAAGAATTGCTCCTTCAGTTTGAAAAGGGTGAGATAGGCGAGATATATGTTGCCTATACTGACTTTAAGAATACTGTAGTTCATGATCCGACGATCAGAAAGCTTCTTCCTGTCGATAAGGATGATTTTAAGCCGGAAGAGAGCGGGGAGTCGGAGGAAGACCAGAGCCTTTTGATGAATTACGGTATTGAAAATGAAATGCAGATCCCTAATAATTTCGGGGTTGCGATGCCGGGCGGAAAGACACCGGAGGAAAGAGTTCTGAATCTGATCATTCCGAAGTATATGACGAATATCATTTATGGAGCATTTCTTGAGTCTATCGCCAGCGAAAATGCAGCCAGAATGCAGGCAATGGATTCTGCAACAGAGAATGCGGACGACATGATAAGCAGACTGTCGCTGCAGTATAACCGTGCAAGACAGAGCTCTATTACTCAGGAGCTTACAGAGATCATAGCCGGAGCTGAGGCTATACAGTAACCGCCTTGATTGACCGCGTAAGCGGTCAATCGTGCGAAGTATGACGGGGCTGACGCGAAGCGGCAGAAGCGGCATACGAAGCATATGGCGGAAAACCGCCGTGATTGGTCGCGGTAGTGAGCAATCGTGCGAAGTATGACGGGGCTGACGCGAAGCGGCAGAAGCGGCATACGAAGCATATGGCGGAAAAACCGCCGTGATTGGTCACGGTAGTGAGCAATCGTGCGAAGTTAAATAATATTTGCTTAACAATAATTCAAGGAGATAAACGGATGGCAGAAAAGGTAAAAGGAAAGATTTCACAGATAATCGGTGCTGTCATTGACATCAAGTTCCCGGAGGGCTGTCTTCCGGAAATCTACGATGCTGTTGAGATACCAAAACCGGATGGAAGCAGACTTTGCGTAGAAGTATCACAGCACATGGGTGATGATACAGTAAAATGCATCGCCATGGGTTCTACAGACGGTCTTGTCAGAGGCATGGAAGCTATATCTACAGGCGGACCTATAACTGTTCCGGTTGGTGAAAATACACTTGGACGTATGTTTAACGTCCTTGGAGATCCTATCGATGGACTCGCTGCTCCGGAGACAGAGGAAAAGCTTCCGATTCACAGAGCTGCACCGGCATTTTCAGACCAGGCAACTGAAACTGAGATACTTGAAACAGGTATCAAGGTAGTAGACCTGCTCTGCCCTTATCAGAAGGGTGGTAAGATCGGTCTTTTCGGCGGTGCCGGAGTAGGTAAGACAGTTCTTATTCAGGAGCTTATAAGAAATATCGCAACCGAGCATGGTGGATATTCAGTATTCACAGGCGTTGGTGAGCGTACACGTGAGGGTAATGACCTTTACTACGAAATGAAGGAATCAGGAGTAATCAGCAAGACCACCATGGTATTCGGTCAGATGAATGAACCACCTGGAGCAAGAATGCGAGTTGGTCTTACAGGTCTTACAATGGCTGAGTATTTCAGAGATGTAAGCCACAAGGATGTACTTCTCTTCATAGATAACATTTTCAGATTTACACAGGCAGGTTCAGAGGTTTCTGCTCTTCTCGGACGTGTACCTTCTGCCGTTGGTTATCAGCCGACACTTCAGACAGAAATGGGTGCTCTTCAGGAGAGAATTACTTCTACAAAGAACGGTTCCATTACCTCTGTTCAGGCAGTATATGTGCCTGCGGATGACCTTACGGACCCGGCACCTGCAACAACATTTGCCCACCTGGATGCAACAACGGTTCTTTCAAGATCCATCGTTGAGCTCGGTATCTATCCAGCTGTTGATCCTCTTGAGTCAACTTCAAGAATACTTGATCCGAGAATAGTAGGTGATGAGCATTATAAGGTAGCAAGAGGTGTTCAGGAAACACTTCAGAAATATAAAGAACTGCAGGATATCATCGTAATCCTTGGTATGGATGAGCTTTCTGAGCAGGATAAGCTGACGGTAGCAAGAGCAAGAAGAATCCAGAGATTCCTTTCGCAGCCGTTCCACGTTGCAGAGCAGTTCACCGGTCTTCCGGGAACTTATGTACCTGTAGCTGAAACCATCAGAGGCTTCAAGGAGATACTTGAAGGACTTCATGATGATATTCCGGAAAGCTATTTCCTCAATGCAGGTACCATTGATGAAGTGGTTGAAAGATATAGGAATAAAGATAAATAAGGTTGCTCACATTTTATCAGAAGAAAAACAAGCTAGGGGTGAAACGAGTATTTGTTTTTCTGATCCTGATATCGATCAGAGAAAATGGTGAGAGCAGATTAATGGCAGGGAAAAGACATGGCAGAGACAATACAGTTAAAGATAATAACTCCCGATAAGGAGTTTTATAACGGAGAAGCAGACTTTGTAGAGTTTACAACCGTTGAAGGTGATATCGGTGTTTATCCGAGACATATCCCCACAACAGTAGTGCTTGCTCCGGGTGTGTTAAAAATCCATAAGAATAAAGAGGTGCGTGAGGCTGCACTTCATTCAGGCTTTGCTGAGATTCTCGGCCATAAGATTACAATACTTGCGGAAGCAGTTGAGTGGCCTGAGGATATTGATAAGAACAGAGCAGAAGCGGCCAAGATCAGGGCGGAGCGTAAGCTTTCGGACGATGCCGGTGATATCGGCAAGGCAGAGCTTGCACTTAAAAGGTCTGTTCTTCGTATCAGAATGGCTGAAAAAGGTAAATAATTATTGCATGAAGCCGTGGCAGTTTTGCACACGGCTTTCGTGCATTTGGGGTAATTGATTTTTTGATGTATTAATATGATACCGGAGGGGCTTTAGTCCCGAAGGATTATGAGATGCGTTTTTTGCTTCTCAATATATGGTAACAGAAGCAATAAAAGACAGTTAACGAGTAAGGAGGATTGGTTGATGAGGAAACTCAAGAAAACAGTTGCGCTTGTTCTTGTTTCGTTAATGATGCTTTCCGGAACTTCCTGCGGTAAAGGGGATGATAATGCCGGAAAGAGCACCAGGCAGCAGAATATTATAGCTACCATCCAAAGAGATAACGATAAGACAACTGAAAAAACAACAGCCGGATCAACAGAAAATACTTCAGAGAAAACAACCGAAGATACAGCTTCAACTACGGAGCAGCCATCAACAGAGAAGCCGGGCAGTGTAAATGCGGATGCTGAAAAGGCCTTTAAAGAGTTTGAGGATGACATGTTTAAGGATGAAATATCCTCTAATTTCTTTAATTATCATTTTACGTTGAAGGATGGCAGCAAGTATGGCATTGAAAGACCTGCTGCAAGCTGGGGTGAGGTTGACTGGTCCGACGAAGCCGTTGAGAAAAGCAAGAAAGAAGCAAAGGAGTGGTATGACAGACTCTGCGCTATAGACAGAAACGGTCTTAATGAAACAGATCAGTTCTCTTATGATGTATATAAAGAAGACATAGAACTGTCAATGGAGATGCAGCCATATATGTTATACGATGGCGATTTTTCTCCGATGAGAGGAATACAGTCTGATTTTGCAAATAAATTTACAGATTATCCGTTCTATGAAAAACAGGATGTGGAGGATTATGTAATACTTCTTGAGACTTCCAGAGATTATATTGATAAATTGCTGGAATTTGAGAAGGAAAGAGCAGAGAAGGGTTATGCTCTCAGCGATTACAATCTGGATGATGTTATCGATCAATGTAATACCTTCGTTAAGGATGGGGAGAATCATTTCCTGATAGAAGTATTTGATAATGCTATAGCAGATCTGGATTTCCTTACAGATGAGGAGAAGCAGACCTATAAGGAAAGAAATAAAAAGGCCATAATCGACGTGGTTATCCCTGCATTTAATGATATCGCTGATACCATGAGCGGACTTAAAGGAAAAGCCAAAACCCAGCTGGGTTACAGCTATTATGACAACGGACAAAAATTTTATGAGCTGAAGTTTAAGCAGTATACCGGCTCAACAAAAACTCCGGATGAGGCTATTGCTTTTCTTGAGAGCAGAGCGACTGAGATCGTTCAGGAAATGTCAATGATATATATGAGTGATCCGGATGGATATCAGGAATATGTAGATAATTACGGAAATCATCTTGCAGATGCGGATAAAATGAATTCAAAGGATGTAGTTGATATACTTATGGAGACTGCAATGGATGATTATCCCGAGCTGCCGGCTATTCCGTATACTGTCAGCTATCTCGACAAAACCCTTGAGACTATTATGGACAGTGTGCTGGCTTATTACAGATCTCCGGCGCTGGATATGCCTACCAATAATATTATCAAAGTAAACGGCGGCCATCTCGATGGCCAGTGGGCAACTCTTGCACACGAGGGCTGTCCGGGACATATGTATCAGAATACATATTATATGTCTACAAATCCAAGCAATCTCAGAGCTGTCGACGGTTTCCTTGGTTATATGGAGGGATGGGCAAAATATGCCGAATATGGTTCGTATCTGGCTTATGACTTCCCGAATACCGAACATGATGAGACTATAGGCAGACTTTCTGCACTTGAGTCGGAATACAATATGCTTTTCATGGGTTATATCGATCTCAGGGTTAATTATTCCGGATGGACGGTTGAGGATGTTGCTACATATATGGCTCAGAAGGGCTTTAATTCGTCAGTTGCCGAGAAGATGGTAAATCTTTTTGCAGGCGACCCGGCAGCATATCAGAGCTATGTAATAGGCTATTATGAAATGAAGGGCCTTAGGGATAAGGCCGAGCAGGCTCTCGGAGATAAGTTTGATCCGGTTGAGTTCCACAGAGTGATCCTGGAAAACGGCCCGTGTCAGTATGATATTCTTACCGAGAAGGTTGACGAATTCATTGACGAGAATAAATAATAAAGGATAATAACAAGCGATATATCAATAAAACCGGTGTCACAGTATAAAATGAGATAAAAATGGAGTTTACATGAGATTAGAAATTCTTTACGAGGATGAATATTTACTGGCGGCAGTTAAACCGGCAGGGATATCTTCTCAGGGCGATAAATCAAATGATACGGATATGGTCAGCGAGGTTCAGAACTATCTTTTTGATAATTCTGACTCGGATGAGGAACCGTATACAGCTGTTATACACAGACTGGATAAACCTGTTGGCGGAATACTTCTTTTTGCCAAGGACAGGGAGACTGCAGCAAAGCTTTCAGATATGCAGCAGGACAGCAGGATAGTAAAGTATTATCAGGCGGTGCTTACAGGAGAACTCCCCGAGGCTTCGGGTGATTTCACGGACTATCTGCTGACAGACACTAAGACCGGTATCACAAAGGTTGTATCAAAGGATACCAAGGGCGCAAAGAAGGCAGAATTAAGCTATGAGGTGCTGGACGAATTCGACACGGATAACGGACCGCTCAGTTATGTGCTTATAGAACTGCTTACCGGAAGACATCATCAGATCAGGTGTCAGATGGCTGCTCACGGGGCTCCGGTCTGGGGTGATATGAAATACAATCCTGCATTTTCAGGAAAAGCTTCAGGCAAAGATAATAAGAAGCCGGGCAGAAATCACGGAGGGAAAAAATCCGGAAATAAACATGAGGTCGGACTGTATTTTTCAAGAATGGAATTTGATCATCCGATCACAGGTGAGAGGGTTATCCTGAAGGCTGAACCGGTGGGAGCTGCATTTGAGGCCATCGAACTGGACGAGGAGTAAGGCAGGAAGATGTTTTTCTTGATAAGTTACCGTAGGGACGATAGTCCCGCAGGATTATGAGATGCGTTTTAGTTTCTTATAATGTAAAATTTACATAATGATAATAAAAGAAAGAGGATATGAAAATGGCAGAGGATAAGAAAAAAGTTGAAGCGATAACTTCCATGGATAAGGATTTTGCACAGTGGTATACAGATGTTGTTATCAAATCCGAACTCATTGGATATACAAGTGTTAAGGGATGTATGGCTATTAAGCCTGCAGGTTATGCTATCTGGGAGCTTATCCAGAAGCAGCTGGATGCAAAGTTCAAGGAAACAGGTGTAGAGAATGTATATATGCCTATGTTTATCCCTGAAAGCCTTCTTGAGAAGGAAAAGGATCATGTTGAAGGTTTTGCACCTGAGGTTGCATGGGTTACTCATGGCGGTCTTTCAGAGCTTCAGGAGAAGCTTTGCGTAAGACCTACTTCCGAGACACTTTTCTGTGATTTTTATGCAAAGGATATAGAGTCATATAGAGATCTTCCAAAGGTTTATAATCAGTGGTGTTCAGTTGTAAGATGGGAGAAGGAAACAAGACCATTTCTTCGTTCAAGAGAATTCCTGTGGCAGGAAGGACATACTGCTCATGCAACTGCTGAGGAAGCTGAGGAGAGAACAATTCAGATGTTAAATGTATATGCTGATTTCTGCGAAAACGTTCTCGCTATGCCTGTTATCAAGGGTCAGAAGACAGAGAAGGAAAAGTTTGCAGGTGCAGTTGCTACATATACGATCGAAGCGCTCATGCATGACGGTAAGGCTCTTCAGTCAGGTACAAGCCATAACTTTGGTGATGGTTTTGCAAGAGCATTTGATGTTCAGTATACAGATAAGGAAAATAAGCTTCAGTATGTTCATCAGACATCATGGGGCGTTACAACAAGACTTATCGGAGCTATTATCATGGTTCATGGTGATGATAACGGACTTGTTCTTCCTCCAAAGGTTGCACCTACTCAGGTAATGATAGTTCCGATCATGCAGAAGAAGGCAGGTGTGCTTGAGAAGGCCGAAGAATTAAGAAGTGCTATCAGCGCATATGCAAGAGTTAAGGTGGATGCTTCTGATAAGTCACCTGGATTTAAGTTTGCAGAGCAGGAAATGAGAGGAATCCCTCTCAGACTTGAGGTTGGTCCTAGAGATATAGAGGCAGGTCAGGCAATCCTTGTAAGAAGAGATAACGGCGAGAAGGAAACCGTTGCATTTGCAGATCTTGAGAAGAGAATTCCTGAACTTCTTGAAACCATTCAGAAGGATATGCTTGAGAGAGCAAGAGCTCACAGAGATGCAAATACTCATACAGCAAAGAGCTGGGATGAATTCAAGGATATCATCGAGAATCGCCAGGGCTTCATCAAGGCCATGTGGTGCGGCGAAACAGAATGTGAAGAGGCTATAAAGGCTGAGACCGGAGCTTCAACAAGATGTATGCCATTTGAACAGGAGTGCCTTGGCGATACCTGCGTACACTGCGGAAAGCCTGCAAAGAAGATGGTATACTTCGGCAGAGCATATTAATATATAATGAAATACGGTGGCATGACTGATGGGGCGACCTGTGCTGGATTTTTCATATACCAGGCGGGAAAACGTTAGCCATGCCACGTATAGTATAGTCGTTATTAATCTGTTTATTATATAATCGATAATAGGATAGCTATAATTATAATATCGGTGTAGTAATAATTGTTACATCGATTATGGATTACTATAATACTGTTAAGAATAATACAACATCGAAATATCAGTATTTTTTTGGTCAGGATAAGAAGATGAATTATAAGATTGAACTTCCGGAGAAGGTTTCTCAGATAATAAATAAACTGAATAATGAGGGTTTTGAAGCATATGCTGTAGGCGGATGTGTAAGAGACAGTCTCCTCGGAAGAGTGCCGGATGACTGGGATATCACTACATCGGCTTTGCCGCTTGAGGTAAAGAGGATCTTCAGAAGAACGGTGGATACCGGTATCAAGCATGGGACTGTTACGGTGATGTTGGGCGACGAAGGCTTTGAGGTGACTACATTTCGTGTGGACGGAGAATACACCGATCACAGACATCCTTCCGGAGTGGAATTTACCAGAGACCTCAGGGAGGATCTTCTCAGGAGAGATTTCACCATAAATGCAATGGCTTACAGTGAAAAGACCGGAATTGTTGATATGTATGGCGGAATGGAGGATCTGGCAGCTAAAGTGATCAAGGCTGTGGGAGATCCGGATGCAAGGTTTGATGAGGATGCTCTCAGAATAATGCGGGCTGTAAGGTTTGCTGCTCAGCTGGGCTTTTCGATAGAAGAAGAGACCAGAGCTGCTATACTCAGACATGTGGAATTCTTAAAGGATGTAAGCGAGGAGAGGATAGAGACAGAGCTTACTAAGCTTATTATTTCTCCTCATCCGGAGTTTATTGAGAATGCATATGATCTGGGAATCACAAAGGTTATACTTCCAGAGTTTGATAAAATGATGGAAACTCCGCAGAATAATCCATTTCACATGTATGACGTTGGCCGGCACACCATAAAGGTAATGCAGGGCGTTCCGGCAACCAAACTGATGAGATATACTGCCCTTCTCCATGATATTTCAAAACCGGATTGTAAGACGACGGATGAAAAGGGGATAGACCATTTTAAAATGCACTCTCTTCTGGGCGCAGATAAAGCCAGAGATATAATGAAGCGGCTTAAAATGGATAATGATATCATTAAATCTGTAACGAGACTGATCTACTGGCATGATTATGGCATTTACGGCGATTTTACAAAGAGATCACTCAGACGTATGCTGAATAAACTGGGAGCGGAAAATTTCCCGGATTTTCTGGCTGTGCGCAGAGGAGATATGTTTGGGCAGAGTAATTATCGTAAGGAAGAAAAGGAAGAAAATTACAGATACCTGGAGAAGCTTTACAATGAGATAATGGCCGAGGGCAACTGCCTTACGGTAAAGGAGCTTGATATAAAAGGCCAGGACATCATGCAGTTGGGGATTCCTGCGGGACCAAAGGTCGGAGAGACGCTTAACTACCTTCTGGAGAAAGTAATGGATGAACCGGAACTGAATACGAGAGAAGAGCTCACGAAACTTGCGGAAGAATATATTAAGAATAACCAGGAATAATAACTGAAAATAATAATCAAAATAGTATTCAAAATAATAATAAATCAAAAAAAAATAATAAAAAAAATAATAAAAAACAATACCGGCCGCTAAAAATCAGATCATCTGAAATCTGACGATTGGCGGTCGGTATTGTTATGGAACGCTTTGTGGCGTGTGTTTCATATTAGATCAATAGGCAAGGCTGCTATTTCTTTATTGTTGCACATTTGTTGCGTTGAGGGTGTTATCATTTAACCAAATTGAGATGAAAATGGCTAAAACGGAGGAAAAAGATATGCCTAAAAAGAATAAATACAACTTATATATTTTTGATGTAGATAAGACGCTGAATTTGTCAGCATTTATTATTTACGGTCTTCTTAGAAATGTTATTTCAGAAAAAGAGAAGAACGATATTTTTTCGAAGATAGGTCTCTTTCATTGTATAAGAATGTCGAGTAAGGAAAATGTAACAGGTATCTACGGAGACAAATTTGCATGGCTCGTTGACAATGCTACTCAAGCTAGTGTTCAGGACGAAAAACCACATTTTCACCTCCTTGATGGTGATTTTAACAGATATCCTGATGAAAACTGGAATGATGCACTGGATATCTTCATGGAAGGCGTGAAGGAGCTTTCTGATGTAATGAATAAGAAAGCCGCAAAGATACAGTTCAAAACTGAATATGAGAAGAATTATTATAATCTGATGCAGCTCATGATCGGAACCATCGCCTCAGGCGGCAGCTGGAGAGATTTGATCGAAAAGGATGTTTCCTTGCAGTATGCATGGAATACTACGATCAAATTTAACTTGACAGCGGCATATGCGGCTATAAAAACCAATGAACAGAATGAGCTGGTGTTTAGTCCGGACGTGGCAGACAGTAATGATGGTGTGGTAATCAATGCCTTAGGTGAGGCAGGAATCATCAGTGCTGTTACAGGTGGCGTCAGAGCCAGAAAGAAACTGGAAGATCATATCAATAACGGTGATATAACACGTGACGAGCTTATACGTGAATATGAGGCTCAGGAGAAGAGACTTGAAAAGGCGTTGGGTATAACCGAGAAGGATTTCGAAAAGCTGAAGAAGGCAAATGCCGTTCAGAATGGATTAGATGAATTCACAAACGGTGAAAGAGGATATGGATATGTACTGGAAGATGTCAGAGTCAGAAAAAATATCCTTAAGGCAGGGTGGCCGGCTACTGATGTTGATACTATTGCGAGGGTAGGAAAATTTCTTCGCCATATGAATAAAAGAAATGAATATGCATCGGATTTTCTTGAATCAGATGTAAGAAAACTTCAGCTTGATAGAGAAAAAGCGGAGAGGGATCATTCGACTGAAGAAAAACAGGCTGAATTTGCAGAAAGGGAAGCGGATTTAGAGTACAGAAGAACACGTCTTGAGCCGAACAAGGCACTTACCGCTGAACTGAGCGGCATATGGGACGAACTTGTTCAGGGAAATGGCATGACTGCTGTCGAAAGAATGAATAAGCTTACAAAGGTCAAGCTTTTCTTAGATAAGGTAAAAGATAATGAGTTCTTCACTGGTGCGGAAAATGTCCACAATCATGTAAATGACAGGATAAATGCTGAGCTTTCTCCTGCTGATAAGGCGGTTGTGGCAGAAAATATAAGTGATTTTGTCAGCAGCTTAAAGGCTGTTGATCCGAAGCTCGTAAGCTCATCAAAGCAGTTTGCGGAGTTTAAGAGAGAGCTTATAGCCCTTGAAAAGATGAGAAAAGAACTGGATCAGACTGATCCGGAGAAGGTTGATGCATATAAAGAACAGGTTAAACTTGCGGCGGAGAAGGCTACGACTTACCTGAGATATAAGACACATCAGTTTAAGAGCGAGTGGAAACAGGAGCATACTCGTTCTGAGCTTGAGACAAAGAGAGTAAGTACTGTCAGTTCCATACTTGACGGACTTAAGAATCTCACAGTTCCGGGTACAAATGAAAAGATCATTCCGGAGAATAATGAATATCATGTTTATGATGTACCGGAAACAAAAGATCTTCTGGGTGAATATGCAGATCCGTCAAAGGGCAGTGCATATGATAAGATCATGAAGCGTTATACCGGACGTGGCGTTGTCAACGGAACCGTGGAAGAAATGCGAGAAGCATTTGCAAGAGCAGTAACCGCCAAGTATCTTAAGGAAGCCCATCCAAACAAGCCTTTTGACAAAGATGAAGCAAATAAGCTCTTTAAGAGAGTCAAAAAAGAACTGAATATAGATGCCATGGATGCGGCTTCTCTCCGAGAAGGGCTTGCATCTCCGAAAGCGATCGGCAATGCCATTAACAGGAGACTCCACGAAAACTACGGTCTGACCAATGAAGGTTGTTACGAATCATTTGTGGAGGATATGAGACAGATTTATAAGCATTTCCCTGAAGTAACCCCTAAAACCAAGAGACTCATGGAGGTTTATAAAAATATCGAGAAGCTTGCTCATCTTCCTGACAGTCTGGAGGGAGTTGATAAGGAAAAGGTATTTAACCTTATTACAACAGCCAATCACAAGATTTACAAGATCACAAGATCTCGTATCCTGGATAATCCGGATGATATTTCCACCGGCAGCAAGTGGTGTGTTCGTGCCCTCAATCTTATAGGAGAGAACAGTGCGGGAATAAAATGTCTTAGCAACGTTCTCGGCGATGAGGTAAATAAGGCGAGAGGCGTGAAGTACCGTAACGGTCATTTTGAAATGTCCACAAAGTATTTTGACATTGATCAATATGATAAGGCATCGTTCGAGGAATATATCGATGAGCATAATGAAGTTCGCGACCTTAGCGAAGATTTATCCAAGGATATATTTGATGCAGTTAAACCAATAGATGTTAAGGAAAAACATGCTGAGCTGAAGGAAGTAAAACAGGAGGTTCAGGATCAGGCGGATAAGAGTAAGGAAGCGCCTGTTAAGGAATCAAAGAAGGAGCCTGTAACCAGACCAAGAGCAAAGAGCATGGGTTGATAATAATGAGACAGATCAAACGAGTATAAACGTAAAAATGATGATATGAATGGAAGAATCGGAGGGTAAAAAAATGCCGGGTTTTAAGAGTGAAAATAATATATTTGATTATGACAAGGGACGTGCGATGGGGGCTTTTGTCCTGTATGGACTTCTGAAAGGACAGATATCCCGGGAAGAGGCGGACAGACTGTATAAGGAAATCACAGTTTATACTGTTACCGCAGGAAATGACAGCGAACCTGTCGGAATACTTTATGGACAGAAATATGGCAAAATGGCTCGTGATATCGATCTGAATGGAGAAGGCCATGATTCTGTCAAGGATACACGTCCGAATGTGGATCTGGGTTCAGGGGATTTTACCACTTATTTAGAGCCGGTATGGGATGATGCGGTTAAGAGGTCGAAGAATACATATCGAGAGATAGCCGCACTCATGAAGGAAAAAGCGAGTAAAATCAAATTCCCTAATCCAAAGGTAAGAGACTATTATGATTCAGTTCAGATCATGATGGAGGACCTGGCCAATAATGGTGGTTGGCATGAAAAGATAGAAGAGGATCCTCTGTATGAATATGCATGGAATTTGCAGGTCAAGATGAATATTACGGCCGCTAATCCGGGGGTAGAAGATGATGGTCAGTTCAGCCCGGGTATCAGTTTCAGAGATGATTACAAGACGCTGGCAGCATACTCAGAAACGGATATTCTTGACGCACTTTCTGGAGCCGTAAGAGCAAACAGGAAGTATGAGGAAGCTTTAAAGACCGGAAAGGTTTCACGTAATGAGCTTATCGCGGAATTTATGCAGGAGAAGGAGAAGCTTGAAAAGGCCGTGAATATATCCAAGAAGCAGTTTGACAAGCTTGATGCCCTTGATGCCACTCAGAATGATATGGATGAGTTTACTAACGGTACTCGAGGCTACGCCCATATCCTGAGCAGTTTAAATGGAAAAATAGAGCTTCTTAATGCAGGCTGGCCGTTATCTGATATAAGCGCCATGTCCAGAGCAAAACAGGTCATGGACAGGCTTAAGGTCAAATATCAGACGCTGAAGGCGCCTTATGATAAAGAGAAGAAGGCTCTGGATGAAGAGTATAAGAAAGTAAATGATATGCCGATAGAGACAGCTGAGCAGGAGAAAGCAAGAAACGACAGGCTGAGTGAACTCGGCAAGAAGACAAATGAACTTAATGAGAAGGAAAAACAGCTAAGCGGCTACGGTGATTATTATGAGGAATTGAAGAAGATATGGGAAGCTGCAACAAAGGGACCTATAACGGAAAGTACAAGAGATTACTGCCTGAATCATTTCTATATCAATATGGGAGCCATGAAGATAAGGGGGCTTAAAGGAATAACCGACCGTGATTTTGCTGAAAGAAAGCTTTCGGAGAGATCGGGTGCCGAGCTTGCTCCTGCAGATAAAGCACTTATGACAGGTGATTTTGATGAAATGTATAAATGCCTCAACGATGTAGATCCGACCTTTATGAAGTCTTCCGCACAGTTCAAGGCTCTGAAGACGGCTCTTAAGGACCTTGCGAATCTGTCAAGGGGACTTAAGGAGGATGATCCGGAACAGGTGAAAGAGTATACTGATCAGATTAAGAAGGTTGGAAAGCTTGCGACCAAGTATCTGAGATATAAGAAATACGAAGCGGAAGGACCGGGAAGAGAGGGGCATAAGCGTTCGGATACAGAGAAGCAGAGAGTTCAGACGGTTGATAATATTCTTCATAACCTGAAGCAGTTTACTGTTCCGGGGACAGACAAATTTATTATCGATTTTAAAGATCCGAATTACTCTGTTGTACCTAACCCTGTAGGAGACAGACTTCTCGGGGAATATACAGTTCCGGAGACGAATGACAAATACGAGCAGTTTATGCGTCTTCATACAGGCGGTGGAGTCATGAACGGTACAAAGAAAGAGATGCAGGATGATCTCTGTAAGGTAATAGGCGCATATCTCTATAAGAAGCATAAGCCGGCAACTGCTTTTGATGAGAAGAAGATTAATGATCTTGCGAAACAGGCAAAAGAAGAGCTTATGATCAAGGATATGACTGAAGCAGAGCTGAGAGGTGCTCTTATCAATACAGAGACAATCGGTAAGACTATAGATAATCAGAATCGAAAGATATATGGACTTGAAAAGCCGGTAGATTATAAGAATTATATCAGAGACATGAAGTTAATCTACAAGAATATGGTTGAACCGGAGCCGGGAAATAAAGCATACGAAAAGATGTTTGAAAGCTTAAAGAAGGTTGCTCATCTGCCGGATACTCTGGATGGTTCAAGCTTTGATAAGGTCAACAAGATCATTGCAAATGCAAATCATGATATTATGGTTGCCGGACAGAACCATTTCAAGAAGGCCGGAATCGGAGGAGCAGATATCGAAAATGTGGATAATTATATCCTCAAGGCTATGAATGTTGTCGCTGACAATTGTAAGCATACATACAAATATATTGACAAGATAAGAATCGATGTTAACACGAGAAGGGGTGTCTACGGGTATAAGGATGGAGATAAAATAGCCTTTGACATAACAAATGGTAAGTATTTTAGTCCTGACACTTATAACGCTGATACTATACCCGGAACTGTTAAAAATAGACAGGGAGGTAAATTCAGAAGGGAACTGGATGAAGAGCTTCTTAAAACCAACGCCAAGAATGTTCGCCAGAGCGTTGAAGATACAAGAAAAGAAATGGCTGGTGATAATCAGGCAGCTCAAAAGAAGACAACCAGAACAAGATCTAACAGTGTTGTGAAACGCTAGTATAGCGATTTCTAAATAACTACATCAAATGACTTGATTGTTTTCCTGAATAGCAAGGTTAGTAACAGTTATTGGCATAATTTGATATATCGGGTTGGGGAAGGGAAAAATGAGCCGGACGACTGCAGGCATGTAATATGCTGATACAGGTGCCCGGCTCATTAACTGTATAAAAACAGATCCGGCGGTGTGCATTTTAGGGGCGATAAAGCCGGCGATTGAGCAGGATCTCTTATATGATTTTCTGCTTCACATTTTGCTTTTTTTAGAGTATAATTTTTTGTAAACCGAAAAAACAAAAGCAGTTTCCTGAATTGTTTTTTGTTTACATGCGCAGGCATATTATGTTTCGACATATCATATTTTGGATATGACATGTTTTGAATATGATATGTTTTGGATATGACATGTTTTGTTATGTTAAAAATTTGAAAGAATAATATACAGGAGGATAAATAAATGGATTACATGAAAGTTTATGAAGAGTGGCTTGCAAATCCTTTCTTTGATGAGGAAACAAAGGCTGAGCTTAAGGCTATCGAAGGTGATGAGAAGGAGATCAAGGAAAGATTTTATTCAGAACTTGAATTCGGTACTGCAGGTCTTCGAGGCATCATTGGCGCAGGAACAAATCGTATGAATAAATATGTAGTTGCAAGGGCTACTCAGGGACTTGCAGATTACATATTGTCTAAGGGGGCTGCCGATAAGGGCGTGGCCATCGCATTTGACTGCAGAAATTTCTCTCCTGAATTTGCTGATGTTGCAGCTCTTACACTTGCTGCAAATGGAATCAAGGCTTACCGCTTTGAATCACTCAGACCGACACCTGAATTATCATTTGCCGTAAGATACCTTGGATGCGTAGCAGGTATAAATATCACTGCCAGCCACAACCCTCCGGAATACAATGGATACAAGGTTTACTGGGAGGATGGCGCTCAGATCACACCTCCGAATGATACAGGCATCATGGACTGTGTAAAGGCTCTCAAGATCGAACAGGCAAAGACCATGGACAAGGATGCTGCCATAGCTGCAGGTCTTTATAATGTTATAGGCAAGGAAGTTGATGATGCTTACATCGCTGAACTGAAGAAGGTTATCATCCATCAGGATACTATTGATAAATATGGCAAGGATATCAAGGTTGTATATTCACCGCTTCACGGAACAGGAAATATTCCTGCAAGAAGAATACTTGCTGAGATCGGTTTCCCAAATGTTTATGTTGTTCCTGAGCAGGAGCTGCCGGATGGTAACTTCCCGACTGTAGATTATCCGAACCCTGAAGCAAAGGAAGCATTTGCCCTTGCACTTAAGCTTGCTGAGGAAGTGGATGCCGACCTTGTACTTGCAACGGACCCTGATGCAGACAGACTGGGTGTATATGTTAAAGATGCAAAGAGCGGCGAGTATATCTGCCTTACAGGAAATATGTCAGGAAGCCTTCTTGCAGAGTATGAGCTTTCACAGGTTGCTGCTACAAGAGGAATCCCTGAGGATGCAAAGCTTGTTAAGACTATAGTTACAACAAATCTGGTAGACCAGGTTGCAAAGGCATACAATGTAGAAGAAGAGGAATGCCTTACAGGCTTTAAATGGATCGGAAGAAGGATCCTTGCGTATGAAACAGAAGGACGCGGAACATATCTCTTCGGATTTGAGGAAAGCTACGGATGCCTTATCGGAACACATGCACGTGATAAGGATGCCATCGTTGCTACCATGGCTCTTTGCGAAGCAGCTGCATTTTATAAGTCACAGGGTAAGACTCTCTGGGATGCAATGATAGATATGTATGAGAAATACGGATATCATATCGATGCCATAACAACCATCACAAAGAAGGGTGTTGAGGGTATCGCAAAGATCGGTTCGATCATGGAGGAGCTCCGTGCAAATACACCTGCTGAGATCGCAGGCTACAAGGTGCTTGCAGTAAGAGATTACCAGAAGGATACTATCACAGATCTTGCAACCGGAGCAGTTAAGCCAACAGGACTTCCAAAGTCAAATGTTGTTTATTTCGAACTTTCCGATGATGCATGGCTCTGCGCACGTCCATCCGGAACTGAGCCGAAGCTTAAGTTCTACTATGGCGTAAAGGGTACTTCTCTTGAAGACGGCAGAGAGAAATCTGAAAAGTTTGCAGAAGAGGTTCAGAAGCTTATCAGCAGCTTGGAATAGTGTCATTTATCAGGCTCTTTTTGCTGTTTTATTTAACTGGATTTAGAAATTCGTAAATTATTAGCACTCGTTATTGACGAGTGCTAACTTTAATGTTATAATCAATTTGTTTTGAATTTAGAGTGTATGGCTATGTCCGCTTAATGCACTTCTGATTCTTGGACGGTTGAATATTTTGTGCATACTGCAGAATGTGGCAGAAGGAGAAAGACTTATACTGCGAGGGGCATTTTACAGAATAAGAAGGTGACAGGAAATGAGCCAGAAAAGAGACTTTTATGAAGTTCTGGGAGTAGATAAATCAGCAGACGAGGATGCGATCAAGAAAGCTTATCGTATTCTTGCGAAAAAATATCATCCGGATGCAAACCCGGGAGATAAGGAAGCTGAGGAAAAATTTAAAGAGGCATCAGAAGCATATGAGGTTCTGAGCGATCCGAAGAAGAGGCAGGTTTATGACCAGTTTGGTATGGCTGCCTTTGAAAATGGCGGTGATCCGGGCTTCGGAGGCGGCGGTGGAGGATATTCTTCATACGGCTTCAGCGGCGATCTGAATGATATTCTAGAAGGGCTCTTCGGTGGCGGCTTCGGCGGAGGCGGCTTCGGAAGTTTCTTCGGTGGCTTTGGCGGCAGAAGAGGTCCTATGAGGGGCCGTGACGTAAGTGCTGCGATCAGAATCACTCTGGAGGAAGCTGCAAAGGGCTGTGAGAAGGTTCTTAATATCAGAAATGCCGGCAACAAGGAGAGCCTCAGCGTAACGATTCCTGCAGGTATGGAATCCGGACAGAGAATCCGACTGAGAGGCAAGGGAGAGCCAAGTCCAAATGGCGGCGAACCGGGTGATATTCTTCTTGAAGTTGATATCATGGACGATGACAGATTCAGACGTGAGGGCATTGACATTTATACAACGATCAGAATACCTTACACAACAGCTGTATTTGGCGGTGAGGTTATAATGCATACGCTTTACGGCGATGTTAAATGCAATATCAAGGAATGCACACAGGCAGGCACTCAGATGAGACTGAAGGGCAAAGGAATGCCTGTGGTGGGAAGAAATATCTATGGTGATGAGTATGTTACCATCGAGATAGAGGTACCGCGTAAGGTCAGCAAAAAGGCTAAGGCCAAGCTTCAGGAATTTAAAGAAATTCTCGATAAGGACTGATAAGGACTGACACATGATCTGCCGGAGTCGAAAAGCTTTTTTTGATACCGGCATCATATATTTAAATATGATATTTATAAATATGTTATTTAGGGCGTGGCGGCTGAGAAAGCTGCTACGCCTTTCTCTTTTACGCACTTGAATTAAGAGTTGTTTTTTATTATAATTAGATGGAGTAGGCATGTCATTTGTGACATGTTTTTTCAACAGTAGATAAAGAAGGATAATAGTATGTCATATACAGCATTATATCGTAAATGGCGTCCTGATACCTTTGAAGAGGTCAAGGGACAGGACCATATAGTTAAGACACTCAGAAATGAGGTCATTCATAACAGAATAGGACATGCATATCTTTTCTGCGGAACCAGAGGAACCGGTAAGACCACTATTGCAAAGCTCTTCGCCAAGACGGTGAATTGTGAGCATCCGGTGGATGGCAGTCCCTGCGGGGAATGTCCGAGTTGCCAGGCGATTGCAAGAGGCAATTCATTTAATGTTATAGAGATAGATGCGGCATCGAATAATGGTGTCGATAATATACGTCAGATCACAGAGGCACTGCAGTATGCCCCGAGCCAGGGAAAATACCTTGTTTATATTATAGACGAGGTGCATATGCTTTCTGCAGGAGCCTTTAACGCACTTCTGAAAACTCTGGAGGAACCGCCGGAATACGTGATCTTTATACTGGCCACAACGGAGGCGAGGAAGGTTCCTGTGACGATCATGTCCAGGTGCCAGAGGTATGATTTCCACAGGATCAGTATTGAGACCATTACAAAGAGACTGGCGGACCTGATGGAGAGAGAGGGTATAGCCGCGACGGAGGATGCACTTCGGTATGTGGCCAGAGCTGCAGACGGCTCCATGAGAGACGCTCTCAGTATTCTGGACCAGTGTATATCATTTAATCTCGGAGAAGAACTGACCTTTGAAAAGGTGCTGAATTCCATTGGCGCGGTGGATACGGATATATTCATAAGACTTACGGAACAGATGGCGAAGGATGATGTAAACGCCATGATGGATATCGTAAATGAAGTTGTTTGGAAGGGCCGGGATCTGTCACAATTTGTTGCTGATTACATTTGGTTTTTCAGAAATATGCTTTTCCTCAAAATGCAGCCGGACACCAGAGACAGGCTGGATATAACAAGTGAGACGGCGGACAGACTTACAGAGCTGGGAGAAAGCTTTACCTCGGAAGGACTTATGAGATATCTGGATATTCTGGGAGCACTCCTTCCGGAGATTCGTATCTCCACCATCAAGAGAGTCACTCTTGAAATGGCACTCATCAGAATGGTTCGTCCGGAAATGCAGAGCGATCTGTCGGCGGTAACCGGCAGGGTTGAGAGACTCGAGAAGAAGCTGGAAGGAAACTCATTTGGGCAGGGCAGTACAGCTTTATTTAGCGGATCTGGTAACACTGCAGAATACAGCGGTGCGGCAAATGATGCAGATGCTTTAGGATCTGCTGCGGATCAGGTGGATTCGATTACAGCTGCAGCCGGTCAGGCGGATAACGGAAATGGAACGCCGGCGGGCGCGGTTAACATATCACCGGAGATACTCAGAAGACTGATTCGGGAAGAACTTCAGAAAATGGGTGGTTCTGCTTTGGATTTTGCAGCGGCAGCGGGAGATAAGTCCGGTGGATCAGAGAAAACCGATAAGGATGTAGATATACAGGCGCTGAGACGAACTTATCAGGAACCTTCAGATGAACTGCTGAGCAAGATAGCTTCAAACTGGGGAGATGTCATGACGCTGATACCAAAGGCATTTGTTCCATTTGCAAAGAAGCTTAAGATAAGATTTATCGAGGGCAGGCTGGTGGTCGAAAATGACTGGACAGAGTATGAAAATGAGATGGGCAGTATAGATTTCTTCATAAGAAATATGCACATCATAACAAATTCACTGTCGGATCATTACAGGAAGAAGATAAGATTCTACATCAGAAATACTCAGGGCGGAACCGGTGAGAAAAATACCGGCGGTAAGCTGAAGACAAAAGCGAAGATTGATTTCCCTGTGGAGGAAGTTCACAGATAGGAATATAACGGAGAGATCCGTATGACATAAGGCGAGGAGAAAAACGCCAAGAAATTATTTACAGGAGGATTTAAAAAATGGCAAAAAGAGGTGGATTCGGAGGCGGCATGATGCCTGGAAATATGAACAATCTGATGAAGCAGGCACAGAAGATGCAGAAGCAGATGGAGGAGACACAGGCTGAGCTTGAGGAGAAGGAATATGAGGCTTCTGCAGGCGGCGGTGTTGTTACCGTTAAGATAAACGGCAGAAAGGAGATCACTTCTGTTAAGATTTCCGAGGAGGTTGTTGACCCTGAAGACATCGAAACTCTTGAAGAGGTAGTTATGGCAGCGGTAAATGAAGTAATCCGCATGCAGGCTGATGATGAGAAGGAACAGCTTGGTAAGATCACAGGCGGCTTAGGAGGAGGTTTTCCTTTCTAAATGGATATTTACGGTGGAGAGGTTAATCGTCTTATTGAAGAGCTGTCTTATCTTCCGGGAATCGGAAGCAGGACTGCTCAGAGGCTTGCATTTTTTATTATCAATATGTCGGAGGACAGAGCGAAGGCGCTCTCTGAAGCCATCATAAATGCAAAAAGAAACATCAAATATTGTAAGACGTGTTATACCATTACGGATAAGGATGAATGTCCTATATGCTCATCTCCTGCCAGGGATCATAAGCTGATAATGGTGGTTGAGACACCAAGAGAGCTTGCGGCATATGAGAGAACAGGCAAATTCAACGGGGTTTACCATGTGCTTCACGGAGTTATAAATCCAAGTGCAGGGATCGGACCTCAGGATATTCGTCTGAAAGAGCTCATGATAAGGCTCCAGGGGGATGTTGAGGAGCTGATCATTGCTACAAATTCAAGTGTTGAAGGCGAAGCAACAGCTATGTATATCTCGAAAATGGTTAAGCCTGCAGGCATTAAGGTCAGCAGGATAGCAAGCGGTGTGCCGGTGGGCGGAGACCTTGAATGTATAGATGAAGTTACATTGATGAGGGCCCTTGACGGCAGAGTTGAGATGTAAAAAGATAATATAAGAGAGGGAGGTATTTTTATGTTACGAATTGGTATGCTTACAAGCGGCGGTGACTGCCAGGCGCTTAATGCAACAATGAGAGGTGTAGTAAGGGGAATCAAAACTCTCATTACAGATGATTTTGAAGTGTATGGTTTTATCGATGGTTACAAGGGACTGGTTTACGGCAATTACAGAAAGATGAAATACAATGATTTCGCCGGTATCCTTAACAAGGGTGGTACTATTCTCGGAACCAGCAGAATGCCATTTAAGGAGATTGATATTCCTACGGCGGACGGCATCGATAAGGTTAAGGCCATGAAGGAAAACTACAAGAAGCTTAAGCTGGATGCTCTTGTTGTTCTTGGCGGAAATGGTTCTCAGAAGACTGCCAACAGACTTGCTGATGAAGGACTTAATGTTGTGGGGCTTCCAAAGACCATCGATAATGATATCTGGGGAACTGATGTTACATTTGGCTTCCAGAGTGCGATAGATGTTGCCACAAGCTACATTGATAACATTTACACAACGGCTGAATCACACAGCAGAATATTTGTTATCGAGGTAATGGGACATAAGGTAGGCTGGATCACACTTTATGCAGGTATTGCAGGTGGAGTTGATGCAATCCTTCTCCCTGAGATTCCATATGATATCAAGAAGGTTTATAAGACCATCGAAAAGAATCAGAAGGAAGGCAAGAAGGCTATCATGATCGCTGTGGCAGAAGGCGCTATCACCAAGGAGGTTGCAAAGCTTCCTAAGAAGGAGAGAAAGGCTGTTATCGCCAACAGAACATACCCTTCAGTTGCTTATGAACTCGCTGATAAGATCAGGGAGAAATTTGATTCAGATGTCAGAGTGGCTATTCCGGGACATACTCAGAGGGGTGGTTCTCCGGATGCATATGATAAGGTACTGTCGAGCAGACTTGGTGCTAAGGCGGCAGAGCTTATCAGGGATAAAGATTTTGGCAAACTCGTTGTTATAAGAAACAACGTTATTGATGCCATACCTCTTGCGGAGTCAGCAGGAAAGCTTAAGATGATAGATCCTGACGATCAGCTTGTTAAGAGCGCTAAGGATCTTGGAATCTGCTTTGGAGACTGATCCGGCAGAGTTAAGACGAAAAGTGAAAGGTGACCTGCGGGTTATTCTATAAGAAACATGTTAGAAAAAATATCCGTGATGCTGTTCAGAGTGCTGCTTTTTGCGGCACTCTTCGTTACAGCGGCATTTATTGTTAACAGAATATATAATCTGAATGCGGACAAGATGGCCAGAGAGACGGACACGCCGTCGCTTCCGGTAGTAAGCATCTACCGGGACGGTAAAGTCATGAACCGCATGAAGGGCTATAAGACGAAGCTTGACACAAGGCTTGAACGCAACTGTATCGTACCGCTGGGAGATAACAGGAACGTTGAGGTCATGGTGGAGGGCGATTACGAGGGCACTGTAAAGTATGAGCTGCGTGATATTTCCGGAAGTAATCTTATCGAAAATGGTGAGATGGAATATGTGGGAAATGCCAGTACCGACAATACAGATGGCTTTGTAAAGGTTCTGGGTATAAATTCCGGCGAAAATGGCGGGAATGACAAGGTCTATACCACGTCCATCCGAATGGATATGCGTGGCAATGAAGAATACAGCTTTGTGATCCTTCTGAAGGACGGAACCGAATATGTAAGGTATTATACCAGAGTCGTAGTCCTCGAAAGAGATTTCCTGAGCCAGCTTTTTGATTATGCCGTGGAGTATAACCATCAGATCTTTCCATCCAGCAGTTTTAATGCAGGAGAAGAAGAAACTGAAAAGGATAAGGATAAGAAGACTGAAAATGATAACCTCTGGAAGGATATCAATCCTCTCCTTGTGACTTCCATAACACCGGATATTAGAGAGATAACATCAAATACAGCACTTATCGAGCTGAAATATATAGTGAAATCGCCGGATAATGACGCGGTCATCGAATACGGCGTAACGGACAGTGTTTATGTGTCCTACGATATCAGTAATAATGTGGTAAAGCTTCAGAAGAGTACACATCGTGTGGATGAGATATTTGCTTCCGGCAACATTACTCCTTCCACAAATGAGGAGAGAAAGCATTATACCGACAGAAGCCGTTCCATCTGGTCTGCGGATGGCAGAAAATGCATCTTCAGTAACGCGGGAGAGCTGTGGTACTATGACAGCCGAAAGGGCGAGGGTTCAAGACTTTATGGCTGCGGAAGCAGAAACAGTGAAGAGGATTATTCCTTCTTCAACCGGTCGGTTCCTAAGCTTATTTCCATTGATAATGACGGAAATGCTTATTTTGCCATTATAGGACGTATGGATTACGGCAGATTTGAGGGAAAAAATGGCATTTTTCTGTATGAATACAGCGCTTTAAAAAGTGAGATAGTTTTGAAATTCTTCCTGGAAACCGACGAATCATTTGATGCTCTTAGGACGGGAGCCGAAAGGTTTGTCTGGTATGACAGCAGTAAAGGTGATCTGTATACCATTCTGGATAATCATCTGATGACATATGATGTAAAGACCGGCAAGGCCGAAGCGCTTTCCGGAGAAATGCCGCAGGATATGATATTCGTAGATGAGGATGGAACGAAGGTCGCATTTCCGGATACAGATTCTGCGCAGGGAGCGGAGGAGATAACTCTTATCAACCTCGTTACCGGTAAAGAGTATCAGTACTCAAAGGCCGGCAGCAGGCTTCGTATCATAGGCTTTAAGGACGGCGTACTTGTTTATGGAATCGCTGCTCCGGAGAATATTTATACCGGAGGAGACGGTCAGCCAGTGTTTATTTATTCCAATATAGTGATCGTTGATGAGAACGGAGAAGTTTCTAAGGATTATTCAAAATCCGGAATCCTTATAAAGGATGTTGAACTGACGAGTAATGATCTTAAGGTTACGAGAGTGGTTAAGAAGGAAGGAAGATATGAAGCTTATTCCGATGATCATCTTACCTATAAGGTTTCCGATAAAGATGAGGATGATGCCATGCCGGAGGCTCTTTACTACAGAAGCGGTTTTGAAGAGGTTTTGGTGAAGGAAAAGAGACTTCAGTTTACTTCGGCATCATGCAACCCTGAAACTGTAAGTGAAAGATTCTACATTTTCTGGGATGAGGGTCTGAAGGAATGCTTTGCAAGCCTGGGTAAGGCTATGGTTTATGCAGAAAACAACGGCGGAATAGTGGTTTCGGGAGATGGCAGAGTCATCTATGGAATCTCTGAGAGCCAGCCGTATAATACCATTGCGGGAACCTTTGATTATATGAATTGTGACAGTGTGAAAAACAGTCTCGGGGCCTGCACGATCATGAGCATGAGAGCTGCCGGGGTTGACACCTCGGGCTTTGATATCAATAAGGCTTCTGAAGATGGATATGTGAAGGCCATTGCGGAGCACACAGATAAGATAGAGGGACTTAATATTTCCGGAGCTGATGTGGATACTGCCATAGGATTTTTGAGTGATGGCATTCCATTTACCATAAAAATGTCGGATGACAGATATGTTCTGGTGATCAGTTACAATTCCACGCATATCAGATATTATGATCCGATCCAGGGTAAAGAGATAAGAACCACAAAGAAAAGCTTTGTGGAAGATGTGGAAGAAGCGGGTCTGGAGATCTACGTATATCAAAACAAATAAAAAATAAATAAAAAGTTAAAAAATGCTTAAGAAGTTCACTTTTTTTTCACAGAATTTACTTAATCTAAACATATATATGTTTTATATTATAATTGTTCCAACGAAGGATTCTATACCTTCCCCCACATTTTTTCATACCTTTGAGCCGCACCACCCCAACGGTGCGGCTCTTGTTACGTGTGTAGATAATGAGCCAAGCGACTGTATACATGGATGTCCCACCACAAGGCAACGAAGTTGCATATGCGGTGGGATATCTATGTGTACAGGCATTTGGCGAATATCCATCATCGAGTGACGGAGTCACGAGATGGTGGGGCTGACGGAGTCAGCATCTACACACAGAGAAGACCAGACGAGAATATATGCGACCATCACCGGGTGACGAAGTCACACGATATAATGAACTGCAAATTCTGTAGATATTTTCTTGTTTGATAGAAATGTTTATGGTAAAATCTAGTATAGCTGTCGAAAAATAACTCAAATTCAGTCGGGTTATTTAGAAACAGTGATACTAGCTGTCCATAAAGATATTAGGAGGTGAAAGATTATGGGACTTAAGATTCGCAAAACTATTGCGATGTTACTTGCAGTTGCATTTGTGATCAGTCTTGTTCCAAGTACTGCTCTTGCTCAAAAGGCAACAGGGGATGATCCGGAAGTAACAACCGGAGCTGTACAGTATGCATATGATTTGGACAATGCTGAGGCTGTTTACAGAGATGACTGCTTTATGCGCTCATCATTTGAGGGATGCGCTCATTTATTCACATTATCTGCACAGGCTGCTCTTCTTTCGGGAAGAACGCCGAACGGAAATTTGGAAAATGAAAAAGCAGAGGATATTGGTGAATTCCTGGATACTCTGGGATTCGACAACGTAGATGCTAATGCTTATTACACAATGTTAGATGAGGCTAATTCTGCAGCTGTTGCTGTAGGAGAGAGGAAAATCTACATGAATGGCGAGGAGTATACTCTTCTTGCCATAATTCCGAGAAGCAGCGGATACTTACGTGAGTGGGCCGGCAACTTTGAGGTAGGTGGTGGTGATTTTCATGAAGGCTTCATGCAGGGAAGAGACGAAATACTTCGTTTTGTAAAGAAGTATATTGCTGAAAATGAGATTGAAGGAAACTTAAAGGTATGGATAGCAGGACACTCAAGAGGAGCAGCCATGGCAAATCTTCTTGGTGCTTTCTTTGCTGCAGGCGGTTCTGATTATTTAGGAGATGTATCAGTTACACCTGAAGATGTATATTGTTATACATTTGCAACTCCGGGAACAGTAAAAGCTGAAGCGTCTTTACAGGAACTTCTGAACGTTTCCGGCGACAGAACATCAGAAGGCTATGCTAATGATACAGCCGGTGAGGCGTTTGTATCAGATGCAGAGGGTGTTGCAGCAGCGGATGACAAAATATTTGACGGTATCTTCAATTTCAGACTTCCATATGATCTGGTTACACTTGTTCCTATGGAAGAATGGGGATTTGGCTGTTTCGGACGTGATATTGATATAGAAAAAGACTTTGATATTGCTTCGGATGAGATGGCTGCACAGCTTAAAGAGATTGATCCGTATTTCTACAATAGATTTGACGGTATGGGAGACTATCGTAAATTCATGAGTATGGCATTTGATCTGGATACGTTAAATGTGGCTCCGGACCAAAAATATACCGATCTGAATGAGTTTATGAGTGGACGTTTAGGTGCACTTGCAAAGGTTGTTGAGAGCAATCAGGCTTATGCAGAAGAAGGATATCAGGAAACAATTACAGCTGTTATTAAGCTTATTACTACAGGTGGTGTAAGGTATTTTGATGTGCCTGAAGGTCTTGATACGATGGCTCTTATTAAGCCTATAATAGTAAATCTTCTGGCATATGGTATCGAGAGATTGAAGGATGAGGGAGTGCTGGATGCTGACGCAAATGATGCTGAAGGAACCAGTGCGGTACTCGGTGACATTCTCTTTGATCTTATCGGTTTGGAAGTTACCGAAGAGACTACTGTTGATAATGTAGTTGAGGCGCTTCTTACGTATATTATTGAACGTAAGGATACAAAGCTTTACCAGACATTGGCTCCTCTTGCGGTTAATCTTTTACAAAAAGCGCTTGAGGGTGACGATGCCGAGATGCTTTCGGCACTTATCAACTACTGTGTAGCTGATCCGGATAGTACAGAAACAGAAGCTAAGATTGTTGCATTTATTGATGCTCTTGTATACGGACCACAGGCAGGCTCTCAGGGCGCTGCGGACAACGCTACAGCTAAGTCAATCCGTACTCTTTTCCTTTATGGGGGACTGGCAAATAAGCTTCCGGGACTTGCAGAGCTTCTTGACGGTGGTGACGCAACATTAGACAGTGTTGTTACAGTCCTTGTCGGATTACTTCTTACGAATGATGATCCGGACGTGGAGGAGCCATATCCATCGATGGCAGCCGCAGCAGATGCGTCTCTTGTAAATCTCCTTACCATGGTAGCTGATGCTACAATGGCTAAAGTTACTGAAGCGGGAGTTGACGCTGAAGTTTTAAGTCAGTTTGAAGGATGTTTTAATACTGTTATTGAGAACGTTGATAATCTGAGAAGACTTATCTTTTACTTTGTATTATATGAAGATGGTGAAGAGTTTAATCTTCTCGCTTCTGTAGGACGTATTATAACCTTCGTTGTGAATTCAAGTCAGATATCCGTATCTCATGACGGAAGAATGTATCTTGCATGGGCAAAGGCGCTTGAGCAGAAGGATGTTTTCAGCAATCATGTGGTATACTTCGACGCTTCAGCTGAGAAGGCTGCATATGTTACAGAAGAAAAAACAGAGATCAAGTATACTGTTAAAAGAAGTGCAACTGCCGGAGGCAATATTGAAGGATTATTTACCGGTATTAAAGTGGATGGCGTTGCATTAACTGCAAATGATTATGCTGTATCAGATATTGCTGATAATGCTGTTTCAATAGAGCTTAAGTCAGATTTCCTTGATACACTGCCGACAGGAGCATATACATTTAAGGCTGAATTTACTGATGGCACAGCTGATCTTAATCTTACTGTTGATACAACGGTTACTCTTGGAGATAATGCTAAGGTTCAGATCGGAACCAAGGAATTTGCCTATACAGGAAAGGCTCTCAGAACAGGAGTTAAGGTAAGTATCGGAGACAAGGTTCTTGTAAAGGGTACAGATTATACAGTGGCTTATAGTGATAATGTAGCTGTAGGAACAGCAAAAGTTACTATAACCGGTATTGGTAATTATAAGGGAAGCTTAACAAAAACATATAAGATCGTTCCGGATATCACAAAGCAGCCTCAGGCAGCAACTGTATATTATGGAGATACAGCAAGATTTACAACATCAGCTGCAGCCGGTGGCCACATCAGTTATCAGTGGCAGGTAAGCGTTGACGGCAATAAGTGGAAAGAAAGTTCTGCTGATGGAGCTGATACAAAGTCGCTCAGCGTTGTAGGATCAAAGACACTTAACGGAAGATATTTCAGATGTAAGATCACAAGTAATGGTGTATCTGCTTACACAGATGCAGTTCAGATCACAACAAAGTCAAATATCACAACTCAGCCTGCAAATATAAGTGCTAAGGATGGAAGCACAGCTTCATTTACAGTTACTGCAAAGGGCAGCAATGTTAAGTATCAGTGGATGGTAATGATACCGGGAACTGATAAGTGGGTAGCTTCAAACGGCGCAGGAAGCACATCTAATAAGCTTACAGTTAATGCCAAGAAGAAATTCAACGGATATAAATATCGTTGCCAGATCACAAATGGTTCATTTAAGATCTACACAAAGACAGTAACACTTACTGTTAAATAAGATTTAATATCTGATATGATTCCATAGATCATATATGGAGAAGGAAAGCCCTGCAGGGTTAGTCAGGAAGATGACTCTGCGGGGCATTCTTCTATCTGAGAAGTTATGTCGGCAAAATGCAAAAAGTGCAGTTAATTAAACGGGAACAGGAAAATGGATTATAGTGTACTTGTAATTGATGATGAAGTGGAGCTTGCGGATTCCACGGCTGAATATTTTAATATGTTCGATGTCCCTTCTCTTGCGGTATATACTGCCGAGGAGGCGCTTGCTTTTTTTGAGAAAAACACAACAAAGCTTATTCTGTTGGATATTAATCTGAAGGATGGATCAGGTTTTGAACTCTGCAAGAAGATCAGGAAGGATTATGATATACCGATACTTTTTATCAGCGCCAGATCCAGCGAGGATGATATGGTTATCGCCTTAAATATCGGGGGCGATGATTATATAACCAAACCATATTCACTTAATGTACTGTACGCTAAGGTAAAAGTTGTGCTGGCCAGATATGAGAAGCTGCAGGAGGCGGGAAGAGGTCAGGACAAAGGATCAGATTCGGAGCATCATGATTCTCAGAGTAAAGGCATTATGCAGTATACGGCGGCATCCGGCGTGGAAGCGAAGCAAGTGACATTTATCGGCGGGATTGAGATCGATTATGATGCCGGGCTTGTCAGAAAAGACGGCAGGATCGTGGAACTGACAGCTATGGAATACAGACTCCTTATTTACCTGATGGAGAATAGAGGAAAGATCGTTTCAAAGCAGAAAATATTTGAAAATGTATGGCAGGACAGTTTTGTATCGGACGGAACTCTGAATGTTCATGTAAGGCATCTCAGGGAAAAATTAGAGGAAGATCCGAATAATCCGAAGATTATCAAAACCCTGCGTGGTATGGGGCTGATGTTATGCGAAAAAGTCTGATCATTTTAGTGGGATTAAGCATTCTGATTCTTCTCACACCTTATTTGTATGAAAAGATATTTGCGAAAAGTGGTTCATTTCAGCTGGATGTGGTAGAGGTAAATGCGCTGCTTAAGGAACTGGGAAGCGGCAGTGAGCCGGCAGTTCCGCCTGCGTCCGAAGACTTCAGTTTTGATTATACGGTACTGGATCAGGATGAAAATCTGATCTTCAGCACTGAAAAAGATGCGAGCTCTGCAAGTCTTGCGGAGGCCACGAAAAACAGGGACAGCATACGTAACATCCTTCATGAGGGTAAATTGACAGGATATCTGATAATTCATAATAACACGGAAAAGATTGCTGCCGGGATCAGGCGGAGATATATGAAAATGTGGACTGCCGCTATTATCATTTCTCTTATTCTGTGGGCAGGATATGCAGGATATTTATATTTTAAGATAATAAGACCTTTTGAAAAGCTGGATGAATTTGCGGGAAATGTAGCTATGGGAAATCTGGATGCACCTCTTCAGATGGACAGAGGAAATGTATTTGGAGCATTTACGGAAAGCTTTGATATAATGCGGGAGGAAATCTCACTGGCAAGGAAGAAAGAATATGAAGCAAATGAAAGCAAGCGTGAGCTTGTGGTTCAGCTTTCTCATGATATAAAGACACCGGTGGCTTCCATAAAGGCAATGTCTGAGGTCCTTGAGGTAAGGAGCAGACAGACGGAGGATGAATTCACGAATGCCAAGGTAAAGGCGATAGGGCAGAAGGCAGACCAGATTGATACGCTTGTTTCGAATCTTTTTGCCGCAACGCTCAGTGAACTTGAACATCTTGAGGTAAATACGTCTGAGACCGTCAGCAGTGAACTGGCGGCGATAATTAAAACGGCTGACCATGAACAAAGGATAAAGGATGTGAGGATTCCTGAATGTATAATATGTATGGACAAGATCAGAGCGTCTCAGGTGGTAACAAATATAATCTATAATTCTTATAAGTATGCAGATACAGAGATCATTCTGGAGGCTGCAGCCGATGAAGAGTATCTTAATCTCAGCTTCTCAGATAAGGGCGGAGGTGTACCGGACGATGACCTTCCGGTGATCATGAATAAGTATAGAAGAGGCGAAAATTCAAAAGGAAAGGAAGGCTCGGGCCTCGGGCTCTATATTTCAAGAAATCTTATGCTGGATATGGGCGGCCATATCGAATGTGAAAATACGGAAGAAGGCTTCAAAGTCACGATAGGCTTTAAGCTTGCCTGAAAAATATAAATCGCGGATAAATGACTTAAGGTGTATTTATCCGCTTTTTTTTGTGCAGATAATGAGCCGGGCGAGTATATACATGGATGAAACGCCGCAATGCATTAAAATTAATGTAAAATTAAGGTTGAGATAAAGCAATTTAAGGTTGGAGGATATACTATAATAAGCGAAAAACCGCATACCATTATCCGGCGGGACTATAGTCTCTCCGGTATCTTATCAAGCAAAATAAATACACGTTTCATTCGTGCTTGTTTTGCCTTGGATAAAATATATGATGAGAAGCGAAAGGAAAGACAGGGGACAGAAAATGGAAGAAAAGAAAGTGATCATAAAAACTGAAAAGCTGTGCAAATCATTTTCAATGGGTGGAATGCAGCAGCATGTTATAAAAAATATGGATCTGGAGATTTATAAGGGCGATTTTACCGTTATCATGGGGGCATCCGGTGCAGGTAAATCAACGCTTCTGTATGCCCTTTCGGGAATGGACAAGGTGAGCCTTGGCAAGGTTGATTTCTGCGATAAGGATATCACAGGTTTCAGCAGTGACCAGCTTGCAATATTCAGGCGGAAGCACTGCGGTTTTATATTTCAGCAGATACATCTCATCGAAGGAATGAGTATAATGGATAATGTTCTGGCAGCGGGACTTCTTACGGGACAGAATAAAAAAATGCTGGCCAAGAAGGCGAAAGAGCTTTTTCTGAAGGTAGGTATTGATGAAAAACTCTGGAATAAATATCCGAATCAGCTGTCCGGAGGTGAAGCTCAGCGTGTCGGAATCGTCAGGGCACTCATAAATGATCCGGACATGGTCTTTGGAGATGAACCGACAGGAGCACTTAACAGCTGCAGCAGTACGGCAGTTCTTGACGTGCTGACGGATTTCAACAGGGCTGGGCAGTCTATTGTGATGGTTACCCATGATATGAAATCTGCCCGACGCGGCAACAGGATCATTTATCTTAAGGACGGAAATATCTGCGGACAGTGTGAACTGGGAGAATACATTTCCGGGGATAAGGAGAGACACGAGAAGCTTCGCCGGTTTCTGGGCGAAATGGGATGGTAAGGGACTGATAATATGATAAGTAAACTTATAAAAATGAATTTCAAAAACGATCTGTCACATATGCTTACATATTTTCTGATAGTTCTTCTTTCGGCGCTCATGCTTCATACAGGTATCATAACCCTGATTGGCTACAGCCACGTCCATATGGATAAGGTGAAAAAATATAATTTTGCAGATGTGGGAGTTACATCTGTTTTGTCCGAGGCTGAAACTGAGCAGGTAGAGGAGCTGATCAGGCAGTCAAATGTTGTGGAAGACTATGATTACGTCCTGCCGATCGGCGCAAGAGCCAAGATGGGCAGTGATTGGAAGCACTTTTATTTTGTGGCCGACAATGAGTGGGGCAGGATAGAGGCACCGCATTTTATTGAACTGTCGGATAAGAAGTATGATAATCCGATATATATTTCCCTGAATTCGAATATTAATTTTTTCAAGAAGAATGTTGGGGATAGTGTTGAGCTGGAGATAAATAATGAAAAATATACATTTCAGATAGCCGGAATATATGAAGCCATCATTTCCAGCGTGGATAATGATATTCTCTACATCTCGCCGGATATTTACGACAAATGGGAAAAAATGCGGGACGAGAGAAGAAAAAAGGCTCTTGAGGCAAAGGCGGATGGACAGGAGATAAATATGTCCGACCTCGGAAAGGCCAAATTCTTCTACGTAAAGACAAAGGAAGGAATCAGACCTATCGATGCTGCCGGAGTACTTACGAAGGCTTTTTCGGAGAATCATCTGATTGCATATGCGTATAACGTGGAAACAGTCATTTCCGAGTTGGTTCTTATGCAGAATATTATAGCTGCAATTATGATAATCCTGGCAGGCATAATAATGGTCATAACCATGATCATCATATATTTCAGGGTTTCCAACAGCATAGAGCAGAATATTACGGATATTGGCGCACTGAAGGCTCTGGGCTATACATCGGGGCAGATCAGAAGGAGTATAGTTGTCGAATTTGCATCTGCAACCCTTGCGGCGACGCTTCTGGGAATAGCAGTCTCATATATAATCCTTCCTTACTATGAAAATGCCATGAGATATTTCGGCGCGATAAAGTGGGAGTACAGCTTCGATATCATACCATTTCTTGTGACAACGGGAGGCATAATCGCGGTCGTGATCTGCGTAACCCTCCTCAGCACGAAGAAGCTCTTCAGGCTCGAGCCGGTGATCGCACTGCGCTTCGGCATTAATTCGCACAGCTTTAAGAAGAACCGTGCTCCGATAGAAAAAACTGCCGGTCCTCTGGTATGGATAATGGCTCTTAAAGCGGCCTTGAGCAATAAAAAACAGAATATAATGCTTATTGTCATGACTCTGGCCATCAGTTTCGTAACCACAATGTCTGTATTTATCTGGTATAACGTTATCAGCCATCAGGAAAATCTGCACAAGCTTCTCGACACGTTATATTACGATATCTCTGTTGATATTGAAGGCGAAAATGTTATGCCTGAAATAAAGAAACGACCGGAGGTGGAAAGAGTCATTTATGAAGACTGGATATCTGCGACGGTGGAAGGATATTCTGTTGAAGGCTGTGTCTATGCAGACTGGCTGGAAGCAGATATGCTGAATATATATGAGGGCAGAGCGCCGAAATATGATAATGAAATATCTATAGGCGGTGTCGTTGCGGAACTCGCAGGCGTGGGAGTCGGTGATGAAGTGGATATATCGTCAAAAGGGCACGAGGAGAAATATCTCATTACAGGTCTTCATCAGGGAAATGAAAACAGCGGAATGACCATAGCCGTTACCACTGAGGGAGCGGTTCGCCTTGGAAATGATATAAAGCCTTATACATATCTCATAAGAGTAAAAGGGGATAAACTGATAAGTACCGAAAAAGTCATAAAATATGTGAAGGAAACCTTCGGGGATAAGGTGACGCGCTGTTATAACAGAGCTGCGTATGTAAAAAATGATGATGACATTACTATGATAGCAACTATTGTAGTGGGCCTGCTGGTAGCGGTTTCTCTTGTGATAATCCTTCTCTCGATGAGCCTGATGATAAAAACTATCATTATCAGGAGAAGCAGGGATTATGGAATCAAGAAGGCTATAGGTTTTTCGAGTCTGCAGCTCAGACTTGAGCTTGCTCTGTCCATGCTGCCGCAGATCATTGCCGGAGGGCTCCTGGGCTCGGTTGCCGGATGCCTTACAGAAAATGATATAATGGCAGCCATGCTGAAATCTATGGGTATAATGAAATCCTCCATGGAAGTATATATGTGGATGGGAGGACTGTCTGTTCTGGGCATTGCGATGACTTCATTTGTGATAATTATGCTGTTCTCAAGAAGAATAAGGAAGATATCCGCATATGATCTGATCGTGGAATAAGAGGATGCTTTGTTGCATTTAATGGGGCGGTGTGTTAATATATCGACATTAAAAGCATCCAGGAGGCAGATTGATGGAAAAGAAACCATTTGTAACAAAAGAACAGATAGAAGAGATTGTTAAGACTCATCCGACACCATTTCATATATATGATGAAAAAGGAATACGTGAAAATGCAAGAAAGCTTAAGGAAGCATTTTCGTGGAATAAAGGATTTAAGGAGTATTTTGCGGTTAAGGCTACTCCGAATCCAAGTATTCTGAAGATACTTAAGGAAGAGGGCTGCGGAACAGACTGCTCTTCAATGGCAGAGCTTGTTATGTCTGACAGAGCCGGCTTCCACGGAAATGAGATCATGTTCTCATCAAATGATACACCTGATGAGGAATTTGCATATGCTTATAAGATCGGTGCGACCATAAATATTGACGATATCACACATATTCCGTTTGTAAAGAAGGCCTGCGGATGCATCCCGAAGAGAATGTCCTGCAGATATAATCCGGGCGGGGTATTTACTCTTGGTGAAAGCAAGGAAGGCTTCCAGGTAATGGATAATCCGGGAGACGCAAAGTATGGTCTTACGAAGGATCAGCTTATGGAGGCATATTCGACATTTAAGGCTGAAGGCGTTGAAGAGTTCGGTATGCATGCATTTCTTGCAAGTAATACAATATCAAATGATTACTATCCTGCACTTGCCAAAATCCTTTTCAGCCTTGCGGTTGAGATAAAGGAGAAGACAGGGGTTAAGCTGTCGTTTATCAATCTTTCGGGCGGCGTTGGTGTTCCGTATTCTCCGGATAAGGAGCCGAATGACATCATGAAGATCGGCGAGGGCGTCAGAAAGGTTTACGAGGATGTTCTTGTTCCTGCAGGAATGGGCGATGTTGAGATCTATACAGAGCTTGGACGTTTCATGCTGGCACCATTTGGACATCTTGTGACCAAGGCTATTCATGAAAAGCATACCTACAAGGAGTACATCGGTGTTGATGCCTGCGCAGCAAATCTTATGAGACCTGCAATGTATGGTGCATATCATCATATCACTGTGCTCGGCAAGGAGAATGCTCCGCTTGATCATGTTTATGATGTGACAGGTTCGCTGTGCGAGAATAATGATAAATTCGCAATCGACAGAAAGCTTCCTGAGATTGAAATGGGCGATTATCTTGTTATCCATGATACCGGAGCTCACGGTTTTGCCATGGGATATAACTATAACGGACGTCTCTGGTCAGCTGAGCTTCTGCTCCGCGAAAATGGCGACGTTACCGAGATCCGTCGTGCCGAAACCATAGATGATTATTTTGCAACCCTTGACGGTTACTGGGATGTGATATAAATGATAAATATAGTTCTCTTTGAGCCGGAAATGCCCGCAAATACAGGGCATATCGGCAGAACCTGTGTGATAACAGGGGCAAAACTGCATCTGATCGAGCCGCTGGGATTTCATCTTTCGGAAAAGGCTGTAAAGAGGGCGGGACTGGACTACTGGCCGCGTCTTAATTATGAGGTTTATCTGGACTATAATGATTTCCTTAAAAAGAATCCGGATGCGGAAGGAAATATGTTTTTTGCCACAACCAAGGCAAGAAACCGCTATACCGATGTTAACTACGCGGATGGATGTTATATAATGTTTGGTAAGGAGAGTGCGGGGATTCCTGAGGAGATACTTGTGGAACACCCGGAAAGCTGTGTGCGTATTCCGATGAAGCCGGAAGAAAGATCTCTGAATCTTGCCGATTCCGTTGCAATCGTAACATTTGAAGCTCTTCGTCAGCTGGATTTTGCAGGGCTTGAAAGCTCGGGCGAATTACACAGATTGTCGTGGTAGAAAAATATTGATTAAGATAAAAACCGATTGCGGAAGATGATTTCTGTGATCGGTTTTTTGGTGATTAAAATGGCGAGTCTCAAGCGTATGGAGTGAAATGTGTGCTTTTTTTCTGTTGATTTTCCTGGAAAAACTTGTTATAGTGTGTAAGCGATTACATTATGTGGATAAGGGGAAATGTGATCACGAAAATCAATATATGAAGGTTGAAAGGAATTGATACAGTATTTATGAACATAGTATTTAAATCATTGGCAGTGGCGTCTTTCTCTGCCTTTTTTGTGTACGGCTCAATGGCAAAATCCGGCGCGGATATATCTGTCAATTCTGGTGTAAGAGATTACATTTACGCTGGTGTTAATGAATCATCAATAAACAAATCCCCAAATGAAATAATATTTGATACTGAATATAATAAGCTGACAAATGTATTGCCAAGCAAATATGAAGCTGCAGAAGAAAATGATGAAGAATCTGCAGATGAAGCAAGAAAAGAAGTCTTTCGCAAGGCTATAGAGTATCTAAAGAACAGTGCAAACTCAGATGGAAGTTACAATGAGGGATATGGCTATAATACTACTGTAGAGGTTTGCTTTGTGCTTGATAATTATTCAGATTATTCGTATGATCCGGCGTATTCGAATGATACAGGTGATATAAATGGTTTAGATTATTCAGATGGTTCAGGTGCCTCAAATGGTTCAGAGGTTGTCGTCAAGAAGTCTCTTGAGTGGTTAAGCAAACAGAAGTATAAGAACAACATTGATTCGCTTTCAAGGTATATACTTGTTTCAAAGGATAAAAAGGCCTTAATGAATCTCTTTAAGAAGCAGAATAATGATGGCGGTTTCGGAATAACTGATGAATATACAAGTGATGTTGTTGACTCTCTTCTGGTTCTTGAAGCAGCAAACATTATGCCTTCAAAGAAATACTCAGGCAATGTGAAGAGATTAGTGAAATATATTTGTGATCAGTGTGACGAGAATGGTGCATATTCATTCACAGATGGTGGTAAAGAGGATGTGATCCTTACTGCAAGGGTGCTTAGTGCACTTATCGATTATAGAAATAATTATCCTGATGACAATAATTCGATAAATTCCACAATTGATACATTAACAAAATATATCGAGAAAAATTATATTGATGATTTTTCTGAAGAAGGCATAGAGAAGAGTCTCTATGCCCTAATTGCGTTGCGTAAAGCAAGAGCGGATATGGATTTTGATGGAGTAGTTGAGATATTGAAAGCGAAGCAGAGTGATAACGGAGGGCTTTATGACAGCGTTCGTCTTACTGCGCTTTCTATCAGATTTCTTGGCGAATATGAAAATGATAATGATGAGAAATCAACTACTGAAAAGGATGAGTCAGATACTGAAGAGGATAATTCAGACACTGAGGCGGACGAATCGGATACCGGATCAGATAATTCAGAGACTGAATCGGAAAGCTCGAATACTGAGAGAGATGAGTCAGATTCCGAAACGGGTAAAACAGATAATGAAATGACAGAAGATTCAGAGGGTAATACCGGTTCGACGGAAGATAAAACGGATAGCGATACCGAATCAACGGAAAACAAGGCAGAGAAAGATACTGAGACAACAGCAAATAATACGGAGAACAATACCGGATCGGATGAGGACAAAACAAAAAGTAACACAGAAGCAGGAAAAGATGATTCATATGGCAATCATGGTACAAGTGAAAATGATGCAAAGAAAACTACAGAAGAAAAAGAACATTCAAAGACTTCGGACAGCTTTAATGGGTTTGTCTGGATCATGTTATATATTTCGCTGGTTATGATTCCGCTACTCATGGGATTAAATAAGAGAAAACAAAAATGATGATTAGCAACAGGAATGATACTTAGATTAAAACATCAAATAAAACCAGAGTAAAACATACATTAAAACTTACATAACAAGAACAAAATTGAATTACATAAAAAAGGACATAAAAGATGAATTATATTTTACATACATGGAGAAAAACAATTTCAATAGTATTGGTCATATCAACTCTTGTTTCATCCTTCTCCGGCGTAAGAAGTTCAATAGAGGATATGAGTTGTGATGATAATAGGGACAATATTAGAACAGTTGCAATTTCAACGGATAGAGATGGTATGAAGCAAGTAGAAGCTACTCCGAACAGTAGCTTTGAATATGATGGAGTGGATTCAGAGAATACTGATTCTGCATATGGTGGAGCAGATTCAGAGATTACTGATTTGAGATATGACAGAGTTGATTCGGAGACAGGTAGAGCAGATAACGGTTTCAAGAAATATGGCGGGGGAGAAAAGTATCAGGAACTCCTACAGAAACTTGATACACCACTGGATATTTATAACTACATAAGAAAATACATATCTTCGGAGGAGGGCTTGGAAGGAAGCAGGACTCTCGAAGAGCTTGTTGAAGGCGGTGTTGCAACAGCTTCAGAGAATGCTTTGCTACTTTCGCAGCTTCTCAGGGATAAAGGCTATAAGACTCAGTTTGTTTATGGTAAGGCGTTGTTAAATGAAAAACAGCTGAGATGGATCACTGATAAAGAAAGTATTGAAGCAGATGGAAAAACAGATATAGAAAAAATAGAGCAGGAAGATGGTTCTGCTCTGTTTGAGATGCCTCATATCTGGGTAAGAGCCTATCTTCCGATAACGGATTACAGAGGAGCAGGAAATAATTCCGGCAGATATGAGTGGGTAGAACTTGATACATATGTAAAGAATCCAAAGTCAGAAGACATAGAAGAGCTTACACTTCTTCCTCTCAGCCTTCAGTATAAAACAGAGGGTGATGAGAAGAACAGTAAAAAGGAAATATTAGATGATTTACCTGAGGATATCTATGATATCAAGGATGACGAAGAAGAGACTACAACCGAAGACACAACTGAAATAACTACCGGTTTACTAGACACGACCGAGGAATCTACGGATACAACCGAAGAAACAACTGAAATAACCACAGGTTCATCGGATACAACTGAAGATACAACATCAGATCCGGACACAGGTTCAACAACAGAAATCGTAGATCCGGATTCTCCGACAACAGAAGTTATAGACGTGGATGCTGAGTTTTTCAAAACTTTTGATACAGCGGAGGATTTTGCATCCGGAGATGGAAAGATATACGCAGGAGGAAATTGGATTGATTCTTCGCAGCATTTTTATACCATGGTCAGTGATAAGGATGGATATGGTTTAAGGATAAATGCTGCAGATGAAATGGTAAATTCTGATAATGCAGGTGAAGAAGGAGTACTCCTTGATACTGAAAGGAAGTATTATCTGATGGCAGATAATAGCTATACATTGCCGGATATGAATGTAGAACAGAAACTATACACGGAACTCAGAGGAAATACATATACAGGAACTTTTAATCTGAATATAAAAGATTTTGAACTGCATTTAGATACCATAGATTTTTACAAAGGTCATGCTTATGCTGTTTCGCTGGATGAAAGAACATGGACTGATGCAAGAGAAATCTGTGAGAGCATGGGCGGACATCTTGCAGTAATAAATAATGCTGAGGAAAATGAATATATCAGAAATCTCATATGTAATTCCGGAGTTGAATATGCTGCAATCGGAATGACGGACGAAGAGAACGAAGGACAGTGGAAGTGGATACAGCCGACAGACTCCTCATACTCAAACTGGGAGGAAGGAGAACCAAATGATGGCGGTATGATGATTTCGACCGGACAGGACTATGCATATATGTATGCAAAAGGCACCTGGGACGATGGAGAAGGAGAAAAAGTTGATAGACACTATATCTGTGAATGGGACAGCATAGATTCCGTTGCTGCTTATCAGGTAACGACTGCTACGGTTGTTATGAAGGTAAGCGATGATGTGGAGATGAAATTCCTGAATAATACCTTGAAGAAGCATGATGACAGCGAAGGGGCCGATAATGATAATAATGATGATAAAAGCGAGAATGATTCAGCTGACATTCAGGATGCTGAATCGAATGATGAAAACACCATCGTTGTAAATGACCTACACGATGGTTACAAGGAGTATATCATCACGGTTAATCTTCAGACTCCAAATTCTAAAACGAATCAGGTATCAGATCAGACGCCGGATCAAGCATTGGATATAATACATGGATTAACGGCACAGGTCGAGATCAAGGAAGATAAAGCCTTTAATAACCTTATCAAAGACGTAAATATCTATTATTCTACGGGCAGAAATGCGAAGTCAGAGAAGCTGAAGGATATAAATTTCACAAACTATGATACTGCACATACAAATTATGGTGGAAGTAAATCCGGAAGATGGAGCGCTATAGTGGATTCCGGCAAGGAAGATACTGTGTGGGATTATTTTGACTTTGAGGCTCTGTATGAAACTAACAGCAGCATTAAGATATATGCTTCTGCCACAAATGATGCGGATTCTGCTGAAACTCTTCAGCGCTTCGGTCAGGGAGATGAGATAATAACAAATGCGTACACTCCTGAAAGGGGCGTAGAGAGTGTTACCGGTAGATATCTCTGTCTGCATGTTTATATGTATGCAAGTGATAAGTGGACGACACCATTTCTTGACAGCATAACTGTAGGTGCAAATACAGAAAAGGTGCCGTCTACGAGGGATAAGAAATATCTCTCGATGAAGATATCCGGTCTGGAGGAGATATACGCAGAGCAGGCGGTAACATACGAATTCTCTGCCGTATCCAACATGGTTAACGCTGAAGATATAGTCTGGGAAGTAAGAAGCGCTGAAGAAGAAAATGACGACAATACACAGAAAAACTGCATTTATAGTAATGACATAAACAGCAGATGTGACTTTAAGGCTTTTGAAGAAGGTGAATATATTCTCAGAGCGTTTTACAAAGATGATCCTTCATGCTTTGCAGAGAAGAGGATCACAGTTAAAGAGTCGAGAGATTACAGCAGCCTTATAGATAAAGAACTGGATTTCCCTTATTTTAACATGTGGATTGAAAAGACTGCATATGCAAGTGGCGATGATGTTAAGGTGGTTACAGATATCCCGGATAATTCATATACTGAGATATACTTTGATAACGAAAGATATAAAACTGCAGTCACAGAGGGATGCTTTGAGGTAAAGAATGTAAAGGACGGAAGGCATAGTCTGAATGTCATGATCAAAAATAAGTCCGGAAATAAATTTTCAAGGACGATTTCTTTTGATGTCTACGAGGCTCTTCCGAACATCAAAACATGGTTTGATAAAGAAAAGTATTTCGAGGGTGATGACGCAATACTTTATGTTGAAGATGGATACACATTTGTTGATGCAGTTATTGACGGGGATGGAAAAACTGAAAGTGATGATACAGTCATATCAGAGAATGGAAAAAGTGTAACATTTATTCAACCGGCATCCGGAAGTCATGTGATAGAAGTTAAACTTAAAACAGCTGACGCAGAAACTATAACACTTCGGATATATCTGTTTATTAATGATGCAGAAATTGAATCGGATCTTGACGATGTTGAGCCTCTGGTTGATATTATTCCTCCGTTTATAGATATCATTTCACCGGAAGCAGATGCGGAGGTAAGTGGAAAGGTTGATATCATCTGTACTGTTATAGATGAGACTTTGCTGAAATGTTATGAAGTTAAATTCAGCAGACAAGAGTCAGATGAAAACGATGCAGATGAATATACTATCGCAGAAGGAACAGAAGAGATCAAAGCGGAATCGGTTGGAGAACTGGATACTGATCAACTTGAAGAAGGCGTTTACAGACTTAGTCTTCATGCTATTGATGAGGCCGGAAATCACAGCTATTCAGAGATATTTATCGTTGTAACAGCCCCGGAAGTGGTGACTGAGGAAACCACGGAGAATACAGAGGAAACCACTGAGGATACAGGTAATACAACAGAGGATGCAGGTGACACTACAGAGGATACTGACGATGCTACAGAAAACTCTGGCGATACCACTGAGGACGCTGATACAACAGAAGAAATAACAGAAGATACAACAGAGGATACAGAAAGCACCACGGAAGATTCTGAGGATCCTACAGAGGAGCCGACCACAGAAGAACCACTAAATCCTGAGGATAAAACGCCGCCTGTTATCAGTTTTACATATCCTGAGGTCGAAGAAATCATTAAGACTCCGACAGATATAACAGGTTCATCTTATGATGAGACTGAGCTTTCTTTCTGGCGCCTGGAATACGCAAAGATGGATTCGGATGGCGCTTTGAATCCATACTACACAATAGCTGAAGGAATCGAAAATCTTCAGGATGCTGTGCTTGGCAGATTTGATACCACCATGCTCATGAATGGAACGTATGAGCTGCGTCTTACCGCAAAGGATAAGGGCGGAAATACAGCCACAGCAGCAAGAAAAGTCTATGTCGAAGGCAATCTCAAGGTTGGAAATATGCACATCGGCTTCACAGATATGACCGAAAATATCGGTAAAGCAAAGATCAGTATTAACAGAATTTACGACAGCAGATTCAAAGAAAACGGAGATTTTGGATATGGCTGGAATATGGATATATCCGGAATGAAGCTTATAGAGAATCATCCGATCACGGACGGTTATGCTATGTCTGTTGATGGTTCAGCATTCAACATGACCTACCGTTTATATGAAACCTTGAGTCATGATGTTATAGTTACATATGGTGATGGCACCAGTGACAGATTTGTTCAGGTAATAAACGGCGGCATAAGCTCTCTTATACCTGTATCAGAGGTGAGTTTTAGTTACAGGTGCATCACTGATCCTAAGAAGAAACTGGAAATACTTTCAGATACTACGGCGGAATATGAAGAAGGACAGATGATCTTCTTTGATGATGATATTTATACGGATTATGATTTTAAGCTTACAACGGACGATGGCGTAATCTACTATATGAATAAGACTGGAGTTTATCGTATCGAAGATACTGATGGGCGTGTGGTTAATGTTGATGACACAGGATATCATGGTGATGATGGCGCAGGAATCATATTTGCAAGAGACAGTAAGAACAGAATTACATCTGTTCAGAATTCCGACGGCAAGACTGTTACATATATCTATGATGAAAATGGTAATCTGTCAGAAGTAACTGACACTACTGACAGAACAGTAAAGTTTACCTACGACAATGACCATAACCTTATCTCCATCATTGGCCCTGATGGTAAAGAAGTATCAAGAAATGAATATGATGATGCAGGACGTCTAATTGCAACCATAGATGCAGATGGTAACAGAATAGAGTATAGCCATGATATCGACGGTCGTGAAGAACTGATCACGGACAGGCTCGGCAACAGCACGCTCTATATTTACGACGATAATGGAAATATAATCTCCAAAACCGATGCTAACGGCAATACAACCGAAACAACATACGACGAATACGGAAACATCCTCACTTATAAAGATGCGGAGGGTAATGTGACGGTATCTTCTTATGATGCAAGCGGTAATCTGACCTCTGTTACGGATGCCGAAGGAAACAGTATTTCCGTAGAGTATGACACAGCTAACAGACCGGTTAAGCTTGTTACTGTCGATGATGCGGTGATGAAGATTGCCTATGACAGCAAGGGAGAGATCACAGAAACAACGGATGTTGACGGAAGTGTTATCAGTTACGAAAGAGATGCCGACGGCAATGTTAAGAGTATCACTGACGAGATAGGAAAAGTCATGTCTTCGGAATACGACTCTCTTGGCAGGGTGATCGCAACGACCGATGCTGCCGGAAACAGAGTGGAGTATACCTATGACAGCGAAGGACATAAGCTTACCGAAACATATACGGTAACAACGTCAGATGGCGAAGTATCAAGAACGATAAAGTACAACTACAACGATGCCGGCGAGCTTATCAGTACAGAGGATCCTGATGGGCATATCAGTACTATCGAGCGTAACAACCTCGGTCAGACAACTGCCATCATCGACTCTGAAGGCAGAAGAACGTCCTATGAATATGACAAGCTGGGCAATACTACTAAGATCACTTATCCGGATGGAACAAGTGAAAGTTTTGTTTATGATGCAGAGGGCAATCTGACAAGTGCAACCGGCAGAACCGGTAACACTGCGGAGTATACTTACGATAAGGTCGGAAACCTGAAGAAGATACATGATGCAAGAGGAAACGACACTCTTTACTCATATGACAAGAACTATAATCTGACGGGAGTAACTTATGCTACCGGAGCAAAGGTTTCTTATACATATGACAGCCTTAACAGAAATACATCTGTTACGGATAATGACGGAAATATAACAAGATTCACTTATGATTCAAGATCACTTCTTACATCAGTTACTGATGCAAGAGGTAACGTTACAAGATATGAGTATAATGCGAAGGGTGAAAGGATTAAAGCTATTTATCCTGATGAGACATCTTCTTCTGTCGAGCTTGACGTAAGAGCCCGCGTCACAGCGAGGATAGATCAGTCAGGAAATAGAACAGAATACACCTACGACAGCAGTGACAGGCTTGTATCTGTAAAACAGCCTGATGGAGCAGTGACTTCTTATACCTATGACAAGACCGGAAACCTTCTGTCATTTAAGGATGCTAAGGGCAGAATTACACGTTATGAATATGACAAGAACCAGAGAGTTATAAAAACAACTATGCCTGATGGTTCGGAAAGCCACACTGCTTATGATATCCATGGATATGTGACAAAAACAACCGACTTCGACGGCTCTGTTACGAACTATGATTATGATGAACTTGGCAGACCGGTTTTTGAAACAAAGACCGGTGTGAGATACGGAAAGAGTGTTAGCTCAACCACTGAATATACTTATGATGATCTTGGAAGGGTTATTGAGGTTAGAGAAACAAGTACGGGTATGGCAGGTAGTTCGACTGCTACAAACAATTCGGCATCAAACACTTCAACTGTTTCGTATGTGTATGATGAATATGGATGTATCACAGATAAAACCTATGACAACGGTCAGAGGGTATCTTACGAGTATGACGACTATGGACGTGTAACAGAAGTAAGTGTAACAACTGCAGGAGACACTCTTGCAACAAACTATGAGTATGATGCTATGGACAGGCTTACCAGAGTTATAGGACATGACGGTAAAGCTACTGTCTATACTTATGATGCAAACGGAAACAGAAGTACTGCAACTTACGCCAATGGTGTAACACTGACCTATACCTATGATGAGTGTAACAGGCTTAAGGTAGAGAAGGTTACTGATAAGAATCAGAAGCTAATAGCTCAGTACGAATATACCACAGAGGGTGGAGAACGTACAAAGGTTAAAGAAGTATCATCAGACGGTTCGGAGATAGAAACTGAATATGCTTACGATAACTGTAACAGGTTATTATCAGAGACAATCTCAAAGAAAAAATCTGGAAATACAACTGTAACTAAGATAGAATACACATATGATCAGGTTGGAAACAGGTTTTCCAAGACCATAGATGATACTACAACTGAATATACATATAACAGCCTTAATCAGCTGACATATGAGAAGACTGTCAATGGTTCGGGAACAAGAACCACAATATCTGAAACCACATATAGCTATGATGCAAATGGCAATATGATCAGCAAGACTACTGATGGTAATCTGTCAGAGTATTACTATGATCTGTTCAATCGCATGATAGGATTCTCAGATGGTTCGTCTGAGTATAGTTATACATATGATGCTGAAGGTGTAAGAAGAAGTAAAACCTGTTTAAGTCATACAACTAATGAAGATCAGGACAATAATCCTTCTACAGATACACACGATACAACACTGTATGTTTCGGATACTCTGACTGAGTTCGCGCAGACTCTTGCAGAGACAGATGAAACTGGAAGCGTTAAGAAGAACTACACTATCGGATTTGAGCATATTAGTAATACTGACTTTACAAACAATGCTTCTGGCACAGAAAACTACTACATCCTTGATGGTCATAATGATGTCAGGATGCTCCTTGATGATTCTGCATCAGTAAAATCTTCATACAGATATAGTGCATATGGTGAGATTCTTGATTTCACTGGTGTTATTAACGATGGTTATTATTATACCGGAGAGTATATGGACTCTGAGACAGGACTTTACTATCTCAGAGCAAGGTATATGAATCCTTCAACCGGAACATTCACCAGTCTGGACAGCTATTCCGGAAACATTTATGATCCGGCATCTCTTCATAGATATCTCTATTGCAATGCAAGCCCTGTGAAGTATGCTGATCCGAGCGGAAATTCGCCTATTTTGAACCAAGTTGCATCGATGACCATTAGTGTTATACTTGCATCAGCGACAACAGCCAGTATTATGGGAGTCATTGGTGGAATCGTCAATGCTGGTTTTGCATTAGTTAACGGTGGTGACTGTAAGCAGGTCGTAAATGCATTTATCGAAGGCTTTAAATCCGGTGCAAAGATAGGAGCTTATCTTGGTGCGCTGACAGGTTTTGTTGCATATTGCTTCTCGATTAACATAATAAAAGCCAGTGCAGCAGTCGCGCTTAGCCATGACAGTGCAAAAGCATTATCAGAATTTGCAATCGACAGAGATGGTAAAAAACTTGCGAACCAATTGCCATATATCCTTTTAGATATAGTTTTCTTTGAGGCTGCTTCAATAAAAACAGGTGATTTGTTATCACCTAACTATAAAGGGCGTCAAGGTTGTATTGAAGATTATAATAATGTGGTCGAAAGGACAAATGGGGTTGGAAGTGAAGATGTACCAAAGTCTTTGCTACATGGAGAAGCTGATACCAGAGTATACTTTGGTGTAAAAGATGGAAAAAATGTTTATGTTGGAATAACAAAAGATTTAAAAATAAGACAGTATCAGCATGGAGAAAGATTTGATGTTTTAAATGAAATCACAACAGAACCATTAACGAGGAGACAAGCTAGAGCAATAGAACAAGTGTTGATAGAAGATAATCCTCAATTTAGTAATAAAATTAATAGTATTAGCCCTAAAAGGGATTGGTATAATGATGCAATAAGTTGGGCACGAAAATGGTTAACAGAACATGGGTATTAAATGGAGGATCGAATATGAGTTTTAACGATTTGCTTGTACTAAAAAAATCAAGAAAAAAACCAAAAGAAGGCGATGTTTTTGTATTAAAACCAAGAAGTGATTTATATTGTTATGGGAAGGTAATTGAGATAGAAGTTAAAAGTAAAGATTCGTTTGTAAATGGTATGTATTTGATATATATATATGATTATTTTTCAAAAACAAAAGAATATAAAGTAGAGTTTGATGCTGAAAAACTTTTGATTCCACCAATGGTTGTTAATACTCAATTATGGATTAAAGGTTTTGCAGAAACATTTTCTAATATTGAAGTGTTGGATAAAGAAAAAAATATTGAGTATGGCTTTTGGGACATTGGTAGAAAAATATATGTAAATATAAACGGAGATAAGATTGACAATATTCCACAATTTGCCAGTCCGTTTGGATTAGGCAGTTATGGTGTGGTAGGTAAAGAAATACAAAAGACTATAAAAGCGAGAAATATATGATGTTTACAAAAAGAATTATCCTGTACCTTGATGTTAAGGAATTAAGGGTTGAAAGAAGCTATAAACAGGACCGGAAATAGGGCAGAGTATAAATACGATTAGGTTGGGAATCATACTCACTTCTTATATCAGTTACTGATGCAAGGGGTAACGTTACAAGATATGAGTATAATGCGAAGGGTGAAAGGATTAAGGCTATCTATCCTGATGAAACATCTTCTTCTGTCGAGTTTGACGTAAGAGGCCGCGTCACAGCGAGGATAGATCAGTCAGGAAACAGAACAGAATACACCTACGGCAGCAGTGACAGGCTTGTATCTGTAAAACAGCCTGATGGAGCAGTGACTTCTTATACCTATGACAAGACCGGAAACCTTCTGTCATTTAAGAATGCTAAGGGCAGAATTACACGTTATGAATATGACAAGAACCAGAGAGTTATAAAAACAACAATGCCGGATGGTTCGGAAAGCCACACTGCTTATGATATCCATGGATATGTGACAAAAACAACCGACTTCGACGGCTCTGTTACGAACTATGATTATGATGAACTTGGCAGACTGGTTTCTGCCACAAAGACCGGTGTGAGAAACGGAAAGAGTGTCAGCTCAACGACTGAATATACTTATGATGATCTTGGAAGAGTGACTGAGGTTAAAGAAACAAGTACAGGTATGGCTGGTGATTTGAATTCTTCAAATAACTCTGCATCAAACATTTCAACTGTTTCGTATGTGTATGATGAATATGGCTGTATCACAGATAAAACCTATGATAATGGTCAAAAGGTATCTTATGGCTATGACGACTATGGACGTGTAACGGAAGTAAGTGTAACAACTGCAGGAGAAACTCTTGCAACAAACTATGAATATGATGCTATGGACAGGCTTACCAGAGTTATAGGACATGACGGGAAAGCTACTGTCTATACTTATGATGCAAACGGAAACAGAAGTACTGCAACCTATGCCAATGGTGTAACACTGACCTATACCTATGATGAATGCAACAGGCTTAAGGTTGAGAAGGTTACTGACAAGAATCAGAATCTGATAGCTCAGTACGAATATACCACGGAGGGTGGAGAACGTACAAAGGTTAAAGAAGTATCATCAGATGGTACGGAGATAGAAACTGAATATGTTTACGATAACTGTAACAGGTTATTATCAGAGACAATCTCAAAGAAAAAGTATGGAAATACAACTGTAACTAAGATAGAATACACCTATGATCAGGTTGGAAACAGGCTTTCTAAGACCATAGATGATACTACAACTGAATATACATATAACAGCCTTAATCAGCTGACATACGAGAAGACTGTCAATGGTTCGGAATCCGGTGATTTAACTGCAGAAACCACAATATCTGAAACCACATATAGCTATGATGCAAATGGCAATATGATCAGTAAGATTAATGATAGAAAAGTGTCAGAGTATTACTATGATCTGTACAACCGCATGATAGGCTTCTCAGATAGTTCGTCTGAGTATAGTTATACATATGATGCTGAAGGTGTGAGAAGGAGTAAGACCTGTATAAGTAGTGATAGTAGTACTAACAGTACGTGTGAAAACAATACTGATACTGGTGTTGAAAATACAAGCAATTCTGGTAAAAGTTCTGTTCAAGGTTCTTCAGGAACAACTCTGTATATCTCGGATGCTTTGACTGAATTCTCACAGACTCTTGCAGAGACAGATGAAGCCGGAAGAGTCAAAAAGAACTACACCATCGGATTTGAGCTTATCAGTAATTCAGATTATACAAACAATGCAATCGGTACAGAAAGTTACTACATCCTTGATGGTCATAATGATGTAAGGATGATCCTTGATGATTATGCATCATCTAAGTCTACATATCGATACAGTGCATATGGTGAGATTCTAGATATCACGGGCGTGATGAGTGATGGATATTACTATACCGGAGAGTATTATGACTCAGAGACAGGACTTTACTATCTCAGAGCAAGATATATGAATCCGACTACCGCAACTTTCACTTCTATGGATAGCTACACCGGAAACATCTATGATCCTGCCTCTCTGCACAGATATCTATACTGTAATGCTAACCCTGTGAAGTATACTGATCCGAGTGGGAATTCGCCAATTTTGAATCAAGTTGCATCGATGACCATCAGTGTTATTCTGTCAACAGCAGCAACAGCCTGCGTTATGGGCATTATCAATGGTTTATTTAGTGCAACATATACATATATATCAGGAGGCAACTATAAACAGATTATTACCGCCTTTTGCAAAGGATTTGCGGCTGGGGCGTGTCTTGGTGCAACTCTAGGGGCATTGACAGGATTTACTGCATATATTTTCACAATTAATATAATGCAGGCGAGTGCTATAGTTGGGGCTGGATACGGTAGTTATGAAATAGCTAAAGATATATTTGTAAGACATGATTATAAGGGCGCTGCGTTAAAAATACCATTTTTTATTCTAGACGTATTAGTATTGAGAAGAGCGTTTACTGTTGATTTTTTATTGCCGAGGTATAATGGTTATAAAGGCAATATTAATGAATTTAATAGTAAGAAGCTGGAGCATATTGATGAGAAAGAAGTTAACTCTGTATATGATTTGCTTGAAGACAATAACATACATCAAACTTTATCACCAGAAGAAATTGAAACTTTAAATAAAGTGGATTTGCAGATGTCTGCCAAAAGAGATTTGAAAATGGTAAATGATGTTGCAAATACAGTTGGTGTTGATAGAAAAATATTTGGTGAATATATTCATGAGATTAAGAAAGAATTACATATGAAGGCAAATGAAAATTTTACATATCAAGAATTACTACGTATAGCTAAAGAACTAAAAGAATTATTAGGAGAACATTAAGATAAAAATGTATGGAGAATGTATATTAACAATAAGTGGAAACGAATTGGATTTCACTTTTATAGAAGAAACATTAGAACTAAATGCTAGTAAAACAATAAAAAAAGGTGAACAGATAATGTGTGATTTGTTTGCTCCTAAATCTATTTGGGAATATACCAAACAATTTACTGAAGAAATGAAATTTGAAGATGAACTCAAAGTTTTTCTGAAGGAAATGCATAAGAAAAAAAGTGATATACAAAGAATATCTACAATTTATGATACGGAAATAAACTGCTATATTCGTTCGGAGTATGGACAGTTTGGCTATGAATTTGATCCTGAGATAATAGATTTGATGAGCGATATTGGTTTATCTATTTCTTTTCACATCCTTTCTTTTGGGCTTGTTGAATGATTTATCAAAAACGTTACACCGAGAAAATGAACATATTGACAATTAAATAATATTTAGCAATATAAGGAATTCTACATTCTTGACGAACATTGAATATTCCGCGGTCGTAAGACCGCGGAATATTCAATCAGCTGACATACGAGAAGACTGTCAATAGTTCGGAAGCCGGTGATTTAACTGCAGAAACCACTATATCAGAAACCACATATAGCTATGATGCAAACGGCAATACGATCAGCAAGACTACTGATGGCAATGTGTCAGAGTACTACTATGATCTGTTTAACCGCATGATAGGCTTCTCGGATAGTTCGTCTGAGTATAGTTATACATATGATGCTGAAGGTGTGAGAAGGAGTAAGACCTGTATAAGTAGTGATAGTAGTACTAACAGTACGTGTGAAAACAATACTGATACTGGTGTTGAAAATACAAGCAATTCTGGTAAAAGTTCTGTTCAAGGTTCTTCAGGAACAACTCTGTATATCTCGGATGCTTTGACTGAATTCTCACAGACTCTTGCAGAGACAGATGAAGCCGGAAGAGTCAAAAAGAACTACACCATCGGATTTGAGCTTATCAGTAATTCAGATTATACAAACAATGCAATCGGTACAGAAAGTTACTACATCCTTGATGGTCATAATGATGTAAGGATGATCCTTGATGATTCTGCATCATCTAAGTCTACATATCGATACAGTGCATATGGTGAGATTCTAGATATCACGGGCGTGATGAGTGATGGATATTACTATACCGGAGAGTATTATGACTCAGAGACAGGACTTTACTATCTCAGAGTAAGATATATGAATCCGGCTACCGCAACCTTCACTTCTATGGATAGCTACACCGGAAACATCTATGATCCGACCTCCCTGCACAGGTATCTATACTGTAATGCTAACCCTGTGAAGTATGCTGATCCGAGCGGACATGTTCCTGCTTTGTTAAATAGTATTGTTGCAATAAGCATCAGTGCTATACTGTCAACGGCGGCAACAGCTTGTATCATGGGAGTTATCGGGGGAATCGTCAATGCTGGTTTTGAAATAATTCGCAGTGGTGATGTTAAGAAAGTCGTAAATGCATTTATCGAAGGATTTAAATCCGGCGCAAAGATAGGAGCCTATCTTGGTGCGCTGACAGGTCTTGTTGCATATTGCTTCTCAATAAGCATAATAAAAGCCAGTGCAGCTGTTGCGCTTGGTCATGACAGTGCTAAAGCATTATCTGAATTTGCAATAGACAGAGATGGTAAAAAACTGGCTCAGCAGGTGCCATATATCCTTTTAGATATAGTTTTCTTTGGGGCTGCGTCAATAAAAATAGGTAATTCATTATTGCCTAACTATAAAGGTCGTCAGAGCAGTATTAAAGATTACAATAATGCGGTTAAAAGGACATACTAGGGTGGAAGTGGCTCTGATCTAGATGGAATAAGGATAATAAATAAAAAATATGCGGGTAAAACATTCAAATTGAGTGGAGATTTAGGTGAAAAGTACCCTAAAGGAGTTAATTTTAGTAATGAAGGATTTCCTGAATTCGAACCATACAGTATCAAAAAAGTTACTATTAATAATCTTGAAGGAGATACATATTACGATTTTATAAAGGCAAATGAAGCTGCAGGATATTCAAGTACTCCTACGGGATATACCTGGCATCATGTAGAAGATGGAAAAACTATGCTATTAGTTCCTAGTGATTTACATGGGGCTGTAAGACATACAGGAGGAGCTTCACTAATTAGAAAAGGAATAAGACCATAAGAAGGAGAAATGAATGATGATACCAGGAATAGAACAAATAAATGGAATTTGGAGAGGAAAAGTTATTTTAAGTTCATGGAATGATTTTTTTGGTGAAAATTTAATCATCGAATTGAATATAGGTGGGGATAAGACAGTTAAGAATCTTGAAAAAAAGCATAAAGAAGCTTATGAATATATTTTACATCATCAAAGCGAATTGTTAGAAACAATTTTGTTTTCATTGTTATCTGAATATTCTAATATGCAAGATGAATATGGATACGACGATGATGAGATTGATAACTATATGCCGAACGTTAGTGGTATTCATGATTTTAGTAAGCTAATGTGTCCAAAACGTATTTATATTTTAGATATTGAAAAAGACAATTTGTCGTATATTGGTTTTTCTTTTTCGTGTTCTTGGGATGATGAACATGGATATGGAGTTATGATGCATAAGAATCGCTTAGTGAAGATGGGGAGCGAAGAAACTGCCTTTTTATCATGGGTGGCTGAAGAAGATATATAACAAGAGTAAATAGTTAATAAAATAATAAATCTACCATTTGAAGAAATATTTAATAAAGCGGATGAGGTTTACTGGAATGAGGCTTGGGGAGCTGAACCTAATGAAGATATATATGTATATAGAGTAAGAGAAAAACTAAAAAAGGCACCTAAATTTATACCGTTTTATTCGCATAGATACATTCCTGTTATACCAGTTATAAATCCACCCGTTTTGTCTATACATGGAGTAGATATCATATGTTATGGAATGAATTTAGAAAATTATATTGATATAGAGTTTGGAGGTAAAAATCAGACTAGCATCGAATTAAAAAAAATATCGTATATAGATTTTTGGTCTGATATTATGTAGTCAGGACAATAATTCTTCTACAGATATACACGACACAACACTATATGTTTCGGATACTCTTACTGAGTACTCACAGACTCTTGCAGAGACAGACGAAGCCGGAAATGTCAAGAAGAGCTATACCATTGGATTTGAGCTTATCAGTAATACTGATTTTACAAGAAATGCAATTGGTACAGAAAGTTACTACATCCTTGATGGACATAATGATGTACGGATTATCCTTGATGATGTTGCATCAGTGAAATCATCATACAGATATAGTGCATATGGTGAGATTCTAGATATCACGGGCGTGATGAGTGATGGTTACTACTATACCGGTGAGTATTATGACTCAGAGACAGGACTTTACTATCTCAGAGCAAGATATATGAATCCGGCTACCGCAACTTTCACTTCTATGGATAGCTACACCGGAAACATCTATGATCCGGCCTCTCTGCACAGATATCTGTACTGTAATGCTAACCCTGTGAAGTATGCTGATCCGAGCGGAAATTCGCCAATTTTGAATCAAGTTGTATCGATGACTATCAGTGCTATACTGTCAACGGCGACAACAGCTTGTATCATGGGAGTTATCGGGGGAGTCGTCAATGCTGGTTTTGAAATAATTCGCAGTGGTGATGTTAAGAAAGTCGTAAATGCATTTATCGAAGGCTTTAAATCCGGGGCAAAAGTAGGAGCCTATCTTGGTGCACTGACCTGTTTGTTTGCATATTGCTTCTCAATAAACATAATAAAAGCCAGTGCAGCTGTTGTTCTTAGTCATGACAGCGCTAAAGCATTATCAGAATTTGCAATAGACAGAGATTATAAAAAACTGGCTCAGCAGGTGCCGTATATTCTTTTAGATATAGTTTTCTTTGGGGCTGCTTCAATAAAAACAGGTAATCCGTTGTTGCCGGGGTATGATGGACATCGTGGGGAAATTCTAGATTATAATAATGCGGTTAAAAGGACAAGCAAGAATAGCTACGGAAAGTCAATAGAAAATACAGAGTTTTTTAAAGAGAATGGTGGATTGGATGCTTCGGATTATATTTCAATTCATTCAAGAAAACATATGTACAATCCGAATACACTATCTACTCCTAAAAAAACTCAATATGGAAAAGATATCAATGTCAGAAAATTATGTGAAGATACTATTATGAATCCGGATGAAGTAGTTTATAATATAGATCAAAACGTAATGATATACAAGAAAAAGTATCCCTTTAACATTAGTACGAATGAGACGCCGACAGGTACACATAGAGTTTTTATACCATTAAACATACAAGGGAAGAAAACGATTAGAATGAGCCAATTTCCATTATTTGAAGGTGATTGATATGAAATATGCGATTGAAAAAGTGTTGAATACAATTATTCCAGAAGAAATAAAGATAATAATAGAAACAAATAAAGAAATGAACCTTATAGTAGATGGTGAGATGAATAATTTTATAGTACTTTCGCCAGATGAAATGTTGGAAGCATACAATGAACAGAGAGATTTATTTGATTACAGTATTATTCCGTTTGCTTTTTTTGAGGATGATTATTTATGCTTATACTATAAAAATCATAATATTTCAATTATTTATTGGAGCACAGAAAGGGCAATAGAATCAAAGAAATTAGCAATGTTCGAATTGTATTCATCTTATGATGATTTTATAAAAAATGTATCATAAACAAGCCTCCTTACAGGCAGACTAATAATTTTCGGGCATTTTACATGTCACCGTTAACAGGGCGATGTACTGATTTCATACGAGGGTAAATGCCAAAACGGTTCATCGGAACAGTGTAGTATATACGGGAGAACAGAACGGGATATCAGAACAGATTGGTATTCATTATGACGAGTATGGCAGAAAATCTGCTGTTGATAATGGATTTGCGAAAACGTACTATGAGTTTGATGAGTTAAACAGGCTCACAAGAGCCATAGATTATAACGGAAAAGCAACTGTATATGAGTATGATGAGCTCGGCAACAGGACGGCTATGACATATCCGAACGGCGTGACAGTAAGTTATACCTATGATCCGTGTCAGAGACTGAAGGAGGAATGTGTAAAGGATAAATCCGGAAGACTTCTTGCCAAATATTCATATACTTTGGGAAAAGCAGGAGAGAGAACTGCTGTTACAGAAGAATATGATGGCAAAAAAATCGATATCTGTTATGGATATGATGAGCTTCAGAGGCTGGTTTCTGAAGAAATAACGAGTGGATCAAGCAAGCTTATTAATACTTACGCTTATGATAATGTCAGCAACAGGATTTCGAAAAAGACAGAAATTATCGGAGACTGTTCTGTCTTCGTAAGCGGTGCGCATAAAGAAAATGCGGTCGCCGGAGAGTATAGTTATACGTATAATGCACTCAATCAGCTTGTGAAGGAGGAATTTAAGGCTGATGCATTATCCAACGTATTATCCGACGCACAAGAAACTGTTCAGGAAAACATATCAGATGAAGCATTATATAACGACAATACCGGATCAAAGACTGAAAATTATACTACACAATACATTTATGATGATAATGGCAATCTGGTAAAGACGTCGGGATATAAGAATGTAGAATATATCTACGATTATGAAAATCATTTGATAAAAGTAAGTGTGAATGAAGGAGGTTCTGTTAATTCTGAATCCTATACATATGACTTTAACGGGAACAGGCTTTCAAAAACTGTAAGCTGTAATAAGGTTTCATATGAGGGTGTTGAATCCGAGGTAAGTGACAGGGATGAAGTATATCTGGATGATCACGGAAAGACAGTTTTCTACATCAATGACATCAGCGAGGCTCTTACATATGTATCAGTAGAAACTGATGATAACGGAAATCTTATCAGATCATATGTCCGGGGCGATGAGCTGATTTCATATGAGAGTGGAGGCAGCAATAGCTTATCCGAGTATAGTGATGTATATACCGGAAGTGAGGCCGGTACTTTATACCGGTATTATATCTATGATGGACATGGCAGTGTTCGTCAGCTCGCTGACCTGGTAGGCAATATAACTGACAGCTATGGTTATGATGCATATGGCAGCCTTATTTATTCGGCAGGTTCTTCAGAGAATGAATTCCTCTATGCTGGAGAGCAGTATAACTATTTGTCTGAATTATACTATCTCAGAGCCAGATATATGAATCCGTCAACCGGAACATTTATCAGTGCGGACAGTTATCAGGGAAGCCTTCAGGACCCAGTATCGCTGCATAAATATCTCTATGCAAATGCGAATCCTGTGATGAATATTGATCCGAGTGGATACAATACAGGAGCAGTTGAGAAAAGTGTGGGCAAACTGGCGATAGCTCTGGTTGTTGCGGGAATACTTACGTCGGCTGTAATTACACAAAATGCTTTCATGATGAATGGATTCATGAGATTTATTAAAGCTCTGGATGAGGGGCCAAAGAGTATCTTTATCGATATATTTGTTGCACAAGAGAGGATAGAGGATGATTTAGAGGTATTCCCGGCTGATCCTCCAAAACCTGAAGACATAATAACCACAGTACCTGAAGTCCTGCTGGAAAAAGATCTCGGAGAAATCCTGACAGCGCCGGAGTTTAAAAGAGAACTTGTCAGCATATTCCCTCAGTTGGTTATTGAACAGCCGGTGATTAGTACGATTGAGATAATATGAAGTGACCTCACATTTGTAGCATCGTGGATTTACCTGTATACTAGAGATTGTCTAAATCAACGGTAACAGGGATTACCACATACAAAGGAGGTCACTATGAAAAGAATACTAAAAATCGGGATGGATGTCCATAGTACAAATTATACTTTATGCGCAATGGAGCCTGTAATTGGTGCTGAGGATCGTGTTTTTGCGAATATTCAGGTAACACCGGATTATAAAAATATAATCTTGTTCATTGAGAACTTAAAGCAGAAGCTCGGATTGAAGGATACTTATGACATTGAATGTGGCTACGAAGCAGGATGCCTGGGGTACTCTCTATATAACCAG
>FNUU01000026.1 GCA_900108205.1 Eubacterium ruminantium | reverse complement strand
GTGGCAACCCGGCTCTCAGAAAAGCTTGTTTTGAGGTTATGCAGGCTCTCAAACTGACAAAACCTCAGGATGATCCTGTTTACCTTTTTCTGCTCAAAAAGGAACAGGAAGGGAAACCCTACAACGTAGCCAAGATGGCTGCCGTTAATAAGTTTCTGCGGATCTACTACGCTCGTGCGATGGAACTGTACAAGTAAATCCGTCTGCTTTCATTATAGCCGTTTTTAATTGGCCTGCAATGGCAGGTCTTGTTAAGGTTACTCTTTTTCTGTTCTCAAAGTGCTCAAATTCTTCAAAAATCAGCTTGACAAACATTAGCAAGATTTGCTTAACCATTTATGCTGGAAGATAATTTTTTCAATTGTTTATCCGTCGTAAAATATAAACACCGCCATCATCGGCCAATGCAAAACAATTTCCGTCAGAACTGAACCCGCAAACATAAGAAGGATAATTATCGTAAATTATGTTTTCTGCGCCAAATCTGTCCACAAACACAATTTGTTGTAATTGTAATTCCTTACCCGAAACAATATGTTTATCATGGTAAGATATTTCAACCCTTTCACCTTGTAACGTTTTATGTGACATCTGCCCTCCATATGCACCAGCTATCGGAATATACTCATCAGGCAGCATATCTGTTATTGCAACAAGTTCCTTCTCATCGTATTCAGCATCTATGTCGCTTATACTTCCATCCTCACAATCAAAAACAGTTTTTCTTTGCGAAGAGATTATTATCAACTTATTAGAATTGTTATTTGAAAAACCCATGTACTCAAATCCGCCAACAGAAAAACTGCCAATCAAATTCCATTCTTTAAGTTTTTTCATAGCCTCGTTCATTTGAATATTATTCATCATACTCTTCGCTCACCATGTTTCTTTCTAATCACAAACCAGATTTGCCTTTGTGCATATAATTCCGGTATATCGGTCTAACCAAGCTTGCAAAATCATAATCTTTTAAATTCATCACTGAATACTCCGATTTGTTGTATTACATTGTATTCCGGTTTAATCTACGTGATACATTATTCTCAATCTCTGAGCTTCATTAGCGGAAAAACCAAATTTTTCATAAAACGGTATTTTATCCGGCATAGCACACAACTCAACAAAAATCTGAGTATCCGAAACACCATGTTCATTGATAAACTCAAGCAATTCATCAATCAATTTCCTGCCAATTCCTTTTCCCTGATATTCAGGCAACACAATAACATCTTTGATATAGTAACAAAGCCCCATATCACCTATAACTCTCGCCATAGCAACTATTCTTTCGCCATCAAATATAGAAACTCTAAACAAGGTATTATCCATTGCCAGTTTTGTCTGCTCTAAAGACGGACCTTCTCCCCACACAGACTCCCACATATAAATAAACTCTTCTGCTGTTAATTCATCATATTTTATTATTAGCTCACTCATATAATTCTTCCCCTTCGAACGATATCCTGGAAGCTAAAGTCTCTTTTCAAATCTAAACATCCCATCCGGGAACTGCTCATCTAACTGCCCTGCTATATCTGGATCGTTCGGATCCGGATGATGACTATTATAGAACTCGACGATATGAAATCCACACCGATTCACATAGAAATGGATATTACGTTGTTCAAAGTAAGGTGTAACCGTCTCCCACACCTTCACCTCCGGATGAAGCTTCTCTACCTCACACCATGCAGCATAGCCAACTCCTTTGCTATGTTCCTTCGGAGAAGTAAAAAGAATATCAAGGTCTCCCTTTTCACCGTCCACTGTGATGATCACACCACCGACAATTCTGCCCTCAAGCATAATCCTGTATGCTTCTCCGTTATCGATGGAACGTTCTATGGTTTCGCGGGAAATAATCTGCTCATCCTCTTCGAAATGGTCATCCCTTCGGCCAAATTCTTTAAGTGCACCATAGTTAAAGGCTTCCTGATTATCCAGATATTTCGACATCCTTTGCATAATGTATTTTGCTGTTTCCTGATTCACTGTAATGTACCTCCGTTTTTTGAGGTCATTATAATGACTTCGATAGATATTTGCTTTTATTTTTGCTCCTTAATTGTCATTTTTTTGCAGTTAAGGAGCAAAAACTAAATTTGCTGTAATATATCCTTATTCGATAAAACTGGAAGATACTCTTACTATGTTAATATAGCATAAGCCGACATTGATTGTCACATATGTTTTCCAGATTACTCAAAGCTCTGTTCTATATTATCAAGGAGCTGCTTTCTTTCTTTTTCAAATCCATTAATCGAACCGATAATAGTTTCTTTCCGCACCATATCCTCAGTTCTCTTCTGTATCCTCTCACAGATTTTAACATTCTTCCTTGCCTCTTTGACAAGCAGGTTTATTTCATACAACTCATCCTGCAGCTCCTGTCTCTGATCGGGTCGACATCTTCTGAATCTGTTTCTGAGGTTATTTCTATTTTCGGATAAGGTATACAGTATTTCTATCAATTTTACATCTGTTATTTCTCGATCACTTCTTCGCATATTTATTTGGATAATATAGTTGGTTCTTTTTCTTTATAGGATAAAAGATGTGTGTTAAAATATACGTTGAACAATTATTGATAAAGCTATTTGGGGAAGGAACTAAGATGAGATTTCCTTTTTATGAAGTGCCAGAAACCGCAGTTATAACATGTTGCCATGTATTAAATGATAAAAAATCAATTCTGTATGTTTCTCACGATGAAGAGGATGGTATGTGGCAATTCTTGTGTGGACAACGACATGAAACTGAAGATGCGAGATTGGTTTCATTAAAGTCGATATTTGATATGGATAACACTGTTGGAAAGTTGTTTGACATGTCGTGTGGTTGTCACGCAGAGAGAGCGAGTATAAAAGATGACTGGGTAATAAATTAGTTAGAAGTGTATATGTGGAGTTTACAGTTTCTTTTATAGAAATGTAGAGGAATGGTAAATTGAAAATATAGTGGGGCTTAAAATGGTAAATGACTGGACAACAATAGATTATTCTCCTGGGATAGTAGAGTTTATTGATTCTTACAAACATGAGGATATGTTACAAGTGAATTATCCTCCTAATTATATTCTGGATATGGGATGGTATGGGGATAAATATATAATATATATTGTTCGGGATCATGACTGGGATGATCCCCTATATATGTTCTCTGCGGTAGATGAAAAAGAACTGATGCATATTATGTTTAAGTGTATAAACATAATATTGAATATGATATAAATCACAGTTGATGATTTGATAGAATTAATACAAGGGGGATAATAATGCATTTATCTGATAATAGAGATGACCAAAACCAGAATAGTACAATTGATTCAAATATATCCTTTTTGGAATTGCCATTTTTTGATATGCCATTTCGTAAGCGCGTAAAAAAGTGTTGGGATAATTTTCTTGTTGAAGAAGGAAAACTCAGAGAGTTGATTGACTCAAAAGCTGATGTGAATGAAATATGTGAAAACTTAGATGAATTATTTGGAATAGCTTTTCAAAAGGTCTATGCTGAAGTTGGAAAGAATGGAGAAAAATACGACTTGATTTTTAATCTTGAAGGAGATTGGTCAAGACTATTTTCTCTTATATATTTTAAAAGAATGGCGCCTGAAAAAGTATTTGACCATTGGAATATTATTGTGGGAAGACAATCGAATGGAAATGCAATAAATGCATTTGAAATTAGAATGGGTGAAAACTCCGTTAGTGCTGAGGATATTATTATATGGACTGATTGGAATGATGGATATGTTGATTTAGAAATATATTGTGAAAACCTAATTCCGCTTATTAATGCTGATAAAGGTCAAGCATATCAGTTATTATACATTCTTTTAGATCAATCAGTTGGAGAACTGGCTGAAATGAAGTATATTTCAGAAATTGATTTTATTGAGAATCCAAGAAAAGAAGAATCATTGAAATTAAGTGGACTGTTAGATGATTTTCTTGACCATTTACAAATAACAAGAGATGAACTGATGAATGCGGAAAGATATGTTGATCTATATAGCGCATATAGAATGCAACCGGATGAAAAATCTGTTGATGGATTACGAAAAGATGTTTTTGGTGGGGCATCATGTTTTGTTTCGATTATAAACGATTTTTATAATGGGGACACATATATAATTGATTCTCTTGAGAGAGATGGTATTACATCAGGATATATATTTTATCCTTTGGATTGGGCTACAGGAAGCGATAGGGCTGCAACAATTCTTGATTTTAGAGATTCACTGGTTGAACAGATAGAACAGACATGTGGAAAAGAGTGTTTTGAGTTTATTGGTGGTTTTACTGGGGTGAATTTTGGTTACATAGACTTTATAGCATATGATTTAAAACCTGTAATCGATACTATGATAGAATTGTTCGAAAAATCTAAAGTTAGATGGGCAACATATCATAGTTTTCGAAAAGATGTTGATGCAGTAACTATATATCAAAAATAAGATATTATTTAAAGAGTATTATAATTTCTTAAATGGATTATGAATACTAAATCGAGGGTAAATTGAATGAGTGAACTGATAAAAATAAATGAAGAATATGCTGCATGGATAAAAGAAATCAGCCAAAGATTCAGGCGTAGTCAGGTAAAGGCGGCGGTCAAAGTTAATGATGAAATGTTGCGATTCTATTGGGAATTGGGATCTGATATTTCTCATAGAGAAATGGAAAATAAATATGGTAAGGCTTTTTTCGACAATTTAAGTGCAGATTTAAAGGATGTACTTCCTGATGTTAAGTCATTTTCTGTCACAAATTTGCGATACATGAAATGGTTTTACGAGCTGTATCCTGATGCTTACGTAAATCCACCCCAAGTTGGGGTGGATTTGGAGTATGGAAAGAATTTACCCCAAGTTGGGGTGGATTTAAACCAAGCCATTTTTTATATTCCGTGGGGACATAACAAATTAATAATGGATAAGTGTAAAACTGATAAAGAGAAAGCTTTATTCTTTGTTAGGAAAACCCTGGAAAATAATTGGTCACGAGCAGTTTTGATGAACTTTTTGGATACGAATCTGTTTGAAAGAGAAGGAAAAGCTATCTCTAATTTTGAACTTGCGCTTCCGGAACCACAAAGTGATTTAGCACAGGCGATGACAAAAGATCCTTATAATTTTGATTTCCTTACATTGCGAGAGAATTACGATGAAAAAGAGTTTAAAGATGCACTGATGAATAATGTGCAAAAGTTTCTTCTAGAGTTAGGAATGGGATTTGCATTCGTAGGAAGAGAGTATCGACTTGTTGTAGGTGAAACAGAGCAGTTCATCGATATGCTTTTTTATAATATCAATAACCATTGTTATGTTGTAGTAGAAGTAAAGACCAGAGACTTTGAACCTGGTGATATGGGACAACTTGGTACGTATATCTCGGCTACGGACGGAATACTGAAAAAAGATGGGGATAACCAAACTGTAGGATTATTGATTTGTAAGGGAAAAGACAATATTCTCGCTCAATATGCAGTAAATAGTATGAAAACGCCTATTGGTATATCAGAATATCAACTTAGTAATATTATTCCGGAAAACTTCAAGAGCTCTATGCCTACTATTGAAGAAATAGAGCAGGGATTAAATGATTAGAATAATTTTTATATTCCCGACACATTTCCGACGGTTGCCCTAATGCATGTCCGATTTTTAATCTGTAATATATTAATCATGAAACAAAGGCATTAATACAGATTAAGGAGGCTGTGGACATGAAGCGTGATAGAGATGATAAGAAGAAAACTCGCTTTGTCAGATATAAAGAGGGTGCTGCGTTATATAGTATGTGCCAGACAAAGTTTGAGAGACTTGCTAAGGATGCCAATGCTATTTACAAGATCGATAAGCTTGTCCTTGTAAATACTGATATCCTTGATGATTATCTGGAAACATTTCATATCATTACAAATTATTCATGATAAATGAAATGAGGAAATGTCGGAACACGGAATAATACTTTTGCTTATTTCTTTCGAAATAGCAATGTACGGGATAATGAGTGATAATAAGTATCACCGAGAAATAATCCCGACATTAAAATATTAACGCTTGCATCTGGACTCGAACCAGAACGCCAGACGAATCTGACTACTCAGAGATTAGCAATCTCCTGCCTTACCATTTTAGGCTTATACAAGCAAAGTGGGCAGAGCTGGACTTGAACCAGCAGAATCCGAAGACACTTGATTTACAGTCAAGACCGCTACCAATTACGGGGTTACCTGCCCATTTAGCGCCGTACACAGGGTGCTAGTGTCCTGCGGACACTGTTCAGCACCGACCGAGTCGGCAGACGAGAGGTTTGAACCTGCAAGGTCGCGCCTCCCGGCTTGGTCGATCGTGGCATAACAGGCCCCACCGGGGCCTTGCCACCTTTTCAGGCCAACTGTTTTCAAGACAGCTCCCTCACCACCCGGACATACGGCAAATATTTATTCTATTTTATAGAGTGTGACCAATGGGGTGCTGATGCCCTGTGGGCATCGTTTAGCACCGACCGAGTCGACAGACGAGACTATCGAACCCATATCTTCAGATTCACAATCTGAGGTACTGACCTTTGTACGATAGCCACAGTGATCCCAGTGGGGCTCGAACCCAACATTTCCGGCTTGAAAGACCGGTGAACTGGCCATTTATTCGATGGGACCATATTTTTAGTGACGGATGTGGGTTGCTGCTTGCTGGTGGCAAGCGTTTAGCAACGACCGAGCCGGCAGGTGAGACCTTGAACCCAGCATTTGGAGATTGAGGGTCTCCTGTCCTAACCTTTTAGACGAATCCGCCATTTATTATCTATCCACAACAACAATATCATCCATAGTACAGCCAAACATATCTGCTATGATTATCATATTGTCTAATGCTGGCATGCAGTCACCACGCATCCACTTAAAAATCGCCTGTGGAGTTCCAAAACCGCATACTGCCTGGATATCTTTAACCTTTATATTTCGAGCCTTCATCATGTTTCTGATATTAGCTCCGGTTGCTGCCATATTTATTGTAACCATATGCCTGCCCTTCCTTTCCTTGTATTCTATAAAGTACCCTCGGTGAGATTTGAACTCACAGACCACGGAGCTTAAATCCGATGCATATTCCAATTCTGCTACGAGGGCTTAGTGTGCGTAAGAGGACTCGAACCTCCACCGGTCTCCCGACTGCATTCTTAGTGCAGCTCCTATACCTATTCGGATATACGCACATAGTACCTGTGGAGGGACTCGGACTCTCAAGCCGAAGCCACGGTTTCTAAGACCGCTGTGTATTCCATTCCACCACACAGGCATATAAATAAAAAAGATGCTACATTATTGCAGCATCTCCATAGTTTACCTACAAAAATACCGCCTATGCATCTGAACATAAGCGGTTATCTATAAATTATCCTTCATTTTCCACTTATATCTCAATGCATAACAAATATTCCTTCGTCTGACTCTGATTCGAGACTAAGGAGCGAATATTCACTATGCAGATATAAGTTTGTAAATGTGTTCATTGCTTTGACTTCCTTTCATGTTTATGATCAGATTATATCACTAATATTAAGTCTGTAAAGTATACCTGTAGTATATTTCAAGTGAGTGTGGAGAGACTTGAACTCTCGACCTACGGGTTAAAAGCCCGTTGCTCTGCCATCTAAGCTACACACCCTTAAAAACATCCCAGCTCCTGGGACAGGAATCGAACCTGCAACCTTCTCCTTAACAGGGAGTTGAACTACCGATTGTTCTACCCAGGAATATAGAGTACCGTGTGAGAGTCGAACTCACTGTATCCGGTTTTGCAGACCTGACGGCAACCGCTACCTACGGTACATATATAGCAGCCGAAACAGGAATCGAACCTATATCTTCTGAGTCAGAGTCAGACGTGATACCTTTACACTATTCGGCTATAGCAGATGCTAATGGATTTGAACCACTTCTTATAGTTTTGGAGACTATTGTGCTACCAGTTACACCAAGCACCTATAGTGGATGTGGTGAGATTCGAACTCACGACCTTCGGTTTAAGAGACCGCTACTCTGCCTGCTAAGTTACACATCCATACAAGGGCAATGGGATTTGAACCCATATTACGGAAGTCAAAGTCCCGTGTACTAACCATTTGTACGACACCCTGTTAAGAATAGGAAGAATGGGATTCGAACCCATGACACCCTGCGTATCAGACAGGTACTCTGAACCAACTGAGTTATCTTCCTGTAAGTGGAAAGAGAAGGACTCGAACCTCCAACGCGTAGGGCTTCAACCTACCGCTCTACCTATTAGAGCTATCTTTCCAAAAGAAAAACCACCTGCCTTTATCCGACAAGTGGTTTTAAAACAAGGAGCTATTATTAGCAGCTCATATTCTCTCTAATCCACATGATCTGATAAAGACATCACAAATAATCCAGTTTTTGTTAATGCACCAAAACTGAAGTTTATTCTGTATCATCTTAAATTCTCTGATCATTG
>FNUU01000030.1 GCA_900108205.1 Eubacterium ruminantium | reverse complement strand
GATAAGCTCAGCATTATCGTTTCCGTCGCTTTTTCCTATTTCGTATTCAAAGAAAAGTTGAGCAGAAAGGCGCTTGCCGGGTTGATTCTGATTGTTGTCGGCACTTTGGCGATGGCAATCTGGGCATAGGAAACAAATAACGGCAAATTCCAGTTTGCGGGGAGGATTACGTGAAAATAGAAAAAGATGAAATAACAATCCGAGATTTTACGGAAACAGATCTTCCACTCATGTTTAAATGGTTGACAGATAAGAGAGTGCTGGAGTATTACGAAGGTCGTGACGTCAGGTTTACGATGGATACTTTGTCTGCACATTTTTTGGAAGAAATTCCAGATGGATTCAGAATGATCATCGAGTATAAGAAATCCCCCATCGGATATGCACAGGCCTATCAATTGAGTGGTGAATTGTTCGATGAATATGACTATCCTGACGATGGACATATAGTGTTTGCTATGGATCAGTTTATAGGTGAGCCGAAATACTGGAGTAAGGGAATAGGCTCATCTTTCTTGAAAATGATGGCTTCTCATTTGAAAGAAAATATGGCTGCGGAACGAGTTCTTCTTGACCCGCACCAAGATAATAAAAGGGCTATAAGGGCATACGAGAAAGCCGGGTTTAAAATCATTAAATCACTTCCAAAACATGAGATGTTTGAGGGAGAAAAAGTAGATTGCTGGCTGATGGAATTAGCACTGTAGATTCCAGTTTGTCGGAATAGTAGGTTATACCGGAAGTTATGATATGTGTGCTTGACAAAAATACTCCTATATCGTAGTATAAAACTACGATATAGGAGTATTAAATTATGAAGACAAATGGTGGATTTCTTGTTACAAAAATAAAACAGCTGGGTGATCGTATATTTGAAAGGATACTGGCAGAAAAAAACATTGATGCATTTAACGGAGCTCAGGGAAGGATTCTTTATGTCTTATGGCAGGAAGATGGTGTTCCTATTAAAATTATTTCCGAGAAAAGCGGACTTGCAATTACTTCACTTACAACCATGCTTGAGCGGATGGAAAAAAACGGACTGATAAGCCGCAAAACTGATGAAGCTGATAAGAGAAAAACTCTTCTGTTCCTCACAGATAAAGCCAAAGAACTTAAAGAAGCTTATGACTCCGTATCAAATGAGATGGGGAATATTTATTATCGTGATTTTACGGATAAAGAGATTCTTCAGTTTGAAGAGTATCTTAACCGCATCAGGGTAAACCTTGAGGAATGGAGTGACAAATGAGTATCTGTATTAAAGATCAGATTCAGAACATGAATCTTGTTATAGGGTGCACTGTTGGATGTCCGTACTGCTATGCCAGAAACAATACGAGGCGTTATCACATCATAGATGATTTTGAAAAGCCACAGTTTTTTCAAGGAAAGCTTCGTATGATGGAAAAGAAAAAACCGCAGAATTTTCTGCTGACCGGCATGAGCGATCTCTCGGGCTGGCATGAGGAATGGAGAGAGGAAGTCTTTAAAAAGATAGCAGAGAATCCTCAGCACCAGTTTCTTTTTCTTACCAAACGACCGGATCTTCTGTCTTTTGAAACAGATCTTGATAATGCATGGTTTGGCGTTACAGTTACGAGAAAGTCTGAGTTATGGCGTATTGATGCACTGCGGAGCAATGTGAAGGCAAAAAAATATCATGTTACCTTTGAGCCTTTGTTCGATGATCCGGGTAAGGTTGATCTTACAGGCATTGACTGGATTGTGGTGGGAACCATGACAGGTGCAAAGAGCAGGACTGTTAAAACAAATCCCGGGTGGGTTTATTCATTGACAGAACAGGCTCATGAACTGAACATTCCTGTATTCTGGAAAGAAGATCTTGTTCCGATTATGGGAGAAGAAATGATACAGGAAATGCCGGATGCTTTTAACAAAGTGCTGGAGGAACAGAGAATATGGAACAACCAGAAATCAAAGTAAATCATATAGAAACAAAAAGTGTAATGACAAAATCGAATACTCCTATTGGAGGATATTCGGTGAATCCCTATGTGGGGTGTCCCCATGCCTGTAAATACTGCTACGCATCTTTTATGAAACGCTTTACAGGGCATACGGAGGAATGGGGAACTTTCATGGATGTGAAAGACTGGCCTGAAATAAAGAATCCAAAGAAGTATGCCGGCCAGAAGGTAATCATTGGAACAGTTACGGATGGTTATAATCCGCTAGAGGAAACATATAAAAATACAAGAAGACTTCTGGAAGAACTAAAGGACAGTGGTGCGGACATACTTATCTGCACAAAGTCAGACCTTGTACTAAGAGATCTGGATCTGCTAAAAGTGATCAATGAAAATAGCAGACTTACAGTATCATGGTCAATCAATACTCTCGATGAAGAGTTTAAAGATGATATGGATGCGGCAGTAAGCATAGAAAGAAGGCTTGCTGCAATGAAAGAGGTATATGCGGCAGGCATTCGTACAATTTGCTTCATTTCACCCGTTTTCCCGGGGATTACGGATATAGAAGCAATCATAGACAGGACAAAAGATCAGTGTGACCTTGTATGGCTTGAGAATCTGAATCTTCGCGGTGGTTTTAAGGCAGATATCATGAAATACATTTCCGATAAACATCCGGATCTGGTGCCGCTGTATGACGAAATTTATAACAAAAAGAACCGCAGCTATTTTGAAGCGCTGGAAAAGAAAGCAGAAGAGCTGGCTAAAAAGTATGATTGCAGGTTTGTTGATAATGAAACTCCGTATGAGAGAGTAGAGAAAGGACATCCAACAATCGTAGATTACTTTTACCACGAAGAAGTAAGAGGAACTGCCAATAGTGGAAAGAGAAATGTAATACATAATCCTTGATGGAAGAATAAACCGGAAGATAAGGGGATAGAGGATGGAAAGAAAATACTATCAGGATATTGGATATAAACCGTTTTTATTTTATGTGATATTTGGCGTCTCGGGTGAAAATCTGGAAGTGTCTCAGAAAAAACATAAGGTGGATGAACTTCCCGAAGGTTTAGATATACGCACATTCACAAGAGAAGATCAAGGTGAATGGATAGATGGATGGTTTACAGGAATATACGGTTCTGTAATAAAAGAATCAAGCGACTCTCTCTTTGAAAGTTGCAGAAAAGCGGAAGTATGTACGGTTTTGCAGGGCGAAATAAAAGATGACAGTACCCTGGATTATATGAGAAATGTCATTGGCATAGTAGAGGCTTTTATTGATAAAGGAGCACTTGGAATACTGGATCCACAGGTAATAAATCTATATTCACCAGTGCAGTGGACAGAGAGATTCTTTAATAAAGAGGTTAATGCCCAGAACCATGTGATGATATTTAATTCAAAGACAGATGATGGATACTGGCTTCATACCAGAGGCATGGCAGAATTTGGAAGACCAGATATTGGAATAGAAAATGTTCCGGAAGAAAAGATACATGATTATGGACAACTAATCAATCAGATGATCTTTTATGGTGGGCAAGGAGTTTTCTTTGATAAAGATACGCGGCTTCATATTTCTGCTGATAAATCATTCGTCATCCATCCGGAATTTGTGAATGATTTTGAAAATGAAGACTACAACAATGCCTTTTATAATGTAACGGTAATAGAAGAAGAGTAATCATAGAATGGCTTGTAAATATTTATTCCAGGATAACTTAGAATGACAAAATACGATTTTAGGAAAAATGATGGATATACAATTAAATGAACTTTCAAAGAAAGAATTTGATCCGGCT
>FNUU01000003.1:87880-310942 GCA_900108205.1 Eubacterium ruminantium | reverse complement strand
ATATTGGATATTATAACCCTCTAATATGCTTTTTTTCGTAGTGCAGAGGGATATCTGATACTTCATACCATCTTCTTCCACCGGGAAGCCGAGGAAGCCGAGTGACTCTGCTTCTTCCGCTCTGTCATTATAATATTCTTTATTCAGAACCGCTGCACAGTCCATTCCCTCAGCGTCCTTCGCTATTACAGAAAAGCTTCCGAATGGTATACTCATTCCTTTTCCAAGACACTTTACAAAGCTTTCCTTTCTGGTCCAGATCACTCTGAAATCATCCTCTGTTTTGACATACTCAATTTCTTCGGGAACAAAGAATCTTTTCGTGACCATAAAGCCTTCATCGTCATTACATTCTATATCAATTCCTATCTCCCGGTCAGAAACCGCAAGGACTATCATATTTCCGGAATGTGACAGATTGAATTTTAAACCATCCAGATACGGCTTGCCGTTTTCTCCCAGACTTACCGCTTTCTTTCTGATGTCAATATCATATTTATTTAAAAATACTTCCTGCAGCATAAAACCTGCGGCAAGCGATATAAGCCTGGCGTTCTTATTACGTATCTTTTCCGCCTTCTCTCGCCTCCACATACTTAGTTTATCCAAAACAGCCGTTTCATTTTCTGCAAGATAATCTAATTCTGCTTTATAAATGTATATGTCTATCATATTCCCCACACTTCTAAAAAACCTCAGGCAGGAACATATTCCGGCTCCCACCTGAGGTTAATATTAACCGATCTTATTATCGAGTTCTGCGAGGATTTCAAGAAGAACACCAAGTTCTTTTTCCTTCGCAACACTAAAATACTGTTTAAGCTTTGAAGCCTCCGAAATCTTCTCATTAATGGAAATCTTGATAAGAAGGTTTCTGGCAGTGAGCATATTTTTAACAACCATTCCGTACGAATTAATTATATCTTCATTGTATTTCAGATAGCCATTCGCCATCAGATACTTGATTCTTTCATACATAAGAACCTTATGATCATACATAAGATGAAGTGCTCTGATATCAAAATCAGGTTCCGGCTGATTCATCTGATAATTAATTCTTTCAAGAACACGGTCGTAAACATTTATACCGAAAGTAGTATCAGTAAATCTGTTACGCATCATTCTGAAATGATCTTTTGTATCAACAGAATTAAGATATTCTCTAAGTGTATCCCTGATGAATTTAATATCAATCTCATAATAAGGAGTATCTGTATTCTTAAAAATTACATAAAGACCTCTTGTGCCCTTATAATCATCCTTAAACATATGATCTTCAGGTGCTGAGATAACATTGTAGCCTTTTTCAATATCCTTAAAGGATACGGTGCTGTATGAATAATGATCCTTGAATGTAAAGTCTCCTACATAGAATACTTCTTCATCAAGGTTATATCCGTAAATGAAAAGCTCATGAGGGAACTTATAATCAACATCATACTCACTGAGTATTCTTGCCTCATCAAATACACCATACACATAGCCTCCGATATCAATAGTCTTGATGATAAAATCAATTATATCACCTGTATAGCTTGAAATCTGCTGGCTTGTCATAATAGATGTAATAAGATATGGACACTCCTTAAGGGAGCTGCTGCCCGGCATGATATCCGCAAGAAGCATATCATCTCCTGTGAAAATCTCCTGTATATTATAACATCTCAGCTGAATATAATTACTGAATATCCATTTTTTTGCATTCTCATCATTTGAAAGAATCGAAAAAAGTGTTGCGTGCCATGTCCATGAAGTGATCATAGGATAGGTAACCGGCAATTTCTTAATGTTTGACATAATATCTTCCTCCTCCTATAAATCCTCAAGCTTCTTACCAATTAATTCAGCAAGATTTCCAAATGTTGAATAATTATCAAGCGCAAGCTCATAATCCGTAAATTCCACATTGAATTTACGTTCGATCGCAACTATAAGCTTAATGATGGAAACAGAATTCACCCCATACTCCTGCTCGATATCAACATTAAACTTGATGTCCTCATCAACTTCCGGCATTACTTCCTTTACTAAATCTGCAAGCTTCTGTTCAATTTGTTCTTTTTCCATTTACTCGCTCCCCTTTTTCTTATAGTATCATGCCATATAACCCCAGGCACGTAATGCAAATGTCCCCCATAAAAAATACTAGATTTATACTACTTTATTTTACTAAATTCGCAGAGTAAAATCAATAGCAAAAAGAAAAAGAACACCATTTACATGAAATGTGAAACAGTGCTCTTTTTCTTTAAAATAATCTATTAATTAATCGATTACTCAGCAAACTTTACAGGGTTAAGCTTGATGCCAGGGCCCATTGTAGAAGTAATTGTAACACTTCTTAAATACTGTCCCTTTGCAGCAGCCGGCTTAGCCTTGATAATAGCGCTCATAAGTGCGCTGAAGTTATCAGCAATATTCTCCTCAGAGAATGAAGCCTTTCCAACAGGAACGTGGATGATATTTGCCTTATCAAGTCTGTACTCGATCTTACCGGCCTTAACATCCTCGATAGCCTTTACAACGTCCATAGTAACTGTTCCTGCCTTTGGATTTGGCATAAGTCCCTTAGGACCGAGAACACGTCCGAGACGTCCAACAACACCCATCATATCCGGTGTAGCGATAACTACGTCGAAATCAAGCCATCCTTCATTCTGGATCTTTGGAACGAGCTCATCACCACCTGCATAATCAGCTCCAGCTGCAAGTGCCTTATCTACATTGTCACCCTTTGCGAAAACAAGAACCTTAACAGTCTTACCTGTTCCGTGAGGAAGAACAACGGCACCACGTACCTGCTGATCTGCATGACGTCCATCAACGCCAAGTCTGATATGTGCTTCGATTGTCTCATCGAACTTTGCACTTGCTGACTTCTTGAGGATTGAAACAGCTTCCCCAAGATCATATAACTTTGTCTTCTCTACAAGCTTTACAGCTTCCTGATATCTCTTACCTTTTTTCATTACGAATCCTCCTGTGGTTTTATCGAGAGAATAACTCTCTTCCACTCTATTTTATTTTATCGTTAGTCTTCTACAACGATACCCATTGAACGTGCTGTACCTGCGATCATGCTCATAGCAGCCTCAACAGATCCGGCATTCAGATCAGGCATCTTCTTCTCTGCGATCTCTCTGAGCTTATCCTTAGAGATCTTTGCAACCTTGTCCTTATTAGGCTTACCTGAACCTGACTTAAGGTTACAAGCCTGCTTAAGAAGAACTGCAGCTGGTGGAGTCTTTGTGATGAAGCTGAAGCTTCTATCAGCATAAACTGTGATAACTACAGGAATGATAGTATCACCCATGTCTGCGGTCTTTGCATTGAATTCCTTTGTGAACTGAACGATGTTTACACCATGCTGACCAAGTGCAGGTCCAACAGGTGGTGCAGGAGTTGCCTTGCCTGCAGGTATCTGTAATTTAATGTATCCTGTTACTTTCTTCGCCATTTTAGCGTACCTCCTATAAGTGGTATAGCGGAATAGCACTTTTGCCATCCCTTCCACATTTTTACCTTTTTAAGGTTATTTATAATTTCTCAATATCTCCCAGACCGATCTCAACGGATGTAGATCTTCCGAAAATGTCAACATCGATAGTAACGGTCTGCTTGCCGGCATTAATCGACTTGATAGTACCATCAGTACCTTCCCAGGCACCTGATACGACCTTAATAACATCACCTATCTCAACATCAATATCAATGATCTCACTAGGTAATTTAACGCCAAGCTTCTTCATCTCTGCTTCAGTAAGTGGAACCGGTTCGGATCCAGGTCCGACAAAGCCTGTAACACCTCTGGTATTACGAACAACATACCATGTTACGTCATTCTTTATCATATGAACCAAAACGTACCCCGGAAACATCTTCTTGGAAACAGTCTTCTTCACACCATTCTTGGTCTCAACTACATCCTGAAGAGGAACCATAACTTCAAGCATCTGTCCCTGAAGTTTTCTGTTCTCTATAGTCTTCTCGATATCAGCCTTAACCTTATTCTCATATCCGGAATAAGTGTGAACAACATACCAATGCGGTTCTGTATCTTCGACCTGCTTAACGCTGGTAGGTCTCTTTACTGGCTCAACTGCTGGTTCTACTGCCTGTTCAACTGCTTCTTCATTAATCTCTGACATCCCATCACCGCCTATACAAGTATAAACCCTAATCCATATTTAATAAGGTAATCAAGTAATACGATCAGAACGCCCATCAAAACAGCTGTTACAATAACTGCCACTGACTGTCTGAAAAGATTCTTCTTTGACGGCCATGTGATCTTACCAAACTCCGCCTTAAGCTCCTGGAACCAGCTTCTTTTAAGTGCAGGTGATTTTTCATTATTATCTGCCATTCTTAACTCCGTTCCGTAATAAAATACTTTGTTCTACGAACAATTACTTTGTTTCCTTATGCATAGTGTGCGCCTTGCAGAACTTACAATACTTCTTTGTTTCGATTCTCTCAGGATGATTCTTCTTCTCCTTAGTCATATTGTAATTACGCTGCTTGCATTCCTGACATGCCAATGTAATCTTAACACGCATGACTTATACCTCCATACTATTCTGATCATCTTTTTAAAAATGTAACTGTATAATACGGGTAAATCCACCTTTTCTCAACACGTCTGTATTAGCGGACTATATACAATTACGCACAACTTATAAATAAGCTTAAACGCTTACCGTTTCTTCGAAAATGGTATTGTTGGGATATATCATTTTCTCAAAGCTTCGTTACCCTGACCCTTTTTGATGGTAGCACAACAAAAAAAGCCCGAGGGCTTACGCAGAGACTATGTTAGCATATGCAATTCTTTAAGTCAAGCGGATTTTTCAAAGATTAGCGCATATAAAAGCACTTATTTTCAGATGTTTCAAGCCTCTGCTGCTGATATTCCGGAGCATATCATAACAGAAAAGCTTTTCTTGAATAATATAAGCAGATTAAGTATAATGTATATAAACATTTTTGTAAATGTATAAATTCTCCGAAAATATTGTTTTTCGGGTGAATCAGGGGTGTATTGTTTAACATGGAAGCAATATTCAGGGGTATCCATGTTGTTTTTAAGGAGGAGGTTAATCATGCTTCATTCATTTACAAGAAATCATAACGACCTTTCCACAGAAGCAGGTTTTCAGTTTGAATTCTTCTGCGACTGCTGCGGAAATGGTTTCAAAAGCACATTCATCGAATCATCAACATATGTAAAAAAGAAAAAGACTGAACGCTTCGGCGGATTTTCATCTATGCTTGGCGGTCTTATGGGTGGCAACCGTCTCGGAGATATCGGCCACTCTCTCGAAAGAGGCAGTTCAATAATGGGAGACAGACTGAACGACCAGTCACCTGCATGGCGCCGTGAACAGGAAGCCGCCTTTGACAGTGCGCAGGAAGAAGTAAGACCTATGTTCAGAAAATGTCCGGCTTGTAACAAATGGGTCTGCCAGGACTGTTGGAATGACGAAGATGGTCTCTGCACCGATTGTGCACCAAGGGAAGCAAGCTATGTAGCTCAGGCACGAAGCCGTGCAATGCAGCGAAATATTGACGAAGCTGCAGAAACAGCTGTTGTATGGCAGGGAAAGATTGAAAACAGAACCACGGTATGCCCAAGGTGCGGCAAGCCTGCCGGAAGCGGCAAATTCTGCAACGAATGCGGTGCCCCGCTGGGAACAAACCGCTGCCCTAACTGCGGCGCTGAAGTTGCTCTTGGTCTCAAATTCTGCGGCGAATGCGGAACACCTATGCAGAAAACCGGCAAATGTCCAAGCTGTGGCTTCGAAAACGAACCCGGCACCAAATTCTGCGGCCAGTGCGGAACCAAGCTGTAAATCGATAATTTCAGAGATACCAACATCAGACGAACCCGGGATTTCTTTTTCCGGGTTCATCTTGGTTAAATGTCATGCAATACTATATTATGAGAAGAAAAAAAACGCATCTCATAATCCTGCGGGACTAAAGTCCCTCCGGTAACTTATCAAGAAAAACAAATACTCGTTTCACTCGTGCTTGTTTTTCTTCTGATAAGTTATATTATCCGTTTTTTTACCCAATATACCAGCTTCATTTGATATAAATAACAATCCCATCATTATGATTTACCACAGCACTTGATCAGATAAGGAGGTCCATGATGCAATATAACGCAAGTCTTGACATAGATCCAAATGGAAAGCATTTTGACAGAGCTGTTCTGTCCATTGAACCGGAAGGAATAAAAACTCCTGCAGGTTTTTTTGATTTTTCTGATATTTCTGCCATTATACCAAATAATTACAGAGTATATATTAATCTCTTCGATGGTACCCGTATCACCGTCTCCATGCTGGGGCATTCTTATGATGGTTTCTGGGAGGAACTGGTAAAATGCTTTAACGACCGTTCCCTGGACTCTCTTTTCATAGAGGAAGAACGCCTTATGAACTGCTATGGAGAATATACACTTAGCACATCCGAATCAGGCCGGGGACGCCTCTGTCTCTATCCGGACTCCATTTGTATTTTTCCCGAAAACAGTCATGCAGTCAGAATACCTCTCTGCTATACAGCTGACATAACACTGAATGGCTATATGATTTCGGTGACTATGCGTACAGGCGAGGTATATTCTATAGGCAAAATGGGTTATGACACAAAGCCCTTTGCCGAAAGAAGCATTAAATCTGCCGCTGCAACAAAAAAGAAAAGAGCTGAAATGATAGCCGGTCATACCGCTTCAGCTCCATTTTCAATCTCAGGTCTCTTCAGAACCATGGACGAAGAGAAATACTGGACTGCTGCCATCGGCAAAACCACCTGCGCTCTTGAGCTTTTCACAGGAGATAGCGCCGCCACATATCTGTATAGATTTGATAACAGGGAATTTTTCTTATATAAGCTTGAAGAAGCCATGGAAACAGTGGGAAGCCACAGAGAAATCATTTATCAGCCTGAAGAAATGATAAATGCAAACCCTCTTTACAAAATGGCCGTGCACCGCTCTCCTGCAGTAAGATTCCTTCGTTCATGTTCTGCAGGAAGAATAATCCACAACGAAAAACATAGAGAAAATCTGATGAGTTTTCTGGATTAATACTCTGTTTTGAATTATTAAATCAGTTACTTGTTTCATCCGACAGTACCAGCGTAATACTTAGTTAAATTCCTCCACGCAATGAAGTGATTTCCTCCGGAGTAAGTCTTCTGTATTCTCCTTCCGACAGCTTCTCATCCAGTTTAAGGCTGCCCATACTGAGCCTTTTCAGGAATATAACCTCGTGGCCTCTGGCTTCAAACATCCTCTTAACCTGATGAAAGCGTCCTTCCGTAAGAGTGACATGGGCTTCTGTGATAAATTCTGTACTCATACATTTATCTTCATATATTTCTTCAGAGGAAGCTTTCTCTGTGCCAGCGTCCTTTCCGGCCTCATACACCTCCAGAATACTCAGCCCGGCAGGTTTCGTCAGCTTTTCATCTCCGATATCAAGGCCCTCCGAAAATGCTTTCACATCTTCTTCATCAAGTTTTCCGGTAACCTTTACAAGATAAACCTTCTCTACATGCTTTCCCGGTGCGAGGAGCTTCTGGGACAGCTTTCCGTCATTTGTTATGATAAGAAGCCCTACCGTATCTCTGTCGAGCCTGCCCACAGGAAAAAGATCTCTCCTTTTCTTTTCGGAAATGAGATCCACAACCGTCTTCTCTCTCTCATCATTTGAGGCCGATATCACTCCGGCAGGTTTATTCATCATATAATATTCGAATTCTTCAAATCTGACCTCTTTGCCGTTTACGCTCACCACTGTTTTTTCGGTATCAACCTTCACATCAGGCTTAGTAACCTTTACATTATCGACCAAAACAGCATTTTTCTTTATAAATTGTTTCACATTACTTCTTGTTCCGTACCCTGTATCGGCAAGAAATTTATCTAAACGGATTAGCATTTCTATTCCTCATTTAAATTACATTTTATACATATGTTCATGGAATTATTTATGTTTTTATGCATATGTTCATAGAATTATTTATGTTTTATGCATATGTTCATAGGATTATTTATTGTTCTTACGCATATGTTTCATCATAACTATAATTAATAAACCGACTCATCAATTCGCGTTACTGTCATATTCACATCACTGTTCATTTTGCAGTCATATTCACATTACAGATCACTTGGATGTCATGGTATCATATTTATCGGCAACTGTATTTACATCTCCTAATGCGATCATTTTTCCCTTTTCCAAAATAATAGCCTTATTGCAAAGCTTTCTTACCTGAGCCGTATTATGAGATACAAACAGCACTGTAACTCCTTTTTCTATAAGCTTCATAAGCTTCGCTTCACTCTTCTTTTTAAATTTTGCATCTCCCACGGAAAGAATCTCGTCCAGAAGCAGAATGTCCGGTTCTACGATCGTTGCTATTGAAAAGCCCAGGCGCGCCTTCATGCCGGAAGAATAATTCTTGAGAGGGACATCAATAAAATCCTTTAACTCGGAAAAATCGATGATCTCCTGCAGCTTCTCATCAATGAATTTTCTCCTGTAGCCCAGAACAGCACCGTAAAGATAAATATTTTCCCGTCCGGTATACTGCATATCAAAACCGGCTCCCAGCTCAATAAGAGGGGCCAGAACGCCATTTCTTGAGACAGTACCTTCTGTAGGCTTAAACACGCCCGCAACAACTTTAAGAAGGGTACTCTTTCCCGCTCCGTTTAAGCCCAGTATTCCGAGTCTGTCTCCCGGCTCAAGCGTAAAGCTGACATCCTTCAGCGCCCAGAATTCATTATATTTAAGTTCTCTTTTTGCAAATTTGATAAAATATTCCTTCAGGCTGTCAACCTTTTCCTTGCTGAGATTAAACTTCATCCCGACATTTGAGACAACAACACTGTTCTGAATATTTCCAGAATTATTATCCATGCTCTTCCCTTATATATTCTGTATTTTTTATTCTCACAAAATGTTCTTTTATATAATTCATCTGTATAACAGTAGCCGTCATACTACTATAACTGTTTCCTGTTAAATCTGATATATCATGCTTTACCATATGATAATGCATCTTATCATAATAAAAACAAGCACAAGTGAGGCGCGTATTTGTTTTTCTGATAAGTTACCGGAGGCAGAGAGACTTTTTCCCGCAGAATTATGGGATGCGGTTTTGGCATCTCATAATGTACAACTCCGCATCATATATTCAGTATAAATCTGTCTTCAGTCTTTCTGAACATACAGATTCCGATGATTATCGTAACTACACTGAATAAAAATGAATAAAGAACATATTTATAATTCATCATTTCCCCGAAAACTGCACTTCTGAAATTAGAAATGATGCAATACAGCGGATTACCCTTCAGGATCACCGCAAATCTGCTTTCAAGCAGTTTTTCCGGTTTATAGAAAATAGCACAGGTATACATTATAAGCATCAAAACAACGTTCCAGAGGTATTCCATATCCCTGAAGAAAACTCCGATGGTTGAAAGGATCAGCCCCACTCCTGTTCCCAGAAGCAACAGATTTATCAGCGGTATAAATACCTGCAGCAGATATACTGTCGGAAAAACCTTGAAGCAAAGTGCCACTACTGCCAGCACCACCAATGAGATCAGAAAAATGATATAGTTAAATATTATTCCTGCCATTGGATAAAGCAGCTTATTTACATATACCTTTTTTATCATTGAGGAATTGGCCCTGATGGATTTCAGTGCCTCCTTTGTTCCCTGAGAGAAAAAACCGTAAAGCAGCCTTCCTGTAAGGATATATACCGGAAATGTCTTATCCTTCACTCCAAAAAGCGTACCGAAAACAATGGTCAGAACCACCATTGTCAGAAGCGGTTCAATAAGCGACCACAGGATTCCGAGATATGACCTTCTGTATTTCAGCTTTATCCCTTTCCTGACCAGCTCCTTCAATATGAAAATATCCTGACTAAAGCTTTCATTCATAAAAAACTATATCCTTTCAGCATCTATATTGAGAAGTAAAAAACATATCTCATAATCCAGCGGGTCTGGCGTCCCTACGGTATCTCCGACCAAACATTAGTCGTTATCACATAAAACATTTATACGTTATTTTTGCCATATGTGCAAGACTATTTGTACGATACCGATCATTCATACCCCCTTCGGGGTTATCTCATGTCGCACGCTCGTCATATACATGTGCCTACGGCACATGTGTTGTTAAAGAAACCATGTGCATTTGCGTGCAAGCACGCATGCCCATAGTCTCTTTCACAGCACATGCTTCGCATGTGCATGACTCGCTCAGTGCGCAGAACGGCCCGGATTTTCATCCGGGCCGTCTGTATGATTCTGTTGATATGATATCATCAGTTATCCGATAGCTACCTCTTCAACATACTCAAATATATTTATACGAGAAATCTTACAGCTGAGGACCTGCAGCGACAAGTGCCTTACCAGCTTCATTTGTCTCATACTTCTTAAAGTTCTTGATGAATCTCTCAGCAAGATCCTTAGCCTTAGCTTCCCACTCAGATGCATCAGCATATGTATCTCTAGGATCAAGAATCTTTGTATCAACTCCAGGAAGCTCTGTTGGAACTTCGAAGTTGAAGTAAGGAATAGTCTTTGTAGGAGCATTCTTGATGTCACCGTTAAGGATAGCATCGATGATTCCACGTGTATCCTTGATTGTGATTCTCTTTCCTGTTCCGTTCCATCCTGTATTTACAAGGTAAGCCTTAGCTCCGCTCTTCTCCATCTTCTTAACAAGCTCTTCACCGTACTTTGTAGGATGAAGCTCAAGGAATGCCTGTCCGAAGCAAGCTGAGAATGTAGGTGTAGGCTCTGTGATTCCACGCTCTGTACCTGCAAGCTTAGCTGTGAAGCCTGAAAGGAAGTAATACTGTGTCTGCTCAGGTGTAAGGATTGATACAGGAGGAAGCACTCCGAATGCATCAGCTGAAAGGAAGATTACGTTTTCAGCAGCAGGACCTGAAGAAACCTTGTTAACATTCATAGCGATCTTCTCGATATGATCGATCGGATAAGAAACACGTGTATTCTCTGTTACAGACTTGTCATCGAAATCAATCTTGCCATCTGCAGCTACAGTTACGTTCTCAAGAAGAGCATTTCTCTTGATAGCGTTGTAGATATCAGGCTCAGATTCCTTATCAAGACCGATAACCTTAGCATAGCATCCACCTTCAAGGTTGAATACGCCGTTATCATCCCAGCCGTGCTCATCATCACCGATAAGAAGTCTCTTAGGATCTGTAGAAAGTGTTGTCTTACCTGTTCCTGAAAGACCGAAGAAGATTGCTGTATGCTTTCCTTCCATATCTGTGTTAGCTGAGCAGTGCATTGAAGCCATACCCTGAAGTGGGAGGAAGTAGTTCTGCATAGAGAACATACCCTTCTTCATCTCTCCGCCGTACCATGTGTTAAGGATAACCTGCTCACGGCTTGTAACGTTGAAGAGAACTGCTGTCTCAGAGTTAAGTCCAAGTTCCTTATAATTATCAACCTTAGCCTTAGAAGCTGTGTAAACTACGAAGTTTGGCTCGAAGTTTGCTTCTTCTTCAGCTGTTGGCTTAATGAACATATTTGTTACGAAATGTGCCTGCCAAGCAACTTCCATGATGAAACGTACTGCCATACGTGTATCCTTGTTAGCGCCGCAGAAAGCATCAACTACATAAAGCTTCTTTCCTGAAAGCTGCTTAAGAGCCTTTGCCTTACAATCATCCCATGCTTCCTGTGATGCAGGATGGTTATCGTTTGGATATTCAGGTGTTGTCCACCAAACTGTATCCTTTGACTTTTCATCCATAACGATGAACTTATCTTTAGGTGAACGTCCTGTGTAAATACCTGTCATAACGTTTACAGCGCCGAGCTCTGTAAGAACACCCTTATCATATCCTTCAAGATCCGGATTCATCTCATCCTCGAAAAGCTTCTCATAAGAAGGATTGTAAATAACTTCCTGTACATCTGTGATGCCATACTTGCTTAAATCAATAGCTGCCATTTTCTGTACCTCTTTCTTTAATATATTTTTTCCTTTTTCTTATCGAGCCGGCCTTTTCAAAAAAAGATTCAGCCAGTCTGTCATTAACAAGAAAAGGTTAAGTTTCCAGCTAAAAATTATAGCTGAAAGACTTAACCTTGTCAATAACGATTTGTTAGCTTCTACTAACAATTATGCCCAGGGATTAGCGCTCTCAGGCTGTCTTATATCGGACAGAATAAACTGCTCCCAAAGACACCATTTTCCGTCCTTTAACTGTCTCAGCTGGATTGCTCTCGGACTGTCTGCCCCTCCTGACTGAAGGAATACCTTTGCATACCCCTGATCCTGATATGTATAAGGATTTTCCGATACAGTTATGGTAAGCGGCTGGGCCGGAGTATAATCATTCTGAGGCACAGCTCCCTTGAAATATGATCTCGGCACATAATCCTTTCCATCCATGAAACGGTCATTTATAAACTGTTTATCCATCCCGCTGAGAGGTCTCGGTCCGCGAAGGTAGTCCAGCATCTGATATGAAAGCTCCTTATCTTTCGTAAATACATTAAATGCAATAACCGTAAGCGCTGCTGCGGAAAAGGGATCCGTACATGCCGCCTGAGGAAGCGCCTTAAACTCCTCCAAAGAAGAAGGGATTTTAGCGAATGTTATGTCAACTGATTTATTCCCTGCTGCATTTTTTACTCCGCTTGCTATATTTCCGGCAGCATTATTTATCACATTACCAATACCTGCCGCATTATGATTATTTCCTCCAAGGCTGCTCGCCGCCCTCTTAAAATCATCAAAAATACCCATATAATAACCTCCGTTTTTATATTTGGGGGTTAAGCCACAATATCATTATTATTCTTAACCCCACGGTTTTATTTAACTTTGAGAACCACGTCTTTTGAAGTACTTGATTCAGTTCCGTTTGTAACCTTGCAGTGATATTTATAACCATTCTGCTTAGCCTGAGCTGTAAATGTAATACTGTTTGTAGTATTTCCGGTTGCTCCACTCTTCTTCCAGGTCTTTCCGTTATCCGTGCTCACTTCCCACTGATAGCTGAGCTTCTTTCCGGATGCTGTAAGCGAAAATGACACCTGATTACCTGACTTGACTGTCTTATCACTTGGCTGTGCTGTGATCATATCCTTGGTGGTTAAGGTTACTATATTTGTATAAATATAACCTCCGTCTCCGGATATCTTGCATCGGAAATGTCTTCCATTCAGACTTTCCTTGGCTGTAAGGCTGAGTTTTGCAGTCTTGTTGCCGGTTGCAGAGCTTGCAGACCAGCTGTTTCCATTTGCACTTACTTCCCACTGATATGTGAGGTTTGTTCCTTTACCTGTACAGGTAAATTCTACTGTATCTCCCCAGTAAGCACCCTGGTCACTAGGCTGATTTGTAACTGTAACTCCTGTGGAAAGGAGTGCCGTATTTGAATATTCAACCCATGTGCCATTTGTTACCATGCATCTGTAAAGCCATCCGTTATAGCTCTTCTTAACACTGGAAATAGTAAGTGTAGTTGTCTTGCATCCTGTACTGCCGCTCTTGGCCCAGGTTTTTCCATTATCCTTACTTACCTGCCACTGATAGGTGGCTACAGTAGATCTGGACTTGATAGAGAACTCTGCCTTCTCACCCGGCTTCACATTCTGATCCGAAGGATGCTCAGATATTACTGCTCTTGTCGTAAATTTAGCAGCGGCTGTATCTGTATATCCCTTTTTATTGGTTACACGACATTTGTAAAGTCTTCCGTTCAGGGCTTCTGTACCCACTATGGTAAGTGTAGCTGTATCATATCCTGTTGATTTACTGTTCTTCCAGGTTTTTCCATTATCCTTGCTGTACATCCACTGATAGGTAAGTTCTTCGCCTTCTGCCTTAACAGTAAATTTACCCTTGCTTCCACGAATGATATTTACAGCAGATGGCTGTTCTGTTATAACAGGTTTCGCCATAACCGTTACTTCCGAAGCCTCCGATACTGCCTCGCCTATCTCACCGGAAACCTTGCAGCGATACCATACACAAGGCTGTGTCCCTGCATATACAGTAAGATTTGCCGTTTTTGCGGTTGTTTCAGTACAGTCAGTCCAGTTTGCGCCCTTATCCGTACTATACTCCCACTGGTATGAAAGTGTTGAAGCGATTCCATCATCAACATTTACAAATGCAGATATTGTTAAGTTTTCCGAAGAATACAACTCTATCTTTATAGGACTGACAAATACATAGAGTTCGTCTCCATCTTCTTTGTCCATTACTTCCTGTTCATTGTATCCGCAATCAATACAGGTCTTCTTAAATGTAAAACTGTTTCCGTCGGCTGAGCGTGAAACAATCTCATATTCACCAAATCTGTGAGCAGCCGTTTCCTTGCCGCCTTCTATCTCATTATTGCAGCCCTCGCATATTCTTGAATGAGTTTTTTCATCATCTGACACCCAATCACCGAAGCTGTGAGCATGAGTCTCGATTGCTTCCAGATCCTCATCAAAAACAGGCTTCTCTATAACATTTATGGTAAGTGTCAGTTTAGTTACATCATTACTTCCATTAACTGTCGCCTTGATAACCGGCATCAAAGCTGTTTCTGTAGCTTCAGCTGTAACTGTACCATGGATGCGTCCGTCAGTGTCAAGTGTGAGTCCCTCCGGAAGACTTCCTTTGACTATTTCAAATGAAGCTGTATAATGCGCTGTCTCATGCGCATCCGGGCAATCCACAGTATACTCAAGATTCATATCAACCTCCTGAGATTTATAGAAGGTTAAATTACTTTCCTCAAGATTTACCTTGTCCTGTACAGGTGTGAGATATCCGTCATAATCTCCTGTTCCCTTGAAGCTTACAATAGCTAAAACCTTGTCGGCTGTCTTTCCTGCCAGACTCTTTCCATCAACACCGACAATCTTTGCACTATAAGCTGTAGAATCTGTTTCAATCCTTATCTCCTCATCTCCATTGCCAAACTGGTAGCCTGTCCTTGCTTCGAGAACAGCAAAAAGAGTCGGATCAGCGGTAAGTGTTTCAAGGAAATCACTCTGCGAATAATCACTGCCTGCCTGCCACTTGGTATTTAATACTATAAAACGATTATCTATAAATTTCAGCTGATTCGAAGCTTCTTCAGCATTCTGTCCCTTGTATATCTTTCCGAAGTCCTGAATTACAACACCATCAATATTGGCAATACCGGAAGAATTAACATAAAGGTAGATGGCAGAGCTCTCCTTTATATATGAGGAATGTTCTGTCTCAATTGCTCTGAAATAGTTTCCTGTATCTGCTTCTGTAAGATTTCTTATATACAGACGATTATTGCTGACATAATACTTACTGTTTTCATCACTTGCATCGCCTATCTCTAGTTCAACTGCATTCTCATAGCTGCCACTGTAATAATACCATTTATCACTTGTTACATGACTGCAGCCCATATGATAATCTACGGTTGAAGGATTATTTATACAAATACTTCCTCCTTCAATACCTGTCACATAATCAGGTCTTCTGAGGAAATCCTCGGTACTGGTGAGTGAATTTCCAAAATCAACGCCATAGCATACATATGCTGTATTTGTATCCACATATCCTGCCTTATTGATAAATCTTGCAAAATACTTATGTTCTCCAGTTACATTTTGAACTGTGACAGAACCGATTCCTGTAGACTTATCAAAGCTTACGCCCTCTGTCACTTCATATGGATTAGAAGGGTCATCAACACAATACCATTTAACAGAAGAAGCATAGTTTGCCTTAGCCATAAGAAATTCTTCTCTTCCATAGCCATAGGTGCTTCTGTTCTGTGGCTGACTTACAATCTCCGGCTGCGAACCATTTCCAACTGTAAATGACATTGATTTTACCGGACCATTTATTGTATAGCCATAATTATCACCGCCGAAATTTTCAGCAATATGAGCCTTAACAATATAGCTCTTGCCCGATTGAAGCTGATCTGTAAGCTCCTTGTATTTGGACATATTGAACTGATTTCCTGTTATAAGATCTGTTTTTCCGTCCTTTATAGTAAGTTTACTTCCATATGCATCATATACATTCCAACAAACCTTATAAGACCAGTTCAATTCATTATCAAAGCTTGTCTGAGGCCAGAAACGGGTTGACCCGTACGCATACTTATATTCATATTTAATTTCGAATAACGGGGCAGTATCTTTCTCAGGATCGTAATTATATACCATATCATCCGGATGATTAATCTCTATGATCTTATAAATATCTTCATTCACAGCATTTTCAGCTGGCATAACCACTATAGTTCTTCCATTTGAATCTGAAGGATCATAATTATCTGCAGTATATATATTACATGTACCTGGACCAATCCCTGATAACTGCTTTCTTTCTTTACTCTCGTAAATCATAGTTCTTTCAGGAACTGCAACCATTTCAGGTTTAAATCCCGGAACAGCATGCTCCTTCAAATCATATACGGACCACGCACGAAGTGCTATATATGAAACAAAATTGACATAATCAGCCTTCGTCGGATCAAGATTTTCCTGCCATGGTATAACAAGCTTATCAATCTTACGTACATCGAAACGACCTGCCCAGACCTTTACTTTTGCAGTCTTTCCGGTGTATAACGCAGAAGCTCCACCATAACCAGATAATGCACCATAAAAAATATTTGCGTTGCCATCTTTAACTTCTACGGCTGCATCCGGAGATCCCGGTCCGGAATTATCCAGCCTTTCGAATCCTCGGCCCTCTACATATCCTCCGGCCATATTAAATACTCCGCCATCTGATACGATTATCCCGCATCCGTTTATCTGATTACGAGCATATCCGGTATATGTTTTTATCTGGTCACAACTAAAGTCATAATACTCTCTGACGTGCGCATGTGTAACCCACTGTTCCTTCGAGCGGCCTGCTTCCACACGACCGCTGAGCATGTTGAATGTACCACCGTTTACCTTAATGATATTTCGATTAAGCACCATCCATGTTTCAAATTTTCTGGCATCGGCAATTCTTCCGTTATAGAATATCCTTCCCTGATCCCTTTTCCCTTTCGAATCAACATCTTCCAGGTAGAATGTTGTTCCTTCTCCTACAGAGAGAAGCGTCGATTTCTGAGCCGGCTGTGTTACATTATTCGGATGATCATAATCAAAAGTCCTGTCATCTCCGATTTCAATTGAATAACCGCTCAGATTGAGCATTTTATTTCCCTTGATATGAACCTGGATACTGTCTTCATCACTATTCGATGTTTTATAATCATAGTCGATATCATCAGTAAGTGATATTTTGTAATCAATATTTTCGGTTTCAAGATATTCAACCAAAGTCTCCCAGTCGTCTGTACTTACCTCTACCCAGCTGATTTCATCATCCCAGGCATAAACCTTTTTCTCCCTTGCCGGCCCCACGCCGGTAAAAAGAGTCAACATAAAAGCAATCGCCACAAATAACAAAAGAATTCTTTTCCCTTTTTTCATTTCTTTCTCCCTTCCTTCTGCTTTTTCATATTATGAGAAGCAAAAACCGCTTCTCATAATCCTGCGGGACTAAAGTCCCTACGGTATCTTATCAAGAAAAACAAATACTCACTTCGTTCGTGATTGTTTTTCTTCGGATAAGATATATTATTGGTTATAATATAGCGTTTCCTAAATAACCGTACCAATAACGCAGAATGCTTTTTCTGAGAGTTCGGTACCAAAAATGTAGAAATACCGGGGTGCTATGTGCCGGTGGCACATGTCTAGCACCGACCGAAACGGTAGTGTAAAATATTCCGAAGCTTTTTGGTGCCATGCTATTCAGGAAAACAGACAGGTTATTTGGTATTATTTAGAAATTGCTATATAAAATTAAAAGGACGCATACATCAAGTAATGCAGTCCCTTCAGTTGCGTTTTGACATAAAAAAACCTCCGTATAAATTTTATCTGAAATATCTTTGATATTTCAGGCGATGCACGACTACCCTTCACTATAGCCGCACATCACCTAAATGATTACACGGAGATTATATAATATATTTATTTTTTTCGATACGTCCATATGGACGTATTTTATTATTTTTTCGTTTATTTTCGTATTACCCGGAGCATGTCATTATCAATCTTATATTCGGGTACCGGCATGTTCATCAACTAGTATGATTTAATATTTCATCATCTAATTTTTTACATCTTCGGTACAACTTCCAATGCATTCATAAGATCAATGATAACATCAGCGTCCGCTGCAACTTTCGCCATCTCTTCAGGATAACTGATTTCCTTGTTCATTACGGCATCAAATGCATTTCTGCCGGACATAATACCGACAAAAAGCTTATTGCCCATAAAATTAAGAAGTATTCCGCCGTATTTCTGTTTGAGATACATTATTCTCTCCATAAAATCCGGAGTCAGAAGATAGAAAGCATAGTGTGGATCTGATGCATAAACATTGAACATCTTGTTAAATGCAACATTTTCCATATCCAGCTTCTCGGCTCTCCTGTCGGTTGACGGATGATAAGCATACATCTCCGGAAAAATTCTAATACTGGCCTCTATCGTCTTCGGAAGATCAAATACGAACATTCTTCCTCTGAAATAAGTTGTTGTATGACTGCTCTTTCCGCTGCTGGTATGCTGCTGAATAAGAACATCCGAGGTTTCGAATCTGACTCCTCTGTAGGTAGCACAGATATAATCCTCGCTGGAGTATCTGTTTCCGAGCCTGCAGAGTCTGAACATCATAACCGATTCTGACGGAAAACCTGTATCCCATGTATAATATACATTTTCAAACTTCTTACTTAATATGTCCTGAACGAACATGCTCTTATATAAAGCCTTGAAGTTCTTAGTCGAAAATGAATTGTTCTTGGTAGACAGAAACAGGATCAGCGGCAAACCTATCATCATTAAAATCGGCATACCGGAAGCCAGCATTCTGTTTCCGGTAAAAGCTCCGACAAACGGAATAAAGAAAATGGCCAATACGACCACAAGGATCAACCCTGTAACTCTGTTATGCTTACTGCGCATTCTTTCCAGCTCATCCAGTTTTTCCGAAAGGCTTCGCCCCTGCATCCTGGCCATGAATTCATTTGCCTCTCTTCTGCTCTTTTCCAAGTTTCTCTGAAATGCAGGATTATTCACAGTCCGTCCATGTACAAGGACCTGACGGTTACTGAATCCGTTGCCCATGCCGCCGCCGAAACCTAGACTGCTGCCAAATGATAAATTATTTGACGGTCCGTTCATCATGCTATTGTATAAATTATCACCCTTAAATAACATATCCGTGTCCTCACATGTTCTAATACTTCAATTTATCTGAATCCATACATTCATATCATCAATTGGCGATAAAACTTTTTTCGCCAACAGCATATGTTCTTTTTATAAATATATCGGAAGAACGTTTTTAAACCGTTTCTTCCGATATATCCATCATATGATGCATAACCTGCATCGATCACTATTTTAGCTGATCACGTCGATCGTAATTAGTGGAACTTCATCTCAACATCATTTCTCTTATATGCCTCAGCTACGAAAAGCTCCTTTGACTGAGCTCCGATAGCTCCGGCAACTATTGATGAAGGAAACATAACGATCTTTGTGTTATAGCTGTTAACATTTGCATTGTAAAGACGTCTTGCTGCCTGAAGATGCTCTTCGCAATCTGAGATTGAAACCATAAGCATCTTATAAGTTTCGCTGGAAAGAAGATTTGGATAAGCCTCTGCTGTAAGTCTGAACTGATTTGATGCATTGTTCATCATTTCAAGAGCTTCCTGCTTCTCTCTGATAGACATTCCTGAGCGAAGTCTGATTGTTTCATAAAGTGTTCTGGCTTCATGAGATGTATATTCCTTAACAACTTCAAGCTGTTTTGTAAGAACATCATATCTTTTGGTAAGTGCTACATCAATACCGGATGAAGCCTCATCACACTTCAGTGCAAGCCTCCTTATTCCGTTCATGGTAGAAATGTACCAGCAAATGATAATGAATAGAAACACAAGTACTGCAACGATAATATAACCAACTGCTCCCATACTTTTAATCCTTTCCTCTGCCCTTCGCAGATTTTTAATACAGCCGATCGGCTGTTTGTCTTGTTGTTATGCACTACATTCTATAATAGAAAAACATTTATTGCAACCAACTCATAATAACTTTTTACGCTACTGCCAGTTGCAAAATCTATTTTGGTATTTCCTTACAATTTAATTTTTCTTGATGAAATACCGGAGGGACGCCAGCCCCGCAGGATTATGAGATGCAATTTTTGCTTCTCATACTATCAATACATCAGTTCAAGCGTTATACACATAATATCTGATTTTTCTGATAAACCATCTTCTGTTTCAGGGATAATATCAGCGTAGATTTCTCCCTCTAAAAGAGTCATAAGCCTTCTGCAGATATATAATCCCAGGCCACTGCCTTCCTTCTTACCGGTATTGGTGCCTCTGTAAAAGCTTTCAAATATATTCGCCAGCTCGCGCTTTTCAAGTGCGCAGCCTGTATTATATATCTTAATGGATATTCTTCCTGAACCGGTATCCGATTCATTTATATATTTACCACCGGAACCGGTACCCGATTCATTTGCATATTTACTGTCGGAACCGGTATCCGATTCATTTATATATTTACCACCGGAACCGGTACCCGATTCATTTGCATATTTACTGTCGGAACCGATACCCGATCCATTCGTATATCTGCTTCCGGAACCTGTACCCGCTTTGGTACCATTCATATCTTCTTCAATAAATTCAATCCAGATTTTCCGGTTGTCACCGTACTTCAGGGCATTTTCGATAACATTCTGAAGGACCTCTATAAGCCTGTCCGGATCTGTGTTCAGCAATAAATTTCTGTATTTTCCAATACTGAAATCCACTCCGAGGAGCTTCATTTTTTCATGATAATAATCCTTCAGCGAGGTGATTATCGTATCAAGATAAACCTCCTCCTTCTTTATCTTAAAAGTAATGATGTCTTCGTTGGAGGCATTTACGATCCTCTTCATATAATCTTCGATCTCAAACACTTTATTCTGTATGCTTTCGGCTGAGCTTATTACTTTATCTCCGCTATAAAGCCCCCTGCTGATAGCCTTTGAATATAGTGAAATGGCATTAAGCGGGGTCTTGATATCATGTGAAAGGGACATAAGAAGCACCTTCTTGTCACGTTCAAGCTGCAGATTCTTTGCCTTAGTTTCCTCTAAGGTATCTCTCAGCATATTCATGCCCCAGTTGAATTTGCCAAAGTATTTGTTTTTGGTTTCCGGAAGCGCCTTAACCAGATTTCCTTTGGATATCTCTACAGGGATATCCACCATCTTCTGAAGAGGCTTCACGATCACCTGCTGTTGTCTTACATAAAGAATGACAGTCAGAGTTCCTGCCATGAAAAGGATTGCATTTATCATTACAAAAAACCTTATTCTAATGCTGCTGTCAATCCTTCTTCCGGCCTCCCGGCAGCATATTTTATAGATGTATCTGTCTGTGGCATAAAAGGAAATATTATATTTCAACTCCTCTTCAGATATTTCATTCATCAATTTATTTGATTCACTTTTTTCTTCGGAATCAATTGATATAAGATAGTCATAATCACGCTGCAGATTATGGGCTTTGGCAAATGAAACAAGTGCCGGCAGACTGTCTGCCGCCACACCATTTTCCTTCTCATATTCATTTATGACATGTTTTATTCTGTTGATCTCAACATTCTGGCTGTTGTCATTTTTATCCTTTAATATGATATATGTTGCCACATTCACAAATGCGATAAAAAGCATAATAACAGTCACCAGGATCACGGTTCTCTTACACATCTTTTATCCCTTTTTCAATCAAATCTATAGCCCACGCCCCATACCGTCTGAATATGTTCAGGTTTTTTAGGATCCTGCTCCAGTTTTTCACGCAGCCATTTTATATGAACCGTAACTGTCTGGGACTCAGTTTCGCTGTCCGCTCCCCAGATATGATTAAATATCTTTTCCTTACTGAGGGTCTTTCCTCTGTTCTCCATCAGATATAGAAGGAGCGAAAATTCGGTTTTATTCAGACTCACCGGTTTTTCATCCCTGTAGGCTATCATTCCGACCTTATCAAGACGTATATTTCCGATAGTTATGTCATTCGAAGCATACCTTCTTTTCATAATGCCTGCGACCTTAGCCAGCAAAATATCAACATCATAAGGTTTTTCAATATAATCATCCGCCCCAAGAATGAGTCCGTTCAGCTTATCTTCCTTGGTAACCTTTGCACTCACAATGATTATCGGAACATCCTGTTTCTCTCTTATAGCCCTGCAGACCTCAAAGCCATCCATTCCCGGAAGCATAACATCAAGAACAATGACCTTAGCGCCTTCGTCCCGGAATACTTCCAGTCCCTCCTCGCCGGTCATTGCATGATATACATCATACCCTTCTGCAAGAAAGAAATCCTGCAGAAGGGTACCAATTTCCTCATTATCTTCAACTATCAATACATCGATCATGTATTGTCCTCCATATAATACAGAACCGTAACTTATATGCTTCATCCGTCTGTTCCGGACTCTACCATCCCATTTCTTCCAGCCACGAAGATACTTTTCGCTCTCTGCCTCGTATGTCGCTTTCACTGAAGTTTCCGTTGTCTCCGGAAAGCTTTCCGAGGCTCAGTTCTCCTTTTATATTACCATCAACTATATATAAAATTCTACTGCATTTTGCTGCACTTTTCATATCATGAGTTACAAGCATAATGGTCATTCCTTCACCATTTAATTTTGCAAGTATTCTCATGACTTCTTCAGAGCTGCTCTGGTTAAGAGCACCTGTAGGCTCATCCGCAAAGAGGATTTCCGGACTGTTGATAAGACTTCTGCAAATGCACGCTCTCTGGAGCTGGCCGCCCGAAACCTCTGTGATATCATTATCTCCGATCTCACTTATTTCCATCTTATGCATAAGCTCTTTTGCCTTTTCATCTATCTTCTCTCTTCCGTTTTTACCATTAGCTTCATATCCCGGAAGGATGATATTGTCATAAACCGTAAGGTTCTTCAGCATATTCATCTGCTGGAATATAAATCCCATCTTACTCAGTCTGTAATCTGCCATTTCCTTCTCAGACATATCCGTGATCTCTGTTCCACACAGTTTAACACTTCCTGCCGTAGCCTTATCCATTCCCGATACCGAATAAAGAAGTGTTGATTTTCCTGATCCGGACGGTCCCATTACAGCCACCATCTCTCCTTCTTCAATTGTAAATGAAACATTCTTAAGTATATTTATCTGTCTTTTATTTACTACATAGGTTTTGCATAAATCTTTAACTTCAAGTGCTGCCATGTTCTTATCCTCCATATTAACAATCATTTATTATTCAACATTCATCATTCTTACATCTATCTTCTTAACTCTTCTTGATGCATACATACATGCCAGTACGCTCATGACAATAAGTATTATCGGATAGATCACGTATACTTCCGGAATGTTGATTTCATAATCAACCTCATTTGCTCCCATGAACTTGAATACGAGTCCGGATGTTATATCCGTAAAGAACCCTGATGTAAGAGCCCCGATAACAACACCGATGATAACAGCAACTCCCATTCTTTTCGCCTGCCAGAATATAAGCTTCTTATTACTGTAGCCTACCGATTTAAGCGTTGCTATACTGCTCTTTTCTCTGGTCATAAATGTTCTCTGCATAAGCATAATAACCATGATATTTATAAGAGCCACTACTATTATCACCATGATCTTGTAAAGCTTAAGATCCTGAATAATACTTCCGATATTGTCCTGAATAAATCTCAGCATCGGTACTACATCAAATCCATCGCCAAGCTTCTCAGTAAGTATTGTCTGTATTTCATCTTTTGAGTGCTCTCCGTCAAGAATGATCTGATAAGACCACATTGTACTGAAGTTTTCCAGTGAAAGTTCAACATCCTGGTGGAATCGTATGCCCTCGCCCATATTGCTCATTGACTGGAAGTATGCTGTAATAATATACTCCTCTTCAACACCGCCATTTGTTATATAAACCGTATCTCCTATATGTGCTCCGAGCTTATCGGCGATCATCTTTGTCACAGCCACTTCATTAACGTACTGAGGCGCAGTTCCTTCACTGTAGATATACTTCGTTACATCAGTACCGATTCCCTGCATAGCCACTGAACTGACTACACTGTCACCCTTTCTAATCTTGAATCTGTACATGATCTCGTCAAATATCTTTTTAACCTTTACTCCATTGTCATCAAGTACATCCTTCACCCTCTCCATTCCGTCCTTGATATAGTTCTTATCCTTCAGATATATGGCATTCACTGCCGCATTCGCATCCGACACAAAATAGTCGCAATCCTGGAAACCAAAGAGAGGTGCTATTTTTTTCGAACAAAGTGTATTAATGGTATTTGCCGGCATAATGAGCAGCCATATGCCGATCACACTTGTCAGGATTGGTATCAGAAATCTCTTCCAGTCAACCGAAAGATCGTTAAATGCCAAAAATGAAGTAGTTCCGATTTTCTTCTTTCTAAGTGACATAAGTCCTTTTTTCTTGAACCTCTCGCCCTCTGCACCATTTCTGATAGCATCCAGCGGTTTCATCTTCTTAACCTTCTTGGTACTTCTGTATGCCAAAAAGATTATTATTAATACAACCAGTACAGATCCCAGAAGCTGAAGTATAACATTATTACCCACGCTGTCGATAACCATATTTTTCATGATCGACTTTGTCAGCATTTTTCCTACAAAGAGGCTTGTAATAAAACCTATTATCGCACCGGCCACAGTAAGTATTGAATATTTAACTATATAAATCTTTCTTATCTTCTTGTCTTTGATACCTATAGCCTTCATGATTCCTATTTCCTTATAGGAGTCATTTATTGTGAATACTATTGTAAATCTAAGTATCAGTACAGCTATAAGGACAAGTCCTGCACTGACCAGGAAAAGCAGAAGGGCTACTACTACGTCCATGATATATCCGGTTTTCATCAGCTGCCTGTCACCTGCGAACAAATATGTAAAATTTGATTTATTCATGTTATTTGAAAATGCTTTTTTATTAACGGTATCAACCGTTACAATTCCGGCGTAGGCAAGTGTTTTACTGTCAATGATCTTCTGCATATCATTCTCGCTTACAATGACCCTGTTTATGCTGATAAGGTCTCCTCCACAGGCTGCATCCTTGATACGTCCCTTGATTGTAAGCCTCATCTCCAGGCCGTTTCCATTTTCTTTCCTGATCAGAAAGCTGTCACCGATCTCCAGCTTGGTAACATTCATAAATCCGCCTGTAACATAACAGTAACCATCCTCAACCTCTGTTACTTCAATATTATCCTGATCGAACAATATATTCAGGTTGTTATGTACTCTGCTGATGATATTTGAACTGAGCTTAAGCTTGTCGCCATTTTCCTTATAGAAATCTCCTTCGTTGCACCAGAAATCCTGACTCAGCTCATAATCCGAGATATTTCCCTTAGCCTTCTCCTCCTCAAGGAATTCCAGACATCTCTTATCGCTGTCTGTCAGTTCTCCTTCAACCGAACCAAGAGTAAATATCATATAATCATGAACCTTGGCCTTATCAAAGTACTGATCCAGCCCGTTGACTGTTACCAGCAGCTGATTAATACTGCTTGAAATGAAGAGAGTAGCCATAAATACAAAAATGGTAATAATGATATTTATGCTCTTTTTCTTTTTTAAATCTTTTTTTAACACCTTGAAAATCATATTATTCCTCTCCTGTCCTTATGATATTAACATATTTCCCTGACTCTGAGGTAAGGATACAATATGAATTATTAAAAAATCCTTAAACACTCTTTCGCGTCGAAACACATCCCCCGGAGGTTTTTATATGACAGGAAACGCCGTTTCTTAATTATACTAAAAAAACGACCTCTGTTCATACTTATAACAGAGGCCGTTCAGATCTGATACAATACCGAAAGGACTTAAGTCCCGCAGGATTATGAGATGCGTTTTTTACATCTCATAGAATTCGTGATGTAAGATCATCACGTAAGCTTATTCATCCATACAGCTATGGATGAAACAGCCGCAAGATGAATTATCACCATAAGCGGTATCACTATCTGAAATTTAACCTTTCTGACCTTATGATGAAAAACCTTCATCCCCAGGAGAGCTCCAAATGCGCCTCCCGCAACACTTACAAATATCAGTGAGCTTTCACTTATCCTCCACTCACTGTTCTTAGCTTTTCTTTTATCAGCGCCATACATAAAAAATGCTACTATATTTATGACCGCATAATAAAAAATGATCGATCTTATTACTGTTTCCAATTTTTCTTTTTTCCTGTCATTTATTTCTTTTATTATTCTGTTCCGGCATATACGTCACACATACTTTTTTGCTCATAAATTCCGACATATACCTCACGCCGACTATACCGGTCATAATACCGGTATGTCCATCAAATACTGATCATACTGCTCATAGCCCCGGCATATACGCTACACGATTCTCTGCCTCAGTGCTTCATAAGCCACAACCGAAGCACTGACTGCTGCATTAAGTGACTCTACACTGCCCATCATAGGTATCTTCATTCTTTCATCAGCTTCAGCACTCAGACGGTCAGATAATCCATTTCCTTCATTTCCGATAAGGAAGGCTGTAGGTTTTCTGAAATCCTTATCATAGAAGCTTTCCCCGAGAAGATGCATGGCGTAAACTTTTATGCCCTTCTCTTTAAGTTTTTTCATATCCATGACCAGATCGTTTGATATATAAAACTTCATGCGGAAAATGGCACCCATGGTGGATCTTATAACCTTTGGATTATAAACATCCGCCGAATCCCCTGAAATGATAAGTCCTGTCACGCCTGCTGCTTCTGCCGTTCTGAAAATGGTTCCCATATTACCCGGATCCTGAAGTTTTTCCAGAACAAGAAGAAGCGGAGCCTTTGCAGAGCTCTTTCCATCACTTTCGTTGTTATCGATCAGAATATCCTCAAGAGTATAATTACTTGCTCTGACAACCGCAAGAACGCCCTGAGGCGTTTCAGTATCAGACATTTTTTTCATACATGTATCTGATACCATATGAACCTGCTCTGATTCAACGCTTTCCTCTGCAGCTTTATGATTTCCACCACTAAATCCGGCGGTAATGCATATAGCTTTAATCTCTTCTCTGTAGTTTACATAAGCTTTTTCAGTGATATATAGCTCCCGGATCCGTTCTGCCGGAATCTCTCTTACCATCCTTATGCCTTCCACCGGAAAACATCCCTCTTCCCTTCGAAAAGAGGCACTCTTCTTTAATTTTTCAACATACTTTATCTTATCATTTGAGGTTGATGTTATCATTTTACTATTCTTTCTGATTTCTGTCCTGTATTATCCTGTTCAATATCTGATACTGACCAGTATATGTCGGTCACTGATCGGTACATATCTGCCGCTGACAGATACATATCTGCTACTGACCATCACATATCGGCTACTGATCGGTACATGTCTGCCGCCGACAGATACATGTCTGCTACTGACCATCACATATCGGCTACTGATCGGTACATGTCTGCCGCCGACAGATACATGTCTGCTACTGACCATCACATATCGGCTACTGATCGGTACATGTCTGCCGCCGACAGATACATGTCTGCTACTGACCGGTACATGTCGGCCACTTTCTATACAATACGGCTTCTCACAATAACTCTGTCGATTCCATATTCCAGCTTCAGGGCGTCAACAACGCCGGAATCCGGATCCACACTGCAGCTCATTAGCTTCCTGCTTCTTTCCTCTCTAAGCTGAACATATACCGGCGCAAAGCCCTTATAATCCATAAGAAGCTGTCGGAAATTCTCAAGATTTCCCCTGTAATCCTCCATATTTTCAAAGAGGACCCAGATCTCCTTGCCCTTCTGCTGTTCATTTTTTGAAATATCTTCCAGAGAAATGAGCTCCGAAGCAATAAGCTTGCCTTCTTCTTCAGCAATCTGAGCACGTCCCTTGATCATAACCCGGCTGCCTGCGTAAATAAGCCTTCTGTATTTCTCAAAGGTCTTCGGAAATACTATAACCTCAACGGTTCCGAGTGTGTCCAGCAGGGTTACAAAAGCCATGTTTTCATTGTTTTTCGTGATCTTCATGGTCACAGCATCTATTATTCCGCCTACCGAATAATCACGATTATCCATAACAGCTGTTTTTCCTGTTTCTTCATCCATGAAGAAGTCAGAGGAAACTGCATTTCCGTGCTTTTCTATGATATTTCTGTAATCGTCAAGCGGATGTCCGCTGACATATATACCGAGGATCTCCTTCTCGCCGGAAAGCATTTCTTCCTTTGTAAACTCAGGGATATCCGGATAATTCACACTGAAGGCCTCCGCAAATCCGTTCATTTCTGAGTCTGAAGAGCTTTCTCCTCCAAAACCTCCCAGAAAATCCATAAGATTCATCTGCCCGGTTATCCTGCTCTTTCTCTCACGGGCAGCATTATCCATCATTCCGGCATATACTGCCATCATCTGACTTCTCTTTACACCAAAGCCGTCAAATGCACCTGCCATTATAAAGTTTTCTATTGCCTTCTTATTTACTTCCTTACCTGCCATTCTGTCGATAAAATCCTGAAGACTGCGGAAAGTGCCATTTTCCTGCCTGTCCTTCAAAATGGCATTTACCACCGAAGCTCCGATGGACTTAATAGCCGATAGTCCATATCTTACCGCATCATCAGATACCGAAAAGTCTCCCTCTCCCTTATTAACATCCGGCGGAAGCAGCTTGATGCCGGCCTTCCTGCAGGCATCGATATAGCTTGCCAGCTTCTTGGCATTATCTTTAACCGATGTCATGAGCGCAGCCATGAAATCATACGGATAATAACATTTGAGATATGCCGTCTGATATGCAACCACTGCATAGGCCGCAGCATGAGACTTATTAAAGGCATACTTTGCAAAGTCTGTCATCTCATCGAATATCTTATTTGCGACCTCTTCAGAAATACCGTTCTTCACGCAGCCGGGAACGCCCATCTCAGCATTTCCGTATACGAAATACTCGCGTTCCTTCATCATGACGTCTTCTTTCTTCTTCGACATAGCTCGGCGCACAAGATCGGAACGACCCAATGAATAACCCGCAAGCTCCATAACGATCTGCATAACCTGCTCCTGATATACGATACAGCCATAGGTCGGGCTGAGTATCTTCTCAAGAGCCGGATGATCGTAGGTAACCTTATCCGGATGCTGTTTTCCTGCTATATACTGAGGAATAAAGTCCATAGGACCCGGACGATAAAGCGATATACCTGCTATTACATCCTCCATGGAATGCGGTTTCAGTTCTTTCATGAAGTTTCTCATGCCGGAAGATTCCAGCTGGAACACGCCTTCACATTTTCCTGCTGAGATCATATCATAAACCTTCATATCATCCTGAGGGATATTATCAATATCGATCTTTCTGCCGGTTCTTCTCTCAATACTTCTCAAGGCATCGCGGATAACAGTAAGTGTACGCAGCCCAAGAAAATCCATTTTTAAAAGGCCAAGCTCTTCTATGGTGGTCATATTGTACTGAGTTGTGACAGCATCTCCGTTTTTACAAAGAGGAACAAACTCTTCAATCGGTTCTCTGCCGATAACAACACCCGCAGCATGCATTGAAGCATGTCTCGGAAGCCCCTCCAGCTTTTTAGCCATGTCAACCATGGTCCTTACATCTTCATTCGTTTCATAAAACTTCTTGAAATCCGGACTTGAAACAAGAGCTTTTTCAATATTCATACCTATTTCCATAGGTATTGACTTTGACACACTGTCGCAGAGATTATACGGCAGATCCATAACACGGCCGACGTCCCTGATACAGTTTCTCGCAGCAAGCGTACCAAATGTAACGATCTGAACCACCTTCTCCGGTCCATATTTTCTGGAAACGTAATCAATAACCTCCTGACGCCTCTCGTAACAGAAGTCGATATCTATATCGGGCATGGTAACACGTTCAGGATTAAGAAAACGCTCGAAGATCAGACTGTACCTGATTGGATCGATATTCGTTATCTTCAGGCAGTAGGATACAATTGAACCCGCTGCCGAACCCCGTCCCGGGCCGACGGAAATACCATTTTCCTTTGCATAATTAATAAAATCCCAGACTATGAGGAAATAATCCACATAGCCCATATTATTAATAACATTCAGTTCATACTTAAGTCGTTCGTACAGCTCGTCAGGCACAGGGTTGTATCTTTCCTTTATGCCATCCATACAAAGCTTTTCCAGATATGAAAATGCAGTATAACCCTCAGGAACATCATATTTCGGAATCTTCTGATCACCAAAAACTATATTTACATTGCATCTTTCGGCAATCTTATGAGTATTCTCCAGGACTTCCTTCGCGTAGCCGAATTTCTCAAGCATTTCTTCCGGAGACTTAAGATAGTACTGCCCCTCAGAATAATGCATTCTGTCACTGTCTGCAACCTTTTTGCCGGTCTGAATGCAGAGAAGTATATCATGAGCCTTCCAGTCATCCTCGTAAATATAATGAGAATCATTTGTACATATCAGAGGAATATCTATATCCTTTGAAAGGCGCAGCAGTCCTGCATTTACGATCTGATCCTCATCTATGTTATGATCCTGCAGTTCAAGGAAAAAATTGTTTTTACCAAATATATCTACATACGAAAGAGCTGCCTCCTTCGCCTTGTCATAGAATCCCCTTCTGAGATAAAATGCCACTTCTCCCTGAAGGCAGGCAGACGTACAGATTATACCTTCATGAAACTCTCTGAGAACCTCCTTATCAACTCGCGGCTTGTAGTAATAACCCTCTGTAAAACCACGGGTAACTATCTTGGACAGATTACTGTAGCCCTGATCGGTCTCTGCAAGAAGGATAAGGTGATAATACCTCTCGTCCTCACTCCCGGTTTCACGGTCAAATCTTGAACGAGGCGCAACATAAACCTCGCAGCCGATAATAGGTTTTATCCCCTGCTTTTTGCATTCTTTATAAAAATCTATTGCGCCATACATGACTCCGTGATCTGTAATAGCCAGAGAATCCATGCCAAGTTCCTTGGTCCTTTTTACCAGCTCCGGTATTCTGGACATTCCGTCCAGAAGGCTGTAGCCTGTATGAACATGTAAATGTGTAAAATTCATATCTTTATCCCCAAATTTAAATAGAGTCTTTAAATAACTCTACGCCCCGTATATCCGGCATCATTAATCCTCTGTTATCTCATCAGTCGTCACTGCGTCCGGTCTTAATAAACCAAGCGTTATCATTTCTGCGTCATCGTATCCGGTGTTATCATGTTCACAGTCACAGCGATCGCTTTTATCGTGTCCGCAGCATCCGCCACACTGGCATTTACAGCAGCATGGATGCTTTAATCTGTATTGTCTCGCCCTGTAGGCTTCCATCCATTTTCTGGCATATCTGAAGGTATAATCCTCCCCCTTCTCAGCCAGCATTTCCAGCAGCATTTCCAGTTTTTTTCTTACATAAGGATGAAGCACATATCTTCCCCTGCCACGATCATAGTATTCCAGAGCAGATGAATCCGTATAGTCGTCGCCCTTATAGATTTTACTGGCTGCAACCCTGTCACAGAACATTTCAACTATATAATTATCCGGCATACGCATACCTGCTATACCACCCTTGCCCTGTTTTACATCATAATCGATCCAATACTCCAGGTGGTGCTTATTGCGTCCCTTATGATGCAGCCATGCCGAAGTATATCCTTTATCCTCACGTTCTGCATCATTCGGACTTCTGTCCCCCTGAAAATATTTAATTCCCACCGAGAATTCCGTCCATGAATACTTTGAAAGATCATGCAAAAGTCCCTGCTTATACAGTCCACACCTGAAGCAATTCTTCCTGACCTCTCTCCTATGACGATTAATAACCGAAAGATGATCCTTGGCATTACAAATATATCTTTTAATATTCATTTTTTCATTATCTTTTTTATCTGTACAGTTCATTTATAATCCCCTTATATAACATAAAAACATAATTCTGCCGGCAATACCGCCATATCAATCATTATACTACTGTTATGGTGTAATGTATAGAAACGGATTCAGATATTTTATTCGACTCATCCATTTTAAATGCCTCCACTTTATTTCCCTTATTCATTATCTTCTATACAGTCATACAGAAGTTTTACAATCTCTGATTTTTCATACCCCTTTCCTATAAAAACCAGCTGATTGCATCTGTCCCCATAGACCTCATCCCAATCATCCTTAATATCCGGAAAGTCTGCCACCACCGGGTCGAGCTCTTCCACAGGCCAGGCAGCCATCCAATCCGAAACCTCAGTAACAGTTGCATTTCGACCTGCCTGTTCAAACAGCTGAATGTGTTTCCAGTCATCCGAGAACCATATATACCCTTTTGTACGGATCAACGCTTCAGGATATGCATCCACAAATCTGTCAAATGCTTCTCTGTTAAATGGTTTCGTTTCCTCAAATACAAATGAGGAAATACCATATTCATCTACGCAGGCCTTTTCATCCGAATGCTCACATTTATTCAGAGCTTTCTGAACTGCACTGAATTCCTCCACTTCTTCAAAATCAAAGTCCTTGCGGTTAAGTATCACGTCCAGGTCAACCTCACCATTCACACATGGGATTATATCTGCTTCCTGCTGAATATTTCTTAGCCCTGCCTTAACCTCCTCCAGCTGTTCCCCCGACAGAAGATCGGTCTTATTAAGGATCATCACATTACAGAATTCAATCTGATCCATTATAAGGTTGATCACATCCTCTTCATCGGCTTCTTCATCAGACACAAGATTGTAAAGAAACTCCCGATATATCCGGTCAACATCCACAACCGATACAACAGACTTAAGATATACTCTTGTATTCTCTGTGGACTCCTGATAATTCAAAAATGCTCCTGCTATAGATGAAGGTTCACTGATTCCCGATGCCTCCACAAATATAGCTTCAATTGTTCTGTCTGAAGAAAGCTTTTCTATCTCTGCCATAAACTCATCTCTCAAAGTGCAGCAGATACAACCATTCTGCATTTCAATCATCTCAACCTGAGCAACCTGATTGCCGGTCTTGTTCAGAATTGACGCATCAATATTTATGCTTCCCATATCGTTTACAATAAGCGCAATCTTTCTCTTCTCCTGCTTCAGTATATGCTGCATAAGGGTTGTTTTGCCCGAACCCAGATATCCTGTAATGACTACTATAGGTACCTCTTTCTTTGACATCTTTAATCTCCCGATAGCTTTTATTTTGCAACTCTGTTGCATTTTGCATTATATGCACGACAATGCATTTTGTCAACTTTTTGCAACAATGTTGCATTTTTATAAATATATATTTATAAACCCTGTCGTTTTTTCCTGTAAATATATATCTCCATAACTGCTGCGCTTATTTCTGTTAATCTAAAACAGCACCCTTTCGGATGCTGTTTTACATGTTCGTATCAAATATTAGTTTTGAGTAAATGTTTTAAAAATTAATTTCAAAGCATTCTTTCACAGATATTACGAATTCTGTTCTTTGCAATCTTTACAGACAACTATTAATACAGTTTTTCCATAATCTATATCAATTCCGTATTCAGATTTTATCCTCTCCGCTGTTTCTTCCAGCACATCATTATCCAGATGGAAAATCTTTCCACAAACGGAGCACTGAGCATGCGTATGCTCGTGACAGGAACCATGTTCTTCCGAATACTGATAGCAGCTTGCATTTACATCTGCTTCCTTATACTTTACCAGACACCCTTCTTTACATAGTCTTTCCAGATTACGATATACCGTGGATCTGTCCAGCTCATCACCCTCTTCATTGATAGCTTTATATATATCGCGCGCTGTAAAGCGAGTATCAGCATTTTTCTTTAAATATTCAATTATCTTATTCCTCGATTTTGTTTTATACTCATTTTTCATCTATTCAACCCTCTAATAAGTTTTTCTCATAAAGCTAATATGCATTTTTTTTTAACAAATCGGATATTTCGGCTGCGAGTATCGGATATCCGCTCTGCTCCTGTTTTACAGTTTGATTATCGCAGATAATTTTTTCCCTATAAAAATGCCAGCTATACAGCATACAAAACTTAATACAACATATACCCCTCCGGTAGTATATTGCTTTTTCTCCATCATATTATATGCTTCAAGGGAAAATGTCGAAAAGGTCGTAAAACCTCCACATACCCCTGTCTTCCAAAACAGAACAGTATTTTCCGATATACCATCCTTTTCGCTTGTTATCCCGACAATAAATCCTATCAGGATTGCTCCGAGTATATTCGTTATCATTGTCAATATCGGAAATCCTGTCCTGACCGGGATAAGACTTATAGTATAACGTGCCACTGCACCCAAAGCACCTCCAAGTGCTACAAACAAAAAGCTCATATTTACCTCTGTATAATTATTCTGCAAAAACATATGAGAAGCAAAACCGCATCTCATAATACTGCGTTTATTCTAACATAATTCAGAGTGAACGCAACAGGATTATGTACAGTCAAAACGAGCACATGATTATGTACAGTCAAAAACGAGCCGAACAATGGTAATCTTACCACCATACGGCTCGTCTATTATCTCTAGCCTTATCTTCAGGAATCAGCCTACTTATTACTTCTCTCGGATTTCTGCCACCGGAAGTAAAATACATACGGTCCAACGTGTCATAAACTGACGATATCTTTTTATAAAATGCCTTACTTATTTTTTTACTTGCCATATTAATCGCTCCTTTATATTATCATACGCGCATCTGTGCATATGTTAATATATAAAACATTCATTGTCGATAATTATTTTGAGAATTTGCAAAAGAAGCATGATCAAGAATTATCCGTGTCCCATTGATTACACGATGATTACATGTATCAGGGTAATAGCTGGCATTACCCGGCAATACTCAAAAAGCAATAAAAAAGGGCTGAGACACCGCATAAATGCGATATTTCAGCCGTTTTCTTCATTAAGCTTCTGATGGGACTCGAACCCACGACCTATTGATTACGAATCAATTGCTCTACCAACTGAGCCACAGAAGCACTTATCAAAACAAAGAGGATTATATCATAATACTCCTTCAATAACAAGTCGATTTTTATATTGGTCTATTCCCAAAATAACTCATCCAAAGTTTTATTCAATGCTTTGCAAATACTGATACACAGATTTATGGTCGGATTATAGTCACCCTTTTCGATTGCATTGATCGTCTGTCTTGATACTCCAACCATTTTTGCAAGCTGTTCCTGTGAGAGGTCCATGGCAGCCCGGGCTGATTTAAGCTTCAGATTCTTCATCAACATCACCCCTCTTGTCAACCTTCCTTTTTATGAGCATTTCAATTACGATTATCGTTCCGAGTGCTCCTACAGCCAAACTTATCGCCGGAAACTGAAGTGTGTCATCTTTAACCATTCTTCCATCTCCGAAAGCTGTCATGCCTATCAGGAGATTACAAAAGCTTGTGGATAAGATAATCGAAATGCATCTCTTGAATTCAATATTAAGTTCAACATAAGCATTCTGCCATACGCAATAGCTGACATGGATCAGTACTCCTATAAGTGCCGGTCCGAAGAAGAGCATTTCACCCAGAAATCTTCTAGTTTCCTCTTTTAAAACAAAAGGTATCAGGCAATATATGATAAGCGTTGTATAGAATGCAAACATATAGCCCCTTCCTCTTATGATACGCTGTCTTTCGTCATACTTCGGCAAAGCATTTCCATCTCTATGCATGGATTTCATCATGATCAATGATAAAAATATTATAAGAAATAAAGATATTATTAGAACAGTTACTCCATACCTCATTTTTTTACCTCCGGCTGTTTAATCATTTTCATTTATCTTGGACATATAGTATATCATAGCAGCCATAATGTCAAGTATTTTTTACATTATGTCACACCAAAAAGTCACTGCTATTCTACTGCTGTTTTATGTGATTTTTCAATTATCGCTGTCCGTCGCTTTACTGCTGTTTTTTTATTATTAACGTAAATATTTTTCTTTATACTATTTGCCTCATCTATCATCCCACCAACACTTACAGTAAAAGTTGACATACCCTCCCCCTGTGTGTATCCTAAAATAGTGGTCCCGATACATTTCAGGAAAACAGCATAAAATACATCGCAAAAGTGAGGACAGAAAATGAGTTATAATTTTTTTGCAACCATATCAAGAATGAAATACATTGAGCGCTGGGCCCTTATGAGAAATTCAAGAGCCGAAAATCTTTCGGAACACTCCCTTGAAGTAGCAATGATCTCCCATGCCCTTTGCGTCATCGGAAATATACGCTACGGCAAGCATCTTAACGGTGAAAAGGCCGCTCTGATAGGTCTTTACCACGATTCATCGGAAATAATAACCGGCGATATGCCGACCCCGGTAAAATACTATAACGAAGATATAAAAGCCGCATACAAAGAAGTCGAAGCCATCGCCGAGAAGAAGCTTCTGAACGAGCTTCCAAATGATCTTCGTCCCGAATTCGAAAAGCTTTATTCTGCTGAACGCACAGAGGAAGAACGCTATATGCGTCGTCTGGTCAAGGCTGCCGACAAGCTTTCAGCCTATATCAAATGTATAGAAGAAGAAAACTCCGGCAACAAAGAGTTCCGCAGTGCAAAGGAAACCATAGGAAAGAAGCTTGCAGAGCTAAGTAATGAGCTTCCTGAAGTATCTGATTTCATGAAGGATTTCATACCTCCATACGGAAAAACTCTGGACGAATTATCCGAGAGGCATTCCTGATAAAAAAGGATCCGATAAAATGTTTTCAAATTTGAAAACATTTATCAGATCCTTTTTATTTTGCTTATTTATTCTTCGTTATCATCTTCATCGTTACTGTCATCCGCAGTATCATCAGATGAAGCTTCTCTCTCTGCTTCAATCCTGTTCTCTTCGGCAGACTTATAATTATCCCATGGCATAGCCGGTGAATCTTCTTCCGAGCTTTTATCGGATGTCGGATGTGCCGGATATGAACCGGTGGTATCGCCTTCCTGAACAGTTGACGGATTACCATAATCATTTGCAGTATAAAGCGGTTCATCGGACTTATCACTGTTTTCAACACGAACAGAGTTTTCTCTATCCTCTTTCACAGTATTTTTCTCCGAACTCTCTGCTTCATACGGTTTTCTTCCGGTCTCAGGCTTTGTATCTTCTTCGTCATCATCCTCATCATCAAGACTGAATTTATCATAGAATTCAGGACTGGCCTCGAAGTCTTTATAAGCCTTATATTTATCCTTACCCTTTACGCCCTTGAGAATAGCTTTGATCTTGGCTTCTTTCTTTTCCTTCTTCAGCTTTTTCTCAGCTTTCTTTTCAGCTTTTTTCTCAGCTTTTCTGTCAGCCTTAAGAGTTTCCTCTTCAACAGCCTTTAACGGACGTGCCGGTCTGCTGTAGGATGCAGTCGAAGATATTCTTCTGGCAACCTTCATATCTTCTGTTTCAAATACAACCTTCTGTTCTTTTGAAAACTTTTCGAAGATTTCCATGAACTGTTCGCCTGTGATAACCTCGCGCTCAATAAGAAATTCAGCGATTGCATCAAGGATTTTTTCATTCTGCTTCAGAAGTGTATATGCCTTCTCATAGCATTCTGTGATGATATTTCTTACTTCTTCATCAATAATTGCAGCTGTACGTTCAGAACAGTTAAGATAAGACCTGTTATCCAGGTATTCTCCTGAGGATTCTACCACCGAAACAAGTCCGATACGTTCAGACATACCAAGCCTTGTGACCATTGCCTTGGCTGTCTCTGTTGCTTTTTCAATATCATTTTGAGCACCACCTGTTACAGATTTAAACTTAATTTCCTCTGCAGCACGTCCACCCATGGTAACAACTATTTCAGACAGCATCTCTGCCTTTGTCGGAAGCTTCTTATCCTCTTCCGGAAGATGAAGTACGTATCCTAAGATACCATGCATTCTTGGTATGATAGAAATCTTCTGAATAGGCATCTTATTAGTCTGAAGAGTAGTAAGAAGTGCATGTCCAACCTCATGGAAAGCAACAATCTTCTTTTCTTCCGGACTTAAGTTCTTATCCTTCTTCTCCTTACCGGAACTGATAACCTCTATCGATTCCATAAGGTCTGCCTGCGATACAGCATTTCGTCCCATACGAACTGCACGAAGAGCGGCTTCATTTACAATATTTGCAAGGTCAGCTCCAACAAAACCACTTGTAGCAAGCGCTATTGCATGCAGATCAACAGTTTCATCAAGCTTGACATTCTTGGAATGTACCTTAAGTATATCCTCTCGTCCCTTTAACTCAGGTCTTTCTACTATAACCTGTCTGTCAAAACGTCCGGGTCTGAGAAGCGCCTTATCAAGAACTTCAGGTCTGTTGGTAGCCGCAAGGACTATGAGACCCTTGGAGGTATCGAAACCATCCATTTCCGAAAGCAGCTGGTTAAGTGTCTGCTCACGTTCTGAGTCACCGCCCATATGTCTCGTATCACGGCTTCGGCCAATGGCATCTATCTCATCAATAAATACGATACATGGTGCCATCTGATTAGCCTGCTTAAAGAGGTCTCTTACTCGGCTGGCCCCTACACCAACGTACATCTCAACGAATTCCGAACCGGATATTGAGAAAAATGGAACTCCTGCCTCACCTGCAACTGCCTTGGCAAGAAGCGTCTTACCTGTTCCCGGAGGGCCTACAAGAAGGGCTCCTCTCGGAAGCTTGGCACCGATTGCGGTATATTTCTCCGGCTGATGAAGGAAATCAACAAGTTCTACAAGAGACTCCTTGGCTTCCTCTTCACCTGCAACATCCTTAAATGTTACGCCGGTCTTCTTCTGAACATACATCTTGGCATTGGATTTACCAACGCCACCCATGATTCCGCCACCTTTGGTAGCACTTCTCATTATGAGCATCATGAAGATATAAAATACCGCGATCATGATGACATATGACAGAATGGTACGGATCATGGCATTTCCGCCCTCATCTATCTCTGAGAATTTAACATCGGCAGCAGCAAGTCTGTCTACGAGACCGTAATCATCGGTTCTTACAACATAGTAGGTAACATCCTTTGTAATGTCACTCTGCTTTTTCGGTGTGAAATATATCTTTTCGTTATATATTTCAACCTTCTCGACTTCCTTCTGCTCGATCATCGTTATGAATTTGTCATATGAAACTTCTTCCTCCCCTGAAGTCTTGTAGGCATTATACTGCTGCCAGAAGACCAGAGTCAGAACAATTGAAATGATAAGGATGATAAGAGTCGCTGAAGGACCGCTCTTCTTACCGTTTCCATCATTTCTGTTATTAGGGTTATTATCCATCTTCTAACCTTTCCAAAATAAAATGATTTATCCCGGCTGATTTAGAATGCGTTGCCACCATAAAGCGGGTACTTATCTGTAATACTCTTAACAAGTGCCTCTGCAGCCGCATTGTCTCTGTCGATGATAGCTGCCTTAAATGCATCAGCTATTGTATACATATCTTCCTTAACAGCGCCTCTTGTTGTAACTGCCGGAGTACCTACTCTTACACCACTGGTTACAAATGGTGAACGTGGGTCATTAGGAACTGTATTCTTATTAACTGTAATATGAACCTCATCAAGAAGCTTCTCAACTTCCTTACCGGAAATATCAAGACGTCTGAGATCAACAAGCATAAGGTGATTGTCTGTACCACCTGAAACGATATCAAACCCTCTGTCAATAAGTGCGCTTGCAAGGGTAGCTGCATTTTCAACTACTCTTCCCATATATTCCTTGTATTCCTGAGAAAGTGCTTCCTTAAAGCAAACTGCCTTACCGGCAATGACATGCATAAGAGGACCACCCTGGATACCAGGGAAAATAGCCTTATTGAAATTATATTTTGCATTTACTTCTTCGCTGCAGAGGATAAGTCCGCCTCTTGGTCCGCGAAGAGTCTTGTGTGTTGTTGAAGTTGTAACATGTGCATATGGGATTGGGCTCATGTGCTTTCCTGCTGCAACAAGACCTGCTATGTGAGCCATATCTACCATAAGAACTGCGCCGACTTCATCAGCGATCTCACGGAATCTCTTGAAATCAATAGCTCTTGCGTATGCTGATGCACCGGCAATGATCATCTTTGGCTTGCACTCCTTAGCGATTCTGAGAACCTCATCATAATCGATACGTCCTTCATCGTTAACACCGTAAGGAACGCAGTTGAAATACTTACCTGACATATTAACAGGTGAACCATGTGAAAGGTGTCCGCCATGATCAAGTGACATACCCATATATGTATCTCCCGGCTCCATAATAGCAAAGAATACAGCCATATTTGCCTGAGCTCCTGAATGTGGCTGAACATTTGCATATTCAGCTCCGAAAAGCTCCTTGGCTCTTTCTCTTGCAAGATCTTCTACAACGTCAACATACTGGCATCCGCCGTAGTATCTCTTTCCGGGATACCCCTCAGCATACTTGTTTGTAAGAGGGCTGCCCATAGCTGCCATAACTGTTCTTGAAGCAATGTTCTCTGAAGCAATAAGTTCAAGATTAACATTCTGTCTTGTGATCTCATCTTTCATTGCTGCAGCAACTTCAGGATCAAACTTTAAAATTTCGTCAAAACCGTACATTTATTATTTCCTCCATTTATTTTTTTCCTGCCCGCAGTCCATACGTCACTTTCTCTTAGCCGGTAAATATATCCGTCACAGCACTTTTTTATGTAACAGTCAAACCGGAGACACGTGGGAATTCTCCTCTGTTGTAAATATTTACATTTACGATAAAAAAAGAAAACAGGGCAGAAATGCACTCTGCCCTATAGTATAACATAACTAAAATCTAATATCTATAAAAAATCTGTGTATTTTTGGAGAACGTTTTTCATGTTTTTTTCATGATTTTTCACTCCGGTGCACTCATTTTGAAATATTCCGCATAGGTAAGTCCAAGGAAAATATATAAAAACGGAGTTGTATAATATATTGCTACTCCAAAAAACGAGCTTGCCAGATACCCTATTGTCACAAAAAAGCATACCATGGTGCTGCCGCTCATTTTTGCACTGTTCCTGATAACTCTCCAGAGAACTGTCAGACAGGCTGCCACATATAGCAGCATTACAGGGACACCAAAGAATTCAGCATATTGAAGCAGTTCATTATGAGGAGTTCCTATCATGTACGTATTCAGCAGTCCCTCAACACCAAATCCGAGGATTGGTTCTTCGAGTATATGCTTAAAGGCACCCTTCCAGAGAATCCATCTTCCCGATCCGGCTCGTTCAACAGTTTCTGAGGTAGGATTCTCAAGAACATCTCCCACATCGGAAACCATGGTGGTAACGCTCTGGGTTACTGTCTTATATTTTATACTCATAACAATGGTGATCAGTAAAAACAGACCAAGCACTATTGCTGCTTTTTTTATACTTATATACTGAGGTTTTTTCGCAGCTGCCTGTCTACTTTCTTCTGCCGCAGCAGCATGTTTACTCTTTCCCGCTGCATCCGGGTTTTCATCAACACCGAGAACAGTCTGTTTATCATTCTCTGCTGCATCGGATTTTTCTGCGACGCCGAGAACAGCACGTTTATCATCATCCGCATCCGGGTTTTCTGCGACGCTACTAACAGCCTGTACCTCCTCATCTGCCTCATAATTCTCAACGACTACTCTTGAGCTCTTAATTTTCATCACAATATTGTATATCAGATACAGTCCCAATACGAAGCCTACCGCAAGATATGCCCCCAGGGTATTGTTTATTATCAGAACCACCACGCCGAGAGCCATGGAAATCAGTTCAAATATCTTTAACCAGATTTTTTTCTCACAGGTAAAAAGCAGTGCGGAAGTGATGATTATAAGAGCCAGATAATAACCATAATGGTTTGAGTTATGAAAGACCGTCACAACGCCATTTGTTGCAAAATACTTTATCGGGCTGACCCATTCATCCACCAGTGCAAGAATATTCAGAGGCAGCGCTGTTACCATAAGTGCGTAGAGAATGATCTTACGCTGTCTGTCCTTATAAACCATCATCCCGCAGAAAAAGTAAGCGAGCGGATACAGTATATATGAATATATACTTTCAAACATATATGGATGTCCGGTTCTGTCGTATTCGTTGAAACCACGGACATTTGTAACCACTATGATCATCACATCAAAAAGTATAAATATCAGAAAAGGAAGCAAGCGGCTGAGTTCAGCCTTAATATTCTTCTTTATCCTCTTCCAGCCGGTCACGATCCTGTATCCGGAGTATACATACAAAAATGCAGCAGTCAGATGCACAAGAATATTGATATTCTGTATGGTATGCTGATAATTGCTTACAAATTTTTTGCTGTCTATACCATAATTTAATCCTATGGTCCACTTTGGATCCGATGCAGCATCTATCATCCTGCAGAAAAACTCTACCAAAGGGGAAATGATAAAAAGACCCAAAACGAAAAAAACCAGTGAAGTTGCCACTATCGCTATAGCCTCCTGGTTGATTTTCATTCTTCGTTCAGGCTCATCGGAGTCACCGCTGCTCTTCTTTCTGTCGGCCATTATCTTAGCCATCAGTTCTTTATCTGCAAGTATCTCATCGATCTTCGCCTCATCCTCCGAGGAACCATCTGCCCTTATCAAATTATTATCTTCATGTGTATTATTCATTTATGTCCCCCCGCCGGCCGGCCAAACCGCCACCGGCATATTCCTTCCGTTGTCACCGCTTATCCTTATCCACGAATTCCAATACGATCATGGCCAGTAAGGCAAACATCGCTGAAAACACCATCAAGAGTTCCCAGCGGACTCTGATATTTTCATTTGAGTTCTTATATTCCTTTTTATAATTCGCCTTTGCCGCTTCCATGTTTATCTTCTCAGCAAAGCCTTTTTCTTCAAGAGACTCGACCATCTTTTTTGATTCTTCATCTGAATTATTTGCGATTTTTTTTACCATCTTCCATACCGTATGAGTTTCGAGGTTATTATAATCAGCCTCAGCAGAAATACATACTATTCCATGATTTGATATCATAAAATTTGTATAACCCTGAAGATTCTTAGGAAGTGTAAAGAGTCCTCCGGAAAAAACCAGCTGTATCATAAGTACTATCGGCATAACCGTCATTGCAGAGGTACTGCTCTTCACTATGCTTGAAATGAAAAGTGACATCATATCAGCTGCATAGGTTATAAGGAATATCGTAATTCCAAAATCCACAAGAAAGATATCAAAGATTGCTCCATGCGCCGGAAGCTTAACATTTGTATATATAAAAACAATCAGTATGGTCAAGGTCTGCAGCAGGCATAAAAAGGCCTGATATATCATATGGGATATTATATATGATGAAATATGCATTCCCGAGCGGTGCTCTCTCTTAACAATATTTCTCTCTCTGCATACAACCTGTATAGAATTAAAGCATCCGTTCCAAAGTCCGATACTGGCAACTGCCAGGCTTCCCATAGCAGTCCCCTCCATGGTAACGAAAAACGATTTTTTAACAACCACAGAAACAAGTGCCGCAATAAATGCGGCCATAGGAATAACCTTCCAGTCATTCTGATAAACGAAGCTTCTAAAATTCTTGCCAATATAGATCGGTATCTGCGCAATCCTGCCACGATACCTGGTTTTGCGAAGTTTTCTTTTTTTCTCAACCATTGCACACCTCCGCATACTTCTCTATAAACATGTCGGCCAGGCCTTCTCCGCCTTCTTCCTTCCTGTTTATCCTCTGGACTATCCTCTCCATTTCTTCTCTTTCGAAGAATTCCCTCGCTTTTTCTATAGATCCGAAATAAGATAATCGTCCCGTAAGCTTGGTATCCTTTGCAAGGACTATCACATCATCAAAAAGATCTATTACTCTGTCAGGTGAATGAGTGATAACTATAACTATCTTACCCTGATCAGCTATCTGACGGAGTCCTTCCATAAGCTCCCTTGCCATAACTCCATCCAGACCGGAATCCGGTTCATCGAGTATAAAAAGATCCGGATTTGATATGTATTCCATGGCGATGGAAAGCCTCTTCCGCTGGCCTCCCGAAAGCTTATCGCAAAGCTTGTCTTTAACCGGTTCCAGGCCAAAGAATCTAAGTGCTTCCAGAGCCTTGCTTCTTCTCTCTTCTGCCGAGAGATTTGCAGGAAGTCTGAGCTTTGCTGAGTCAAGAATGGTCATAAATACTGTATCATTTGTACGCATAAGATCCATCTGAGGAACAAAGCCTATTCTGTATTTCATTTTTGCATAATCATTGTAGATATCATTTCCATTGAGAACTATACTGGCCTTTGCCTTTTCATAACCATTTACAGCATTGACAAAGGTCGTCTTGCCGGCACCTGAGCCCCCCAGAAGGAGAACCATATGACCCGGTTCAATATTTAGATGTATATCACGAAGAAGAATATTCTTTTTAAAAAGTGAAGACGCAGTTCTCTCGTCTATATTGACGGTAAGTCCACTGTCAAGCACCTTGGCAGTCATTCCTGAAAGTGCAGCGCCCTCATTATCACGTTCATCAACATATATAACACCAGGCTGATATTTTTTCCTGAGTCCCAGTAAAGCTGCCGGAATACAATCAGAAAAAAGAATGACTATCCAGATCCATTTATGATTCACACCAAAGACATCAAACAATCCGGAATAAATACGGATTGAATAGATCAGATTTGCAATCGCGACCGTAAGAGTGAGCATCATAAAGATAAGTATCCAGATATTCTGATCAACAGCATTGCCCTCTATATCATCAATTCCGGTTATCATATATATAAAATCAAATACATATGAAAGTGCAGTTGTTATAACATATTTTCTTCCATCAGCTTCTCTGTCTGCACACTTTGAAAGCTGATATTCTCTGAAGGCAGGTATCAAAGCCCACCATGCTTTCATCTCACACTTCTTAAAAATCTTCCATGTTCCGACAATAAGAAGTGCTTCCATCAGGATCATAATAATGAATTCCTGTTCCAATATAGCCCCTACCATACATATCCCCCACTTTATATACGTCCACTAATTCCAACCCTTTTATATTTTAGTAAATATCATCCATTCTCTTTCTGTACTTAAGAGTCTTCTTTCTGTTCTCAAGTCCTCTCAGGAAAACCATCATGAACATTGAGAAGAACATGGAAATATAAGCCATTTTAAGATTTGTCTTATCTGATGTCTGTGGTGATTCAATTGAAGCATCACCGGATGTTGCACCACCTGAATAGTATTCATCATTATCCTCTTTCTGTGTACTGTCGCCCCAGTCATAAATCGCCGAACTCGAACCTGACTCGGTTGTCTTCTCGGCTTCTGTCTTCTCCTCGGTTTTATCCTTATCCTCATAAAATACGCCGTCATCATCAGTCTCTCTTACACTTTCCAGCACTTCAAAAATGATAACTACCTCTGCATCCTGGAAAACAACCTTGATAGTATGTTCTCCTACAGCAAGATTATTCAGGAAATCATCATACATGGTAAGGATAAGTCCGCCGGCCTCAACATCGTATTCAGCAGCGCTCACTCCGATATCATCTACCTTTATAACTCCGGCAAACCATGTATCAAGTGTATGCTCATTATCAACATTTCTGTCGATGGTAAATCTGAGAGTACCATAACCTCCCTTACGCCATTTCAGATTTTTTCCTTCAGTAATGGAATATGCTATGGCATCATGAGTTTCTTTATTATCATCTCCCACTATCTCGGCATCAAAATCCTCATCAAAGGTTTCTTCTCCAATGGTAACAACAGTCGTATCTTCCGATACCTCTTCCGCAGACACCTCTGCCCCGTTGGCTGTCATAAAAACAAATAAAGCTGAAAGCAGTATAAACCATTTTTTTCTCATATTATCCCTCCCGAACGATTCAAAAAAAACAAACTCTCAATACCTGAATATAAATCAACGAAAATTCTCTGCATTATGATAACGGTTATTCCGAACCACTATACTCATTACTCCAGTTTATTGAATTCTTCAACAATATCATCCATATTATATCCACGTCTTTCAACTTCTTTCGAAAATGAAGTCATACCAAATTCCAGACTTGGAGCACACTCGGCCAGTCTATCGAAGCCCTGATCCCTTGCTCTTTTTTCCACATCTTTGGCAAGGCCGTACATCAAAGCCACCATGATAAAACCGATAATTGTAGCAATAGTTCCGATAATGATACCTCCGTTTCCCGCCTGTTTATTCTTCTTTTTCATGAGTCCCACCATCATGGCAAGAACCCCAAGTGAGATAGCGATACCGCCTCCGATAACACCAAACATAATGCCTCCGATAAGGGATATAACTATACTTATTATCGCAACTACTACAGCCATCTGTAAAACCTCCAAAATCTATACTTATTATACTACATTTTGGCTGAAAAGAGTATACTGTCTTATTTATATCTTTTCTTCTATTCTCCTGGTTATATAACCCTCAGTTATCTCAGCCCAGTAATAGGAGCTCATATACTCGCCACGGTAAGAATTTATAGCCGCAACATCCCCCTCCATAAAGCGATACATATCACAATCTATCTTTTCCGGGCAGATTCTCAGTGCTCCCTTCTCAACGCTCAGTATATCACTTATTCCATATTCATTAAGCGTATCTCTCAGGCTTCTGATCATAACATCCAACTGTTTCTGCTTTGATCTGTCATATATACCTTCTTCCCAAAGCACAGCAAAAATATCCGTTCTTGTCTGGCTGCTTCCACGCTTGTCTATCAGATATGCAAGGAGCTCCTTCGCCTTGGAACGGCTGAAATTCACCATTTTCCCATCAACAAATACATCAAAATTGCCAAAGGTCTGCACTACCACATGAGACTTTCTCGTATTTGTAAACGAATCCTTCGCTTTACTGTTTGCATATTCAAGTTCTTTCTTCAAAGCCTCCTTATCTATAGGCTTCAAAAGATATCCGGTAGCCCTTACAGAGAATGCATCTACCGCATACTGACTGTATCCTGTCAGAAATATAACGGAGGTATCAGGACTTACGCCCTTGATCGCAGTAGCAAGCTTTATACCATTCATATCCGGCATATCAATATCCAGCAGTGCCGCATCAACCCTGTTTTTTTCAATATAATCCAGTGCTTCCGTAGCACTGGAGAATCCTCTAACGTCCTCAACAAGAGATATATCCCTGCACAGTGAAACCGTGAGTTCCAAAATAAGTTTTTCATCGTCCACGCAAATAACCTTCATATGTCAGTATCCTTCCATTCATTATTCTTTTTTCTTTTTCCGTGAACAGTAACTGTAATTAAATCTCCTCTATTCTGTATCTGTATCATTTTCATCCTCAAGAGGAATGTGCATTGTAACCGTAGTACCCACGTCAACTCTGCTGTCTATTTCAAAGCTTCCGTTACATATCTTCTCAATACGTTCTTTTACATTCTGAATTCCGATATGCGTCCGTTCAGAATTCTGGGCTGTGTCCATTCCAAACCCTTTTCCGTTATCCTTAATTATTATCTCATGGTAATTGATCATCTTTCTTGTGATTATCTCAACTTTACCATGTTCCCTTATACGAACACCGTGTCTGATGGCATTTTCCACCATTGGCTGAACCGTAAGCGCCGGCAGATTGAAATCCTCATCCTGTATATCGTATATGATCTCAATATTCGGAAATCTGATCTGCTCAATATCAGAATATGCTTTTGTATGTTCAAGTTCCTTCACGAACGGTATTGTCTGCGCCTTACCCAGAGAATCAATGTTCTGTCTGAGATATACACCAAACTTACCTGCTGTTTCAAAGGCTTTTTCCGGGTCTATGCGGCAAAGAGCCTGTATGGTTGAAAGAGTATTGAACAGGAAATGAGGCTGTATCTGCGAGATCATTATCTGTATACGCTGCTCTGCCCTCCGTTCTTTTTCTCTCTCCTTTTCAAACTGCTGATGCAGCCAGAAATAATAAAACATCGAACTGCTGAATATCGCAACCGTAAGAAACGACACATGACTGTTAAACGGGATATTCATATCCAGCAAAACCGCTACAACTATAATAAGAGAACTGAAAAAAGGTATTATGATACCTAATTTATTATTTTTCCGATATTTCATAAATACCATGATCAGGTTATATACGATAAGAAAGGCACTCAGATAAAATGATGTATATCCCAATGGTCCACGGAAAAAAGAATTATTCTCAGTAATTGTAAAACAGATATTTGAAAAAACAGCCGTAGCGTGAAGAACAAAATTAACTGCTATAAGTACCCATAATATTGTCAGTTTTTTTTCAATATTTACAAGCTTTATAAACAAAACAAGTATGACCGGTCTTATGGAATAGCCATAAATATCACTTATAAGGCGAACCATTCTGTAAGAACTGTCCTGGGAGCACTTATATGACAGATGATTCTGCAGCAGTATGCTGAAAGTCACCAGAATAATAACCACCAGGACCTTTTTCTGATCCCTGTTTATATACTTATCAAAGCATATAGAGAAAAGCATTCCCGCAAGCTGAAGTATAAGTACAAATATAAGCGCATTTGTGATCTGTGCTGTATAACTCATAAAAATCCACCTTAATTTACAGTTAAAAACAGCCTGCCATATCATACTGGCAGACTGTTTTTAGCTTTTCTGATCCTGGCATTATTTTGAGCTGTCAAGAGACTCGATCTCTTTAATTATCTCGTCAAAGTTATAACCCTTATCATCAACCGTATATGCAAAACCAACAATTCCGAATTTAAGACTCGGTACACACTCAACTACTCTATCCGCCCCATTATCTTCTGCCGTTTTCTTTATGGTTGAAGCAACTCCGAAACAAATAAGTGTGATCAGAAGTCCAACTATAAAGGCTGCTATACCGGTAAACGCTCCGGCGCTTCCGCCGCTTTCACCATTCTTTTGCTTCTTAATGCCAATAAGAAATGCAACGACACCTAAGACCAGTCCGATTCCTCCACCAATCACGCCGACCAGTACTCCTCCGATAAGAGCAATAACTACTCCCAATACTCCTAAAATAATAGCCATACTTTCCCTCCTACTCGTAAAAAAAACCAAAACTCCTGCATTTATTTTACAAAAAAAATGTAAATTTATCAAGAATTTATATTATGGTTATGTCTTATAAGATTTTAGGAGATTATTATATATCGGAATGTCCAACAGATGTCCAACAATCTATTTATTTTACTTTTGCTTTTTTAGTTACCACCTTTTTCTGTTTATTAACATCTTCTTTCTTCTTTTTTTCTTCAGAAACCTTAACAATATCCTTAGCGGATTCGATAGAAACAGCTGTGTCCAGTTCAAGTTCCTTACCCAGTGCTTTCTTGGTATCAATATTTCTTAATTCTGAACTTATGGATATTTTTCTGCCATTATCACCATTCTGCATGCAAATAGCATCATAAAATTCAGCCGGATTAAGACTTAAGAGATTCTTTTCCTTAATATAACCCTTGATCTTTTTTCTCATTTTTTCTTCGTATCCAGGCTTTGCAAATTTCTCTGTTGCAGGATCGCTGGTCGGATATTTATATTTCAGGTTATCAAGTTCCATCTTCTCTGTCTTTTGAACGGTTTTATAATCATAAACGCTTTTATCATTCATCGTTAAGAATTCGTTTGCTTTGCTATAGAAATCCTTGTACTTCTGATACTTCAGTCTGTCCTGATTCTGTAATTCAGCATTTTCCGGATTAGCCTCTGCCAAATACTGCTCCTCAAACTCAAAAATTTTGTCCACTTTTTCTTCAGGGGTAAAGCTTCTTCCGTTTGCAATAACAAATTGTCCGTTTGCTTCCCTGAGCTTTTCTCCGTGTTTTTCCTCAAGATGTGCTCTATACTCTTCAAAATCCTTAGTCATTTTATCAGTAAAAGCTTCCATCTTTTCGTTATATTCTTTTTCAAGTTCTTCACGAGCATTGGCTCTGTTTGTAAAGTTCCTTAGTTTTTTTACATTGCTGAGTTTTTCGTTATAATCATTTGCAATGGCCATATACTCAGGATCATTACCATATATTCTGTTTGTCTCAGCGTGATAGCTGTCTTTGATTCTTTCTTTTTCCTTTAAATACCTCGAAGTTATGACAAACTTTTCATTTTTGTAATCAGTAGAATATTCTCTTTCAAATATGTCACCTTCTCTGGATTCCCGGAACATTGTATGCATGATCATATCAGTATATATTTCTTCCTTAACATGATCTTTTAATTCCTGCTTTCCGCTAACCGCCTCAATGCTCCACTTGTTCCAGAGTGCCGCATATCCGCCTTCAATCTCCATGCATTTGATATACTGAAGATCCTCCGGTTTAAGACCTGCCGCAATCGCTTCTTTCATAAGCGATTCATCTCTGTCAAGCATGCCGGCCATTCTCTGACACATCTCGCTATGGTAAAGCTGCATGGACGGATCCATTCCTGACATACCGCATTTTGTGTCGTTAACAAGATTGGTAATACCCGCCTTTATAATATTTGCAAGCGGTTTTTTATTGCCACGGCCATACTGACGCATAGCTTCTGTTGCGCTGTTTCTCGCTTCCTCAATTCCCGCTGCATAATTCTCCGGATTTTCCAAAAGTCCAAAGGTTGCTTTGATACAATCCATTTTATGGCCTTCATAACGTACTGCCTTGCTCGAGAGATTTCTTGATAATTCATCATAGTATGTATCATCAAACTTATCGTACACATTTTCCATTGTGCTTGCAGCATAGCTGATGGCAATAAAATCCTTATCGGAAAGTCTGTCCAGCGGATTATTGGAGCCTATAGCTTTGAAGCTGTCTTCGACAACAACAAAATCCTTATATGATCCGGTGTTATCAGGAACCTTCCTGAAGGCTTCTTCAGTTAATCTGAGGACTTCCTCCGAACCCTCCGGAAATACCGCTCTGTTTCTGAACGTTTTGTCCTGCTGTTTTCTTATATTTCTCTTATCAGAGACAAGAGCCTCTCTGTACTGTTCGATAAGATTCTCTCTCTCCTCTGCCTCAAGTACCGTATTACCGTTACCGTAATATGCTGCATTTATCGCGGTCTTCATTTCAAGAAGCTTCTCATAAACCGAAAGAACTGCCTTTATTCTCGGCTGTTCATAGTAAGACTTTTTATCCGCGTTCTTTCGAGCCGGATCTGCAGCGATACTCTTATACTTTGTATTAAGGTATTTACCTGCAGAATTTGCAGCCTTATTAATGGTTGTCAGGAGAGTCTCAAAATCCTTCCATTCAAATTCGCCCTTTTTCTTAGAAGCATAGTTCCAGCCTTTTTCCGCATATCTGTTAATTGTATTCAAATACTCCTTCAGATCAGAAAATTCAGGAGTAGTTCCTGTAAGGAAGAAATGTGAAACCCCATTCATCTCCTTCAGCATAGAAGAGGATGTATTCTTAATGTCTTTCAATGAGAACTTATTCTTGATAGCCTCTCTCTTGGTGATCTTGACCTGCTGAACATTTGTATTCTGAGGATTTGTATTCTGAACATTTGTCCCCTGAATATTAGTATTCTGAGTGTTTGCGCCCTGAATATTAGTATTCTGAGTGTTTACACCCTGAATATTATTGTTCTGTATATTTGTACCCTGAATAATTGCATTCTGCTGATTCCGGTTATTCGAATTCTTTGCAGCCTGATTCCTGATAAGATTCTTCAAGGTACGTCCGGAATCTGTCCCAACCGAGATGTCATCCTTGGATTTTCTTTTCTTTTTATCACGGCCTGCGTTATTCTCAGCCTTTGGAATCTGCGTATTATTCAGATTATTGTTTTCTCCATTGATCTGCGTATTGTTCAGATTATTGTTGGCGCCATTAATCTGCGTATTGTTCAGATTATTATTTCCACCACTGGTCTGCGTATTGTTCAGATTATTGTTGTCGCTATTAATCTGCGTATTATTCAGATCATTATTCACAATCTGCGCGTTAATATTATCCAGCGGTTTCTGACCTGCTACGCTGATCTGAGTCTGAGTATAAATATTGTCTTTCGGAATAGGTTTTCTGACACCTGTCAGCCCATAAAAATTCTTATCAATATCATTCAGTCTGTTCTCTTCCTCAGGCTTTCTGTTTTCAGCCATAGCCTTAAGAAACTTTGCATCCAGCTGTTTTGGTATGTATACCTTCTCTATCTTCTGTATGCCGCCGTCAGTATACTGTTTGTCATAGAATTTGGTATAATGTGAAGCCTCATCACCACAGCTTCTTGCTATGATATTTCCTTTTCTGTTAGTCTTTACCATATCAACATCAGCAAGCAGTGTCTGAATCTCCGGAGGCGGAAGTTTTACGGTTCCGTCCGGATTCATTTCCGCATACTCACTCGGTACACCATGTATCTTCTTACCGTCCTTGGAAAGCTTGATATCTGACATCCATGTTATCTGTATGGCCTTCCTTGCATTTTCAGGCTTATCAAGGAATTGACTCTTAACAAAATCAGTAAGTGACGCCTCAAACGTATAATTGGCAGCGTAATCCTCTTTGGTCCTTGAATTTTTAAATTTTATCTTATCGCCATCTATTCCTACGATGGTAATATAGTGTCCCGGCTGAAGCAAAGCTACCGGAGAATGATCCACTTTTATAGCATGAATGATCTGCTTCTTCAGAAGATTCACGGTATTTGTAACATAACTTGCTCCCGATATTCCCTTACTCTCCTCTGCTCTCGTGTATGGTGTGATATCCATCTGGTGCATCATTGAATTTGGAGCAAATGCAAGCACAGAATCTCCCATCTCAAAAAGATTCTTTTCCTCGTCATAGTTATATCTTGAATCATCTTCATCATCATTAAGAATCTTTTCTTCTTTAGTCAGATTAGGTCTGTAGTTTCTTATATCTTCCTGAGTCACATTATCTATACCACGGCTTGCAATAAACATCTGTGCAGCACAGGACCAGCATCCGCATCCGCTGGTTTGTTTTTCAGGCTGGCTGATGTCGATTTCAACATTTTCAGCTCCCTTAACAGTTACCTTCGGACGAGACCCTAAAATATCTATCTCTTCAGTCACATCTGCTTCTTCAGATATTCGATTTATTTTATCTTCCTCTGCCTGCATGATCAGAGTTTTGATATTATCAGACTTCATAGTTGCATCTTTATGTTTTCTCAGATGCACCTTCTGATCATACGAAAGATTTGCATTATTTTCAGCAATATAATTTTCGATAGTCTCAGGATTACCGGTATTACGTATCTCTGCCGGGATACTGTTTCTGCCTGATATATATTCATGAAGTCTCGGATATTTCTGAACAGCCTTATGGTACTCACTCAAAACTTCCTCCGGACTACTGTTGATATATCTGTCAAGTATCTCCTTTGAAGACTTTTTTGTTCCGAGAAATATTCTGCTGTATTCATAGAACCCCGGATCCTTCAGCTTTCCATCTACATAATCAGCCTTCTGTATCTCTCTTGATACCTTATAAACTGATGTAGGAAGAGAGAGATTGTCTCTCGGATCAAGACTATTGACGATCTTCATATCATCATTCAATATTCCTGTTATCTCATCAAAAATTTTATAGGATTTTTTGGAAATACTCTTATTCTTTTCAAAATTCTCTTTTACAGTTTTTATGGCCTTACGTGCATCTTCATACATTTTTTTTATTTCTCTGACATCATATGAATGAAGCACCGGATATTTTGCTGTGTTCGACGGTTTTCCTAAATATTCAAAATCCAGATCTTCCTGCAGAAGCTTCGTATAATACTTATCCAGCATGCTCTTCAGGCTGGTAAGTGTGAAGATCAACTCTGTATTTTCATCTAAAAAAGTAAGGCTCTTTCTTCCAAGATAATCATTTAATTTTTGTATTTTAGATGTAAGTGAACTATATGCTTTTAATTCCTTATAATATGCCATAATTTATCTCCTTATAATACTCCCACCAGTCTGAGTGCCAGTGTAACAATGAACAGTAACGCCATAAATATAGGTATTCCCCTGATGTATATTTTTATATCAGCGGAGCTCATTGTCATATGAAAGAACATTGATGCTCCGATATATCCAAGTAATATTTTCAGCCATAACAGTGCTTTCGGAAGAATGAGTATCCACGCCCAGCATCCCCATACAATAAGCGCTCCGCAGAACATCGGAGCTGCAGAAATGAAGATATACTGAAGCGAAACAATCACCCTGTTACCTCTGTTTTTGAAATATACATGCCCAAGGCTTTCTCCTTCTTTCTTAAACAAGGCGACCTCCGTAACCTTCGCTCCTGTTATAACAGCCAGAAATGCATGTGATAATTCATGAAGTATGACTCCCGGAAAGAACAGAAAATTTATTATAGCCTGTACCAGCCACGGATCCACGAAAAGACTTAATATAAATGCGATTGCCAGCCCAATATAGTTTATTGCATACCCGACCGCTATTATCAAAAACGGAAGGATCACCGCCGCAAGCACAGCATATAACAGCGGAAAATCATGAATAAACTCGTATAAATTTACAAAACCATTTGTTTCTGCTGCTTCCGCAGCAACCGCAACACCTTCCATAAGACCTTCCTTCCGCTCACTTTCTCATCTTGATAACCACATATTACAATACCAGACATAACAAATGCGCAACAAATAAGTAACGGGATTGCCCGAGTGAAACGAGGGAGGGTCCCGTGAGTCCGAGCATAGCGAGGACACGGCATACGGAGTATGCCCAGGGATTGCGAAGCAATACCGCAACATCATGGAACATGATGTTGGTGCCAAATAAGTAACGGGATTGCCGAACATACATAAAACAATTGAATTTCCCGATAATATAATGTAAAGTCTAGTTAAATAAATTAATTGGAGAGGATTTCTTTATGGATTATTCATTTGAAACTGAAAGATTACGTGTGGTGACTTCTGAAAGTGTGATTCCCGAAGAATTACTCAGATATTATTCTGAAAACCGTTCATTCTTTGAACGTTATGAGCCAAAACAGCCGGACGGCTTCTATACCTTACAGAGCATGAAAGATACGCTCAGTTTTGAAGCTGATAAAATATTATACAGACAGTCCATGTATTATTATTTCTATCTGAAAGAGGAACCGGAAGCTATACTGGGAACGATAAGCTTTGTCCGTTTCAGGCCGCTTCCGTATGCAAATGTCATCTTCGGCTATGATCTCCATAAGGATTTTCAAGGTCACGGATATGCAACAGAAGCCTGCAGGGGTTCCATAGATAAAGTATTATCCATGTTCAATCTGCACCGGATCGAAACCAGAGTAGCAACCGATAACGAAAAATCTATCAATATTCTGAAAAGGCTTGGATTTTCTTATGAAGGCTTAGAAAAAAGCAGCATCTACCTTGAGGGACAATTCAAAGATCATTACAGATATGCATTTATAAATGAAAAATATAAAACCGCAGACTAGACCGATCTGCGGTTTATTAAAACGTTTTTTGCATTTTCCCCCATAACTAACCCGCACTGCTGCAAATCCGCCACTTCATCGATATGGCAGATCTGCAGATGCAAAGTTACTGTTCACGATTAAGACTATATCATATGTTGTCCAACAGATGTCCAACATATATGATAATTTTTTTAATTTCCTTTTATATATGTTTTTGAACGCGACATTTTTTGCTTCGGTGCCTCAAGTTTGACTGCATTTACCTCATTGAGAGCATTCTTATTCTCATTATATCCCTTTGCAATATTTCTTTCAAAATCAACCGAAAGGAAACGAATGATCTTCTCCTTATAGGATCCGTCTTTAAGAAGTCCTGAAATTGCTTTCTTGAAGGCCTTTGTTTTTGCAAGTTTTCTCGACATTTCCATAAAGGTCTTCTTTTTATCTTCAGCATCATCCAGCGTGCTTAAGAATGGCCTTTCCTTTCCAGATGCATAATTTGCCTCATTAATAATTATCTGATTAAGAGTCAGCATGGCAAATCTTTCATTAACCCAATCCTTATCCTCCTTACTCTCAATAGGAGCCGAATCCCGCAGCTTTTCCAGGAGTAACTGAGTTTCCTCGGCAAGAGTATCATTAAGATGAACAATCGTATTTCCTTTACCATCTGCTTCAATCTTAAGACGCCTGATCTTGGAAATAGCCTTGTTGATATCCTTACTGTTTCTCTTCTGTACTATCGACTGTCTTGCCTTAGGATTGATCCTTTCATAAACAAACCACTGCTCCTTTTTCTCGCTGATACTGTTATTTCTCGCCATTACACCATCATCGAGAAGCTGTTTATCAAGAAAGAATGCCAGCTTTAATGCATATGTATATACCTTAATTAAGCCATCTGCTCTCTCCTGCGCTTTATTGTCACTGTAATCGCCAATCCTTTTAACAAGGTCATTTGTATATTTTTTGAAATCATCTCTGATCTTTGTTTCTTTTTCGATGAGGTCCTTTGTATAACCATTTCCGTTTTCAAAGTCTCCCTCACCGGAAATATATTCATCCTGAATTCTTCTTGTTTCCTGCGCAAGGGAATTGACACGTTGAAGAAATGTATTAAGAATCTTTTTATCCTCCGGATCACCAAACTCCTCCACTTCATTATTAATGAAATCCGTTAATGGTTTGATAGCCTTCTCATACTCATTCATTCTTGTGAGAGATTTCTTGTAATTAGCTTCATTTTCTTCAAAATCTTCACTAACCTCTATCCCGGCATTTTTGAGGTTTCTCAGCATCATTTTTTCATATTCAACTCTTGCCTCATCTTCCTCTCGGTCAATCTTGTTCGGATCATTCTCAGCCATTTCTTTAAACTCTTCGTTATTCATGATCTTATCAATATCATCTTTGCTTACATGATTGAATGTATTATTGGCAAATACTTCCTCAACCCTGTAATTCAGCTCTTCTTCCGGTGAATTGAATATCATCTGTTCCATCACTTCATTTTCAAGCTTCTTATCTGCCTCAATCTGCATCCGATTCTGAAAATCAATAGCCCCGATAAGTATTGCAAATTTCATGATGCCTTCAAGTTTTTCTTTTTCCTCTTTCTTCTTTTCCTTTGCAAGTTCCTCCTCGAAATCTTTCCTAGTAGTTTTAACAAAGGAAAGCTGCTGAGAGACATCATCCAGACTCTTTTTTATCTGCCTTATTTCCTGTCGGTAGGTATCCGACATTTTACCATCCATGGCTTTTCCTTTTTTCTGTTCAAGAATAAACTTCAACCTTCCCTGCCTGCTTTCAAGAATCTTTATTGTATCATCCATAGCCTCCAGGATATTCTTTTTTTCTTCTTTTTTTTCTCTATCGTTCGGCATATATTCCCTTTCTCATACCTTGTATGATAACCTGTACATTAAAGTCTTCTCTGATTGTTCGGTATCTCAAGCTGACGTTCTCTCTGCTGCTCGTTATTAACCTCGACAGGTCTCTGATTTGCATTTCGTATATTCTGATTGATTATAGGTCTTGCCTCATCCACAATTTCTTTTTTCTCAAAACTCTGTATATCATCATTCGTAAGAGGCATACCCTTGGATGCTTTATTTATTCCACATTCAACAATCTTCTGAGTTACTCCAACCTGAAGAGTATCTTTTATGTCACTTTCCTTCGGTTCGAGTCTTGCATTAAGACGCTTTGAAGCATCTTCAAAACTCTCGCCCTTTCTGAGTTTAAACTCACCGCCGCTGGTCATCTGTTCTACTCTCTTTGAATAGAATATCGTGAGAGCGACATTGTTCTCCATGGTTGGTGTAAGACTTTCCTTATCAAGATTAAGCGAAGGAATTTTCTCTCTGTCATCTGCAAGTGCATTGATCTGCTCCTGGCATTTTCCCTTAAGCTCTTCCTGCTTCTTTTTAAATAAATCTTCAAATACCTCTTCACGCATCTTATTCACTTTATTATGAAGTCTTGTAACGTATTTCTTTCTTTTCTCTTCATACTCTGACTTTATCTCATTTTTGCCGAGATTCTTACGTTCCTTCTGTTCTTCCGCCTTCTTCTTAAGATATGTCTGTGTAGTCTTATATACACTAAGTGTAAGCTTATCAAAGGTTTCCATCTCATCGGCAGAGAGTCTCGTTCTTCCGCTTATCTGCTTCATGAATTTATCTAGAGCTACAAGATCCTTTCTCATGGCCTTAAATTCCGGTGAAGATTTTTTAAGCTTCGGAGTAAGCTTTGAAAGCTTCTTTAATTTATAGATATCTTTCGCAAGATTATGAGTGTTTTCCTTGGTGAATCTGGCTTCATCATATCCCTTTGCGTTAGTTGTCGGTCCAAAACTCATTGTCTCTCTGGCAGGCTTAACCTCCGGCTGCGGCTTCGGTTTCGGTTGTGCCTCAGGATTCTTTTCCTGCTTTTCAGTTTCTTTTTCATCCTCTTTCTGAGGATTTTTGCCATTCTTCTCAGCTTCAAACTTTTCTCTCTCAAACTTCAGCTTCTCCTGCTCCAAACGAAGCTTTTCCCACTCAAGTTCAAGTTCCTTACGTTTTTTCTCTAAATCGGCATTATTTGCCTGCTCGCGGTTTTTCTCCTGATTCTGTTCCTGATTCTGTCCCTGATTCTGTTGCTGTTGCTGATTCCGGGCCTTCTGTTCCTCACGCCTGGCTTTTTCTTTTTCCTCTCTCTTTCTTATTTCTTCAGCCTCTTTTTGCAGTCTTTCTCTTTCCTCTTCCTCTATACCCTTTATCCGATTAATATTAAGAGGTTCCATATCATCCTCAGGGTTATCTTCTTCATTTACCTTGGCCTGATTAGCCATATCCTCAAAAGCTTTTTTTCTTTCATCCGGTTCATTTTTTCTGCCTGTAAATGAATTTCTTCTGTTTTTCTGGATATTCTTCAGTTCTTCCGCATCAATAAACGTCTCATCCTCAGCTTCCTGATGAAGATCATATATACCATTCACTTCATCATTTTTTGCAATATTCTCTGCAATAGTATTTATATTATTCTCCGCGTTATTCTCGATATTGTTTTCGATATTATCTTCCTGTATTTCATTTTCATTCTGCTGATCATTTACAAGTTCATTATTCTGTTCATTCTCATTTTCGACATTCTGTTCATTATCAGCTTCAACATTAATCTCTTCATCAAGATTTTCTACGTCCTGTTCATTTTCAAGCTGCTCGTAATTCTTTTTTCTTGGCATAACCGATTTCCTCCATACCGAATAAATTTTATATTATATCTTATCCGAAGAAAAACAAGCACGAACGAAGTGAGTATTTGTTTTTCTTGATAAGATACCGTAGGGACTTTAGTCCCGCAGGATTATGAGATGCGGTTTTTGCTTCTCATAATGTAATTTATGTGTGTATTTAATATATCAGTGGATTTTCAGCTTCTTTATTTCAGCTTCTTTCCCAACTTCAAGTCTGAGTATATCATTTGAGGCATAACAAAAGAGCAACAAAAAAATGCCATTGTTACAGATTATTTCCATAACAATGACATTTTTATTTATTTTTTCTTCCCCAAAAATGTAAAGCTCAGCATGGTCATATCATCAAATTGAGGTTCTTCGCATACAAAGTCTTTTATCTCACGTTTAATGCCCTTAAGAAGGGTATCATTATCGACATCCTTATATCTGTTAAGAGTCCTTAGCATTCGTTCCGTACCAAACCTCTCACCGTCTCCACGCTTTGCATCCACAATTCCGTCTGTATATAAGAATATACTATCCCCCGGACGAAGCTCAAACTCATGTCCCGGGAATTCCATTCCAGGAAGGAAAGCTATAGGAGAACCGTGTACCGTCTTTTTGATGACATATTCTTTTGAATTTCCAAGTATCGCAGGATGATCATGGCCGGCGTTACATGCCTGTACATGGCCTGTTTCAAGATCGATTATACCCAGCCATACAGTCACGAACATCCCTGCTGTATTCTTCTCATATATAAGCTTATCCACATATGCAAGTATCTCTGAAGGCGTACCACCAAGGCCTGCACGTGACTTGATAAGAGTTTTTGAAATAGCCATAAAAAATGCTGCACCTACTCCCTTATCCGACACATCCGCCATTACAAGAGCAATATGAGTATCATCTATCATAAAGAAATCATAAAAATCTCCACCAACTGCTTTTGCCGGTTCCATGGAAGCCGCTATACTGAATTCCTTTCTGTCCAGAATATTCTGAGTTATAACCGGCAGAAGTCCCCTCTGTATATCTGCAGCGAGAGAAAGTTCTGTACCGATTCTTTCCTGATCTCTTGTAAAATTCGTAATATCATCAATATTCTTTATGGTGTCAGCTTCCATCTTATCAATCGCCACCGCAAGAGAACTGATATCTTCAACACTGCTTACATTATATCCAAGAGGATTGTCTCCCTTTTTGTTCTCGGTTGCAAATCTCTCTGCTTCTTTTGATATTTTTCTTATCGGATTAACAATCTGCCTGCTGATAAACCTGGAAATGATAAGTCCCATGATCACAATAGCCATAACCGTTATTCCGGTTACTCCCTGAATGAAAAGCTTACGACTGGCAGCAAGTTCTTCCATGGTTCTCTGAACACAGAGCAATCCTACGATTTCACCTTTTTTCACAGTAATGCCATTTGTATCATAGATTGGTATCATGGCAGTTATATGAGGACTGCCTCCGTTAAGATTATCTGTTCTGATAACAACCTCCGATTGAGAACCATTTTCATATATATTTCTATATGCTTTTTCGTATTCCTCGGAAGGTGTCTCAATTCTTTTACCAAATTCCCATGGAGTATATCCGCTTTCTTCACTCGGACAGTTGAAAATGCATGTATAATGCTTATAATCCGAGTCAGGAATAATAACATACATAACTGACATTTTCTGATCATTGCATAATTGCAGCAGATCCTTTCTCACCATCATATGACAGTCACATATCCACCTTGTGTGATTTGCTATGGCATCATAATAGTCATCATCCGTCAAATAATAATCTCTGTCAATCTCACTATATATTGTTTTATATTTTACCTTTTCCAAGGGTACATCAATTTTTCTGAAAAATCTTTTATAAAACGGTTCACCAGTATATTCATATTCCGAAAACGGATCAATCGTATCATCACCGGCATATTTATAATAATTCTCTATCACCTCACCGCCTGCGCCAAGAAAGTAAGAAAACATATGACCTGTGACCACTTTTTCAGCAACCTTTGCCGCTTTACTTACGGACTCTTTATATTCCTTTGTAAAGCTGCTTGTGAAGGCATAATATCCAACATATTCTATAATAACTGCTATCAGAGCCATCATCAAAATGAAGGAACCTATTATGGTAGCATATAGATTTGATCTGATTTTTCTTATGATCTTCAATTTATTACCTCAGCATTATCTCAGATTTTTTCTTATCTTAAGTATATTCATGCCATCCCTGTATTCATAATCAACAGCATCCATGGTATTCTTTACCAAATGTATTCCAAAACCGCCCTCACGTTCCTCAAACATAGCTCCGGATGTATCAACCTTATCATAACGAAGAGGATCGAATGGTTTTCCGGAATCCATAAATTGAATGATAACGCACATTGGTTCCTCCTGAACCTCGCAGAACACCTCGGCTTTACCAATGTCAGGTCTGTATGCATAGGAAATGATATTTACAAAAATCTCTTCTACCGCAAGGCGTATCTGCATCATCGGCTTTTTATCACAACCAAAAGCCACAAGCTTATCTCTGATAAAATCCTGAACTATATCCATAGCTTCATCGACCGCATCAATTGTGATACAATTACCATCATCACTGATCTTGTAGTCAATTTCAGAACTCTCTTCGCCTATGGTAAATTCTGTAATTGAAAGATTTTCTTTCTGCATAAGATCCTTATCACTCATCTATATCTTTACCTCCCTTTTTTACTGGTACCCAGTTATAACCATCCCACATTTCATCATCTTCATACACCGGTTCAAAATCCTCCGGCAAGGTCTTTTTATATTCAAAGGCTTTCTCAGAAGCTTCAAAAGTATCATCATCGGAAATAAGCCTTTTTTTACTTTTTCCGACAACCTTCCTCTGTTCCTGAAGCTTTTTCTGTTTTTCCAGTTTTTTCAGTACCTTCTTTTCTTTTCTTGATATCAGTTTGCTTCTGTCTATGAAACTTTCCGGAAAATCCACATCTTTTCTTGTCTCATCCATATCCAGAAACGCTCCGGCACCTTTATCGAATTTTCTTCTTGCACAATAAATAGCAAGTCTGGCTGTAAAACTTCTTCCCGTAAAGGCTGAAAGCTGTATCTCTTTTTCCTCATTCTCGTACATTACAAGAACCACCGGATAGAAAATATAAGTTCTGACAAGACAGGCAACATTATTATCAATAGACTGTATCTCCACCATACGTCCTATGCTGTTCATGATCTTGCCGGCCTCAAATAATGCATTTTGATTATTTTTGGTCTCTGTACTGTAAATATAATTTTTTCTCGTGATGCCGACAGTTTTAACCTTCTGAGCACCGTCAGCTATTCCATAGACAGGAAATCTTCTCTGGTTCAGGGCAACATACTTTCCGCCTTCATCACGCACCATATTTCCCAAAAGTATCTGTCGAACTTCCATTAATAGGATATTACTCTTGCTCTTCTTTGTCAGCACCCTTATCACCTCATAAAAAAGCCGGTATTACGAAGGCTTTATCAACCTCATAAACCGGCTGTTAATTATAATTCATAAACCGGATAAATTACTTTCCGTTCTTTTTATTACTCTTTGAAATAAAGATGGTATGATTTGAATAAACCTTTACATTTATATATTCCTTCTTACCATCTCCCTCATGAACCATCTCAACCACGGTATCCCTCAGAGTAGTTACCTCCTGCGGTTTGACGGCAGTTTCAGATTCGCCAGTATCTGAACTAAGCATGTTGCTTCCGGCTTCACCATTCTCCGGGGCTTCAGTAACCACCTCCTCAGAAGTATTCTGAGTGATGGTTTCTTCCTCAGCATCCGAAGAGCTTGCTATTCCGAAACCACTGTATTCCGAATCAAAAACATAATATATCTTAGCCGTTTCGGTTTCTTCGGTATAATTTCTCGGATCTATATCATTCACTTCAAAAGATCCGCAAAATACTTTTCCCTCAGGATCCTTCATGGTCCATTTTGAACCGGAGGTTGTAAAATATATCTTTGCCGTTCCATCATCATTCAGAAGAATAAATGGATCCTCTGTAGCTTTGCCACAGGTTTCTCCGCCGAAATCATACAGATATGAATTATCAGCATAGACTTCAGCACTGAGAACTCCATCTTCTTCCCTATTAATGACTGTGATAAGTGCATTTACAGCCGTATATTCTTCATCCTCTATGATATTCGCCTTAGAAAAACTGATGGTAGTCATTCCGGTCTTAAGAGGAGCGATAACAAATGTCACTTTACCATTCTTCTCTTCCTTCTTAGCCTGAATATCAACGTAACCATCCAGATCAGCCTTGGCATTCCATAAAAGATCAGATGTCTTGCTGCCGTCCAGGGTAAGTTCAATATTACTGCCCTTTATCTCATATGTACAGGGATAGCTTGTATCAGCAAAAAGCTTATTCTTTCCATCTTCTTTCTTCTGCTTACTCAGTACCACTGCCATAAACAGGAGTACTGCAATGATCACAGCTATCGCTATACTGCAAATGATCACAATCTTCTTCTTCATAATCCATCCTCTGTTAATTTTCTTCCGGAGGTACTACCGGAAGCTCACCTTCCGTATTACCTGCCTCGGTTGTATCTTCACTGGTTTCTTCTGTAGTATTATCAGAATTCTCCTCAGAAGTACTCTCTTCTGTAGTTGACTCTGTGGTAGACTCAGTGGTTGCTTCGGTAGTTGACTCTGTTGTTGCCTCAGTTGTTGTTTCTGATGTTGACTCAGTAGCCTTTTCTGTTGATTCCTCTGTGGTTTCTGTCTCTTTTTTCTCTGTGGTTGTAGGAACATCTTCAACCGTAACTTCTATCACATCGATCTTATCAGGTGCATCCACAGCTGATACATAAATTCTGTAAACACCGGCTTCATTTGGAACTGTAAAGCTGAATGCCAGATCCGAAGCCCTCTTCACAGTCTTTGATGTAATATTCTTCTCTGCCTCGCCAACTGCCTTATAGGCTTTAACCTTATAACCTGCACTCGAGTCATATACGATAACTGAAACAGTAAGTACATCGCCCTGTCTTGCAACAAGCTTAAGGAGTCCTGACTCAACAAGCGTATTGCCTGAGCCGTTTCTGCTTACTCTTGTTTCCATATCGAGGTTGTTCAGCAGAAGCTTACCGCCGTTTTTAATACCTCTGAACTGTAAGTTAACTGTTCTCTTGATAGGAGCTGCCTTTATGCCTTCCGCAATGGTAAGCACAAACTTTTCAATGGTCCAGCTTGCATTTCTGTTAGCTACCATTTTCTCGAAGTCATCCATCATTTCTTCCTTCTCGGTCTGGCTTACAGCATCAGTATTTGTAGCAGTCTGGGCATCTGTAATATCATTTGCCATAGACATTGCTGTACTGTCTGTAACAATAACTCCATTGTATGGAAGTATATCGATAGATGTGATTGACAGCTTCGAATTCATCTCAGGGAGGAACACCTTAACTGTCTGGGTCTCTCCTGTTACAAACTGCTTTGTATCACCCTGAATATACTTTGTGATGTCTGAGTATGTCTTGGTTCTTGCATTACCCTTATCATCAGTATAGTTAAATCTCATTCTTACCTGAGAATTGGTTCCGCTGTCTCCTGAGCTTGTTGCTTCTGCAGTCGTAAACTCTATTGAAACAGGTACTATACTGTCATCACCATGAAATTCATTTGATGTAGCTCTATGCTTTGCGATCCTGTCCTTAAGTGCATAAGAACCGATCATTCCGGAATAACTCTTAACCGAACTCTTTGTTGAATACCAGTCACCTGTAAGAGGATCATCTGCTGTATCAAGCACGTCATAATTGAATACACACGAACCATCAACACGACCTGTAAGATTTCCGAAAGCACCTATGGTATATCCGGTAACCTCTTTAACAAATGGTATTCTGAATTTAAACTCCGCAAAAAGTCCTTCCTCTATTGAATCATATCCCAGATCCGTCAAATAAATGAAGTTTGAAGAATACTCCGTATTAGTCGGATCAAGCGTAGATGTATAATTAATCGCTACTGCTATATCTCTCTTCATAGGAGTAAGTTCCTGAAGAGGTGTATTCCTTCCAAGCTGAATATCAACCTTCTGCTCATTTTTCTCGATATACGAATTCATTGAAATCGGAGGTGCTTCAGCTCCCAGTACCGCTGATGAATCAGCAAATGAATATGTATACGTTTGTATAACCGTATCTTCTTTAACATGCTGTACAATAGCATGATCAAAAGTTATGTCTGAATTCGTACATTGTATCGAAAGCTTACCTGCCATAGAGAAATTCGGAACGCTTATATTCTTCAGATAGAACATTGCATTCTTTGTTCCACTATTGGCAACCTTCATGGAATCATTACTTATCTGCATGTACTGTGAATATGGCAGTGCATACTGAAGTGCTGATTTAACACTGACTCCCTTAATGTTTCTTGAGTCTGCCGAAGGTATGAGATAAATATTTACAATATCATCATTTGATTCCGGCACTCTGGAAACCGGTGTTGCCCATTCGTCTGATGTCCATGAAATCTCATTGTATGAAAAATCTATAACCTTTGTTTTCTGAGCTTTACCAATAGGAATTGTAGTAGAAACAACATCCTCTGTAGCCCTCTTCCAGAGCTTCTTGGTGCTCATATCTCTGTAATACTCTTCATAGCTGTTGATACTTACGGTACCATCCTCAAGTATCTGAGAAACTGTTACCGTACCGATGTTCCAGATTGCCGGATAACCATTTCGGCTGGTACATGTAAACTGCACGCTCTTAAGAATCTTAAGATCCGGTATTGCCGGAAGTATAAGTCTGTCCATATGGTTCTCACGGAACATCCATTCCGGATCCGAAATTGTATTTAATCCCGCTGCCTTAACCACCTGTGAGTTTGGATCCGTTGCAGCTTCTGTTGAAATAGCTGTTTTATTCATGTAGTTCGCAATACATTGAACCACATCGAACGTTGCTGTTTCTACCTTATTCGTTGTTGAACTGATATATACGATCTCTCCGAGTACCGAGCCCTGGAACTGATAATAATCATTATCCCATGGCATGGTAGCTATCTCCATAAGCAGCTTAACTGCTCGTGATTTATTTGTCACTCTGAAGTATCTTGCAATCTGTTCCTCACTTCTTGCTTTAAGTCCATCCGGAGAAACCTGTTCCATCTCATCTCTGTAGTCAATCTCAATCCAACCGATCTGATCGATCACGTAATTCATATATGAACCACCATTTGTTCGTTCAGATACAGTGACCTGATCGATATTAAGCTTATCGTACGGATCGGAATCCTGAGAAAGATCTTCCGGAATGATCCTTATAGCAGTTAATTCACCATAATCCTGATTGGTTTTTATGGTAAATGTCTCCAGCTTACCGGACCTGAAACCATCACTGGAAAGCTGCTGATTCGCAAGTACATAACCGCTTCGTCCATTTTTAAATATGAGCTGGAAATAGAAATAGTTATGGGAACCTGAATCACCGTTTCCGGTATCAAATTCCGAATCCTTAGCTACCTTTACACCTATCTCATAGGTTTTCTTACTTCTGAAGAAGCCCCAGTCGATGCCTGTCTGTTCATAAGACATCTTGTAACGTACATCTGCATACTCTGCATCTCTGATGTCACCTACCATCTCAGCATTAAAGTTAAGTACCATCTTCTGATATGCTGTAAAGAGTATTTCCGTACCCTTTCTGAGAGTTTTATCTTTACCTACATTAACCTCTTCAAAAACCTGATTTCCATCATCGTCAAATGTCGGATTTCCATCTTCATCCAGTACGGCAACTTTCTCTGTTATGATCTTATTACCTTCTACGTCAATGACGCTTCCTTCTTCATCAGTGACGATATATTCTGTATTCGCAAGATCGAATATCTGAGCAGAAACCATCGGACGTTCGATCCAGAATCTGCTTTCGCTCTTTCCTGCTTTTTCATTATAAAGATATGCTCTTCTTGGTTTAACAGTGTCGACATATGATATTGTCATATTGTTCAGCTGCCACTCATCATCTCCGAGGAGTGATATCTCTGCTGCATTAAGGGACTTAAGGTTCATTGCATCAATAAGGAATGATACCGAATTACCTTCCTTAAGGCCTTCATAAGCTATAAAGTCCTTTCCCTCAACCGTCGGCCAGTAACCATAGAGCTCATTTGCAGCTGTTTTAACATTATATGTCTGTGTTTTGAATTTTTTATTATCTCTGTCTGAATAATGAATTCTCAGAGCAACTTCGTTTGATGTTCCTGCACGGACTCTGGTACTTGTCGTGATTGTTACAAGGAACATATCATTTCCTGTCTTTGCTGCAACAACAGGTCCTGATTTATATGCTGTGAACTTATATGAATCTTTACCACCTGCTTTAATAAGTCTTCCGTTTGGATCGGTGGTGGTATAATACATAAGCGGACTTTCATTTTCAAATGTATAAAGAAGTGTCGCACCCGGGATTTCTTTTCCATTCGAATCAATTCCATCCTGGGTATATGTCATACAGCCACCCTTGTATACTGATAAACCGACTATTTTAATATCATCTGTATTTGTTACTTCAATCTGTTCTCTGTTTTTCTTGATACGGTTCTGAACATTAGCACTCTGATTGCTATTCTCTGTCATGATGGAGATTCCATTTTTTTCGACTTCTGTACGTGCCGCCTTGCCCAGATATAATATGGGATTTGTAACAATAGAAGACATTTCAGGGAAAAATCCCTGGAACGCTAACGTATCCCCTCTCTGACCAAAGCCTATAAGCTTTGCATCAGGCGACATTTTCATTGCCTCTGCATAACAGCTGAGAATATATGGTATTGTTACCTTTCTGACCCATCCTCTTTTATCTTTATACTGAATCTCTATGGCAAGGTCCTCAATAATACCATCATAATTGCTCATGGATACGGCATTGCCATTAAGGAAAGACTCAAAGCCCGCTTTCATCTGATCCGCAAGGTCCAGTCTCAGGGTATAAATCGAGCTGTCGGCTGCATAATCCTTTGTTACCTGATCAGCATCATAACTATTGATATCGCAGTATGCAGTACCTGAACCTACCGCGCCTATAGCAATAAGAGAATCACATCCGGCAGTTGAAAGAGTAAGCTGACCGCTGTTATTTTTAACAATATCAGCCACCAGATAGCCCTTGAAATCAAGGAATCGGCTTCCTGATACCAATCCATACTCTTCATAGCCTTTTATTCCTGTCACCTTGTAAACCGCAAGGCCCTGTATGGTCCAGCTTCCCTGAGCAAGGTATACATCAATACTTTCAACTGAAGCAATATCAGATTCTGCTTCAAAGATAAAATCCTGAACTGTCCATGGTTTAAGTGTTTTTGTCGCTTCATATTTTTCTTCATATCCAAATGAAGCAAGAAGGCTTGTTCCATAAGATTTATTTACATCTTCTCCGCATATATGTTCTAAAAGCTTTTCACTTCTGTCATAAGCATCTACTCCCGGGAATATGAACTGCTTTCTTGATACATTTTGGGAGTCCTTATATCTTATCGCGATATACTGAACTGTGTTTCCTTCTGATGCACCGGTAGCAACCGTAAGCGAATAAATGTTTTCTTTGGATGTATCAGTTTCCTTTCTGTTCGCCCACTCAGACATATTCTTAAGCTGCTCAAATTCCGGTTCACCTTCTTTTGAAGTGATATGATAAGACTCTATCTTAACAAGTTCATCTTTCTTCTCGCTGTCTTTATCTTTTCCTGCATCTTCTGTGCTTTTCTTGTCGTCCTTGCTGTCTTCTGTGCTGGTCTTGTCATCCTTGCTGACTTCTGTTGTTTTATCAGCCAGGAATACAGATCCGCCCAAAGATTCAAGAATCTCCTCTCCGGAAACCGCTTCGACAGATTCACTGACAGCATCAGGAGCTGCTGCTTCAACAACGTGCTGCACTGGAAGCTCTGAAAGCAGAACGGAAAGTGCCATAAATGCCGCTATTCTTTTTATTATTCCTTTCTTTTTCATAATAAATTACCTCTTCTCCAGTACAGTTAAAACGTGAAACTCCTTACTGCTTCCTTATATTCAGCAGTCCTGCAAGACCTGTTATCTCAAATACTTCCATAACATTTTCATTAACATTTGTCAGTGTCAGCTTTCCGCCTTTCTGACTCAGTTTTACATAAAGATTTCTGATAGAACGAAGTCCCGCACTGGATATATAATCCAGATCCTTCATGTTTAAAGTAAGGTTATGAAATCTTTCAACCATCTTGCTGAAAATGGCATCCGCATCTCTTGCTGTTTTCGTATCCAGATCTCCTGAAAGAAGGAGTTCACCTAAATCTCCTCTATCTACTAATTTAATATCCACTGGCTTGTCCTCCCGGCAATATTATTTCTTCTTGCGCTGTTTTTTGATATAATCAACAAGTTCTTCAAGAGTGATCTCAAGCACATCCTCACCCATTTCTTCCATTCTCTCTTCAAGGCTCATATCAGCATATTCCTCAGCCGCTTCAGCCAGAAGCTCTGCAAATAAGAACGGTGCAGGTTCATAATCTTCTGATTCATCATCTGCAAAGATGTCTTCGTCAGAATCAAATTCAGGCTCGTCATCATCTTCATCTATATCAAACTCATCTTCATCCATATCAAATTCGTCTTCATCCTCATCATCGTCAAATTCATCATCTTCCGAATCTTCTGATTCTTCTGAATCACTGTCATCCGGATAATCAAATCCGTCTTCATCAGAATCACCTTCATCAGAATCATCTTCATCCTCATCTTCATCCTCATCTTCATCCTCGAATTCAACTTCATCATCAAATTTAGATTCATCTTCGAATTCAGATTCATCTTCAAATTCAGATTCATCCTCTGTGTAGATGTCTTCCTCGTCTTCATCCATAGATTCGTCAAGGCCGCCAAATTCTTCATCTTCATCATCAGAATAATCATATGATCCGCTGTAATCCGTCTCTTCAAGATCATCTGACATATCGAAGTACTCATCAGTTTCAGAAGATTTTCTTCCTGATACAGTTTTTCTTACTCCTGCATTACCGGAAGCTACGGCGGCATTTGCCGCATTTGCTGCATTTATGCCAGCTCCAAGTGAAATCCACTTGACCTTTTCTGCAAGCTGCTGTTCCATCTCCTTACGGAGAGATTCCTTAAACTGCTCTAATGCATTATTCAGGTATTCTTCAGATATTCCTGAATTACCATACTGATAAGCTGAAGGACTGTTCTGATACTGGGCATTGCCATCAGCATAATCAGTTACTTCCGAATAATTAACCGCTCCCGCTCTTCCTACAGCCATCTCGTATTCCTTACGGTCTACTACCTTCTCGGCGGCTATAAGTTTCTCCATAGCGGTCTTCTTCTGCTCGTCTGCACGCATCTCCTCTGAATAGCCATAATACTCAGATTCATTATATGTCTCATTTTCCGGCTCTTCATATGGAGCATCGAGCTTATCTGCTTCTTCCTCTGAGATTTCTGAGAAGGTTATCGTACTGCCGTAACCGCTGTCATCAGCTTCAGATTCATAATACTCATCCTCGCCGTAGCCCTCATACTCATCGTATAAAGCATTCTCATCATATGTATCATAATTATCAAATTTATGATTTCTGTAATTTTCTGTCCTGACAGGTGTTACAGCGCTCTTTCTGCTTGCGAGATTCTGATCATGTATCTCGCGGCTGTCACTGATATAGCTCTCCCAGTTTTCATTTCCCTGGGTGCCTGAGAAATAGTTACTTACAAAATTTCTATTCTCAAACATATCCACCATACTGTCCGGAACTTCGATCATAAATGATGATCTGGAGGTTGGACTCATAATGGTAAATGCCTGTCCTCGCTTAGCAGAAATGATATCTTCCTGCTCACGTTCATTGATTCCTCCGGCCTTTTCATAAAGCTTGCAGAGATCAGCCATATCATTCGGAGCAAGTCCGAATACAAAGCTGTACTGACAGGCATTTATAATAGCCGAAGACTTTCTGGCTATCTCTTCGCTTCCCACAAAATCCTTTATGTTCTGTGTGATAACTATCTGCATACCGTTGTACTTACGGATACGCTTAGCCAGCTGATACATGAAATCAAGGGCTACAGGGAACTTTGTATCAATAAATACATGTGCCTCGTCGATTACTACAACTATCTTACGGTTAAGACCATATCTTATGTTGTAATCCCTGTTTTTAATGATCTCATTATCGATATATTTAAGTACCAGAAGCATCTGTGCATTTGCTATGATTGTATTTCTGTTAGCAAGCATTGACTGGAAATTAAATACCGAAAAGTTTTCTTCTGTTGTAATGGTTGAAGGGCCATTCCATATATTTGCATTTCGTCCGCCGGATGAAAACTTTGCAATATAGTTTACAAGCGAACGAAGGAGCTGTCTTAAATATTCATTGTTTGTTCTCTCGAACTCTGAAAGAACTACATCATAAAGATCATCAAATATCGGATAATCTTCAGCTCTGAGAGTTGAAAGATCAGTATCCGGTGTGATACCGAAGTTAAGATAAAGTCTCTCAACTATCGAATTCAGATATTCCAGAGCATCTTTATCGATATCCGGAAGTATCTGTCTGAAGAACTCTTCCAGGAACTGAAGGTGTGTAGCAAAGCTGCCTCCCGGTCCTCCACCCTCCGTACCGGCTTCATCATCATCCAGTGCGGTGATTATATGGAAAGGATTAAGTCGTCCCTGCAATGCATTTCCGACATTGATCACCTTACCATGAAGGGTGTGTGCGAGTTCCGAATACTCATTCTCCGGATCCAGTATAAATATCTTCGCATCTTCGGAAGCAAGATTCGTAAGCAGTGATTTTGTAGCATAAGATTTACCGGAACCGGACTTACCTACGATAACCATGTTTGAATTGACTCTTTCCGAATCCCTGCGGAAGAAATTAATAAATACAGGAACACCGTCGGAGGTACCAAGCTTGATACCGCCTTTATCTGATATATGTGCAAAGATCCAAGGGAACATACCTGCAATTGTATTTGAAGGAATTCCTCTTGCTTCCTTGATCATCGGATCATAAGCAGATACCTGAGAGCCTATAAAGCACTGGATCTGCTGGAAATCCATTCCGCCAAGCTTCATGCCGGCTTCTGACCAGGATCTCTTTAACGCTCTCTTTAAATCTCCTACTGTCGGTATATATGAATCCTTGTCAGGATCAACTGTACCATTTTCTCTTGATGAGATAAGGTCATAAGCAGTTACATATATACTTACCGAAAGAAGACTTTCATTATCCTGCTGAAGAGTAACCAGCAGTGAGGAAAGTGTTTCAATATGCTGCTGCAATTCCAGCATCTTTGAATCTACGCTTGTAGCCAGATACTGACCACGGAGCTCTGTAAGGGATCTGTCGATAGTACGAATGGCTTTATTCTTGTCCATAGGTGTGATCTTAACCATAACCTTGGTGCTCGGGAAGGACATAACTCCCGCCAGCCACGCATCTCCGACAACTGCCGGATAATTAACAACCATCATATTATGAGTGATGATATTGTTAACCTCTATCTTTCTCATGGAGAATTTCAGAGTTTCAGGCATTGCCCAGTTAACCCATTTATCCTCCGGTATCTTATCAATATCCTTTTCTTCAAAATCAAGATAATTTGAATACTTAAGGAATATTGCAAGTTCTCTGCTTCCCAGGCGTCTTACCTTAAGCTCGCCCTCTTCAAGTGAATTGATGGCCTGTCTTGTAATGGTTTCAAGTCTTCTCTTATCTGTCTCAAAAAGGACAAGATAGTAAAAGCCTTCAATTACTTTTTCATCTGTACAAAGTGCCCTGACCTCATTTATTCTGTCATACTGTATCTCTACTCTGGCTTTAAGCTCTTCCTCTGAAAGGAGTCCGCTTTCATATGACTTTCTGAGGTCATCCAGTTTATTGTATTCAGAATCCAGATATTCATCATAGAGTATCGGTCTCTGAAGTTTTACGATATTTGCACCATAATCCCCGTGAAGTCCTCTGAGGACCTTACCAAAGCATGTTTCAATCGAATTATTACGTCTGTACTTTGAGAAGAAACGGAATTCAACCGGATCTATCTCAATAACAGTACCATAGTATTTTCCGGCATATTCAATAAAACCATCCTTGACACCTGTAAAAGGAATGATATCACTCATATCCTCATAACTCTTTGTGTCCTCTCTGGCTGCTGTTTTCCTAAGCTTCCTTGCCGCACTACGCTCTGCTCTTGCGAGCCATACCTGATCCTTTTCCTCTTCTGTGGAAGTTTTGCTCTTAAGAATCTTATTTTCTTCTTTTATAATCTCCTTAAGCCTTTTCTTTTCTTCCTTTTCAAATAGTGCTTTAGTCGCCTTTTCTTCTTTTTCCTTGGCTTCTGCTTCTTCAGCACTCAGCCCCTCTTCAGAATCCTCATCTTTATTGAAGACGATATCGACTGCATTTTCATAAGCATCTCTGGAAATAAGCTTATCGTCATAGATTCGATAAAATCTTCTCGGATAAGCACGATATTTCATCATATGCCATATAAAAATATACATAGGCTCATCATCAATTCTGAAGAGTATCAGAATGAATATGGCTGCGATAACACCTGTAAATATCCATTTCCCCGGAAGCGAGGAAACGGAACACAGGGCCACTATCACAAGGCCTATAAGTGCTACGGCAATATCTGTTAAGGTAACTTTCTTGAATAATTCAATTTTGACTTTAGTTTTTCCCGGGATTAATCTCATATTCTTTTGCCTTATTCTTTGCCTATTATTCTATTTACTGGTTTTATTACTGGTTATTCCTCTGGTTCTGCGGGAGATGAAGCGCCTCATACTGATCAAGAGTTTCTTTCATCTGACCAAGTTCGCCAGCCCCAAGGGAATTTCCATTTAAGTGCCTATCATTTGCTGATGCGAAGTTATAATCAGCAACCATACGCTTGTAGCTGTTATCATCCATTTTTCTTGCTGCTTCAATGGCTTTATTTCTGTCAGGAGGCGGCAGTTTGTTTTCTCTCTCGGCTTCTTGACTGATTCCAAGTTTGCCATCCTTGAGATCCTGCTTGGCCAGTTCAAATGCCTCTTTCTTATCGAATCCCTGCTGCATGTATCCATAAGCTCCATTCATTACATCGAGCTCATTAGCACCAAGCTCCTTGCCGTTTGTTGCATGACGTCCGTTTTCGCTTGCGAAATCGATATCAGCCTTGAGCGTCTTCATATCCTTATCACGCTTAGCCGCCTTATTAACATCTCTGCTTGCTTTATCGCTGGCCTCATTGTAACTCATGCCCTGACCCATGTAGCCAAGGGTCTTTTCCATCTTCTCCATCTCATTCTTTCCGAGTCTTTGACCACCATTTGCAGAATTATGACGGCCGGTCTTCTTAGCATGGTCGATATCATTGGCAAGATTAGTCTGGTCTTTTTTATTCTGCTTCTCCTGTGCTTTCTCCTTCTTGGCATCAGCATTCGGATCCTTTTCAAAGCCATCTCTCATCACCTTTTCACCGGTCATGGTATCAAAGAACTTACCTACGGCTGACTTGTCGAAGGTATCCCTCATGTTACCGGCATAGATAGCCTGCATTCCTGCGTTATCTGCAAGAATACCTGTAAATACACCATTTATCTTACCGATCGACTGCATAGCATTATATGTCAGAACGATTTTAATGACATTATCCAAAAGCACAGAACTCAGGAAGTTTCCTACTACATTATCATATGTAATGAAATGCCATTCCGGGCTCCATATTACCGGTAAAAGCATCAGGAAAAGTCTCATTGAAAGTATCATTCCCACAACGCTGAGGAGCTGTATGATAAATGCAGTTGTCCACTGTTTCAGCTTACCACCGTCATCAAGCGGAAGCACAGCGATGAAGAGCGGAGCTGCCAGATAAAGCGCCAGCAGATTGAAGATTCGTACGCCGCAGGTCATGATGATTATCAACATTTCCCTGACCATACAGACCGCCGAAAAGCTTACAACGATATAATTTGTAAAAACCGGGCTTGGGCTGAATGCTTTTCTGACCTCTTCATAATTATAAATACTCTTCTCGCCTATGTAGAACGGATATCTGATTCCATCCGTAAATGACATATTTTTATTATATAAGTCATTACGTGCAGCTGCATAACCGGTGACATTCCCCATTGTACCAACCAGGAAAAGGATCCTGCTGAGAGGAACATGTCCGTCTATATCTGAACTGTACTGGGAATCATCTCTTTTATAATCCGGAAGAACCATAATAGTCGGATTCTTCTGGAAAGTCTCTATAGCATTAAGTATTGCTGAAGTTATTCCATCATCATAACTGTCAAGAGGTATCTCCTGGTAATAATTATATGCATGTGCAAGATTTTCCATAATACTCTGCCATGTCGGGATTGTTTTTTTATCATCCTTCGGATCCATCGTGACATAATGGAAATTAAATACCCCTTGTTCACCAAGATATTGAAGATCTTTTCGGATATCATTGTAACAGGCATTTAGATTATACCTGGATCGATACGAGGGGTTGACAGAATAGTTACCTATGGTATTTATTATACGCCCCATGGCGGCGTAATGATCCTCTGTGAATTTTATATAATCATCACCATCCGCTATCGCGGTGCCCTTCTGCACCGCTCTGGAAACAGACTGTGTCAGAACATTCGTGGCTGTAAGTGAAACAAGCACTATGGCATTCATTGAAAATATAAGCACAATACTCTTCACAAGATTTCCAACGATAATACCCAGCGTCATTCCCTGCTGCTTACCTCTCAGATCTGCAGTTTTTCTTATTATCGAAATGATCGCAAATGCAAATGAAAACGCTATGCCTATCGCGGCAATACCGGTATAAATACCTCTGACGGCTTTATGTCCAAAGAAGATATTTACCATGGCACCCTTTGTATTTCCGTAAGTCACTTCATTTTCGCCGGTAAATACCATCATCACCTGTTCTACGAGATCAACAACCCAAAGGGTAGCTACCTCCGAAAACCAGAAAACACCCCAGAAGAAGTAATCCACAAAGGTTGTAAATGCACTTGTAATTTTATCCCAAATACCATCAAACATACTGTTTCTCCCAGATTTCTACATACTTCTTCACGTGATACCTCTTTATCTGACTCTCATTCTCTTTCTGGTTATATAAAGTGCGATTCCTACTCCAATAACCACTGCCAATACTATAGCAATAAGTATTCCTGTTCTCAGATTAATATATATAAGTATCCTGAAGTTTTTCTCTATCCTGTTGCCTGCTTCATCCGTTATAACAACCCTGTACTTACCACTTTCAGTAAGCTGTGAATCATAATCAAGAGCTGTTTTCTTACCATTAAAAGTAATATTTATTGTATCAGTAGGCTTCAGGCCAACTACTGTAACAGGTCCGCTTGCTTTGTTGTCCTTGCCGAGACCTTTAAAAGTAATATCCGGCGGTGTATGATCAACCGTCACATCCAGGCTGTATTCAACCTGGTTATCACTGCACTTATAGCTGATCTCGTAAAAGCCTTCCTGTGTCATATCTACCGAACCGTAACTAATATCTTCCTGCTCTACGCCATCGATATATACGCTCTTAACATAGAAGCCATCCGGCATAACGTACTGGTTCAGTGCATTGGTGATTTTTTTAACGATTCTGAAACTAAGAACATTTTTAACTGTTCCGTCACTGTTCAGTGTAAATGTATATGCCCCCGATTCACTTACCGATTCGGGAATATTTGCTATCTTTTCACCATCTTTATATAAAACCAAAGCTGTATTATTGCTTGCCTCGAGAAAGACCTCACCTGTTACTACCATTCCGTCAGCTGCCGAACTGCTTATAACAGCACTCGGAAATGTATATGTATAGGTCTTTTCTTCTGCGTCATATACGGATCCGTCCGATATCACGGTCCTGTTCGGTGTTCCATCCTCATCGGTACCTATGGGATCACCTGTAACAGGATCCAGAGGGCCACTGTAATCAATGTCCATAACCATAGCTTTACTTCCGGTATTCATCATTAAGACGCATATCACGCAAAGGAAAAATGTACCAATAAGTCGTCGTTTCATAAATCCACCTCATATATTAAGCACTTTCAGCTGTATCTTCGTCATCCTTCTTACCTACTACGATTTCATTTCTCTCATCAAGATCGTAGTAAACCTCATCGGCCTTAAACATGTGGCTTCTCAGCTCATCCATGTCCATCCTTCCCATTTTGTAAAATGGGCAGAGGTAACTAGGTGTATACTTTGTTTTTAAAGGGAAATTACCGAAGGTAACGATTATGGCATTTCCCGTACTTTCCTTATTATTCAGCATCTGCAGCTCTGACGGATAGATAAGTGGTCTTACCTGAGTCTGGGCTGAAAGATTGATGTCTCCTGCCTTCGCCCCGATCGAGCTAGACGTAGATGTGGTTCTTACCGTCATATTACCGCAAAGCTTAGAAAACTCTTCACAGGTTCCTATATCATTTGAACCGATGAACATTTTCATACCACAGTTGGATTTAACAATGTCAGCAACCTTCTCACCGTATACGTTATTAAGCTGTGAGTAAGACTGAACTACCATGTTGAACCAGATCTTTCTTGAACGTCCAACCGTGATCATCTTATCAAATTTCTCTATCTTAGGCATATTACCGAACTCATCAAGTATGAAATATACATTTCTCGGAAGAGAAAGGTCTTCTCTTGCAGATGCCACCTTGATAAGCGCCTTATACATGCAAAGGATAAATACGGCCGCCAGACCATGTCTTGTATCCTTTTCATCCGGTATCTTCATAAAAAGCGCTGTAGGTTCTTCAGCGAACTTTTCAGCCTGAACATCCGTTGCGGATGTAAGACCGCAGAGACCACGGTCATTAAACATATTTAATTTATCAAAAGTAATAGACATATAAGAAGAAAGAGTTGTATCTGCAGCAGACATAACCTGTCTTGAAAGTGTATATGCCTGTGAAAGCTTGCTTCTTCCTTCGAAATATTCCTTAAGCGCTGCAAATTCATTTTCCGAATTTGTAAGAGCCTTATTAATATTGAAGAAATTGAATTTCTCCTTTGTCATTTCCAGACGTTCATCTTCTGAATCCTCAAGCATTGCGAGACAGGTACTCATTATAATGGAACGTGCACCCTTCTCCCATACCGGATCCTTCTCGTTCTCTATAGGACAGATAACAGAAATGAGGTCATTCAGATCTTCGTACATTTCATCATATATTTTTTGTCTTGTTACCGATACATCATCCTGACAGTGTGTAAGATCCGAATAAGCCCTTCCCTGCCATTCAACCCAAGGCTTTCCTTCTTCTGCAGGGCCATCCGGCTGCTTAAGATCCGGATAGTCAGACATGCTGTCCTTATGGAACTTTATGCCCTTGCCGAGAGCAACATATTCCTGATACATATCCCAGATGCCTTCCAGCGGATTCCATCTTGATGATGAATAGGTATCACGCAGATCAAGAAGCAATACGTTGTAGCCTCTGGACTTAAGAAATTTTGAATGCAGGTCGAAAAGCTCTCCCTTAGGGTCCGTCATGATCATCGAGCTTCCCGCCGAGGTGGCGCCGAGAAGCTGAATCATAGGATTGATGAAAGTGGTTGTTTTACCGGAACCGGTAGCACCAATGATAAGTGAATGTGCACCGGGGAGGAAATTAACCTCCAGCATGTTCCTTTTATTAAGAACTGCTCTTACCGGTATTCCATCTTTCTTTACTGAATTGAGAGCACTGTAAACATGTTCCGGAAAATATTTATCTCTCTCTGTTTCCGTCAGAAAACGGCTGTTTTCGAGAGATCCCTTAACAACATCTACATTTCCGTCCTTACCGAGAAGTCCTTTCCCCTTACTGTTAATAAGAAGATCAAGGTTGCTTCCGGACAACATCCATATAACCATTATTGCCAGCGCCCCAAAGAAGCCGATTATCCATGTTTTTAAAGAAAAGATCAGCTTCCAGCTCAGGCCGGCACTCTTTCCGGCTATGACTCTCGGAATCACAGTGGTAAAAGAACGTATAAGAAGACCTGAAGCTATTGCTATAAGAATAAATACCATAACATTCAGTAAAACCTTTTGCCATCTCTTCATATTATATACTCCTTTCACCCTGATATACCGTTTATCAATTTCGATCTTATAAATCCCTAAAACATAAAAGAGAGATACAGTAAATTCCTCCCCACTAAGGTTCATTTACCATATTCTCTTTCATGAACATTACTTATCTGTTTTTTCTGATGTAATCTCTGCTGTAGAATTTTCCATCCACTTTGTAAGAGGTCCGATTGAAGCTCTGAGTGCTACTACAAGTACAAAGATAAGAATGAAACCAATGATTGCTGTCTTAAGTGACTGCTTTCTCTTCTCTCTTTCCTGTGGCTCTTCTGCTGTAGCATACTTAACACCAAGCATGATGCAGAATATAACACCGCCGGCTCCTACTAACATAAGAAGCGGATTAACTATTGAATTAATAAGTGATACGATCGGCTTTACAACTCCGTTAAGCTCTGCACTTGCTGCATAAGAAACTCCGCTGTAGGTCATTACCACACCTATAACGAGAAGCGCAAATGACATTATCTTAAATCTGCGCATCTTCTTTCTGTCACTACCCAGTTCCTTTAACTTTTCTTCGATTCTCTTCATGAAATTTCCCTCCTTGGAATAATTGATTTGTATTTTATGAATCAACTTTAACATGCCACGCATAACAAAAGCGCAACAAAAAAAATTATTTTTTGTTATTTTTCTTTATCGTTCTTTGCTTTCATCTGCGGAATCCTGATAACCGCCTCAGTACCCTGTTCCAGGCGGTTTATAGACAATGTTCCGTCGCACAGTACCTTAAGCCTGCTCTTAACATTCTGTGTACCAACACTTTTGTGCTTCTTCTGCGTCGGAAGTTTTGTCTCTTTGCCATGTCCGTCGTCAACAACACGAATAATAATATACCCCCCTTCGGCTTTAGTTTCAATAAGAATTCTATCACCTTCGGTATTCATTGCTATTCCATACTGGATGGCATTCTCCACAAGTGGCTGTAAGGTGAGGGCCGGAAGACAGAAATCTGTTATTCCAAACTCTTTTTTTACTTCAAATTTTCTTGAAGGAAGGATCTGTGAAAGCGCAACAAACATATCCACATGTTCCATTTCTCTTTCAAACGGAATCATTCCCACATTCGTCAGTGACTCAAAATTTTTCCTTAAATAGCTCGAAAAATTATAAATAGCCGGCTTAACCGCCTCGCTGTCCTCGTCACAGAGAAGTGCGATCTGCTGCAGTGAATTATAAATGAAATGCGGATGGATCTGTTCCATAAGCACTGCCAGCTTATTCTCCGAGAGCTCCACCTGATTCTTCAGAAGTTCGCTCTCCATATCCATCTGATAGCCAAAAAACACGACCAGCATCAGCATTACCATACCGACGCCCATAAAATTAACTGAGGTATTGCTCATACCGATAAGCGTTGCGGTTATCGGGAATAACAAACCCATCATAAATCTCATACTTTCTTTGATATCTTTGGCAGACAGCATCAGCATTACTATGATAATGATGAACTGCACAAGAAATCCCAGATATATGAAATACTGTGCTCTTTTAAATGCCACGAGTATTATTATTAAAACTGCTATAAGAGTCTGCAGCATTGCCCAGAAAAAGCTGTCCCATTTTCCCTTCTGTTCTCCTTCCGTTTCAATGAAATAGAGGCAGAAAAGCGGTGCAACCAGCGAGAAAAAGATCAGTGAACGTGCAAGATAACCTTCATCAGATCTCATGATCTCCTGATGGAATATATTCTCGGATGTGATCTGAGACTTGAGTCCTGTCATAACAACACAAAGAGAAGCTATAAACCAGCCCATGCGGCGGTTATGCTTCTTCATTCTGATCGCGGTAAACAGTATGGTCAGCGACATTATAGTCGAGGTTACCACAAGGATCATATTTATCATATTCAGCATTTCCGGAGTAATATTAATATCTGTCACAGGATTGCCCTTCCTTATTTCGTATTATATCTGTATAAATAATAATCATAACTTGCCTGTTTTATCTTGAAATATATCTTCCAGCTCATAACAATATAGGCCAGAATGACAGCAATAAGAAATCCCTCAAAAACATATGTCAGTATCAGAAGCCATGACGGAGTGGAACTCCTGTCATAATGAACAAGCTGCCTGTCAAAAACACATAATGTAAACTGAACATTTGTAAAGAATAAAAGTGCCATATCCAAAGCCATCCATACAAATTTTAATTTGTCCATGTATGAAGCTTTCTTCTCCTTCGCCGTTTCCTTATAAATGTCCGCAAATCCTCTGATAGCGAAGAATACACCCAGCATTATGCAGAGATCCGGCAAAAGGGATACTATATAAGTAAACAAATTTAAAGCTGAATTATCATTGAAAAATGAGCCCACCCAGAGCACTACCTGCAGGAAGAGCTCTGTTGCAACAGACATGATAAAACCCAGCCATGCAGCATTGAACCATCTTACCACATCAGACAGTCTGTAAAAACATACATAGGCAACAACCGCTGCAAGGTATTTCATGTATACGCTCTTTGATACGAACACACCAACCATGTCATATCTTGAATTATCCGCACTGGTTATAATCTCTATCGAAAAGACAGCCAGAATAATACTGATCACCGGAATAATGACAAGTATTCCGAGTACAGCATATGGCAATATTCGTAATGTCTTATAATCAAATTTCTCTGACATATTTTTGTTAGTCCTTTTTATTTCATCAAATCTCCTCCGGAAGATTGCAGCCGGAGGAGGTTTTTATATTTTTAAACTGATCTCTCAGAATGACTCAGGCTTCATAAGAAGCTCGCCCAGAGTCATCTCCGCCCAGGAATACTGAAGCATATATTCACCCAGGAATGAGTTTATGGCATAGCTGTCACCCTTCAGATAATCATAATAATCACAGTCCATAAGCGAGCAGTCAACACCATAAGCATTCCAGCCCTTTACAAGGATATTTCCGGCTCCCAGCTTTGACAGGTCATCTCGAAGGCTGGACATAAACACTCTCAGCTGTTTCTTAAGAGCACTGTCTTCTTCTCTGTCTTCAAAAAGAATTCCGCAAAGCTCTCCCGCCGAACACATTGCCCCTCTTCTGTCAACCATGTATGCCAGAAGTTCCTTGCTTCTGCTTCTCTTGAAATTCACCGCCTGATCATTTTTATCAAACACCTCGAAATTACCGAAGCACTGTACTCTGAGAAGCCCTGTACTTCTCTTCTTGACCGGAACTCTGAGGTTATCCAGTTCTCTTCTCAGCGCCTCAATAGTCGCAGGTTTTAAGATAAATCCGCTGGCATGAAGCTGCATTGACTGATACGCAAATTTTTCATGACCCGTTACAAAAATGATATTCGTCTTCGGAGATATCTTCTTGATCTCCATGGCAAATTCCAGGCCTGACATGCCGGGCATTTCTATATCGAGCCACGCAACATCAGGAAGATTTTCCTTTGTGTATTTAAGCGCATCCGGCGCATTTCCGAAAGCCACATGCTTTCCGGCAGGATCTATCTCTCCCATCATCCTTGCTATCTCTTCAGCCACATTTACCTGATCATCACACGAAATAGTTAACATAACGCTCATTCCCTCCACTAATCAACATAAACCGCCTTAGAAAGCGTAAGGTATTTTACTCTTATTCGTCCAACAAATGTCCAACAAGTATTATTAAGAAGCAAAAACTTCATCTCATAATCCCGCAGGATTAAAGCCCCTACGGTATCTTAACCCTACTGAGCTGCCGCTGCTTCACTGATCTCCCTGGAAGCAACCTCCTGAGGAGCCTCCTCATAACGCGCAAACTCATAAGAAAAAATACCGCTGCCTCTTGTCATCGAATAAAGCCTCGTATCATATTCATAAAGCTCCAGATAAGGAATATCCGCCATGATCTCATGATTGCCGTTTTCCGTAGGATTCATTCCCAGCACTCTTGCCCGGCGCTTATTCAGGTCTCCCATGACATCACCGGTATACTGATCCGGAACCACAACTCTAAGCGAAGCGATAGGTTCAAGAAGAACAGGGGACGCGTCCATGAAGCCCTGCTTAAAGGCCTGCTCTGTTGCAACCTTAAACGCCAGCTCCGAGGAGTCAACAGTGTGGTAGCTTCCATCATACAGAACAACCTTCACACCGATGACCGGATATGCAGCAAGAGGTCCCTTCTTGACAGATTCAGCTATTCCCTTTTCAACCGCCGGAAAGAAGTTCTTTGGAACCGCTCCACCCACAACCGTCTGCTCGAAGATATATGGAGTTTCCAGCTCTCCGGAAGGCTCAATGGTTATCTTTACATGACCATACTGACCGTGGCCGCCCGACTGTTTTTTATATTTATATTCAGTATCTGCCTTCTTTCTTACTGTTTCCTTGAAAGCAATACGAGGTCTCATAAGATCTATCTCAACCTTATATTTGTCCATCAGAATATTCTGAACAACTTCCAGATGCTGGGCACTTATACCATAAAGAAGAGTCTGACCGTTTTCGGAATCATTTACATTTTTCAAAGTAGGATCTTCCATCAGAAGCTTTGCAAGAGCCTGTGATATCTTATCCTCATCCCCCTTCTTTTTAGCCTTATACTGCCTGTAAACATACGGCTTGCTAATGGAGGTTCGGATAAATGTAACAGGATTCTTTCTCGTGGAAAGTGAATCCGTGGTAAGACTTACTGAAAGCTTTGCCAAAGCACCGATATCCCCGGCATGAAGCTCCTTCACCTCTTCAACCTTATTTCCGCAAATGGTATATATCTTGCCAAGTTTTTCATCTGCATCTCTATGATAATTATATAAAATGTCGTCCGTTTTAAGAACTCCCGAATTTACCTTGATAAGTGAATATTTTCCGATATACGGATCTGCGATCGTCTTAAAAATATAGGCCGACTTTGGCTTTGCAAAATTATAGTCCGCCTCAAATACCTCATTGGTTGATGTATTGATTCCCGCACACCTGCACCTGTCGGGACTCGGAAAATATTTGATTATATCTGCCATCAGAGTATACATTCCTCTTGCAAGCGTATTGGAACCCATGAGCACAGGAACCACCGATCCGTCACAAACACCTACACGAAGCGCCTGTCTGATCTCATCATCAGAGAAGGTATCTCCCTCAAAGAAACGCTCCATATACTCTTCACTGGTCTCGGCAACCGCCTCAAGAAGAGCTTCACGACAAATATTCAGATTCTCATATGAATAATCCGGCACATCGAATTTATCCACAGTGCCAGCATCATTCCAGCGTTTAGCCTTCTGCTGAATAACATTTACATAGCCTACAAATTGTCCGTTCTCACGGATTGGAAGGTGAAATGGTGCTATCCTCTTGCCGTACAGTTCCTGAAGATCCTGAACCACCTGCCGGAAGCTTGCCTTGTCATCATCCATTTCAGTAACAAATACCATTCTTGGCAGTTTCATCTTCTCGCAGAGCTCCCAGGCTCTCTTCGTTCCATTTTCAAGGCCGTTCTTGCCTGATACAACAATGATCGCAGCATCTGCAACTGCTACTGCCTCCTCTGCCTCACCGACAAAATCATGGAATCCCGGCGTATCAAGGATATTTACCTTGTTTTCGCCCCATACAACAGGTATTACCGAAGATTTAATGGAAATCTTTCTTCTTATCTCTTCCTTCTCGTAATCACTGATAGTGTTGCCGTTTTCGACATTTCCCATACGTTTTGTCATACCTGCAAGAAAGCAAAGTGCTTCAACAAGTGACGTTTTGCCGGAGCCCCCGTGTCCCAGCAGAACAACATTCCGGACCTTGTCCGTCGTAAATACATTCATACAGCCACCTCTCCTTCTGAAATTATATGCTACATCCTCTGTTACCCCTGTTTCTTTCTTTATATTTTGTATAGCGGTTACGGATACCCCTGCCAACATCACAGAACATTTTCCTGAGTGTGCAGCATCAAAATCGCAGGAATAGTGCCGTATTCCAAGACTTTTGTCACTATGCTGTCCAAAAAAACAGGCTATTAATCTGGTGTTGTTATTTAGAAACCGCTATAATAGTTCTGATATTTAATTTTATATGGTATATGATCAGTCCCCCGAAATTGCCACTGCAAAAATTGTCACTTCAATGACATATTAACATATAAAATGATACCATAAAAATAGACAAATTACAACAAAACCAGATTGCCGATTGCTAAAGAATCTGTTCTTTGCTATACTGATGTAGCTGTATGACAGATTACTTTTTTCAGGAGTGAAACATGGAGAATACTTACTCTAAATTTGCATATGTTTACGATAAGCTTATGGACAACATTCCTTATGATGAATGGACCTCTTATCTTACAGGAATTCTCCGGAGGAACGGCATAAATGACGGCATCGTGGCTGAGCTTGGCTGCGGTACCGGGAATATTACAGAGCGCCTTGCCAAAGAAGGCTATGACATGATCGGTATCGACAATTCACCGGAAATGCTGGATATTGCCCAGCAAAAGAAGGATGAAACAGGCAGCTCTACCCTCTACATATGCCAGGATATGCGTGAATTTGAGCTTTACGGAACCGTCCGCGCAGTTGTGAGTCTCTGTGACTCCATCAACTATATTCTGGAGGAGGAAGATCTTCTTCAGGTTTTTAAGCTTGTCAACAACTATCTTGATCCAAAAGGTCTTTTTATATTTGACTTTAACTCCCTGCATTACTACAGGGATATAGTTGCCGACAATACCATTGCTGAGGATAGAGACGAAACGAGTTTTATCTGGGACAACTACTTCGATGAGGAAAGCAGGATAAATGAACTCTCTCTCGCACTCTTTATCAAAGAGACAAATGATGACGATAACATTTATAGAAAATACAGCGAGCTGCATCTTCAGAGAGCCTATACCTTAGAGGAAATAAAACACCTTATAGAGCTCTCCGGAATGGAATTTGTGGCAGATTTTAACGCCTTCACGGATGACCCTTCCGATGAAAGGTCAGAAAGGATCTATGTTATCGCGAGAGAACATGGGAAGAAACCCGAGTGATTGAATTACAGACCCAACAGCGGTCTGTACAATACAATAAAACATCAATTGAGGAAATAATAATGGAAAACAAATTAAACGACTGTATAATCCAGGGCATGGCCATGAATAATCAGGTGCGTTTCTTTGCAGCATTTACAAAGGATATTGCCGAAGAAGCCAGAAAAATCCATAAGACCAGCCCTATTTGCACCGCCGCTCTGGGCAGACTTCTTACCGCCGGAGCCATGATGGGCGCCATGTCAAAAAACGATTCAGACCTTGTAACTCTCAGGATTCAGGGAAACGGTCCCGCAAAAGGTCTCACGGTAACCTCAGATTCAAAATCAAACGTAAAAGGTATTATATATAATCCGGTAGTCGATCTTCCCCCAAATCTTGAAGGTCATTTAAATGTTGGCGACGCGATCGGCGACGGCATGCTCCTTGTGATCAAGGATATCGGTCTTAAGGAGCCTTACGTCGGTCAGACCATGCTGGTTACCAGCGAGATTGCCGAGGATCTGACTTACTACTTTGCTACCAGCGAGCAGATTCCTACCTCTGTGGGGCTCGGAGTACTGATGAATTATGATAATACCGTTGATGTAGCCGGCGGATTTATAATCCAGCTGATGCCATTTGCAAATGATGACTGCATCACTGCCATTGAAAACGGACTTGCGCAGTTTACTTCCGTCACTGATTTCCTGAGTAAAGCAGTTACGGATATAAACACCGGAAAAATGGCTGTACCTGACGATGCAGAAAAAGCAGGTAAAACAGCCGTACCGGACATTGCGGAAAACGCAGAAAAAACCAATGCACCGGCCGATACTGACTGCTCTACTTCTGCTTTCATACTCACAGAAATGATGAAAAAAATCCTTGGCAGCGATGTTCAGGTTGAAGCCGTGAGACCAACAGCCTATAAATGCAACTGCAGCCGCGCAAGAGTCAGCAAGGCTCTTATCAGTCTTGGACGTAAAGAGATCCAGAGCATGATCGACGACGGCAAGCCAATAGAAATGAACTGTGAATTCTGCAATTCACATTATGAATTCTCTATCGATGAATTGAAGGAATTTATAAAATAGCTGCATACTATATAATTTTGCTTCTCAGTATATAAAAAAACGCAGGAATCAGGATTCTGGATACATATCAGATTTTGTTCCTGCGTTTTATATTTTCCGTATTATACCTAATTCGCATTCTATCAAAATCAACAAAATTCATTCTGCTGAATCAGCATAATCCACAATCCATTTTTTTACAAACGCAACATATTTTTGTGCACTTTATACAAAGCGTTATGGAATCTCCGCTTGAAATTCATCATTTTAATGTAAACGCTTACACCTTTGCAGTGCTTATGTGTAAGCGCTTCCAAATTGTACTAAAAAAAGTACATGACATAAATATACTTTGTAGTATAATCACAAATTGTAAAGAGAAGTCACAAGAAAAACCGTTTACATAAGCGGCAAGAAAACCATGAAAAAAACTATGAAAAAATGTGAAAAGAAAGGTGAGAACAATGGACGAGATCAAATGCCCTAAATGCGGAACTGTTAACCCTGCAGGCAGAACTACCTGCGTTGAATGTGGAGCTTCATTTGAGGAAGATTACGATGCTAACGGAAGCACAATAAAACTTAAAGCTTCTATGGCTCCTTCAAAACATGATAATCATGATGTTATCGATGATTCAGCAAAGAAGAGAAAAATTCCTGTTCCTGCTTTAGTAGCAGTTGCAAGTATCATTGTTATCGTTGGTATTATCGCTTCAAGCTTTTCGAAGTCCGGCAAAAAGGACGGCGCAGCTTCAGCAAAGGACACTTCTTCTGAAACAACTGCAGTCGAGGCAGTAAACAATGATTCAGAGGAATCAAGCATCGCTTCATCAGAAGCATCAAGCGAATTTGCTTCTACTCTCAGTGATATACGTGAGGATAAGCTCAATATGCTTTCAATGTATGGTGAAGACATTTACAAGAAATCTGTTGCTGCTAACTGGAAAGCAGGCAGCACACTTAAGGATATTCAGTCTGTAGGATATCTGTTCCTTACAAATGAGAATGAAGAAGGCAATAAGCTTTACCTCATTTACAAAGTAACTGTTAAGAATGAATATGTTGACAGCGATGACAGCTACAGTGGAGAGTCTTCATTCTTCTGGTATACAGGTTACAAGGATATAGTAGTTAAAGAAGATGGTTCACTTAACATTGATTTTGATAAATACGAAGCTCCTGTAGGAACCTTCAAGGTTGATTCAGGTCTTGGTGAAACATGGAGCTATGACGGCTGGAAATCAACCGATGAGATCATTGCAGGTATCACAACCATTAACCCTGGCTTCGACATCGAGGATCATATCGATAAGGCAGCCGCAAAATAATAACGACCCCAATACATAATATAAATCACCTATCAATTTATTATGTTTTTATAGCCCCGTTCTTCGGAACGGGGCTATTTTTTGTGACTATTCCTATCATTTATGTTGCTTCTCCTTCCTCTCAAGCCCTGTTTTCAGGGGTGTTGGCAACAATTTATGACTATTCCTGTCATTTGTGTTGCTTCAACTGCGTTCAACACCTTGGCATAAGATATACCGCTTCGCATGCACATGACCTGCTTAATGTGTGCATGACTAGCACAGTACGCAAAAAGCCTCATACAAGTTTTTTACACCTGCATGAGGCCCATTTTAAACCATAATCTAATCCGTTAAAAAACGCATTCAAAAAGCATTAAATTAAATAGGTAAATATATATGTCTCGGCAGTCCACTTACATAAACCGGAGTCAGTTCTGCCTGAATCAAAGGCTTTGCATAATCAATGAATTCCTGCTTCATCTGGGTGTGATCCTCATTTATCCAGTTCATAGGAACCTTCTTCTCAAGATTAGCAACTTCACTTATATCATGAATCTCAGTTGTGCACTGGTACGGAGCATTTGAGATTCTCTTCAAGGTTACCACCTTACCTGTTTCTCCCTCGTAAGCCGCTTTAACAGCAGCGCCTCCGACCTGATATGCTTCAGTGATATCTGTTCTTGAGCTTACGTGTCCTGCACATCTTTGTAGAGTAGAAAGCTCGATGCTTCTTGTCTTTGTATTCATTGATCTTGCTATAACATTTGACAGGTATCTTGCTGTTCCGGTAAGTGCTTTATGACCAAATGCATCTACCGCATGAACATCATCCGCCAGTTCGCAGACATATCTTCCGTCTTCCAGCTTAACACCTTCCGAAACCGCTATAACCACGCTTGGCTTGTTCTCCTGCATTCTTCTTACTTTTTCAACAAATCTGTCAACATTGAATGTGACTTCCGGCAGTGCGATCATATCCACACCTTCGCAGTCCTCTTCCTTTGCCAGCGCCGATGCAGCAGTGAGCCAGCCTGCATTTCTTCCCATTACTTCTACTATCGTTACATATTTTGTTCCATAAACCGTTGCATCACGAATAATCTCTTTCATAACGACACCGATATACTTTGCCGCACTTCCATACCCCGGAGTGTGATCAGTAACCATCAGGTCATTGTCAATGGTCTTAGGAACACCCATGAATCTTATCTCACTGCCAATATGATTGCCGTAAGCCGCAAGCTTGCAAATGGTGTCCATACTGTCATTTCCGCCTATATAAAAGAAATAACCGATATCCAGTTTCTTCAAAAATTCAAATATCTCAACATAAACCTTCTCGCCATCTTTGTCTCTCCAATCCGGAAGCTTATATCTGCAGCTTCCCAGATAGCTTGACGGAGTACGCTTCAAAAGTTCGATATCCAGAGCCGAATGCAGTCTCTCCGACAGATCTATATACTTTTCCTCCAATAATCCCTTGATTCCATGCAGCATTCCATAGACATGTTCAGCACCTCTCTGTTTTGCTGCCTCATAAACCCCTGCCAGACTCGAATTGATGACCGCTGTAGGTCCGCCAGATTGACCAACTATAGCATTTTTCATTAAAACACTCCTCCTGTATAATTCAAGTGTAAACGCTTACATCCGAATTATACACGTTTTGCAATATAAATACAAGTATAATTTAGTGTTTTTTATTATTTGTCGTTCTGATTTGTTAACGCTTACACATGGTCTTTCTGTTTACTGCAGCTTCTTGATGCATCCTGACAGTATTCTGTTGCAGAAAAACCGCCTGTCCCGTGATATGAGATTTACTGCTCCTACCGGTCAAAGCCAGCTACCATATACCGCTTATGCCGTGAAAAGCTCTTTACATGAGTATCACATGATAGATTTTTTTACCACGTCAAAAGGATAATAATAAAAAGGACGTCTCACAAGATATGCGAAACGCCCTTCATAAAGTATATGAAATAAAACTGATAAATGTCTTATCTATATATTACGTATTATTTATGAGAATCTAAACCGCATCTCATAATACTACGCACTTAATCAGCATACTATCAATTAGTATGGCTCAACTGCTGAGATTGTGATAGAACCGATTGTTATATCTCCACCATTTAATGAGAAGTATACATCACCACCGCCAAAGTACTTCTGTAAAGATTCCTTGATACTATCAAATACTACCTTAGCAACTTCTTCCTGGCCACCACTTACAGGATAAACTTCTGCGCCATTTCCCTTGTATGTGTTCTCTATATCAAAAGGTGCTGAATCAGAAGAAAAATCGATAGAAAATCCACCCTTACCATTTGAGATATCAAGTGTGCCGATCTGATAACCTACAGCGTATCCGATTTCGATAATAATAGCTGCTGCCTGATCCTCTACTGACATATCCTTGCTGATCTCAGCCTTGATCTCAGTAAAGCTTCCGTCCTTACCAACATAAATAGTTGCTTCATTAGAAACTTCCTCTGAAGCAGCCTCTGATGTTGACTCAGCTTCTGTCTCTTTCTTCTCTTCTGTCTTCTCTTCAGACTTCTCTTCAGACTTCTCTTCGGACTTCTCTTCCTTCTTCTCTTCTGTTTTCTCTTCAGACTTTTCTTCAGTCTTCTCTTCAGACTTCTCTTCCTTCTTTTCCTCTGTCTTCTCTTCTGTCTTCTTCTCTGTCTTTGCTTCTGTCTTCTCAGCTGCTACTGTTGTTGTCTCCTTGTCGTCATCCTTGTTGCCGCATCCTGTAAGACCAAGCGCAAGAGCAAGTACTGTTACACAAATGATTTTTCCAAACTTCTTCATTGTTTTTTTGATGGATACTTAATATCCATCCCCTCCTCTTTTTAATTTATAAAACTCATATATCAACAAAACAGTTTTATAGTCTCTTTTTTTCATTATGTCAACACTATTTCTGTACTTTTTTTAGTACACATAGTAAATGTTTACGAAATCAAAAACGCACTATTTGCGTGCTTTTTCCATTACTCAACAAAAAATATTGTGCAAAAAAACAGAGCCCTGAAAATATTCAAAGGCTCTGTTTTTTTCCCTAAGTTTTTACTTATGTGTTTTTTGATAAAAAACGTCGATAAATTACTGTTTTTTCTTTACACCATCGCCGTATATTGTCGTCCAGTCGTTCTTCATGGAAACAGCTATCCAGCCCTCCTCGGCACAGAGTTTTTCCATTTTCTCTGCCTTCTCTACATTTCCATTTTCACGCTCCGTGTCGTCACAGCAGAGCATAAACGCAAGACTCCTATAGCGGTTCTCATCGCACGTGAATTCAGCCATACTTGAATCACCTGTGCTGTTTCCGAAGGAGAGTACCGGCTGCTGCCCGATTTCCTGCATGATCACCGATACCTTGTTCATTTTCAGATTCTTGATAATGAAATCCCCGCCAAGAACAAGATCATCCTCTCCAACATATGTATATTCAAGTCCGTCCTTTTCTCCCTGATGGGTTGCCACAAGAGACTCATCAGAACCGATCATCTGCGAAAGCGGTATATTTACCTTACCCTCGGCATATCCTCTTACGATAAGCCTGTCCGTTCCGCTGACGATGTAAACTCTGAAGTCATTCGACTGAAGGTAATCAATCACCTGAAGCATAGGCTTGTAAAACGCATCACCCTTGGTCATTCCTTCATAGCCTTCTGCCGGAGTATCCCTGTAGGCCTTCACATAATCATCGAACTCCTTGAGTGTCATCCCCGCAAATGCAGTCGCAACACCCTGTCCGTGGTCGTTATCCATGCCGGCAGGATATTTGCCCGTAGCAATATAGTCACGTATCCTGTCCGCAACCTCCAGCTCATAAGCACCTGCTTTATAGTCAGGATCCTCCGTTACCCTGTGCATGAAAAGCATGTGGTCAAAGTAGATCGGGTCTGTCTCACAACAAAGCGTACCATCCATATCAAAAACCGCTATACGGTCTTCCGGAGGTATATAATCTGAGCTTTCCTTGTCCGTGATAGCATTCATATACGAAATAAGCGCCTGCTTCGCTTCACTGCCCTGTGTCCAAAGGCTTAATGGATCTTCTGCGCTTGCCTTTTCCTCCTTTTCAGGTGCAGCCGAACCTTTCTCTGAATCATCAGAATCTTTCTTACAAAGCGTAACCGCAAACAGAACGCCTACAACCGCCAAAAGAAGGATGGCCGCAATCGCTACAGCCTTCCATACATTCATCTGTTTATCCAATCCGCCTTTTTCTTTGATTTTTTCTTTATTGTTCTCTTCCATTGTCTTGTCCTTCCACCTTATTACATATTGCTTCCGCAACTATCTTTTTTGCCTCATCTTCAGTAATTCCGAATGAATCAATCATATCCGATACCAAATCATCAACATCAATATTCTTTTCAAGCTTTCTTGATGCATAATTTAGTCGAGAAGCATTAATTCCTTCAAGCTTTCCTTCGATTTTCCCCTCGATTTTTCCTTTTTCTATCCCTAATTCAAATCCTTCTTCACGAGCTTCCTCAGTTTTCACTCTTATATCTGTATCATAATCATATTCAGCTATTAACATGTTATATACCTCCGATCTTCTCGCAGACAGATAATCTGCCAATATACCTAAATGTATGCATTCATTTATAGCTTCACTGAAATAATCTGACGAATCTGATTTCTTTTTATCTCGTATCAATTGAATCAACTGGCTATATTCATATAATACCGGACACGATTTAAGCAATTCGTTATCTTTGCCATTTATTTTTTGATTAATATTGATTACTGTTACTACTAATTCTAATGGGTATTGCAAATTATACTCTGCACCTAATTTGTATTTCTCTGAAAAACCTTTCAACTCTTCTGAGATATAACTATCGCCAACAAGATATGCGTCACTCAGCTTTTCATAATGAAGAAACGGCATCTCTTTTTCACCATTATAGAACACATAGATTGCCGGAGTCGGTATTTTTGCCAGTTTATTTTTATATCGATCATCAACTTTGACGAACTTTTCCAGCAATCTGGAGATGTAAAGCAATGCTCTGAATGGCATATTAGGATTAATCGTACTTTGATGCTCCGCAAGTATCAAAATAATATCTCCCACCAAAAAAGAAACATCATTTTTAAACGCTTTATAGAGCGTATCATCAAGATGAAGCGGTTTTATTTCTCCATTCCAGTCCTTTGGTAAAATATTAAGCCAACGTACCAGCTCCATATCATTCTTTAATGCATCATCACAATTCTGAAATAAATCTACAAAAACACTATTCTTATTTTGTCTGTTATCGTACATACACATATTCCTCCTTAAGTCATTATTGTCTTATAAAAGAACATAACAACTAAGGGGGTTATTTAAAATTTACCCCCTTTTAGAAGCCGGTGTCAAGCAAAAAAATAGTCCCAAAATAAAAAACAGCAAAATGCTTCAAACACTTGCTTTTTGCAACACTTTAAATAAATTCAGACTGTTTTTTATATGATAATAGTATTATTTATTTACAGGAGGTTACCATGACAGAAAAACATTCATCACTTCGCGTCGCCGCATACGCTCGCGTATCATCAAACGAAGAAAGCCAGACAAATTCATTTTCCGCCCAGCTTTCCTACTACAAAGAACTCATACTCTCCCATCCGGACTGGACACTTGTCGCACTATACGCGGACGAAGGCATCAGCGGCACTGCCCTCAAAAACAGAATACAGTTCAAAAGGATGATGACACAATGCAGACGACACCGCATTGACCTGATACTGTGTAAATCCATTTCCCGCTTTGCGAGAAATACCGTAGACTTTCTAAGCGCAGTCCGTGAACTGACATCTCTCGGCATACGAATACTATTTGAAAAGGAAAATATCGACACCGGCTCCATAAACTCAGAATTTATGATTTCGCTCTACGCTTCCTTTGCGCAGGCAGAATCCGAATCAATATCTAAAAATATCACCTGGGGCATAGAAAAAGCTTTCCAAAGCGGCAAGGTCCGGTATAATTTCAGTCAAATGATGGGCTACCGTCTAGGTGACGACAAAAAGCCTGTCATTATCGAAGCCGAGGCTGAAATAGTCCGCCGCATCTATTCCATGTTCGCTGACGGCCACAGTATGGGATATATAGCAAACATCCTGACAGCTTCCGGCTGTACACGCAGAAATGGCAGCAGCAAATGGACCCGCAAAAATGTTGAGCAGATCCTTATCAACGAAAAGTACGCCGGCCATGCCCTGCTCCAGAAGTCCGTGACAATAAATTTCCTCACCCATGAAAGAATCAAAAATGCAGGTATAAAACCTCAGTATTTCATAAAAAACTGCCACGAAGCAATCGTCGACGAGGTAACCTACGAGCGAGTATTAGCTGAATTTGAGCGCAGACGGAGGAAAAACCCTACTATTTCTGCTGTTTCTCCAAACTCAGCAAATGATACTTTGAAGCCCTCCAAGCCATCATATCGTCTGAACCGTCTTCTGCTCTGCCCCTACTGCGGTGAACATTTCCGCCGTGTCATTTGGAAATGTAACGACAAGCGTTACGCCGTATGGCGCTGTAGTTCAAGACTTGAAGGAGGCAAAAATGCCTGCCCCGATGCAGCGACTGTTCACGAGTCACTGTTGCATGAGCTGCTTATTACCGCAATAAATGAACATGGCTGCAGAGATTCTCACGGCATGCTGCTGACCACATTTGATGAAGATGTCGTGTATAAATATGTACGCCAGGTGAATGTATATAAAAAAAATCATATCCGGATAGAATTCCGCGATGGAACGGTGATGGATTCATCGGATTTGATGTAGTTGGCGCTATATATGCATGGTTCACGATGAGTAGAGAAGTGGAAGTGCAGAATATTCAGATGACTGCGACTGTACCAGAAGATTTACAGATTTCGTTAGGTAAGCTTAAGGATAGCGGCGTATTAGCATCAAGTACAGGTTTAATCGATACAGATACTGATGGAAAAGCTCAGGACCCTGGTTTAACACTTAATTATTGGTCTAATACAGCTGATATTAGTGCATATTATACATTAGGTAAGATTATACCTGCATCATCTACAACTGGTCAGACCATCTATTTTACACCTGATGCTACAGGTGTTGGTAAAACTGTTAAATCTGATGGTTCTGGTGCTCAATTTATAGCTGCTAATAGCGGACTTACTGCAGTAGCTGATAACGGCAGCGGAACATATATGACAACATTACATGCAAAGGAAAGCAAATCAGATACTTGGGGACAGAGTGGATCAGGTTATACCCCATCTACTCTCTATAGTGTTACAAAAGATGACGGATACTATGTTGACATCCCTGTTTGGCTTAGAACATCAAGTAACACTGCAGTTCCACTTAAGGTTGAAGCATATGTTAAGGATAATAACAGTTCTGTAATAGGAGATGCTTCGGGAACAGCTGTTCTTTATAAAGCAGCAAGAGTTGCTATTATTAATGATACTGGCGTTTCTACAAGTAACATAATAGGATTAAAGGCTGATAGTTATACCGGTACATCTGTAGTTGATTATTATGGTACTGCAGCGGAAAGTGGAGCGGTGCCTAACGGAGCAGTTAATAAAGCTGGCTATTTAGCAGATGATACATATGCGGGAATTACTCCATATAATGATGGCACCGTTGTTACAGTTGCTGGATCTGGTAATGATGAATATGGTGAAGCATCTTTAGTATACATAAGAGTATGGCTTGAAGGCGAAGATCCAGAATGCTGGAATGCAAATGCCGGTCAGAACTTCTCAATAAATCTTAAGTTTACAAAGAACGAATAAGTAATGGCTTAATAATTTGAGTTCCCCCTGATCATATGATCAGGGGGATTTTTACGTAAATCAAACATAAAACGCAATAAAACTTTTCGTCAAAACAACCAAATCTTTATATGCACACCTCACAAAAAACAACTATTTTCATTCCTTTCCGCCTCTTAAAGCTAAGAGAAACGCTAAGCAAAAACGTGACGAATCAAGCATATTACAATTGAAAGAGCTCTATATAGATGATATAATCAAAGTGATTGAGAAGAGCTATCAAAATGGTAAAATCTCTCGGGATGACATGAATGTTTTGATATCTCTTACCAACAGACTATTTAATTATCTATACTCTGATTACCCTGAAGTAAAGGAGGCTGATATTATGCACGATCAATCACTTGATCTGGAAATCGACCGTTATATTGACGCTGTAGAGGAAATGCAAATAAAACTCGCTGAGAAAGATAATACCATCGCTGAGAGAGATAATGCTATTGCTGAGAAGGATAATACTATCGCCGAGAAAGAAAATGCTATTGTAGAGAAGGACAACACCATCGCTGCTTTACAGGCGAGGATAACAGAACTCGAAGCCGCTAATCTCTAATTGTCAAAAAATACAATAAACACTTAAAATTCGGGCAGGAAACAAGAAAAGATCCTCTTGTTTCCTGCCTGAATTGAAGATGTATTTATATATCCTTTAACTCTTCTTTAAACACATTATCGTTGTAGCCTGCATATCATCCTTTAAAGGCAGCAGCCAGCCGCTTTCACAGAGATTCTGCATTACCTGCTCCGCTTCTTTAAAATGAAGGAGTGGCGCCATTTTTTCTGTATAATCAATCAGATGCTGAGGACTGTGCTCACAAAGGATTTTACGTAGTACCGGTGTCCTCCCCACAACATTCTGACCGATTTCTATGCCGATACCGTGAATGATATCGGATATTTTCTCATTTTGTTCATTTGTAAGTATCGGAATATTCGGAACGATACCCGCATCAGTCTTGATTGCAAAACCGTAGTTAATAAGTTCTGAACAGATAAGCTTTTCATTTTCGGTTACAGGCTGTTCGGATAAAAGCTTTCCCAGCATATATGCTCTGGTTCTTGTCATATTAGGGTGCTTAAGTTCCCCATTTATAAGTATATCCCAGAATAATACCGATGAATTATCACTGTCCATATGGCATACGCCAAGTCCGTAAGGATCACTTGGAAGTTTTTCGGTAAATAACCTGAAACACTTCTCTCCAAATACATCCGTTGGATATTCCGAAGGCAGATCTTCAAGAGGCTTATCAAAATATGCCAAATGAAGAACAAGCGCAAGCATGAACCATTTGAGTGAGTTCTGAGGCATATCATTTCCGTAAAAGCCTGTCTTACGTACCTCTTCCATATTTTTATCAATATTATCTTTTAGAGTTTCGCATATGTTTTCAACATCCGCTTTATTTGCACGCCTGATCTCAGCAAAAACATCCTTGGTGATTATTGGGACGTTACTTTGATAGAAACCATTTTTCTCAATGAGAAGGCCGTATTCTATGAGTTTTTTCAATTCGTCCTCAAGATAAGCGGTAGGAACACCGATCTGCAAGCTTAGCTGCTCCTCGGACAGCTTGTCAAAAATGCAGGCTACCAGAATATTGTTACTGAGCTTGCTGTCAAATACTCCAAAATAATTATTCTTACCACCAAAGAAAAATGTTTCTAATTCTATTGGATCATAGCTTAATTTACCGTAATTTATTTCCATGTTAATTCCCTCCCGAATTCTTTTTCTTGACTGAAAGAGAAGATATTTTACCATACTTTGCGTCAGAGAAAACCTTTCGGAAATATCCTTCACTGACATTCCGTCGATATAATATGCAACAGTTACATGCCTGTAATTTGAGTTCAAATGAGAAAGCTCGCGGGTAATCAGCCGCAGCTGATCATTGTCACTGGCCTTTTCCTCAAGAGTTTCCCAACTGCCATCCGACATTTTTTCATCCAATTCCGCCGTTTCGCGTCTTGATTTATTTCGATACCAGCTTTTCAGAAGATTATCAGCCGTTCTCCAAACAAAGGCATAGAAGGCTTTCTCATTCGGAAACTCCAACTCTGATTTGAAGCTCGCAAGCAGTATCTCTTGAGCCAGATCTTCTGCATCATGGTATGAATTTGTACGTGAAAGGCAGTATCTGAACATCGTTTTAGACATCTGCGCTATTTGTTCTCTGTACTCATCTGTGGTCATATCAATTACCTCTTTCATTGTTTCTTAGAAGCTTCTGTATGTATAATGCAGAAAATATGAAATGGTTAGGGTTAAAATGAAAATTTTCTTTTATCATATCATAAATGTGACGGGGATTGTAATAATGTTGGGAAACGAATAGCTGTTGAGCGAAAGGCGAAGCAGAAAATCTCACTTTTATTGGATATAATTTGAACAGTGGAATGGTTAAATTATACACTATATGCAAAAAGGATGCCATCACAATACATGTGATAACATCCTTTTTATTAACCTATTTCATTATTATATATCCAGAATTCTGGGTACATATAGAAATTGTAATCATTACTGAAGTGCTGATGTCATAAACTGAAGACTAATTTTCCAATCCTGACCTGCATTAGCGTTCCAGCAGTTAGCATCTTCACCTTCGAGCCATACTCTAACGATTATCTTTGTAGCTGCGCCATACTGAGCTGTTGTTCTTGCTGCTAATGAAGCAATTGCCACAGAACCATCATTTACCACAACACTACCATAGGATCCAGCTGCCATCGTTCCGTCAGAACTAAGTGCATTTTTGTCGGTCAAGCTCCAATTAGCATTAGCAATTCCAGAATCAATCAAAGAATCAGCTGCTGCAATCTTTGCTGTCGGATATGATGTTCCATCATTAAGCTCAACTATACCTCCGTTTTCTGCTCCACCTGCATCAAGTATAGCTACACGAACAGCCTTATAAAGATCATCACCATCTGAACCAGATCCTAAGCTACTCGGATTGCCGTTATCAGATATAAAGCCTGTGACGTAAACATCAGTAGCTGTTTTATTTGACGTTCTAAGCCATACAGGAATATCAACATAGAATCCATCATCCTGTGTATCGGTATATGAAGCGGCTGCCACATATGTTCCGGAAGACCATCCATCACTTGTACTCGTATTTACATGTGCAGTAGTAGCACCTGATGAAGTAGCCTGTACAGCTACAGCTCCGCTGCTATACGTCTTACCAACTCCTGTTGCATCTGCTGTATAATACACATTCTCACCATCTATAGATGATGCTGGAATCAGTTTTCCAAACTGATAATATTTAGAAATATCGGCTGTATTTGACCAGTCAAACGGATCATCATCTACCTGATCTGCAGGTGCTGCAACTACATTATTTGATGAAACAAGATAACTAGTCGATTTTGCTAACGAATTAGCTTCGCTTCCGTCAGCAATCTCACCCAAGGCAATCTGTAAATCGCTAGGAACTGTTGCGGTCATCTGAATGCCTGTTAATTCCACTTCTCTACTCATCGTGAACCATGCATATGTTGCGGTTCCGAGCATTGCTGCTGATAAAGCGAACATAGAGAACGCAGCAGCTATTTTCTTACTAGACTTTTTCTTATCTTTTCTCATAAGCGTTTCCTCCTAATTCAAATTTTTTTTTGGTTCTCTCACATAAGTCATTTATCTTACTGATTAATTTAATTATACGTGTTATCTACGCATTTCGCAAGTATTATTTTGCGAATTTGTGAACAAACTGTAAATTTTGAAGAACCTAATTGTGCAACAGTAACAAATCTTTTTGTGAAACTTTAACAAATAGATGCGGGTTTTTGACTATTTCTAGTCTTCCTTCTTTTTCACATTTTTTCTTTTTTCCCTTCGCTTCCTCCTTCAAAAACCCATTTTCCTTGATCATTCACTTCCGGATCTTTCAAAATCTTCAAAACCACAGAAGTATCTCATCATTACAAATACTATAGTCTGATTATAACATCAAAAGCGCAACAAAAGCGTAACAAATAGCAACAAAAAAATTTGTTTTTATATTTTTTTTATAAAGATTCTAATTCCTTTTTCATTTCAAGCATATGATTACGGCAGGCCGTGATCTCGCCCGTATACTTGTTGAACCATTCAACGTCGGCTTCATTTGGCTCTTCCTGAAGCAGAATAGCCTGAACAAGTGCCGACTGGGATCTCGCACGTCTTCTCTCTATCTCAACGATAGTTTTCTGGCAGGTTTTGATTTCCTTCTTTAACTTACTCTTTCTACTCATACTTTCTTCCTTTCACCGACTTGACAGGCGGTTATTTCATTTCATTTTCGATATGCTACTATATAGTTTTCTCTGCCAGGTTTTATTCATCCGGATGCATACATTTTCTTTATTCTGGCAGACATTTGAATTACTTATCATAATTCGATAATATACCGGAGGATTATTAGTCCTGCAGGATTATGAGATATGATTTTGCTTCTCATAATGAGTATATTTAATCAGTATAAAACTGTACTAATACCCCTTTTTATTTATGGACTCAACAAACTCGCCCATTTCGTCATATCCTTTGTCAAGGTTTGCGAGTATATCATCAATAAAAACCTTTATCTCATCGAGTCTTTCCTTGGTCTGCTCCGGATATTTTAAAAATACTGTATAGAGACCATTTATATTCTTCTGCTCGTCTACAAAGTCATTAAGCAGAAATGCAAATGAATTTGCGTTTGAAATATCGGAAAGCAGCATTCTGTATCTTAATTCGAAGTCTCCGTCTGCATTTTTGTACTTTTCTATATCCGATGCCAGAGTCTCGATATTCTTTCTGTACTGTCTTCTGTAAGCTTCCTGAACCTTATGGGTTTCAGCTATATAAAGCGCTATGAACACTACAAGCGCCACCATCGAAAGTATAGCTATAATGATGGCTCTGATCATCTTACGCTTCATTATGAATTCCTGGCCGCTGTCTCGGTATGTATATTTTACGAGATCATCGGCCGAAGCATTTTTTTTAATCTTCTTGCCCATCTTTCTATACCTCTACGTAATAATTCTGTCCATTTCGACTGTCAAACCTGATAAGTTACCGGAGGGACTTTAGTCCCGCAGGATTATGAGATGCGGTTTTTGCTTCTCATATAAAATCTGTTCATGTAAAAACAGTTATATATCATTGTCATTTTTATTCTTGTCTGAATTGCTGTCGGCTTTATCTCCGATTTCTGATTTTGCATCCTCTGGGCTATCATCTACATCATCATCTACGTCACCATCGCATGATTTATCATCTGTGTTGCCAGCATCTGCTTTAATATATACATTGCTACCATCAGCTTTATCATCTGCATTGCCAGCATCCGTATCCTCAGCTTCATCCTCTTCATCTTCATCATCCGCCATAAGCCAAACAACGTTTGAATCTGCTGATGTTTCTGACGAATCATCTGATTGATTTATCTTTCCGGCATCATCAGCCGCAGTTTCTGACGCTTCACTCGTTTTACCAGCCGCCTCGCCATCCGCCGCCAGAGTATCTGTCTCGCCGATCCACTTGATATCCAGCTTCTCGGCCTTTCTCTTGTTGAGAAATTCTTCGATAGCCTCTCTCTTCAGTCTCGCAACCTTCTCATCATGAGTTTCCTGAGTTTTGCCGGCAGAAGCTTCTGCCTCACCGCTTTTACTCTTTATTTCCTTCCTGATAAGCTTTGTAAGCGTTCCTGCTTCATATATTGATAAAATGAATATCGGCACAACCGCCAGAAGGAGCAGCAGCTTTCTCGGCTCCATAAAGGAAGCCATCCAGTTAAAGAGCCACGACCTTCTTACGTATTTACCGACAATTTCATCGGCTTTTACAGGGATACTGTCCGGTATCGGATTCGCATCTCCCATGGTTATGAAGCTGCCATCTTCATTTATTCCTATTATTCTATGGATAACTATCTTTCCATATACTTCAGGATTCCTGCTGTAATATGCAATTATATCTCCCTCCGTCAGGCTGCCGATATCCGCCTCTTCAACAATTATGTAATCGTCCACCGAGATGGTAGGCTCCATACTTCCTGTTATTACATGCAAAAGGCTTTTACCAAATATATTTACAGCCTTGCCCTTGGAGGTAGTAATAAATATTTGTACTAAAAAAACAACGCCGAGTATCAGTAATATCCATTCAAATGCTGAAATCAGCTTTCTAAGAAAGGATCTTTTCTTTTTCATTTAAAATCACACGCTTTCGCCTTCGTTCTTTCTGTCATGCAGGAATCTCCTGAATCTCTTGATTGGACCAACATGATAGGTCTTGTACAGGCTCTTCATCTGCATTTCAATAGCCCTTGTCTCCTCTTCGGTACGCTTCGGAGGATTAAATACAGGCTTCGGCTTAAGTTTATCAGCCTTTTTCTTCTTACGCTTAAATTTAGTATCTGCAATAAAGCGTTTTATATTGTAAGGGAAATTGGTTGCATACTTCTTGTAGTATGCATCGAATTTCTCTCTCTCTGTCTTCTCGTATTCCTCTCTTCTGGCCTTTTCCGCCCTCTCAGCAAGTATACGCTGCTGATCCGGATTGTCCGTATCCTTTGGAATAATGCCAAAGAGAACAAAGAGCAGCCATCTGAAGAATCTTGGTATGGCATATATCGGATTCTTTGAATAAGCCTTGCGGATCTCATCAAATGGTTTTGCCTCGTATTCCTTACGTTTAGCCTTAAGACGAAGAGCTCTCTCCTTCTCTCGGAGTTCCTTCTCCTTCTTCTGCTGCTCAAGTTTCATTCTTACGGCAACTTCACGAGGATCTTCTATTATCTCTTCCTGAGGTTCCGCTGCCTTTCCATCTTCAGGTTCATACTGCTGAGTAATATTTCTCTGCTCAACCTGTTCCTGTATGATCTCCTCAGCCTGTTCAATATCATCCTGAGTTACGGTGCCGGTAGCAGTAGTTCTGTCTCTCTCTTCCTTCTTACGGTCAAATACTGCTGTATCAACGCCTTCAGCCTCACCAAATCCACTTCTGATGGATTTTTCATTTTCTTCTCTCTTCTTACGTTCAGCTTCTTCTCTTGCAGCCTCTTCAGCAAGACGTTTTTCTTCTTCGATCCTTGCCTTTCTTTCAGCCGCCTGTCTTTCTCTCTCTCGTTCCTCTGCCTCGATCTCGGCACGACGTCTGGCGAGAAGCTCCTGAACTCTTTTCTCTTCCTCTTCCTTCTCACGCCTGATACGTTCACGTTCTTCAAGTCGGAGAGCTTCAATACGTCTCTTTTCGGCAAGACGTTCTTCTCGTTCTCTCTTACGTCTCTCAGCCTCTTCCTGAATCGCAAGCTCTTCAAGTCGCTTTCTCTCCTTCTCTGCGTAGAAGTTTCTCTCTATATTTATTGCATTATCTATCTCATTGAAAATGCCGTCGATGTCATCCGGCAGATCATTATTTACATATACAAGAGGTCCGTCTGCCTCTATATAACCTACGGCACCATCCGTATGTATGCCATAATGTCCTGACAGAACCTCAGCCTTATAACGCTTAACAACCTTCGGCTGAACGCTCTTAAATTTACGCTTACCGATAGGTTTAAAAACATCACTGGTTTTATCGGTATAGCTCTTGAAAAGCAGCATATCGCAGGTTATCATATCGACAAGGTCATCCATATAACCCTGCTCAGGCTTCAGTGCCGTATCTTCTATATTAATCTCATAACCAACCTTGTCATAGCTCAAAATGTACTGCCACAGAACGAGACATGCCTTAAGATCGACATTTTTCATAATGGCATTTGTTCTCATAATAGGCGGCTGGACAAAGTTATTGCCGAGAGTCATACAGAGCTCTGAGCCCTTATAACCCTCGATAGTCTTCTTAAGCTTTTCAACTCGCTGCCATATCGTATAGCCACTGTCATTGGCAGCTTCCAGACTTCTTCTGGAATCTATGGAAACACGAAAATTCAGCAGATTACCTCTGCTGTCATCCATTTCATTTTCCATTTCCATAGTATAAACTTCTTCATCCTTCTCAACCTCGGCAAGCTTTTCATACCTGGTCATGATGAAGATATAAAGCCTGTCTATGAGCGTATTTACAAATCTGTTCTCATAAGTTTCCAGACTTTCTTCTTTATGTACATTTAACAGTTTGGAAGGCGTTATCCTTCCGGTTTTTTTATCTATGCTCTGTATCAGGTCGGTATGCTGCGCAAGATGCTTTACAGATTCCACCGTAACTTTTCTGGACAGTGCTATCGGCACAATTTCTTCCACGTCAACAATGGTACGACTAGGCCTTCTGATAACATTATCGACATGAATAAGACCGTTCTCGATGGCTTCAACCCATGAAACATCGATACTCTTCTCCATCAGCTTCCGGTTCATGGAAATATTTGAACGACCGGAACCTACAACCTTATTCATATCATCATAGATATCATTTTCCTGCATCGTACCCAGGGCGTTTCTTAATTCCTGATACCATTCCCCGTACTTCTCGTTCAAAGCATTTCCTTTCTTCCTGATCATCATTAATCAGGAATATGTTAATTACCTGATCATTTATCAATCAATAATGTTGCAAAACAAATCATTTCATCACTGGAATCAGCATATGCCTATCCAAAAAATATAAACAGTCTTTTGTTAACAAATGATATCGCAATCCGTTACTAGAACAGCTTCTGCAGTCTCTCAAGATAAGCTACAGATTCGTTCATTTTATTCTTACCAAATGATTTATTGATATATACAACCAGTTCCTTAAGTTCATCTCTTAACATAGCAAGGTTGAGAGATTCAAACTTACGGAAGATCTTTGTAGCAAGTACATAATCGATACCGTCCAGCTCTTCACCACCGCAGGCTACATAAACCGGTACAAACATACTCATCTGCTTGATAATACGGTTACCAAATGCCACACGCAGCTTGTCGATAACCCAAAGGTCCAGCTGATGTATCTTCTTCATATTTTCCTGCGAAACAGGATACTTTTCTATTGCGTCCTGGAAAAGTTGATTCAGATGTGAGAAGCTGAGTGTAAGCGGCGGCGTGTCTTCAGCATTAAATGCAAGACCCTTTGCGTCCAGATTGATAGGCTGAGCACGGTCGTAAACCTTATCTGATATAGCATAGGTAGAGTCATCGTTGTTAGCTGTACCGATGTACCAGATATTCTGTGGTATACGCAGTTTACCATGATCAAGTTTCTCAGGATCGGAACTCCACACACTCGGAACAAGGTCGAGCTCCCACTCATCTGAGTTAGGCATTTCAAGTATTGACAGCATTTCTGCAAAGTAATACTCGATACGGGCAATGTTCATCTCGTCGAGAAGGATAAGGTTAACATTGTCATTGTAATTAGAATCATATATTCTTCGAAGAACTTCAGTTTCGTTGAAGTTCTTTGTGAATTCATTGAAATAACCAAAAAGCTCCGTACGGTCTCTCCATGAAGGCTGAACCGAAGCTATGGTTGTATCCACCTGGAGGAACTTACCAAATGAATATGGCAGGGAGGTTTTACCTGTACCGGAAATACCCTGAAGGATAATAAGCTTTGTAGAAGCCATACCTGCAAGGAAAAGTCTGATTGTCTTTATATCATAGTAAAGATGCATTCTTGAACATGCAAATCCACGGAAACGTTCACATATTGCAGGAAGGTCGATTTCATTATCATACTCCGGCATAGTGTAATTCTTGTAGAACATATCCACCTCGAACAGCTTGTTGAAACGTCTGTCCTGAGTAATGATGATACCTTCTTCTCCGGCAGCCTGCTGAATAGCTTCTGCACTCTCGCCTTCGAAATCCATTGTTCCGCCACCAGCAAATGACATTGCAGTTCCGGCAGGAACACCGATCTGAGCAACCTTCATTGCCATGATCTCATCCTTCTCTTTGGTCATCTTGATAACCTTTCTCTGAAGGACTGATATCTCTTCAAGGAGATCTTCGTTACTGACTATAGAATGCCTGAAACGGATATACTTCCTTATGGCCATAACTATAAGCAGGAACAACAGTACATAGATTGCAAGCACGATAATTATAGCCAGTATCGAAAGGATCCAGCCTACCGCGTCAAAGCTTTTTGAGTACTGCTTAAATATATCGATGTAATTTTTGATGCTGAATATCTTTACTATACCATTTCCGATGCCGCTGAAGATCATTCCCCAGCCTTTGAGCATCTCGGAAATAAAAGCAAAAAACCATTTTAAGAATCCGTTCACGCTTTAACCCCTCTCGTAACACCCACTATAAACTACTGTCTTCTGTAACCATACTATCTGCAGCTGTTATCTGCTGCTAAAGATTTATACTGCAAATAATCACTATCTCTTGATTATATATACACCTTCCCGCTATTCGCGTAGCAGAAAAACATCTTAATTCTTATCTTCAGCTTCATCGTCTTTCGCGACGTCAACTGCATCTGAAACCTCTTCCACTGCCTCTTTTGCCTCATTCTCAGCTGTCTCTGAAACTGCATCCGCAGTCTCTTTCGCCTCATCCGCAGCCACCTCAGCTTCTGCCTTGGCCTTCTCTGCCGCTTCAGCCTTAGCCTTTTCCGCTGCCAGATATTCTTCTACAGCTTTACGCTTGATTTCTTCCTCATCCTCTTCTGTAATATCGCTCTTCTTTGCATCGATAAGTACAGAGATGAATTTATAAAGTTCAAACAGGAAGAACAAAGCCAGAGGTATTATGATACAGATGAAGAAGCCCTTCTTTGTACGAAGGAAATCCATCGCCTTGCCCATTCCCTTAAGTCTTGTGCCTGTCCATTTACCAACGATATCCGAAGCGTATGCCGGCAGATAATCGTCGATCTGATTGTTATCGCCTCGTGTAGTAAAGCTTCTGGAATTCTCTGCCTGATTGATTGCCACGATTCTATGGGTATTGAGGACACGTTTTCCGTCAATGATCGTATAGAATGTTATGACATCTCCTTCTTTTAACTGGTAAAGATCCTTAACCTTTTTAACAACGATAAGGTCGTCTTTCTTAAATGTAGGGCTCATGGAATCAGACTCTACCGTAAGCGGTGTATATCCGAAAATATTTGCCACGCCATTATTCTTTCCTGCGGCAAAAACCACAAGAGTTACCAGCAATGCTGTAATAAGAAGCACCCACGCTAAAACATCAAGTAATACTTTTAATACTTTTTTCATATAATCCTTTTCCTTCTGCTAAATGTAAAATGTTATTCGTATCAGATATACATTACCGCTACTTTATTTTGTACCGGTTCCATATATGTCTGATACATTTCAGTTCCATATATTTATGATATTGATGAGAAGCAAAATCAGCATCTCATAATCCTGTCTTGCTTTTACCGATACCGCATCACGTGGTCTCAATGATCTTAAAGAGCATTGTGAACTTGATGGTTCCGCCGATGATCTTATCAACACAGTCCGGATCATTTCCTTCAAGCCAGATGACTATGGTATATTTATCTCTGTCCTTAGGCTTAAAGCCCTCAGCCCTGGTTCTCATTACCGTTGTAGCCGACAGAAATTCTTTATCGCAGTCACTTTCCATTCCGGTTCCGTTTGACTTAGTCTTACCATAGAGTGTTCTTTCACCGTTCTTATATACTGCGATTCTGACGGCTTCATCCACGCCCTTGGTTACATTATCTATAACGAGCTCGCCTTCGTAGGAAAGCGTATCTTCACCGGAATTGATAAGATAAAATGTATACGCAATGTAATTCTCGCCATTGTGGCTTCCATTTACCATATCAATATTCGCCGGAAGGTCGTTACCGCTGATATTGGTCATATCATAAACAATGTCTGCATTCAGTTCGGAAATGGTATGATCATATTCCGGTGTTTCCGACAAACACAGGCCCTGCCTGGCCATATCATACTTATTAACTTTTACCGTAAAGCTGCCAAACTTATCATAGAAGTATGCGATCGCATATGCGACAGCCACGATAGCTACAAGTATACCTACAAGAAGCGCCATGACTCGCGTCACGATCATATGTTTTTTAACTTCCTTAGCAGTTCTTCGCAGTTCTACGACATCTCTTATCCTTTCAGACTTATCAGATTTGTTTCTCTTAGACTTCTTTGTCTTTGCAGGAGCTGTCTCCTGAACTTCAGCAGCCGTCTGCCCGGTATCTTCGCCATTTGCTGCCTGTCCTGCACCGTCATTTGGAGAAGCATCAACCTTTACAGTCTCTTCTGCTTTATCTGCCAAATATTTGTCCTCTTTTCTTTTAATCTATGAATCTGTTTATTATTTTATCCTGAATACCCGGGTTGATATTAATACTTCACTGCCATCCTGAGCATTCGGGTTAATACCACTATTGTAAAACCATATTTTCTGATCTTTATGATTGATATCATTACTGTGAATCAATATTTTTTAATATCATTACTGTAAATCCATATCATCTGCAGCAGGTATACCTGCCATGATCTCGTCTACGGAAGTCTCATCAAAAAGTGATTCATCCACGCCCGCTTCATCTGCCGCGGACTCTTCTGCTCCAAATTCACCCTGATCCATCATTTCATCAGAATTTGCCATATCTTCCTGATTCATCTCACTTGCAACATTATTTTCTTCCGGATTCATATCATCAACAGACTCTGCATCAGCCTCAGGCTCCTCAGTCTTTTCTTCGACCTTTTCATTCCTGTCTGCTTCTGCTTTCTTACGTCTCAGATATCTTTCTGTCATATATCTGCCGGAAAGTGAGCCTGCACCAAATCTTACCTTCGCCTTAAAAAGCTGTTCTGCCTGTTCAAGATTCGAAACGCCATCAGCGATGACATCCGCCTCCATACCTTCGATAAAATCCACTATCGAACTAATTGCAGAAAGTGATCTGTCATCCTTGTTAAGGTAGCTTATCATCTCCTGACTCAGCATCACAAAATCCACCGGAAAATATGCCAGCTTCATAAGCGGTGAATTAATGCCTCCAAAATCTGTCAGCATAAAATGAAAACCACGATTGCGAAGCTGTTCGATAACAGTACTATGTACAGAGTTACCGTTCAGAAGAAGCTCGGACGGAAGCTCAAAACAGAGCCTGTTGGTATCTGTTCCGGTCTCATCCATAACATCCATCAGCTTCTGCTGAATACTCTTGGTCTCAAGATACCTAAGCGGCATATAAACCGAAAGCCATCTGAAATAAAATTCTTTTTCAAGAAGGCTTTTAATGGTATCAATAGCCTGTTTCAGTTCTAATTCAAAAAGGGAAATACATTGGTTGCTGAGTTCTGCAACCTTTCGATAGGTCTCCGGCATGAGGGTTCCCATACCCGGGGTATTAAGTCTTGTTTTAGACTGCACAAAAGTAGTATCACCGGACTCAAACTCTCTGATCCCGCGATAATACATTTCAATTGCTCTAAGCCCTCCAACTTTTGTTTCCATACCTTCTGTCGCCATATATTTCTCTCACTCTTTATTAGCCCCAAAATATATTTTTTTACATAGTTTTACATGGTTAAGTATAGATTAAAATAGGTCTTATGTCAAGTATATGCCATATTTCAGGCACATTTTCAGAACATTTTACCATACCGAAAACCGGTTGTTTTTTACACTGTCAGGCATATACTCTGCTCAAAGAGTCATACTACGTTCGGTCCGACAACACGTCTCATAGACCCGCGGGACCGGCATCGCTATTAGAAAAATCAAAACGGACGGGATAGATTTCATACCTAAAACAATCCTGTCCGTTTTTGCTGTGATACTCTTAAATAAGATTCACATATTTCAATATTCAATTCACGCTGTAATGCACACTTAACAAACTTACTCCTGCTGTAATTCTATACCGTAATCTGAGAGAACACCTCACCGATCTTCTTCTTAACAAGTATATCAGCCGAAACATCCCTTGCCGTCGGTGACATATTTATAACAGCAAGATGCTTTCCCCTGAAGTAATCTATAAATCCCGCAGCCGGATAAACCACAAGACTTGTTCCACCGATAATAAGCATATCCGCCTTGGAAATATGTTTTATCGACCTTGAGATAACCTCCGAATCCAGCCCCTCTTCATAAAGAACCACATCCGGTCTGATGATGCCTCCGCACTTATCGCATTTCGGAACGCCCTCAGACTTCAGAATATATTTTACTCCTGCATGCACATCCTCCGGTGTACTGCTGAATTTCTTTCCGCACTTCATACAGTAATTCCTGAGAGTCGAGCCATGAAGCTCAAGCACTTCTTTACTGCCTGCCGCCTGATGAAGGCCATCAATATTCTGGGTAATAACCGCTTTAAGCTTTCCTGCCGCCTCCATCTCTGCGAGCTTCAAATGAGCCGCATTCGGCTTTGCATCCGTGATCAGCATTTTATCCTTATAGAACTCATAAAAGTCTTCGGTATAATGCATAAAAAATGTATGGCTTACAATAGTTTCCGGCGGATATTTATATTTCTGACTATAAAGTCCGTCCTGGCTTCTGAAATCCGGGATACCGCTTTCTGTTGATACACCGGCACCGCCAAAGAATACAATATAATTTGATTCATTGATGGCATCCTGAAGTTTCTTTACATCCTCATCCATTCTCAACACCTCCCTAAGTTCCGGAACTGACGTTTCGGCAAAGTCAATAAACATTGTCCTCATCCACCGCCGTCGCACCGAAGTCTTTAATTCCCCTCATCCTCCGGTGTGACACTGAGGGTTTCCGTAGTCTTCTCCGTTACCACTACCGTTACGGTTCCGTTTTCAGTTATATCCAGCTTATTATTTTTCTGCAATCTGACAGTCACAACATTTGTTCCTTCTTCCAGACCACCGCAGTCTATCGTCGGATTAAGATCATCCAATGCAACTCCGCTAACATCTGCTTCAAGGCCTGTAACACTTATCACATAAGCCCCCTGAATCGCCACCTTATACTGATACATATCTGTCTTTGTATTGGCGAGCTTGATATCAGACACATTTACCGTAAAGGTCTTGACCACAAGCTCTTCAACATCAACGGTAACCTGAAGACTGTCCACGGAATCCGCCAGATAAATATTTTCCGGCAGGAAGTTCGAAACACTTCTCTCATAGACTGTCTGCTCATTGATTCCGGAAATATCAATATCATTTACAGCAATAAATGAAGTTTTGTTCAGCATATCCTCGGGACCTGTGATCATAATCTCAGATATACTTCCCGAAACCCCTGTCATCTTGAAGCCGCTCGCAACATTACCTATTGTGAAATATTTTATCGGAACCACCTTTGTTCTGTAGACCGGAATCTTTACATTTACCGCAGAATGATCCGTGACAATTCTCGATGAAGCCATAACTTCATCATTTCCATCATATACAGCTGCTTTGACTTCCGTCTCATAGTCAGAAGTTATGCCATTTATATCAACGGCAACTCTGACATATCTAACCTTATTTATAAGTGACTGAGGTCCTTCTACATTAATAACAGCCGGTGAACATACAGGAGTTCCGAGAGCATATCCCTCCGGAAGTTCACCCTTGGTATCTACGCGGACTTCAAACTGTTTGCTCTTCTTTTCCTCGATGGAAAGAATCATGGCGTCATCCACTACGTCAATTGTAATATCGCCTTCAGCATTCTTATTTTTAAGCTGAACATTTATTTTGACAGTATTTGTAAATGAAATTTTTGCCAGATCCGCTGTCGCCGTAAAATCACTTTTATTCAGTTTATCAACAACCGACCTTCTTCCTTCAACGATTATATCAACCGTCTCACCGGAGGTAACATCATATACAAGCCCGCTTTCTTCAATACTCTCGCCGTTGAGCTGCTCAACCGGAATATTGGATATCTCCTTAACGATCTTGTAATCATCCACATTTACCACCAGAAGCCAGATAAGAAAGGCTATGGCGAGAGAAAGTATTCTGAGAAAAAGTGTTTTTATGATACCCTGCTTTTTACTGCTTTTCATTCTTCACGCCTCCTTTCCTGTGGGATTTAAGAGACTTTGTATCTTCATTTTTATGCTTTTTAAGTATTCTGCTGTCCGGATTATGCTCCTGAAGCTCCTGAAGATGACGTCTGAGACCATCCTCATCCAGATTCCTGTAAAGAGCTCCCATGTAAGCAATCGAAATACTGCCCGTTTCTTCGGAAATAATGATTGTAAGACTGTCAGAAACCTCACTGATGCCAAGTCCTGCTCTGTGTCTGGTTCCAAGTTTCTTATTAACATCATTTCTGTCTGTCAGAGGAAGATAACATGTAGCCGCCACCACACGATTATTCCTGATTATGACCGCACCATCGTGAAGAGGTGTATTCTTCTCAAAAATATTTATAAGCAGCTGCTCAGTTACAACAGCATCAATACTGATACCGGTCTGCTCATACTCACCGAGAGGCGTATCATGTTCAAGCACAATAAGAGCGCCTGTCTTATCCTTTGATAATTCAACAGACGTCTTAACGAGCTCATAGATAGTCTTATCGCTGAGCCTCAGTTCCTTTGCATTTTTGTCTTCAAATGTGAAAATATTTTTCAGAATTCTCTTTCGACCCAGCTCATCAAGAGCATGACGAAACTCCGGCTGAAAGAGAATGATAACAGCAATAATGCCGACATTTATAAAGTTCTTCGTGAGCCACAGCAGGGTATTAAGCTTGAATATCGCTGCTACTCCCGCAAAACAGGCAATCAAAATAATACCACGAAGTAATGTCCATGCGCGGCTGGATTTTATCCATGAAAGAATATGGTAAATGATGTATGCAATTATTAAGATATCAAGAATATCCTGCCAGCCTATCTTCGGAATATAAAACCAGTCAAAATACTGCTTGATCTGATACCATATGCCGTACATGTAACACACCCCATTTATATTTCATTTTAAAACTATTCTTCGTCCTTCTTCTCAGGTTTTTTGTTCATATTTGAAGTGCTGCCTGATGGAAGCGGCTTCTTTGTAAATCCTTCCTCTGCCTTTACAAGAGTCTGTCTCGCACTCATTTCAGCTTTTACAGCTGCCGGCTGAGGTTTTTTCACTGTCTGAGGATTCTGAACAGGTCTTCTTTCTGCTCCGGCTGCCCCCTGTGGTTTCTGAACAGGTCTTCTGACTGTTCCTGTCGCCCCCTGAGTACTCTGAACAGGTCTTTTTTCTGCTCCGGCCTCTCCCTGAGGCTTCTGAACCGGTCTTCTCACTGCTCCGGCTGCTCCCTGCACATTCTGAACAGGTCTTCTTTCCGCTCCGGCTGCTCCCTGAGCGTTCTGAACAGATCTTCTTTCTGCACCGGCTGCTCCCTGAGCACTCTGAACCGGTCTTCTGACAGCTCCCTGAGGATTCTGTACTACAGGTTTCTCTTTATCAACCTGAATTTCCATAGCTTTCTTCTCTATAGCAGGAGCACTCTGCTGTTCTATCTCATCAGCAACCTTAAGTGCATCAGCAACAGCCTTATCTCCGGATGAAGTGGTTATTCCCGGCTGGACTCCCGGTCTTCTTACCTTATGAGCAGCATCCATTTTAACAGCAGCTGCACCACTGCCCTGCTGACCCTGTCTTCCCTGTACTGCCTTATCCGACAGAACAACTCCCGCCTTACGCTTAACAACTCTCTTACGTGCTGCCTTATCAATATCTTCGCCGAATTTAGGAACCGCCTTAACATAGTAATAATATTCATCATCCTCAAACTGTACTCTCTCGGTTCTTCTGTAATCCACAAACCCCTTACAGAACTGGAAGAACAGTACAAAAATAAGCGAAATGACTGTACTCATAAAAATATTGTTCATATCAACCTTTGTGTGTAATTTTCCTGACACAACACTAAAGGCAATAAGATTGGTGATCGCACCAACTCCGATTGCGATATAAACTGCATACTTAAATGAAAGTCTGTAAATAATACCCGTCACAACAATAGTGATTGCAAATGCACCTATTACAGTAAGCAGATCCTTATTATCCTTGAAATAATCCTTCAGATAATTAAAAGCTGCAATGGTATCCGGTTCTGAAGAATACTTTATCATAACATCCAGTTCCTTCAGTACATCGGAATAGTAAAAAAGTATAAGACCAAAAGCAGCAGGAATAACGCCTGCGATACCTGCGATAACACCTATAAAAAGCGGAAGCAGTCCTGACATCGAAAGATGCATTGCAACAAATGCAACCAGAATAATATACAGGTGTTTCGGGAAAAATCTGAGGTATACGCAATACATTGCGATAAACAGTACAATAAAGAAAAGTCCCGTTTCAAGCCCTACCGCAAAAGAGTTCACTCCCATTATCACACCTATCAGGAAAAGCATCAACGCATCCGGCATAAGCGCACAAAGTATCGACACCAGAAGAACAAACATATTCTTACTGAAAAGGGAAACATAGCCAAAATGCATATTTATCACACTGAAAACTGCATAAGACCATATCAGTCTGAGTATCGGTATGATGATATCATCAAAATTCCTTATAAAATTTCTGATTTTATTTTTTACCTTCACCAGCTCTTCCATGATCAGCTTCTCCTTTTTTCTTCTGCTCGATTAATTTCATTTCCAGATCATCAATATCTCCACCGATACTTGCACTTACCTTGTAAATGGCTGTATCAGTAGTTTCGAGCTTATCATAATATTCTATCAGCTTTCGCAGGTTTCCGTTATATTCCACAAGCCCCGGTTTAACCCTGGCATACCTGTAGGAATATGCAAAAAATGCCAGAACCTCAAATACAGCCAAAAAGATAACATAATACATCATTACCTTTCCGACTAATTTGATATAATCTTCTTTTCCAAAATCAGTGATATGTTTTTCGAAATCCACGAGCGTGGATACTGCAACGAAAAGCCAGAAGCATATAGTTGATGTAACCAGTGTCTTCAGCATGTTGTATTTGACATAATCCTCACGAAAATACTTACTGAGCACCAGACCTTCATGTTCTTCATTCTTCTCATATATAGCAATTCTGGTCATTATCTTGACTTTTTCATTATCAACCATAGTTTCTGTCCTGCCTGAATAGAATAGACGACACTTAGCCATCATTCTTATCTTATGTTATCCAAGTCAAAAAATCAAGTATTAAGTTAACGACTTAATATATCCTTTATTTTTCAGGACATATTAAATCGTGCCGCCGGCAGCCAATTATGATTCGCGCCGAGGCGCATTCCCCCGGAATGTTTTTGTACAACAAAAACATAATTTCCTATTATACGAAAAACACCCGCATATATCTTCTCTCTTCAGAGATATACACGGGTGTATCTGTCTTTATTATTTATCTGCTACTTCCTCTTCAAGGGAGGTTGTGTTATGAACGATAACCGTTCTGTCGTAGCACTTAAAGAGTTCATTTATCTTTTCCTGATCCGGCTTTGGTGTAACCAGACTGACTATCGGAACGATGACAAGTCCTGCGAGCATTGTCAGAGCACCTGCATTAATAGGCGATGCAATGATAGGATGTCCGGCCTGTGATGCAAAGATATTTGCAAGAGTGAAACCAACACCTACGATATAACTTGCCCAAACCGCTGCCTTTGTAACCTTCTTGCTGTAGAGACCATACATAAATGGTGCAAGGAAGGCTCCGGCAAGTGCTCCCCATGACACGCCCATGAGCTGAGCAATAAATGTCGGAGGGTTAAATGCTATAACTACCGAAAGTGCGATAAATACCACAACAAAAATCTGCATAAGTCTGAGCTGTGTCTTATCCTTCATTTCCTTCTTAAATGGTTTGATAAGATCCAGTGTAAGTGTTGAGCTGGAGGTCAGAACCAGTGAAGAAAGCGTTGACATTGAAGCTGAGAATACAAGTACAACAACTATACCGATAAGAATATCAGGAAGTGTTGAAAGCATTGTAGGAACTACGTTATCGTAAGCTATAGCACCATTTTCAAGAACGATACCCGGTTCATCACCGAAGAGACGTCCGAAACCACCGAGGAAATAGCATCCGCCGGCAACAACAATTGCAAAAAATGTAGAAACGATCGTTCCTGTCTTTATAGACTTCTCGTCCTTGATGGCATAAAATTTGTGAACCATCTGAGGAAGTCCCCATGTACCAAGAGATGTAAGAACAACAACACCAAGCAGGTTAAGCGGATCCGGTCCGAAGAAGCTTGCGAAAAGTCCCTGGCTTCCCTGAAGAGGTCCTGTTGTTACTGCTGATTCTACCGGGATATTTGAAAGATCCTTAAGAGCAGCAAGGAAACCGCCTTTTCCTGAAAGTACCGCACCGATAACTGCACAGATACCGATAAGCATTATGATACCCTGAATAAAGTCATTTAATGCTGTTGCCATGTACCCTCCGACAACAACATAAACACCTGTAAGGATAGCCATAACAATGATACAGATATGATAATCAACATCGAAAGCCATTCCGAAAAGTCTTGAAAGGCCGTTATAAACGCCTGCTGTATATGGAACAAGGAAAACAAAGGCTATTACCGAGCCTACTATTCTGAGCGACTTCGAATCATATCTCTTTCCGAAATACTCAGGCATTGTTCTTGCATCCAGCGCCTGTGTCATGATTCTGGTTCTTCTTCCCAGTACAAGCCATGCAAGAAGGCTTCCTATAAATGCATTTCCAATTCCTATCCATGTTGATGAAAGACCATACTTCCATCCGAACTGTCCTGCATAACCGATAAATACTACTGATGAAAAATACGATGTACCAAAGGCAAATGCCGAAATCCATGGCCCCACCGAACGTCCGCCAAGAACGTAATCATTTACGTTTTGCGCTTTTTTTCGAGAATAGAATCCCACCCCGATCATGATGCTGAAAAATACGATCAGCAATAAAATTTTGACAACCATTTTTTCCTTACTCCTCATTCATTTTTTCAACGCTTTACTGCGTTAACGTACCAAAGTCAATTCTATCGATTGCCGGTAGTTTTGTCAACCTAAAAATCGCTTCGTGCTCATGTAGTGCTGCGCACTTTTCATCCACAAATTAGCAGTTCCATTCGCACTTCGCTTTGCTTCGTGCTCATGTAGTGCTGCTTTTATTCCATCCATCTACAAATAAGCAGTGCCATTCGCACTGCGCTTCGCTCCGTGCTCATGTCGTGCTGCTTTTATTCCATCCATCCACAAATCAGCAGTTCCATTCGCACTGCGCTTCGCTCCGTGCTCATGTAGTGCTGCGCACTATCGAAACATAAAAAGAGGTGTATGGCTGCGAGCTTCGCTCGCGCGTACACCTCTTTTTATGTTTCGGCACTGCTTATTTGTGGTACATCTTGTTAGTCTGGTATTTTGGTTCGCAGGTAAGGTTGACGCCGAGTTTTGAGAAGACGGTTTCATCGATACCTGAGAGGATAACGGATGAATGTGCCTCACAGCCACGGAGCTTGTCCAGCTGAGCCAGTGCAAGTTTTGCATTTTCATCACTTTCGGCACACATTGTAAGTGCTATGAGCACTTCATTTATATGCATAAGCGGATTATGATCTCCAAGGTGATGAACCTTGAGATGCTGAATCGGTTCGATAACCGACGGTGCCAGGAGTATAACCTCATCTGCAAGTCCTGCTATATGCTTAAGCGCATTTAAGAGCATAGCTGATGAAGCGCCGAGTAAGCTGGTGGTCTTTCCTGTGATTATAGTTCCGTCGTCAAGCTCTATAGCTGCTGCAGGAAGTCCTGTAAGCTCAGCTTTGACATTTGCTGCAGTCGCACATTTACGGCTTTCAAGGCCGATTCCTGCCTGCTGCATTATAACTTCCAGCTTACTTACAATATCCGGACGGCTGTTACCCTTTCTGAGTGCGCAGCTTTCTTTATAATAACGTCTTATGATCTCCTGATTGCCTGCATCTCTGGTCACGTCATCATTTGAGATACAGTATCCGGCCATATTTACGCCCATATCAGTAGGTGACTTATATGGTGAATCACCGTAAATCTTCTTGAACATGGCATTAAGTACTGGGAATACCTCAATATCTCTGTTATAATTTACTGTTGTCTCACCGTATGCTTCAAGATGATATGGATCGATCTCATTCACATCTCCAAGGTCTGCGGTTGCTGCCTCATAAGCAAGGTTAACCGGATGTCTGAGCGGAATATTCCAGATAGGAAATGTCTCGAATTTCGCATATCCGGCCTTAACTCCGCGCTGATTTTCCTTATAAAGCTGTGACAGACATACTGCCATCTTGCCGCTTCCCGGTCCGGGAGCTGTAACAACCACAAGAGGTCTGTCTGTTTCGATATATTCATTTTTTCCAAAACCATCGTCGCTTATGATAAGCGGAATATTATTCGGATAGCCATCGATAGGATAATGTCTGTAGACCTTCATTCCAAGGCTTTCCAGTCTCTTCTGATACTTTATGGCTCTCTCCTGGCCATTAAACCTTGTAAGAACAACACTTCCTACATAAAGACCATAGCCTCTGAAGGCATCTATCAGACGAAGTACATCAACATCATATGTAATACCAAGATCACCTCTGACCTTATTCTTCTCAATATCATTTGCATTAATAACAATAACTATCTCCGCATCATCTTTAAGCTGTGCGAGCATTCTGATCTTACTGTCGGGAGCAAATCCCGGAAGAACTCTTGAAGCATGATAATCATCAAAAAGCTTTCCGCCAAATTCCATATACAGCTTTCCGCCAAAATTTGAGATTCTCTCCCTGATCCTTTCTGACTGCATCGAAAGATATTTGTCATTATCAAATCCTATCTTACTCATTGTTTCTCTATCCTTTCATATTTCCTCTAATAATGGATTATCCTGTTTTACGGAGCAAAACCGCCCCTCATGATCCTGCGGGGCTGATGCCCTGCGGTATCTTATATCAACACTCTGCCCGCAACCTTGATGATCTCTTCACACCTTGAAAAATCATTGCACGACAAAGCGTCATAATTCCTGAAATGCTCTACAAATCCGGAAATCTCGATATTATCGAACTCTCCTTCTCGTGTAGCCGCATCATATTCAAACTTATCGTAATTATTGCAAATAAAAATGCACTTGCTGAGAGCAATCGTTGAAATGAGGGATACAAAGCCAGTTGTCGCCGAATACTCCTGACGTCCCTGCCTTGTAACCACAAGTAACTGATCCGATTCCTCGATAAGATGCCTGTTCAGCTCACTTATGGTACTCTCCGTATCCACGATCACTGCATCGTACTTTTCTGTTCGAAGTATGCTGTCGATAAGCCCGATGTACTTTGATTCAGGTATACAGCATTTCGGAGAAATACCATTTATTTTAATCTCCGGAATATAATCAAAATCCGAATGGACTATATATTTCTCCAGATCACCTGCATTCATACATCCGGAAATATTTGAAGCATCGGTTCTCGCTCTTTCCTTCATAAGAGTGCCAAAGGACTGATACCCCGAGGTACAAATGTAAAGAACCTTTTTACCATTTCTCGAAAGCACCCTGCTTACACCGAGAGCGACAGTTGTCTTTCCGGCGCCGCCTGTTGCGGAATGAACCATTATAAGCTTGGTCTTATATCCACCTGCAGGTTTTGCAGCCTGGACTGACGCACCTGCATCACTGTCAATATTTTTATTATTTATATTAGTGCCGCCATTTTCAATAACAGCCTTCTTAAGCTTTTCCTTTGCAGCAGCCTCTCCTGCCATAAAATCTGACGGAAATCTTACAAGGAAATCACTCTGACCGATCTTTATAACATCATAGTCAGCTATAAATCTGGCTTCTCCGTTTTTAAGCCTTACACCATTTACAAATGTACCATTGGCACTTCCGAGATCTATCACGGCAACTTTATTTCCAACCTGTGAAACCTTGCAGTGAACACGGCTGACCGCTGTTTCAAGTATTGCATAATCACAGGTATCCAGGCTTCGACCGATCACAAAATTATCTTTTCTGACAACTATATCCGGTATATCGCCGTTCAGATTCTCCAGTTTTATCCTTGGCATAAGAGTTCCTGCAAGATATCCTGTATGGCCCTGTTCGTTACTGATCCTGCGTGCTTTCTCGCTCATCTCCGGAGCTATGTTCTGCCCTGCATCTACACCCGTATTCTGAGGGTTCACAGCAAACGCGCTGTCACTGCCCGGAGCAATATTCTGTCCCGCATCCGCACCCGTGTTCTGCTCCGTTGCTTCATTTGCAGCCGAAGCATTCTGACACAGAACTCTGCCCTTCTCCTCAGCTTCCACAGTATTTCCGCCCAGCATACTGTATATCATTTTCAAAGTCATCGCACTATTCTGAAGATTTATCGCAAGTCCTTCAGTCCGTTCACTTCTTATATTTGGGATACTTCTCATAACCCCTGCAAAGGTATCTCTGAGATCCTTCTCAAAATCCTTATCAGCACTGCCCTCTGTCTGCATCGGAGCATAGGTTACCCTAATACTGCCATCCACCTCATTTATAAATATCTTGTTCAGTGAAACAATTATATGCTTTTCGTCCAGAAGACTGCAATTTCTTATCGTAAGTATATGTCCCAAAAACAGTCTGAACAATCTGATAAATTCCTCATCATTCAGAGCTGTAATCCTTTCGGACACCGGAGCAAAGCCTTCAGTCACATAATACAGCGAATTCTGTCCATTATAGCTTCCGTACATGCACTTAAGGAATATGTCATTATCACTTTCAGCTATCACATTATATTCATTTCCGGAAAGAAGCTCTTCCCGGTTAAGTATAAACACAAAATCTTTTCCGGCAGCCAGTTCAGTGATGCTGCCATTAAATAAAATACTATTCACAATAACCTCTCCTTTATGCACTCCCGAACACTGATCTGTCACGACACTGCCGGCACTTTGCCGACAGACATACATATATAAAACATTATGAGAAGCAAAAAAAACGCTTCTCATAATCCTGCAGAACTAAAGTTCCTACGGTAACTCATCAAGACATATTATAACACCAATAAAAATCGAGTGCAATAAAACCAACCAATAAAATCATATAGCCATTCTAAAGCATAAATGCTATAATCGTTAGAAAAATACTGATCGTAAGTAAAAACAGAAAAGGAATAAATATCATGTGGATTGCTGAAAACTGGAAAGATTATGAAATACTTGACACCTCAAAGGGTGAAAAACTCGAGCGCTGGGCAGATTATATCCTCCTTCGTCCGGACCCTCAGGTGCTCTGGAATACACCAAGAAAAATAAAGGAATGGAAAAGCTTAAACGGTCACTACCACAGAAGTGAAAAGGGCGGAGGAAGCTGGGAATTCTTTGACCTTCCGGAGGAATGGACGATAAAATATTCTCTTCCGAAGATTGATTCAGAAACCGCCGGATTCGGAACAAACGGGAAAGATACCCTCACCTTCCACCTTAAGCCTTTCTCCTTCAAGCATACCGGTCTTTTCCCGGAACAGGCTGTTAACTGGGACTGGACCTACAGTCTTATAAAGAAACGCATCAAAGAAAAAGGCGATAAGGTAAAGGTTCTGAACCTCTTTGCCTATACCGGAGGCGCAACCCTCGCCGCTGCCGCCGCCGGTGCAGCAGTAACTCACGTAGATGCCTCTAAAGGCATGGTAGGCTGGGCAAAGGAAAATGCAGCCTCCTCAGGGCTCTCTGATGCACCGATCAGATGGCTCGTAGATGACTGCAAAAAATTTGTAGAACGGGAAATACGCCGTGGCAATAAATATGAAGGTATAATCATGGATCCTCCATCCTACGGAAGAGGTCCAAAGGGCGAGATATGGAAAATGGAGGACAGTATCTATGAGCTGGTTCAGCTCACAGCAAAGCTTCTGTCCGACGATCCGCTCTTCTTCCTGATCAATTCATATACAACAGGCCTTGCCCCATCCGTTCTTACATACATTATGTCAACCGAAATCATACCAAACCACGGAGGCAGAGTCGAAAGCAGCGAGATCGGACTTCCGGTAACCGCATCAAAGCTTGTTCTTCCATGCGGCGCCAGCGGAAGATGGATGAAGTAGGACTTTCGATACAGAAAAAATATCAAGAAGAAAGAATCGCATCTATAATCCTGCCGGATGATTTTTTCAAATATCTATCAATAAACAATAAAGGAGACTGCATGATCACAAAACTGATCTATACAGTCTCTTTTTATATCCCGGATTATTAACACATTAACGCATTAACCTACCAGACTCTCTCCTCTATAGGAAGATATTCCTTATGTTTTCCGACATATTTGTATGCCGGTCTGATGATCTTTCCATTATTTACAAGCTCTTCTATTCTGTGAGCTGACCAGCCCGGTATTCTCGCAACAGCGAAAATAGGAGTAAACAGCTCCATAGGGATTCTGAGCATTGTATATACAAAGCCGCTGTAGAAGTCTACATTTGCACAAACCGGCTTATGCATATTACGTTTTTCCATGATAAGATCCTTAGCGATCCTCTCAACTCTCTCATATAACTCAAATTCCTTGGTCATGCCCTTTTCTTCAGAAAGCTTTCTTGCAGCCTCCTTAAGGATAACCGCTCTAGGATCTGATATAGAGTAAACCGCATGTCCCATACCATATATTAGCCCTGAACCGTCAAAGCCCTTCTTATCAAGGATATCGTTCAGATAATTCTTTAATTCTTTTTCATTTTCCCAGTCTGATACGTGTGACTTAATATCACCAAACATCTGCTGAACCTTAAGATTGGCACCACCATGTCTTGGTCCCTTAAGTGAGCCCAGGGAAGCAGCCACTGCAGAATATGTATCCGTATGAGAGGAAGTAACTACATGAGTTGTAAATGTAGAGTTATTTCCACCGCCGTGATCCGCATGAAGAACAAGGCAGATATCCAGTACCTTCGCCTCAAGATCTGTATACTTTGTATCAGAACGAAGGAGTCGCAGTATATTCTCTGCCGTTGAAAGATTTGGCTTCGGTCTGTGAATGATAAGACTCGAATCAAGGAACTTATGTCTGTAGCTCTGATAACCGTATGCCGCTATGAGCGGGAATCTTGCAATAAGCCCCAGACACTGCTCAAGAACATGCCTTATCTCGATATTATCCGGATCTTCATCATATGAATACAGTGTGAGCACGCATCTCTGCATCGTATTCATGATATTCCTGCTCGGAGTCTTCATGATAACATCTCTGTTGAAATCCGTAGGAAGCTCCCTCAGCTCTCCGATAACCTCCATAAACTCCTTTAACTGAGTTTTTGTAGGAAGCTCGCCAAAAAGAAGGAGAAATACAACCTCCTCAAAGCCTCTCTTGGTCCCCTTGAAACCACCGATAAGGTCAGAAATCTCGTATCCCTGATAATACAGTTCTCCCGGAATGGCGATTCTTTCACCATTTTCCTCTTTAAAGCCTGTTACATCAGAGATTTCTGTAAGACCTGTAAGCACGCCCTTGCCGTTTGAGTCTCTTAGTCCTCTCTTTACATCGTATCTTGAATAAAGCCTTGGATCTATCTGTCCGGAATCGGCACAGAATTCCACGTATTTATCTACCAGCTTTGAGAATTCATCATTGAACATTATCGGTATCTCCTTTTCTGTTAGGTTCGAAATCAATTATGCATCTCTCAAATGCATTTATCACTCTTGTGTCTTTATAAGAATATTCCTGAACAAACTGTCTTCCGTAGGTTCTGTGAACATGTCCGTGAATAAATAGTCCCGGATTATAAGTATCCAGAATTTTATAAAAGCACTTAAACCCGGTATGAGGAAGATCGTCTCCGTCATTCAGATTGTATGCAGGGGAATGAGTGACCAGTATATCTACCCCTTTCCTCCACATTTTGAACTTCAGTTTCCGGACTCGGCTGGCCATCTCTTTTTCATCATACTGATACATGACATCCGACCCCATATTATATCTCATACTGCCGCCCAGGCCCAGTATCTTCACGCCCTCATGCTCGTAAATAGTATCCTCTATGCTTATACATCCGTCCGGCGGAACGGTCTCATACTTATGATCATGATTGCCGTGAACATATAGCACCGGACATTTTGCATAGGTCGCAAGAAATGACAGATAATGCGGATCCAGATCTCCTGCCGATATTATAAGATCAAGCCCCTCCAGCTTGCTCTTTTCAAAGAAATCCCAATAATATTTAGATTCAAGATCTGCTATTGCCAGTATCCTCATCTTCGTTTGCTACACCCTTCAGTTCAACTATTTCCCGCGCTCTTTCTTTAAGACTGTCTATCACAGGAATGAACCCCTCTACATTTTCATTAAGCCAGTTCATGGTCATTATCTCCTCAGGAGGCATAAGCCTACCCTCGGCATTTCTTTCCGTACCGTCCTGGCTGACTATTCTGTCATAAAAAGGAAAAAAACCTCCTTCAGACATAAGAGTCTTCATAGCCTCCACAAGCCTTGTAACACCCAGTGGAAGCTTCTTTGATATTATTATATCTATAACGCCTGAAGAAAGTCCCCACCAGTAATTGATAGGAATTCCGGCATTTCCGCTGTCCGCCTCGTCCCATGAATCATTCATGATAAGACGTATGATCCTCTCATAAAGCACTCCCCAGTTATAGAGAGGCATCGCAATATTTTCCGGTTCATCTTCAGAAAGCTTGTACATACCAAATCTTCTGGATTCTTTCTTTGGAGTTATCATATCCTGATCTGATATATAATCTACTCCGGACTCATAAAATTCCCTGTAAAGATCGGCCCTCTTGCCGTCCTCTTTAAGGGTAGTCCATTTCAGGCTGACCGTTGCTCTCGGATTGACCATTCTTGCACCAAGTGCAAATGCATTTATATTTGCCATCATACCATAAATCGGATAATCTGCAAGATAACCAAGCTTATCTGTCTCCGTAAGGGCTCCTGCTATCATTCCCGACAGGAATTTTGCCTCATAGAGGCGGGCATAATATGTCCTGATATACCTGTGAGTGGTATTCAGTGAACAGTTAAGTATCTTAACATTTGGATATTTTACCGCACATTTAAGGCTGGCGTCAATCAGCTGTGACGTTGTGGTGAAAATAACTTCGCATTTTTCATTCTCTATCATCTCTTCTATGGCGGCAACAGCCTCGTCTTCAGTTTTAGCTGTTGTTACCTTCAGAGTCGAAATCTTCTCGCCAAATACTTCCTTAAGATGATTTCTTCCCAGCTCATGTGTATAAAGGAAATCCGATGTCATCGGGTCCCTGTCATATATAAATGCCACCTTCAGTGGCTTGCTGGCTGAAAATGAAGGCATAAACATCTGTCCAAGCAGTGACTTTCTGCCCTCTTCAGGCGGTGTGAGATTGATGTCCAGTACTTCATTCTGATCCTTTGTAAGATATTCCTCCCAGGTTTTCGAAACCGCCTTCTTCATCTCATCCAGGCTCATATCCAGTGCTTCATAAAAGTCATATATTTCGAGAAATGCAAGAAAAGCATCACCTGTAGTAATATTTTCAAGCTTCTTTCCACCCTTGCTCTCAAAGGCTTCACTGAATTTAAAATATGCAGACCTGAAATCCTTACTGTCGTCTTCTGTCCATCTTGAGATGTCCTCTTCATTTATACTTGCCGGTGCAGCCAGAATGCCTGTCATTCCAAACTCCACCTGAGTACTCCCTTTTTCCAAGGCCTCTTTAATATCCTCAGCCTTATCAGCCTTTGCTCTTAAAATAGTATCAATAAGCTTCTGGAAGTTGCCCTCCTCACTCATCCATATATCATTTATGCCTGTGGTGGCATAGAAATCCATAAACTCATAATATATCTTTATTTCCTTATCATCTGTCTTCCTCGGTATCTTACGTATAACCTCAGCCGGAATCTCAAGGGCATCAAAGAATTTCATGACACTTACCCTCTTGTTTCCTTCTATGACATAATAATAATTCAGATATTCATAAACCTTTATCGGATCACGGATGCCCTCATTCATCTGGGCATCGGCAAGCGCTGACCATTTGTTGGCAAATTCCGTCTTAAAGCCCAGAATGGGCATAAAATTACTTGCAAATGAATATGTCCTGCTTCTTGTGCTTGTTCCTACAACACGACTGAGAGGAACACGGATAACCCCCATATTCTTCTCCTGAACGATATCAGACTCATCAAGTATCTCATCCAATACCGGAAGATATGGATGACGGCCTTTCTGAAGTGCCGCTTTATAACTCCTCATACCGCTCTTCAACGCTTTTTCATATTCGATATTTGACATTATAATACCTCATTAATTAAATAAAAAAATCTCAGCAAAGTTAAAATCTTCAATGCTTATATCTTTGCCTGAAAAACCTGCTCTGGATAAAATGTCAAGAAGTCTCGCTTTATCCGCTTCTGTGCACGTCATTTTACCACTCTTTCTCAAATAGTCAAGCTGTTCTTCATAATTAATCCTGCTGTCAAAATCCTTATCTTTTTTCTTCAGCTTCTTAATGAATCTCATATATTTCATTATAAGCCGGTCACTTGTTCCTGCCTTTTTATATTCTATCTTATATTTAACAAACGGATACAGCTTTACAATTCCAAACGCAGCAGCTGCCAGGACAACAATAATAAGTACGATCAACGCTATCCTCATGACCAGACTGTCATTGATATGCAGCTTCAGGCCTCCGCCGTTTTCAGCCGTTTCTTCCTCGTCCTCGTCGTCTCCTCCGACAGAATCGGCAAACTGCTCCCAGAAATCAACAAATTCCTCTGAATCAACCGGCGGAGTCGCTTCAACTATCACCCAGCCTTTTCCCTTTATATATGCTTCTACCCACGCATGAGCATCGGCATCTGTCGCATCCACCTCAACAAGCGCAGTTTCACCTATGGCTGAATAACCGTCATAATAGTCACTGTATTTTGCATCCCTTACAAGTTCACCCTTCAGAGTAACCTGATCATAGGAAATGGCATATCCCTCACAGTATCTGGTAGCAATACCATAATATCTGAGAATAAGTGCAGTTGAGCTGGCAAAATGTGCGCAGTATCCCCTTTTATTCTTTGTCAGGAAATAATTTACAAAGTCCTGTTTTCTCGGAGTCGCACCCGGCTTGATAGTATATGGCACATTTTCATAAAAATACTGTACCACCTGATCTATTATCTCTTCATCACTTCCACTGAATCCATGTTCCTCACAGAAATCGCTGATCACTTCATAATTCTCAACCGGGATTTTATAGTACTCTTCTCCGATATTATCCGGTTCAGGAGTTATCTCAGTACCATAAAATACCGGATAGTATTCATATTCCTCCGTTGTGGAATAATAAACCATGTTATTTGTATCATCAGAATAATACGGAAGATATATTCCGGCCTGTGCCTCCACATTCGTTACAGTAAGCTTACCCTTTGCAGAATAAGGCTTACCCTGCTCATAAGCTTCCTTAAGAGCCTCTACCTCCTCATGGTTCTCGCCTTCAGGAGTTCTGAAATCCCTGTTCATGTTCCAGGCATTTGAATACGGCTTATAAGTAGCGCCGACAAACTGTTTCAGATAAAGAGTATCATAGGAATAAGGAGTGAATTTAACTGTTATATCGGTTTCATAATCAAGTCGTATGGAAGACACTCCTCCGAGACGTCCCGTAGAAAGACCACCTGTATTCGCATAATAATTGAACAGACCTTCAATACCCATTGTGAATATTGTCGCCATGTCCTCCATGGTCTTCTTTTTATATTTATTATCGCCTCTGGCATCATAGCCGGCCTTTGGAGTGATGGAGCTGATCACATTTACAAGAATAAACACCACCACAAAGCCGAAGATCATCATCTGCCTTGTAGCCTTATAATTCACTCCGTAGGAAAGCCCTTCCTTCGAATGATAATATCTGCTGTTACGCCTGTAGAGCCTGTAATGTCTTCCCGCACGAAGTAGATATGCCATGGCAATGCCTCCAAGAAGCATGATCGCATATATCATATCCGGCTCGCACTCAAAATATATCGGTATAAGACTTATGGTAAGAACAAGCAGTGTCGCAATAAAATATCTGGCTTTTCTTGAAATATAGTTATTAACCAGGATATTCATCAGCATTACAATAAATACAGCCAGAACCGTAATGGCTGTATACCGGTCATCTATACGCTCGTTATAATGTTTTAAGCCTTCCATTTTAAGATAAATGGAGGCTATACTCATAACATCATTTACCACCGCATAAAATCCACTGTTTATATAATCCTTCAGAAAATAAGCAGAGGCCGCAAATACAACGAAATATAAAATATATCCGATATTCTCTGTGGCATAATTATAGTACAGAAAAGAACAAAGAAGGGCAGTAACCAGCGCCGCTACATTTACCACCAGTTCGGAATATTCACATCCGATACTGGAAAGAAATGTACCGATTCCGCCCATAGTAAGACAGTAAGTGATCATGCCTTTTATGATAAGAGTCTTCAGTCTTTTTTCCTGAATGTCATAAACGCTCTTATCTATCTCGATGCCCTTACTTATTGGTATATTTTCATATTCTTTAATCCTGCTCGACCACGACCGCAACTGCTTCACCCTCTCTAAACAGGACATTAACATAAGCCTTAAGCTCCGGCTTTATGCTTCGCATTAATTCCTTGGTTTTATCACTGTCAAAATATATCTGCTCATAAACCATATCCGAAAATGCATTTTTAACATCCTCTATGTTCATAAGCTGTCTTTCTTCAAATTCATATCTGGTTTCGCTCCACCACATGAATTTTACAAAGAGATTCTCCATAACGAGACCTTTAACGATACTGTAGCTGAGCTCCATGACCTCATCCACTTCATCCACTCCACCTGCAATATCCACAAGTATAACCATCTGCTGATCCGACATGCTGACTCTGTCTTTAACCATCAGTATGTCTCTTTTCGCAGAAAGCTTCCAATGAATACTCATCAGTTTATCGCCGGGAATATATTCACGAACATCATTTACGTCAGAAAAATCATGTCCCTTCTTCTGAGTTTCCTCTGCCTCCGTCATACCTCTGTTAATATCCGTAAGGCTGGTATTTATCCTGTAGCCGTCGGAAGGCAGCACTGTTATCTCAGCGCTTGACGGATTATCCTTCTTCAGTTCCACAAAGCCCATAAGATCGATAACCGATATCTTATCTATGGAATATTCAACTATACCGCAATTGGTGAGTCTCATGGGGAGGAGCATTTCTTCAGTATGTCTCATGGCAGAAGCCATGGAAATCTCCATATTTTTCCCCTGATGATAAAATTTATTCTCGGCTTTCCAGTTAACTCTTACATTGAGCACCGGAAAAAAGGCCTTATTACTAAGGGAAAGTTTTACAAAACTGATGGCATTTTTTTCGGTCCTCTGTTCCGTAACACTTATTTTACAGAAAATACTGTGTCTCACATAGAGACACAGTATTATTGAAAGCACCGGAAATATGATCATTCCCCACATAAGCATCATAAAAAGATGACTATGCATGAAATCATGAATGCCAAAAACTATAAGAAAAAGTATTATATAAAAGATTATCCTCTCAAAATGAATTCTGGTCTTCAAAGCCTAACTCCTGGGTACCGGAACAAACTGCAGCAAACGATCTAGCGCTCCCACCATTGTGAGGCCCTGCGCTCTGGCCTTCTGTCCAAGCTTGACTCTGTGTCCGAGAGTATCTCTCACCACTTCCTGGACATCCCTGGCTGTGACATAATCCCTGTTCTCAATTATAGCCATAGCCTTAGCCATTCTGAGACACGCGATGGTACCTCTTGGGCTTGCACCCATGGAAAACATCTCGTTTCTTCTTGTTTCTTCAACAATATTTACAATATATTCGTAAATGTCATCTCTGACAAACATATCATTTGAAAGCTTTCTCAGTTCCTTCAGTTCATCGGCAGACATTACAGCCTCAACCGTACTGAGCGGATTCATTGCATTTCCCTTAAGGATCTGAACCGCATCGCTGTGCTCAGGATATCCCATGGAAAGACAAACCATAAATCTGTCCAACTGAGATTCCGGCAGAAGCTGAGTACCCGAAGAACCATAAGGATTTTCCGTAGCAATTACTATAAAAGGATCCGGAAGATCTCTTGTAACACCGTCTACAGTTGCATGTCCTTCTTCCATAACCTCCAGAAGCGCAGACTGCGTCTTCGGACTGGTTCTGTTTATCTCATCCGCAAGAAAAAGATTACAGAAAACCGAACCCGGCCTGTACTCAAATTCCTTTGTTGCACTGTTATACATGGAAAAGCCCAATATATCGGACGGAAGAACGTCAGGAGTAAACTGAACTCTCTTATAATCCAGTGACAAAGCCTTTGCAAATGCCATGGCAAGAGTCGTTTTTCCTACTCCCGGAATATCCTCCATAAGAACATGTCCGCCGGCTATAGCTGCGCCGAGAACCTTTCTGACAACATGCTCCTTTCCCTTGATAACCTTATTAACATTTTCCTGAACAAGACTTATTTTTCTAATATAATCCATATATCCTCACTTATTTTGTGATTCCGAGCTTTACTGCCTCATCTGCAACCGCTTTGGCTACAACCTTTGCCACTTCAGGATTAAATGCATCCGGAATTATATAGTCAGCTGTAAGCTCATCATCTTTAACGATAGAAGCTATGGCAACAGCCGCTGCACGCTTCATTTCTTCTGTAATAGCTGTAGCTCTTGCATCCAGCGCACCTCTGAAGATACCAGGGAATACAAGAACGTTATTGATCTGGTTAGGGAAATCACTTCTTCCTGTTGCAACTACAGCTGCGCCGCCTGCCTTAGCCTCATCCGGCATGATCTCAGGTGTAGGGTTAGCCATGGCAAAAATGATGGAATCCTTAGCCATTGTCTTAACCATCTCTGTTGTAAGAACTCCCGGTGCAGATACGCCAAGGAATATATCCTTGCCCTTAACAACATCAGCAAGAGAACCTGCTTCCTTATTCTTATTTGTGATCTTTGCGATCTCTTCCTTTGCAGGATTGAGACCGTCTCTTCCCTCATAGATAGCACCCTGTCTGTCAACAAGGATGGCATCTTTAAGTCCGAATGAAAGAAGCAGCTTTGTGATGGAAATACCGGCAGCACCTGCACCATTTACAACAGCAGTAACTTCATTCATCTTCTTGCCTACAAGCTTAAGTGCATTCATGATACCTGCTGATACAACGATGGCTGTACCATGCTGATCATCATGAAATACAGGAATATCAAGTTCCTTCTTAAGTCTCTCTTCTATCTCAAAACATCTTGGAGCTGAAATATCCTCAAGATTGATACCGCCAAATGAAGGAGCGATCCTCTTAACTGTCTCGATGATCTCCTCAGTATCCTTTGTATCAAGGCAGATCGGGAATGCATCAACATTTCCGAATCTCTTGAAAAGGATAGACTTTCCTTCCATAACCGGTATAGCTGCCAGAGGACCGATATCTCCAAGTCCGAGTACTGCAGTTCCGTCTGATACTACAGCGATGGTATTTGCCTTACATGTATATTTATAGGCATCCATCGGATTTTCATGTATCTTTCTGCAAGGCTCTGCTACTCCCGGAGTATATGCTGTAGAAAGATCATCCTTTGTCTCCACTCTGACCTTTGATACTACTTCAAGCTTTCCTTTGTTCTCCTCATGCATCTCAAGGCTTAACTTATTAAAATCCATTATTTCAGTCCTCCACTTTTATTCTTTTTATTTCTTCTTCGTATTCTGCAATATTATCACGACTTGCCTCTATCTCAGAGAAGAGACAATTAAGCTCCTCATCCGTGAAGCCGTCGTTTTTATATCTTTTATACATAATACGTCCGATTTTTTCATAATCATTTTTGATAACACTTTTTTCTTTACTGATCTTAGACTTGCACTTTCCAACCTCAATGGCTGTTCCGGTCTTGTCTCCCACGGTTTTTACCATAGATTCAAATGTATCTCTGAATGCCATCCTAACACCTCCCTGGCTATTATCTTATTATAGTAACATGTTTCCCTGTCAAAATCAAAGCAATTCAAAGAAAGACAGCTGTTTTCCTTCTGTTTTATTTTCATAGCTTCTGTTGAATCTGTCAATCTCATTCTTTCCAAAGAGAAGCCCTCTGCCGGCAGCATATTCAGAAATCTTATCTGAGATGCTGCCGTTTCTGTCAGCTGAAACCACCTCACTCCTGCCAAATTCCGCCTTGTATTTTTCATACTCATCCGGAAAAAGCTTCTTATAGGTTTCATGGAAATTCTTTCCGACACCGGCTCTTAAAGTAAGCAGCATATTTCCGGTATCGATTCCGGAAATGTCGTATTCGGAAAGCTTTACGAGCAGTGCATCTATATCCTCAGGAGCATCATTTATGTAAGGCACGAGCGGTCCTATAACAGCCACCACCGGTATATCATTATCGATGAGCGTCTTTATCATCTCAAACCTTTCGGATACCGGAGATACCCCTTCACACAGCTTTACGGAGATGTCATCTCTTACGGTCTCCACCGGCACATTTACCACCAGCTTGGCATTTTTATTGATATCCCTGCATATATCAATATCTCTCAGAAGAAGACAGTTTCTCGTAGTAATGGAAGCCCCAAAATCAAAACGTCTGATGGTTATAAGACTTTCCCTCATGATCTTCTCTTCTTTCTCAATATTCATATATGGGTCCACAATACTGCCGACCATCACCATGCCTCTGATACGCTTCTTTGAAAGCGCCTTTGCAAGAAGCTCCGGAGCATTTTTCTTGACCTCTACATCATGATAATCCTCTTCACTGCTGCTGTAGGGTTTTCTGAGTCCTTCACAATATATATTTTTCTCGGTGCTGCCGTGATACGGACTATATCCGTTCTGCGGCGTAAGCACGGTCTTCGCTTCAACGTAATGCATTCCGTTTCCCCCGATACATTTTATACTTCGATCCCTTTACTTATATAAAATCAAATGTCTGCTGCTCGTAGGTGAGCTCGTGATATTCAAGCTCTTCCTGACTCGTGCTGCTTTCGTAGTTCACAACTACCGTTACCTCTCTGTTGCCCTGCCTCTGCTGACCAAGCACGTAATTCACATCAAATCGTCCTGTAATAGCCGGAGATGCACCTCTCGCCGGAACTATGAGCTGCACGTTATTAGCCTTCAGCAATGCAAAAATCGGCTCCCAGATATAAATATCCTTGGCAGCGCCAAATGGATTATCTATAAATATAGTCTTGGTCCTTGTTCCGATATTCTCCGGTGAATACATTCCAGAGATGTAGTTGATTATCGATACAAGGAACTGTATATAAATACCCTGGGACTGTCCTGTACTTCCTACAGCCTCCTCATACTTAAGATAACGGCTCTGCTCTTTGATCCTTTCCCTCTTATAAAGGCTGAGCTTTATCTTATTCATATCTGTAACAATGACACCGAAAAGCTTCTTGGTGGTAAGACTGGTTCTGAGGAATCTGAGTCTCGCCTCGTCATCATTTATCTTATCAGCCTCATCCACCGTACGATCGATATATGAAGACATTCTGTCGCGCATGAACTCATCCTTAACATATGGTATGCTGAGCTTTATCATTTCTATCTTCTCATCTCCGAGAACAATACCCGAAAGACCGGACAGCATTTCCAGCTCCGTTCTGACATCCAGACATCTGTCAAGGCACTGATCCACGAAGCTGTCATGAAGAAGTTCCATATCACTGAGACTCTTTCCGATACGCTCCTTCTCAATCCTGATAACCTCTCCGGTTTCTCGGAGGGATTGAACAAGAGCCTCGGCCTCAGCTAAGTTTACAGGTATATTAACGTCTTCTCTGATGGTTGCCGAAAGGCCCGCAACACCCATTTCCGTAAGAGTTTCTGCGATCCTGCTCTTGGTCCTCACCAGCTCAAGCTTTGCCTTCTCCATATTCTTCTGAAGGTTATCATATCTTACCAGATGATCCTCAAAGCCCTTCATCATATCCCCATCGGAAGGAAGCAGTTTCGCCTTTGATGTATCTATCTCATTTCTCTCGATTATTCTCGATACATCCTTGAAAATATCTTCCGCTGTACGACTCTTTTTCTCAAACTGTTCTATTTCCTTCTTCTTCGAAGCTATGAGTTCCTTATTTTCTGCAAGGCGTGTACTCTGTGAAACATACATATTTTCAAGTACATCAGCTGTTTCTGAAACCCTGTTAAAGGAACCGAAGGCATCATTTATATTCTTTACCGCATAATCAATGCTTCCGGAAAGCTTATCATGCTCTCTCTTTACTTCTGAGAGCTTTGTCTCGGCATCTTTACAGTTGTCCATGCCATTTCTGACATTCTCCCTTAGAGACTCTATGGTCGCCTGTTCGCAAAGACTCAGCCTTCCTGCTTGCATCTCTTTTTCCAGGAATTCTGTAAGCCCGCTCTTCCTGTTTTCTATATTCTTAAGGGTTCTGCTCATTCCTGCCGCAAGAGTTTCTGACAGAATCCTGAGAGAATCCTGCTCCATCAGCTTATCCTTTGACTTGTTGACTGCCACATCAAAGGCAGCTCCCAGCATGGTAATGTCCATATCCAGGATGTCATAATCATCCTCAAGATAATAAGCCTTATACTTACTGTTCCAAAGCTCTGTAAGCTTTGCCTTCTCAGATCTGTACAGCTGCATCCGGTCTCTTAATGAAAGCAGCATACTGTTAAGCCTTCCGGCCTCTCTCTCAGCCTGCTCTTTTTCTTTAATGAGCCTTGCCCTGTCTTCCCTGATCTTTTCTATCTTCTGTTTTTCTTCTCCGGAAAGCTCTTCGAGCTCTATGGCTCTTTCCAGTAAAATGATATCCTTTGAATTATCATTTCTGGAATTTTCATAAGCTTCTCTTGCATTTCTTAACTCCAGAAGTTCATTCTCACTCTTTGAGATCTCACTCTCGATCTCAGTTTTCTGAAGTATAAGTTTATTTTCCTCCGAAAGCAGAAGGTCTGCCCTTTCCTTCGCAGATATTGCATCATCTGCTGTAGCGGTCCTTACAAATTCGAGATCCTCACCGGCAACCCTCTTCATATCACGAATGGACTGTATCTCTTCCTTGACTGTATCTATCTCTGCTTTCTTAACTGCTGCCAGTCTCTCAACAGAGGCTTCATCCGTAAAGAATTCTGCATTCCTGTGAAGTATCACAGCCTTATCTATACTGCATCCAAAATGAGCAGCCGCATCCTCATCCAGAAGCTTCTCATCAAATACAGTAACAAGTTCATTTCCTGTATCAACATCTCCGATGTTCTGATCATTTATTATCTTCTCAAAATCACCGCTGACAATTCCGTATGGAAGCTGCGGAACCTTTTGCAGCACTTCTTTCTTCTTATCCTCAGGCAGTGCAGCCAGATAATCCATTCCGGACATTGCAAAGATTCCATGTCTCGTGCGAAGATAAGTAAGTACCTTCTCCACGCCATCGGTTTTCTCTATAAGTATGCCCTCTAAAATGTCATTGTAGCGTTTTGTAAGGTCTCTTAATATCTTCTCCTTGTCACGAAGTCTGAGTGAAGCATCCTTCAGCTTCTCCTCTATCTCCTCTTCAAGTCTTCCAAGATTCTTTTCATCTCCGGAAATGTATATGCTTGCGAGACTGTCCAGTCTTCCTTTATAGCTGTTAAAGCTGTTCCTTATCTTCTCGGTTTTTTCTCTCTCCAGCTTTACAGCCGCTGTCTCTGATATATTTTCTCCAAGCCTTGCTCTGTCCAGATCTGTCTTCTTAAGGAGTTCCTCTGTCCTTTTTGCATTTTCCTTTATACGTTCGGAGATCTCCTTTTCCTTAAGATTCGCCTTCAGAAGCTTAACCTTCAGTTCATCAAAGCTCTTATCATTCAGCTCAGAATAAAATGCAGACAGCCTTTCATTAAACTGCTGCACGCTTTCTTCGGAAGCCTTTTCCAGCTTCCATGATACTGCTATGCCGGTCTCAGCCTCCTGAAGCCTCTTAACGGCTGTATCATATTCTTCTCTCTCTTTCTCTTCCTTACCGCTGACTTCTTCCTCATCCATATCGAGAGAAGCAAGTTTGCCATCGATAAGCCTTTTTATGTTATAGCAAATGGCATGTACGTCCATTCCGGACTCATCATTTTCTGCAAGAAGACGTCTTTTTTCGTCAACTGCCCTTTTCTGTTCACTGTCTTTTATATATTCCAGATATTCATTTCCGGTTTCGGCCAGCATAAGACTTCTTTCATCCTCTGCCAGTCTTTCACGAAGCTCAGTAAGCCTTTCCTCCGAATTCTGTATCTCCTCTTTCTTTTTATCAAGGAGAAGCATATCTCTGGAAACCTTTAATTCCTCCAGTTTTCTTGTAAGCTCGTATTTTTCATTTTCTGCGGAAGAAAGCTCTGCCAGAAGATTATCTTTTTCCTTCTGTTTTTCCTGATTTTCCTTCTTTACAGTCTCATAAATATCAGCCAGCTTCTGCTCCACCTCATCCTTATCTCTGTAAAGAGCCTCAAATGAGCGCACTCTGTCAGACAGAAGCTCTATAAGCTCTGTCTGGTGATCATAGGATGCAATATCCCTCTTCTTTTCGGCAAGATTTTTCAGCTGTTCCCTTATATTCATAAGGAGACGAGCCATACCGTTCTTGCTTCCCTCGTCCTTTTCGGTGCGGACAAGAAATGCCTTATCTATTATCTCCTCGATCAGAAGGTCTTCCACAACCTTCCTGGTAGTTTTATAGTTCGTCTCAAAATATGTTCTGACATGTCCCTCGGTTTTATTTATACCTCTTATGATCTCCCACTGACTCTCATGAAGTCCGTAGCTGCTGATAAACCTCTGGTATTCACCCTTTTTATCGAAAACGATCACCTTCAGTTCTATATTCTTATGAGAAAGATCCAGAAGATAATTCTTCAGAGCCTGATAGGAAATATGTTCCTTATCCTTTGTTAGCGGAAGGTTTATAATATCATTTTTATTATATGAATTATAAAAAATACAGTAATTGAAATACTCTATGGTTGCTGTTGAGCTGCCTTCCGAAGCCACTGCAGCTGCCACTCCGCCATCTGATGCATCTTCATTTTTACCCTCTGCACTGCTGTCCTTTGCTTTTCTGGCGCAGAATCCGGTGGTCATGTATCGATAGCCTTCCGAATCCTCCGTTTTATCCAGCTTCCATTCAACAAGAGAATGGATGGTAGTATTTCCGCAGCCGTCTCTGAAAAGCTTTTCCACCGGCTGTTTATCATCAAGCGTACAATTAGGAATAAGATTCTGCATAAGAAGGAGCATGAGTACAGATTTTCCACCACCATTTGCAAGATCATATATGGTATTCTTACCATACATTCTCATCGTGAAATCATCATAGTACTGAGTACCAAAATTATATTTTACATTATTAACCCTGATCCTGTTTATCTCCGGCATTTTCTGCCCCTCCTGTGAGTGTATAAATCTTACCCTTGAAGTCTTCAAAATAATTTTCCGCCAGCGCTCTGAAGCGATCCGTCGGATAGTAACGATCGCTGTTCTCCACAAACAGCTTTTCATTTATCAGAAAATTAAATGTCAGCTTTACAAAGCCTGTCTTCGAGCCTCTGCTGGCCTTATTCCTCTCACTGTCCTCTGAAAGCATGAGCGGAAGGTTGTCCCAAAGCAGCATAACTGCCTTAAAGCTCTCTAAACTTTCATCATCCTCTTCAAATACATTTCTGCCTCCGGTGATTCCGATAAGCCTCTCGCCGGTGGCCTGAACAATATCCTCAAGCCTTATATAATCTCTCGTCTGATATGTAGATGAATCCTTGTAAAAGTAAAGAAGAGAACAGTACATTATGAAATATACCAGATAAAGCTCCTTGTTAAGACGAAGTCCGATGAGCTTCTTCAATTCATCATTTGTATATCCAAATACCTTATTACCCTCACCGGCCGTAATAAAGATTGAATCATTATATTCATATAATCTGAGTCCCAGCTTCTTAAGCAGTCTCATCACTATATCATAGACCTCGCCATTTCCGTAAAAGGCCTCATACAGCTCCTTACTGTCCTTGTTCTTTTCAGACACCTCGGAACCACTTATAAGCCTGCTATATATTTCAAGGGCTTTATCAAGACTTCTCTCATCCATTGCTTTTTATCTCCATCTATCTGTCAGATCAAATTATTTCAAACAAATCCGTATGTATGCCATAACCGGTATTTTTGTTTATTTCCGCTGTTTATTACATCATTACTGTTTTATCACGTTGAATATCATGTTTGTGATGACTCTTCTGTCTTCCTCATCATCCTTCAAAACTATCTCTTCTCTATCATAGATAATATTGAATTCCAGATTCTTATAGCGCTCCGTATCGCTCTCTGTCATATTTGAAACCGCCATTTTCTCAAGCACGGTTTCCGGTTTTTCCAAAACCTTTGATATCACATAATATTCCTTCTCTGCCAGATGCACAAGAAAAGAATAAAAGTCTCTGTTATCATAGATTTCTTCGCCGAATTTAACCGCCAGAATAGCAATAAACTCCTTCAGTGTAAGCTTGTCCCATCTGACAAGTCTGTCCAGAAGCTCTGTAAAAAGCATACCGAAATTATGCCCTATCATATCATCCAGCTTCTCATCCTCAAACTTAAATGAAAGATCCGCCGCAGTCTTTTCAACCTTCTCTCCCTTAAGAGAATCCTCATCAGACGCCTTCAGCATATTATCTACCAGCATAGGTGAAAAGCTTTTATGCATCTTCGGACGGAGAAACGGCATTACTATAAGACTCATATTTTCAGGCCGGTCACTGCGCACTATTCTTGCCAGAACATCCTCATAATCAAATACCGGTCTCAGAGCCCTCCTCTTTGCGCGGCTTATCATTTCTTCAGATAATCTTGAAAGCTCTGCCGTATCGGCTATAAGCTCACTGTGATTGCTGATTGCCTTCTTCAGCTCAGTCATAAGTTCATTTATCTCAGCATATCTTCTTCTGCTGCCCTGTTCGCTCTCGCTGCTGATCCTTGAAATAGCTTTATCCGCCAGATTTTTATTTTTCTCAAAGGACTGCCTCTCCTCCGAAAACCATTTGGCAGTACTGCTCATAAACTCATCACAGGCTTTGCTTCCTGCTTTTATATCAGAAGCCATAAGCGTAATAACTTCATCTCTTCTCTTCTGAAGCCTTGCAACCTCACTGTTTATCCTCTTAACGACATCTATGCCGCCCCTGAAATTTTCAGTCTTTATCAGTTTTTCCAGAAGCAGCTGATTGGTACTGATACGGCTTTCATCTCTGACCTCCTTGGTATCCAGATAAAACTCGATACCGTCCGCAGTTATGCTGTAACTGACCTTACCTTCAGAAATATTGCTCTCCAGAAGTCTGACCCTTATGGTTTTCTGTTTTCTCTCTTCAGGATCATAAAATGAAAAGCTGAAGGCTCTTCCGTCGTTATTTATCTTATTAAATATATAAGCCGCAAGTTCCTTTAGTTCATCAGCAGATTCTTCAAGTTCAAAATCTCTCTTCAAAAGTCCTGTTATAAACTTCTCATAATCCGGATATTCTACCGGTCTCTCATTAAAATTATTTTCATCTATAAAAAATCTCAATACCGCAAAGGTTATATAGCCCATATCAAGATTTCTGTATCTTCCCTCTTTATACTGAGAAAACGTATTATCACACAAAACAAAGAAAGGATAATACTTTTTAAGATTAAGCATCCTTTCTGTATGGTCATTTATTATTTCATTTATAAGGACATGCTGCTCAGCCATTGATCTGCTCCGGTACTCATATACAGTTTTCAAACTACTGTATACCTTCAAATTCTTGTATTCCACATGACATGATAACACAAAATATAAAAGTTGGCACTTGTTTTTTCTCCAAAAAGAATATCCCCCCGGTCGTAAATGATATGTACCCGGTATTCCAAATACATATCAAATACTTCCGGGGGAATCTTTAATAATTATTATATCCAGTTGGTCTTAGTTTGACCCTATCATAACTGCTGTTTAAATGTTGCTATACCACCGCAGTTTCCTATTATATAAAACAAGCCTCCCTATCGGTCAAAATAAATTCCGGCAGGGAGGCTTAAAATGTTTGTATTTATTTCAATTATGCTCTGTTAGCAGAACCAAATACAGCTACACGATCCTTAACTTCTTCTCTGATAGCTGCTGCACCAGGAGCAAGGAGCTTACGTGGGTCATAACCCTTACCTTCAAGATCCTTACCAGCCTCGATGTACTTTCTTGTAGCATCTGCAAATACAAGCTGAAGCTCTGTATTAACATTTACCTTAGCAACTCCCATAGAGATTGCCTTCTTGATCTGCTCATCAGGAATACCTGAACCACCGTGAAGAACAAGTGGTCTGTCTCCTACAACTGCCTTGATGCTCTCAAGTACGTTGAACTGAAGACCAGCCCAGTTTGCAGGATACTTACCATGAATATTACCGATACCACATGCAAGCATTGTAACTCCAAGATCATTTATCTGCTTACACTCAGCAGGATCAGCACACTCGCCTGTTGAAACAACGCCGTCTTCCTCGCCGCCGATTCCACCTACTTCTGCCTCAAGAGAGATACCCTTTTCCTTGCAGATAGCTACGAGCTCTGTTGTCTTTGCAATATTCTCTTCAAGTGGAAGTGAAGAACCATCAAACATGATTGATGAAAAACCAGCCTCGATACAAGCCTTTGCTGCATCATAGTTACCATGATCAAGGTGAAGTGCAACAGGAACTGTGATTCCAAGTGAATCGATCATAGCGCTAACCATAGCAACTACTGTCTTATAACCTGTCATGTACTTAGCAGCACCCATAGATACACCAAGGATTACCGGGCTCTTAAGCTCTTCACACTCAAGAAGGATTTCCTTTGTCCACTCAAGGTTGTTAATGTTGAACTGTGCAACAGCATATCCACCTGCCACTGCGTCTTTGAGCATCTTTTCAGCTGAAACTAACATTTAATTTACCTCCGTAAAAAATATATGATTTGAAATCCTGCATTTCGACATTCCGGCCATCGTCTTTTCATGATCTATCAGAACATCTGTCGTCACATCTATCAATTGCCACTTCCCTTACTACTATTTGCATTATCGAGCAGACATGAAGCAGGATTTGAGTTAACTAACCGCCAACATTATATAACAAGGCTTTGATTTAAACAAGTATGATTTTGAAAAGTTTTTTTCAAATAATACTGTTGTAAACCGAAAGAATCTCTTCTTTTGATGCCAGAAATTCCGAAAATGCACTGGCCGAGCCTGCTGACAGGCCCATTTTAAATGCTTTTTCATAATCTTCAGGTTCCTTTGTGATCGAAGCAAGGAAACCAGCAACCATTGAATCACCTGCTCCTACTCCGTTAACAAGCTTTCCTTCCGGAGCCTCGCTCATAAAGACATTTCCCTCCGAAGAAACCAGAACAGCTCCCTCGCCCGCCATTGAAACAAGTACATTCACTGCGCCCATTTCCTGAAGGCGTTTTGCATACAAAACCACACTTTCTCTCGTTGTAAGTTCAACCCCAAAAATCTCACCCAGTTCATGATTATTGGGTTTAATAAGAAATGGCTTGTATTTCAGTACATTCATCAGGAGCTGCTTTGTAGCATCAACAACTATCCTGATGCCTTTTCCTGAAAGCCTCTCCATTATATCTGCATAAATGGTATCCGGCATACTCTTCGGAATACTGCCGGCAAGAACGAGAGTATCGCCCTCTGTGAGTTTATCAAGCTTTTGAAGCAGTTCCTCTGTTTTTTCAGTCGGAATCTCCGGCCCCATACCATTTATCTCTGTACCGTCCATCGATTTAAGCTTGAGATTAATTCGTGAGCATCCGTCCGTAAGTTCTATATACTCCGCTTTAATTCCGTATTCTTCTATCCTCTCGGTAATCTCTCTTCCGACAAAACCCGCACTGTAATAAAATGCAGTATTGGATATCCCCAGATTAGAAAGGACTATCGAAACATTTATACCCTTTCCACCGGGAAGAAGCAGTTCCGAAGAGGTTCTGTTGGTCATTCCGAGCCTGAAATCCGGCACAGTCACTATATAATCCAAAGAAGGATTGAAGGTTACGGTATATATCATCTTATTATCTCCTTTTTTACCAATTATTATCTGTGCATAAAACTATAAATATCAGCGAATTCACATGTCATCAATCATCTTGTGACACGTATATTCGCTGATACGTTAATTCACTCATTACTTGTCCTCATATGATATCAACAAATAATGTGTACAATAATTCATGATCACTTTTCTTTATCTAAACTGATAAAGATCGGAACATTCTTCTCTTCATCGGATATATCCCAAAGATCGTAGGCTTTTCCATCCGGAAATACTCTGTAATAAGCAACGGTAGCAGTATGCCCTTCCTCTCCTTTATCATACATAACATCAAATAAATGTACTGTATAATATGCTCCGTTCTCTTCATCAAAGCCCTTTGTTACTTCAAAGAACTCCGGTTCTTTTTCTGCAAGCTTTTTCTTAACAACATATTTTCTGCAGCTTTCAGCTATGATCTCGTCCACCTTTACACCGGCATCTGATTTCGGAGAGGACATCATTTTTGCCGGTATCAGATTTGAGAAATAATAGAAGGACCAGTATTTTTTCCCTTCAGCTTCCTTCAATTCCATAACAGCATACATATTGTAAGTTTCTTCCTCCGTTCCTGAGTCAAGAACCTTTATACTATATGCAAGATAGTAGAATCTTCCGTCCGTCATAGCACTTTTAATCGTATCAAGACTTATATCCTTTTTCTTATTGCTGTCTATATCCGTTGTCAGAATATATCTTCCGCCATCCTTATAATATCCGTAAACAGCACCTGTTTTTTCATTTGCCAACGCAGCTATCTTTTTTACATCCTCAGCCGATGCATTAAAAATATTCACAGCCATCCACTCCGCCGACTCTGCTTCCAGCCCGTAATATCTGCCGCCTATAGCTGCAGCTTTTCCCTTCGGATCCATGGCATCACCGCTGTTAACCGAAAAAAGGGTCGGCTTGCTGACCGGATATACCCTGGTTTTTTCATTCATTCCGTTACAAATGAAATTCAGGGAATTATCAAGAATATCTATATCACATTTAGCAGCCTTCCTCGAATCATAAATCCTTGTTTTTTCTGTACTTCCCGAATAACACCATGCAAATGAAGCGCTGAGCGCTGTTTCCAGCTGCGGCGCCATCGGAAGGTCTTTCGCATCTATATACTTTCCCTTAGGTTTTTCACTCCAGACTGTATTCTTTGGATCTGAATTATGTTTATGAATGATAACAGCGAGTATCACAGCCATACAAATAACAGCCAGTGAAGCAATCATGATCACCAGCATCTTCTTCGTAATCTTTCCCCGGCCTTTTCCAAGATACGGTCCAACAGCTGTACTATCACCGGATTTATACGGAACCATCTCCGTATTTGTTTTATTTCCGGTCGTCAGAGTTGTTCCTGCATCAGGTTTTGCACCGGTTGCAAGTTCCGTTCCGGTACCCAGATCAACTCCTGCAGACAATTCTGTCCCGGTACTCTGCTCCGGTTTACTGCCTGTGGATAATTCCGTTCCGGCCCCCGTTTTAGCTCCTGCAGATAATTCTGTCCCGGTACTCTGCTCTGTCTCACCGGCGGACGACTCATGTTCCTGCCCTTCAGCTGTCTGTGGCAGGGCAAGGATACTCTTCACTGTTCTTGTTCCGCATTTTGAACATATTAAAGCCTCATCCGGCAGTTCAGTTCCACATTTATAGCAAAACATCCTTTTCCCTCCATAATAATTTCAGATACAGGGTCAGTATATCATATTCATCCTCTGATATCTACTTAAACGGCCATAAAAGACCGGTCATCAATCTCCCTCTTTTATCGTCACCTATCATCATTTATTCTTGATCTCGATCCGGTCCAGTATTCCCTGGACTCCTACATTCTGATGAGTTAGATACATTCTGTTAACATCCTCTATAAACTCCGGATCCGCTCCGGTCTTTCTCTGTATCCTGTCCAGAGAATAGCCTTTATCTATATATTTCATTATCTGAGATACCAGTCTGAAGAGGTCATCTTTATTTTCTTTTTCTGATATTGTATGTTCCTGCAGATTATTTTTTTCATAATCTACTATCGTATCAGATTTCACTTCCGCCAGCTCTGCTGTTTTTGCATGGCCGTAGAATACCTTCTTCGGTTTTAAAGCCAGAAGCTTTTCCCAGCTCTCGCCAATCTGAGTTCCTTTATGTAATTCCAGTTCATACAAAGGATTCAGGTCTCCTACAAAGAGATATCCCTCATCCAGCCACAGAGATATACTGTCATCACTATGCCCCGGAGTATAAAGGATTTCTCCTTCCACCCCAAGCTTTTTAAGGAACTCTCTGCTCTCCTCAACTGAAATAACTTCTGTATTAACATCAACTATCGGCTCAAATCTGATCCTTTTATCCTTCTCAAATATTACATCAGAGGAATGAACAAACCCCTTCTGAAGGTCAGCAATGAGAATTTTTGGACCTTTATCTGCAATCTCCTGAGCAATGCCCATATGATCAGGATGAAAATGCGATATCAGAATATAATCTATATCCGTCAGCTTCTTACCACCAGCTCCTAGAGCAGCACAAAATGCAGGATATGTTCCTGCCCAGCCCGTATCGAAAAGAATACCTCCATTCTCTCCCCGGATCAGATATGTATTTGTATTTGAATATTTTAATTCTGTAATACCGATCATCACGCTCATCCTCATATAGTTTTATTTTACAGCAATTATTTCCGTAAATATCTCTTCAGATACTGTCCGGTATAGGATTCCTTACACTTTGCAACCTGCTCAGGCGTTCCTGTTACGACTATGGTTCCGCCTCCATTTCCGCCTTCAGGTCCGAGATCGATTATATAATCCGCCTCTTTGATAACGTCCATATTATGTTCAATAACAACCACTGTATTTCCACTGTCTGTAAGTCTCTGAAGTATCTCAAGCAGCTTACTTACATCATCAAAATGCAGTCCTGTTGTAGGTTCGTCCAATATATAAATGGTTCTTCCCGTACTTCTTCTGGACAGTTCTGTTGCTAGCTTGATCCTCTGGGCCTCGCCGCCGGAAAGAGTCGTGGACGGCTGTCCCAGCTTGATATATCCAAGTCCCACATCCCTCAGCGTCTCGATCTTTCTCTTGACAGACGGAACATTTTCGAAAAATTCACAGGCTTCTTCGACAGTCATATCAAGAACCTCATATATATTCTTGCCCTTATATCTTACTTCAAGAGTTTCCCTGTTATATCTCTTGCCGCCGCAGACTTCACAAGGCACATAAATATCCGGTAGGAAATGCATCTCTATCTTAATGATACCGTCACCCTTGCAGGCCTCACATCTTCCTCCTGATACATTAAAGGAAAAACGTCCCTTGTTATATCCCAGAGCCTTTGCATCCTTTGTTCCTGCAAAAAGATCTCTAATAAGATCAAATACTCCTGTATAAGTTGCAGGATTTGATCTTGGTGTACGCCCGATAGGTGACTGATCTATATCGATAACCTTATCTAGATCCTCAAAGCCGCTTATACTGTCGTATTTTCCAGGTTTTATCCTGGCTCTGTTGAGATCCCTGAGAAGCTTCTTCTTAAGGATTTCATTTATCAGAGAGCTTTTGCCCGAACCGGAAACACCGGTTACGCAGGTGAATATGCCTCTCGGTATATCAACATCAACATTCTTAAGATTATTCTCTCTTGCTCCCCTTATAGATATAAATCCATCCGGTTTTCTTCTTTTAAGAGGAACTGCTATCTCCATCTCATGAGAAAGATACTTTCCTGTAAGCGAATCAGGAGATTTCATTATCTCTTCTGCTGTTCCTGTCGCAACTATCCTTCCGCCGTTCTTACCTGCTCCCGGTCCGATATCAACTATATAATCCGCTGCCTTCATGGTATCTTCATCATGTTCAACAACTATAAGAGTATTTCCGAGGTCTCGAAGCGACTTAAGTGAAGCAATAAGCTTATCATTGTCTCTCTGATGCAGTCCGATACTCGGTTCATCAAGAATATATGAAACTCCGACGAGTCCTGAACCGATCTGGGTTGCAAGTCTTATTCTCTGGGCCTCACCTCCGGAAAGAGTTGCGGTTGCACGGCTGAGAGTAAGATAATTAAGTCCCACATCCACCATGAATTTTGTTCTTGCCGATATCTCCCTGAGTATCTGTCCGCCTATCATCTGCTCTCTTTCGGTAAGCTTGATACCCGCTACAAAATCATTTAATTCCTCCACCGGAAGTTCTGTTACATCGTAAATATTTTTATCCGAGATTGTTACCGCAAGCGATGTAGGCTTAAGTCTCATACCATGGCACTGCTCGCACGGAATATAGGTCATAAACTCCTCATATTCCGCTTTCATGGTCTCCGAACCGGTCTCGTTATATCTCTGCTGGACATTTTTTATAAGTCCTTCGTATGAAATATTATAAACTCCGTATCCCCTCTGTCCCGCATAGGCTACCTTTATCTTGCCCTTAATACCATTCAGGATGACATCCTTTGCTTCCTCTGATAGTTCACACCATGGTGTATCCAGAGAAAAGCCGTATTCTGCCGCAAGAGAAAGCAGTATCGCATGGGTAAAGCTCTTGGCATCCCCGCTGGACTGCCATCCCGGTACCGCAAAAACGCCTTCATTCAGGCTTCTCTTCTTATCCGGGATCATCATATCTATATCAAATTCATGTTTAAATCCGAGTCCCGTACATACCGGACAGGCACCAAACGGATTATTAAATGAAAAGCTCCTCGGCTCTATCTCATCTATACTGATACCGCAGTCCGGGCAGGAATAGCTGTCCGAAAATGTCAGCGTCTCTCCATCAACGATCTCGCACTTCACAACTCCCTCAGAAAGATGAAGGGCGGTTTCTATCGAGCCTGCGAGTCTTGACTCGAGACCCTCCTTGATCATAAGACGGTCAACAACCACATCTATATTATGCTTCTTATTCTTCTCAAGCTTTATCTCTTCATCCAAGCTGTACAGATTGCCATCTATCACGATTCTGACGTAACCACTCTTCTTAGCCTGCTGTATAACCTTCTCATGTTCGCCCTTGCGGCCTCTTACAACCGGCGCAAGTATACTGAACTTCGTTCTCTCAGGAAGCTTCATGATACTGTCTACCATCTGATCCACAGTCTGCCTCTCGATAACCTTGCCGCATTTCGGACAATGAGGGATACCTATCCTGGCATATAAAAGACGCAGATAATCATATATCTCCGTAACTGTACCGACAGTGGAACGCGGGTTCCTGTTCGTGGATTTCTGATCTATGGATATGGCCGGAGAAAGTCCCTCGATCTTATCCACATCCGGTTTATCCGCCTGCCCAAGAAACATTCTGGCATACGACGACAGAGATTCCACGTATCTCCTCTGTCCTTCTGCATAAATGGTATCAAATGCAAGACTTGACTTACCCGATCCTGAAAGTCCAGTAAATACAATGAATTTATTTCTCGGAAGCTTCAGGTCCACATTCTTAAGATTATGCTCCCTGGCTCCTTTTATAGTAATATACTTAATTTCTTCCATAAAAATCCGTGCCCTCCTGACCGAACATATGTTTTATAATTGTAACATATCTGTCTGCATTGTCAACCCTGATTTGTATAACAAAAATGAACCGGATGTACATTTTCATGCACACCCGGCTCATAAAAGATATAGGAAGGTTTTTTTGTGTTTTATTTATTTCTTTTTTCTGCTTCTTACATCGAATGCAACTGCGATAACAAAGATCAGTCCTTTAACGATATACTGATAAGAAATGTCTGTTCCGATAAGATTCATTCCGTTTGTAAGAGACATGATAACCAGAGTACCGATGATTGTATTTGTTACTCTGCCGACACCACCGCTTACTGCAACACCGCCGATGTAGCATGATGCGATGGCATCCATTTCAAATCCAAGACCTGCAGTCGGTGTAGCAGCCTGAAGTCTTGATGTATAAAGGATTCCTCCGAGAGAAGCCATAAGGCTTACTGAACAGAAGGCAAAAAGTGTAACCTTCTTAACATTTATACCGGAAAGCTCTGCAGCCTGTGCATTACCGCCGATACCGTAGATCGCACGACCAAGCTTGGTCTTATTGAGCATGTAGTTGTATGCGAGAAGCACAACACCTACGATAACTGCTGTCCAAGGAATGCCCTGATAATTTGCAAGTGTCCACATTACAAGCATTATTACGCCCGATATAACGATCTGCTTAAAGACGAAAATCTGAATTGATGGTACTTCAAAATCATATTTAACCTTGTTTAATCTTGTCTTAACCTGAGAATAGATCATTGCGACTATGAGAATACCGCCGATAACCATTGTCAGATAATGTATACTTCCACCCTTTACAAAATCAGGAATAAAGCCATTTGATAATGATTTAAAACCTTCATTTGGAATAATTATAGTACCTGTATCCTGAAGTGAGATATTTAACAAGCCTCGGAATATGAACATTCCTGCGAGGGTTGTTACGAAGGCCGGTACACCAACCTTTGTTACCAGAAGTCCCTGATAGAGGCCGATAACAAGTCCCAGTACAAGAACTATAAGAATGGCAAGCCATTCATTTACATGATACTTTGTCATAAGGATTGCTGCTACGGCTCCCGAGAAGCCTGCAACATAACCAACCGAAAGATCGATGTGACAGATGATAAGTATAATAGTCATTCCGACTGCCATAACCGCTACATAACCTGCCTGATTGATAAGATTGGTTATATTTCTTGCATCCAGGAATCCTCCGTCCGTCTTTACCGCAAAAAATATCATAATTACTACAAGTGCTATATACATCATATAGTCACGTATATTTGTTTTGGCAAGGGAAACAACTTCACTGCCCAGACCGGCTTTAGGTTTCTTATTGCCACTGTTTTTGTCCATATTCTGTCGGACATTAACCTGATCAAATCCAGCTTTTTTTGCCAACTGCATATTCTTTTCCTCCGCTCTATACTAAGATCTTATGGCCATAGCCATAACCTTTTCTTCTGTTGCTTCTTCTGCAGTAAGCTCTCCTGTAATGGTTCCTTCCGACATAACATACAGTCTGTCGCTCATACCCAGTACCTCAGGAAGCTCAGAAGATATCATAATGATACTCATACCCTGATCAACCAGCTTGTTCATAAGGGAATATATTTCATACTTTGCGCCTACATCGATACCTCTTGTCGGCTCGTCCAGAATCAGTACATTCGGTTTTGCAAACATCCACTTTGCGATCTGTACCTTCTGCTGATTACCACCGCTCAGGTTTCCAACCTTCTGCTCTATGGAAGGCGCCTTGATATTGATCGAATTCTTATAGCTGTTGGCTATATTGATCTCTTCGTTTTCATTTATTGATACTTTATCTACAAGCTCCTCAAGATTCGCTATGGTAATATTGTATCTTATGTCCTGCATAAGAATGAGTCCGTTACCCTTTCTGTCTTCGGAAACATATGCAAGTCCCTTTTTAATAGCTTCTCTCGGATGCTTAAACCGCACCTTTTCATTATCCAGATAAAGCTCTCCCGAGGTTATCTTGTAGCCTGTAGGATTACCAAAGATACTCAGGGCAAGCTCTGTTCTTCCTGCTCCCATAAGTCCCTGTATTCCTACTATCTCGCCTTTTCTGACATTTATATTTACATGATGCAGGATCTCACGGTTCTTCGAATGATCAAATACCGTCCAGTCCTTTAACTCAAGTGCTTTTTCTCCAAATTCATGTTTCTCTCTCTTTGGATAAATGTTATCCATCTCGCGTCCAACCATGTGCTTTATGATCTCTGCTTCTTCGATCTTTCGCACGCCGGCGTCCATTGAACATATGGTAGCTCCGTCTCTAAGTACGGTTATGGTGTCAGCGATCGCCGTTATCTCTCTGAGCTTATGAGATATCATGATACAGGTTACTCCCTGTGCCTTCAGCTCTCTGATAAGCTTCAGAAGATTCTGGCTGTCATCTTCATTTAATGAAGCTGTCGGTTCATCGAGAATAAGCAGCTTAACATTTTTACTGAGCGCCTTTGCTATCTCCACCAGCTGCTGATTACCGACTCCCAGATCTTTGACCTTCATGGAAGGGTCTGCCTTAAGGCCTACCTTTTCAAGCATTTTTGAAGCCTGTACTATGGTTTCATTCCAGTCAATGCTTTTACCCTTTAATATCTCGTGTCCAAAAAATATATTTTCATATATACTGAGCTCAGGAATAAGTGCCAGTTCCTGATAAATGATCACTATTCCTTTTGCTTCACTGTCTGCTATCTTTTTAAACTTCTGTACTTCGCCGTTATAAATAATATCGCCTGAATATGTTCCATGAGGGTATACACCGGACAATACCTTCATAAGTGTTGACTTTCCAGCTCCATTTTCCCCGACCAGACAATGAATCTCTCCACGCTTCACTTTGAAATTTACATTATTTAATGCTTTTACACCTGGAAACTCTTTTACGATTCCCTTCATTTCCAGTATATAGTCGCTCATAGAAGCCTCCCTTCATAGAAGCACCGGCATATGTTGTAAGAGGGGGGGTGACATAGCCGGTGCTTGGTGCATAAAATGTTATTATTTATTCAAGCCCTGAAAAATCAGATGCGTTATAATAACCCGAATCAATAAGTGCCTGTTTTACATTATCCTTTGTAACAACTACTATAGATGTCTGCTTTGCAGGTACATCAACTTTTCCATTATTGTATGAAGAATCTGTTACAGGCTCCTTGCCGTCAAGGATGCTTACTGCCATGGCAACTGAATCAGCTGCAAGTGTTCTTGTATCTTTAAATACTGTCATTGACTGCTTTCCGTCGATAATATACTGTACTGAAGCCTTTTCTGAATCCTGGCCTGTTATAACATAGCTCTTAACATCTTTATCTGTTGCAAATACATCTGCGATCGAACGAGCTGTACCATCATTTGGTGCAAGTACCAGCACATCGCCCTTGAGGTCCTTGTTTGATGCTGTAAGGTTTGCTTCTGCCTTAGACTTTGCTACATTGAAATCCCAGTCTGTTGTGATCTGACCGATGATCTTGCCGATTTCGTCTCTTTCAAGACTTGCCTTGTCTTTAAGTTTCTCTGCTTCTGAAGAGTTTGCAATCTTAAATGTTCCGTCTGCAATCTTAGGCTGAAGAACACTCCATGCTCCTTCAAAGAAGATAAATGCATTGTTGTCAGTTGCTGCACCTGCGTAGAGGTAAAGAGGAATACCGCTTCCGGCAGGTGCGTTATCTATAAGATACTGGCCCTGAGCAGCTCCAACTGCAAAGCTGTCAAAGGTTACGTAGTAATCAACTGAATCTGTTCCTGTGATCAGACGGTCGTAAGCGATGACCTTAACTCCTGCCTGCTTTGCTTCATCAACTGCTGCTGAAGCTGCTGCAGCGTCCTGTGCACAGATGATAAGGACTTTGATTCCTTTTGATATAAGTGTTTCAACATTTGTTCTCTCTGTTGCCGAAGAACCCTGGCTGAAAAGTACCTGATTTGTAAATCCTGCATCTCCGAGGATCGTCTCGAACTGCTTCTGATCCTGAAGCCATCTCGGTTCATCCTTAGTAGGAAGAACTACTCCTACCTGAACTCCACTGCTTGATGCGCCCTTATTATCAGCTGCATCAGCCTTCTTTTCTTCCTTCTTGCCACAACCTGTTGCCATACTCATTACCATGGTGGCCGCCATTGCGAACCCAAGAATCCTTTTTCCCAGTTTTCTCATTTTACTTACCTCCGTTAATTTAAGTTGCCGGTCACCGGAACAACGTTTTCTCCTTATACCCGCCGGATGACCTGTCAGTTTTTCTTGCTGAAGTTACTATAACACCATTTCTATACGAATAACTTGTCTCTTTCTGTTAATTTTTGTCTACTTAAAATAAAGTTTTCCGGTTAACAGCACATTTTAGTCTTCATTTAATCCTAAACAAAAAAGTGCTAATCATTTTTTACATGATCAGCACCTTTCGGTTGATTATATGCTATTTTATACGTCTTCGCTGCCCTTGCCATCCTTATATTCAGAAGGCGTAACTCCTACATTTTTCTTGAAGGTCCTGCTGAAATAATTTGCATCAGCGTATCCCACCTCCAGACATATCTCCTTCATACTCTTGGCAGTATTGCGAAGCAGTTCCTTTGCTTTTTCCATTCGCATGTTCGTAAGATATTCGATAAATGTGCTTCCCGTTCTCTTCTTGAACAGCTTACTGAAATAATACGGACTTATCTGAAGCTCCTTGGATACATCATCAAGGATCAGATCCTTCGAATAGTTCTTCGCAATATATTCCTGAGCATTCTTTATGATGTCAACCGTATTTTCTTCCTTCTTGGTCAGAATATTGTGGCACACATTTGTGATCTTTGAAGAAAACCACTCATACAGCTGCTCGTAGGAATTCATATTCATAACAGTACCAAGATATTCACTTCTCATATTAAAGCGATATACCATGCCACCGCTCTCAAAGCCTATCCTCTCAGCCCTCAGCACGAATTCGAGAACCTTCAGCTTTACATCCATTACATTCTGCACATGTCTCTCCATCATCCAGTCGAAGAAAGCCTTCGCATAATAAGCCGAACGATTGAGATTTCCTTCTTCAATGCTCTTAAATAAAGCATTTTCTGTTTCAACCGGATAATCCTCCTCGTAGCTTTTAAGAAGAGGGAGGTCATTTACATGAACCACCGAATCCGATCTGTTAAAGGCCAGTGAACGCATGGCCTCATTATAGGATTCCGCTAATTCCTCAAGATTATGAATCGCACCTATTCCCACACGGAACCAGGCATCAAAAAGCCTTCTCAGTTCTCTGGTAAGCTTACGCGCTTCATTTATTATATTGATACGCATCTCATATTCTTCTTCAGGACGAGGCATGGCCTTCGGCACAAAAACCAGTATCATATTGCCCATCATGGCCCCGACGCAGCAGTTAAATGAAGCCTTTATGGCATCCTTGATCCTCGAATATTCCTTCTGAAGACGTACCGTTGTTCCTATTGTATTCTCCATCTGTCCTTTTGGTGCTATGTCCCCGAACTGCAGCGACATCATATATCCGGAATCTTCCTCTATACTTAGAAGAGTTCTGAAATTAGCAAGCTCCTCTTCTCTGTGGTTCTGATAAATCAGAGAATAAATGAATCCATTTTCTATGATCGGTGTGACTATCTCAAGCTTTTCCCTGTTTGAAAGCTCCTCGCTGCGTTTCTTCTTGTTGAGGTCCACCTTATTCATGGCCTTCTTCAGGATTTTTACTATAACATCCTTATCAATAGGCTTATTGATATAGTCCATGACTCCGATATCTATGGCATCCTTTGCATAATCAAACTTAAGATAAGCACTGACAACAATAAAAATAATACCTTCATTGCTCTTTCTTATCTCCTTCATGGCCTCGATACCATTTATACCGGGCATCTGTATATCCATAAATATTATGTCAGGTCTGAAATATTCTGCCTGTTCTATGACCTTTCTGCCGGAGGACGCGCTTTCTATCATACATTCTTCCGGAAAGTTATTCTCTATTATGAATTTTAAAGCATTTATAACTATACTCTCATCATCTGCGATAAGTATCTTATACATCCTGCTTCTCCTTTGGAATAAATAATGCTATCTCCGCCCCCATATCCGGTCCTACACTGGTTATCTCAATAACATTTTCCTGATCATAGAAGGTTTTCAGTCTTGTTATCACATTATCCAGTCCTATACCATCCTTTTTATTGATATAATCCTCATCCTTAAGAGTATTATTCATTATCTTATCGATTATATCCTGAGGTATACCAACGCCGTTATCGCTTACGGAAATGACAATATTATCGTCCTCCCCCGTAACCGAAACATCAATCTTTTTCTCCCACTCCACATCGTGAAGTCCGTGCTTAACACAGTTTTCCACTATAGGCTGAAGTATCATGCTCGGAACGCATATATTCATATACTGTTCATCTATATTTTTATTGTAATGAAGCTCACCCGCATATCTTACATTCAGGATATACATGTAGTCATCAACTATCTGAAGTTCCTCCCGAATGGTGGAAATCCCCTCATCATTTTTTACCTTAAATCTGAAGAAGTCTGCCACCTTGTGAATATATCGGTAGGTCTGGTCTGCATTTTCAAGCATAGCCAGCTGCGCACCTGCATTAAGCGTATTAAAGAGGAAATGCGGATTGATCTGGGCCTGAAGATATTTTAACTGTGCATCCTTAACAGATGCCTCCATTCTGATGGATTTCTCTCTGAGCGCACTCTCGGCCTCAACGCTCACCCTCACCTGCTCCATATAATCCTTCAGGCTGATGACCATCTGATTAAATGAACTGTTGACTATACCGATCTCATTATAGTTCTGGGGCTCCACCAGCTGCACATCGAGATTTCCTTCACCAACTTCCTTGGCCTTATCCACAAGTGCCTTCAGAGGCTTTGTAAGTCTGCGCAGCAAAAGAAGAAGTATGCAGATATCCACGCCACCGGTAAGTACAAGTATCACATTGAAAAGAACTTCGGAAATGTGCATAAGTTCCGTCATCTTACCGTAGGTTCCGGAGTTGTTTCTGAAAAGGAGATTATTCAGATTCGTCATGGCAGTTGTAAGATATTCATAATCCTTCTCCGCCTGTTCCTGAATAGTCTGATATTCTCCTACTTCGCCGCTTTTCTTGGCAAGTACCGCCTTGTTGGCGTATTGAATGTAACCGATAGAAAGGTTATATACTCCCTTTTCCCTCACTTCAATCTCGCTCATTGCTCCTTCGTGATTGAATCTTTTCAGGAATTCCTTGAACCTTTCTTCATTTATATAAAATTGATTTAAAACACCCTCGTCTTTGACATTCAGATATTCCCGCATTTCAGAATGAATGGTGTCCAGCCATTCACGCATTTCCGTAAGATTTCTGTTACCGTCATATGCGCTGTCGATGCCGTCTATAACCATTCTCATATTTCTGAAAATGATTATATTTACAAGAAACAGGGAAACAAATGTGATCAGAAAAATGTATACGATCTGGGTGCTGAATTTTCTTCTTCTCTCAGTCTTCATCCAGATACCTCTCTACATTATTTTTCGTAACCACAGTATCATCAACAATTATATGATCGTTGCAGGAGCCTCTTTCATTATATTTTACCAGAGCGTCCACACAAAGCATTCCCATCTGGCCTGCATCCGCATCAATAAGAGCATCTATCTCCTGATCCCGGACTCCCTTCAGAAGAGGATCTGATATTCCATATCCGATAATATGTGTTTTACCTGCAAGATTATAGTCTCTTATGGCCTGATATACGATTTTTGTATCATGTTCACCCACACAAATGAGAAAATCCGGCTTCTCAGAAGCATCAGACAACAGTTCTTTAACCATATCCAGGAGTCTGAAATTCGGAAGCCCGTTTGTTTTTTCTATTGAAAGTTCCACGCTGAGATGGTTTCCTTCGTAGGTAAAGGTCTCTTTCAGAGCCTCTACCACCTCGTCATTCTCTTTTCCGTTTCCATCGACGAAAACCGTAACCTTCAGGGATCTTTTATTGGCGATATTGATAACTGTTCTGGCAAATTCTCTTCCCAGGTTATAATCCCCTATTTCCACAAAGGATTTTCTCTCACTGCTGCTGCAGTCAGACAGGAGGGTAACCGCCGGAATTCCTTCTTTTTCTGCGGCGTCTATGCTCTCCTTCAGTGCATTATCTTCAGAGCCCTCAACGATTATACCATCTACCTTCATGGCCGCTGCCATTTGAACATAATCTGCATCCGTATAATTTGCGCTGGAATTGGTTTTAAGCTTTTCTACATATATATTCTTCTGCTTTCCGTAATTTCTGGCCTCTTCATATATATGGTTGGCAGTATAGGAATCCTCAGATTTACTTATATACGCATAATGATATCTGTAATCCGAATGATCCTTATCAATCTCTTTCAGTCTCGAATTGATATAAATGGCAATCAAAACAATAGCGGTAACAAAGAAGAGAAGGATAACTCCGATATAAATACCGTACTTATCCACTCTACCTTTACTTCCGCCATCATTTTCTCTGATCTCCGCAGTTTCTGTAGCCTTCACTCCGGTATCAGTAGTTTTTATCATTTTTTCTTTATCTTTTTTCTTTGTTAAAGCCTTCATGAATTGTAAGCTGATTCTTTTCTATATGTTAAATATCTACAGAATTGCGGACTGATCTATACATATCTCGCAGCATGATCAAATCTGTTTTTTCGTTATTAACATACTGATCGATACATGTTGCGCAGCATGATCAGACTCTGCTCTTTACGTAGTTTGCAAACTGCTCTACACACTTCTGCTCTGCTTCGTTTACTCCATCTGAAGCCACCATAATGTCTGCAAGATCATCACTCATGGACATAAGTGTACTTGTATCCATCTTGTCAAGATAATAGGTAACCTCTTCCCAGGTGATCTCATGATTATCACAGATCTTTTTAATCTGAGCCTCAACACTTTCAGGAAGCTTATGCTTACCTTTTATTGCTCCGATGTTAATGTCCATCTCCATCATTTCTTCGATACTGATATTACCGTCACAGGCAGCACAGTATACCGAAAGAGCTGCGGTTGCCAGAACCTTGTCAGAAAGAGTTGCCAGCTCCTGAGGAGAAAGTGTATTCTCCGATACTGCCGCCTTCTCGTTTCCGGCGTTTTCCTTCGCCACATTCTCAATCACTGTTTTACCGACACTTTTCTCAGTATCCAAATTGTTCAGTGGAGTAACCTTTGAATTATCGTCCCCCAGACTACCCAGCATTTTCCCAAAAATACCCATTTTCATACCTCCTAGAAATTATGATTCTTTATATCATTTCTGCCCCAGGCAGATTTATGACATTTTCCAGCCTGACCCCAATTGTCAGACATGATCATACATATTTTGTTTCAGTCCCGGCTGCCGGTATGATCATACCGGTTTCGTGCCCGGTCTGGAACCAGCCGGTCTGTTAACATTTACCTTCGACATCAGATTAAGCGCATCAACAACCTGCTGCTTACCGTAAACAAGGAATATCTGATCACATATCCACTGATACAGTTCCATATCCTCGCTGTCCAGCTCAACCCCTTTATTTAAAGAATAAACAACCTCTACATTTCCCCCAAGAGACACCTTATACTTAAATGATAACTCTTCTCCGGCAGGTCTGCCTGATCCATAAATCTTCCTGACAATTCTTTTACCACCCTGAGGATGCTCCCCCACCGGAAACTCAATCCTGAGAGATATTTCGGAAAACTTCATATCCTCTGCCATTTCGATGTAATCATCCGGAAGCGGATATCTCAGTGCACTTTCATGAGTGTACTTATAAATGAATTTCATGGTATCCCTGCAAATCTTATCTTTGTCTAATTGTCCCATATGATCTCCATTTTCTGTTAAAGTTTAAATGCAGTTGCCGTTAGTATTGCTACTTCTCTTTCCATATCATCTGTTACTTTGATGTTTATAATAGTTGTAGTCCGTCCTGTTTTTACACATTCTGCTCTTGAAAAAAGCCTGCTCCCCTTAGGTGCTGAGAGATAATTTATACTCATCTGCTGAGCCACCGAAAGCTTATGTATATTGTTGCTGAGTACAGCCAGCGAAAAATCTGCCAGAGTAAATATAACGCCGCCCATAACGCCGCCGTATGCATTCCTGTGTGCATCCGTGATTGTCATGCTGCATACGCTGTATTCATCCGTCATTTCCTCGATATACATACCATTTGAGGTCGCAAATCTGTCATTTTTAAAGAATTCCCTTGCTTCTTCAAGGCTATTAAATGTTCCCATATTACTGTTCCTTTCAGAGTTATACTCTTATCCGCAAAAAACGCCTCTCATAAGGTGTCGCAAATAAAAGAACCTAATTTAAATAATATCATAGTTTTTTATGATTTTCTATAATAAATAGATTACTTAATTCAGTTACATATGGCGGCTATCATATTAAAAATCCTCTTCACTATTATCCAATCCAAAATAAAGCATCTCATTATACTCAGCATTTGCTGCTTCACTTTCTTTTTTTGCTCTCCAGGCTTCTATCTCTGTACATATGGCAAGCATTTCATCCACAACAAGCTCGGCAGTCTGCGGTTTTACATTCATAAGATATGCCGTCATTCTGTCCATTGCCTTAGGGCTGCCCAGATTCTTTACAACAGCCTCTCCGAGTTCATCGGGAAACCCCAGCATCCGGATTGCTTTCATCAGACTGTCTCTTGAATACATCCATCTTCTCATAATGTATCATACCTCACTTTTCATTAATCACAAATAAGCCCATGCTTACTCGCAATATCAAGAAAACGCTGATAATACCCCTCTTTGAAGAATACACACATCCTCCTGTCAGGGGAGTTGATCTCCCCATTGTATGCCAGAGCCTCGGCACGACAGCCAAAGCTGCAATGTGATGCCCACTCACACTCCCGGCACTCAGCATTCTGCCTTTTCATCTCTCCTATCGTGCATTTGCACTGATCTATGAACGGTCCTTCTCTCAGAAGAGCGTGGATATCGTCTGTAAACACATTCCCCCAGTCAAGTCCCATTGCTTTTGTATATCCGCTTACTGCATTACAGAGAAGAAGTCGTCCGTCACTATCAATATATGGCGTCTGATAGGCGTCTGAGCAGGCAGGGATCTTATCCTCATGGTCATGATCACGATGACCGTCCGGAACTATATTAACGTACTTTGAACCCGGATATCCATGCCAGAAGGACCAGACATCCAGGTATATCTTTATCTTATTATCATACCACCAATCGATCAGACCACAGAGAAAATCCAGCCACTCGCGTATCGATATATCCTGATCACCGGCATTTTCGCGCCAGCGCAGCGATGGCTCAATACATACAAGGCGGAACTCATCAACATGAAGCTCCTGAAGCTTTAGTATACTCTCACGCAAAGCAGAAAGGCTATCCTTCCATGCGCAGCAGGTAATTCTTACAGAAAAGCCTTTTTGCTTCATCATTGCGATACCTTCCAGTGCTCTCTGCTCCGAACCCGGCATCTTCCTCAGCCATTCATGTTTCCCGATGCCATCAAAGCTTGTAGATATCAAAGGACGGTGTCCCTCTGCTATGAGTGTATCAGCAATCTCTGGAGTCATATGATACAGATTTGTAACTAAACGTTTGAACTTCATATTGCGCTTTGCAAGTTCGTCAGACAATGTCAGAAAGCCTTTATGAAGAAGCGGTTCGCCTCCGGAGAAAGTAACACCTGCCACTCCGCATTCATCAAGTTTTGCGATGAGATCAAGAAGCTGTTCTGTGGAAGGCTGTGATCCTCTCGACCCTATATTGTCCGCTGCATTGAAGCAATGCCTGCATCGAAAATCACAACATCCCGTAATGCAGATATCAACATTTCTGATACGCCTGTTCTCATAAAAATGATATGACTGATCGTGGTCCGGCTCCGACCCATCGGTTTCTCTTATCACACCCTTTTCGAGAAACTTTTTTATTGCCTCTGCATATTTCTGATCGCTTATATCCGTCCTTCCATCACACCGGCTCAGAAGTCCATACTCTCTTGTGGTAAGATCTGTAACAAACCTTTGCGGCAGCGTTTCAAGACATGCAAGGTGATCCGTCCATCCCCGCAGGCGGAAATTTTTATTCAGTATATACTTCATTGCCTCCTCCGATCTGCCTTTCCTTTTGTCTACCTTCATCCCTGCCCCCATTCAAAACGTGCGCCGCCACGCACACTGATTTAAAAAAGGACAGCGGTCTAAGCCGCCGCCCCTTTTGACTTCAGATTTATTTCCCTGTTTTTTTTGTTCTTCTTCCTTAGATACCCCGCAGAGCAGTTCTTTCATTTTTTCCGTCATAACAAAGCATCTTCTCCCGGCAGTATAGATATATTTTTCACTGATATTTCTGTTTTTTCATTCTTAAAGTTATTCTACGGTTGTCTGACCGCATTTTTTACATCTGCATTTTACAATATAACACTTTCCCATAGTATCATATTCTCTGCTGATTTCCTCCCATTCATGTTTGCCGCCGTTCGGACAGTCTTCAGATCCACAGATACTTCCCCCGCTGACTGTATCAAGTGCTTCACGAGATATCTCTATATCATTATCATCTGCAAGTTTTAACAGTTCTTCTGTCGTTTTGCAGGCTCTTGCTTTTTCCTGCAGCTCAGGTGATAAATCCTTGATAAATGATTCAATATTCATAGCCTTCTCCCTCTTTTATGATAAATACTTTCCTGTGAACGGATTATACATACGGTCATACTGCTCCTTGGTTATGAATAACTTTTTATCAAAGTGACCGTACTCATTTACGCCGAAGAGCACCGCACTGCAATGCCTGCATCTGTATTGATGCCAGTAATACTCCCTTCCATTGTCCCAGGCGTGCTTATCTTTTTCAATATCAAGAACGACATGATAACAATCCCCTCCACAAGAGCTACCGCCTGACGCAGCCTCAAGTGCATCCTTCGGTATCTCTATGTCATTATCGTCTGCAAACTTTAAAAGTTCTTCAATTGTTGTGCAGGCTCTTGCTTTTTCCTGCAGCTCAGGTGATAAATCCTTGATAAAGCTTTCAATGTTGAAAATTTCCATGGTTTTTCCTCCTCCTTTTCATTAAAACATTACCTTCTGTGAGTCTCGTTGTATATTTCTTCAAGCCGGATTATCTTAATGTTCCATATCAAGTCTCTGACGCTCGACAAGTTCAGCAAAATATCCGCCCTTTGCAATAAGCTCATCATAGTTACCGTCTTCTATTACTCTTCCTTCATCCAACACCAGTATCCTGTCACAGTGTTTTATGGTCGAAAGCCTGTGAGCTATAACAATCCTCGTACACCCCATAGAATCAAGTGCTTCACTGACCTGCTTCTGAGTCTTGTTGTCAAGAGCACTGGTTGCCTCATCAAACATCAGTACCTTAGGCTTCGGAGCAATGGCACGGGCTATCATAATACGCTGTCTCTGTCCGCCTGAAATACCTCCCTGTCCCTCCGAGATCATCGTATGCATTCCCATAGGCATTGCCCTGATATCATCGGCGATTCCGGCCTTTTCTGCTGCCTCCCAGGCTTCATCTATAGTGAGATGCGGAGCGGTTATTATGATATTAGAGTAAATATCCCCCTGGAAAAGACCACCATTTTGCATTACTGTTCCGATCTTTCTTCTGAGCGAACCAAGATCGAGCCTGTTAATATCCTTTCCATCATAGTAAACAGCTCCCTTTTCAGGCTTTTCAAAGCCTAACAGTATCCTCATAAGAGTACTCTTGCCACAGCCGGTTCTTCCAACCAGCGCAACATATTCGCCTGCTTTTATTTTCAGAGACAGATCTTTTACTATGTATGGAGAATTCTCACTGTATCGAAAATAGACCTTGTTAAGTTCAATATTTCCGGAGAGTTTTGTAACTATCTCCTTGTTGTCAGCAGTTTCAGGCGCTGTTTTAAGAAACGGTTCCGCCATCTCCAGAACAGGCTTTATTCGTCCTGCCGAAAGAGCTATACCGGCAAGGGAGGTAAATGCCCCCATAACTGCACCGTAGGCCGCCGTAAATGCAAAATAGTTTGACTGATCAACATTGCTTTCAGCGGCAAGAAAATACAGTACAATGTTTGAAACAAGGCTTATCGCCATTGTTATGACACTATTGATCTTAATAAATGTCGGTGGTGCATATACAAGCTCTGCTCCTTCAGAATATAAATTAAGCCATCTTGAAAAAAAGCGTTTTTCCGCTCCTGCCAGCTTTATCTTCTGTATTCCGCTTATCATCGAATAGCTGAGACCGGATTCCCTGGCGCTGTGTTCCATCTGTTTTTTGCTTATGCGTATCTGTACAACAGAAGAAATTGTACTGAAAACCACGGTTATCAATATGATAATAAGTGCCGGTGCGACCAGTGCCGGTGCAAAGCTGAATATCTGAGTAATGTAAAGAAGAGATACCACCGAGGTAAGTCCCGTTCTCACAAACATCCCCATAATCAGATCACAGAGCTGATTAACTGATGATGATCGACTTGTCAGTTCTCCTGCACTATATTGTCTGAAAAAGCTTGGCGGAAGACTCATTACCCTCATCATCATCGCCGACTGCACCCCAATCGAGGTCTTTATATTTACCCTCGACATCAGCAGACTGTTTGCCGAAGATAACAGCTGCGTTGCAATAGCGGTAGAAAACATAAAAACCGCTATACCTATTAACATATTTGCATTTCCGCTTGCTGCCACAGGTCCCGTGAGTGCTTTGGTTATGCGCGGCATCAACATGCCAACACCTGTTACGACAAATGTCGCCAAGACTATCAATACTATATCCCCTGTATTGATACAGCTTTTCAGGTAGTTCAGAAGATCCGGTATACCGAGCTTCTTCTGAGGAAACGGCTTATAGAAACAGTAGGCTTCCTGCTCTAAAAGCTGAGCCGTAGTCTTTGAAATTTTAATCTTTTTTCCATTTTCTCTGTCAATATAATAATAACCGAAAATCTTATCAGGCAGCAGAGCCACCGGCTCACTGCTATCTTTCAGGTAAGCCAGAATCGGCCCGTAGGCATCTATCCACCATTTCCCCGAAAGTTCTATCTTTCGCCGCATAAGACCGTGTGGGCGCAAGCAATAATCAAGCTGCTCCTCATGTTCCACAATCGACTTAGGAATCTCACCGGATTTGAAATGGAAATATTTTAATATATCGTCTATAGCCTGCTTTGTAATAATCCTGTCATCTGTTATTCTTGTTGTCGTCCTCTTACCGAGAACAACCTCAGCCGCACGGAAAAAAGACTCTTCAAAAAGCTGCTGATCAAGATCGCTTCGCTGCTTTATCTGTTTTTCAAACCAGCCCAATGTTCTTTCCTCCTTCACTCATTTGTAACAAGCTCTGTATATACTCCGCCGAGCTTCATCAGTTCCTCATGTGTTCCTCTCTCAACTACTCTTCCCTTGTCTAAAACTATTATCTCGTCGCAGTCACGTATAGTTGAAAGCCTGTGAGCGATAACTATACAGGATATTCCTCTGTCCTTAATCGACTTCACAACCTCAAACTCGGTCTTGGCATCCAGTGCACTGGTTGCTTCATCAAGAATAATGATCGACGGATCCTGAGACAGGACTCTGGCAATCTCCATTCTCTGGCGCTGCCCTCCCGAAAGATCACGTCCACCGGAAGTTATCTTAGACTCATAACCTCCTTCGCGCATCATTATATCCTCATGAAGCTGCGCATCCCTCGCCGCAAGGATCATTTCAAAGTCCTTGATCGACTCGTCCCACATTTTTATATTATCAGCTATCGTACCCTCAAATATTGTTATATCCTGATCAACAACTGCTATTGACCCTGTCATTACAGCTCTGTTGATCTCACATCTATGCTTTCCGTCAAAGAGGATCTCGCCCTCCCATGGATCATACAGTCCGGAAATGAGTTTTGAGAGCGTTGATTTTCCACATCCCGAAGCCCCCACGAAAGCAACTCTGCTGCCGGAAGTCATCGAAAGCGAGAAATCTCTTATAATCGGTTCTGCGAGCTTTGAATATCCGAAGGTGACATTTTTCAGCTCGATATTTCCTTTCAGTTTTCTCAGTTTTTCGTCATCATCTGTCTCATACACAACATTCCTGTCAGACGGATACTGCATTACATCTTCAACACGTTCCATCTTTGTACGCATCTCCTGTATCGTCTGACCTGCGCCTACAAGAGTCATCACAGGTGCCATGAACGAACCCAGAAACCCCTGAAACATCTGCAATGCCCCGAGAGTAAACTTTCCATTCATTACAAACCATATTCCCATAACCATTACTGTATAATTTGCAATGGCCGATAAGAACGAAGGTATCATTCCTATATAGATATTGGTCTTTTCGGATTTAACGCTCTGCTCGTTAACTGATGCCTGGTAACCTGCCCATTTCTGGAAGAACCCGTTTTCAGCTCCGCTCGCCTTTATGGTCTCTATCATCTCAATTCCGGCCACAGTTGAAGAGGCAAGCTTTGCACTGTCTCTCTGCATTACTCTCGTGATATTGATACGTCTGTTAGAAATAAAACGGGACATAAAAATATTGAGGACAAGGGTACTTATACCTATCGCCGTAAGAATAAGACTCTGCTTCAGCATCAGTATAAGATAAAATACCATCATTATCGTATTCAGCAAAAGCGGTGCAAACGTATCGACAAGAGTACGAGCGATAGATGCGTTGGCAACTTCTCTTGATTGAATATCACCAGCCATACGCTGGGAGAAGAACTCCATCGGCATTGACAGTACCTTCCACATATATGAGGAGCTGCCAATAACAGCCATCTTTCCATTTATCTTCAGGTTATAGATAGTCTGTGCCCAGGCAACTATCAACTGAAGCGCCGCAAGCCCGCACATCAAACCGATGAATGGCATAAGCCATTCTCTGTTTTGCCCTGTAAGAAGTCTGTCGATAAAAATCTTTGACATAACAGGGTTTATTATTCCAAAAAGCGACGATATTACTGTCGTCAGCATAACGAACGCCACTGCCGCACCGGCTCCCACAAGCCGTTTTTTTGCAAAGGCCAGTGTACTCTTACGCTTTCCACCCGGTTCAAAGTTTTCTCCGGGAACAGGAATTATCGTAACTCCCGTAAATGACTTGTCAAATTCCTCCGGCCCGACTTTGACAGTTCCTCTGGCCGGATCATTTATGCAGGCATACTTACCCTTAAAGCCATTGAGCACTACAAAATGATTGAAGTTCCAATGTATGATACAAGGAAACATTCCTTTTTCCCTGATACTTTGGGGAGTACGCCGAAATGCCTTAACCGTAAATCCATAGCTTTCAGCAGCCTTGAATATATTCTTTGCATTCGATCCATCACGGGAAACACCGCAATCGCTTCTCACCTGCTCAAGCGGTACCCATTTATCATAGTAAGCCATGACCATAGCAAGAGCTGCAGCTCCACACTCTAATGCTTCGAGCTGCATTATCACAGGCACCTTGGCAGCACCCTTTGTTATGGTAGGCTTTACTCTCTTCTTGCTCATTTTTAACCTCTTCAGCTGAATAGAAATTTTATCGGATGAATACTCTCCATCACTATCTTAACATCATACTTTCCGTCCGGCACCGAAACCGGCACATAAGCGGTCACTTTACCATACTCATCAACATCAACTGTTGATATCTTATACTCATCTGAACCGAAGCGGACGATCATACCTGCTTCCGGTTTTTTCTTTCCGCTTTCCATAACTGTTATCTTTGCCTGGCCGTTTTCGACAAATGCCGTAGCTTCCTGAGTTGTCTCTATCTTTCCGACCATGCTCCAGGCAAACAGCCCGCCCAAGAGCAGAATAACCGCCACAAGTAACACCCATATTCTCGGGTTCGTAACCCGGAGATAGCTTGTCAGCTGTTCAGGTGATGATATTGTCTCCAAAGACTTCTGTCTAAAAATATTCTTATTATCTTCTGCCATTCATTTCTCCTACTCTATGTTCATATCATCTGCAAATCCCGTAAGTTCAAAAACACTCATAACATCTTCACGAACGTTTCTGACAACCATAGTTCCTTGTTCGTCCATTATCTGCATAGCTGTGAGCAGAACTCTGAGTCCTGCACTGGAGATATATTCCAGATCATTAAAATCAAATATCAGTTTTTCGATTCCTTCGATCTCATCCTCGAGTTTCTCCTCAAGTTCAGGAGAAGACAAGGTATCGAGCCTTCCCTCAACAGTGACTGTCAGTTCCTTGTCCTTTTTGTCCATTGTGAATCTCATATTCATTCCCTCCGTAACCCAACAGTTTTATTCCACCCTCATATGCAACCACCGAACTGTTCGAAATAAAACCAATGCAAGCAATAACTCTGCTGTTTTTTAACAATCTACCCATAAATATAATACCAAAAATAGTAAAATATTTAAATATTTAATATAAATATAATTTAAAGCAAAAAACATTCTTTTATGCATAAAAACCTGCACATACAGCTCGCACATGAAGCAGTTTCCTATAATATAACTTATCAGAAGAAAAACAAGCACGAACGAAGTGAGTATTTGTTTTTCTTGATAAGTTACCGGAGGAACTTTAGTCCTAAATATCAAAACAAGCCGGATAATGGCGCTATCACCACCATCCGGCTTGCCTATCATGATTATTTCTTAAACATTTCAGCCTTTGGCTGTGGCTTAAGTTTTTCAGGACTCATATATCCTGGCATATTGTTATCCTCCGTTTGTTAAAAATACGTTTTTATCTGCTTTCTGATAATCTTTTAACATACGACGGATAACAAAAGAGCAACAAATTAAAATTCTTTTTTGTATAGCGCATCCCAAAATGCATTTTCATACCCTGCGCAGGTCACAAAAAGTCTTGTCAGCTTTTCGGCTTCTTCACTCTGAATATCCTTAGTTTCTTTATTCAAAGTATCTATCCACAGCTGATTTGCATTCTTATACCCATCGCAGGTATATGCATCAAACCAAAACTTATATGGAGAAACAGCGATCTCTTTTCCATAGGTTTCTACCATAACCTGTCCCAGAAAAGCATAATTCCAGGAACACTGAAGGAGCGCTGTGAGCGCAGCAAGGATTCCGTACTCCTCCATACTACTGCGCATAAACGCAACATATTCCAGAATCACATCCGGTCTCTTATCTGCATCTATCTCTGCTCCATTTATTCCGAGCCTGTTCATAGCCGGAACATGAACTGCAAAAGTCTCCTTCTCCACTTCCTCTATGACGGCATCCAGAAATGAGATAAGCTCATCACTTTCAGAAAGAGTTCTGGCTTTTTTTAAAATATCTATATAATCCAGAAGATACAGATAATCCTGGATCATATAATTACAGAAACGTTTTTCATCCAAAGTTCCCTCTGCCATGTCAATTACAAATGGTTTCTCAGCCGCTTCAGCCCACATGTCTTCCGCTGCTTTATATAGTATATCCGATAATTTCATATGATCCCCCTTTATTTTTCAGCTATGATTGCTACATAACCGCCGCTCTTATATCCTTCAACAACTTCTTCAACTTCTTCATTTGTATACATAGGATTCTTTACAAGAGTCTGATAGAAGGTGAAATTTTTGACACCAAGCTTCTTAAGAACCTCTATCTTCTCTTCCGTTGAGTGCCATACTCCGGATGATGCAAGCGGAAGCGGATACGGGAGTTCAGGCATCGTTCCTTCAAGATACTCGTGCTCATAAGTATTAAGGCTCTTTCCAAGAAGATACATAAAGCCAAATGCACTCTCCTTAGGCACATCAAGAAGTATAAGCTTTCCGCCCTCCTTAAGCGCCTTAAGCGATTTCTCATATACCGGCGTAAGATTTTCCATATAGCTTGAGCTTCCGTTGAAATAAATGATATCGTACTTATTATCCGGCAGATCTACATCTTCAATAAGTCCGTACTTGATCACATTTACTCCACGCTTCTCAGCGATCCTGCCCATATCCTCTGAAGGCTCGATTCCTTCAATATTTGAACTGTCAATATAGCTTTCAAAGAGACCGCTGCCGCAGCCTACCGACAAAAGCTTCTTTCCGGTAATGTCACCCAGTGCCTTCTGAAACAGCTTTAATTCGCTGGTAAAGAGATTATCATTTACCATAAACCACTCATCATATTTATTTGCATAACCATCAAATTTCTGTTTACTTGTATTACTCATTTTTCTTCCTCCATTTTATTCTTTTATTTACACGAACTGTTTAAACCCTATAACACCATATCCTGTTAATCCTGCAGAATACTGAAATTATGCGCCAGCGGACCTGAACCCTTTCCAAGATCCAGCATAGCCTCCAAAGCTCCGGAAAGATATGCTTTTGCATTCTCTATAGATTCTTTAAGACTATGATCCTTTGCAAGATTGGAAGCTATTGCGCTGGATAAGGTGCATCCGGTTCCGTGAGTATTAGGATTATTTATCCTTCTGCCTTTAAACCAGATAATCTCACCAGAATTTACATCAAAAAGGACATCATTGGCATCATTTATACTATGGCCACCCTTTACCAACGCTGAACATCCATATCTCTCAGCCAGAATGCGGGCAGCTGTCTCCATTTCCTTCTCATCCTTAATTGACATATCTGCAAGGATTTCCGCCTCAGGTATGTTAGGCGTTATAACTGTCGCCAATGGAAGAAGCTTATTCTTAAGTGTATCAATAGCAGCATCCTCAATCAGACGTGAACCACTTGTTGCAACCATCACGGGATCAACAACGATATTTACTGCCCCGTGTGACCTAAGACTTTCTGCGATTACTTCAATCAGATCAGATGAAGAAACCATACCTATCTTGACTGCATTTGGGAATATATCCTCAAATACAGCATCAAGCTGTTTTGTCAAAAACACAGGTGATACCTCAAGTATACCTGTTACGCCGGTAGTATTCTGTGCTGTAAGTGCTGTTATCGCACTCATGGCATAGACTCCATTCATCGTCATTGTTTTGATGTCTGCCTGTATACCGGCGCCTCCACTGGAATCACTCCCTGCAATGGTTAATGCTGTTCTCATATTTTTACCTTCTTTCTTTATTGATTTCAGCACTTTATTTATAGCGGCATAAGGTGGTGCCCCCGATATACCGCTGTATATTTACTTTATCTGTCAGGATATCTTTTTTATCCTTATTATCTTTTATTATGTATCAGTTATTTTTCGATACCATTTCTTCTGTGATATGCTTCAGCTTTGCTGTTGCCGCCGGAATATCCTTCTGGGCATATATAGCACTGATAACTGCAATACCAACAATCCCGGTCCCGGCAAGCTCCGGCGTGTTTTCAGCGGTAATACCACCTATCGCTATTACCGGAATAGATACCGCGTCACATATAGCCTTAAGTGTTTCATGAGACACATCATCGGCATCATCCTTGGAGCCTGTCGGAAATACAGCTCCTACTCCAAGATAATCTGCACCTCTCTTCTCCGCGAGAATGGCCTGTTCTACGGTCTGCGCTGAAACACCGATTATTTTATCCGGACCCAGCTTGGCCCGAACATCTCCTGCCTCCATATCGCTCTGTCCAACATGTACGCCATCCGCATCCACAGCTATCGCAATATCGACATTATCATTTATCACAAATGGAACCTTATACTCGGCGCAGAGCTTCTTTATCTCCTTTGCCTCCTCAAGAAAGCTTTCCTGATCCAGCTTCTTTTCTCTGAGCTGTATAAATGTAGCTCCTCCCTCCAGGCTTTCTTTTACCACTTCATACAGAGTCCTGTCACCTAACCAATGACGATCTGTAACTGCATACAGCAGTAAATCCTTTTTATCTAATTTCATACTTAGCTCCCTTATCAAGTGTTTCTCTGTTCATATTGTAGATTGCATCTATTATACGGTTACGATAGGTTGAGTTGCCATCTCCGTCCTGCATAGCCTTCCATCCGATTTCTCCTGCAAGCCCCATTGTACATACCGCTGCAGCTGCAGCTTCAAGCTTGTTATCCGGATTTGCGACTACAAACGCTGTGGTCAGGCCTGACAGCTGACAGCCTGTACCGGTTATCCTGCCCATCTCCGGCCGGCCATTTCTGATCACAAAGCATCTGTCACCATCACTTACAAGATCGATTGCTCCGGTAATAGCAACTATTGTGTCAGCCTTCTTTGCAAAATCTTTAACGAATTTTACGGCCGCATCGAGAGTATCCTCTGTAACAGCATCTGCCACATCAGCATCTACACCCTTAGTAGTACCGCTTCCAAGCGCCAGAGTTTTTATCTCTGAAATATTACCTCTGATTACTGTAAAATGTATTTCATCCATAAGCTTAACAGCCGTTTCTGTACGAAGCTTTGATGCACCTGCACCTACAGGATCCAGAAGAATAGTGTGTCCAAGTTCAGCTGCTTTTCTTCCGGCTATGAACATTCCCTCGATGGTACGCTTATTAAGTGTACCAATATTGATATTTAGTCCACCACAGATTGAAGTGATATCCTCAACGTCCTCCGGCTCATCCGACATAATAGGACTTCCTCCGCAGGCAAGCAGAACATTTGCGACATCATTCACAGTTACATAATTTGTGATGTTGTGTACCAGTGGTACATTTTTTCTTACATTTTCAAGACATTCACCTAACATTAATTAATCCTTCTTTCTTTTAGTATTCAGGTTATACCTTTGAAAAATGCAAACGATGTTTTCTGACAAAAGAAAACAGGTATGCCAAAATAGAACATACCTGCAGAATTATCAGTATATCCCTCCGTTGGCATTATCCAAATCAGGTTATGGGTCCAGACGATACAGTCTGTTCTCAGCCGACTCAGGGTCAGCTCCCCTTTTATTAATATAGCTGTCAAGTTATTAAAAACAGCTATGATGATATAGCTGTCATAAAACAGCTACATTTGATTATATAACATAAATCAAATAATATCAAAATCTTTTTTTTAATTCTTATATATGCCCCCGGTTTACCATTTTTTTATTAACGTAGTGTATAACCGCATGCGCCATTTTTAAATTCACCATCATCAATAAAATACCAGCTGCAATAACTATTACTGTCACTGTATCAAATGTCATAATCCTTGCACACCTGAGCAGTATGATCACGCTGACCGGCAGACATATCAGGCTGGTGATAAAACTCGGAATATACTCTCTGATATATATAGTATGTCCTATATGAATCATGAAATGTCCTGCCAGAGAAAGAAATATTCCAAACCAAAGAGCATATAAAATCTTATTTGGAAAAAAATAAGCCAGAAGACTCACACCAAAAAACGGAATAAACTCTTCATATACACCCGCTGCCATCCCCTCATTTGTTATCCCCTGATATGCCTTCATCACTCTTGGGAATCTGTCATAAAGCCAGGGATTCTTCCTAAAGAACCAGCAGAATCCAACAACCTCCTCCATATCGTGAAATATGAATATCAGTGGTAATAGCAGCAGATAATCTCTCATAATCGTCCTCCAAACTTACACACTTGTGTATCTTTAGGCAATATAATACTTTCTTTTATATTTAGTGTAAATAGTTCTGCGAAAAGATACACAATTTTGAAAATGTGTGTAACTAGTATATCGATTTCTAAATAGTGTCTGCTGATTAATCCTTTAATTGATTGCATAAAAAGTTACTATTCACGGCTAACTCAAAAAATCAGACATACGAAAACCTTCCGATTTCCTGTATGTCTGAATTGTATATCTAATTCGAAAAAGATGGCATTAAGCCTTATGAAATGGTATTAAGATTGTATAAAGAAAACGATATTTATCAGGAATGATTTTCTGCCTCATATATTAATTCTCCGAGAGTCTGATACAGATGCTCTGGCTCAACCGGCTTCGAAAGATGCGCATTCATTCCTACCTGCAGAGATCTCTGAACATCTTCATCAAAAGCATTTGCGGTAAGTGCTATGATCGGGATTACCTTTGCATCAGCTCTTTCTAATGAACGTATGGTTGCTGCCGCTTCCAGTCCATCCATAACTGGCATCCTTATATCCATCAGAATTGCTGCGTAGGTTCCCGGCTCACTGTTTTCAAACATTTCGACAGCTATCTTTCCATTTTCTGCATGATCAGATTCCATCTCTTCCATTTCCAGGACATCCATAATGATTTCAGCGTTCATTTCGACATCTTCTGCCACAAGAACTCGACGTCCGGCCAGATCTGCACGTTTCTTTTCCTCAAATACATTCACATGATTTCGATAAACAGCATTTTCAAATTCCGAAAGTACATTAGAAGCAAAAAGCGGCTTGGCGATAAATCCATCTACTCCGGCTTCGAGTGCCTTATCCATTATTTCATCCCAGTTATATGCTGTGAGAATAATTATGGTAGTCTCATTATTGTAATACTCTCTGATTTCCTTTGCTGCTTCAATTCCGTCCTTATCAGGCATCTTCCAATCCAGCAGCACAAGATTATAAGGCTCCTGCTTCATATTCTGAAGTTCCATCATTCGGAAGGCCTCTTCTGCACTCATACATATATCCGCCCTGATGCCGGCTTCATCAAGCACCGTTCTTGCATGTTCAGCAGGGATTTCCTCATCATCTACGATTAGAACTCTCAGTTGGTTTGGATCAAATGTGCCATTCTTGTATAAATTGTCACGTATGGAATTTTTAAGTGTAACTACAACAGTAAACTCTGTCCCCACATCCTTTTCTGATTCCACACTTATAGTACCATTCATCATCTCTACTATATTTTTTGTGATTGCCATTCCAAGACCGGTACTTCCATATTTGTTCTTAGTGCTTCCATCCTCCTGTGAAAATGGTTCAAATATTCTTGGAAGATATTCTTTGCTCATTCCAATGCCAGTATCTTTAATACAAAATGTTAATGTAGACTGCTCTTCAAATTCTGCTGTCTTCTCAACTGACAAAGTGATACTACCTGGTGCATTTGTGAACTTAACTGCATTCGAAAGTATATTTACAATTACTTCCTTAAGCTTCATATCGTCACCGATATAGAATTCATTCACCTTACTCAGCATATGACACTCATAGTGAAGACCCTTATCAGCACATTGTGAGGATACCAATGTATTAATCTGTTCCAGCATGGCACTGAAGGAGAATTCCTCCTTTTTTAATACCATACGACCAGATTCAATTCGACTCATATCCAGAATATCATTGATCAGTGCGAGCAGATGCTGTGCGCTTTCTCCTATTTTTTTCAGATAATCCCGTGTCTGCTCTGATATCGTATCATCATGCAAGGCAAGATTATCGAGTCCGATAATAGCATTCATCGGCGTTCGGATTTCATGACTCACGCTTGAAAGAAATGATGTCTTAGCTTTACTTGCTTCCTCTGCCAGAGAAAGAGCTTCAACAAGTGCATCATTCCTCGCCATGGTCTCACGCATCTCAACGTCAATTTCTGTCAGGCCAAGTCCTATAGCATGAACCATATGGTCTTCTCTTTCTTCCGCACGACGCACTCCTGCTGCACGAATCATTTCGTAATATTCATGATTTCCCCTTTTGGCCAGATAACGATAAGCGATAATAGGTTCCTCGGAAAGACGTTTTCTTATATTTTCAGGTTCGCTAAACTCCAGAAAGCCTTCTCTATATGCATCAGTTACATAGTTCTGGGCATACCAGTTCATCCTTTCTATATAAGAAAAATGCTCACCTGGAGTTGTCAGATCTGGATCTCCCGGATCATTTCTATAGCATACACCATCATTTTCATCAAGATCGATATAATACACACAACGATAATCTGCGGCCATGGCAGTAATCATACGGTCCGCCTGATTCTTAGCACGCGAATCTGTTACATCACTGCATACTCCCAAAAGACAAAGTCGTCCATTTGAATCTATAAACTTAAGCTTCGTAGTCTGAAGCTGTCTCGCCTTTCCCTTAGCATCCTTTACATCCTCAAAATATATAAAGGGTTCATCCATGGAAAGTGCTTTACGATCCTGTTCTACAAAATGTTCGGCAGTTGAAGTGTCAAATAATTGTGCATCTGTAAGTCCAACCACTTCCTCCGGATTCAGTCTATGTGCATAATCTGCAAATGCCTGGTTGCAGGCCAGATATACTCCTGTTTCAGCTTCTTTAGTAAAGCTGATGGCTGGCATATTATTAAGTAATGCGCTGAGTGATTCCTTTTGTAAAGTCAGCTGTTTTGTAAGATTATTTAAATCGGTAATGTAATTATTCAGATTGTTAGTCACAGAGTTAAAGGTTTGTGTGAGTACCCCTATCTCATCATCCCCTTTATAATTTAGCGAATGATTATAGTTACCTTTGTCGATCTGCTCCGCCACCTCTGTAAGTTCCTGCAATGGTCTGGTGATTTTGCCGGTATATCTCATAATAAGTGAGATGAAAACGGCTAGAAGAATGAAAAAAACAATGATTATTACATTAATCCATTTCTGCATTTCCTCATAGACTTCCTTTTCAGGAACCGAAACATTCAGGCGATCCCCATTGATCAGGGGAAGTACGACTGCTATCTTGTCTACGCCCTCATATGTGTATTTAATTATTTCCGCATCTCCCAGAAGCCCTTCCGGAACAGCAGGCTGCACCCCCATAGTTGTAACATCCATACGGGGATGATATACAATATTTCCTTCCGAATCATTTACAAAGGCATAGCCATTATCATACAACGTGATATTATCTACCATTTCAGCCATATAGGTGTAATCCAGTTCAACACCTATCACTCCGACAAACTTTCCATCCAGATATATAGGGGTACTATAAGATATTACCTTAACATCCAGATTGTCTGTAATATATGGCGGAAGCCATACAGGCTCACCTGTTGCCTTGGGAACAGTGAACCAGACCAGCTGCGAGGTATCCTCCGTATCATACATGGTTATGTCAGTCACCTCATGCTCCTGAAAACCATCTCCATCTGTATTGACATACCAAAATCCTTTCACATCGGAGGAAACATCCGGGTCAATCCTATAATAATAAGTCATGACGCCCTTAGTATTTTTCAGAACTTTTTCAAAAATAACGTTTACACGGTCAAGATGTTCCTCCAATTCCTGATCATCAAGGCCTTTAAGGTCTGACTCTACATATGTAGAGATATAATGCACATCACTTTCAACACTATTCAGGCTTGAATCAAGGTTCTTCTGTCCTGTTTCACATAACAATTGAAGCAACAGACGCGAATTGTCTATACAGATATTCCTTATAGCAACAATACCAAAAACAGTTGCAACTATCATTGTAATGATTATTGCACCTATTGTAACAGATAATATTTTAGATCTAAGCGAATGCATGTTTTACACCCTCTTCCATCAAATGTCATATGGTGTCAAAAGGTACTTTTGACACCCACATCATAATATACATAATTCATCTTTTGGGCTACATAAATCACAGTATAATTATATCACCGTCCAGAATAGTTCACAACAATTAATCCCGGTTCGCGGATCATGAGATATAATATGAAAAACAAACTGCAAATTACTCAATTCTTGGCATTATGTAAACCGAATTAAAAATGGGATAAAAATGGTGAAAAGTCTGGGAACCCACATAAACACTGGAAAAGTAAAAGAGCTTGCCGGGGTTCGACAAGCTCTTTCGGAGAAGGTATTTTGTTACTTATGGGGTGTAGCAAAAAACTATATAATGTATTGGGGGGTTACAAGTGTTATTATACGTAAAATGAAACAAAAGTGTTCACAAAAATAAAATTTTTTCAACTCTTTTTTTGTGCATAATTACATCAGGTATGTTTTATGTAAACAAAAACGCCCTATATTTTGTGCACATTGTCATATTGGTCATAGTCCGCTGGTAAATGTGCACAAAAAAACCACCTTAAATTCCCTTGGAAAATAAGGTGATTTTAGTAATTTTTTTATGATTCAGTGAACAATGCGTCGAACTCCGCACCGGTAATCTTCTCTTTTTCAAGAAGAAGCTCTGCTGATTTATGAAGAACATCCATATTTTTCACAATAATTGTCTTTGCAGCAGTATAACACTCATCAATAATTCGCTTTACCTCTGAGTCAATCGTACCTGCAACCTCTTCACCGAAGTTTCTTGCATGTCCCAGATCTCTGCCGAGGAAAACCTCGTCATCATCATTTGTTTCATAATTAATAGGTCCGACTTTTTCAGAAAAACCATATTTAATAACCATATCTCTGGCTGTCGCCGTAGCCTGCTTGATATCCTGTGAAGCTCCCGTAGTAATATCATTGAATATCAGTTCTTCGGCTATTCTTCCTCCAAAATCAACCATAATGGTCTGAAGCATCTTCTTACGGGTATTGAAAATATTATCATTTTCCGGAAGCGGCATAGTATAGCCTGCTGCACCGGGACCTGTAGGGATTATCGAAATAAGATGAACCGGCCCAACCTCTGAGAGTTCATGGAAAAGTATGGCATGTCCTGCTTCATGATAAGCAGTGATCTTCTTTTCCTTCTCCGGAATGATGCGGGACTTCTTCTCCGTTCCTATACCGACCTTAACAAATGATTTATCCACATCTTCTTTGGTAATAAATGCTCTGTTATCCTTAGCCGCCCTTATAGCCGCTTCATTCATAAGATTCTCCAGGTCTGCTCCCGAGAAACCGACTGTTGTTCTTGCAATCTCATGAATATTTACATCCTCGGCAAGGTGCTTGTTTCTTATGTGAACCTTGAGAATCTCTTCACGTCCGCCCACATCCGGCCTTCCGACCATAACCTTTCTGTCAAAACGTCCCGGACGCATGATGGCCGGATCCAGTATATCCACTCTGTTGGTAGCTGCCAGAACAATGATACCCTCATTTGTTCCAAAACCATCCATTTCCACAAGCAGCTGGTTAAGTGTCTGCTCACGTTCATCATGGCCGCCTCCAAGACCTGTGCCTCTTCTTCTGGCTACCGCATCTATCTCGTCTATAAATACCATACAAGGCGCATTTTTCTTTGCATCCTCAAAAAGATCTCTTACACGACTTGCACCAACACCTACGAACATTTCCACGAAATCCGAACCGGAAATAGAGAAAAATGGCACATCTGCTTCTCCTGCAACTGCCTTGGCAAGAAGTGTCTTACCTGTACCCGGAGAACCTACAAGAAGAATTCCCTTAGGTATTCTGGCACCCATTTTCATATATTTTGCAGGATTTCTCAGGAAATCCACCACCTCCTGAAGGTCTTCCTTCTCTTCCCGAAGTCCGGCAACATCCTTAAATCCTATACCGGTGTGAACATCCTTCTTTGCCCGGCTTTTTCCGAAATTCATGAGCTTGCTGTTACCACCTGAAGCAGCCGCCGTCTGACTGAGTAGTATTGCAAGTATCACTATCGCCAGTATCACAGCAAAAATATATGGAGCAAGTTTTACAAACAGTGAAGGTCTCTTGATATCCTCCAGCATGACCTTTACATCATCCCCGGCCTTTTTCCTGCACATTTCAAGAGTATCCTTAACATCCGGTGTATAGTAGATCACCTGGGAACCATCATCATATTTTACATAAACGGTTCCTGTAGGTACTTCTCGATTCTGTACAATATCTACTTCACTTACTGTTCCATCCTTTAATTCTTCTTCGAGGCTCTTGTCATCATAGGCTGTATAAATATCCGCATTATTACTTGTGATCACAAAATATAATGCCAGGCCGACGATGATAAGTATAAAATATATACCCATACCCCTGTATGCTTTGTTCTTCATCTAATCATTTTCTCCTTAATCACTTTATAACTGCGATATATGGAAGATTACGGTATTTCTGAGCATAATCCATTCCATAACCTACTATATATTTATCCGGTATTACAAAGCCGGATTTTTCAACCTTACAATCAACAACCCTGCGGTCAGGCTTATCCAGTAAGGTTATTATCTTTAAGCTTGCAGGTTTTCTGTCTTCCAGCATTTTTCTAACATAGCTGAGAGTCCTGCCCGAATCCACGATATCCTCAACTATTACCACATTTTTTCCCTCAATGGATTCATCAAGATCCTTATTCAGCTTAATTATTCCCGAAGACTCTGTTCCTGCTCCATAGCTGGAAACTGAAATAAAATCCATCGTCACTTCCGATTTCATATATTTTGCAAGGTCACACATAAAGAATACGCTGCCTTTAAGGATTCCGATAAGGTGTACTACCTTGCCTTCATATTCCTTATCAAGCCATTCTGCCATCTCCTGTACTTTCTTATCAAGCTGCTCCTGAGATATCATCACCTCAAATTCTTCTCTCATGTTTTTCTCCTTTTCTTTCCGAAATTCAATCTGTATGCATATCTGAAGCATTTTGCCTTAGTTCGATATAATACACATTTTTCGTATTTTTATCAACCTTATATGCCTCGCTGAGTCTGAGTCCGAAAGCCCAGATAACCTCTTTATCATCTGCCAGGACCGGATAATTCTTTCTTTTTTCACGGTCCACCTTACAATCTATAAATAAACGTTTCAGCTTCTTATAGCCATCGACACTTATCTTTATCACATCATCATCCGAAACGTTTCTTATGACCAGCCTGCCCTTAACTTTATCAGCATCGATCATTTTTTTATGATCGCCTGTCGGAATCTCTGTTTCCGGTCTGTATTCTGCCTTTTTTATGATATATTCATTGCCCTCTATATAATACTTATCATCACCGGATATTTCAACTTCAAAAAACCTGTTTTCTGTATCAGGAATATAAAAAATAATGTCTTCATAGCTTTTTCGTATCTTTATCCTATAGGGAAGATCTATACTGCTGCCATTTTTCATTTCCAGAAGCATGTCTATATCCGATAAATGCTTCCCGGTAATATCCTTCCTTTTTCCTGCCAGTTCTTCCAGGGCTCTCAGATACGCTTCCTTCCTTACTATTTTCGGTTTTTTTGAAAGGCTGCTGATATTTATGTATATCTCTGAATTTTCTTTTCTGACATCCACTTCATCTGTCATACACCGAAGAATATCATACATTTCCGAAAGCTCACCTGCCGCCGAAGAAATATGCTGAGCAGCTCCGCTATTCAGTTTTTTCATCTCCGGAATTATAAGATGCCTAACTATATTTCTTGAATAATCCACCTGAAGATTTGTCGAATCGGTGACATATTCCTGCTCTTCTTTCCTGAGATAATCCTCTATCTCATTTCTGCTGATCCCGAGAAGCGGCCTTATGACATTGCCTCTTTTTACAGGTATTCCTGAAAGGCCCTTGATACTGCTCCCTCTTACCATATTAAAAATGACGGTTTCAGCCTGATCATCCAGATTATGTGCCACCGCTATCTTTTTGAAGCCCTTTTCTTTTCTGACCTTTTCAAATTCCTCATAACGGACTATCCTTCCGCATTCTTCCTCTGTAAGATGCTTTTCTCTTGCCATCTCCGGTATATTAATACACTTTGTGATACATTCTATAGAATGTTTTCTGCAAAGGTTTTCTGCAAAATTCTGATCTCTCTCTGCTTCTTCGCCTCTGATCATATGATTGATATGAACAGCCACAATCTTCAGGTTAAAATAATCCTTTAATTGGATTAACGACAGTAAAAGACTCACTGAATCTGCGCCCCCGGAAAGCCCGACAACAACACCGTCATTTTCTTCGAGAAGACTATGTTCAATTATATATTCCCTGACTTTATCTGTAAAATTCATCAAAAGCTTCCTCGCAAATAGATTTTAACTGCTGAATAAAACGAAAAGCGGTTAACCCTTTCATCATCAGTTAACCGCTTCTAATTATCTTCCCGTGGCTTAATAACTATCTCATCAGGATAAACAAGTCCAAGCTTATCTTTTGCCTCATCCTCAATATATTTCTTGGTTTTCATATATTCTTTCTGCTGTTCAAGTGATTCCTTCTTCTGCTGAACACTTCCCAGTTCGATCTCAAGCTGTTTCTGTGTTACGGTCAGTTCCTTATCCTTAACATGAAGTTTGTATGATCTTACAGAAGTAACAACAGCAACAAGAATAAGAGCAGCTATAATCAAAAGAATACCAAGTTTTGACTGCCTTCTGCCTCTGCGCATATCACGGTATTCCTTATGGTCTGCTCTGATACGTCTTACCCTGTCCTGTCTGATTCTTCGCTCATGTTGAGCTCTTGTCATAACTGTTCTGCTCATACTTCCCCACTCATATATTTATAGAAACATACTACTATAATACTAACTTTACATAAAATTATCAATAGCAAATTTATAAATATTTGAACATTTCAGAAGCATTTTCCTTCTTGGTTGTATCCATAATAGCCGTTACTTCCGCCTTAACAGATTTGTCACCAAAGCCTATTTCTATAATATCACCAACTTTTACATCATAAGAGGCTTTAACAGTTTTACCGTTTACGCTGACTCTTCCTGCGTCGCAGGCATCATTTGCAACCGTTCTTCTCTTTATAAGTCTTGATACCTTAAGATACTTATCCAGTCTCATATTTTTCTCCTTTTAAACCATAAAGCAGTACCTCCGGAAGAGGTACTGCTTTCAGAAAAAATCCTTCAATTAATCTATGATCTATTAGTTGATAGAATCCTTTAATGCCTTACCAGCCTTGAACTTAGGTGCCTTAGAAGCCTTAATCTTCATAGACTTACCTGTTCTTGGGTTGCGTCCCTGTCTTGCAGGTCTCTCAAGCACATCAAATGTACCAAAGCCTACTAACTGAACCTTTCCACCATTCTTAAGTTCTTCTGCAACTACATCCATAAAAGCCTTAAGTGCCTTCTCAGCATCAACCTTCTTAATTTCTGCTTTATCAGCCATAGCTGCTACTAACTCTGTCTTGTTCATTTTAATAAACTCCTCCTCAACATAAAATACTTGGACCCCCAAGTTATTTCTGAACTAGTGTCCATATACTTTTATATATAAAAACACTCGTTTTGTCAAGCAATTCTTTACATTTTTGCCCATTTTATGCCGATTTTAAGCCATTTTTTGGTTTTTTTGTACAAATAAGATATCACGACCGGGCCTTACGTAAAAACGTCATTATTACAAAGCCTGTAATATACCCTGAAACATCCAGCCAGACATCCTGAAGCATACCGGCACGCCCCGGTACAAAAAGCTGAATAGTCTCATCTATCATTGCCGCAAGAATACCCGAAAGTATAATTCCCGTACATGTGAGCTTTTTCTTATACTTCTTAAGAGATGTTATCTCAAGGCCAAGTATCATAAATTCCGTAAAATGCATTATCTTACGTATAACATGTCCGCTTCCCACCTCTTTGCTGCTTTTTGCAAAATGAAACAGCTTATTAAGAAGCTCTCTGAACCACTCACTGATATTTGATGAAATCTCTCCTGTCATAAGGCTGTTACCCCATATAAATGCGAGAGTTACTATTATGATAATTACCAGTACCTTTGTCTTTCCTTTATTGTTCTGCATAATTCACAACTCCATTTTACTCTTTAACCTCTTATTTTGAAGCAAATTTTAACTTCGACAGTATATTCTATTTTTATGCTTCATGCAAGATGTTGATCTGTAAAATGCATCGTAATAACAAATAAGCAACAAACAAAATATATCCTGATTCTTATAAATATTATATAGATTAAACCTCTATGATTCTAAAACGAGGATTATCCGAATCCATTACTACTTCTCCTATATTTGATGCTTTTATAACACCTTCTGCAGGATTAATTATGCTTCCGATACCTCCCGAAAGTTCTGCCTCCACCTCAGAGCCTTCAAACGCATTGGTAACACCCTCCATATCACAATTAAGAATTCTCAGATTCTTACAATAGCATAAAGCTCTGCTGCCGCGAATCTTGCAATTAATAAGAAGAAGCCTGTCAGAATACCATCCAAAACAGTCTCCGTCTATCTCACTATCCTTTATAAGTACATTCTCTCCATGCCAGAAAGAATCCCCTGCTTCAAATTTGCAATTCTCGAAGGTTGCATTTTTAATATACTGAAATGGGCTGTTTCCTCTGAATAAAGCCTTCCTGAAAGCCATATTTTCTGCCTTCAGCATAAAATATCCGCCTTCCACCTCTGAATCGTTGATATTCACGAATTTAGAGAACCACCCGAATTCGTCAGACTTTATATCACATTTCTTTATCTCTATGTAACTGCACTCTCTGAGAGCTTTGTCGCCCAAAATACTTGTTTCCGTAATATTTATATGATCTGAATACCAAAGCGCACGAGATGCACTTTTAGTGAACTCAGCTTTTTCGATTTTCAGCTTATGAACATTCCAAAACGGACTATATTGGTCAAAACTGCTGCTTTCTATTATCAATCTGCCGCTGCCAAGAAAAGCATTTTCGGCCTCTTCACCCCCATCAAATAAACAGTTCTTAATATTTACATCACTTTGATTTGAAAATGATCTGTCATAACTGAACGTTTCATTTTCATAAACTTTCATCTTACTCATAACTCCCCCATAATAACCTGATATTTAAATATCTGTCTCCACAACACCGGTCATCATAATCCAGCGGGACTAAAGTCCCTACGGGATCTTATCAAGAAAAAAATACTAGCTTGTTTTTCTTCAGACAAAATATAATCTGAATACTTTATTTCACAAAATAACCTATTATATATTACTCTAAATCCCTTTTCTCAACAAGCTATATTTCAAAAGAATTGATCAATCTGACTTAATTTAATAAGTTAAAAAATGCTTGACAAATGTCTACCGCAAAGTTATTCTAAATATTGTTTTAAGATTTATCAATTCGAGGTATTAAAATGTCAGCATCAATGAATCTTTATTACTATAGCTATTCAAACGAGGTACGATTTTTTTCGTATCGTTTTTGTGATGGCAATAGAATAAAGTAATTCATAAGGGAACTTTTTATATCCGAATTAATATTATTTATGATTTATGCATGGTTTCCTTTCAGGAAGCCATTTTTTTATATAATTAGGAAACTGCGTTTCCTATTATATAAAAACGCTCCGCTAAGGATGCGTCTCGGCGCGCAAGGTTGCTGCTTGCCGGTGTTGCTGCTTGCCGGTGTTGCTGCTTGCCGGTGGCAAGCGTTTAGCAACGACCGAGTCGGGAGACGAGACCAGGCGTTTAGCAACGACCGAGTCGGAAGACGAGACCAAGCGTTTAGCAACGACCGAGTATATCTTCCCTCGGTCAGTCATAACAAAACATGTATGATGTAACAACATCTGTTACGTAATCAATGTATTAATTATTGCAAGGGAGGTCAACAGTAAAATGAACGATATTAGCGTCTACAGAGACAGTGTTAATGAAATCGACAAGAAAATGGCCGCACTTTTCGAAGAACGCCTTACTATCTGCAGAAATATCGCAGCTTATAAGCAGGCGAACGGTCTTCCTGTCCACAATGAAAAGGTTGAGGCTTTAAAGCTTGAAAACCTGGAGGAACTTATTCAGGATGAAGAAATCCGTCCATATTATGTCAGCTTTTTGAAGTCAACAATGGATATCTCCTCTTCCTTCCAGGAAATGCTCCTTCAGGGAATGAAGATCATCTACGTTACTGATGAATCCGGTGAATCCTTAAGAGCTGCTACAGAAATGTTCCCGGGTGCTGAACTGATTGAAGAAACCGATTATGCAACAGCTTATAAGAAGGTTGAAAGCGGTGACTATGACATAGCAGTCCTTCCGCTTGAAAACAGTTTAAACGGTGAATATGGTGCAGTTCTGGACCTTATGTATCAGGGCAGTCTTCATATCAATCGTATCCACACTCTTCAGATAAATACATCAACTGATGTAAACGGCCAGATAAATTCTACACGTTATGCTGCATTCTCCCGTACTCTCAACGAATCAGGAGGAAAAAAGGATGACGAGAAGTTCATTATAACCTTTACAGTTAAAAATGAAGCCGGAGCCCTTGCATCTACACTTAATATAATCGGTGCACACGGTTATAACATGAGAAGTCTCAGAAGCCGTCCGCTGAAGAGTCTTTCATGGAGCTATTATTTCTACATTGAAGCCGAAGGAAAGATAACCACAAAGAATGGAAAAGACATGCTTCAGGAGCTTTCAGCTCTTTGCGCAGATCTCAAGCTTGTAGGCATATACGAATAACAGTTATAAAGATTATTTCGTAGCCTGAACAAAAAAGAGGACTTAGAAAACTTCAGGTATATACGAATTAAACATAGATCATTATAAAAATCAGATATATAAAGGGAAAGGAAAACAAAAAAATGAATCTTGAATTTAAAAGAGAACTGCCTGCTGCAAAGGTAGTCAAGGAAATGTACCCAATATCAGAAAAAGCTGCAGAATACAAAGCAAAAAATGATGCAGCCATCAAAGCCGTATTAAAGGGAGAAAGCGACAAGTTTCTTCTTATTATCGGACCATGTTCAGCAGACAGAGAAGATTCTGTTCTGGAATACATCACAAGGCTCAGAGGCCTTCAGAATAAGGTAGAGGACAAGATCGTTATCGTACCTAGAATCTACACAAACAAGCCACGTACAACAGGCGAAGGATATAAGGGAATGCTTCACCAGCCGGATCCTGAAGCTGCTCCTGATATGCTTAAAGGTATCATTGCCATCCGCCGTGTTCACCTCAGAGCATTAGAGGAAACCGGTTTTTCATGTGCCGATGAGATGCTTTACCCAAGCAACCATCCATATCTTTCAGATGTTCTTTCATATGTTGCAGTAGGCGCAAGATCAGTTGAGAATCAGACTCACAGACTTACAGCCAGTGGTCTTGATATCCCTGTTGGTATGAAGAACCCTACCAGCGGCACTCTTTCAGTTATGATGAATTCCATCACAGCTGCTCAGCACCCACATACCTTTGTATATTCAGGCTGGGAGGTAAAGAGTAAGGGAAATCCGCTTGCACATGCTATTCTGCGTGGTTATACTCACAAGAACGGTCTTTCAGCTCCAAACTACCATTACGAGGATCTGATCTATGTTCATGACTTATATGCAAAGAGCGGTCTTGAGAACCCTGCAGTTATCGTAGATACAAATCACTGCAACTCCGGAAAACAGTTTGATCAGCAGCCACGTATTGCTAAGGAAGTTCTTCACAGCATGCGTCTTTCTGACGATATTCATAAAATGGTTAAAGGTCTCATGGTTGAATCTTACCTTGAAGACGGAAACCAGCCGCCTACAGGAAACTGCTATGGCAAGTCCATAACAGACCCTTGCCTTGGCTGGGATAAGACCGAAAAGATGGTTCTTGAACTTGCAGAGTTACTGTAAAATATAAAACCGATCATCCCTGATAAAATTTATTGAGAAGCAAAAACTGCATCTCATAATCCCACGGGACTTGCATCCCTCTGGGCTGACCGCGAAAAAGCCGGAAAATGTACGGATATGTCCGAACATTTTCCGGCTTTATGTTTTATCATTTTTCGTTCAGCTTTTTTGATAAATTACCTGAGGAACTTTAGTCCCGCAGGATTATCACTCAGAAAAGCCCTCTATAACTCCCATGAAAAGCGCTATCAATGCAGCACTGAGTAAAGCACCTGCAAGAATATCTGTAAACCAGTGAATTCCTGCTACCAGTCTTCCAACAACTGTGATCAGAAGCAATACCGTAAGAACAAGTCTTGCTGCAACTCTGAGTTCAGACTTTTTGATGTATTTTCCTGCAAGGACTATGACACTTCCCGCTACTACACATGCAAGAACAGTATGCGATGATGGAAATGATGCCTCAAGTCCTTCCTTTTCCGAAAGGATCACTGGTCTGTAATTGATTACGATCTTCTCAAATATAACATAAATCAATCCGATAACCACATAGAGAACTCCCAGCGCAAGGATTTCCTTATCAACTTTTAAAAGACTTTTCCTCTCTATAAGCTGTTTCAGTCCCAAAAAAGCAAACACAAGACCAACCAGTATTATCAGTACACCCAGTATCTCAGTAATCTTATCCCAGGACTCGTTCACTCCAAAAGCTTTGTGTACAGCTTTATTGATCTTTGAAAGCCCTATCTTGCTTCCCTCCGGTCCGATCGGAGCAACATCTACAGTTTTTACCATTATCATAACGATAAAAAATAAAATCCCGAAAATAGCAGATACTATATATTTCTTCTTCATTTTTAACCTTCTTTCATTTATTTTTTACATTTGTATTTTATATCACACTGAGGCTAATGAAGCAACAATTTTTCCCTTTTTCTATTTTTTGCTATAAACCATTTTTTATTCCTCTGATATGTAACATATTGCAGCCACCTCACAACGTCATGCTATTTATCCGGAATTATCATCAAAAAGCAGCAAATAAATCTCAATATGCATCTCAGGTTGTTCTTTCAGCAAAAAAACTCCTCAGGCAACATAGAAACACTGCCCAAGGAGTTTTTTAGTTCTATCGAGTCAAAAATATATTTTAGTAATTCTCCTCATGAACCTCAAAGAAGCTCTGCGGATGATTACATACAGGGCATACTTCAGGTGCCTTTGTACCTACTACGATATGGCCGCAGTTTCTGCATTCCCAAACCTTAACAGTACTCTTCTCAAATACAGCCTTTGTCTCAACATTATTAAGAAGTGCTCTGTAGCGTTCCTCATGATGCTTCTCAATCTCGCCAACGCCTCTGAACTTAGCAGCAAGTTCAGGGAAGCCCTCTTCCTCTGCTGTCTTTGCGAAGTTCTCATACATATCTGTCCACTCAAAATTCTCACCATCAGCAGCCGCTTTAAGATTGGCAGATGTATCACCGATGCCGCCAAGCTCCTTGAACCACATTTTAGCATGTTCTTTCTCATTATCCGCTGTCTTAAGGAATATGGCTGAAATCTGCTCATATCCTTCTTTCTTTGCTACTGAAGCAAAATATGTATATTTATTTCTTGCCTGAGACTCTCCCGCAAATGCAGCCTGAAGATTCTTTTCCGTCTGTGTTCCTGCGTATTTATTCATTTTAACCGGTTCCTCCTCTATTAATTCCAATTTATTTCCTGACATCTTACATCTTGGGCAAACCGGTGTTTCTCCATCCGGCACCTCAAAGATTTCCCCACATACCTTACATCTGTACTTAGCCATACTGTTACCCTCCTTATAGTAAAAAATGATGGAAGAACGCGTCTTCCGCTCTTCCACCATTCTATCATAAAACTCATTTTTTATCATTCTTTTTTTTGTCATTTGACGAACTGTTTTTTTCCTCTTCCTTATCCGGTATAACCTTTGAAATAATGATAAATACCGTAAGGATGACTATGGCCAGCGATCCGAGAATAACAGCTATCCAAAGGCCCTTACTGCTCTTTCTGTCATCATAATCCTTCTCTTCATCATCAACAGTGTTGCCTTTTTCTGTTACATCCGCTGTCTTTTCCTCCACAGTATTTTCCTTCTCTGTTACGATTTCAGTATCGTCCTCCGTAACAGATGCAACTGTAGCATCCTCCATTCCCGGTGCGATACCACCGCCCGGAGTCGTACTGTAGAGGTAGAAATCATCCCAGGCACCCCATCCGTTTCCGGCACATTTTACTGATACACCTACTGTAAGCGGAGTTCCGTCCTCAGTGATCTCTATATTATCAATCTCCGGATTCTGATACTGCTGCCAGCCTGTAAGTGCTGTATAGGTATCATAAATATCATCATTGACCCTTGCTGTTATCTTGATCTGGGCATCTTCTCCCGTATCGCCGCCTTCTACCCAGCATCCGAATTTGTATGTACCCTTCTTTAAGAATACCGTCTGATTAACCTCATATTCTATCGGATCCTTGCTCCAGAAATGTAAACAGTACTTTCCGGTTCTTACATTACTGCTGTCATCTTTTCTGGCTACACATGGCTGTTTTCCATTATTTCCAAGATCAAAAATGATCCAGCAGCTCATCTTATCCTCTTCAAATCCGGGATTCTTCAGAAGATTTTCTTCATTTACCCGAACCTCGCAGATAACCCCTGTATCTTCACCGTTTACAGAAGCTATACCATGTATAGTATAGATTCCGCTGCCTTTTTCCTTTGCAGCCTTTATCTCTTTCTCATCCCATTTTACAGGAACCACATCTTTTTTATCATCTGTAAATGTAATTATCGCATTTTCCGGCAGTAAGAATTCATCGCTCACACCAAAGGTCATGGTATCTGCACTGGTGCTGACAACACCATATGGTGCATCAGATCCGTTTCTTATATAATCGAATACTCTGAGAGACTGCAGCGGATGGCCTTCAAAATCGAATAAAGCCTGATTGTCAACCGCAGATCCACCATAATATTCTGCAGCGTCAGAATCATAATCACCGCTTTCCTTGTTTGCCCAACCCGAGCCATATTGCTCCCAGAGAACGCTGTTGGATTCATATGTTGCGGTTCCATCACCAGTAACAACTCCCACAGGTATCCATGCAGGTTCCCACCAGAATACGCCTATTCCGGCTTCTCCACAATCCTTAACAGTTTCAGTGATGTCATGAATAAGATTAACCTGTCCCTGCTCTGATATCTGGTAATTCAGGTCGATTCCGGAAGTTCCTTCACCTATGGTATTACCGCTTCCGTCTCCATCCTCCATAGTATATGCATAGGAGGTTTCCACAACCATAACTTTTTTGCCAAAATTATCTATTACGTAACCCAGCTGTTCTCTCAGATTCTCCAGTGTGCCATGCCAGTAAGGATAATATGATGAAGCAAATACTTCATATTCTACTCCGTAATTCTCCATATAACGCGCATATGCGTAATAATTACTGGTATGAGGATCTGTAAAATGAATCGCCCTCAGAACCTCCGGAGAAACCTCATGAACCGCCTCGCTGCCTGCTTTCATGAGAGCACAGATATCCTTCCATGCCTTCTCTCCACTCATGGCATTTGTTGTTTCATTTCCCAGCTGGACCATGGTCACATTAACCTTTGCATCCTTCAGTTTTTTCATGCAGTCAGCTGTAAAATCATGCAGGAGTTTTGCCTTTTCTTCTACGGTAAGCCCCTCCCACGCCTTTGGTGCATGCTGTTTTCCCGGATCAGCCCAGAAGTCAGAATAATGGAAATCTACAAGGACTCTGAGTCCTGCTTCTGTTGCCAGGCTTCCCATCTTCACGACTCTGTCAATATCACAGTTACCGCCACCATAGCCATGTCCGGTGCTGTCATAAGGATCATTCCATAGTCTGATCCTCACCGAATTGATACCACATTCTTTCAGGAACACAAAGAATCCCTTGTCATCCAGCAGATTTCCGTCAAAATCATAAAATTTTACTCCACTCTCCACTTCCGAAAGATATGAAGAAATATCAACGCCTGTATAAAAGTCCTCAGATAATTCAATCTTCTCTGCGTATATTGCGTCCGTCTTTTGAACATCCGCGCTGCCGGTTTCGTTTTTTGCATCTCCGGCCTCGGTATTATCATTCCCGGATTGACTGCCGGCATTTTCGCCACCGTTCTCTGTCTTTTCACCATCTTCAGTACTGCCGGCCTCTGTATCCTTTTCAATCAGCTGAGTATCGGCATAAACCGTACTCTGCCCAACGCCGGATAAGGCTCCTGATAAAATAAAAACTGCCGTGATCATCCCTGCGGCAGTTCTTTTAAAGAGATTTTTGATCATGTTTCTTCCTTTCTCCCATTAATATTCAGTTTATTTTGTACTATCCTTCAAAATGATCTCATATGATGATTCCACACGATTCTTAACCTTCTTGCCGTTAATAACATCAATAAGTGTCTTTGCAGCCACTGCGCCAAGATTCGTATCATCAAAATTTAAAGAGGTTACCGAAGGTGTCATGTTATTTAAAATAGTACTGTTATAAAATGATGCCACCTTTATATCATCCGGTATTCTGATCATTTCATTTCTGCATTTTGTAATTACCTGACCTGCAATGGCATCATCCATGCAGACAACGGTATCAACATTCTTTCTTATAACCTCGTCTACCACGCTCATGATCTTGATAGGATCATCCGAATCAAGGAATACAAGTTCAGGATCATAGCTTATATTATTATCATCAAACGCTTCAGCAAAACCGCGGAATCTGGTTCTTGTAATTACATGGTTGCTGTCACCACCTATTATAGCGATCTTTTTCGAACCCTTTGAGATAAGTATATTAGTAAGCTCTCTGCAAGCTTCAAAATTATTGTTATCTATCTGAATGATATCCGGATCATCACTGCTTCCAATAGCAACGAAAGGAATGCCTGAATTCTTAAGATACTCAGCAGGCTTATCGTCTACCAGAGTTCTTGTAAGAATGACTCCGTCTACCTTTTTATTTTCTACAACACGTCTGAGGTTAGGATAATAATCATTATCAACCATTGAAATGATGATATCATAACCTGCCTCTGCCACCACTCTGTTAACTCCCAGAACACATCTATGGAAAAACGGCAGATCTACGGCCTCATAATCTTCAGGCCATACTACAGCTAAATTATAAGTTCTCCTCTTAGCAAGTCCACGGGCCAAAGGATTAGGTCTGTAATTATGTTTATCAATATAAGCAAGCACTCTGGATCTGGTTTCTTCACTGATCCTTCCTTTGCCGGATACAGCTCTGGAAACCGTTGTTTTGGAAACCCCAAGCGCTTCTGCTATATCATCAATTGTAATCTTCTCGTCCATAACGGCCCTCTCAAAAAATGTATATCATGCTCTAAAATATATCTGGATAAAAATTATCCGAATAAAATATCTGAATAAATCATTTTAATAAAAAAATTATAATAAAAATAAAATCTTATAAAAATGGCCGGTCCAGCTCTTTTAAACTGAACCGGCCATAAGTTTTATATGTGCCTGATAATTCAGGTATATATACATTTCTGTATAAATTAACCCTTAACAGCACCACCTGTAACACCTTCAACATAGTATCTCTGTAAGCACATGAAGAGTATTGTTACCGGAATTGCTACAAGAATACCGCCTGCGCAGAATCTTGTGAAATAACCCTGATAGTCATTTGTCCATACCCATTTCTGGAGAGCAACTGCTACGTTGTAGCTGTCGCTGTGACCAAAGGCAACATATGATGCAAAGATGTAATCACACCATGGAGCCATGAAGGCAATGAGTAACTGATAAATGATAATTGGTTTGGAAAGAGGTGCAATAAGAATGTTCATGATCTGCATTCTTGTTGCTCCGTCGATTCTTGCAGCCTCATCAAGAGACCTTGGAATCGTATCAAAATATCCTTTACATACATAGTATCCCATTCCGGAGCTTGCTGCGGATATAAGTATGAGTCCCGGAATAGCTCCGTTCTGTGTAAGTCCGATAGACTTAAGAAGGAAGTAGAGGCAGATCATTGTAAGGAAGCCAGGGAACATTCCAAGAACAAGCCAAATATTCATAAGAAGTTTTCTTCCCTTGAATCTCATTCTTGAAAGTGCGTAACTTACGCATACTACAACCAGCGACTGAACTATTGTTACTGCAAGAGCAATAATAAGTGTATTTATATACCATCTGATAAATTTACTGTCTCCTGAGAAAAGATACTTATAGGAATCCAGTGTCCATCTCTTTGGAAGGAGGTAATTTACCATACCGCCGCCGCCATCAGCAGCTCCATATCCTCTGAAGCTCTGCAGTACAAGGCATACGAATGGGAATAACCAGATAATACTGATTATGACGAGTACCAGATATGATACTGCAAGGTTTGCTTTTCTTTTTGCTTTCATTACTGGAATCCCTCCTCATCCTTAACTGATGGCATCAGGTTATATACGATGAGCGAAATAACTGCTACAACTACGAATACCATGATACCGATTACGGCTGCCATTTTGTAATTTGAACTGTTAACTGTCATCTTATACAGCCATGTTACAAGGAGGTCTGTATAACCTGCGTTGTTTGACAGTTTCGTCGAAAGCGGCTGTCCTTGTGTCAACAGGTAGATAACGTTAAAGTTGTTTATATTTCCAATAAACTGTGTAAGAAGGAATGGTCCTGTTACGAACAGCATATATGGAAGTGTTATCTTAAAGAACATCTGGAAGTTAGTAGCTCCATCGATTTTTGCTGACTCATACAGATCTGCCGGAATATTCATGAGAAGACCGGTAGCGATAAGTACAAGATAAGGAATACCTATCCAGAGATTGATAACAATAACAAGTATCTGTGCATATGTAGGATTCGTCCAGAACGGTATCGCTTTACTGATCCAGCCCCATTTAATGAGGTAGGTATTTACAAGACCATCTGCTGCAAACATCTTTCCTACATAAAGAAGGGATACAAACTGTGGAACAGCAATTGTCATGATGAGGATAGTTCTCCACATCTTCTTAAGCTTAATGCCCTTCTTATTAATAAGCATTGCAAGTGCAAGTCCAAGGAAATAGTTAAGGAAGGTTGCAAAGAATGCCCATACGAGCGTCCATGCAAGTACCTTAAAGAAGGTGCTGCCAAAACCTGTTCCGCCAAAACTGAATATCTGCTTAAAGTTATCCAGTCCTACCCATGTGAACAGCTTTCCAGGTGGCGTATGATCCATATCATAATTTGTGAATGCTACACAGATCATGAAAAGGATAGGTAATACAGTGAATACAAAAATACCAATTACAGGAAGTGCAAGAAGTGTCTTATCAAAGTTGCTGTCTATAAGTGAGTGCAGATCCTGCTTGTTTGTAGGAACGATTCTTCCCTGTCTCAACAGATCATCAGTTTTCATATTCTGTTTAAGGTTAATTCTCCAAACAAGAATTACAAGGAAGATGGCCGTTAAAGTAAGAAGTCCATATAAAAGTATGAAGAAACTGTTATCACCGTATGTGATAACACCATACTCATAATAGCTTCCCTTATTACCAAGTGTTCCGAAATCCTGAAGGTATTCCATACCTATACCGAAGATATACCAAAGCAGCACACCTTCAGTAATAAGGAACATAAGACCTCGTGCAAACTGGCCTCTGAGTATCTGTCCAAGTCCGGGTACCAGATATGAGATTCTGGTAAACCAGGTTCCCTTTGTAAATGTTGTTCCGATTTCCTTAAACTCTGATCCAATTGTTCCAAAGAAGGTTCCTATCTTGCTTTTACGCTTCTTTTGTGAAGTTGATGCAATTGACTTTTCCATAGTCCCCTCCGCTTAAAATGTTTTACTTATTTTTTGGGATAAAAAGGGCGGGAGTATAAATATTCCCGCCCTGTTCACTTTAATACTTTAGCTTTTTTCAGAAATTATTTTGCGTAGCTTTCACATGTTGTCTGGAAATCCTGAAGAGCTTTCTTAAGATCGTCATCTGATGCCTTATCATAGTCGCCTGCAATTATTGAATCACCAAGACCCTTTGCAAGATCCCAATACTCATTTGGATACTGTCCCTGTGGGATTGTAAATGCAAGCTGCTCAGCGAGTGCTGAAAGAGCAGGATCAGCCTTAACCTTTTCACTTGCCTGTGCGTTCTTGTTAGATGGTCCCCAACCTACTGCTTCAAATCTGGCAAGCTGTGTTTCTTCATTTGAGAGGAACTTAGCAAGATCCTGACAAACAATGTACTTCTTCTGATCTGTCTGTGGCTTGATACCAAGGAGCTTGAATCCACCGAAACCGCTCATCTGATAATCCTTACCATCTACGTTGAATGTAGGAAGCTTAGCACATGCATAGTTTGCACCGAACATATCCTGAGCTGCTCCTGAATCCCATGTACCTGAAACAACTGCTGCTGCATTTGCTGCATTACCTACAGCTGAACCATTGTAGAATGCCTTTGACTTATGAAGATTGATCATAGCCTTCATAGCCTTAACACCTTCGTCTGTAGCATATGTGATATTTGATGAATTAAGTTTTCCTTCTGAGCTGATACCGTATTCAAGCTTACATCCTGTAGCAAAGAAGAATGCTGTATCATACCATCCTGAGTTAATCTCCATGTAGAAGCCCTTGCCTGCTGCTTCACAGTCACTGAGGATTGCTTCAAGTGTTGAAGGATCCTTAACTACGCTCTTATCATAGTATAAGAAATATCCGTTATCAGATGTAAGTGGGAATGCATATGTTGTTCCACCTACTACAGCTGCTCCTGCAGCACCTGCATCGTTATTATCACTGATCCACTTTGCACTTTCATCTGAAACAGGTGCGATTGCTCCTGCAGAAACAAGTCTTGCAAGCTGATCCTGTGCGAAACCGTAGATATCAGCACCTGCGGTAACGTCTGTGATCATATTTGTTGCAGCATCGCCTTCACCAACAGGCTCGATTGATACTGTGTATCCCTTGTAATTTGGATTAGCTTCAAGGAACTTATCAACCTGTCCCTTTGTGAAATCAACTGTATTATCAGCAACCCAGAGCTTGATCTCGCCCTTATCATCTGCTGTAACCTCTACTGAAGCCTTCTTAGCTTCTGTCTTAGTTTCTTTGTCATCATCTTTCTTGCCGCATCCTGTGAATACAGATGCTACCATAGCTGTCGCAAGCATACCTGCAACTAATTTCTTCTTCATCTTATATCCTCCTCTTTGATCCGTTTCTGGACCTTTTTTGTTTCGATCCTCTGCGGATCATTTTTTGGTAACTACTTTGTTGAAACTAAAGTAACACATAATAAAATGATTGGTTTTTTTACCGGTTGAATTGCCTCTCTTGCGCAACCGGTTGTTCATGTTTCTACTGTACCACCAACATCACCTCTTGTCAATAATTTTTTAAGATTTTTTTAAGAAAAAACCTCTATATATCTGATCCGATAAATGTATCGGCAGTACACCTTAAATTCTGCCGTAAATGCTTGTAATCTGGCGTATTTTAGATGCTGTTCTCTTATTCAGATCAGACTTTTCAACGCGCCAGCTCCAGTTTCCGCCGAGTGTTGACGGAGCATTTATACGAGCTTCATTTCCAAGGTACAGATAATCCTGTATTGGGATAATACAATAATCTGCGATCGAATTCTGCGCAACTCTTATGATTGCTTGCGCAATCTTCTTCATATTATACTCGGTACGTGCCATTTTGCCGTATCCGATATAATCCATCATTCTCTTAAATGTTTCTTCGTCGGTATTTCGAAGCCATCCCATCAGTGTTTCATTATCATGCGTTCCGGTATATACAACGCAGTTATTATTATAATTAAACGGCAGAAATTCCGAATTGCCCCCATCTTCATTTGGGTAGAAAGCAAATTCCATGATCTTCATATTCGGGAAGCCTGAATCCCTTACCAGCTGTCTTACCGATTCAGTAGTATAGCCCAGATCTTCAGCTATGATCCTTATGTCACCAAGACTCTCCTTGATCGCATTAAAGAGCTTCATGCCCGGACCCTTTACCCATTTTCCGCGGATTGCATCCTTGTCTCCCGCAGGCACCGAATAGTATTCATCAAAGCCTCTGAAGTGATCTATTCTTATTATGTCATAAAGACCTCTGCATTTATCCAGTCTCTTGATCCACCATTCATAACCGGTCTCTTCATGATATTCCCACTGATAGAGCGGATTACCCCAGAGCTGTCCGAGTGGTGTAAAGCCATCAGGCGGACATCCTGCAACTCTCTTAGGCAGCGCTTCCTTTGTAAGCTGGAAGAGTTCCGGATGAGCCCATACATCTGCACTGTCCGGTGCAACATAGATCGGAAGATCTCCGATTATCTCTATGCCCTTGTCGTTTGCATACTTTTTGACAGCATTCCACTGCTCGTAAAACTTATATTGAAGGAAGCTGTAGAAGCCCATGTCATCGGCAAGTCTTTCCTTCGCTTTCTCTATCTCCTCAGGCTTTCTTATTCTGAGAGCCTTTGGCCATGAGGTAAAGCTTATTCCGCCCATTTCATCTTTGATAGCCATGAAAAGGCTGTAATCTGTAAGCCACTCTTCATTTTCGGCACAGAACTTTTTATATGCCGGCTTCTTCAGAAGTCCCTTCTTCTCAGCATTCTGATAAGCCTTCCTGAGAAGCGGAAATCTTGTATTGTAAAGCATTTCATAATTTACCGAATTATCAGACGGTGTATAGTCTCCGCTGTAGACCTTTTCAACTTCAGCCTCTGTCAGAAGCTTCTCCCTGATAAGTTTCTCGAGGCTTATAAAATACGGATTTCCTGCAAAGCTGCAGAAAGTCTGATATGGCGAGTCTCCGTAACCTGTAGGTCCTACAGGAAGTATCTGCCAGTATTTCTGACCGGCATTTTTTAAAAAATCAATAAACTTATACGCATTTTCCGAAAAGCTTCCGATTCCATACTTTCCCGGCAGGCTGAATATCGGAAGTAAAATTCCTGATCTTCGCATTTTTCTCTCCTATCTCATATTATTTATCAGAATTCCCTTTGGTTTCAGAATTCCCGCCTCATAATGTCTGCTGTAAAGTATATTCTTATAGCATATTTCAGGCGGTATCTCCACATCCTCTTCGCCACAGTTCAGCATTACACTTATGCAGCTCTCTCCAAGGAGCTTTACATATTCCACAGTTCTCTTATCCTTTATATTCTCAGGAAAATGGAAATTTCTGCTCCTGGCTGCCGGATGATTCTTTCTGAGGCTTATAAGTCTCTTAAGTTCATTTATCTCTTCATCATATTTTCCGGCATCAATATCTTCCCATGGCATACACCTCCGGCAATCCGGATCATGTCCGCCCGGCATCACGATCTCCGTACCATAATATATGCACGGACTTCCCGGCATGGTATATAACACTGCCAGCTGCTGATAAAATATATCCTTGTCTCCTACCTTATCGATAAGGCGGTTGGTATCATGAGAATCCAGCAGATTGAACATAACATCATTTGCCTGCTGCATATACATGGTAAAACTTCTGTTTACACCATATTCAAACTCTATTGAATCCCATTCCGGATATATCCAGTAATTTGATATTGCTGTTGAAAGCGGATAGTTCATAACCGCATCATATTCATTTCCCAGGAGCCAAGGAGTAGCATCATGCCATATCTCCCCAAGAAGATAAAAATCCTGTTTTATCTCTTTGCACATTATCCTGAGTTCCTGAAGCAGCCTGTGGGAAATCTCATTACCCACATCAAACCTGAGCCCGTCAATATCGAATTCTTTCATCCAGAATCTCACAATATCCTTCAGATATTCTCTGACCTCCGGATTATTGGTATTCAGCTTCGGCATCATCTCGGTAAATGCGAAGGAATAAAATCTTCCGTCCTTCGTATCCCTCTTCTTATCCACCGGCCACTCATTTATCATATACCAGTCTTTATACTTGGACATTTCTCCGTTGGTAAGAATATCCTGCCACATGGAGATATCAGTTCCGGTATGATTGAATACCGCATCCAGCATGACTCTTATGCCGTTTCTATGGCAGAGATCCACCAGCTCGCGAAGCTTTTCATTGGTTCCGAAATGAGGATCGACCTTCTTATAATTTGTAGTATTGTACTTATGATTTGATTCAGCTTCAAATACAGGAGTAAGATAGATTCCTGTTATTCCAAGATTCTTTATATGATCAAAACGGTTTATGATGCCCTGAAGGTCACCGCCGTAATAATCGTTGTAGCCATCTATCTTTTCACACTTCCATGGTTTTGTGCCTGGATTATCATTTGATGGATCACCATTGCAGAAACGTTCCGGAAATATCTGATACCAGACAGTTTCATTTACCCAGGAAGGAGTTATGAAGGTATCCACCGGATTCATCCATGGATAGATAAAATATGACAGAATCTTTCCCGGACGATGCATCTCTTCTTCTGTATAAAAACCGTCTTCAAAGAGAAATACTCTCTCCTCGCCGCTCACCAGTTCAAAATAGTATTTGCAGCGTTTAAACTCCGGAAAAAGTGTAGTGGTCCACCAGATGTGTTCCTTCTCTCTCTTCTTGTAGAAAATCTCCTCACGTCTGCCCTGCCACGCTTCCTTGCCTCCCATGATACCTGCAAGATAAGGATCTCCCTGATAGATATATACCTTATCCACATCATATCCGGTCTCTATATTTATTATCAGCTCATTATCAGATAGCTGATATGCATATTTGTCTGTAGTTCTGTGATATACAGCCGCTAAATTCATAAATCCTATTCTCCATGAACGGTTACGATATTTGCCCCCAGTTTTCTGAAGGCTGAAAATCGTTACTCTTATCAAGTTTCCTGTAAACTGTTACCGAGATCGGACGGACACATCTGACTCTCTCGCCCCAGCTCTTATCATTTACCTTTTCGTCCGGATCTCCCAGGATAATATCCCAGAGGCCTTCAGGCACCGGTACAAAGGCCTTTGTCTCATTTGTGTTGAAGATAACAAAGAGTTCCTCTGCCTTAAAGGCCACTACACCATTATCTTCTTTTATTACCTCAATTCTTTTCCATGCCTCACTGCCTGTATCAGAAAGCGCCGCATTTCCTTTTCGGATTTCGATCAGCTTACTGTAATAATCGACCATTTCCTGATTCAGAAGACATCTTTCCCAGTCAAGCCTGTTCAAGGTTATCGGAAGGTTGTAGGAGTTGCTCTCCCCTCCCTTGGTTCTGAGGAACTCCTCGCCGGAAAGCATGAAAATGCTGCCCTGTCCCAGAATATATACTGCAGCCGCAAGCTTATTCTGCTTCTTCCGTTTATCCTCATCCTCTGTTGTTATCGTAAGCTTATCCCAGAGAGTAAGATCATCATGTGAGCTTACATATCTGAGTATCTGGCTCGGATAAAGGCCCTGTTTGTGATAAGCCGATACCGCATCAGCTATAGCTTCTTCGATACGTCGCTGAATCTTATCTTCCTCACGGAGCTCACCGGTTTCTGCAAGTTTGGCATTAATGGCATCTATCATTTCCTGATCGATACAACCGCCATTTACAAACCCGGTACTTTTCTCGTCAAATACAGATCCCTTGATATCATCTCTTATATCATCACTAAAGAAACCAATATTCTTATCAAGTCTGACTCTCCTGGCAGATTCCTTTATATCTGTCAGTCCGATACCCGCAACAGCAGTTTTTCTTCTTTCAACATTTTTCTTAAGAGCCGGTATAAATCCATCCTCCATGGCCGTCTCATCTGCCGCCCACGGTTCACCGTAAACAATCTTTTCTCCCTCACCGAACCTGTCATCAAGACTCTTTCTTACTTCATTCATCAGTTCGGTATCAAGAAGTCCCATAAGATCGAATCTGAATCCATCTATATGGTATTCCTCAGCCCAATACATTACTGAGTTAAGGATAAATCTTCCTGTCATCCACCTCTCAGAGGCTATATCATTTCCGCAATGTGAACCATCCGAGATCGTTCCGTCAGTATTAACTCTGTAATAATACCATGGGGCAGTCTGCTGAAGGCTGTTATCAAGATTGTAGCTGTGATTGTAGACCACATCCATTACAACCCTGAAGCCGGCGCTGTGAAGCGCCTGTACCATCTCTTTAAACTCTTTTATTCTTGTCTCTCCCGAATAAGGATCCTTTGAAAAGCTTCCCTCCGGGACATTGTAATTAACCGGATCATAACCCCAGTTAAAGTCCTCTGTATCATATCTTTCATCCACTGAACCAAAATCATAAGATGGCATAAGCTGCACATGGGTAACACCCAGCTTTTTCATATGTTCGAACGGATTGATATATTTATCAGTTCCTTTGATCCTGAATTTCTCTCCGGTTGCAAACCTTTTAAAAGCAGTATATTTTCCGCTGTCCTCTCCCATCTCAAGCTGATAAGAGAATTCTCTGACATTTATCTCATAAATGACTCTTGTATCCTGTCTGAGAGGTGACTTGTCATCCTTCCAGTTTTCCGGATCATCCACATTTCTCGGAAGTATCATGGATCTCGCCCCATTTACTCCTGAAGCTATTGCATACGGATCGGCGCTTCTCTTTGTCGTGCCTTCAATAGTGATATCAAAATCATAATAAGCACCGGCAAGATTTTCTGAAGTTACATAAACCCAGATACCATTTTTTCTGTCATAAGTCATCGGAACTGTCATTACCAGCCCTGCATTATCTGCATCTGAATCTTCATGGATCAGCATTCCGTATCCATTTTTTATAAGCCTTCCTTCTCCGCCATCCATGTAGAGGTTCAGTCTGACCTCCTCTGCAACCGGGCTCCAGAGTCTGATCACGGTTCCGTCCTCAACAACCCTTGCTCCCAGCTGGCCGGCATATCTGAATTCCGGTTTATTCTTGTTCTCTTTATAATATTTCTTCCAAAGAAGAGGTAATTTTTTCACTTTGAACTCCTTGTTATAAATGCTATACCATACGGTGGAAGTGTTAATTTGCTTCCTTTCAGGCTTACCTTATCCTTTGATACGGTAAGCACCGCCTTAAGTTCTTTATATTCCGAAACCGAATCAAGGCTGATCTCTTTCTTCTCTGCTCCTGTGTTGACAGCTATCAGCACATCTGCAGAATCATCTCCCTCAATACTCCTTACAAAAACCGAAGCAGTATCATCATTCAGTTCCTCTATCAGTTTTGTACTTCCCTTTGATATTGCCGGAAATGCATTTCTTACTCTCACTGCATTTCTGAAATAGTTATATACCGAATACGGATCTTTTGCCTGATCCTCATAGCTTCCAAATGTAAGCTCCTGAGTTACCGCACCTGCCGGTCCTTTGCAGATGTATTTTTTCAGTTCCGATGAATCCTCTGCTGTCCACGGGAAAGCCACTCTCTTGTTTTCATCCTTGCCCGAACCTCTGAGTCCAAGCTCTTCACCGTAATAAATGAATGCATTTCCTGTAGTCAGAAGATTCAATGCTCCGGCAAGCTTTACCTTGCTGCCATCATCATTTACATAGTAACCTGCACTTCTTGCCATATCATGATTGGTATAAAATGGTGCATTCACCGCTGTATCCGGTGCAATGTTCTTTAATTCCTCTTCTTCCTTAACCAGCTGTTCTCCGTAGTAGGAAGCCTTTCTGCTGCCCTTGACCACAGAAGCGATAACTCCGTCCTGTCCTGCAAAATTAAAGTCAAAAAATGAATCCGCACCGCTTTTATAATATTCACTATAGATTGAAAAATCCGTCCAGGCTTCGCCGACTATGTATGAGTCCGGATCTTTTTCCTTGACTGTTTTATTCAACCACTCAATAAAATCTATATTCTTTTGCTTATCTTCTGTATAGTAGGAAGTAACAGCATCCAGCCTGAATCCGTCAACCCCTTTATCTATCCAGAAATATAAGATATCTTTTATCTCGTCTTTTACCGCTTCGTTATCCAGATTGAGATCCGGCATTCCCGACCAGAACCTCGCTTCGTAGTACCATTCATCATTCAGCTTCTCATATCCCGAGTGAGCCTCTTTGGTAAAATTATAATATGAAATATATTTACATTTTGAAGTGTCCGGTTCTTCTTCTTTTGAAAGTCCCTTTATATAATCCGAAGCTTCCTTAAACCATGGATGTTCATTTGACGTATGGTTTACCGGAAGATCTATGATAAGCTTGATGCCTCTCTTATGACACTCTGCCAATAAAGAATCAAAATCCTCCATTGTGCCATATTCAGGATCGATAGCTTTAAAATCTGTTATGTCATATTTATGATATGTAGGGGATGGGAAGATCGGCATTGTCCATATCTCTGTGCATTCAAGATCGGTCTTTGTAGCGGCATCTCCATCATTTATCATATCAAGCCTGTCTGAAAGGCCTTTAAGATCTCCGATGCCGTCACCGTCACTGTCGCTGAAAGAATAAACAAATACCTCATAACAGGTTCTGACATTGTTTTCCTCCGCAGTAAGCCCTGAATAAGCAGTAAGCTTATCATTCAGCTTATCCATCTGCGCTCCGGTATCAGAAGCCTTATCCTTGCCGCATCCGGTAAGAATACATAAAGCTGTTAAAATCGCCGCACTTTTCTTCAGAGTTTTCCCCGAAATAAACATATATCATCCACCCCATACATTATATTTGTCGCATTTCTTTTTCGTAAACTTTCGTAACTGTATTAAAGATAAAACATTCGTGTATTTTTGTCAATACAAAATATCTTGTTTTTCCGCATTTTTTAGCATATTTTTTATTTGATTTTCGTTTTTTTTCGTAAATACTCTTGTGTTTTCCAAACCACACAAGTATAATGAAACCAGGGGGACTTATAATATTATCAGAAAGGAGAGATACGATATGGCAACGATGAAGGATATAGCAGACAGACTCGGTATATCTCTCGGAACAGTCAGCAAGGGTCTTAATGACGGCAAGGACATTAGCGACGAACTCCGCAAGACAATTCTGGACACTGCTGTTGAAATGGGTTATACAAATAGAAAAGCACTCAAATTAGAGCGCCGTAAGATTGCACTGTTTGTTGAAAATATGGATTATGAAGAGGAATACTCCTTCGGATATGATATTGTTATGGGATTTCAGAAGGCTTCATTCAGTGAAAAATGGAACTTCTCCGTCATACCTCTTACTCATGATTTTCAATCCAAGAATAAATATGATAACTGGATGCTCCAGGAGGGCTACAGCGGAGCCTTCTTCATCGGTCTTTCCTTGGATGACCCCTGGACCGAGCAGCTTCGCACCACGACCATTCCTTCCGTCCTTCTGGATAATTCCATCGAACAGAATCCGGCTGTAAGCTTTGTGGGCACCGATTCTTCCGAAGGCATTGAAGCTGCCATCAAATACCTTGCTTCTCTCGGTCATGAAAAGATTGCTTTTTTAAACGGTTCTGCAGGAAGTGTCATTTCTGATAACAGAATGGCTGCCTATCTGAACAGCATGGCAAGATGTAAGCTTACCGTAGATCCGAATATGGCTGTATACGGATACTTCGTAGCAGACTGTGCGCCTTATCATGTTCCCGGCTTTATCGACAGAGGTGCCACCGCTATTCTTTGCGGAAATGACCTTATCGCCTCCGGCGTGATCAAATGCTGTAACGAAATGGGACTTAAGGTTCCTGAAGATATCAGTGTTATCGGTTTTGATGACATTCCTCTGGCAAGCAAATTAACTCCTGCTCTTACCACTATCAGACAGAGCCGGACCGGTATAGGAAAATGCGCATACTTCACTCTTTATTCATTAATAAACGGTGTTCCTATAAGCAGAAGTCTTCTGCGGCCTGAATTAATAATCCGTGACAGTGTTTCGATTGCCAAACCACGTGTTGCCGTTAAAAGAGAAAATGATCCGGACTCAGTAATGTTCGTAAATCCGGAACTCTATGCACATTTTTCAAGAATAAATATGATGTAATTCTGATCCATATCATTTTAATAAGCTGCTGTGCAGATGCTGATCCCGTCAGCTGGTAATGGATGCATATATTCTTACAGTCGCCCGGCTCATTATCTACACAAAAAACTCCGTATCACAGATCATACGGAGTTTTTCTTTTGATAAGATACATTATACCACTATATTAAGAGTTCAACAACATATACTGTTATGCATGCGGCTACGGCAACCACCATAAGTGATTTAAATTTCAATGATACCAGTGCAGCCACTACTATTCCGCTTACTGCGGATATAACACTCCTTGTAGCATAAAATGCAGCCGGTACGGTCATGGCTGCCAGCACCGCATATGGTATATAATATAAAAACGATCTTACATACTTATTCGTAAGTTTCCTGTTGACAAGCATAAAAGGTATGACTCTTATGAGATATGTTGAGCCTGCTATAACAGCAAGATATATAAAAAACTGTTTGATATCCATTTACATTCTTCCCGCATTCATTAATATTTTTGTATGATCGGACTATTCCGATTCTTCCTCCGGAAGTTCGATTGGTTTCAGCAGTGACATGATAAGTGCAGCTGCAACGGCTGAAATACTGATGGAAATGCCGATGGAAACTTCATTTAAAACCGGCACATAATAGAAAATACAGCTGATCGTCATGGCTATGACTGCTGCCAAAAGCACATTTACACTCTTCCTTGTTTCCGGAACCACAATAGCCACAAACATTCCATACATCGCCAGCCCCATGGCACTCATTATGGCCGCACTGAGAATATTTCCCAGAAGGGCTCCCATCAAAGTTCCCAGTGTCCATCCGATATAAGGTAAAACTGAAAGTCCGCAGAAAAATGCCGATGTCACAGTATCTCTCATACTGGCTACGGCAAATATCTCATCTGTCATAAAAAAGCCAAGTCCGAGCTTTTTCCCGCCGTTAAACTTTTTGTCCAGCTTCTGTGAAAGTGAAATAGACATAAAGGAATATCTTATATTTATCGTCAGCTGTGATATCAGTGTTGAAGCAAGCGATCCTCCTGTAGTCATAATCCTTACCCCTGCCAGCTGACCTGCAGAAGTAACCGCAAGCATTGAAATAAGTACCGCCTGCCACCAGTAGAGACCTCCTGCAACAGCAAATATACCAAATCCCATAGACACCGACAGATACCCAAGCCCTATAGGAATTCCGGCCTTCAGGCCATCCTTAAACTCCGTCATGATAATTTAACCATCCAGTTCATCATAATACTCTGTAAAGAAATGTCTGACTCCATCCTTTTTATATCCAATGATGGTATTCAGATTAACATTCTCTACACTTTTAAATATATTACCTTCGACAAAGGAATTAACCTTTTTCATCTCGGCTATCATTTCCTTGATCTCCTGACGTTTCGAATAATGAGGATCATTCTCACTCTGATTTTTACTGATTTCTGTAAATCTGCAGGCACACTGAAGAAAATGCAGTTTATTGTAATCACGCCACCATTTTACGTCAGCTTCCCTGATAAGATACATCGGTCTTATCAGCTCCATACCCGGGAAATTCGTGCTGTGAAGCTTTGGCATCATCGTCTGAATCTGCCCTCCGTAAAGCATACCCATCAGTATGGTCTCGATAACATCATCGTAATGATGTCCGAGAGCAATCTTATTGCAACCAAGTTCCTTTGCGTTGCTGTACAGATATCCTCGTCTCATTCTGGCACAAAGGTAGCATGGTGATTTTTCAATTGTGTAAACACTGTTAAATATATCCGATCCAAATATTCTGACAGGTATTCCAAGCGTTCTCGCATTACTTTCAATAAGCCGTCTGTTGACTTCTGAATATCCCGGATCCATCACAATAAATGTAAGTTCAAATGGAAATTTATTGTGCCTCTTCAGTTCCTGAAAAAGCTTCGCCATCAGCATGGAATCTTTGCCACCGGAAATACATACAGCCACATGATCTCCCGGTTGCAGCATTTCATACTTGTTGATAGCCTTGGCAAATGGTGTAAAAAGCTGCTTATGAAATTTCTTTCTGATACTCTTCTCGATCTCTTCCTGACGTTCCTTCCGGTCAGATTCCTGCTCTGCAGTTACCACCGCATTTACCAGCCAGTTATGGTATCCTCCTTCCAGAAAATACGCTTTAAAGCCTCTTTCTCGAAGAGCCTCTGCAGCCTCACCGCTCTCCAGGCCCTGAGTGCAGTAAACTATCTGCGTCTTAGTTCTGTCGAGTCGAATACCTCTTATGGATATATCACAGCTTTCCACGAGCATCATTTCCCTTATGATCAGTTCTTTCGGGATATTGACTGCGCCCGGGATCAGCCCGTATTCTGCCGACTCCATGCCTCTTATATCTATAATCTGAAGCTTCTCCTTATCCAGTTTATTAAAATCTTCCAATGTGATACTGAAATCATTCATTATGTACGTACATCCTTCTAAACATCATATGGTTACTTAATCATTTCTGCCGCCGATGTCATTCTATATTATGCTTATCATAATTCTGGGGAACCGGCGTTCCTACGGTATCTTATCCACAATAACATATTCCTTTTAAATATACAACATACGGTCAAACATTATGCATATGGTCAGACGTTGGCAGCATGTACAACCAAACGTATACCGAATATACGACAAAACATACACAATACGCCCGGTCTCGTCTCCCGACTCGGTCATTGCTTAACACCCGGTCTCGGCAAGCAGCAACCTGCGCGCTGAGACGCATCCCTGGTATAGCGATTTCTAAATAACTACACCAAATAACTTGCCTGTTTTCCTGAATAGCACAGCACCAAAAGCCTCGGAATAGCTAGAGGATCGTTTTTTATATAATTGGAACACATTTCCCTATTATATAAAATAATCCGGGAGACAAAAAATCTCCCGGATTGAATAATTCATATATTTTTCTTGATACGATACTGCCTGAACGTCAGTCTCACAGGATTATGAGACGCTTTTTGCTTCTCATATATTTCAAAAGACATTCGACCAAGACCAATATCCTGCCCCGGCAATTTAGCCACGCATGATCGCTCTGCAGATCTGATCACCCATATTTGCAAAGTAGTAGCAGTCATCCATCTCTCTGTCCACCTGAACTCTGTCATGGTAATTAAGCGGTGGATAGTAATCCAGGAAACGGCTCAGATCCTCCAATGCATCAAGTCTGTAGCTTCTGTCCATCTTAGGTCCTGCCGTGTGTACCTTAAGGCTTCTGCCGTTGAGCTGACATCTATGCTCATGAGCATATGGATGATTGGTAACAATCTTAACATAGAAGCTGAAGCTGTGCTCGTATCTAGGAGGTCTGTAAGATACCCTCTGACCATCCTGCATCATTTTCTCCTCTGTTGAAGAATATGATATATCCAGCTTCATTTCAGTCACCTGATCAAAATATATTATGTCAGGGTTAACCTCATAAAGATCTACTCTGGGACGTGGAAGCACCACAAATCTTCTATTCTCCTCATCGATCAGGAAGATGGAAGAATCCTCTCCGATACTTCTTGTTTCTCTGAAATTCTCAAGCTCCGCTCTGTTCTTCTCTCTGTAATCAATCTGTTCTCTTATCTCCGCAACGGTACTGTGCTTTCTGTCTGTAAACCATGGTGAAAGCTTTCTCACGCACTCCTTACAGCAGTTACCATCTTCCAGCTTTTTATTGCCAAGCATTCCGATCTCGCCGCCGCAGATATCACACTGTTTCTTCTCAAATGCACCCGCAATCTTATCAAAAAGACCCATAATACTTTAACCTCCTGTGAATGGATAAACTAAACAAATGTCTGCATTTAGTCTAGCACACTGTTCAACATTTTACCATACCAATAATACTGAATGTTTGAGGAAGTATAACTTGTATGATTTCCCGAATAATATAACATCAAAAGCCTCGGAACCGGTTCCGAGGCTTTTAAAATCACGCTATCGACATGAGCATGCATGTATTCAGTCGAGTTATTCAAGAACAGCTATACTAGAATGTCACAACCTCTGGTGCAGCTGTAAATGAACTGAATGTGGCTACTGCATTTTTGATGTAGTAAACAACAGTATTTCCGTCATCCGGATCATACATTCTCTTAAGATCAGGATATGCGTCCAGCATAGATACTCTCGCTTCTCTTCTGTCATCCTCTACAAGTTCTCCGGCAACTCTGACCCATTCACCATTTGTAAATGCACAGATCTCAACCTTTGGATTAGCTTCTATCTGTTTTGCAACATTTTTAGCCTTACCTGTCTGAATATAAAGCTTTCCATCAAATACATTAACTGTTCCGAAAGGTCTTACTCTCGGCTGATTCCCTTCAACTGTTGCAAGATAATATGCTCCTGCTTCCTTTAAAAACTTTGCAACTCTTTCCATTCTTTTATAACCTCCGTTTTCTTATCGATGCCGAAAACATTATGCTTCATCACAATAACTTCGGAACATCATACCGCTTAATTCTACCATATAGGGAAGAATAATTAAAGAGAATGGGTATACAGTTCAACTATATCAGGCTATAACCGGTAGCAGAAATCCGACCGGACAGTATACCTGTTAATTACTCCGAATATCCACAGACAGCGCCTTATTCTCCTTCATAAAACTCGCTCTTCACAGTATTAGTCTGGATCAGAATTGAACTCTGATTGAATACTTTTATCAATTTATCCGCAGCCTTATGTATATTATCTATATTTGTATCGCTGAAGCAGATTACAACTGTATACTCCTGAAATATTTTACTCGAATCTTTCCAGACTCCATCTGCTTCCAGGATAGTAAATCCATCGAAATCCTCCAGAAGAACTTCTCTCGCCTTTTCCTTTGCTTCTTCCGGTGTAAAAACCGGTTTATTTGTATCCTTATCATTTGTTCCAAGGTATATAACAAACTGTTCCTCTCCGGCCTTCTGTTCTTCGGTAACTGTCTGCTCCACAACTTCCTTTTCATCTTTCTTTGTATCAATGGACATTATAAGTGCAGTTATGGATAACCCAAGAGAAAAAACACATATAACTACCAATAATTCCGATAATCTTTTTTTCATAAATGCAATACCTCCATTATTGATAAAAATCCAAGCGTAACTGACGTCAGTCTTTCAGATTTTATTTTACCATAAAAGATATTTATATAAAAGCACTACCGCAACTATCCAGTTATTTATCAGTGCCATTCAAAATTACCAAACCCAATTCCTCCCTGATCATTTGTCTTTTCATGGTCGGACTTGCTTCCGAGCGTGATACTGAAAGTTTTTTCTGTATATTCACTTCCTTCTGCAATCTGAACTGTAATCTCTACTGTTTCTCCTGCTGCATAATACTGTAATCTGTTTTCAAGGTTAGAGCAGCCTGTAACACGGATACCATCAAAATGCGTAATAACACTATTTGCACTGATTCCTGCTTCTTCCTGTGGAAATATTTGCAGCATTACTTTTTATTCCGACATGGTCATTTGCTGCTCTCATATTTGCTCCAACATAAGCATCTGTTCCTCTAATTATTTCATCAAAATACATATATTCATTACCATTCATAAGAGAATACTCCTTTCATTTTTGATCTCTGATATTTATTATATTTACGAACCTTAAAACCACCTTAAAAGAGAGTTATATACCGGAGAAGTTTTATATAACAGGAATACAGTTTATTATGCAAAAAAGGATACAGTCACCTTCCGGATAAATATCCGAAAAGAACTGTATCCTTTTCATTATTATCAAAAAACTATTATTATTTTCCTGCTGTCAAAGCAGGAAAGAGAGAATCGTAATCCTAAAACTATTAACTAAAAAACTAAAACAAAAAAGAATTATTCTGTGAAGAGTGGTGTTGAGTAATATCTGTCACCGCTGTCCGGGAGGAGTGCAACGATAACTTTACCCTTATTCTCCGGTTTCTTTGCATACTGTATAGCTGCATAAAGAGAGGCACCCGAGGAAATACCTACAGATATTCCTTCTCTTCTCGCAAGAAGCTTAGCAGTTTCAAAAGCATCCTGATTGGTTGCTCTGAATATTTCATCATAAACCTTTGTATTTAATACATCAGGAACGAATCCGGCTCCGATACCCTGAATCTTATGAGCACCTGCCTTACCCTCTGAAAGCACCGGCGAATCATCCGGTTCAAGTGCTACAACCTTTACATTAGGATTCTGTTCCTTAAGATATTCTCCTGTTCCTGTAACTGTTCCGCCTGTACCGACACCTGCAATAAAGATATCAACCTTTCCGTCTGTATCATTCCAGATTTCAGGTCCCGTAGTTGCCTTATGAACAGCAGGGTTAGCAGGGTTGATGAACTGGCCCGGTATATAGCTTCCCTGAATTTCCTTAGCAAGTTCATTTGCCTTCTCGATGGCACCCTTCATACCCTTTGGTCCCTCAGTAAGAACAATTTCAGCACCATAAGCTTTTAAGATATTTCTACGCTCTACACTCATGGTTTCAGGCATCGTAAGTATGATGCGATATCCCTTTGAGGCTGCGATCGCAGCGAGTCCGATACCTGTATTTCCTGATGTAGGCTCGATTATTACTGAGCCTTCCTTAAGGAATCCCTTAGCCTCAGCGTCCTCGATCATAGCCTTTGCAATACGATCCTTAACGCTTCCTGCCGGATTAAAATACTCAAGCTTAACAAGTACTGTTGCCTCGAGGCCGAGTTCCTTCTCTATATTTACTACCTCAACGAGAGGTGTATTTCCTATAAGTCCAAGTGTTCCTTTATAAATTTTTGACATAGCTTTTTCCTTCTTTCTTTATATTATATTTTGAGAAGCAAAAATCGCATCTCATAATCCTGCGGGACTGACGTCCCTGCGGTATATTATATTGCCATATTATTGTTTATATTTTCCCGACGACTCCATTCTGGTAATGCCTGAGGACTGTTTACGTTATATTTTTATAACTGTTCTTAAAACTGCTGTCGTTATATCAGATAGCTGCGAATCCGGCCTCAAGATCGGCGATGATATCATCGATATGCTCTGTACCGATTGAAAGACGGATAGTATTCTGGTTGATACCCTGATCAGCAAGTTCTGCATCAGAAAGCTGAGAATGGGTTGTTGAAGCCGGATGGATAACCAGGCTCTTAACATCGGCTACATTTGCAAGGAGGGAGAAGATTTTAAGATTGTCAATAAATTTCCAGGCTTCTTCTTTACCACCCTTGACATCAAAGGTGAAAATTGAAGCTCCGCCATTCGGAAAATACTTCTGATAAAGTGCATGATCCGGATGATCAGGAAGTGAAGGATGATTAACCTTCTCAACCTTTGGATGATTTGCCAGGAACTCAACTACCTTCTTGGTATTCTCTGCATGTCTTTCAAGTCTGAGGGAAAGTGTTTCTACACCCTGCAGAAGAAGGAATGCATTAAATGGTGAAATTGTTGCACCTGTATCACGAAGAAGTATTGCACGGATGTATGTAACAAATGCTGCAGGGCCAACAACATCATAAAATGATACGCCGTGGTAGCTTGGGTTCGGAGCTGCGATGTTAGGATATTTGCCGCTCGCGCTCCAGTCAAACTTGCCTGCCTCTACGATGATTCCGCCGAGAGTTGTTCCGTGACCACCGATGAACTTGGTTGCTGAATGAACAACGATGTCTGCGCCATGCTCGATAGGTCTGATGAGGTATGGTGTGCCAAATGTATTGTCTATAACAAGCGGAAGCCCATGCTTATGTGCTATCTCAGCGATTGCATCGATATCAGGAATATCACTGTTAGGGTTACCGAGTGTTTCAAGATAGATAGCTCTTGTATTTTCCTTTATAGCTCCCTCAACCTCTGCAAGATTGTGTGCATCAACAAAGCTTGTCTCAATTCCGTACTGTGGAAGTGTATGTGCCAGAAGGTTGTAGCTTCCGCCGTAGATAGTTTTCTGAGCTACGATGTGTCCGCCGTTTGCTGCAAGAGCTTCTATAGTATATGTAATAGCTGCTGCTCCGGAAGCAAGTGCAAGTGCTGCGCTGCCGCCCTCAAGAGCCGCAATCCTCTTCTCAAGTACGTCCTGAGTAGAGTTTGTAAGTCTTCCGTAAATATTACCTGCATCTGCAAGTCCGAAACGATCTGCTGCATGCTGGCTGTTTCTAAATACATATGATGTTGTCTGATAAATCGGTACTGCTCTTGAATCTGTTGCCGGATCCGGCTGTTCCTGTCCTACGTGTAACTGTAATGTTTCAAATTTGTATGTACTCATAATTGTAATCTCCTTTATTTTTAAATAATGTTATTTTTCTGTTTTTTCGTACCTGCTGTCTCTCTGATCTTTTTCAGCAGTTTCTTTACCATATCTCTTTTATGTTCTTATAAAACTGCTCCTTAAGCATAAAAAACAGGAGCCTTTTTCTAAGCTCCCGGACAAATGGCATTCTGCTTATCTTCACTATTTTATAGTAAAGTATCGAGGCGCATGCATGTACAATCGAACGCCCCTGCCATATTACATGTCCGGGAGTTAAACATTCGACAACAACACATTACGATATTTACATTTACAAATACTACCTTTTTCATCGCTTACGCCTCCTTCGTTTTTGATATGGCTACTATAACACCATTTACCTACCGTGTCAATAGGTTTTATATAAATTTTTTTGTTGTAATTAAAATCTTTTTCTGTATACTAATATATAGTATAAGTTTTTATTCTGTTTTTTAACTAATATACCAATACCATATCTTATCTAATTATTATTTTCTCTGATCAAATATTAGAATAAGAAAGATTTTCTCTGATCAAATATTAGAATAAGAAAGGCGAAATAAATGATTTCTACAAAAGGACGTTATGCAATACGTGTTATGATAGATCTTGCCGAAAATGATACCGGCAGTTATATTCCTTTAAAGGATATAGCGGCTCGTCAGGATATATCCAAAAAATATCTCGAAATAATTGTCAAGGAACTTGTAATCGGCGGCTTTGTTAAAGGTGCCAGCGGAAAGGGCGGAGGCTATAAATTATGCCGTAAGCCGGAAGAATATATTATAGGTGAGATAATCGAATTGATGGAAGGAACTCTTTCTCCTGTCATCTGTCTTGCCAAGAAGGATTATGACTGCCAAAAGCAGCCAACCTGCAAAACCTACCCTCTTTGGAAGGAATTCGACGAACTGGTACATAATTATTTCTATGGAAAAACGCTCAGAGATCTTCTGTAAAATCTTTTTATATGCGCTGTCCGGCGCACCTGTGAAAAATGCGGGGATATATGTATCTGAACATATATCCCCATAAAATCTTTTGCATACTGATATATTTAATTACTGCCCTTCGTTCCCGGAGGGCTCTTCATATCATAGATAAGGAATGATGACGGATCTACATTTGTATATCTGTCAATATTCATCTTCTTGGCCTCTGCCATTGTAATGGTAAGTGAATCTGTATAATCAGAATTTACATCTTTAAGATAAACCGTTCTTCCATCTTCAATGTAATATACATTAGGGAAGCTGCTTGCATACCACTGGCTGTTTTCCGAATCATAATAATATCTTACATAGCCGCTCCATTTCTTTGTAGAAGCGTCATAACCATATTCTTCGACAGGACGTGCCTTATAAACATTGGAACCGTTCTCATTCTTATAACCGTAAATATAATATGTTCTGCCGTCATTTGGAATATTTACCACCGGATCCTTAAAGGTAAGTGACGGCTGTACATCTGCTACGGTCTGTTCAAAGTCAGCCCCCGGGTAAAAGTATTCCCATTTGTTATAATAACGTCCTCCAAACCAGGTATTATGCATGTAACCTAAACTGCCCCCATAAGATGTATCATCATAGAGGTAGCTATATCCGATCGAACTTCCTCCGTATATAGATGTAAGAAGAACCAGCCTTACATGCTTGCCTGTACCAACCTGTTTACGTACCTTGGCCCATGTAAGCGCATCAGAATCATCTATATCATTCGGAATGGTAAGTGAGCCATAAACCTGTATCATTTCTTTTACTTCAGGAAGCGAATATGTACCATATGAATCATCGTCCTTACCATCAAAGTTAAAATGATAAATGATATCATCCTCAGTTATTGCCTGACCACCACCGTATCCGGCACCGCCATAGGTTCTTGTCTCACCATCAAATGTAACTTCAATGAGATAATGTGCAGCTGATGACCACTTATAGGTAGCCGTCGGCTCCAGCTTCTTGGCAATTCCACCCATCATGGACGGGAATCCCAGAGAATCATATCTAAATGGGTATAAAGCCGATATCAGCATTCCCTTACTGCTGTCTCTATAGTATGGATCCTGAATATAGAAGTTCTGATCCACATGCGGAGATGTTGAAATGCCATAATACGGAGAAGTCTCACTCTTATGAAGTACTCCTCTTATCCAGACACCCTGATACAGACATTCCGAACTGAATCCTGACTCTATAGCGTCCATCTTCTCAAAGAAACTCATGGAACTGTCCGAATACTTCTGGATCAGATAATCATATTCATCCTTCAGAGCAGGACAGCTCATAGTTATTCCGGTATCCACAAAGATTGTCTTCTGTCTGTAATAACCGTCGCTATAGTCATATCGTGTAAAGCCTACCTTTACCTCAATTATGCCTCCGTCAGTATTTGCGCTTTGGAAGATATATCCTCCATTTACACGTCCGATACTAGCATCCAGATATTTTACATCGCCATAATTACCGGTTTTTGAAAATACCACTGATGACTCTGCATACCTGGTCTTTTCATCAACCAGATAGAAGCTGTTCGGGTCCGGATTATCCGTCTTAAGATAAAAATAGTTGCATATTTCATCTGTAAGAGGAACTATCTCATAGCTGTATTTTTTAACTTCCGCTACCCGGGCTTTCTCATCATCCGAAAGTTCATATTCTACATACAGAGTTGCACTGTCGGATATAGTCTTAAGCGTACCATCTGTAATTATGCAGCGGTACATATACTTATTATGCTTTATCAAAGCATTTATGGTAAGCTTTGCTGTTGTTGCGCCGGTCGAACTGCTCTTATTCCAGGTGCTTCCGCCATTTGTGCTTACCTGCCACTGATATTTAAGTCCCGTACCGGCTGCCTTAACGGAAAATACAGCCTCTTTGCCGTCATAGGCATTAACATCCTTAGGCTGTGTGATTATCTTTGTCTTCACCTTAAGCACAGCCTTTTCGGAATATATGACATAAGATCCGCTGCTGATCCTGCATCTGTATCTTTTGCCATTCAACCCTGCAGTAGTCGCTATGGAAAGGATTCTTGTATCACTTCCTTCAGCCTTGCTGTTCGCCCACTTTTCACCATCGCTGCTTACCTGCCACTGGTATTTAAGATCTACGCCCACAGCAGTAACACTGAGCTTTGTTGTGTATCCATTATATCCTGTCGTATTCTTAGGCTGAGTCTTGATAACCGGTTTAAGTCTGAGCACTGCCTTGGAAGAATACTCAACCCATGTACCATTGGTAACCTTACAGCGAAAAACATAATTATCCATTTTTACAGACGTACTTACTGTAAGACCTACAGTTGTACATCCCTCTGCGCCGCTGTTTTTCCAGGTTTTTCCGCCGTCCATGCTTACCTGCCATTGATACGCAGCTTTTGTCGATCTGGATTTTATGGTAAATACAGCTTTGCTGCCGACATTTACCGCCTTATTGCCGGGTTGTCCGGATATAACCGCAAGAGTTGTAAGCTTAGCAGGCTTTGAATAATACTTTTCCGTTCCCTTAATAACGCAGCATCTGAACATTCTGCCGTCCAGAGTATCTGTCGACGTCATGCTGATGCTTGAGGTAGTATTTCCGGCTGCTCCGCTCTTCTTCCAGGTTGCACCGTCATCCATACTTACCTGCCACTGATATTTAAGATCATCACCCTCAGCTTTAACGGTAAATTTTGCTTTGCTTCCTCTGATCACGGAAGCATCCGCCGGATCCGATGTAATTATCGTTTCCGAAGCAGCACTTACGCCATTTTTACTGCCTGCGATCCCTGAAAGAGCCATGAATACCAGGAGTAAAGCCACAAACACCCCAGCAAAAAGCTTTATCTTATATCCACTACCTCTTTTAAATGTCATTCACATCCCTCCCTCATTTTCAGAAAGGACATTTATTTCACTGTAAGCGTTACTATGCTTGTTTTTTCCTCCCAGGTTCCGTTTTTAACTATACAGCGATATTTATATCCATTCTGTTTCTTACTACTTGTAAATGTGATTTCAGTTGTTCCCTGACCATCTGCGCCGCTCTTCTTCCAGGTCTTTCCACCGTCAGTACTTACCTGCCAGAGATATGTTGCAACAGTAGATCTTGACTTAAGACTGATTTTTACCTTTGTACCTGCCTTAACCGTCTGATCCACAGGCTGAACAGATACTACAGGAAGTGTTGTAAGCTTTGCCGGAAATGACTGGATCATAACACCCTTCGTATCAGTCACTCTGCATCTGTACATACGTCCGTTAAGACTCTTTGTTGATGTCATAGAAACAGTATCCGTATTATATCCTGAAGCCTTACTGTTCTCCCATGTTTTTCCGCCGTCACAGCTTACTTCCCATTTATACAGACAGTTTTCTGCTCCGCTCCATGGCTGTTGTACGGTTACTGAAAATTTAGCCTTACTTCCTCTTATAACCTTTACATCAGCCGGCTGCTTTACAAATGTAGGACTATATCTTGTCAAATGAAGACTTGTCAGCCAGTTTTGCGGAAGCGACTCATACCTCTCATCATCATAATCATCCGGATCATCACAATAAACATAGTGATAATCTGCCGGAAGATCGATGTTCACACTCAGCTTTAACGGACTCTCTATCTCATCAAGCGCATAACAGTTATAAAAGACATATTTACAAGAATCCGGAGAAGTTACCTTTCCAAGATTAAAATTACTGAGATCCAGTTTCTGGAGACTGTAACAGTACTCAAACATTCCATTCATTTCTGTAATACTAGAGGTATCAAAGCTGTCAAAAATGATATTTTTTAAATTATAACATCCATGGAACATATATTTGACATTTGTTACCTTTGATGTTTTTATACCCTTCAGAGTAATCTTTTGGAGCGCATAATTATTTTCAAACATACTTTCCATCTTTTTTACAGATGCCGTGTTTGCACCGTTTATAATTATCTGTTCACAATTACGTATATTTGCCAGAAGGCCGGTACAATTAGCAGGGAATATTACACCGCTGCTGATGGTGAGCTTCTTAACACCCGTAAAACTCCAGATACCTGTCCATGCATCGATACACGGATCTTCATCATCAATTTCCGGATCTTCCGGAGTCCATGGTTCAAGTCCCATATATGCCTTATTAAGAGCAACCTTATATTTTACTCCCTTAACAGTAACAGTTCCCGGAACTGTAAGTTCTGTGTCCGACCCCTGATACTCCTTCAGGATCATCTTTCCATCCTTCAGTTCATACTCATAATCCTGATACCAGTAATTTGCAGCCTCTGCTTTTTTATTTATATTTGCAAATACTCCTGCAAAAACAAATGCTGCGAGCATGACCATCGCCGTTATCTTCCGGCTTGTCCCTCTACGTAGAATTCTTTTCTCTTTCATTTTTTCTCCTTCACTTTTTACTGCTCATGTATCCGGACATTGTTAATAAACCTGATACGCTGTTTTTCGTTATCCATACGATCATTGTTCATAATCCCGATACGCTGATTTTCGTTATCCATGCGATCATTGTTCATAATCCCGATACGCTGTTTTTTATTATCCATGCGATCATTTCATCGATATTTCAGTTATCCTCCTTATCTCCCCCTTCCTCACTGTCTGTAATTTTATAGCCTGTGATATTATATGAATATGTTACTATATCGCTCTTATAATCCACCTTGCCTTCAAAGTATGGTCTGTCATCCATCGTACCGAATTGAAGTTCAAGTCCCGGATCAAGATTTTCAGGATTATCATTTGTAAGCGTCAGCACCTTGGAATTCTCATCATAGGTTCCGGTATAGGACAGATAATGATCTGGAGCATTATCATATACGATCACAACGCTTACCGTGTCTCCCAGGGTATCTTCTATAGTCATAGTACCCTTATTTTCCTGGTTCTTATACTGTTCGTAAGACTCCCCATAAAGTTTCTGGTATTCTTCCAATGCCTGCTTATACTCTTCAGGAAGCATTCCTGCTCCGCCGCCCATAGCCTCAATATATGCGTCAAAATAGTCAGAACCTACATCATTTATCACCTGAGTAACCTCCCACTTTCCGAATATGGAAACATCAAGAAGTCCCTTAAGTTCATCAAGAAGAACGCCTTCATCATCAAGAAGCTTGAGCCATACCTGAAGCTGTTCTTCATTTGTAAGATCCTTATCAAACTCAGAGATCATCTGGTTTACCAGCGGTCCCCAGTAAACACCGTTTTTATCCATCTTGTCCAGATCAACATAATCCGCAACTGCATTTCTGAATTCCAGAAGCTTACGCAGTCTCTCATCCAGTTTTATGTCACGGTATCTCTTCTCGCCAAAAAAATCCATGTAGCTTGAATCTCTGAGTGTTGGAAGAATGTCCTCTATAAAATCTGCCTCTTCCTTCTTCATCTTCTCTATCTTCTTCTCATTTTCAAGCCTTGCTTTAAAATAATTCTCCAGCTGTTCTCTTGTTTTTTTCTGGAACTCCTTCTTTTTCGCTTCCGGAAGATTCTTATACGTTGTCTCGCTCCAGCCGTAATTGATAAGCTGCTGTTTCAGCTGTTCCTGAGAGAAAAGTCTCTCTACCGCACGCCCCTTGGCAAAGAATCCGTAATCGACATATTCCCAAAGCTCTTCAAAGTTTTGAGGTTCTATACTGGTCCAGCGGCCTTCCCTGCCGTTTTTATAAATCTGATATAATTCATCTACCTCATCCTTCTTCCATCTTGTAAACTGCTCATCCGCCTTCTTGATAACGAAATCCACGGTTGCCTGCTTAACATATCCGTATGGAGTAAAGTTGAGGCTGATATCTATAAGGTCTCTCACTGCCTGCTCATAATCACCGCCTGCAAAGGATCCTGCAGCCTTTGCAAGTCGTCCGCCCATAGCTATTTTCTTGGCCCATGGGCCGTTGAAAAGAACGGACGCTGTAGCTTCCGCCATATATTCTTCGATGGCAAATGCAGCAAGATCCGGATCATTGTCCTCCTTTGCCTTCATGCAGGTTGTAATAAGAGTTCCCTGTCCCTGAAAATGCCATTTCTGGCTCTTATCTCTCCATAATCCCGGCGTCTCAGGACCGCCTCCCTGGAGATTATCCATAACCTGACAAAGTATATCTCTCTGCAGCTGATTAAACGCCTTCTCAGACAGATTTATCTTTTTCTTTAAATCCGCAAGATAAGGCGATAAAGCCTGTTCCGCCTCATTATAACTGTTTTCATGTCTCAGCTTTGCCTCGCAGTACTGATTCATGATCCTGTCAATCTGTGCAGCCTCATCAGGTGTAGCCGGACCATATATTGAAAAATGCTGTAATGTGATCTGCATTTTTCTCTCATCCAGATCAACCCAGTCAGGCTCCAGATATCTCCATGCCTTCATTGTTTCATCAAAGTAAGCAAAACAGAAATCCACCGGAGAGCTGTCCTCTTTTATGGTTTCCTGTGGAATATCCACAACAAGCGTTACTCCCTCATCCAGACATTCACCCTTATATACGTCCTCAGCAGCCCCCACCTCTATAGGATTACTGATAAGTCCCACTCCTTCAGTTTTATATTCTTTAGCTTCCTTATCCGTAAGATGCTTAAGTGTTATCTCAGTACCTTCAGGAAAAACACCTGCATTTACAGCAAGACTTGCTCCGTCCTTTCCTGCGTCCCCAATAACTATATCCTCTGTCTCGGAAGCTTTTTTGCTCTCTGTCTTCCCGGCATTCTGGTCCTTAACCGCCACTGATTTTCCATTATCTTTAGGATCCGGATCTTTAAAATAATTATATATACTGAGTCCGGTAACCACTGCGAAGATCGCCAGGAGCATTATAGTCACAAAAAGCTTTATGCCGCCTTTATTCATAAATCACCACATCCCTTCAGGCATTCCATGTGTCATATGATATCAGAGATCATTTTGACATCCTCGGTCTTATTATTCTTTACCACTGCACAAAAGCTGATCACGGTCTCACAAAAACGATATATCCGTACTCACCGGAATTCCACTCAACATTTCCTACGATATACTGTTTATCATCCTTCGTAAAAAAGGCGTAAAGCTGGAACTTTGAATAACCGGTTTCAACCTCAGCAAACCATTTATCCCAGTCTGCGGTATAGATTTCCTTCTTTCTGTCAGTCTCATCATAATACTTGCTGTCAGTGCCACTGAATACACGGTAGAAATCCATTACCAGCTTGATCTTCTTGGTACTTGCAGTGATCCTGCAGTTAAGGAACTGCATCGTATACTCACCTTTTTCGTTAAATGGATTAGTATAGATCATTACCTTCCAATTACCGTTCAGATCAGAGTATTTATCGATTTCTTTGGCATCCCTGACATATTCACCATTCATATAGTCATTTATAAACCAATAGAAATCCTCAACATCAGGACGCTCCGTAGTATCAAACGGAGACTCTGTAGCTTCTTCCGTATTCTTCTCCGTAGTTTTCTTCTCTGTCTTCTTCTCGGTTGTCTTTTCGGTTGATTCTTCAGTTTTCTCTGCAGTTGTCTTCTTCGTCTTCTTCTCCGTTGTTTTCTCGGTTGAATCCTCTGTCTTCTCAGCTGTTGTCTTCTTGGTCTTCTTCTCCGTTGTCTTCTCGGTTGAATCCTCTGTCTTCTCAGCTGTTGTTTTCTTAGTCTTCTCGGTTGAGGCAGTTATCTCCTCATCATCTGTATTCTTTTCCGTACTCTTCTCAATAGACGATTTTTCCCTTTTACCATTTCCCGAAGCAACATTTTCCGTAGTCTCCGCCTTCAGGAGTTTTTCTCTTCTTTTCTCTGTCAGAAATCCCGGTTTGATAAAAAGCAGAAATTCAGTTACGGTAAAAAGTATTATCGTTATAACAAATACGATAAAACCTGTATTTTTCTTCTTCATACTCCCGCCTCCTTTCACGGACTATTCTGAGGCTTTCGATACTGTACCGTCCGGTAAAGCCTACCAGTTCTTTGATTAATTCTTTTGTATAATTATTTAATATTATTATTTGGTATAATTATTTGGTATGGTCATTTAGAAATTGATATATCACTTTAATATTTTTTAATTATGTAACATGATTCTGTAAAGGTTATAAACTCTTGTTTTTACATACAAAAATGGATTATAATGATTATATCATTTTTCAAAAGATTTTGCACTTAAAACCCGCCCTTTTGCCACTGTATTTTTGGTACATTCACTTAATCACAGTATATTTTTGCGAATACCGACCTTTTGCGCACATATATTTAGTGTAAGGGCAGCTGAAAGCGCATATATCTTGCAAAATGATACTTTACCGATGCCGGAATCAGAGTTTTACCGGCTGACATAAGACACCTGAGGGATGACAGACTCGCAGGATCACGTGAAGCGGAGTTTGCTTCTCATAATACAATATTTCGAAAAGAGGACACGTATATGCCACCGATCACAAATGACTGGGCTGACAAGTTAAAAGAAGAATATAAAAAAGATTATTACAAGAAACTGTTTGAATTTGTAAGTTATGAATACAGCCACAAAACTGTATATCCTCCGGGAGATGACATTTTCAACGCTTTTCATCTTACACCAATGTCAAATCTTAAATGTGTTATAATCGGACAGGATCCTTATCACGAGCCCGGCCAGGCTCACGGTCTGTCCTTCTCAGTAAAACCGGGAGTGGATATTCCTCCATCTCTCTTAAACATTTATAAAGAGCTTTCCACCGATCTTGGCTGCCGCATTCCCAACAACGGCTACCTTGTTAAATGGGCTGAGCAGGGAGTCCTCCTCTTAAATGCGGTTCTTACCGTCCGTGCTCATGCCGCCGCCTCACATCAGGGTAAAGGCTGGGAAAATTTTACAGACGCAGTTATAAGGACTATAAATGAAATCGATCGTCCTATCGTATTTCTTCTGTGGGGCAGTTTTGCAAGAAGCAAAAAATCCATGCTGACAAATCCAAAATTCCTTATTCTGGAAGCTCCTCATCCAAGCCCTCTTTCTGCATACAGAGGTTTTTTCGGATGTAAGCATTTCAGCAAGGCAAATGAATTTTTAGAGAAAAATGGGATTGCGCCTATTGACTGGCAGATTGAAGATATATAAAATAATGCACTATACGATATACAGGAGATTTTTATGATAACCTATTCAGTAAAGAAAAATAAACGTTCAAGAATGACCTTCCGACTGCTGGGATTATTCCTTATGGCCTTTACACTTCTTCTGGTAGTTCCGGTTATTCTTGGTTTTGATAAACACAGTATGTTTTCGATCATTCTTTCCGTACTTGTCGGAATGTATGGACTTGTGCTTGTTATCCATTCTTTCGGAAAGACTCAGTATGATATAGTATATGAATTTCATGAGGATGAGATCGTTGTAAAGCATCACAGAGGTGAAAGCTTCTACAAATATGAGGATATAGTCGATTACTCCCTTATATCCCCTGATAATGCAAATATCTACAGCATTATAAATATCAAATTTAAAAATGAAGCCTTTCTCATACCATTTTCTTTTAAAAAAGAATTTTGTGACAAAGTATATAATTACCTGAATGAAAGAGTCACTTCCAAAATGCTTGAGAACGGACAGGATATAGAGTAAAGAATAAATATCAATACAATGGTTGGCGGAAAACGGGTTTGATCACATCGATCAAACCCGTTTTATATATGGTGAATACATTATTCCTGTTTTATTTTTTTTGATCTATTCATAGGAAAACTGCCAGATTATCTATATTCCGGATCTGTATTCGGCTGTATCTGCCAGTCCAGACTGTCCGGAGATGTGGAAATATAAACCGAAACCATATAATCATCCTTAATTGTCAAGACGAAATATGCAGCGCCCTTTTCTGTGTATTTCATTGGCATTCCGCTTGAAAGTGACATGTATAATTCACGCCTTAATTCAGGTCCTACTGCAGTTATATTATCTTCTGTGAAATCATCTCCCTTAGCAGCTTTTATAGAAGCAACAATAACCTCTTTTTCTCCTTTGCCTTGGGTGTAATTCATTATTTCATCATAGCAGTCTTCATCAGCCATAGCGGTCTGAAGCGCTGTCAAAGCAGTTCCTGCTGCAGTTATATCATCTGCCTTATTGGATTTATCAACATATCTTGAAAGAGCAGTATCTCCGACTACCTCTGCATCATTATCTTTTTTATTATGATTTGAGATGAGTATCCATGCGATTATGCCTCCTGCAATAAGGATTGCACCGATTATTGCGGCAATGATTATTGTTTTCTTCTTTTTAGGATCCATAGGTGCTTTTTTCTGACCACCCTGCATTTTCATCTGCTGTGGATTCATACCGCCATACTGCGGCACCCCCTGCATGCCTATCTGCTGTGAATTCATGCCGCCATACTGTGGACCGCCCTGCATGCCCATCTGCTGTGGGTTCATTCCGCCATACTGC
>FNUU01000003.1:21928-87780 GCA_900108205.1 Eubacterium ruminantium | reverse complement strand
GACCGCCCTGCATGCCCATCTGCTGTGGGTTCATTCCGCCATACTGCAGACCGCCCTGCATTCCCATCTGCTGTGGATTCATACCGCCGTACTGCGGACCGCCCTGCATAAGATTCGCACCACACACCGGACACATACCGGAGCCGTCCGGAATCTGTTTACCACATTTTAAACAAAACATTCTTTAACCCCTCCATTTAAGATTTCATCAAACAGCATTTTAACAAAATATATTCTGTTGCCATTTAAATTCTGTGCAACAGCTATTTGTAAATATTTTAGCACTTTAGATTTCAATTGTTAATATAATATTCTCTTTATATACAAAAGAATGTTTAATTAGGACCGTTACTTAGTTGGCACCAACATCATGTTCCATGATGTTGCGGTATTGCTTCGCAATCCCTGGGCATACTCCGTATGCCGTGTCCTCGCTATGCTCGGATCATGGGGCCCTCCCTCACTTCGTTCGGGCAATCCCATGACTTAGTTGCGCTTTTGTTGCACTTTATGTTGTACAATGTAATCAGTTAATACGTAAATCGATATTCTTTTTCACACTTTTAAATCTCATAAGCTATACCAAAAAACACGCCTCAACCAGAAAGTACTCATTCTGCTGAGGCGTGTCGTCCGTTATTACAATATTCCGAGGCTTTTGGTGCTGTACTGTTCGGGAAAACAGGCACGTTATTTTGTGTAGTTATTTAGAAATCGATATACTAGGTTATTTGATAAATTGATATAGCTATCTGACATTGTTATCAGATCGTATTATTAATCATTATACCGTCTTTCAATCAGTCAGCTTTTTATACATATCCGGTCTTCTGTCTCTGAAAACACCCCACTCAAGGCGGACATTTCTCAGCTTTTCAAAATTATAAACCGCTGACAGGATTTCCTCGGTACAGCGACCTGCTTCCGCGATCTTCTCTCCGATTTCATTTGTCATAAAGCTTGAACCATAAAAGTCAAGCGCACTTTTCTGTCCTGCATTTTCCTCACAAGGCTCCACTTCTTCAAGGCCGTAACGGTTTGCAGCAACAACAGGCATAATATTTGCTGCAGAATGTCCCTGCATCGTTCTCTGCCAGTGTCCTGCGCTGTCAACAGTAAGTATAGGCTCACTTCCGATAGCTGTCGGATATAAAATGATATCCGCTCCCATTAGTGCAAGACTTCTTGCGGTTTCCGGGAACCACTGATCCCAGCATATACCGATACCTACCTTACCGTAACTTGTTTCAAACACCTTGAAGCCTGTATTTCCCGGAGTGAAATAAAACTTTTCCTGATAAAAATGGTCATCAGGAATATGTGTTTTCCTGTATATTCCAAGATTCTTTCCCGAATCCAGCATGACAACCGTATTATAAAGAACCGTATTATCTCTCTCATAAATACTTACAGGAATGACAACTCCCAGCTCCTCCGATAACGGTTGAAGTACTTTTACAGCATCATTTTCATTTACAGGCTTTGCAAATTCATAATATCCATACTGTCTTTCCTGACAGAAATACTGTCTCTCGAAAAGCTCCGGGAGAAGTATAATCTTTGCACCCTTTGCCGCAGCTTCTCTCACTAATCTTTCTGCCTTTTTTATATTCTCATTTATATCCCTGCTGCAGCTCATCTGAATCGCAGCAACCATGATTTCTGACATATTTCCATTCCTCCCACAGAGAGTATGCCTGACAAGTATATCCGCCGGCATACATATTATCATATACTTAGATACACCGTATCAATCAGATCAGGTGTGACTCAACCGGGTATCTGCTGGGTAATACAGTGGATATTACCGCCTCCAAGCAGAATGCTTCGTGCAGATATCGGTACGACCTTCCTGCCTCTGCTGATCTTTGACAGTATTTCAACCGCCCTTTTATCACTTTCTTCATTCATTCCTCCGAACTGCGGAAGAAGAATGGAAGCATTTGTATAATAATAATTCACATAGCTTGCTGCCAGTCTCTCTCCGGGCTCTCGTTCGTCCTCGCCCGGCTCGAAAATGTAATTATCTATATCCTCCTCTGTACAGCACACAGGAACATCCGGAACCGGAAGCTTATGGACCGTAAGCTTCCTCCCTTTTGCATCGGTTTCGGACATAAGATAATCATAATCCAGCTTGGACAGTTCATACTGCGGATCATTTTTATTATCCGTCCATGCAAGAACGATTTCCGCCGGACCGACAAAGGCCGCCACATTATCTACATGCTCATTTGTTTCGTCATTATAAATACCTCTCGGAAGCCAGAGAACCTTCTCTGCCCCAAGGTATTTTTTCAGCTTATCTTCTATTTCTTCTTTGGAAAGCTCCGGGTTTCGTCCGGCTGAAAGAAGGCAGCTCTCTGTAACCATAAGAGTTCCCTCACCGTCAGAATGAACGCTTCCGCCCTCAAGCACAAATGGAGCAGCATCCGTTACTTCATCTCCCAAAAGTTCCGCAAAGTTTTTTGCAACCTTGTCGTCCAATGACCAGTCTGCATAAAGACCATCCACAGTGCCTCCCCAGGCATTAAACGACCAGTTTACAGCATTTCTTTTATCTCCAAGGACAAATGTAGGTCCGGTATCTCTCGCCCATGCATCATCCGTTTCGGCAGTAATGATATGCAGCTCATGCCCGCTGATCTTTAATATATATGCGGTACGCATCTGATGATCCGTACTCTCTGCCCTGCCCGGCTCGGCTGTGTTTACGTCTGCCCTGATATACTCTGCTCTTTTTTCAAAAAGGCTTCTGACGTACTCCGTCTTTTTATCACTTACCAGAAGATACAGATTTTCACTTTTTAATATTTCAAGTATTATTTCCGTAAATGCTTTTTCCGCTGCCGAAGAATCCTTTCCCCAGCTTCCAGGTCTCTCCGGCCATATCATCAGAGTTCCCAGATGTGGCTCATATTCTGCCGGAAATCTTATACATGAATTATTCTTTTCAGTCATACTGCCAGTTACCTCCCACCCGGATCAGGATAATCTCATTTTGAAATCCTCGTATCCGAAATGCTTTACTATCTCAAATCTGTCTTCTGTGTCCTCTGCATGCTCCAGAACGATATCCGGCAAAGCCATGCCATTAAAGGTATTATTTTTAACCATGCTGTAAATAGCCATATCTCCAAATGTAAGTATATCTCCAATCGCAGGATAAGACGGAAGCTTATAGATTCCTATCACATCTCCCGCAAGGCAGGTTCTTGACGCAAGTCTCACCCAGACTCCATCTCCGGCATTCTGTCCCGATCCGCCTTCATCAGCATCACCATCAGCTGCATCAGCTCCGGGAGCATCGCTGCTTCCTCTGCTGTCGAGCGAACCAAAAAGCGGCGGAGTATAAGGCATTTCAAGTACATCCGGCATATGGCAGGCCGCAGAAGCATCCAGGATAAATGTTGGTATATCTGATGTTTCCACTCTGTCGAGCACTCTTGTTATAAGTGTTCCGGCATCCAGCGCAATCGCCTCTCCCGGTTCAAGATATATCTCCAGACCATATTTTTCTTTTGTTTCATTTAAAAAGCTTTTTAATTTCTCTGTATCATAATCTGCTTTGGATATATGATGTCCTCCGCCCATATTTATCCAGCTTATCTTATCAAGATAGCTTCCGAAAGTCTTCTCAACGCTTCTGAAGGTATCGATCAGCGGCTCCGCTCCCTGTTCGCAGAGAGTATGAAAATGCAGTCCCGTCACGCCCTCCGGTAGCTTTTCCGGAAGGCTCTCTCTTCTGATTCCAAGCCTTGATCCCGGAGAACAAGGATCGTATATTGCGTGGCCCTCCTGAGTAGAGAATTCAGGATTAATACGCAGCGCAACCTTGATCTTTCCGGCCTTCTGATAAGGCTCCCAGATACTTCTGTGGGCTTCAAGCTGAGCTATGGAATTAAAATACAGATGTGTGCAGATGCTGCAGATTTCCTTCATTTCATCAGGCTTATATGCAGGTTCAAACACATGATTTTCCTTTACTGCTTTAACCGGTTCCCCATCTGTCCTGAACTCTTCATAAGAAAGCTTCGCCTCAAACAGACCTGAAGCCGTTGTTCCTACAAGGTATCTTGCGATGAGAGGATATACTCTGTACATGGAAAATGCCTTCTCTGCGAGAAGTATCTTACACCCTGTACTGTCAGAAACATCCTTTAATATATTCAGATTTTTAAGGAGCGCCTTCTCCTGAACAATATATGAAGGCGTATTCAGCTGTTCATATTTCATTATTATATCCCTTAAAATTACGGTACCGAAATTTCTCCCGGTACCGTAATCAGTCTACAAATATTCGATATCAGTCCACAAGTACCGGATTCTCATCAACCACCCATGGAAGGCCGTACTTATTCAGCATATCCATATATGGATCCGGATCAAATTCGTCTGTTGTAAATACTCCTGCCTTCTTCCATGTACCATTTATAACAAGAGCTGTTCCTATCATTGCAGGAACACCGGTTGTATAGCTGATTGCCTGGCTTCCGAGCTCCTTATAACACTCCTGATGATCACAGACATTGTAGATATATATCTTTCTCTCCTTGCCATCCTTCTTTCCTGTGAAGATACATCCGATATTTGTCTTACCAACCGTACGTGGTCCAAGGCTTGCAGGATCAGGCAGAAGAGCCTTAAGGAACTGAATAGGAACTATCTCTCTTCCCTCAAACATTATAGGGCTTGTAGAGAGCATACCTACATTTTCAAGGCACTTCATATGTGTAAGATAGCTCTGTCCAAATGTCATAAAGAATCTTATTCTCTTAACCCCCGGGAAATTCCTTCCAAGAGCCTCAATCTCCTCATGATGAAGGAGATACATATCCTTCTCACCTACTTCCGGGAAATTATAAACCCTCTTGATCTCCATAGGCTTTGTTTCAACCCATTTTCCATTCTCCATATAGCTTCCGTTGGCAGAAACCTCACGAAGATTTATTTCCGGATTGAAGTTTGTAGCAAATGGATATCCGTGATCTCCTCCATTGCAGTCCAGTATATCTATAGTATCGATCTCATCAAAATAATGCTTTGCTGCATAAGCAGTAAATACACTTGTAACGCCTGGATCAAAACCGGTTCCGAGAAGTGCAGTAAGTCCTGCCTCCTTGAATTTCTCCTGATATGCCCACTGCCAGCTGTAATCGAAATAAGCAGCAAAACCCTTCTCCTCGCAGCGCTTATTGTAGATTGCACGCCACTCAGGATCATCTGTATCCTCAGGCTCATAGTTGGCTGTATCAATATAGTCTACCTTGCACTGAAGACATGCATCCATGATAGTAAGGTCCTGATATGGAAGAGCCACGTTCAATACTGCATCCGGCTTATAATCCGAAATCAGTTTTACCAGCTCCTCAACGCTGTCTGCGTCAACCTTTGCTGTGGTAACGACTGTCTTTACGCCTTCCTTTTCAAGCTTTTCCTTTAAAGCTATGCACTTTGCTTCTGTACGGCTCGCTATCATAAGCTCCGTAAATGTATCGCTGTTCTGACAGCATTTCTGAATTGCAACCTGGGCTACTCCACCGCAGCCAATAACAAGTAATCTGCTCATTTTAACTCCTTTATCCTTTATTATTCTTCTTCCTTAAGAATATCCTCCACATACTTCGGAAGCATGAACGCTCCCTGATGTAAATGGGTTGTATAATACCACGTTTCTATATTTCTCTCTTCCCATCTTTCAGGATCAAAGTCCTTCAGCGGATGGTATTTCTTAGAGGCAAAACCAAACAGCCAGTAGCCGGCCGGACAGGTCGGAATATGTGCCTGATACACTCTTGTTATAGGGAAAGACTTAAATGCCTTTCTGTGCATGGCACGGCAGTTTTCCTCATCCTCATCAAAAAACGGACTTCCATGCTGATAAACCATGATACCGTCATCATGAAGAGCCTTATAGCAGTTTCCATAGAATTCCTTTGTAAAAAGTCCCGCCTCATGTCCGAGAGGATCTGTTGCATCACTGATTATAAGATCATATTTGTCCTTGCATCTTCTGAGGAATCTGAGACCGTCCTCATAATATATCCTTACTCTGACATCCTCAAGACCGATCGCATTGTCAGGAAAATATTTTCTGCATACATCCACAAACATTTTGTCAGGTTCGGCTATATCGATAACCTCGATCTCCTTATAATGCGAAAGCTCTCTGGCAACGCCGCCATCGCCTCCTCCTATAACGAGCACCCTTTTTACGTCCGGATGAACTGCCATCGGTACATGAACTATCATTTCGTCATATGTAAATTCTTCCTGCTCGGAGAAAATAACATTTCCGTTGGATGTAAGAAATTTACCGAATTCCGGCGAATCAAAAACATCTATTCTTCTAAACTCACTGGTGCCGCTGTAAAGATGCTGATTCACTCTTATTGACATCTTTACATTTGAAGTATGCATCTCTTCAAACCAGTATTCCATCTTTCCTTCAGCCATTTATATATCCTCCACGACCTGTGAACGTTCAAACTCTTTTATCCATCTGTCAGATGAATTATATCCGGTACAGCCGCAAACCTCCATAACCGGACAGACTGTACCTCAATTTATTTCAGTCTACCTCAGCACACCAAGCTCTGAGATATCTTCGCTTTCAGGGCCCTGCATTGAGCAGCCCTTTTCCTTTGCAAGATTTATATAATCGATTATCTCTTCTGTTATCATCTCACCCGGTGCAAGAATCGGAATTCCCGGCGGATAACACATAACAGATTCCGCACAAATTCTTCCGATGGTTTCTCTGAGAGGAAGCTTGATCTTATCAGAATAAAATGCTTCCTGCGGAGTTGCTTTAACTATAGGTGTCACATATTCTGCACTGAAAAAACTGGTTTCCGGCTTTGCATAAAGACGGGCAATATCATCCAGCGCGCCGGCAAGTCTCTCTATATCCTGCAGTCTGTCTCCTATGGAAATATAAGCCATAACATTTGACAGATCACCAAACTCCATCTGAATATCATATTCTTCTCTCAGAAGATCGTATACCTCTATTCCTGTTAGACCTATTCCTCTGGTATTTATAACCAGCTTGGTCTCATCGAAATCAAATACACTGCCTCCGTTTATAAGTTCAGAACCAAAGGCATAATAGCCTTCGATATCATTTATCTCTTTTCTCGCATATGAAGCCATGCCGCAGACCTTTGCAAAGCTTTCAGCTCCCTTCAGGGCAAGGTTTCTTCTGCTTATATCAAGACTTCCCAGCAAAAGATATGAAGCACTGGTAGTCTGGGTAAGATTTATAATATTGCTTACATAGCCTTCATTTATGGTGTCATTTACCAGAAGAAGCGAACTCTGAGTCAGAGAACCTCCTGATTTATGCATGCTTATGGCACACATATCCGCTCCCGCTGCCATACCGTTAAGAGGCAGATTTTCTCCAAAATAAAGATGTGTTCCATGAGCTTCATCCACAAGCGCAAGCATGCCCTTTTCATGTGCAAGATTTACTATGGACTGAAGATCAGAACATATTCCGTAATAAGACGGATTATTTATGAGTATTGCTTTTGCATCCGGATTAGCCTCAACAGCGGCCCTTACATCTGCAAGCTCCATTCCGAGCGGAATTCCCAGTTTTGTATCAACCTTCGGATCGATATAAACCGGTATTGCTCCGCAAAGCACGAGAGCATTAATGGCACTCTTATGTACATTTCTCGGCATGATTATCTTATCACCATGCTTACAGGCTGTAAGCACCATGCTCTGTACCGCACTGGTGGTTCCTCCCACCATAAAGAACGCATGAGCCGCTCCAAATGCATCTGCAGCGAGGTCCTCGGCTTCTTTTATAACCGATACCGGATGGCACAGATTATCAAGAGGTTTCATGGAATTTACGTCAATCTCCACACACTTTCCGCCAAGGAATTCAACGAGTTCCATATTTCCTCTTCCCCTCTTATGACCGGGAACGTCAAACGGTACCACTCTCAGTCTCCTGAATTTTTCAAGAGCCGTATATAATGGTGCCTCATGTTGTCTGTTTATATCCATCTGTCTCTATCTCCATATATCCTAAAGTGTTTTTATCAAAAATAACCGTCATTCATGAATATATCACATTTTTACGATTATTGCAGAATGTTTTTTAATCCGGTTTTTGTGTCCGTTTCTCTGCCGCAATTATGATTACAGGATGTCCCTTACCCCCATTATATCCGCTTACTGCTGCATATAATGAACTGTAGGTTTTATTTCCTTCGTAATCATTATGAACCTTGAATATACCGTTCATGTTATTGTCCGTTATGTTATTGTCCGACATGGCCGATATGTTATTATACGATATTTTATTATACGATATTTTATCGTCCGTTATTTTTTTTACCGCTATACTTTCATCCGGTATATTTTGGACCGGCTCAGAGCCTCCGTCAGCTCCCGGTTCCTCCTTCGTGATACACATGGTATGTATCATCGAAAATGGATTCTGCCCCTGATTAAATGAAGAAAAAATAAATGTTTTATATTTTCTCTCCAGAGCAGCACAGTTTTCTTCATTTATCTTTGATGCCTTCAGTTTTTCAACCTTATATCCCTTAGATTTAAGATATTTTATAAGAGCTCCCGGCGAGGTTCCGAACATCCCCCTGAAGGCTATACCTTTTTCGGAAAAACTCCTCAGCAGCTCCGGAAATCCGACTGTATCCATATTGCTGCCTTTACTCAGAAAATGAATAGCATTATACACTGCAATAACCTCGCAGGTATTATCGGCTCCGGTCATTTCCTTACCGTTAAAAAGCTTCCTTCCGATACGTCCCTTATTCGTTCCGTAACGAAAATCCGTCATTTCCCTCTGATTCTCAATAAACCCTCCGGTTTCCTTCAGTTTCTTCAGATATTCTCTCCATGCAGCTTTATTGATCCGGTGCTGCTCAGCCAGCATTTCTTTTTTCAGCTTTCCTGAAAAGAGAGACATGACTAACAGTGAAGCTCTGTCTATTAAATTTGAAAAAAAGATCATACTCTGGCTCCGCACTCAGGACAGAATTGTCCGGTCACAGCCTTACCGCAGACTGAACAGAATCTGGTCTTTGTCTGTATTTTTTTACGGTTTTCATAAAGCCTCTTATCCTTCGGCCACGATACCGTATATTCAACATTAAGTGTAACTGTTTTATCCGGTTCAGTCTTAAGCTCCCATTTGATCTCACCGGTTTCTGCGTCGAGCGTACCGTCTGTAAGCTGTCCGGTCTCAACCACGATCGTTTTATCTGTAGATACCGGGATCTGATCCTTAACTATTACATTTACGATATCAGAAGATGTATTTACGAGACGTATCTCATTCTTATTAAACTGTTTCTTGGTATTTTTAAGAAATACATCCTGAGTCTTCTTTGGCGCCTCTGTACGCACAACCGTAAGACGTTCATCCTTGCCGAGTGAAAGTGTAAACATCTCTGTATCAGAGTCGGCATCCACATAAACCTCTCCGGCATATGTATCCTTGATATATACTGCAGCCGTTGCCGGTGGAAGCGGCCAGTCTGAACTTGCAATATCAGCCACAAGATAGCAGCTGTTATCAACCGAAGGAATCGAAAGCGCATGATAATATGCATTTACAGAAAATGATTTCAGTTCAGCAATATTACCGTCTGTGTCACTCAGTACATCTCTTTTATTTGGAAGGATAAATGCTGTCATGGTTTCTTCCTCTGCCATTTCAGCTGAATCCATCTTAAGCGCAGCCATCTGCATTCCCATGGCACTTCCCATCATCATCGGAGCAGCATCTTCACATTCTTCAACACATTCGTCAGCCATTGCAGCCCCGGCCATCGCCATTCCGAAGCCCTTCGCGCGTGTTCTCGGTTTTGGCGGTTCCACCAGCGAAAGCTGAACCCCTGACAATACCGGAATATCATTTGAAACTGACGGATTTCCTGTATAAAGTGTAAGCTTTATCTGTTTCCAGTCCTCTCCTGATGACTGGAATATCTGCGCCTTCATGGAAACCATCAGAGGATCCTTATCTCCTGAATAGAGTATTTCGTATTTTGGATTCCAGAAGCACTGATCATCCTGATACTGAAGGATAAATGGAACCGTTCCCTCATTCTCTGAATAAACCTCAGCCATAATAAGAGGTTTTCCCTCTTCTTTTACAGCCTTATCATATTCCTCCTGCAATCTGCTCTTCTCTGCAGTAAGTCTGTCTATGTCCTTATGGATCTGCATGAGCTGTTCGGGAAGAGCACTGAGAGCATTTTCCTGTTCTTCAACGGATATGCCTGATCTGCTGTAGAAGTTACAATTCGTCTTCCTGAGCTCCAGCATTACATTGTCTGTTTCGATCTTATAATTTATCTCATCTATTCTTTTCTGAATCTCTTCGGATTCTTTGATATCATCATTCTCAATCTTATCTATATCAACGATCTGAATGTTAATGGCCTTTATATTTTCCGGAAATTTCAGGCGAAAGCTGTCTGTCCTGGCACTTTCCGTCATTCCGGCGATGTATATCACATTTCTTCCGGTCTTCAGAAATACTTCGCCGCCTCTTGTGATAGTGGCGCTTTTCCGATAAACCTGTACTTCATTAACCCCTGTTTTTGCTATCATACTCTTCTCCTCCCTTCCTGTTTAAAACAACTTTCCGTCTCAAATTCACACTATTTCAATTATACTTAATATATACAATTTCTTCAATTTGTTTTTCAAATATTTAAAGAGCACGTCTCAGCTTTGAAACCTGCTATGAAACGTGCTCCTTATACCATTTTGTGGTAATGTTTTATGATAGTATATCGACTTCTGAATATCTTCTGAATATCTCAGAGGCTATACTATATTTTTTATACCTTCACATATTCTTCTGGCAATTCTTGGATCATTCATTGTGTAAAGATGGATTCCCGCAGTATCACTTACAAGAAGATCGATGATCTGACTCAGTGCATATGACATTCCCGCATCGAAGAGAGCCTCTTTATTGTCCTCATATCGATCGATGATCCTCTGAAATCTTTCCGGAAATGTAGCATTGCACATAGATACCATCCTTCTTATCTGGGCCGCTTTTACCACCGGCATGATTCCCGGAAGTATCGGGACATTTATATCTGCTATTTCACATTTTTCCCTGAAGCTGAAGAAAGCATCATTATCGAAAAAGAGCTGTGATATCAGGATCTCTGCCCCTGCATTTACCTTAGCCTTGAGATGCTTTATCTCATCCACCATACCATCCGATTCAGGATGGCATTCAGGATAGCAGGCACCGAGTACACAGAAATCATATTTTTCAGAAAGATATTTTGCGAGGTCAGAAGAATATAAGAAATCATTTTTCATAGGAATATCATCACGATGATCCCCCCGGAGAGCCAGGACATTCTCTACTCCTGCTTCCTTCAGGGCATGGGCAAAGCAATCAATCTCAGCTCTGTCATAATGCAGGCAGGTCAGATGAACCACAGGTTCCACCTTGTACTTTTCTTTAATCTTCTGAGCCAGCTTAATGGTTTTATTGCAATTGCTGCTTCCTCCTGCTCCAAATGTTACACTTATAAAATCCGGTTTAAGCTCGCAGAGAACATCCAGTGTTTCATCAATATTATCCAGGTCACTGTCCTTCTTTGGCGGGAAGATCTCAAAAGAGAGAGACCTTCCTCCGGTTTTATATATATCTGATACTCTCATATTTCTTATACCTCTGTAAACAATTATGTCTGATACTTCTAAACTCATTCCAAGGGAATGCCATACTGATCCTGCGCCTCACGCTTCCTTACGGATGATCTCCCCTGCTCTTACAAGGTTGATAAGGCTCTGCTTTGTCTCTTCCTCTCCTCTTGTCTTAAGTCCGCAGTCAGGATTTATCCATAATTTTTCATCATCTATCTTCTGTCTCATTTTGCGAAGAGCTGTAACAATCTCATCAACTGAAGGTACACGTGGAGAATGAATATCATATACTCCCGGTCCTACCTCTGTTTCAAAGTTATGCTCCTTCAGAGAATCCAGGATAAGCAGATCCGATCTGGAAGCCTCAAATGTTATCACATCTGCATCCATATTATCGATAGCCGGTATTATATCTGTAAACTCGCTGTAGCACATATGTGTATGTATCTGTGTTTCCGGTTTAACCTTGCTGTGAACAAGACGGAATGCAGGAATTGCAAAATCCAGATATTCACTGTACCAGTCTGATTTTCTGAGAGGAAGCTTCTCACGAAGAGCAGCCTCATCTATCTGAATGATCTTAATACCATTTTTCTCAAGATCAAGAACTTCATCTCTTATTGCAAGAGCGATCTGTGAGATAGACTCCTTCATGCTTACGTCTTCTCTAGGGAAAGACCAGTTAAATATAGTTACCGGTCCTGTAAGCATACCCTTTACAAACTTATCTGTAAGTGACTGTGCATAAACTGACCAATCAACAGTTATCGGTTTTCTTCTGCTGATATCACCCCAAATGATTGGCGGTTTAAGACATCTTGTACCATACGACTGTACCCATGCCTTTTCCGTGAAAAGGTATCCATCAAGAGACTCACCGAAATACTCAACCATGTCATTTCTCTCGTATTCTCCATGGACAAGGACATCCAGTCCGATGCTTTCCTGCCATCTGATAACTCTCTCAATCTTAGCCTGATTAAAGCTCTTATACTGCTCCTCTGTGATCTCTCCCTTTCTGAAGGCTGATCTGTTCTTCTTAACATCTGCTGTCTGAGGGAAGGAACCGATTGTTGTTGTAGGGAATTTCGGCAGCTTCAGGGTTTCCTTCTGCAGCTTTTCTCTTTCACTTCTCTTAGGAAGTCTTGTATAATCCTCTTCCTTAACAGCCTTCAGGCGTTCCTGAACCTCCTTGTTCTCGCAGTCTCTCTTTTCCTTGAAAAGAGCTGCATTTTTCGCAAATGAACTTTCATTTTCATATGCACCATTTTCTGCAAGAAGAGAAAGCTCCTTTAATTCATTTAACTTCTCATAAGCAAAGGCGAAATATTTCTTATAATCTTCTGAAAGCTTTTCTTCGGAAGCAAGAGTGTATGGTACATGCAGAAGGGAGCAGGACGTAGAAAGAACCGTATCGATTCCTTTTTCTTTTAATCCATTTAAAACGCCTAATGTCTTTGCATAATTGTTTTTCCAGATGTTTTTACCATTTACAAGGCCTGCGAAAAGTGTCTTGTCCTTTGGAAAACCATATTTTTCTATAAGCGCTGCTGTCAGCTTTCCTTCCACAAGATCGAGACCGATACCATCAACAGGAAGCTCTGCCAGAATCTCATAAATATCGCGGACATCTCCGAAATATGTCTGAATAAGAACCTTTATATTTTTCTTTTCTTCCAGAATCCCTTTATAAAGCTTTACCAGAAATGCCTTATCATTTTCGTCCAGATCCTTTACAAATGATGGTTCATCGAACTGGATCCATTCAGCGCCTCTTTCCTCAAATTTCTTTATTATATCCTTATAGGCCTTTACAATATCGGTAAGAACATCTTCTCTGTTCTTTCTGCCTGTGAATCTGCAAAGATCCAGTAACGTATAGGCACCGGTCAAAACAGGCTTTGTACTTATTCCTTCAGCCTTAGCCTCATCATATTCAGCAAACGGCTTATTTCCTGCCAGCGATATCTCAGCCTCATCCTCAAGTTCAGGTACAATATAATGATAATTTGTATTGTACCATTTCTTCATAGCCAGAGCCTTTACATCTCCCTTTTCGCCCTGATAACCTCTGGCCATAGCAAAAAATGTATCCAGATCCGAAAGTCCGAGTTCCTTATATCTTGCAGGAACAATATTGCAAAGAAATGCTGTATCCAGCACATTATCATAAAATGAAAAATCATTAGATGGTATAAATGTAACTCCTGCCTCATGCTGTTTTTTAATATGTCTTATTCTGAGTGTCTTTGCTGTCTCCTGCAGTTCCTCTGCGGATATGACACCTTTAAAATATTTTTCTGACGCAAATTTTAATTCTCTGTCGGTTCCGATTCTCGGAAAGCCAATTACTGATGTTTTCATGTATATTTCTCCTTCATTTTATCGTACTCATTATCATATTCAGATTACTGTTTCAGATGGCTGTTCTTTCCTGAACAGCTCTGTCCACTCAATCATTTTGATCATTTCGCTCATTTTGATCAAACGGATCGCTGTATCCGAATTATCATCACAATATGTAGCCGGCATTTGATGATGCGATTATATGCCTATAAATATAATAGGTAAAATACATAAAACAACAGATTGTCCATAGATTTTTTCTATGGTATGTGTTATTATATCATTTGTTTCTATACCAGTTATAGCCTAAGGCTATATTTAAGAAGCAAAAACGCTTCTCATAATATACAGTATTTCAATGCGGAGAGAGCTACCATGACTTTAAAACAATTACAATATGCAGTTACAGTTGCAGATACCGGAAATATCACAGAAGCCGCAAAGAAGCTGTTTATCGCCCAGCCAAGTCTCACAGCTTCTATTCATGAACTTGAGAAAGAATACGGAATAACAATATTTTACCGTTCAAACAAGGGAATCGAACTGACTCCTGACGGAGATGAATTTCTCGGATATGCAAGGCAGGTTCTGGATCAGGCCGAGTTGATTGATGAAAGATACACCGGCAAAAAAGGCGGAAAACAGCGCTTTTCCGTATCCTGCCAGCATTATTCCTTTGCAGTTGAAGCCTTCGTGGAGCTTCTCAAAACATACGGCGGCGATAAGTACGAGTTCCATATGAGAGAAACCCAGACCTACGATATCATTGATGATGTGGCTCACCTCAGGAGTGAGATCGGTATATTATATCTGAATCCCTTCAATGAAACAGTAATAAAAAAAGCCCTGCGGGATAACAGCCTTATTTTCGAACCGTTATTTACCGCAAAGCCTCATGTTTTTATCGGAAAGAATAACCCCCTCGCCGGCAGAAAAAGCCTTGTTCCCGAAGACCTGAAACCATTTCCGCGCCTTTCCTATGAGCAGGGAAGTCATAATTCATTTTATTTTTCAGAAGAAATACTCAGTACTATGGACAGCGACAGGGAGATAGTTGTATGTGACCGCGCCAGCCTCTTCAATATGCTTATCGGTCTGAATGGCTACACAATCTGCAGCGGCGTTATAAACGAAGAGCTTAACGGTCCGAATATCATCGCTGTTCCCCTGAAGGTGGATGACTATATGGATATCGGTTATGTTATCCCTTCCGCCATAAGACCATCTGCTCTTACGCAAAGCTATATTGAAATCCTGAAGTCACTGACCCGGCAGAATTGATCCTGTACCACACATGTAATTCGATGTCGCATATGCCGTCATGTACCACTCGATTCATCCGTTGTTGCACGTGTTATTCAACACATCTCACGCTGAACTTTATGTCAACCATTGATTCATTGCAGTTCCGCCAGCTCTCTTTCATATTCATCGATCAATTTCTGCAGCTTTTCCCTCTGTCTGGCAACTGCCTTAGGACTATTGATGAGAAATCTTTTATTATAAGGAAATGACATTTTTATCCGGCGGATTTCTTCCATAAGAGCATCCGTTTTCTCTTTGATGTTCTCCGGAGTCAGTTCCTCAATAATTTGCCCATGTGTCACAAACTGCTCTTCTCCATTATGTCCGTTTCCGTCCGGATTCTCATGAAATTTGATACAGCAGGCCTCTTTATATCTTTTAGTAATCTCTGCCCTTGTCTTCTCCATATTATCTAGGGCAGCATACTGCTTTGAGAAGTCTCTTTCAGGCTCCTTCTTCTCCATAAGAAGCAGCTTCTTTCTAAAGACTTCTGCCTGCATATCTTCTATGAGTTCCCAATATTTATATTCTATAATTGGACATTCCACCTGAAGAAGCTCGTCCCTTGAAAGCAGAATTTCCTTATATTTTTTTAATTCATTTTCAAATTCTATATTCATATCTTATTCCTCTTATATGCTAAATAAAACCGTTATATTTTGCTCGTTTCCACTGTATCTCGCCACCCTCATCGAATTGTATCTGCACATCCAAGGGCAGCTCAAGATATATTATGAGCCTTTTAAATTACATGAGCAATACCCAAATAATAATCATCAACTATTATCTTTCCTATTCAACATATTACTAAATGTCCATCTCTTTTATACTTTGAATATAATAATCCTCATTATTTGCCCCTACTAGCTATTCCGAGGCTTTTGGTGCTGTGCTATTCGGGAAAACAGGCACGTTATTTGGTGTAGTTATTTAGAAATCGATATACTAGTATCAAAGTAGTTATTTGAAATAATTAAACAATAATTACAAGTATCCTCTTCAAAAAATATGATATAATTCTGACATATAGAATACTACATTTCGCTTCACCAAGCACGAAAAACATCAATCACAAAATCATTTCACAATAATATTATAAGTTAAGGAGGCCGGCCGAATGAATAATACACTCTCAGAATCAGCAATAAAAGAACTAATAAGCTTCGCAATATCCGCCAGAAAAAATGCTTATGCGATCTACTCACATTTTAAAGTCGGAGCCGCAGTACTAAGTGATGACGGCAGGATATTTACCGGCTGCAACGTTGAAAATGCCTCCTACCCTGCCGGCAGCTGTGCTGAAACTGTTGCAGTAAATAAAGCCGTCAGCGAAGGAGCCCGGAAACTGCAGGCCATTGCCATTGTCGGCGGACTGTCGTCAAAAGACAGCAACAATCCGAACACTCACGATGAGCTTTCCGATTATACCTTTCCATGCGGCATCTGCCGCCAGGTCCTTATTGAATTCAAAGCTTCCGACGGATTGCTTGTCATTGTCGCAAAAAAAGAAAATGATTATAAGCTTTATGATATATACGAACTGCTGCCCGGAGCTTTTTCCAAGGATATGCTTCAAAACCAATAGTTGCAAAGTAAAAATCCTTCTTGATTTTTTAGTCGGATTAATCTATTCTATTTACGTTAAATATAAAAACTCTTTATTTATAATAATATTTTAACAAAACGGAGGTTTAAAAATGTCAAATGAGATGAAGCCTTTTAAGGAAGGCAAAGTTCGTGAGATCTACGATAACGGCGACAGCCTTATTATGGTTGCAACTGACAGAATCAGCTGCTATGACGTTATCCTTAAGAATAAGATTGTTAAGAAGGGATCTGTTCTTACTCAAATGTCAAAGTTCTGGTTTGAAATGACAGAAGATATCCTTCCAAACCACATGATCACAACAGATGTCAAGGAAATGCCTGAATTCTTTCAGAAGCCTGAATTCGACGGCAACAGCATGATGGTTAAGAAGCTTACCATGCTCCCTGTTGAATGCATCGTTCGTGGTTATATCACAGGAAGCGGCTGGGCAAGCTATCAGAATAACGGAACTGTATGCGGCATCACTCTTCCTGAAGGTCTTAAGGAATCAGATAAGCTTCCTGAGCCTATCTACACACCTTCTACAAAGGCTGAGATTGGTGATCATGACGAGAATATCTCATTTGAGCAGAGTATAGATGTACTTGAGAAGAGCTTCCCTGGAAAGGGTCGCGAATATGCTGAAAAGCTTCGTGATTACACAATAGCTCTTTACAAGAAATGTGCAGATTACGCACTTACAAAGGGTATCATCATCGCTGATACAAAATTCGAGTTCGGCCTTGATGAGAATGGAAATGTAGTTCTCGGCGACGAGATGCTCACACCTGACAGCTCACGTTTCTGGCCTGCAGATACATATGAACCTGGTCACGGTCAGCCATCATTTGATAAGCAGTTCGCCCGCGACTGGCTCAAATCTGATGAGAACAAGGAAGAGCCTAAAAACTGGTTCCTTCCACAGAACATTGTAGATAAGACCATCGAGAAGTATCTTCAGGCTTACAAGATGCTTACAGGTAAGTTTCTTTTTTTTCTTCTCATAATATAACTTATCAGAAGAAAAACAAGCACGAGTGAAACGAGTATTTGTTTTTCTTGATAAGTTACCGGAGGGACTTTAGTCCCGCAGGATTATGAGATGCGATTTTTGCTTCTCATAATATACTATTCGAGAAAACAGACAAAGCTATTTGGTACAGTTATTTAGAAAACAATATACCAGCTTTGTACACGGTTCAGATACATAAAAGCCATACACACGGTTCATCCGGATGTATGGCTTTTTTGATCATTTATTTTTCTTTGTCTTTGCTTTTCGGAACATATATTTCCTTGCAATACCGATTCCAATCTTATAATGCAGAGGTCTCAGCTTTTTATCAGCTTCCTTCAGCTTCTCTCTGATAGGGATATTCTGCGGGCAATGCTTTTCACATTTTCCGCATTCTATGCACTGGCTGGCAAATGCCGGTTCCTTGGTAAGTCCCACTGTCTGAGCGAACTGAAATCGTCCGTCTTTCTTTCCTTCGGTATACATGGCATTGTAGCACCTGAAGATACCCGGAATATCCACTCCTTTAGGACACGGCATACAGTATCTGCAGCCCGTACAGCCAACCTTTTCCTTCTCTTTGATGATGGCTTTTATCTTCTCAATGAATTTATAATCTTCTTCCGTAAAATGTCCTTCCGGCGAAGTATCCGCGGTTTTACAGTTTTCCTCCACCATTTCAAGACTATTCATGCCTGAAAGGACACAAGTGACTTCCGGCTGATTATACAGCCATCTGAAGGCCCATTCTGCCGCTGTCCAGCCTCTGCTTTCTTCAGCGATCATCTTCTTAGCTTCCTCAGGGAGAAGATTCACCAGTCTGCCGCCGCGAAGAGGCTCCATAATGACCACAGGAATTCCTTTTGCCGCTGCGGCCTTAAGCCCTTCCACGCCCGCCTGAGAAACCTCATCCAGATAATTATACTGAATCTGGCAGAAGTCCCAGTCATAATCATTTAATATTTTTAAAAAGTTCTCAGTATTGCCATGATAGGAAAAACCGATATTTTTTATAGCTCCGGATTTTTTCTTCTCCTCGATCCAGCTGATTATATCAATCTGCTTCAGCTTCTCCCACATCTCAACATCTGTAAGATGATGCATGAGATAATAATCCACATAATCCGTTCGGAGTCTTGATAATTCCTCCGCGAAGTACTTATCAATCGCCTTTTTGCTGACTATAAGATACTGCGGAAGCTTTGTGGCTATCTTTATCTTGCTGCGGATATTATTTCTTGCAATGATCTCTCCCATGGCAGCCTCACTACCCGGGTAGATATATGCAGTATCATAATAATTTACCCCTGCATTAAATGCCGCCATCACTTCCTTCTCAGCCTTATCAATATCGATTGAGGTACCTTTTCTGGTAAATCTCATGCAGCCATAGCCAAGTACCGATATATCCTCTCCATATTTATCTTTCCTATACTGCATTAAATCATCCTCCTTATGATACCGGTACATTGTACGATTGAATTTCCTCTGGCTATTTTCCCTGACCATAGTATGCGTTTGGTCCATGTTTTCTCATGAAATGCTTATCCTGCATATACTGCGGTGTCATGCCTGCTTCCGGATTAATTCCAAGAGTAAGAAATGCCATCTTGGCCACCTCTTCAACCACTACAGCGTTATGAACCGCTTCATTTCCATTCTCCCCCCAGGTAAATGGTCCGTGATTCTTGCAGACACAGCCCGGAACATAAGCCGGGTTTATATTATCCTTCATATATCTTTCAACGATCGAAAGGCCTGTATTCTTCTCATAAGCCTCCTCGATCTCTTCTGCCGTAAGATTTCTTATACAAGGAATACTTCCGTAAAAATAATCTGCATGTGTTGTTCCGTAGCATGGAATATCCTTTCCTGCCTGAGCCCATGAAGTTGCAAATGTAGAATGCGTATGAACCACACCGCCTATCTCCGGAAATGCCTTATAAAGCTCCAGATGTGTAGGCGTATCTGTGGAAGGATTCATCCTACCTTCGATCTTATTGCCATCCAGATCAAGGATAACAATGTCCTCCGGCGTCATCTTGTCATAATCGACGCCGCTTGGCTTTATGGCAACAAGTCCTGCTTCTCTGTCAATCTCACTTACATTTCCCCATGTAAAAGTGATAAGGCCATATTTCGGAAGAAGCATATTGGCTTCATAAACTCTTTTCTTTAACTCTTCTAGCAATTTTTTATCCTCTCTTAGTTCAGAATACTATTTTACTTTTTCAGCAAGTCTCTTTTTAAATACTCCATTCGGATCTGAGATCATAAGCTTGATAACCCAGAATGCTGCTCCGCAGACTACTACAACAAGTCCCAGCAGGGCGTCATTTGCTGACAGATCAAAGAATCCCTCACCTTCTGAAACTGCAAAAATCCCATCCACGCACCACATAAGGGCGGCGCCTGTATACATCAGTACCAATGTTGAAAACTGATATTTCGGATCATTCAGCTTAAAATACCATATAAGCGCTGACACGATAGCTGCAATTGCTGTAATTATCAGACACATACTTTTTCCTCCCCTCTTACTGCTTCTCTGCCTTCCTGATCTCTCCGGCCTTCTTCTCTATGGATGAAGCCACCAAAAGCATCACGATCCATACAGCAGTTATAAGGCCTGCCATTGAAAAGCCCACCGTTGCCATCTCTTTAAGCATTGTTATGGTTTCTTCCTTGCTCTCCATAGCCGTGAGGAATGGGAACCATGGAACTACCTCACCATGCCAGATATGTTCTATCAAAAGGAGAAAAGCTCCTCCCCAAAGCATCTTTGAAAGCCATCCCAGCTTCCTTGAAAATGGAATATGGTAAGCCTTAACCTCTGCTCCTGCTTCTTCCTCTCTCTTTTCTTTCTTCTCTTCAACCTTCTTGGCCGCTGAAACCGCTACTGCTTCAACTGCCGAAACAATAAAACATGCCATAAATAAATCCCTCCTTTTCTGTTATAGCCTGATGAAGAATTCACACTCTTCATCATTGCATTTCTTAGCAGCCTCTGATCTCTGGTCACAGTGAAATACATGATAAAGCGAATTTTTAGAATCTCCATAGCATTTTAATGTAAATGGAACCTTGACCTCTGCCAGCTTTCCTGCAAGCAGGACTGACTGAGTCTTCAGAAAATCATCCTGCGCAGTTACTATAAATGTCTCCGGAAAATCCGAATTGATATGATCCAGGACATTTATGAGTTTCATTTCTTCCTCTGTACCCTTATTCTGAAGGAGTTCTTCAAGAATACGGGCGTCCCCTTCATTTGATATATGATCATCAATCGCAAATGTATATTTTCCGAAATTCAGTCCGACCGCTCTCAGCTTAAAGCCCTCCGGAACTTTGATATCAAAATACTTCGCATACTCCGGATTTGTTGTGATCGTAGTATAAATTGCCAGCAGATGTCCTCCTGCAGAATCTCCCACTGCGAATATCCTGTCAGTATCAAAGCCGTATTTATCTGCGTTCTCCATAACATATTTCATCACAAGATTTGTATCTTCTACCGATGCAGGGAACTTGAATTCCGGCGCAAGTCTGTATGTGAAATTTATAACTGCGAATCCCCTTCGGGCAAGGCCCATACAATAAAACTGATAAGTTTCCTTTGTTCCGTAAACCCAGGCTCCACCGTGAACGCTGATAATAACCGGAAGTTTTTCCTTCTTGATCGTCTCATCAGTCTGCCCGTTCTTAGGAAGATAAATATCCATCACCTGCCAGTTCTCATCCTCCCCGTAACAGATATCATCTATTCTTTCAACATCATCAGGTGTAACAAGTCCCTCGTCACGCCTGTCATCATTATATTTATATTCCGCCCTTATAGCATCTGTCAGTGCCGACATATATACTCCTCGTACCTCCCGTTATAATTATTCATTAACTGCAATAAATCAGCTGCTCATTTATTAATAGACAGCAAATATCATCGAGCAGAAAAAAAATGTCCGGCATATTTTTCTTTATTTGCTTCCATATATTAAGAAAACTGATTCGTAAGACAATAAATATACTCTTAACGAATCAGTTTCCTCATTAATCTTATTTAAAATCCTCTGCTGTGATAACCTTCTTACCTGTATCACCATTTGATGACTCTCTGTCATCGCACTTCTTCATTACATTATCGATATACTCCAGGAATCTGTCGATATTTCCGACCTCCATGGTTCCAAGTATGCCCTTGAACCTGTCGATAACGGTCTTATCAGCCTTGTAGCCCTTCTCCTTAACATATCCTTTAGCGATAATTGACATGCCTCTCTCTTTGATCTTATGGATATCGATGAGGTATACAAATTCATCAACGATTTCCTGATTCTGCTCAAAGAATCTTGCAAGGGAATCAATCTCACCTGTAAGAACTACAACGTAATCATTTGCATCAGCGCCTGAATCCTTGATAACCTCAACCAGCTTCTCCGGTGATACAAGTCCGGCATTCTCAATGATAAGGCATCCGCCCTGAAGTCCCTGAAGCTTTTCAAGACCAATCTTATTCAGCTGCTTAGCCTTAATCTTTGCGATCTTGTCAGATTTAACAAAACCAAGTTCAAAATAACTTCTGGCAAGATCTTCACCGACTCTTACAGTACCAAATCCATTATGTCCCAGAATAACAAGATTCTTGGATGTCTCCGGATGTGACTGAATAGAACTGATCGCAACTCTTATATCATCACCTGTCTTAACAAGCTTGAGGTACTTGCTGAGGTAGATTGGAAGTTCAGGACCTTCTTCTGTAGCAATCTTCTCACCGGTTACAGGATCGATTGAAGCACTCTCTTCTGCTTCTTCCTCAGCATCCTGTTCAGCTCTTCTCTTAGCCTGCTCAGCTCTTCTCTTAACTTCTTCCTGGTACTTTCTGTCCTTCTCCTGGTCAGCCTTTGTACCAACTTCGCCATTTGCAACTTTTCTTGCTTCTTCAGCTTTCTTTGCTGCTGCTTTCTTTCTCTCGTTCTTAGCCTTAACTGCAGCAAGTCTTTCCTTCTCTTCTTTTTCCTTCTTAGCCTTGGCTTCTGCTTCACGCTTCGCCTTGGCCTCCTTGGCGGCTTCCGCTTCAGCCATCAGCTTGGCGACTTCAGCCTGTTCCTTTGCCTTCTTCTGGGCCTGTTCCTCGAAGATTCTCTTCTGCTCTTCTTCAGCCGCTTTCTTAGCTTCTTCCTCTGCCTTCCTTGCTTCCTCTTCCGCAGCCAGCCTAGCCGCTTCATCCTCAGCTCTCTTCTTCTTAGACATTCTCCGAAGTATATTCTTCAGCTTTTGAAATACATTCGTAAACGGTTTCTTCTTCTCTTTTTCTTCATCCATAGTTACAGACCCTCCTGAAATATACTGAATATAATTAACCTATCAAAATGACAGAATCCCCCATATAGACAAAATATCTACAGGCAGAAAAAATGATTTTTCTATAACGGTGTCTTATCAATAAATATACTCCACACACCTGTATACTATTTTAATCTAAAATGCCAAATTTATCAATTACAAGATTGAAATATTTCGTAAAATTTTTAACTTTTTTTTATTAATTTTTTCATAAATCGTTTCGTCCGGAAATCGCAATACGCTATGTGTATATCGCAACATTTAAAGCCTAAAACCCGCTTTGACCACGTACATCGTCATATATTCAAACATCAATCCGCTTTGACAGCTTATACATGCTTTAGTACGTTTCAATATACTTTTATCAGCCTATATACGCATTAGTACGTTTGAATATATTTTTATCAGCCTATATACGCATTAGTACGTTTCAATAAAGTAAGACGCCTCAAATACTCCGCCCTTTTCGAGAGTATTTCCATACTCTCTCTCCTCCAGCCTGCAATTAAAATCCGTTCTGTCTGTTCTTCCAAACCATGGTTCGATACAGACAAATGGCGCTTCTTTTCCTGCCGGAGACCATATTCCGAGTACCGGGGTATCAAATTCTACCGTGAGATATTCACTGCCGGATTTATCTGCAAGGGACACCTTCTTAATATTACTTTTTTCTATTACGAGTGCATCCTCCATAAAGAGTTCCTTCGTAGGCTTCAGGATTCCATTTTCGTCTAATTCTATCTCCTTGGTCCGTTCTGAAAGGAGACCGCTATCAAGTATCCCTGCCGTAAAGCTCTTCACACCGTAAAACTTTATAACACTATCCTTATCTCTCAGATTAAATGCAGGATGACCTCCGATGGAAAAATGCATTCTCTCCTCATCGAGGTTCTCCACACGCCATTTTACTTCAAGCTTTTTATCGATCAGGTTGTATTCAATTACCAGCCTGAAATCAAATGGATATACCTCCTTCAGCTTCTCATCAGATTCCAGTTTGAAAGCTATACTTTCCACATCTGAAGCAGCCACTTCAAATTCACTGTCTCTTGCAAATCCATGTTGTGAAAGACTGTATTCCCTTCCCTTATACAGAGATTTCTTGTCTTTGTAATTTCCAACAACAGGAAATAGTACCGGTGATACTCTTCCCCAGAAAGCCGGATCTCCGCACCACATATATTCTTCTCCCGTTGTTTTATTCACCAGACTTCTGAGTTCTGCACCGTGTGCCTCGAAACCTGCCTTCAGAAATTCATTTTCGATATAATACATTCCAGCTTCACCTCCACTAATTAGTTTTAGTTATAATAGTAGTATATCACTAATCACAGATTTTTGTTATATATCTTTAAAAAATATCTTATCAGCAATAAAGAACGGATCACCTGGATTTTGCTCCCGGATGATCCGCTCCCTTTTCTTTTATTACTTACTATTTTTGTTTGTCAGCATGTCATAAAGAGTTATACATTATCATAACACACCCTTCAAACTTATCATTTGTATAAACCTGTACTTACTTAACAGTAAGATCTACCACATCAGAGTATGTAACAGTTGTTCTGTTCTTTACTCTGAGACGAAGCTTCCAGCCGTTCTTTGCTTTAGTAACTTCAGCGAGTGTAAGTGTATCACTGTCAAAGCCTGAATTCTTCAGCTTAACATAGTTCCATGTTTCTCCGCCATCATTGCTGTACTGCCAGTTCATAACAAGATTTTCAGTATCTCCTACTTCAACACCAGCTGTAAACTTAGCTGTAGCACCTGCCTTTACAGATACTGACTTAGGCTGTGTTACTATAGGCGACTTAGCTGTGAAGCTTACAATATTGCTGTAAACAGTAATACCATTATCAACAACCTTACATCTGAACTTTCTTCCGTCCAGTGATGTTACAGATGTAAATCTGAGAATATTTGTATCATTTCCTGCCTGTGTACTGTTTCTCCATGCACCTGAAACTGTCTGAACCTGCCACTGATATGTAGGTGCTGTTCCGGAAGCCTTTATATAAAGCTTTACAAGATCTCCATAGTAAGCCTCTACATCATCCTGCTGAACAGTGATCTGTGGTTTAACTGTAAGTGTTACAGCATTTGTATACTCAACCCATGTACCATTTGTTACCTTACAACGGAACATATATCCATTGTAGCTTCCATTTTTAACAGGAACTGTAAGACTTGTCGTAGCACATCCTTCTGCGCCACTCTTCTTCCATGTCTCACCGCCGTCTTTACTGATCTGCCACTCGAAGGTAGCAACTGACGATCTGCTCTTGAATGTAAATACCGCATTGTCACCAACATATGCAGCAGCATTCTTTGGCTGAGCGGAAATAACCGCAAGAGTTGTAAGCTGTGCAGGCTCTGAAATAACCTCTCCTGCAAGTCCTGTAACTATACATCTGAAGTATCTGCCGTTAAGCTTATCTGTAGCCTTGAAGCTGATAGCATTTGTGTCATAGCCTGTAGCCTTGCTGTCAACCCATGTCTCACCGTCAACACTGTTCTGCCACTTGTAGGTAAGCTCCATACCTTCTGCCTCAACGCTGAACTTAGCCTTGCTTCCTCTGATAACCTTTGTATCTGCAGGCTGAGTTATAATCTCAGTATCATCAAGATCTGCTGTCTTTGAAAGTGTGAAGTAATCGCATGTACCCCATGCTCCTGCAGAATAAGAGATTGTGAAAGATACTGTAACAGCTGTTTCTTCTGTTATTAAGATATCTTCAATCTTAGGATTCTGCCAATTACTCCAGTCTGCAAGTTCAAACGAGTCTGATAAAACATTTTCAGTATCATCTCCCAGCTGAACATTAATATTTCCCGGTACTCCTATATCTCCCTGGAAGAAACCATCAAATTCGTAAATGCCAGGCTGAAGAGTTACTGTCTGTGCAACTGTAAAGTTCTGTGCATTTCCATTATAGAAATGGAAGCTGTGGCTTCCGTCATATGGATCATCAGTTGAAACCTTATCATTTGCATTTGTTCTTGTAATTGTCCAGCCGTTTTCCCCACTCTCAAAGCTTCCGTTTGTAAGAAGGTTTTCAGCCTTAATTGTAAGATTAAGTGTTACATCATAAGTCTTCTCATTATATAAAACTTCACCAGGAATCTCATACTTTCCAGGGCCATTCTGAAGGGCATCAGATACAGCCTCAGCGTCCCATGTTGCATCAACCTTTACAATTTCTCCGCTTGCAAAAAGCGCATCAACCGTTGATGGCAGCTCATAATCATCTCCCTCTACAAATGCATACTCAGCATCCTGAACATTGAGGAGATAATCTCCTTTTGTAGTTCCGAAACGGATCATGTTATAAACATCGATCGAAGCAACTGCCTTACCGTCAAAGTCGAACCAGCCTTCGTTATCTACAGCTGAACCACCATAATATTCACCAACATTTGCATCATATGGCGCAGCAAATTTTGTTGCCCATCCTGAACCATAATCTTCCCAGAGCTGCTTATTAGCAGCAAGTACAGCATCCTTATCTTCTGCTGCAGCGTAATTCTGAACAGGGATCCATGCAGGCTCCCACCAGTAAACGCCAACACCCTTATTATCAGCTATACTTAAAACTGTCTCCATAAGATTCTTCATATGGAGAACCTGGCCCTGCTCACTTATATCATAAGCGAATGGTCCCTTGCCTTCTTTTTCTGTATTCTCCCAGCCATCGCCGTCTTCAAGAGTTCTTACATAAGAAGTCTCTGTTACCATTACATATTTGTCGTATGTTGTAGCAACTGTCTCAAGCTTTGACTTAAGATTCTCAAGTGTACCATGCCAATATGGATAGTAGCTTGTTGAGAATACATCATAAATAACACCATTGCTCTTGAGATCTCTTGCAAATGCTGCAAAATCTCTCTTCTCAGGATTTGTAAGGTGAACAGCGATCATGATATTAACATTTTTTGCTTCTTCTACTGCTCTGACACCTTCTGAACCTGCGGCAAAAAGTGTGCACATATTTGCCATGGTTGACTCACCGCAGAAGCCTGTGGTTGTTTCATTTCCGATCTGAACCATGAATACATCTACACCTGCTTCAAGGAGTGCAGTTAAGCTCTCCTCTGTGTATGTCTTAAGTGCTGTTGCCTTATCTTCAAGAGTAAGATTCTGCCATGCCTTAGGTGCTGTCTGTCTGCCCGGATCTACCCAGAAGTCTGAATAGTGGAAGTCGATAAGAACTGTCATGCCTGCATCTGTTGCAAGCTTACCAAGCTTCTTAGCGCAATTCAGATCACAGTTACCACCTCCGTAGTAGTTGCCATCCTCGTCCTTAGGATCAACCCATACTCTGATTCTTACAGAGTTAACGCCGGATTCCTTAAGAAGACTGAAGAACTCTTCATCTGAAAGCTCTCTTCCGTCCTTATCCTTAAATGTTGCACCGCTTGCAATAATAGATGCATATGAAGAAATATCTGCTCCTGTTACGAAGCCCTTTGTAACATCAAGCTTCTCAACATAAAGACCTGTATCACCCGTATCAACCGGTTCGCCCTCTGCAATTTCTGTATCAAATTCAAATTCTCTTACAGGTTCGGTCTTCTCCTGATACTTATAAAGTTTGATATCATCGATATGTCCCCAAGCACCTGCCGGTACCTGACCTGTTAAAAATACAGCGTATTCTCCATCTGCAGGGATGTAGATATAATCTGAACTTTCAGAATCCCAATTAGCATATCCCGTGGTTGCCGGAAGCTCAGTTTGTGAAATTATCACCATGTTTTCAAGATCTTCAACACCGATTGACAGACCAGATTGGGAAGCAGCTCCTCCTTCCTGAATAAGACCTAAGTAATACCAGCCTTTTTCAAGTTCAACATCCTGGTATACTCCATACCAAACATCTTCACTTGATGACATCCAGATACTCAGTACTTTATCAGATGTATTTCCGGCATATTCTTGGGCAATATTGGCGCTTTCTGACATATCATCTGCATTGCTTATTTCCCAGCCACTAAATCCATCCTCGAAGCCACCGTTCTGTATCAGATCGGTCTCAACCCATTCATAACCGTTAATCTCTTCAAATTTGATTGGTTCAAAGGTTATGTCATCGATTGCTGCCCAGCCTGAATATGTACCTTTGATCTCAAAGTCAACCTCATCATCCTTCTTAAGATAAATGGTTTTGTCTGCTGTCTTTTCTGTAAAATCACCATCATTCCAGCCAATGCCTTCAATATCATCGATCTTTTCATCATTGACATAGAAAGCAAATCCACTTGGTTCTGCATCACCTATGAAACTGTAAGTAAGTGAGTATAATCCATCATCCGGAGCAAGAAATGTCTGTGAGTAAGAAACCTCTGTTGTTGCACTTGTCCAAAGATTCAGGCAATTTGTGGCATTGCTGCCTTGACTGTCGGATAATGAAAATCCGCTTTCTCCTTCATCCCAATACAGGGTTTCAGAATCAAAATCACCATTCTGAAGTCCATATGGTAAGTCGTCGGCCCACACTGTTCTGCCCGGCATCACCTGCCCAAACAGTGAGACCGTCAGCGCAGCAGCTGTACCCAGAGCCAGAATACGCTTGCCGCTCACCTCATATTTTCCTTTCTGTTTTCTCATATTATGTCTGTCCTCTCCTTTCTTCCCCCTTCTGAGGAATCTGAAAAACTATTAGCTGCCTCCCAAAATTCCGTCAGATCATTTGGGAAATCGTGTACTACGAGCACTTATGCGCAATCGATTGCGCACATCTGTCCGCTCCACCACAACACTGTATAAATTATATAAAAAATCCGCCTTTTCTTCAATGGTAATAATCTTCATAATATTTTAAAATATTTCGTCATTTTGCACAAAAAAATCAAAAAAGTTGCGCAACTATAGCGCAACTTTCATAATAAAATCGTGATTTCTTTTGTTTTTCCTTTGATTTCTTTGTGTTTTACATCATGTATTTTTCACGTTATACACCAGAGTTTTTCGTATTTATAGCAGATTTTATTTCCTGCTGTGTACCGGATTCTGATTCATGTTCTTTTCCGGATTTTACACTGTTTTATGCATCATTTTTTACCCGGCACTGCACCGTCCGGTATATCATGTTTTTCACCATTTTTTATAATGTTTTTATCTCCGGGAGTTGTACCGTTTTTTATATCAGATTTTGTATCATGTTTAATATCCGTCCTCTTTGCAGGCACAACAGCCTTCTCAACAAATCTCGATACAAAATACATAACCCCTGCCAGCAGAAGCGACAGCACTATATATATGAACAGATGATTTAAAAATCCCTTGGATTTTAATTTAATAATCATAATATGTCTGATCATGATATGGCTCATATATAGTTCAAGCGAGCATTTTCCTGTAATACTGAGAAGCTTCCTGAATATCTTCAGTTTATCGGCCGCCCTCAGCATGTCCAGTATAAGCGCCAATATCATCATAAGGGCAATACTGTAGAAAAACGCTGCCAGTCTGCTGTTGAAGATTCTCTCGATATCTATCTTATTATCCGCCCTGTCCATGACAAGAATCATTTTCATGATAATACCGATTATCGGAAGCAGCAGGTCAAGAAGGGATATCATTTTCTTATGATATACCTTTTCTCCAATGTATGCGCCATAGATAAATACAGGGATCCTGAGAAGCGCAATCTCGGTATTTCTGTAGGCATTCGGAGTCTTTTTCTTCAAAATAAGCATAATGCCATACAGCAGGATAATTATAACCGCAGCTATTATACTTTTACGAAGCCTTTCACTCCTGCTTTTCTCCAGCCCTTTTCTATATGTAAAAATCTTAAAAAGCACCGGATAGATAATATACATGGATGCTATGAAGAACACAAACCATATGGTCCGGTTACCCTTTTTATAAAATGATATAAAAAGGAAGTCCTCCAACACCTTCCCAAAACCATGTCCGCCAAGAGTGATATCCGTTATGATCCAGAAAGGTAATGCAAATATAATATATGGCAGCACCAGTCTGAAGAATCTCTTTTTGTAAAATGTCTTTATATTGCTGTTTTTATGCAGCGAATAGCATAGCCCCACTCCTGACAGCATTATAAATATCTCAACGCCTGTGCTGCTTACCAGATAATCGTAGATCCACGAAAACTTATATCCCGGTGCCTTCTTATCCTTCATATCCAGGAGCGTCCTGCATATATGAAATATGATTATGCCGATCATGGAACAGCCAAATATTTCCTGCCTTACCCGGCTGAGCATGTTCCATCCGGCAAAATCCGAATTTTTTGAATCCTTCATTTCAACCCTCACTTAACAATGATTCAAGGATATATATCTATGAAGCTTTATATCTCTCTTCAAAATCAGAGAGACTGATAGGCCTTGCGAAATAATAACCCTGGAACATGTTACAGCCGATATCCGTAAGGAATCTCACCTGTTCCTCGGTTTCAACACCTTCTGAGATCACCGGGATTATCAGCTTCTGTGCCATACATACTATCTGCTGAAGTATTATCTTCGCTCTCTCTGTATCTCTGGTCTTTCTGAGGAAGGCCATATCTATCTTCAGGATATCAACCGGCATATCCTTAAGAAGATTAAGTGAAGAATAGCCGCTTCCGAAATCATCCATTTCAACTATAAATCCATATTCTCTGAGACTGTCGATAAGCTTCATTTTCATATCAACATCTGTCATCATAACTGATTCCGTAATCTCAAGTCGAAGCATCTTCGGCGGAATATCATATTTCCTGACAAGTTTTGTAAACACTTCATAAACATCTACAAAGTAAAAGTCCTTCGGCGATATATTTACAGAAAGATACATGTTCTTAAGCCCTGTATTCTTCCAGCTATGAAGTATCTTACATGCCTCTTCCCACATAAACATATCAAGATCAACAATATGACCATCCTGCTCAAGAATACTGATGAATCTTCCCGGAGCCATAAGTCCCTCTGTAGGATGCTGCCATCTGACCAGGACCTCCGCGCCCTCAACTTTTCCTTCTGTATTAACCTGTGCCTGAAGAAATGGTATGATCTGTCCCGAATGCATGGCCTCATCCAGACTTCTGCTGACAGTCTGCTCCCAAATGAGTGACTCTCTCAGTTCATTACTGTACCATGCGGCCCGGCATATATTCTCACTCTTAATTCCATTCAAAGCCATAAATGCTCTGTCTACCATAACCGGTCCCGGAATTGTTCTGTCCTTTACCTCATATACACCCAAATGAATAATAACACTGTATTCTTTATTTTCATCCAGCCAGACCATATCCGACAGTTCATTTATCAAAGCTTCTTCATCATAATTCTGTTTGTCGACAAACATAACAAATTTATCGGCACCCAGTCTTGCTATAATATTTCCCTGTTCAGAATATCCCTTCAGCGTCTCCGCAATTCTCTGAAGCACACTGTCACCGGAATTTCTTCCAAAGACATCATTTATAAGCTTGAAATCCTTAATATTTGTAGCAACTATGAGATATTCCCTATCAGGGTTTTCATGTAAACATCTCTGCATCTGCTTATGAAAGGCCCCCGGATTGTAAAGTCCGGTAAGCATATCATGATCCGCTCTGTATCTGTCCTGAGCCGCCTTTTTCTCCTCCTCCGTGCGATCGGAAAGGATCACATAGGCTCCCATAACACGCCCTTTTTTATCAAAAAGCTTTCTGAACTCGACCTGAAATATACTTTCTCTATCCGGTCTTGCAAGAACCTTCTTACCGGTAAAGCTTTCCCGGCTCGAAAGATTGTTCTCTGTAATATACTCCGTCAGATAAGCCTTTGGTTTTTCATATTCTCCCGGCTGAATATCAAACATTTTATGGGAAGCCGGATTCATATAAAGACAGTTGAAATGGTTATCATAGAAAAATACGGCACTGTTCATATTCTTGAACAACTGATCAAACATTTTGTGTGTAAGGAAGAACTGATGATATTCGATGGAAAAGATATAGATCAGAATTCCACATATCATAAAGCCGAACATAGACTTGTTATAGACCGGCTTTGCAAGAGTATTGGTGAACTCCTGAATAACAACATATACAAAAGAAAGACCGATTACCAGATACCTCTCCATATAAAGCTTGGAAGTATAATGGATCTTCTTAACAACCGCTGTTATAAGCCCGACTATAACAATAAATGATAAATCAAGATGTATATAATGATACCAGTATGAATCCAGCGTATAATATACATTATCTCCCTTAAGGCTGATCTTCTCCAGTCCGTAAACATGATGCAGAACCGGATTCAGGAAAACAGAAATACTGTCAATTATCAGAATAAAATATCCTATCTTTTCTACAAGAGTTCTATTGTACTCGCAGTAGATCACAATATAGTTCATGAGGGCCATGAGTATCAGATTGGTTCCTACAAGGTAGAATATGTTTGCACTATAATTAACCATCCGGCTATCCGAGATGGCTATTACTGCATTTGCTACAACCGGCACCAGCATCGCATAAAGCGCCAGTCTTACAGCCGCAGCTACAGTTTTATTACTACTATATGATTTTACAATGCATATAATAACAATAACAAATAACACTGCCAGTGTAGACAGATACGATACCATGTTCCCCTCCTAAAGTGTATAAATATATTCATATATTTTACCACAAAACGCTATCAAAATAAAGGAAAATGATGGTATTTTTCTAGAATCCGGCATGTATTTTTTTCATGGATTTATAGTAAACTTATGGTAGAGTTACAGGCTCTTACAAAAAAGCATTCCGCTAGCAACAACCGTAGGCAACTGACAACCATTCGCGCCTAGACGCATCCTTAGCGGAGCGTTATATATCAATAATAATTATCAGCTGTAATATAATCAGTCATGCAGAAAATTACAAAAAAACTATACTATTTTTATATCATATGAGGAGAATGCAAATGCCAACAAAAAGAACGTTTTATGTAAACTGCAAATCCACAAGAGACGGAGACGGAAGCAGAGAAATGCCATTTAAGCATATTAATGATGCAGCAATAATTGCGGGCGCAGGAGATGAAATTATCGTTGCTCCGGGAGTCTACCGTGAATACGTATGTCCGGTAAATTCCGGCACAAAAGAAAATCCTGTGATCTATCGCTCTGAAAAACCTCTGGCAGCAGTTATAACCGGTGCCGAGGAGCTCAAAGACTGGACTCATTACGAAGGAAATGTATGGCGTGCCGAAGTCGATAATAACGTCTTCGGAAGCTACAATCCATATACCACCCTCGTCGGAGGAGCCTGGTATTTTGCGCCAATGATACGCCACACCGGTTCTGTATTCATCAACGATCTTATGATGTATGAGACAAAGGATCTGGAGGAATGCCTTAAGGGCGAGCCGGACCCTGCTGCCTACAGCCAAATTGATTCAAAATACAAATGGTTTACTCAGCAGTCTGAAGGAAAGACCATCATATATGCCAATTTTCATGGAATGGATCCAAATAAAGAAAATGTAGAAATATCTGTAAGACGCAACTGCTTCATGCCGGATAAGAATTATGTTAACTACATCACTGTTCAGGGCTTTACCATAAAGGATGCCGCTACTACCTGGGCACCTCCGGCTGCATATCAGGACGGAATGATCGGCCCTCACTGGTCAAAAGGCTGGGTTATTGAAGACTGTGAGATCTATAACAGCCGCTGCTGCGGTATTTCGCTCGGAAAATATTTAGACCCGGAAAATGAAATGTACTACTTCCATAAGCTGGTAAAGAGCCCTACCCAGATGGAGCGTGACGCAATCTGCCGCGGCCAGTATCACGGCTGGCTCAAGGAACGCATCGGTCATCATACCATAAGAAGATGCAATATACATCACTGCGAACAGACCGGTATTGTCGGAAGAATGGGCGGCGTGTTCTCAACCATCGAGGACTGCCATATTCATCATATCTGTACCTCTTCGCAGCTTGGCGGTGCAGAAACCGCAGGTATCAAGCTTCACGCCGGAATAGACGTGACCATAAGACGTAATCATATACATGATAATATCATGGGAATCTGGCTGGACTGGGAAGCTCAGGGCGCACGTATCACCCAGAATTTCCTGCATGACAACAACCGGCCGGAAGGCGTTACACAAGGTGAAGGAAGCATGTTCAGCGCCGATGTATTCATCGAAGTAGGCCATGGTCCCACACTGATAGATAATAATGTTATGCTTTCACCGGTTTCTCTGTCCATGCCAAGCGAAGGCATCGCCTGTGTGCACAATCTTATGCTCGGAGGCTTCAGTCTTATAAATTCAGGCGTAGACAGTATTGTAAACGGACAGCGTGAGCCTCGTTACACTCCTTACCATATACGCCATAGGACCGAGGTTGCCGGATTTATGACCATACTTCATGGCGATGACAGAATTTATAATAATATTTTCATTCAGAAGTATCCGATAAATGAGAATGAGAAAACCGCCGAATCACCGCATTATAACGTAGTTGGAACCGCTCCATTTGATACCTTCCCTTCATACGAGGAATGGTTTGTTCCGTTCGACCGGTCAAATGATCTGGATATGGGAAAAATTGGAGATGCCCACTTCGGACATCTTCCGGTATGGATTGACGGAAATGCATATTTTAACGGTTCTACAGTCAGTAAGCATGAGAAAAACGGATTTATCTCTGATAAGGAAGCCTTTATCGAACTTCTTTCTTCGGAAGCCGGAAAATACACTATAAAAACCAATGTCTTTGAACTTCTCAGGGACTTTAAACGAAGCGTGATCACCACCGATACTCTCGGCAAGGCTTTCGAGCCGGAGCAGCGTTTCGAAAACCCTGACGGCACGGATATCATATTTGATAAGGATTACTTCGGAAACCACAGAGGCCTCACCTCTATTCCGGGACCTTTCGCCGAGGGAAGTGGTGAGGTGGAGATTCCGGTATAGTAAATCATAAACAGCTCAACTTAAAGCTTGTCTACACGTATCGACAATGTTGCCCTGCTTATGTAGTAATGCTTACTTATATTGGCAGAAGGATTCAATAGCCTCGGCATTCGCCGAGGCTTATTATACAACACTTATTGTCTTTTTCTCTCATATTTGTTGCTTTTTGCCCCTCTCGCCTGCCTGTTTTCAGCCCCTCCGGCAACAATTTTTGCGTTTTTCTTCTTTTTTGTTGCTTTTTCACCCCTCTCGCCTGCCTGTTTTCAGCCCCTCCGGCAACAATTTTTGCGTTTTTCTTCTTTTTTGTTGCTTTTTCCCCCTCTCGCCTGCCTGTTTTCAGCCCCTCCGGCAACAATTTGGGGCTTCCTGCTTGGTTTTTGTTGTTGCAGGATTTTATTATCCACTCATCCTAAACGCATTTTTATGTACGCAAAAAAATGAGCAGATACCCCTACATATCCGCTCATCTTTCTACATCATTTTAAAATCATTTATTTCTCTTACCAAAGCTTTTTGTGCCATATTTTTCAGGAATAACAGACAATTTATTTTGTAGTCCGAACTATCTGCTGACAAATATCCTGCAGTATTTTTTACTCCTCCGAATCATCAGCAAAATCTGCATCATCTGTCATATCTGCTGTATCATCCTCAGCCCCTGCATGATTTGACACATCACCTGCATTATCAAGCCTCAGCGTCCTATTTATCTATCGCATCTGCCGATTCATCTACTGCATCCGTCACATCTGCCGCAGTATCCGCATCACCTGCATCATCAGCTTCAGCATCCGATTTATCCGCCACATCTGCTGCATCCTCAGCATCTGCCGCCTCTGCAGTTACGTCTGCGCCCTTATTCCTGCCGAATTTTCTCTTCAGGATTCCGAGTACCGGTGCAACCTCCTGCATTCTGAGAACAAGCGCCATCACAAAGTAAACAATAACGCCAACAAATATAAGGATAAGAGCATGGGCGATCTGGATAAGCTTTCTGTCCGGAGGGAGAACGTCCATCAGAAAATCCCTCAGGAAATACAGTACAGCAAACATCACGCCACTGCTTATAACGCTCTTCACCGCAGATACAATCATCTCTCTGCCGCGCATTGTTCCAAGCTTTCTTCGAAGGAAGATAAGATGAAGTGTCATACTGGCAAGACCGGCTGTTGAATACGCAAGTGCAAGTCCATTTTCCTTCCAGAATTTAACAAAAATAATACTGAGTATAATATTTAATGTAAGTATAGTAATATTGATCCTGACAGGTGTCCTTGTATCCTGCGCCGAATAAAATCCTCTTGCAAGCACCTGCCTGCAGCAGTAACCGATGATACCGATGGAATAAAACATAAGAAGCGTCGCAACGGTATCAATATCACCTTCCGTAAAATTACCCTGATAAAACATCGCCCTGATAAGCGGTGTTCTGATAACAATAAGTCCTGCCATACTCGGTATTGTTACAAAGAGCATTGTTCTCATACTGAGAGACAGATCCTTTTTATATTCATCCATCTTTCCTGTGGCAAAATGCTCCGACATGGTTGGGAAGATTGAAAGCGAAATAGTTCCTCCGAAGAGATTTATCGGCATTTCCATTATCGTCTGGGCGTTTGACATGGCCGAAATGATACTGTCCTTAAGTCCTGATGCAAAATACTGATTAACCAGAAGATTGATCTGCGTTACAGAGATACCGAGAAGCATCGGCCAGAACAGCTTGAAGAACTTCCCGACACCCTCATTATGTATATCGACCTCCGGATAATATTTGAAGCCGGTGTCCCTTATAGGTTTTACATGTACCAGGAAATTTGCCAGTGCTCCCACAACGACGCTTATGGAAAATCCGGCGATACCAAGGCCGAAAACCTGTGAAAACAGAAGTCCGAATACGATTATGGCAAGGTTGTAAAACACCGAACCAACAGATGTCGGAACAAAATTGCTGTAGGACATACAGATTCCCATGGCAACTCCTGTTATACACATGAAGAAGCTCTGGAAGAACATGATTCTTGTAAGTTTTACAGTAAGAAGGAATTTATCACCTGTAAGCTTTGTTGTAAGTCGAATGAGCTGAGGAGTGAAAACCTCTCCCACCACGCAGAGACCAAGCGCAAAGATAATAACAAGATTCAAAATGGTACTTGCCATTTTGTATCCCTTCTCTTCTTCCTTTGTTGCAATATATACACTGAAAATAGGAATAAATGCAGATGAAAGAGCTCCACCTACAAGTATCATATAGATAAAATCAGGTATACGGAAAGCCGCATAGTAACTGTCCAGCTCTGCGCCCATACCGAAAATAGATGTAAGGGTTATATTCTTGACAAAACCAAGACCGCTGGCTATAAGACTGAAAGCAGCCATAATAGATGTTGCTTTTAAGAAGCCCTGTTTATGCACCTTGGCTTTCTTTTCTTTATCAGACATGAAAAAATCCTCCATTTACTCACTCAACTGTGCATTATAACATCTTTTTTATATTCCGTCATTTGTTTTTTTAGATTAAAAAAACCGCTCTCATACGTAGCGGTTTTTTTGATCTAAACTATGAAAACTATGAAATGAAAAGGTTAACTTATCTCGTTGAAATTAATATAACACCCAAATATGAACAAAGAATGACATGAAATATAATTATCTGTAAAAAAACCGTGGAAAAACTATAAAAATTTGGCAAAATTCCTTCAAAATCTGATAATTCTTCAGAAATTATACTCTGAAAACACTACATTTTTTCTATAAATATGTTATTATACACTTATGAATAAAAGAACTTTACGAATACTTGAATACAACAAAATATTATCCATGCTTGCGGAATATGCAGCATCCCCTATGGCAAAAAAAAGAGCGGAAAGGCTTACGCCTTACAGGGATATAGAAAGGATCCGCACACTTCAGGAAGAAACAAGGGATGCCTGCCTCAGGATCAGCAAGAATGGAAATCTGTCATTTTCAGGACTGACAGATGTCGGAGCATCACTTAAACTCCTTGCCATCAATTCTCCGCTTTCAGCCTCTGAGCTGCTGGGAATTGCCGCAATGCTTGAAACAGCAAAGAATGCCAAGGCCTACGGAGAGATGAAATCCGACGCCGAGGAAGTAATAAACGACAGTCTTGTACAGTATTTCAGCTTTTTAAACTGCTTTCCGGAGATTTCCTCCGAGATAAAGCGATGCATCATTTCCGCTGATGAGATTGCGGACGACGCCTCAAGAAAGCTGAAAGAGATCAGAAAAAATATAGAAATATCCTACGGAAGGATACGTCAGAAGTTAGAGAAGATCATTCATTCCGAGGCCGCAAAGGATTATCTGCAGGAAGCTCTTATCACAACAAGAAGCGGCAGATACTGTATTCCTGTCAAGGCCTCCTACAGGACCAAATTTCCGGGAATGATACATGACCAGTCTTCTACAGGCTCCACACTTTTTATAGAGCCTCTTGAAGTTGTCAATCTCAATAATGATATAAGAGAGCTGGAAAATGAAGAGCATATAGAGATCGAACGTATACTCATGACTCTTTCCGAGCTCTGCGCAGCCCGGGTTGAGGAGCTCACGGAATGCTTCAAGCTGCTGACAGACCTGGATTTTATATTTGCGAAGGCCAAATTCAGTTACTCTTACCGCGGTTCAGAGCCTATTCTGAATGAAGAAGGGATAATCGACCTTAAGTCTGCTATCCACCCTCTTCTCGAACGTTCAACCGCAGTGCCAATAGATCTGAGGCTTGGTGAAGACTGTACACTTCTTATTGTCACGGGACCTAATACAGGTGGTAAGACCGTCTCTCTTAAGACTCTCGGACTGCTGACTCTCATGGCTCAGTCAGGACTTCATATTCCTGCCCGCTATGGCACAAAGATCGCTGTATATAATGACATTTTCGCAGATATCGGTGATGAACAGAGTATTGAGCAGAACCTCTCCACCTTCTCATCACATATGAGCAATATTGTATATATCGTTGAACATACGGACAGCAACTGTCTCTGCCTCTTCGATGAACCCGGCGGCGGAACCGATCCCGTGGAAGGAGCTGCTCTTGCAACCGCCATTCTCTCCGACCTTATGGAGAAGGGTGCCACCGTTATGGCTACTACCCATTACAGCGAGCTTAAGACCTTTGCCATCGCCACACCGGGAGTAGAAAATGCTTCCTGTGAGTTTGATATAGCAACACTCCAGCCTACCTACAAGCTGCAAATGGGCGTTCCGGGCAAGTCAAATGCATTTGCCATTTCAAAAAAGCTTGGTCTTCCGGAGTATATCATTGAAAGAGCCCGCAGCGGTATTGATAAAGATGTAATAAATGCTGAAGAGCTTATCGCAGACCTTGACAAAGCCAAACGTGAGGCTGAAGAACATAAAAAAGAGATTGAAGAAAGCCACAAAGAGATAGAAATCTTAAAGAAGCGCCTTTCCGAAAAGGAAAAAGCCGCCGATGAAGAAAAGCGGCGTATAATTGAAAAAGCAAGGGAAGAGGCAAGAGAAATCCTTGAAAATGCCAAGGAAGAAGCCGACAGCGCCATCCGTGATTATAATAAATGGCTTAAGGATCCGTCCCGGGCCGATGCGAAGAAGATGGAGCAGCTTCGTACAAACCTCAGGGAAAAGGCCGGAAAAATGGCTTCAAAGAATACTTTCTCCAAGAATTCTTCTCTTACAGGCGGTCACAAATCCTCAGACTTCCATCTCGGAGATACAGTTAAGGTTATAAGTCTTGATACAGAGGGCCATATCTTAGAGCTGCCCGACAACAAAGGAATGGCTCTTGTGGGAATGGGTATACTCAGCTCCCGCCTTCCTATCAGTGATCTTATGATCATAAATGATGCCACAGAAGAACATAAATACAGCAAAAAGGCCGGAAACAGCGGCTTCAATAAATCCTACAGCTTTAAACCTGAGATCAATCTTCTTGGCAAAACAGTAGATGAAGCTGTAGCTGAACTTGACAAATTCTTAGACGATGCCATGCTTTCACACGCTGAAAGCGTCCGGGTAGTCCATGGTAAGGGCACCGGTGCTCTAAGGAAAGGTATACATGATCATTTAAAGCGTCTCTCCTACGTTAAGAGCTTCCGCCTCGGAGAATTCGGCGAGGGAGATGCCGGCGTTACTATAGTTAATCTGTAGTTTATTAAATAATAATATCCACAGGGGGTCATGTCATGACAAAGCAAAAAATACTTATTGTTGACGATGATGAAAATATCGCAGAACTGATCTCTCTCTATCTGATGAAAGAATGCTTCGAGACAGAGATCGCTACGGATGGTGAATCTGCTCTTGAAAAGGTTAAGTCCTTCGAACCGGACCTTATACTTCTGGACATAATGCTTCCCGGAATAGACGGCTACGAAGTCTGCCAGAGAGTCAGAAAAAGCCTTAACACACCAATAATCATGCTCTCAGCCAAGGGCGAGGTATTTGATAAGGTCCTCGGTCTTAAAATGGGAGCTGATGACTACATTATGAAGCCTTTTGATTCAAATGAGCTTGTGGCAAGAGTACATGCAGTCCTCCGTCGTTCAGCCTCTCCAAAGCCCGAAACACCGGAGGAAGAGGAAAACAGACCTATCGGTAAGGTTAACTACGATCGTGACGGCGAATTTGTTGAATATGATAACCTTATAATCAACATTTCCCACTACACTGTTACCCTTGAAGGACAGCACGTGGAAATGCCTCCTAAGGAACTGGAGCTCTTATATTTCATGGCAAGCCGTCCAAATCAGGTATTTACAAGAGAGCAGCTTTTAAACCAGCTGTGGGGCTATGAGTTTATGGGAGACACAAGAACCGTTGATGTTCACGTAAAAAGGCTTCGTGAAAAATTGTCCGACAAGTATAACTGGACTATCGCCACTGTATGGAGAATCGGTTATAAATTCGAGGTAAGATAAGCTTATGAGACATTCCATATTTGATAGAATCTATCTGTCATTTCTCCTTATTTTAATACTTTCCTTTGCGGTACTGATCACATTTACAAGTTTTACATCTAAAAGTGCACTTACCAACGAGAAGGAAGAAACGCTTACAAATGAAGCCCAGCTTATTGCATCCCAGACCATGAATTCTTATGTTTCCGGTGCGTTTGATGCAAAAGACGTTTCGAAGCAGTTTAATTATTATGCAACCGTCCTTAACGCAGACATCTGGTACGTGGATAAAAACGGTCTTATCGTTTCTTCCTCGGACAGTAAAAAGAGAGGACCTCTTCCAACCGGAATCTTCCAGATATACGGAGGCTATGAGCTTAACACAAGGCATACGCAGACAGGTAATTTCTACAATATCTATGATGAAGATATGATCTCCATAAATATTCCTCTTTCCTATCAGAAATTTACTGATGACGGCATTCCGGAGGGAGAACCTGAAAACATCGGCGCCATCATAATGCACTCTCCTGCGATGCAGATCAGCTCGCTTCTTAAAAATATATTCAGGATAGTTTACCTGCCATGCCTGGTGATCATTATCATATCTTTTACTTTTATTCAGATAGTATCCAAGAAGGTTATGTCTCCTGTCAAGAAGCTTTCTTCCGTGGCTACAGAATATTCAAAGGGTAACTTTGACACAAAGACGGATATCAAATCTCAGGATGAGATCGGCCAGCTGGCTCAGTCCATGGAATATATGGCTGATGAATTATCAAAGCTGGAACAGTACAGAAGAGATTTTATCTCCAATATCTCTCACGACTTCCGCTCTCCGCTTACATCTATTAAGGGTTATGTGGAGGCTATAAAGGATGGTACCATACCGCCGGAGAAGCAGGATCGTTATCTGGATATCATTTTAAATGAGACCCAGCGTCTTACTAAGCTTACCACCGGTCTTCTGGATCTGAACAATCTTGAAAAATACGGTCCGTATCTTAAGCTTAAGGACTTTGACCTTATAGAGATAATCAAACCGACTCTTAATACTTTTGAAATGAAATGTATTGAGAAGAATATAGCGATATATCTCAACAACCATGTTGAAAACACCATGGTCACTGCAGATAAATCAAAGATTCAGCAGGTTATTTACAACCTGATAGACAACGCGATCAAATTTACTCCTTCCGGCAAGAAGATAACCGTTACGCTTACCGACAAGAAAGAAAAAATCTTTGTATCCGTAAAAGATGAAGGTATCGGTATGTCAGAAGATACCCAGAAGAAGATTTTTGAACGTTTTTACAAGGGCGACCAGTCCCGTGGCAAGGATAAACAGGGAACCGGTCTTGGTCTTGCCATCACCAAGGAGATTATCAAAGCCCACAATGAAAATATTGACGTTATAAGTACAGAAGGCGAAGGTTCTGTATTCACCTTCACCCTTACCAAAATGCACATAAAGGGCACCACCGAGGTACTTTCACCTCCAAACGGCACCCTTTAAATACAAGAATATATTCTATCATTTTGAGAAGCAAAAACCGCATCTCATAATCCTGCAGAGCTAAAGGCCTCCGGTATCTACCTGAGGTCTTTTATAAAGTCCTCAATTCTGGAAATTGCCTCACGGAGTTCATCAATGGAGTAAGCATAGGAAATTCTTACGAATCCTTCACCGCTTTCTCCGAAGGCAGACCCCGGAACAACCGCCAGTTTTTTCTGTTTCAGAAGCTCTGTACAGAACTGTTCACTGCTCATATTAAACTCTTTAATACATGGAAATACATAAAATGCACCTTCCGGCTCAAAGCACGGAAGTCCCATGATCTCAAACTGTCTTAGAAGGAACTTACGTCTGCTGTCGTAAGACTCTCTCATCTTAGCTATATCTTTATCGCCTTCCTTTATGGCATTTATAGCTGCATACTGACTCGTTGTAGGAGCACACATGATGGCAAACTGATGGATCTTTGTCATCTGCTCAGCAATCATTTTAGGCGCAAGAGCATAACCAAGTCTCCAGCCTGTCATGGCATAAGCCTTGGAGAAACCATTTATTATTATGGTTCTCTCTGCCATTCCCGGAAGAGCCGCTATAGAAAAATGTCCTTCTTCACCGTAAGTAAGCTCGGAATATATCTCATCGGAAATAACAATTATATCCTTCTCGATGGCGATCTTAGCTATAGGAATAAGGTCCTCCTTACTCATAACAGCCCCTGTCGGGTTATTCGGATACGATAATATGAGTACCTTAGTTTTATCTGTAACTGCTGCTTCAAGTTCCTCTGCCGTAAGCTTGAAGCGGTTTTCATTTTTAAGATCGATGATCACCGGTTTTCCACCTGCAAGACGTGTACACGGAACATACGATACATAACTTGGTTCGGGAATTATAACCTCATCTCCCGGATTGATGAGAGCTCTGAGGGCAAGATCGATTCCCTCACTCCCTCCGACAGTAATGAGACATTCCTTTTCAGGAGCATACACGCAATTATATTTCTCTTTATACCATTTGCAGATTTCTTTTCTGAGCTCAAGAAGACCGGAATTGGAAGTATAGAAGGTTTTTCCCTTCTCCAGAGAGTATATTCCCTCATCACAGATATGCCACGGTGTGTCAAAATCCGGCTCACCAACTCCCAGAGAGATAGCATCCGGCATTTCGCTTACGATATCAAAAAACTTTCTTATTCCTGAAGGCTTAAGCCCTACAACCACATCACTTAAGGGATTTCTCATAATACTACCTGCATCCTTTCGTCTATATCTTTTTCTGACTCAAAGATCACATTATGATCCTTATATTTTTTCATAACGAAATACGTTGCCGTGGAAACAACCGAATCCATCGGAGCAATCTTATCATATACAAAATGCGCAATATCCTTCATGCTCTCACCCTCGATCAGAAGGATCAGATCGTAGGAAGATCCTGACATAAGATAAACAGAATTAACCTCTTCAAACTTGCTTATTCTTGCAGCTATCCTGTCGAAGCCCTCTCCCCTGACTGGTGCGATCTTTACACCAATCTGAGCTGTAACTCTATCTTCTCCCTCAAAGCGGTCCCAGTTGATCATTGTATGATAACCACCGATAATACCGTCCTTTTCCATTTCACTTATTGCTTCTGCGACTGCTTCCGTAGTCTCTCCAAGCATTGCAGCGACTTCCTCAGCAGACAGTCTGCTGTTTTCCCCTATGATATTTAAGATTTTTTTCTTTAATTCCATACTCATTCCATAACCTCCTTATACATTTCATCACCATCCGGCATTTCTATCACTCTGTTGATCAGACAGGCTTCAGAATAAATACATCTCAGTCTCTCCTTTGTGATCTCTCCCGCCAGACGTACAGTTTTCTCATCCTGCAGGCCTCTTATAGAGACATCTGCCTGATCTTCTGTTTTGTAATCTGCCTGCTCTTCTGTCCGTTTATCCCCGGAAGCATACATTTTATCCTTTACAAGCGTAAGCTGCCTGATCAGCTCCTCCGTATCCTCAGGACTGCATACAATCACTAGTCCTCCTGTGCCGCAAAGCATATATGGGTTTATACCCAGCCTTTCAGAAACCTCTATAGTCTCCTGCCTTACCGGTATATCCTCATGCCTTACCTTTATGCCCATGCCTGCCTTATCTGCTGTCTGGTAAAGCGCCGCATAAATGCCGCCATTTGAAATGTCATGGACATATTTGGCTTTATATTTATACGCTGCCTCTGCCATATCTCTGATAAACAGTTCTTCCTTTGACTTTAGCACTGCCTGTTCCAAAAAACTTTCCGGAAGCTTCTTCAGTAATTTTTCCTTATATCTTATTATAAGATTCGATGTTCCGTAATATCCCGCATTTCCGCAGATTATAACCTGATCTCCTGCCGCAATCTTCTTGTTCCCTGCGATATTTTTTCTATCCGCAACGCTATCACTCTCTGTGATATTTTTTCTATCCGCAACGCTATCACTCTCTGTGATATTTTTTCTATCCGCAACGTTCTTACTCTCTGCAATATTTTTACTATCCGCAATCTTCTTACTCTCCGAAATATTATCACCACGGAGCTTCATGCTTCTGCCCAGCATTACAACCTCGGCTGTTACCGCATCTTCCTGCATCGCCCCGGATATCTTGGTATCACCGCCAATTATGGATATGCTGTCCCGGAAGGCTGTCTCCGATATTTCAGACATCATAGTCCTGACGCGTCCCTCTTTGACGAGCCTGCCAACTGTGATATTTATCAAAGCCGCAAATGGAACCGCCGCTGCCGCAGACATATTGTTGTATGCTCTGATATATGCCATTTCCAGCGGATCAAGGCCAATCCTCTCTGATACAGCCTTCGTCAGCTCACAGCTGTCCGAAAAGCCCTCCGAAAGGGTTATATCATCATTTTCTCCTATACAAAGCAGAGCGGCGTCGTTTCCTAATGCCGCTCCACTTTTAACTATATTCTTATCTTTTCGAATATGCTTAAGGACACTTCTCTTAAGCACCATCTCAGAAATACTTCCTGTTTTCATCGGTACCTCAAAAAATTCTTATCTGGAAGCATCACCCGGAGTTGCCGGATCGATTGGAGCCTCAGTATCTTCTGTTGACTCCTCGGTATCCGAAGATCCTTCCCCGGTATCGCCCTCTTCAGTTGAAGAATCCTTGTCCTTATCTTTATCTTTGTCTTTATCTTTGTCCTCGTCTTTATCCTTATCGTCATCATCAGGTTCGTCAGAATTACGTCTGATGTGCCTGCTTCCTGCCGGATAAACACTTGTATTGACCAAAACTGTTTCAGAAAGTTCACCATCAATATAGATATTCTTCCAAAGCTCAGCTCTGTAGCCTCTGCTTGCTTCGATCGTAACCTCTTCCTCTCCCGGCGGAAGCTCCTTATCCTCTTCGATAATGTCCTCACCCGGTTCAAGTACTTCAGTTACCACTGAATAAAAATCTATACTTCTGTTGGCAGGTCTTGTTTCCTTGCCATAAATATTAAATGTGATATCTCCGCCGCTGCAGATTGACTCGATATAGATAGGATACTCACTTGAATTGGTGAATACCATATCCAGATATCCTCCTGCGATAGCCGCATCATAGGAAAGATCTACATAATGAACAGGCTGTCCGTGACAATCTCTCTGATCGATCTGGAGCTCTGCACGAAGTACTGCATTATAAAGCGTTGTAGCCACCTGACATACGCCGCCGCCATAGTCCTCTCCTGTACCATCGCCGATAAATACAGTTGCCTTATAATATCCATTTTCAGCATTCATCGGACTGATCGTATAATAAACCGAAAACTGATCTCCCGGATACATAATAGTACCGTCAATAAGTTCTGCAGCTCTCTCGACATTCATCATTCTGTTCTCGCCACTGCTGTAATCCGTGGTATAGCTTCCCAGAAGTGTTGTGATATCATTCAGGGATTCTGTCTTTCCATTATCATTTTCAAGGAGTACAAGATCTGTCGAAATCTCAGAATTCCCCTTGGAAATAAGCTTGTTGATTGCCTTGGTAATGGTAGTGTAGTCAACCTTCATCTGTGAGCCGGACGCAACAACAGATACTGTTCCATCATCCTTCTTGATAAGAGTTGTCTCTATGCCTTCGTTTATTCTGCTGCCAAGTGCATTATTTATAACCGATGCAAGGATATCCTTATTGATCTTCTTAGAAGACTTATATGCAACACCCTTGCCTGATTCGATATTCTTATTCTCTCTGTATCTCTTCAGGATGTCTCCGCTGTTTCCGACATTTACTGCATTTTCCACTGCTTTTTCATAATCCGCGGTAAGTCCCAGTGAACCAAGAGTCGTGCTGACATTTCCATAAGTATCATCCTTAATGGTAACAGCAACATCTGAAAGGGAATCAGCGTCCTTCTTCATAAGCTCCATGGCTTCTTTCTTTGTAAGACCGCTCACGTCCTTGCCATCAATTGTAACACCCTGCCTGATGACCGTTTCCTCTTCAGCATTCACCACTTTTTTACCGTTCAAATTTCCGGCAAATAAAAAACTAAAAATAACGAACGAAAAAGCAATAAATATATTTAATATTCTTTTTTTATTCTTCATCCGATCCATCTTCTTTTTCTCTCATTATCATTATAATCAGGCACTGCAAACTATAATGCAGCTACAAGCATACCGATTACCATTCCCGCTACTAACAGTAAACAAATAATAACTGCTGCCATTCTCTTCTTCTTGCTGCTTTTTTTACTAAAATCTACCATGTTCTGCTCCTCTCGAAATAATTTTTTACATAATAATTACATTTATTACACAATCTATCACTTGTAAGGAAATTTTACAATTGAAATTTATAAAAAAACGTCAAATTTTCATTATTTCGTATTTATTTGTTCATTTGCGCATTTTTTACATATCTATATCGGACTATTCCAGGTTTATTTTGCGCTGTTCTATTCATAAAACAGACGAGTTATTTAGAAAACGATATACTAGACTTCCTGCCTCATGACAGCTGACTTACATACCTCTCTCAGAACACATTCACTGCATTTCGGTCTTCTCGCTATACAAACCTTTCTGCCATGGGCTATGACCTGAATATTGAACAGGATCCACTGTTCCTTCGGAAGTACCTTCATGAGGTCATATTCCACCTTCACGGGATCGTCATTCGCTGTAAGTCCCAGCATTTTTGATACTCTCTTGACATGAGTGTCCACCACTATGCTCGGTTCGTTAAAAATATTACCGCGTACAACATTTGCAGTTTTCCTTCCTACGCCCGGCAGCTTTACAAGCAGCTCGATATCCGACGGAACCTCTCCGTTATATTCTTCAAGAAGAACCTTCGCACAGGCTATAATATTCTTCGCCTTATTCCTGTAAAAACCCGTTGAGAAAATGTCCTTCATCAGCTCTTCAAGGTCTGCCTCAGCAAAGCTTTTTACATCTGGATATTTTTTGTAAAGATCCTTCGTGACCATATTCACTCTGTCATCCGTACACTGCGCTGAAAGTATGGTTGCAAAGAGAAGCTGCCACGGATTATCATAATGCAGATATGTGTGGAGGTCGGTTCCGTATTCTGTATTCAATATCTCTGTAACCTTGGCAGCACGTTCTTTTTTTGTCATTTTTTTCTTTCCTCCACGAATCATATCACTCTGCCTTGTGCATCGCTGTACCGACCATGTAATCGATGAACTGCTGAGCGGTTCTTCCTGACAGACCGCCGTGCATCATTTCCCATTTATTTGCCTCAGCAAGAAGCTCTTTCTCTTCTATCTTAAGATCCGGATATCTTGAAGCAAGTACCCTCACTATTTCAAAGAATTCCTTCTGGTTAGGCTTGCTGTAATTGATCGTCACACCAAAACGATCCACAAGAGAAAGCTTCTCCTGCATAGTATCCGAATGATGCTTGTCCATGTCATAATCATTCTGATCGTTCCAGGTTTCCTTGATGAGATGCCTGCGGTTCGAGGTAGCATAGATCAGAACATTGTCCGGTTTCTCCTCAAGACCGCCCTCGATGACTGCCTTCAGATATTTATATTCTGTTTCAAAATCCTCGAAGGAAAGATCATCCATATAAATGATGAATCTGTAATTACGGTTCTTCACCTCGGAAATCACTGCCGCAAGCTCTCCCAGCTGATGCTTGAATATCTCTATCATCCTGAGACCGCTGTCATAATATTCATTTATTATCGCCTTGATGCTCGTGGACTTGCCTGTTCCCCTGTCTCCGTAAAGAAGACAGTTATTGGCCTTTCTTCCATTTACGAAGGCCTCTGTATTATCACGAAGCTTATTCTTCTGAAGCTCATAGCCCACCAGCTTATCAAGAGACGCTTCATCTGAGTTTTTGATCGGAGTGAAGATCAGTTTTCCTTCATCATTTCTCTTTACCCTGAAGGCCTTGTTAAGACCGAACATGCCAACTCCATGCTTCTTATAGAAATCTGTCAGAATATCAAAGATTTCATTTTCATCCTTTGCTGCAGCTATTCCGTCACTGATCCTGCGGACGTATTTGCTGACGCTTCTGTTAAATACCTGTTCTCTCTTTGAGATCGATCTGTAGTCAGTTATTACCGAGAAACAGTCAATTCCAAGCTCAGCCTCAAGTTTTGAAAAATCATACTCCGCCAGCTCCTTGAAGATTTTCATATCGCTCCTGGCAAAGAGATTAACACTCCCATCACTTGCTCCCGCTCTTTCGCAGGTAAGTGTAAACGGATTCTCATTCATTATCAGATAAAATGCCAGATAATCTCTCCAGAGATTCTTATCGAAAGCAAAGCTTGTGGCAGTATCCAGAAGCTTATGGATTTCCTGATAAATAAGACTGATCGTCTCATCCTTTCCTTTTACTTTGCTGTCATACTCCTGAATTATCTTTGCCAGCTCATATAATATGCTGTCACCCTTTTCATCTCTGTACATAACCAGTTTTGCGAGTTTTTTATACATATTTATTCTCCGTTTCTCTTTTAATCAATGCCTCATCCAATTCCGACAGTACATATCATATTCAGCCTGTTCTGTCTTTCACACCATTCACTCTGACACCTTATTCTTTATGACGATCCGATGATTTTCTCCATACATATTTTCTGAGGAATAAGCCCCAGCGACTCATAGAATCTCATTGCACCGGGATTGCAGCTCCACACGTTGAGCGTAACATTATAGAAGCCATTCTCTTTCGCATATCGTTCAACATATTCATATAGCTGCTTCCCGACGCCGCTGCCCCTGACAGTCTCATCGACACAAATATCATCTATATAAAGCGTCCTTATATCGGTCAGTACCGAGTCGCCCACATTTTGTTTCATGATGCAGAAAGCATGTCCGATAACACAGTCCCTTTCATCAACGCATACAAATACCGGTGTCTTTTCATTCTGAAATATAGTCTCCAGCTCCTCTGCGTTATATTTGGTAGCAGGCCCCTTAAATAAGTCAGGTCTGCCGTTATGATGGACCATGTCCACCTGCACCAGCAGTTCAAGTATTCTCTTTATATCTTTGCTCTCTGCGGCTCTGATGTGATTCATTTTACTACTCCTGTTATCCTTTTGATCCACGCCCGGAGGATGCATAATTACAAATATTCTATCTGTCGGCAGAAAAACAAGCACAAATGAAATTATGCTTCATCTACTGTCCCGCAGGATTCGTGAATCCTGTACCGGTTTTTCCGGATTACGATCAGCTCTCAATAATGCGGATCAGATAATCATACATCCTTCCTGCCGAACTGATTGACAGATGTTCATTTGCCGTATGAATATCATACATATCCGGACCGTAGGAAATGGCATCCAGCCCCGGTATCTTCTCAGCAAGAAGGCCGCATTCAACGCCTGCATGAATTACTGAAACCTCAGGTTTTCTGCCGTACATTTCTTCAAATACATTTATCATCTTATCTCTCAGCTCAGATTTTTCTTTATATTCCCAGGCAGGGTATTCTCCATGAAAGCCCACTTTTGCTCCGAAGCTTTCTGCGATCAGACGGAATCTCTCAGCAAGCGCCTTCTTGGCACTTCCGACTGAGCTTCTTAATGCGTAGGTAAGTATGAGAATTCTGCTCTCCCCGGTTTTATGGGCAAATGCACCGGTATCAATGTCAGTATCCTCCGCAACAGTATCAGCAGACTCTTTAACACTTTTTACGGTCTTCATAACGCCCAGATTAAGCGATGTCTCGACAAGCCCTTCAATATCTCCCGACATCTTGACTATACCATTTGGCAGAGCAAGAATCAGTCCAAGGGCTTTTCTTGCTGACGACGGAGTCATTACATATCGATCATTTTCGCAGCAAACATTTTCATAACAATCTGATTCATCACGTTTATTCCCTGCACTGTCATGCTCAGCATTATCAGATTTTTTTTCGTTATTATGTTCATAATTCATCATATCCAGTGAAAGCGTCGCTCCACCATCGGTGTTTCTGTATTCATTTTTAATCTCACTGTTTATCTCAGCAAGTTTTTTCTTTATCTCACTCTCGTCTGCAGCCTTAAATACAACCTCAGCGTAAGCTTCAAACGGAATCGCATTATCCTTGCCGCCGCCCTGCAGAGTAACCGGTCTTATATCAAAACCACTGTTAATAAGCGAAAGTAAAACTCGCGCAAGCATATGGTCTGCATTTATCCTCTGCTTATCAATCTCCTGACCGGAATGTCCGCCAAGCAGGCCGGATATTTTAATGATTCCACACTTAACATCTCCTGAAGATTTTTCTTCATTTTCAGTCTTGCTGGTTTCACCGGTCTCGTTAACGTTTTTAGTCTCATTTATATTACTAGACAGGTTCACGTCCGTAGCTTCTTTCAATCTGTACAAACCAATCTTGTCTATACCTTCATACTCCAGCGGCAGTCTCACTTCAGCACGCATACCGCCTGCGCAGCCTGCGAGGAGTATGCCCTCATCCTCAGAATCGATATTTATCAGCTGCTTTCCTTTTAGTTTACTCAGGTCCACACCGTGAGCGCCTTCCATTCCAACCTCTTCCGAAACGGTAAATACCATTTCCAGCCTCGGCGCTTTTATACTTTCATCATCAAGTATCGCAAGCATATAAGCGACAGCTATACCATCATCCGCTCCGAGAGTTGTTCCCTTCGCTCTGATATAGTCGCCGTCAATATAGATATCCAGCGGATCCTTCTCAAAATCATGCGTTGAATCCGGAGTCTTCTCATTAACCATATCGATATGGCCCTGAAGGATTATCGCAGGATCTTCCTCTCTTCCGGAGGCTGCCTCCTTAATGATCACAACGTTATATAAATCGTCCTGATAAACCTCAAGACCTCTGTCCTTCGCAAAGCCTGTGATATAGTCACTTACTGCTTTTTCATTATATGAACCGCGGGGAATCTTTGTTAATTCCTCAAAATAGTAAAATACCTTTTCCGGTTTAAGGTTAGATAAAACGCCCATTCTCTTGCACCTCGTATATTATTTTATCATAATTCTGCGGGACTGACGTCCCTACGGTATTCCTCCGAATCATCAAAGCTTAGCAGGTCTGATATTCTTAAGATCCTTCTCCTTGGCACCGGAGTCTCTCTTCATACGTTCCAGAGCAGCCTTCTCAGCTCTCTCAGGTCCGTATTTTGTGATATCCACATGATCTTTATGGTTCATATTCTCTGCCCCGCGAACCTTATTGATTCGCTCCACAACCTTTTCGACACGACCGCGCATCTCCGGAAGATATTTGTGAATCACAGCAAGAACGTCAATAGCATTGTCAAATCTTTCTTTTCCGTCCTCAGAGTGTCTCACGCTCTTCTTTCCCTTCATATATGCTTCGGTAGCCTGAAGGAGATTCACGCCGTTCTCGATCATTTCGGCCTTTCCCTCTGGTGTTTCCTTATAGTATGATTCAAGAGAACCTATATTCTTAATATATTTAGCCATTGCCTTATATTCATCCGAACGGTCGAAGCTCTTCATCATAACATTTGAAAGCTTGTTAAGTGCATTGACGTAATTTCTTCTGGCATTATTTTCATCCGTCGGCAGATACAGTTCTGTTGACCTGTCCTTTATGGCTTTACTGATATTCTCAGGAGCAGTAAGTATCTCTCTTACCTTCTCAAACGTCATCTCCGACAGCTTCAGTGACACCTTAAGCTTATCTGCCAGACAATGGATCATTTTTACACTGTAGCTTCTTGTGTCCGGCGAATCCTTTACCATAGAAGCTGCCATTGCCTTGGAAAGCATTTCAACATTCTTCTCGTGATCAGCTGATAATCTTCTTAATCCGGTATGTGAAGCGATATAGGTATCATATTTAACCTTTGCGGCTTCTCTCTCGGCATCAACAGGAACTGCTGTAAGCGCCCTGTTTGCCGCAGCAACCTTCCCTTCAACGGTACTGAAGCTTATAAGTTTGGTATCATCAGAAAACTTATATCCTACCGGCTCCGTTGATATGAGCTTCTTATTGTAGGTCTTAAGAGCATCCTTAATTCCCTTTCTGTACATCTTCTCACAGATCGGGTCTCCGTGATCCTGCATCCATTTCTTATACTTATAATTACCTCTCGTTTCTACAGCCCTGGTTCCTCTTCTCCATGCGACTATATCCTTATCGCTAAGGGTTCCCAGAACCTTTTTGATGCCCTGGTTTCGCCAGGCTGCACTAATAGCTGCTGCTAATGATTCATCCTTATAAGAAGTCTCAGAAATACTCTTAATATTGGATAATCCCGTTTTCACTTTATCGTTCTTAGTGCATTTCATATCATCCAGAAGCACACGTCGCTCTTCCTTATCGGTGATCTGCATATGATCCAGAAAGCTCTCAATAGTTTCTTCCTTATATTTTCTAATCTCTTTTACAATAAAATCAGAAATATTTACATAAGAGTAAAACTGGCCGCTGCCTTCAACCGGGTCCATATCATTGTTAAATTTTTCTTCGAGATCATTGATCTGAAATGAAACCTGATTGGCAATCTCCTGTTCTCTGACCAGCCCGTTCATCATTATATAATTGGTTTTGTAATCAAGATCCTTCTCGGTATTTCCCTCCTTAGGAAGACTGTTCCTTATCTCATCATAATGACGTCCAAAATCAACATACGGTTTCACAGACACTCGACCCATCATCTCCATAAAGCCTCTGCATCCCTCAACCGTGACGCTCTTCTTTCCCTGATCGTTAGCAAAAAACTCAAGTCTCAGGTCATGCAGAAAATCCATAGTCATGTCATATTCACGATTATCCTGGTCATGTGAAATAGGAGCTGCCGTACGCCCCGGTCGAATCTTATTTTCAAATATATTCGGATACATCCCCAGGGCAACCCTCTCCTTTTCAGTCAGATGATTTACGCTGCCCGACAGTAAACCGGATCTCGCCTGCAAATTGATATAATAATAGAATTTATCCTCAATGGTAGGCTGAGCCTCATAAGCTTCCTTCATTTCGCCAAGAGTCTCATATTCCTCATAATCCGAATAATCAATAACCGCGTCTCTTCTGTTCTGCAAAAACTGCGCCCAAAGAGCCTCTTTCTTCTGCTTCCTGGTTTGTTTCTCTCCCTCTTTTGCGTCTCCGGCTTTTTTCTTGATACTGTCTGTATTTATCTGATCATCCAGCTTACTGCTGTCCGTATTTATCTGATTATCATCCTGAAGGATGCTGCCATCCTTCTCATCATCAATTTCCTTCATTTCTTCATTATCCTCCATATATATTGATAAGATACCGTAGGGACTTTAGTCCCATAGGATTATGAATATATTATCAGTAAAGATTATAACATATACAAATAACAAAAGAGCAACAAAAAAATCCTGCAAACTTCTAACACTAAAGAACTCACCCAAAAGTTTCAGGGCGAGTTCTTTTTTAATACAAACTAACAAAACATTAATGGAATGAACTTATCAACGTATTTGCTCCAGAATACCATATCATGGTTTCCTTCGGATTCCTCATATATATGCTCCACTCCTTCTGTTTCCAAAAATCTGTGAAACTCTCTGTTATTTTCCAGGAGAAAATCTTCTGTTCCGCAGCACATAAATATTTCCGGAAGTTTTTTCCCCTCTGCCTTCAATTTTTTTACAAGTGTTTCAGGATTATTCTCACTCAGAATAACTTTCGAAGGATCACCGAAGCATTCTCTGTAATACTCATAGTTAGCAATAGGATTTTCATATCCTTCTTTCATAGTCGCCACTTCATGGACTATCAGAGCCGAAGAAAGCGCTGCTGCTTTGCCAAAAACATCATTGTAATACAGTGCAGTATGCAGTGCGCCAAACCCTCCCATGGACAATCCGCAAATATAGGTTTCCTCTTTACTGTTGGCAAGGCCAAATGTTTTTCTGATGTATCCTATCAGTTCTTTGCCCAGGAAAGACGCGAACTGATGCCCTGTTGAAATTCCATCCAGCCAAAAAGAATTCTCACCATTTGGCACAACTACGGCAAAATTATACTTGGCCGCCAGTTCTTCAGGAATCCAATTCTCTGCGTCACCGTTAAACCCATGCAGCAGGAATAATGTTTTTGTCGGCCTCTTTGTGTATTTCGTTTCTTCCGTGGGAATATCCTCCCTGGCATCATTGGGCAGATACATTTTAAATGTTGTATACCTTCTCAAGCAATTTGAATAAAACCTGATTGATAAATTCGCCATAATAATTCTCCATATATATTTTATGCTATACCAAGCTTCTATCTTCTGATTTAATCATATACTAAATCGTTTCAAATTCCCACGATTATTTTACCTATATTAATTACTATATATTCCATATAATATAAAACGGATGCTTCCGAAATAATAGAAACATCCGTTTTATATAATCCTGTGGGACCGACGTCCCTCCAATATTTTATCAGGAAAAACAAATACTAAATTCGTACCTGTCTGCTTTACTTCTGATAGGATTTATTTAAGACCCTGCATATATTCATCCATAGCCTTGGCAGCTACTTTTCCGGCTCCCATGGCAAGAATAACTGTAGCAGCTCCTGTTACTGCATCACCACCGGCATAAACTCCGTCTCTTGATGTAAGTCCTGTGGCTTCATCAGCAACTATACCGCCCCATTTCTCTGTATCAAGTCCTTCAGTTGTTGACTTGATAAGCGGATTAGGTGAAGTACCGATTGACATGATCATACAATCACATTCAATCTCATTAAATTTACCTTCAACAGCTACCGGTCTTCTTCTGCCTGACTCATCCGGCTCTGAAAGCTCCATCTGCTGACATTTAACAGCCTTAACCCAGCCGTTTTCTCCGATAACTTCAACCGGACTGTTCAGAAATGCAAATTTGATGCCTTCCTCTTCTGCATGCTCTACTTCCTCTGCTCTGGCAGGAAGCTCATCCTTTGTTCTTCTGTATACTATGGTAACATCTGCACCAAGTCTCTTTGCACATCTTGCGGCATCCATGGCAACATTTCCGCCACCAACGATAACAGCACTCTTTGGACGCATGATAGGTGTCTTCGAATCAGGAAGATAGGCCTTCATAAGATTGATTCTTGTAAGGAATTCATTTGCTGAATATACTCCGTTAAGGTTTTCACCCGGAATATTCATAAACTTTGGAAGACCTGCTCCTGAACCAATAAATACAGTTTCATAGCCAAACTCTTCCTTAAGTTCATCTATGGAAATTGTCTTTCCGACAACTACATTTGTTTCTACCTTAACTCCAAGAGCCTTAAGTCCATCGATTTCCTTCTGAACGATAGACTTAGGAAGTCTGAATTCAGGAATACCATATGCAAGAACTCCTCCTGCAACATGAAGTGCTTCATAGATAGTTACATCATAGCCCTTCTTGGCAAGGTCTCCTGCGCAGGCAAGGCCTGATGGACCTGAACCGATGATTGCAACCTTATGTCCATTTGAAGCCGGTTTCTCCGGAGCTTCCGTTACATTTGCATTATGATAATCTGCAACAAATCTCTCAAGACGTCCGATAGCAACAGGCTCGCCCTTGATACCTCTTACGCACTTCTGCTCGCACTGTGATTCCTGAGGACATACACGTCCGCATACTGCAGGAAGTGAGCTTGAACGGCTGATGATCTGATAAGCCTCTTCAAATCTTCCGTTTTTAACCTCTTCAATAAATTCAGGAATATCAATCTGTACAGGACATCCTGAAACACAAGGTCTGTGCTTGCAGTGAAGACATCTCTTTGCTTCATCTATAGCCATCTCTGCTGTGTATCCCAGAGCAACCTCGTCAAAATTCTTATTTCTGACATCCGGTTCCTGTGATGGCATCTTATTCTTAACTAAAGACATATTTGGTGTTTCCATCTCTACTTTACCTCCATCCTAAATAAGTTGCAGGCTTCTTCACGAGCCTTCTGTTCAAATGGTTTGTAAGTAGCCGAACGAGCCATAGCCTCATCAAAGTCAACTTCAAATCCGTCAAAATCAGGTCCGTCAACGCAGGCAAACTTAGTCTTTCCACCAACTGTAAGACGGCATCCGCCGCACATTCCTGTACCATCAACCATGATAGGATTCATGCTGACAACAGTCTTAACGTTATATTTCTTAGTAAGTAATGTAACGAACTTCATCATGATAAGCGGTCCGATGGTAATAACCTCGTCATAGTTCTCTCCGGCTTCAATAAGCTTCTCAAGAGCATTTGTAACGAGACCCTTCTCACCTGCAGAACCGTCATCTGTCATAAGAACATATTTATCACTTACTTCCTTAAATTCATCTTCAAGAATTATAAGATCTTCACTTCTGAAACCTACTATAGAATGAACCTCACAGCCAATCTCATGAAGCTTCTTTGCAATAGGAAATGCTATCGCACATCCGACACCGCCGCCCACAACGGCAACCTTCTTAAGTCCTTCTGTTTCAGTAGCCTTTCCCAGAGGTCCTACAAAATCAGCGATATAATCACCTTCACTTAAAGAATTAAGTGTTTCAGTTGCTCCACCAACTATCTGGAAAATGATTGTAATGGTACCCTTCTCACGATCATATCCTGCTATTGTAAGAGGAATACGCTCTCCCTCAGCATTTGCACGAAGGATTATAAACTGGCCAGGCTCAGCCTTTCTTGCAACCAGCGGTGCATCCACTTCCATAAGTGTAACCGTTGGATTAAGAGCCTTCTTACGAATAATCTTATACATCTCTTTACTCCCTTATATTGTACTTGAAATTATGAGATGCAAAAAATGCATCTCATGATACTTCGGAACTTACGTCCCTTCGGTATCTTATCAGCACTGACAATGTTTCAAAATTCTGAAAATCAATATCGCCAAACATTATAACTTAAAACATACCGAAACTTCAAGATTTTTATAAAATTTTTATACAAAAGAATAAGGGATTCACAAATTTTTGCATTTGTGAATCCCAAAATGACACAATTTATGCTTTTACAGATTTGTAAAATCGTTTATATTTCCATAATCAGAGGTATTACCGAAGCCCATATCACTGTATGAATCTTTATTATCATCAGCTTCTGCAGACTCTGTACTCTTTCCTGCTGCATCATCATATGAACTGTTTGCTCCGTATGCACCTGTTGTATCCGTTATACCATATGAACCACTTGATCCGGCAGTACCATTTGAACCGGTCACATCAGCTGTACCATACGAACTGCCTGTTCCTGTTGTTCCATATGATCCGGTCACATCGGCTGTACCATACGAACTACCTGTTCCTGTTATTCCATATGATCCGGTCACATCGGCTGTACCATACGAACTGCCTGTTCCTGTTGTTCCATATGAGCCGGTCACATCAGCCGTACCATACGAACTGCCTGTTCCTGTTGAACCATATGATCCGGTCACATCAGTTGTACCATATGAACCTGTTGTATCGTTATTTGATCCATAGCCGTCATATCCGCCGCTCTGTTTTTCAGAATCATTATAGGCCATGCCTGAAGGAGTATTGGCAATTTCATCATTTTTTGCCTGTTCTATCTCTGCCTTCTTTCTTCTTACAGCATCCAGGATAGCATTGAAATTATTTTTTGCAGCATTTGCAATATCTTCATTATAGCCTGTGATTATATGAGGTGCTGCCTCATGAATATCAGAGATTATACCGTTCATGGCGCCATTTTTTAACGGAATAATCGTTGCCTTATTATTCCTGTCCAGGAAATTTATGGCGTACGATGTTGTTGTACCGGTGTTAATAACGCCATACATTTTATGCTGAGTATTTGTTACCTTACCATATACCCAGACCAGATCCTTGAAAAAGAACATCTTCGGTGAGAATCCGCCAACGTAAATACATTTTGATCCGATTACAATATTGTCATGTTTCTTACCATATGATAATTCACTTGCGAGGATACTCGGATCAACTCCTGATACCGCAACCTGCTCAAGTATCTTTTTCCTGCTTCCTCCGCCTGAAACAGTGAAAAACAGGAATATTGCCGCAACAGCAAGGCCGACGCCGCATATAAGCATAACCCATTCTCTTACTCTCATCATTCTTGGAAAAGCCTTATACTCAAGAGTCTTATATACCATTCTGCTTTCCAATTCGCTCTTTGAAGAAGAATCCTGGAAGGTTTCAAAAAGAGCATCCTGAAATACCTGCTTCTCATCACTTTTCATATCACGGACACGTCCGGCGCCCGAAATATATACATAGCTGTTATTTCCGGTATCATATGTATCCCAAAATCCATTATAAACCTTCTCGGCTACATCGATATCCTTCTTGTCAAAGTACATTCCCATAAGATAAAAATCTGAAGGATCAGTCTTTGAACGTACTATGAGCACATAGCCGCTTCCTGTATCATCATAACCATACTCACCCAAAATCTCATAGACATCTGTAAATTTATAATATCCATTCTTTAATGAAGATGCACTATAGTCATTCAGCTCCTTGCTTGCAAAGGTATATCCCAGGAATATCCTTCCGCCTACAAGTATAAGTACCACTGCTGCAACCAAACAGACCACTGCTGCAGTTAAACGCTTTTTCTTGGTTTCTTTAAATAAAATATTTTCCAGTTCTTTCATTTACTTCTGCTTCTCCTCACAAATTTCTATCATTTACCTGCATTGGTTTTCTGTATCATTAACCTGTATTGGTTTTCTGTATCATTAACCTGTATTGATCTTCTGTCAGAATAGTTTTAACCCTGACAATAATCCCACGAAAAGATTATTTTTCTCAAGCCGCAAGATTTTCATACATCATTCCAAATGCTTTATCGCTGATCTCCTGAGTGGAGAGCTTCTTGATCTCCTCCCTGTCAATAACTCCAAGAATATCAATATCTACCTTGATCCTTTTAAACATAAATCGTCTGAAAACCCTGTCACTGTTCTTAATCGTCATTACCGCCACAGGACAATGTGCCTTCTTTGCTATCTTAAAGGCACCCGGTCTGAAGGGCAGCAGTAATTCATCTGTTTTATTTTCCATTCCTTCCGGATAGATACCGAGATTACAGTGTCCGGTTTTAATATATGTGGCCGCCTTATTGATTGTTTCAATGGCATTTCTTGCATTCTCCCTGTCAAGATCCAGACAGCCTACAGCCTTCATATACCTTCCGACAAATGGTATCTTCAGATTTTCTTTCTTGGAAATGTATGCCATATTGTATTTCTTAAATCTGGTGATTCCTATAAGAGGATCAAATATTGACTTGTGATTGCACACCAGAAGAAAATTTTCCTCCGGAAGCTTTTCCTGTCCGTTTATCCTTATCTTAAATCTGAAGGAATCAACAAAAACCTTTAAGGTCAGAAGTCCGAACCACCTGTAGAAGGTATGAATGCTTTTCGGAAGCTTCTTCTCATTTATGGTTGCTCCAACCAGTACAAATACAGCCACATGAAGCGCAAATAACGCAATATATCCGCTGATAGTCATAGCTCCTACTATGAAGTATCCGGATATCTTTCTGAAAAGATGTCTTGCAAATGCGTAAATAAGCGCTGTTGTAAAGCTTAGTCCCAAATAAATTAGATGTAACATATCATAATTCCTTTATATTACTTTTTGCTTTTTTCTTCGGCGTCATCAAGGTTCTTGTAACCGTACATTTTAACTGTATTTTCCATTATCTTCATGGTCAGATTAATGCCCATCTTACAAAGTCCTGCTATAAATCTTCCGTACATCAGAAGCATCTTGTCACTGTAGGAGTACAGTTCCCCTCTTTGATAAGTTTCTGAAGAAGTATTCCAGCCGATGTCTTCATTTGTATGAATAAGTCTTGCATTTTGTGAAAGATTTGGATATTTCTCTGCAAATTCTTCCATCCATCCGGTTTCAATCTTTGTCAGCTCCCTTACCAGTACTCTTTTACTTTCCGGAACCGGCGGAAGTTTGTCTTTTATACGTTTGAATTCATTCGGTGCCGTGGTTTCCATCATATAACCGTATTTTTCGGTTATCATGTTCCGGCCTTCCGCGATCACACCTTCAAAATCAGTAAGATACTGAACCAGCATTTCCTTCGTCCATGTAAGATACTGACTCATACGCATTATCCTGAAGGTCGGCCAGTTATTCTGACATTCAGCTCTGCCGCCTTCGTTATTAACGCTGTCGAAGGCTCTGAATTCCACTTTCGCAATCTCTCCGGCAAGAGTCGGGATATCCATCATATAGATTTCAGCCTTTCGATTGAACATCGCCGAATAATCAGGGAGAAATGTACTGTTTCCCCATACTATTCCCTGATCCTTAACCTCACGAAGCACTGTAAAACACAGCTTTTCGAGGTATCTTTCTATCCTTTTTGTATCCCTTAAATCTGCCAGCTCTATATCATCTATAAGACGTCCCACATAAGCTATATGTTTAAGTCCGTCAATGCCTTTTCTAAGCCATTTCTCATGAGGTGCATAAGTATCATTCAGAAGATATATCAGCTGCAGCGCATCTCTTACAGCCGAATCCCGCATAAGCGCCGCTGCCGTATAATCCTTTCTGCTGCTCGCTCTTCCAAAATTATACTGAGCCTCTCTTCCCAACATAGTGAAAAGATTTGCAATCTTTAAAAACCTCACATATTCCGGATAATAAGCCTTCAGCCTTTCTCTTATGGCTGTAAAGACGCCTGCATCATCTCTGTAGATCTCACCATTTACGGCTGCCGCAAGTCCTGCTTCCTCTGCCCCCAGATACTCAGCATAGGTTTTCGGCCCTTCCGGACACCCTGTATGCTCCAGATAAAAATCTGATATTTTCTTGACACCGGTACGACCCTTGGCCCGTTCATCACGGTACTCACTCTGAATGATCTGCCGTGCCGCTGCATCATTATCAACCTCCGGCTTGGATTCATTATCTCCGGTAATACCGTCGGCTGCTATATTCTCATTATTGTCTGAAAAATCTTCCGACGCCAGCAGTTCTTCATAGTATTTTCCGGAAATGTATTCTTCCAGGATTTTTTCATATTCAGACGAAAGCGCTTCTCCGATCTCATTATAATCCTCGTCGGTAAGCCACATGGAGAATCCCGGTCCAAAATCATGATCTCTTGAATAAATGTCATCAAATCCAAAACATTCCGAACCCGATCCGGCCTTTCCTACAGCTATCCTTGCTTCATACTGAGGAAATTTTCCCCTGATCATCCTGCTTCCAAGAGTATCATAAAAATGTCTTGCAAGCCGCAGACCGAAGCCTGTTTCCCGGATATTATCCCGGTTTTTATCCGGGTTATCATCCGTTTCTTTATCCGGGATATTGTTCTGATTATTCTTTTCAGTTACCTGAAGCTTTTCTTCAACTCTTCTGTAATCATCATTTTTACCAATATAGCCCTCTATCATCGCAAGAGCTTTTTGGTAGCCTTCTGCCGCTTTTTCTTTATGCCCCAGAAGCACTTCAATATCTGCAAGCCCCATTATGGCTGCAGCATGATGGGTATCGCTTGCACCCTCTTCATTAAAGATTTCCGTTGCCTCTGTCAAATCCACCAGTGCAGCTCCAAGCTCTCCCAGTTTTATCTCACAATTACCAAGATTTGCAAGGGTAACAGCTGTTTCAAATTCCTTATGAGGGGTATCACGGCATATTGAAAGAGCCCTCTCCAAAGCTTCTGCTGCCTTATCATAACGTTCCAGCTCCTGATACAGGAGGGCGACATTATTATTTGCCTCCGCAAACTTAAAATCATTCGGAGGAAGAGTATCATGAAAGATTGCAAAAACCTCTGCGTATTTTTCGGCTGACTCCTGATATTTTCCTGCTGCCCTGTAAACAGTAGCCGCATTCAGAAGAGTCATGGCATAAGGAACTGTCCCTTCCATACCAAGCTCCTTCATGAGCCTTTCAGCTTCAATTCCACAGCTGATTGCTTTATCATGAAGACTTTTTTCCCGGTAAAAACCCATCATCTCATTCAAAATGGTAACCGATGCACCTTTATCTCCCTCTTCTTCCGCCTTTTTCAGCCATCCGTCAAAGAAGTCCGGCATCTCCGAAAGTCTTTCATCATTATATAATTTTGACTGTTCTTCAAAAAAATTATTTAAATCCATTTTCACCCTTTATCACACAAATACATAATTGATGTTCCTGTTACGATCAATCACCATTATTAAAAACAAATGGCATTCTCTTTTTTGAATTTTATGTTAACCAATCTTGCTTATAATTAAGCAAAAACCACCTCAAATATCATAACATAAAAACTTTTTTTTGCAAACATCGCAAATCAAAAAATAAACAGTACATACCGGCATATAAGCTGATGTATGTACTGTTTATCTACGTATTATTAATTATTTTCTTCACCGTCTGCCCGGGCAGCAGCCGCTTCAGGTCTGCGTTTTACATTTCTTCCGAGCTTTCTAAAAGCATATACGAGAAACGGAATATTGATAATGGCTATAAGCGCTCCGAGCGGAAATTTCGTCACATTTCCGATTATCATGCTCACACTGGTTATTCCGCCATCGAATATATTATTCGGAACGAGAAACTCTTCCAGGCTGAAGGCTGCTATCACTGCTCCGAAAGTTATCAGAAGCAGGGGTACAACATTATTCTGAATAATCTGAAATAGTCTTCTCATAATCAGTACCCAGTTTATCTGTTTCAGGAATATAATCAACCGCATCCTCTACGATAAGTGTTGCAGCCTTATAGAAACCATCATAATCAGATTCACGGCTGTTAACAACAAAGCTCATATTTCCATCATTATTTACAATACCTGTTGTAAACTTGGTACATTTAGCCTTACCGTTTGTGACTGTGATTGCATGATACTTCTCTGCTGCAGGGGCTGCTGACTTCTGATAAAGTGAAGCAAAAGTTCCATCATTCTTATATGCGATACGTCCCACTGTCATAACGTAAGATATCTTTCCATCTCTGAATGTAAATACATGTGAGATCAGCTCACCATAGATGATAAGCTCAGGAACCTTGTCTCCGTCCATATCATATAATGAATAGCTGGTCGGCTTATCCTCATCATAATTTGCACTGCTTACCGGATAATACTTCTTAAGTGGGTTGCCTGAATCCATGGCTGCTTTGATATTCTTCTCATAATCATTCAGGAATGCCACATAAGCTTCGCCCCATTCAGGCAAGAATCCTGAAAGAACGGTTGCCTTATCCAGATCTCCTCCAAAGTTCTTCTCTATCTCACTGTAAAGAGTCTCTGCAGAAGCCTTATCCTTAGCTTCTCTGAGTTTATCAAACGCTTTCGTATAATATTCAACGCCTTCTGTATGTGCCTTTTCCTTTGCAGCATCCAGCTGTTCCTTAAGTTCTGAATATGCCTGCTGGCTGCCGTATTTATCGAGACATTCATTATACGTATCGATTGCTGCATTGTAATCATTTGTACTTATATCATTATTCATCTGATCAAGATATTTCTGAATCTCCTGAAGAGCCTTCATATCATTCTTGATATCGGTTGCATAGCTTGAATATCCGGACAATGTATAAATATTGCTATCGATTATATCAGCTTCTTTAAGAATTGTGAGAGCATCACCATTTCCTGATTTATAACTCTCATAATCTGCCTTAAGAACTGCGTCAAAATAATCTGATATAGCCTTCTGGTAATTCTCCTGGCTTTCCTTACTGAAGTATTCAAGGTATTTTGTTGACTCTGTGCTTCCGTCTTCAGCAGTACCATCCGCTACAATATAATAAACATCGTTCAGCTTCTGCTCATCTTCAGCATCTCCGGAAATAACATCTCTGAACTCCTTCAGGAGGGCCTTCTTATTTGCCTCCATAAAGCACTTCTCTGACATTCCATAGAATGCTTCAACATTTTCCACAGCTATAAGAACCTTCTTAAGACTCTCATATTCTGTCTTACCTGCAATATAATCATTTGTCATCTTAACAATAAGGTCATCCACCTTTTCTTTAGCAGATTTCTTATTACTGTCAGAAAGGTCGCGCATAATCTTTGCAGCCCCACTGCTGTCGCCGCTCTTTATCTTATCAACAACCTTATTGGTCTTCATCATAGGAAGAAGGAAGAAGATTGAAAATACAACCTCTGCCGCAAAAAGAACCAGTGAAATAATTGCAATTATAAGCCATTTTTTTCTATTATTACTCATTTTACCAGCCCCCCTTACTTATCTTCCTTTGTGCTGTCAGCGTCATCCTGACCATCAGATTCACTTTCCGAGCTGCTGTCTGTCTGCTCCTGTTCAGCCGTAACTGCTGTAATTCCCTTATCAGCAGCACCTTTATAATTCTTCGCATAATCAGAGAAGAACAGGTTGATTGCAAGAAGAACACCAACAGCTATAAGACCTGCGGCAGCCATTATCATCGTAACAAGGCCTGCCACCTTAACTACCTTAACCTTTGATTCTTCTGATGCACCTTCCTTAACTGCCGGCTCATTTACGGCAGGTCCCTGAAGAGTGCCTGTAGAATTTCCATCCGGTCTTGGCTGGAAATTCGGGATCGGACCATTCATTGCCATCGGTCCCTTTGGTCCCGGACCGCTCTGATGTGCAAATTTATTCTGCTCTCCCTGTGGACCATTTGGCATTGAACCGTTTGGTGCTCCCTGCGGGCCATTCATCGGGCCGTTTGGCATCGATCCGTTTGGTCTCGGGCCGCCCTGCGGCATAAATCCGTTCGGTGCTCCCTGCGGGCCACCCATTGGTCCGTTTGGTCTCGGGCCGCCCTGCGGCATGAATCCGTTCGGCGCTCCCTGCGGGCCATTCGGCATAGGTCCGTTTGGTCTTGC
>FNUU01000003.1:0-21658 GCA_900108205.1 Eubacterium ruminantium | reverse complement strand
GCTCCCTGCGGGCCATTCATAGGTCCGTTTGGTCTTGGACCGCCCTGCGGCATCTGTCCTGCAGGCGCAGCTTTCGGTGCATCTGCAGATACAAAACCATCAACCGGATTCTTTGGTGGTTCCGGTTTATCATTTTCAAATTCCAGCATTTCAGCTGAAAGAACGGTAGTTCCCGCCTCGCCGAGAGGATCCAACAGACTTATCTCACTGATTTTATTCTCATCGCTTGTTTTTTTTACTTCAAAAATGTTATCTATAGCATCATCGATATCTACAGTAACATTCTTGTCTTTACCTTCTGTACTCATTTTAACCTCCCTATTCTATTATTAGTTTTTTACTGTCAGCCGAAAAATAGTTTTAGCTGATCATTGCCCCTGCCGGCATATCCTTATCTGCTGTAAGCAGTGCAAGGTTGCCATCAAAGTCTTCAGCGCAGAGAAGCATTCCTTCTGAAAGTACTCCTGCAAGTCTTGTCGGTTTAAGGTTTGTAATTACAACAACCTTTCTGCCAACCATGTTCTCAGGCTGATAATATTTCTTGATTCCTGACACGATCTGAAGTGTACGTCCTGCAATCTTAACCTGAGAGCAGATAAGCTTCTTCGAGCCCGGAACCTCTTCACACTTTATAACTTCACCCATCTGGAGCTGCATCTTATCAAACTCCTCAATGGTTATCATATCCTTAACCGCCGCCTCTACTGAAGGGATTTCTGTCTTTTCAGGAGCTTCCTCCTTCTTTACTGTCTTAGCCGGTTCAAGCTCTTTAACAGGGAATTTCTCCTGAATCTCCTTCATCTTCTCCTCAATATCAAGTCTTGCAAAAAGCATTTCAGGCTTCTCAACAACCTTGTTTCCCTGAGGATAAAGTCCGAAGCTGCCAAGCTCTGTAACCTTTCTCGGAGAAGTATTCAGCTGTGCAAAAATCTTCTCAGCAGTTTCAGGAAGGAAGGACTGAAGCAGCGATGCACCAATAGTGATACCCTCTACAAGATTATACAGAACTGTTTTAAGTCTGTCTTCCATATCTCCTTCCTTGGCAAGAGCCCAAGGCATAGTTTCATCAATATATTTATTGCATCTCTTGAAGAGATTCCAGATCTCGGTAATGGCATCTGCCACACGAAGCTTGTCCATAGCCTCATTGACCTTAAGTCTGGCTCCAAGGATTGCCTTCTTATATTCTTCATCCGGATCAATACTGATTCCGCCATCAGAAACAACACCATCAAAGTATTTATTTACCATGGAAATGGTTCTGTGAACAAGATTACCAAGAGTATTGGCAAGGTCCGAATTGATCCTCTCCATAAGGAGTTCCCATGAAATAACACCATCATTTTCAAATGGAGTCTCATGAAGAACAAAGTATCTTACAGCATCCACGCCAAACATTTCTACCATGTCATCTGCGTAGAGCACATTTCCCTTACTCTTACTCATTTTTCCATCACCCTGGATGAGCCATGGATGTCCGAATACCTGCTTTGGAAGCGGAAGATCCAGAGCCATGAGCATGATCGGCCAGTAAATGGTATGGAATCTGAGAATATCCTTACCGATAAGGTGAAGGTCTGCCGGCCAGAATTTATTGAATAATTCATCATTGTTTCCATCTACATCATAACCAAGACCTGTGATGTAGTTTGAAAGTGCATCGATCCATACATAGACAACATGCTTGGTATCAAAATCAACCGGGATACCCCACTTAAATGATGTTCTTGATACGCAGAGATCCTGAAGTCCCGGCTTAAGGAAGGTATTTACCATCTCATTTTTACGTGATTCAGGCTGAATAAAATCAGGATGCTCTTCGATATACTGCATAAGTCTGTCGGCATACTTGCTCATCTTGAAGAAATAAGCCTCTTCCTTTGCAGGCTTTACAGGGCGTCCACAGTCAGGACAGCAACCGTCAACCAGCTGGCTCTCTGTCCAGAACGATTCACATGGAGTACAGTAAAGCCCTTCATATTCACTCTTATAAATATCACCCTTGTCATAGAGCTTCTTAAAAATCTTCTGAATCTGAACCTCATGATATTCATCTGTTGTACGGATGAATTTATCATATGAAGTATTCATGATATCCCAGATCCTCTTTATCTCTCCTGCCTTCTCGTCAACGAATTCCTTCGGTGTTGAGAAATTCTCAAAAGCCTTTGTCTCTATCTTCTGACCATGTTCGTCGGTACCTGTCTGGAATCTGACGTCATAGCCCGTAAATCTCTTATATCTTGCGATACTGTCTGCGAGCACGATTTCATAAGTATTGCCTATATGAGGCTTACCTGATGCGTATGCGATTGCCGTAGTAATGTAATAAGTTTTCTTTGCCATTTTTTTCCACCTTTCTGTCACTAATGATATGACTTTGGTTATATACCCAAAACGCCACCGCCTTCAGGGCGATGGCGCATATTTCCTAAATAATTTGCTTTAAGATTAGCCTATCTTTAATTTGTATTTCTGAAATTCTCTCTCAGAATCTACTATCTCTATATCACCGCCGAGGCCTCTGATCTTCTCGTCAAAGTTCTCATAACCTCTCTGGATGAATTTAATATCGTCTATTGTACTGAAACCATCTGCAGCAAGTGCAGCTATTACAAGAGCTGCTCCGGCACGAAGATCTGAAGCTACGATTGAAGCTCCCAGATATTTCTCTACGCCATGAATGATAGCCGTATTTCCTTCAACCCGGATATCCGCTCCCATCTTGCAAAGTTCCTGAACATATCTGAAACGATTCTCAAATATACTCTCTGTGACTATACTTGTTCCGTCAGATAAAGCAAGCGTTGCAGCCATCTGAGCCTGCATGTCCGTAGGAAATCCCGGATACGGAAGAGTCTTGATCTGTGTCGGTTTAAGAACACCGTCGGCCATGACTCTCACGGAATCATCATACTCGATAACTGTTGCGCCCATTTCAATAAGCTTTGAAGATATGGCTTCAAGGTGCTTAGGGATAACATTTTTAATAAGAACGTTGCCCCTTGTTGCAACTGCCATAGTCATAAATGTACCTGCCTCTATCTGATCCGGAATTATTGAATATTCCGCACCATGGAGTCTGGATACACCTCTTACTCTGATCACATCTGTACCGGCACCCTTTATATTTGCACCCATTGTATTAAGGAAGTTTGCAACGTCTACTATATGAGGCTCCTTAGCGGCATTCTCAATAGTTGTCTTTCCCTCAGCAAGGGCTGCTGCCAGCATGATATTTATAGTCGCACCAACGGAAACCGTATCAAGATAGATATGCTTTCCGACAAGCTTTTCAGCTCTTGCAACTATCTTACCCCCCTGAATGATCTTAACATCCGCACCAAGAGTTTCAAAGCCCTTGATATGAAGATCGATAGGTCTTGTTCCGATATCGCATCCTCCCGGAAGCGCTACATTTGCATAATTATATTTTCCAAGAAGAGCTCCTATGAGATAATATGAAGCTCTGATCTTTCTTATATTTTTTCCATCAACCGACAGAGTATCGTCACCGACGATTCCCTTTCCGCATATAGATACTGTATGTTCATCAAGATGCTCGACTGTTGCACCTATATCCTGGATAGCAGCAAGGAGTGTACGCGTATCACTTACATCCGGCACATTCTCTATGACAACCTTCTCGTCCGTCATAATAGCCGCTGCAAGTATGCCTAAAGCCGCGTTTTTAGCTCCTGCGATGGTAACCTCTCCCTCTAACGCTTTACCACCTTTGATCGCATACTGTTCCATAATAATAAAAGCTCCCACTTTCTATTAGTCTATGCAGACCGAGTCCACATAACTAACTGATTATATCACATAATAATCATTTGTAAAACTACTTTTTGCAAATTGTTACGAAAAAGTTAAATTTTTATTTATCTGCCTCGCAGTAAATGCATCTGTAAACCCTGTTCTTCTCATCTGTAAGATTAAAAATATGAGGAATTCCCGGTTCTATAGCAGTGATGCATCTCGGATTCTTGCACTTTTTGATATTTACCAGCTTCTTAGGAAGATCCACCTTCTTCTTTTCAATAGTCTCCCCATCTCTGATGATGCTTACCGTAACATCAGGATCGATATATCCTATAACATCCAGGTCGATATCCATATTCTGGTCAACCTTGATGATATCCTTCTTGCCCATTTTCTTGCTCTTTACATTCTGTATAAGTGCAACGCTGCAGTCCAGTTTATCGAGTCCGAGATCATAATAAATCTGCATGGCCTTACCGGCCTTTATATGATCCAGAACTATGCCATTTTGAATACTGTCAATTTTCATATTAATTATCTCCTGAGTATTTCAAATCAAATATATTTATATCAACTAATCCGGTATAATTCATTCCAATGCTTTCGACGCCACTATATCAGCATACCGGTTCTGTAGTAATATCTAAAATGATATTTTAGTAAGCCAGTTCCAGCAGCGTCAGTATCAACGCCATTCTCACATACTTACCGTTCATTACCTGACGGAAATAAGCTGCACGCGGATCATCATCCACATTTGTCGCTATCTCATTTACTCTAGGGAGCGGATGAAGTATTATCATATCCTTCTTTGCATCACTGAGCTTAGCCTTATCAAGTATATATGTATCCTTCAGTCTTACGTAATCTGCCTCATTGAAGAATCTCTCTCTCTGAACCCTTGTCATATAGAGAACATCCAGACTGCCAATATTATCTTCAAGAGAAGTAACTTCTTCGTAAGGTATTCCGGCCGGTTCAACCACCTCACTCAGGATATATTCCGGTATCTTAAGTTCCTTTGGAGAAATGAATACAAACTTGATACCTTCATATCTTGACATAGCCTTAACAAGCGAGTGAACTGTTCTTCCGAATTTAAGATCGCCGCAAAGACCAATAGTCATATTATCAAGTCTTCCCTTCTCACGAAGAATGGTAAGAAGGTCTGTAAGCGTCTGCGTCGGATGATTATGTCCGCCGTCTCCTGCATTTATAATAGGAACAGGGGAATACATTGAAGCAAGCATCGGAGCTCCTTCATTCGGATGTCTCATTGCGATAACATCTGCAAAGCATCCTACAACTCTTACTGTATCTTCGATACTTTCTCCCTTACTTACTGAGGAAGATGAAGCCGAAGAAAAACCAAGCACAGATCCGCCCAGCTCAAGCATTGCCGCTTCAAAGCTAAGTCTCGTTCTTGTACTTGGTTCATAGAAAAGAGTAGCTATCTTCTTTCCTTTACAACGTTCACTGTATTTATCTTTATGTGCGATAATATCAAGTGCCAGATTAAGAAGCTTATCCAGTTCCTTAACCGAAATATCCATAGGGTCTATCAAATGTCTCATATTCGCCTCCATTTGGCCGGAGCACTCCTCCGACATGCTTTTAACATTGTAAAATATCATTTTATGTATGTCAAGAACCAGACAGAAGCCGAACCGTTTCGATAAATTTTTTTATTTTTTCCTCGTCCTTGCGGCCGTCCGTCTCAACTCCCGAGCTCACATCAACCGCATACGGTCTCAGTTTTTCCACAGCCTTGCAAATATTATCTATACCCAGGCCACCCGCAAGAAAAAAATTTCTTCCAATATTTCCGATACTGCCCCAGTCAAATGTCTTTCCTGAACCCATGCCGGAATCAAGAAGTATATGATCCGCCGGAGAAGTCTTGATCATATCTCTCTGTTCCGATGTGTCTTCCGTTTTATTCTTTACATCAATTACAGAATCATTACATTGAGGTATCTTAAACGCCTTGATGACTTTCTTCCCGGTAAGTTTCTTCAATTCATTGATATATTCTTCAGACTCTTTACCGTGAAGCTGAGCAATATCAATAATTCCTGCCTTCATAATTCCTGCAACAGTTTCGATATCCTCATCAACGAAAACGCCGACCGCTTCGATTCTCTTATCCAGCTTCGCCTTAAGTATTGCAGCCTTATCTTTCTCAATAAAGCGCTTACTCCTCGGCCAGAAAACAAAACCAATATATTCCGGAAGGTATTTATTAACTATCTCTACATCCTCTTCACGGGTCAGGCCGCAGATTTTTATTTTTGTTGTATTACCTGTTTTTTCAGCTTCTTTCTTCATAATTCTCCATACAATATCATACTGAATGACTTTAGTCAATATTACATCTCATAATCCTGCGGCCTGCCAAATTGATTGCATATACTACCACCATGTTTTTTACACGGATATTATCGCCGGCAGCAATGTCTCATCTGCCTGTAAATCATTCAGCCTTCAGCTTCGCTATCAGTCCTTTTCTGTCACTGCTTCTCATCAGCATCTCACCGATAAGGACTGCATCGGTTCCGTTTTTCCTGAGTCTTATAACGTCCTCAGGAACCATCATTCCGCTCTCGGAAACAAATATTCTGTCCTGCGGAACCATATCTCTCAGCCTTATACTGTTATTTATATCAACCGTAAAATCCTTAAGATTACGGTTATTTACTCCGACTATCCTCGCACCGGCATCCAGACATCTCCTGACTTCCTCAGCATCATGAGCTTCAAAAAGGCATGAGAGTCCGAGCCCATCGGCTGTCTCATAAAAGTCCTGCATTTCTTTATCCGTAAGTATCGCAGCTATAAGAAGCACCGCTGATGCCCCCATAAGCTTCGCCTGATAGATCATGTATTTATCAACTGTAAAATCCTTACGAAGTACAGGAAGCTTAACTTTCTTTACTATTTCCTTCAGATATTCGTCGCTGCCCCTGAAACGTTCCGGCTCGGTGAGGCAGCTTATTGCATCTGCCCCCGCCTCTTCATACTCAGAAGCGATCTTCACATAAGGAAAATCCTCAGCGATAATTCCCTTGGAGGGAGAAGCTTTCTTGACCTCCGAAATTATTGAAAGTCCATTTTTTGACAGTGCCTTCTCAAATGCAAATTCATATCTGTCAACCTTAATTTCGGACCGGTCTTTTTTCTTCAGAGCCTCACACTCTGCCGCTGCAGCAGCCTCAGCCTGATCCCTCAAGGTTTCAAATGGAATTATCTCTTTTTCTTTTTCTATTCTTTTTCGCGTTGATGCGGCTAATTCATCTAATATCATTTGTTTTTCCCCTTACCGTATCAATAAACATTATACTCTCGTGAGCAAGCAGAATTATCGTTTATACACAATTATCTGTTACTTACAACTATCATCTTCTCGAGAGTCTCAAGAGCCTTGCCTGAATCAATAAGCTCTGCAGCAAGTTTGATTCCATCTGCGATCGAATCAGCCTTACCACCAATATAGAGTGAAGCTCCTGCATTCATAAGAGTTGCATTTCTCTTTGCGCCCTTCTCTTCACCACTGAGAACTCTTCTTGTGATAGCTGCGTTCTCTTCAGGAGTACCACCAACAAGCTCACTCTTGTCACAGGTTGTAAAACCGAAATCCTCCGGTCTGATAACGCTTGATCTGTACCATCCGTCCTTGATCTCGCATATTGTAGTCGGTGAGCTGAGTGATATTTCATCCAGTTTATCCTGTCCATATACAACCATTCCTCTCTTAACGCCGAGGCTTACAAGAACACGTGCAAGCGGCTCAACAAGGTATTCATCATACACACCGAGGAGCTGTCTCTGTGGCTTTCCCGGATTGGTAAGAGGTCCGAGTATGTTAAATACAGTTCTGAAGCCAAGTTCCTTTCTGATCGGACCAACATATTTCATTGAACTGTGATATTTCTGAGCGAAGAAGAAGCACATTCCGACCTCGTTCAGAAGCTCGATACACTTCTCAGGATCCTGCTGGATATTTACGCCGAGAGCTTCGAGACAGTCAGCTGTTCCGCACTTTGAAGAAGCAGCTCTGTTACCATGCTTAGCAACCTTCATTCCGCCTGCTGCAGCGATTATAGCAGAAGTTGTAGAAATGTTGAAGCTCTGCGCATTATCTCCGCCTGTACCGACTATCTCAAAGAGCTCCATACCTGTCTCAACCTGTGTGGCATGTGCTCTCATGGCAGCTGCACAACCGGCGATCTCATCTGTTGTCTCAGCCTTTGCACTCTTGGTTGAAAGAGCTGAAAGAAATGCTGCGTTCTGAGTAGGTGTAGTTTCACCGCTCATTATCTCATTCATTACTGTGTATGCCTCATCAAATGTAAGGTCCTGCTTATTAACTATCTTTTCAATTGCTTCCTTGATCATCTTTTTATTCCTCCGTATCATTACATTTTTATTACCGTTTATTTTTCCTGCCGTTAACAAGAAAATAACCATTTTTTACGTTTGTGGATGGTAATCATCATATTATTCATCATATATGATCACCGTATTTGTCTTACTACCGTATCTATTTGCATCAGCTGCGCATATATTGCAGTCTATCTCAAAAAATTCGTAAGTATCATCATTCCCTCGGGTGTAAGGATTGATTCAGGGTGGAACTGAAGTCCGTATACAACATAATCTCTGTGCCTTACAGCCATTATCTCGCCATCATCATCTGCAACAGCTATTACCTTAAGCTCCTCCGGGAAGCCTTCCTCCTTGGCTGCAAGCGAATGATATCTTGCAACTCTGAGTTTTCTCTTTTTATCATTTTCATTGCCCTGTGTTCTTCCAGCTGCACCATTCTTTGATGCACCGGATTCTTTTATCGTTCCCGATGTTCCGATCAGACTGCCGTAATCAGCAATCTCTGCCGCTCTGCTTCCGACGCCGTCAAATATATCATCATCTTCTAATGTACATATCGACTGTTTACCATGCATCAATCGTTTTGCGTAGGTTACATTTGCTCCGTAAACCTCACATATTGCCTGGTGTCCGAGGCAGACACCTAGAATAGGTATTTTCCCTGCCAGCTGTCTCACAACTTCCTCACATATTCCGGCATCGGACGGCTTACCCGGTCCCGGTGAGAGAATGATATGGCTTGGTGCCATCTCTTTTATTTCTTCAACAGTCATTTCATCATTTCGTATAACCTTAATATCCGGATTTATGCTTCCGATAAGCTGATAGAGATTGTATGAAAAGCTGTCATAATTATCAATAAGCAGTATCATTACTTTCACATCCTTTCTGCTTTCTGTTATATGTCTTTCTCGCCTGGCTTTTTGTTCTGTTTTTTCGCCTGGCTTTTTGTTCTGTTTTTTTGCCCGTCTTCCCGAAGATCAACACTACATATCATTCGCATCATGAAGCGCATTCATGACTGCCTTACTCTTATTGATGGTCTCCTGATACTCATTTGCAGGAACACTGTCTGCAACTATACCTGCCCCCGCTCTGACAAATACCTTGCTGCCCTTCTTAAACGCCAGCCTGATTGCTATACAGGTATCAAGATTTCCCGTGAAATCAATATATCCAACCGCTCCTCCGTAAACTCCACGCTTACTGTCCTCAAGTTCATTTATTATTTCGCAGGCTCTGATCTTAGGTGCGCCGGAAAGCGTTCCTGCCGGAAGGATTGCCGAAAGTGCCGAAAGCGCATCCTTATCTTCTCTCAGTCTTCCGTGAACCGTTGATCCGATATGCATTACATGTGAATATCTTTGCACATCCATATAATGTTCAACCTTCACACTGCCGAACTCTGCCACTCTTCCGATATCATTTCTTCCAAGATCAACCAGCATGTTATGTTCTGCCAGCTCCTTCTCATCTGCAAGTAATTCTTCTTCGAGCGCCTTATCCTCTGCATCATCTGCGCCTCTCGGTCTTGTTCCTGCAAGAGGGAAGGTGTAGGTATCTCTGCCATCAACCTTTACCAGAGTCTCAGGAGATGCTCCCGCAAGTTCCATATCATCACTTCCGAAATAGAACATATACGGTGAAGGATTGGTTGATCTAAGCACTCTGTAGGTATCAAAGAGGCTTCCGGAAAAATCAGCTTCAAATCTGTTTGAAAGAACTACCTGGAAGATATCGCCCTCATGGATATAATATTTTCCCTTCTCAACCATCGCCTCAAAATCTTTCTTGTCAAAGAGGCTCTTGAAATCCGACAGAAGTCTTCCCTTCGGAATATCCTCCTTATCACCTGAAGTAACAAGCGCCTCCATATCATCCAGTTCTTTAATGGCCCTGTCATAATTTTTATCGAATTCATCCGTTGCAATATTTACTATCATGATCAGCTTCTGCATGATATTGTCAAAGGCTATTACCTTGTCAAAAAGCATGACATCCATATCCTTGAAGCCGTCCTCATCTCTCGCATCAAGCTTAAGGCGTGGCTCTGCATATTTAATATAATCATATGCAAAATATCCGACCAGGCCGCCCGTAAATGTAGGAAGCCCTTCAACTCTCGGACTATTATTCTCTGCTATAAGATGTCTCAGATAATCCTCAGGCTTTTCATACTCACCGTCTTTACCGAGAAGGATTTCTTCAATCTCGCCGGTGCGCACATTTTTTATATTCATTTTGTAATCACTGCAGCTTATTTCCAAAGATGGATCATAGCCGAGAAAGGTGTAGCGTCCCCAGTATTTCTGACTCTCCACACTTTCAAGTATAAAACAGTGCCTGCTGACTTTTTTTAATCTGCGCATAACCTCTATTGGGGTTGCCGCATCAGAAAGTACTGCCCTCGCAACAGGAACTCTTCTGTAATCCTGTGCATATTGTTTCAGTTTGCTTTTTTCCGTCATCATCATAGACTCTACTCCTCCTTCTGTATTCTCTATCGCGGCATTCATAGATTGCTTCGCGGTCTATTTCATGTCGCGCGCTCGTCATATACATGTGTCTTCGACACATGCATTGTGAAAGAAGCAATGTGCATCAACGTGCAAGCACGCATGCCCACATGGGATATCGGTACCGGCATTCATAGATTGCTTCGCAATCTATTTCATGTCGCACGCTCGTCATATACTTCCCTACCACGCTTGTCATACACATGTGTCTTCGACACATGCATTGTGAAAGAAGCAATGTGCATCAACGTGCAAGCACGCATGCCCATTGCCTCTTTCACAGCACATGCTTCGCATGTGCATGACAAGCTTCTGGTGCGTGCATGACTCGCTCAGTACGCAAAAAAAGTCCTTAGACCAACACTAAGTCAGTCTAAGGACGAAAATTATCGCGGTGCCACCTTATTTCAGTTTGCTTATATCTGCAGCATATATTTACCAAATAAAAAATTACATACGCTATAAGCTTACTGCACTCTGTCGGGATACCATCATATCCCCAACGATTAACGCTCGTACACGTAGCATGATACTTGCCTTCTGCCATTTACGACAATAATCCAAAGGTTTTCCCTGCTCCCTCTGTGGTCCATTTGATGAACTGTTACAACGAACCTTCCAGCCAAAGGGTTCGATCTCTGGGTGCACATCTTTCACCGTTATCTCCACGTCATCGGTTTACTGTATTCAGATGTTTCAAATTATACACGTTTCAGCGTATCTGTCAATATTTTTATGTTAATATATTTATCTTCACTGTTTTCCGATAAGTCAACTACCACGCACCTAAAGGTACGTGGCTTGCGACTCCCCTGTAGTGCGTTGTAATAACTCCTACATTTTGTCGTTGTAACTTCCGTGGGGTCGCATCATGGGACGGTTGACACCGCCCCTTACGACAAAGTTTTACTCTGCCGTAACTGTATCAGATACTTGGTTATCTTCAAGATAGTTGATTCCCATGCGATACAGATTCATAGCTCCAATGCGGTCATCGTTTGATTTATAGCCACAGTTTTTACAGGCAAACAGATGCATCTTCTTGTTACGATTAGCTTTTTCAATGTGCCCACATATAGGACAGCACTGGCTCGTATAACGAGGATTGACCTTAATAACAGTAGACTGATTCTGTTTAGCCTTGTAGATCAGTTTTTGTTCGAGGTCGAAGAAAGACCATGATACGGAAACATAACGGTCTTTGGTTCTGACACGCTCTGTGGCATTACGAACGCCTGACAAATCTTCAAGTACAAAGAGTGTATGCTTCGGGCTTGATTCGACGAGTGCCTTTGATATCTGGTGGTTAACATCCTGCATCCAACGGTTTTCTCGCTGACCAATAGCTTTAAGCCTACGTCTTGATGATGGAGTCTGACGCATCTGGAGTTCTTTACGAAGTTTGGAATAGCCTGCACGCTTCTGTTTAATGGCTTTACCGCTTACAAAACCAGACTTGTGCTTACTATCATAAGTGGCAACAACAAAGTTAATTCCTCTGTCAATGCCTACGACATTGCAGATATCGGAAACATTACTTTCCTCGATATCATAAGTAACGGGGATATGCAAAAAATACTTACCATGCTTGTTTACGAGCTTGGCTGTGCCGAACTTATAGATTGTGTGGTCAAAATATTTAGACATACCCTCAGCGAAATAAGGAAGTTTAACACGACCATTCAGCGTATTTACTGAAAAACAGTTTTGCGTAAGGGAATAATCCCTGTTCCAAACAAGGTCATACTGAGGCTTCTTGAAAGATGGTTGAATCCACTCTTTCTGATTTTCGAGAATAGTCTTATATCTTGCGATAACAGTCTTAAATACAGACTGTGCCATCTGAGATTTAAGCCCAAACTTCTCTCGAAGTGTGGAGTATAAAACCTTATTAAGTGAGAACTGTTTCAGGTCGTGAGTACGGAACACATAGTCAGATACATAATTACAGGCATCAGAATAAACAGACATGGTTTCATCAAGTAGAACCTTACTGTCTGGTGTGACTGCAATCTGAATTTTAGCTGTAACTGTCATCTGTTCCATCATGCACCTCATTGATAATTCACTAAGTATATGATAAAATAGCTGTTAGTGAAAGTCAATATGTAAGGAGGTTTTTATGGAAGACTGGCTCAAAGATGCGAAGGAATTAGCAAAATCCGAAGCTGAGTATTTTGTTAAGAACTTAATAGATGTGGCAAATACAAATAACCTTGATGCAGAATGGTTTGTGGAGGAGGTTGTTAAAAATATCCACAAGATTAAGGGTAATCCAAACGAAAGCGATTAACCTATGGATAACAGATATAATCGCCGTAACAGGCGTAAGTATAGTCTAAAAGTACATATTGTCCTTGTTACCAAGTACCGCAAACAAATACTTAAAAGTTCTATTGCGGACGATGTAAAACAAAAGATTTACGATATCTGCAATTCCAAAGGATATGGCATCATTGCTATGGAAACCAACAAAGACCATATACACTTTCTGATAAGCTACGATACTACGGATAGAGTATGCGACATTGTTAAGCTGATTAAACAGCAAACAACGTATTATCTATGGCAGAAATATCCAAGTTTTCTGTCTGAGTGCTATTGGAAGCATAAGATATTTTGGTCTGACGGGTATTTTGCCTGTAGCATTGGCGAAGTATCATCAGCTACTATACAAAAGTACATCGAAAGTCAAGGTTAATGGCTACGAATTTACAAGGCTCCTCCCACCGCCCGAGGGCAGTGGGTTTCCGCCTACGTCAAACGAAAGGTTTTACTTATGAATATTTATTCTACAAACATTATCCTATACAGTTATTCAGCCGTTTTTCAAAAAAGGAGCCTCCCGAAACATCTCAGGAGACTCCTGTCTTTTTTATATCACAATCATTATTTCATAAATATCTGTTTACGATCATATTATTGTGGTGTTAAAAATACTTATGATCACGCCTTAAGCTTGATTATTCCGAGTGACACAAGAAGGATAAGTGTCAGAAGGATCGGTGCAACAACCGTGATCATAGCTTTATAGAGGAGCTTTCTGCCGAATCTTTCTCCATTTATTGTTGCTTCATCAATAACAGTCTTTGGCTTAGCGATCCAGCCGATAAGTATACAGGTTCCTATCGCAACTACCGGCATGAAAATGTTATTTGCAAGGTAGTCCACCACATCCAGAAGCTGCTGACCCTTCTGTCCATTCGGAAGATCTACCTCCATATAGAAGATCGACTTGCTGTAATATCCGAGACAGATGATAACGCCGATAACCATTGCTATAAGTCCTTCAGAGATAACAGCCTTCTTTCTCTCCATTCCGAACTTATCGATCATTCCTGAAACAACCGCCTCAAGGACTGAGATTGAGCTTGTAAGAGCTGCAAAAAGAACCATCAGGAAGAAAAGAACTCCGACAAACTGTCCTACGGCTCCCATGGAATCAAACACCTTAGGGATTACTATAAATACCAGGCCTGCGCCTCCTGTCATTCCTTCCTTGCCCATAAATACATACACGGCCGGGATGATCATAACTCCGGCGAGGAATGCAACTATCGTATCAAAGATCTCAATATGATTAACCGACTTAACAAGGTTATCATCCTTCTTATAATATGAACCATACGTTACCATGATACCCATTGCCACGCTTATACTGTAGAAAAGCTGTGTCATGGCATCCATGACAACCCTGAAATAATCTCCGAAGGTATATCCGTCAACATTCGGAACCACATAATACTTAAAACCTTCAAGTCCGGTAACACCGGTCTCTTTATTCTTTATGGTAAGAGAAAAGATTGCAATACCTATAACAAGTACAAGAAGTATAGGCATAAGTATCTTTGAAAGCGACTCAATCCCCTTATTTACGCCTCTGAAAACTATAAAGCATGTAGCGGCAAGGAAAATGAAATCAAACAGTATCGTCCATACCGGATCGCCGAGGAAGTCCAGGAAGTACTGTGTATCCGCAGCCTTTGAGCCCTGTCCCATGATAAATGCGACTGCATACTTTAAAACCCATCCACCAACTATACAGTAATATGGAAGGATCAGAAATGGCACTATCGCAGAGATAATACCGAGCCATCCGAATTTCTTATTTAACTTTCCGTAAGCTGTCAGTGAACTCTGATTGGTCTTTCTTCCGATGGCAACCTCTGTTATAAGGAGCGTAAAACCAAATGTCAGAGCAAGAACGAGGTATACTATAAGAAAAAGGCCTCCACCATTTCTTGCCGCCAGCGCCGGAAAGCGCCATATGTTTCCAAGACCTACGGCACTTCCTGCCGCTGCCAGTACGAATCCAAAGGATCCCGAGAATTTGTTACGTTTTTCCATACCATAATCTCCCGTTTATTTCATATTGATAGCTAATATTCGCCAAATATCTGCATCTATATGTATGCAGTTGCCTGGCTCATTATCCACATATAACTATAGCCTGCATATCACTATGCAGGCTATACCTTATACAATATACAATGTTTTTATGCAAAAAACAACATAAAAAACCTTTGTTCACTATACAATAATCTTGTTTTGTATAACAAACAAGTATGTAATCAGTCTCCGACCTTTTTGATATAGAGTTCGAAGGTCCCATCGCCGTTATCATCGAACTGAAGTATCTCATGTCCCTCTTCCTTGATGCTGCGTGGTACGTTTTCAGCCGGCTCGCCACCGTTAAGATGAACCTGAAGCACCTGACCCTCGTCAAGCTCTTCAAGTGCAACCTTAGTCTTCACAAAAGTAATAGGGCATGTCACATCAGTGATATCTATAGTGTCATCAACTGTAAAATAAATATCAGCCATTTCTTATTCCTCCTCGAAATGATAAGGAGATTATATCGTCATTTGCCTACTATGTCATTAGGTTTTATGGGATTAAAATAAAATCTTCCCCTGACTGAGATTAAATATCAATCACGGGAAGATTTGAAGATTTATATTCTCTGTCGATCAACGACAGAACTATGGCCTTCGGATATCACCTGTTCAATACACATCATCAGGAATTAATAAGTGTGTACATAACAGCCTTCTCTGCATGACGTCTGTTTTCGGCCTGATCAAGAATGTGATCAAGGTTCTTCTTTTCAACACTTTCCGAAATCTCATAACCAACATGCATCGGCATATCATGAAGAACGATGGCCTTGCTGTCCTTCATAAATTCATCATTTATCTGATAAGGCATCATCTTGGCAAGGGTTTCTTCCTTCTTATCCTTATATGCCGGATTGTTGAAGAATTCCATATCAACCCAGGTATCCGTGTAAAGGACATCCATTATATCCGCATACTTTCTTGCTTCCTCCATACTCATTGTAGGATCAAGCTCAACATAATGTCCTGTAGCCTTTGCTGCCTCGTAGAAATCATCGCCGCAGGCGGTATCATTTACAAGAGGAGTAAGACCATAAAGCTTTCCCTGCTTCATCTTTGCAAAGAATTCCACAAGAGAATTAAACACATTATTTTTAGCACCGATGTACATAAGATTTATATTAAGGGTACCAAATTTTTCGATAACTGTAAGCATGTCAGCAAGGATCTGACACGGATGATATGAATTATCGCAGCCATTGATAAAAGGAACTGTTACATTTTCGCCGAACATTTCAACAGTTTCATTTTTAATGAGACGAGCCATGATGATATCAACATTTCTGCAGACATATTTTATCTCGGAAATAGGCTCTCCAAGGACAAAATTCGAGTCCTCCCAGAGCTGGTTGAAATAGTGTCCGCCCAGTTCGGTGATACCTGTCGTAAATGATAAAAATGTTCTCGTAGAAGTCTTCTCAAAAAGGGTATAAAGCTTCTTTCCCTCGAGAGCATGTGCATATTTAAGTGGATTTCTCTTCATATCAAGAGCAAGATCAAGTATGTCCTGCAGTTCATCAGCTGTAAAGTTTTTGAAATTCAGCATATTCTTCATATCGGTCACCCTCTCATCCAAAAAATAATAAATACCAATGAATAAATAAACATCATTGGTATTTACCTTATATTCTCACTTTTTCTGAAAATATGCAAGCTTTTTTTGCATTTTTTCACGTAAAACAACGAATTATTTGAATAATATGCATTTTTATGTATTTTTATACATTTATTATGCATTTATACATTGGATATTACGAGAAGCAAAACTCATTTCTCATAATCCTGCGTGACTGAAAGTCACTACGGTATCTTATACGGCATAGCTGTTCTTAAATACCCCGGCTGAATGCCTGCCTGTTCACACCGATAGCATGATTTCAAAAGCCTCGGAGTACAGGAAGTACAAATACTCGTTTCACCGATGCTTGTTTTTCCTGGGACAAGATATATATCAGTTTAAAATAAATAATACTCGTTACGGACGGTAGTAAATGACCGTACTATCTTCCGGTGAATCCGGATCGGAGGTCCAAATCCTCTCATAATCATGTCCCATAAGAAAGCTCAGTATCTTGGGATGATGAAAATCCTTCTGGATAACCACCACCTTCGGAAGCTCCTTTTCCATCTGCCGGTAGAAAAGGTAAAGAATCTCCTTTCTTATATCTGATATCGGAAAGATATAAGAATACTTAGTAGCATGCGGTCTGTCTGAAATCACATAGATATAATCCCACATTCCATATACAAAGATCGGATCATCTCTGTCGGTATATTTTTGAATCACATCAGCCACCTCGCTTGCAGCTTCGGATCTGTTATTTTCATTTCTTATATCATATACTCCTGCCACGTATGATAACTGTCTGGTCCAGTCCGGTGCTATCAGTCGTGAAAACATATAAAGTGATACCAGCGCTATCAGTACTCCGGAAATATGTTTATCTTTCAGGGCTTCAAGCTCTGAAAAAATAATACTCAGCGGATATATAACTGCCGGAACAAGTACCATCCCGTAATGCGGATACGTCATTCCCGACATGGATATAAAGCAGAGCGTCAGCAGCAGGAAACCAATATATGTAAGGTTCAGCAGTTTCTTTCCCTTAGCTGCACCGTAAATCAGTCCGCCAAAGGAAAGCATCAGAGCCTCCGTATTCAGAAAGAAGAAAAAGCTCTCCCACTTATTGATGAACAGTGCTCTCTCCGTCACTGCCCCGGAAGAATATTCACTGTTAAATGTTATGTAGCAGTCCCAGAAGGCGCTGAGAGCGCCATTTGCAGCAAGCCAGATTATGAACGGCAGAACCGCTGCCAGCACGCCCGCCATAAAAAATGCAAGAAATTTAAGAACCGTCTTCCACTTTTTTTCCATTCCCAGCTTAACCAGTACGCCAACGGAAAAAGCCGCCCATACTGCGATCATATTGGGACGCAGCATCAGAACCATTCCGCATGAGAAGCCGCATAAAACAAGTCGCAGCCGTGTCACCTTATCATTTTTCATATAATCCAGAAAGATGAAAAGCGCTGCAGCGATAAACGGCATAGCATATTCTTCAGTCATATTTCCATCATCAAAATATAAAAACAGAAGACCTGATGCCGACAGCGTTGTAATAACCGAAGGAACTGTACTGCAGAAAAGCCTTGCTGTTTTATACATCAAAAAGTAGGTCACAATCAGGAATATATATTCAAACATCCAGACACCCTGATATCCCAGCAAAACATCTCCAAGATAATTTATAAGATAAATGAGCGGTCCCTTATGATCAAAGCTGTCTTTATAGGGCATGAAGCCTCTCTGCATCATAAGCGATATTGTTTTATATACACTGGAATCAATCCCGCTGTCACGTCCCAGCCATGGATGCAGCGGGCTCCTCATAAGGAAGAAGAAAGCCGCAGCCGAAATAAGCAAGAAGCAAATAATATTCTCCCTGCTTTTACCGGTAACATATTTCTTTATAGTCTTTTCTTTTTTACTGTTTTCTGCCATAACCAGATTCCTGTTTTTCCTGCTCTCTATCTTACCATATTATCATGCTGTTATATCCTGCTGCTTTGTCTCGCTGTTTCATCTTGCTGCTTCATCTCGCTTCTTCATCTCACCGTTCTATCTTACTATTCTATCTTATCGCTTTTATTATATTGCTTCATCTTGTTGTTTCATACCTTGTTATTCTTCATCATCCTACGGAAACGTCCGAAATCCTTCATTCCCTTAAATCCCAGCTTTACCAGTCTCTTAATGTTTATCGAACTTCCGCCTGCACATCTTGATTTGAAGGAAATAACACCAAATGCCATTTTTTCTTTATTACATGCAAAAAATGCAGTTAACATAATATTCGGCAGCTCATAATCCATATCCATCAGATAAAGGTATTTCTCCAAAACACTTACTCTCATAAGTCTGAAAGGCGCATTTGCATCCGGCAGTTTCACTTTGAAATAAACCCGGATAAGAGCGCAGACTATCTTTTCTATAAAGCCTCTGATCCTTCCGTCTCCCCGCACCTTCCTGTGACCAAAGATTCCGTCGTACCTTTTTCTTCTTCTCCAGAAGCTGTTGAACTCTGCCGGATCAGTCTGACCATCCGAATCCGTCTGGAATACATAATCAATACGATTTTTAACTGCCATATCATACAGAGCCATAAGCTTTGCACCATGTTCCTTTTTTGTATCAGAAATAATAAGCAGTTTAGGAAATTCCTTCTGCAGAGCAATAAGTATCTCGTGGGTTCTGTCGGTACTGCCGCTGTCTGCGATAACCATCCTTGAAGCTTCGTCTTTGCCATCCAGGATACCGTACCAGTCCCTTACAGTTTTTTCTATATTTTTTTCTTCGTTATAGGCAGGCATTACCAGATATAATGAATCCACTTTTATGCTCCTTAAATATATAATTTCAAGCCGTTCATAATACTCATCGTATTTTTTTCTGATCCTAATGCTTAATATGGCGATTTTCAGATAACATTCTTCGTTATTGGTCCGGTTAATTTGCGACCGCTATACTCGTATAGTGTACCATAACTAAATACATGTCAAAACAGTTTTTTATTATTATCATATAAAACAACACCATGTATAGTGATGGCACAATACTGGTTCGCAATCCCGTTGCTTAGACGCATGTGTCGAAGGCAGCAAATTACAGGTCAAAAAGGAAGACCGGAGGAAATATCCCTCCGGTCCTGTATGTCATGATTATATTAATAAAGCATATTTAAAACTATATTCCGGCATCAAATAATGATGTCGAAGTAAAAAGATAATCGCATCAACTGAGATACACAGTCTTTTTACATAAGTATTTACAATTTACAGATACTTTGCGAGCTTCTCTGCCAGGTCTGTCTTCTCCCAAGGAACGTCGATATCATTTCTTCCAAAATGTCCATATGCAGCTGTCTGCTTATAGATCGGACGTCTGAGGTCAAGCATCTTGATGATTCCTGCCGGACGAAGATCAAAGTTCTCTCTTACTATCTCTACAAGTCTGTTGTCAGAAAGCTTGCCTGTTCCAAATGTATCCACAAAGATTGATGTAGGTCTTGCAACGCCGATAGCATATGAAAGCTGAACCTCGCACTTATCAGCAAGTCCTGCAGCAACAATATTCTTTGCAACATAACGTGCAGCATAAGCAGCTGAACGGTCAACCTTTGTAGGATCCTTTCCTGAGAAAGCTCCGCCGCCGTGACGCGCATATCCACCATAAGTATCAACGATGATCTTACGTCCTGTAAGACCTGAATCTCCGTGAGGACCACCGATTACAAAACGTCCTGTAGGGTTAATGAAATATTTTGTATCTGCATCAACCATATCTGCAGGAATGATAACATCAAATACATGCTTCTTGATGTCCTCATGAATCTGCTCCTGAGTAACATCTTCACTATGCTGTGTTGAAAGAACAACCGTATCTATTCTTGCAGGTTTTCCATTCTCGTCATATTCAACAGTTACCTGAGTTTTTCCGTCAGGTCTGAGATATGGAAGAGTACCATCCTTTCTTACTTCTGTAAGTCTTCTTGAAAGCTTATGAGCAAGCGAAATAGGATAAGGCATAAGTTCAGGAGTTTCATTTACGGCATAACCAAACATCATACCCTGATCTCCTGCACCGATTGCTTCGATTTCCTCATCTGACATCAGGTTTTCCTTAGCCTCAAGTGCCTTGTCAACGCCCATGGCAATGTCTGATGACTGCTCATCAATTGCAACGATAACGCCGCAGGTATCGCAGTCAAAGCCATATTTTGCTCTGTCATAACCGATTTCTCTTACAGTTTCACGAACTGTTTTCTGAATATCAACATAAGCATTTGTTGTGATCTCACCCATAATGAGAACAAGTCCTGTTGTAACACATGTCTCACATGCTACACGACTGTTAGGATCCTGACGAATCATCTCATCAAGAATTGCGTCAGATATCTGATCGCAGATTTTATCCGGATGTCCTTCAGTAACGGACTCGGATGTAAAAAGTCTTCTTTCCATGTTTCTCTCCTTTATATTACATAGTATCATAGTAAAAAGAAAATCCGACTGGAGCACAGTCGGATTTGATAATTCTTTATACAAATCCTCTTATTGCTCACATAAAAATGTGCTCAGGCTGGCACCTTCATCATTTATGACTGGGTTGCCGTGGCTTCAACGTTCCCTGTAACTCCACCACTCTGAATAAGAGTATAATCATAGGTATAAAATTACATCATATTATTATTTCTGTCAATTATTTTTTGTAAGACGGATGGAGTAAATCTGTTGTCAGTTGGGAGAGCATAAAAAGAAAAGCTTCTAGATATAATGATTTAGAATTGTTTGCCTTATTCTACTTTTATCCATCTGCTTTGTCAAACCCTAGAACAACAACTGATGCAGTCTTATTGAGGCTGTCTTTCGCACTGTCCCATCCGGCACATGTACCTGTATTCGATCTATATAACTTTTTGCTTGATCATAATGCTCAGAAATGATATCTCTAAGGGTAAATTTCTCAGGCGTAACATTTGTCAACGAAGCTGTATCTATCCCTCTGTTTTCTCTGCTGTACTTTACCAGATTGAT
>FNUU01000040.1 GCA_900108205.1 Eubacterium ruminantium | reverse complement strand
TATTTCCACCATCCAAAGATTGTAAAGATTGAATCGGATGTGAGTTATATCTCAATTCGCTATCATAATCATCTTCTATAATATAACTATCTGTTCTTTTTGCCCAATCTATTATACCCAACCTTTTACCTATTGGCAGTATACACCCCGTAGGAAACTGATGTGATGGAGTCACATAAACTATTTGATGTTTTTTGTTTTGCAATTCATCAATAGATATCCCATTATTCTCTACAGTGATAGGCTGAGCATTAAATCCATGTCGTTCAAAAACAACTCTACAGCCATCGTATCCCGGATCTTCTATAGCAAATTCATATTTCATATCATCAAATAATGTGCAGATAATATCTATCGCTGCCTGATGTCCATTGGTAATAACTATCTGTTCAGGATTACATTTAACTGCTCGAGATGACAGTAAAAAATCTGCCACATTCCGTCTCAAGCATTCACTTCCATTAGACAATAAGTAATTAATGCTAGAATTCATGGATAATGTATTCATAGAATTCATAAGACATTTTCGCCATTTTCGATTTTGATAGCAATTATATTCGAGATTACCGTATCTAAAATTATATTTCGGTTCAACATTTTTTTTACTTGTCTCAAAGGTATTACTATTTGGTTTCTTATCTGGCTGATATGGAATTTCTATTTTTTCAACGTAATATCCCGAACCTATAACAGTTCTAACATAGCCTTCGACAAGCAGCTGTTCGTAGGCAGCAACAACAGAGTTCCTACTTATACCATATTCCTGCGCTAACCCTCTGGTTGCTTGTAATCTAGTACCTGGTTTTAGTTCGCCCGACAGAATCTGTTTTTTTATCTGCTCATATAGTTGTTCATAGATTTTTTTATTGTGATCAATCACCAGCATGCAAAATTGGTTCCTTCAAAAATACTAAAATTGGTTCTTATCATAATACCAATCCTGATTATAATTGTATCATATTATTTTATACAATCAATCAGGAGGTAAAAATCATGACCAGATTAGCCG
>FNUU01000006.1:146403-206766 GCA_900108205.1 Eubacterium ruminantium | reverse complement strand
TTTTTTCTTGCTCTTATAGTTCTTATAGCTTTCACTGTTTTTTTGATATCTGCAACTGTTTTTATTTGCCAACAAATCACAACTATGCTATTCTACTGTGGATTCGCGTAAACGATGCGACTGTATATAACACCCCTGTCGCCCGGTCACGATATAATTGTGTATAACACCTCTGTTGTCCGGTCACGATATAACTGTGTATAACACCACTGTCGCCCGGTCACGATATAACTGTATATAACACCCCTGTCGCCCGGTCACGATATAACTGTATATAACACCTCTGTTGTCCGGTCACGATATAACTGTGTATAACAAACACCCCTGTCGCCCAGTCACGATATAATTGTGTATAACACCTCTGTTGTCCCGTCACGATATAACTGTGTATAACACCCCTGTCGCCCGATACGTATGTCCGGCATTAATAAAATTTATAACAAGGATAAAATAATGAATAAAAACAATCCTAATAATTCAGAATCATCTCCAAAGCATGTAACCGCGCTTTTTGTCGCTGCCTTCTTCTGGGGAACTACCTTTGTAGCCCAGAGCATCGGATCAAAAAATGTTGATGCCTTTACTTATCTTACCTGCAGGAGCTATATCGGAACACTGTTTCTCCTGCCATTTATATTTTTCAGAGATAAGGCAGCCTCACAGAAAAACCCGGAAAATTATACTCCCGAGAAGAAAAAAGCATCCCGGAAGAATCATGCAAAGGCAGGTATTATCTGTGGTTTTTTCCTCTTTGCCGCAAGCTTTTCGCAGCAGTACGGAATTGCCTTTACCACAACTGCCAAGGCAAGCTTTATCACCACAATGTATGTTGTGATCGTCCCGGTATTATCGATCTTTATCGGTAAAAAGCCCTCCGCCAGAATTTGGATTGCAGTACTGTTCAGCGTCTCCGGTCTTTATTTTTTAAGTATCCGAGGCGCGCTTCAGATATCTCTGGGCGACGGCATGGTAATGCTCTGCTCCGTACTGTTTGCGCTGCAGATCATGTCTGTTAATCATTTTACCCCTAAAACCGACAGTCTGAAGCTTTCCTGCTGCATGTTCTTTACAGTTGCAATACTTTCAACCATCAGTATGTTTATATTTGAAAATCCTACATTCATCGGTATCGGTAAAGCACTTCCTGCAATCCTTTATGCGGGTATCTTCTCAAATGGAGTCGCCTATACCTGTCAGGTTATCGGTCAAAAGGGCGTCAGTCCTTCTATAGCCAGTCTTATTATGTGTCTTGAAAGCGTATTTGGCGCCCTGTCAGGCTGCATAATCCAGGGAGAACGCCTTTCCGGAAGAGAACTTCTAGGATGCGTTCTGATGTTCACGGCAGTTCTTATAGCTGAGGTAAAGCTGCCTCAGAGAAAAACAGCAAAGCAATAAAACAAAAGCCTCACAGCATATCACTTGATTGTGATCTGTGAGGCTTTTGTTTTACTCTTTTATTATTCTATTTATTGTACTTTTTGTTTTACTCTTATATTATTACTCTCTTCTATTTACTTATTCAGCATCCTGTGCTGTTTTTCCCTTCGATGCTTTAAGGAGAAATACCAGCATCATGCATCCAAACATTACTGCGAATCCGCAGAGAAGGCTCAAAACTGCATTTCTTACAAATCCTGCAATAAGGAAGGTAATTGCTGACGCTACCGCTGCAAGTATTGCATAAGGCAGCTGTGTTGAAACATGGTTGACATGATTACACTGCGCTCCCGCCGAAGCCATGATCGTTGTATCTGATATAGGCGAGCAGTGATCACCACAAACAGCTCCTGCCATACATGCCGAAATTGCAATTATCATAAGAGTTCTATCCTGACCATTAAATGCATCAACCACAATAGGAATAAGAATACCAAATGTTCCCCATGAAGTTCCTGTCGCAAATGAAAGGAAACATGCAATAAGGAATATGATCGCAGGAAGGAATCCCATGAGATTTCCTGCTGAATCTGCAGAGATAAGTCCTGCAACAAATTCTTTTGCTCCAAGGCTGTCTGTCATCGCCTTAAGACTCCATGCAAAGGTAAGTATCAGTATAGCCGGCACCATCGCCTTGAAGCCCTCAGGTATACAATCCATGCATTCCTTGAAGGACAGAACATTTCTTATAAGGTAAAGAATAACAGTAATAACAAGTGCGAAGAAGGAACCATAAACAAGTCCGACTGATGCATCACTATTTGCAAATGCATCAACAAAGCTTACTCCGCCATCGAAGAATCCGCCTGTATAGATCATACCGATAACACAGCATACAATAAGCGATATGATCGGAATAATAAGATCAATAACCTTACCCCTTGTACTTATCTCCTCACTAGCTGCATTTTCATAAGGTCTGTCAGGAGTTGTATATATATCACCATTAAGTGCATTCTTCTCATGCTTCAGCATCGGACCGTAATCCAGCTTAAAAATGGTGATAGTAAGCATCATCACGATAGTAAGCAGTGCATAATAATTATACGGAATTGAGCTTATAAAAAGCTTCAGACCATTTTCTCCTTCTACAAAGCCTGCTACTGCAGCAGCCCATGAAGAAATCGGAGCGATTATACATACAGGTGCAGCTGTCGCATCAATAAGATAAGCAAGCTTCGCTCTTGAAACCTGATGTTTATCAGTTACAGGTCTCATGACACTGCCTACGGTAAGGCAGTTAAAATAGTCATCAATAAAAATAAGCACTCCCAGAACTATAGTCGCAAGCTGAGCTCCGACTCTCGTCTTTATATGCTTACTCGCCCAGTTACCAAAGGCTGCAGAACCACCTGCCCTGTTCATAAGCTGAACCATTGCTCCGAGTATTACAAGAAACACAAGAATACCAACATTATATTTTTTAGACAAAACTGCTATAACGCCATCCTGAAATGTATGATTTACTGTTGTTTCAAAGTTAAATCCGGAATATAAAAGTGCGCCGCTGATGATACCGATAAAAAGTGAACTGTACACTTCCTTGGTAACCAGCGCAAGCGTAATGGCAATAAGCGGCGGAACCAGTGACCACGCACTTTCCTTAACACTGTCCGCATCTGTAGTAAATGCAGCTATAACCATGATAATGACCACAACCGCAATAGCTATCAGAAATTTCAGATTACCATTACTCTTCTTCTTTTCTTCCATTGTCTATACCTCCCTTATAAATCTCACATATATTTTAACTGCCGCAATTATATACTCACGAAAACCCTGATAACTATCGCAAAATAATAGTTATACGTTAACAAAAAGTATTCTCCGCGGCAGAATATGAGATCACTCCTTACTCCAAAGATAGCAATATGCCTGTGTACGGGCCGCAAACTTCTCTGTTTTAAGGAGTTTTCCTACTTCCTCCTTAGTATACCAAGCAGCCTCTATTTCTTCAAGCGCGGAGTCGCTTCCGGTAATCTCTCCTGAGCATTTACCTACAACACAGACATTCTTTTCATTGGAGAAACCTACAGCACTGTAGCTTTCGTTGATAAAATCGTCCACACTTATCAGCTTAAGCCCTGTTTCCTCACGAAGTTCTCTTTCTGCTGCTGTTTTATAATCTTCTCCCTCATCTATAAGGCCTGCAGGAAAGTTGTAAACCCACTCTCCGGGTGCAAGACGGAATTCTTTATTTATCAATATCTTCTGTCCATCCTCACTATGCATTATAAGCACCACCGCATCGGCATCTCTGTTGTGCAGTTCATCAAAGCTTTTGATATCCTTATCTCTGCTTATCATTTCATAAACCTTTTTTTCGCCATCTCCGGTTTTATATGTAAGATCATATCTCGTAATAAATTTTCCCTGTTCTTTTTTTATAAGTCCTTCAAATTCCACTTTTTTACTCCGTTTCTTTAATCATTCTCCATCATAGTCTTTAATATTGGTGACATCACCATTACCAAATATGGAAATCTTGTCTCCGGTAACCTCCGACTGAGGTTTAAGTATGCATGAAATAAAATCCTTATCCCTTGCAAAAATCTCTCTGATATTATTATAAACAGCCTCTGATTTAACATCCTTAGACGCATATCCATAGGCATCAATACCAAAAACATCGGCAATATACAGTGCTCTGAACAAATGATATTTCGTAGTAACTATGACCATCTTTTTTATATCATATGTATATTTAGCCCTGTAAATACTGTCATAAGTGGAGTAACCTGCATGATCCAGGAAGATATCTTCCGACGGTACACCATGGCTGACGGCATATTCCTTCATTACTCTTACCTCGTTATAGTACAGAGTCTTATGGTCACCACTCATAAGTATCTTTCCGCCATATCTGTTATATAATTCAATGGCTTTGTCAAGTCTCTCCCTGAGGACGCTGCTTGGAGTTCCATCTTCCCTTACACTGCAGCCAAGAACAAGGATACAGTCATAATCTTTGGGTATATCCTCTATACTCCTGATCTTTTTCTTTTCTCTGAGTATAATTTCAATATTTACTGCAATAGTGCCTGCTATACATATAAAAAGTATCACACATACAGATATTATAGATATTTTAATTGTTTTTTTGAGAATGCTTCTCGGCTTTTTCTCAGACTTTTCTGAAGTTTTCATTTCTGTATTCTCTAGGCGTCATGCCGGTTTCCTTCTTGAACACACTTATAAAATAACTGTGCGAGGTAAAGCCCAGATCCGTAGCTATCTCGATACTTGTCATATCTGAATACCTGAGAAGATTCTTGGCCTCTTCAACCTTCATGCGCCTTATATGTTCACCTATGGAACACTCCATTTCTTTCTTAAATAATTTTGACAAATATGTCTCATTAAGTTTAACATGTTCTGCCAGTTCTGCAATAGAAATATTATCATGAAGATGATCATGTATATAATCCAGGCAGAGAATTATCTGTGTCGATCTGACGTTCTGCTTATTTCTCTTCTCCATCACATGAGCATAATCCGATATCATTTCCTCTCGAACTTCATTTAATTCTTTTAAAGTTTTTGCCTTATCGGCACGTCTGATATAAATGTCACTCATCTCATAAGCAAACTCCGGCTCCATGCCGTGAGCTATACACGATCTGGATATGAGCGTGGTCATGGCGACCATATGATACATCGAATTTCTTAAAGGATCTTCTGACAGTACTCCTCTTTCTTTTGCATTGGAAGGAGGAACATTTTTACGAAGTTCCATCATCTCTTTTATGCGTCCCTCAGCAACAAGGTTATAAAAACGCATTTCCATCTCATATCCGGGATGTTTGACATCATTTTCTCTTTTATCAAATAATCCTTTTGTTAATTCATCGTCTATCCTGGCCATAGAAACACCCCCCGAAAAACCTAGTAACAATACAATAACCATGTTTTATATAAATAAATAGATTTTTTTAAACAAGCCATAAATTTAATATATAAACCATATTTCTTGTATACTATATGATGATCCTGGGTTAAAATAAGTTCAACATAGTAATTAATACTACATATAACTTAGCCCCCTGTTAAAGAAGGTTTTTTGATCTTCTTTAATCATATAAATACTTTTAACCTTCACTAATGTAAAAGGATGGATTGTAATGGTCCATCCTTTTATCATTTACTATTTAATTATATATTATTTGAAACAATATAACAATCCATTTATCGCACAATCTGTAAAAAATCCCTGCCGGATCATATAATGATCGACAGGGATCTTATTATTATTCTCTCTTTGGAATACCGACCTCCGGCATCAGTTCATCACTTATCTTATTGAGTATCCTGTTAAACATTTCGAATTCATCAGGAGTAAGGTTCTTCTCAAGTCTTTCTTCAACTATATCGAGATACTTTTCACTGAGATTCCAGTATTTGTAAAACTTATCTGTTACATCCAGATAATACTCTCTCTTATCCGTTTCGGACTGAACCTTTACTACATACCCCTTTTGTATAAGCGAATTAACTTTATATGTGGCATTCGGAGATGAAATTCCTATAAAATTTGCAAATTCGTTGATTGTTGGTTTATTCAGGGTCTTGATGATCTCAACACAGTATACTTCAACTGTTGAAAGAGAAAGCTCTCTTGATTGAATACGATTGAAAACATCTCTATAGTAGTGTACCCTGAATTTTCCGTACACCTCTGATAACGGATTATTAGCCATTATTACTCCTTATCTTCCCCTATCACAAATGATATTTCACACATGGCAGCCACTTTTCCGTCAACCTTTGCTACAGCCTTGCCAAAGCCTATAGGTCCTCTTGTAGATATAATATCGCATCTCAGATTAAGTACATCCCCAGGCTTAACCTGCTTCTTGAATCTTGCGCTCTTGATTCCTCCGAAGAAAGCAATCTTTCCCTTATTCTCTTCCTTTGAAAGCATACATACTGCACCTGTCTGTGCAAGAGCTTCGATTATAAGCACTCCCGGCATAACATGTTCTTCAGGAAAATGTCCGCAGAAAAACTGCTCATTTACTGTAACACATTTAATTCCCTCAGCAAAAATGCCCGGTTCAAAATCTATAATCTTATCAACAAGCTGCATAGGATATCTATGGGGTAAAATCTTCTGTATATCATTTGATGAAAGTTCCATCACATTATTCCTCCAAGTACTGATCTTAAGTATAATTATTGTATGTTTTTGTGTGGTTTATTCCTCTTCCCACTTTTTGAAAACGAGGCAGGCATTATGTCCGCCAAAGCCCAGAGAGTTAGATGCTGCATATTTAATATCTACATTTCTTCCCTCGTTTGGTACTATATCAAGATCACATTCAGGATCAGGAACTTTATAATTGATAGTAGCAGGAACATAACTGTCCTGAAGAGCTTTAACGCTTATGATTGCTTCAAGAGCACCGCTTCCTCCAAGAAGATGACCTGTCATAGACTTGGTTGAACTAACCATAAGCTCCTTAGCGTGATCACCAAATGCTATCTTAATTGCAGCTGTTTCACCTGCGTCATTAAGATGTGTTGATGTACCATGTGCATTTATATAATCAATCTTATCCGGTTCAATACCGGCATCCTTTACAGCTTTAAGCATACAATTTGCAGCTCCCATACCTGTAGGATCCGGAGCAGTGATATGATGAGCATCACAGGTTGCACCGTAACCAACCACCTCACCATAGATTTTTGCTCCTCTGGCCTTTGCGTGTTCAAGTTCTTCCATAACAAGGATACCTGAACCCTCGCCCATTACGAAACCGCCTCTCTCAGCATCAAACGGAATGGATGCTCTCATAGGATCATTTCCTGTGTTAAGTGCCTTCATAACAATGAATCCGCCAAGTCCCATGTTGCAGATTACTGCCTCAGAACCTCCGCAGAGCATAACATCAGCATAATCGTCACGAATATAGTGGAATGCCTCACCTACAGCATTACTTCCGCTGGCACAGGCTGTAACTATACTTTCGCAGACTCCCTTGAAGCCTGTTCTGATTGCCATCTCACCTGCAGCCATATTTGCGATACTCATAGGAATGAAGAAAGGAGAAATCTTCTCAAAGCCTCTTTCAGTACCTTTAACATGTTCTGATTCAAGAGTCTTAAGACCACCGATACCACTGGAAATAATGGTACCACATCTGTAAGGATCCTCATTTTCAATACTGATACCGCTGTCATTAAATGCTTCCTTAGCTGCTATGATCGCAAACTGCGTATATTTATCCATACGCCTTGCTTCCTTCTTATCAAGATATTTTTCAGGCTCATAATCCTTAACCTCGGCAGCTATCTTTACCTTGAACTGTTCAGTATCCATCTGCTTAATGAAATCAATACCGCAAACACCCTTCTTAACGCTGTCCCATGTTTCCTCAAGATTGTGTCCGATAGGGTTTATGGTACCCATTCCCGTAATTACAACTCTTCTCATAATACTTTTCCTTCCAAAATACTTATTAGTTCATTCCGCCAGAAACTTCTATAACCTGACCGGTAACATAAGACGAATCATCTGACGCAAGGAATGCAACAACATTTGCCACATCCTCAGGTTCACCTATTCTCTTAAGAGCAATATTTGCAGCAAGCTTTTCTTTGACTTCATCAGAAAGAACCGCAGTCATATCTGTTGAAATAAATCCCGGTGCAACAGCATTACAGGTAATTCCTCTTCCGCCAAGCTCCTTGGCAAGAGACTTTGTCATACCTATAAGGCCTGCTTTACTTGCAGAATAGTTTATCTGGCCTGCATTACCATAAATACCAACAATACTGCTTATATTTACGATACGACCGTACCTCTTCTTCATCATCAGCTTTGAAGCCGCTCTCATGGTATAAAATGCACCCTTAAGGTTCGTATTTATTACATCATCAAAGTCTTCATCCTTCATACTGATAAGAAGTTTGTCTCTGGTAATACCGGCGTTATTTACTAAGATCTCTATAGTTCCTGTGATCTTTACTGCTTCAGCAAGAAGGTTATCAACATCTTCCTTAACAGAAATATCAGCCTTAACCGCAACTGCCTTAACACCATACTCTTCACAGAGCTTTACTGTTTCATCAGCTGCCGCACTGCTGTTTGCATAACAAGTCACAACATTTGCACCGAGACTCGCAAGCTTCACACATATAGCTCTACCGATACCTCTGCTTCCACCTGTTACAACTGCTGTCTTTCCCTTTAAATCCATAGAACATTCCTTTCGCATTATTTCTTAGTTTTTTCTGTGATCATAATCTATTTCAGCGCTTCAACAATCTTTTCGACATCTTCTGCCTTCTCAACGTTGTAGCATACAGCCCCTGTAAGGGTCTTTGAAACAAATTTGCTGAGAGTCTTACCCGGACCTATCTCCACAAATGTATCCACGCCATTTTCAGCCATATATCTGATGGTATCCTCAAAGAATACGCTGCTCTGAACCTGTTTCTCAAGAAGCTCCTGAATACTCATATCTTCCGGCTTTTCTTTGCCGATGGCATTGAAGATCACAGGAATCTGCATCTCTCCAAAGTTTTCTTCCTTAAATCTCTCGCGAAGCTTATCTCCTGCAGGCTTCATAAGTGAAGTATGGAAAGGACCGCTTACCTTAACGGCAACACATTTCTTTGCCCCAAGCTCCTTAAATACTTCTGCTGCTCTGTCAACCGGCTCGGCATCACCTGAAACAGTGATCTGTCCCGGGCAGTTAAAGTTTGCAGGTTCAGCAACATTTAATTCTTTACCCTTAAACTCTTCTGCAACGATCCTGCAGCCTTCAAAGATCTTATCTCTTTCAAGTCCGAGAACCGCTATCATCTTGCAATCCCTGCCTGTAACAGCCTCCTGCATAGCCTGTCCTCTGAATGCTACAAGCTCTACAACCTGTTCATCCGAAAGTACTCCTGCCGCATTAAGTGCTGAATACTCACCAAGACTCAGTCCTGCTGCCATATCAGGCTTAATTCCTCTTTCACGAAGAATCTTAGTAACACCAACAGCGAAAGCAACCATACATGGCTGGGTGTATTTTGTCTCATTGAGGACCTCTGCCGGTCCATTGAAACATATATCCTTTACATCAAAAGGAAGTTTTACATTATCTAAAACCTCTTTAAACTCAGGATACTTTTCATAAAGATCACTGCCCATTCCAACTGCCTGACTTCCCTGTCCTGCATATAAAAATCCAATTTTCATCATTTATCCTCAACTTCCGAAAAAGCCAGATTACTATACGTCTGACTTATATTTATCTAAAGAGAAATCTTACTGAGTCTCTCAAGCTCCTTCTTTGCACCATTCATAAGGTCCTCAAGGATTTCAGCAACGGTTCTTATCTCATTAAGCTGTCCGCATACCTGACCTGTCATTACTGAACCAGTGCTCATGTCGCCGTCAAATACAGCACGACGGAGTCCGCCGAGAGTTATCTGCTCAAGTTCGTCTCTTGAAGCTGCATTCTTCTCCAGCTTAAGATACTCTCTGGCCATCTTATTCTTCAGGATTCTTACCGGCGCATCAAGACTTCTTCCTGTTACAACAGTAGAATTGTCTTTAGCCTTAATCAGAGCCTGCTTATAATTATCATGAATAGGACATTCCTCACTTACAAGGAGACATGTTCCGATCTGTATACCAACCGCCCCAAGTGCAAGAGCTGCCGCAAACTGTCTGCCGTCAGCGATACCTCCCGCAGCGATTACAGGAATATTTACGCTGTCAATAACCTGAGGAACAAGAGCCATAGTAGTCATATCTCCGACATGTCCGCCGCTTTCTCCGCCTTCAGCGATAACAGCATCTGCGCCCTGCTTCTCAACACGTTCAGCAAGAGCTGTGGAAGCAACTACAGGCATAACCTTGGCACCAGCTTCCTTCCATTTATCCATATATTTACCCGGCATTCCGGCTCCTGTTGTAATAAGGCTTATCTTCTCTCTGTAGAGAAGGTCTGCGATATTATCTGCATCAGGATTCATAAGCATGAGATTCACGCCAAATGGCTTGTCTGTCATGCTTCTCGCATCTGCGATCTCTTTCTCGAGTTTTCCGGCATCAAGGCCACCTGTTGCGATAAGTCCAAGACCGCCTGCATTTGAAACGGTTGCCGCAAACTTACCTGTAGCAATATTTGCCATACCGCCCTGAATTATAGGATACTTAATGCCAAGCATCTCATTTAACATCATTTTTCTTATTCTCCTAAATCTAACTTATTGATTCTTCTTTGCCTCATCAAGAACTACCTTATCAATATTTCTGAACTTTTCATATCTCTGCTTAGCATAATCAGAGCCTGAGAGTTTCTTCAGATTATTGAATTCTGAAACCAGCATGTGATCAATAGCTTTATAAACAACATCCGGATCATGGTGAGCGCCGCAAGGTGGCTCATCAATGATGCCGTCGATAACACCAAATCCCAGAAGATCCTGCGCAGTAAGCTTCATCAGTTCGCAGGCCTCAGCACTTCTTCCTGAATCCTTCCAGAGTATTGAAGCAAAGCCTTCCGGTGAAAGTACGGAATATACTGCATTTTCAAGCATATAAACACGGTTTGCAACGCCAAGAGCAAGCGCACCTCCGCTGCTTCCTTCACCTGTTACTATAGCTATAACCGGCACCTTAAGAGCACTCATCTCTGCCAGATTCTGGGAAATAGCCTGACTCTGACCATGCTGCTCTGCCTCAAGTCCCGGATAAGCTCCCGGTGTATCAATAAATGTAATGATCGGCCTGTTAAACTTCTCTGCCTGCTTCATAAGACGAAGTGCCTTACGATAACCTTCCGGTTCAGGCATACCGAAGTTGTATTCCATGCTTTCTGTGATATTTCTGCCCTTTCTGTGTCCGATAACAGTTACCGGAATATCATGGAATAACGCAATTCCGCCATAGATACTCTTATCTTCCTTGCCCAGGTAATCACCCTTAAGAGGAAAAAAGTCATCAAAAATGGCATTTATATAATCATCAACCTTAGGTCTTTTTCTGTGTCTGGCAAGATAAACCCTGTCATGAGCACTCAGATTCTGCGCCTGCGCAGTAAGAACCTTCAGTTCCTTTTTCATCTCACTAAGCTTTTCCGGATCTTCTTCTGACTGGAGGAGAGTTTCGAGTTCCGTAAGCTTCTCGTCAATTTCTCTTATCATTTTCCCCTCCTCTTCTTCGAATGCAGACGAAGAATATGAGCAATAACCTCACGCATATCCTTTCTGTTTACGATCTGATCGACAAATCCGTGGGTTTCAAGGTATTCAGCCCTCTGAAATCCTTCCGGAAGCTTCTGACCTATTGTCTGTTCGATGACTCTTGGTCCTGCAAAACCGATCAAAGCATCAGGTTCTGCAAGTGTTATATCTGCAAGAGTTGCAAAGCTTGCGCTTACACCTCCTGTAGTAGGATGTGTAAGGCATGAAATATATAAGCCTCCATGATCGCTGAATCTCTTTGCCGCAGCACTGGTCTTAGCCATCTGCATAAGAGAAAGGATTCCCTCCTGCATACGCGCTCCACCACTTGCGGTAAATATGATAAGCGGAAGCTTAAGCTTATCTGCAACTTCAAATGAATTCGTAATCATTTCACCAACTGCTATACCCATACTTCCCATAAGGAACTCACTACCCATAACAGCTATAACAGCCTTCTCACCTTCAATCTCGCCTACTCCGGACAATACACCTTCATCCAGTCCTGTCTTATCCTTAAGCTGAGCAATCTTATCATCATATTCAGGATAATCCAGAGGATTAAGTGAAGGTATATCAAGTTTAAGCTTTCTAAAAGTACCCGGATCCACCATATTTCTCATTCTTCTGCGAGCTGATATCTTGAGATGCTTTCCGCAATTTGGACATACATAAAGATTCCGTCTCATGGTTATGATCGGAATCTCTGAATTACATCCATTACATGTTACAGTAGTTGTTTTATCTGCCTCTGACGGCACGGAAGTATACTTTTCAGGTGCATAACTGACCAGATCTATAGCAGCTTCAAGATTAAGCTGTTCTTCAGAAGAACCGGACTTCTTTAATCCTATTCCCCTGCCCCTCTTTTTTTCATTTTCTTCAACCGAAGCCGGTGTATCAGAAAATCTCTCGTTAATCTTTCTTCTACCAAATATACTCATTTTTCACTCCATATTTGACTCGCGACGAGTCTGATTGTTTCACCGCCGGACAAAGAATTATCCCTGCCCGGCAGATGAGATAGTATTGTCTGAATTATTTATGAGCCTCTACATAATCAACAATATCCTGAACTGTCTTAAGTGTAGGAAGATCCTCATCAGAGATAGCAACACCTGTCTTCTCCTCAATGCTGTTACCGATTTCTACAGCGTCAAGTGAATCAGCGCCAAGATCATCTGTAAGGCTTGCATCAGGTGTAACCTCATCTTCACTAACTCCTAAAACATCAATGATAACGCTCTTTACTTCTTCAAACATCTTCTTTTCTCCTTTTCACTAAAATGATTGATTTGATGAATAGTTAAATAATTTTAACTAAAATAATTTAACTATCCTTATTATAGTTATATGGTATGATTTGTCAACAAAAAATGTATCCTTTGACAGCTATTCCGAAAGGTCACAAAAAAAACATATTTATAATCATATTAAGCCCTCTCTTTGCCTTGACACAGGCCGAAAAACATACTACTATTAATTTTAGATTTTGATGCATGTAGTTTTTAATACTACATGCATTGATATTGATTACTACATGCGATTATGAGATGCGGGTTTTGCTTCTCATATATCATATATAAAGGAGATAATTATATGTCAGAGCTTAATTTCGTACCTGAAGAAGGTGTTGCAGGCAAATTCATTTCCTGCATAAGGGACGAAAATGGAATTATGAAGGATATTCAGTTTCAGAATACCGAGAATTTTAACTTTGCTTTTGATGTCGTAGATGCACTGGGAAAAAAATGTCCGGGCAAGACAGCCATGCTTCATATTTCCAAGGAAGGCAGAGAAAGAAACATTACCTTTAAAGACATGATGGAATACTCTTCCCGCACCGCCAATTACCTTCAGTTTCTTGGTATCAAGAAGGGCGACAGGGTTTTAGTGGTTTTGAAGAGACATTACCAGTTCTGGTTCACGGTAATAGCCCTTCACAAGATAGGTGCCGTAGCTATACCGGCTTCGTATCTTCTTGTTAAGAAGGATTTCGAATATCGTTTCCGTGCCGCAAGAATAGATGGCGTCATCTCAACTTCAGACGGAGACGTTTCCAAGGAAATCGACAAAGCTCTTAAATCATATGAAGGTATCAAGACAAAGGTTCTTGTAGGAGGCGTTAAGGCCGGATGGAACAGTTACAACAGAGAGATCAAATATTTTTCCAGAGAATTTCCGCGTCCAGCAAATGCAGCCTGCGGTGAGGATCCGAGCATCATGTTCTTCACTTCCGGTACAACTTCATATCCTAAGATCGCCGCTCACAGTTTCACCTACCCTCTCGGTCACTACATAACAGCAAAGGAATGGCATCAGGTGGATCCGGACGGAATGCATTTTGCCATAAGTGATACCGGCTGGGCTAAGGCTATGTGGGGCAAGCTATATGGTCAGTGGCTCTGCGAAGCTCCTATCTTTACCTATGATTATGATGAGTTCTTCGCTAAGGAGATTCTGGCCATGCTTGAAAAGTACAAGATCACATCCTTCTGTGCACCACCAACGGTTTACAGAGTGCTTGTACACACAGACCTGGCCAATTATAATCTTTCATCTCTTAAAAATGTAACTACCGCAGGTGAAGCACTTAATCCTGAAATATATAATAAATTTTATAATGCAACCGGTCTTAAGATAATGGAAGGCTTTGGTCAGACGGAGTCAACTCTCATAGCCGGTACACTTAAAGGAATGGAACCACGTCCGGGTTCAATGGGTAAGCCAAATCCGCTTTATGATATTTCTATAATGAAACCTGACGGTACTAACTGTATCGCCGGTGAAGTTGGTGAGATATGCATAAAGACCTCTGAAGCTATTCCAAAGGGTCTCTTTTTAGGTTATTTTTTTGATGAAGAAAGGACCTCTCAGGTATGGCATGACGGATTTTATCATACAGGCGACACAGCATATATGGACAAAGACGGCTATTTGTGGTATGTTGGTAGGGTTGATGACTTGATAAAGTCTGCCGGATTCAGAGTTGGACCATTCGAAATAGAGAATGAGATCATGAAACTTCCTTATGTCCTGGAGTGTGCGGTAACATCGATTCCTGATAAAATCAGAGGTCAGGCAATTAAAGCTTCCATAGTTTTAACCGATGGCATAGAGGCAACCGATATTCTGAGAAAAGAGATCATGAAATTCCTTCGTGGCAATATGGCTTCCTACAAGAGGCCTAAGGTTGTCGAATTCGTAAAATCTTTACCTAAGACATCAAGCGGCAAGGTCAGACGAGCCGAGATAAAAGAAAACGACTGGAATAAGGATGAAAGTAAAAATGGAAAAAACTAATAACGGAAAGATAGTTATAACAGGTATGGGTGCTGTTACTCCGATCGGTATAGGAGTAGATAATTATTGGAAGTCTCTGGTAGAAGGACGCACAGGCGTTACAGAGATCACTTCATTTGATACTACCGATCTTCCTGTTAAGATTGCTGCAATGGTTAAAGATTTCAAGCCTGAAGATTACATGGATAAAAAGCTTGCAAGAGAAATGGAGCCATTTATGCAGTATGGTTATGTTGCTGCTGATGAAGCTTTAAAGGATGCCGGCATCGATCCTCTTCAGGAAACACCGGTCATTGCTCCGGAAAGAATCGGTATAGTGTTTGGTACAGTATTTGCCGGTATCACAAATGTTGAAGATACCGAAAAAGGTATTGCAACAGGAGCACACACAAAAACCAATCCGCGTTTTATTACAAAAATCATCGGAAATATCGGTGCAGCACAGATAGCTATCGCCAAGGGCCTTCACGGACCAAGCTATACTATTTCAACAGCCTGCTCTTCCGGTCTTGATACAATATCTATGGGAGCAATGCTCCTTAATGAGGATCTTGCAGATGCTGTTATCTGCGTAGGTGGTGAAGCAGCAACCTGCCCTCTTACAATACTTGGTCTTTCTGGAACTCATGCTCTCTCTCAGAGAAATGATGATCCTGCAACAGCCAGTCGTCCATTTGATGCCGAACGAAACGGCTTCGTAATGGGTGAAGGCGGCGGTGCCATAATCCTTGAGAAAGAATCTGTAGCAAAGGCAAGAAATGCCAAGATACATGCTGAACTTATCGGTTATGCAAACAGTACTGACGGTTTCCATGTAACCAGCCCACATCCGGACGGAATAGGCGCAATCTTCTGCATGCAGCATTCACTTCAGGTTGCCGGAATCGAGCCTGACGAAGTTGATTATATAAATGCTCACGGAACCTCAACTCCGAAGGGTGATGTTATCGAAGTAAAGGCTATCAAGTCCCTTTTCAAGGATCATGCATATAAGCTTGCAGTTTCTTCTACCAAGGGCGCAACCGGACATCTTATGGGTGCCGGCGGTGTCACAGAGACAATTGCCTGCATTAAAGCTGTTGAAGAAGATATTCTTCCTCCAACACTTAACCAGATCACTCCTGATCCTGAATGCGATCTGGACTTTGTTCCTAACTGCAGCAGATCTTCTACCGTAAATATCGCCATGTGCAACGCTTTCGGATTCGGAGGCCAGAACGCTAGTCTTCTTGTTAAAAAATATTCAGAATAAAAACTCAGAATAAGACCGAATAAAAGCGGAAAAACAAAATAAAACAAAACGGACCGATAATTTGATATGATTACCGGTCCATTTTTATTATCTATTCTGTGTCGGTGGTCCCTGAGGAGGTCTTCCTCCTGGTCCTCCTGCCGGTCCTCCAAGCTTTGAAGGCTCCACATTATGTTTCTTAAAAAGCATATTCATGATAAGCGGCTGGAATATAAAAATCAGTAAATAACCAACCACAAGACAGATTGCCAGAGACTTGAGGAACATCGGTACAAACGGAACATCCGCATGTCCGTGGCTCTCTTTCTTAATCTTCATATACGCAAGACTTACCATGCAGATTGTCATTATCGGTGTATAAATAAAGTCAGATATCAGACTTTCAATACATCTTGCTTTCATAGATCCCGGACGAAGATTCATCTTTCTCTCAAGAGACATATTAACCTTGCCCATAGGTACTAAAAAGCCTATGATCAGACTTATGACGATACTGACAGCAAGACTTATGAGATATCCCGGAATTGCAAAATGTCCCGATGAAAGCATTCCTGCAAGTGACAGAAAAACACTCATCACTATACTCATGCATATGTTCATCTCCAAGCCTATTTTTTTCATAGTTTGTTCCATATTTTTACTTGTCCCCCTCCCAATACATAAAACATACAGAATTCTAAATATCAATAATCAAGCATCCGCAATTATTCAAATTTAGTTCATTACCATCCGACATCGATAACATCAAAATGTTATATCCGGAATCAAAAATCAATCTCCAGTTCAACCGGACAATGATCGGAACCCATTATCTCCTGATGGATCTTCGAATCGATTATCTTATCCTTCGCATCATCCGATACCAGAAAATAATCAATACGCCAGCCAACATTTCTTTCTCTGGCTTTCATTCGATAAGACCACCATGAGTATTCATCCTTCGCATCCGGATACTTATACCTGAAGCTGTCTGTAAAGCCGGATTCAAGTAATAGTGTCATCTTTTCTCTCTCTTCATCTGTGAAGCCGGGATTTTTATGATTTGTGTCCGGATTCTTAATGTCTATCTCCTTATGAGCCACATTCATATCACCGCAGATTATCACCGGCTTTTCCTTCTTAAGATTTCCGACATAACTCCTGAAATCGTCTTCCCACTGCATTCTGTAATCCAGTCTTTTCAGCTCATTCTGAGAATTTGGTACATATACAGTAATGAAATAGAAATCTCCCATATCGAGTTTTATCAGTCTTCCTTCATGGTCATGGATATCGATTCCCATACCCTTTTCTACAGAAACCGGTTCTTTTTTAGTAAAAACTGCCGTTCCTGAATAGCCTTTTTTATCTGCCGAATACCAGAACTGCTTATAGCCGGGCATATCCAGTTTAAGCTGTCCTTCCTGCATCTTACTCTCCTGAATGCAGAATATATCAGCATCGGCTGCGCTAAAGTAATCCATAAATCCTTTTCCTGCGCAAGCCCTGATACCATTAACGTTCCATGATATAAATCTCATAATTATTCCTCGTTACCGTCAGCACCTGACTCAATCTCCGGAAGAGAAAGATCAAGTTCTGATGCAATACTCTTAAGTGCTTCAGCGGAAGCCATAAGCTTTGTGATCTCATCTTCATCGAGGGAGATCGGAACCTTCTCTTCCACACCATCTGCTCCAACTATAGCCGGCATAGAAAGGCATATATCCTTAAGTCCATACTGTCCCTGCATCAGACTTGAAACAGAAAGGATAGACTTCTCATCTCTGGCAATTACTTCACAGATTCTTCTTACTGCCATAGCCACACCGTAATATGTAGCCTTTTTACGCTCTATGATCTCATATGCACTGTTCTTTACCATTTCCTGGATATGTCTTTCAGACTCATCATGATTAAAGTGTCCTCTCATCTCACAGAATTTTGAAAGAGGAACGCCGGAAACCGCTGCACTGCTCCATGCTGCAAGCTCACTGTCGCCATGCTCACCAATTATAAATGCATGAACTGTACGATTATCAACATCAAGGTGTTCAGAAAGCATAGACTTGAGTCTGGCAGTATCAAGAACCGTACCTGAACCAATAACTCTGTTTACCGGGAATCCCGACAATTTCTGAGCAACATATGTAAGAATATCAACCGGATTAGAAACTATAAGAAGTACACCCTCACATTTTCTCTTACTGATCTCCGGAATAATAGATTTAAAAATACCAACATTCTTCTGAACCAGCTGAAGTCTTGTTTCACCAGGCTTCTGAGCTGCTCCGGCGGTTATGATGATGATAGACGCATCAACAATATCATCATAACTGCCTGCATAGATCTTCATAGGCTTAACAAATGGCACACCATGGCTTATATCCATAGCCTCACCCTCTGCCCTGCTATGATCCACATCAATAAGTACTATTTCTGAAAAAAGTCCGCTTTCCATGAGAGCAAAGGCTGTTGATGACCCTACAAAACCACATCCGATTATGGCTACTTTTCTGATATCTACATTTTTTTCACATGAATTTGTATGTAACTTCTCCATATTTTCCTCCCGATTTATAATATTAATATTTATATAGTTATTATATATAATATCATATAGTTATTTTACTCCATTTGGGCTGTTTCTGGCAATATTTAAATCATTTAATAGTCTGATAGTCCCCGGTGATTTATATTCATTTTATGGTCTGATTGTCCCCGGTAATTTATATTCATTTAATGAGTTGATTATTTCCGGATATATCTGATCATTTAATAGTTTGATTGTTTCTTTTCGTTAATATTTAATCATTTAATGGTTTTGAATGATCCTACAATTTTTTTGATATCAGGCTCACTGAAGGCCCTGAAGGTTATGACACAGACATAGGAACCATTTACCATGGTGAGCTGTTTTTCAAACACCTCTTTATCTCCTGCTTTTGCAGTAATATTAATGACGGTTCTTTCTCTTCCGCAGAATGATATCTTACCAAGCTCCGCCTTTGCATCAGTGTATCCGCTCTGTTCCATGACTGAAACCGCTGTATCAATTCCTGCTTTTGTATACTCTTCATCTGTTATCTTTGCGCCGCCGGTAGATTCCACAATTATACTTATATTAGCTTCTCCATCATATCTGGCTGCAGCCATATCAAGAAGATAACTCTGCTGAAGCACTGCTGCAACATTTTCATCTGTGGCTGCTCCTGCCTGAAACTGATTCATCTCATCTATCTCTTCATCACTGTATATCTTCCAGCCCTCGTCCAGCTCCAGCTCCATACCAAAAAACTCATTTTTGTATTTATTATTGTCCGTAACGCGGCCTCTCTTATAGCTTTTGGTCATAGAATTTATAACCGCTGCTTCATCATATCCCGATTCAGTGGATGCTTCCTCGCTTACTACAGCGGCTCCGGAAGGATTATCCGTGCTCGCATTTTCTTTCTCTTTATCATCTGTCTTGCCACATCCGGTAAGAAGTAAACTAAGAACACTTATTCCGATTATCAGATGCTTTTTCTTCTTTTTTAACATAACCTCTCCTTTTCATATTCTATGCAGTGTATTCTATGTAGTGTATTCCATGTATTGTATTTTATATACATTGTATTCTATGCATTTATTTGATGTGTGTATTCACCAACAGCATTCATAACCCCTTCGGGGTTATCTCATGTCGCACGCTCGTCATATACTTTTCCGCGAAGCTCGTCTTACACACGTGTCTCCGACACTTGTGTTGTGAGATAACCCGTGAGCCACCACAAGCAAGCTTGCGTGTCTCCCAGTTTATCCGACAGTACTGCGACATTCATAACCCCTTCGGGGTTATCTCATGTCGCACGCTCGTCATATACTCTTCCGCGAAGCTCGTCTTACACACGTGTCTCCGACACTTGTGCTGTGAGATAACCCGTGAGCCACCACAAGCAAGCTTGCGTGTCTCCCAGTTTATCTCACAGCACATGCTTCGCATGTGTATGACGAGCTTCGCGGGCGTGCATGACTCGCTCAGTGCGCAAAAAAGCAGACTTTTCACAGTCTGCTTTTAATCTTATTTTGTATCCAATGGCTTAAACATTGCTTCAAGCATATCGATATTATCATTTTTACCAATTGTAAATGATATTACAATAATAAGTCCATTTTCCTTTATAGCATACCTTATCTGCTGATACTCTGATTTTTCCTCCATTGGAATTACAAGAGCGCTATATTCCCTGCCCAGGAAATTAATGTTCTGAACATTGGCACCTTCATACTGCTTTGCGGCCACACCCAGGTAATATTCTGCAGTGGTATCTTTATTTATATCTGTAGAAACATAATAATAACTTATAATGATATTGGAACCGGTTTTCTTATTACCTGCTATTGCGCAGAAAGACTGACTCTGATCGTAAGGAGATATCCTTCCTTCCCAGAGATCCTTGATCTCACTACTTTCAACTCCTATTGCCGATGCGACAGAATCAGCATCATAGAATTTCCAGTTAATGCCATCTACAGTAAATTTAAATCCGGCTATTTCATTAATATATGTTTTTCCTTCATAGTATCCAACAAGACTTTTAACAGTTGCATCTCCGCCGGTCGCATCTCCCATTGTAGCTATCCTGTCATTTACAGGATCATTCTTCTCTGTTGTCGGTGCTTCAGTCTTCTGATTTATAACAAGACTCGTAGAGTTACCACTGTCATCTTTATTCGAACATGAAGAAAATGAAGCAAGCATCAGTGCGCCTGCCAAAACTATTGTTAGGCTTTTTCTCATTTCTCATTCTCTTCCTCGGAAACTTCTGCAGTTCCGGCCTTCTCAACCTCAGCGATGGCTCTCTTATGCATAGGAATTCTGCAGTTCTTATTATTTCCGAACTCAACAATTACAGTAGTATCATCTACAACATCAAGAATTGTTCCATAGAAACCGCTTGTGGTCATAATGCTGTCTCCAGGTTCAATTGAATTCATAACTTCCTGCTGCTTTTTATTCTGCTTCTTCTGTGGTCTGATAAGAAGAAAATACATAAGACCGATAAAAAATGCAAGATAGATAACAATACCTACAATACCAAAACCGCCGGTAGCCTTTGTGTCTGAAGCAGCTTCATCCAATAAGATTCCAAAATTAAAAAACATTGTCTAACTCCTTAATATTATATTTTCCGAACAAAGTCCCGGGATTCATTCCGGCTTCTTTGCTCACTACTCTCAACATATTATTATAATTCTCATGATTATGCAAGAATTTTTAAATTAACAATTTATAAAAAATCCGTATTATGAGAAGCAAAAACCGCATCTCATAATCCTGCGGAATCGCTATTTTCCCTCGTATTCCTTAAATCCCTGCAGCCTCTCTGCCTTATACGATTCAAATCTGTGTTCCTCGATTGCTTCTCTTATCTCTTTAAGAAGATTATTATAAAAATGGAGATTATGAAGCACACAGAATCTCATTCCAAGCATCTCGTCCGCCTTAAGCAGATGTCTTATATATGCTCTGGAATATCTTCTGCATACAGGGCAGTCACAGTCCTCTGCTATCGGACTTTCATCCAGCTCATATTTCTTATTTTTGATATTCATCTTGCCCCTGTTGGTATATAACTGTCCATGGCGGCCATTTCTTGTCGGGTACACACAGTCAAAGAAATCCACGCCTCTTTCAACAGCTTCAAGAATATTTGCAGGAGTACCGACGCCCATAAGATATGTAGGTTTATCCTGCGGAAGAAATGGTACGGTGACATCCAGAATATGGTACATTTCTTCATGGGTTTCTCCTACCGCAAGACCGCCTACCGCATAACCCGGAAGATCAAGTTCACTTATCCTCTTCGCATGATCGATACGTATATCATCGAATACGCCTCCCTGGTTGATACCGAAAAGCATCTGCGCCTTATTGATAGTGTCCTCACGGCTGTTCAGCTCATTCATTTTATCTCTGCAGCGTATCAGCCATCTGTAGGTTCTTTCCACAGAATTAATGATATAGTTTCTCTCGGCCTTTGCAGGTGGGCATTCATCAAATGCCATAGCTATGGTTGAAGCAAGATTTGACTGAATAGTCATACTTTCTTCAGGTCCCATGAAAATCTTTCTTCCGTCTACATGAGAGTTAAAGGTTACTCCCTCTTCCTTGATATTTCTGAGTTTAGCGAGTGAATAAACCTGAAATCCACCGGAATCGGTAAGTATCGGTCTGTGCCAGTCGGTGAATTTATGAAGACCGCCTAATTTTTTTACTATTTCATCTCCCGGTCTTACATGAAGATGATAAGTATTGCATAGCATTACCTGAGTATCTATATCCTCTAAATCAGAGGTAGCCACGGCACCTTTAATTGCCGCGGCTGTCCCTACATTCATAAATACCGGAGTCTGTATATCTCCGTGCGGTGTCGAAAAAACACCTCTTTTTGCTCTTTTGTCAGTTGTAATAAGTTTATACATTTTCTCATCGGCCTGATCAGTTGGAAACAGTGTAACCCAGTTCAACGTCAAGCTCTACTTTCTCATAATTTCCCATATCATCTGAACGATATACCTTTACTTTAACCTTATCTCCCTTGTTAAGCTTTGATATAATTCTGCTCAGTCCTTCAACAGTATATACTTCCTGACCATCAAATTCAACTATAATATCACCTGAATGGATTCCGGCTGCCTCTGCAGGAGAGCTGTTTTCAACACTTTTTACATAAATGCCGGTAGGGAATCCATAGATCTGTGAATATTCTTTGCTGATATCCGCACCTGTTATACCAAAATACGTCTTACCGTTCTTACCATTGATGATATTTTCAATTATAATCATCGCCTTGGTACTTGGGATTGAGAAGCCCATGCCTTCAACCGTATTATCAACATACTTTACTGAGTTGATACCTATAACCTGACCCTTGGAATTAACAAGGGCACCACCACTGTTACCCGGATTGATAGCTGCATCAGTCTGGATGTATGAACCTTCAAAGCCCTCGATCTTTCTTTCCAAAGCACTGATATAACCAACAGTTACAGACTGTCCGTAACCAAGTGCATTTCCGATTGCAATAACAGGTTCACCAACCACAAGCTGGTCCGAATCACCTACTGCTGCTATGGAAATAGCCTCTGCCGTAGACTGCTTCATGTCATCGAAGTTTACAGTTACTACAGCTATATCTTCACCTGAATCATAACCCTTAACTGTTGCTTTTACCACTTCTCCGTCAACAAAACCGATATTGATAGCATTTGCGCCCTTAATAACATGATAATTTGTCGCTATGAAAAGCTGACTATCATTCTTTCCTATGATTATTCCTGAGCCGGCTCCCGGTGTTTCACGCTCAACAGACTGGAAATAATACTGATAGGTTGTTGTTGAAGTTGTTGTTATAGATACTATCGAAGGACTTACATCTGCTGCAATCTTCGCAACATCATAATTCAGAGTCTGTCCAGTACCTTCGGTATCCGACATGGTCTTTGCGGTAACGCTCTCTGACTTCTGAATTGAAGATACTGAAGCCTTTCCATCCTTATCTCCCTTATCCAGAAGATAGTTGACACCGTAGAAGGTACCTCCGGAAATAATACCAAAGATCAGTGCTGCTGCGATAAGCTTTGCAAACCCGGCTTTTCTTTTCTTCTCCTTAGGCTTTGAGGTTCTTTCCTCTTTCTTTTCTTCTGTGTCAGACTTAACTCTGCCTGTCTCCGAAGGTCCTGCAGAAGAGCCTGTCGAAGGTCTCGCTGAAAAACCGGTCGAGGATCCAGATGATATATTTGCATGGTGACTTGGCGAAGACTTTGCAGGATGAGCCGACGGATCATTATAAACAAGTCCGCTCTTTATACCGTTATCAGCTGATATCGCTGCGCTTCTTTCATATTCAACAAGGTTCTTTGGCATGTATTTATATGAACCTTCATATCCACCATTTGCCGATGTAAATCGACTGCTTCCGGATGGCTGAACCGTTCCTTCTCTATACTGTCCGGTTCCTGTCGATGCCGGCTGCACTGCTCCTCCTGTATACTGTCCGGCTCCTGTCGATGTATGCTGTACCGTTCCTCCCGGATACTGTCCGGTTCCTGTCGATGCCGGCTGCACTGTTCTTCCCGGATACTGTCCGGCTCCTGTTGATGCCGGCTGCACTGCTCCTCCCGTATACTGTCCGGTTCCTGTCGATGTATGCTGTACCGTTCCTCCCGGATACTGTCCGGTTCCTGTCGATGCCGGCTGTACTGTTCTTCCTGTATATTGATTAACCGGTTCAATGTATTTTTCGCTTTCTCCTGAATAAAAATCATTTTTATCAGGGTAAGAATTGTTTAAACCAGAATCTTCCTTCATAAAAAATCATCTCCTTAATCATCTTTTATTCATTTAAGATATTGCTATTGTAAATCATCTTTGTGACAAAACTGTGTTTCTTTTATTGCATTTTTTTGAAAATTTTACAAAATAGAGTTCGCAGCGCTTGCATATAATATAAAAAAATAATAAAATCAGAATAACATAAATGCAGCAGTCAGGAGGTACACATCATGTTCAGAGTCTGGGGAAAGCTAATTAAAGATAATCACCTGTTAAAGGATACTGTTATCTGTATCGACGACCCGGCGCTGACCAGAACCAAAAAGGTCTATAAAGCTCTTGATGACATCTGCTATGAGTTCGATCTCAGCCGTCCCGTATGGCTTAAGCTTAATCAGGAAGACTTCATAAAACACGCCAGAACACGATTCACATCTGACAATTTTATCGAAGCCATTGAATTTGATCATCTTGATTTTCAAGTTATCGAAGAAGACTATATTTAAAGGAATATTTCTATGTTAAAAGTTACTGATCTGTCACTCAGCTACAAGAAAAAAAATGTAATAAAAAATGCATCCTTTGAGGTGGATTACGGCATGGTTGTAGGTCTGCTCGGCGCAAATGGTACCGGTAAATCTACTCTTCTGTCTGCCATTGCGGGTGTAAAAAAACCTGATTCCGGTGAGATAACTCTGGACAACCTGAGTCTCAGCAATGATCTGAATGAGTATAAAAAAATGTTTGGATATGCTACTCAGGAGAATCCGCTTATTGATGAGCTTTCCGGAATTGATAATCTCAAAATCTGGACTCCTCTTAACACAGAAGGCATTATGTCAACCATAAGCACTCCTCCTCTGTCTATTCTGGGAGTCGCTTCATTTGCACACGTACGTGTAAACAGTATGTCCGGAGGTATGAAGAAAAGGCTTTCTCTTACTTCCATACTTATAAATAATCCTAAGGTTCTTCTCATGGATGAGCCTTTTTCAGCTCTGGATATGGTCGCAAGATATGATATCATGACTTATATAAATACCTTTAAACAAAGCGGTGGTATTGTAATAATCGCTTCTCATGAGGATACAATCCTTAAAGCCTGCGATAAGGTACTTTTCATTGACAATGGTATTGTAAAGCCTATCCAGGAGACCGGCAATGTAAGCTATATTGACATTTTAAGGAGCAGTCTTACACATGAAGGGTAATTTTAAGAGGTTATTAAGAGCAGATTTCAAAAGAGCAGTGCGGATCATTCCCGGAATATTCATAACTGCTCTCATTTTTGCGTGCGTAGCCGGACTTCTTCTCTTCTACTCCGAAGACCTTATATACAGCAAAAAATCCTTCGCCTCAGTGTCTGCCGGTATCTATATGCCGGATGACAACAGCTATAACCAGCTGGCCATGAATTTTGCAAGAAACATGGACAGTGTAAAGGAAACCGCAAATATAGTTTCCATATATGACATTGAAGAAGGAAAAGAGCTTGTTAAAAAGGGTGAGATCACCGCTCTTATAGTCATTCCGGAAAACTTCATTGAGGGTCTTTATAAAGGAGATAATCCTCAGATAGAGATAATTTTTGGGCCAAATGTTACTCTTGAGGAGCACCTTGTAAATGATGTTATAGTTCTTGCTTCCAACCTTCTAGGCACTGCACAGTCTTCATATCAGGCCTACTACAGATCCATGGAGCAATTTATCTCAAACAAGGAATCCCGCCTTAAGATCGCTGCAAAGCTGGACGAAAGAAATCTATCCTATGTTGCCTCCAGAATGCAGCTTTTTGAGATCAACACCATAAACTCTGCTTCCTCTCATAATCTCAGAGAAACACTTACAGCCAGTTTTATCCTCATAATACTCATGCTTATGTGTTTCCAGATAACATCATTTTACAAAAGCTATAATCGTTCATTTATACTCAGACAAAATAAAGAAGGCGGAAGCTCCGTAAAGCTCTTCCTTTCAAGAGCAATATGCGGCTCATTTCTGCTCTATACAGTTTATCTTTTTATATTCCTGCTGCTGGCAGTGACCAAGACAGGACCAAACCTCCTGTCACTCATAACAATCATTCCCGTTGTTCTCTTTTCTGCGGTATTTACACTTACAATGTCTATGATCATCCGATCTGAACATCTTGTAAATGGCGCTATTTTCATGATAACAATACTGATGATATATCTTGCAGGCGGACTGATCCCGATACTGCTGATGCCTAAGTTTCTTCAGGGCGCCGAAGTATTTAACCCTGTAACCTATATACTGAAATATATATTATGGGCAGTTTATTAAGGAGACCGTTAATATGAAGCTTTTTTTGAACAGACTATATGTAATGCTTAAGAGGACTATTATCCAGCCTCTTTATATTGTCATGCTCATTATGCTTATTGCTCTTTCCTGTGTATATATGAATATTCCTGACCGGGAGAAAACAATATATGTTCCTGCGGCAATTTATAATCTTGATCATTCAGACAGCGGAAATGAATTTGAAGAGGAGCTTTATAAATCAAAGTCTATTTATCATTTCTATCCTGTCTCGTCTCTCGACGAACTGAAAAAAGATGTTCTCAGCGGCAAAGCAAATGTAGGTTTTGTTATTCCGGAAGGCTTCTTCAATCGCGCATATAACTTTGGTATCTGTCTTAAGATTGATGAATATACCACAAACTCTTCACGCCTTCCTACCGTCGCAAGAGAAATACTTTTCAGCCAGCTCTTTGATGAGATCGCACCATATATCATCTCTGATGAGATCGAGCTCCAGATAATCCCGCGTGCAAGGCAGGAATTCGATGAGGCAAAGGTATCTGAGATCAGAGATGCTCTGAATAAAACTGCCTACGAGGTTTTCAACCAGTATCATGCAAATGACTCCGTATTTAAAAATGCAGAAGACAACCAGAGCAAATATGATTCCATCACAGAGGTCACAAAAACCGAACTCCCTATAAGGAAATTTGCCGCACTCTTTATATTTGTTGTTGCTCTTATGGGAACCTCGGCATATCTTACCGATAAAGAGAAAAATATATATCTTATCGCAGGACGTACAGACAGAATATCACTCAGGATAACCCATATCATAGCATCCCTGCTTCCTATCACGGTTACTTCCTATATCTGCCTGGTCCTTATTAAAGAAATGAATCCGGCTTTACTGCTTCTCAGAATGATCGCTTACTGCATAGTCGTAAGTATTTATACAATTCTTCTCAGCCTTTTGCTCCGTAAGAATCATACCTTCTACAGAGTCCTTCCTGTAATTCTTGTACTGACTCTGGTATTCAGCGGCATATTCTTTGACATCGGGAAATATAACAGCTTTCTGAAGCATCTTTCGATGTTCTTCCCGCCGTATTATTTTTAATGATATCGTTATGAGCCGGCATAATCCTGCGGGACTGGCCTCCCTCCGGTATCTCATCAAGAAAAACAAATAATTGTCGCCTGGTTTTCAAACATAAAAAAGGATATAGTCCTTCCGTTTTGAGATTATCTCATTTCCGGAAAACTATATCCTTTTTATTATTGTTATTATCTGTAAATATCATCCATATCAAGCATTGCTGCTTTCCCTGAAGTAGCCTCTGTAACTGCCTTATGGAAGCTGTCAAGCTCTTCAAAAGGAACATATATAGTACGGTTCACTTTATCCGTAAATTCCGCAGGCAGTGCTTCATATCCCTTATTCATTATCATGTGATCGATACGTCCCACATCTGTATAATCAATTTCTATCATAACGGGAACCACATGCTTTACAGTATGAATATCCGCTTCTCCCAGCGCCGCCTTTGAGGCATCTGTATAAGCCCTCACAAGTCCGCCTGTTCCCAGGAGAGTTCCTCCAAAATATCTGGTGACAACAATTAAAATATTGTTTACTTCAGAAGCCCGAATCACACCAAGTATAGGAAGTCCTGCCGTTCCCTGAGGTTCTCCGTCATCAGAGAATCTTTCAAGAACGCTGCCGTTTTCTTCATTCAGCAGAGAAAATGCAAAGCAGTTATGTCTTGCCTGATAATGAGTCTTTCGGATTCCCTCAATAAATGAGTATGCCTCCTCCTCACTGCTGACAGGAACCGCAACTCCAATAAATCTGGATTTCTTTTCAATTATTTCTCCGGTTCCTTCCCCGCGAATGATCTTATATTCCTTATCCAAATACTACTCCTCTGACAAACTATTTCAGCAGCTTCTTCAGCTCATCCATAAATGTATTTACATCCTTAAACTCTCTGTATACCGACGCGAATCTTACGTATGCTACCTTATCCAGATCCTTCAGACGCTCCATAACTATCTCACCGAGAACCGAGCTGTCAACCTCCATCTTCTCAAGATTATAAAGGTCATTTTCAATCTGATTAACACAATTCTGGATCTGACTTGCCGATACAGGTCTCTTATGACAGGATCTGAGCACTCCTTCTTCCAACTTGCTTCTGCTGTAGGCTTCTCTTGTCTTATCCTTTTTAATGATCATGATAGGTATCGTTTCAACCTTCTCATAGGTAGTAAATCTCTTACCGCAGGCATCGCACTGTCTTCTTCTTCTGATCGAGCTGCCATCATCGGCAGGTCTTGAATCAATAACCCTGGTATCCTCTACATTACAATATGGACACTTCATACAAATCCCTCCTGGTTTACATAATTTCCTTCACATATTCTATGAAATGTTCTTTGCAGGACATTTTTTCTCACACAATCCGCAATTCACACACTTCTCGTAATCGATCTCCGGAAGGAAGCCCTTCATTTCTATTGCCTCCTTCGGGCAGGATTTAACACAGAGAGTACATCCTATACATCCTGCAGAACAAACATTTTTTACATCCAGACCTCTGTCTTTGTTGTTACACATTATAATATGAGTCTTATTGTACGGAATCATAGTTATAAGATGTCTAGGACAGGCTTCGATACATTTTCTGCAGGCCTTACATTTGTCTCTGTCGATCACTGCTATTCCATCGATGATCTCGATCGCTCCGAACTCACAAACCTTCTTGCATTCACCATATCCGAGACAGCCGTACGTACAGCCCTTCGGGCCTCCGTTTGGTGAATTCGATGCTATGAGACAGCTTTCCGGTCCGACATAATTATATACATCTTTTGCCACATTACAGTCACCCTTACATTTGACAACTGCTGTCATTCTTACAGAATTTCCGGCATCTCCGCCAACAATGGCTGAGATTTTTTCCGCAACAGCCTCTCCTCCGACAGGGCATGAATTAACCGCTGCACTGCCCTCAGCTATGGCCTTTGCGAGTCCGTCACATCCCGGAAAACCACAGGCTCCGCAGTTATTGCCCGGAAGACATTCCCTGACTGCTATTTCTTTTTCATCTACATCAACTTTAAATATCTCACCCGCCTTGCCCAGGAGTATTCCCACAAGAACAGCCACCCCGGCAATAATACCGGCAGCGATGAGTACATTTACATAATCCATCTGTTATCCTCCATCATTCAGGGATAAATATAGTCACTTACAAATGAATCCCTATAAAAGCCCCGAAAAACCGTTAAATGCCATTGCCATCAGACCGGCTGCAAGAAGTATCATCGGACCACCCTTAAAAGCTTCAGGCACATCATTATCCTCTGTCTTCTCTCTGATACTTGCAAGTATTACAATTGCAACAGCAAAACCAACAGCAGAGAACATTCCGTTCAAAATGCTCTTACCAACAGAATACTCCTTCTGTACATTTGTTATAGCAATTCCGAGAACCGCACAGTTGGTTGTGATAAGCGGGAGATACACTCCCAGAGCCTTATACAATGATCTTACCTTCTTCTTAAGAAACATTTCCACAAACTGCACGAGTCCGGCAATAATAAGTATAAATGCAATTGTATTCAGATATTCCAGTTCCAGCGGCACCAGCACATAATAATATACAATGCTCGTAACCGTGGAGGCAAGTGTCATGACAAATATTACCGCAGCTCCCATTCCGGCAGCTGTTTTTGTATTTTTCGAAACTCCGAGAAACGGACAAAGTCCCTGAAACTGAACCAGCACAACATTATTTATAAGTGCAGCAGATACTGCAAAAAGGAAAATATTCATGCCTTACACCTGCCTTTCAGTTTCTGCTCTTTTTTCTGCAGCAGCCTTCATGATCTCTGCTGCCTTCTCGCTGTCAACATTTCTGCCTGCGCAACTGAGATTTGTACAGCCCGCACAGCCATCGATACGTCTGATCTCAGGCTTTTCACCCTTCTTCGCAGCCTTTCGCATAGCCATTGCATTGATGAAAGCAACGATGAATGCAAGAACGAAGAACGCTCCCGGATTCATGGTAAATATTCTTATCGGCTCCCAGAGATCAGCTGTGACAGTCATTCCGAAAAATGTACCTGCACCGATAAATTCACGTATGATACCTATAACCGTAAGTCCAAGCGTAAATCCGAGTCCCATTCCGATTCCGTCGAATATCGAAGGAAGCACCGGATTCTTTCCTGCATAAGCCTCAGCACGTCCGAGTATGATACAGTTAACAACTATAAGTGATATAAATACTCCGAGGCTCTCGTAAAGCTCCGGTGTATATGCCTGCATTATAAAGCTTACTATAGTAACAAATGATGCAATGATGGTTATATATGCCGGAATCCTCACCCTGTCAGAGATAACATTTCTCAGCATAGATATGATCATATTGCTCATGGTAAGTACCGCAAGAGTTGCAAGTCCCATACCGAGACCATTTATGGCAGACGAGGTGACCGCCAGTGTCGGACACATTCCAAGCATCTGAACAAAGGTAGGGTTTTCTTTTATGATGCCGTTATAAAGCCTTTCAAGACATCTTTTCATTACTTTTCACCTCCCCACATATCAAGCGCGAAGCCAAGTGCCATATTTACTGCATTTGTAACTGCTTTCGAGGTTATGGTTGCCTGTGATATAGCATCTATCTCATTTTCCACTGACACACCGGTCTTTGTAACTACAAAGCTGTCAACCTTCTTACCTACATACTGCTTTGCAAATGAAGGATCATCCTTCGCTTCCATACCAAGACCTGCTGTCTCGCCTATGCTCAGCATCGATATTCCGGTTATTACATTCTCTGTATCCAGGCCGACTGCCATCTGTATATCTCCGCCATATCCTTCATGGCTTGTGATGATGATTATATGTCCTACAGTTGTTTTATCTTCTGATAAAGCATCCCAGATTTCATTTATATCTGCTTTTACATTCAGTATTTCCTTTGCCTTCTTTGCCGCGTCACTTATCTTGATCTCACTGTTCTCGACATAAGAAGCAGCCTCCGGAAATACAGTGCTGAAGGATTCCTGTTTATTCTTATCTGCCGTTTTTCTGATCGGCTCCTTGGTCACATCATAAACCGCTCCGAGAGCCAGTCCAGCAAGGAGTCCTATAAGGCATATTGATATAACAACATACGGAAGACTGTTCTTCCTCTGAGAACTCTTTGTTCTCTTCATCTCCTTCTTCTTTTCTTTGATCCAGATATTCTCTTCATCCGGTGTAAGTCCTTCCGGAATGGCACCTATACCGTCTCCCGAAAGTGAATCCCTTCCACCTATGAAGCCAAGATTTTCAGAAAGCGGCTTCTCTTCATAACCAAATCCAAAGGACTTAGGTCTTGTAGCCATTTCAATGATAGGAACAAGAAGATTGCAAATGATGATCGCATAAGAAACACCCTCTGCACTTCCTCCGTATATTCTAAGTACAAAGGTAAGAAGTCCAAGTATCACACCAAAGATCACCTTACCGGAAGAAGTTATAGGAGAAGTAGTATAATCCGTAGCCATGAAAAATGCTCCCAGTATAAGTCCGCCGCCACAGATATGCTTAGCCAGGAATATTCCGGCATCTCCTGCTTCCATACCTTCTCCTGCCACAGCATATATAAATATGCATACCGAGAAGGTAAATATGTAGAAAAATGGTATCTTTATGCTTATTACTCTCTTGAGAAGAAGATACAGCGCACCGATAAGCAGAGCTGCTGCCGAAGTTTCACCGATGGTACCTGCTTCATTTCCTATAAACATTGATAAAAGATCTGTACTTCCGCCCGCCTTCATTACTGTAAGAGGTGTCGCCGTTGTGATACCGTCATATACAAAGCTTGTCATTCTGCCTGTAAATGACATTACAAGGAAACATCTTGCAGCAAGGGCAGGGTTCATAAAGTTCTGACCTATACCGCCAAACATCTGCTTTACCACAACTATGGCAAAAGCACATCCAAGGATCGCCATCCATATCGGAAGCTCCGGCGGAAGATTTAAAGCTATAAGAAGGCCTGTTACTGCCGCAGAAAGATCTTTTACGGTAAGTGCCTTCTTAAAAATATATTCTGTTATTGCTTCAAACAGAATACATGAAACTATACATACCAGTATCATGATATATGCATTCTGTCCGAAATTATATATACCCATTATTGACGCAGGAAGAAGAGATATCAGAACATCTCCCATGATTCCTGTGGTTGAAGCTTTGTCCCTGATATGAGGGGACGCTGAAATATTAACAAATCCTTCTTTCATATTCCCCTCCTATTTCTTTCTTTTAGCCAGCATGTACTTTCTTGTTCCGGCTATGGTCTGTGTTAAATGTCTCTTGGCAGGACATACATATGAACAGCAGCCGCATTCGCAACATTCCATTCCTCCTGCTTCAAGGAATTTTTCATAACGTCCATGCTCAGCATAATCCGCAAGAAGATTCGGCATGACTCTTCCCGGACACACTGAAACACATCTTCCGCATTTAATGCATTCAGATGGCGTGAGCGCAGCTACCTCATCATGAGATAGAGCGAGTATGGCAGAAGTACCCTTGGTGACAGGAATATCCAGCGAATAGATGGCCTTTCCCATCATTGGTCCGCCTGAAATAACCTTCTCAGGATCCCTCTTATATCCACCGGCGGCCATTATAAGCTCTCTGTAAGAGGTTCCGAGGGGCACTATAAAGTTACCCGGATTTGCAATGCAGTCTCCGGTAACCGTAACTACTCTTGATATAAGTGGCTTACCCTCGATAACAGCCTCATAAACGGAAATAACGGTGTCAAGATTCTGTACGATCACTCCCGCGTCTGCCGGAAGCATTTTAGAATTGACGTATCTTCCGGTTGAAGCATAAATAAGCTGTCTCTCAGCGCCCTCCGGATATTTTGTCTTCAGCACTCTTACCGATATTCTCGGAATATCTTTTACCTTCTGACGAAGTATCCTGACAGCATCAGGCTTATTATCCTCAATAGCTATGATACCTCTTGCCCTGTCAAAAAGATTTATAAGGATCTGCAGGCCCAGTATAACCTTGTCAGGCTCCTCCACCATCCTTCGGTAATCCGACGTAATATACGGTTCACACTCTGCTCCGTTTACAATGATGGTGTCAATATCCGCTTCATTTTTAGGCTGAAGCTTTACATGCGTAGGAAAGCCGGCACCGCCCATTCCGACTATGCCTGCCTCTTTTATTATCTCAATAACATCTTCTCTGTATAAACTTTCAAGATTTTTGATATTTGAAGAATAATCTGTTTCTTCAAAAAGATGATCATTATCTATAACGATAGAGCTGACCTTATTTCCTCCCGGAGTAAGGCGCATCTCGATTGCTTTAACTGTACCTGAAACTGAAGAATGAATATTTGCAGAAACAAATCCTCCTGCTTCTGCAATCTTCTGTCCCACCACCACATAATCTCCCTTTTTCACAATAGGATTCGCCGGCGCACCAATATGCTGGCTGAGAGGATATACAACCTCCCCCTGTGGAACATAAGCTACTACTTCTTTATCTCTGGACAGTCTTTTTCCGCTGTATGGGTGAATCCCACCCTTAAACGTAAAACCTGTCACTTTCTATTACCTCTTTTCCTAAAACTCTACATCACATTATTTTACTATATGCCCGAACGGAATACAACTTGATTTATACGGTTTTACACTGATTTTTATTCAGTTTTTACTCTGTTTTTTCTATGATTATTCCGGAAATGAGCCCTACCACAGCTCCGGTTACCGCCCCGATGGCCAGAAGTATTCCCAGATAATAAAGCAGCCTTTCATTTCCGATAAAAAATGACGCTGCTATCATCTGACCCAGATTATGAAATATGCCGCCAACTATGCTGACGCCCGTCCTTCCGAAGAAAGGAATATTTTTCGCCAGGAACATTGCAAATACAGAAAGTACTACCCCTGCAAGACTGTATATTATCATCACAGGATTTCCAAAAAGAAGTGCCGACAAAATGGTTCTGATGATGCCTATCGACAAAGCATCCAAAAGTCCCAGTTTAAAAAGTGCAAATACCGTTACGATATTTGCAAGGCCGATCCGGACGCCGGGAACTGCCACAAATACCGGAATGAAGCTTTCAAGATATGAAAGCACCATTGCAAGTGCCACCAGGGCTCCCCTGTATACTATCCTCTTGTTTTTATTTAATTTTTTTTCACTTGCTGCCTCTTCCAACTTTCCGCTCCCAAATATATCAAGATCCAGCGCTCCGCCGATTCGTGTGGTTCATCGTATCATGCCACGTCGGCTCATACAGTCCGTCACACCGTGCCACTGCATATCCATCATGTGGTTCATCACACCACACCACGTCGGTTCATGTGGTTCATCACTCGCCAAGTATCTCCACCATCACTCTATGAGGAAGGCATATTATCGTCTCGCCGGTTTTTCCAATCCCCCCCTGTTTGACACAGAGATTATCCGGGCAATCCGCCTCCGTAACATAAGCCTTGCCCTCCTTTATTGTAAGGAGATTGCTGCCTCCTTTGTAGCCCTCGATCTTGTATTCACCATCCGCCGACAGTTCCTTTACAAGAACTACATTTCCATCAACTGTCACTCTTACCGTTCTTCCGTCATGCATCATCATTTTAATTATAAATATTGATGCCACTCCGAGTAATACTATTGTTATAAGTAGTATTATGTCAACCTTCGTTATCAGTTTCTTTTTCACGATTACTCCTTAACAAATGAATCCTTCAATCCGTCTGTTACGGTGATCTTTCCATTTGTATCAATAAATACAGCTTCCGCCTTATATTTTTTCAGCAATTCCTCAGCCTTTTCCTGTCCAAGTACAAAACATGCTGTGGAAAGGCCATCGCTGATGAGTCCGGCATACTCCGGCAGGATGCAGGTATCATCGCAAACAACGGTAACAGAAACAAGTCCCGAATCTGCAGGATGAAGCGTTGAAGGATCGATTATATGATGATATCTCACGCCATCTTTTTCAACGTATTTTTCATAATTACCTGAAGTCGATACGCACACCTTCCTGCAGCCCGGTGTAAGTTTGATATATCCGACCATGTCCTTCATACTGCCCTTCGGATCCCTGACGCCAATCCTGAAGCCCGATCCGTCAGGTCTGCTGCCTGCGGCCATAATACTTCCGCCTGCGGCCAGTATGATCCCTCTTTTATTAAAATCCTTCTCCGGATGCTCAGCATTCTTCTCAAGATATTTATTCAAAAAATTATCATATACATAGTCCAGAGCATATCCCTTGCCTACTGCGCCAAGATCTACCATAACACCATTTAAATATATCTCCTTCAGAGATTCCGTATCATCCGAGGTTTTCTCACCATCATAATCCGAAAGGAGCTTTTTCATCTCGTAAGGAATATCATATAATTCTAATTTTTCATAACCGGTGGAGCTTGCAGCATCCTGTAAAGCGTCTTCAGAAGGAACTGTAAAATATTCCGGATCTCCGGTAAAGCTCTCAATCCCCCAAAGCTCCGCTACAGGTCTTATTGTAATATCCAGGGCGCCCTCACTGTCCCTGCAGATACAGCTGCTTACATAGAGTATCCTCTTAAGTATTTCCGCACGTTTATTTAATTCCTCTCTTCTGATCTCGGCATTTTTTCTTTCAAGATCGGTGTGATCACTGTCTTCGTCAATTACAGCCTTCAGTTCATTCAACTCCTCGGTCACATGAACATTATTATATTTATATAACATAGAGGCTGTATTTCTCCATGAAATAATATCTATATCAAGATATCTTATAAGGCTGAACAGATCGTTTGAGAGCTCCTCGAATTTACTTACAGGATTACCGTTTATACCCATATAGGCATCATAAAAAGTCACGGAAACACTCGTTCCCATGGCAAAATTGTAAGCATTATAGGACTTCTCCGGCGAATTATAATTGCCATTTACGGTATAGCCCTCCTGCTTACCATATGTTTTATTCTTTCCCTTGTAATAAGCCACACTGACAACGAGCAGGATACTCACGAGCAGCATGATCACAAGGCCATATATATAACTTCTGTACTTTTTCATATGCAGAATCCTCTTACAACGCAAAAAAACATTTTCTGCTATTTTTTATTTAAACACAAAATCTTTTTGTAGTCATCTAAATATTTGATTAATATTTAAATTTTCTATCGTGGCATTCATAGACCGCTCTGCGGTTTATCTCATGTCACACTCTCGTCATATACTTTGAGGTTGTTATTCATCGATGTGATATTCTTAGACCGCTCCGCGGTCTATCTCATGTCGCACACTCGTCATATACATATACCTGCGGCACATATGTTGTGAAAGAGGCTACGGGCATCAGCGTGCAAGCACGCATGCCCATAGCCTCTTTCATTACCAGGTCTTTCCGAGTCCGTAATTATCCCAGTCTATGCCATTTTCCTTCTCTTCTTTTTCCTTTTCAGCATCGCTATGCTCCTGAAGGCTGTCTGTCATCTGGTTTTCCAGCTGCTCCTTCAGATCATTTTCACGATCAGAGAACTGATTATTCTGCTCATCATTGTTCTGATCCTGATCCTGCTGATCGTCCTGCTGGTCATCCTGATCCTGCTGTTGCTGAAGCTGGTCGAGGAAATCATCAATATCCTTCTTCAGCTGTTCGGCCTCCTTGTTATGACCGTCAGGATTGTCAGGATTCGCACAGCCCTCCTCGGTAAGTACATTTCTTGCCGCCTTAAGCTGCCTTATGATTCTCTGAACATCCTTCTCATCAGTCATTTCACTGAAATCTATCTTTGCTATCATGGCAAGAGCCAGATTAACTCTGATATCACATTCCTTCTCTCCTCTGTGAGGAGGGTTTTCATCAAGAGCCTTTTTATATGCAGCTATCGCCTTGTCATAGTTTCCATTTTTGTACTCTGCATTTCCCTTGTTATAATACGGGAGATAGCTCTCATAATAATTCAAATGGCTGAGCTTATCCATGATACTCGTTTCGTACTGTTCATCCTCATAATGATTTATGAACGTCTCATTCATTATATATCTGATCCCGAAATACAAGGCCAATGCAAGAACAAGTGCACATATAATATCTGTGACAAGCATAAATGCTCTCGGATTCTCTATATGAAATTTTTGTTTTTTCTGAGACTCTTTAACGTCTTTTCTATTCTCATCCATATCAGATACGTCCTCTTCTGATTACAAGTACAATCTCTACAAGAAGCATCGCAAGAAGGAAAGGTACATAATAGAAAAATGTATCCTCATAGCTTACATTGTCGCTGCTTCCCAGCTTGGAAACGCTTCCGCTCTTGATGGCATCCAGCAGATATTCAACATTTATGCTTTCTTCCATATGAATATAATCTATATGCATGTCCCTTGAAAGCTGCTTAAGATTATCCTCATCATATTTTGAAAGAGCCTCTCCGCCCTTTTCAGGATCATTTATATAACCATAACCCTTATCCTGCATTCTTCCTCCCTGAGGAGTTCCATATCCGAGAACCGCGCCGCCATCAATAAGATTGGCCAGTCCCGAAAAGGATTCAAGCTGTTCGTCGGAGGTAATCTCACCATCACTGATGAAGAATACTATCGTGATCCTTCCCTCTTTCTTGGAAGAAGAAACCAGCATTTCCTCCATTTCTTTATAAGGAACATTAAGCGTTGTTCCCTTTGCGTAAAGCTTATCCGGTATGGAGATTGTTGAAAAAGCATCCGCTACATTCTTGCTGTCCTGCGTAAATGGAGCAAGTATCTGTGCTTTATTGTCAAATTTGATCAGAGCGAAATTACTTCCCGAAAGACTCTCCATAATGTATGCGCAGTCATTCTGAACGCCCTTCATTCTTGGCTTCTGTCCGTCATAATCCTCTGCCCACATACTGATAGTACTGTCAACGACAAAAAGAACATCAATATTTTTAAGCTCTACATCAACATTATATCTTTTGGTCATGATCCTGAGATTGATCAGGAAAATGAGCCCGAGTATAAGCAATACTCTGAATGCTCTAAGTATTTTATTTAATACGCCTGTTTTATTTCTGATAACCACTATGAGGTAGAAAAGAAATGCCACGCTCACAACCGGTATCATAATATAAAGAGGAACTATTGGCTTTGTTATCATAACAAAATTACCGCTCCTGTAATAATAAGTATAATAAGAGAAATAAGAATTATAACAACCGGAACCATAGGCTGATCAACGGATTTGGTGATAACGATCTCATTTACCTCCATAACCTTCTGTTCCTGAATATCCTTAACTATCTCACTTACCGGAAAGCTGTCGCTCTGCTTGTAGAACTTACCGCCGGTCTTCTCGACATTGTATTGCATATCAGAAGAATTTTCTTCATAATCGTATTCATATCCCTGAATTACATTGAATGCCTTCTCGTTAGGGAATATTCCGAATATTGTAACTCCGTTCTTCTCGCAGAGATCACTGGCCTCATCTAGTTCAACCAGAGGCTTCTGACGCGCTTCTTCGGCATTATCGGTTGACATAATGATCACTCTGGTCCTGTTTTCATCTTCCAGATGCGGGAAGCTGTACAGGCAGGATGCAAGTCCCTCACCGATGAGAGAACTACCCTTCTGAATATTATTTGTTATAGTACCGGCATCAAAATAATCAAGCTTTTCCTGAAGCTGCTGGTACTTTGTCTGATCTACCTCATAGAGGTATTTGCCCCAGTAATTCTCTACATACTCTTTCTGAAGCTCGAAGTACTCTTTAAGGTCATCCAGCTTCCTTAGGATGAAATCATAATCATCCGTCATAGGAACATAAAGTACCGTGGAGGTATTGTAGATAGTTATACCAAATCGGTCTCCATCAAGACTTTTAACAACATCTCTGAGGCTGTCCACCAGATCATAATTCAGATAACAGATCGAATAAGACACATCAAGATTAAGATAGATATCTCTTTTCTTGGTACCACTGACCACCTTCTCTACCTTATAAGGCCTTGCAAAAAGGATGATGGTCGCGCCTATCGCAACTATCGCACTGATCTCCATCAGTGTCTTAAGCACGCTGTGTCTTTTCTTAAACTTCTTATATTCCGGGAGGTTACGGGCAAATGATGTATTTGCCGCTCTGATACCGCCCTTATATTTTACTTTTTTCTTAATGATATGAAGAAGGACTACCAGTAAGATCAGTACCGGTATTCCAATCTTCGCCAGTAACGGATATTTTAACGCCATGTTTCAATAGCCTTCCTTGTCTTAAACGCTGATTGTCTTATATCTGCATAAGTTGTCCTTGCAAACTCCGGTTCATAATACTCTTGCACCAGACTTGTAAGTACAGGCATTCTCATTTTCCTGATCTCCGAAAGACTGAATTTGTCTACAGGAACTCCTGTTGCCTCAAATACAAAGCCTCTGATACATTCACTGATGCGCTTGTAGCCCTCACGAACAGTTATCTTGCCGCCTGCAAGATTTGTTTCGATGGAGTTCAGCATGAAGAGATACTTCTTCTTGATCTCTTCCATTGTCTTTGGACGAGGCTTTTTGATCTTAACCTTCTTAGGTCTCTTAAGCCGTCCCTTGAAAAGTATTCTGAATACTATCTGAGCGGCAATTATTAGCAAGAGTAAAACGATGGCCAGAATTATCCAAAGTGGCATATATGAAATTGGTTCCTGAAGCTCAACTGATGTTTGCATGTCTGTGCCTTTCAAAAAGTTCTACTACTTTATCAATTATCTCCGATTCCTTTGTTATGGTCACGGAAGATACGCCATATCTTTTAAAGAGATCACTACATCTTTCATATCTCTTCCTGCGGTCCTTCTTTTCTGCCGCATAAAGTTTTTCTCTGTGTACGGTATATTCATCCTCGTATTTTTCAAGTTCAACATCAAAGATATCATATCCATACATGAAAGCATCTTCGATATTTATAACAAGAAGATCATTATTTACCGTTATCTTACGAAGAGTCTTTTCAGAAATGCCTTCCATTCCTGTCATATCGGTTATGAAAATGATAACCATTTTTCTTCTGATGCTTTCAGATATGTAATCCAGCAGGCCCTCCGGCCCTTTCTTACCGTTCTTGCCGATATTACTGCTGCACTTTGCCATAAGATTCTCAAAATGCGCAGCTCCGGATCTGAAATAGCTGAAAAATGTACCATTATCAATGTCCTGCATAAGTGCAAAATCATCTCCATGCTTATCCACCAGATAAGCAATGGTTCCGAAGATATCAACCGCAAGAAGTCCCTTGTCCTCTCCTGCAGAGGTATCTGCCATGAACTTTGCTCCGCTGTCCACTACGAAAAGCACATTATGCTTCTTCTCTGCAATAAACCGTCTGACAAGAGTTTTTCCGGTCTTGGAAGAAGATTTCCAGTCTATATCCTTGATATTGTCTCCAATGGTGTACTCCCTCAGATCATCAAATTCAAGGCTTCGTCCTCTGAACACAGAGGTAAAATCTCCATCCAGTATATTTGAACTTTTTCTGTTTGTATAAAGGGCAACCTCTGCCCTTATCTTTGACAGATTATCAAAATCCATTTATCATTTCTCCTGAAATGTATTTTAAACCCTATCACCTTATGGTGTCTTAACCGAATTAACTATCTGATCGATGATTGTTTCAACCGAAACATTATCGGCAACTGCCGAATAGTTAAGCTCAATTCTGTGACGAAGCACCTGATGACGAAGAAGCTTTACATCATCCGGTGTAACATAAGTTCTTCCGTAGATAAGCGCAACCGCCTTTGCAATCTTAAGGAAGGCGATAGATGCTCTCGGACTGGCACCAAGTCTTACATATCGGCTGTATTCCGGTGAAAGCAGCTTCTCTGCATTTCTTGTTGCATTTACTATAAGGGAAATGTATTTCTTAATAAGCGGATCCACATAAACCTTCTCTGCTATACGCTGAAGCTCATCCACATCCTTGATACTGAGAACAGCAGGTGTCTGCTTGATAACCCCTGATTCGATACGGTTAAGGATTTCTGCCTCCTCATCCGGAGTCGGATAAGTGATCTTCTCCTTGATAAGGAATCGGTCTGTCTGGGCCTCTGACAACAGATAAGTACCCTCCTGCTCGATAGGGTTCTGTGTTGCAAATACGATAAATACGTCATCCGGAAGCTTATATGTCATACCTCCGATGGTAACCTGCTTCTCCTGCATGGCTTCGAGCATGGCACTCTGAGTCTTTGCGCTGGATCTGTTGATCTCATCCAGAAGAACAAAATTGGCAAATACAGGTCCGAGTACAGTTTCAAACTTACCATTTGCCTGATTATATATCTGTGTACCTATGATATCACTCGGAAGAAGATCCGGTGTGCACTGTATTCTTGAAAATTTGCCGGCAACCGCGTCCGAAATAGTCTTCGCAGCAGTCGTTTTTGCAAGTCCCGGTACCGATTCTACCAGTACGTGTCCATCGGCAATAATAGAAGCGATCATGGAGAATTTCAGATTCTGCTGACCAACCACCTTGCCGTCAAAATAATCCGACAGCTTTTTTATTGATTCCTGAGCATAATCAAATTCTTCTCTTGATATGCCATTCTGAGAACCATTCTGCATTAAATTATTATCATTCATCATACTACCCCTTTACAAAAAAACTGTTACTCTCGGATACACATTTTACTATTTACTATTTAACATGTAAATACCGCCAGGCTATTTATCACAAAAAATTCGTTATTTTCTCTCATGAAAAATATGCCTGACGGTATTTTTTATTTTAACTGTATAATTCTATACTATATCTTATCCGATGAATAATAAGTCAACGATAACGTGAGTATTTGATTTTTTCCTGATAAGATATCTGAGGAACATAAATCCCATATAATTATGAGAAGCGAGTTTGGCTTCTCGATAAATACCATAGAATACCAATTAACATTCCTAATTTTAATTAATGATCATATATTCCGCTATGAGGAATACCAGGAAAATGATGCTGAAAAGTGTAAATGTCAGCACATATTTTCCTTTTTTGCTGCCCGCTATCCTGCCATAAAGCTTGAAGGATATCAGGCTCGCCATAGACGCTATAAGCGTTCCGAGCCCTCCAAAGTCAGTACCGATACAGACCGCACTATAATCCGTGGTCATGCCCGATATAAGTATAGTCGCCGGTACATTACTGATAAACTGGCTGGTTGCGATGGATACCGCAAATTCATTTCCGCTTACCAGCTTTGTCAGAATATCATTTACTGCATCCACTCTCTTCATATTCCCGATGAAAATAAAGAGAAATGTAAAAGTCAGCAGCAGGAAGTAATCCACCTCCAGGAAATTCTTTCTGTCAAATACTATAACCACAAGAACGACAACGCCCAGCACGATATAATACGGCAGCACCCTTAAAACTGTAGTAAGACTCAGCAGAAAAAGCACAAGATACATTCCGGTTTTAAAGAAAGTCATTCCTCCATGCTTTGCCACCGTGACCGTACTGTTCTCAATCTTCTTCCTTCCGGTAAGTAAGCATGTCATAACAGTAAGCAGCACAAATGACAAGAGTGAATACGGAAGCATCATCCCTATAAAGCTCTGCGGTGACATATCCGAAAGATCATAAAGATACAGATTATGCGGATTGCCAATAGGTGTCAGCATACTTCCGAGATTTGCAGCAATTGTCTGAAGGACAATTATCGGTATCAGATAATTCTTCATGCCGGCCATCATAAGAACTTCAATGGTAAATGGCACAAACGTTATAAGCGCCACGTCATTTGTGATAAACATTGCGAAGAAGAAACACAGATATACCAGAACCAGCCCAAGTATTCTGAGACTGCTTATACGCGCAAGAAGATCGCTTCCAATCTTTCTGAAGAACCCCTGGCCTCCAAGTCCGGCCATGATTATCATAAGAGTAAGAAGCGTTCCCAATGTTTTATAATTTACATAGTCCACGTAATGCTTATCAACGGGAACCAGTAGCACCGATAAACACGCAAGTATGAATGATACCATGGTTACCGGTTCATTTTTAAACAGATTCTTGATCTTAACCATTTTAGCATTTACCGCTTAAAGTCTTCTTGAAACATCAGCGCATGCTTCCATGGCTTCAATAATGCTGCTTCTGAAACCACACTCCTCAAGAACCCTTACAGCCTCTATCGTTGTTCCGCCTGGTGAGCAGACCATATCCTTTAACTCTGCCGGATGCTTACCTGTTTCAAGCACCATCTTTGCAGATCCGTAAACCGCCTGAGCAGCAAATTCATACGCCTGTGCTCTAGGCATACCAAGTCTTACGGCGCCATCTGCCATAGCCTCGATCAGAATGAAAATATATGCAGGAGAACTTCCGGATACAGATACAACTGCCTCCATAAGCTTTTCAGGAACAACCTCTGTCCTTCCGAATGCAGAAAGGATCGCAACTGCCTGATCAAGCTCCTCTTCTGTTACCAGTGAGCTTGGGCTGGCTGCAGACATTCCCTCACCTACAAGCGCCGGAGTATTAGGCATTGCTCTGACTAATTTAAGCTGACGTCCAAAAGCATTTTCATACCACTCGATGGACTTACCAGCAACTATCGAAATTATAAGTTTGTTCTCAAGGTCACATCCCTTGATCTCTTCAGCAACAATCGGAATAACCTGAGGCTTAACAGCTATAAAAATGATTCTGGCTTCCTTAACAACAGTCTTATTATCTGCTGTTGTATTAACGCCAAAGCTTTCCTCAGCCATCTTTCTCTCTGCCTCTACAGGTGTAGAACAGATGATCTCTCTCGGAGTATAAATTCCCTTCTTGATAATACCTCCGATGATGGCACTTGCCATATTTCCGGCACCAATAAAACCTAACTTCATATTTTATCCCTCTTTCCTTATTTTACGTGGTTTTCTAAGACACGCATTATGAATTTTACGCCATTTTTTACGCCATCCCATATAAGAATATATGAATAAGCATAAAAATATGGATAATAATACACGGCTAACCATCTCCGTGCATCCTGGTATTTACTAAAATACTTCTCTATTCTTTTTCCATAGGAGGTCACGAATCTGGCAGAATATCGTCCATCTTTTCTTTGAGACAGTCCGGATCCCAATTCTTTACCTTTAAGGTCTTTGCCCATATTATCGCCCCTTCCGCAAATAGAACCACACAGAAGAGAGCCTAGTACAACTAATTTATATTACCATATTATCCGCTGAAATTCAACGAATTCCAATTTGAATGATCATCGTATTCTATCTAATTATCAAACATAGAATCAGATGGTCATATTTCTCTGACACTTGATAAATACTGTTCAAATTCCTTTCTTTTAACAAGTTTTTTATTACCTATGTACAACACACCCTTTCCCAAATACAACAGAGGTTATTTGCACTATATCTATACAATTTAATTTTATCTCACTTCATAGAATAATTCATTAATAATAATCGTCAGCATTGCATAAGTACCATTTTATGTACCCGCCGGTGGTTATGGTTAGTAACCCACACTGGATTCGCACCATCTATTCTATCAGACCTCATTTGAGGGTGTATCATTATTAAGGAGCGGCGCCACCTCGAAAGGTGGTGTATAAAAGGCGGCAAAGTCCAGTAAATAAAAATGTATGCGGATATTTCTGATGATCGTAATTTCCTACGACTACAGATATATCCGCATACTGTTTTATTTCCTATCAACTATTTAATTATCTGTCGTTCTACTTCTGCCCTTTATACTCCTTAACATTCGTCTCAAGAACGATCTTCCTTATCGGAAGTACCCTGCCCGGTGAAACCGACAGCTCATCAAAGCCCATTGCAAGGAACTCCTTGGTAAGACTTAGATCCGCACCAAGCTCGCCACAGATGCCTGCCCATTTTCCGTATTTATGAGCTGCATCAACAACCATCTTAAGCATCTTAAGGATTGCAGGATGATGAGGATCATAGAATCTGTCGAGTGACTGATTCTGACGATCGATAGCCAGAGTATACTGAGTCAGATCATTTGTTCCGATACTGAAGAAGTCAACCTCCTTCGCCAGCTCTTCTGCTATGATAACGGAAGCCGGAGTCTCAATCATGATACCAAGTTCAATATTTTTATCATATGTAAAGCCTTCTCCGTCAAGTTCAGCCTTGATGCCCTCAACTATCTTCTTGATCTCAATCACCTCGTCCACCGATATGATCATCGGGAACATAATAGAAATCTTACCATATGCAGAAGCACGAAGTATTGCTCTAAGCTGCGCCCTGAATACCTCAGGTCTGGTCAGACAGATTCTGATCGCGCGAAGTCCGAGTGCAGGATTCTCCTCAGCTGGAAGCTTGAAGTAATCAGCCTGCTTATCAGCGCCGATATCAAGGGTTCTGATAATAACCTTCTTGCCTGCCATAGTCTCGGCAACAGTCTTATAGATTGAGAACTGCTCTTCCTCTGTCGGATAATCCTCCGAGCCGAGATAGATAAACTCCGATCTGAAAAGGCCGATTCCGCCGGCATCATTCTTAAGCACAAGCGCAAGGTCCTTAGTGTTGCCGATATTTGCGTAAATATTGATCTTCTGTCCGTCCAGAGTAACATTTTCCTTACCCTTAAGCTGTTCAAGGAGAGCCTTCTTCTCATTCTCTTCGTTCAGAAGCTTAGTCTTGTCTTCCAGAACATCCTCGTCCGGATCAACGTAAACCTTACCCTCAAAACCATCAACGATAGCAAGCTTACCATCGATCTCATCGTCAAGCGGTATGTCTGTTCCTATCATCGCAGGAATACTCATCGTCTTAGCAAGAATAGCTGTATGGCTGTTAGCCGATCCATGAACGGTTACAAAGGAAAGTATCTTATCCTTGTCGAGCTGAACCGTCTCAGATGGCGCCAGATCATCAGCAACGATTATTACTGCTTCATCCGAAGCTATCTCTGCTACTCCTCCACCGGAAAGAACAGTGATCAGTCTCTCGGAAACGTCCTTGATATCTGCAGCTCTTCCTCGGAAATATTCGTCATCCATATTTGCGAACATCTCGGCAAAATTATCACCGGTCTGAGCAACTGCAAATTCAGCATTAACCATCTGCGTATTGATAATATTTTCAACAGAATCTATATAGTCTTCATCATCAAGCATCATCTGGTGAGCTTCAAAGATTTCGGCGCTAGCCTCACCTACCTCCTTCACAGCCTTCTCATAGAGAGCCTGAAGCTGGCTGATTGCTTCTTCCTTAGCCGCATGATATCTTGCAATCTCGGCCTCGGCATCCTCGATCTTGTTTCTCTTAACCTGCTGCTGATCCTTTTTATATAAGCTTATATGTCCTATGGCTATACCACCGAACACTGATTTTCCTGAGTAAACAACCATTCCTTGTCCTCCTTCTCCTGTATTTTCGGAACATTAAACCAGAAACTGTTCCCTGACCGCCCTCTTCATAGTCCACATCTTAACAAACGAATCGCCCTGTATATTGCAGTAAAGTTCTCCCTCATCCGGGAAGACCCTGCTTGTAAATACAGCATCGCCATCATTTACAAACACCTCAACAGAGCTGCTGTCAATGAAGATTCGCAGGTGCGTGAGACCATGCTCAAGAGGTCTGGTTCTAACCTCCCCGTCTTCCGTATTGAACCTTTTCCTCAGTCCGCTTCTGTCAACACTTATTTCGGTCTGGGCCGCATCACAGCTTATCCTTAGGCCGCCCTCACCATTTTCATCCGTGAAGAGTCTTATATCGTGGAGACCTTCCCGACAGTCAACCTCCATCTCGATTGCTTTAGGAAGTTTGAAGAAACCCTTCCGATCATTTTCGATCACTACCCTCTCATCTCTGAGTTTCCTGATCTCCGGAAGCGGCTTCTGAATAAGTCTCCTTCCTCTGACAGTCAGTTCTCGCGGGAGTGTCAGGCATCCTGACCAATCCTCTTCGTCCGTAGGATATGATGCATCAGGAAGTCCCATCCATGCGATAAGTATAGCCTTATCACTATCCTGAATATTATTTGCACAGGCAGCCGCATATGAGTCAAATCCGAAATCAAGCACATGGAACTGTCCCTCAGGCTGAAACTCCAGCTTGTCCCAATCCATATTTCCGATGATATAACCATTATGATGCCTGCTGTTCCCTCTGCCCGGTATTAGGAGATGCTGCGGACAGAACATAAGGACATCCTTGCCTCCTATATGCTCTATGGTCGGACATTCCCACATGTCTCCGAAGGCTTCAAAGCCCGGTACCTTAAGCTCTCCGAGGAAATTCCACCCGCGCTGCAGATCATCGGAGCCGTAAATAAGAGCACATCCGTTACCCTCCTTAGATTTCGCACCAATGATGATATAATACATATCACTTCCCGGTCTGACAATAATCTTCGGGTCTCTCTGATGTTCGGTATAACCCGGATGTTCACCAAAAAGTGGAAGCGGATATTTTTCAACCCATCCGTCTCTCGACAGTCTGGCAAGGCAGGTATATGCATGCCTTGTCCAGTCCTCATCTCTGTGATTGCCTGTATAATACAGATAAATCTTATCATCTATAGGCATCGCGGATCCGGAATATGCGCCCTTATTATCATAGCCGTCGCCCTGATCCGGAATAAGACAAAGTCCGAGATTTTTCCACGTCACAAGGTCTGCGGAAACGATATGATACCAGTGTTTCAGACCATGAACCGCTCCCCACGGACACCACTGATAGAAGAGATGCCATTTATTGTCATGCCAGACAAAACCGTTCGGATCATTCATGAGCCCCGTTACAGCCTGATTGTGATAGGTCTGTCTGTACGACGACTCTTTAATTCTTTCATATAGAGGAAGCAGTTCCTGCGGATCACGAAGTATTTTATATTTTTCTTCTTTTGTCCATTCTCTCATATCTCCCCCTCAATCATGTATCACAGCCACCAGGCATATCCGACATCTTCAGATGTGCCCTGCAGCCATACCGTCTTATGCTTTCTCACAGGCATTCATGGCAAGCTTGACAGCTCCCATAATGCCCTGATCATCATTCAGCCCTGCCGGGCAGATGTACGAATCAATGTCACTCAGTTCCGCTGTATCAAGATAACCGTTCACCTTCTCCAGAACCTTCGCCCTGATAAGCGGGAAGAGCTGCATCTGATGCATAACACCGCCGCCGAGAATGATTTTCTGAGGACTGACTATGAAGATAAGATTGGTGATAGCCTGTGCTATATATTCACTCTCAAGTTCCCACACCTCATCTCTGTCCACCAGATCTTTTCCCGGAGCTCCCCATCTGTCGTTTATGGCAGGACCGCATGCCATTCCTTCAAGACAGTTACCGTGGAAAGGACATCTTCCCGGAAAAGTATCGCCCGGAGCAGGAATAAGTTTCATATGTCCCATCTCAGGATGAAGCATACCGTGAACTATATTTCCGCCTGAAAGGATACCACCGCCCACGCCGGTTCCTATGGTTATATAAACAACATCTGTCAGGCCTCTGGCGCTTCCCCAGGTAACCTCGCCAAGCAGTGATCCGTTCACATCAGTATCAAAGCCTACAGGAACCTTAAGTGCATCCTTAAGCGCTCCGACTATGTCATAATTCGCCCATGCAAGTTTAGGAGTCTTCAGGATATATCCATAGGTCGAAGATGCCGGATTAACATCCACAGGTCCAAAGCACGCAACTCCGAGAGCCTTAATATCTTTATCTTTAAAATATTCTATTATTGCCGGCATGGTTTCCTCAGGTGTTACTGTCGGAACCGATATCTGTTCAAGTATCTTTCCGTTCTCATCACCGATTGCGCAAACCATCTTCGTACCGCCGGCTTCAAGCGCTCCATATATCATTACAAAGTCCTCCGTTTCCAGTGTATTTTCGCAGGGAAGATAACGTCCCTGCGAAAATATAAGTCATTATTTATTCATTCTTTTAGAGATTCTCTGCAAGGAACTTCTGGATAGCTGCTGCAGCTGCCTCTTCGTCATCACCTTCAACCTGAATGGTGATCTCGTCGCCCTTAAGGATTCCCATACCCATAAGCTTCATGAGAGATGTAGCCTTGCTGCTCTTATCGCCCTTGATTATCGTAATAGTACTTGTGTACTGCTTAGCCTCCTTAACAAGAAGTCCTGCAGGACGTGCGTGGATACCAACCTCATCTGTGATAACATACTTAAATTCCTTCATTTTGTTTTCCTCCCAATTTATAATTCTTTTTTATTCTGCTGAACAGCCGGAACCGCCAAGTGGTCCCGGCAGTCATTTCATACTGTTTTAGATATCTCCGAATTCTACATTTTCATAATCATCACTGTTTGTAAGAAGTACAACTACCGTGTCAGGATGACCTGCCGCCTTGATCTTGTCGATATCAAATTCCATAAGCTTCTGACCCTTAGTAACCTTATCGCCTTCTTCTACAAAGGTCTTGAAGCCATCACCCTTCATCTCAACTGTATCGACACCGACATGAATGAGAAGCTCCTGATCCTCCGCTCCCGAAATACCGATCGCATGCTTACTGTCCGCAACAGATGAAATCTCGCCATCCATAGGGGCAAATACAACGCCTTCTTCAGGTTCAACTCCGATACCCTGACCAAGTGCACCGGAAGCAAATGTAGGATCCGGTATTTCCGTATAAGGTATAACCTTACCCGGTGTAGGAAGTGCTATCTCTCCTGCTGAACTCTTGATAACAGTCTTCTTGGTTACTTCGTCACCTGAAGCAGATATTGCTTTTGCCGCAGCCGGTGCAGCTGCTACCTCAGCCTTAGGTGCAGCCTCGCCGCCTTCTGCCGGTTCCTCTTTCCAGATAAACCAGGTAAGAAGGAAAGCAACTCCGCCTGCTATTGCAAGAAGGATCGTATAAACAAGCTTATTGTCGATGGTGAGATAACCAGGTATACCTGTAACACCATATGCAGTTGCGCCTATTCCCGTGATAGCTCCGAATACGGCACCTGCCGCACCGCCGACCATAGCACAGAGGAAAGGCTTCATAAATCTGAAGTTAACACCGAAGATTGCAGGCTCGGTGATACCGAGTGATGCTGAAAGGGATGCAGGAACTGCAACCGACTTTGTTCTCATATTTCTTGCCTTGATACCAACTGCGAGGCAGGCACCAAACTGTGCAAAGTTTGCTGCTGATGCAATAGGCATCCAGGTATTCAGTCCCGAATCTCCGGCCAACATTCCGGCCTCTATGACGTTGTACATGTGGTGGAGACCCATGACGACGGTGAACGGATAAAGCGCACCCATTATCATTGCTCCGAATGCGTTCTTAACGAGAACCTTCGCACCATCGAGAACCCAGTTCTCAAGCTGTGCAAATATAGGTCCGATAACTATAAAGGTTATAAGTGCTGTTACAAATACAGTTACAAGCGGTACTATAAAGAGATCAAGCATCTCAGGTGTATGCTTGTGCAGCCACTTTTCAAGCTTACACATAAGCCATACTGCTATGATGACAGGAATAACGTGTCCCTGATAACCATGCCGTGAGATGGAACCCAGCGTATATCCGCCAATCTTCAGGTTACCGAACAGATTCCACGTTGGTATCTTACCGGTCGTGATGCCGAAGAAGCTGTTTATAGCCTCCTCACTTCCGACATTCCAGCCGTTAAGAAGATTGCCGTGGATCATAAGAAGACCTATAACGGCACCGAGGAACTGATTGCCTCCAAATACTCTCGCCGCACTTACCGCTACGATAACCGGCAGGAATGCAAATGCTGTATTTGCAACCATATCGAGGAAGCTGTACCAGTCAGATCCTTCGAAGGAAGGAATAAACTTTCCGAGCGCCTCAACAAGTCCCATCATAAGACCTGAAGCAACGATAGCCGGAAGGATAGGTACAAATACATCACCTATTGATTTGAGTGCTCTCTTCCAGGCCGGCTGCTGTGCAGCAGCTGCCGCCTTAACATCATCCTTTGTTGCAGCCGACATTCCTGTTACTGCAAGGAATTCGTCATACACCTTATTTACTGTTCCTGTTCCTATGATGAGCTGGAGCTGTCCGTTGTTCTCGAACATTCCCTTAACACCCTCAACATTTTCCAGCGCAGACTTTTTGATCTTACCGTTATCTTTGATAACAAGTCTGAGTCTTGTTGCGCAGTGAGCTGCCTGGGCAACATTTTCTCTGCCGCCTATGTTGGCAACTATCTCTTCTGCACATTTTCTATAATCCAGTGCCATCCTTTTGCCTCCCTTTTTGTATTATTTATGAAATCGTTTTCATTACGGTTACATTATAGGGTAATAATATTTTTTTTGCAACAAATAAATTTATTAATTTTTCACATCAGTCCCAGTTCTTCAAAGGCTTTCATAAGTCCGTCTTCCTCAACGGAAGGACAGATCATATCGGAAACTGCCTTCAGCGCCTCTGCACCGTTCTCCATACAGACGCTGTGACCGACTGTTTCTATCATCTCGAGATCATTCATACTGTCGCCGAAGCCATATGTATCCTCTATCGGAACATTGTAATACTCAGCAATCTTCCTGACTCCGAGGCCCTTATCAAACTTCCTGTTTACAAGCTCTCCGTTCAGGCAATTATGTGCCTTGACCTCCTGCATGACAAACCTGAAATCCTTCTCCAGGAGACTCTTCGCCTTATCAAGCTGATCCATTGAAGTACACATCACAACAACCTTATATATCGGGCTGCCGTCATATTCATGCATAGGCTTGATGCCGAGATTTTCGGAAAGTGCCTTCCTCCATCTCTCGATCTCGCTATTTCCTTCGCCTTGCTGAGAAAGGAACTCGCCCATATTTTCGTCACCCCAGGAACCACCGGTTGCTTCTATTGTACAGAAGACTCCGCTTTCATGAAGCGCCGTCAGTGCGATATCCCTCTGCTCATTCGTCATCGGACAATCAAAGAGCACTTCATCTCCCGCTGTAACGTAGCCTCCGCCGCTGCCGACTATTCCGTCAAAGCCGTAAACCAGGAGGGGCTTCAGCATATCGAGATTTCTTCCCGTGCAGAGGAATACTTTGTTTCCCTTCTCCTGAGCTTTCTTCACAGCCTTCACTGCACTGTCCGGAGGGATATTTTCCCCGGGTCTCGTGAGAGTGCCGTCAATATCAACAAAAATAAGCTTCATACGCTATACCGACCCCCTTTCAATTATCTTATAACCGAGCTTGATCTGATTGATATGACTAACCCTGTCCGGATCATTGATCATATCAAGCAGAAGATTGCCCGCAACCGTTCCACAGTCATTGTAGTAGAGACCGACTGTTGTAAGCTGAGGCTCCGATATCATGTCGGCCCAGCTGTCTCCGACGCCTGTTACGCTGACATCCTCCGGTATCCTTCTTCCGCTTTCCTTAACCGCTCTCATGACACCATGTGCTATATGGTCGGACGCGCAGATGATACCGTCCAGATCAGGATGCTTTTCAATCAGTCTCTTTCCTGCATAATATCCGCTTTCGGCATTGAATCCGGCCGTCTCGGAAGGAATATTCTTCGCATCTCTTCCCATATCGATAAAAGCCTTCTCAACGCCCTTTCTTCTGGACTTTCCCGCAGCAGTGTCAGCCTCATCGACTCCTACATAGGCAATCTTATTTCTCTTCGCAAGAACCAAATTTGCAACGTCACGCATGGCATTTTCATCATCATGATAAACGCACGGAATACCCTTAAAATTCTGTCCTGTCACAACTATCGGAATGCCGCAGTCCTCGATCGTCTCTCTGAGATAAGGTGTCAAAACCGTACCCATAAGAACGATGCCGTCCATACCGCCTCGTTTCATCGTTTCAATATACTGCGCCTCTCTGTCGTTTTCTCCATAAGTACAGCCCAGTATCAATATATAATCACGTGCTTCCAATACAGATGCCAGTCCTGTGAGTACTCTTGACATTGAATGCGATCTTATATCAGGAATGATAACGCCAATCTGGCGGCTCCTCCCCGTCCTCATGGAATGCGCCAGTGCATTCGGAGTAAATCCGTTCTCCTCAACAGCCTTCTTGATCTTCTTTCTCTTTTCTTCACTAAGTGACCCACCATTAAAATATCTGCTTACCGCTGCCGTAGATACTCCGGCCGCCAAAGCTATCTCTTTGATAGTCATCTTCTCACACCCTTCTTACTTAAATCTTGTTATCAACCAACGAAAATCCTTAGCCGGGATACCGACTGCCTTAGCAACAACCTTTTCTCCCGTAAGCATATTTTCATATTCTTCTTCCTCATTTATCCAGGCTGTCTCATCATAGTCACTGAAGTTAAACAAAGCTATCAGCTTCTCTCCTCTGTAATAACGACCGATACCGAGTATATGATCGTTATAGGTTTCAACTATCCATGTATCCGCCTCATTTTCAAATACTCTGTTGGCAGCACGCAGATCCGCAAGCTTTCCTATCGCATCAAAGATTCTCTCTTCTCTGGTGCCTTCTTCCTTCCTTCTCGAAACGCTGTCCCAGTCGAGATTTCCTCTGTGAAGATATCTGCTGTCATCCCATTTATGCGGATCATCATGGTAAGTATAATCATTTCTCTGACCTATCTCATCACCGCTGTAGAGTACCGGAATACCGCTCTGGGTGAAGAGAAATGCATGCAGCATGATATCAAGAGTTATGGCTCTGTCCAGCTTATCATTTCTGCCCTCATATTCCGCAGCTTCTATTCCGCAGAGCGAAGCGGTCGTGCCGCAGAGACGTGCATCACCGAGTCTCGGCTCGTCATTATAAAGCTCACCTCTGGCATCAGTTCCCGGCCACGCGCCCTTAAGATAATCATTCAGATATTTCTTATGAGCAACCTCTTCTACTCCGAACTGCTCAAGATATTTATAATCAAGGCCCCAGCCTATATCATCGTGGCACCTCAGATAATTCAGAAATACATACTGCTTAGGAAGTGCAAATACAGTTCCCAGCTGGTGTTTCAGAAGCCTTACATCTCTTGTTGCAACGGTATGCCAAGTGCTTGCCATGGTAGTTACATTGTAGAGCATATGGCATTCAGGCTTGTCAACGGTTCCGAAATAAGGAACAACCTTCGATGGTTCCATAACTACTTCTCCAAGAAGAAGAGTTCCCGGACAAACGATTTCGGCAGCTATCCTCATGATCCTTACAAGAGTATGAACCTCCGGAAGGTTTCTGCAGTCTGTACCGAGAGTCTTCCAGATATAAGGAACTGCATCAAGTCTGATGATATCAACTCCCTGATTGCAGAGATAGAGCATATTTGCCGTCATATCATTGAAGACCACCGGATTTCTGTAATTCAGATCCCACTGATATGGATAGAAGGACGTCATAACGACCTTGCCGGCCTCACCACACCAGGTAAAATTGCCCGGAGCAGTGGTTGGGAAAACCTGAGGAACAGTCTTCTCAAATTCATTTGGGATATCCCAGTTATCGTAGAAGAAATATCTGTCCTGATACTCCTTCTCTCCTCTTTTTGCGCGCACTGCCCACTCATGATCCTCACTTGTATGGTTCATGACGAAATCAAGACATACGCTGATTCCTCTGCTATGACAGTCATCCGCAAGTGCTGCAAGATCCTTCATGGTTCCGAGTTCCGGCTGAACGTTTCTGAAATCAGAAACCGCATAGCCGCCATCACTTCTTCCGGCAGGACTGCAGAGAAGTGGCATAAGATGCAGGTAATTAACCTTACATTCTTCCAAATAATCAAGATGCTTTTTCACACCCTTCAGATCACCCGCAAAAGCATTGGTATACATCAGCATACCCAGCATCTCATTTCCTGCAAACCAGTCGTGAACAACCTCTCTGCCTGCATCCCACATCTTCAGCTTCTTGCTTCTCGCCTTATAATACTCATAAAGCATACTGCAGAAGTATTCAAAGGCCTGCATATCATTGTTGTAAAGTTCAGCATATAACCACTTCAGCTCGTCATAGTATTTTCCTATCCTCTCACTGAAGGTCTTGTCCCATTTTTTCTTTTCCATAGTACCTCCTGTGTGTAATCATCTTCTACTGTTTATGTGTTTTTTCTTCGCCGTACCCGTACGGTCATCTCTTTCCACTGTTTCTGTTCTGTATATTCAGCCTTAACTCAGTTTCTGTTCTGTACATTCTGCCTTAACTTAGTTTCTATTCTGTACATTCTGCTTTAACTCTGCTTCCGTATTGCTTGATTTACATCCGCTTTGTAAATATAATGTAATCGTTTTCATTATCCCTGAACAATAATCCCACGCACATCTTTTTATGAATCTACGTGGGATTATCTTCAGCTATTTATTATTGTATCATAGAAAATTATGAAAATAAAGCCTCAATCACAACAACTATGGGAAATCCCACAGCTTACTTATGCATGACTATGATAACATTATTTGTCAGAGAAAACAATCCTATTTCGCCATCCGAACAATCAATTCTCTACCCACTCAACCTTGCCGGTTTCAATATCATAAACCGCGCCGACTACATCCAGCTCACCGGCTTCAATCTCCGGATGATCGTGGAAGGCCTTCTTTATGATATTTACACCGTGCCTGACATTCAGCACCGTAGCTTTATAGTCATCTTGCTCCGAGCCGATTGCTTCGGAAATATCATCGATAATATATTTGATATACCTGTCTGTTTCTCCATGGCTGTGAATAGCAGCGCCGACAGCCCCGCATTTTGTATGTCCGAGCATCACGATAAGGTTTGCATCCAGATGCGAAAAGGCATATTCTATGCTGCCCAGTTGATGATTATCAAGCACATTTCCGGCAACGCGGATAACAAACAGCTCTCCTATGCCCGCTGAAAAAATAGCCTCCGGAATAACTCTCGAATCTGAACAGGTTATCACGATTGCATACGGATGCTGCCCTTCCTGCGCAGTATACCTTCTTATTGCCGGCGATATATCACCCTCGTGACTTTCACGCAGAAGATACTCATCATTGCCATATTTTAGTTTATCCAATATTTTTTTGTTTTCCTGGTTCATTGATCGGTCCTCCTTACAGTTCCGGTTTATCATAGTCCTCCTAGTAACAGCCCACTTCAATCATCGCCTTTTATTTACCCGCTTTGTCAATGCCCTTATTCCGCTTGCCACTGCCCAATTAAACACAACAACGACTACGAATATAACAGTACCAACCGGATACCCCCAGTTTAGAAATCCATACCAGTCGTTCGTATGTGGCCATTCCCCTTTTCCATTTACGAGAATATTGATCAAATAGCCAAAGCCATAAACCACTGATGTCACAGCTGAAAAAAAAGTATATTTAAACGGGAAGCTGTCCTTCCCCTTCCAGTTCATCTCATCTACGAAGATAAACTCAATCATAGCTGTCACAGGTATTATCAAATGGAACCACAAATTACCACCTTTATACATGTTCATATCTCTGTACATCGGCTGAAGGAAAAAGGCGACGACAGCGAACGTAACTCCAACCGCCGATACTGCAATCAGCCTGAATAAAACAGATATTCTTCTCTTTTTGATCACAAGAAATAGCATATCAACCAAAGTGACTATGCCACAGAGAAGATTTGATAACACCGTATAATACTTCAAATTATAGAACCCTGACGTTGCCAGTCCGGTATTATCAGCAGCACCACGAAACATGATCACAGTACCTATGATAACAAATATTACTATCAACATTTTCAGAACTACTGATAACTGTCTTCTCATAGTTACCTCCGGAGTATTAACTATATAATTATCCCCTCAAGATGATCCATCTCATGCTGAACGATCTGAGCCGGAAAGCCACTGAACTTCTGCTTCTGCTGCTTGAAATTCTTATCCTTATACTCAACTTCAATCTCTTTATATCTCTTTGTTTTCCTCGTACCGATCAGAGAGAGACACCCCTCTTCCGTCTCGTACTCACCGGATTTGGAAAGAATGACCGGATTATTCATAATAAGATTCATGAAGCCCATACTCACAATGACCGTGCGCTTCTTATATCCGATCATATTTGCAGCCATGCCAACGCATCTTTCTCTGTTTGCCGCAAGAGTATCCTCCAGATCTCTGATGACATTCGTATCATTTTCAGTTGTTATATCGGCTTTCTGCCTGAGAAAAATAACATCCGTTACTATTGGTTTATTCACGCTAAATATCCTTCCTATTCTATAAATAATTCATTAAAACAATAAAAATAATAATCAAAATCACAAATGCAACCAGCTCGCCTGCGAAAGCTTCAATCGCCATAACTATAGCAGCAATTATTGATATGATTATAATAGCCTCCAGGAATTTTACCACAATGTTTTGTTTAGAAGACTGATTCGACGATGAAGAACGATGAGTACCGGCCGACCTTCCACCTCCGGAATGTCCGGAAAACATATCATCGTCATAATCATCCGGATCCAGCCCTGCATCCCGGATGGCTTCACGTCTCCTCTCCTCACTCATATTACCAAGTTCATCCGGATCAAGGCCATGGAGGTAAATATCATCCTCAGGATCCGGCTCGGGTTCAGGATCTTTGTATATCCCCAAATGATTCACGCGGTCATAATAATCAATATCATCATAATAATCATTATCATCAAAGCTCATGAAACCGCCCCCTTCCAGTATTCAATCCCGGTCTTAAGCTATTTTTTCATCAATAATCCTATTAATTTATAAGTATATGCAAATGTAATTATCGCAAATACAATACCAGCCAGGATAACTAAACCACCTAGAGTATCAAAGAATTCTCCCCACTCATTGGTTGCCATCTTATATCCTCCAACTAAACAGAGAACGGATAAAATCAAGGATCCCAATATTGACATAACATTATCACTAATTGAATCAGGATTATAATAATTATTACTTCGTCGTTTATAACTTCCCGAATAACCACCTGACTTCCTCGCTTCAAAATCTGTCATAAACATATGATTTCTAAATGCTCTTTCACTGCTGCTCAATTTATTGTCATGATTAAGATCCCATGGATTATGGTTGTTCTGTCCCATATTCATCCCTCCACACTATCAATATTGAGCTAAATCATCATTTTTGCTTTAATTACAGCATTCATATCATCATAAGAATTCCATTTATCACGTTTTATATTAAAACCTGTATAGTCAAAGGCCGCTATAATAGTATTCATTATTACTCGACTATCATACCCAGTACATTCACGTATCATATCATCATTTACAGATATGATCTGATGAGCAGCCATGTTTCGTACTTTGTCTTCAACAGTTCTTAAATCATTTACTATTCTTTTTAAGTTTTGGTCATTGGATTTATTTTCTATAATTGATTTTATATTATGTGAATACACATAACCCAATACAAGTTCAGGTGAATCGCCTTGCAGAATTTCCTTCAGTTCTGGATTGTTTTCAAGTTTTTTATCGCTCCATCTTCTTCCGCCCTTTTTATCAAAATATGTATAATCATCAATGTCAATTCCGCACTGTTTCTTTAGAATTGCTTCAAACAAATCTGCTATTAATGGAGTAATTGCTCGGAGGAAATCTGCGTATTGTTTTCTTTTTTGTTTTATCTGCAATGTAAGTGCATATTCGAATAGCTTCTTAGCATCACCAGTTTTTACCGGTGTACAATCAACACCCAGTTTTTTCTCGAGTTTACTTACCCCTGAAAAATCCAATTCCAATCGAATTTTTGCTAACAGAATAAAATCCGCATATTCCTTTATTGTTTTATTGGTACTATTGTCAAGAATTTCCAAAGCAGCCGAATAATCATAATTATCTATAAATTTTTTTGCTGACTCTACATTCTTCTGATACAAAAGAGCCGGACATTCAACTTCATTACACCTATTAATAAAGCTCTCACAATTATCTTGATTCATGTCCCACAGAGTTTCCACATCATATCCATCATGAGTATGTTCATTAATACTCTTTTCCGGTGTTGACACCTGAACTGCAGTAAAATCAAATTCTCCCAGGACATTCATAACCAGTAAAGAACTCTTCATAGCAGGAGTTCCACTCGAAACATTTAACAAGAGTTTATCATCCTCCCGCATATCCGCTGTTATCATCTTGATGCATTCAACAAAATCAGAATAAATATCATCAAATCTCTGCACTTCAGTAAGATTAGGTCTTTCAATCATTCTGATTTCTATATGATGATTATTCCTTTCTTCTAACTTCCTTATACAATACATGTATCTATCATCAGCCTTTTGAAATTCCAGCATTTCATTAGACATATAAAGATAAACTATATCAGGCTTATAAACTCTGCAAATATGTATCATTGATCCATCATAAAAATTATTCTGCGACATTGGATCCGTTCCACCTACAGGCGAAAATAGTATTATTCTTCCCATATATAATTCTCCTTAAATAAGTATTATTTCATCCTCATCTGTGACATATATCTATTCGACGGCTCCAGGGTTGGATACGACAAAGCTAGACCGTTTTCGTCTCCTTCCGGAGAATATATATCTATTCCTGAGTGATATATTTTCATACTATGAATATGAAGGTTTTCGTCTCCTTCCGGAGAACATATATCTATTCACGAAATAGCCAAACTGTTCAGAGACTTGAAATTGTTTTCGTCTCCTTCCGGAGAACATA
>FNUU01000006.1:108175-146313 GCA_900108205.1 Eubacterium ruminantium | reverse complement strand
TTGTTTTCGTCTCCTTCCGGAGAACATATATCTATTCAATCCGCTCATAGCAGCAATGGGAAAGATCCTCGTGTTTTCGTCTCCTTCAGGAGAACATATATCTATTCCGATAGGCTTCTATATATTCGGTAAAGCAAAAGAGTTTTCGTCTCCTCCCGGAGAACATATATCTATTCTATGATTTGCCCAACTGATAAGGAGAAGAAGGAGTTTGTTTTCGTCTCCTCCCGGAGAACATATATCTATTCAAAATTATCAAGTAACTTTTGAAGCTACAATAAAGTTTTCGTCTCCTTCCGGAGAACATATATCTATTCGACCTTGCAATCAAGGCATTAGAGCAACAGCCTTGCGAGTTTTCGTCTCCTTCCGGAGAACATATATCTATTCAAACCTGTTCGTGCGTGAATCTGATGTTGCCAGAATGTTTTCGTCTCCTTCCGGAGAACATATATCTATTCAATGATTAAATTCACAATACCGATTGAGCCGAGATGGTTTTCGTCTCCTTCCGGAGAGCATACATCTATTCTTTTTTGAAATCATTGACCTTATGGGTGAACTTCCTGTGTTTTCGTCTCCTTCCGGAGAGCATACATCTATTCTCGATGAGCACTATAAATGCGCCCGTAGGTCAGTTTTCGTCTCCTTCCGGAGAACATATATCTATTCCACCCAAACGACGGACAATGCCGAGGTAATATGAAAAGTTTTCGTCTCCTTTCGGAGAACATATATCTATTCAATGTGAAGCTGACAATAGCATTTACATTGTAAAGTTTTCGTCTCCTTCCGGAGAACATATATCTATTCGCTGATCGTGTGCGCCGTTTGTGCTGGCTGGCTTGTTTTCGTCTCCTTCCGGAGAACATATATCTATTCAATTATAACATAGACGTATCCGAAGCCGAGGACGAGTTTTCGTCTCCTTCCGGAGAACATATATCTATTCGGAGAACATATATCTATTCGGAGAACATATATCTATTCCCTCCCCTTGGAAAGCGTGTGAAAACCCACCTTCCAAGAGGAAAAATCGTGGCAAAATAGAAATATGCTTTTGATAGCTAAATAATAATGATAATTCATAATAAAAATCCTTCATAATCAAGTATCGTGGCAAACAACGTTATTCGACACTTATTCGGCATTTGCCCATTTGATACAGCTTACCATCCCATCTCGTACATTTCATGATATGAGGAGAAACGCCTTTATGTATATCCAAATTATGCTTATGATTACTAGGTACACCCGTATTATCAAAAATTGCTCTATTAATTTCTGTTCCTTCTTCTGATCCAAACAAGGTATAGTTAACCGTCTTTGACGCAAAACCGGAACCCCCACCAAGATACATGATGTCCTCTTTTATATCTCCAAAGCCTTTAAATTTTCTGACAAAACACTCATTATAAACCTGTGAAAATGCTTTGACAGAATGCATTATTTTTTCTTTATCAATTGTACACAGCTTTGTATCGATTGTAAGAGGAAATTCAACCAACGTACCAGGCTTAATTGCTTCTCTCATAAGATTAAGGCTTCTCTCTGTACCGTCAGTTCCCCTCTCAATCTTTTGAACAAGGATAAGATTAGAAATCTCCAATGGCTTACTATCACCAACGATTAAACCTGCCAGTTCATCATTTCTCGCATCATCAATCTTCTTTTGTTCCCTCTCAAGTTTATTAAACACTTTAACGTTCAGCTCTTTATCTTCTCGTGATAGAATCTTTCTGTTTCTCTTATTGTAATTATTATCCAAAGTATATTTGACGTTATTTTTAAAAGTGTTAAAACTTGTCCGATTATCAGATATATTATCATTCAGCAACATATTTCTTAGTGCACCCTTCATAGAGCTTCCTGGAATATATGGTATCCCATATGGATCTTTAACAAATTCCATTATCTGAGTCTTATTTCCTTTTGTCAAAGAAGTATCTCCGCAAGGCATTATATATTTAAAATACTGCTTTATATCATCTATCCTAATCTTGTAATTGTATAACCACTTATACAGTTCACCACGTTCATCATTTACAAGAAAGGTTTCAAATCTATCACTTAAACCTTTACTGACGATATAATTATAAAACTTCGGGAAATCAAGTACGCCAATCTCTGATTTGTTAAGAAATACATATTCCTTCTTTGATAATTCTCGTCCGCTCCCTACAAAAGCCGGCCCCAATACCTTTAGTTTTATAGTTAATGTTTCTTGATACCCATTCATCTATAAACCATTTCCTTTCCGATCAATTTATTCTTTCAACTAAATACTTACAAACATTGATCTCGCATATTTGTAAACAGGATGATTACCTCCCTTTGAAACATCATAAATATCTCCTAGAAAAGCATTTTCAAAGCAAGAACCAGCCTTGAACACGAACAGATCATCCTTCTTTCGCAATTCGTCCGAATAATTCTCAGAGAAAACAAACCCACTTCGTTTTATAAGCGTATAGTTAGAATTGATCATAGCCTCTTCTATCTCTTCTTCTCGTGGCAATGCAGCCGATAGAAGCATATTTCTTCCGGTTGTCTTATCTATCCTTCCACTAAAGTAACCTGGCATATCAACAATCTGATATGTGAATCTACCCATACCTGAACTTCTCTTTCCACCAATTCCGCTTTCAGCAAGAGAATCCATGATATCGGCTACAAAATTCAAAACATCATCTGAAGAATAGCCTACAATGATATACAGGCCGGCATTTTCTCTATACCGATAAACTCCTACCCTGTATGGTTCAGTTTTTTCTTGACCTCTTATCGAAACGAGGGTTCTTTTCTCTTTGACACCAAGATTCGAAAGCTTTCCTAACTTTTCCTCCGGATAATCACCGGCAACAAATCTGTCAATCATCGAAGAATCAATATATTGAGTATTTTTATATTTCTTCTTTAATACTGAATCGCCTTCATTGTTTGATACTATTCGAATATTTGGTTTAGGTATGTAGTAAGTCCCTGCAATAAACGGAAAAGCATCCGAAAAGGATAACTCACCGTATTTAGTTTTGGCAACTAACTCTTCCAACATTCCAACTCCACTTTTTATAGATTCCAAACACAAAGCCGAGAACAAAGTGTCTGCCATAAAGGTATAAGCAGTATCATCAAGGGTTCCCTCACCAAAATGAACGCCATTCAAGAAAGATAGTTTGAATATTTTATATTCCATAATTCACATCCCTCTTTCCGTGTTTATTATTTACTTTTCAAAACATCGTTACATTTTTTCAGAACAGCTTCATCTACTTCGCCGATAACTACATCTGCATTAAGATCATTAAACTTGACCTTGCCGTATCCTCTTGATCCGCTTCCTCCAAGATAATCATACTCAAGAAGCTTTAACCCCTCTGCAATAATCGAAAAATCTTCTACCAGTTCATTTTCAGGATCATTTGAAGAATTATCTATTTCATAAATCATATCCAGATTAAACTTTGATCCTCTGACGGCTCTCTCAATCTGTCTCGGATTAGCAACAGCCGTAAGTCTGTTGATTGAGTTTTCAAATTTCACTTCTGTGATACTCTGAATGCCTTGTCTTCTAAGTTCATCAGCATTAACCAGAACCATATCTGAAACAAGAAGCCTGCTACGCTTAACATTCCCTTTTTTCGCAGAGCCAAAAATTCTTGTCAGTTTTTCATCATCGTCATCCGGCTTAGCTGCAATCTCTGTATTATACTGTTTTGACAACAGTGTCCTCATCTTACCTTTCAGACTACTCCCCGGAATCATCGGAAGATTTGTAGCAGCATCTCTTATAACCGGTGAATCAACCGCTCCTATTGCCGCAAATGCTGAAGAACCTCCTATATGCATACCTGTTACTACTTCTATCACACCTGTAATCTCTATCTTTGCAAACATCTTTCCACCTCCACTATTACATATCTTTTCCACCAAAGAATCTATGGAATGCTACCAATGATTCCATGTATCTGTAAAACAGAATATAATCTTGTTTTGTCTTAATCTCTTTAATAATATCTGGCACTCTGGCTTCTATAACAAAACTCTTTACTGCTGAATCTCTTCCCGCCTCATACAGGGTTCTTATTCTCAGGTAATCAATTCTACCCTTCAGCTCATTGTCAAGAGTTTCATCTTTTGCAAGAAGAACATCATTATAGATTTCTGCCCCCATCGCCAAAATATTACGTATCTTTGAGGTTGTTACAAGACCAACTGGTTTTCCTTTATTATCCTTTTTTTCTTTCAACCTATTTATCGTTTTTTCTGCAACATCTACATAGTTTGTTTCATTTATTATCGTCACTTTATTCTCCCTCCTCTTCTCTGTTAAGATAAACATATATCAGTATAGCTGTTTCCAATTGTTTTCGATCAACATCAGATATGAACCATGTAAGCATCTTTTCCGAGAAAGCCTTATACAATTCCTTAACATTCCCCTCAGCCTTTCTATCTGTCTTATCAGAAGGTTCCATCCTGGCAAGTAAATACACATATCTTGCATAATTTATCTTTTCTTCATGGTCACATAACAGCTGATATATTTTGTATAGATATGATTTACCATACCCCTTTTCTTTTATTTCAGGATTATCAAAAAATGCCTGCAATGCTTTCAGTTTTGAGTTGAGAACGTCGTTCTCAAAAACATCCCATTTATATGTCTGATCTTCAAATACTGTAACGCTATCTTTCGTGCTTCCGGCATTTTGCTTTGATCTGTCCTCTGCCTCAGCAACCTCTTCTGCAATAACGCTGATTGGGTAGCTGTCCTCGTATATTCCGATTCCGGCAGATATCTTCAAGGTTCCCTCCGAATACTCTCGAAGATAATTATTTATATCGATAGCAGCTCCTATAACGTCGTCCCACGCTCCTACGATAAACATATCATCTCCACCAGAATAAACTATAGAACACTTCCTGCCCCCACCATTTACATCGCTATGTATATAACATTTTGGTTCCGACAAAATTTTATTAATATATAGTTTAAAGAACAAAGAAAGCTGCCTTGAAAACGTAGCTGTTCTGGAAATAGTAGAGAAACTGTTATCCTCTCCTCGCTTAAACCCCTGGACTATTGCTCTTCCGAGATTATCAACATCGGCTCTCAGAACACCAATTCTGTTAATACCTTTTGCTTTCTTGGCAAAATCATTAAAACACTCACACTCACTACTATTGTAATCTCCTACCCAAATTTTTGAAGCAATATGCTTTCCTGAATAAAGTTTATTCTTACCGTAGGCTCTTACAAATTCCGGATTTGAAGACATATTCTCTTTTAATGATTTTTCATCTTCATCCTTTAGACAAAATCCCCCTGGAAGCTTTATTCCTTTTCCATCATCCTTTACTATTGAAAAGGCCTTTGCATATAAGATTTTTTTTGAAAGATCTTCTATGCTCTGACAAAAAGAACAGCGATCATTATCATTTACCTCTCCTGTTCTTCTGCACACTTTACATTCTCTCTCATGTGAATCATTGCCTTTTTTATTCAAATACATAATCTGCTTAGAATTATATCTTTGTGATTTTCTTATGGACAAAATATCTGATAGTTTTTTGTATAAATCTCTGTAGCTTCCATCAGGTTCATTTCTAAAAGCATTTGCACATGCTTCGACATATCCACCAGCAACATAGAGGTCATTATCAAATGCCTTGAGAAGCCATTCATTTATCTCAGCCAACTCCTTATCTAACTTTTCCTTGTCTTCCTGAGTATTTGGAATAATCATATAGGAATGACCACCACCCGCATAAACAACATTAACACGTGATAATTCAAGATGTTCAAGAATAGTATCAATGATATGTTCCATAAGTATTTCCAGGTAAAATGATCTTGCTCTTAACGTCTTAAGTGCATTGCTTGTAGTAATGGTATAAATAAAAGACTGTATCCCCGAAATATCAATCGATGCGAGCAAAAATGCTGGTTCATCATAAAAATTATCACCATTTTTAAAGAGATAATCCTTATAGTCCTTTATCTCCTTTTCCTGTAAATACCTATTGATACACACTGCAAATGCAGCAGTAAGTCTTAAATGATCAAATAACGATATGTCACATAGTTCTTCCTTTGATGTTGATGAAGGGACATAAGATAGATTCGCCTCCAACACCTCTACTAGCGAATTGATATAATCCTCAGACCATTCTATGGAATGCAGATTATCTGATATATTTGAGATGATTTTTGAATAAACCTCCTCTGACATGGTCCGTTTTTCATCAACGGGAAAGTTTATTTTGCTTTCATAATCAAGTATCCATGGTTGGTAATAGGCTTTTCTATTATTACCATTAAGTATGTTAAATACCGGTTGGAGAGGTGTATAGATATCAAAACCTGTTTCTCCATCACTAGTCTTTCTTCTGTCAGCAGACGCTGAAATATTATCAGCCATATAAACAACATATGCCAACGCATCATCTGCTATTGAAGATCCTTTGATTTCAGAAGCATGATGATATCGTATACAATCAAGAATCTCTTTATCATCAATATGATTATTCTCCTTGAGCCAATTGTATCCGCCTATGCTGTGATTCCTTTTATCATCACCTTTTCGGTAAACAACCTTACCAATGTCATGAAGCAAACTTCCAATAATTAGCTTCTTTTCTTTTTCTGTCACTTTTCTATCACCCCTTCTCTTATTCTAACTGCGCCCATTCCAATTCCGGATTTAACCCCAATTCCGGAGAACTCAGCGAATTTTAATAACAACCTGATATACCGTGCTAAAACATCCGATCCCTTTATATAAATCCTGATGTTTCCGATTGCCCCCGTGATATTAACTCCTTCAAGCGGAAATATAGCACTCCTAATGTTAAACTTAGTTATCATACTGTTCTCAACTAGCTGATTAAGTGTCTCTTCATCCATCATCACCATGTTATCGGAGATACTGCTATATTTGTTCATAATACTTTGATATATCAGCCTCAGATCCGGAAACGAAACATATACTCCTCTCTGTTTGAAAGCCATCGGCGTAAGTAATGAAAGATTGAAAACTCTTTCGGCATCTTTAGTATTCAACTCGTTGATCAACGTCTGCTTTTCTACTATCGTGATTCTCTTGTTAGCAATAGAAACGTCAATATCACCCTTTTTGATTCTAAAACAGTTGAAGTTCCTATCTTCCAGTCTTTTAATAATGTTTTCATACGCTTCTTCTGTCAGCGCATTAACTACCCAATACTCTTTATCATTTTCTGATAACAAATACTGACTATACGGATGTCGATCCTGCTGATGCATCAAAGAAGCATATTCAGTATCAATATTCTCAAATAATACACCTTGTAATGTTGAAGCTTTTTTATAAGTCAGCTTCTCATCACTTTTCAGTTCCATTACAATCTGTGAAAACAATTAATCACCCCCATTAACCTTCAATCTTCCATAATTACTATTCTTTGTTCTTGTGCAAACTATTGTTTTTCTTTCGCCAGTTTTTATAATTACCCGTAGTAATTCTTCCATCAGGCGGCTTTTCCGCATCAGCTGGAATCGCCCATGCTTTTCCAAACTTTGATGCTCCCGGTATCTTTCCATCTGAGCACATCTTCTGCACTTGTCGACCGGTAATATTCCATTTTTCAGCAACTTCTTTAATAGTTAAGAATCCTTCCATAAAATAATCCTCATAAAAACAACAAAGCATCAGAATAATCTATTAGAGTCCATTCTGATGCTTACATCCTTATGCAACTGACTGCCATCTTACAGGCTCTCGAGCTTTGCGTCACAAGGTTTCCCTTGCTTTGCCGACCATGTAGTTGTCTGACAATTATTATATTCTATTTGGCGAAGTTTGTCAATAACGCTCCTTAATTACGACTTTTTTCAACCGTTTCTTCGGCATTCAATTTATCGTTCATAGTTATGACCTCCCCAAAATAAAATATCCACTTTGCTTAGTGTAAAATACCTTTAACACACCTTCATTCTCTCCCTTTGTTATCTGGATCGGTAATGATAACATTTCCGTCCAAATTCCCGATATCTTTGCCTCCCTACCGTATTAGTCCTCTCTCCTGATCACTTCATTCAGCCAGGTAACATCTTTGCCTCTTCTGACATCAACCGATACCCATTCATCAATTATCCTAATTCCTGACACATTCTTTATAAGTTCAGCAAATAATTCTTCATTCAGATCAACAAAATATCTTCCATCGCGAAGGCCACAGAATTCACCGTATTTGAAGGAAAGATACATTACTCCTCCAGTTTTCAGAGCATCTCTCATCTTGACGATCATTTCCGGGATTCTATCCTTATCAACATGAAGAATAGACGCACAGGACCAGATGCCGTCGTACTTTTCAGAGTCCTTCAAGTCGAAGAAATCCATACATTTCACATCAATACCAGTATAGCTAGATGCAAGCTCACACATTTCCGGTGAACCATCAATCGCATCAACCTCGTAACCTTGATCAACAAATGCCTTTGTATCTCTTCCCGAACCGCATCCAAGATCAAGTATATGAGCCTTCTCAGGCAGATTTTTCAAAAATCTCTCCCTCAGATATTCGACCTCTGCAATAACAGTTGACTCATAAAATTCATCTGCATTTTCTTTATAATAATCTAACGTATATTCTACATTTCCCATAACTGATATCCCTGTCTTCTGGCCGATTCATAAACCGGTTTCATATTTGTTTCAAGTATATTGTAAAAGACTTCCACTTCGGAAGCTTATTGCTCTTGCTCGAATTCAGCCATTATGCATCCCCCGCTCCGGAAAACAAAGCAAAAAAAGTGCTGTTTTCCTTGTGTTTGTCGTTGCAAAATCACGCTCTAATTGTACCACATTTCGAGGTATCATACAAAGGGTTATAACAGCGACAACGTCAGCATTCGCCAAGTTGATTTTATGTATTATTTTACCGTTATATATTTCATTATCGTACTCTGTCTGTTCCTCCGTTTGCTCATTCTCATCATCTTTAAAATACATGTCATAATTATCACCGTCCTTCCTGAAACGTATCATTTTCTATTGGGTTCTGATTTGCAAAATATGGATAAATGAATCAAAAAATCCTCAGAAGCGGTATAAATGCTTTGATACAGCTCTTTTCATTCATGAATATATCAGTTATAATATGTGAGTTGCTGAGATTGTAATGCGATTTCTAAATTAAAAAAGTAGATTTGAGGATAGATAATGAACGAGAGAGAAGGCTTTAAAAGCAGACTTGGTTTTATACTTGTAAGTGCAGGATGTGCGATCGGAATAGGAAATGTATGGCGTTTTCCGTATATGGTAGGACAGAACGGCGGTGCCATTTTTGTGCTTTTCTATCTTGGATTTCTGATCCTCATGGGAATCCCGGCACTCACCATGGAGCTTGCCGTCGGAAGAGCGAGCGGTTTTACAACCATGAGAGCTATGAAAAAACTCGAGAAGAAGGGGCATAAATGGCATCATTTCGGCTGGATCTGTTTTGCGGGAAATGCGCTTCTTATGATGTATTATACAACCGTTGCGGGCTGGATGCTGGCTTATTTCTGGAAGTTCCTTGTGGGAGACTTTGACAATGTCGGAAAGGAAGAGACAGGTGCGGTTTTTGATAAAATGATATCAAATCCGACAGAGATGTTTATATTTGCAGGTATAATTATTGCTCTTGGTTTTGGCGTGTTATGTTTCGGCGTACAGAAAGGTCTGGAGCGTGTGACCAAGGTTATGATGATAGGTCTGCTTCTTCTTATTGTTGTACTTGCTGTGAACAGTATTATGCTGAAAGGCGCAGGAGAAGGCATAGAGTTTTATCTGCTTCCGGATGCGGCCAAAGCTAAGGAAGCGGGTTGGACGAATGTGATTTCAGGAGCCATGACACAGGCATTCTTTACCATAAGCCTCGGAATAGGCGCTATGGAAATATTCGGCAGCTATATGGATAAGAAGAGTACTCTTACAGGTGAGTCGGTCCGTATCATCGGGCTGGATACCTTTGTGGCAATAATGTCGGGACTTATTATCTTTCCTGCATGCTTTTCTTTCGATGTAGAACCAGATCAGGGACCTTCGCTGATATTTGTAACACTTCCGAGGATATTTGCGGATATGACAGGAGGAAGGATATGGGGAACCATGTTCTTCGTATTCATGGTTTTCGCAAGCTTTTCGACCGTTACGGCAGTTTTTGAAAATCTTGTCCGTTCACTTATGGATAATGTCGGATGGTCAAGACTCAGATCGATCGCGTTTAACTTTGTATTTATCCTTGTGACAAGCATACCGTGTATACTCGGATTTAATAAATGGCAGAATCTTAAGCTTATCGGAGGCAGAGGAGTGCTCGATTCAGAGGACTATATTGTAAGTAACATCCTTTTGCCGCTCGGAACTGTTGTATTTGTAATATTCTGTACCTGGAAGTTCGGCTGGGGCGCTGAAAAATATCTGGAAGAGGTAAATACCGGTAATGGAATCAAAATGTCACGTCGCCTTATTCCTTATTTCAAATACGTTCTCCCGATAATGACTTTTTACGTGCTGATCAGAGGGCTGATATAACTAAATTGCGTTGGTTAGAGAGATGTTTAAAAAATGATCAAGCGATTCATAAGATAATGCATTTAATCTGTTAATTTTTCAGACAACCAACCGGAATAACCTTAACTCCATTTTCAGTGGTATACGCCATGGTTGCATTAGCGCATATTACAATTAACTGTGATGGTTCTCTGTAGAGTACCCCTGGATGTTCTGTATTAGAAAGCGCCTCCTTGTTGTGTTTTTTTATTACTTCGTTAAATTTCAATAAACCTTTTTCTGCATTAGGGATTGCATTTGTTCCTGTTTTTATTTCAATCAAAGCATATCTTCCATCTGCCAACTGATATACTGCATCAGCTTCCAATCCCATATCATCACTGTAGTGCATCACCTTCGCATTTTCAACTTCCGCAAAAGCAAGCAGATCTCTCAAAACCATATTTTCAAAAGCATGCCCAAAAAGATCCAGATCTTTATAAAAATAGTCAGGTCCAACTCCAAGGGCAGCAAGGCCGATGGACGGATCAATATAAATATGCTTTTTTGCTGATCGTATTGCTGTTTTTGATCTGATCTGCGGAGTCCACGCATCAATATCTTTTATTACAAAAAGATCCTCAAGTACTGATATGTATGACGCTATTGTTGGATCAGATATATCATGAGTTGCTTTGACGTCAGAATAAATAACATTCTTCTTAGCAAGTGTAGCCATATTTCTGGCATAGGACATCATTATTACCCTTGCCCATTCTGCATTTCTCTTTGCTTTATCGATCGCTTGAATGTCTTTTTTATATATTTGTTCAAAGTAATCTTTTGCAATTTCGAGTTTTGCGTCATCACTTTTTAATGCCATGCACCTAGGCCATCCACCCCTGCATATTATATAAAAAAGTTTTTCTAAATCCAGTGTGCTTTTTATGCCATCAATATCATACTCATCATTGTTAAACAGTTCTGATAACGATATTTTTCCATTCGAATCACCAGTCTCAAATAATGTCATAGGATACATGGTAATCTCAGATATTCTTCCGGTACCGGTATGTGGAGTATCAATCTTCTTACTTGTAGAACCGGTCAGATAGTATTCGCCTATTGATTCAGGATTATCATCACAATCTTTTCGTAAAGTCCCCCATATTTTAGGTGCATCCTGCCATTCATCAAACAAGATAGGTTTTTCATTCTTCAAAAATAGCTTAGGTGATATCTCTGCTATATTTAAATAACCCGATCTAAGCTCTTCATCCTGAAATTCAATAACTGTCTTACACCTCTCCTTTGCAGTTCTTGTTTTTCCACACCCTTTCGGTCCCACTATATTGATTGCATTAAATGCCTGAGTTCTTTTATCAATTTCTTCATCTACTATTCTTTTTATATACTCCATAAGCATCCCTCCATTCGTTAAGTGTATTATCGCTTAACTTTAGAGGTTTTTCAAGTTCATTTTATATTTTTCGAATGTTTTGTTTTGTATTTTTCGAATATATCATTTTATATTTTTCGAATATTTCATTTTATATTTTTCGAGTTTTTCGTTTTATATTTGTATTGCAGTTTTTTCAAAGGTAAGAGCCGATATATCATATCTGCTCTGCCATTGGGTTGCCAGGCCGGCGACACCGGATAACAGCTTTTACACGTGACCATGATCATTCAGCCTTTTTCACATCCCTATACTCACATTCTCCTTGCCGGCGCCACCTTATTATCAGCAGGCTGCGCTGCCTGATTATTATTCCTGCGATCCATATTCTGCTGGGCAGCAATCTTCTGATTCAGCGAGTTTATACCTGCCTGGCGATGTTTGATATTTTCGGCGATCGGCATATATCTGTCAGGAAGAGTTGTTGATAAATCCTCTGTCTTTCTGCCTATATCCTTGCTGAAATCTGAAAAGAATTTTGCTACGTTCTGTCTGAATTTTCCATCGTCCGAAAATGGTCCGTGGAATAAACCTTTATGTACCTCAACATATTTGTCTGTCGCCTTTGAAATACCTCTGAGCACCTCAATAAAGCCCATAACGGAAGCCTTTGGTCCGAGGCGGCTGCCACGTTCAAGAGCCGCTACCATAGCATCATACTCTTCACCGGTTACGCCGGTCATACGATTCTTATCCCTCTCTTTAAGATCTTTCATATAATTCTTGCAGAGCTTTACTGTTTCTTTAATATATCTTTCAATGGTTTTTTCTTTCTCGAGACGTCCCTGTTCCTTATATATCTTTTTTTCAACAGCCCCTTCTTTTTTAGCAAGCCTGTCCTTATGAGCCCTGATCTTCGCATCAAGTTTATTTGTATATTCCGGATTCTTTACTCTCTGTATCTCTGTCTTCAGCTGATTGTTTTCTTTCATTGTGAACGAAAGCAGGTCGCTGACAAGATTTACTCTGTACTCACTGTCACCGGATGCAGGTATTGCTGTCTTCTTCATGTATTCCCTGCAGACCTTGATGATCTGATTATTCTGCTTTACTATATCCTTCTTGGTATGCTGTCCCTGCATCAGTTCACGAAGTTTGAGTATTTCCTTCTGAACCGGAGCAATACGCTTATTAGGACTGGCGAGTATTCTCTCTTCGATATTGGTGTTCTTATCCTTCTCCGCCGCTCTGGTCTCCTCATCAACGAAGCCCATTTCCAGGGTGTTTTCAACAAACCAGTCTCTGACCATCTTGTGAATGTTATTCCTCCTGGTACGCTGAACGCCGCCCTTTTCAAATATTTTATCGGCCAGCTTTCCCAGCTGACTGTAGCTGGAGAGTCTGACAAGATTATGCTGATCATCGCAGATAAATACACCGTTCTGAAGCTGGCTCATGCCGGTTCCTCGATAGAATTCTCCCGTTTCTGCATCATAGAATCCGCTCTGATGCTTTCTTCCGTCATCGAGACGTGTCATCTGCGAGGTATCAGGATTTTCAAAATCCAGAGAATGCTCCTCGGTTGAAAGAATGATCTTCTTTGCGCCCTTTACTCGCTGGAACGGATACAGAAGATCATAATGATCATTTGCCATTGTACAGTAAACCGTTGCATTCAGATTAGGTATATTTCTGAGATTACAGGTACTGAGATGGAAATTAGTCACGATTCCGGGAACAGGATCTTTTATAAGTGCATCAATCTTAACATGATCCAGAAAATCAGTTATTCGAGGATTTTCTTTCTTATAATCATTGATCCATTCGTCAATCTTCTTTATGGCCTGACCCGCTGCAACAGCGCCACGGCTCCAGCCGGTAATGCTGATATGCAGGTCGTGAGGGAATTCCTTCCCTTCAAGCCATTTATCAAAATGAGGTTTAAGGAATTTGGCTGCAAAATCCCGACCATAATACTTTACATTTTCAATACTATTCTCGCCCACATTAAGTGCGCCGAAAAAGCCCGGTGTAACTCCGCCGATAATATATTTTCTTTTGTCAAATGTATTGCCGCTGTCATCCTTAAAATGCTTGTCCTTATATCTTATATAGCTGTAGTCATTTTCCTTGGCATCCTTGGCCTTAACACCATATTCCGCATTGATTTTTGTCTCTGATTTATTTCTCGTATTAATATAGCCGTCTTTCCCTTTATGTTCTCTCCATTCATCTGTACGTGCGGATGCAAGGAAATTAAGCTCAAGAACATCTGCTCCCGACTTCATCCACTTATTGCCCTGAGCATGGTTGAGAACTACTTCACGATCTTTCTCATCGCCGGTATACATCTCGTCTATATCATCATAAACCTCTTCGCCCATGACCTCCTTAATGGCCTGGCGATTGCTTTTTGTGATTTTATTGAATTCCCTGGCTTCATTCTGCCGGAATTCTTCGAGCTCTCCTTTGGTCAGTTTTTCCATCACATAGCTCTGCTTATCAATAAGCTTTTCATCAAGCTTCTCATTGACAGACTTCTTCGGATACTCGGCTTCACTCACATCCCTGTCATATGCCTCTTTGATGGCATCGATAGCATCGTTGATATTCTCAAGTTCATATATTTCATCCAATTCTTTGAAATATTCTAATACAATGTTCAAATACTGCCTTCTCAGATTTGCTGTATCTGCAGCCGTCGAAGCAAGATCCGACATAAGCTTCAGACCTCTTCTGCGTTCTATTCCGTCCGGAAGATTATATACGAGTTCATAGGCCTTATTCATCATATCGATATCTGACACGAGCCAGCCTTGCTGAAGGGCGCCATAAATAAACTCACATTCTTTGTATTCCTTAAAGTCTGTCTTTTCCTCTGACGCAAGCGCTTCAAGTCTGGCATCAAGGATACTGCAGCATGCCGTTCTGTAGCCCTGACTTTTTTCAGCAGTAAAGTTGTCTTCCTCACTGACGTCATTGTACTCATTTGTTACTTTGGTGAGTTCATTCCATGTGATGTCACTCAAGAAACGAGATTGTATATTATTTTCGATGTTATTATTATCCTGCTGTTCGTCAATTTCTTTCATATCCTACCTCCGCAATAAACCTCACCTGCACTAACGAATTCTGATCTGCTTAAGCTTCTTTCGCAGCTTCATATACTGAGGACAGTATCTCTCAACCTCAGTCCAGAATCTCACAGAATGATTCATTTCTATCCTGTGGCATAATTCATGGATTATAACGTAATCTCTTAATTCCTCCGGCAGCAGCATCAATTGACAGTTAAAATTCAGATTACCTTTTGAGGAACAGCTTCCCCATCTGGTTTTTTGGTTTCTGATCGTAATCCTGCCGTAGCTTACTCCCATCTTCTCTGCGATCTCTTTTACACGCGGAGGAATCACTTTAAGAGACTCGTCCGAAAGCCTTCTTATCTCCTCCTCCGACAGACGGATGCATTCCGGTTTTTCTTCTTGTAAAGCCTTCATTTTATCCAAATGTTTTTCTATCCAGCTGCTCTTTTCTTTTACAAAGTCCTCTACCACTGACTTTGAGATTCGATATGGCGCTCTTACCACAACACTGCAGTCCGGCTTGATCAGTATAGCTATGGTCTTTCTTCGTGACCTGATAATCTCATACTCCATCCGGCAGATTTCCTTTCTTTTCTTAAATTGCCTGTATATTCTAATCGCCCGTATAGTATTCCTCTCCGGTGTCCAGGCAGATTGCGGCAAGTCTTCCTCCAGGAATACATGCTCCACAATCAATTGCTATATGATTATTTTTACGATATATAAACCCCGGTTGCGGATTATCTTTGATATACTGCGTCGGTGTATGTCCTGATATAACATATTTATCTTCAAAATATCGTACATCGTAATCTGCTCTCGCCCATATCAGATCATGAAGTGAATAATCTTCTATATCCTTTTCCGGCGAATAATTTCCGAGGCCCGCGTGCACCAGCAAATAGTCTTTATCATTAACGGATACCTCTTCATATATCACAAAGTCCTTTATGAAATCTATCACATCCTGTTTAGTCACAGCATCCAGTTTTTCGAACTCCTCTATCGTGGTTTTGCTTCCGTTATACTGCCATGTCAGAAGATTCTCCAGCATCTTTTCATCCAGTTCCTCTATGGACATATCCGTGATCTCTTTCATCAAAAACTCAAGGCATTCTAACGCCATAAGCTCATGATTTCCGACAATACAAATAGCATTTGGCATTTCCATGAGCTTCATAAGTGTCTTTATGGGATGCGGTCCTCTGTCGAGCACATCTCCTAAAATGTACAGTGTATCATTTTCATTAAACTTGATCTTATCGAGCAACTCCATGAACATGTCGTATTGTCCATGAATGTCTGAAATAACATATGAAGCTATAGTAATCGCCTCCTTATCTCTGACAAATCTCAATGATAATAAATGATCCTTCTTAATCCCGGTATCTTAGAAAACAGCAATACCACTGCTGCCGATACTCCGAATGTCAGTCCAAAAAGCAAAAGTATGTAGAAAAACGGATTACCTGCATCAAATTTATCGTACGGCATGATCAGGTTTGAAAATATATCCAGAAAGATTACGTGAATGATATAGATGCCAAATGAAGCTTTGGACAGTGTATTTACCACACGGCTCTTGGTAGTTTTATCCCCTGCCAGATTACTGATAAATACAAACAGTCCCACTCCGTATAACATTGCCGGAAGTGTAGGCATCTCAACCAGATAATCACGGATATCGTCAACAGAATCTATTGCAAACTGTACGTTGAGTATTATCCATAAAACCGCTGCAAATCCCAATATTTCCAGTATCACCTGCGCCTTTTTCTTCAGCGGAAATGCAGTCAGATACCATCCGATCAGAAGATACGGAATATACCCCGTCGCATATTCGACATGGAATTTGGTCACAAAATCCGAAATTGTGAAATCTGCTTTTCTTGTAAGTATTCCCGCTGTTGTAACACCAAACTGAACAACCACGGAAAAAATGATCATGCCAAGAATATATGCTTTATTTTCACGTTTTACAAAAAGTCTCAGCACCGGTATCACTGCATATGCTCCAATAAGCATAAACAAATACCACAGGTGCGGATACAATCCCTCCAGCTTGAGGAGGTAATTATAGAACAGCTTCTTATCCGTCTGTCCACCCTGAAGAACCGGAAGGATCAATGCTCTCCAGTGTGCATATAACAGAAGCCAGAAAGCGAGAAGCGCAACAATTGCCAAAAATGATTTTTTATAAAACTTCTTTACGTCGAAGGATCTGCTCTCGTCCAATAATAAGGCTCCCGAAAGCATCAGAAACATCGGCGTTCCGGCACGCGGAATTCCATTCATTATGTTTCCGATAATAAATTCCGCCTTTGATGTGTCCGGATAAAAGATAACAATATATGCGGCACAATGTAACAGTACTACCATCAGTATTGCCGTTATTCGTATTATGTCATACTTTAGATATCGTGTCTTCATAGCTCACCTCGTCACTTTCCGATCTATCATCATCTGAGTACTGTAATAATCCAATATGCTTCTTATTCGTCGTATTACTATATCTTATCAGAAGCAAAACAAGCGCGAGTGAAACGAATATTTGTTTTGCTTAATTTACATTATTTCTCTCTGTCAGGGTTATCTATTTTCCTGTAGATTCCTGCAAGTATAGCTCCCGAAATGTTATGCCATACAGAAAATATCGCGCCCGGAACCGTAGCCATTGACATATCCGGAAAAGAACTTGACGCAAGCGATGTTGCGAGTCCGGAATTCTGCATTCCTATCTCTATTGAGACTGCCTTCTTTCTGGACATATCCATCTTAAACAGTATACCTATCAGGTATCCGCATAAATATCCTAAAAGGTTATGTATGATCACGATCACCAGTATTACCAGCCCTGCAGTCTTTATCTTCTCACTGTTATGTGATACAACCGCTGCCACGATAAGACAGATAGCTGTCACCGATACAGTAGGCATTGCATACATGATTCGCTGAGTGTATTTTCCAAACAGCTTATTGATCAGCAGTCCCAGTCCGATAGGTACTATCACGACCTCTATTATAGATATAAACATCGACTTTACATCCACACTTACAGAGGTTCTCAGGTATAGATACGTCAGAGCCGGTGTTAAAAATGGAGCAAGCAGTGTATTAATACTTGTCATTCCTACCGAAAGAGCTGTATCGCCTTTTGACAGGTATGTTATAACATTGCTTGACGTTCCTCCCGGACACGTTCCCACAAGAACAACACCTACAAGAAGTTCATCACTCAGTCCGAATATCTTACCGAGAATATATGCGAGTACAGGCATTACAATAAACTGTGCAAGGCATCCGACTATCACATCTTTGGGTCTTGAAAAGACCACCGCGAAATCCGATAATTTCATCGTCAACCCCATTCCAAACATAACGATCATCAAAAGATAGTTGATCCAATCTGTTTTTATCCATGTACCTGTTCGCGGCAGGAACAATGCCATAGCTGCTATGAGAAGCACTATCCATGCCATGTATTTTCCCACGATATCGCTTACTTTTTTCATATTTCCCCCTCAAACGCCTCAGACTATGCGTAGCAGAACCGCATCTCATAATCCCAATGTATCTTATATAACTGTTTTTAAACACACCGACAGCACAATTCACATACTCCCGGAATCGAAGAAATAACACAGCTTGTTATTCTTCAATTCACATCAGCGCATACCCGGCTGCTGTCTTTCCTGATTCTTTGCCTTCTTTTCAGGCTCCGTATTGATCATATTATGTGTTTTTGTTATCAGCTTTTCTACGATATCAAGCCTCTGCTTTCCTCTGTTGGTTATCGGATTAAAGACCTTGCCCTTTCTTTCCTCAAAATACTTTACTCCATCGGCTCTAAGTGCAGCAAGTCTTCCGGACTTAATTGAGTATCCGCCTTCAGGATTTACGTTCTCATCTGCTTCCTTGATTATATCGTCAAGCTGCTTATACAGGGTCTTCATGTATGATGATCTGTACTTTCCTTCGCTCTTATATAATGTATCTAATTCATCTCTTGTCTTCTTGAAGTAATCCAGATCTTTCTTGGCTATAGTCATCATAGTTGACTGCTCGATCTGTTCTGCCACCTGCTGCTTGGTCTTTCCCTTGTATTTTACAGGTTCACGTACCTCAGCCGCTGCAGCGATAACTTCAACTGTGTGACGAGCCTCTGCCTTGTACTGCTCATACATTTCCTTCATGGAATTACCTTTTGCAATTCCACATAAGAAAGAATCCTCCTTTAAAAGACTGTTTCTTACATCTGCAAAAGCCTTGTTAAAATCAGCAGCTGAATATTTACCTTCCTCATTTGCCTTAAGACCAGTTCTTACACTTACCTTTTCTGCGTTCTTCCAGTCAAGCCCTTTTCCAAAGAAGATTCTCTTTGCTCCCGGCTCAGTGATCAGTCTGAGTGCAAAATACTCTGCCGCTGCCTGTATATCATTTGTAAAATCTAAATTCTTATCATTTATTTTATATTTGTCCAGCTTGGTTTTGCAAAGACTCTGAATGCTGTCGACATCCAGAGTTTCCTTATTCTTAGGGAACTCCACGATATTGCTTTTATCCTTTCGGATGCTTGCAAATTTATCCTCAACTGTTTTCTTATAATCCTTCCAGTTTTTTGACAGATCAACAATATTCTGTTCAGGTAAGTTTTCGAGATTTCTTGCATATGCCAGAAATGCAGGATCACCGGCCATATCATTACGCTGCTTCTCAATAAATCTTCTTCTGTTCACATACTGCTCTTCATTTCTGATCTTATGCTCCTGAAGTGACAGATTATCATTTACTCGCTTCCTTGCATCCTCAAGCGTTATCACCCATGCCAGATAACCTGCGCCTTCATAGTCCAGCTTTCCATCCTTTCCTGCTTTAAGTGTTTGATCATGAGCAAGGAGTTTTCCCTTAAAGTGATCCATTGTCGCCGCTTCTTCTTTTTTCTTGGCTTCAACAAATTCATGAACAGCTTTCTCCTCCTCAAGGAATCCCTCCCTAAAGGATTCTATTGAAACCCTGTCGCCATAAGTATTGAGTTTGATATCAACAAAATCAAGTGGCTCTGACTCCATAACCTCAGTTGCATTCTGATAAAAAGAATCCACGCTGTTATTTCCGGCGCTTTCTCTGGCCTGATTCTTAAAATCCTCAATAAGCTTGGCCTCTGTTTTCTTGTTTTTATCAAAGACCTTCAGGTTCACAAACTTATTAAGCTTTTCTATACTTTCTACAGTATCCTTATTAAGAAGCTTTGTTGAATAAATGCAGACCTTATCCACAACATCCCAGTTGTATTTTGCATCCTGAAAATCCAGACCATATTCCGGCTCTTCTTCTGACATACCGAGAGCTTTCAGTGTTTCATATGTTGCCTTCTTACCAATATCTATACTTTTATTGAACCTTTCCATGACAGCTTCCTGGAATATCTGCTGTCTCTTCTCGTCAGGTATTTCATTCAGATATTCATGCAGGGCAATATCATCAGCGCTCATATTGTCCTGTGTATCGTCAAAGAAATGTTCGCTTTTAATCCTGTTTATGAGGCTGTCACGACGCATAAAATAATGCTTGCTGTTCAACTCCTCAATTATCTGCTGCTTTGCATTTGCAATATCTTCCTTCATTCCCATAATGATTTCCTCCGTTTTGTTCTTTTTCTTTTTACTGTACTCATTCTACAATGATACACATAACAAAACCGCAACAATCATTTTATGATTTTTTTGATTTTATTCTTATTAATTTTCACGGAGGATTTTTATTCTATACTATCTTTGATATCTCTCAACAAATGTCTTCATGCCATTTACCTGATAAGGCAGTGTTTTCTCTTCCATATTTGCTGTAAAATTCAGTTTTCTTCCGTTGTTCAGGATTATGGTAATGGATTTTACACTTTTTCTTATACCCATGTAGTTTTTGACTGTAATACTATGTACTTCCTGATAATAGAAATAGAAAAATGCATCATAACATGGAGTAAGTTTTTCCGGATTGATCTTCATTCCACCACCCCTTAAAGGCATTACTCCGAAACCATTTTCGTTAAAGTCAAGCAAGACAAAAATGAATTCATTGATCCTTCTAACTCTTTCATCTCTTTCTGCTCCGACCACACTGCCGACCACGTATCCTACTGCTCCAAAAGCTCCAAGGCCCGCCATCGAAGGTGTAACATCGCTGCTCTTCGAAAAATCTACGATTGCTCCGAATACACAATTCTCTCTTTCACCTACAGAATTTACTTTTCTGAAAATATCTAACGCTCCCTGATATGTACTGAAACTATCCATTTTTCCCCTTCCTCCAACTAAAAAAATATATAATTAACATTTTAGTTAATATGTTAATCTCATGATCAATTTGTCGATCACACTGCCCAGATAGTTATTAATTATTATATTCAACAATTAATTCTTTCTCATGATCAATTTGTCGATCTTGCTGCACCGACAGTTATATGTTCTCCGCATATAACATAGCTGTCTGTTGCATGACCGGTTTATCGATCACATTACCCGACAGTTATATGTTTTTCACATATAACAGTCAAATTTTACCACAACAGAAACTATAATAAAAGCACATAAGAGCAAAAGGCAGAAGCCGTGTAATACGCTTCTGCCTTTTGATAATCCATTATTTAATTTATTTTCCGTTACTAGTCCGGAGTAATGCAGGCTATCCAATTACCGGAATGCACCTGACATTAATTCATTCCTGGAGCTTTTGGAGCTTTATTAACTGTTTTCTTTCTGGCAGCTTCTCTTGCCTTTCTGGCAGCTTCTCTTGCCTTTCTGGCAGCTTCTCTTGCCTTTCTGGCTGCTTCTGCCGCTGCTTCATTTTTCTGTTCTCTGGTCTGTGTTGCAAGCGCAGCGACCTTATTAACAATCTTAGGCTTATTAAGCTCTGCTTTGATCTCCCTTATAGATTTCTTGGCAATTCCTGAATCCTTAACAATCTTTCTTACGCTTTCTCTCAGTAAATCTGTGGACTTCTTATCGCTGAGGCTGTCCATAAGCGGATTATCGCGGACATGATCATCTGCAAGCTTTACAGCATGCTTATACTCATCCTCGAGTTCATTTCTCCTCTTCTGATATTCTTCAGGAGAGAGTGTACCTTCTCTGACATTCCCTTTATCATCAAGAATATTAGGATCTAACTGAGGAAGCTTGCCGGTCTCCTTACGATACTTTTCATAAGCAGGCTTTATTTCGTTTTTGTACTTTGTTCTGTTTCGGTTAGCCTCTTTGTATTTGGTATTGCAATCCTCTATGAGCTTGGTCATAAGAACATCCGTTACAAGTTCTTCCTTCATCGAACTTTTTATCTCATGACTTGCTTCCGGAGCCTCTTTAATCATATTATCAATATTATCGATATATTTGCTTGCAGCCGTTGACTTCTGATAAACCTCAGAAAGTGTATTCATGCTCTTGACATACTCTATATCCTTATCCATATTCTCAATGCCAAACAAACTGATTATATGCTTAAGCTCATTGTCTCTGTCGATCATATCTATAAGACGCCTACCCATCTCACTGTTCATATAGAGACTGTCATCGAGCTTTGTCATGCTTCTTCCTGCTGCAGCTGCGTATCTGATACCTGTTGCTACAAGGTGAGCAAGAAGATATTTGCTGCCTATAGAATAATCATTTAGAGCATTTATGGCTGCCTCTCTGCCCTTAACAAGAACATCCAAATATTTTCCTGACTCAGCTGAAGGAGGGTTCTTTACAAGCTCCGTTGTATAATCCTTTCCTGTATAGAGACCCTTGGTATCCGGATGATCCTTAAGTCTCGGATCAGCCTGTAATGCTTCCTGTGTATATACTCCACTATATACCAGAGCCGCAAAATCTTTTTCTGAAATTCCTCTTCTTATTGCAGATGATCCAATAGGACTTATTCTGACATCTTTAGGGATTGCTGTGAATTTTGCAGCATGCTCGTTTTTGTTAATTAATTTGGCATATTTATCATCAAATTCCGGATTCATGCCGACAAACTTTTCAAATTTTCTCAGTTCACTTGAATATTCCTGAGACATGAAGGTCTTGTCATACTTCGTGTTTTCCTGTGCATCCTCTTCAATCTTCTCCTGCTCTGTATAATACTTAAGCTGTCTCTCTGCGCATCTAGGGTATGTCAGAAGATACTCACCGGATCTGTGACTATTTACATCATTTGCCCATGTTCTAAATTCATCCCTTGGCATAAGTGTATAAAGGACTGTTGAAGCTACCTCAAATCTCTTATTGCCGGCTTCACTGCTTCTCTTGCTCTTTCTGCCCTTGATATATGCCTTACACATTTCAATAACTTTATTCTTGGCTGCGAGAACTCCCTCCTGCTCTGAGGAAATAAGCTTTAACTCATATTCCTTAAGAGCATCCATCATATTGTCGTACTTTGCAGTGTTTGCGCTTCCCTTCTTTGTTGCATTGAGCTGTGATATGGCACCTCTGATGAATACAGGATTTGTTGTAACCACATTTGTATCATAATACTTCTGGATTGTCTTATCATTACCGAAATTAAGCTGCTTTCCGCTTGTCAATATCTTCTTAAATGATTTAACATGTCCTGAAAGATTCTTTTCCTCATTTGGTACAAGCTTAGTCTTGATCTCATTTTCCAGCCAATCATTATAATCAATATCGTCCGGTTTTGTCGCATTAGGCTCCGGTTTAAGATTCTTGCCATCAAAATTCTCACCTGCAAAGATATTAATTCCGGCTTTAAACGTGCCTTTATCAAAATCCGTTTTCATGGAATCCATAAGCTCATCTCTTACCTGGAAGCCAACATTGTATGCAGCACGCTTTCTTCCGCTCTTCTTAAATCTTTCACGCTCTGATTCCATGAAATCCGTAGCATAATTGAATACTGTATCATCAGTAACCTTGGCTGCATCCTCAGGATTAAGCTTCTTTTCCTTTATATACTGAGCTTTTAAAACATCCTTGGCCTTATCAGAAGCCTGTACATTATTAGCCGTATAATATTCCTGTCTCTCAGACTTTGAATATCCGGCTGTACAGAGGAATTTCTCAATTGTTGCATTATTCCTGCCTTTATATCCTTTAAATTTGAATCTGTCTGTTTCTCTCTGAACTATATCCTTGGCATAGGTCTTATAATCATCTTCGGTTATTACTGCCAGATTATCATAAGTGATATAATCTTCAGGTTTAACAACATATCCCTTTCCAAACTTATTAAATAATTCAGCATCTATCTTCTTTTTCTTAGTATCCTTTAAATACGCCTCATCCTTATAGAAGAGCGCCTTAAATACATCCTTGACTGTGGCATCCCTCTTAATATTTCCCTTCTCATCAATAAAGTCAGGTTTAACCTCATCACCGGCGAATCTTCTGCTGTTTTCTGAAATGAAAAGCTCCTTTTCATCAGAATTCATACCCAGGATATTCATGTAATAATCCATTGTCATGCCATCATAATATTTATCATTAAAATAGTTATATGGCTGTCCGGATATATCCTGAATAACTCCGGTTGTAAGATCATGGATATAATCATATTTTATTTCTGCAAGGATATCTTCTTCCGACACGGCCTGCCCGTTATTATCAGCTGTCAGCTTTCTCTTATAGGCTTCATATACGGTTTCATCTTTATTAAAACCCTTTATATCAAGAAAGCGCTTCTGCTCATCAGCATTGAAACCGATCTTGTTCATGAAGGTTGAAACCTTCATATATTTGTTAAAATGAAGCGCCTCAAAAATCTGGTCAGCTATTCCGTCAGGATCGGCCTCACTAAGGCTGGCAATGGATCCGTTAAGATTAAACCTGAGATCACCAATCGCACCTGCATAGAGTGTATTAATGTTATAAGGATCATAGTAATTGATTCCAAGAGCCTTCTTCTCTTTGTTTTTGACATCAGGAGCCATTTTGTTCAGTGTGTCATTATAATCCATTCCACCCTTATAAATATGATATTCACTGATGAGAGATATCATCTTCATTCCCTCGAGCAGAGCCTTTCTGCTTCCGTCTCCGATTAAAGATGAAATAAACAGTTTCTGCATAACTTCAAAAGTTTGCTCATCTTCCGGAGATGTATTATTGGTTCTGCTGAGCCCGATCCTTTCTCTCATGTTCACAAGATTATTAACCCTTGTCTGAACATCATTTATCATTTTCTGTCTTTTTTCCGGATCAGTTCCAGGAGGAATGATAACCTTTCCATCCGGAAATTCCCTATCGAGTGAAGTTTCCATCAATGACTTATATGTGTAATATGAGATATAATAATACACCTTGTCCAGTAAGGTTTTCTGGTTATTAAAGCCTGCTATAACCTGCTGACCGAATATAGTTCTCTCCTCAGGTGTACCCGCAAAATCATCCGGTGCCGGCATTTCAATCTCAACCACTTCGCTTCCGGTTCCCTTTACCTCTTCGATTTCGTTATCTACTTCTTTCACTGTCTTTTCCTCCTGTAATATATTTCATTCTGATTATTAACTGTCTCATAATTCCTATAACAGAATTATATATGTGTTTTCTTATTTCGTAAACCTAATTTAACACACCAAGCGCAACAAAAGCGTAACAATGAACAATAAATTTTTAAAATTTTTTTGATAAATATATTTGGCCAATTTTATATAAATAAAAAGCAGGGCGGTAAATTTTTTTTATATCTACCGTCCTGCATATTTTTTTTAATACTAAATTTCTACTGCTACAGTTTTTATGATAGTTTTTAATTATTACTCTTCATCTGTTTTGTCAGACTCAGCCATATATCTCTTCTTAGATCTGAGACCTAAGCATCCGGCCATTGCCGCACCGGAAACAGCCATGAGTAACATAAATCCTGCTACAGGTGAATCATCACCGGTTTTAGGTGCCTTTGGATCAACAGGTGCCTCTGTTGTATCTGTAACGTCAGCCTCTTTCTTCTCTTCTGTATTCTCCTCAGATTTATCTTCAGATGTATCTTCTGATTTTTCTTCAGATGTATCTTCTGATTTTTCCTCAGTTGTATCAGCCTCTGCCACCTTAAACTCAGCAGAAACCTCTGCATCCTCAAACTCAACGGTAATGGTGTGGTCACCTACCTCAAGAGTATTTAAGAATGAATCCTTAAGATCAATATTTACGCTTCCTTCAGATGCTGTTGCATCATCTTCTGTAAGAAGTGTTCCATCAACATAGATATTACCGGTGAACCACTTGCTGAAGGTATCCTCATCCTTGTAGCTTCTCTTTACTGTAAAGCCAAGTGAACCTGTACTTCCGTTCTTCCACTCTGAGCCGTCACCCTTGGTAAATCTGTAGGTAACCTCAACATCCATGTCACGAACCTCGAAGGCATCACATCTTTCACAATAATGGATTTCCTGACCCTTTGTTGTTGCAGTAGGCTCAGTCAAGATCTGCCACTCGCCAAATTTATGACCGAGAGCATCTATTACAATATCCTGATAGCTTATATTGATAGGCATTCCAAAGTCATGATAATCCTCATATTTTATAAGCTGTCCACAATTAATACAAGCATAAACAGCTTCATGACCATCTGCTGTACATTTAGGATCAACCTTGGCAACCTCTACAAGATCATGACATACACCGCATGCGATAAGAACATTACATCCGTCTCTTAAACACTTTCTCATGAGCCTGCAATTTTCAACGTATATATCACTCAGATCATGATTCAGTGCAGGATCCTTAATAGTTCTCATCTCAAGATGAGCCTGGCATCTTCTGCATTCAGTATATTCATCGTGTAAACCATCTGTTTCACAGTCAGGCTCTATAACCGTTGAATCATCAACAAACCATTTTGCATCTCCTGCTTCATCAGTGATCACATCATGTCCGAGAGGCATAAGAACGAGTTCTTTGATCTCATCATCAGTTAACTCATGATCTCTGATATATTCACTATTCTCTTCATCATAGCCTACATAAGCGCCGCAGTCCTGACATACTCCGTATGCCTTCATACCACCCTCTGTACAGCTAGGATCTACTTTCTCATGCTCATCCAGATTAAGATGATTACAACCAACTACGGCATCCGGAACGAACCAGTAATAGTCACATCTTGTACATTTCTCTCCGTGACCGTTAACACCATTATATTCTGTAATCGCTTCAAGATCATGTCCCAGAGCATCAACCGGTCTGCGAACGATCTCAACAACTTCCTTACAGCTCTTGCAGGTTCTTGTAACTTCATTTTCTCCGGCCTTTGTACAGTCAGGCTCTTCAATAACCTTAACTGTCTCATCGCAGCCGCCTACATGATTCTTTGGATCCCTAGAAGTAACAAGTTCAAAGTAAATACCATTATCGTTCTTCTGCTCAGAGTACTCATACTCTCCGGCATCGTCTTTAAAGATATGCTCACATTCGCTGCACTTATAATATTCCTTGCAGCCTTCATCCACACAGGTTGCAGCAACTGCAGGTTCAAGTGTCATTTCATGAATATGCTCAGGCTTCATCAGATATACTTCATGGAAATAATCTTCACCCTGCTTAATGTCCGGATTCTTCTGTGCATAGTAATCATCATTGTCACTGAAGAAATAATAAGTCGGATTTGTTCTCCATGTATCAAGTGACTTATCCCCATAACTTGAAGTAATTCTCTTGTCAGCTGCTTCCTTCCATACACCAACCTCTGCATCCTTGCTGAGAGGCTCAATAAGATCAATATAGCTGTACTCGGCAAGAAGTACATTGCTTGTTCTTACAAGTTTCTTTCCTGTACTATCACAATGCTTGTTACCTGTGATAACCGGTGCACCGCCAAGCTTCAGCTTTCCTTCTGACTTGATACCACCGGCTACAAATACTGAGCTGTCCTGGCTTGACTTTGCCTTGTTTTTGTTTATGCTGCCGTTTGTAATGCAGAGAGTAGAATCAGCCAGTGCATAGATCGCACCACCATCAACGGCTTCATTTTCCGTTATAGTAACATCTGAAAGCTTTACTGTAGAACCGCCCATCATATAGATAGCTCCACCATATCCTTCTAAGACTGAATTCTTGGTAAAGCTTCCCTTATTCACCTGAAGAACCGCATTTGAATCAACGGTAATGGCTCCGCCATTTTCTACATTTACCATATTTTCTTTAAATGTTACGTTGTCCAGTCCGAGTCCGCCGCCAGCGAGATAAATAGCTCCGGCACAGACAGCACCGATATTATTATCAAATACAGAATTCTTGATCGTCATTGTACTTGCCTGTGATGGATCGATATAAATACCACCACAAATATTGCCTGATGTATTTCTATAAATATGTGTTCCTTCGATCTCAACCGATGCATTCTTTACATAGATTGCTGCACCAAGGTCTGTAACCATGTTATAGAAAACTTCAGTCTCTCCGGTCATCTTGAATTTACTTCCGTCATTCAGATAAATACCTGCACCGCTGGCACTGGTAACATTATTCTCGACAGAACCGCCTTCAAAGATAAACTCACCACCGTTAACATATACACCGGCACCATTTCCGGAAATGGAATTTGCTCCATTAACTACCAGATGATCGCCGATCTTTCCTCCGGTCATACGGAAAGTAGCGCCTTCCTCAACATATACGCCACCGCCGTTATTCTTCCATGCGGTCTTCTCCTGGTTTCCACGGATGATACCGCCGTTCATAACAAATGAACATCCGGTTCCAACGTAAACTCCACCGCCTCGGCCAATGTGTATGCCTTCCATATAGCATTTCTGAATTACACCGCCATTCATCTCGAAGGTGCCTCCATTAATAAGAGCTACACCTCCTCCGGCTCTTGACGTACCATTGGTTATCCATCCACTGTTAAGTACAAGACTTCCGCCGCTTACCTGGATGCCTCCACCAAAGCCTCCTAATGTATATCCGCCGGTTATCTGACCTTCCTCTTCATCACCGCTGTTAGAGATAATAAGCTTTGCCCCACCATGAACACGGATGCTGCTGCGCTTTGTCATATTTACATCAAGCTTCAGCTTATGTCCATTCAGGTCGATAGAGATTGTCTTGTCGCCATCAATTAAAAGATATCCCTTAACTTCGATATCCTTATCAAGAACGATCTTCTGATCTCCGCCACTCAATGCGGCCTCAAGCTCACTCAGATTCTTAACCCTGATCACATCCGGTTCAGCCTGAATCTTATGCACGCCGGCTATAACAGCAGCCGCACATATTACCGCACAAAGCAAGGCCAGGACCAAATGTTTTTTGATGCTTACTCTTCCCACCTTTTTTCTCCTTTTCTTTTTTATGTAAGTGTCAAAAAAGATTATGACACCAATTACATATATTTACTATAGATGCTATGACATATCCGCTTAGCCGCAGATATTATATACCCCAAAACTATCCGCAGGATTATGAGATGCTTTTTTCTTCTCATAAATTGGTGGCCGTCAACGGATATCATGCCATATTAATCTATATAGTCACAATGTTAACACTCTGAAAAACAATTGTAAATAGTGGAATTAAAGCTCGAAGCTGTCGAAGAAATCTTCTTCAGCCGGCTTATTTGCTTCCTTCCATCTGAGGAAATATGCCTTCATCTCCGCCTGTTTATCTCCAAGATCCTGCATAGTATCACTGAAATTATCATCATTCAGGCAGCCGAGGTTAACATAACACTCATAGTACTCTTTGAGATGCCCATACTCTTCCTTCAGTACGAGCCATGCCTCATCGGAACTGCATCCGACTGAATGTCCTGTCAGATAAGCCTTATATCTCTCCTCTGCCTTCTCTGAAAGTCCGGCAGGATGAAGAATACGCATAAATGATATTCGCGATTTTTTCTTTCTCTTATTGGTGATAAAAACATCCAGCGTACATTCAAGATCTTCTTCACCGCAGAGGATCATTTCAGCATGTCCTTCCTCATCGGGTTCATCTATAAATTCCAGCAGTCTCCTGTCCAGCCCTTCAAACCATTCAGGTGTACCTGCCGTACTGCAATTAAGCAGATGATCCGCCCCCTTCATGTTGTAAAGCGATGCGAGAAGAACCGCCGTATCATCTCTGTCCTTTTCAGACATTGCCAGCCATGCCTCATCCGGATATTTTTTTCTACTCCTCAGACTTATCTTCTCAAGCCTGTCGTCTCCCAGAAATGGTGAATGCCCCATAGTGATCTTCTTCCTCGGAAGCTCCACGGTGCTGAGCATCCTGCAATAAGAAAAGCTCCAATCCGCAAGCTTTCTGATGGTATCCGGAAGCACCACCGACCTCAGTCTTTTTGCATTCATAAAAGCCTTCTTGTCTATCTTCCTCACAGGAAGTCCTGCTATCTCTTCCGGAATGATAAGACTCTCATCCTCCCCGGCATATGAAGTTATATTCACACGGTCATCTTTTTCAACATAATATAACTGACCCGCGGCTGTGTTTATCACCTTGTCTGCCATATCATCTATCTCCTGTTATACTTTATATATTTAAACTGTATATAGATATCTCATCCGGCTGTTTTTTTTGAACTGTATGCTGCTGTCACACCGGCTGTTTTTCTGAACTGTATGCTGCTGTCACACCGGCTGTTTTTTTTGAACAGTATGCTGCTGTCACACCGGCTGTTTTTCTGGATCAGATACCGGAATAACATCAGTCAGCAGGATTATGAGCTGTATTTTTAACATCTCAGATATTCTCTATATATCCAGCTCGAGGATTTCTTTCTTGATTGCATCCTGCCTCTCAGCCAGCATCAACGTTTCACTTGCCTTGGTATAGTCTTCTGATCCAAACTGTGCAATGAATCTTGAAGAGTTTTCATTTACCGTAAGCTCTGTGACGAGAAGCAGCATTTCATTGCCCTCTGCGAATGCTTTCTCAACGTAAGCAAAAAGATTGTGCATCCTCTCCTTTGTTGTCTTGACATCCTCTTTCATATCAGCTACTGCATCTTCATATATCATTCTGACAATTTTAAAGGCTTCATCATAGGTTTTCGCCTCCGAACCAACCATCACGATCTCTTTGACCGTTCTGTTCAGATGCTCGATCATCCTTCTGTATTTCTTCTTATCCTTGTCAGATAAAGAATTTGCCTTGGCCAGCTTATCCATCTTTATTCTCTGAGCATCGTTGCATTTTTCCAGGAAACCTATTACCTCTGAAGCAGTTTCGAATTTTTGATCATTTGCTTTCAGCTGTTTAAGAAGCTTCAGAAGGTCTGCAAGGAAATCTGTCTTCTCAATAACATCGCCAATCTCCGACTCCAGTCTGTCCATAAGCATGCCCAGAACAGACAGTCTTTCATCAAATCCCGCATTCTGACTGCGTTTAAATGCACTTTCAGGCGGATTTCCCGACAGAATATCCTCCAGCCTGTAATCGCGCTTATATTTGTTATAAAGATCGTAATAAGCAGTGAATTCCTTAACTATCTTATCATTTCTTATATACTGGCCCACAAGAGTCTCATCCACCGGAAGATTCCTTTCGTTATACAGAGCAAGTATAGTCGAAAGATCCTCCCATCCTCTGGCTGTAACGTATGAACGGCCTTTAACTGTCATTTCCATGTGGTAGAAATAGTCTTTATGAATCTCCAGGAAGCTGGTCACCTCACTTCTTACACCGTGCTCTCTGGCATATTTCTTCCAGGTATCATAGTCCGCCTCAACCTCAAGTACCTTCAGTCTGTCCATTGTTACAACGTCGAATTCACGAACGCTTTTATTATATTCCGGAGGATTTCCTGCGGTAACTATAACCCAGCCGTCCGGTATCCTGTGCTTTCCGAATACTTTATACTGCAGGAACTGGAGCATCGACGGAGCCAGAGTTTCCGATACGCAGTTTATCTCGTCCAGGAAGAGTATGCCTTCCTTAACTCCGGAGTCTCTCATAACAGAATATATCGATGCTATGATTTCGCTCATGGTATATTCCGAAACATCATACTCCATGCCCTCATAAGATTCATGTCTGATAAATGGAAGGCCGAGGGCCGACTGTCTTGTATGATGAGTCATGGAATATGAAACCAGCGCAATACCGAGTTCAGATGCCACCTGCTCCATTATGGCCGTCTTTCCGATTCCCGGAGCCCCCAGCAAAAAGATCGGTCTCTGACGTACTACCGGTATTCTGTACTCTCCCCATTCATTCTTCATAAGATATAAACTTACATCATTTTTAATATAATTTTTCGCATCATTTATATTCATATATTCCTCCGATCATCTGCCTGTCTTTTCTGTTATTCATCTGCCTAAATTAAACCGTTATCAATTCAAAAGCAATCACTTTTATTCATCTACATGTATATCATTATTAGCAATATTATCTTCCGCCGACTTCTTTCGTGCTTCCTGCTCTGCTGTTTTCTTTCGCGTCTCCTGTTCAGCCCGGATAGCCTCCAGCTCCAGCTCCTCCGGTTCGAGCAAAACCTTATATGCCCATACCGGCGGCTTCGGTGCATATTCATCCTCCTGAAGGAAGGCAAACATTACATCATAATCCGGCATTTTGGCAGGATAATCACCATATCCATCCGTGAAATATATCAGCCCCTTGAGATTGGTCAGCTCCTTCTTTGCGATCAGCTCATCTACATATTTGAAGGCCGGTCTGAAATCAGTAGTACCAAAACCCTTCAGCTTGACATTGTTGCAGAACTCTATAAATTCTTCATTATTTCTGATCTTGGTATCACTCTGCACCTTACTGTCACACTGGATTATATGTATATTCACCTCCGTGAAGAAGTTATCCTTACTTTTAAGTATGCTGTAGGTCTTTTTCAAAAATGCCTGTACAACCGCCCCTTTGGTAGACGCTGAAGTATCAAGTACTATTACAAATTCCCTTATCTTTTCATCCTCTTTATATTCGAGTGGTTCAATCAGGGGCATATTTCCATACTTCTCCATGCCATAGGTATAATAAATATAGTCGAACTCGTCATCATTTACCTGAACGTTCTCGCCGGTTGTCATGAATTTTTTCAGCAGATTTGAGTAATCATATTTTTCCTTTACCGCATCCTTCAGATTGGTATCCAGCTCTTCATTTGCGATACCGCCTCTTGAAAAATTCTTCAGATCAGTCTTTACTCTCTCACTTATCTTCTGCCATTTTTCCAGCTGAATGCTTATCTCCTTTTTCTTGCGCCAGTAAATATGCTCATCCCTGTGATAAAGCACGAACCATCTTATCTTTCCGGCTTCGGAAAGGCCGTAGGTTCTTAAATATTTATAGATTTTTTCGGCAGTCAGGGCACCGGCCTGTCTCTTCAGAATCTTCAGTTCCTCCATGGCTTCACTGTCTCTTTCCAAAGCAAACGCCCTTATATTCATGGAAAGTATGACCGCTTCTACCGAAACGTCCGCCGCGAGGTCCCAAAGCTGCATATCTATCTTGTCATAGCCGAACGGATGAAAAAACAAAAGATGCAGCATCAAATGAAGGTAGGTCCTGGTTATTACCGCAGGCTCCTTCTTATAATTCTGAAGCACCCACACCGGATTATAATAAATATACCCTCCGTCTGTTGCCATGCCTCCGCCGACAGTTGCTCCTGCCGGTTTAATATCATACTTTGGGATCAGCTTCAGTTCTGCCAGTACAATATCCAGAAATCTCAGATTAACTGCAATCTGATCTCTGGCAATACCCAGTATCTTTTGGGCCAGTTTTTCTATTTTTTCCTTTTTTTCTTTCTCTGATATATCCATACTCATATCACCATTTAATATCATTAAACCGCTGATTGTTTGCTCGTATTACCATTTAGTATCAATAAACTATCGGTTTTAAAAAAGCGGTGCAGCATAGGCACCGCTTGATTATTAATATTTTTTTGTTATCTCGGTATTCCAGCATCACTCACAAACTTATGAACTGTATATTAAATGAGCCACATATTTAACGAGCTGCATATTTAATGCACTGAATTATATATAAGCTCTACAAGTGCATCTATACCCTCTCCTGTAAGGAATGGGCCGCCGTCTCCAACGTATTCAGGATGATTTTTAACAAGTCCGTTCCAGTCAATAACCGTAAGATTTGCATTCTTTCCGGCCAGAGTATCGATTGTCTTATTTACATCATCAATCTGAGGAAGACTGGTTCCGTAAGTATTAACCCAGTAGATTTTTCTCTCTTTTCCTATAGCATCAAGAACTGCCTGACCATCCTCCTCTGAGAAATCACCATTTGTACCAAGGATGAGAACGACTATATCTCTAAGATTGCCTGCTTCCTTAAGATCATTGATCACGGAATCCGAATAAACAACCTGTCTGTTCTGAGATGCATCGATATATACATTCGGCATCTTATCCGGCAGGTCGTAAGTGATGCCCTGCAGCATAAAGTCTCCAACGATGGTAACCTTTGCGGAATCCGCCGGCTTAGCAGCCTCTGTTGTAGTTGCCTCTGTTGTCTTCTCTGCTGTGGTAAGCTCCGTAGTCTTTGCAACAGTTGCTTCTGTTGTGGTGGTCGGCTTCTTCTCTTCCGTATCCTTAGACTTGCCAAATACAATAAGTCCTATAAATCCAAGCAGGATCAGAACAGTTAAAACAAAAAGCGGAGCGATCATTAATAATTTTTTAGCCGAATCGCTTTCATTGCCAACTCCTGAAAGTCTATCCTTTATCATTTCCACATTCAGGAAATGAATGGTCTTATATATAACAAATGTTATTGCAGGGATAAGTATGACCAAAATACATCTTGCTCCGAAGCCTGTCCAACCCTTTGCTCCAAATATGGAGGTCATGGCAGTATATGTCATCAGGAATTCCAGCCACATTTTTCCGGCTGTTTTAAATATCACAATATCAACCGTACTTCCTATCTTCAGATAAGATGCTGTGGCAAGCCATACCATAACACCCATAGCCGCGCCAATAACTGCGGTCAGAATCTGCTCCAGGTCTCCATTGCCATTTATAAAAATGATTCCCAGCAGAGTCACAAGTGAAGCTATCAGAAACATGATAAGTCTGTTTCTTCTGTAATCCTTCGGAAGAGACTCATATTTAAGTTTCTTCTTATAAACCAGCGCAGCTATCATACCCACAATAAACGGATAAATATTGATTGCAGGCTTGTTTACAACAATTATAACTATGGTTACAACAGCCTCAACGATCACAAGAAATATATTTGCGGCTGTCGGGCCATTTTTGTCTGCTATCATATTCCAGATATAGAAAAGCAATGGAAATACAAGGAAAAACAGAGTCAGTCCAAGAATCGAATTAAGAACGTTCTTTCCTACCTGCCTTGTATATGAATGTGCAAAGATGACTGCAAGTCCACAGAATGTCAGAAAAAGTGTTATGATTTCAGGATAATAATTCTTTAATCTCTTTATATAGAAGTCAGTTATCTTATATTTATTCTTCCTCATCATTCCGGAAGCAGTTACGGTTGTGATATAACCAATAACGACGCTGAACATCTGAAGTGCCAGATCCCCTGATTTAAAGATGTCCGGTATTAGAAGTGCCAAAAGAACTACCAGTATTGTAATTCCCCTTAATCCATCAAGTCCCCGATTCTTTTTAGACCTCTTATTATCCATTTCTACCTCCCCAAAACAAACAACAGCTGTAAAAAAATACATCTAGCCTCTTCTATATAATATAGCAAATTCCACAAAAAAACAAGACAGGGCGGCATATTGATAGAGTTATTTTTTCATTTTCCAACACCTGTAATTTAAACGATTTCCACAACTCTTTTGACTGTAGTCAGGTGTGATTTTAGTTCATCAGAAACGTATGCCGCAGAGCAAAAAAGCGCCCGCGACAGGTTACTCCATCGCGAGCGTTCATTTTTTTATTATGATATTTTTATGACTACATTATGAGAAGTAAAAAACACTTCTCATAATCCTTCGGAACGATAGTCCCTATGGTATCATATCACATCAAAACTATTATTTCTCAACAACCACAAGTGTAGCTGCATCTGAGTAAGTCTGAACTGTTCCGTTGGTTACCAGACATCTGAACTTGTAACCATTATACTTCATATTTCCGGTAACAGTAAGTTTATCTGTATCGCTGCCTTCAGATCCTGACTTAACCCACTTACCGTTAACGTACACCTGCCACTGGTATGACAGATCATTTCCTGCTGCCTTTACAGTAAATACTGTCTTGGCTCCAACCTTGACCTTTCTGTCTACCGGCTGAGTTTTGATATTATTTACTGTTGTTAAGGTTACTTCGGCGGTGGTAAGTGTATTATTCTTAGATGTGATCACACATCTGAATTTCTTACCGTTAAGTGATGATGTAGCTGTCACACTGAGTGTAGCTGTGGCTGCACCCGATGCTGAGCTTTTTACCCACTTGCCGCTTGCATTCATTACCTGCCACTGATAGTTCATATCAGGACCGGCAGCCTTAACTGTAAATCTTGCAACATTACCGTAGTAAGCTTTTTTATCAACTGGTTCCTCTGAAATAACTGCCTTTACCTTAAGAGTTGCAGGCTTTGTATATTCAGTCCATGTACCATTTGAAATCTTGCAGCGGAACATATAACCATCGTAGTTAGCCTTGGCTGTAACATTTATGGTATCTGTACCCTGTCCTGATACGCCGCTCTTCTTCCATGTATTACCATTGTCCTGGCTTATCTGCCATTCATAAGTGATGTCTCCCTGGATATCCTGAGCTGCGCTGAACACTGCTGTTTCACCGCAGTTAACTGTCTGGTTCTTAGGCTGTGCAGTAAGATTTGTTACTATCTTGAAGTAAAGTATCTTCTCACCTGTAAAGTTACCAATACCCTTAACTGTGATCTTTGCTGTTCCGATATTTACGTTATTGCTGTAGGTTACCGTATAATCCTTACCCTTTTCAAGAGTAAAGCTGTCGCCGCCTGCATCATAGAGCACCTTAACTGAAGTCTTAACTTGGCTGCCCGTGTATTTTAATTTGCTTGATCCCTTCTTAAATACGAAGTCATCATCAAACTCTGTAGGAGCTATAGTATAGTCTGCACTTACAACAACTGCCTTATCGCCTTCGCCTACTGTTACCTTCGCAGTGTAATCACCTGCATCAACAGGTACACCTTCAAGCTTTGTCTCGCCCTTATAGTACTCAATATCACTTATTACAGGGAATACTGCTTCATTATAATCACTCACAGTTGCTTCCCATTCATATCTGTCATATTTTGCATTCTTTGGAACATTTAATGTAAGTGTCAGTCCATCTGTTACATCACATGTGCTATAGCATTGAGCCGTTACTGTATTTCCATTAACTGCATAAATGAAATTATGCTTATGAGCTATGGTAAATTCTGCGACAGCTGTAGCTGACGAAGTACCGTCACCTGCTGTTATCTTAACTGTATATGTTCCTTCTGCTACAGGAACACCTTCAAGCTTCGTCTCACCCTGATAGTATTCAATATCGCCTATTACAGGGAATACTTCTCCGCTATATTCGCTAAGAGTTGCTCCCCATAACTCACCGGTAAATTCTGCATTTTCAGGAACAATTAATGTAAGTGTAAGTCCTTCATCAAGATAGCATGTATCAATACAGCTGGCTGTAATTGTATTACCTGTAGCGCTGTATGAGAAGAAATGAGTATGAGCAATTGTAAATTCTACACTTGCTGTAACCGCTGCATCTCCCTCACCTACTGTTATCTGTGCTATATATGTTCCTTCCTCTACAGGAGCACTGTCAAGCTTTTCGCCATCTATGTAATATTCGATAACATACTCACCAGGGAATGCCGTTGTATTATACTCACTGAGAGTTGCCTCCCATGCTTCGCCGTTATACTTAGGATCCTCCGGAGCTATAATAGTCATGGTAAGTCCATCTGTGATGTCACACTGTCCCGGGCATGATGCTGTTATGGTATCTCCATCAACAGTATATGTAAAGGCATGCTGATGAACAATTTCAAATGAAGTTTCTACTGATACTGCCTTTTCGCCCTTACCTACCGATACCTTTGCTGTATAAGTACCTTCATTAACAGGTGCACCTTCAAGCTTTGTCTCGCCCTGATAGTACTCAACACTTATACCTCTGAAAGCTCTTGCATTATACTCACCAAGAGATACCTCCCATGGTTCACCGTTATAATATGGATTTTC
>FNUU01000006.1:0-107495 GCA_900108205.1 Eubacterium ruminantium | reverse complement strand
GTTACAGCCTTTTCGCCTTCGCCAACTGTTACCTTTGCTGTGTAAGAACCTTCATTAACAGGTGCGCTTTCAAGCTTTGTTTCACCCTGATAGTACTCAATCACGCCTACCGTAGGGAAAGCTTCTTCATTGTAATCGCTGAGAGTTGCTTCCCATGCAGATTCATCATAAAATACTCCTTCAGGAGCAAAAATCGTAAGTGTAAGCCCCTCTGTGATGTCACACTGTCCCGGACATGATGCTGTTATGGTATCTCCATCAACAGTATATGAGAAGTTATGTTCATGTACTATCACAAAATCAACAGAAGCTGTTACTGCCATTTCGCCCTCACCTACTGTTATCTTTGCTGTATAAGTCCCTTCATTAACAGGTGCGCTTTCAAGCTTTGTTTCTCCCTGGTAGTACTCGATATCACTTACTACAGGGAATGCTTCTTCACTATAATCGCTGAGTGTTGCTTCTTTTGCTTCACCATCGTAAGCCAAATCTTCAGGCTCACTGATTGTAAGTGTAAGTCCTTCTGTTATGTCACACCCTAAACCTTCGCAGGTTGCAGTGATGACATTTTTGTCAACTTGATATGATAAATCATGCTCATGTACTATTTCAAAATCAACAGCAGCTGTTAAAGCATCTTCACCTTCACCTACTGTTACCTTAGCAGTGTAAGCACCAATGTTTACAGGCGCACTTTCAAGCTTTGTTTCTCCCTGATAGTACTCGATCTCACCTACTGAAGAGAATGCTGTTTCATTATAATCGCTGAGTGTTGCTTCCTTTACTTCGCCATCGTAAACCAAATCTTCAGGCTTACTGATTGTAAGTGTAAGTCCCTCTGTTATGTCACACTGTCCCGGGCATGATGCTGTTATAGTTGCCCCATTAAGAGTATATGTAAAGGCATGCTGATGAACAATTTCAAATGAAGTTTCTACTGATACTGCATTTTCTCCCTTGCCTACTGATACCTTCACTGTATAAGTACCTTCATCAACAGGTGCACTTTCAAGCTTTGTTTCTCCCTGATAGTACTCAACACTTATACCTCTGAAAGCTCTTGCATTATACTCACCAAGAGATACCTCCCATGGTTCACCGTTATAATATGGATTTTCAGGAGCACCAACTGTAACTGTAAGTCCGTCTTTGATATCACAGCGTGTCTCATCACAGGCTGCTGTTATGGTATTTCCATTCACAGTATATGTAAAATTATGACTTGAATAACCAAAGGTTGTCTTTGGAATAAACTGCCTGTATTCTTTACTAACCGACTCTACATCATCGTATGAATAACCCTGTACAGCCGAATTATAATTGGTAGAGGACCCAAGGAATGTTGCGCTCTTATAGGATTCCTTAACTGTTCTATATATCGCCACAAGAAGATTTCCGCCATTATATTCATATGCTTCCTGCAGTTTAATATTCATTTGACTCTGTGTACCGTCCAACTCACCTGTATATACTAGTGTTGCACCACTCAGATCATCATAACCGCTTTCATTTTTTTTTTGCTGAAGCCGGACTTCTCAAATAATATCTTATAGCTTCTATATCGCTTCCTGAAATTGCAGCAAGCTTATCAGCAGGAATAATATACTGAACTTTACAGTATGCATCAGCATAAAAACCATATACCGGGACATAATCATCACCATTTATTCCATCATATACAGTTATCTTTTTATTCTTAGTTATTTCAAAGGAAACACTTGCCGTTACAGCCTTTTCGCCTTCGCCAACTGTTACCTTTGCTGTGTAAGAACCTTCATTAACAGGTGCGCTTTCAAGCTTTGTTTCACCCTGATAGTATTCAATCACGCCTACCGTAGGGAAAGCTTCTTCATTGTAATCGCTAAGAGTTGCTTCCCATGCATCCCCATCAAAAAATACCCCTTCAGGAGCATTTAATGTAAGTGTAAGTTCTTCTGTAATGTCACACTCTTCCTTATCGCAGGTTGCTGTGATGACATTTCCGTCTACTTCATATGAGAAATCATGCTCATGTGCTATTTCAAAATCAATAGCAGCTGTCACAGCCTTCTCTCCCTCGCCTACTGTTACCATAGCTGTGTATGCACCAATGTTTTTCGGAGCACTTTCAAGCTTTATATCATCCTGATAGTACTCAATCTCTCCTACTACAGGGAATGCAATTTCACTATAATCACTGAGGGTCGCTTCCTTTGCTTCACCATCATAACCAAGATCTTCAGGAGCATTGACTGTAAGTGTTAGGCCCTCTGTTATGTCACACTCTTCCTCATCGCAGGTTGCTGTGATGACATTTCCGTCTGCTTCGTATGAGAAATTATGTCCACCTACTATTTCAAAATCAACGGCAGCTGTTGCAGCCTTTTCGCCCTCGCCAACTGTTACCTTAGCTGTATATGAACCAATTTCTACCGGAGCACTTTCAAGCTTTGTTTCGCCCTGATAGTACTCAACATCTCCTACCACCGTAAAAGCAATCCTGTTATAATCACTGAAAGTCACAGCCCAAGGTTTACCATTATAGTAGGCCTGTTCAGGAGCGAGTATCTGAAGTGTTGTTCCGTCCTTAAAAACACAATCATCTCCAGAACACACAGCCGTAACGGTATCTCCCTCTGCTGTATACGTGAATTCGTGAATAATCGAAGGCTCATCAGAATAAGCAAATGTAGCTTTAGGAATGAACCTGAACTCAGCAAAATCGGTTATATAATCCATTGATTCATCATTAATCCCGCTTATAGCTGTAACTTCTTCAGTATTTGTACCATAAAAACACGCAGTATAAAAATCTCCTGGTGTGGTTGTATATATGGCAACCAGAAGATTTCCACCATGATACTCAAAATTATCCTGCAATTCTATGCTTAATTCACTCTGTGTTCCATCCAGTCCACCTGAATATACCAACGTAGCGCCTTCCAGATCATCACATGAACTCATAGTTGTATAGTCGACTTCCTTGAGATAAACCTTAAATTCGGCGTTCCATTGAGTCTCTGCAACCTGACTAAGATAATATGTTATGGATTCTATATACTTTCCATCCATTGCTACCAGCTTATCAGCCGGAATAACATATTGTGATTTTTCATAAATATTTGCATTGTAGCCATCCATAGGAACACAATCATTCGTATCAGTCCCATCAAATACTGTAAGTGCTGACGCCTGACCTGTAACCTCTATCTCCTGAACTTGCCCTTGACCCGGCATCTCTGTTTCAGCGTATACCTTACTCCTGAGCCCTCCCGGCATAAGGCCAGTCATGAGAGAAAAGCACAGGATTCCACTGACCACTCTTTTTCCATATCCTTTTTTACTCATAAATCCTCCTTAACTGCAATACATTTTCTATATGTAGTATGTATATTTTATATCATACATATCTCGTACCATATTTATGTACGCATACTTTATTGCGTAGCATGCTTATTACATAGCACGCTTAATTGCATGGAACTTTTATTTCACAGCTTACTTATTGCACAGCTTATTTACTACATATAGAAATTAAACCTTCTTGTTATTTCAAAAAAACAATTAACCTCCCCTCTACATAATTGTCTGCTTACCAAAAGCAGAATATCCATAAAAATCATATCTGAATAACCGTATGACAAAAGTCAAACTGCCTTCCGACACATATATAAATAATACCAAAAATACCGGCGTAATTCCATAAATATTTGATATAAAATGTACATTCATATACTTTACCACAAAGCTCGTCATATACATGTGTCTTCGACACATATGTTGTGAGATAACTCGTGAGCCATTGCATGCAAGCATGCGTGTCTCCCGGATTATCTCACAGCACTTGCTTCGCAAGTGCATGACGAACTTTTGTGGTGTGCATGACTCGCTCAGTACGCAAAAAGCCTCCTGCGGTAAACCGCAGAAGGCTTTGAAATATCAATTAATTATATAATTTATAATTACTCGATGATTGAAACTACTGAACCAGAACCAACTGTTCTACCACCCTCACGGATAGCGAATCTAAGTCCCTGCTCCATAGCTACTGGATGGATGAGTTCGATTGTCATCTCTACGTTATCACCAGGCATGCACATTTCTGTACCTGCAGGAAGGTTACAAACACCAGTAACGTCTGTTGTTCTGAAGTAGAACTGTGGACGATAGTTGTTGAAGAATGGTGTATGACGTCCACCTTCATCCTTTGTAAGAACGTAAACCTGAGCTGTGAACTTCTTATGGCATGTTACTGTACCTGGCTTAGCAAGAACCTGTCCCTTTTCAACCTGGTCTCTGTTGATACCACGAAGAAGAGCACCGATGTTATCACCAGCACGTGCCTCATCAAGCATCTTTCTGAACATCTCGATACCAGTAACAACTGTCTTCTGAACAGCTTCCTTGATACCAAGGATTTCAAGTTCCTCGTTAAGGTGAAGTGTACCTCTCTCTACTCTACCTGTAGCAACTGTACCACGACCTGTGATTGTGAATACGTCCTCTACTGGCATAAGGAATGGCTTATCTGTATCACGCTCTGGAGTTGGGATATACTCATCAACTGTAGCCATAAGCTCCATGATCTTGTCTCCCCACTCACCGTTTGGATCCTCAAGAGCCTTAAGAGCTGAACCCTTAACGATTGGGCAGCCTTCAAATCCGTACTCTTCAAGAACTTCTGTTACTTCCATCTCAACGAGCTCGATAAGCTCTGGATCGTCAACCATATCACACTTGTTAAGGAAAACAATGATATATGGAACGTTAACCTGACGTGCAAGAAGGATGTGCTCCTTTGTCTGAGCCATAACACCGTCTGTTGCAGCTACAACGAGGATAGCGCCGTCCATCTGAGCAGCACCAGTGATCATGTTCTTTACATAGTCAGCGTGGCCTGGGCAGTCAACGTGTGCATAGTGTCTGTTGTCTGTCTCGTACTCAACGTGAGCTGTAGAGATTGTGATACCTCTTTCTCTCTCTTCTGGAGCCTTATCAATGTTTGCGAAATCAACTGCTGCGTTTCCTGCTACTCTCTCAGAAAGTACCTTTGTGATTGCAGCTGTAAGAGTTGTTTTACCATGGTCAACGTGTCCGATTGTACCAATGTTACAATGTGGCTTTGTTCTTTCGAATTTTGCTTTTGCCATTTCTTTTAATCCTCCTTAATTCTGCCCCCTTTGGGCATTCATTACAGTCTGAAACATATTATATTAGAAATCTCTTTACATTTCAAGATTTTTTATAAATGTTTATTATATTTCTCGTATAATTACTTCTTTGAGCTGAGTACCTTCTCCATAACTGACTTTGGAGCCGGCTCATACTTCTCGAAGAACATAGAGTAGTTACCACGACCCTGTGTCTTTGAACGAAGATCTGTAGAATATCCGAACATTTCTGCAAGTGGAACATAAGCCTTTACAAGCTTACCGTTACCAACATCTTCCATTCCTTCGATCTGTCCACGACGTGCGTTAAGGTCACCGATAACATCACCCATGTAATCAGCTGGCATTGTTACTTCTACCTTCATAACAGGCTCAAGAAGTACAGGGTTACCCTTCTGCATAGCTTCCTTGAAAGCCATAGATCCGGCAATGTGGAATGCCATTTCTGATGAGTCTACTTCATGGTAAGATCCATCATATACGTTAGCGTATACACCAAGTACAGGGAATCCTGCAAGAATACCTGCCTGAGCAGCTTCCTCGATACCTTCACCGATAGCAGGGATATATTCCTTAGGAATGTTACCACCAACTACTGATGACTCGAACTTGAATGTCTCTTCACCATTTGGATCCATAGGCTCAAATTTAACCTTACAGTGACCGTACTGACCACGACCACCTGACTGCTTAGCATACTTAGAATCAACATCAACAGGCTTTGTAAATGTCTCCTTGTAAGCAACCTGAGGTGCACCTACGTTAGCCTCAACCTTGAACTCACGGAGAAGTCTGTCAACGATGATCTCAAGGTGAAGCTCACCCATACCAGCGATGATAGTCTGACCTGTTTCATGATCTGTATGTGTTCTGAATGTAGGATCTTCTTCTGCAAGCTTCTGAAGAGCTGTAGCAAGCTTATCCTGACCGTCCTTAGTCTTTGGCTCGATAGCGAGCTCGATAACTGGCTCTGGGAATACCATTGACTCAAGGATAACAGGATGCTGCTCATCACAGATTGTATCACCTGTTGTAGTATTCTTAAGACCTACTACTGCAGCGATATCTCCTGAGTAAACAGTATCGATATCTGTACGATCATTTGCATGCATCTGTACGATACGTCCTACACGTTCCTTGTTGTCCTTAGTAGCGTTAAGTACATAAGAACCCTTATTTAATGTACCAGAGTAAACTCTGATGAATGCAAGCTTACCAACAAATGGGTCAGCAACGATCTTGAATGCAAGAGCTGCAAATGACTCACTGTCTGAAGACTTCTTTGTAACTTCATTTCCGTCAAGATCAACACCCTTGATATCAGGAATGTCGATTGGCGATGGCATGAACTCGATAACTGCGTCAATAAGCTTCTGGATACCCTTGTTCTGGTGTGCAGAACCACAGCAAACAGGAACTACTCTTGACTTCTCTCCTTCCGGAGTATCGATAGCAGCACATGTTCCCTTACGGAGAGCTGCCTTAAGTTCATCAACTGATGGTACTTCACCTTCAAGGTAAGCCATCATAAGTTCATCATCTAATTCGCAGCATGACTCAACGAGCTTCTCATGCCACTCCTCAGCCATATCCTTAAGATCATCACGGATATCTACGATAGAGATATTCTTACCTTCATGATCATTGTAAAGGTATTCCTTCATCTCAAAAAGGTCGATGATTCCTTCGAAATAATCCTCTTTTCCGATTGGAAGATTGATAACGACCGGCTTCTTGCCAAGTCTTGTCTTGATCTCTTCAACAGTATTGAAGAAGTTTGCACCAAGGATATCCATTTTGTTAACGAATGCCATTCTTGGTACGTGATATGTATCAGCCTGACGCCATACGTTTTCAGACTGTGGCTCAACACCACCCTTTGCGTCGAAAACGCCGATAGCACCATCAAGTACACGGAGTGAACGCTCAACTTCTACTGTGAAGTCAACGTGACCCGGAGTATCAATGATATTTATACGATGCTCAAGAGCGCCAGCCTTCGGCTTTGCCTGCTCCTGAAGTGTCCAATGGCAGGTTGTAGCAGCTGAAGTAATTGTGATACCTCTTTCCTGCTCCTGTTCCATCCAATCCATGGTAGCAGTACCTTCGTAGGTCTCACCGATTTTATGATTTACACCGGTATAGTAAAGAATTCTTTCTGTAAGAGTTGTCTTACCAGCATCGATGTGAGCCATGATACCGATGTTACGAGTTCTCTCGAGTGGATATTCTCTTCCAGCCAAGGCTTTTTCCTCCTTTTATTAATTCTGAAATGTAAATGCAGATTAGAATCTGTAATGAGCAAATGCCTTGTTTGCCTCTGCCATTCTGTGCATTTCTTCTTTTCTCTTAACTGATGCGCCTGTGTTGTTAGATGCATCTATAAGTTCCTGAGCAAGTCTCTCTTCCATGGTCTTCTCTGTTCTCTGACGTGAGAATGCTGTGATCCAGCGAAGTCCGAGAGCCTGTCTTCTGTCAGGTCTTACATCAATAGGTACCTGATATGTAGCACCACCGATACGTCTTGCCTTAACTTCGAGAAGTGGCATTACGTTATTCATAGCTGCTTCAAATACCTCAACAGGATCCTTGCCTGTCTGTTCCTGAATACGGTCAAATGCGCCGTAAACAATCTTCTGAGCTACACCCTTCTTACCATCTAACATAATGTTGTTGATAAGACGTGTAACTACCTTATTATTGTAAATAGGATCTGCTAAAACGTCTCTTTTTACGATATGTCCCTTACGTGGCACGGTTCTTCCCTCCTTAATAATTATTAATTCTTAGGTACTCACATTCATATTTCATCCAAAATCAGTCTGAGCATGTACCTTATAAGTCAGCCGATATATCCTTTGTCAGATGACTATTTGAACGTGTTCGTGCTGTATATCGGCAAAGAATGAAAATCATGCCTAACCAGCACTTAACAGAAAAAACTGTTTATATGGATTACTTAGCATCCTTAGGACGCTTAGCACCATACTTTGAACGTGCCTGACGTCTCTTAGCAACACCTGCTGTATCAAGAGTACCACGGATAATGTGATATCTTGTACCAGGAAGGTCCTTTACTCTTCCTCCACGGATAAGAACAACGCTGTGCTCCTGAAGGTTGTGACCTTCACCTGGGATGTAGCTTGTTACTTCGATTCCGTTTGAAAGACGTACTCTCGCGATCTTACGAAGAGCTGAGTTAGGCTTCTTAGGTGTAGCTGTCTTAACTGCTGTACAAACTCCTCTCTTCTGTGGAGAATCTGTACTGATAGGCTTCTTCTTAAGAGAGTTGTAACTTCTAAGGAGAGCTGGTGCAGTAGACTTCTTTACAGCTGTCTGTCTTCCTTTTCTGACTAACTGGTTAAATGTTGGCATGTTTTCACCTCCAATTCTTTAAAATAATAAAAATATAAGGCATGCAATTCACGCATGCCTTACCATTATATATACAGTTTTTCACAGTGTCAAGGTTTTTTTCGCCGTTTTACAGCTTAGTTTTACAGCTTAGGGCATTTATGACCGAGTATTTTTTCGACACCCGGAAGTATTCCGTTTCCTTTTTTATGCCATGCACTGTTCTGCGGCATATCATATCCAGGTATATCATTTCCTTCAACGATAACCGGTCCCTTATCCGAAATAGCTATATCCCAGCCCACGTAACCCAGTTCAGGAACATGCTCTGCAGCCTTTATGGCGAGCTCTATCGCTTCCTTCATCATAGGAACTTTATATCCCTTAAATGTAACTCCCGTATCCGGATGCTTGTCATAATACACTCCTATCTTCTCGGCATAAGCGTCAAATTTAAGCAATCCGTCTCTTCTGACATAGGTATAGATTCCGCCTGAGGTTGCATTATCTGTAAAGCTCCCGCCAACTCCCATTCTGAGAATAGCATAGAAAAACTGCGGTCCGTTCTCGCCTCTCACTGTCGCCATTCTGAGTGTATTTATACTGCCCGGATATAATCTGGACATCTCCGGATGCTGATGTATTCCCTCTTCAATATCATAAATCTTATTTTCCAGCAGTTCCTTATAAAGTGCATCCACATCCTCAATCTCACTGCAGATATATTTTCTGATGCCGAGTCCTCCGAAATTATCAGCCGGTTTACAGATGATATAATCATGACGTCCTACAAAGCTCTTAAATTCATCAGCGCTGCATTTTGAGAGGTTCAGAAATTCACGTCCTACAAAGTCCTTATAAGTCTCCATGAAAATAGTCTTGTCCTTAAGTATCGGATACTTATCTTCCTGATTAAGTTCTCTTGTCAGAGCGATATTATGGTTCATCGTCATAAATGTACGGCGGAGTCTGATGTTTTTTCCTTCAAAATGATATCCACGGTACTCCTGATATCCGATACCATATTTAAAAATACAGAAACCCATATCAAGAAATATCAATGCAGTAGGATATTTCTTCTTCTCCTTATGTATATCCTTTGCAAAATTCCACATTTTTGATACGCTTCCGCTTTTTACTCTTCTCAGAAGAACAGTGAATTTGTTGTCCTTACCCATTTTTAATCCTCCTTAACGAACCATAAAGGGCCAGCACAACATCCGACCCTTCGCAATTTACATGTGAACTATATCATATCATAAACAAACTGTCTATAATCACACGAGATTAATTTCAGTGACTTATTCCATAGATTACAGCTTATCCGCCATAATCTTAAAATGGGCGTACCCGAAAACGGGCACGCCCAAAACTTAAGCTAAATCTTTATTATTCTTCATCCTCTGCAGCGTCTGACATTTCATCGGAGGTTTCAACCATCTCCTCGTCAGCATCTACAGATGTAAGATCTGCAGCGTCATCAGAAACCTGATCCTCTGCTGCTTCAGCCTCTTCTTCATTACCGATCTCGTCATATTCAGCATCGTCATAAGACTCCTCTGAATAAACATCGTCAATATCATTAAGATATTCTGTATCAAGACTTACTGAACGATATCTCTTCATACCTGTACCTGCAGGTATAAGCTTACCGATAAGTACGTTTTCCTTAAGACCGATAAGTGGATCGATCTTGCCCTTGATAGCAGCGTCTGTAAGTACTCTTGTTGTTTCCTGGAAGGAAGCTGCTGAGAGGAAGCTGCTTGTAGCAAGTGAAGCCTTTGTGATACCAAGAAGTACCTGTTTTGCTTCGATTGGTCTCTTACCTTCTGCGATAAGCTGCTCGTTAAGTTCATTTACGTCAAGTACATCAACAAGTGAACCAGGAAGAAGTGTAGAATCACCATTATCCTCGATTCTTACCTTCTTGAGCATCTGACGAACAATGATCTCGATATGCTTATCATTGATATCAACACCCTGCAGACGGTAAACCTTCTGAACTTCTCTTATCATGTAGTTCTGTACCGCATCAACACCCTTGATCTTAAGGATATCATGTGGATTTACTGAGCCTTCTGTAAGTTCATCACCGGCCTCAATATCCTGTCCGTCACGTACCTTGATACGTGAACCGTAAGGAATAAGATATGCCTTAGACTCGCCTGTTTCATCATTTGTGATGATAACTTCCTTCTTCTTGCCTTCCTTATATGTAACCTTGCCGCCGAACTCTGCAATGATTGCAAGACCCTTTGGCTTACGAGCCTCGAAAAGCTCTTCTACTCTAGGAAGACCCTGTGTGATATCGCCACCGGCAACACCACCTGTATGGAAGGTTCTCATTGTAAGCTGTGTACCAGGCTCACCGATTGACTGAGCAGCGATGATACCAACTGCTTCACCAACCTGAACTGCCTGTCCGGTAGCCATGTTAGCGCCGTAGCACTTAGCACAGATACCAAGGTGTGACTTACATGTAAGTATTGATCTGATCTTAAGCTTGGCATCTCTTCTAGGAAGTCCTGTCTCAGGATCTGTGAACGGAAGTCCCGAATCAGGTTCGATACCATATTTCATAACGTTCTCAGCACGCTTAGGAGTGATCATATGATTCTTCTTAACGATCATATTTCCATCCTTATCAAAGATAGAAACTGCTGTGTAACGTCCTGTAATTCTGTCCTGGAAGCTCTCGATAACTTCATCCTTCTCAAGACCTTCAACGAATGCCTGAACATAAATGCCCGGCTTCTCATCCTGTCCTTCGCAGCAGTCTGTCTCACGGATGATAAGATCCTGCGAAACGTCAACAAGACGACGTGTAAGGTAACCAGAGTCAGCCGTTCTAAGAGCGGTATCTGAAAGACCCTTACGAGCACCGTGTGCGGAAATGAAGTACTCCAGTACGTCAAGACCTTCACGGAAGTTAGACTTGATAGGAAGTTCGATTGCCTTACCTGTTGTATCTGCCATAAGACCACGCATACCTGTGAGCTGCTTGATCTGCTGGTCAGAACCACGGGCTCCGGAATCAGCCATCATGTAAATATTGTTATATTTGTCAAGTCCATCCAGGAGGGCTTTCTTAAGGATGTTATCTGCCTTATCCCAAACCTTGATGGTTGCATTATATCTTTCTTCTTCAGTAAGGAAGCCCTTGCTGAACATCTGTGCTATCTCATCAACAGTATCCTGAGCCTTGTTAAGGATATCAGGCTTTGATTCAGGAACAGTCATGTCCGCAACGGAAACTGTGATACCGCTGAGGGTTGAATACTTATAACCGATAGCCTTTACCTTATCAAGCACTTCTGCTGTCTTTGTAGCACCATGTGTATTGATACATTTATCAAGAATCTTCTTAAGCTGCTTCTTGCCAACATGGAAGTTAACTTCAGGAGTAACTATATTATCAGGATTTGATCTGTCAACAAATCCGAGATCCTGAGGAATGATCTCATTAAAGAGAAGCTTTCCGAGTGTAGTCTCAACAATCTTCTTGATCTTTGTACCGTCGGCAAGTTCAGCCTCTCTCTGTACATAGATCTTCTGCTGAAGAGTGATCTCCTTGTTCTCATATGCAAGAAGTGCATCATTCATATCCTTATAGTAATGTCCTACAAGGTCATGAACCTTTGCAGTAATATCCTTGAAGAATCTTGTATTATCCTTTGTCTGCTTCTTGATAACTCTGATCTTAACGATGTCTGTAAGTTCAAGCTCCTTATTCATTACAGCTTCCTTAACAGCAGCTATGTTCTTAGCTTCATCGTCAAGGCTGTAAACTGCCTTGATCTCAGATTCATCAGCAGGTGTTTCTCTGTATCTGTCATTTGTAAGGAAATAAATACCAAGTACCATATCCTGTGAAGGAACTGATACAACACCACCGTCTGAAGGCTTAAGCAGGTTGTTAGGTGAAAGCAGAAGGAATCTGCATTCTGCCTGAGCTTCTACTGAAAGTGGAAGGTGAACAGCCATCTGGTCTCCATCGAAGTCAGCATTGAAAGCTGTACATACGAGTGGATGAAGCTTAATAGCCTTACCCTCTACAAGAGTAGGCTCAAATGCCTGGATACCAAGTCTGTGAAGTGTCGGGGCACGGTTAAGCATAACCGGATGCTCTTTGATAACATCCTCAAGGATGTCCCAAACCTGTGACTCGAGTCTTTCAACCATTTTCTTGGCTGCCTTGATATTATTTGCAATTCCTCTGGCTGTAAGCTCCTTCATAACAAATGGTTTGAAGAGCTCGATAGCCATTTCCTTAGGAAGACCGCACTGATAGATCTTAAGTTCCGGTCCTACTACGATAACTGAACGTCCTGAGTAGTCAACACGCTTACCAAGAAGGTTCTGACGAAAACGTCCCTGCTTACCTTTAAGCATATCTGACAAGGACTTGAGTGCTCTATTTCCAGGACCTGTAACAGGTCTTCCGCGGCGTCCGTTATCTATAAGTGCATCTACTGCTTCCTGAAGCATTCTCTTCTCATTTCTGACAATGATGTCAGGAGCGGAAAGCTCAAGAAGTCTCTTAAGTCTGTTATTTCTATTGATGATCCTTCTGTAAAGATCGTTAAGATCTGATGTCGCAAATCTGCCGCCGTCCAGCTGTACCATAGGTCTGATATCAGGAGGGATAACAGGGATTGCATCCATGATCATCCATTCCGGCTTGTTATTTGAACTTCTGAATGCCTCGATAACCTCAAGCTTCTTGATGATCTTAGCCTTCTTCTGTCCTGTTGAAGTCTCAAGCTCTTCCTGAAGAGCCTCTCCTTCAGCTTCAAGGTCGATAGCCTGGAGCATTTCCTTAATAGCTTCAGCTCCCATGCCTACACGGAACTTATATCCGTATTCCTCAACCTTTGCTTTATATTCTGTCTCTGTAAGAACATCCTTGTAATGAAGGTCTGTCTCACCCGGATCAAGAACAATATATGATGCGAAATATAATACTCTCTCGAGTACCCTTGGAGAAAGGTCAAGAAGAAGACCCATTCTGCTAGGGATGCCCTTGAAGTACCAGATATGTGATACAGGAGCAGCAAGTTCGATATGTCCCATACGCTCACGACGTACTGAAGACTTTGTTACCTCAACTCCGCATCTGTCACAAACGATACCCTTATAACGAACCTTCTTATACTTACCGCAGTGGCATTCCCAGTCCTTACTAGGTCCGAAAATCCTCTCGCAGAAAAGTCCGTCTTTCTCAGGCTTAAGTGTTCTATAATTGATAGTCTCAGGCTTCTTAACTTCGCCGTGTGACCACTCTCTTATCTTTTCAGGAGATGCAAGTCCAATTCTTATAGCATCAAAATTAATAGGCTGTTCCTGCTCTACATTTTCAATATTTGCCATCTTACTTTTCTCCTTCCTTAGAATTCATCTCTGTCATCAGAATAATCATAATCATCTGAATAATCATCGGAGTAATCGTCATTATAATCGTCATCCAGAGATGTCAGCTCGCCTTCTTCATCAACGCCGCTGTAACCCTGTGATTCAAGATCCTCACCGAATCTCTCATCACCCTCAAGGAATTTTCTTGTATTCGGATCATAATCAACCGACTCGCCGAGCTCGATCTCTTCGCCATCCTCTTTGAGAACTCTGACATCAAGGCCAAGTGACTGGAATTCCTTAAGGAGTACCTTGAAGGACTCAGGAATGCCAGGCTCTGGAATATTATCACCCTTGATGATAGCCTCGTAGGTCTTAACACGTCCTGTAACATCATCGGATTTAACTGTAAGGATCTCCTGAAGTGTATATGAAGCACCATATGCCTCAAGAGCCCAAACTTCCATTTCTCCGAAACGCTGTCCACCGAACTGTGCCTTACCACCGAGAGGCTGCTGTGTTACAAGTGAGTATGGACCTGTAGAACGTGCATGGATCTTATCATCAACAAGGTGATGCAGTTTAAGATAATGCATGTAACCGATTGAAACCGGTGCCGGCAGTTCCTCGCCTGTACGTCCGTCACGAAGCATAACCTTACCTGTTTCATCGATAGGAACACCCTTCCACTCTTCTCTGTGGTCTCTGTTGTCATAGAGGTACTTCATAACCTCCGGATCAACACTGTCTTTGTATTTTTCTTCAAATTCATCCCACTCTGTATTGGCATAATCATTTGCCATTACAAGAGCAGCTCTGATATCTTTCTCATTTGCTCCATCGAAGATAGGTGTAGAAACCTTGAATCCGAGAACCTGTGCAGCAAGTCCGAAATGAAGCTCAAGCACCTGTCCGATATTCATACGTGAAGGAACGCCGAGAGGGTTAAGCACGATATCAAGCGGACGTCCGTTTGGAAGGAATGGCATATCCTCTACAGGAAGCACTCTTGAAACGACACCCTTATTACCGTGACGACCGGCCATCTTATCACCGACTGAAATCTTTCTCTTCTGAGCGATGTAAACACGAACTGATTTATTTACTCCAGGAGGAAGCTCATCACCATTCTCCCTTGTAAATACCTTTGTGTCCATAACAACACCGTAAGCTCCGTGAGGAACTCTGAGTGATGTATCTCTTACTTCTCTTGCCTTCTCACCGAAGATAGCTCTGAGAAGTCTTTCCTCTGCAGTAAGCTCTGTCTCTCCCTTAGGGGTAACCTTACCTACAAGGATATCACCGGCACGAACCTCTGCACCGATACGGATGATACCATTTTCATCAAGGTCCTTAAGAGCATCCTGTGAAAGTCCTGCAAGATCTCTTGTGATCTCTTCGGCACCAAGCTTTGTATCACGTGATTCAGTCTCGTACTCTTCTATATGTACTGATGTATAAACATCATCTTTAACAAGCTTCTCTGAAAGGAGAACGGCATCCTCGTAGTTGTAACCTTCCCAGGTCATGAAACCAATAAGAGGGTTCTTACCAAGAGCAAGCTCTCCGTTATATGTAGAAGCACCATCTGCGATAACATCACCCTTCTTAACCTTTTCTCCGGCAACAACTATCGGATGCTGGTTCATGCAGTTACCCTGGTTACTTCTTGCAAATTTGATTACATTATATTCATCTGTAGTTCCGTCTTCGGCTCTGATGATGATCTTCTCACTTGAAGATATCTCAACAACACCGTCACGCTTTGCAACGATACATACACCTGAGTCTACAGCTGCCTTAGCTTCCATACCTGTACCGATTACAGGGGAATCTGTCTTAAGGAGCGGAACCGCCTGACGCTGCATGTTGGAACCCATGAGGGCACGGTTAGCATCATCGTTCTGAAGGAATGGAACCATGGATGTAGCAACCGAGAATACCATACGTGGAGATACGTCCATAAGATCGATCTCGCTCTTGGCAAACTCTGCTGTTTCCTCTCTGTAACGTCCTGCAACGTTATTTCTTACAAAATGTCCATCTTCGTCCAGCTGTTCTGAAGCCTGAGCTACATGATAATTATCCTCTTCATCCGCAGTAAGATATACAACATCTTCTGTGACTACAGGATTTTCAGGATCTGTCTTATCTACAACACGATAAGGCGCCTCGATGAAACCATACTCATTTATTCTTGCAAATGTAGCAAGTGAGTTGATAAGACCGATGTTAGGACCTTCAGGTGTCTCGATAGGACACATTCTTCCGTAATGTGTATAGTGAACGTCTCGAACCTCGAATCCGGCTCTGTCTCGAGAAAGACCACCAGGACCAAGAGCTGAAAGACGTCTCTTATGTGTAAGTTCTGAAAGCGGATTGTTCTGATCCATGAACTGTGAAAGCTGTGATGAACCAAAGAACTCTTTTACCGCTGCCGTAACCGGCTTGATATTTATAAGTGACTGAGGTGAAACACTTTCGATATCCTGAGTAGTCATACGCTCTCTTACAACTCTCTCAAGTCTTGAAAGACCGATACGATACTGATTCTGAAGGAGTTCTCCTACAGATCTGATACGTCTGTTACCCAGGTGGTCGATATCATCATCACTTCCGACACCATATTCCAGATGCATATTGTAGTTGATAGAAGCAAAAATGTCTTCCTTGGTAATATGCTTTGGAATAAGATCATTTATGCTGTTCTTAACAGCTTCCTTAAGGTCTTCTGCGTCGTCGTATTCCTCAAGAAGCTTCTTCAGTACAGGATAGTAAACATTCTCTGTAATTCCAACCTCTGCAGGATCAAAATCTACATATTCACGGATATCAACAGCCATATTTGAAAGAACCTTAACATTTCTCTCTTCTGTCTGTACAACAACGTATGGAACTGCAGCATTCTGAATTGCTGTAGCTGATTCACGATTAACAATCTCACCTGCAGCAAAAAGGAGCTCGCCTGTTGTCGGATCGATTACATCCTCAGCAAGGATAAATCCATCGATACGGTTTGCAAGAGCAAGCTTTTTATTGAATTTGTATCTTCCGACCTTAGCAAGATCATATCTTCTTACATCGAAGAACATACTGTTAACAAGGCTTTCTGCACTTTCAACAGCAAGAGGCTCTCCCGGTCTGATCTTCTTATAAAGTTCAAGGAGACCTTCTTCATATGTTCTTGAAGGATCCTTCTCAAAGCTGGCAATAAGCTTAGGCTCCTCGCCAAAGAGATCAAGGATTTCTTCATTTGTTCCTACACCAAGCGAACGTATAAACACACTGATAGGAACTTTTCTTGTTCTATCTACACGTACATAAAAAACATCATTGGAATCAGTTTCATACTCAAGCCATGCACCTCTGTTTGGAATAACCTGGCTGGAATATAAAGTCTTACCAATCTTATCATGACCGATTGAGAAGTATATACCAGGAGAACGAACTAACTGGCTAACTATTACTCTTTCAGCACCATTGATGACAAATGTACCGGTTTCAGTCATAAGCGGAAGATCACCCATGAAAATCTCATGCTGGTTGATCTCTTCAGTCTCATGATTATGAAGACGTACGTTTACCTTGAGAGGAGCAGCATATGTAGCATCTCTCTCCTTGCATTCTTCAATCGTGTACTTGATATCATCTCTGCATAACTGAAAATCGACAAACTCCAGACTCAGCTGACCGGAAAAATCAGTGATCGGAGAAATGTCGTCAAATGCTTCTCTTAACCCTTCGGTAAGAAACCATTCGTACGAACTGACCTGAACCTCGATAAGGTTAGGCATGTCAATAACTTCCTTCTTGTTGGAATAGCCCATCCTGGTACTTCTTCCGGACTTGATAGGATGCATTCTGTACTTATTCATCGACGCATTCACCCCTTGAAATTATTTTTTGGCAGTTTTGGGCATTTAGGGACACGAACCCATATTAACCCATAATGACAGATAACTAGTCTACCATGAGTTTCAACCCATGTCAACTAGTTATTTGCATTTTTTTATATAAAATTTTTATCAATATTATGGTGGCCCAACACATCCGGTTTTTAACAATAACATATGAATATTGTCCTACTGTACGGCGCCCTGTTGTATGTTGTCCTGCTGTGCTGTGTTCTGCTGATTCATATACTGACCGGCCATATTCGGATCATACGCATACTGTTCCGGCTGTGTCTGCGGATATGCATACCCCTGCTGTATCCCGGTCTGTTGTACACCGGCCTGCTGTACACCGGCCTGCTGATTCATATACTGACCGGCCATATTCGGGTCGTATGTATTCTGTACTGTCTGCGCTTGCGGATATACATACTCAGCTGTCTGCTGCATATAAACCTGAGGATACTGATACTGCCCATTCTGCATACCCGCCTGCTGCGCCGTATACATCTGCTGATTCATGTCCTGCATGTTCTGCATACCCGCCTGCTGCGCCGCATACATCTGCTGATTCATGTCCTGCATGTTCTGCATACTGCCCTGCTGCGCCGCGTACATCTGCTGATTCATGTCCTGCATGTTCTGCATACTGCCCTGCTGCGCCGCGTACATCTGCTGATTCATGTCCTGCATGTTATATACGCCCTGAACATATCCTCCTGCTCCGGCCATTGCCGGTGTCATCATGGTCGCTGCATTTTTTCTCTTTTCTCTGATATTCGCCGCAAGCTTCTGAACAAGCTTTATCAGGGCATATATCATAAGAACTGTACATATGAAAAGAACTACGATTGAGATCTTTCCGATCAGCTGCCAGGTCGGATATGAATCCACCATTTTTCTTCCTTTAACACTATCCATGGTAAGAAGCTTGAAGCCCTTCATTACCTTAGAAACATGAACACTGTAAAGTGTAAATCCTCCTGCCACCATTGCAAGTATAAAGGAGATGATTAAAAGAACGATCATTTCTTATCCCTCCTTTTTGCTCTGATAAACATAAAGATATACAGAAGCAGAAGAACGCCTCCTGCTATACCGGCTATAAGCCAGCCCCTGTTCTCTTTCTTTTCTTTAACATCATTTCTTTCTACTGAAGCCTTATATCTCGACTCATTTCCGGCCTTGTCACGGGCAACAACTACGATCTCATTTTTTCCGTCAGTCAGTCCTGCCTTATGATTGAAAAATGAATTTTCGAGTTCTACTTTTTCTCCATTTATTGTAAGGACTGCTCCGGTTTCCGTATATCCGCTGACATAGATATGATCATCCGGAGTCACTGTTCCGTTTATGTCATTTGAAATTGAAAGCTGAGGCGGATAAGTATCAAGGCTTATTTCCTTGACAAAGTCCTGCATATTGCCCTTATCATCGGTAAGCTCGAAGGTCACATTGTTACTGCCTTCCACAAGCTCTATCCTGTAGGTTCCGGCCTTACTCTCCTCAAGCTTATTCTCACCATTAAGATAACAAATAAGCTGCATGTTGCCGTTAAAGGTAACTTCCGCTTCTATAAAGCCTCTGTTTGTGAGACTATCATCAATATCAAATATTACATTTCCGTCAACCCCGGCCGTTTTGTCCGCTTCGATCAGGTCATAATCACAATTACCATAGGAATATGTAACTGCCATATAAACCTTATTCTGATCAGTGTCGAAATCGTTGTAATAAAAGTTCTCATCATTAAGCTCTTCGCTTGCAACGAGATTCATATCTTCATCCCAGACACGGACCAGATAATTCCTGCTGTTATCAGGATCAAATTCCCACCTGAGATAATAACCACCATTGTAATTTCCTCCCACCGCTGCAATCTTCTTATCAGCTGTCGGAGAATGATAACTGTACGGTTCTGATGCATACTCTCTGCTCCAGGTGCCGTCCTTGGTAAGAACAACATAGAAATGATATTCTCCCGACGGAAGTCCCGACAGATCAAGCTCGAACTTTCCATTTGGCGCACCGTACTGACTGAAAACTCTCTCACCGTCAAATCCTGTAGTGTCGGTATCTGCAAAGATTTCAATCTGAACCTCCGGCTCCGAATCCGAAACCGAAAGACTTGCCGTTCCCTTTGCGCCGGCTGCCGCAACTGTAAAGCTGTCAATGTTCATGGCGCCCGGAAGACGGCCGAATTCTACATGGATAGTTCCGAGATTAACTCCCGAAACCTTAACCTTCCACTCTCCCGCAGGCACCTTCGGAACACCGACGGTTGCCATTCCAAAATCCTCTGATACATAGTCCGGAGTTTTTTTCGCGCTGTAGACAGTTCCGTCCGGTGCAGTAATGGTTACCGTTCCTTTCACTTCTTCATTATCCCAGGTAATGATAAACGCACCCGTCTGATAGCCTTCGCCGATATTTATGGTTCCTTCCTTTGTTTCAGCATATACAACGCCTGATGCAGCAAAAAGAAATGCAAAAACAGAAACCAGCATATATACTATTTTTCTGAAATTATCCTTCATCTTTTTCCTCCCCGCATCTATCTAATATCTATACCGATCTTGTCAAAAAGTATATGGCCTTCATATCCATCGCCGTACCACAGTTTAAAACGCTTATCTTTCTTTCCCGTCTTAGTTTCAAATGTGAAGCACGCCTTATCAAAGGTATTATACAATTCAAAATTGACACTCATTTTCCCTTCAGCATTAATAAATGCAATTGGCACCTTCAGCTTTCCGTCCACTTCAAATCCAATATCTGTTTTGGTCCAGTCATTGGACATTTTGACCTCAGCCGAACCGGAAAGACTTGCGCCCCACAGTGAAAAATCAATACTTGTATTTGCGGATAATGACAAACCTTTCTTCTGGCTCATTTCTATTTTAATTTCTTTTTCAAGCGCTTTAAAGAAGTTCATCTTCGCTTCCAGAGAAAAACCTATATCAGAAAGGTTAAGCTCCATATCCGCACTTCCTTCGCCAAGCTTTCCCCATTCCTTAAGCTTCTTTGTAAGTGCATTTTCCGGTGCTTCAGCAAGAAGATTCACTTCCACCTTAGTTCCAAGTTTTGCGATAACATCCTGGAATTCCGCCGTATCCGGATCCTGTCCGGTAAGCTTTACCAGCATTTCCTTGGCATCCGTATTCATGATACCGGTTACTACCTTCATCGCAATGGTGCTCACTCCCTGAACGCCTCCGTTCACTTCTGTAAGCTCGCAAACCTTGCAGAATACTATGCCGTCAAATCCAAGCTTAATATCAATCTTATCAGGAAGTAAGAAGAAGGAAGCTATCGATATCTCTAAGCTGTCTAAGCCCTTACCTGCCGGTTTTATCGTATCACTCAGATCAAGCGCTCCACCTAACCTCCAATATTCATGATCCTCGTCCAGTGAATCAAATTTCATCTCTATCGACTTTAAACCTATAGGTCCGACCTTAACAGCACTATCCACTCCGATTGTAAGGGAACCTCCAAAATTAACGCCATCCGCGGTTGCGGCTATTTTTATGCTTGCACTTGAATTCTTTAAAATGCCAAACCCTGTATCCTTCCAGGTTTTCTTCTTGTTACCGTCCTTATCCTTTTCATCATTTTTCTTGGCATTGTTATTATCTTTATTCTTTTTATTTTCAAAGGATTTTTTGATGGAATCCATGATCTGGCATGGATTTGCTTCCTTCACATCAAATACAAGTTTATCTGAATAAAGCTTCACCTCAGCCACATCAACATCCATCATCGACGGGACTTTTAAATCATAGCTTCCTATAGTAGAGTCAAAGTCTGTTGAGTCCTTACTTATTTCTGCATAAAAACCATTATTTCTTACGATATAATCGCCGATAATAAAGGCTTTGGCAAATACCTGCTGGGCAGCAAGTTTTTCCAATGCATTTCCTCCGGAATTAACAATCTCACTGTAGTTGATATATACCTTGCCATCGCCTTCAACATGTCCGCTGTCGCCAAGATAAACTGTACCGTTTCCTTCAAGTTTTGTTTCCGCTGTCAGGGAATCCGCATAAATAGTCATATCCCCGCTGCAGTGCAGGAAGTTATTGATCATAACATTTCCCATTACCAGCAGCTCCTTTTCACCAATCCTTCCGATGGTATCAGCTTTTATGGTGGTGGTTCCTAGCTTTACCGACTGAACAGAACCGCTTTCATAAACCACGAAGGCTTTTTCGGCCATCAAGTATCTGCCATCAGCTGTACTGATACTGACATCATATTTCCCTCCTGTCAGATCTCCCTGTAGCTTTCCGGTCATTTCTTTATTATTTGTGATTGAAATACCTGTAAGCTTTATACCTCCGATCATTACCTCTGAAATATCTTTAAAGCCGCTTCCGACTATCTTCAGATTGATTCCGTCCTTTGCGTCCTGCACAGATATTTTTCCCGGTACAACAGCCGAAATTCCAAGATAATCATCATCTACCAATATTATACTTTTGTTATCATCAGAGTTCGGCTTGTTCTCTTCCTTGATCCAGTAATCCTTCTTGTCATAGGTATTATATGCCGGTATGAACACCTGAAGATAACGAGGATCTATTTCTGTATTCTGTGTCACAGTATACTTAAAGCAGTAATTATTTATTATATATTTCTGGAGCATGAGGTAAATATCCGAAAGACTTGCCGAATCTGCAGCGAGAATGAATTTTCCTCCGGTTGACTCTGCGATATTCCTCATATATTCCTGATCCGCATCACCAAATGCAACTGCATATATGCTGATACCGGCATTATTGGCTCTGTCGATGGCTTCCTGTACCAGGTCATCGCTGCCGCCATTTTGTCCATCCGACATAAGTATGATGGAACCGGAGCCCTTTGCTGCCTCAAGCTCATCGAGCGCCGCTTTAAGTCCATCACCGATATCCGTTCCTCCATCAGCATAAATACCATCGATTGCTGCATTAAGCGAATCCTGAGAAGATGTTAACGGACAACTTACCGTGGCATTACTGTCATAGGCAACTATACCGATTCTCTGACCTGTTCCGCTCATATTTGCCACAACATCCTTAGCTGCTGTCTTGGCATCGGAAATAGCATTTCCGCGCATACTTCCACTCTTATCCATTACTATGGAAATATTGATGCCACTGTTGGCATCACTCTTTATCAGCTCAAAATCCTTTATACCATACTGAGTATCCACCAGCGAAAAATCATCCTTGGTAAAATCGCTTGCAAGCTCCTCAAGGGAGTTTTCATCCTTCTTACCATTAATATTTACATATGCCATAACCGTCGGATATTGAGATACATCTATGCGGCTGATATGTATAAAGATTTTTGAATATTTCAGAGTGTTTTCAACGTACGTATTAAAGGAACCGTTTACAGATTCTGCCGATACAGGAATAACATTCTGGCTCTGCTTTACAATCAGGTTATTTACAGCAACGGCAAAGCCCGGAGTTGAGAGATCACTGCTCATTGCATTATATTCTGCAACAACCTCTGTAAGCTCCTCCTTGATAATTGAATCATTGCTGATTGACTCACTGTTATTTATGACATTATAAAGGTAGCCGCCTGCCTCATTTTTATTACCGGCAGTGATATTCAGCTTGGCCATCTCCAGATCGTAAAGGCCGCTCTCATCCTTACCCTTTGGATTCTGCGCAAGTATATAATTAGCAGCTCTTTCAACCTGTACGTAGTTGGCCTTCTTAACGTATTCAGAGGCCTCGCCCTTAAGCTTATCAATATCAGCTCGGGCATCCTCATAACCATATTTTTGTTCAAGCTTATAGGCTTCCTTATACTTATCCTTCGCCTTTTTCAGATAAGAAGAAATCTCTTTGTCACTTTCGTCAAGGCGTCCGAATCTGTAGCTGTATCCCTGTTTTCCTTCATCATCCTGAAAAATGCTGCCAGGCTTATCTTCCTCCTGAGTATCGGAATAATATCTTACTTCATAATCATTCAGAACAAGCTCTTCTCTTTTATATGCCTCATCTGCGATAATATCTGTAAGTATTACTTTATTTTCCGGCTTATCATGCTCCTTTACAAGCTTCTTTGCCTTTTCTACCGCTTTATCATATTCCTTTATCGACGCATAATATTTACACTCCAGCTTCAGAACGCTTTCTGTCTCACCATTTTTCTGAACGATGTCATCGATAGTCTTCTGATCAAGATACTCTCCCTCGGTAAAGTTCAGAGTTCTGTCCAACTGATAGTCCTTCTCATAGTTCGTTTTTTCAACTTCTGTAAGGACCTTGTCCATATAGTCATCAAGAAGCTTATTTACCCTGTAGGAAATATTACCCTCATCTTCCGGTTCCTGATAGTTCTCCAGACTTGCCATATAAGAATCAAAATCAGTATAAACCTCAGAATCTGTCTTTCCCTTCTCTGTTCCGATTTCTTTGCCGCATATCGTTTTCAGCTCTTCAATGGCACCGGAAGCAACTCCGGAAACCTTCTTATCTTTTATAAGCTGCTGCGACTTAAAAAATGCATTAATATAATCCCCGGAAGAAGCATAAGCAAAAGCTCTCAGCACCTCTCCGTTTTCATCGTTAACGCTTTCCAGCACCTCAAAGGCCTTATCCTTATTTCCGTCCTGGATATAACGATACGACTGATAGATCATAGATCTTTCGCTGACATCCTTACCTCCACCGGTCTTAATCTGAAGTACCAGACAGGTTACAGCACCGATTACCATAAGAGGCAGCACTATCCATCCTTCAAGCCTTCTCTTCAGCTTTAAAAATTTGTAACCCAGAATGTCCACGATTATAAAAAATACAAAAACTATAGCAAGCTTCCAATACATTTCTATACACACCCCCTTTTTTCGTTACAGATATATGCCAGGCAAAAAACGCGTCTCATAATCCTGCGGACTGACGTCTCTCCGGTATCTTACCCACAAAAAAACACACTCTTCGTCCTCGGCATATTTACCTTCTAATTAAGAAACCTTACATATGTCCATCTCTATACATTGAGAATTTATCCATCGGATACTTCTCGAGATTTTCGATAACACCTCTGCCGTCTGCATTGGAAAGCAGTTCTTCCCTTGCGCGGCTTATTTCATTTTCGGCCTTATGCTTTGAAGGGCCTCCTACACAGCCGCCCGGACACATCATACCTTCGATGAAGTCTTCCGGAAGTCTTCCTGCCTTAAGCAGGAGCAGTGCCTGACGGCATTCCTGTCCACCGGCACATTTTCTCAGCTTAATGTCTGATGTATCGATTCCCTTCTCCTTCATACACTCGATGACCGCATTTGCGACACCGCCAGAAGAAGCAAAACGTTTACCAAAAATCGACGCCTCCTGATAATCGTCCTTAACCGGCATAAGTACCATATTTCTCGACCTGAGAAGAGAACGGAACTCTCCGTAGGTCATTACAAAATCTGCATTATCCGGTATGTCCGGATCCTGTGCCTCTGCTTTTTTTGCGATACATGGTCCGATAAATACGGTCACACATCCCGGATGTGTATATTTCAGATATCTGGAAATGGCACACATCGGCGAAACTGTAGTTGATTTATTGTTCTCAAACTGCTCCGGAAAGTGCTTCTTTAGCATATTTATAAATGCCGGGCAGCATGAAGTCGTCATCTTTCTTCCTTCCTTAAGCGCCTCAGCCCATTCATCCGATTCATACATAGCTGTCATGTCGCCACCAAGGCCAACCTCCACCATGTCTGAAAAGCCCATGCCCAGCAATGCATTTTTTATGGAGCCCATTGTTATATCTCTTCCAAACTGTCCCTCTGTTGCAGGGGCACACATTGCAATAACTTTTTTTCCGGATTTGATAGCCTTGATTATGTCAACCAAATATGATTTTGAAGAAATAGCACCAAACGGACAGGAATGAATACAATGTCCACACTGAACACATTTTTCCTCATCAATCTTACAGAGTCCATCCTCATCATAGGTAATGGCTCCTGTCGGGCAGGATTTTTTGCAAGGTCTTTCGAGATGAGCGATAGCGTTGTACGGACAGGCGTTTGCGCATTTTCCGCACTCCCTGCATTTTGCAGGATCTATGTGACTGCGATGTCTGTCAATACTTATGGCACCAAACTGGCAGGAATTCAGACAGGCCTTGCCCATACAGAGTCTGCAGTTATCCGTTACGACATAAGAAGCAATAGGACACTCATCGCAGGCAGGATCCAAAACCTGGATTATATTATTTGTAGTTTCTTCCTTCTCTGCTGTAGGACATTTTCCCATAGACAGTCTTATACGCTGACGAACAAGCTCTCTCTCCTTATAGATACAGCATCTGTAGCTTGCCTTTGGTCCCGGAATAAGCTTATAAACAAGTTTATCAAGGTAGTCCTCATCAAGCTCGTCATTCCACGCAAGCCTTGCCACCTCTTCCATTATCTTATGCTTAAAACTTACTATTCCTTCATCATTTGTTATCATGATCTGTCTCCCTTTATTATGTCTTTTTTTATTTCCTTATTTTATCCCTTTATTTTATCTTTATATTATAAAGCCTAATTTCATAGTAATCTCTTTTAATTTTTGTTATATCTTAAATTTTTATATTATGTCTTTTTGTTTTGCGCTTTATTATAATTTTATAATCTCAAATCCGCCGAATATTTCATTATATTCCTCTATGTGAGTTGTAAGAAAAAGAATTCCACCTTTCGTTTTCTCTCTGATATATTCAGCTGTTTTTTTTGCATTATCCTTATCCAGTCCCGAAAATGGTTCATCAAATATATATATATCCCTTGAAGCCGCACAGGCTCTCACTATACTGACTCTCCTGCACATTCCGCCCGAGAGCGTGGATACCGGTTTTCTTAAATCATTCTCATCGAGCAGTACAGAAAGTTCTCTCACTGCTTCTTCTTCAGAAAACCCTTTATTTACTATTCTTACATTGGTTACCGCATCCATGGTTTCACAGAGTCTGTCCTCCTGAAATGCAGTCCCTATACTCAGCTTCTTTAAAGCTGTAAGATACTCTTTATGCTTTTTCTTAACATCTTCCGTACCTGTATCGATCTTTCCGGCATCATTCTTCCCCGTATCGATCTTCCCGGCATCATTCTTCCCCGTATCAGTTTTTACGGAAATATCATCAACCGAAAAACTTCCACCATCGGGCATCTCCAGACCCATTATGATTCGAAGCAGCGTAGTCTTCCCTTCTCCGGATGCACCGGTGATAAGGTACCTTCCGCCGCTTTCAGCCGAAAATGAAACATTCTGAAGAACATCCTTACCATCATATATCTTTTTTATATTTTCTGCTACTATTTTCATGTCCTGCTACCTGTATTATTTTTTCTCTTTGTCTCTCCACAAGAGGTCCAGTAAACGTCTGAAAATCTTCTCTGACAATACTGACATCAGAATAATCACCACCGTCCAGGCAAACAACCTGTCCGTCTCAAGGAAAATCTTTGCTCTGTATAATCCATTTCCCAGAGTATCCATAGGCTGTCCGATCACTTCGGCTGCCGCACCGCTTCTCCAGCCCATACCGACAGCGAGTGAAAGCGAGCTTTTGATCGTTCCTTTCAGAGAAGGTAAATAAATATATCTTACCCTTGACAGAAAGCTCATCTTGAACACCGCCGCCATTTCCAACATTTTTTTATCAGTACATTTTATTCCTTCCAGATAAGAAAGATAAAAAAGCGGCATCGTAATAACAGCTGATATTTCAAGGGACAAATGAGTATTTCCGAACCATAACAATACTATCACCACAAAGCTGACCACCGGAATGGATTTCAGCACCTTGATAAGAGGTGATAAAAAATCTTCAATTATGCCAAAGGCTCCGGATAAAGCAGCTGAGAATATTCCGATAAACGCCCCTAAAAATATACCGCCTGTAATATTTAAAAATGAATTCCTGACCGCAAGATAAAACTTCTTCTCAGACAGCATTTCATATAATGCCTTTAAAGTATCCAGTGGTCCCGCGATAAGTATGGGATTACTTATGACTCTTGAAAGTACCTCCCACACCCCCAGCCAGAAAATGATTATCAATAGTTTCTTTTTCATTTATATTCCTTTTTCAGGTTTTTTCTATGTATGTTTATTCTGCATACACTTAACCTGTGTATTTTTATCGAAACATGTTTATTCTGCATATACTTAACCTGTGCATTCTTATTGTCGCATATTTATTTGCATATATTCATTCTACGCACACTTATCCACGTCTACTATATCATAATATCGTCTTTATTAACAGATTAATACAATATGAAACTAGTATTTGTTTTTCTTTATTCCGAGGCTTTTGGAAGCGTGCTATCGACGTGAGTAGGCAAGCAGCAACCAATCGCGCCGAGACGCATCCTTAGCAAAGCGTTTTTTATATAACAGGAAACGCAGTTTCCTATTATATAAAAAAAACGGATGCTTCGCTAGATAACAAAGCATCCGTTTTGTTGTTTTTCTTCTGATAAATTATATTATGAGAAGCAAAAACCGCTCCTCATAATCCTGCGGAACTAAAGTTCCTCCGGTAACTTATCAAGAAAAACAAATACTCACTTCGTTCGTTCTTGTTTTTCTTCTGATAAGTTATATTACTGTGAGTCTCTCTTCTGTCTTCTCTTATATACAAAGAATACGGTTGCCGCTGCTGAAGCCATCATTACTATAACAGCTGCAAATGGCTCTGAATGATCCCCTGTCTGAACTGTCTTATCAAGATTATCATCAGCCTTCGGAGCATCAACCTTTGCATCATCTGCTGTTGCATCATCAGCTTCTTCTTTCTCTTCTTTTTCTTCTTCCTTATCATCTTTCTTCTCATCTTCAATCGGTTCAAATACCGCTACAAGATCGAAAGATTCTGTAATAGTCAGTTTAAGAGTTGGCTCTGTTGAATAATCCTCATACTGTGAGTCTGCTTCAGTTTCACCTTCAACTATCACCTTCTGCCACTTTACGAATTTGCTGCCTTCTTCTGCCTTGGCATCAATAGTGAAAGTATCGTTGATGCCGAGTATAGCACTGATAACTATCGAATTAACATATTCATCCAATTCTTCATCATCTTCGGCATAAGCGATATGGCCCCTGCCTGTACCGATCGTATTTATATGTGTCTCAGCACTCCACAAAGCTGTAAGAGTGATATCTTCTGTGATCGGTGTATTAAAATCAAAACTGTTCACTTCATATGTTTCCATATCAAAAATGTTATCTATTGTAGGATTCACAAACCATCCGACAAAATACAGATTTCCATTTGTAGGATCTTCAGGTTTTACTGCCTGAGCACCGTCTTCAACAGTCTGAGCCTCTACCTCAGAACCTCCGTTGGAATCAAATGTTACTGTATATTTTTTCACATCTATCGGCTCTATATCCTCAGATTCGAACACTGCCACAAGATCGATTGGTTCTGTAATAGTCAGCTGAAGTGTTGGTTCTGTAGAAAAATCTTCATATTCAGAATCCTCTTCAGTTTCGCCCTGAACGATCACCTTCTGCCACTTTACAAATGTGCTGCCTTCTTCTGCCTTAGCATCGATAGTGAAAGTATCACTGATTCCGATGATGGAGCTGATAACTATTGAAGTACCGTACATATCATCAAGTTCTTCACCTTCAGCTGCATAATTGATTTTTCCCATGCCATAACCGATCACATTTATATTGGCTCTTGCAACCCATAATGCTGTAAGAGTGATATCTTCTGTGACAGGAGTATCAAAATCAAATGTTTTAATATCATATGTTTCCGGATCAACAATATTATCTGCTGTCGGATTTAAAAACCATCCGGCAAAATACAGATCACCATTTGTCGGGTCTTCAGGTTCTACAGCCTGACCACCTTTCTCAATAACCTGTGCCTCTACTTCAGAACCTCCATTAGAATCAAATGTCACTGTAACAGTTGTTGCAGCCTTTGTTTTCTTACCGAGCCCTGCTGTCATACAAAGAACCATTCCCAATGCCACAACGAGTCCCAGCAAAATTCTTATTTTCTTATTACCCTTCATACTTATCTGCCCTCCTTTGCATTAACATTTTTTAATACCCATAAATATACACTGCTCGTACCAATGTACGAATCATACCTGCCTCCTTATATCACCACCTTAAAAATAAATTACTGATATTATAACATATTCTCTCCGATTAGAACAGAAAAAAAACCGAATAAAAATCTGTTTCCACAGATTTCATCCGGTTTAATTCTATCAAAACATTGTTGATGCCGGCATATATCAGCCATATATCACTCGTCAGACATCTGAGCCTTACTGAAGCCATCAAAAAGATACAGTCCCAGCACAGCGTTAAATCCAACAGCCGCAAATACGCTGAATCTCTCCACAATGCCAAAATAATCCTTAGGAACCGCGCCTGTTCCGATTGCTCCTATAAACATCATCGCAAGAGCTGCTATGGCACATATACCAATGCCTTTAAGCTTTTTATCCTTCATACCGGCAATGATCAAAAGTACAAGCGATATTATCGATAAGCCAACAACCAAAGCAGTTACCACAATATGCATTACCTCCTGGAACGACTTTATCTCCTTGCCGCCGTCCGCCAGTGGAAACATCTTATAGCCTACATTTGAGATCAGGCTCATGATGGCGAACAAATATATTCCCACACGAAAAAGCTTTGTGCCTAGCTTTTTCTCGGAAACAAATACAGCTACGCAGGTTATACACAAAACATCACCGATACTATAGAAGGCCGCCAGCTGACTCCATAGCTTCCTGGAAGGTGCCGCATCCGCTGAAAGGTCGCTGACCGCCTGCTTCATCCATTCATATCCCGGATATTTAAGCGGCGAAAAGATGACAGCAGCTGTATATGACAAAAATGAAAGCAGTCCCGCAAGCCCCAGCCAGTTGATCAATTGTCTTTTTACTTTTCTCGCTTTGCTTGCATTAATCACAGTATCCTTTGGGATCATTTTCTCTCCAACCATTTTCTTTTTTCCTTTCTTGTTCAATCATTTCTATTCATTTTGATTGATATACAAATATTAAACAGTTTATAAGCTGTAATAAATCCAGGCTGATTTTTTTTTGCGGCACAGTTATTTCAATATTCATATACCATTTACTATATATCCTATTTGCTATATATCCTGCAGAACTCATCGATGTAATCCTGCATCATTTTGCCGTCTCCCGCTTTTCCAACAGCATCTGTACCAATCGACGTTCCGGACACTTTCTGATCATCCATCTCCCCATCAGAAGTTTCTTCCTTCACAGAACCTGCAAATAAAAGATCAAACTCATGATCAAGTATTGCATGAACTGTCATCGCAAAGGATACCGCAGCCACATCAGGATTTTTAAAATCTGCTATTCCTTTAACCTGTAATGCATAAAATAAAGTTTTTGTAGCATTGATCATCGTCCGGGTCTCCTTCACCATAATATCGGCCGCCGCGCTGTTGATCGAACGTTCAGACATTATAACCTTGTAGAACTGAAACATTTTCGGATCACTGACCATATTCCGATATGAATTGACCGCTCCGATAAGAACAGCCTTAAGCGGTACATCCGGAGAAAGACTGTCATAGTTTATTTCTCCCGAACCCATTCTCTTCTTTGATGCCTCTCTTAGTATTTCATACATAGCCTCTACTATCTCATCTCTGGAGGAAAAATGATTATAAAGTGACGCCTTGGTAATACCGACCTTGTCAGCTATCTGCTGCATCGATACAGTACCAAGCCCACGCTCGGCTGCCAGTTCCAGAGTTGCTGTTATAATTTCCATCTTTCTGTTTTTTATATCTTTCATTATCAATCTAACCTTTCCCGGTCTGCCATATCTGTGCAGCTATTCTTAATCAAACCGTTTTCCTGCCTGTTTACATCAATGACATGTTTCCTGAAATCTTGAAATACACCTATGGCACGTTTACAAATGTGTTTATTGTTCTATTTTGAATTATGTATCGTACTGCATCAATTTAAATAACCTCTTGTTTGTATTTATACTACCGTTCGGTAGTTTTGTCAACAAAAAAAATAAAAAATACTCCTCCTGCTACAAAACGATACTTCTCCCGCATAAAAAAAAGAGAGATGCTCAATGTACACCTCTCTTTTTAATACCCTGGTATTTCTTAGCTCTTATCTTGTTTTATATGAGAAGCAAATACCACTTCTCTTAATCCTGCGGTCCTGACATTTCTCAGGTAACTAATTACTTTCCTGTATAATAGAAATCATCCTCCGGCAGCTTCTTACCAACCGACTCCGGTGAAAGATCATATAAAGCCTTCAGATATTCACTGACATTTTTCTTCATTTCTTCTCCGTCAACATATGTGATGTTGCAGTTTGGAATTGCAGCTTCAGCGATCGCCTGATTATCTATTATTTCCTTTGCCACAACAACCTCTGCCACTCCGGAAAGATCAGAAGTTATCATTTCCGTACTTTCCTTCTGTTCCTGCATGAAAGTCTTTACGGCGTCTTCATGATCTGCAAGGAAATCTGCTCTGACAACCGTTACACCGGTCACAAGGGAATTGCCGCCTGAAAGTCTGTTCCACTCATCTGTAAGTGAAAATGAAACGCCAAGCTTGTCATTTTTCTTTAAAGCCGCTGTTACAAACGGCTGTGGAAGCACTGCAATGCCTTCAGGTTTTTCCGCAAGAAGAGCTGCTGCCTCAGTAGCTTCCGATACGAATTCTATGTTGCAATCCGAGATTCCTGCCGCATTCAGAAGATATCTGAGCATAAACTCAGGAGTTGTACCCTGTCCCATGGAAATAACCGTCTTTCCGGCAAGATCTTCAACGTTTTTTATACTCTCATCTCCTGATACACAGTACAGAACTCCGAGTGTATTAATATCAATAACCTTAACTTTTCCACTTGTTTTATTATATAAAATAGACGAAACATTCGCAGGAATAAGAGCAATATCAAGATCTCCCGACACAAGCTGTGAAGTGATCACATCCGCCTGCGCAGCAATAGTGAATTCATAATCCTCTAAAGCTTCTCCCTTCTCTGACTTACTCATAAGTCCTGCAAGCCCTATCGATGTAGGTCCCTTTAAAGAACCGATTCTGATCTTTGTCTTATCTTTTTCCTGTTTTTCCGTTGCAGCTTCGGTTGTGGCCTCGGTTGCAGCTTCAGTCTCAGACTTTAACTCTGTTTTTGTCTCTGTCTTAACCTCTGTTTTTATCTCTGTAGTTGCCTCTGTTTTGGTTTCTGTCTTTATTTCAGTTTTGGTCTCTGTAGTTTTTTTATCTGAATCAGAATTCTTTCCACAGGCAGATAAAATACACATCACCATACATAAAATAATTACATAAACACATTTTCTTGATCTTTTCATTGTACGCTCCTTTTGTGCATTATGTTAACTCCCCCCGGATTTTGCTTACAGTTTTAATGATACAGCTGACAAATGCAGTTTGCGCACTTGACGCCTGATCATTTTATAGTTCTATAAGCTGCTCTCCGTAAACGCCAAATGAATTATAGCACAGTCAAAAAAAATTACGACTGTTTTGTTAATTATTTATTGAAAATTTTTTACCATCCCCCCAGGATTAAGTGCTGTGATTTTTGCTTCTCATAAGATAACAAGGAAAATAAGGCGTCCCGGACATCCTCTGCCCCAAACGCCTTATTTATGAAATATATATGATGTACAGGTGAAACTACAAACCCATACTATTTAACGGAATTTACTGTTCCGAGGAAAACAGGAAGGCCTGTTTCAGTATTAACAATTGCATACATAAATGGTCTGTCGAGAATTACTTTTACAGTTTTTCTCGGATTCTCTTCGCGTATTCCGGCACATTTTTCCATTTCGACTACAGTGACAGCTGCTGCCTTGGTTCCCTTTCTGTCAACCTCGATATGAGTTTTATGGATAACTTCAGCTATTTTGAGCTCCGGTAATCCGGAAGCGAGCATACCGCTGAAATCTGCATAATCAGAAAATGCAATCTCCATACCCATATCCTTTAACTGATCACTGAGTTTCGTCTTATAATCATATTTAAACTCAGGAATTTCTGCATAAACCATCGGATCATAATCCTTGTTCAAATATGCATTTACAAAATCTTCACCACTGATTCCATTTATAAATTCGTCCGCTCCAACACCTTCCGGAGGAAGAATTGCTACAAATTCAAACTGACCGCCCTTATATGCTCTTCCAAATCCGACACCACCGTTAAGACTTATCAAACCTTCTTCGCTGCTTGCGAGCATTACAGCCTCTTCTTTTACACCACTCGCATTATTAAACTGACGTCCTTCCCGGATCTGACTTTCCTTATATTCATCAGCCCATTCTCCTTCGAAGGCGATGGCATTTATAAGGAGCATCTGTGCATCCTCGCTTATCTCATCCAAAACCTTATCGATCATGCCATTTGTATTTTCCTTGATCCAGTTATTTACATCATCCAAGGTCTTATTATCAAAATCAGCCAGATAGAATTCTGAATTATAATAATCAACAACAGTCTGCAGGAAGGCCTGGCTTATCTCCATCTCTTCGGTATTTCTCACCCAGATTGAATTTCCGCTGTTAAATGTCACTTCATCACTTCCCGTAAGAAGCTGATTGAACCCTGCCAGAGCCTTATTATACTCATCGATTGAAAGATCAGCTGCCAAAACGTTCTGCATGGCCTTCAAGGTATCACCGGCAGCTCCGTTTTCAGTCATACCAAGAGCCGTTATAAGAGAATCCGGGGATATCATAACATTCTGACCTTTATCACGTTTAAGAAGCTCTCTCATAAGATCAAATGAAAAATCAGCTGTTGAATTAACGAATTTCTTTTCAGCTTCTGCTGTTGAACTCGTAACGGATGTCGGTGTAACAGAAGCTGAAAGATTTGTAGAACGTCCTCTTTCGGCAGTGATCTTATTTTCCTCAATTACAGCTCCTGTACTTATCGGGGTCTTCTCCCTCTCCTCTGTTCCGGAAGAAACTGTCTTTCCGCAGGCTGTAAGCATCATTACTCCTGCAAGAAACATAGCTGTGATAGCTCTTCTTCGACTCGCTTTTTTGCTCTTTTTTGTAAAAATATTCCTGATCATAAAAAACCTCCATATATATCAGTATAAATGTGAAAAACCTTCTCGATCCTGTTCATGGTTTCTCTTTTTTTCTTCATATACTGTATATACGGAGGTAAAATAATTTTTTATGGAAATTTTTTTGCAGAATGCTGCTTATTTTTCTCGCTGTACTGGTCTCCTGAAGCGATGCTGTATCAAACGCCTGATTAGTAAGCAGTATGGCAATTATATGCGACTCATTATTAAACTAACAACGAATCGCGGCAAGCGCGTGTTGCCGCAGGCAACTATCTTGTCTCGTCTCCCGACTCGGTCGTTGCTGAACGCTTGCCACCGGCAAGCAGCAACCTTAGCGGAGCGTTTTTTATATAATAAGAAACACAGTTTCCTGTTAGATAAAAAAATCCCGCAAACGCCCAATTTATAAGCGTTTGCGGGATATAGAAGTTCAAAGTATAATTACTTAAGAGTAATCTTAGCTCCTTCAGCTTCAAGCTTAGCCTTCATATCTTCAGCTTCTGCCTTATCAGCACCTTCCTTAAGTACCTTTGGTGCGCCTTCTACAGCGTCCTTAGCTTCCTTAAGTCCGAGACCTGTAAGCTCACGAACTACCTTGATAACCTTAATCTTGTTTGGACCTACATCTGTAAGCTCAACATCGAATGAATCCTTCTCCTCAGCTGGAGCTGCGCCTGCTGCAGGACCTGCAACTACAACACCTGCTGCTGCAGAAACACCATACTTCTCTTCAATTGCCTTTACAAGATCATTTAACTCAAGAACTGTTAACTTGTCAATCTCTGCTACTAATTCTTCAATAGTCATTTTTTTATCCTCCGAAATATTTTCTTTTTCTGGGTCTATTGCCCTAATATACTATGCGGCTATTAAGCCTCTGCCTTCTGCTCTGCAACCTGATTGATAACACGAGCAAGATTTGTGATAGGTGACTGTAAGCTTCCAAGAAGTCTTGAAAGAAGTACCTCTCTTGATGGTATCTGAGAGATAGCCTCAATACCCTTTGTATCATAGTATGTACCTTCAACAACACCTGACTTAAGATTAAGCTTGTCAGCTGTCTTTGCAAACTCTGCAATAACTCTTGCAGGAGCTGTAGCATCATTCTTTGATACAACTATGGCTGTTGGGCCCTCAAGATCCTTTGAAAGGCCTTCGAACTCTGTACCTTCAATAGCACGCTTAATAAGTGTATTCTTGTATACTTTGTAGGTTATATCCTCTGCTCTGAGAGTTCTACGAAGCTTTGTATCCTGTTCAACTGTAAGACCAAGATAATCTACAAGAACAACTGATGCAGCGCCATCAATAGCAGCCTTAATCTCTTCAACTATAGGCTGTTTAAGTTCAACCTTTGCCATTTTAACGCATTCCTCCTTATTAGAATAATAATGACTGCGCTTAAAAAAGAAAACTCCCATATATGCCATATGGGAGTTGAAATTCGTCATAATCAAAATAAAACGATTCTTTCCTCGGCAGGAGAGTTTTAACTCATTACGCCTTGCGGCACCTGCTGTCTACGGCAGTACATCGATTGATAGACTACCATATTCAAAAAAAGTTGTCAAGAATTATTTTTGATCATTATTCTGTTTTTTCATCGGTGATCTCATCCGAATCATCCTTCCTCTTCTTTTTGAAAAGAAGAAGAACTATCATCAGAGCACTTACACCAAGAAGAGCGATACACAGTTTAAGCGGTGTCCTGTCTCCGGTTGCGGCCTCAGCATTTTTATAATCAAAAGGCTTATCCTCCGGTTTAACATCATCGTCCTTCACATTCTTTTTCTTATCAGCATCTGTGTCGGTGGCAACCGTGTCATCCTTATCCGCTGCATCGTCATCATCTATATGCTGATCGTCCGCATCATCCTTTGAATCGTCATCTCCGGCATCGTCCTTCGAGTCATCGTCTCCGGCATCATCCTTCGAATCATCATCGCCGTCATCCTTCGAATCATCGCCGTCGTCCTTCGAATCATCGCCGTCATCCTTCGAATCATCGTCGTCATCCTTCGAATCATCGTCGTCGTCCTTTGAATCATCGTCATCCTTCGAATCATCATCGTCATCCTTCGAATCATCATCGTCATCCTTCGAATCATCGTCGTCCTTTGAATCATCATCGTCATCGTCCTTCGAATCATCGTCGTCATCCTTCGAATCATCGTCATCGTCCTTCGAATCATCGTCATCGTCCTTCGAATCATCGTCATCGTCCGTATCGTCATCATCGTCCGTGTCGTCGTCATCGTCCAGATCATCAGACTTATTTTCAGTGTATTTTGCATAAAGAGTTATATCGCCGGTTGTATCTGCCGAAATACCGGTAAACTCTTCAGTAAAACCAGCATCAAGAAACCATCCGTCGAAGGTAAAACCATCTTTTTCTGCCCCAAAGAATTCATCAATAACAGAACCATATGTATATTCTGTCGGATTATCTCCCAGAAGATCTCCGCCGTTGGTTTCATAATTGATATTATATTTTGAAACCTCAAATTTGGCGTAAAGTACTTTATCGCCTGTTGCTTCGTCTGAGATCCCCTCAACTTCCTGAGAAAACTCTGCGTCGCTGTACCAGCCCTTAAAATCATAACCTTTCTTACTTGCATCTGCGAACGCATCTACACCGACTCCATACTTATAGGTAGTCGGATTATCAACTGAATTGCTTCCGCCATCCAGTTCGTAAGAAATGGCAAATTCCAAAACAGGTCTTACATCAACAACATATATATATTCACCTTCTGTTTCTGTATTTTCCTTGTCTGTGCTGTAAACATACCATCCCGAAAAATTTTCCTGATAATCCTCGGCATAATCTCTTACATCCACTGTGGTTGCATATCCGGAATCACCAAAACTTTCATCCGTTTCAACGGTGCCATCAATATAATGATAATTGATCTCGTATCCATATGCGGCCGTATGGGTTACCTCATCAGAATAATACTCAAAGACCAGCTTATCTCCCGCCTGAAGCACCTCTCCGGTACTCAAAGCAAGCACTCCGTCTCCGTCTCTGACAGTATAGTCCGCAGCAAAAACAGATGAAGGCAAAATATAATTTAAAACAAGCATTATAGCAAGGCAAATAGAAAGAAAGCTTTTTTTTCTTCTGGTAATAGTCATTGTTCAAGTTACCTCCTTTCGTCTTTCCGTAAGCGTTTATCATCTAATCAGCTTATTTATATATAAATAAGCATCAAAAAAACACCTACACACTCCTTTTATATCACAAATAAATACTATAATCAATAAACCTACAATTAATTTTTTATTAACTAGATTATTTTTTTCTGAAATCAACTATTATTATGTATTATTCTTCCCTCGCCAGCTTTCATTTTCGTATAGTACTCTCTCCTCCGCAACAAATACGCAACTAAGTAACGGTCCAAAGGACCGTGAGTCCGAACGCAGTGAGGACACGGCATACGCAGTATGCCCAGGGATTGCGAAGCAATACCGCAGCATCATGGAACATGATGCTGGTGCCTAAGTAACGGGATTGCCCGAGTGAAACGAGGGAGGGCCCCGTGAGTCCGAACGCAGTGAGGATAGTAACGGTCTGAAAGACCGTGAGTTCTGTCGCCGCCGCAATTTGCATAATCCCCTCAAAAATGGTATAATATGCAGGCATTCTATTGAAAAGGAGAATAACAATATGTGGTACGAAGAAAGTGTTTTCTATCAGATTTATCCTCTCGGTTTCTGCGGCGCACCATTTGAAAATGACGGGGTGCCTGCTCACCGTATAGAGAAAATCCGCGAGTGGATTCCCCACATGAAGAAGCTTGGTATAAATGCCATTTACTTCTCACCTGTTTTCGAATCAGACACCCATGGATACAATACCCGTGACTATAAAAAAATCGATACCAGACTTGGCACAAATGAAGACTTCGCCGCTCTCTGTGATGAACTTCACAAGGAAGGCATCAAGGTTGTTTTGGATGGTGTATTCAACCATGTGGGACGCGGCTTCTGGGCTTTCAGAGATGTTCAGGAAAAGAGATGGGATTCACCATACAAAGACTGGTTCCACCTTTCCTTTGACGGTAATTCCAATTACAACGACGGCTTCTGGTATGAAGGCTGGGAAGGCAACTATGACCTTGTCAAGCTGAACCTCAGAAATGAAGCTGTTATCCAGCATATCTTTGAAGCAATTGATTTCTGGATCGAAAATTTCCATATAGATGGTCTCAGGCTTGATGTTGCCTACTGCCTTGACAGAGATTTCCTTCACAGGCTTCGTGACAAGGCAAATTCAATCGGAAATGATTTCCTTCTTCTGGGAGAGCTTCTCCACGGAGACTATAATCAGTTCGTAAATGACGGCATGCTCAACAGTGCAACCAACTACGCCTGCTACAAGGGACTTTATTCCAGCTTTAACTGCATGAATATGTTTGAGATAATCAATACTCTCATACAGCAGTTCGGTCCTGAAAACTGGAGCTGGTACAGAGGAAAACATTTTCTGTCATTTGTAGATAATCATGATGTTACAAGAATTGCAAGCATACTGAACAACGAAAAGCATCTTCCGCTCATTTATACTCTTGCCTTCGGTATGCCGGGTATTCCTTGTGTTTACTACGGAAGTGAATGGGGAGCAAAAGCACGAAAAGAAGAAGGCGACCCTGCACTCAGGGCATCCTTCGAGAAGCCTGAATGGAACGATCTCACAGAGCATATTTCAAGACTTGCCGATATCAAGAAAAACAGCAAGGCACTTAATTATGGCAGCTTCAGATCAGTTCTTCTCACAAATCATCAGTGTATATTTGAAAGACGTTTCGAGGATGAAAGAATCCTTGTTGCCATAAATGCATCTGACCAGCCTTTCACTGCTCACTTTGATGCCGGCTGCGGAATGGCTGATGAACTTATCACCGGAACAAAGCATGACTTCGGCGGCGGTTCACTGCTCCAGCCATATTCTTCAGAAATATGGAAAATGGAGAGATAGAAATCTCTGACCAACTGCATAAAAAACAGACTGCATATACCCTCTCTGATGTTGATCAGAAACCGGTACATTGCAGTCTGTTTTTATATGTTACTACATACGATATTTATTTTGTACATATCATTAAAACTCTACCTTCGGATCATGAAATTCCTTAACACGTCTTCTGTACGCCTTACGAGCCTCTACCCAGTAAGCCGGAACTGCGCCCTTAACACCCAGTACATCTCTCATGAAATAATTGGTAAATTCAGGATTCAGAGCAAGGAATGGTCCCACAAGATAAGTAGCAAAGAGATTCTTGTCATGGATTCCTTCCAGGCTGCTTTCCTTATTCATTCCAAGTCCTTTATCTATAGTGAAGAGATTTAATTCCTCACCAACATCTGTCGCAACAGTAAACTGTGTTTTAAAGCCCACTATCTCTGTATCACCGAAATGTCCCCTGCACAGACTGTTCAGACGGTTCATTCTGTCTCTCTTAGCTGAAAAATCATACATTCCAAGGCACTCAACTTGGGTTCCGTCTTCATTTTCAATATAATTTCCAAGCAATTCAACAGCATTTGAAGTAAACAGCATAGCTGTTCCGTTTTCACGAAGTTCAACCAGTTTATCCTTGTACTGCTTCAGCTTTTCTACCACCATTTCCTGCTTGTTTTCTGTCATGGCACCAACGTAGATAAGATCAACCTTTTGCTTCATAAAGAGAGGTTCTTCAGTAAATGGAGTATATCTGAACTCTGCTTCAGGCAGACATGCCTTCAGGTACTTCATATTGCTGCTGTCGCCGAAAAGATTACAGAATTCAGGATAAAGTACTTCAATAACCTTTCCTTTTCCTCTTGCTGCACTCTTCTCTGCTTCATTTCCCTTTGGCTCAATATCTCTGAATACTTTTCTGTAGGATTCAATATATTCCTTTGACTTTTCGGAAACCGACAGTTCGCCCTTCTCAAGTCTCTCACCCAGTCTCTTCTGGACTGCCTGAGCATAATGTGTTGTATAAATATCATGAAGGACAAACACCTTCTCAAGTCCATTCAGATCTATAAGCTCTGCCGGCTTTACATCACTGTCTACCGACAGTATCTTTTCTCTCGGAATGCCCGCAAGAAGAAGCCTCATGGTGAGATCATACTGTCTCATTCCGCCAACAACGATCTGAGTTATATCCGGCGAATTCAGAAACTCAAAATCCGTGTCGAAGAACCATGCGACATTCTCACTGCTTTCCTTCCTGTCAAAGAAGTCATCGATAATAAGGACAACTGCCTTCCTGCCGCTTTCCTTTCCAACAAAATCACATACTCTTGAAACCGCTACAGGATTCTGTCCCTTTGCCACATAGTTTGTAATATGGACATCTTTTACTACTATATCGTCATAACGGGTTTCAGCAATCTTCATCTTCTCAAAGGAATCCACGATCCTCTTCTGTGATACGCCGAACTCCATGAGGACAGCAACTGCAGTAATCTGGTTATATACGTCAGTGATATTATCACCCAGCAGTTTTATATCGAATTTTCCCTTTGGAGTTCTGATATAAACTCTTCTGTTCTCGGAATCAATACGTTCTACCGCATAATCAAACTCCTTCGGAGAAGAAAAACCGCATTTCGGACATTTAACCTTTCCGATATGATGATATCTTACATATTCATAGTCCAGTCTGGTTCCGCATTCAGGGCATGCCGTCATATCCTGAATTATATTATTGGTCTCATCCATATAAACAGACTTGTCTTCTATTCCGAAATATACCCTCTTATTATCCGGTGCCAGATGGCAGCTGAGCGGATCTTCACCATTCAAAACAAGCTTTGTAGTCTCCGGTATGGTCTGATTAAGGATATCAAATATATATTCCGGATGTGCATTTCTTCTGTAGGAATCTCTGAAAAGATTTGTAACCGCAAGGATCTTCGGTCTTACATAAGGGAAAACCTTGGTGGTCATTCTCTCATCAAATTCAAGTACTGCATACTGCTTTTTCATTCTGCCCTTTGCATCAGAGTTCTTTACAAGGGCTGAAACTATTCCGGATGCGATATTTCCACCGAATCTGTTGTCTATAAATTCCAGCTTTGTATCCGCAAGAACATCATCTATAAGATTCGAAACTGTTGTCTTTCCATTTGTTCCCGTAACACCGATAACAACCTTTGGTTTATCTATCTGCGCAAGGAATTCCGGACATACCTTAAGAGCTTTATTTCCCGGAACATGAGTTGCATTCTTTCTTGCAAGCTTCATCCCTCCGATAAGAGCCTTTGTTCCGGCAAGGGTCGCGTAGAATTTTGTATTCTTTTTAGCATTTACTTCTTCATTACTGATATTTATATAACCACTCATGATATTCACCTCTCGAGTATAGTTTCTTCTATGACTAATTTAATACTTTTACCACATTCAAAAATGTAAATCAATAGCTATACCTATTATTTATCACGGAACCATACAGACACATCAACGTCTCCCTCAACTCCCGGGCAGCTGCCGCTTGGAGTATACTGCCATCCCGCAAGCTTATACGGAAAATCCAGTCCGTCATACGCCGCAAGCCATAATTCATATTCCGAAAGCTGTTCAAGATCCATATTAAATATAAACCATCCAAAGCTCGCATAGATTATAGGCTTATAGCCCGCTGCCTTAATTGTTTCACAGAAGCCCTTCAGCGCCTCTGTTCTGTCCTCGGCGCTTATATCATTCGCACGAACATTATCTTCTGAATAAATGTATTCGGTATCCACAACGATGGTGTCTGTTTTGGCATGTCCCTTAAGGCTCTTAAGAGTAAAATTTGCTTCTTCCACGCCTTCCTCGTAACTGACCGCCTCCGAGAAGAAATACGGCATAACCTCAAGACCCGCCTTTGCAGCTTTATCATAATGGTCGGCAAACATCGGATCCAGATTAAGAGAACCGGATGAACCATAGCCCCTGAAGCCGATCCTTACAATAGCCGTGGTCACTCCGGCGTCTTTTACCTTCTTCCAGTCTATAGTATCCTGATACTGGGACACGTCAATGGCAACCCTGGATACCTTCTCTCCGTTTACCACCCGATACTGGAAACCATCATTTTCATCAAAAACAAAATCATTTTCAAAATCAAAATCATTTCTAGGTATATTTGCACTTATTTTATACATTTCACAGTCCGGATACGAACCTATTAGAATGTATGCTTTATTCAGATATTTTATATAATTTTCTTCAACAAGCTCCGGAAAATCCGATTCACCCAGGGATAAAGCTCCAGCCTGTTCAAACTTTACGGCTATAGGCATGCCATCCTTTTCTTCATATACCTTAAGTCCCATTATTACAAGTGCTATTGCCTCAGCTATTACAAAAAATGTAAGCACAAGGCACCAGACCGTAAGAACGACTATTCTTTTTCTGTCATGTCTTCCCATATAAAAAAGTACTCCTTTCCTGTTACAAGTACCTAAACAGGATATTTTTTATCACAATGTTTTTTTATTACCAGCATAAGTCCGGCAGCCATAAGAACAGCTCCGATCAAAAACATCAGCACGCCCCTGCCGAGGCCAAAATTACTTTCATCCATAAATGGCATTACCCTGATAACATCCTCCTCATGGTAAAGCCTGATTACCGAAAATGCATTGTTGAAGCAGTGCATTATCATTGCCGGAATAATACTGCCCGTATAGTATACCACAAGAGCCTGAGCTGCGCCAATCATTGCTGTAACAAAAAATCTGGCAATACTCATATGATAAACTCCAAAGGCTATCGCTACAAAGATCACGGTACCCGCCATCTTATATCTGGCTTTTGCCGCAGAAAAAACATAGCCTCTGAACATCATTTCCTCACATATTGCAGGCATCAGAGCCACAACAATAAATGAAACCCAGATATTTCCTTCTCCCAGTACCGAAATGGTTTTCTCTGCCTTGGCAGTGCTGTCCTTAAAAACATTTGCAAGCCACACCGATATACTTGTACCGACACCGATACAGCCGATCATCAGAATAAGACTTCCGACAACATCGATAAGACGAGGTTTCTTAATGCTGAAGGTCTGCTTCAGGTCCTTCTTGGTATAGACTGCCATTGAAAGCGGCAGCATCAGAATGATAAGCTGAGTGCCCGCAATCCCTCCGGTACCGAATTTCGTCTGGAGCATTCCGCCCACGTAGATCACCAGTACCATTCCAAACAGCAGTACAAACCATGCATCGGACACAGTAGGAACGCCTCCCTTTTTCAGATTGCTTCTCTTCTCGAAGAGCTGCAGAGAGCCCCGTCCATCGCTGAACAGAATCTGTTCACTGTCATATATCCTGCTGAGCAGCATTATCGCTATGAAGGCATATAAAACATTGCTGAGGAGCACCATGGCAACCGCATCCACTCCGGCCTTAAAAACAAGAAGTTCTTTGATAAGGAGGCAGATATTTGCAACCGGTACCATGGCTACTGCGCCGTTAAGATCCATATTTGGTATGAAACCGATATATCCGATAAAAAGGACTATAAGCATCAGCGGCGTGATATAATTATTCGCTTCCTTATAGCTTTTTGCAAAGGAAGTAACACACATGGTAATGGCACTGAGGAACAGTGAAAAAGCAAGGATTGCCACAATGCCTATCAGTATTACCGGTATAAAACCGGAAAAGCTGACATTTCCGATATTGATAAGCCCGTTATCTCTGAGCATTTTCGTTGCATAGATAGCGATCGTACCCATTGAAAGTATGTTTAAAAAGGCAGAAATGATACCTATCAAGGCAACCGTAAGGAATTTTCCCACGATCATCTGCCGATTGGTCACCGGAAGTGTAAGCAGTGTTTCAAGAGTTCCTCTTTCTTTTTCTCCTGCAGTTGTATCAATAGCCGGATACATGATGCCCATGAGAAGACTGATAACAAGAAGAAATGGAAGGACCGTTCCAAGCATACTTCCCATAGACTGTTTTCCGCTCGCAACATTATCATACTCAAAAAGGATCGGATTAATTGTCATTTCTGCATCAAGCCCGGAATCATACAGTATCTGGCGGCTCATTTTACTGTTCATATCTTTCAGGTGCTCATAAATAATCCCTGAGGCATAGTTAGAATTCGTTGCAGAGGAAAGATAATAAATATGATATTTTATTCTTACTCTTTTTTCTTCGTATTCTCCTAAACCGGAGGAATTCTTTGTACTGCCATCATCTTCATGATATGCAGTATCATCCGCAGCTGATCCTTCATCTCCGGTCATGTCCTCTGCACCGGAATAAATATATTCCGCAGATACATAAACATCATATTTTTCATTCTTCACATCACTCATATAGTCATATCCGCCCTCGGCAGAAGTGATGTTCAGAGTGTAGCTTCCTTCTTGTCCTTCACTGTTCTTGGTGAGATAGTCATAGAAATCTCCCTTGTCGGCCGCAGTATCTACCACTATATCGTAGGTATTGGTATCAAGATTACTCTGCACCGCCGACATTATCCCAAGAGCCACCATAAAAATAAGCGGATAAAGGATCACCGGAACAACCAGCATCATTATTACTGTTTTTTTATCTCTGAGTACATCCAGAAGCTCCTTCTTGAAGAGCACCTTTATAATCTTTCTACTCTTCATTTTTCAGCTCCTCCCTCTCCACTATGGCATTAAAAGCATCACGCATATTTGTGGTTCCGGTTTCTTTCTTTAATTCCTCGGGAGTAAGATCTGTGATAATATGTCCTCTGTTGATCATTACTATTCTGTCGCAGAGATATTCAGCTTCTTCCATATAATGTGTGGAATAAATGACTGTTCTCCCCCTGTCCTTCTCACCCTTCATAAACTTTGTGATAGCTGCACTGCTTATGATGTCCAGGCCAAGAGTCGGTTCGTCAAATATATATATTTCCGGATCATGTATAAGGCATCTGGCGATCGCTGCTCTCTGAGTCTGGCCGGTCGACAGCTTCTCGATACGGTTATCAATGAATTCATCCATTGAAAGGACCTTTGAAATACTGCCAATCCTCTCACCGATCACCTCATCCGTAAGCCCGTAAATCGTCCCAAACATTGAAAGCATTTCCCGGGTAGATAGTCTGCCGTAAAGCTTGGTATTACCGGAATGATAACCGATATGACGTCTCAGCTCTATCTGATCCTTCAGTATCTCCTTACCTTCTCCAAGCGTAATGGTAACACTTCCCGAGGTCGGTTTCATAAGGCTTGAAAGCATACGAAGAAGAGTCGTTTTTCCTGCGCCGTTAGGCCCAAGTATTCCGACTATCTCTCCATCTCCCACTTCCAGAGAAATGCTATCAACTGCATTAAACTCTGTCTTTTTATTCCTTTTTTCATTTTTAACGAAGGTTTTTACAAGATTCTCAGCCTTAATCATAAAATATATTTCCAAATGAATTCAGTACTAAAGTCATAAACTGTGATCATCTTTCGGACGATCATCACATAGTAACATAATACTCTTATTCTATGATTAATCCAAGTTAAAATAATATAAAGATTATTCAAAGAAAAAAGAAAGAAACTGACAAGTTTCCTTGCAGTTTCTTCTATAGTAATGCCCCCACAGCAACCTAGCCTTCTCACATGTTCCAAACGTGAACAACTAAGTATCAACTGAATGCAATTATATCACTTTTACATAAAAAAGCAACCGTATTTTGTATATTTTCACCATATTTTGCCCGAATTATTAAATTTTGTTAATAATACACAAGTTCGCTTGTGCATTATAACGAAGATCGTCTTGAATTCGCCATCTTTTTTGTCTTATTTTCACTTTGCTTTTATGAAGACCTCAGCCAGTTTCCCACTTCAAAGGAAATGTTTATTGATTTTTTAGTTTTTACACATTATACTTGAATGAATCTCAGAAAAGGGAACTGTTTCAATGAATAAACATAACACATCATTTATAAAAAAAATCATAATATATCTCCTTGTATCCGGCGTTTTACTAGGCGTAGCATGTATTTTCGTTTACCCCATGGGAAAGACTCTGGATATATATGCAACACACCTTTCGGATAGTCCTTACTCTTCTGTAACGGTTAAATTTAAAAAAGAAGGTATAGCTGAATGTACCTATGTAAAAGAAAATGCTGATACAATACATATCAGATACAAAGGTTTAAAGCCCGGTACAGTCTACTCTACGTTAGACTGCGAAAAAACATGGGATGACGGAAGCACAACCCATGATGTCCAGAGTTTCTCGATATCAGTCACAAAAAGCCTTTTTTTATACTCTAACGGCGAATTTAATTTCAACGGATACCAGTTTATATTCCTGGCAGTAACTATTTTTTATATCACATTTGGAATATATACTTTTGTATTATATAGAAGAAGCAAAAAAGCAGCCTTCTTCTCATATCATACCATTATATCCCTTGGGCTTTCCATGTATTATATGCTTCAGGGTCTGGCACTTCTTCCGTTTTCGACCTACGCACTGTTTAATCCTGAAAAAATGAACGGTCTGTATTTCTTTACTTTTAACAGTTTTGTACTGACAGCAATTTCCTTACTGTCTACTCCGTTTTTACTGATCTTCTCACTGCTTATGAGTATCAGTAATTTCACACTTATAAAGCGAGAAGGAAAGCGACTCTCTAACCTGCTGGGTATCATTATCAGCTTTTTGCTGTTATCCGGTGTGATCCTGGTGTTGATACAATTTATCTTCTTCTCGGATGAAGCCTTCGAATATCTTAAGGTTTCCCCTAAGCATATGGCCGAAGCTCTCACGAGAGGTATAGTTTCATCTGTCTTTGTATATTTTGAGTGCAATTTACTTGTCACTTTGATTCTGGCTCTGAAAGCAGGTCGCCATAAGCCAAAGTTTGACAAGGACTACCTGATAATACTCGGCTGCGGCATAAAAAAAGACGGTACTCTCTATCCGCTTCTCAGAGGAAGAGTCGACCGTGCCATCGCCTTCTATAAAGCTCAGCTTGAAGCCACCGGAAAGAAAGCCTTTTTTGTTCCGTCCGGCGGTCAGGGTGACGACGAAATTATGGCAGAGGGAGAAGCCATGAAACGTTATCTGATAAGCCAGGGTATTCCTGAGGAACAGATCCTTCCGGAAACAAGATCCCTCAACACCCTGCAGAATATGGCTTACTCCAAGGAAATAATTGATTCAAAATCAGAAAATGCTTCTATAGCCTTTTCAACCACCAATTACCACGTATTCAGAGGCGGAATGCTGGCAGCATCCGTAGGTATGAATGCCGATGGAATGGGAGCAAAAACAAAATGGTATTTCTGGCCAAACGCACTGATCAGAGAGTTTGTAGGAATGCTGGTTACAGAAAGAAAAATTCACATACTGCTCCTCCTTATTATCGTTATGCAGGCAATAATGATGGGCAATATACAGTTTATACTGAAGCTGCTGTAGCTTGTAAAGCAAAAAAGAGAGCTGACCGATAGAAAATACTATCGATCAGCTCTCTTTTTATACTTTATATTTAACTGTTGTTCTCTTCTGCTACAAGGTTAACGGTTCCGTACATCTCACGAAGCTTTGGTTTTTCAATCTTTCCTGTTGCATTTCTTGGCACATCAGCAAAAATTATCTTACGAGGTCTCTTATATCTCGGAAGTTCAAGACAGAATTCATTTATTTCTTCCTCTGTAGCGAACTTACCTTCCTTCAGCTGAACGATAGCTGCTGAGATTTCACCAAGACGCTGATCACCGATACCGATAACAGCCACATCCTGAATCTTATCATTTTTCATCATGAAATCTTCTATCTGTACCGGATAGATATTCTCTCCACCGCTTATGATAACATCCTTCTTGCGGTCAACCAGCCAGATAAATCCGTCCTCGTCAAGCTTTGCCATATCCCCGGTAAACAGCCATCCGTCAGAAAGGCACTCTTCTGTTGCCTTTTTATTACGGTAATAGCATTCCATAACACCGGGACCCTTAACTGCAAGCTCACCAACTTCGCCCTTCGGAACTTCATTTCTTTCTTCATCAACTATCTTTGTCTCCCAGCCATAGCCCGGAACACCGATAGCACCAACCTTGTGAATATTCTCTACGCCCAAATGAACGCAGCCGGGACCGATGGATTCTGAAAGACCATAATTTGTATCATACTGATGATTCGGGAATATCTTCTTCCATCTTGCGATGAGACTTGCCGGAACCGGCTGAGCACCGATATGCATAAGTCTCCACTGATCAAGATTATAATCTTCCTTCTTCAGCTGTCCGCTTTCAAGTGCGATAAGTATATCCTGAGCCCATGGAACAAGAAGCCAAACGATAGTACAATGCTCACGGCTTACCGTATCCAGTACATATTCCGGAGTTGTTCCCTTTAAGAGTACAGCCTTACTTCCGGATATAAGGCTTCCGAACCAGTGCATCTTTGCGCCTGTATGATAAAGAGGCGGAATACAGAGGAATACATCATCATGTGTCTGTCCGTGATGATTCTGTTCAACCTTTGCCGAATGTGAAAGACTTCTGTGCTTATGAAGGATAGCCTTCGGAAAGCCTGTGGTTCCTGATGAAAAATAAATAGCTGCATAATCATCATCCGTAAGTGTGATATCAGGAGATACGCTGCTGCAATTTACTGTAAGCGCTGTATAATCCTCAGCAAATGAAGGGCATCCCTCACCTACATATACAAGATTAACCTTCTTGGAGATCTTGTCTGCGATTGATTCCATTCTTCCTATGAATTCAGGCCCGAACACAAGGATATCAACCTCCGCAAGCTTGGCGCAGTATTCAATCTCATCTGCTGTATATCTGAAATTAAACGGTACTGCTATCGCTCCTGTCTTAAGGACACCAAAATATATCGGAAGCCACTCAAGGCAGTTCATAAGCAGGATACCTACTTTGTCATTTTTCTTAATTCCTCTGGAAAGAAGAAGATTTGCAAAACGGTTTGCTTTTTCATTAAAAACGCTCCATGTTATCTCTCTTCTGTATGGTTCGTCCACACTTGGCTGCATAAGTTCAAATTCTTTCCATGTAACCCTTCGCTTTTCCTTTATCGCAGGATTAACTTCTACAAGAGCGATCTCATCCCCATATTCTCTTGCATTTCTCTCCAATAAATCTGTAATTGGCATAATTACATTCTCCCTGGTCATTATATTTTTAAAGCGCTGCGTAACTTAATTTTAAAAAGTTATCACGCAACGCTTTAATTATATACCATGCTAACACGTTAATGCAATAAAGTTTTTTATTGAATGCGCAGTAATCACCAGTCTTTATATAATCTGGAACCGCAAGTCCAACATTTCATTGATTCTTTATGATCTCCTTCCAGCCAGGTTATATCCCTTGATCCACAATATTTACAAATACCCCTGCTGTAATAATAATCATCCATACAGTCGTAATAATACATGAGACAGGTAGCTTCATGACCATCCGGAGCATCCTCGTCAAGGCCAAAATATCCGCCTGACACATTGGCAAGCTCTTCAGCACTCAATTCTTTCTCATTCATGATTTCTTCTTTAAATTCTTCATCTGTAAAATCATATCCCAGTTTTCTTGCTATTTCAGGAATAAGCTCTTTTTCCTTTTTACCACTGTCTTTAAATGCTTCCAGTTCTTTTTTTATCTTTTCTTTTAATTCTTCATTTTCATTGAAATCTTTTTTGAATTTTTTTACATTTTCTGCCGACATAGTATCCCTCCCTTTTTCTCAGATCAATAGTCTCACGAATTGCTCACGATTCATAATAAACACCTTGAAAATATCACATCAGCTGATTGCTCTTTACTGTTCACCACACAACAGATATATAGTTTATTATACCATACAATCATTATTATTTACACACATGTTTTTTATCCGAAAACACTATACTGTAACGATACCGATGAAAATCTACACATCTTCCGGTCTGCCACATATTCCGTATAAAAAACAAGCCTGCCGCCTGCAGCATGCTCCACGAGAGGCGCATGTTGCCAAAGGTAACTAAAAATAATTCGCGTCAAGACACATCCCGACGTTTTTTATATAATAGGAACGCAGGTTTCCTATTACATAAAAAGGCCTCCTAAAAATACACATTTCAGGAGACCTCATTAATTCATAGATATTTTGTTTTACAAACGGCTTTTGTTATATCCCTACATCTCATATCCTGCATGGAAGGCCTTAAGGTTGATATCGACAGTCTTTGCAGGAACAGTATTTCTGATAACATTTTCCCACTGCTCTACAGTATAATCCATATGTCTTGCAGCCATACCAAGAACTATAACGTTAAATGTTCTTGTGTTGCCGATTTCCTTTGCCTTATTCATTGCGTCGATAGAATAAACCTTATACTTTGATGAAAGCTCTTCGATGATTCCTTCCGGATACTCTGCCGCACCGGTTATAACAGGCATCGGATCGATACGCTGATCATTTACGATTATTACTCCGTCCTTCTTAAGGAAATGTGCATAACGCTTTGCTTCAAGTCTCTCAAATGCTATAAGCACATCTGCGCAGCCCTCTTCTACAATTGGTTCTGCAACATTTTCGCCATATCTTACATAAGTTACAACACTTCCGCCTCTCTGAGCCATACCGTGGACCTCAGAAAGCTTTACATCATATCCTGCATCAAGGGCAAGACCTCCGAGAATACGGCTTGTAAGAAGTGTTCCCTGTCCGCCAACGCCAACTATGATAATATTCTTTACTGCCATATTACTCACCTCTCTTCTTAAGTGAAATAGCTTCAAATGGACAATTCTTCATGCAGAGTCCACAGCCATTGCACATTGTATCATCTATTACAGCCTTGCCGGTTTCCTTATCCTTCTTAATGGCAGGACAGCCTGCTACAAGGCACTTTCCGCATTTACGGCACTTTTCAGGATCAACATAGCACTTTCCTGCAGGGACATATTCCTTAAGGAGTGCACAAGGTGACTGAGCTATTATAACTGAAAGCTCATCACGGGCAACCTCTGTCTTAACAACCTCTTCGAATTTCTCAAGATCATATGGATCAACCACTGTAACATGCTTTATATTCATAGCCTCACATATCTTTACAAGATCGATTGCAAGAGTGGTCTCCCCATTCAGTGTCTTACCTGTTGCAGGATTATCCTGATGGCCTGTCATACCGGTTGTTGAATTATCAAGGATGATAACTGTTCCGGTAGCCTTGTTGTAAGCCATATTCATAAGTGAATTAACACCGGTATGCATAAATGTTGAATCACCGATAACAGCAACCCAGTTCTTTACAAACTCGCTGCCCTTAGCCTTCTCCATACCATGAAGCATAGAAATACTTGCACCCATACAAAGTGTAGTATCTACAACATTAAGCGGTGCAACTGCTCCAAGTGTATAACATCCGATATCTCCGGAAGCATGTATCTTAAGCTTTTTAAGAACAGAGAATGTAGCTCTGTGAGGGCATCCAGGACAAAGGATAGGTGGTCTCATAGGAACCTTGGCTGCCTCATCAGCTTCAACTGTCTCACCAAGGATTGCCTTACGGAGCATATTGGCACTGTATTCACCCTGAATTGTAAATATCTCTTTACCGATACACTTAATACCCCATGACTTAACCTGCTCTTCGATAACAGGCTCGAGCTCTTCAACTATATAAAGTGTCTCAACCTTTGAAGCAAATTCTTCAATAAGCTTCTTTGGAAGCGGATTAACAAGTCCAAGTTTAAGTATTGATGCATTCGGAAGAACTTCCTTTACATACTGGTACGGAATTCCGCTTGTTATAACACCGATCTTTGTATCATTATAAGTAACCTTATTGATGTCAAGAGTACATGCATCCTCGATAAGACGATTTGTTCTTGCTTCAACAACAAGATGTCTGCCCTTTGCATTTCCCGGCATCATGATATTCTTTGCAGGATTTCTTTCATAAGGCTTATCGTCCGGTTCAACTCTTTCTTCAAGATTAACAAGTCCCTGCGAATGTGCAAGTCTTGTTGTTGTACGTACGATAACAGGTGTATCGTATTCTTCTGATATCTCAAATGCTCTCTTTGTAAAATATCTTGCCTCTTCCGAATCAGATGGCTCTACAACCGGCACACATGCTGCTCTTGCAACACGTCTTGTATCCTGCTCATTCTGTGAGCTGTAAAGTCCCGGATCATCCGCTGCGATCATAACAAGTCCGCCATTTGAACCGATATATGATACTGAATAAAGCGGATCCGCTGCAACATTTACACCTACATGCTTCATCGCACACATAGCTCTTACGCCTGACATTGAAGCACCTACAGCTACCTCTGTTGCAACCTTTTCATTTGGCGCCCATTCAGCATATACTCCTTCATATTTAACCAGATACTCACTTACTTCTGTACTCGGTGTTCCCGGATATGCAGAGGATACTTTTACTCCCGCTTCATAAGCACCTCTGGCGATAGCCTGATTACCAAGCATTATCTTCTTTTCCATTTCTGTCCTCCCTTATATATTTAAGTAGTTCATTTTTTTATGTCAGTGTCAAATATATCTTAATCATAAGAAAAACAAGCACAAGTGAAACGAGTATTTGTTTTTCTTGATAAGTTACCGGAGGGACTTTAGTCCCGCAGGATTATGAGATGCGGTTTTTGCTTCTCATAATGTAACTTATCATAAGAAAAACAAGCACAAGTGAAACGAGTATTTGTTTTTCTTGATAAGTTACCGGAGGGACTTTAGTCCCGCAGGATTATGAGATGCGGTTTTTGCTTCTCATAATGTATCTTGACATTTATTAACCTCTGTTAACCTCATATGGATTGTGATCTTAACGCGCATCCATGCATAACTTATATATTATAGCATAGTTTTACTGTTTATTTCTACATTTATTATCGAATCAGTCCAGATTATTTGTTTTTCCTGATAAGATACCGCTGCGATCACCGGTGATCACACTCTGATAAGATGTCCGTCACGGTAGATCCTGTACCTCTCTGTTCCCAGCCGGAGCCTTATAATCCTCTCACCATTTATTTTCGCATTGTAGAAGAATCTGAGTCTCGTCCGTTTATTCCAGCTCTTCGATGCCGAAATATTCTTAAAAATGTTATCCTCGTGAATAACCGAATATGCCACATTCCAAAGAGAAATGTCTCTGACAGGATCATTCAGATATAATCTGTATTTTTTATAATCCACATCATTTTTTCTGTTATATATATTCTTCGCGACTTTTCCTCCAAGGCTTGGAGCATTAAATACTACCTGAGCACCCTGAAATTTTTTATAGATCTTCTCCAGGAATTTACTTACCTCTGCTGCTGTCTTATACTGGAAGAAATCCCTGCAGACAAACAGAAGCCCGAAGCCTATATCACATCTTATATCATCCAGCCAGCTCATATCATCAATAGATTTTACTATTGTGTGTTCTCTCTCTGAATCAGTTGTATAAAGGCGCCTTATAGAGATCTTTCCGGGACTGTCGAGATTGTACCAGTTTACCCTGCCGTTATCCATACGTTTAAACATTGCATCAAGGCTGCACCCAAGATATACAACCGTACTCATCGGATACTGAAGTATAAACTTCCTGACCTCTTCATCAAAGCATCTGCAGGTTGCCGCTCTGGAAAGATTTATAAATTCACTTTGCTTCTTATACTTTTTATATGAAATATTATTATTTACAAGATACTTTGTTGCTTCATTATCCTTGAATATCTCCGGATACCTTTTGGACCATTCGCCTCTTTCCTTGATCTCATACATATACTGATCAATGATCCTGTTCCGGCTGTCAGTAAGAAGGTCTGCTATGGCAAGTGTCGCATGATTGGTTTCGTCCAGATCCTTGTCATGGAAAAACTTATGATGCATTCTCGGAAATTCAAAATAACTCACATGCAGTCCTGCATTTACAGTTTTATCTGCCAGCTCTCTCGCATAACAGTTATATATATCTTCTGTTCCGGAAATGATTATCAGATGGTCGCAGAGATCTCTCATGTCTTCATTTATCGGGCTGGTATATTCCAGCTGTCCGGCCATATTTCCAACCCAATATTTGTTGATAAACTCCCTGTAGTTCTCACTATGAAAGATTCCGTCTCCATAATATGCATTAAGCAGTCTGTTCTCCAGTACCTTATCAAAGAATTCCGAATCCACCTCCGGAGAAAGAAGCAGAAGCTTATCCGGTATGATCATGCCTTCCTTCCATGAACGCAGTGTCATAGATAAAGCAAGTCCCGCACCGACTCCCGATCCGGCAAGGATAACATCTGTTATCTTCTTCTTATGAACAAGATGATCATATACCGCATCCAGAACCATAAATACTTCTCTGCAGCCCTTATCCGGTGCCAGCGGATACATCGGAAGACACAGACACATGCCTGTCTCTCTCGCCAGCGTTACAGAAAAATCATATTCATCCTTCGAAACAGGAAAAGCATAATCGCTGTCATATAAATATATAAGATGTTTTCCTGTAAAATTTTCGGGCATAATAAAATAACATGGGTAGCCTGCCACTTCTTCCTGCTTTATTGTCATTCCCTGCTGTGGCTGTCCCAGGAACGTCTGTGAGCCCATGCTGTTTCTCTTCTTATATGTGTCGCGGAGTATCTCATCCACGCTTTTCTTACGAAGTGATGAAAGATTTGCCATCTTATAATGCTCCTAAAATATTATCATCTTATTATAAGCTAAAACACGCTCGTATGACAATATTTTTCTATGTCATTTGTCTAAGACTTATATACTCCAATATGGGTTACCTCATGTCTCGCAGCTTCTCATACCGCACAAATTCTTATACCGCGCCGTTTCTCATACCATACGTTTTTAAATTCTATACACTATCTCTCGGCACATGTATTTTCGACATACCTACCGGAACAAAGAGTGTCACTTGCGACACTCTCTGCGCGAAGCGCAACCTTAACGGATCGTTTTTATATAAGACACACATTTCCTATTAAAGAAAAAAGCCCGGCACAGGTTGCCGGGCTGGTAGTATTTTTATTAATCTGCAAAGTAGTATCCAACACCCCATTTTGTGTGGATGTATTTTGGATCAGCAGGATGTTCTTCAATCTTCTCACGAAGTCGTCTTACATGAACATCCACTGTTCTCGCATCTCCCGGATATGCTGTACCCCAGATGGTGCGAAGCAGTTCATCTCTTGAATATACTTTATTCGGATTTGAAACCAGAAGTAGCACAAGATCAAATTCCTTAGCGGTAAGGCTTGCCTCCTTGCCATCGATGAACACTCTCCTGCTGTCAAGCTCAAGTCTGAGTCCCTTCTTCTCTATCACGCTGTCCTTTGTACTCTTCTGTCCCTCATTCTTGGAATTACGTCTGAGTATCGCCTTAATTCTCGCCTTAACCTCAAGGATATTGAAAGGCTTTGTTATATAATCATCCGCTCCGTACTCAAGGCCAAGTATCTTATCCATATCTTCGCCCTTTGCAGTAAGCATAATGATAGGAACATCAGAAAACTCTCTGATCATCTGACACACTTCAAGTCCTGTAAACTTTGGAAGCATTATATCCAGCAAAATGATATCGTAATAATTCTCTCTGGCTTTGTTTATCGCCTCTTCGCCATCATAAGCAGTATCTACTTCCATATCATCCTGCTCTAAGCTGTAGCGAATTCCCTTGACTATAAGCTTTTCATCATCAACAACAAGTATCTTCTTCATGGCTATTCCCCTTTTATATGGTAATAAGATCTTTTATCTTATCAAAGATATTATCCTTAATACCACTAATATTTTTTATTTCCTCAATACTTTTAAAACCACCATTTTTCTCTCTGTAAGAAATTATATCCGCTGCTCTGCTTTCCCCAATCCCGGGCAGCGACATTAATTCATTTTTATCGGCTGTATTTATATTGATTCTTCCCTGTTCACCGCTCGTGGTTTCGCTGACGTTATCCTTTTGGATAAGCTCTGCGATCAGCTCACTGCCTTCCTCGCGGGAAGGAAAATATATCCTCATGCCGTCCTCTAATTCTTCAGCAAGATTAACGATTCCATGTCTTGCATCACTGCTGTATCCGCCGGCCATCAGAAGAGCATCATTTATAATGCTTCCCTCCGGAAGGAAATAAACCCCTTCCTCCTGAACCGAACCACATATATACACCCGGATATACCGATCACTCCGGTCATCTTCAGTAATACTTTGCGTTTCCTCCGATTGAGGCTCCTGCAGCGTATCGGTTTTCCCGCTGTTTAGGCTAAGTTCTGTGCTGCTGTCTTTATTCTCTTCCGGATTTTCGTTTTGGCTGTAACTGTCAATGACTGTCACATCATTTTTGCCTGAGCATCCACCGAATGAAAAAAACATGATCAGAAATAAAGCCGCTATATTTAAATATCTCATATATCTCATCTCCCCTTCAAATCATTAATTGTGTTTTAACACAACAAAAAATAATCTGAACGCAGGAAAAGATATACTCAGAATTCATGTTTATTGTAACGAATTTGTAACACTTATTCAATATCTATTTTAATATTTTTCGTGAATTTTTATCCATTTATCATATGTGGTCGCCCATCTAAAAATATATATTCTCCACTAGTACCGATAAGCTTCAGATTGATCGATGGATTTCTTCTCCAATTATCTGCCGTACCTTTTTTATTATAAAATCAAGGGACCATATACCTTATATTAAGATATATGATCCCCGAAAGGCCATTTACGTTTCTTAGAATAACGGATCCTTAAGAATAGCTGTACCGATACCTTTTTCGGTAAAGAACTCAAGTAAGAGACAATGTTCAACACGTCCGTCAAGGATGTGGACTCTTGAAACGCCGTTCTTCAGAGCTTCGATACAGTTCTTAAGCTTTGGCATCATACCGCCGCCTACGACACCTTTCTCGATAAACTCCTCTGCTTCCGCAACATTCATCTCGGATACAAGAGTCTTCTTATCACTCGGATCAACAAATACACCTTCAATATCTGTAAGGAATACAAGCTTCTCGGCATTTACCGCTGAAGCTATGGCGCATGCGCAGTCGTCAGCATTTATATTATATCCATGGAAATCATCTCCAAGTCCTATAGGTGCTATAACAGGGATGAAATCATCACGGATAAGTGTATCAAGTATCGTTGTATCTGAAGAAGTAACTTCACCTACAAAACCGATATCCTTACCATCAGAAAACTTCTTATGTGTCTGGAGAAGGCCTGCGTCCTTACCGCTGATACCAACAGCCTTAAGACCAAGCTGAGTCATCATGGCAACCAGACTCTTATTTACTTTATTAAGTACCATTTCTGCTACTTCAAGGGTTTCTTCATCCGTAACACGAAGACCATTTACGAATTCAGACTGCTTATTGATCTTTCCAAGCCATTTGTTGATCTCCTTACCACCGCCGTGAACGATGATAGGCTTAAGACCGATAAGCTTAAGGAGTGCAACGTCCTTAATGACATTATATTTAAGGTTTTCATCAAGCATGGCACTTCCGCCATACTTAACTACAATAGTACTTCCATTGAAACGCTGGATATATGGAAGCGCCTCGCTCAGTGTCTGAGCTTTTGCAAGAACCTTATCCAAAGAATCATTACTTACCATTTTATTATCCTCCGAATTTAATTCTAATTCCTGTTCATATCTGTAGATCATTTTCTTATAATCCTTCCTTCATACTTTAACACTTTATATGTACTGTATCAACATACATTTATCACATTATGAGAAGCAAAAACCGCATCTCATAATCCTGCGGGACTAAAGTCCCTCCGGTAACTTATCAAGAAAAACAAATACTCGTTTCACTTGTGCTTGTTTTTCTTATGATAAGTTACATTATGAGAAGCAAAAACCGCATCTCATAATCCTGCGGGACTAAAGTCCCTCCGGTAACTTATCAAGAAAAACAAATACTCGTTTCACTCGTGCTTGTTTTTCTTCTGATAAGTTACATTATGAGAAGCAAAAACCGCTCCTCATAATCCTGCGGGACTAAAGTCCCTCATGATCTGTAGTCTGCATTGATCTTAACGTAATCATATGTCAGATCGCAGCCCCATGCTGTAGCTTCTCCGTCGCCTTCCTGAAGTATACAGTCGGCTGTGATCTCATCCGGCTGAAGCACAGATAAAGCTTCTTCTTCAGAGAAATCGATAAGCATACCGTTTTCTACAAGCTTGATAGAACCATTCTTGCTGCTGAGGATAATATCTGTATGCTCCGGATCAAATTCTGCTCCGGAATAACCCATAGCGCAGAAAAGTCTTCCGCAGTTGGCATCCATTCCAAAGATTGCCGCCTTTGTCAGATTTGAAGTAATAACCGACTTAGCAAGTATCCTTGCATTCTTCTCATCCTTAGCACCTGTTACATGACAGGTAAAGAGTCTGGTTGCACCTTCTCCATCCTTAGCAATATTCTTTGCCAGGAATTCAGCTACTGCTCTGAGAGCTTCCTTAAATGTATCCAGATCTGCGCCTTCGCCTGTGATCTCAGGATTCTCTGCAAGACCATTTGCAAGGAGCATTACTGTATCATTTGTTGATGTATCTCCATCAACCGATACCATGTTAAAGGTATCATCAATTACTTCTCTGAGAGTTTTAAGCGCAATGCTGTGCTCAATCTTAACATCAGACATGATAAATCCAAGCATTGTTCCCATATTTGGATGGATCATTCCCGAGCCCTTGCACATAGCACCGATGGTACAGGTTTTACCACCGATTTCAAAACTTACCGAAATCTCCTTTGGCTGTGTATCAGTTGTCATAATAGCCTTCGCTGCCTCATGAGCTTCCTCAGCGCTGTCGGAAAGCTTTGAAACCAGTTCCTCAACGCCTCCGCATATCTTGTCTACAGGAATCTGCGGTCCGATAACTCCTGTTGAAGCTGTAAGAACCGTCTCACTCGGAATACCGAGAACTGCTCCGACCTTCTCAGCTTCTGCAGCACAGCTCTTAAGTCCCTCTTCACCGGTTGCCGCATTTGCTATACCTGTATTTACGATCACTGCCTGAGCAGTCTTTACATTATATGCAATATTCATATCCCATTTTACAGGAGCCGCCTTGACAAGGTTCCTTGTAAATGTTCCCACGCATACTGCAGGAACTTCACTTACTATAAGAGTAAGATCTCTGTTGGTTCCCTTTGGTTTAATGCCAACTCTTGTACTGGCACATTTATATCCTTTTGCAGCTGTAACACCGCCTGAAATAATCTGAAATGACATATTATCTGTTCCTCCATTTCTACAGAAAAGCTCTTCCGGCTATTTATTCAATCAATAATCTATATATAAACTGTCGACTTATGATCCTATGGAAATACAGGAGGCATCAGAAGACCTTCATTTTCCGGAAGACCGAATATAAGGTTCATATTCTGAACAGCCTGTCCTGCTGCACCCTTGACCATGTTATCAAGTGCTCCGCATACTACTATACGTCCTGTTCTCTCATCGATCACAAAATTGATATCAACATAATTGCTGCCCTCAACCCATCTTGTTTCAGGCATAACCCCCTTCTTAAGCACTCTGATGAACTGCTCATCCTTATAGTACTTATCATAAGCTGCCTTTACATCGTCGTAAGTATATTTACCACTGAGTTTTGCATAACATGTAGCAAGGATTCCTCTGTTCATCGGAACGAGGTGAGGTGTGAAATTGATAAGAAGCGGATTTCCTCCCGGATTGCCGGCAGAAAGAGCCTTCTGACCTACTGTAAAAAGGTCTGTCTTCTCGCCTGCATTAAATGCATATCCAAGCTGCTCTTCAATCTCAGGAGTATGTCTGTGTGTTGTTACACCGTAAGCCTTAATGCTTTCATTTACTTCACAGTAAAGATTTGCAAGCTTTGCGCTTCTGCCGGCGCCTGAAGTACCGGATTTTGCATCAACTACGATTGTCTCAACATCGATCATATGCTCTCTTACAAGCGGATAAAGCGAAAGAATTGAAGTTGTTGTATAGCATCCCGGATTTGCTATAAGTCTTGCTCCCTTGATGCTTTCTCTGTTAAGCTCGCAAAGGCCGTATACCGCTTCTCCGATATACTGCTTAGCCTGATGCTCTATCTTATACCATTTTTCATATACATCTGTATCCTTAAGTCTGAAATCTGCAGAAAGATCGATAACCTTGGAATTGTTCAGAATATCGTCATTTATTACTCCCGCAAGGTATCCCTGTGGAGTTGCCGTGAAAATGACATCCGCCTGCTTTGAAAGCTCATCCAGATTGTCATCGAGACATTTTGCATCTACAATATTAAACATATTTCCGTAAACTTCGCTGTAGTCCTTATCCACATAGCTGTGTGAACCAAACCAGACTATCTCAGCATCCTTGTGACCAAGAAGTATTCTTACCAGTTCCTGGCCTGCATAACCTGTTGAACCTATTATTCCCGCTTTGATCATTTATTTATCTCCTTATCTTATAATGCATTAGAATTCATTTGTAATCATTTTAAACATCAAATATGCATCCTTTATCCATATGCCGGATAAACGTAAGAATACATGAAACCGATTATAGTCTCATAGTTTTAAATATGCAAGCATTTTATTTATTATTCATTATTTTTTGCATAATATACATTTATTGGTGTATATTATGCATTTTTATACATTTACTTATACATATATTCATTAAACGGAAGATACTGGTGCCAAATCCCTGTCTGAATCCGTACATATCCTCGCAGAGCGTTTACCCCTGCCGAAGATTGCACTCCGACTCAGACAGAATTAACGGCAAAAAAATAAGCCACTGTAAGTATTCTCACAGTGGCTCATATGTCATTTTTTCTTTTTATTCCTGCATAAGCTGGTATGCAGAAATCTTCTTCATTCTTCCTGACATCAGATAGGTCATTCCGAAAACTAAAACTCCGACCACAGCAACTGTTATAAATATCAGCGCAGGTGCCAGAAGAAAATCAGCACTGGCTATACCAAAACCACTCAGCACTGCTGAGAGCAATGGGTTAACCAACAGGAATCCAAGTATTGCTCCACCTATTGAAGCGATAAAGCTTACCGGGAAGAGTGAAAGCGCGAGCTGAAGTCTCAGCTGACGGCTTGTGAAACCGACTGCCTTCTTGATACCAAACTCCTTCTCCTTCCTGATAAATACAGTCTTCAGGAGAAGCTTGATAACAAGGAAGATGATTCCGATATTTACAAATATCAGCAGAAGTATCAGCAGTGTTGCCGCAAACATGATCAGGTTATCTCCACTCCTCTGATAACGGTATACATTATCGACTCCTGTACAGCTTTCGCCAAGAACCTCCTTTGCCTGTGAAAGAACATCATCCACCGCCTCCTCTGTCGCATCCTCGACACGGATCCTGACACCGCTGAATTCCGGCTGAAGGCCCAGTCTCTTCAGTCCTTCAGCACTTATAAATACACGTTCGCCCATATTTATAACAGACTGCTGATAACCTGTAACGATGAAGCGTGCCTTATTTCCGGCGCATTCTATTTCTATCTCATCACCAATCTTAACATCCAGCTTTTCGGCAAGAAGTCTTCCGATAACAGCTTCATTTGCCTCCCGGAACATCTGTCCCTCGTAAACTCCACACTGCAGATACTCCGGATGATCCGTATAGAAAGCATAGGTAGCCTTGCCCTCAACGCTGATATTATGCCATTCGTAGCCATATGCTTCAGATACTCCCGGTATCTTAGCAATATCCTCGCGGATGCTGCTTATCTCGGCCTCATCGGTTGTATTTACCATTACAACTCCATCAGGAACATCGCCCTCTACTATCGTCTGGAATTTTGATATATCCACACGAGTATTGTATAAAAGGATTCCTGAAAATATAGTCATGAAAGCTACAACTACCACTACACCTGCTACGATAAGATTCTGAACCTTATTCTGAAGCATACTCTTTGCTGCAAGAAGAGGATTAAGCTTACCCTTTGTTGTAGCAAGCGGAAGCGGATTCTTCTTGAAGCTGTTTGACTGAAGTCCGAAACGAAGAGCTGTTGCCGGATGAAGGTTTCTGATCCTGCGTGTTGTCAGAAACACAACCAGTGACATTGCAATAAGCAGTCCTACGAGCACCACGATATTCATAAGCGGATAGATTTTATTCTCCCAATACATTCCTGTTACCGAACGCATTAATCCCTTATCGAGCACCGGCATCACGATATATGCAAGCGCTGTTCCTGTGCAGCATCCGGCAGTTCCTATCACAAGATATTCCAAGAGAAGTGCCGCATGGATCTGTCTGTTGGTATGTCCTACAGCTCTGAGTGCTCCTATATTTCGGACATCCCTGTCAATGTTGTTATTAATAGTAAATATGATCATTACAAAGCATACGATCATTGCCACAAGAGCAAATACTGTTGTAAAGGCAGCAAGTATATTTGTTACACTTACATAACCTGCCTTAGCCAGCTTGATAGTGAATCCATATGTCGGAATATTCTTTTCGTAGAGTGCACTGATGATTGTCTGGAGTCCATCATCATGAATCACGCCCTGCACGAAGGATACAACTATTTCTGTCTGAGCGATATAAGCTATATCAAGCTTTGCAGCATCCTCTGCAAGCTTCCGCTGTGCTTTGAAGGAATCCGGATCAAGTGCTACCGAGCACCATGAGAAGGTGTTGCCTTGCTGAACGTCCTCATAGATTCCTGCAACCGTGTATTCCTTCGTTTCAAGCGCCGGCACTTCTATGGTAATCTTATCTCCCGGCTTAAAACCATTTGAGGATGCAAAATACAGATTAAGATATACCTTCGGTCCGGGAAAAGAATCATCTCTCTCCATAAATTTGCAGTGACTTATATGTACACTCTCAACAGAGTGGAGGACCACATCTGATCTGCTCTCTTCATATTTTCTTTCTTCAGAAGAAAGAGAAGCTTCCTCCGAACGAATTATGTCCGATAATCGATATTCCTTAACATCCGAAATACCATTAATCACTTCAGACACTTCATCACTATTCCCTGTTGCAAAAAGCTCTACATCGCCGATGCCTGCCCTTTCTTTCTTCTCATCATACTGAGCATCATATTTTTTCATAAAAAGGCCAATACTCAGCAATAGTGTTGACAAAATGATGATCATAAGGAACGCTGTAAATACCGCTCTGTCTTTTCTGATATTTGATTTAACTAATTTGATCATTATAAATCTCCTTATATCTTATGGCCTGACCAGGTTATGCCACATATATTGTCTGATCTGCTTATCATTACCAGCCCATATCCTGAAGGAATTTTCTGAGTTTTTCATGTCGCACTTTGTCGCCGCTTACATATTCTCCCAGATCACATTCTCCCATGATGCCTCCATCCTGCAGATATATTATTCGATTTGCTCTTCTAGCAGATTTAATATCATGAGTTACCATTACAACTGACTGTCCATTATTATTAAGATCCGTAAGCACATCCAGAACGGCCTTAACACCACAGGAATTAAGCGCACCTGTCGGTTCATCCGCAAAGACAACATCAGGGTCATTTATTACAGCTCTTACCATAGCCGATCTCTGCGCCTCACCACCGGAAAGCTGGGAAGGAAACTTTTCTGTCATTTCCTTCGATATACCTACCCGTTCAAAAAGCTTCTCCGCCTTTTCCTTAAGCTTCTTCTGCTTCTGACCTGTAAGCATTCCTGTGGAAATGGCATTATCCATAATGCTCATGCTGTCAACAAGATGTATCTGCTGAAATATAAATCCGCAATGCTTTCTTCGGAACACCGCCAGCTGATCATCGTTCATTTTGGTGATTTCCTCTCCCGAATACCGGATGCTTCCGAGGCTCGGTTTGTCCATTCCGGAAAGCGCATATAGCAGTGTTGATTTGCCTGCTCCCGAAGAACCCATTATAACCGTAAAATCTCCCTTATATATCTCCAGATCCATATTTTTTATTATATGCTGCTGCCTTCCGCCAACCGAAAAGCTCTTGGAAAGCTTGTCTGTTTTAATGATTGTTTCTTTCATAGCTTTGTCCTTTCTATTACACACTGACAATATTTCTGCTTGTTTTATTAACTGAAAAAGCCATACAGATTTTTCACTGTATGGCTTAATAATACCAGTCTTATATTTTAAATGCTTTGTGTAATCTTTAAATTTTCATTAATTGCAGTTAACTACTACATCACTTATGCAACTTTTATCCTTAGCGTCACGATAAAACCACCATCACCATTTCTGCAGGATATGCCTCCGCCCATTCTTTCCATAAAATATTTTGAAATATAGAGTCCAAGGCCTGAACCATCCTTGCCCTTTGAATTTGAACCCCGGCGGAATTTTTCCATTATAAGTTCGATCTCATCCTTTGACACTCCACCGCCTTTATCAGCAATCTCTATAATAAGATAATCATTTTTAAATTCATCTTTTTTACCATTTGCAGGCTCACCTTCCTCAAAACGGCTTGTAACCCTGATATCTGTATCTGCATATTTGTAGGAATTATAAATGATATTACTGATAACCTGATTCAGACGCATTTTATCTCCCTTAACCACTGCGTCCTGAATATCCATCTCTTTAATCTTTTTCAGATAATCTGCATCAACCAGCATTCTGGTAATATCTGTAGAATCCACATCATCTGCATTAACCTCCAACTGTTCAAGCTCCTCAAGAGTCGCATGGAAGAGATTGGATATAAGCTTATCGATCTGATCAGCCTTACCGTTAATGGCCGCAATAGTTTCTCTCTCCATGTCATCCTTAGCTGTAAGGCTCATAACATCTGCCATTGCCTTTATGGATGCTACCGGCGTTTTAATATCATGAGAAAGCTCCGCCACCAGTTCCTTACGGCTTCTGACGGCAGCCTCTTCTCTTTCCCGGCTGTTCTTTAATTCCTCACGCATTATATCAAAGGCCTCTGTAAATTCTCCAAAAATATGCTCTCTGTCCATTTCCAGAGGTGTATCCAGATCTCCGCCTGAAACCCTGACAGCAAATTCGTTCAGCTTTCTGAAAGGCTTTACCATTCTGCGATAAAGATAAAAATAATAGCTTGCAAAAATGACAGCCAGTATAACGATCAGCAGAACAATGATCAAAACAATTCGGTTATTTTTCTGCTCATACTGTTCCATCATATTATTTTCAACGATCAGACTTCCTGCAAAGCTCCCGTTGACTTCAATATTCCTTATGATATCAAAATCACTGGTTGCCGAAGCTATGCTCTTTGCCATTTTTGACTTGGTATACATTATTACTCTGCCGGATTTATCTATGATCACATAATCATAGCTTTTATCCTTAACGATCTTTTCATTATTATGCTGCTCCACCTCTTTCCAGTCTTCCTGAAGGCGCAGTAAATGACGATTGATCTCCGTAGTATGAACAGGCACTTTAATACTGCTTGCTTCCTTTTGGATATAAAGAGAAATGCCTGCACCGGTAAGTATTAACATTATCAATATCACAATAAAAAATCTTTTTTTCATAGTAAAAGCACCTTTTGTACAGTATCAAAAACGTAGGAATAGTGGGCTATGCCAGTATAAAACCTACGCCCCAAACTGTTTTTATGATTTCCGGATTTCCCGGATCCTCTTCTATCTTTTCTCTCAGATGTCTCATATGAACATTCAGCGTAACATCGCCAACAAATTCAGTCCCCCAGATTTTTTCAAAAAATTCATCCTTTGGGATTACTCTTCCCCTGTTATTCAGCATATAAACAAGGAGCTTATATTCCATAGCCTTAAGAGGATATTCTTCGCCTCCGCGCTTAACTGTTGCCGTTCTTAGGTTTACCTCTGCCGTACCGAGCGTAATTATGCTTTCATTACCGGCTCCGCTGCCATTTGAGGCTTCCCCCGTCTCTTCATTCATATTCTTCATCTTCCGGCTTTCTTCATATCTCTTCAGCTCAGCCCTGACTTTTGCAAGAAGTACTCCAAGAGAATAAGGCTTGGTGATATAATCATCACCACCGATACTGAGTGCTAGCAGCATATCATTTTCCGCTAACCTTGCACTAATAAAAAATATAGGAATATCCATGGTTGTTCTTATCTTCTGACAAAGATCGAAACCACTTTCCTCTCCAAGGTTGATATCAAGAAGTATCAGTGAGCAGGTATTATCCCTCAAAAACTCCTCTGCCGCCTTTGCATCAAGCACATAAGCCGTTTCAACTCCTGACATATTAAAATATCTGGCTGTATACTCAGCAAGCTCTGCCTCGTCATCCACTATGAGAACTTTATAGTTCATATTTCCTCCCTGTCACTCTGATCATATACTTTTTGGGTATATAATCCATTGTTACGATTGTTATTTGCATGATTATAATCCACAATTACAGTTGTTTTTTGTATGAGCATGATCCATAATTATGGTTGTTTTTTGCATGATCTTAATCCACAATTGCGGTTGTTTTTTGTATGATCATGACCCATAATTATGGTTGTTTTTGCATGATCTTAATCCACAATTACGGTTGTTTTTGTATGATCATGATCCATAATTATGGTTGTTTTTTGCATGATCTTAATCCACAATTACGGTTGTTTTTTGTATGATCATGACCCATAATTATGGTTGCTGTTTGTATGATTTATATCAACAGTTGCCGGTATATACATATTTCAGCTTTTCCCGTGCAACTTCAGCAAGTCTGTAAACCTTCCTTATATCCGTTGCATCTCTGTCCAGCATCTTGAAACGAGGGAAAAACCTTGAGATATGAAGCGGTATCTCTGCGCCGATTGTCCTGCCGTTATCATCCTTCAATCCTGCGATCCAGTCGGTCATTTCTCTCATTTCTTCCTCGCTGTCATTCTCTCCCGGTATGATAAGTGTAGTCAGTTCAACATGACAATCCTTAACCGCACGTTCAATAAAATCCATCGTCATCTTTCGACTTCCGCCCAGAACCTTACAGTAATAATCGTCAGTAAAGCCCTTCAGATCTATATTCATGGCATCAATAAAAGGAAGTATCTCAAGAAGTATGGAAAGCTCTGCGGTACCGTTTGATACGAGCACATTCTTCATGCCACCGGCTTTGACCAGCCGTGCCGTATCTCTTACATATTCATATCCGATAAGCGGTTCATTATAAGTAAATGCAACACCAATATTTCCCTCCGGCTTATATCGGGCAGCCAGAAATGCCAGTTCCTCAGGAGAAATATATCTTATTTCTCTGTCTGAAGCATCCTCATTGATCCTTCGTGCGGCTGCCATAGTTTCATCCGACCATGATATATCATAATTCTGACAGAAAGGACATCTCAGATTACAGCCATAGCTTCCGACCGAGAGTATCATACTGCCCGGATAAAACCTCGCTAAAGGTTTCTTCTCTATAGGATCAAGAGCTATTCCCGTGATGCGTCCGTAATTAACAGCAGCTACCTTGTCATCCCTGCAGGCTCTGGCTCCGCAGAACCCCAGCGAACCTTCTTTTATATCACAATGTCTGAAACATACCTCACATCGAGCCATACAATATCCTCCGGTATCTGACTATTCCTGCGTTTTAGAAAGCGCACTCTCGGACAAGCATCCAGCGCATCAATCAGCTTATAATTCTGCGTGACTATAGTCCATCATGTATCTTATATATGTCTCACAACCTCAAATCTCTGCAGCTTGTAACGCTCTGTCGGTCTGATTCCGCCCTTACGCATAGCTATCGAAATCTGCGTATCCACATCATCAACTCCATCCAGATCCGGAAGCAGCAGTCCTCTTCTTGCGCCACAGCTTACGATCACACCATAGCGTTTAACATCCAGCATGGATTTATCACTGATATCCTCCGGTTCTCCGAGAACATCTACATTTATATCAAGCCATTTCAGCTCATTTTCTGTAATAGGATCAAAACGCGGATCCCTGACAGCGGCACTTATCGCATTTTCTATTATTTCTTCAGCCAGACTGTCCTCTGTAGGCAGGATAGTTCCGATACATCCCCTGAGAGAACCATTCTTATGGATAGACACAAAGGCTCCCGCCCTCTTCGTAAAGATTTCCTCAGGCAGGCTCTTCCTCAGATCCTCCGGAATACCGTCCGGATAATCAAGTTTCTTTTTATTTCTTATATAGTTCTCAAGTGATGCTCTGGCAAGTTTAACATAACTGTCCGATTTTTCTTTATCATCCTCAAGCTTCTTCATCAAAATATCCAGAAAGCATCTGTCCGGATTTTTCCTGATACTTACTGATTCATTTACCCTTGTAAGTGCGGCAAACCATGAATCATTTTTTACGATTTCCTTCTCAGTATTACGGGTTGATTCTTGATCCTCCGGGTTATTCTCATTCGATTTCGGGTAAAAACAACAGATACCATATCCTACTCCTGTGACATCCTGATGAGAAAGCACCTCGGCAGTAACATCTATTCCGTCCATTGCGCCTGCCATGATAACAAATGACCTGTGTCCGCATTCAGCAGCTTTATCGCAGAAATCCTCATCAAAATCCAGCATTTCTCCAAAGGCTGCTCTTCCGGCGGTATCCATTATACGTGCATCATAAACCGGTCCTTCCTTGGCAAAACCATAAGGACCATACTCCTGCAATTTATGCGAAAGATCTCCGCTGGCAACGAAAACCGCTTTTCGCCCCAGATCATTTACAGCCTGCTGTATGTACATACCAAGCTTGTAATGGTCCACGAGCGGAAGTCCGGAAAGACCGATCCTTATTATTTTTCCACCCTTGTAATACTTACGTATAAAATATAGCGGTACCATTGTTCCATGATCGAGAGTCTTCTTCTTTTCGCCCTCAAAGCCTGCAGGAAAATCATCATAAAATGCCAGCTTCGTAATCCTGTTTACAAGCTCATGATCATAGTGTTCCTCAAAGCTTACCATACGAGCTCCAAAATCCCCCAGATCTCCTCTTGCGCCATTGTTGGGAGATATATGAAAATAATTCCTGTACATCGTAGCGTGCGGACTCGTGATTATTATAGTATCCGGCTCTATTTCAGCTATTTTCTTTGCAATAATCTCATATGCATCTGTTGTTTCCTGTATTTCCTTCTCTCCACCTCTGCCGACCTCCGGTACTATGAGCGGCGGATGCGGCACCATAAATGCAGCTGTAATCCCCATATGACAATCCTCCTCCCCGATGATGCAATCCCACATGGACTTTAGTCCCGCAGGATTATGAGATACATTTTTTTCTTCTCATATATTTACACAACTTCTCATATTCAAAATAACACTTTACAATTCAATCACCATACCGGAACGCATCTGCTCGACTCTGTCCCCCAATTCTGCCTTCAGCATTTCGTACGCATGGTCTCCGGTACAATGCCCGGTTATTATCCTCCGGCAGTCCACCTCCTTCAGGGTCTCTGCGAACTCTATTATATCCTCATCCGAAGATTTAAAGAGATGAAAGCCTCCGATATAGGCATAAACCTTTCTTTTTACTGTATAGCCATCATAATATTTCATTACTTCTTTTATAATATTTGCAGCCCCCGCATGTGAACAGCTGTTAATGATCACCAAACCTTTTTCGGTTTCCAGTACCAGAGTCTGCTCATGTTTAAAATCATCCGGCTGAAGCCTTCCGTCCATCATTTTATAAAGCTTTGCCTTATCCCCTATCTCGGCAAGTCCGTCTGTAGTATGAGGCAGAAGGATCACACTCCATGATCCGAGAGTGGTTACATCATCTGTCACATATACTATACGATTTTTATACTTTTCCAGCATGCCCTTCTTCGGCCCGATATATTTCATACCATCATCATGCTGAGAATAGTAGATTTCTCCGGCTTCCTTTCTCATGTAAAGTCTCGCCTTTTTATTTATCTCCAGGAATTTTTCAAAGCCGTCTGCATGATCATAATGCGAATGCGATAAAACAGCATCATCGACCCTGGTCAGATCAATCCCCATTTTTTCGGCATTTTCATAAAAAAGGCTGCTGCGTCCCGCATCCAGAAGAATCTTCCGGGAACCATACTCAATATAAAGAGAAAGACCATGTTCTCCGCAATACTCACCAGATTCTTTATTATCCGCAAGTACGCTTATGCGAAATAAATAGCCCTTCTTACCTTTAACTGCACCCAGTATTACGTCTGTAATTATCACATATATTACCATATAAGTTGAGAGATCCAGAAAAATACCAAGATACCAGAAGCTTCTGGTTGGAGGAAATGCAGCCAGGGCAGCTGTAAAAAATATACCTGCCATAAGAGGCACGCCGGAGGAATGATAACCTCTTCGACCGGCCACAAGAGTGCATATATATGCTGTTTCAAAGAATATTCCTATTATAAGGCATATTAATGCCAATAAACCATAACCGCCCATTTAAACCCTCTTTTAACCATCATTCAACCTTGTTGATTCCGGATATTATATCGGAATCTCCCAAGAATATTTCTGTCCGTTATTATTTATTGCTCCCTTAAATTAATATATCATACTTTCGTATTGTATGAGAAGCAAAAAACGCATCTCATAATCCTGCGAGACTAAAGTTTCTCCGGTAACTTATCAAGAAAAACAAATACTCGTTTTTCTTCTGATAATTTATATTTATGAGAAGCAAAAAATCTCCCTGCAGATTTTCTCGTGGCTCTTTCTGAAAATAATGTAACTGTTAATAACCGGCGTATTAAAATCGATGAGCGGCACTTCCCTGAGGCGTCCTCTTGCAAAATAATGCTCTGCCATATCCTTAGGAAGAAATGTATAATTATCCTGATTCAGCAGAAATGGCACTATTTTCATACAGTCATCGATTTCCAATTCAAACTGATGATATTTCGGAAAAAGCTTTCTGATATACTGTCCTACATCCTGAAGAGCAAAATTACACATAAGATATTTTTCCTGTAAAAGCTGTGCTTCGGTTATGCCATCCTTATATTTTTCATTCTCAATTCTTGTAACAAGCACCAGCGTATCCTGCTTATACAGCTCGCAGTGGAGTGAATTCTTTCTGATTGGAAGGTAAGTAAATACTACATCCAGCATGTCATTTTGCACCTGTTCCAGAAGATGTTCGGAAAGGCCGATGGAAATTCTCAGGAAATCCTTCGGATGTGTCATTTTATGCTCCAGTATGCGCCTTGCAAGATGAGCCTCATAGATGGAGTCCGCACTGCCTATCCTCAGATAATTATCATACTTTTCCACTGATGATATCTCCGCCAACGAGTTTTCGGTAAGCTCTATCATCTGCTCCGCATATACTCTGAACCTTTCACCTTCGGAAGTAAGCTCCACACTTCGGTTATTTCTCTTAAACAACTTGAATTTCAGCTCCTTTTCCAGTTCGTTTATTCTGTTTGTTACGGTGGACTGAGCCACAAAAAGCTGGTCTGCTGTTCTTGTATAATTCCTTGTTTTTGATAATACCAGAAATGTTTTTATTGACTCTGTATCCATTTGTCCCTCCCTCTTATGATCGTGATTTTACTAATATTAAACTTCATTTCCAATAAACAAAAGCACCATTAATTCGTTTTATGAATTGTTATAATTTATTTTATTCATTTTACAAATAATATTATATATGCTAAAAAAAGTAAATATGAAAAAGCAGCAAAACAATGTGCTGCGCCGGAAATCCACGATCAGGGAGGAAATAAAATGCACGACATAGCTTTAAGCAACAAAACCTTTAAACTTGAACATGATCCTTATATCTATCAATTACAGGATACCACTGAACCTGAGCTTTTCAGGGAAATGTTTCCTTATACGGAAACACCGAAGATTGCATTTAATTACAGACGTGTTCCGGAGAATATGCCTGAAGATATCTTTATAACCGATACTACATTCCGCGACGGTCAGCAGTCCAGAACACCATATACCACCGACCAGATGGTACATATATATAAGCTGCTCCACGAATTGGGCGGTCCAAAGGGAATGATCCGTCAGACCGAATTCTTCGTATATTCCGAAAAAGACCGTAAGGCTCTTGAAAAATGTATGGAGCTGGGATATGAATTCCCTGAAATAACCACCTGGATCAGAGCCAGCAAGCAGGATTTTGAACTGGTAAAATCCATCGGTATCAAGGAAACCGGTATTCTTGTAAGCTGCTCGGATTATCATATTTTCCATAAAATGGGACTTAACAGAAAGCAGGCACTTGATAAATATCTTTCTATTGTTAAGGAATGCATAGAGGCAGGTCTCCGCCCAAGATGTCATTTTGAAGATATTACAAGAGCAGATTTTTATGGTTTTGTCGTTCCTTTTGCCAACAGCCTTATGGAGCTTTCAAAAGAAAGCGGAGTTCCGGTCAAGATCAGAGCCTGCGATACGATGGGCTATGGCGTTCCATATCCCGGCGCCGCACTCCCAAGAAGCGTATCAGGAATTATTTACGGACTTCAGCACTATTCTGATGTTCCATCGGAAATGATCGAATGGCACGGTCACAACGACTTCTACAAGGGCGTAGTAAATGCAACCACTGCCTGGATGTACGGAGCCAGCGCAGTAAACTGTTCTCTTCTCGGTATCGGTGAAAGAACCGGAAATGTACCTCTTGAAGCCATGGTATTCGAATATGCATCCATCCGCGGACATTTAAATGGCATGAATACGAAAAAGATCACAGAGATTGCCGAATATCTGCAAAATGAAACAGGCTATGACATTCCTCCAATGACTCCATTCGTAGGCGAAAACTTCAACCTCACAAGAGCCGGAATCCATGCCGACGGAATGATGAAGAATCCTGAGATATATAACATTTTTGATACAGAATCAATCCTTGACAGACCTCCTAAGGTTTCCGTCAATAATGCTTCCGGTCTGGCCGGCGTTGCCTATTGGGTTAATGAATACCGAAGAAAACTTGGTCTTGCTGAGCTTTCCAAAAAGGATGAACTGATAGAAAAAATATATGCCTGGGTTACTTCAGAATACGAAGCCGGAAGGATCACCATAATCAGTGATGGCGAGCTTACACAAAAATATAAAGAATTCGCCGGTTAATATACATAAAATAATGTATATTTAACGTATATCATTAATATTATGCATTTTATATACATTTTTATGCATATTTCTTTAAAAAATATGCAATTATCCTCTTGATTATGTACTTCTTTTAGTATATATTAATCATTAGCTTAATTAAATCAAAAAAACGGAGGATTTTATCATGTCAAAAGAAAAAGTTGTACTTGCCTACTCAGGCGGTCTTGATACTACAGCCATCATCCCATGGTTAAAGGAAAACTACGATTACGAAGTTATCTGCTGCTGTATCGATGTCGGACAGGAATCAGAGCTTGATGGTCTTGAAGAAAGAGCAAAGCACTCAGGCGCTGAGAAGTGCTACATCATCGATGTTGTAGATGAGTTCTGTGACAATTACATCATGCCTACAGTAAAGGCTGATGCTGTTTATGAGAATAAGTATCTCCTCGGTACTTCATTTGCAAGACCACTTATCGGTAAAGTACTTGTTGATATTGCACGTAAGGAAGGCGCTGTAGCTATCTGCCACGGTGCAACAGGTAAGGGTAATGATCAGCTCCGTTTCGAGCTTGCTATAAAGGCACTTGCTCCTGATCTCAAGATCATCGCTTGCTGGAGAGATCCAAAGTGGACATTTGATTCACGTGAGTCTGAAATCGCATACTGCGAGTCAAAGGGAATCAAGCTTACATTTGATGCTAAGCACAGCTACAGCCGTGACCGTAACATCTGGCACATCAGCCATGAAGGTCTTGAACTTGAGAGTCCTGCAAATGAGCCAAACTATGATGATCTTCTTGTTCTCGGTGTATCACCTGAGAAGGCACCTGATGAAGGCGAATATGTTGAGATGACATTTGAAGCAGGTGTTCCAAAGTCAGTAAACGGCAAGGAAATGAAGGTTTCTGATATAATCCGTGAATTAAACAGACTCGGCGGAAAGCATGGTGTTGGTATCATCGATATCGTTGAGAACCGTGTTGTTGGAATGAAGAGCCGTGGTGTTTATGAGACTCCTGGCGGAACAATCCTTATGGAAGCTCATAAGCAGCTTGAAGAGCTCGTACTTGACCGTGATACTCTTGATTTCAAGCGTCACATCGGTATCAAGTTTGCAGACCTTGTATATGAAGGAAAATGGTTCTGCCCTCTTCGTGAATCACTTCAGGCATTTGTTGAGAAGACAGATGAGCGTGTAACAGGTACAGTTAAGTTCAAGCTTTACAAGGGAAATATCATTAAGGCAGGAACAACTTCTCCATATACACTTTACTCTGAATCACTTGCAAGCTTTACAACCGGTGATCTCTATGATCATAAGGATGCTTCAGGTTTCATCAACCTCTTCGGTCTTCCTATGAAGGTTCGTGCAATGCTTGATCAGGAAAGAGAAAAAAATAACAAATAAATGTATATATAATAATTAAAAACCGGCAATTATGTATTTTAAAGATGCATAATTGCCGGTTTTTTATCTGCTATATATTTTTGTGTAGATGCTGACCAGAGTCATCCCATTATCTCATGATTACATCATCTACACAAAAAATCACCGGACCTGATAAATATCATCATACTCCGGTGATTTTTTTGGCTTAGGTATGGCTTTTATAATATTAGGCTTTCGCCTAAAAGATTAATACCGTATTTAATATGTCTGATCCAATATAATATCTCATCTCATATTGGTTCGGTTATTGCAGAACCGATATACTAGAAGAATACATGATTACCGATTATTATATACGGACAATCCAGACTCGATGGATCAAGATACCACGTAGGTCTGAAACTAAGGAAACTTCCGATATTATTATAACCGCCTATCGCATCATATACTGCACTAAATGTCGTATCTGGCACTCCACTGTCATATGCATTTGAAAAAGCCCAGGTATATACGGCAGAGAACTGATATGGTGCATAAATAACATCTGATAATGAATATCCCCATCTTCCTGTATAAAGTCTGTTGAGAACAACATTTGCTACCGCAACCTGACCTTCATAAGGCTCAGAACCTGATTCTGCATAAACTATAGCTGCAAGAAGTCTTATCTCTGAAGCTGAATAACCTCCGGCTGAATAATACCCGAGATCGTCAGCATCATCATGCTTTTCCTCTTCTGTGGTAGTTTCTTCCTCTGTGGTCTCATCCTCTGTAGTAGTTTCTTCTTCAGTTGTTGTCTCTTCTGTAGTAGTTTCCTCTTCAGTATATTCTTCTGTAGTAGTCTCTTCCTCAGTTGTTCTTTCTTCTGAATACTCTTCCGAATATTCTGTAGTTTCTTCTTCTGTATATTCCTCAGTTGTTGAATCATCATCTGAGTCATAGTCATCATCATCATCATCATCATCATCTGAATCGTAGTCATCATATGAATCATCCGAGTCAGAATCATCATTATCTGAATCGTATTCATCTGAGTCATCAGAATCAGTGTCATCTGTCGATTCCGCTTCTTCCGAATCAGAATCTGATGAATCTTCAGATGTTTTTTCTGTTAATTCTTCAGCATTAATTCTTCCTTCGGCAATTCTCTTTACTTCATCAGCTGAAAATGCTTCCGGGAAGCCCTCTGTAATCCTGACGCTGTCTGCTGAAACAAATCCGTAATCACCATCTGCAAGTCTTATACACTTCACATCTTTACTGCTGGCATATTCAGCCAGTTCGTATGAAGCCCCTGCACTAGCTGTAAAGATTTTGGCTGCATTTTCTCCATTCTTATCATTTACAGCTGCATTTTTCTTAAATACTGCCAGTTTAACTGCATAATCCTCAGCAACCCTGGTAGCTGCCTCATCTGTTACGATATCCTTTGGATCAACATATCCTGTTACCTTACCGGATTTGATCTTGATCCACTTTCCTTCTTTGCCAACTACTTCTCCCACAGCACCTTTGTACATAAAACCAACTATCTCGGAATCAGGATCAGCTGCTTTTTTGATATATGCACTGTCGGAAATTGTGATCATCTTTCCTGTCATGTTGTATTTCAATTCTGTTACAGAATTGATCTCAACAGCCTCAATACCGATTTTTTCTTCCTCGGCAGGAATCTTTTTCTCTGCAGTGTCACCGCCCTTGGTCAGAGTATTATCTGTAACAGTATTATCTGCTACAAGATTGCTTTCACTGGAAACAGAAGTATTTACATCCTTCTTATCCTTTTTACTGTTTCCCTCTGCTGTTTTAAGTGAACTGACTGCAAAAACAGTTAAAAATACAACCGCTGATGCTATCATAAGTACGAGTGTATTTCTAACCAAAAACCTTGTTGTAAGAATATTCTTTCTTACATAAAGCTTCATTCTCTGAAGCTTCAGTTTATTTCTTCTGCTCATTTTACTTCCTTGCTTTTGTAAATCCGGCATAATTCCAAATGTTATGTCAACATAAAAGCCTTTGAAGTCCCATAAATCAGTAATTCTCTTTGAAATTATGTCAAATTATGTAAATATGTTACATTTTTGTTACAAAAGCATAATAACATCATTTAACATTTATGTCAAGTTTTTCAATTTTTTGTAAAAAAGCCCTCCTTACCGGGAGTCCGGTAAAGAGGGTTCATATCAAATCATTCGTAAAACAAGCACGAGTGAAACGAGTATTTATTTTGAATCACAGATATGCGATGCCTCCGGCACCGGGGCCAAGGAAGGTTCCTGTAGTCATTCCCATAGGAAGAAGAATATACTCATCTCCCACACCCTTTTCACAAAGCATTTTTTTCAGTCTCTCGCTTCTTTCCTGATTACCTGCTGCAGCTATGACGATAAGACCGCCCTTCGAGGCCTCCACTGCCCTTTCAATAAGGTAGTTTTCAGCATTTCCTGTGCCTCTGACTCTGCTTTTAACAACCATTCTGCCATCCTCAATAGATAATATCGGCCTGATCTTTAATGCAACTGCAGCGGATGGTTCAGCCGTTGATAAAAGCCCGCCTCTCTTCAAATGATTGATATCATCCACAAAGAACCACAGATGCAGGTTATTCAATACATCATGAATTACCTCAGGAAAGTCTTCGAACTCAGCCCCCTTCTGCATTTCTCTGGCGGCCATTACAACCACCATGGTTTCCCCTACGGACGCTGTGCCGGTATCTATTATCTTTACTCTCCTGTCCGGAAATTCCTCCAGCAGGTCCTTTGCCGCAAGAGCAGCATTCTCATACGCCTTCGAAGAATTCCTTGCAACACAAAGATATATTATATCCTTTTTGTCTGTCAAATACTCTCTGAATGCTGCTTTAAATTCATCCTTGGAAAGGGGTCTGGAATACGGATATAATCCCTGCTTGATATTCAGATAGAAATCCTCCAGCGAAATGCCGGTGTCTCTATATACATAATGCTCCACATCATCATATTTAACCACAAATGATATTAATTCCACCCCAAGTTCTTTTGCGAATTCCGGTGTGATCTCTGAACCGGTGTCACAAAGCAGTACATATTTCCCCATTTCTGTACCTCCCCATATTTTACTTCCGCATTTTGATAAATCCACCACTGTTTTATTCGTATACTTCTGAATCTATCATAATATTTTTTAACATTTATAATACAATTCCATCATGATCATGAACTGCTTCATTTTGATTCCTCATCAGTTTCTTTAAAATACTGTTCTATTCCATCAGCCATATATTTTGCCAGATCCGCCTGATAATTATTATCAGACAGCGCCTTATCATCCGCTTCATTTGATAAGAATCCTGTATTTATCACTACTGCCGGAACAGTACAATAATTCAGTGAAGTCAGTCCGTCTGTTTTTACTATTCCTCTGCTGCTTTTTCCTGTCCCCTTGGTCATGAAAGAAAGCATGTCTTCACAGAGTCTGTTGCTCTTGTCATAAAGTCCGGCATTTTTAGCCTTAGGCAGTATAAAGCCCATAAAGCCTTCAGTTTCAGCCGCTGCCTTTCCAGCCTGCAGCTTTATATAGACTTCTGCTTTGCTGCTGGCAGCCATAAGTGCTCTGTCTCTATTCGAAATCTCAACTGTTGAAGAATCCCTCGATAAGATAACCGTAAAGCCTCTCTTGGTAAGCTCTGCCTTAAGCCTGACAGCCAGATCCAGCATAAGCTCATACTCGAAATTACCTGTCGAAACACCGATATTTGATGCTGCCATTTGAGGTTTCTTCTTATCTGAATCCGGAGCAATGGCTTCTTCTTCAGAAAGCGCCTTGATCTGCTTTGCCGGATCGATGAATACAGTATGTGTAACCTTCTCTGCATCCTGAGGGGTTGCCCATTTAACCTTTGTTTCCTGCACCAGATTTGAAGAAACGTAATAATTCGAGCCATTAAGCTTAACTCTTGTCCAGCCCTCTCTGGTTCCTGTTCTGTGAAGATCCACGCCCTCCATAAGAACCATATATATTTCCGAATCTGTATTCGGTTCTTTTCTTATATTTATAAAATTATCTGCAGTTACTACATAATCATCACAGATGGCAAACCCGAAGCTGTCAACTCTGGTTCCTAAGGTGTCATCATTTATCACACTGCTGTCAACTTTTGCCTTTTTCACCTCAGTTGTAATACTGTCCGCCTCTCGCGGATCATCCTTTTCCTTACTGCCTTTATCTTTTTTCTCGCCGCAGGCAGAAAATGAAACAATAAGCAGCATCATCATTAAAATATAGATAAATTTGTATGTTTTTACTGTCTTCATATGGTCTTTCTCATTATTATTTTTTAACCGGTTACATCTATTATACTTCTTATGCACGCATACAGATATCGGTTAATATTCTGCAACATTTATCCCTGGTAAGTGCAATGTTTTTACATATATAAATATACCATAAAACACTTGATATTACAATTTTCTTACCTGAAAGCAAATCTTCTCACGATATAGGAGAAGAGTCCCCCGCTGTAGGTTTCATACATGGAATCTTTTACCATTCCGGGATCATCGGTGATAATATTGTCCACGTCAAGAAGCATCATATTTTCAAGATTGGTCTTATTGTTTATAGTCCATACATAGACTTCCTTACCTCTGTTATGGATATTTCTAACTATCACGTTATCAACATATTTATAATTTATACTGTAGGCATCCGCATATTTCAGATCATAATAGTTTCCGCCGGCAACTGACATTACGTAAACTGTTTTGATCCTGCTGTCCAGCTGCTTGATCTTACGGATTGCCTTATAACTGAGCGACGTGACTACACATCTGTCGTACAGATCATATTCTTCCACCAGGGCAACAACCCCTTCTTCCAAATGCTTATTTGCGTCATCGGGCTTAAGCTCTATATTCAGTCCCACCGGAGCTTCGACCACCTCTATAGCTTCTCTGAGGGTCGGAATCTTCTCATCCGGGTATTTATCTTCAAATTTACCACTGGCAGACAGCTTGCGCAGTTCTTCAAATGTCATATCTTCAACATTTGCGTCCACTCCCGTGGTTCTGGAGAGGTTTTTATCATGGCATACCACTATCTCTCCATCCAGAGTTTCTCTGACATCCAGTTCCACTACATCTGCGCCGTTCTCGATGGCAAGCCTGAAAGCGGCAAGTGTATTCTCCGGAGCATGCTTTGCATCTCCTCTATGAGCAGTTACAACTGCGGTATTCAGGTGAGCGGCATGAAGGCTGATAAGATTGATCTTTACCAATACATAATATGCCACGTCCAGCACCAGTACTATCATGATTATCATGACAAACACTGCTCTCTCGTAAAGTCTGGCTCTTACCGGATCCACATGGCGGTCAGGTTTTCTGTATATCCTGTATTTTTTCTGATCACGATGTTTTTCTTTTGCAGCATCCCTTGTTTTTCTCTTCTCCTCCTCTATTTCTTCTTTCTCAACTGCTTCCAGATTATTGTAATACTGAACACTTATGTATCCAAAAAGGATCGGAAACACAAAAAATACAAGGATCAGATAGAAAAATGAATTTACATTTACGGTAGCCTTATAGATTATATACTTGTAGGATTTTGAATATCCCAGCAGTTTCAGAAATTTCTGAAGTAAATCAGCCATATAACCGCTTAAGAAGAATATCAGAAATATAACCAGAGCATTTGTAAGAATAATTCCGATTATCTTCCGAATTCCACCTTTTTTCAGCATCTCCAGGCTCTTTCTTGCTGCTTTTTTAAAACTGCAGCGCTTAAGGACATAAATATGGATCATATAGATAAGTCCAAATGATATGAGACTGACCACTGCGTAGCATATCATAGTGACATTCATCATAACCTTCTGCTTTTTAAGATAGCTGACAATATAGCCCGGAATCTTGATATTGAGCAGTGACATAGAGGTTAATGCCAGACTGCTGAGCGGAAGCAGAAATATTGAAAAAAAGAGTATCGGGAAATTTTTCGGCCTGAGTACGGCAAATCCGCGTTTCAAGCTGCTGAAAAACAGCCTGTAGATTTTTATCTTCCTGCCTCTCTTGGAATAATCTATAGCTATGATAACACCACAGATATTTATAAAATTCATAAATGCATATATGAAAACGATCAGAATAAAGAATAAAAATGTTGTTGGTGCTTTAAAGAATTTGGCGATATTGGCTTTATAGAGATAATTTACGCCTGCACATTTAACAGCAACATTTACAAGGGCATAAAGCATAGGTATAAGAGCTGCATATGCGATAAGACGCATAAGCAGTTCATATACCATAATTGTTAAAGCATTACGCTTGATCAGTTTAGATGTTTCCCTCAAGCCCTTCATGTAACTACCTTCTTGTCATCCCCCGAACAGATTAATTGCTTTAGATAAACATTGATGCATCACCAAATGAAAAGAATCTGTATTTTTCTTTCACTGCTTCTTTATATGCATCAAGTACCTTTTCTCTGTCATAAAATGCTGATACCAACATTATAAGCGTTGATTCAGGTAAATGGAAGTTAGTAATTAAAGAATTTACACATTTAAATTTATATCCCGGATAGATAAATATATCTGTCCAGCCGCTGCAGGCTTTTAAGTATCCCTCATCATCGGCAGCCGACTCCAGAGTTCTCGTACTGGTAGTTCCTACAGCGATGATACGGCCGCCCTGCTTCTTTGTTTCATTTACAAGCTCAGCGCATTCCTCACTTATCATATAGAACTCACTATGCATATGATGTTCTTCAATGGTTGTGACCTTTACAGGTCTGAAGGTACCGAGTCCTACATGAAGTGTAAGTCTTGCTATCTTAACGCCTTTTTTTTCTATCTTCTGAAGGAGTTCTTCGGTAAAATGCAGTCCGGCTGTAGGGGCTGCTGCGGAACCGCTGTTCTTGGCATATACTGTCTGATAGCGGTTTTTATCTTCAAGTTTGTGTGTTATATACGGTGGGAGCGGCATTTCTCCGAGGCTGTCGAGGATTTCTTCCCAGATTCCTTCGTAGTGGAATTTTATAAGTCTGTTACCGTCCTCCACAACTTCCTGTACTTCACCTTTCAGGATTCCGTTGCCAAATGAAACAACTGCGCCGGGTTTCATCTTCTTGCCGGGCTTTACCAGTGTCTCCCATACATTGTCTCCTTTATTCTTCAGCAGCAGTACTTCTATCACTGCTCCTGTTTCTTCCTTGACACCCATGAGACGGGCAGGGATAACCTTTGTTTCATTTATCACAAGGCAGTCTCCGGGATTCAGGTAATCGATAACATCGCTGAAGTGCTTATGTTCTATCTCGCCTGTATCGCGATGAACTACCATAAGGCGGGAATCGCTGCGCTTCAGAAGTGGATCCTGAGCAATCAGCTCCTGAGGTAATTCGTAATTAAAATCTGAAACATTCATACTGTATCTCCATACGTTCGGCAGATATATGTTTCACTCGAGGGCCGCTCGCGCTTTGTATTCGCGCAGGTCGTTCATCGAACATTTATCTGCCATGTATTATTATATTCTCTATGCGTTCGTCAGATATATGTTTCACTCGAGGGCCGCTTGCGCTTTGTATTCGCGCAGGCCGTTCATCGAACATTCATCTGCCATGCATCTTATATTATCTATACGTTCGGCAGATATATGTTTCACTCGAGGGCCGCTTGCGCTTTGTCCTCGCGCAGCGGTACTAAATTCTCAGCCACTTCGTGTCTGCTCATTAAGTACCGGCGCTGTGGAAGCCCTCTCATTGAAACATATATCTGCCTCGTTTTTTTATATTTATCATAAATTCGGCGTACATATATTTCACTCGGGAACCGCTCGCGCTTTGTCATTAAACAAAACATATATCTGCCTCACTTATTTTTAAAACATAACAATAACTCTATTTTGAAATAAACTCGGTTAATCTCTTTCTAAATAACTACGTCAAATAACTTGTGTGTATTTTTGAATTTCTCAACACCACAAGTTTCGGAATATTTACGCTCTGAGTTCGATGCCCTGCTTGCCGAGTTCCTTGAGGATCTTGTCGACAGAAGCGTTAACTTCTGCGTCGGAAAGGGTTCTGTCAAGGGCTCTGAAATGGAGCGAGAACGCTACGGATTTCTTACCTTCCGGAACCTGGTCACCTTCATATACGTCGAAGAGTGAGACATGCTCAAGTATCTTTCCGCCATTTTTCTTAATGATCTTCTCAAGTCTGCCGACAAATTCTGACTTATCACATACAAGTGCAAGGTCACGGCTGCTTCCAGGGAATTTTGCGATGCCGCTGTACTTGATGTCGAAGTCAGCGAGCATTGTTATAATATCCATATAGAGAACTGCTACGTAAACATCATCCTTCATGTCATAGTTCATAACTGCTTCCGGATGAACCTGACCGATATAACCGATCTTAAGATCGCCTTTAACAATCTCAGCCTGACGTCCCGGATGAAGAAATGGGAAGCTGCTTACCGGCTCATAATCAACGCTGTCAAAGAAGCCAAGCTTTTCTGTAAGTTCTTCTACAACTCCCTTAAGGGTGAAGAAATCTCCTTCTCCATACATTCCAAGAGTCATTACCATTCTCTCTGAAGGAAGCTCTGTAAGCGGGAGTGCCTTTGGAAGGTAAATATTGCCCAGCTCATAAAGTCTTACATTTTTATTTCTTCTGTTATAGTTTGTAGCCAGTGATGTAAGCATACCGTTAAGTGAAACTGTACGCATGATGCTGAAATCTTCACCCAGCGGATTGCTGATCTTAACTGCTTTTCTGTATTCTGAATCTTCCGGTATAAGAAGCTTATCAAATACCTTCGGACTTTCAAAGGAATATGTCATACCGCCTGAGAAACCATTTGCTTCTGCAATATCTCTAGCCATGGCAGTGATTTCCTGATCAAATGTAAGTCCGCCGATTCCACCATTTGCTGTAGGGAGGGTAGTCGGAATGTTGTCATATCCGTAAAGTCTTGCTGCTTCCTCTGCAAGGTCTGCCATACAGTGAAGATCCTGTCTGTAGGTTGGTATTGTAAGTGTTCTTTCTGCTTCGTTATAGGTAAGCCCAAGCTTATCAAAGCTGTGAAGCATATCTGCTTCAGGGATTTCTGTTCCGAGAAGTGCATTCATTTTCTCAGGCTCAAATGGAAGTGTCCATGGCTTAACCGGTTCCGGATATACATCAACCATTCCCTGAAGAACTTCTCCGCAGCCCATTTCCTCAATAAGCTGGCAGGCTCTGTTGATTGCTTCCTCTGCAAGATTTGGATCAAGGCCCTTCTCAAATGTGCTTGAAGCTTCTGTACGAAGTCCTACTCTCTTAGAGGAAAGTCTGATATTAGTTCCGTCGAATGTAGCTGCTTCAAAAAGAAGTGTGGTCATGTTGTCAGTAACCATTGAATTCTCACCGCCCATGATACCTGCGATTGCTACTTCCTTCTCAGCGTCACAGATCATAAGAACATTATTATCAAGGATTCTCTCCTGTCCATCAAGGGTAGTGAACTTCTCACCCTCAGAAGCACGTCTTACTATGATCTTATTTCCGGCAATTGTATCAAGGTCGAAGGCATGCATAGGCTGACCGTACTCTTCCATGATATAATTAGTTATGTCAACTATATTATTAATAGAACGGATACCCTGTGAACGAAGTCTCTGCTGCATCCACTTTGGAGATGGTCCGATCTTTACATTTTTTACAACTCTTGCGATATATCTCTTACAAAGATCTGTATCCTTTATCTCAACATCGATATAATCACTTGTTTTCTCGCTGCTTTCTTCCTTTACGTTTACAACAGGAGGAACAAATGGAAGATCAAATGTTGCTGCGGCTTCTCTTGCCATACCAATGATCGAGAAGCAGTCTACTCTGTTGGAAGTGATCTCATATTCAACATTTGCATCATGAAGTCCAAGTGCTTCGACAGCGTCATCTCCAGGCTTAACTCCGGAATCCTCTCCGAAGATATAAATGCCGTTTTCCGGCGCTTCAGGATACATATCTCTTGAAGATCCAAGCTCTTCTATGGCACACATCATACCAAATGATTCCACGCCTCTGAGCTTGCCCTTCTTGATCTTAATTCCATCCTTTGGAAGCTCTCCGCCATCATGTCCGCCTGCTACACGACCGCCATCAAGAACTGTAGGAACCAGTGCTCCTTCAAATACATTCGGAGCTCCTGTAACAATCTGTATAGGCTCATCGGCTCCGACATCCACCTGACATACAACAAGCTTATCAGCGTCCGGATGCTTTTCAACCTTAAGTACCTTACCTACAACGATCTTCTCAAGGTTTTTATCATATTCTTTATAATTCTCCACATGGGAGCCTGAAAGTGTTATCTTATCTACAAATTCCTGAACCGGCATATCAAGATCAGGAACATATGCTTTTATCCATGAAATTGGTGTATTCATTATTTATCTCCTATTCTCATCATATGATTCACAATACCGCAAATTATTCTGCTTAATTATGAAATACCATTCATATTATTATCATGTACCAGTATATCGTTTCTAAAATAACCGGACCAATAACGTAGAATGTTTTTCCGAGAGTGCAGTATCAAAAACGTAGGAATAGTTGGTGATATGTGCCGGTGGCACATGTTTAGCACCGACCGAAACGGTAGTGTAGACCTATTCCGAGGCTTTTGGTGCTGCGCTATTCGGGAAAACAGGCACGTTATTTGGTGTAGTTATTTAGAAATCGATATACTAGAACTGGCTCAGAAATCTGACATCATTTTCGTAAAGAAGTCTCATGTCGTCGATCTCATATTTCAGAAGTGCTACTCTTTCGAGTCCGATACCAAATGCAAATCCCGAATAAACCTCAGGATCGATTCCGCACATTTCTAATACATGAGGATGAACCATTCCGCATCCAAGAATCTCGATCCAGCCTGAACCCTTGCAGACATTACAGCCCTTTCCGTGGCACTTGAAGCAGGTTACATCAACCTCTGCTGAAGGCTCTGTAAATGGGAAATGATGTGGACGAAGCTTTGTTTTTGTATCCGGTCCAAAGAAGCTCTTGGCAAACTGATCAAGAGTTCCCTTAAGATCTGCCATGGTTATGTTCTTGCCAACAACAAGTCCTTCTACCTGATGGAAGGATGGTGAATGTGTAGCATCAACTTCATCTGAACGGAAAACTCTTCCAGGAGAAATGATCTTGATAGGAAGATCGCCCTTCTCCATAATACGAGCCTGAACCGAAGATGTCTGTGTTCTGAGAAGAATATCTTTTGTGATATAAAATGTATCCTGTTCGTCCTTTGCAGGATGATTTGCAGGGATATTCAAAAGCTCGAAATTATATTTGTCATATTCAACTTCCGGTCCTTCAACAACCTGGTAGCCCATGCCGATAAATACCTTCTCGAGATCTTCAAGAGCGATCTGATTCGGATGTCTGTGTCCTCTCATCTGTCTCTTGCCCGGAAGGGTTACGTCTATCGTTTCTCTCTTCATTTTTGCCTGAAGAAGAGTTCTGTTCATTTCCTTCTTCTTTTCTTCGAGTTTTGCTTCAAGAAGCGCTCTTACTTCATTTACCTTCTGTCCAACCTTTGGTCTTTCCTCTGCCGGAAGATCCTTCATACTCTTAAGTATCTCTGTAAGTCTTCCTTTCTTACCCAGGAATCCTACTTTGATCTCGTCAAGTTTTTCAGGAGATTCTGATTCCTCAATAAGTTTTACTGCTTCATCTCTGATATTTCCAAGTTCTAAGCTCATTTTCTTTCCTCCTACCTTGTCTTAGAATGTTTAATCACAAAAATATCCCGAAGAGTCTTCAAAACTCTTCGGGACGGAAAATCTACTGTTCCGCGGTACCACCCGCATTCCGGTTTGTAAAGTTTACATAATGTCGTCTGTATTTTCTTAAAACCGGCTCTCAATATGCTTAACGCGCATCCACGTTATCTCCTACACTATGAACTCTCCAATCCGCTCAACCTTTTAACCACAGGCGGTTTCAGGGACAAATATCATATTTCAGAAATACAACTCCGGTGTGAATATAAAAACTGCCTTTTCATAACAGAGCTTCCAGCCGACGACTCCGTCTCTCTTGCTGCAGTACAGCTTCTTTGTGCACCATCACAGTTATTAAATGTTCAAATTCAAAACGCTATCAGCAATCATTCTAGCATAACTGAACGGTTTGTCAATATATTTTTCCCATTTTCGACCTTTTCGACCTTTTACGGTTGTGATTAAAATGTTTTCTTTGTTGTTCTTTTTTTGTTCTTGTTTGTTATTATTTGTTGTTCTCTGTTGTTTTAATCTTTTGTTCTGTGTCTTAAGTACTTGTTGTCTGTAATTCCTGTCTGTCTTTCCTGTCTGTCATTTTGTTCTGTAGTTTTGTTCTGCCGTTTTGCTCTGCCGTTTTATTCTGACATTTTGTTCTGTCTTTTTATTCTGTCATTTAATTCTGTCATTTTGAGCATATTGTATACTCTCATATATAACAAAACCGCATCAAAAAAACCGCCTCTTTAACAGAAGCGGTTAAAAATTTTAAATTTTTTATTCCTGAGCTTATTATTCAGGTGATACCATGAGCGTATCAACATCATTTCTGCCGTATTCATAAAGGCTTTCAATGATTTCATCCTTTATACTGTCAGGTGCATTAAATACTATGATCTCCATAAACTTATCTACATATCCGCACCATTTTTCATAAATGACATCCATATCATTGCTTGTTGGTGTCTTTGTAGCCTCATCCTTATCAAAATCAATATGTTCCTTGGTATTGATAATGGTTCTGAAATTCATGGATTTGAATCTTACACCGTATGCGATATACTGAATCTCCTCTGTTCTTACAAAGGCACAGTCATACATCTCAACGATAAGTGAATTAACAGTATCTTCCGGAGTATCGAAGTAATGGCAGTAGAAGTACATATCTTCCTTCTTTGTCAGATTCTCAATATCCTGATTGTTGTACCAGTAATATTTTCCTCTGCCGAATTCCGGTTCAAAGCCAAACTTCTTCTCGAATTCTCTCTCGCTCTTCTTGATCTTTTTCTTCTTTTTCTTAGGCTTTGGATTTTCCTCAAGGAAATCCTTAACCTCATTCATATCATTAATTCCGGCCGATTCATTCTTGGTATTAACTGTATCAACCGAATTAACTGTTGAAATATTGACTACATTCACAGGATTTATCGGAATGGTATTGCCTGTAACAGGAAGTGGATGTATGTTCTCCTCCTCTGCATATTCAGGCTGTTCTCCGAACGCACTGTCCGAAAATGCACTGTCATCAGCCACTGCACCTGACTCAGTCTTGTCTGCAGCTTCTGATTCATCCGCTGAAATTTTATCAGCCGCTCCAGCTGTTTCTTCCTCATCCTCTTCATCGTAAGGCTCCGCAACATTATTGATGATAACCTTATCTTCGGCTTCCTCACTGTTCTTTATGCCCTTACGAGATTCGTATTCAGCTCTCTTCTTTCTGTCTGCCTTAGCAACACTTGCTGCAAATCTGTCTGCTACGCTCTGCGGTGCGAATGCACTGTCCGCATATTCCGAATCAAGATCCTCGTCATCGATCTCATCATTTAATCTGTCAACAACATCATCCATTACCTGAGTATCTTCGGAAACATATTCCTCATCATACTTCTTTGCTGCCGCCTGTGCTTCGGAAATATCAGCTGTCGGTTCATCAACAGAATCATCATCATCTTCTTCATCTGATTCATCATCCGACTCTTCTTCTATCTCTTCCTGAGTCTCATCAAGACTTATGGTTTCCTGAACCGGTGGTTCTTCCTCCACAGCTTTACGGCTCTTCTTTCCTTTTATATTCTTTGCGGATTTTTCATCCGGTTCTTCCGGCTTTTCTGCTTCTTCAGACTCTTCATCGTCGCCTTCCTGATCATCGTTGTCATCTTGATCATCATCTTCCGACTCATCGTCATCCTCTTCTTCATCGTCATCTTCCGACTCATCCTTCAGGGCTCTCTTGACAGATTCGCTTACTTCTTCCTCTTCCCCGTCGGAATTACCGCCCTTCAGTACTTTGACGGTCACCACAATAAGTACGATCATCAGAACAACCAGGATAGCTGCAAAAATAATAGTTATCTTGGTTATATCATTCATCAATAGCATCGAAAAATACCTTTCCTTTCGATAATTCTCTCCTTAACCCCATTTTACATCAAAAAAAACATGATGCAGTCAAGGAATACAGGCGAATGCCTGAATAATCCCTTAATAGAATCATAAAAACAAAACTTATTATACTACATCATGTTTTTATTTGCAATCTATAAAAAGCAGTCAAAAAATGCTCCAAACCACAGTGTTTTTTTGACATTTTACTCAGCATTACTGATGATGATCTTTCCGTCTTTGACCTCTATTTTAACCCTGTTACTAAGGATTCCTGCTTCTTCTCTGATGTCTTCCGTAAGTTTAAGTCGTCCGGCCTTATCAAGTACAGTAAACTCCTCATGCATATCTTCTCCCAGGCCATATTCCTCGCCCATCTGATCGATATGCTGTTTATACTGCTCTTTCATGATTTTTTCCGTACTGATCTTACCATCCGAGATCATAACAACTCTGTCAACCTTATTTGCCAGACTGATGTCGTGGGTAACAATGATTATCGTAATTCCCCTCTCCCTGTTCAGTCTTCTGAAAAGGTTCTGTATATTCTCGGAGGTCTTGGTATCCACAGCACCTGTAGGTTCATCTGCCAGAAGGATATCAGGATCCTTAACCAAAGAAACAGCTATTGCAACTCTCTGCTGTTCACCACCGGACATCTCATGAGGATAAGAATCCGCTTTATCCAGGAGTCCTACCTCCTCTAAAAGCTTATCTGCTTTCTCCCGCCTTTCCTTTGCGGAAGTTTTTTCAAAATACAGCTGAGCCTCGATATTTTCTCTTGCCGTCATATACGGAAACAGATTCTGCGCCGACTTCTGCCATACAAAGCCTATGGTATGACGTCTCAGTTCTACCAGCTCCTTCTCGGACATCTTGCTGATATCCTGACCATTTATAAGTATCCTTCCTGCCGAAGGGTGCTCCAGGGCTCCGATTATATTGAGTAGTGTGGATTTACCGCTTCCGGATTTACCTATGATGGCCATCAGCTCGCCCTTCTCAATCGTAAGATCCAGTCCCTGCAGAGCAAAAACCTCTACCTCATCAGTTTTGTAGAGCTTGACCAGGCTGTCGCATTCTACAAGAGGGACATGCTCAGCGTTCTCTCCGGTGGACGTTCCGTCGGAAGCCGGATCATCCGCTGCTCCGGCATTTTCGCCTGTATCTTCAACCATATTTCCGGTTGCATCCACAGCCGTATTCTCAAATGCATTTCCGGCTGCCTCTTCAGTTTTTCTCTTCTTTCCGAATTTTTTCATTTGCAAATGCTCCTAATCTCTGCTTACGGAAATAACGCCATCGCTCATTTCATAAGTAATATCTCCCAGCTGCATCAGTCCCGGATCGTGGGTGGTCATGACTATAGTCGTTCCTTCCTTCTCGATAAGATTCTTGAAGAGCGTGACTATCTTAATACCTGTAGCCGTATCAAGCGCTCCGGTAGGCTCGTCCGCAAATACCACCTTCGGCCTCGGTGCGATCGCTCTGGCTATGGCAATTCTCTGCTTCTCACCACCCGAAAGCTCTGACGGCATATGCTTGGCTCTTTCCAGAAGGCCCACAAGATTCAATACCTCCTTGATCCTGGCATCTCTGTTTTTCTTTACGCCGGCGGCTCTGAGGGCAAAATCCACATTTTCATATGCGCTCATGACCGGAATTATCGCAACCGACTGAAAGACAAAACCAATCTTCTTTCTTCTCAGCATATCCTTGTCATTATCCGAAAGTCCGCTGATATCTTCATTATCAAATATGATACTTCCGGAATCATTACTGTCGAGAGCACTCATCATATTTAACAGAGTGGTCTTTCCGCTGCCGCTCCTGCCCTTGATGATGGTAAGCTTTCCCTCAGGAATATCGATATCCACATTATTCAGTGCCGCGAACTCCTGAGGCTGCCCCTTATAATAATATTTATACAGATTTCTGCATGAAATGATATTTTCCATATTTTAATCCTCACCCATTTTCAGTGTTTCGGATATTCTCATCTTCTTCATTATCCTGCTGATTATGATAAATGCCACAAAAAGCGCCACGAGTATTATGGCTACCGGCTTCAATATATCATCTCCCGGTATACTGAGTCTTATCGGAATGCTGTGTTTAGCCGGCAGGTATACTATAGCCATGACTCTGCTGTAGAGATATGAAGTAAGTATTCCCGCTCCAGCACCTGCCACGATTGCCAGGAAGGAGCTGAAGAAATGCTCCATAACCAGTATCCTGATGATCTCGCTGAACTTAAGACCCATCGCCCTGTAGATACCAAACTGCAGTGATCTGTTTCTGATGGATGTGATCCAGTAGATAAGGAATCCCAGAACACAGATTATTATTGAAATAATGAAATGAATGCTAAAAAGTCCATTTGTTATCTGGATCATCGCTGAATCCTTCATTTCTTTTATCTCATCACTCTGAATAAGCTTTTTTGAGATTGCAATATCATTATCGCCGATTGCCTTCATTAAGGTATCTCTGTCAGCTCCGTCAGCATATCTGCCCCAGACCTGATACGGCGTAAGCTTGTAATAACTCTTGACCGTTGCGAAATTCATAACCACAAGGTAATTCTCTTTGAGAACCATATTATGATCTTCATCCTCACTATAGCCGTATTTCTCGTATCCCGGCCAGGCATCAACGATCGCCATGATGGTTCCGCCAACTTCTCCAAGTGAACCCTCTTCGATATTTTTATCATATCTGTTACAGTAAATCTTGTCTCCGACTTTAACATCCAGAGTTTCAGCAAGATTTTTTGAAATGATGAAGCCGTCACCGGCCGTCGCGATCGCATTCAGCGCGTTGTACCAGTGTGTATCGTTAAGCCCCTCCTGAAGAGTCGCCGTACGACCGAATTCAGCAGTGTTTATGCCCATCATTATTGTATTCGGAAGCACTGTATTTCCGCAGATAACCTCAGCAGCCTCGTCATAGAAAACTCTGGTCATCTGACTGAATACACCGTTATCAACAAGCTTCTGGAAATCAGAATAATTAGGCTCTTCATAATAGTATTCTACCGAGAAGTCCGGCAGAAAACGCATTTTCTTGACAAAATTGCCGGTAAGTCTCGCATCTGCACCGGTATTGTATGTTATTCTCTCAACATTATTGTCATTTATGGTTCTGGCAAGACTTGTATCAAATATACCCATGGCAAGCGTCAGCATTATAAATATGCTTATGATACTCTGTCTGCTGCCGCTTCTAATGATCTGAAGGAAGCCGGCAAAGGAAGCCGCTCCCCAGTGCTTTCTTCCTGAGAAGAATATTATCTTGACCAGAATATCTATGATCCTGATAAGCAGAAGGCCTATACCAAATATAAATATAGCCGATCCCATCATAATAAACGGATCTATGCTTTTACCATTTATAAGGTCTACTGACAAAGTGTCTGTCTGCTGCTTATAGTTATGCAGGAGATATACTGAAACCGCTGTAAGTATTACATCGAGGAAGAGCTTCTTCCATAGCGGTTTCCTGCCCAGACTCATATTCTCATTTTTATTATCTATTATTGTATTCTTTGAGAGCCTGATGACCGGAAGTGTTATAAGTATAACCGCAGCCACCACACCGATAGCCGCAAAGATTATGCTGCCTATGCTCATGTAATAATCCGCTGCGTCCTTCGATACAAAGACAAGAAATCCATTTGTCTGACTTCCTATCCACACAAAGACTGTTCCCAGAAGAATTCCCGGTATAAATGCAAAGATTGCAAGTATCACTGAACGGATAAGATAAAGCATTATCATTTCCCATCTCTTGACACCACGGCTTCTGAGCACTGCTATCTCACCCTTTTCATTGTCTGCTATCCTTGATGCCACCATAAGTATGAACATCAGAAGCAGTATAAACAGAGGAAGTGCTGCCGCCAGCATGATTATCCTTATTGTCTTTCTCTCATATTTATACTCTGACAGGATTTCTTTAAAGTTATAGCTGAAGCATGTATCGTCCTTACTGAGCTTTGTTACCGCTTCAGCTACCTTGTCGGCATTATCGAAACGTATCTTTCTGTAATCGAGAGTCATATACTGGCTGTATAATATCTCTGTTCTTCCAAATCGTTTATTTATCTCATCAAAGGTTTCTTCATCCACAAATGCACTGTTCTGGTAGTTAGACAGTTCTTTATACCAAATCAGCTTTGATTCTTCTTTTTCTTTGATAATGCCTGCTATATAAAGGCGGAGGATTTCTTCATTTTCGTCCTTAATGTTGGAAAAATATATTTCTTCGCCCGCTACAAGTGAAAGCATATCCATGGTTCTCTCACTGATATATACCGGATAGGCTTTATTTCCGGTCTCAAAAGCCGGACCATCCTCTCTCACTATCGTTGTAATATCAGACAGCTCAGGTATGCAGGCAATATCCAGATCCTTGGAACGTCCTCCATAGACAGATTGTCCTACACCACCCTTGGATGACATATAATGAAATGCTGCCAGCACCGGAAGATCTAGCGCCTTCTTCCATTTTTCCTCATTTGAAGCTATTCTGTTCTTTATATCCGCCGAGTTGGAATTACTCAGTTTTGCCTCTCTTCCGACAACTGCAGGAAATTCATTTTTTTCTTCAACATAATCATTGAATTCTCTGGTCAGTATCTGATTAACCGCACCATCTGAAAATGCAGGAAGCATGCTGAATACTGCTATAAGGAAGATAATACCCGTGAAAAGACTTATATTCAGTCCCTTATTGGAAAGGAGCTTACGAAAAATAAAACGTAACATTATTTTCCACCTCCGTTTTTATCCAGAGCAATGATATCGCCCTCTTCAATCCCTCCGAAGATAAGCGAGTTATCTCCTACATTATAGTTTGTGAAATAATCTATATACTTCTTGGTAAGCTCGCCATTCTCAAGCTTCCACACAAAATACTTCGTAGTGGAGCCGGTAACATTTTTTTCCGAACATATACATTTTGTCGGAATAACAAGAGCATTTTTCAGAGACACTGTCTCATATGAAATATGGACATGCTCCTCTTCGTCGGTAAAATCCTTATCAACATTTATAAAATATCCGGTTTCTATTCCCGAAAATGTATTTTCAGGATTTGTTGTGAAGACTGCCTTTCCATCCTTTTCATCGACATAAATCTTTGAGGCTTCGTATCCGTCGCCCAATAGTCCTGTTATAACCCCGTCATAGGTTTTTTCTTTTCCGGTGAGCTGAACCTTTACACCCGGAGCAGGTCCCGGCAGGTTCGCCATATTCTTGCCGGTAGCTTTTACCAAAAGCTTATCTGCCTCTCCGCACTCAACGCTTGCCACCTGCTGTCCCCTATATACCTGATTATCAGGATAACAATAGCCTGAAAAGTTTACCTTACCGTCTCTCTTTGCATAAATCGTTACCAGACCATCATTATCATTTATACTTCTCATTTTATTATATTCTTTTTCCATCTCCGAAATGTTCTTGTCATAAGAATCATTTTCATTCTGGATATCGTTCACTGCCTGTTCTCTTTCAATCTTCAGCTTATCCAGCTTATGCATATTCTCGCGGATTGCATCTGTATCCGTAGCGGCCGGTGCCTCAGCATTCTCAGCATTTTTGATCTCCTCATCAATACGGTCAAGATTTCCGTAGAGTGCTTCCAGCGTATTCTCATGCTGGCGCTTTGTATATTTTATATTCTGGGTTGCCTCAAGAATCTTTGCTTCACTGTAGAGTTCCACCCTGATGGTATATAACGGATCTCCTTCTTTTACATCGGAACCGTCTTCGGCTTCATTTTTATAATATTTTCCATCCTCGGGACAGGCATACGAATCTATATCTGTCGAAATATGACGATATGTATCAGAAATGTTATACATCTTATACTCATCCCTTGTAACGGTTATCTGCTCATAATTTATCGGTGTAAGATCAGAGGAAAGGTAATACACATTTTCACCTTCTTCAAGACCTGTAATGACCTCCGTATTGATACCATCTGTCGTACCGATCTCTATCTCTCTCTTTTCCATACCGCCCGTCGGTCCCTGAACGAACACATAACGTTTTGAGCCATCATTTCTGATAGAATCATTTCCTACCAGAAGAACATTTTCAATGTACTCCGGATAAATGCAGATTGGCACAGTTTCCCCAAGACTTATATCGTATCCTTCCAGCTTAAATCTTACACATGGGTACTTTCCAACGCTTTGTGCATATAAGCTGACAGAAGGGGCATAAGTGTATTCTGATGCAGGATAGGTTTTTCCTTCGATCAGAGCATACATTTTCTCGGCAGTCCTGTACTTGGAAAATGCTTTTATATTCATGGTATCCGCTTCAAGATAGATATCATCATAGTCTGAAATCATAACAACATTTTCATAGGCTCTTCTGTAACTGTAGTAATCCAGATTCGCAGCATAGGTAACATATCCACTGTGAGATGCATATATCGTAAGCTTATCTTTTTCTTCACTAAGCCTCGAAAGCTCTTTGTCAATATTTTCCAGCTGCTGTTTTTTCTGTTCCTGAGAATAATTGAAATTTTCCTTGAACAGATTTATCTCATTATCCATTTTGGCAGCACCTTCGCTGTCTCCCACCTGGACATATGAGTCTCTGTCATATTCCATGCTTTCAATATCTCTATAATAGCCTGCCCAGTCCGCATCAATACTGTCCTGAAGATTTTTCTTCGTCTTCTCATAATTATCGATACTGTCGTCAATCTCCTTGGTACTTGCCTCAGCCAGCTTATCTCCCTTTTCTACATAATCCCCATATCTGACATACATCTTTTCTATTGTACGATCCACATCAAAATACTGACTATAGTTCTTCGGAACCCCACGCGTCATTATAACCGTCATACTTCCGATATTCCCTCTGGTTACAGGCCTTAAAGCTTCATTTGTGACCGTAGATTCTATAAGTTCGGGAATGTCCTCTGTCTTCTTCTTTTTGTCTCCACAGCCGCTTCCGGTTAACATAAAGCAAAACGCAAGACCAAACGGAACTACTCTCTTCATGATTTTATGCTTTTTATTAAACTTTATTTTTAATACTGTTTTTTTCATTTTTTAACCATCCACCATGATATACATCGCATTGAAAAAAGTTCTAATCCAGTGATAACGTCTCTCCTCCGGAAAGCCCCTTCTCGATAACGGTTTTATTGCTTACGATCTTGCCTGTTTCAACCACAACCGCATGCTTAAAGCCATCATCATCCACCACATAAACAAGGAACGTTTTATCATCATCCGCCTTTTTGATTGCTTTACTGTTGACATAGACCACATCCTTCATGGTCTGGCGGTTGATATTTAAGGTAAGAACAGTATCTGCGGGGATCTGCACCCCTTCTTCCACAGGTTCAAAGGTCAGCTTCTTCCCTTTATCATCATCCTCAATATTTGTAAGCTTCAATTGATAGATATTCATTGCAGTTTTGGCTTCAAATACATCTCCAAGTTTAAATGGATAATCCTCATCGGTAACTACTGAAAAAATGCTGCTTCCGGTGGCCTCCGACATTATTATAAAGCTGTCGCCTCCCTGCCAGATATATCCGCCATACTCGTTAATTTCCTTGTAAACAAATGTTATGGTTCCGTCCTTCTCAGCATAAATCCTGAATTGATTTCTCTTTTTTTCAACATCTTCAAGATAAAGCCGCATAACCTCATTCTGGTCATTTAACCGCTCTATCTCTCCCGAATAATCCTGAGAACTGTCAATATACATAAGATTCCTGTAATGATCTATGGTTGCATTATTTGCAGCAATACTCTCCTCATATCCCTTAGCCTCATCATCAAGCTTTTTGGAAGTATATGAGAGCAGAAGATCACCTTCCTTGACAGTCTGCCCCTGTGAAACAAAACAACCGTCGAAGGTGAGTTCTCCTTTATCCAACATGGTATAGATCATTTCCGGATTTATTTTATAATCGATTCGTACAAAATCAGAACCCCTTAATGTAAGGGAAAATGAAGACTCAAGATCGCCGCGCTGTACTGTTTCCAGCACATGCTCGGATCTTGCATATGGATTTCTATTAGGCTCCGCAAGAGCTCTCTCATCCTTTCCGCATCCGGAAAGCATAATGAGACTGAGCCCCAGCAGAATTGCAATTCTTTTATTATTTCTTTTTAGCTTATTCATACTTTTACCCTGTCAGATGATATTTATATTTCTGCCCCCAGCAGATTCAAAAGTTCCTTCTTCAGACCATCGTAGTCTTTAAAGAGTATGCCCTTCATACCGTATTTGTTCGCGGCATCTACATTTATCTGCCTGTCATCTATAAATACGCTTTCTTTAAGATCCGCATCAAATCTTTCTGTCAAAAGATCATAAATCTCTCTGTCCGGCTTTACTTTTTTTTCATATGCAGAAATGATATATCCATCAACCTCCTTCAGGAATTTAAAATTCTTCCAATGAAGGTCTGCCATATCTTTAGGGTAATTTGAAAGGATATAAACCTTATATCCCTGTTCCTTCAGTTTTCTGACCACCGGCTCCGAGTAATCGTATTCCTTCACTATTCCGGCAATATTGTCAATAAAAGCATCTACCTCTTTGGTATGCTCAGGAAGGATGTTCTTGAATATTTCTCTGGCCTCGCTCATCAGAAGCGCGCCCCTGTCCATATCATTCCATATTTCCGAAATGATAAGCTTATCTCTGAAAAGCTCCGCCAGTTCCTGAGTAAACCCGAGGCTTTCCATATATTTCATGTAGCAAAAATCCACAAGAACATTTCCGACATCAAATACAATATTCTTATATTCCATATTTTCCCTCATATTTATGTTATGAGAAGCAAAAACCGCATCTCATATTCCTTAATTATCTATCTCTTAAATAGTAACATGAAAACTTAATTATTCAATATTAATCATTAATATTTCACAATTAATTACTTAAATCTTCATATTTTATATAAGAAATAACCAAAATATACTCATTGCGGATGACGCTCTTATAAAAATCACTCTTTAAGCAGTTGCGATTATTATTTTATGTAAACAATCGTGTTTATTTTTTGCTTAAGCAATTGCAGTTATATATTATGTAAACTCTGCATTTATATTTAATATTTTACTACTAATACCATCACGATTGTGTTTTATGCAAACTATTGTGTCTATATTTTCACGTTAACGAATGCAGGTATGATTTTATAGCAATCTATCTTGTTAAAGTTTCTATTAACACTTAGGTTTTTTTCTGCTATAATGATGAAAGTTATTTAATCTTATAAGTGAGGTAGTATAAAAATGAGCAAAGTAAGAACACGTTTTGCACCAAGTCCGACAGGAAGGATGCATGTAGGAAATCTCAGAACAGCACTTTATGCTTATCTTATCGCAAAGCATGAAGGCGGTGACTATATTCTCAGAATTGAAGATACCGATCAGCAGAGAGAGATGGAAGGCGCTGTTGATATTATAAATAATACACTTAAGAAAACCGGTCTTATATGGGACGAAGGTCCTGATAAGGATAAAGGCGTCGGACCATATGTTCAGTCCGAAAGACAGGCTTCCGGAATATATCTTGAGTATGCCAAGAAGCTTATTGAAAAAGGTGAAGCATATTACTGCTTCTGCGATGAAGAGCGTCTTGCAGGCTTAAAAACAACCATTGCCGGCAAGGAAGTTACACGTTATGACAAGCACTGTCTCCACCTCAGCAAGGAAGAGATAGAAGCAAACCTGGCTGCCGGAAAGCCATATGTTATCAGACAGAACAATCCTACAGAAGGCGAAACCACCTTCCATGATGAGCTTTACGGAGATATTACAGTTCCAAATGAAGAGCTGGATGACATGGTACTCATTAAGTCAGACGGTTTCCCTACATACAATTTTGCAAATGTAGTTGACGACCATCTTATGGGTATCACTCATGTTGTAAGAGGAAATGAATACCTCTCATCAGCTCCGAAGTATAACAGACTATATGAAGCCTTCGGCTGGGAGGTTCCGGTATACATCCACTGCCCTCTCATTACAGATGAAACACATCAGAAGCTTAGTAAGAGAAGCGGTCATTCTTCATTTGAGGATCTCCTTGAGCAGGGCTTCCTCGCTGAGACGATCGTTAACTTTGTAGCACTTCTCGGCTGGTCACCTGAGGATAACAGAGAAATCTTCAGCCTCGAGGAACTTGTTAAAGCATTTGATTACAAAAATATATCCAAGTCTCCTGCTGTTCTTGATATGGTCAAGCTCAGATGGATGAACGGAGAATATATCAAGGCCCTTGATCCTGATAAATTCTATGAAATGGCACTGCCATATATTGACGAAGTCATCAAGGCTCCTCTTGATAAGAAGAAGATTGCAGGTCTTATCCAGACACGTATTGAAACCTTCCTGGATATAAAGGATCAGATTGATTTCTTCGCAGAGGTTCCTGAATACGACATAGATATGTATACACATAAGAAAATGAAGACAGATCCAGCTTCTTCCTTAAAGCTTCTTACCGAAGTTAAGCCTGTACTTGCCGAAGCTGAAAAGTTCGACAACGACAGCCTGTTTGAACTTCTGAAGAACTTTGCCGCAGAGCATGAATATAAGACAGGCTTCGTAATGTGGCCGCTCCGTACAGCCGTTTCCGGTAAAGCAGCAACTCCGGGTGGTGCAACAGAACTTATGTCTATCATCGGAAAAGAAGAAACCATAAAGAGGATCGATGCAGCTATAGAGAAGCTGAGTTAATTAATTCTCCTGTTAACTGCAGTCTTACTGAATTTGGTTAATTAGTATTTATGTTAACTATGCTTTAACCTGGTTCATTCACATTAATATTAACTGTAGTTTAAGTCAGCTGAGTTATAATATAAAAGTAAAAACAGCGTGGCAGTTATATGATATGTACCCAGAATTCCGGACATATATCAATGACTGCCACGCTGTTTTTTTCTTTATTATCGCTAAGTGTATTTCAACTACAGTGAATCTTCCGGAACAATGCTGTTATCTATATCAGCATCTTCTGTTTTTACTACAGATGCTTCTTCTGTGGTTGTTTCATTGGTTTTTTCATTTATATTTTTATCTGTTTTATCATTTGTTTTTGTATTTAATTTTGTATCTGTTTTTTCCTGATTTTTCTTTCTGCCTTTATTCTTTATCCTGGCCGGATCCTTGTAAGCTACACTGTTTTTATTGGTTATATCATCATCAATCACCAGTAAAAGTGGCCTCGTTCCATCATTTTTAAAAATGGTTCTCAGCAGGTCGGTACGTTCTAAGAAGACATTTATCTGACCTCCTATAAGTATGGCCATGACACCGAAATACAGGAAGAACATAAGAAGTATTACCATTGTCAAACTTCCGTACGTAAAGTTTTTTGTTGCATAAGAACTAATATACCATGCGAAAAGCTTTGACATAAGCATCCACCAGAGGGAAGCAAACATCGCTCCTCCGATCTGATTTTTAAATTTAACTTTTCTGTTTGGCAGGACCTTGAACATTATTGTAAATACAAGAAACATAACGCCGATGATCATCACGCCCTTAAGATCCAGCAGAAGTCCTGCTACCTTTCCGGCCGCCGGAAAATGTTTCTTTATGATTTTCACAATCTGCTCTCCGAACACTGATATAAATGATATTGCTATTATCGCTATTACAATTATCAGCGTATAAAAGCTGCTTATAAGCCGCTGAATGATAAAATTCACCTTCGGCTTTGCTTTATATACTTCATTTAAACCATTTCTGATGGCCATTATGCCCTTGGCTGCTGACCAAAGACCGATGATCAGAGATACTATGGTTAAAGTTCCCGCGCTATTGCTGTATATCTCTCCAACGATTCCGACAATAATATTATTTCCGCCATCCGGCATAAGATTAGTGATAAAGTCCACAAAATCTTTCTCTGTCATTGGCAGGTATCTTATAAGAGCAAGGATTATATTGATCAACGGAAAAAGAGACAACAGAATAAAGAAGGCCGATTGAGCTGCAAATGCCCCCATATGATCCTTCGCAATACTGTCTCCAAATTCCTTTCCGGTGCTGATCACTCTTTTTAACACGAGTTCCCCCTCCGCTCTGCATATATCTCATATATCAACACATCGCATCCATCAATACATAGCATCCATCAATACATCTTTACAATATCATTATCTGCAAGATAATTGATATATTTACTCATCTACTCTTCCTTTACACTGTCCTTATCGTAAAGTCCAAACATATTTCTTATAAGCACATTGTTATAATAGTGATGAATTATCTCTTTATAATCATAGCCCATATCATCAAGTATCTGTGAACCGCTCAGGCTGAGTCCAAGGCAGTTTCCGAATCCGCCGCCCTTTATAACGAAACCATCGTCAGTTTTCTCAACATAATATATCGGACTTGGCAGAAGTGAATAACCTGTCACCTCACTGCCATCATTTTTAACTATGGTCTGTCCGGCAGGATTAAAGATATATCTGATGTTGGTCTGACCTGTGATCTTAAAGGTATTTTCGCTGCCTGTAATGATCAATTCCAGCACAACTCCGGCATTACTTCTCTTTGTGACTGCTATTGATGTAATATCTCCGATGGTAAGCTTTTTGCTTTCTTGGGTTTCCGAATTATTATCGGTCTTACCGTCAGGATTATCATCAGTCTTGTCATCTGTTTTGCTGTCTGTATTGCCGTCTGTTTTGTCATCTGTTTTACTGTCCGTTTTGTCGTCGGTTTTACTGTCGGTACTGCTGTCAGTTTTTCCGTCGGTTTTACTGTCAGTTTTACTGTCGGTTTTGCTGTCAGTTTTATCGTCGGTTTTGCTGTCAGTACTGCTGTCAGTTTTTCCGTCGGTTTTACTGTCGGTACTGCTGTCAGTTTTGCTGTCAGATGATTTGTCGTCACGACTTTCAAGATCAGCCTTGGTTACAAGAACAAATTCACCCTTCTCGTCTTTCACATATATAGAATCAATCGTATTACTGATTCTGTCCTCGAGAACCCCTGAGACAGCTTCATTCATTTCTTTATCCGTATAATTAACGGACCATCTGTAATATGGCTCATCTATCTCAAATATATCATAATTGCATCCGTCGTCGATGAATTTCTTAAATGCAGACTCCGAAGATAAAAGCGGTTTCTCCCTGTTAATAGTCTCATAGTTTGCCGAATAATAAGGAAGCGGTTCCTCATTATATATATCCGAATTTGAGCAGGTGACACCGGCTGAAGTCAGGAAATGATAAGGCATTATGATCTGATTATTATTTGACGGAACCATTCCATAAGTCTCATCAACCATTTCTATACTCTTATCACTTTCAGGATAATAATTATACAAAAGATTATTATTACTATCGTCAATGTCGGCTCCGTAAGAAGTGTATTTCTTCTCATCCATCATTTTGCAGGCGTAACCTCTGGCAACCACAGCAAAAGCCTTGTAGGCTTCATCACCATAATTATCAGGGATTTCGCTGGATACAACTGCATACAGATATTCTTCTATTGAAAGCTTATTCACAATATACAGGAAGTTTCCCATCATAACTACGTCAAAGCTTCCTCTGTAGCAAGGGTGCTGTCCATTTCTTTCAATACTTACTATCTGCAGTCTCTCTTCCGAATCATCGCACCAGATTCGTACAGTCTCATGCATACCGAAGGAACCCGGCTCCAGGAAAAGCTGCTCTCCGGAACCCATTTTCTTGATATTTGTATAGTTTCCGCTCGATGTCGCATACATGAATTCACCGGTTCCGGTAAATGTGGCACTGTCCAATTTAAAATCACTATAGTCAGTGTTATTGATCAGTACCTTGATCTCTTCAGAATCAAGAGCAGGATTGGTGATTACAACAGCCTTAACAACATTTTCGTTTACATAAAGTTTTAAATCCTTATATCCAACCAGAAACTGTGAGGTTTTTTCTTCGCGAGGAGCTGCTCCGGAAATGTTATATACCTTAAAGTCCTTATCAAACTCATATACGCCTTTTTCATTCAGTTTGAGTCTGTTGGTGAATACGGAAGTTACTCTGCCGGAAAGCTCATTTCCTGAACGCTTAATCTCTGTTATGCCATCATTTGTAAATGTTATGTCAACTACATATTCAGAAGTATCACTTGGCACACTGAGCTTCATCTCTGTAATTTCATTATTCATAAAAAATGATACTTTATCATCATTCTTCTCAACCATCAGTACATTTGCTACAGTATGGCTTTTCTTAGAAAGTCCTATATACTTGTATATCATATCATTTTTCTTATAAACTCGTATGATCTTGCCAATACAGTACTCCGGAAGCTTTATATTATCCGTTTCATAAGTAATAATACCGTCATTTATCTCTTTTGTGATATATATAACAGTCGGCTCTGCATCGCCTGTGGTTGCGATATCATTGATGCTTGAATCATGAACAGCGGTTCTTACATATATATCTTCCTCACTGATGCCTTCAATCTTTTCATTTCTGACAATTGTACTGTAATATTTATCAAATACTCTTCGAGGAATGCTGTCCTTCTTCGAATATCCCTTCAGAACTTCCCTATACTCCTCTTTTCCTAAGCCCAGTATATCAGAAACTGATTCCACATACTCCCTGTCAATATAATTACTCTTCTTCAGAGGATCAATAAGTCGATTAAGCCTTTCTAACTGGGCATCATCTTTAGCCAGATAGCCTACATCCTTTTGAACATCAGAAAAAGAATAAAACAGCTCACCATCTTCACTTTTCTTCTTATCTTTGATTTTTTTATTTGCGAATACTGCAATCAGGACTATCAGAGCAACGACCGCAGCTGTTATACAGCCGGCAGCAACCTTATGTTCTCTGATCTTATTTATAATACCTTTAAATAGACTACTGATCTTACTCATAAAACAAATTCTCCGTTACACTAAAGAAAGCAGCTCTCGCTGCTTTCCTGTAAAGCGAATCATTAATTATATCCAAGATGCCGGCTCCCCTTTTGAGTCCTAGCACATGCTAGGTGGGTAATCTCATGTAGCACGCTGAAGTCCACTCGATGGAGGCTGGTCATTATGATACAAATAGTTGAATTCCCGTCAAAAAAAATGTAGGTTCAAAATGCGGGAGTTATCGCACATCTCAGACATACGATTCGTTTAAATCCTTTATTTATGATTTGATTATATACCATAATGCGTATATATGCAATATATTTTAGACGAAAAACCCTTAAAAAAAGCGCAAAAACAGGGCGCTGCCATCTGACAGCGCCCCATCTTTTTATTCAAGCATTTTCTGCTTATTTATTGAGTTTTCTCTTACGTCCATATACATATACCATACCTGCACATGATATAAGCATTGCGATCATGAATGGTAATGTATTTGTAGGATCGTCAGTCTTAACTGCATCTGTACCGGTCTTCTGCTCTGTTGTAGCATCATCCGTTGCAGTTATAATCTCTGCTTCATACTCAACTGTTTCGCCGGCAACTACTGTTGCAACTCCTTCACGGTCTTCATCCTCAACTTCGTAATCATCAGGAACATCTATTATTGTTATCTTATAATCTCCAGGTGGAAGATCCTTGATAACAATCTTTCCTTCATCATCTGTTACGTATGTTTCAGTGTGTCCGTCTTCGTCTTCAACTTCAACCTCTGCTCCAGGAACCCTTCTTCCCTTCTTATCTTTTACGATAATCACGAGATCGCCTGTTTCTTCATCAGTCTCTGTTGTTACCTCAGTTGAATCGCCTTCGCTTGTTGAATCTTCTGTAGAAGAATCCTCTGTAGATGTTTCTTCAGAATCACCTGTACTCTCGGAATCCTCGGTATTTTCTGTATCTTCAGTATCCTCAGTGTCTTCAGTATCACTGGTATCCTCTGTTACCTCATCGTAGCTGTCTACGATCACAACATCGGTTGTTTTACCATCTGTTACATCCACTGTGATTTCCTGTGCATCTTCACCATTAAATGTACTTCCTGTGAATTCATAGCCTTCAATCTCAGCATTTGTTTCTGTTACTGTATACTTTCCGATTGGAAGCTTTCCATCAGGGAAGGTCTTTGTAAATGTCTTAGATGCCTTATCATATACGAAACCATCCTTAAGTGTAAGTGTAGTTTCCTTAGTTGTAAGGTTTCCGTCCTTAGTTACGTAGTACTTCACACCATCGATCACTGTTGTTACCTGGAACTTAAGTGCTCCCTCGGCTTCTGCCTTGGTTACATTTGCTCCGTCGAAGCTCTTTGTGATCTTAAGGTTACCAAACTTATCGTCTTCAATTATTGTTTCCTTCTCATAACTGTCAACGATAACTACGTCTGTTGTAACACCGTCTGTAACATCAACTGTTACTGTCTGGCCATCCTCACCATTAAATGTACTTCCTGTGAACTCATAGCCTTCAATCTCAGTATTTGTTTCTGTTACTGTATATTCTCCTACCGGAAGCTTTCCTTCTGGGAAGGTCTTTGTAAATGTCTTGGAAGCCTTATCATATACGAAACCATCCTTAAGTGTAAGTGTAGTTTCCTTTGTTGTAAGATTTCCACTCTTATTTACATAGTACTTCACACCATCGATCACTGTTGTTACCTGGAACTTAAGTGCTCCTTCGGCTTCTGCCTTGGTTACATTTGCTCCATCAAAGCTCTTTGTGATCTTAAGGTTACCGTACTTATCATCTTCAATTATTGTCTCTTCTTCATAACTGTCAACGATAACTACGTCTGTTGTGTTGCCATCTGTTACATCTACTGTAACTGTCTGGCCATCTTCGCCATTAAATGTACTTCCTATGAATTCATAGCCTTCGATCTCTGTATCAGTCTCTGTTACTGTATACTCGCCAACCGGAAGCTTTCCTTCTGGGAAGGTCTTTGTAAATGTATTGGTTTCCTCATCGTAATCAAAACCATCCTTAAGTGTAAGAACAGTCTGACTTGTTGTAAGGTCTCCGTCTGCATCTACATAATATGTTACTCCATCAATAACAGTTTTAACTTCAAATGTAAGTGCTCCTTCAGCTTCTTCCTTGGTTACATTTGCACCGTCAAAACTCTTTGTGATCTTAAGGTTTCCGAACTTCTCTTCTTCTACATCAGTTGACTTGATGTTGATGAATATTGCCTTGCCTGTCGGAAGTGTACCCATCTTATACTCAACTGTTGCCTTAAGTCCTACGCCATCCTGCTGCTCAACTGTTACTGTTACATCGTAAACAGTTGTTGAGTAGTCAATATTGGTCTTGTTACCCTTTGTCTCTGTAATCTTATACTTGTAAACACCAGGTTCAGTATAAGTAATCTCATCAAATGTCACTGATCCGTCAGCCTTATTTCTCTTAGACTGGCTTGTTGATGCAGTCTTCTCTAAGCCCTTAAGCTTGAATAAGAATTCATTTCCTTCAAGTGCGAGTTCATTACCCTCAGCATCCTTGAGTACCTTTTCTGCAGCAAACTGAGCCTTTGCAGGTTTATATTCATACTCATCAACGATCTCAACATCTGTTGTATTACCATCTGTTACATCTACTGTTGTTGTCTGGCCGTCTGTTCCATTTACTGTACTTCCTGTGAAGTTATAGCCTTCGATCGTAGTATTTGTCTCTGTTACTGTATACTCGCCTACCGGAAGCTTTCCTTCTGGGAAGGTAAATACATACGCCTCTTCAGTTGCATCATATGTAAATCCATCTGCAAATGTAAGCTTTACTTCATCCTCACCAAGATTTCCATCCTTATCTACATAGTAGGTCTTATTGTTAATCTCTGTTGTTACTGTGAAGAACAGCTTTCCATCTGCTTCTTCGTCTGTTACATTTGCTCCGTCAAAGCTCTTGAGAATTCTGAGGTTGCCGTATTTCTGTCCCTCTTCATAGCTGTTGACGATATTAACATCTGTTGTATTGCCTTCTGTTACATCTACTGTTTTTGTCTGACCGTCATCACCATTTACTGTACTTCCTGTGAAGTTATATCCTTCGATTGTAGTATTTGTTTCTGTTACTGTATACTCTCCTATTGGAAGCTTTCCTTCTGGGAAGGTCTTTGTAAATGTCTTAGCTTCAGAATCATATACGAAACCATCCTGAAGTGTAAGTGTGGTCTCGTTTGTTGTAAGATTTCCGTCTTTTGTTACGTAGTATGTAACTCCGCCCTTAA
>FNUU01000027.1 GCA_900108205.1 Eubacterium ruminantium | reverse complement strand
TTATCCAGATATTTCGACATCCTTTGCATAATGTATTTTGCTGTTTCCTGATTCACTGTAATGTACCTCCGTTTTTTGAGGTCATTATAATGACTTCGATGGATATTTGCTTTTATTTTTGCTCCTTAATTGTCATTTTTTTACAGTTAAGGAGCAAAAACTAAATTTGCTGTAATATATCCTTATTCGATAAAACTGAAAGATAATCTTACCTCACTAATATAGCATAATCCGACATTTATTGTCACATATGATTTTCGGATTACTCAAATCTTTGTTCTATATTATTCAGGAGTTGCTTCCTTTCTTCAGATTCATTTATCGAGCTGACAACAGTCTCTCTCCTCACCATATCCTCAGTTCTCTTCTGTATCCTCTCACAGATTTTTACATTCTTCCTCGCCTCTTTGACAAGCAGGTTTATTTCATCCAACTCATCCTGCAACGCCTGTCTCTGATCCGGTCGGCATCTTCGGATTCTGTTTCTGAGATTATTTCTATTTTCGGATAATGCATCTAGTATCTCCTTCTCATTATCATGCCTTGTTTCCAGCTCTTCCGAAGTTGTTATATTATTTCTAATCAGATACCGGCTCTCGTCGATGTATTTATCTAGCTTTGTCAACTCTTCACGAAGAAGAAAATGTGTCCTTGCTATACGTCCGTGCCTCTTATAATATCCGCCCATATCAACGATGAAGCGGATATAAATAATCTGAATCCCCTCCGGACCAGCCGATTTATTAGGTTTATCTTTCATAGCAACGGCACCAGTCTTGCTCTGGCTATCTCTAAAACCTATGCTATGATTACCCTCTATGTCATCTTCAGGATTATATCCTAAATCATTTTCCGAAGAATCCTTAGTATCACCTTTCAAAATTTGATATAGACTTGTCATCTCTTCATCAAGTTCGTCTTCTGTATTTTTCCCCTTTGTATTTTCGGCATCTACTAACGTACCATGCTCAAGTATTCTTCTCTCAATCGCCTCTAGCGTATATTCCTCTCCAAAGCGCCGGTCTACTCTGATGCATCTCTTATGTCCGTAGGGATAAATACGAAGATATTTCCTCGAATCATCAATCATATATCCTTTTGCCCGCATCAGACCTATCCATTCCTCCATACTACGTGCGACCATGATGCAGCTGTCGATATCTTCCTTGACGATTCTTTCAAGTGTATATTTGCCATTATTAATACTGCCATTTGAAAGGATTTCATCTTCTTTATCCGCAACTGTCGAAAGACCTTCTCTAATCGCAATCAGATCCGACATCTTCTGCATTCTCGGATATTCCTTATCCCAGTTGAATTTCTTGCCATCTATGAAGGATGTGGCATTAATTACGAGATGATTATGAAGGTGCTGCCTGTCCAAATGCGTAGCAACCACAATCTCAAACCTGTCACCCCAAAGCTTCTCAGCCAGTTCAACGCCCATCCTGTGAACCTGATCAGGGTTTGATTCTCCGGGCGCAAATGACTGATAACCATGCCACAGTACCCTGCGTCCTTTTTCACCAAACATCTTACGCGTATAAACCATCTTCTTGATTGCACTTTCCGGCATGCAGTTAATCCCGGTAACATACCTGAGCCCTGCATTTTTATCCGATACATACCTGATGACGGAGCCGACAGTGATGATGGCCGGATCTTCACCGGAAATAACTTCAATACTGCCTGTTTCGCTTTCTTTGATCATTTCGGCAGTCTTCTTCTCATTCTCGACATATTCCAACACCTGAGCAATCGTTCCCTTTGTTCCCTTGGCACTCGCACATATCGGCCATAATGCGGTTGTTGGCATTGTATCACCTTCTTTCAACAAATAAAAAGTGCTTATAAGATCTAAACCTATAAGCACTTGCAATAAGAATACTATATCCCACTCTACTATGTTTTCATTCAATAATCGATCTATAGATATAGGAATTGCCATTTTTTATCTCCTCTTTTCACACCTACGACTTACCTACGACTTAATTATAGTCGTAGGTCAACTGTTATAGTTTGATCATTTTTCAGTTATGAAAATATCTACCGATAAAGATGAATACAGTAATTACCGCACTGAAACAGTTAGGATTGAATCTGATAATAAAGCTGTGAACAAGATACTAATATAGCATACTAATTGTATTTTCCATATTCACCTCAAATATACAATACACCCATTGGGTGCATTTTGCGAATAGTTTTAATATATCTATCAATCATTTGACATTTCTTATTTAAATTCCTCCAGCAATCCCAAAACATCTATATCCTTGATCAAGCTTTCGCACCCCGGCACCTTGAAAGTCTCCGGTTCCATGATCTTGTCGAGTATAGACTCATATATATAATTAACCTGCTTCATCATATCCTGTAGCAGGGTAATCTCAGTTTCACCCACATATCCATTTGCCAGAGCAAGCCTGGTCATCTGGCTGATGTCTCTCCCGATTCTGTTGATGCCTTCCATATCAGAATGAAAATCCTTAGGTAAAGACTCCTTAGGATTGATTCCATTGATCAGATACCTGACGTATTCACCTTCGGTCATTCCACATTTATCTGCATTTTTACGAAGCTTATCAGCCTCTGATTTAGATACGAAAAAGCTTTTACAAACATCCCTTTTTTCCATTTTTCTTATAACTCCATCGCAGGCTCAGCCCGTCTTATCGAATCAATCAGATTTCCTTTTCTCTTTGCCTGCAAATATTCATTAACATCCTTAACACCTTTAGGCGGATATTGGAGAATCACTCTGATATTTCTATCCTTAAGAGCAGCCTTGATATTGATACCTGCATTTAATCCTGCAGCATCATTATCGAAATGAATATAAACATTCTCTATGCCATGATAGTCTTTGAAATACTGATCAAGGCACGAAGGCATCATCACACTTCCGTCTATACGTCTGGTTCCGGTTATTCCTGACATCGACAGAAGGTTGAAAGTTCTGTAATCATACCCAGCTTCATATATCAGACAGGCATATGAAAGCATATCGATTGGAGCCTCAAAAAGATGTAGCGAACTGCTGTCATCACATCTGTTCATAAAGCCGTACCGCCTGTCAGATCCAAGGACATTCTGTTTGAAAGTCCCCCTGGTAGCCCGAACATTAACAAGACGTGGAATATGGTCTTTATCATAACCGACAAAGCAAACGCTCTTACATTTCCTATCTTGATAAATACTTCCGGTTGATATGAAATAATCTGTGACCGACTTATCAATCCCTCTTGAAAAGAGATAAGTCCTCACCACATCGTTATTTACATCCTTTTCCGGCATTTGGAGTATTTTCTCTGAATTATCGTCTATGTTTCTATCCATGCTACCAGTCATTGTCCTAGATCCTGCCAGATAGTCTTCAGGAACAGCTCCGAGAACAGCAAGAACAGCAGTCTGAAAGTCCATATCTTCAGCTATGATCAGATAACTGATAGCATTTCTGCCATATAGTCCTCTTGAATGCCACCACCATTCTCCGGATCTTTTCATACAAAGAGAGTCATGATCAACATGGCAGAAATCACTTCCCTTTCTCTTCAGTACATTCGGACTGGTCATACGTAAATACTCATAAAGTCCTATCTTACCCGCCCGATCAACATCTTCACGTGGAATATATACTCCCATAGCTCGACCTCCTCTCCTTATGCACTATTCAAAACCTTTGGACAATTTGTCTAAAAGTTTCGTTCTTATGGTTGTATAAAAAAGGCCACGATATCAAGCGGGCTAAGGGGGGATAAGCGCGTGATATCGCAGCCATGAAGGGATGTATAAAGTATTCAGTTATTATTATGATTTTTTCTTGTATTCAAAAACATCTAAGTTTGCAATATTTGCTTATCTCCTTTAAACCAATTCACCAATCAGTCCTCCCTCATAAAGATTACGATACACCTTATCTGGATAAAGTGGAAGTAGCTTCTTAACCATAGAAAAATTCACATTAAGTTTTTCAGAAAATCGTCTCAATTTTAATGCGAACTCTGACCCATTTATCTCGCTATACTTATCTATACAAGTCATTAGATCAAGAAACTGAAGTTCTGATTTATTATTTTCGGTAATCACTGTCACAGGCTTATATACTATTATTGTGTTGCCATCAATAACCTGTTTTCTTTGCTTTGTTGTCGCTTCATTACTGCATATCTCATAACATGACGGATTCTGAGTTGTAAATCCATATTTATTTGCCAATTGCAATCCCGTCACATAACCTCCGGAACTTAAATATTTCTTTTCTATATAGCGATCAATCGAAATTTTGCCCTTGGTTCCCAATATGGTTATATACGAAATATAATAAACACCATTATATAAGCGCTCTAATCTTCCATCATCAACCAATTGTTTCATTTCCTGACGAAGATAATCCTTTGATTCTCCCGGCAGTTCTCCTAAAAAGATTGGTTCACCATTTTTATAGTTTTCAATTATATAGTCATAGATCATAAAGCATCACCTCACAAATGTGAAATTACGTATTTCATCTTTATGATACTTGTCTTAACATCAAAAGTCAACAGCATTTTCAACATAGTATAATATTATTAATAGATGCCTATCATTGTTCTGAACAAAAATACTCTCCCCCACATATTAGTAGAGGAGAGTATATCTCTTCAATATAATGCTAATCAAACAACTCAAATCTTTTATTATCATTATGCTTGAGATAAGTATTTCGATCTATCACAACCTGATATGAATCCTTATATACTAGCTCATCATCCCTGAGATTCATTTTCTTAAGGATAAGCATAAATAGATTATTTGTTGTTTCCGTGACGATTTCATTTATCCTCTTCAGATTATCCTTAAATCTCTCGTATTCTTCTTTTCTGTATAAACAAATATAGTTATCCGGATTTATCTTGTAGATTTCCGGAATCGGCAGGCCCTTTGTAAGCTCTAATGACAAGCTAAACAATTCATATGCTTTAGGATTGCTTTTATTTAATACCCCAATCAGATCAACTGTATCTATTTCATCCGGTCTCATATCTAAAATAAGAGCTAAGGCTGCATTTACTACAGCCATAAATCCTCCTTCTATTTCA
>FNUU01000007.1 GCA_900108205.1 Eubacterium ruminantium | reverse complement strand
GGTCCATCTCACACCACCGGAGTTTTTCACACTGTATCATGCGATACCGTGCGCTTATGCGGTATTAACAGTCGTTTCCAACTGTTATCCCCCTGTGTGAGGCAGGTTACCCACGCGTTACTCACCCGTCCGCCACTAAGATTTACCTCCTGCAAGCAGGTGGTAAATCTCCGTTCGACTTGCATGTGTTAAGCACGCCGCCAGCGTTCATCCTGAGCCAGGATCGAACTCTCAATAAAAGTTTTGTTCGTCCTTAGTCAGTTTTTAAAACGTTAGCTTTAAATCCTGTCCTTAAACTTACTGTTTGGATTCGTTCAAATCCGAATATTCTTTTGATCTGTCTTTCGACCAATCGACCATTCATTTCTGAATGAAAATGTCTTTAAAGAATTTTCGGGGTTGTCATGTTGTTAAGTTGTTAATGTGCAATATAAAAGCCGCTTCAACTTATCTTTGCTTGTCTCGTCTCATGTTGTCTGTATCAGCGACAGCTTTTATAGATTACCACCATGTGACTCATTTGTCAACATCTTTTTTTATTTTTTAAAAGTTTTTTTCAGAGGATGAATCAGGTCTCTCTCACCTGTGTCGCTCTTACTTTTGTTGGCATCTGTTTCACACAGCACTTGTCCTATTATATACAAACGGCAGATAATTGCAAGTATTTTTTTAAAAAATTTTCAAAATCTTCAAAAACCACGCAAATGCGTGGTTTTTGAAGATTGTCATAATGTGACTCAAGGTGTATTTTTATGATATTCCAAAAAAAATTTCAAAAATATTTTTTCAAATCTCAAATATCATATTCGGATTGTTTTTTAAAAAATACAAAAAAAATCGAGCATCATACCAGCTATGATATGCCTGCCCGATATTTATACCTTTCAACTATTCATATCTTGATGTCTGTCAATATACTCTCCTATCAATCTTCCTACAAAATATGCCAGAGCCTGTTCTTCATCCTGCCATAATCTTCTAATATATTCTCCCGGACAAAGAACATATCCATAGCATTTTTTCCCATAAATGATTTTTGAAACAAGTATAGTCTCTATTCCCAGATCAATAATCGTCTTATATGTATTAGGACTGAGTTCTTTTATATCTGTGAAGTCATCAGTATGAAAAATTTCAGTTATCATATAATTATCCAGGTCGTCAGCAACACCAACTTTTTCATAATTTCTGAATCTGTACATATCTCCTTTCATATCAATATAGTAACATTCACTAATATGAAGAGCTGTACAAAACGGCTGGTTAACACACCATAGCTTAAGAGGAAAGTCTGCGCCCCTGTCAAATTCATAAGCGAAATTCTTCATTGTGAGCATTATGCTGTGTTTAGACAGTTCCTGAATCTTCAGATCCTTATGAAGTCTTTCAACATAAATAATATAGCAATTACGCCCTTTGTATTTTCCTCTGTACAAAGTTTTATCTATTATAGAAAAAACCCCATCATAGGTATCCGTATTATCCGGAAATGTACAGCTTCCCATCGTTGCCGAAATGTAAGGACTGCATCCATCCAGTTTTATAACCTTCCTGAATGCAACATCATTATTATACATTCCTTCATAATACTCATGAACATCATCATAATCTAAATGCTTAAAATTGATCAACAGAAACTCATCTCCGCCGAATCTTCCAAGCACTCCGTCATTTCCAACATAATTTATTATATCAGAAGAAACTCTCTGTAAAACTCTATCTCCTACCAAATGGCCATAATTATCATTTATGGCTTTAAAATTATCAAGATCTATAATAGCAATCGCACATCTTGTGCCGCTATCTATACAATCCTTGATAAATTCTATGATCATAGGCCTGGCTACCGTTCCTGTTAGAGAATCCAGCATACTGTCGATGCCTCTTTCTTTTATTCTTTTTTCAAAAAATGGATATCGGGATAAATCCGCCGCAGTATACATTATCTCTCCTCATAGCTTTTAAACACTATATCATTTTTACTTATTCTTCCCATAATAACTACTGTAATCGTTTAAATTATACCATAATCCTACATATTTATTCAACAACAATGTAAAAAAACAGCATTTTTACATACTATTTTATTAATAAAACAGCGCAGGTATTATCATCAGCATTTTTAACACCTGCGCTTTTTTTATTCCATTATTCTATTCTGCTTCCAGAAGCACTCCTCCGCCATAATACCAGACATATCCGTCATCATCCATATCATCCCAGAACCATGCCATTCCTGCATCAGCGTCAGCAAATGCCGTTTTATTGCCATATTTAAACTCTGCCCACTGATGAGTATAAAGATCCTCATTTATATGTTCAGCTGTTATTCCCATTTCTTTAAGCACCTGAACCATTGTCCTTGTTTCTCCCGAGCAGGTATAATGTCCGGTAACAAATACACCATAGGCTCTATGATAATATGTACTTCTATCATAATCCGACTGATATACGCCCTGCTTAGCAAATCCACTTACTACCCTTGTAGCTGCCATTATGGTTGCAAATGTTTCATCGTACGGAATACCTCTTGCCGCGAACTCGGCAATATACATAGGCGCAAAATATTTTGCTCTCTCAATAGCCGCTCTAATGTACATAAGTTCTGTTTCTTCTATGGTAGATTTAGTTCCAAGATAACCCTGTTTCGGGAAGGTCTGCATCGCTCTCCACTCAGCATCGGTCATGTAAGAATCATCCAGAACAGCAATTACCTTACTTCCTCTTATAACATATCTCTTCTTGTAGCCTATATGCATTCCGGCATCAGAGAAATTGATCTTTCCCTTATTAACCCACCATGTTCCGCTCTGATTACTACAGAGCCCTGTAAATGAGGAATCAAACTGACCATTTTTACCATAAATCCATGAGCCTATCTGATTGGTCCCAAAATGATTTTCATTTACCTTTGCCACGCCGGTAAAGCTAAAGTTTATCTTGCCTCCCTCACAATAAAACCATAAATCCTCTTGATCATTTTTTCTGTAGAAACCATTTGCATTGAAATTAACCTTTCCGGCTTCAATCCTGAACCAGCCGTTACTATTCTTTGCGTAGCCATAGTATTCTGTATCAACCATGCCTTCGGTTATCTTCCACCATTTTCCTGATGAATCCTTAACAACATCATCCGTAAAGCTGACCTTGCCATTTTTTACATACCATCTCTTTGTTTTATCAGCGTAATAGTAGCCATAGTCATCCAGCGGTCCCTTAAATATTCCTGTTCTATTAAGATTAACGACACCGTTTACAACCAGATAATATGTTTTATTATCCCCAAATACATCCTTTGTAAAGCCTGTAAACTTTTTATCAACTCTGCCGTTGGTTATACGTCTGAGAATACCTTTAGAATCCTTAAATACACCGCTTCCGGACGTTACCATACCATATCTGACAAGATAAGTACCTTTTACTCCATTTACAGTTCCTGTCACCAGCTTCGCATCTTCGACTTCCGTATTGCTGAAGCCTTTTACATAATAACGAGCTGAGCCTGAATTACTGTCCTCAAATCCTGTATATGCAAAATTGACTTTGCCGTGCTTTACATACCAGCAGCCATATTTCCCTTTAACGGTTCCGTAATAGCCTCCGAGCCAGTCATAATCAACACATCCTCCGGAAACAAAGTAATAATAATCATCCTTTCTTACAAAGCCATAAAATTCATCCTGTATTTGCCCTTTTTTCAGGAATACAAGTCCCTCTTTTTCCACATAATAATAGCCACAATATCTATCATATGTTAATTTCTTATATTTAACCTTGCGAATACCGGTTCTCGTATCCTTTGGATTATCATAGATCACCAGCTTCATGCCATCTGTCGTCAGGTCACCCTTATCATCACCTTCCACCGGCGCATCCGCATCCAAAAATGTAGTACAGCCTTCTTTTTCAGCAACACTGAGATATCCGGCGTTATCCTTCTCTGTTACTACGTTTGCGCTCACCCTGCTCATCGCTGGAAATGTTATAGTCGCCGCCAAAAAAAATGAAGCAAGTACTAATTCTTTTCTCATAATCCTTTCCTTCCTCATGTATTCATTTTGTTTTTTCTTTTCTTTTAGCCCTGAAAAAACATACATAATATCCAAGCAGAACAACCGGAGCCGCCGCCAGGATATCCAGAGCAGAATGCTGTTTGACAAAACAGATCGAAAGTGTAATCAGTATAGCTATGGTAAGTATCACTGTCATAGCAAGTCTGTTTGACAGCCGTTTTGAATCTGCCGCCGCAAAAACAACCGCAAACGCTCCGATAACATGATCCGACGGACATATATTCGTATTGTAATCTGCCGCATATATTCTTTGCGTAAGCCATGTACAGAAATTATCATGCGGAAATGTTTTCGGCCACATGTTATGTCCCGAATGCCATAATGCGTATACAGTAAGCGAGATTGAATAGGTCAAAATGAAATACTTCATTGTCTTTTTAAAGGTTTCCACCTCAAATAATACCGAATATAACAGCATAGATATCCAGAATGGATACCATATTACATAAGGAATAATGAAATATTCATTGAAGGGTATTATATCATCCAAAACGCAATGAATAACATGATAATCCGTAGAGGCAATCCTCTCAATCGTAAAAAAGTTAATAAGATAAAACGGCCAGAATAATATCAGAAACAGATGCCTGTATTTCGGACTCGTAATATTCTTCAGTTTAAACCCTTCATAATATTCCAAAAAGTCCCTTTTTAATTCTTCTTTTTTCATTTTTTCTGTTCTTCCAAGTAATCAACAACATCCTGAACTATAACAAAATTTGCCAGTTTCTCATCCGGAATTACTATACCATGCTCCTCTTCAAGAGTCATAAGCAGTTGAAGAATATCCACCGAATCTGCTCCAAGGTCCTCCTTTATATTTGAGTCCGGACGAACCTCCACATTTTTAAGCCTTAACTGTCTGATAAGTATCTCCTTTACCTCTTCGAACATTTTTAAACCTCCTATGTTTAATAACAATTACTCTATTAAATTTTAAATAGTATTACCTTTCAAAAACAACACATCCGGATGGTTCATGCAGCTCTAAAACATATCTGCATAATTTATACATCCCTGATAAACCGGATATCTGCATGCTTTATGGAATTCAAAACAGATTACTCCGGCATATTATCCTTTATAGCTTTAGCTGTCTTCTCATTAAGACCACTCTTAACCATTCTGTATGCCTGATCTATACATTTTAAAACAGCCTTTCTGTCACTGCTTCCATGGCCTTTAACTATGGTCTTTTCAATTCCGAGCATTACGCTTCCGCCATAATTCTGATAATTCATAAATTCTTTTTCTTCAGCAAACATCTTTCTCATGAAAAATGCACCGAATTTATATTTCTTTTTGGAATAGATATCCTCCTTAAGTTTTTTAAGGAGCATAAGTGCTGTTCCCTCAACAGATTTCACAAGAACATTTCCAGAAAATCCATCACATACTACAAGATCAAAATCTCCGGACAATAATTCTCTGGCTTCCATGTTACCTGCAAAATTAATGCCCTTAGCCTCCGAAAGCAACTTATAAGCTTCTCTTCTGAGATCATCTCCCTTTTCCGATTCAGTACCGATATTAAGGAGACCTACCCTCGGATTTTTTATCTTATATACATTTTCAAGATATTTACTTCCCATAACAGCAAACTGGAGAAGCATTTCAGCAGTAACCGTCGGATTGGCGCCGCTGTCACAGATTCCTACAACTCCGCCCTTCATATTAGGAACCAGAGGGCAGAAGACCGGGCGTCTTACACCTTCAACTCTTCCAATACGAAGTACTGTGGATGCCACAAGTGCACCGGTAGCCCCATTTGAAACAAGAGCGTCTGCCGAATCATCTTCACGAAGGATCTTGATAGCTCTGATCATGGAGCTGTCCTTTTTAAATCTGACAGCCTCTGTAGGCTTATCCTCTCCTGTTATAACATCCGGAGCGTGAACTATCTCTATCCGATCCATCCCCTGATTTCTTTTATTAAGGATTTCTTTTATCTTATTCTCATCTCCGGTAAGGACAACCGAAAGATCCTGATGCTTTCTGATAGCCAGTATAGCCCCTTCAACATTTGCGTCAGGACTGTTATCTCCTCCCAGGCAATCGATTATTATCTTCATTTTTCCTCCACGTGTTTTTTCAATATATGACAACCATGTACGTCAATATATACACAACTTCATACAATGCACTTTATCAAACTATTTTCTTTATATATGAACGTCTTCTCTTATGCTGCACTGCATCAAATCTCTTCCACTGATTCTGAATAGCATAATTGTTCTCCAGATTCAGATTGGTTTCCGCATATTCGACTCCGTCCTCTTTAAGCATTCTCAGAAGTTCCGCTGTAACAATGGCATTAACTCCTCTGTTGATATATTCCGGAGCAACTGCAATAAGAGCAAGATCAAGTATCTTAGGTTTCTTCATAGCCTTAAGTATTCTTACCAAAGCTGCCGGAGTAAGATGTCCATATGACTTCTGAACCGCCTTTGAAAGCGACGGAAAACAGAGTCCCAGGCAAACAACCTCATCCTTCTCATTAAGTACAACAGCAACATGCTTTATATCAATGATAAGCTTGAAATTATCAATAAGCATTTTCTTTGTTCCTTCAGTTAAAGGTACAGTCCCGTAAATATCTTTGTAGCCTATATCAAGCAGATCAAAAAACTGGTTTGCATAGCGATCCAGAAAATCCTGTGTTGAATTCGATGGTCCAAAATGAAGATTATATCTCTTCATTATGTAATCTGCTATCTTTCTTAAAGAACCATCATCATCCTTCGGCGGATAAATCTTACATTCTGTCCAGTCAACTTCTTTTGCATAACCGCATTTTTCTATAAGAGTCGGATAATAGTCATAATTATACTGCTCCTCAAAGGTTGAAAGTTCATTAAAGCCTTCAATAAGAAGCCCTTCTCTTTCAAGATCCGAAAAACCGAGAGGTCCGCAAATTGTATCCATTCCCTTGGATACGCCCCACTTTTCAACGGCATTAAAAAGCGCTTTTGCCACCTTTATATCATTAATAGAATCAAATCTTGTGAATCTGATTCTCTTCTCTCCTGTCTTTTCATTACTTGCTTTCTGAAGAATACCGGAAATTCTACCGGCTATCTTTCCATTCTTGTATGCATTATAATATATCGCTTCGCAGGTATCATAATACACATAATCTTTATTAAATATCTTCTTCTCATCTCCGTAAAGCGGAGGTACGAAATAAGGATTACCCTTATAGAGTCTGAGCGGAAAATCAAGGAATTCTTTTTTCTCCCTCTTTGTTTTTACTTCTCTGACTTCAATCATTTTTCTCCCCACCTATCTATGTTTTGCATGAAAACTTACGCCGACAGTATTAGGTCCGCAATGACTTCCTGCTGTCGGATTAACATTGGTTATTTCAAGTCTCAGCTTATCTCCGTATCTTTCGACTAAAAGCTCAGCCAGCCTTTGGGCAAGCTCGGGTGCATCTGCATGAGCAATGATAACTCTGTGATCAGTTACATTTTCACCAAGTTCATTTACATAATAGAGAAGTTTTTCAATAGCCTTTTCTCTTCCCTTTTCTTTACCTATGGAAACCATCTTGCCATCTTTATCCATATATATTATTGGTCTTACGCCAAGCAGTGTTCCCATGGTTCCGGCTATTCCGGAAACGCGGCCGCTATGCTTAAAAAATTTCAGATCGTCCGCGAAGAAATATACTGCGAATTTATCAACTTCTGTTTCCGCCCATTTAAGAACATCTTCAATGTTCTTTTCGGCTTTAAACATATCTCCGATTTCTTTTAGTATATTCAGACTTCCTATAGTTATTCCCTTTGTATCAATCTCGTAAAATTTTCTGTCAGGATATTTTTCCTTTAAAAGTTCAACCGCCTGATCCATAGCATCAAATGTAGCTGACATTGCTCTGGAAAAATGGACATAAAGTATATCATTTCCAGCTGCAAAATGCGGTTCAAAATATGCAATATATTTTTCCCTGCTTATTGCACTGGTATTCGGGAGAACACCCTTTCTCAGCATTTCATAAAATTCATGTGCTTTAAACTCATCAAAGTCCACATAAGGATAAGTCGTTTTACTATCTATACTGTAGGGCATACTGATAAGTTTATAGCCAAATTCTTCCGCCTCCTTAGGAGTAATATCCGTATCTGTGTCTGTAAATAAAACTAACATTTTAACCTCCCCATGTTCACTCTGACTTTCTACATCAAGACAAGCATATAATCATAAATAGGCTGTTTTCCATCAATAAGGATAACTTCCGTCTTATTATAATTCTTTGCCAAAAGACTCTGCATACTGTCTGCTTCATCCTTTGACACATCATTTCCTGCTATAAGCAGCGCTATATCATATCCCCCGGCTCCTATAGCATCTGCAAGTCCTGTAATAGCCTCCGTTCTTTCTGCTTTATCCAGATATATAGTATCATTTACGAATCCGATATAATCGCCTTCCTTTATAGCAATGCCATCTTTCTCCGTACCCCTGTTTGCTCTGGAAACTATACCTGTAACAACTCCCTGAGCCACCTCCGTAAGTTCATTTACAACATCGTCCGGCTCACAACAGCCGTCAAACATCGATACTGCTGCATATCCCTCACCAATGGTTTTGGTTGGGATCACTCTTATATCTGAATCGGTGTATAATTCTCCCGCCTGCTTAGCAGTAAGGATAATATTGCTGTTATTAGGAAATACATAAATGATATCAGCATTTGTTTCATCAAAAGCTTTTACAAAATCCTCCGCAGAAGGATTCATACTCTGTCCGCCATCAACAACCTTGTCACAGCCAAGGGAATAGAACATATCCTTTACTCCATCTCCCGCCGCTACACTGACAATACCAAATTTCTTCTTTGGCTTCGAAACAGTGCGTACTTCCTTTACAGCATTCTTCCTGATATCATTTTCATGATGCTGTAATGTCATATTTTCCATTTTAAAGGTTAAAAATTCGCCATATTTCTGGCAATGCTCGATAACAGCTCCCGGTGTTTTTGTATGGACGTGAACCTTGACTATCGTTCCTTCCATGAATGCAACAACAGAATCTCCCATACTATTCAGAAAGCTGATCAGTTCATCAATATCAAATGATGCCCTGTCAGGCTTACTGTTCTGTAATCTGAGAAGAAACTCCGTGCAATAACCATAATCAAGCGTGCTGTTTTCATCAAAAAGAGACAGATTCAATTGCTTTTTCTGCAAATTAACCGCATCTGTATTATTTAGAATCGTTTCACCGCCGAGAACCTTTCTCATGCCTTCAACGATATAGATAAATCCTGCTCCACCACTGTCAACAACTCCGGACTCTTTAAGAACTGCCAAAAGCTCAGGCGTTCTCTCCAGAGAAGAGTGGCACTCTTTCAGGAAATCATCAAAGAAATCTTCAAATGAACTATCTTCAGTTATCCTTTCGGATGCATATCTTACAGCATCCTTATAAACCGTAAGTATCGTTCCCTCAACCGGCATGGAAACCGCCCTGTAGGCCTCATCCACTCCGGATTTAAACGCTTCGGAGAGTCCGCTGATATCTATCTTATCATAGCCCTCCATACCATGTGCTATTCCTGCAAATATTCTTGAGAGAATAACTCCGGAATTACCTCTTGCTCCAAGAAGCATTCCTTTTGCAGCATTTGCGGCAACCTTATCAATAGATGCGTCAGATCCTGCCATAAGTTCAGCCGCACCGGAATCAATGGTCATAAACATATTGTCGCCGGTATCACCATCCGGCACAGGAAAAACATTCAGAAGATTTACTTCTTCTCGCTTTTCCCCTAATGTTGCAGCTCCGCTTCGGAGCATATTGGCAAATGTATTGCCATCCAACACTTCCCTGCTCATAAAAACCTCACTTAAGATTTATTTTTTGTATTTATTTTGTATCTATTCGCCAAAAGAAAACGCTTCAAAAATTGACTTATTCCCCCATTTAGAATTATAATATATGTGTTTTATATTGCAATTGCTTATTTTATTTGTATTTGTTTCTTATTTCTTGATTTATCGCATTTTGAGGAATAAGCAACATTTTTCGCAAAGGATGTGTATTATCATGAACAACAAAATAAATACAACAGATAATAATACTTCAAAAAAAACTGATCTCAGAGTCATAAAAACCAAGCGCGCCATCAGAAATGCATTTGCACATCTTCTTGCAGAGAAGGAGGTAGCAAATATTACCGTTACCGACATAATCCAACGCGCGGAAATAAACCGAAAAACATTTTATAATCATTATACAGGAGTACACGAGCTTGTAGATGAAGTTGAAGATGAGATAGTTAACAATGTTGAGCATATCCTCACCGAGCTTGATTTTATCTTTATACTCACCAACCCATATAAGCTTTTTGATAAGTTAACAGCAATAATCAACAGCGATTATGATTTCTACAGCCCTCTTCTGTCCATGAGCGGAAATGTAAGCCTTGTTACAAAGATTTCCGAATCGCTGCGTAACAAAACCAAGGATGCAATCCTCTCACAGTGGGATGTAAATGAAAAAGAACTGGATATAATGCTCCAGTTCGTATTTTCAGGCACATTTACCGTATACCAGAACTGGTTCAATTCAGACCGTACCATGTCTCTTGAAACACTTTCCAGAATCACCAGTACCGTGTGCTTTGGCGGCATCAGCAGTCTGATGAAATTAGATTAGTAAAGTTCCGGCAGCAAATCCTTTGTAACAGCATAAGGGCTGTCATAAACCTTCTTCAATTCATCAAAGGAATTATACTCTTCTGTCAGACAGAACCCCTTTGACCATGTCATAAAAGCAGCCCAGCCAACTTTATTATCATGCAGGCTCTTCACATCCGGAAGAACCCCTGTCTCTCCGATAAAAACAATCTTTGGTGTATTGGTAACCTTTACCAAAACCTCATATTCCTCCTGTCTGGCTGTGTGCTCATGAGCCGGAGGATACATGTCTCTGGAAATAATATCCACAACATCATCTCCGGGATAAAACTCTTTTTTCTCTGCATTCCATACCCAGATAAGATTTGTAAGATGATGGACTTTCGTAAATCTATCAAACATTATTTTCCAGAGTTTTTTAACCGGTTCGGCGCCTCTTCTCCCCCACCAGAACCATACACCATCCATTTCATGAAATGGTCTCCACAGGATTGGGATATTTTTTTCGCAGAAAGGTTTAAGAAGTCCCGCCATATGATCCATATCTTTAAGTAAGGCTTTATATTCGGCTGTCCCTTCCGTAACAGCCTTGATCACATCATATTCAGTATTTTCCGAATAAAATGATTTTGAACGTCCATACATAGGTGAAAACCAATGCCATGTAAAAGTAATAAGCCCCTTCTTTTCAGCCCACTCCCATGCTCTCTTCAGGGTACCCCTGTTTTCTAAAACTTCCGTCATGCACTCTTCGTCTGTGTCCTTTTCATTTATATTCGGAGAGTATGCCAGGAGTTCAAAGCCCAAAAGCGCCGGTTCTTTACCGGTTATATCCCTGATCTTATATAATTCCTCCATGGCCATAGTCTGCGTATGCTGCCCTGTGACAATACAGGATCCGGTAATGTCTGCCAAATACTTCATTACATTTCTGACACATGGCTGTGAAGCTTCATTCACAGGGTTATCACATTTTCTGTTCATTGTGTACTACCTTTCTCAAATATATCGTATTCTGATCATACGAATGATAAACTTACATCAATATAAAATAACTAAGCACCATCCACGTTGCCAGAGAATAAAACATCCCAATACGCTTAATCTGTATACTCCGTATGATTCTTTCCATTCTGCTTTCCTTTATAGAGTCTCTGATCAGCCTTGGTTATTATCTTGTCAACCAGTTTTCCCGGAAAAGCTTCACATATTCCGATAGTCATCGTCACGGAAAAATCTTCAATTTCAGAGGAAAACACTTCCGATCTTATATGCTGATGAATATTTTCAGTAGTTTTAATTCCTTCTTCAATGTCAGCATCCGGCAAAACGAAGAGAAACTCCTCTCCGCCCCATCTTGATGCATAGCCCTTATCAGGAAGTGCATTTGAAAGGATATCAGCGACCCTTGCCAGTACAACATCGCCCATATCGTGACCGTAAGTATCATTTACCCTCTTAAAATTATCAATATCGGCTATCCCTACAACATAATGCTTTCCGGTCTGTATACTGTCTTCCGAGATTTCATTCAGACGTTCATTGATGTCACGGCGATTTCTGAGTCGAGTAAGAGGATCAGTGGATGCCATGACACGCAGTTGTTCATTTTGAACCCTGATCTTACAATCAAGATAACTCTTCATGAACATGTAAATAATTGTAATATAAACAAGGATCGACGAACCTGCGGCAATATTTACAAAAAAGAAATATTTAATATATTTCGAATTATCAATATTATAAACAATTTTATTACTGTCAAGGAGCATATATTTCAAGACACCGTACAAAGTTAATGATATCGCCATTACCATGAATGGGATTATCTTGTTTTTGTTCGGCATAAGATACGCCAGTGGAATGATCATTAACAGGAACATGCCAAAATCCGGTACCCATCCAATAAAAATCGTCGCAGCAGAAGCATGAACAACAATCTCAAACATTGTTGCATAGATAAGATTAATCTTCTCCTTAATAAATCTGGCAAGAATTATCATCAAAGCATAAAAAAGAACACTGAAAATGTTAAATATCATCATTTCCTTTATTCCCGAAGCCCAGAAAAGCCAGAAATACAGGGCATGCGTAACCAAACATGCTGAAAACGGAAAGAAATACGCCAGTACCTCAAATCTCTTCACTTTCACCCTGTCGATACGCTCTATGAATGACAAATCCTTTTTATACTGTTCTTTCGTGTACATAAACCCTCACAACAAAATACTAAGCAGAACATTTAAAACTGCTATTTATTATATCATAAATCCCCTTCCTTAACATCAAAAAACTTATTGTATAATAGTAAAATTATATATTTTTTTACAAAACATCTTGACATTTCAATCAATAAAGCGGATACTGTTAAAAGTGTTTCAAAAACACATCGGTGCGTGGCTCAGCTTGGTAGAGCGCTGCGTTCGGGACGCAGAGGTCGTGGGTTCGAATCCCGTCGCACCGACTACGAAAAAAGGATGTTTCACGGATGTGTAACATCCTTTTTTTCGTTTTTATGTGAAATGATATAACCCTGCGATCTCATTGTGTATCGAACACCGTTCGGGCGCAGAGGGTGCTGGTGTCCTGTGGACACCGTTTAGCACCGACCGAGCCGGCAGGCGAGACCGCAGGTGTTTTTCACGGGGATTGGGGTGCCCCCAAAAAGCATGAGAACCTCCATAAGGTGCGTTTCAAAATCGCACCTTATAGAGGTTCACGTTGCTTGTAAAGAATTGGACAAACTTAATCTATAATAATCATTTCATCGTACAAGCAGAAAAACACATCCTCCACCTCTGTATCCTCATGAAAATGTCCAAAATACCAAGCTGAAAAATTTGTATTATCAGCTACTCTCTGGAGATACTGCCTTAGTTCTACTTCGTCATCCGACATTTTTCCATAACCCATAGCCGTAACAACCTCCCTCGGTCCGGTATGTGTCAAGATATAATCAACCTGAAAATCAACCTTTTTGAGATTATTCCAGCCTTCCTCATATTCTTCTCTTGTAGGTATTTCTTCCGGAAACCACGTAATTCCTTCGGTACGATAATTCTTATCTATGCTATGTGCTCCACCAAAAGTAAAAAAACGTGTACCGTCTATATCAAATACCTGTCCACGCATTAAATGTATAATCTTACTCTCAACAAAATGCACTTTGCCCCCATTCCATATATCCACACCATATGAGTTTAGCTGCTCAAAGTTTTCATGGTTTCCATCAACAAAAAGAGTTGTGACCGGCAAATTTCTATATACATTTCTTGCAGCCAATTCATCTGAACCTGAAAATCCACAGGCTCCTACATCGCCGCATATTATAAGATAATCCTCATCATTATATTCACCCTCGTGCTCATCAAAAAATTTTACAATCTTACCAAGATCCAAAGTCCCGTGCGTATCTCCCGAAATAATAAAACTCATTGGTATCTCTCCCCTCTGTTATCGGTACCTGTTAAAAGGTCTTATAAGTATCATCTTCCCATTCTCCACCTGATAATATTTTCCGTTTTCTTCATCGTAAGCTAACAGCAACAGTTTCCCACCTTTATATACGGATCCGTCAATGTAGTAATGACTCTTTCCATCGAAATAAATATCATGATAACTCCGATCATCTGCAAGATCCCTGGTACAGGTACCAACGTGTCCGGCTATTATAGTTTTGTAAAACTTGCCTTTAGTCGCAGGAAACTTACCGAGAAGAATACTGTCTGATGTACCCCACATCCAGTATTCACCTGCTTCTTCATCAACGCCGGCGTGAACGAATATCTGCTTTTCAGTTTCATAATATAAAGGCATCTTGCTTATCCACCAGATCAATTCTTTATGTTCAGAAAGAATCATTTGAACGGCTTCTCTGCTAATTGTTTCCAAGGAGCAGGTTCTTGAAATCTGGTTTAGAAAATCCATCTGTTGGTCAGATATGAAAGTACTTATGGTATTTGCCCCATATTCAAAATCAGAACGCAGCCAATCATTGAAAGTCATATAGTCTTCGGAGCCATCGGAATATGGATTTTTGTAATCTTCAATCCACTCCAAAAACATCTGCTCATGATTTCCTTTGAGAACTACTACCTTTTCTTCGCCATATTTCTTCTGTAAATCCCAGATATACTTTAGGACCTGATATGAGCCATCACCATAGTCAACATAATCCCCCAGAAAAACAATGCGATTTTCTCCACTGAGATCAACCTGTTTCATCTGATTACGAAGATCTCCTATGCATCCGTGAATGTCACTCATTGCATATATCATGAATCATTCTCCTCCATTTCATTAGGTGTGGAATTTCCCCGTTAATAGTTTTAAGCACTGTATCTCCCTCCAGAATGATTTTGTCTAATTTACCTCTATTATAATAATTTAACCCGTACCATCCCATCTACAACTATTCCACTTTTTTCTTTGATATAACCTTTACACAATGTATTAAGAAGCCCTGCTTTTCCTTCATAAATCTTCACCCCTTCTTTATCTTCTATGCATATTTTTTGTTCTTCCTCGATATTTTCTACGAACTCCTGCAGCTTCATCTCTAATGTTCCTCCTTCCTATTTTCACAAACAGTTCTCTATTGGATTTTACATCTACATTCTTGGTCACATTTTTCCGCAAGTTCTTCATCAGTCTGAAACCTGTTATATACCGCGGCAATTACTTTTTTATGTTCTTCATAGTCAAACGGAATGGTTTGATATATTATATCAGCAGTACAATAAAGAAGATTGGAAAAGTCAGTAGTTAGTGCGAGAAAAGACATGTTGCAAATTTTACCGTCTTCGTTACAAATCTGCATGATTGATAAGGCAAGACCTTCCCCTTCTTCAAAAGCTACCGCTTCAAAATCCGCCGACAAATGCGGTGAATAAGGTGCTGACATCCATGAACAATTCCCATATTTCATCAATAAAAAAATGGTATTATAAACAGGTTCAAATCTGAATTCAAAAGTGCCGCCAAGAGGATATCTCTCGATATTCTCCCGGCTCATTACAATTACAATTTGATTTTTTACGAGTTCAAATTGCATCGTTTCAGATATCCAATGTATTTTTCAAGAACCATCCCTTTAGCATAGATATCAAATGGCATCGACTCCCCTCCGATCACGCAGAAACAGCTGCTAAATTCTGTGAAATTATAATCTTCTTCATGGTTGTTCCTCCTGATAATTCTATAATTGTTATATGAGAGCAAGCATATTAACTGAATCTTAGTGCTTCCAGCAGCCCCCGTCTTACTCTATTTATATTCCGAATGATATCCCATATTTAAATCCGGCACCTGTTCATAATTTCCCACTACCACGATATACTATGTTTTTTCCATCGCTTTCATGCGAGCCTCCAGCAAATTTATCATGTACGTTAATGCCTCTCTTATTTCCGTTTCCTCTTTCAGATTTTTCCCTTTTCCGGGGTGAAGATTCTTAAGAAGCGGAATGACATGATCTTGATCAATAATTCCATCTCTAAATCCGACATCCAATCTTTCACGATTTACCCACTTAACTGCATCCACCCTCTGCGCACTTTTTGCACCGGACTCCGTACCTTCCTGCTCAAAGTATTTTCCAAACCAATCCTTATCGAAAATATGATAAAGCATGAGAGGTACTTCATCATATAAGCTGACTCTTCCTATGCCCTTTACCTCACAGTTGTATCTTGCCCTGTTCATATCTCTGTCCGGAAGCAGGATATAATTGCATCTAAGCTCAGCAAGTTCAAGGAATCTGTCAAGAAGCTTCACCAGCTCGTGCTTTGGAGGAAGATAAGCATCCCTGTCATCTACAAGAAGCTTCAGATAATGATCAGGATCACCATTCGTAGCATATTTGAAGAATTTAATGCCATACTCTCTGTTAAGGCAATTTACAACCCAGCTGATCGGGGTCCATGCACTCATAAGAGTATCTGCCCTAAGGTCTCCGTTAAAGTAAAGACAATCAAGATCGTTCTTCTGTCTCCATTCATTGAAGCGGGCTTTCCCTTCTTCTGTATTCTCCCACGCCGGTTTTGTCTCTCTCCCCTTCATCCAGTAAAGACAGAAGTTTTTAAGATGATTGTCACTGTAATCATTTCCAAGATACTCTTTCATCATGTTTCTCATAACTGTTTTCTCCTTTTCTTCATTGGTATTTTCGGTAACTGAAAAAAGGCTGCTGTATTGCAATCCGCTTTCAATAGTTATTATGGAATTATAAATCTTCAAAATTTTGAAGGTGTATAGAATCTATTCTTTTTTATAGCAGGTAAGGGACCACAAAAATCCGAAATCATACCATAGTCCATAACGATCAAATATCTTATCAAACCCCGTTATTATGTGTCCTGCGATTTCCGGAACTGATATGATATCTGACTCATCCGCAGCGCATTCCCTGAAAAATTCAGTTTTTGCATCTAAAACCATCTGCTCCCAGATCGGTTCAATATCTTCTACACTAAGAGACTCTGATGTTTCCATATCAGCAAGGTACTCTTCGTATGTTCCATATCTTTGGTATGCCGGTGCGAGATTTTCTTCACCGGTCACGTACGCTTCTCCGTTTACAAACTCCTGATATTCTTCCCACGTATCGAATACAAGCGGATTCCATACAGGATAGTCAGGGTTATCAAATTTATCCTCCAGTATCTTCTCCAGAAAATCCGAAGCACACTGACATTCATATTTTTCATACAAATAATCATTCAATATATCAGTATGATCAAAAATGTATTCCCACGCTTCTTCTGATATCTCAGATTTCCTTGTTTCGTATGTATCGTATCTCAGCAGCATACAAAGAGGGCCCTCATAAACCATATCCAGTATATGCTCCGGATTTGAAAAGCTCCTCCATACCGGATTCCCAAGGCAGTCTCTTTCCTCTGTGATGCCTCTCGTATAATCCTCCGGATTTACATTTTCTTCAAACTCCACGTAATTAAGACTCCCATAACAGCATGTTCTTTCAGCCGAATATGAATACCTGTTACCGTTTGCCAGAATTGTTGTATCCTCCCATAGTCCCCATTTCTGAAGAAAGCGGATCAGGTCAGACACCAATGACTGTGTTTTTGAACTATCCATGTTTTGATCACCTCACTTAAAAATATAATCTATGGCTATGATCCTGCCCAAGTCATCAAATGCATCCACAACAGCTTATTACCATATGAATATCCTACTCTTTGCCTCAAAATATTTGTAACAAAAAAGAACTGCCTTTACGACAATTCTCTTTCATATTATTTATGGAATTATTGTTCTTCAAAATTTTGAAGATATGGTTTTATCATGACCTATTCTGCTTCTTCACATATCTCATCATAGTCTTCAAACATAATTCTGATATCGCCTTCCTCGCTTTCAACATGATAATGTCCCGCATACCAGCCTTCCCGGAGATCAAGATTATCATAAATCCTCTGAAGCCATTTTTCAGTACTCTTATCCACACTGCTTTGGTCAATACCCGGAATAAAACTCCACACCGGCTCTGCTTCTATCGGAACCGTATGAGATAGAACGATATCAACCGTCCAGTTTACAGATTCCAGTTTCTCCTCGACATAACTCTTTATAGTTTCATCCGGCTGTTCTGAATCAAACCACTGAAGGCCGTTATTCAGGCGATAATATTTATCAACACTATACGCTCCGCCGATTACGATTACGGATTTACCGTTAAAATCATAGATTTCTCCATCCTTGGCAAAGAGTATATTCGGATAACCTTCTTCAACATATACAATACCTTCATGCCATATTGCTTCCTCATAATTTCCATCCGCTTCCCATGGTCTTGCCTCATGATTTCCGTGGATACAAAATAGTGTTATCGGCAAGCGGGTCAGTTCATTTTTCAGATTCCTGTCTCTGACATCAAGGTAATAATTGATTCCAGCATCACCGAGTATAATCATTACATCATCCGCATCCGTTCCATTTGCTTCACAGAATTCTGCAATCCTTGAAAAATCCCCGTGAGTATCTCCTGTAATATAAAAATGCATTTCGCTGTCCTCCTTTTTGGTTTTTTCTCGTTACAACTATATTATGGAGTTCATCATATTCAAAAAATTGAAGATAGCGATTTTTACAATAGATTTTTCTCCCTCAATTGCAATTTTGTATCCTCGGAACTAATGTGAAGGATTCCGGTTCCTCCATAGCTTATCCAGTCATCTATATTGGATCTTAGATCATCGATCAGAATGCTGTCCTTACCCGTACAGAAATTTTTCTTTTCTTCTCGATATACGATATTCACCTTAAGCGTAGGTAATAATATGCGATGTACCCAGGCAATCTTATCATCACCGGCAGTCAAAATACCTCTCTTAGGTTTAGGAATACCCGTAAGGATCTCGCATTTATCTCTATACTTATCATAGATTTCCTTAAAGAGTTTTACCGCCCCCGGCATCGGATCCAGCCTGTCATAAAAATGTCCGACATAGCGTATCTTTTCCCACATCAGGTCATCTTCTTCCTTGGAGCGATGCTCTCCCTGTGCAATAGGTCTCAAACCGCACAGCCTCGTTACACCACCATCAAAGTCAGCAAGAACACCATCCATATCAAAATAGATTTTTTCTATCATAGGGCACCTCCTTAAAAATGAATTTTCGGTAACACCTATATTATGGAATCATTCATCTTCAATTTTATGAAATCCTAAAGATTTCAATAGAGCCTATTAAATATAACTTTTAACCTCTTTAAGTTCATCTTCTGTAATGGCTCTATTATTCAGTATCCGATATCCTCTTTTGATAATCAAATCTATTCTGTCATTCATATATCCTACTAAATTAAATGTTTCCATATACTTTCTATATTTTACGTCCTTAATCCCGGCAATATATGGCACATAATCCTGAAACATAAGTATATCAATATCACCATTACCATCTTGATAAAGCTTTCCGTATCGCTCAAGTTTGTACTCCCAAAAATCAATTTCTCCATATCCTCTACCCCCGGGATTATATGGAGCAGGTGTCATATTCCCAATCGTATATACAACCTTTAGATACTTTTCGAGAGTTTCCTCTTCTTTACTATTAACCATCCGTGGCAGCATATTATAATGCTTATTTATAAAAGCTTTACGACTTTCATTCAGCTTATATATTGTTTTAAAACAGTACCACCACCCATTCATAATATCGGATGTGACATATAAATTATCATATTCTTGGCAATAATCAGAAAAAGCAGATTTTTTCACAAACTCATATTTCTCAACATGATGGCACAAAGGCTCAAATTCATATATCAGTGTCTTTTTAATTATGTCATTAGACGCTTCATGCCATCTTTTCTTTAAATCTATATTTTGAAATTTATCTACTACATCATCTCTATAATCATGAAGTATCTTATTCAATGTTTCATTTTCTATCATAGATATAGTTCTCCGAGCTTACTTATTTCAGTTTTTAGTTTTTCACGAATCTCCTCATCCATAACCTCCACCTTGCTTCCATACTGCATAGCCCAGTGGACAATCATAAACGGGGATGTACGGACCTTCACGATGTCATAATGTATTTCATTTCCATCATCATCCGCACGTGTAACCTCATCCACCTTTTCATAATGATCGGCAAACCAGTCATGGATGATGGTATAATCTGTATTCTTTATTTTGATCCTGATATCCTGCGGTTCATCATAAGCCATGTTAAGATGCTCTGACATGTACTTTTCAGGATCCCAGGCTGCGCTTAAAATTGGAAGTCCTTCGAAATCAGTGAGCTTAACAGGAACAATCTTTCCCTCTTCATCCCGAATGATTTCCACATCGGTCATAAGGTCGACACGGTAATGCCACACACGGCTGTCGCCTTTCTTTAGTCCGATACAATAGTAATTGTCATGATAGACCACCAGATGATAAGGACTAAGTTCGTGCAGATATTCACTCGTCGGTACCAGTTCGTGATCCGCATTATAACGATTGAACTTAAACCGTACCTGGGCCAGATTGTTCACTGCATACTGTAGTGTCTTCAGACTTTCCGCAAGTTTTCCTCTGTCAGAAGTCTTGTTGCCTGTAAGCCTGCTGTGTACAGCACGGGGATTAAACTTAAGATTCTCTCCATCCCAATAGGGTGTGGTGTAATATTTCCCGGTGAGTTTCCATATCTTGCCTATCAATTTTTTCTTCTCATCCACAGAAAGCATATCCGAGAAACTGATAAGCTGGATAAGTCTGTCGGTTTCTTCATATTCAAAAGGATGCACGTAGTGAAGTCCGTTCAAAGAAGGAGCGGAGGCAGATTCCACTTTCTGAGAACTGCTCTTATCCGGTTTAATCTTTTTATTCAGCTTGTCCTCTGTATATCCGTCGTATTTAATTATATATTCGCTGTCATTTTCATCAGTGTATTTCCCAGGGTTAAGCTCCAGCAAAATCTCTGCCACGACCCTGTTAAATGTTCTATCATCCGGTATCGGTGTATTGTTTTTATACTTCCCGATACGATAAAGGCGGAGCAGACGTTTCAGCTCATTCTTTTTTACTGTATGCTTCTCGTCTGTAGTCTGCTTTAGTATTTCAAGTATCTGAAGAGTGGTTCTTTCATTGCTATACCCTCCAAGGTCGGATATACCGCTTTCAGAAAGCAATTTCTCCAGTTCTTCTTTGCTATCTTTTTCAGATTCGAGAAATCGGGTTATCTCCGACATCCGGACAATGTCTTCATTTCCGGGAATGTCAGTCTTATTATCATCACTTTGTTTCTCCCGCATGAGAGCATAAGACAGGACGTTTTCCGATATTCCGGCTTCATCATCGATAGAAACCCGTGAAATTACAGGACTGTTATTATCAACGGGTTCACTCGACTTTTTAGGTTTCGATCTCTCTGTAAGTCCCAACGGATTCAGTTGAAGATCCAGTTCTTTTGATATCTCTCTATCTATGGAACGTGTCGCATAGGTCAGGAGTTTCCCCTTCTCCGAATCATAATTTTTTAGGGATTCCACAAAGCCCTGCCAGCCGGCCATATACAGATCATCTTCAAGATCTTTACGCTCTGCATCTGACATATAAAAATTTATCAATTTAACCTGACAGCGTTTATGAATATAGTTCTCGAAATTATGATATATTCTTTCCCATGCATCATTATTTCCAGATTTGATTTCTCCTATCAGGCACTCGATTTCATGATCATTCAGATAATTCATTTTTCGTTTCCTCCAATATTCATATCATTTGAAAATCCAGGCTATAGTAAAAATATAATATATCATTTACAAAACTCACTCATTCCATTCCCAGTTCATTCATCTGATTGATCAGGAATTTTTCCAATTCTTTTTTATCTGGAAGTTGTAACATATACTGTGAAACGAAAAGATTATTATCCATTCCGGACAAAGCATACTCAACCATCTTCTTGCCTTTTTTAGTACAAAGCAAAATCCCAACAGGCGGATTATCGCCAGGGTACATTTCATTTTCCTTGTAGTAACCTACATACGCATTAAGTTGTCCGAGATTTTCGTGACTAAACTCCTCATTCTTTAGTTCTATAATCACGCTACAATGTAATATTCGATTATAAAATATTAGGTCTGGAAAATAATATTCATCATCTATCAAGATTCTTTTTTGCCTTGCCTCGAAGCAGAATCCCCTTCCCAACTCCAACATAAACTCCTGCAAGTGATCTTTAAGAGCTTGTTCCAAGTCCGATTCAGTAACAGATTCCTTCGCATCAAGGCCAAGAAACTCCAGCGCCATAGGTTCCCTAACGTTAAGAATTGCATTATAATCATTATTTATAAGCTGATCCAATAATTGCTCTGGCTTTTTACTGATTCCTGCTCTGAAATAAAGATTTGATGCAATCTGGCGTCTAAGCTCCCTTACGCTCCACGTTCCCTTAATGCATTCAAATTCATAAAAGAATCGTTCAAACGGATCATCAATGGACATAATCTCCTTTATGTGAGAAAAAGAAAGTCGTGTTATCAGTGTTTCCGGTGGAGTTTCAAATTTGCGTGACGCTGTCTCGCATATTGCTTTTTTATCAGGATTAGTAATAACCTCATCAAAATCAGGAAGATTATAGGCATATCCGACATTCTTCAATTTGCGTGACGCTGTTTCGCAAATTTGCGGATACTTGATATAAAACAATCTGCAGGTATTAAGCATCTGCCGGTCAATACCTTTAATATTGATTTTTTCTGCAACATTTTCCAACAAATGTTGCCCATATTCAGCTCTGTTCTGACCATGCTGCTCATATTCTACAATATAATATCCTATCATCCAGTTTCTAACCGTTAACAACTGATTCACTGCACCTTTTGCATACATGCTGGTGATATCATGAACATGTTCAACACTAGAAATCAAATTATCAAAAGTCATATTGTTATCCATAATTGTATATCCTCATTCATATTCAATAGTTTTTATGGCTATTTGCTGAGTTTTCCTGACAATACCATTTCCAAGAACTCCTTAAAATTATCAACGACTTTTGTTATTTTTATATCTTCCAAGTCGCCCTCATTTTCAACATGTACAATGATTGGTTCACCAATAGTATCAAGATTTCTATAATCCATAAAATACATATCATGTCCAGCAGTTTGAGTTTCTCCAAATGGTATACCTATATTAGGATATTCCCATTCATTTATCCAGTTATCAAACATCTCTTCCACTTAATACATTTCCTCAATTCATCTCTTCATCAAACATAATCCACTGATCCATACCTGCTCCAAGCTTATCATTCGGACGCCCCTTGAAGCCAAACTTCTCGTAAAACGGTTCTTTACCTTTAGCAGCAAGTAAGCACATCTTCACTTTATAACCCAGTTTTGCATCAGCTTTAATCTTGCTAATACAGCTTTCAACGAGCTTCTTTCCAATGCCCCGTCCCTGGTATTCAGGATCAACTATGACATCTGACAGGAAAGCAATATATCCTCCATCCCATAGCAGTCTAACTATCCCTATTGCCTTTTCTTCATCTCTTGCGCAATTTATCATATAAGCATTATCAATACCGGCCTGTGCTTCTTCAAGCGGAAAATCACACCAACCAACCTTTTTACGAAGTGACATATATTCTTCTGCTGTAATGTAATCCACAAATTGTATCATTGATTTTTATCAAACTCCTGTATTTATATCTTCCAACTGTTCCAAAAGGCATGCCTTCATTTTTTCCAAAGTATCAGCATCAGGTCTGCACTCATCAGAATACATTTTTTCCATCGGATACCACCACACCGGCCCTTTGCCTTTATTGCCATAGTCCTCAATATCGCCTTCACGTCGAGGATATAAATGCCAATGCAGATGCGCATCTCCCATTCCCAAGAGCTCGTAATTCATCTTATCAGGCTTAAAAGCTCTAAAAGTTGCTTCAGCAACAACAGTCATTTCCTGCATGAACTTGTTTCGCTCTTCCATATCCATCTGAAACAATTCAGTATGATCATGATTCTTATATAGAAAAAGTGTATAACCAAAGAAATGCTGGTTATCTCCAATCACCACATAACCGGTTTCTAATTCTTTAACGAAATATGGATTAGTTCCTTTTTTGATCATTTCTATTCTGTCGCATATTAAACACATGGCCTATGTAACCTCACAATTCGTAAATAAAAAATCTATCACCCTCAAGGAACGATTGTCATTCATATCATTATTATACTCTCATCATTCCTTACTGTTAAAAGTATTAAACCATGCTCGTTCACTAAACACCTTTTTCTTAGGAGCAATGATTTCGTTTTCTGCTATTCCTACCGGAAGTATACAAACAAGATCATATTCTGTGGGTACATTTAGTACCTTTGCTATCTTATCGCATATTTTATCATCGTCTGTTATATGACCTTCATACCAACAACTCTGATACCCTAATTCAACTATTGCAAGCAGCATATTTTCTATTGCCGCTGAATAATCTTGAACCGCAAAACATTTATCTCTATATGCATTAATTCTTTGAGTAAGAACACATATTAATGCCGGAGCCGTTTCAGCTATCGGCGGTTCAATAACCGCATGTATCTGTTTGAGAATACCCTTATCATCCACACATATCAAACTTGTTGTCTGTTTATTGCAGCCAGATGGTGCCGCCAACCCGGCCTCCATTATTTTGATAAGATCTTCTCGGGGAACTCTATCTGTTTTATATTTTCCTCGATAGCTATGTCTATTTGAGATTATTTCAATAATACTCATATTTTAATCCTCAATGATAAATACTTTCATAAATCACACACCATTAACGTAAATCTCTTGAAGATACTCCGCAGCTTCTCTCCTACTCACAAATTCTTTATATAAAGGATACTTAGATGCATTATCAGAACTATATGTCAGATGATATATACGCCATACCCTGATTGGATGAAGAGAATATATTTTTTCAGATAATCGGCTAATTTATATCTATCCACGGTACTTTTCATTACCAGGTATAGAATAATATTCCATTTTATCTTTATACATCATTTCATCCGCTGCCTTATACATCTCATCGATATTCTTGCTTTCATTCGAGGAATAGCTGTATCCTATCGCACAATGGTATTTTGTTTCGGCAAGCTTTTCGCGAATGCGCTCGATGATTATTCGGACATCTTCCTCAGAGGCCTTCCTGCAGACTATAACGAATTCGTCTCCGCCAACTCTGTAAACGGCCTCCCTGGATGTAGTTGCCTTTAAAAAGCAACGGGCAAGTGTTTCCAGCGCTTTGTCTCCCGCCACATGGCCTTCCCTGTCATTTATTGCCTTCAGGCCATTCATATCGATCAGGATCAATGCTTTCAGGCTCTTCGGATCATTACTGACCGCGGCATAAAATGACTGGCGGTTTAAAAGCCCTGTAAGTGGGTCCTTCTCCGCCGATTGAAGGATTAAAAATACATAATATACAAAAAGCGCTATGGTAATGGTTACACAGAATATTTTTTGATAGTCCTTTCCGAGCACAAAGGGAAGGATGAGTCCTGATGCAAACGCAAAGCAAAGAAAAGCAACCGGAAAGATTTCCTCCGGCCGTTTGTTGCTTCGTTTAAGAAGCAGATAAACAAACAGCGCAGAATAAATACCTACCATAATATATGGAAGATATCCTAACGGACCGCGCTCAAGTTCTCCTTGACTGTTCAGTGAGAAAATAATCCCCGTAAAGATTGAGATTATATCTAAAACAGTAAGAATTATAGCAGGGATAAATACGCCCCAGTGAACAAATTTTCCCAGGGTATATATAATAAACGCAATAATAAAAGGCGTTGTACTGTATCGGACGGCCATCAAAACGAGCCGAACCTTCGGCATCTCGCCCAGATCATTCAAGGCAAACTCAAAGAACACGATCATGGAAAAGATAAACAGCAAAAGAATCAATACATACATACGCAGTATTGTTCTCTTATCCAAAAATACGGTTGTTCTGAGCATGATTGCAAACGCCAGAAGAACCAATACATTTTCCCAATTTTGAATGATCAATTCTTTAATCATATGCAGAATCCCCTCCTCTTCGGAGTTTTCCGATATTCCAAATACCGCAAACAGCTTTCAGACATCTCAATCTATATATTCAACATGATTCTTTCAGACATTTCAGTCTGTATATACAACACGATTCTACACGATAATTTTATCATATTTACGAAAACAATCGCAACATAATTGTTTTCCTCCTTTATCGAAATACTATTAAATTCTTATCAAATTATTAACAGACCACATATCTATGCTCTTCAAAAAAAACCATAAAGCCGCCAATCTGGTCTTATCATTTTTTCTTATTCTGAGCATTTTAAACATACCAGACATAAAATATAATACCGACTTATAAAGAGCATATGCCTACTAAGTTATATCATAAGGAGGACAGAAATAATGTCTCGAATATCGCTAATCTGGTTCGGCGCAGCTATATCAATCGCCGAAATACTTACAGGTGCATGTCTGGAAAGTCTCGGACTTGTATATGGTCTTATAGTTATTGTTTTAGGTCATCTTATCGGCTTCCTGCTTCTGATGCTTGCCGGAATAATCGGCGTCAGAAATAAAGAAGGTTCTATGAGGTCATCGGCCTTATCCTTCGGAAAATACGGAAGCTTTTTCTTCGCGATATTAAATATTATCCAGCTCATAGGCTGGCAGGGAATAATGATCTTCGATGCTTCGATCTCTGCTCAGGGTATTCTTAACCTGGGTCATACCTGGTGGTGCATCATTATCGGTATCCTGACGATAGCCTGGATCTTACTCGGATTAAAGCACAGAGATAAATTAAATATCGTCGTAATGGTTCTGCTTCTCTTGCTCACTGTCATTTTATCGTTCATTATCTTTTCCGGAATTAAAAATAAAGATACGTCCGCTGCGAGCGCAGGTGAAATACTTTCATTTGGACAGGGCTTAGAGCTTTCAATAGCAATGCCTCTTTCATGGATACCTATGATCGCCGACTACACATATAGAGCCAGGAATCCTGTTAAAACGACTTTTTCAGCATGCGCAACATATACTCTGGCCAGTATCTGGATGTATGTAATAGGTCTTGGCGCTGCAGTTATCACTCATGAAACAAGGATCGATCAGATAATGCTTAAGGCTGGCTTCGGAGTTGCAGGTCTTTTCATCATCGTATTTTCATGTGTCACAACTAACTTTATTGATGCTTTTTCATGCAACCAGTCAGCTTTCGCACTGTACCCTGAGGATAAGATTCCTTCCGACCAGGAAGGAAAACGCAGTCTCAAACAGCGTGTAAAGGCCAATCTTCCTGGAATCATCGATACATTGATCGGAACAGCCGGAGCCATTATCTTCCCTATGGAAAATATAACCGAATTTCTGTATTTTATAGGCTCGGTTTTTGCACCTATGATCTCGGTTCAGATAGCCGATCAGTTTGTGCTCGGGCATAAGAAAACCGATATCAAAGTTGACGTAGTGGCAAGTGCCGCCTGGATTTTAGGTTTTATCACCTACCGAATTCTTATGAATTATGATACAGTAATAGGGTATACTATCCCTAATATGCTTATCACCGTATTTATAACAGTCGTTTTAAGAAGGGTCTCTTCAAGAGTTCATACATCTGTTAAGAAACTGGCTTAAGCTATAATGACAAATAATGGAGATATAAAGAAATGAAGCAGAAAAAGATGGCACTTATAAATGATATTACAGGTTTTGGACGATGTTCCATAGCAGTAATGGCGCCAATAATATCAGCTATGAAAATACAGGCGGTCAGTATTCCGACAGCCATTCTGTCCGCACATACTCAGTTTCCTGAATTCTACTTTGATGATTATACATCTAAGATGAGTGAATATATTCAGACATACAAGAATCTGAAATTAGAATTCGACGGTATCGCTACCGGCTTTCTAGGATCGAAGGAACAGGTTGATATAGTTATTGATTTTATTCAGACATTTAAGACAGATAAAAGCGTTATACTTATCGATCCCGTTATGGGAGATTACGGGACGCTGTACAAGACCTACACTCCGGAAATGTGTGAAAAGATGAAGGAACTGGTTAAGTTTGCCACCATCATTACTCCTAATCTTACAGAGCTCTGTACGATCCTGGACGTTGATTACGGAAACGGCAAGTTTAGTACGGACGAGCTTCATGATATGTGTCAGGTGCTTTCTGCGAAAGGCCCGGAGCATATAGTGGTAACAGGTATTCCGTTCCATAAAAAGCAGATCATGAATTATATCTACTCTAAGGGCGAGGATCCGCAGATTGTCATGGTCGACAGGATCGGCGAAGATAGAAGCGGCACAGGTGATATTATCAGTTCTGTTATCGCAGGAATGTATATGAACGGCCATACATTTTACGACTCTGTGAGAAAGGCCGCTGAGTTCGCTTCAAAATGCATCAAATATTGCGAAGAAAACCAGGTTCCGTCTCATTGGGGACTCTGTTTTGAAATGTTTATGAAAGATCTTCTGGAGGGATAATAATGATTTTGTATACTGTAACCGGCAAGGTGGGAAATGAAGGATATCTTGATATCTCAAAGAGCGGTGACCTGACCGGCAAAAATATATATGTAAATATGACAAATAAATGTCCATGCAACTGCGTCTTCTGTCTTCGTCATACCAAGGAGATGCAGGAGGGTAACAATCTCTGGTTCAAGAATGGCGATCCAAGTCTTGAATCTGTTCTTCAGCTGTTTTCAGAATATGATCTAAGCAGCATTAACGAGCTGGTCTTCTGTGGTTTCGGAGAGCCGCTGGAGCGTCTCTCGGACGTTTGCACAGTGATCGATACTCTGAAGCAGACCTATCCCGATCTGAAGGTTAGAATAAATACCATAGGACTCGCAAACCTGATCTACGGCCGTGATATCACCCCGGAGCTTTCCGGGAGAGTAAATACAGTATCTATCTCTCTAAACGCTCCGAATGCAGAGGAATTCTACGAACTTACCCGCTCACGATTCGGCGTAGAATCCTACGAAGCTTTAAAGGAATTCGCTGTTCTTGCCAAAAGATATGTTCCGAACGTTGTTATGACAGTTGTTGAAAAGGTTATGCCGGAAGAAAAGATAGCAATCTGTCAAAGGATCTGCGATGATCTGGGCGTAACATTAAGAGTAAGACCTTTTGAGGAATGATGTACCATCAAAAAAGCAGTTCTACTCACATCGAGTAGAACTGCAACTTATTGCGAGATAACCTTCTAATGTATTGTTTTAAGATCTTATTTGCCCAACGCCTAAACTCAATACCTCGTTGGGACCTGCATGTCTGAAGATTATTTCCCCCTTAAATACCTGATCCACAAGATATGTTTATCCTACTCTTCTCCGACCATACACAGCAACAAGTTCTGCCTTGTTCCGATTGTATATCCTATTTAATTCAGCAATTTCCCGCTTCCTGCCTATCATGCCAGCCTCATGATTATTTTGTTATTCTCAGCCATCAGATATCATAATGCCACGTTTATGGCTGAGTACCAACACATGGACATTCTCGCATTAGTCAATTATCTTAGTATTTCTTACTTTTTTCTAATTACTGTATTCACTCTGTCATTAGTGAATCCAACACCAAGTGCAGTATATTTTGAACCTTCATTTGCTATAGCATGAGCCCATACAGGCTTCTTCCCCTGAGATATTATCTCCCTGCACATTCTATCAGCAACTACTTTCGCCAGGCCTTGATGCCGGTAGTTTTCATCCGTCTCAACACCTATATCCACCTCATCTGAACTAACTGCAGCTGAAAATGCAACTGCTATAGCTTTGTCTCCGTCCATTGCAACAAAGCCGAATCCATTTTTAAGAAACTGTTCTTTACCCGCCCAAGAAAATGTGGGAATAATATTTCCTTGTATCCTGTCATAATTATTTGCAGATATTGGCTCTACTTTGTATTTACATTCCGGAACAATCTGCGGCAGATCTCCGAAGCGATACTCCACTCTTTTGTCAATCACAATATCATCTTTATCGGAGAAGAATTCTATCACCCTCGAATCATCTGTTATGAGAACAAATCTTCTCTCAGTATCCTTCACAAAATAATCCTGATATACTTTCTCAAGAAATGATTCCTTTACACTACCCGATAGATACGCAAAGCCACAGTAATGCCAGAACAACGCGGTCTTGGAGTCATCAGAAAAGATTACATTTCCATCCTGAAATCCTTCGGCTATCGAAAGAGGATAGACAGCATTGCTCGTGCTATTTCTTGCAAATATTTCATCTTTATATTTCTCAAGCAATTCACGCGAATACTCTTTGGGCTTATCAGACTCTCTCACTATTTTCCATAGAGCCGCAGCAACCTTAAGTCGTTCGTCAAAAATCAAAGTTGCTTCATCTGCACAGAAATCATGTACAAACTTATTCCACTGAAGCATTGATTTATCATACTTTGCATAGGTTTTCTTTCCGTAGTAAATATCCAGCAGATCACCTAATGTAAATGACTCATCGCTCGTTTCTTTAACCGCCTTTGCAGTTGCCACCATATCCACATTGAACTTGAATCTTTCTTCTCCTGTATGCTTAGAGAAGAAATCCCTGAATCTCGGACCAAATGTAAATCCACATTCTATAAGTCCGGTATCCAGAGTAAGCTCCGTTACAACCTTCTTTCGACCGACTCTCGTTTTCTTAGAATTCTTACTCTGTGGCAGTATCTTCTCTCCGGCAAAATAAGCTTCTATCACTTTGTATAATTCGATCTTGCTGCCATCAGCTTTAAGACCATGAGCCTTACATATCCTAATTAGTTCCTCGCGGTACCAGTAATATTTATTAAATTCTTTAAAATCCTTGATGCAGTCAAATTCTGGTCTTTCCAATCCTAAATCTCCTATAACTGCCTATTATATCTGAATAATCCGGTTCCGTGTATTCTTTACGTATTACAGCCTCTATAAAGTAATGCTTTTGGTTCTTCCATCTACCTTCAGAAAAGCAGTCATCTATATGCCTTACTTTAACAATTTCGAAATCGGCAAAAAGGCTCTCTATATCAGTTCTGTCCACAAAGAAATGTGGAACTCCCTGTTCGGGTCCGTCTGTTTTTATCACGGTGTTTTCATCAACTTTAGGAAGCCCCGACTCCGCATATGTCCATGTTTCTTTAGAGCATAACGTCATAAACACCTCTCCACCAGGTTTAAGAACACGCTTTATTTCACGCATGATCTTATGCATTCCGGCTGTATCGGCATGACCTGCGGAGTGCATCGCAAAAATACAATCAAATGCATTATCGGCAAAGGGCATATTCTCCATGTCGCCCCTTCGGCAAGCTATGTCAACTTCCTGCTTTTTCATATAATCCTTCAGGAAATCAAGCGCATCGTTTGATATATCCATTGCTGTAACTTTGAAGCCATACTTTGCAAATAACACAGAATGTCTGCCTAGACCGCAGCCAAGGTCCAGAATACTCTTACGACCTTCTCTTCTCCATTTTTCAGCATAGTACCAGCTCTCTTCGCACGGCTGAAGCCATATGGATTTATTTTCTATATTCTTCCAATCAAAAGGTATATAATCTTTCATCTATCTCTCCGTTTTTATACTATCGTATATCCTTATTTCTTAAGTTCCATAATTCGCAGCTCCTGCTAGTCCATTACTACCATTGTATTTTTTATTCTTCGTATTAATCCAAATCAAATCATCTGCCCCGACATAGATGAAATATGTCTTTCTGATCAGGTTGAAATATTTTATAAATATTTATTTTTTCCTGACCGGGTAGTAAACCTCAGTGATATTGTCCCTTTCATCTGCAACCTGAGATGGATCTGTGACATAGATTTCAAACAAGGGTCCATTGCATTTATAGCCTTCATTTTCTGCCCACTCTGTCTGTTTCGCATAAACTGAAATAAGGTCAGTATAAGGTCCCTTCACAACCGTCTTAAGACAAAGTCCGGGAGTGAAATCTCTTGTGCCGGTCACATATTCCTTTACCGGAATTGCAAACTCAGTATCCAGGCCGGCCGGTGTAAACTCATCGCTATGAAACATAACCATCGGAGCACCGCACATAGTGAGGTGTGACGTGGCAATAGTTTTAAAAAGCTTCTCATAGCTCTTAGCATACTCCATCGGAAAATCTTCCTGCTGAACAGATTTTCTCACATAAAGGATACACATCTTCGGAACATCAACAAGACGCACATCTATATCATCCATATAAGACATTATAGATTCACCCTGTTCTATAGCAGTAAGATCAGTATCAAGCTGATTTAATATCTGGCTGTAATCATTTACCTGTTTCTCAATCTCATGCTTCTTTCTAAGAAATGCAGTATATAGTTTATCGCTCTTATCAGCGTCAGCTTCCACCATTTCCTTTATTTCATCCAACGAGAATGAATATGACTTCAGTCTGCTTATAAACAGCATCTTTTCCAGCTGATCTATGGAATAATAACGGTATCCATTTTCCGGATTCACTTCACTGGGTTCCAGCAGACCTATTTCTGCATAATACCTGAGTGTTTTAGTTGAAACCTTGCATATGTTTGAAAACTCACCGATTGATAACATCTTGAATCCTTCCGATATTTTTTTACTCATAACTCATATTATGAGAAGCAAAAACCGCATCTCATAATCCTACGGGACTGACGTCCCTCCGGTAACTTATCAAGAAAAACAAATACTCGTTTCACTCGTGCTTGTTTTTCTTCTGATAAGTTATATTATCTGACGCATCCCCGTCCTCTCCTGCTTCTCATAGACTTAAAGGTGGAGCATTGCTTATTTTCGTTCAAATAATTCAGGTACTAATCATTATATGGCAAAATATACTTCTCGATAAACTCTATCCTGTCCTTTGCTCTCGGATAGAAAAGTGATGTAATTGCAACCACCAGATTTTTATCAGGATTTACATAGATAATATTACCACCATCTCCCATAGCTGCATAGCCGCTATTTTCTCCGATCCACCACAGATATCCATATGGAAGATTCATCTTTTTCCATCTGCTATGTTCTGCAGTACTTTCTTCAACCCATTTTTCAGACACAATCTGTTTACCATTCCACTTACCCTTATTCAGGAAAAGCTGTCCTATCTTCGCCATATCAACCGGCGATATGGTAAGTCCCCAGCCTGCAGTATTCACACCCTGTGGGTCCGCAACCCAGCCGTTCATATCAGTGGACTTGTAGAACTCCATCTGTTCTTCTTTGCTATGAAATGTAATACTTTTTTCTATCTTTATATCTAAAGGTCCAAACAGATTCTCCTTTGCAAACTCAAGCACTGACTGCCCCGTAGCCTTCACAAGTATTCCGGAGAGAACATCCGGCCCTATGATCGGAGCATACCTGAACTCTCCTATCTTTCCTTTTCCACCCATCTTATCAAGAGAAAACTTTACCCAGTCCTTGCTGGTGAAATATTTAGTATAAGGATTAAACTTATACTTGTAAGGTACAGTCATTGTAAGTATATCCTTGATCCTAATATCCGGAAGGGTTTTCTCTCCCCTTTTAATAGTATAATCATGATAATAATCCAGGACTCTATCATCTATACTCTTAATCAAGCCTTTATCAATGGCTATTCCAATGAGTATAGATACAACACTCTTTGTTACCGAAAAAACATGTATACGAGATTCAGCAGTGCAGCCGTTATAGTAATTCTCATAAACATTTTCTCCGTCATTAACAATCACCATTCCAACCATATTCTTATACTCGGCCGCAATGGCTTCTTCCATTCTCATTATCTGTTCCTGCTTCATATTGACCTCCAAACGACATTGTTTATTTCTCTGATTTCATTCTGACAAGCTCCGTAATTCTACTTGTTTAATCAGTATAAACTTTGCCGTAAGGGAAAGGTCAAGGCAGATATATCATATATTACACTTTTCTAATTCCTGACCTTTCCGTCTATTCCCCCTTCTTATCTACCAACGGATCATTTCCTTCAGCTGTTTCCTTCACTAGCCTGCATAATTCATTTTCAGATAGTATCCCCTTATTAATAAGTGTGTCAGTCATTCCATTTTCGATCATATAATCCACGCCTACAATCTGCATGATATCTATGGCCTCAATCATCTTACGTCCACGCCTCTCGGTTATCGAATACTCGACGCGAAGGGGATATCCATCAAAGGACTTCTTCTCCACAAGACCGAATTCAATAAGTTCCTTCAGCTGTTCGAGAAGCATCTTCTGCGTAATGCCTTCTATCTCTCGCTCCAGTTCAGCAAGTCCCTTTGGACCATCCTTCATCTGATATAAGATTATTGTTTTCCATTTACCTTTTATAATGTCATGAACTATTTCAAGCGGACAGGTATAGTCATCCCTTATCTTCATAATTTTGCCATCCTGTTTTCATCCTGTTCGATTAGTTAATTTCCTCTGAAATATATTTTTATCTCTGATGGACTGTTACGCTCTAAGATATTCGTCAGATTTAATTACATTTGCGAAGCCCTCAGCAAGTGATGCCATATAAACAGCATGTACCGTCTCAGCATCTATCTTTTTCCCATCATGTTTAAGCGACATAGTAGTACAAGCATCATCTATTAAAGTAACATTATATCCATAATCCTGACAAGCTCTAACTGTTGTATCTACACACATGTGGGACATCATTCCAGCAACTACTATGTCTGTTATCTCATTCTCCTGCAAATACTTGCGAAGCTCAGTTCCGAGAAATGAACTCGGGTATTCCTTATGAATTATCTTCTCTCCTTCTATCGGTTTCACAAGTCTATGAATCCCCGATAAAACCTTAAAGTTATGCTGGACATGAATTACAGCTTTCCCCTCTGCTCTGAACTTCTCCAAAACCCGCGCAGCATTCTTGGCTGCACACCTTGGATTATGCAGAAGCATAGGGCCTGGTGTGAAATAAATATCCTGGATATCAATCAGTAGTAACGCTTCTTTTATTCGCTCATTATTATTCTCTGTAATAATCCTTTTTTTCACCTTGATTCTCCTCCTGCAAATGACTCATGAATTCTTCTTCGATTTTTATAACGAAAGAATATCGCAGTTTCCAGGAATTGAACATTACCCACTTTTTTGTGGGTATAATAAACCCGGCCCAAACGGCCGGGTCAAGCAATTTATATATTCGAAAATAGATCATTCCCTTCTTTATAACATAATTTTTTTTCAAAAGATGATGCTCTGGATTCCATTATATCTAATGCGATACATGAATATGTAGTCGCACTTAGTTCTTCATGTCAAAAACCACCTCTGACCTTTCTCACATTACGATTCATCATATGTCGGCCGTAATACCTAAAGGCAAGTTTCTTGATAAGTCCCATCTCCTGATGATGGTCTTTCAGAAGTGCATCTGGAGAGTCGTAGATTCCGAAATCCTGATTAATTCCAGTACTCTGAATATAAGTGTTATTACGATTGAAATCTATAACCGGATTCTTAAAATCCTCAACCCCAACTCCGAATTTACAGAATGCACCAGTGCAATTACTATTCTTCTGCTGAAGCTTTCTAAGATAATCCTTATCTATAATAAATGCCTCAAGCTCATACCATTTGCCCTCTAAATAAACCTCAACCCAGCTATGGAATATATTCTTCGGTGCCTGCTTATATACAAAGCCGGTCATAGCTCCTTCCTGCAGTTCCTTTCTTATGGTGAATCCATGAACTCTACAAGGAATACCAACTGCCCTTAGAAGCGCCATGAATAGCGTGCCCTTAGTATTGCACTGTCCATAACCATCCTTCAGGACCTTTGAGGCAGGAATACTGTCATCCACATTGTATCCGAAACGGATCTCATCTCTGATAAAATTATAAATCGAACGTATTCTTTCAAACTCCGGAAGTTCTCTCCATCCACGCTCTCTTATAAGTTCCTGAATCTTATAATTATCATAATCCAGCATATGAGTCTGGGCCAGATATGACGCACTAAGATTTTTCTCTATATCATTTTCAACATCAAAAACTTCATAACTTTCAATAGCTTTATCTGCTTCATTTATTTTTCCTTTAGCATTATATGAGTCATCTTTTCTAAGTGACATCACAAATGTATATTTACATCTGATATTCTTTTCAGCCTTAAAACCATATTTTGAGAAAAATACCGCCTTATCACTATTAAAATATTCCTGAAAATACTTTGGAGTACATATAGTTTCAGTGATATACATAGGAGCAAATTTTAGCTTGCTAGACATACCTTTTTGTCTTTCCCAATCAAGAATTATAAGATGTCCATGCTTCTTAAGGAGCCTGTGGGCTTCTGAAAGAATCCCATTCCAGAGGTCGGGATTACATTCATGAAGCACCAGACCTATGATAATGTAATCAAATATCTCGCTCTTAAGTCCTGTATCTGCAGCATCTCTACAGATCAGCTTCACATTATTAAGTCCCAGACTATTTACCTTCTGTCTCGCCTTACGAAGCATAGATTTTGATCTGTCCAGTCCCACAACCATCAAATTCGGATTCTTGATTGCAACACTGATTCCGTTAGATCCGGTTCCACAGCACATATCAAGGACCATACTCTTTTCATCCGGAATCAATTCCGTCAAGACTTCTCTCGGATTCCTTCCATTCTTCCTGCCATTATTTCTGAAAAACGTCTTGTCTAAAATGTCATAACCTGGTGATATTATCTTATACATGTATTTACTCGCTATCTTACTTGCCATCTCAATTTACCTCCATTACGTATTATTATATGTTCATTTGTTCATATGTTAATACATATTAACTTGTTTGTCAATAAAAAACCACCTATCCGAATTAGATAAGTGGTTTAAAAATACTGATATATACATTTGAAGTTGCGAGAACCGGTCTACTCATACCTTGAATTACCTGACACATGTCATAACCGAATGCAAATGATCAATATTTTTCAAGACAGTACATTTTCAACAGTTTTAATAACATTTTTCCTCATAACTATAAGCTGTTCTTCGCTTAATCTTTTATGCATAAATGTATGACAGTAGTTTTCCATTATACCGATTGCAATATAGAGATTTTCCAATGAATCCGGCCTTTCCTTTATCCTCTCCGGAAGTTTATCATACACATCCTCTATAAACGCAAGGCACCATCCTGCATATTCTGTGCTGCCAAGTTTGTTTTCAGCAAAGCGAATCATATTATCAGTCAGTTTCTCCATCCTCATGTCTGATCATCCCCCATAGCCCATACGGGTCGCGCCTTAGTTCATTTTCATATAACGAAACCACAGACCATATATCAAAAAACATTATCTTGCATTCACCTATTATAGTTTCTTTAATGAGTCCTTTTTCATAGGCCATGTTCTGAATTTTGTACCACGCTTTTACAGGCGGATGCCCTGCTTCCATGAACCACTCATCCGGAGGATATTTTCGGTTGATTGCTTCTGTCGGCTCAAACCGTTCGTTAATTTCGCCAGGTGTTATTCCCTCCACATAATGCATTGCCGTAAGTTTGTAAATATCAACCCCAAGCATAAGAGCCATTCCACCGTTGTGGATTGGATAATCAAGACCGCCTGTCACCGCTTCTTTTCCATGTTTTCCCCAACCGGAAGTGCTGATCGTATCTGTCCCTGTATACGTATCCGGTAATTTACGGAAGGTATCTGCCACGATCCCCATAGCCGTTCTGTCAGAATCAGGCGGTAATACTTTTATCTTTACTGTGATCCCAAGTTTTTTATCTTCTTCGGTAAGCGGCAGTTCTCGGCTTAGCCTAAGCGCCGGCATGAAAATACTTCCTTCCTCCGTGACAATCTCTTTTAGCATATTTATAACTGTTTCAGCTCCGCCTTCAAGTTCTCCAAAACTGCTAAGTGATGAGTGAACCTCTAATACCATGCCCTTCTCAACCCCAAGTTGAGTCAGCGCTTTTTTTAGCATTTCCTTTGTGACCATAATCAGCAAAGCTCCTTTCCGGTTTTCTCTCCTCCAGTTTTAGTAAAATCAGTTTTATAACACATATTCCAGCTGTACATCAAATGGCTCCTCATCTGCAATCCAGGGTATTATCTCCTCAGCATGCACACATCCCAATGCCTTATACGCAGCCTGAGATTCTTTTGATGAATGAGCGGAAATGTATAGCTTTTTTGCACCATGTCCCTTTGCCGCCCCCGCTGCTTTCTCAAAAAGCTTTCTTCCAACTCCCATACCCCTGAATGGTTCTGATACCTGAAATGTAACAAGCTGGACATATTGTCTTTTCGTTCCTAATCTTTCCGTACCGACCGTAATATATCCTATCAAATCTGTCCCTTCAAATGCTCCATAATCTATCATATTCCCAGATAGATTATTTGCTATTGCTGACGCTTCCTCTCTGCACTTATCAAGACTCCATTCTTCTACAAACGAAATAGGCAGAAGAAGCCAATTTCCATCCACATTTCTCCAACACTCCGTGACAACCTGATGCCTAATAAAGTTATCCAGTGAATGGGAATTAAAGTTATCTTCTGTTAGTCTCTCAACTCTTATTTCCATACCTCAATGTCCTTTATGTTTTTCTCTTTTCTTCATTTGTTTCAGTTCAAACAGCCGCTGGCTCTCAGAATCCCTTTGTTCACGGCTTCTGACTTTCCGTTCCTGCTTATTCTATCCATTATTCTTCATCCCCCAGATTCCGTAGGGACAATCTATGTTTTAATCCCCTTTCCTTTCCTTATGAAATGCCCTTCCTGAACAGCCGCAAATGTCGCTACTGAACATATCGGGATTCCCGTGTATATAAGCGGGACTATTGATAATGTCAACGGAACTATGAAGAGCAGCACGCCCGTCACTTTGTTCATTGTCGTATGCACAGCAATAAATCTCTTATGCATTGCATACCCTGATACAATGTTGATGATCTTGACAAAAAAGATAACCTCCGTCCATACATACAGCCATATCGGAATATCCATTACAGGCAAAATCTTTATCAGGCAAACAGCCACAAATACAAAATCAGCGACTCCATCGAATCTCGATCCAAATTCACTGGCTGAATTTGTTTTCCGTGCAACGATCCCATCAGCCATATCAGATAATCCTGCGATCAGATACATTGCATAAAAGATTAGAGAAAACATGGGACAAAACAGGAGTGCCACACTCACAAGGATTCTTATTCCTGTTATTACATTTGCCATCATACGCTTCCGGCATTTTCAAGCCTGTCACGAGCATCAGGATTGTTTCCGATAATCGCTCCAACCTTTTCGCACGATTTCATTTCCGGACAGCCACCGCAGGTCTCCACCTGTTTTTCTCTCGCGCACTGTCTGATCGGACACAAAGAATCGCAGTACACTGTCTTTACTCCCGGAATCCGGCAGCCGGAGCAGTTGATCATTTCCGGCGTGATTTCCACTCCATTAAGCTCGGACCATTCCTTCGATACCTTTATCCGCAGCTCATCATCATTATTAACCGTAGCCAAACGAGCTTCGCAAGTCTCACAGTCCAGCCCGCAATATGCAATGTAATCATTCATAATCAATTCCTCTTTACTACAATCCATACAATCAGTCCTCTCTCATGTATACCCTGCAAAAGTGTTGCAAATGCTTTTCGATGTATTCCATGCATTCTTCCTCACATTGCGGCTGTCTGTCTGACCTTGCAATCTGCAAAACAGCCGGTGCTGTAAGTTCTACTGCAAGCAATTCCGGATCATCATCTATTACTATACCTTCATCCATCATACCTTTGATGATTTTTGCAAACATCCTCTGTATCCCGTCCAGCTGATGCCTGGTTGTAGCCTCAGAAATCCTTTCATTCCTGAACTGTTCCTGGACAAGCAGCATCCTTGTCTTTCGGATTACAGGATCCTTTATTGTGAATGAAATCCTTTTCAAAGTCACCTTGATGAACTCTTCCCGGCTCTGCGGCACTTTCCCAATATTATTTTCAGATCCAAACATTTCCTCATAACGCGTTTCAGCAGAGTCGATCAGAGCATTCAGGATATCCTCTTTTCCTTTGAAATGTTTATAAAGAGATGGCGCCTTTATTCCGACAATATTCGCAATCTGCTCAACGCTTGTTCCATCGTATCCATTCTCGGCAAACAAGCTTAATGCCGCTTCCAGTATCTTCTCTTTGGTAGACATATTTTCCTCCAATCCGCTAATATGTATTAGCTTTATTATAGCTAACACTCATTAGCCAGTCAAGTATTTTCCGAGCTATCACGAAAATAAGCCTGCGAACATCAGGATTTTTCCAAATGCTCACAGGCTCAATAACATTTCGTTATTCTGTATCCGCATCACGAAGCAGCACGTATTTTTCTGACATATCATCCTTTTGTGAACATTCGCCGTCACCTTTACCATGACAATATTCGCAGGCGAGACAAGCGTGTATATTTTTCCTGCAAACATCCACGGTATTCACGGTATGTCCTGCGGATTCAGCTTCGGTCTTGAAAGTCTTTATCATTCCTGCAGTACTTCCTTTGGTCTGGGAGACCCATTCAATACAAGTATATTTATAATATTCCCTGTCCTTCTTTAGTCATAATATATCTTATCAGAAGAAAAACAAGCACGAGTGAAACGAGTATTTGTTTTTCTTGATAAGATACCGTAGGGACGTTAGTCCCGCAGGATTATGAGATGCGGTTTTTGCTTCTCATAATATAATGGCAGATACCCCGTATACGATGGTATCCGCCATACAAAAAGCAATTACATGTTGCCCCGTATGTCGGCGGTGAAGAATCTTTTTTGACTCTTTGCCGCCGATCACTTACCATCCGGGAAGCTGGTGAAGCATCCTCTCTCAACTTCCGGATAACCGTATTTCACCTTGGCATCAGAAAACGCCTTGATCATAAAGCTCATATTCCGTGCAAGGTTTCTCATGGTTTGAAGTCCTTCCAGATCTTTTTTGACATCATCCGCGGTAAATCCATGTACCTGATTCCAATAAGTTGAAGACGCCACCGGCATACCGCTGATGGTAAAGTATTTGTTCAATACATCAAAGCTTGCCGTATTGCCTCCTCTTCTGCAGCTTACTACTGCAGCTCCTACCTTCATATGCTTTGAAAAATGTGTGCTGTAGAACAACCTGTCCATGAAGGAAATGATATTTCCATTTGGAGATCCATAGTATACCGGACTTCCCACAACCAGACCATCCGCTTCTTCAAGCTTGGGTGCGACTTCATTTACGAGATCATCAAACACACACTTTCCGGTTTTGCTGCATTTGTTACAGGAAATGCAGCCTCTGATATCTTTTGTTCCTACCTGGATCAGTTCTGTCCCGACTCCTTCTTCTTCAAACACTTTGATCATTTCATCTAGTGCAGTCGCTGTACAACCGTGTTGATGTGGGCTCCCGTTTAAGATGAGCACTTTATTCATTCATTCGTCCTCCGTTTAGAGCGAATCTTTAAGGATCCGCCTGATCTCATCCTTTGTCAGCACTTTATAGCCGCCTTCGAGGATCAATGTTCCTTCCGTGATTCCATCGATCATATCCTCCTTAGCGCCAAGCTCGGATATGTTCATAGCGACACCAATCTTTCTCATCCAGTTCTCCATAGCCTTAAGACCTTCCTCTGCCACCTGTTCATCGGATGATCCATCAATTGATACATTCCACACTTCTTCGGCAAATCTCTTAAACTTCTTCACTCCGTAAGGCATTATGTAACGATAATAAGGCAGTGAAACAGCCGATAACGTCATGCCATGCGTAGCATCGGTATAAGCGCCCACAGACTGTCCAATCATATGAACCATCCAGTCGGTGGACTTTCCTCTGGAAATAAGTGTGTTCAGCGCCCAGGTTGCTGTCCACATGATATTTGATCTCGCTTCATAATCCTCCGGATTCTCCACCGCTATGAGAGAACTATGGATCAGGGATTTCATCAGTGCCTCTGCGATATAGTCGCTCGTATTATCATCCTCTCCGGAGAAATACTGTTCGCAGATATGATTAAAGATATCATAGATGCCCGCAACCATCTGTCTCTTCGGAAGAGAAAAAGTAAACTTTGGATTCAGGATAGAAAACTTTGGCATTACCTCTTCCCCGAAAACATGTCCTATCTTCAGTTTCTGCTCATGATTGGTTATTACGGCACCTGCGTTCATTTCAGAGCCGGTTCCGGCCATGGTAAGGATACATCCGACAGGAAGGATGTCGCATGTGGGTTCCTCAAACCTGATATAGTATTTATCCCATGGATCTTCATCACAGTTCACCGATACGGAAACAGCCTTGGCATAATCACAGCAGGATCCTCCGCCTACGGCAAGAAGCAGATCTGTCTTATTGTCCCTCGCAATTTTAATCCCATCACGAAGTTTCTCTATAGTTGGATTCGGCATTACGCCCGCATCCTCTATTATGTTTTTCCCATTGTCCTTCAGGATCTTTACGATCTCATCATATATACCGTTTTTCTTGATGGATCCGCCTCCATAGATCAGCTGAACATTTTTTCCATACTTGGGAAGTTCATCATTCAGATACTTAAGGGAGTCATCCCCAAAATATAGTTTTGTTGCATTCTTGTAGCTGAAATTACCTAACATTGTTCTTCCTCCGATCTTTATTATTATTTCAGTTTCAATCCGTCCTTAAAGGCTTCGCCTGCTCTGCCACTTGCATTATAGTATGTATCCGATATCAAGTTTTTCAAGCGCCATGTCTATAGCAGCTTCAGGATCACCAAACTGGCTTGGATATATCTTTGTGATTACAAATATTTCTTCGCGGGGAATACCGTACTCTTCCATTGCCTGACGGACACCTTCCCCTACTGCCTCTTCATTCCCATACATATATGCTGTGTCGATCAATCTGCCTCCGTTTTGCAGCAAAGCCTTCACGGAGTTTACACAGGTGTCATGATCAAGCGAATAAGTTCCAAGTCCCATGATGGGCATTTCATATCCGCTGTTGAGCATGACTGATCTGTCCTCGAAATCAAAAGATTGCACCGCTTCTGAATCTGTTTGTCCTCCGACACTTAAGCAGATCGTAACGTCACCGTTTCCGAACGTATCTTCAAGTTCCTTTTCATTAAGTCCCGTAATCTTTCCCAGCCTTGTATATGCCCAGGAATTTGAACCGTAAAATATGACTATCTGGTTTCCTGAATAAAGTACAATGTCACCCGGACTTGTAGTCATCTGACTGTCATTCCTCGGAAGAGAAGTACCAATACTACCGACCTGCTCAAATCCCCCATACATAGCCATATTGATCTTCATTTCGGATCCGGCAAGATCCTTGAGTGCATCTACGCTCTCGTTATTTTCCCATTCAACAGTTATTTTTTTATCTCCGATTGAAAGGATCAGCTCATCCATAACTACTACCTCTTCTTTTTCTTCCTGTTCCGGCATTCCATCACTGCCATTCTCCAGAGAGGCAGTCAAAGTCACTTCTTCCGTTTCTCCGGAAATCTCTTCCTGTCCACTCGATGAAACTGCACTATCGTTTGGTGGGCTTCCTGCACACGCTGAGAGCACAAGTATCATCATGATCGCGCATATAGCGCTCTTTGCTCTTTTCATTCATCCTCCTTTATTTAAGATGCTCACTCATAAAATTCTCTATCTTATCGAACGGGATATAATCCTCGTCACCGCCGTCATACAGATCTGTGTGTACGGCATCAGGAATGATCATTAGTTCCTTGTTATCCGCATACTTGCTGTCCTTTGTCATATCTGCATAGGCATCCTTTGAGAAATAGCACGAATGAGCCTTTTCTCCGTGGATAAGAAGCACCGCACTTCTGATCTCATTTGAATATTTCAGAATAGGCTGGTTAATGAAGGACTCACATCCGGTCACATTCCAACCACCATTAGAGTTAAGGCTTCTTGCATGATATCCACGATCGGTCTTGTAATAGCTATGGTAATCCTTAACAAAGAAAGGTGCATCCGAAGGCAACGGATCGACAACTCCGCCGCCAAGCTTATAATCACCCGATTTCAGATCCTCCAGTCTCTGAGCACACATAGCTTTCTTCTTCTCATAGCGTGCCTCTTCACTGTCCTCACTGTCAAAGTAACCTTTTACGTTCACCCTGGTCATATCATACATGGTGGATGCCACGGTTGCCTTTATTCTCGTATCAAGTGCCGCCGTGTTGATCGCCATTCCTCCCCAGCCGCAGATACCTATGATTCCTATCCTGTCAGGATCAACTCTGTCATTCAGGGAAAGAAAGTCAACCGCCGCCATGAAATCCTCGGTATTGATATCCGGGGAAGCCATATATCTTACGTTCCCGCCACTTTCTCCGGTAAAAGAGGGATCAAATGCTATTGTCAAAAACCCTCTCTCTGCCATGGTCTGCGCATACAATCCACTGCACTGCTCCTTAACCGCACCAAAGGGACCGCATACTGCGATTGCGGGAAGCCTGCCCTCTTTATCTTTAGGCACATACATATCCGCCGCAAGAGTGATTCCGTATCTATTCACAAAAGTCACCTTGCTATGCTCTACCTTATCGCTCTTTTTAAAAGTCTTATCCCATTCCTGCACCAGTTTCAGCTCTTCTTTTTTGATCATTACTTTGTCCTCCATAAGTTTTTTACTTTATTGCTTCCTTTTCTGCCCATCGGATCAGATAATCCATTCGATCCACTTTTCTCTGGCTTTCATGCATCTCATCCATCAGGGTACACCGACATCTTTTCAGATATCCGATCAACTCCGACTTCTGCCCTGATTCCAAAAAATGCTTCGCCATTTCTTTATACTTATCGTCAACTCCTATGTCTGACAGGCAGTCAATCATCATTTTTAATTCCATAATTAATTCTCCGCGTAAGCATGTTATTTATTTCTTATGAAATCAGTATAAGTGATTGACATGAACTACGCTAATGAATAAAATGAATATCGTGATATGCTAAAATGGAATATCATATAACAATGAGTAATACCCTGTAAATGGAGGATAATCATGGAGATAAAGAACCTTCGCTACTTTCTAGCAGTAGCCAGAGAAGAAAATATGTCCCATGCTGCAGAAATCATGCATGTGACACAGCCAACACTATCAAAAGCACTAAAAGCTCTGGAAGATGAACTGGGAAAAAAGCTTTTCATACGACACAGCTTCTCCATCAAACTCACTGATGAAGGAATGCTTCTTCGCAACCGCGCTGAGGATCTTGTTGCAATGGCAGATAAAATCGAACAGGAATTTATTTCTCTCGATGACATCACCGGGGGCGATATCTATTTTGGTCTGGCAGAATCCTATCAGATCAGTCTGCTTGCCCGTGAGATTAAAAAATTAAAGGATCGATATCCGAACTTTACCTATCATGTAACCAGCGGCGATACAGAACAGGTGACAGAAAAACTTGATAAAGGACTACTGGATTTTGGCGTGATCTGCGAAACTCCAAACACGGACAAATATGAATATCTCACTTTTCCTGATTCTGACCGTTGGGGCACTGTTATGTTAAAAAGCCATCCTCTGGCAAAGAAAAAGAGCATTAAAGCAACTGACCTTATCGGTCAGCCTCTCTACTGCTCTGAACAAAGCTGGAATATTGAAATACCTGAATGGGCTGGAGAGCACTACAAGAAACTCCACCTTGAAGGCTCCTTTCGGCTTTCTTATAATGCTTCCATGTTTGCAAAAGAAGGTCTCGGTATCTTACTCACTTTTGAGCATCTCATAAACTGCTCCGAAGAAAGCGATCTGGCGTTCAGACCTCTGTCTCCGAAACAGGAAACCAAACTGTATCTGATATGGAACAAGTATCAAACTTTTACGCCTATTGCAGAAAAATTTCTTAAGCAGGTGAAGGAATCCTTTACTTCATAATAAAAAGAGCCTCACTACTACAGATAGCCATCTTCAATCATATTTTTCTTTATCCCCCTGCAAATTCTATTCCGGTTAAATCTCCTGACAGGAAACACAAAGTTTCAACCCCAGTTTTCCCATGCGCCCCATCAGATCAGGATCATACTCCATGTTGCATTGTTTATCGTAATAGTAGATCATCCAGATCTGCGAATCTGAGAAATCAACTCCCAGTCTGATAAGTTCTTTCTCATTTTCTTCTGCCAGATTCAAAAGCCATTCTATTTCTTCGTAGAATACAGGTCCATCCGGATTCTCCGGCAAATTATCCGGTACACGGATGCTGTTATTATCGAGTTGTATATGGAGCAATTCCTCGATTCCAGATAAATCAATATTCTTCCCATACAGAGTCATCCAGAAGCTCATTTCAGGTTCACGTTTAGATTTCAATAAGCATACCCCTCCAGTATATATATCGTTTCTTAGTAATTAACTATCTGATTTACTGAAAGTTAATCACTATGCCTCGTTCACAAGTTTTCCGGTCATATGTTCTATATCCAGTTCAAGACAGCATACACGAGGAAAGGCATTTTTCATTTCCTTTTCAAGATATGTTTCATCATCCGTAAATTTTCGGCAAAGACAAGTGCATATCTCCTTTTTCTTATCTTCATCTGTAACCTCGCGAATCCGTCCAAACACTATTACGCTACATATATTCAGCGCCCACTCGCCTTCTTTTTGATAACCCTTATCCATCACGCAGTAACTGACTTTATCGCACTTTGATATTGCATCAAGCTTATGACCGTCCTTCGCGCAATGAAAATAAAGCTTTCCATCAATCTCTGAATACCAATGATCCATAGGAACGCCATAGGGATATCCGTCATCTCCCAGGACGGATAACACGCCTCTCGGCTCGTTTTTCAGTATTTCTATACATTCCTCGTTTGGAATCTGCTGTTTAAAACGTCTCATTTCTCTGAACATGCATCCACCTCTTGACTTTTTATTTTCAGGCTATTTATTCTGCGTTTCATCCGGAAACGCAGGCTCTATTCCAATTTTAACTTCTAGCAGATAGCTGTCTCCATTATAAATTTATATACAGGTATCACTTCAATTGTTAGATTATCTTTTGTAATTGTACACTCTTATATTATCGTGTGCGCACGATAATTGCAGGCATAATTATCGTTCGTACAAGACGAAATCAAATGCTCTTGTTTTATTATCCTGAAATCATACTAAGTTTTCTTAAATTATTTTTGCTTCTAAATAAAAATATATCATAAGACTTATATTCTGAATAGATGAAATAAGACGCCTATAAGTACTTATATATAGTACTCCAATAACGCTTCATCAATCGTAGCAATAGGCTCTTTTCCTTTCACGTGACTATACCATGCAAGCCCAGTTATTTCCGCCTTATCCTTGACATTTGCATATATCTCATCAATGCTCATATCTGGTAGTGCTATCCCATATAGTCCGCCCAATTCAATTCGATCTTTTTTCGAAAAATAATCTGGTTTCAACTGAAGTCTCATAGCACCAATATATGTGATTCTTGCAAATGTTAGACCTAACTCCTCATTACACTCCCTGATAATACATTCTCTGGCCGTTTCCCCTTTTTCTACACAGCCACCAAAGACTTCAAATCTACCCCGATACTTATTTTGACCAAGCAGATACTCATTACCTACTTTAACAACCGCAAGACAATGTGTAAACATAGGATCCATAGAGAGTTCATCCTCATCTATCGCTTCAATAGAAAGAAGCAGATTTCCATCTTGATCTTTACAGATGTAGTTTTCATATTCCATAATTATTACTTCTCCCAAATTCCGATTTATCATATACTAAAAATCTTGTTAAAACCTCAATTCTTCCAAAACTTTTTCATAATCATCCTCTATGAGAGCGATTTTTTCACCTGCATCGATAAAAGAGTCTATATACCACCTGTTCCATCGTTTTAATTCCTCCATCGTACAGTCAGCACTAATAAGTCTGTATTCCACTATTGATTCGAATCTGATGATATCATCAAAATGATTCTCTATATAATTCTCAGTCATTGCGAGACATATAAACCTTATATTTTGAAGGTATTCTTTTGAGAAACTCATTCTCCAATCAGGTGGCACATAGCACCCCTCAACTATCAGATTCTGCTTATTTTCAATGGCAGTTTTAATCATTCCACATACTATCGGCCACAAATAATCCGTAAGACAGTCATCGTCTTCCGGAGTCAGTTCAGTATTACCACTGCGTATCAGCCCCATCTTGAGATGATCTATGGAAAAATACGGATATTTGTATTTTTCAAGCAAACGTTGAGCCAACACAGTTTTTCCTGTATGAGATGCTCCTGTTATAAGTATTATCATCTATGCTCCTCCTCAGTATAGGACAACTGATCCGGCAAGTGATGAAGATACATATCCAATGCATCATCACTTTCTTCAAGTACTTTCATTAATTCTTTGTCAGGCTCAGCATGATTATCATGATAATCCACTTCGCCTTCTGAAACTATATGAAATGCCAGTTTTTCTTCTTCTATTGAAAACTCAGCATTAACACCTTCCTTGTTTCCTCTTGCATCGAGTCTTATCCATTTATTCAGTGTTGAAACAAAAAATGTATTCATCAGGGAATTCTGCTTTCAGACTTTCTGCTAAAGCTTTTACGTTAGGATGATTGTAATTAACATATTTAGTTTCTTCTAAAAATCTTTCTAACATTGGCTTACTCTCATTTGTCTTTCTTTGTTTTCTTCTAGGACATTTCTGCATACATGCCCTCCGGTAATTAGAAAACATCCCAATGTATTCTATCCTTGATATCAATATCTTTCTGCTTCGGAATTGATGCATTTTCTTTCGGTTTTCCTATACCAATAAAACACGGCATATAGTATTCTTCCGGAAACCTCAGTACTTCCCTTGCATGTTCGCTCTCATTTCCAAGAGGAATACGAAGATTACATCCATATCCTTCAGCCGTTGCTGCAAGAAATAAATTTTCTATGCTGCACCATATTGATGCAAACCCATTAAGATGGGAGATATTCTCAGGATGAAGTATATCCGTCTTTTGCTTCAAAAGCGGTAAAATAATTGCCGATGCATCAAAAAGCATCCTGTACTGTTTTGGTACAGCATTACGATAACATTCCTGTTGCAGACTGTCATTCAGATTCCAATCTTTAATCAACTGATCCATATCCTCTTCAGATATTCCCTTCGGAACTATATCCAGTAGTCGTGCAGCAGTCTCACGATCTTTAACAATAATGAAATGCCAATCACGCATATGATCATTGGTAGGGGCTTTCATCGCAGCAGAAATTATTCTTTCGATAACCTCATTCGGAATATCCTCCGACTCAAAATCCCTAGTAGTTCTTCTTTTTTCTACTACTTCATAAAACTCCATACTATTTTTCCTCCCCGAACAATCTATCATCATTTATATGTTCCGCATTTATATAAGTCACATAAGCATGATGCAGGCCATAATTATTATTCCCCAAATTTGATACCCTTTTTTCTGAATATCTCCTTCTGCCTGTCCTCATCAGCTATATTTATACTGAGAAGCTCATTAAATTCTTCTTCTGTTAATCGCTTACCTGAATACGTTTCTTTACATGCACCGGATGCTCTCCACTCGGGCTCCTCCATTTCGTGCTCCTCATAGATTTTTCCGTCTGAATCTACATAAACATAATCACTGCCCATAGCCCAAAAATAAGCGTTCCTCCACACTACATTTATGCCTTTATCTGTAGATATGTCCTCTGTATTTTCATTCAACTCCGATACTTCTGACGAAGTTTCCTGTGTTTCTGAAACCTCCTGTTCCACAGTTATGTTCGTTTCAACTATCTGTTCCGATCCATTCTTGTCTGACGAAACATCTCCACCGGTTTTTTCTTTGCCACATCCTGCCAACCCCACAGCCAAAGCACAAACCATTATAGTAAATACAAATTTTTTCATAATTATAAATCCTCCTGTTATAATATTTCATCCATATATGTAATATACGGAACATTCTCGGGGATTTATGGCTCTATTAAAAATGTAATCCTGTAGTTAATCTACTGTGCATGCAGAATGTTTTCAGTTCCGTCTATCGTGACAATATATTGTTTTATGAAGCGAACATCCGGGATTAAAATCATGAGAACACTCAGTACACTTAGTGATACCCGCATACTCTCCTTTATTCGTAAAGATTCGGTCTTATTAATCGTACATACGGTTTTATTTCTCTGGTTCTGACTTTCCTTTGTATGGAGCTGTCATAGTCAGAAGATGTCTGATTGTGACATCGTATATGGTCTTCTCCCCGCGTTTTACGGAGTTTTATGATACTCCTATTTTTCCACCTTATAGCTTGCTTTTCGATATACATATTCTCCAATCTCAAACTTGTTTCCGGTGAGTTCTTTTGCCATTACCTTTGATTCTATAAAATCCTCTGTAACGGTAACCATTATATGTTTTCCTTCCTGTTCCACCAGATAATACGCATTATGGGCATCTGCAATCTGATTGTATACTTCATCCGTTCCAAAAGGCGCATCCGTCAGGATTCCCAAAAGATTTCCAAATATCTTCTGTCCTTTTGTACTCTTTTTCTTTGCTATAAGCGGAGATATTACCGCATTCGGATATTTTGAAAAAACTACAGCATCCTTTTTGCTACGTAATTTACCTTCTTTTACATAGTCACTTAAATTGATCTGCTCTTTGATCACTGTTTTATCAGCCACGCCTTCATCATCCAAAAGGAAGTCAATGCTTACATTCAACACCTTAGCTATAGTTTTCAGATTTTCTACATCCGGTATTCCCTTGCCGCTTTCCCATTTTGTGATTGCCTGTCTTGATACACAAAGTTTCTCTGCCAATTCATTTTGTGTGAGTCCTGCATTCTTTCTTGCTTCTTTTAATTTGTCTGCTAATGTCATAATTTCCTCCATCTGACCATTTTCATATTGTCATTTTACTCGGCTTCCCTGCCTGTGGCTTAAACATATAACAAGCGGTTTAATTCCTCAAGAAATGAAGTGTGGCAGGCATGCTACGATGCGTAGCATCCACGTATTTTCAAGCTTTTTAGCACTTTTTTGTTCTTATTCTTTTTCGTAACATACGATATCCATACGATCATTTATTATATCAACTGCCAGTCTTCCTTCGTCATCAGGCTCACATGGCCTGTACGTTTTTCGTTCATAAGTGGCACATCAACATTTTCAGATTTCCACTGATACTTAAAACCGCATTTTCCTTGGACACGTTTAGATTTTGTGTTTCCTTCATAATATCCAATCCAGACTTTCTGCATTCTCAGGTCCTCAAAAGCGTGCCTAAGCAATTCCTTCACCGCTTCCGGCATGATACCCTGTCCCCAGAACGGCTTTCCAAGCCAATATCCCATCTCACATTCATCGTCACGGTCAGTCATATCAGTATGACCATTCAGCTTCAGTTCAATAGCGCCGATAGCCTTGCCATCCTCTATTCAGACAGGTTTCCCTTAATTATATTCTCCTGAATAATCTGATCGGTCAATTCAAACAATTTTTCTGATCCCAGCTTTGTCTTTGTTTGTCGCCTATAAATCATTTCTGAAGTTACTCCGTGCTCTTTCCAGTCTTTGCCGCCATTACTATTGTTAAGCATCAGTGGCTGCAGATTATCCATCGCATGAGCGAACCTGGATTCCGCAGTCTTGTACTCTTCAAATTCATCAAACAGAGAAATCAGCTCTTTTTTCTGATCTTCAGGAAGCAAAGAAAAAATTCTTTCCTTTGCTGCATCTTCTCTGGCTTTTTGAGTTGCCATCCCTTCCGTATCATATGCGTAGGTATCTCCAGCATCAATTTCAACAATATCATGAATGAGGCACATCAACATAACCCTGGCAATATCTACTTCCTCGTTTGAGTATTCGCGCAGCAAATAAGCCATAATCGCCATATGCCATGCATGCTCCGCGTCATTTTCATTTCTGCCATGCTGTGAAAGATGTGTTTGTCGAAATATATTCTTTTCTTTATCAATCTCAAGAGAAAAATCCATTTGTTTTTTCAATCTATCATCCATATAATCTACCCTTTTCATATTTAACCGAAACCCAAAGTACGTTTCCAGATGTCTATCTTCCAAAGCTTATTTCTTCCACCTGTATCGGTAAAAGAAATAAGCATATCTACAATTAACAGGTGCATGGATTAACGTGCTTCTTTTATCATCATAACGATAACAAGCAGCATGATAACCACTGATATCCATATTGTCCTTAATCCGAGAACACCTGAGAGAATACCGCCTAAACCGGCGCCTATTGCAAATATCAGAATGATTCCAAAAAAATGAAGCGTTTTGTATAGATAAGCTTTGTCCTTATCTCTTATATACCGTGATAAGCTTTCGGTTCCGCTTCTGAGATTTCCTATACACATGGTGCTTGCATATCCATATCCATGAACTTTTCTGAATGTCTGCACCTGCATAGCACACGAAAATGATACTATCATATTTGCAATCATATTTATCTGCCCCGGCAGAATACCGACAATGATCAGAGCTATCATCTCGATCAAAAGTATTATCTGTCGCCAATGAATTTTCTCTGTATTCTTATATTTATATTCTATCCTTTCAGCAACAAAAATCCCAATAGCAAATGATAACAGCGGACACATATATTGGAACGCATGCATGACATTTCCCTGCATGAAATTCTGGCTCATCAGAACAACATTTCCTGTCTGGGCATTTGCAAAAACATTATCTCTCATATTATACGTATACGCATCCTGCAATCCTCCCGAAAAGGAAAGCAGTGCGCTTAATCTGAAGCTATCTGAAGTCTGCATTTTTCTCCTTTAACACTCGATCTTTTCCGATAGAATTAATCTCATCCGGCTCATTACTATATAATCTTTTATTCCTATTACTTTTACCAATCAGTATAGCATAATTCGGCGGAAATAGACATTAAAAACAGCGCTGAAAAAGGCGGAGCATTTTAAGCTCCGCCGGTATCTTATCTTGCCTCATATTTTCTCTTAAGTGCCTCAATCTCAAGGCTTGCTCTGTCGCTTAATTCATTCAGATTAATTGATACTGTCTCAACACCTTCAAAGCGATATCTGTATCCGCAGAACAATCCAACGATGAGAAGAGGAATGGTAACCCAGAATGCGAACATAAGGATTATAACAACCAGTAATGGAAGCGATAACTTCTCCTCGGCATTTTTTCTTACCTTAAATTTAATCTCCCAGGTCTTCTTTAATATACTTGCACACCAATCGATGAATTTAGCCATAATCGTAATCCTCTCTTTCCTGTTTCGTTTTCTCTGTCTTGGTTCGGGATTTTCTTCCCTCAACTTATGACCATAGTATAACTCCGTTAAATTAAAACAAAACGTAGGAAAGATTAAAAATAGATTAAATAATTATGCTACAGATTTTCTTTGATCTTTTCTATCATCTCAGCGTATTCAGCATCTGTCAGTTCCTTCTCATGCGGATTCATGGCAAAGACACCACCCCACTCATATCCGTCCTTGTATTTAGGCACTATATGTACATGAAGATGATGCATTGTATCTCCGTAAGCGCCGAAATTCACCTTGTCCGGATTAAAGACTTTGTGTATGCACACTGCGACCTTGTTGATATCTTCCATATACTGAGCTCTTTCCTCTGCAGTAAGCTCTGTAATATCATCCACGTGCTTCTTGCAGGCAACTATTACCCTTCCCGGATGGCTCTGCTCCTTAAAAAGTATAAGCTTTGACATAGGAAGCTCGCAGATCTTTATGCCAAATGCATCCAAAAGCTCCCCTTCTGCACAATATGAACAATTATTATTGATTTCGCTCATTAATTTTCTCCTTTCAATCATCTCGCTTATCTGCCGGATTTCTCTCCGGCATTATATATTATTACTTTTTTTGAATGATATATCAACTATGTAAATTATTTACATTTAGCCGTTTTTTTCCGCCTGTTCATTCACGACTCTTTTTTCTCAGCCTTATCATCATTTTCAAATTTTTTATGAATATTATTGATATCCTCGGTTGTTCCGCCGCCATCATCCTCAGGATCACGGAATTCACCCTTTTCAACAAGACGAAGAAATGCATCAACAACATCACTGAACAGCTGTGTTCCGGATACCTCCTTGATGATGGAAACCGCTTTTTCAAAATTCATTCTCTTACGATAAGGACGGTCAGAATACATGGCATCAAAAGTATCTGCAACTGCAATGATCTGAGCAACTCTCGGGATTTCATCACCCTTAAGCCCTCTTGGATATCCCTTTCCATCCGGTCTCTCGTGGTGAGCTCCGGCACCAATGGCAAGCTCCGGCATAATACTGATATCCTTCAGTACTCTGTAGCCCTGCATAGAATGGGACTTGATAATCTTAAACTCTTCATCTGTCAGCTTGCCCGGTTTATTCAGAACCTCCGGAGGTATAGCGATTTTTCCGATATCATGGAGAAGCGCTATATTATAATATTTCTCAACCATCTCCTCATCGTATCCAAGTTCTCTTGTAAGCATCGCAGTATACTCTGCTACTCTTGTAGAATGACCATTGGTATATTTATCCTTTATATCTATGGTTTTTGCAAAGGCTTCAGTCATTTCCTTTACGAAGAGCTTGTGCTCCTCCTGTTTCTTAAGGAGTGCCTTGGTTTTCTTTCTTACATATAAAAATACTATTGCTGCCAGAACCAATAACCCGGCTATTACGCATAATGCTTTAAACCATGCTCTTTCATAAACAGACTTTTTCTTGATTATAAGTACTGACAGTTCATTATTACCATGTCCCATGGAATCCTGAAGCTTCATTTTGAAATAGTATCTTCCGCCATCGAGATTGGTATAATCCACAGGTTCCAGTTTTGTTCTTTCTACACTTCTTTCTTTTCCTTCAAAGCCTTCCAATGAGTAAGTTACCACCGGATTCAGAAGCGAATACGAATAAACATAGCTGTAAATAGTAAGACGCTTAACGCTTGATGGAATTATAAACTCACCTTCACTGTCCGGATAATAAGTCTTTCCATCGCCCTCCACGTAAGGTACAGCCATTTTCAGATTACCTACATCTTCAAAAGGCTTTTCAATATTCACCTTTACAACACCCGTGGTACCTGAGATATATAATACTCCTTCTTCTGTTATATCACTGTAAGAATTGGCGGTACTTACTATCTTAAGACCGTTATCTCTGTTATAAAAGACTGTCCTTATATCTCCGTTGGCGATAAGCTCATCAGCTGTTGTAACGTATATACCATTACTGCTGAGTATCCACATCTCTCCGATGCTGTTTTCATAGAGATCAAAATTGTTTGAATAAGGGAATTTATCAACTGTGGTTATCTTGTAATCTTCAGTCATATATGCAATAGAGTTACTGGTTATTATCCAGAATAATTTCCTTTTATCATCTTTTTTGATACGCATTACGACTTCAGATTCCAGGCCGTCCTCTCTTCCGAAATTTTCTACCTTTCCGCCTTTGATAACAAAGATTCCTCCGCCATCGGTTCCAAGAATCATATCGCCGTTATCTGCTTCTACAGCAGTGAGAACCTCCTGATTTGAAAGGCCTGAGCCTTCATCATAAACCTCTTCGATCTTTCCATCCTTAAGAAGCGCCATACCGCCGCTGCAGGATACCATTTTTACCTTATCTTTTCGTTCATATACAACCCGGACTTTATCAGAAGGAAGTCCATCATCTTTCCTGTAGACCTTCAGTTCTCCGTCATGGTATTCAACGAGTCCTCTGTCACTATAGGTGGCTATCCACAAATGACCATCCGAATCCTTATACATGGATCTGATTCTGACTCCGCTGAAAAACTCCTGAAGATTCTTAAAATCCTTTAATTTGTCTGATGTAGTATCTATCTTTTTGATCGGAATATCTGAAACTATATCATCCTGACTGATAACAATAAGTCCGGAATCCATTCCCACAAAAAGCATATTGTCATAAACAGCCGTAGCGTTAACTACTTTTGACGGGATATTATACCACTCGAAAATGTCTGTAAACTGATTTGCGACAATCTTCATAACTCCCTGTCTGGAAGAAGTAAACCAGAGATTACCCTGATAATCCACCAGCATGTGTCCTATAGAATTATTCATTGGTATATTGGACAGAACTGTCAGTTCTCCATCTTCAAGGATACCTATACCGTTTGTTGCGCAGATCCATATCTGAGAAGAAAAACGTTCCATGGAATTAACCTGAGTAAGAGGTGAAATGTCTATAGCCTTCATATCGCTCATTCCATTTCTCAGATTACCATAATAGATACTCTTGCTTTCGGTTCCGATATATACATAATCAGGATTATTATCATCCGGAAGAATTGTATAAATATCATTTATTCCAATCTTTTTCCCCTCGAAAAATCCGGAAACATGCTTATTCTCTATCATAAATACCGCGCCATCCATGGTTTCGCCGTAGATCACATTATTGGATGACAGACGCAGCTCACATATATATTCATCATTAAGCTGAGACTCATCTAAGAGACTAAGCTTCATATCCTTATCTACTATATATACCCCGTGTGTTGTGGCAATATATATATCCCCTTCTTTATCTTCGACTATAGAACGTATTGAAGAGGAACTCATTCCATCTTCCACACCATATCTGGTATATTCTCCCCTCTCCATGACGGCAACGCCATTGTCATTTGTTCCTATCCACAGCCTGTCCTTGCTGTCTACATAAAGTGTAACAACACTGGTAATACCTGAGGTAGAATCAATACGTTCAAATTTATTTCCGTCATATCGGATAAGTCCGCTGTAGCTTCCGATCCAGATAAAGCCCTCACTGGTCTGGGCGATAGCATTTGCTTCGGAAGTAGGAAGACCATTTGTATTGTCATAGAGAACGGCGGAATACCCAACTCCTCTGTTTGTCGGATCTACATTTATCTCTTCATTTTCTCCACCTGAGATAGTTTCCGCAAATGATTTTCCGGGATATATCCCCAAAATGCCAAATATAATAAAAGCCGCAAGAGTAAAGCAGACCAGCCTTGTTCTGCTTTGTTTCCTGCGACCTGATGGTTTAATCCTACAAAACTTCTCCTTCATAAGCACCTCTCCCCCCGGATCAATCGATCCTCAGCTATTTTCGGTTTTTGCAGCTATATATTTTTTCAAAAATCAGGATGATCACCCTGTCTTCTCAATCATATGTAATTTTAAACTATTTTTACGGATTATTCAACATCCACCACACATCCGGGGCATGAAAAGTATAATTATTTCGGTAACCGATATAGAAAATTGAAGGTATTTATATCATCCAATTTTTTAGTATCTATATATGGTAAAAAACGACAAAATTTTATATATTTTTTCTCATTATTTCTAAATTGTTTGCTTTACAGTTTCAATCTGATATTGTATTATTTTAGTTGAGGATGTGTGAGAACCAATGAAAATTAACTTAAACGAAATTTTATATGCTGTTTCATTTGCATTAGATGCTACTGAAGCAGAATACTATGAAAGAATTAGAAATAACGGGATCAGCGTTATAGGTGAAACCAGTATCCTTCGCGCAGACAATGTAAGATTCAGTTACAAGGATCATAGAAATGTTGTCGTTACCGTAGGACACAGTAAACGTATGGCTGCTCTCTCTATTATGATGGGCAAGGAGCTCGGGCTTGATGATAACAAGCTGATCGACCTTGCTGCTTATTGTGTTCTTCACGACAACGCCCTGACAGAGGTTATACAGGAAGAAAACCAGTATAAGCTCTATAATAACGGCATTGGCTACAGCGATGAGGATTATAACATCAGATGTGCTACGATTGGCGAAAAGAACACTTCTCTTCTCCCATTCAGGACCAATAACAGAGATGTTATTCTCCTTCACAATGAAAATGCGGACGGATCAGGACCATTTAACAGACATTATGAAAACACTCCTATCAAAGCCCAGATAATTCATCTTGCGAATAGTGTAGATACTCATTGTGATCTGACAAATGTTACCAAAGAGAACTTTGAAGAAATACGTAAATATGTAAGAAACAATTCAGGCATTCTTTTTTCTGTTGAAGTTTCCGCTGCATTTCTCAAGGTATTCAAGCCAAAAACCCTTCATCATCTGGCTCCTACAAATGTTGACGGCTTCCTTAGAAGCTCCATCAAGCGTCATAATGATGAATATTCATATTCTGAAGTTGATAATCTGGCTACTCTTCTTGCCCGGATCGTAGACTTCAAATCTCACTATAAATGCAGGCACTCCATAGGTGTTGCTCAGAAAGCCAAGATCATGGCGGAATATTATGAATTTCCTGCAGACAAGGTTTCAAAATACTATCTTGCAGGCGCTCTGCATGATATCGGAAAGCTTATGATATCCATTGATATTCTGGATAAGCCTGACCGACTCAATGAGCAGGAATTCGAGAAGATGAAGAGCCACGCTTATTATACCTACAGTATCTTGAATAATATCAAGGGTATGAAGGATATAATGGTATGGGCTTCCCACCATCACGAAAAATTGAATGGTGCCGGATATCCTTTCAATCTTACAGGAGATGTACTATCCCACGAAGAACGCCTTATGACCTGCTGCGATATTTATCAGGCCCTTGCAGAAGAAAGAATCTATAAGGAAGCTTATCCTCACGATAAGATAATCCATATCATGAAAATGGCTGTTGATAAAGGTGAGATTGATGGAAATATCGTAAATGATATAGATAAAGTATTTGGAAACTATAATTTTTCAAATCTTCAATAAGTATATTTCAAACAGCTAAAAATATTAACCCCGGAAGAGATATCTCCTCCGGGGTTATTTATTATTCCATATACCATTTTATTCTATCACAGCATTTTATAATTCTGCTGATGCATTGTTAAAAGCGGCTGTTTTAATTCTCTTCTTACTACCCGCGCTCTCCTGAAGTTTTTCACCCCATTTAATCGATGTCAGTGCGATCAAAAGCGATATACCCATACCCAGCAGTGAAAAATTATTAATACAGAATTCCGGCAGAGGCAGCTTCGCTACTATTTCCGGGAAATAACCTCCCATGAATCCAAATACGCCACCGCAGGCCACAGCAGCTACCCAGACCGGCACTCTTATTTCTTTCTTTTTGTAGCAAAGAATAGCTATAAGCAGCGGGAATATAACTCCCGGAGTATATACCGAATATGCATTGCTGAGGAAAGAAATGATATCTCCGTTTCCTGACAAGGTAAACCAAAGTGCGATCAGACCTATGCCCACTACAGCTCCCCTGACAAGCCTTATATCATCCTTCTTAAGAATATCCTTAACAAAGATGCTGGATGCATTTATTACACAGGTATCTATAGACGAAAGTATTGCTGACAGGAGTCCAAACATAAGGATTGCTCCCGCTACAGGCGGTATCTTATTCTTCATGATATACATCAGCGGATTCATTTCGTCCATTTCCAGCCTGCCGACATTTGATCTGATCCAGAGTCCTATAAGAACAATGATAACTGAATATGCCAGAAGCACAAAGCCTCCGATCATCGCGGCTTTTTTAGCTGTCTTTCTGTCTTTCGACACAAGATTTCTGGATATTATATCCGGTCCGAGGAAATAAACGCCACCGATTACAAAGAATTGGGTTACAAGATTGATCGGCCGGTAGGAATCATTTATCAGTTCTATCTTTCCCGAAATGCTGTTATCACCATTACTAAAGAAATATAGATAAATAAAACATGTAAGAATACCGATAACAATAACCGCAAACTGTATCACATCAGTCTTTATAACAGACAGCTGTCCGCCTATCGTCGTATAAAGGATTATCGCTACCGCTACTATGATGAATACAGTCTTACTGTTCTTTCCGGTGACAAATCGGATCATATTATTCAGTGCTACCAGCTGTCCTGCGATAACTCCTATCCAGGATACTACGATAATGATCGAAATAATAAGCTCTGCCGGTCTTCCCAGCATTATTCCGGCAGCATGCGGAAGTGTGTCAGCATTCAGTCCTCTGACCTTTTCCGATATAAAAAACGCCTGTAAAAGAAGTCCTATTGCTCCAAAAACAAGCCACCAGACTGCAGGAAAACCAACCACGTAGGTGGTATTAGATATTCCCATTGTAGTAGATGCACCAAGCATCGTTGCCAGAAGCGACATAATAACAAAAAATGATCTCTGCTTCTTACCGGCAACCACAAAATCACTAAAGCTCTTCGCTTTTCTTAAGTCAAAGATTCCAATGATGATCAATGCCGTTATATAAATAACTAATAATACTGTTAAAGCTGTGCTGTTCATAGCTGCCTCCTAAGATTTATTATTCCTAAATATCCGTATAGCTACCGCAATAATCCCTCGAATGAAGTGTCGAGTTATCACATGATTGCTATACCTGTGTTCCCGGGTAAATGATATTTAAGAAAAATGACGGGTAATGTATTCCCCCAGCGAATCTTTTATAAACCCACTATCTCATATACATCACCCGCCACAATAGGCAGTATAAAACAACACGCCCAAATTGTCAACCTTTTGTTATTATAGGGTTGACAATTCGTCATATTGTTTTACATATTAATTATTCAGTTCTGATTACTCATTTTCTTCCATAGAGCTCAGCTTGGCTGCCTGGTCGGCTGCTGTAAGGCTGTCGATAAGCTCCTGTATATCACCATTAAGTATCTCAAGCAATCTGTAAAGTGTAAGCTTGATTCTGTGATCAGTTACACGGCTCTGTGGGAAGTTATAGGTTCTTATCTTCTCCGAACGGTCACCTGTACCTATCTGGCTTCTTCTTGCTTCAGCCTCTGCATCATGAGCCTTCTGCTGCTCCATGTCATACAGTTTTGTACGAAGAAGTGCAAAAGCCTTAGCTCTGTTCTGAAGCTGCGACTTTTCAGTCTGACTGTAAATAACAATTCCCGTAGGGAAATGTGTCAGACGTACTGCAGAGTCAGTGGTATTTACGCACTGACCACCATTTCCTGAAGCACGCATTACATCGATACGTATATCTTTCTCATCAATTACAATATCTACATCTTCAGCTTCAGGCATGATAGCAACTGTTGCTGTAGATGTGTGGATTCTTCCGCCTGATTCTGTCTCCGGTACTCTCTGTACACGGTGAACGCCGCTTTCATACTTAAGTTTTGAATAAGCACCCTTACCGATAATATTGAAAATGATTTCCTTAAATCCACCGATACCATTTTCATTGCTGTCAATGATCTCGATCTTCCATCTGTTGCTCTCTGCATAATGCTGATACATTCTGAAAAGCTCACCGGCAAAAAGTGCAGCTTCATCACCGCCTGCACCTGCTCTGATCTCTACAACAACGTTCTTCTCATCATTAGGATCCTTTGGAAGAAGAAGTATCTTAAGCTCCTGCTCACATGCTTCTACATGCTTTTTAGCCTCTGCAAGCTCTTCTCTTGCCATTTCCTTCATCTCTTCATCAGATTCCATGTCAATGATCTCAAGGCTGTCAGCAACATCCTGCTTGGCCTGCTTATACTCATTATATTTTTCTACTACAGGTGATATATCACTCTGTTCCTTCATAAGCTTTCTGTATCTGTCCTGATCATTTACAACTGCAGGATCAGAAAGCTCTTTCAAAATACCATTTAATTTTTCTACCAGATCATCTAATTTATCAAACATTTTTTTCTCCTTAATCTAATCACGGGTTATTTAAAGTATCATATTTCTTGTCAGACCTCCATCAGCGCTGCACTAATGACTATGTTTCGTCAGACATCCATCAGTTCTGCGCTCATGACTCTGTTTCGTCAGACATCCATCAGTTATCCATCATGACTCTGTTTCGTCAGACATCCATCAGTTATCCATCATGACTCTGTTTCGTCAGACATCCATCAGTTCTGCGCTCACCACTCTGTCAAGTCCGGCAAGATCTTTATATATTTTAATGTTAGTGAATCCGGCATCTACAAGAAGCTTCCTCGTGTCCTCATATTGATCATATCCTATCTCCAAATAAATCCGCCCTTTTTTCTTTAAAAATAAAGGCGCTTTTCCTATTATTTCTCTGTAAAACTTAAGCCCGTCCCTGTCCCCGTCAAGGGCAAGAGAAGGCTCATATTCTTTAACTTCCTCCATTAAAGCAGGTATAACATCACTTTTTATATATGGAGGATTGCTGACTATTATATCAAATTTAAAACCATCATACTTTTTCTTCAGCCCTGCGGAAGTATCATTTTCTTCCGCGTCAGGTTTATCATATATATCCGTCAGCTTTTTGTACAGATCTGATTCCATGAGATCTGCCTCAGCTCCGAGCTGTTCCATATTCTTAGCCGCAACCGAAAGGGCTCCTCTTGAAATGTCCACCAGCATAACATTATCTTTTTTGCCGCAATGCTTTCTTTGAAGCATTATACTGATTCCGATACATCCGGAACCCGTGCACATATCAAGAATATTGCAGCATGGTGAAGCATCATTATCCTGAAGCACTCTGTCCACCAGTATTTCAGTATCATATCGTGGAATAAGTACATTTTCATCCACATAGAATTCATAGCCCATAAATCCTGCTCTATGGGTAATATACTGCAGCGGATAATGCTCAGCCCTCTTATAGATCAGTGTCTTATACTCTTCTGCCTTTGACGGTTCCGGAGTTTCCTCACGTCTCAGTATAAGGCCGGTATTATCCAGATTCAGAACATATTCAAGAAGCTCTTTACTGTCAAATTCCGCATTTACAATATTCTTTTGTTCAAGATATTCCGCTCCCCACTTCTGAAGCTGATATATATTCATTTTCTATCCTTTTATCAAATATCATTTCTCAAATGAATTATTTCTGACACATTCAATATATTCACGCCAGTCAATAACTGCCTCAACCGATTTGATCGCAACCTCACACATTTCCAAATCCGGCTCCCTTGTGGTAAGTCTCTGAACCCAGAATCCCGGCTGACTGAGAATATATGCAAATTTACTTTCATGGCTTCCGGCATATCTTATGACCTCATATGAAAGTCCAGCTATAACCGGTATAAGAAGCAGTCTGGAAAGCAGCCTCAGCCACATAACCTTTGTTCTGATGAACATGAAAAGAATAATACTGATAAACATAACCAGAAACAAAAATGATGTACCGCATCTTCTATGGAATCTGGTATGCTTCATAACATTTTCAGGTGTAAGCTCATCTCCCGCTTCCATACAATTTATTGTTTTATGTTCAGCCCCGTGATACATAAATGTACGGTTTATCTCTTCCATCTTTGATATCAGCCATACATAAGCTATAAAAATTGCCATTCTCAGCAATCCTTCAGCAAGATTCACTATGAGTGAATTATCTGTTATTTTATATAATAATCCTGCAACAAATGTAGGCAGAAGCATAAAAATACCAATGGCAAAGGCTAGTGAAATGATAAGAGTAACAACAAGATAACCTGAGCTGCTCTCTTTATCCTTATTATTTTTATCTTCTTCCCTGTATTTTCTAAGGCTTTCCTTTTCTTTATCTACTTTTTTCTGGAGCTTTTCAGCTTTTTTTACATTACCTGCAGAACGAAATTCATCAGCCTTTTTCTGATGCTCCTCAATCCACTTTTCCGTTTCTTTTTCATCAGAATCATCATAATCGGCAGACTTCATTAGCGTCCCTACTCCGATATAAAGCGATTCAATAAAATTAACAACTCCACGAATTATAGGAATACGAAAAAGAGCACATTTACTTCCAAATGAATTATATTCAGTTACGGTCACTTCAATCTCATGATCCGGCTTTCTGACAGATAACGCATAGCTGTCAGGTCCTTTCATCATTACACCCTCAAGCACGGCCTGTCCGCCGATATGTATCTCTTTCATTCTATTTCCTCTTTTAAAAATTCATAAAAGAAAAGATGGCAATCTGGCTGTGAATCGCCGGATTGCCATATTATTTCTTTAAATAAATATATTCTACTGAACACCGTACTTCTTATTGAACTTATCAATACGTCCACGAGCTGCAACACTCTTCTGCTGTCCTGTGTAGAATGAATGGCACTTAGAGCAGATTTCAACGTGGATTTCCTGCTTTGTAGAACCTGTTACGAACTCATTTCCACAGTTGCATACAACCTTTGCCTGATAGTATTCTGGATGTATTCCTTCTCTCATTTCGATTCTCCTTTAATATTAACGTATATGAAACACTATACAGCCTTAGCAAAGTCCCAAGGACAAGGCTATGCGGTATCTCGATCTCATACCAGCAACATTAGGAATGATACCATATCGAAATACTTATTTCAAGTATTTTCTTAATTTTTTTAATATCATTATCCTTTATGATTTTGCTGTCATGTTTCTTTATTATTTTACAGCAATTTCTGGTTTTTCTACTATCTTCTGACAAATATTTTTCTGCAGTACTCGAGGAATTCTCTGTTGTTTTTAGTTTTTGCGAAGATTTTTATAATCTCCTCAGTGATTTCCTCTGATTTAAGTCCTCTGAGCTGTGAATGGATTGCATCCAGCACTTCTATCTCATCAGGTGTCAGCAGAAGATCATCTTTTCTGGTGCCGGACTTTGCTATATCAATGGCCGGAAATACTCTCTTTTCCGAAAGATTTCTGTCAAGAACAAGCTCCATATTACCGGTACCCTTAAATTCCTCAAATACAACATCGTCCATACGGCTGCCGGTATCAATAAGTGCAGTTGCAAGTATCGTAAGGCTGCCTCCCTCACGCATATTTCTGGCTGCGCCGAAGAATTTCTTAGGCATATGAAGGGCTGCAGGATCAAGACCGCCCGACAGAGTTCTTCCACTTGGCGGAACTGTAAGGTTATAGGCTCTTGAAAGTCTTGTGATACTGTCTATAAGGATCACTACATCCTTTCTGCTCTCCACAAGTCTTTTAGCTCTTTCTATAACCATTTCAGATACTCTCTTATGATGTTCAGGAAGCTCATCAAATGTTGAATATATAACCTCTGCATTTGGTCCTTCTATGGACTCTCTGATATCCGTAACTTCCTCCGGTCTTTCATCTATAAGAAGTACAAGAAGATTCATTTCCGGATAAGCAACACTGATCCTCTTGGCAATCTGTTTAAGAAGTGTTGTTTTACCTGCCTTCGGAGGAGAAACGATCATGCCTCTCTGTCCCTTTCCTATAGGTGAAAAAAGGTCAACTATACGAAGTGATACAGGCGCATTGTTATAGTCCAGATTTATTCTTTTATTAGGAAAAACAGGTGTCATATCCTCAAAATTCAGCCTTGTCTGAAGCTGTGAAGGGAACATACCGTTTACAGATTCAATATAAAGCAGCGCACGGAACTTTTCATTTGTACCCATTTTCTTACGAATAGGACCTCTGATTATATCTCCGGTCTTAAGTCTGAAACGTCTGATCTGAGCCGGCGAAATATAAATATCTCTTTCACCCGGCATATAATTATCACTTCTGATAAAACCATAGCCTTCAGGAAGTACCTCAAGAATACCATGAGTATTTTCACCACTGTTCAGAGCAGCATTGTACTCCTGACCATCATACTGCATCATGATCTTTTCAGCCTGTTCTGTCTCTGTCTGATTATCTGCTGCCTGTGCAGGAGCAGAGTTATTATTGTAATAATTATTATTGTTATAATTGTTATTATTATTGTTATTATTGCTATTATTGGCAATATAATTATTATTACTTGTATTATTGTTATTACCGGAACTCATCCCTGCATTGTTATTTGCATTATTGTTAGTGCCGGCACCGGTATTATAACCTGCATTTGCACCATATGCTGTGTTTGTATTATTGTTATTATAATTATTGTTATTATAATTATTGTTATTATTCGAAGCAGCCTCCGTCCTCGCTGTTTCTCTTTGGAAATTATCGGATTTTGCTGCACTATATCCACGTCGGTCGTTAGTGTTGCCGGCAGAATACCTGTCCCCGGTATTTCTGTTATCAGGATTTGATACATTTCTGTTCTGAAGCTTTCCGTCCGGTCTTCTTCCGGGTCTCATCATATTATTGTCAGACGCACCCTTTCTGGTATTGCCTTCATCACCAGAAGTGTTATTATTTATCCTGCCGCGAACCGAACCTCTTTGATTGCTGCCTGCAGTTCTTCTTTTAGTCTCTGCATTCTCGCCGGTTGTTTTTTCCTCAGCATCATCTGATGCTTTATCGACAGTTTTGCCCTCTGCTCCATCCGATGCTTTATCTGCAGTTTTGCCCTCAGCATCATCCGATGCTTTATCTGTCATTTTATCATCAGTATCACCTGATACTCTGGCCGACGCATTATCAGCTGCTTCGCCTGAAGTATTATCTGCAGTTTTACCCCCTGCTTCATCCAATGCTTTATTTATTTCTTCTTTCTTTTTTCTTCTTCCGGTCTTTTTCTCTTTTACTTCATCTTTTGGAGCTTCCGCCTTTGATTCTTCTGTCTTCGGTTCTTCCGGCTTTGCAGGAGTATCTTTCACAACCGGACGATTGATCATCTGATCAACATTTGTGAGCAGCTCCACCAGCTCACTTTTCTTAAGACCCGAAATGTTTCTGAGGCCTTTTTCCTTTGCGACGATTTTCAGCTCTCCAATCTTGAGTTTACTGTAATCCATGCTTTTTCCTTTCCTTTAATTATTGCATTTTAAACTGATTTATCGTATCTTTATATGGTAAAATTTTATTTTTTCGGGAGTAAACAAATGGAAGGTTTATTTTTATACAAATTAATTATTTTATATATGCTGGACCGTATTGACGAATATATGCTCACCAATACCCAGCTGAATGATTTCATTCTTGATAAGGGCTATACAAATAATCCCTTTAATATTCACGAATCACTGAGCGAACTTATTGATGCAGGATTTATTTCCAGAAATGTAATTCGAGATACAACACACTACAAGATAACAAACTCCGGTGAGGAGGCTTTGTCATACTTTGAAAACCGTCTTCCTATAGCAATCAAGCAGGATATACTTGATTACTTTAAGGAACAACGTATCAATCTCAAGAATGAATCTCAGATCTATTCTGATTATTATTTTAATGAAAACCAGGAATATACGGTTGAATGTGTCATTAAAGAACGACGTGATATAGTACTTGATCTTAAGCTTAGCGTTCCGACAAAAAATCTTGCCACTTCAATTTGTGACAGTTGGCGCGAAAAAAGTGCCGACGTTTATTCATATCTCATCAATGAACTGATAACAAACGATGATAAATAAAAATAATTAAATCATTGATTCAACAAGGTCGAGAATCTCATCCCGGCCTTTTTTTGTTACTGCAGAAAACGGAATGATTCTTATAGCTTCTCCACCAAGTTTTGTACGAATAGCCTTCAGCTTTTTATCGTACTCACTTCTCTTTATCTTATCGAGTTTGGTAGCGATTATGACCGGTTCATAACCATTTGAAAGTATCCAGTCATACATAAGCTTATCATTTTCGGAAGGATCATGACGAATATCTATAAGCAGAAATACCATTACAAGCTTTTCTGATTTTTTCAGATATCTTTCTATCATTTTTCCCCACTTTGCTTTTATTTCCTGGGAAACTGCGGCATAACCATAGCCCGGAAGATCCACAAAGTAAAACTCTTTATTGATATTGTAAAAATTGATTGTCTGGGTTTTACCCGGCTGAGATGAAGTTCGCGCCAGATTTTTCCTATTAAGAAGAGCATTGATAAGTGAAGACTTACCAACATTTGATTTGCCGGCAAAAGCAATCTCCGGATACTGATTATCCGGAAGAGTGCTTGTAATGCCGCATACTGTTTCTAATTCAGATGTTTTGATTATCATTATGCTATACCATCATCTGTAGCCATCTTTTTCTTGGCTGCAGGTGAATTTTTCTTTGCCTTAACGGTTTCATTATGAACAACCTCCGGCTGTTCCTCTCCTGTTATAACTCCCTTGGTGATAATGCATCTTTCAGCATTTTCATCAGATGGAAGTTCATACATGATGTCCGTCATTGTCTTTTCAATTATGGCTCTGAGACCTCTTGCTCCGGTCTTTCGTTCCATAGCAAGCTTTGCGATCTCTGTAAGTGCATCAGCTGTAAATTCAAGTGAAATATCATCAAGTTCAAATAATCTCTGATACTGCTTAACAATCGCACTCTTAGGCTCTGTAAGGATTCTTACAAGAGCTTCTTCGTCAAGCTGATCCAGTGTTACTATAACAGGTACACGTCCGACAAATTCAGGAATTATACCATATTTTACAAGATCCTGAGGCTCAACCTTCTTCAAAAGCTCGTTCTCGTCACTTGCTTTATTTCCATCAATATCTGCATTAAAGCCTATAGACTTCTTTCCGATACGGTTCTCGATAACCTTATCAAGTCCGTCAAAGGCACCGCCGCAAATGAAGAGGATATTTGTTGTATCAATCTGAATAAATTCCTGATGTGGATGCTTTCTTCCGCCCTGAGGTGGAACCGAAGCAACCGTACCCTCTATGATCTTAAGAAGAGCCTGCTGAACGCCTTCACCGGAAACATCTCTGGTGATGGATACATTTTCAGACTTCTTGGTTATCTTATCGATCTCATCGATATAAATGATACCCTTTTCAGCTCTTTCAATGTCATAATCTGCAGCCTGAATAAGCTTTAATAATATATTTTCTACATCTTCACCAACATAACCTGCCTCTGTAAGAGTGGTTGCATCAGCGATAGCAAAAGGAACATTAAGCAGTTTAGCAAGTGTCTGTGCAAGATATGTCTTACCTGAACCTGTAGGTCCGGCCATGATAATATTGCTCTTTTGTAATTCTATATCAAGGCTTTTATCTGAAAGCACTCTCTTGTAGTGATTGTATACCGCTACCGAAAGAGCTCTTTTTGCAGCCTCCTGACCGATAACATATTCATCCAGGAATTTCTTTACTTCCTTCGGCTTCATAAGATTTACATCTGTAGATTCGAAGTCAGAAAATTCTTCTTCGATTATATCCTGACAAATGCCGACGCACTCGTCACAGATATAAACATTTGGTCCTGCGATAAGCCTCTTTACCTGGTCCTGGGATTTATTACAAAAGGAACAGCGAAGTTTGCCTTTTTCTTCTGTATGAGAAGCCATACCCTTTTCCTCTTACTTTCTATTAGTAACTATCTTATCTATAAGACCATATTCAAGAGCTTCCTCTGCCGTCTTCCAGTTATCTCTCTCAGTATCTCTCTCAATCTCCTCAAGAGGTCTTCCTGTAGCTTCGCTGAGAAGTGTATTCAGCTTTGTACGGGTTCTTAAAATATGATCCGCTGTGATCTTAATGTCAGTAGCCTGACCCTGCGCACCACCCAGTGGCTGATGTATCATGATCTCTGCATTCGGAAGTGCAAATCTCTTACCCTTTGCACCACCTGCAAGAAGAAATGCACCCATGGATGCTGCCATGCCGACACAAATTGTTGAAACATCACATTTTACATAGTTCATTGTATCATAAATAGCCATTCCGGCAGTAACGGAACCACCCGGGCTGTTTATGTAAAAATTAATATCCTTGCTTGAATCCTCTGACTCAAGGAAAAGCAGCTGTGCTACAACAAGACTTGCAGTAACATCATTTACTTCATCTCCAAGGAAAACGATTCTTTCCTTGAGAAGGCGCGAATAAATATCATATGCTCTCTCGCCCCTGCTGCTTGTCTCAATGACTGTAGGTACTAACGGCATTTATTATACCTCCTTACTCTCAGCTGCAATAAGCTTCATTGCCTTGTTCATCTTGACATCCATTCTTATTGCATCTATCTCCTTCTCTCCGGCAAGTTCCTTAAACTTATCCTTATCAAGCTGGTACATACTTGCTGTCTTCTCGATCTCGCTGTCAACTTCCTCATCTGTTACTTCAATATTCTCAGCCTTAGCGATAGCTTCAATGATGAGGCTTGACTTGATTCTCTTAATGGCATCAGGCTTAACCTGTGCAAGCATATCATCTCTTGTCTGCTTTGTGATCTCAAGATACTGATCAAGCTTAAGTCCCTGGTAAGCAAGTCTCTGCTCGAAATCCTGTACCATCTTCTCCTGATTGTACTTGATCATAGGTTCAGGAAGGTCGATCTCGCAGGTCTCGATAAGCTTTTCAAGAACCTTTGACTCCTTCTCCTTCTCTGCTGCATCCTTCTTCTTAACTTCAAGAGTCTTTCTTACATCTTCCTTATATTCTGCAACTGTCTCGAACTCTGAAACATCACTTGCAAAATCATCATCAAGTTCAGGAAGAACTTCTTCTGTTATAGCGTTAAGCTTGCACTTAAATACAGCAGGCTTACCGGCAAGTGACTTCTCCTGATAATTCTCAGGGAATGTTACATTTACATCAAACTCATCACCGATGTTCTTGCCTTCGATCTGCTCTTCAAATGTATCGATAAAGCTGTGTGAACCAAGAACAAGCTTGTAGTCCTCACCCTTACCACCATCAAATGCAACACCATCAACAAAGCCTTCGAAGTTGATGTTTACTTCATCACCATTCTTGGCAGCTCTGTCTGTTACATCTACCTTACGTGCATTTTCCTTACGTGTCTTCTCGATAGCTGCATCTACATCTTCATCTGTAACTTCAGCGTTAACCTTCTCGATCTCTACGCCCTTGTACTCAGCAAGTTTTACAGGTGGCTTTGTAGCAACCTTAGCTGTAAAGATGAAGTCCTGACCCTTACCGATCTGCTCTACGCCGATCTCAGGATTTGAAACGATATCAAGATCACAGTTCTCAATCTCCTGTGGATAGAACTTATTGATAAGATCGTTTGCAGCATCTTCATAGAATACGCCTTCACCATAAACCTTCTCTATATAGTGCATAGGAACCTTACCCTTACGGAAGCCAGGAGCAGAAAACTTATTCTTATTCTTCTTATAAGCTTCGATCATTGCCTTATCAAATTCCTCTGCAGGAACTGTAATAGTAAGATTTGCCATATTTCCGTCTAATTTTTCTGATGTTAAACTCATTTTTCTTTTCCTCCTTGAACACAGCTCTTCTGTGCATTTCTATCTTTTTTAAACGCAAATCATTTCTCTCCGGAATAAATATCCCGAAAAACGCACAGACTTACGCACTATTCAACGATTTTACCACATAACATATTTTTTAGCAATGATAAAATATTGTCAAATATCCTTTTTTCAAAAAATAAAACCCCTGGCCGAAATATATTCGTATGTCAGGGGTTTTGTTCTCTCACAATTATTCGAAATAAACTATTTTAAAACTAAGCAAGCTTAGCCTTTGCAACATCAACAAGCTTTGCAAATCCTTCAGGATCACTGATAGCCATTTCTGAAAGCATCTTACGGTTGATATCAACCTCAGCAAGCTTAAGACCATACATAAGTCTGCTGTATGAAATACCGTTGATACGAGCTGCTGCATTGATACGAGCGATCCAGAGCTTACGGAAATCTCTCTTTCTCTCACGTCTGCCGGCAAATGAAGAAGCAAGTGCTCTCATTACTGACTGCTTTGCTACTCTGTACTGCTTTGATCTAGCTCCTCTATAGCCCTTAGCGAGCTTAAGTGTTCTATTGTGCTTTTTCTTGGCATTAGCGCCACCTTTAATTCTAGCCATTTTAATTATCCTCCTAAATATTCTACCATTCGCATTTCTGTATATTTACAAAAACGCATCGAAAAATCCATGTTTCAAACTTTGCTTTTACAGAACCTGTGACAAGCTTTGATTACATGTAAGGTAAAATCTTCTTCATTACCTTGCTGTTTGTCTTGTCTGTAATTGTAGCCTTTCTAAGATTTCTCTTTCTCTTTGTTGTCTTCTTAGTAAGGATGTGGCTCTTATAAGCTTTATTTCTCTTTAACTTTCCTGTACCTGTAACCTGAAAACGCTTAGCTGCAGCCTTTTTAGTTTTTAACTTTGGCATTATTTTATCCTCCTTAAATGCATCTTTCTGAATTAGTGTTTTGCAGCGAGGAACATAGTCATGCTCCTGCCTTCAAACTTAGCCGCCTTATCGACGGTAGATATATCTGAAAGCTTCTCCGCAAAATCATCAAGAACCTTCTTGCTCTGATTTACGTAGGCAAGCTCTCTACCTCTGAATCTGAGTGTTACTTTAACTCTGTCCCCCTTTGTAAGGAACTTTCTTGCCATATTGATCTTGGTATTAAGATCATTTTCATCAATATTTGGTGAAATTCTTACTTCCTTGATCTCTACGATCTTCTGCTTCTTCTTCTGTTCCTTTTCCTTACGCATCATTTCGTAACGGAATTTGCTGTAATCAACAATCTTGCATACAGGAGGCTTAGCACTTGGTGATACTCTTACGAGATCCAATTCTGCTTCCTCAGCCGCATTAAGTGCATCCTTTATAGACATAACACCCAGCTGATTTCCTTCTGCACCGATAACTCTAACTTCTTTGTCTCTAATCTGTTCGTTAATTAAGTACTCTATTGCCTTGCCCTCCATACCAAACGAAAAAAAATGATGGACAGTATCCACCATTAAATAAAACATCAAAACAACAAACATGCTGTTTTAAAGAATTATCAAACCCAAGTCATCTGTAATGCTCAGGTGAGAGTGGATACTCTTCTTTGTTTTCAACATTGCATAAGATACCATATGCGCAACACACTGTCAAGCGTTTTTTGAAAAACATCCCAAAACATCACAAAACATTTTTTAATATATCTCAAAACAACATAAAACACATTTATCAGAATAACTGATAATACCATAAAAGTCAAAATGCTTTCCCCTCATAGACAGGAAAAGCATTCCGACTTTATAAAACCATCAAAGCATTTCCGGCTTTATTTCTCCATATATTCTATCATTGAGGCTGCCGCTTTTCTTCCTGCTCCCATAGCGGCTATGACCGTCTTAGGGCCTGTAACTGTATCGCCACCGGCAAATACGCCTTCACAAGATGTAGCAAATGTATCAGTATCAACAATAATATAACCCTTTTCGGAGGTATCCACACCATCTGCACACTCGTTATCACTGCCACTGCCGATTGCCTCTATAATGCAGTCCACATCCAGAACAAATTCAGAATCCGGCACAGGAACAGGCTTTCTGCGTCCTGATGCATCCGGCTCTGTAAGTGCCATTTTCTGACACTTAAGGCCTGTCACCTTACCCTCTGCTCCGATAACCTCAACTGTACCGGTAAGATAAATGAATTCAACTCCCTCAGCCTCAGCCTCATGAACTTCCGCAGGATCAGCCGGCATTTCAGCTGCCGATCTTCTGTAAACAACATAAACCTTCTTTGCTCCCGGTACACGTACCGCTGCACGACAGGCATCCATAGCAACGTTGCCGCCGCCGATAACAGCAATCTTTTCAGCAGAAGGATATTTATTACTCAGGTTTACGTCAAAGAGAAATGCCGATGCGGCAAGTACTCCCGAAAGCTCCTGTCCGGGTATTTCGAGACGAATCGAATTGCCTGCGCCATTTCCGATAAACACTGACTTAAAGCCTTCCGACTTAAGTGATTCAATGGTAAAATCCTTACCCAGTTCTTTACCATTTTCAAATATTACTCCAAGAGCCTTAAGACTATCCAGTTCATTCTGAAGAATTTCACCCGGAAGACGGAAATTAGGAATACCATATGAAAGAACACCACCCGGAAGTACGTTCTTATCAAATACAGTTACGGTATATCCCTTCTTGGCAAGCTCTCCTGCACAGGCAAGTCCTGCGGGACCTGATCCTATAACAGCAGCCTTTACGCCATTACTTTCAGCTGCTTCGGCAGATACTCCATCAGCATGATGACGATGCCAGTCAGCGACAAAACGCTCTAAGGCTCCTATAGCTACAGGGCGTCCTTTCTCACCACGAACACATTTTCCTTCACACTGAAGATACTGTGGACATACTCTTCCGCAAACTGCCGGAAGAGATGTTGTTTCATTCAGTATCTGATATGCTTCTTCAAATTCGCATTCTGTTATCTTCTCAATAAAATCAGGTATTCTGTTACTTATCGGGCATCCCTTTGTCATACATGGATGCTCTCTGCATTTAAGACATCTGAGTGCCTCTTTAACTGCCATTTCTTCAGTATATCCTGTGGCAACCTCATCAAAATTTCCAACACGTACCTGAGGATCCTGCTCCGGCATACGGGTTTTGACCTTACTCATATTGATCATTTGATATCTCCCCCTTTCCGGTTCATCGCCATCTCATGCAATACCTCATATCTCTCCTTAGCTGATTCCTCACCCTTATTAAACAGCTCTTCTGCCTTATCAGGGAATCTGAGTTTAAGCGAATTATATCTTACTTCGCCCATAAGGAAGTCTCTGTAATTATCTGTCGGCTTACTGCTGTCAAGCATAAGCGGATTCTTTCCTTCATCAGCAAGACGTGGGTCATAACGTAAGAGATTCCAGTAACCTGAACGTACTGCATTTCTCATTTCAAGCATGCTTCGATTCATGCCGGCCTTTACACCGTGATTGATACATGGTGCATAGGCAATTATAAGCGATGGACCATCATATGCTTCTGCTTCCTGCAGGGCTTTAAGTGTCTGTGCAGGATTAGCACCCATGGCAATCTGTGCCACATAAATATATCCATAGGCCATGGCAATCTGTGCCAGGTCTTTCTTCTTTACTCTCTTGCCGGATGCAGCGAACTTAGCCACCGCACCGATAGGTGTTGCCTTTGATGACTGACCACCCGTATTAGAATAAACCTCAGTATCAAAAACAAGAACATTTACATTTTCTCCTGATGCAAGCACATGATCAAGTCCGCCGTAACCAATATCATATGCCCAGCCATCACCACCGAATAACCATACAGACGGCTTACTGAGAAGATCTTTGTTTGATACTACATAAGCTGCATTTGTATTTGAAGCTGCAAGTGTCTCACACTTCTTAAGAAGCTCTTCACCTGCTTCACGCGCCTTGTTTCCGTCTCCCCTAGCTGCCAACCATTTTTCTGCCTCAGCAGCAAGTTCAGGTGTCTCAGCCTTAAGAGCCTCAACAGCTGTTGTAAGTTCATTTCTGCGTGCATTTACCGCAGTTGCCATACCAAAGCCGAATTCAGCATTATCCTCGAAAAGTGAATTTGCCCAGGCAGGACCACGTCCCTCTTTATTTACTGTATAAGGTGTAGACGGTGCTGAGCATCCCCAGATCATTGAACATCCGGTTGCATTTGCAACTATCATACGATCACCAAAGAGCTGAGTAACAAGCTTGGCGTATGGCGACTCACCACAGCCCGGACATGCTCCTGAGAACTCCATAAGAGGCTGTGCGAACTGTGATCCCTTAACAGTATTTCTGCTAAATGGTATCTTTCTGTCTTCATTATGTACTGTGCCGAAGAGTTTGTCATATTCAGCCTGCTTTTTCTCCATGTATTCTGTATCCATAGCATGCATCTTAAGAGCCTTATTACGGGCAGGGCATACCTCTGCGCAGGAACCGCAGCCTGTACAGTCCTTCGCAGAAAAACCAAGTACAAAATACATGTCCTTTGTTCCCTTCATAGGTTTAGCATCAGGATAATCCTTTGCTTCTTCTGCCGTAAGCACAAATGGTCTGATTGCTCCATGAGGACATACATAAGCACACATATTACACTGCATGCAGTTTCCTGAGCACCAGTGTGGAAGATCCGCTGCAACACCTCTCTTCTCATACATAGCCGTTCCTGACGGAAGCATACCATTTGCAGTATCCATAAATACAGAAACAGGACAATTATCACCTGTTAGAGTATTTGTCGGAACAAGAATATTATTCAGATAATCTGTATGAAGCTTATCGCGACCAACCAGCTTTGCAGGAGCCGGATCAGCAGGTACTGACTTCCAATGTTCAGGTACTTTAACCTCATGAACACTTTCAACACCACCATCAACAGCGGCACAGTTCATGTCTACAATGTTCTGACCCTTCTTTGAATAGGTCTTAACTATAGCGTCCTTCATATATCCGATCGCCTCATTTATATCAATGATCTTTGCAATCTGGAAATAAGCTGCCTGAAGAACAGAGTTTGTTCTTCTTGCACCTAGTCCTACCTTTTTAGCTATATCAACAGCATCACAGGTATAGAACTTTATATTATTATCAGCAATATATTTCTTAACAGCTGCAGGTAGATGCTGCTCGAGCTCCTCATCTGTCCATGTACAGTTTAAGAGGAACGATCCACCCGGCTTAACATCCTGAACCATTTCATACTTTGTCAGGTATGCACTGTTGTGACATGCAACGAAATCAGCCTGTTTTACATAGTATGTAGACTTTATCGGACTGTCGCCAAATCTAAGGTGAGATATTGTTACTCCTCCGGACTTCTTTGAATCATACTGGAAATATGCCTGAACATATTTTTCTGTATGATCGCCAATGATCTTAACCGAGTTCTTATTTGCACCTACAGTACCGTCTGCACCAAGTCCCCAGAACTTACAAGCAACAGTATCCTTTGCTGCAACATCAGGATTTGAAGTTACCGGCAGAGAAAGATTTGTCACATCATCATTTATGGAAAGTGTAAACTCTCTCTTTGGAGAATCACTCCAGAGATTTTCAAATGCAGCCTGAATATCTCCCGGCTGAACATCCTTTGAACCAAGTCCGTAACGACCACCAACGATGAGGCAATCCTTCCATTTTGTATCTCTGAGAGCTGAACATATATCCAGGAAGAGTGGCTCGCCAATACTTCCCGGCTCCTTTGTTCTGTCCAGTACAGCGATCTTTTCTACCGTTTCAGGAAGAACCCTGGTAAGGTATTCTGCCGAGAACGGACGATAAAGATGCACTTCAACAATACCAACCTTATGTCCGCGGGCATTCAGATAGTCTACAACCTCTTCTGCCGCATCACAGACCGAACCCATGGCCACAAGAACCTCAGTAGCATCAGGTGCACCATAGTAATTAAATGGCTTGTAGTCTGTACCGATCTTTTTATTCACCATATCCATATAACGGACTACTGTATCTACTGTTTCATAATATGCTGTATTGCAGGCCTCTCTATGCTGGAAGAAGGTCTCCGGCTGTTCTGCCGAACCAAGAAGATGCGGATGCTCAGGATTAAGGGCACGTTCTCTGAAACGTTTAACTGCCTCCCAGTCAACCATCTCTTTTAAATCATCATAATCCCATGTTTCAATCTTCTGGTATTCATGAGATGTACGGAAGCCATCAAAGAAATGCATCATCGGAAGCTTTCCTGATATTGTAGCAAGATGAGCGACTGCTGCAAGATCCATTACCTGCTGAACATTATTTGAGCAGAGCATGGCAAATCCTGTCTGACGGCAGCTCATTACATCAGAATGATCACCAAATATTGAAAGAGCATGTGTTGCAAGCGCTCTTGCCGCAACATGAAATACTGTCGGTGTCTGCTCTCCTGCCAATTTATACATATTAGGTATCATAAGAAGAAGTCCCTGAGAAGCAGTAAATGTAGTTGTATATGCTCCGGCAGTTATCGAACCGTGTACCGCACCTGCGGCACCTCCCTCAGATTCCATTTCAATTATATTTACTTTCTCGCCGAAAATATTTTTTCTTCCTCCGGCTGCCCATTCATCCATACTTTCTGCCATAGGCGATGAAGGAGTTATAGGATAGATTGCTGAAACTTCGGAAAATGCGTATGCTACGTGAGCAGCAGCCGTATTTCCATCCATTGTCTTTCTGGTTCTCATTACTCATTTCCTCCTTCTCTTCCATTTTCGCCGGCCATAGCTTCATGCTGTTTATAAATATATTCCGGAACTGCCTGTTCCCTGATAACATTTCTCATACAAACATACTGGCACATTTTACAATTCTCGCAAAGGTTCGGATCAACAACCGCATGACGTGATTCCATATAGATTGCCCCATTCGGACAGTTGTTTACGCAGTCCTCACAACCTATACATGCCGAATCACAAACCTTAAGCTTATCCTCGTAATCATCTGTTGATGAACAAGGAACCAGCTTCATGCCCTTGTAAGGTACCATCGTAATAAGATGTCTTGGACATGCATATGTACAGTCACGACATCCTACACATTTCTCCGGATCAACATATGCCGTACCATTTTCCATAGTGATTGCATTGTAACGACATACCCTTATGCAGCTGCCCTGACCACAGCAGCCCGTGGTACAGATTCCAAGTGCTTTTGCATCCAGTTTTGCTGCCTCTTCGCAGTTCTCTACTCCGAACTCATCAAATACAGCCGATGCTCTGGCTCCGCCTGAGCATCGAACAAATGCAACCTTCTCCTTTAACTTCGTAAGGTCATGAAGAGTATCAACAATAATCTTCTTCTTGCAACGAACTGTACAGGCTTCACAACCTACACATTTGTCATAATCTATAACCGCATGGTTATCCACTATAGATACTGCGCCACGCGGGCAGGATCTCTCACACTCTCCGCAGGCGATACATCCATATCCACAGGTCTTACGAACAGTGTCCTCATCCTCTTCTGTAGATGAGCACGGAATAAAGTTAGTTGCCTTTCTCGGTATCATACGAATAAGTCCCTGAGGACATACATCCGCTGCTGCACAATCTCCGCAGCCATCGCAAAGCTCTCTGTCAACTACAATCTTTCCATACTCAAGACGAATTGCACCCTTCTTACATACAGAAACGCATGAGCCTGCTCCCACGCATCCATTCTTGCACTCGCCACGGACAAACCCGGATTCAACTGCTTCCTTACAGCTCGTGCACTTATCACTGAATCTGGACTTTCCTGCTGCACACCCTGCACAGGCAACAAATGCAACCATTTCTGATTGAATTTCTTGATTCTTCTCTTTCATCTGTTATCTCCCTTATTTTTTATTAACCACAAAAATACTTTTGTCTGTAAGGCTTTACATGAATAGAATGTTTACACAATATGTCCCCGCGATTTATTGTGTATTTTTTCTCATTGTAAGCGCTTACACATAAAATAACACTAATTTACTTAAATGTCAAACCCCATTTTACCTTGTACTAAAAAAATTTCATCAAACTCCGTAAACAGCTCCAGAATATAAAGCTGATCCTGTTTTTTACGCAAAAACATCCGCCGGACGGAGATTTTTTCTCTATCCGGCGGATACCTGACAAAACATCAAAGGGACATTAATCCCAAACATTATAAGATGTATTATTCTAATTTTTATTGCAATTTACTGTTTTAAAAAGTTCCCAGTACTTCCATTTCATCCGTATCCATCTCTATCTCTCCAAGAGCCTTCATAACATTTTTATCTGTAAGTCTACCATTGAAGGTAACATAGAAATAATACTGCCACTTTTTCTTCTGACTCGGACGTGATTCTATACTGGTCATATTAAGTCCGTTGATATTGAAATATTTCATAACATTAAACAATGCTCCAACCTTATGTGCAGTCCTGAAGCAGAGGCTGATATTATCTGCTTCTTTAAGAGCTATCTTTCTGCCTGTAACTACAACAAACTTGGTCGAATTATCATTCAGAGTATTGATTCCTGATTCCAGAATGGTAAGATTGTATAATCTTGCCGCTCTTTCACTGGCGATTGCGGCATATGATAGATTTCCTTCCTCCCTTACCTTCTTTGCGGCCGCTGCCGTATTACTCATGCTTACAGCAGAGAATCCATGCTTATCAATATAATCCTTACATTGCATCAGTCCCTGATCATGGGAAAAGACCTTCTTAATATCATTTATAGAAGCACCCGGAATCCCCAGCAGGCAGTGTTCTATATCAAGTACAACCTCTGCAACGATCTTAACTCCTGCACTTCTTATAATATCATAATTGCCGCTTACAAAACCTGCCGAAGAATTCTCGATAGGGATAACACCATAATCAGCCCTGCCGGAAATAACCTCTTCTGCTATATCATCAAAATGCTTCACATTATATATGGAAATGTCATTTCCAAAATATTTAACTACCGCTGCCTCGGCATAAGCTCCCGGAACACCTGCATAAACAACTCTGGTGTTCTGATTCACTTCGAGATTATCAACGATCTCATACTCCTCATCGATATATGCTTCCGCATTATATTCTTCTGTTTCGTGAAGCTCTGTAAGAAGCTGATGGATTGTTTTATTGAACAAAGGATGCATCATATATGGAGCAATCTCGTCTGCAGGACGAAGCACAAAATCACGAAGATGCATTTCCTTATGCGGGATTGTAAGCTTCTCTGTAGATATGATCTCGTCGTCAAAAAGCAGAAGATCTATATCCAGAGTGCGCGGACCCCAATGGATTATTCTCTCTCTTTTTGCATCCAGTTCTATATCACTTGTAACTTCAAGAAGCTCCTCTGCAGTATAAAGCGTTTCTATAAGTACAGCTGCATTCAGAAAGTCCGGCTGATCGACCGGCCCATAAGGTTCTGTTTCGATAAATGAAGAAACCTTCTTAACCTTAATATAGTCATCTTTACCCAGCTGTTCTATGGCTGTCTTAATGTATTTTTCTCTGTCTCCGAGATTTGAGCCGAGCCCCAGCAGTGAAACATGTCTGAAACGATTTACCTCAACAGCAACATCTTCAAAGGACATATCAATAGGTGCATCAGGTTTACTAACCTTAACACGTACTCCCTTTACCATATTGTATTTTATGAGTATTTCCGCTGCTATATTTTCCGCTACTGTTTCGATGAGATCACATTTTTCTCTTGTTGTAACCTGCCTGATAAGTTCTGCCACTTCTGCATAATTCACCGCCAGTCGAAGATCATCCTTCATAGCTGCCTTTCTTACAGACAGATAAAGCTCTGCAGAAATCCTGAAAATCTGCCCTTTTTCCTTTTCTTCATCAAACACTCCATGAAACGCAAAAATATTCAGATTTTTAATAACTATCTTATCCATATTTCCTCACTAAAATGCTATTCTATGCTTCCTTCAGACTATATTGAGAAACAAAAACCGCATCTCATAATCCATCCGTTACTATCAACTGTTCATAATTGCATATGTCATATCAAGAGCTCTTCTGTTTTTCTTTACATCATGCACTCTGAAAATGCGGCATCCCTTTGTCAGTCCATATACATTTGAAGCTATGGTTCCCTCTTCTCTCTCATCCTTTGGGAGATCCAGAGTAAGTCCTATCATGCTCTTTCTTGAAATCCCGAGAAGGACCGGATAACCCATATTGCATATTTTATCCAGCTCCTTCATAAGCTTAAGGTTATGCTCTAAGGTCTTGGCAAATCCAATTCCGGGATCCAGCACTATACGGTCATCAGCTATTCCGGCATTCTTGGCAAGAGCAATACTCTCATTCAGATCCGATATAACGTCCTCTGTAAATACTTTATAATCCATATTATCTCTGTTATGCATTAAAATGATACCGGCGCTGTTCTCCTTAAGTACATCCGCCATGGTAAATGGAACATTTTCTTCCTTCCATTTAAGTCCGTGGACATCATTTATTATATCTGCGCCTGATATTAGTCCTGCCTTTGCGACAGAAGCCTTATATGTATCCAGAGAAACCTGAATATCGAATTCCTTTTTGATCCTCTCAATAACCGGACAGACTCTTTCAATCTCTTCTTCCGCTTCAACATAGGTATAACCCGGCCTTGTGGATTCACCACCTACGTCGATCACGTCCGCCCCATCATTTATCATTTCCTCCACATGCTTTAACGCTGTGGAAATATCATTATATTTTCCTCCGTCCGAGAAGGAATCCGGCGTAACATTAAGGATTCCCATAAGGACCGGTTTGTCATCTTTTCTGATTCTGTCTGCAAAATTCATGTTTTTATTTCCCCTTCACTTTACTGAGTTCATGCTTATATTCGTTGGACTATTCCGAGGCTTTTGGAATCGTGCTGTCGGTGTGAGCAGGCAAGCATTCAGTCGAGTTATTTAAGAACAGCTATACTAGTATATTACAGATTTATTCTTCTTTTCTTCCTTCCAGTAACACTCCGATCTGGCATCACACATAAAGCAGTTTCTTGATAATTTGTCAGCTCTGTATAATACTTCTGAAAGGCTTCCCGGATTACCGTTTTTTTTCTTATGCTTCATAATAGCATCACACATTATATCTATCTCTTCTGTCGTAAAACCGGCTCTTTCCAGAATAGGTCTTGCTACAAAAGCTCCTGCCTCATGATGCGACATTCCTTCCTCCTCATAGGAAGAATATCTTCCGATATCATGCAGCAGAGCCGCTCCATAGATCATTTCCTTTTCAAGCCCCAAAGCTTCCTCCAGATTTATAATATGAGCGATCCTCGCCACAGACAAAGCATGTCCGAGACTGTGTCTGCAGAAAATCCTGTCATATTCTCTTTTCTTGATCATTTCTGAAATACTTCTGAATTCAGGATCCTGAAGTATAACATCCACCCTTTTCATATTTATCTTTTCCTTTTAATCTTTATAATATCACCGATAAATGACAGCGACCCGCAGGCTATGACTGCAGCTTTATCAGCCTCCGCTTCTTCCGCCATATCAAGTGCTTTACCTACAGCAGCAGGAATACTCTCTGCAAATACAGCCTTCACATTACGTTCTTCGATAAGCTTTGCAAGATATTTACCATCCAAAGCACGTGGACTGTCACTGGTAACTGTTACTGCCGCTGCCATATAAGGAGACAGAATATCCAGCATTTTTTCATATTCCTTATCCTTAAGCACCCCTATTATAAATATAATCTTTCGATTTGTAAAATATTTCCTTATATCCTCTGAAAGCCTCTGCCATGCGTCTTCATTATGCGCACCATCCACAATAAAAAGAGGCTGCTCAGAAAGGACTGTAAACCGTCCGTCCCATGAAGTATCCTTCATTCCTTCATACAATACATCCTGAGTAATCTTCGGCAGTCCGAGTTTCCCAGAAATACTGTTAAAAGCTTTCACTGCTTCGATAGCAGTTATGGCATTTAATATCTGATATCCTCCGACCAGAGAGATATCATATTTTTCGCCTTTATACTTAAAGCTGCTGCCCTTAATGCCGGAAGAAATAATATTCAGATACTTTTTATCAGCCGCAAATAATTTGCTGATGACAATTCTGTCTTCTCTGTCATCATCTCTGCTGCCATCTCTGCTCACGTCTCTGCTGTCATCTTCTCCGGTCTCAGAATCCGGCATCCTGATTTTTTTTGTTTCGGAAGTTTTTGGGGAGTCACTTTCATCTGTATCCCTGCACATCACATAATCTGCAACCACCTTCTCCGGTATCTCAGAAAACGGATAGGTGACAAGAATATCATTTTCTTTTACTATTCCCAGTTTTTCTTTTGTGATCTTCTCGAGCGTATCCCCAAGGAACTGCATATGATCATAGCTGATGGATGCGATTATATCTATCGGAGTATGTAAAAATACATTTGTAGCATCCAGTCTTCCACCCATACCACACTCAATAAGCATTATGTCACAGCCACTTTTTTCAAAATATAAAAATGCCGCTGCGGTCTCTATCTCAAATGAAGTCGGTGCCCCTTCTTTTAATCTTTCCATCTCTTTTACGGTATCTATCACTTCTGTAAGTATGTCAGCGCAGTCCGTTTCTGAAATATACTCCTTATTGATCTGCCATCTTTCTCTGTAATCAATAATCGTCGGCGATATATATCTTCCTACCTTTAGCCCGTTTTTTATAAGTACATTCTCCACAAATGCCATTATCGATCCCTTGCCGTTCGTTCCGGCGATATGAATTGCCGGTACTTTATTCTGCGGATTTCCCAATCGTTTCAGGAGTCTTTCAATATTCTCGAGTCCAAGGACACTCCCCATTTTATTTCTTTCTTCTATATATCCGATAACCTCACTATAGTTCATTTGTATTCCTCTTAAGTAATTTTAAAATTATGTTTTGTTATATTTCTGAGCACAACATCTTATAAAGAACCAAAGACAGTATATCACAACATGACTTATTTGTTACATTTATTTATTTTCATAATACTATCCATTAATATCCGTGTTTGCAGGCGTTCTACGCCATTCTTTTGTCCGGATATCGTGTTCGTTGGATCAGCAATCTTTAAACACTCCAGCCAAATACCCGCCCTATCACTCCGACAGTATGCTTCCAAACGCTTTTAAACAAAGAAAAGGACACCTTCCTGTATGATGAAAGTGTCCTTATATTACATATTATTTTGTTGTCTTTGCAGGATCATATTCTACATGTCTTACAGGCTTTGTATCTTCTGTTATCGGAAGTATCTCATAGCCTTCTGACTGAAGCTGATCGATCAGACTTGGCAGAGCCTCTATTGTATTATAATGGGAGCCAAGGTCATGCATAAGAACAACCGTATCCCCCTTATTATTAACAACATAACTCATTACGTTTGCATTCAGCTCTTCAGGTGTTACATAATAATCAACCGCATCTCCATTTTGAGCATTCCAGTCGAAATAAACATAGCCCTGTTCATCCAGATATTTCATACAGTCCTGAATATTCACACTGGCAACAGTATTCGAACTTCCACCAGGGAATCTGTAAACCTTTGAATCATAGCCTGTCACATTATAGATAAGCTGGTGAAGACTCTCAACATCATACTTAAAATCATCAAGAGATCCGTAAACCTGTTTATATACATGTGAATAGGAATGCATTGCAAGGGTATGTCCTTCATCTACAATCCTCTGATAATCAGGATAATAGCTTTCGGGCTTTGCTACAACGAAAAATGTAGCCTTAACCCCCTTCTCCTTAAGGATATCGAGAATGTCACCGGTATATGCTGACGGACCATCATCAAATGTAAGGTAGACCTTCTTGCCGTTTAACTTAACTGTCTTTCCAATCTCTTCGGTAGCTGATATTTCTTCCTTTGCCTCTGATGTATCCATATTATCATCGGAAGTCTTCTCACTGCTATTCTCCACCGAAACATCATCAGCTTTCTCTGCGACCGAATCAACATTCATTACATTCTCAGTACTGCTTCTTTCAATAACATTAAGCTCGGCTGTATCTGCTTCCTTGCCCTGAAGAAGATTATTCTTGGTCTCAGAATAAATGGTTATCTGATAGTCCAGGCTTCCCGATTCTTCAGAACTATAATACTGCATATTTTCCGCAGTACTTCCTTCGCTTTCTGAAGCTGATCTAAGCTTTTCATTCAGCTCTCTCTGTTCAGCAGCTTCTTTCTTATATGTATCCAGCTGTTTTTCAAGTTTTATCACCTTAACAAAAAGACAAATGGCAATGGTTGTAGGTACCAGGATCATAGCAGCTATAGTGATCAGGATCATCTTTTTTATCCTGTTAACATTAGCTCTGTTATAAGCCGGTTCTTCATCGTCCTCATCATCATCTTCATCTTCTTCATACTCGTCAGTTTCAGAAGTATCCTCAGATGCTCCTGCCACCGTTTGATTTTCAACCGGTGTTTTTTCGGTTGATGCCTGTTTTATAGAAGAATCATTTTCAGAAGCCGCCTGTTTCTCAGCCAATGTATTCTCTGCTCCTGCTTTTTTATCAATCGGCGCATTCTCTGCTCCTGATGCTTTCTCTACCGGTTCGCTTCCTGCTGCCACCGTTTTCTCAACTGTTTTATTCTCTTCTTCAGTCTTCCCGGCTGTTTCCGTATTCAGCATACTTACGGATTCATTTACTATATCGCTACCATCCGTCTCGGAATTTATCTTCGTCTTCTCAGCCTCGACGGTCATGTTTTTTCCTGAATTTTTATTTTCAATTTTCTTTAAATTTCTATTTCTGTTTTTATGTTTGCCCATATGTTGTGCCTCTCAAAATTAAAAACGCAAAATAAGTAATTGCCCATAAAATGCGCAAATGCGTCACTTTTGCAAGTGGCGCATGCTTAATTATAACTATATTTTTTTAGTTTTGTCAATTATACACTTTATACTATTTTACCAAATTCGACTATTATATTTTCTACAGCTATACAATAATCACAAAAATAATCACTGAATTTCTACATGACAGCCCCTGCGATGAGATTAACTCCAAATGCAGCAATATATGCGATCAGACACTGCAGCACGGCCATGCCGGCAGCCCATTTACCTCCAAGTTCTCTTTTTACGGAAGCTATAGCTGCTACACACGGTGTATAAATGAGACAGAAAACAAGAAGCGATACTGCTGCAGGCTGTGAAATGGAAGCTATCATTATTTCCGTACTTCCGAAAAGTACACTCAGCGTTGCAACAACGCTTTCTTTTGCCATAAATCCGGTTATAAGAGCTGTAACTATCATCCAGTTTCCAAGACCGAGCGGTTTGAACAGCGGAGCCAGAATACCTGATATATCTGCAAGAATACTTTCATTCGAACTTTCTACAAGCTTCAGGCTGAAGTTGAAGTTCTGCAGAAACCAAATGATTATAGTAGCCATAAAGATTACCGTAAAGGCTCTGGTCAAAAAGTCTTTAGCCTTTTCCCAGAGAAGCATTGTAACATTTTTCATTCCCGGCATTCTGTAATTCGGAAGCTCCATAACAAAAGGTACTGCCTCTCCTCTGAAGAATGTCTTCTTTAAAATGAATATTGTGATGATACCCATTATTATACCGAAAAAGTATAATCCTACCATCATGAGAGCTCCATGCCCCGGAAAAAATGCTGCTGTCAGGAAACTGTATATCGGAAGCTTCGCCGTACAACTCATAAATGGTATCATGAGTATCGTAAGTTTTCTGTCCCTCTCAGAAGGAAGTGTTCTGCTGGACATTACTCCCGGTACCGAGCATCCAAAACCTATAAGCATAGGCACGATACTTCTTCCTGAAAGGCCCAGCTTTCTGAGGGGTTTATCCATGACAAATGCTATTCTTGCCATGTAACCCGAATCCTCCAGTATGGATAAGAAGAAAAAGAGAACAATTATTATCGGCATAAAGCTGATAACGCTTCCTACTCCGGAGAAAATACCATCTATTATGAGTGAATGAACAACACTGTTTACACCCCAGGTGCCCAGCAGGTTATCCACCCTTCCGGTAACGAAATTTACACCTTCTTCGAGTAATCCCTGAAGAAAATCTCCTATAACATTAAATGTCAGGAAAAATACCAGCGCCATGATGCCTACAAATGCAGGAATTGCCGTAAACCTTCCTGTAAGCAGCTTGTCCAGCTTCTGACTTCTCTCTCTTTCCCTGCTCTCTACCGGTTTTACTACAGTTCTGTCTACCAGCTTCTGAATAAAAGAAAAACGCATATCAGCAATTGCTGCCGAACGATCAATCCCGCGCTCCTCCTCCATCTGAAGAATGATATGCTCAACCATTTCCTTTTCATTTTCTGTAAGCTGCAAGGCTTCAAGGACCCTCTTATCGCCCTCAATGACCTTATTAGCCGCAAATCTCACAGGAATCGAAGCCTTTATACAATGATCCTCGATAAGATGCATGATAGCATGAATACATCTGTGCACCGCACCCCCTTGATCATTTTCATCACAAAAGTCCTTCTTTCCCGGACTCTCCTGATATTTTGCCACATGAACAGCATGACTGATAAGCTCATCTACGCCTTCATTTTTAGCAGCGGAAATAGGTACTACGGGTATTCCCAAAAGCGCCTCCATGTCATTGATCCTGACCGAGCCTCCGTTTCCCCGCATTTCATCCATCATATTTAGCGCAAGAACCATAGGAATATCCAGCTCGATAAGCTGCATGGTGAGATACAGATTTCTTTCTATATTGGTGGCATCAACTATATTAATAATACCCTTTGGCTTTTCGTTGATAATATATTGTCTTGATACTATCTCTTCATCAGTATATGGTGAAAGCGAATAAATACCCGGCAGATCCACAACTTCCGTATTCGGTTCGCCCTTTATACTGCCGCTCTTTCTGTCTACCGTAACTCCCGGAAAATTGCCTACATGCTGATTAGAACCTGTAAGCGCATTAAAAAGTGTTGTCTTACCACTGTTCTGATTACCGGCCAGAGCAAATGTTAAGAGCGTATCCTCAGAAAGCGGATTTTCATGAGTTTTATCATGATATATACCACCCTCACCAAGTCCGGGATGTTCACTGAAGGTACGCTTATTTACCTTCTCGTCTACCGCCTTCTTATCCCTTTTGGTATCGGCATCAGCCTTTATTCTCTGTGTATCTGTTGTTATCTCAGATATTTCTATCTTCTCTGCATCGTCCAGTCTGAGCGTCAGTTCATAGCCGCGGATCCTGAGTTCCATGGGATCTCCCATAGGAGCCAGCTTGACCATTGTCACATATGTTCCCGGAATAACTCCCATATCCAGGAAATGCTGTCTCAGTTCTCCCTCGCCGCCAACTGATTCTATAAGTGCTGTTTCGCCTTTTTTTAATTCACGAAGCGTCATAAATGATCATCCGTTTCTCATTTTTTTAGTGATTTATCTACTCTGAAATATTTTTCAGTCTTATTTATCATTTCATCATATTGTTCATACATCTTCTGAACACTGTTCTCCAGAAGATAGTAATGAGCACAATAAGGTATAAGCAGTACAAAAAAAAGCACGATCAGTGGTATAAGTTCAACATGGCCTGATACAATAAATGTCATAATACTGATCACAGTACATACAGACACAAGAGCAAATACGATCAGATGTATAAGCCTCTCATGAGAGAAAAATGCAATCTGGTCCTTGTGTTTCCTGATGACATTCTCCCAGTATTCTTCATCTTTGGCATTATCTTCCAATATACCATCTATATATCTAAGATATTGCAATATTCTTCTTTTCATATCCGCCGCAACCTCCCCGCATTATTTAATTACTGCTTCAGATACTTTTTTCTTATATAAAGCGCCGCATCAGGCTTATCTGTGATAATCGCATTTACCTTCATGCGGAAAAGCTTTAACATTTTTTTCTTGTCATTGACAGTCCATACAAGTACCGGAATTCCTCTCATATGCATACGTCTTACAAAAGAACGTGTCACAAGCTTATAATTCGGCGACACAAAATCCGCTCTGCAGTCATGAAGTCTTCTCTCCGGGAAATACTGTTTAAGAATATTCCACGGTGAAGCATGTTTCTTTCCTATAAGAAGTCCTGTTACGATCGAACTGTCCAGCTCTTTTATTTTTTTTACCACTTCATCCTTAAAGGATTTTATGGAATATTCGTTATAATCAAGATTTTCGGTAAGCAGTTTAACGACCCTTTCCTCGTAGCCGCTTTCCTTGATCTCAACATCCATTCTGATCCTACCTTTGCAGAGTTTTACAACATCGATCAGAAGCGGAACCTCAAATCCTTCAGCCGCTGCTGCTTCCTTCATGTCCTCATAATTCTGCCATGCGATCGGCATCTCATTAAATACACTGTCATGGAAAACCACCAGCTCGTTATCCTTTGTCTGCCTCACATCAAACTCAACCATATCCGCCTTCAGTTTTATGGCTATCTCAAAGGATTCTATAGTATTTTCTCTGCGCGCAAGATGAGAAGCCCCTCTATGTGCAATAACCTTTGTATGGAGTTTTTTACTCTTTAAAAAATAGATCATATATATCATCCTTTATATTTATTTTCTATCTAAGTATATTCTTTTTCTCCCCGAGACACAAGTCCGAAAGAAAAATAACATATATAATAGCACGAAAATAATTATACAATTCCCTCAATATATATATTGCATAAATTCTTTATTGATGTTAATATCTTCACTGATTTTCATAAAAAAAAATGGATAACTTTTATAAAGTATCCGGAAAGGACAAAGTATGAAAAAAATGAAAAAACTTGCAGCACTTATGATGACCGGTGTATTAATCGCAGCTTCATTATGTGCCTGTGGAAAAAAAGACAGCGACGGCAAGACATCAAAAGAAAAGAAGACCGCTAAGGTTATCAACATTAATCTGACAGATGAAGAATATGCATTTGGTATCGACAAGGATCAGCCGGAGCTTCTTGAGAAGACAAATGAATTCATCAAGAAGATCATGGATGACGGAACATTTGATAAAATCTGCAACAACTATTTCGGAGACGGTGAACCTGTTGCGGTTAAATCAGCATCACTTGATACCTCAAAGGATCAGCTTGTAGTAGCAACAAATGCTGCTTTTGAGCCTTTTGAGTATCTTAAGGGCGACAGCTACTTCGGCGTAGATATGGAGATTGCAAAGGCACTGGCTGATTATCTTGGTCAGGAACTCGTTATCCAGAACATGGACTTTGATGCAGTATGTCTTTCAGTTGGACAGCATAAATGTGATATCGCCATGGCAGGTCTTACTGTAAAGCCTGAGCGTGAAGCTTATGTTACATTTACAAATTCTTACTATTACGCAAGCCAGAAGCTTATTGTATTAAACAGCAACACTGAATTTGATAATTGTACAGATGCTGCTTCTGTTGAAGCAATCCTCAACACAAAGGATTCCAAGACAAAAGTTGGTTTCCAGAACGGTACTACCGGTCAGTTCTACTGTGAAGGCGATGAATCATGGGGCTTTGCAGGTTTCAAAATGTCATCAACAGGTTATAAGAACGGTTCTCTTGCTGTACAGGACCTTCTCAATGGCAACATCGACTTTGTTATCATAGATGCTGCACCTGCTGAATTCATCACAAAATCAATCAACGCTGTTCAGTAATCAAAACAAAACATATCAATTAACACATAAAATCCCACATACATGTTTTCAGAGCAGTACCTGGCATATGTGGGATTTTTTCTTTGCATTATTTCCTCTTATATGGCATAATATAGGGGTTATATTATAATATTAACGTGAGGTGAAAATCTTGGACGGTTTCGGACAAAAATTTGATAATTTCTGGAAGATCTTCATTGAATACAACGGCTATAAAAAAGTATTGGAAGGTCTGCAAAATACTGCCCTCATTGCTATAAGCGGTCTTATAATCGGTATCATTATCGGTACTCTTATAGCCACAGTAAGGGTCATCCCAAAATACAAAGTATTACCTAAAATATTAAACGGCATATGTTCTTTTTATGTATGGCTGTTCCGTGGAACTCCAATGGTTGTCCAGCTGCTGATCTTCTACTATGTTGTTCTGCCGCTTACCGATACAAATATGACAGGTGTACAGGTAGCCTGCATAGTATTCGGACTTAACTCCGGAGCATATATCTCGGAAATAATGCGAAGCGGTATCCAATCCGTAGATCATGGTCAAATGGAGGGTGGAAGATCCGTTGGTCTCAGTTTTTCAACTACCATGCTGAAGATAGTTATTCCTCAGGCTGTAAAGAATATTCTTCCTACCCTTGGAAATGAATTCATTTCTCTTATCAAGGAAACATCCGTAGTAAGCTTCGTAGGCGCTACAGACCTTTATGTAGCATTTAATAATATCGGTACAAACAATTACGAATTCATGGTTCCATATCTCGTTATGGCTCTCATTTATCTCGTGATAGTCATCATTATCAGCATCCTGATAAAACTTATGGAAAGGAGACTGAAAAAAAGTGATAGACGTAATTAATCTTGAAAAACATTTTGGGGACAATAAAGTTCTCAACGGAATAAATATACAGATAAATAAGGGTGACATCGTTGTGGTTATCGGTCCTTCAGGTTCCGGTAAAAGTACCTTTTTACGCTGTCTTAACTGTATGGAAGACCCGACCGGCGGTCAGATCATCTTCAATGGAGTTGACATCGCAGATATGAAAGTTGATATCAATATTCACCGTCGTCATATGGGCATGGTTTTCCAGCATTTCAATCTTTTTAACAATAAAACCGTACTGGAGAATATAACTCTCGCTCCTATCCTTATCAGGACAAAGGAATTAAGACATCAGAAGCTTAAGAATCTCTTCTCCGGTAAGGATAAAAAAGTTCCGATAACAACTACCAAGAAGGAAATAAAAGAAGCCGCAAATGAGCAGGCCAGAAAACTTCTTAAACGTATCGGTCTGGAAGATAAAGCAGATGTTTATCCTTCTACTCTCTCCGGCGGTCAAAAGCAGCGTGTTGCAATCGCGAGATCTCTCGCGATGAATCCAGATGTTATCCTCTTCGATGAGCCAACCTCAGCTCTCGATCCGGAAATGGTCGGAGAAGTACTGGACCTGATGAGAGATCTTGCCAAGGAAGGTATGACGATGATAATCGTAACCCACGAAATGGGCTTTGCCCGTGAGGTTGCAAATCGTGTGCTTTTCATAGACGGAGGAAAGATTCTTGAAGAAGCTCCTCCTAAGGAATTCTTCGAGCATCCAAAAAACCCAAGACTTATAGAATTCTTATCTAAGGTATTATAATAATACAGGAGGATATAAATGCCAGATAATACAAATAACAATTCAAATGATGATGAATATGAAAAGTATTGTTATATGTGCCGCAGACCCGAGTCTGAAACCGGCAAGCTTCTCGGAATGGCAGAGAATATTTACATCTGCCCCGACTGTTTACAGAAAGCATTTAACAGTATAAATAATAACAGTTTCCAGTTTATGGATTTTTCGAAATTCCCAGGCTTTGATAACATGAATGCTTTTACTCACATGAATGATATTCCGAATTCACAGAAGGTGAAAAAGAAAAAGCCAAAGGAAGAAACAAAGGAAAATAAAGGTTCCGAATTTGAAAATCTCACTCTGGATAAGGTACCTGCCCCACATAAGATCAAGGAAATGCTTGACGATTATGTTATCGGTCAGGAATATGCAAAAAAGGTTATTTCCGTTGCGGTATATAATCATTACAAAAGAGTTCTTACGAATACCATGGACGATATCGAGATTGAGAAGTCAAACATGCTCATGATCGGACCTACCGGTTCCGGTAAGACCTATATGGTTAAAACCATTGCAAAGCTTCTCAATGTTCCTCTTGCAATTACCGATGCTACTTCTCTTACAGAAGCAGGATATATCGGTGACGATGTTGAAAGCATACTTTCAAAGCTTCTTGCGGTTGCAGGAAATGATGTTGAAAAAGCTGAAAAAGGCATTGTATTCATAGACGAGATAGATAAGCTTGCCAAGAAAAAGGAAACCCATTCAAGAGATGTCAGCGGTGAAGCTGTTCAGCAGGGTCTCTTAAAGATTCTCGAGGGTGCTGATGTGGAAGTTCCTGTCGGTTCCGGAAGCAAAAATGCCATGACTCCTACCACTGTCATGAACACCAGAAATATCCTGTTTATCTGTGGTGGTGCCTTCCCTGACCTTGAAGAGATCATTACCAACAGACTTACAAAAATGTCTTCTATCGGTTTCGGTGCAGAACTCAGAGATACCTACGAGCAGGATCCTCAGATCCTTTCAAAGGTAACAAATGAAGATCTCAGAACCTTCGGTATGATACCTGAATTTCTCGGTAGACTGCCTATTGTATATACTCTTGATGCTCTTGATAAGGATATGTATGTAAAGATCCTTAAGGAGCCTAAGAATGCCATCCTTAAGCAGTATAAAAAGCTTCTTCTGCTTGATGAGGTTGATCTTGAATTTGATGACAGCGCCTATGAAGCCATTGCAGAGCTTGCCATGGAAAGAAATACAGGTGCCAGAGCTCTTCGTTCCATCATTGAGGAGTTCATGCTGGATATAATGTATCAGATTCCGAGAGATGATTCTATAGGACGAGTTATCATTACCGGTGATTATATCAATAAAAAAGGCGCCCCTATCATTAAACTTAGGGGAACCGACTAGATTCGATACTTCTGCTGCCACGCTGTTCAGGAAACAGATAGCTTATTGCATTTAGTTATTCAGAAACTGATATACAAATATAAATGCCGCATATATAATTTCATTCACAGATCAAATACTGTGCGTAAGATTATATATGCGGCATTCTTTAATTATATAAGGCCACTATATCCAGCCTGAACATTTCATCACTCTCTTCAAGCTTACCTGAAAGACGGTCAAGACATTCATTTCTAAGCATTCTTACTGCCTTCTCTGAAGTATCATTTAATTTCCAGAAAGAAATCAGCAGCAGCATGATCACAAAATTCGCCGTCAGGAACTGATCTCCAAAGAGGTTGGACATCATAAGCACCTCTCCTGCCAGACTGTAGTATTCCGCGAATTTATTATAAAAACCACTGTCCATCTTCCTTATATCACTGATAAATCCTGAAATATAATCATCAGGAAAATATCCTGCATAGCAGTTTTTCACAGCAGAAATTATTTCTTCTGGTATCTTCTCTTCATCTCTTGCCGAAGGTCTGAACGCTTCAAATGCCGCCAGGACTATCGTAAAGTCTATAAGATTTCCTGTAATCTCAAAATCCTCCTCCAGAACCTTACTAAAGGCATAATAGACGAATCCGCTAAGCTTATGCGACAAGTTAAGCCTTGCCTCCAAACTCATTCCCTTGATTATTCCGGCTATCGTATCAAACTGTTTATCATCTTCTTCTCTGTTATTCACATGCTTAATACTGAATGCATCAAAATCCAGAGAATATGTACCAAGATCCAGTTCGTAGAAACTATTATCAGCTTTTGCATCTGATTCAACGGATGCACTTGTTTCAGTTGAGTCGGTATCCGTTTGTGCTGTGCTTGTTTTTGTTTCTGCAGATGTATATGCTGTGCTGCTGCCGGTTTGAGCTGCGCTTGTTTTTGTTTCTGCAGATGTATATGCTGTACTGCTGCCAGTTTGAGCATTACTTGTTTTTGTTTCTGCAGATGCTTTTGTCGTGCTGCTGCCGGTTTGTGCTGCGCTTGTTTTTGTTTCTGCAGATGCAGACTCTTCAGTATGTGAGTATATTCTCTCAGTTCTTCCTACAGATCCGTATAAAGAGCTGTCAAATTCAAATATTTCCTTCTCAAGCTCATCAAGGGACTCTTCAACCTTAGCAGAATCCTCTGCAAACCTGACTGTTTTATCATTTTTTAAAGAAAATGGTTTTGAAGATTCATCAGATGTACTTTTTTCAGATACTTTTTCAGAAGCTTTTTCTGTCTTCACATCATTTTCAGATATTTTTTCTGTCTTGATATATTTTGGGGATGCTTCTTCTGTCTTGATATCTTTTTCAGTGTCTTTTTTTACAGTTCTCGGCTGAGTATTAGCTTCTGCCGCAACAAGATTAACAATATCAAGCACATCATCCGGCATGGTCCAGTGCTCGGTTTTTCCCTTTGCATAAGGAATTTTTTTCTCGGAATCATCTTCCGTCCTTAATTTATCAGCATGAAATTCAACATAATTATCAGCTTCATTTTTATATAGATTTGTATAGGTTCCCAAATATGCATTTTTCGTAAAAAGCTTCTTCGGTTCGCTTTTAAATTCGCTAAGGAATCTAATGTCCAGAAGAATAATAAGACATATTGAAAAAAGAATAAAAAACAGCATTGAAAGGAAAAGCCATGGGCTCATAAGAGACTCTTTAAATCTTTCGCCGCCATAATCCTGTAATTTAGAATCAATCCTTCCATATACCATATTTCTGAGTACAAGAACTACCGGCGTCAGAATAAGAGGAACAAGGGACGTTACTCTGTCCATACCATATCCTGCATAAGATAAACCTGCAGCTATTTCAAGAAGGATAATAAGTACCATAAAAATAATAAGCACCACAGAAAGCCCATCTGTTCCTTTTGTATATTTTATATACATTACAAGAAGAGAGATTCCTGTAAGAGCATCAAATCCTGCCTGCCCTGCTATGGCATAACTTCCATATTTTTCAACATCTTCATGTTTGATTGTTATGAGAAATACTATAAGACCCAGGCAAGCCATTGCCGATAAATGATACAATACATCGATAAACTTGCCAATTCCGATAAAATATCCGGGTTCGGAAAACAGAGAAATAAGCCGGCATAAAAAACAAAAGCCAGCAATAATATAGATCATGATTTTCAGATTTTTCTGAAAATAGCTCTCCCTCTCCATAATCAATACCTCTCCAACGAAACAAAAACCCCATACATGTTATTATACTCTTGTAACATACAGGATGTCAAATTGCAGATTTTTCACAGGCATTCATAGCCAGCTTGACAGCCCCCATAATGCCCTGGTCATCACTTAGTCCTGCCGGACATATATATGAATCGATATCTCTGAGCTCAGGTGTATCCAGATAGCCATTCACTTTCTCGAGAACTTTTTTTCTGACAAGCGGGAAGAGCTGCATCTGATGCATAACGCCGCCACCGAGTATGATCTTCTGAGGGCTCATTACTAAAATGAGATTTGATAACGCCTGCGCAATATATTCACTCTCAAGCTCCCATACCTCAGCCCTATCCATGAGATCCTTGCCCGAAGCTCCCCATCTGTCACTAATCGCCGGACCGCTTGCCAGCCCCTCAAAGCAATTACCGTGAAAAGGACATATTCCCTGAAAGCTGTCTCCCGGAGCAGGAATAAGCTTCATATGCCCAAGTTCCGGATGCAGCATACCATGAACTATATTTCCTCCCGACAGTATTCCACCACCTATACCGGTACCTATAGTTATATAAATAACATCTGTAAGATTTCTCGCACTTCCCCACGTGATCTCACCAAGCAGTGATCCGTTAACATCTGTATCAAAACCGATGGGAACCCCAAGTGCATCCTTCAACACTCCGACAATATTATAATCTGCCCAGGCAAGCTTGGGAGTTTTAAGTATGTATCCATATGTTGAAGATTCCGGATGTACATCGACCGGTCCAAAGCATGCAACTCCGAGTGCCGCAATATCCTTATTCTTAAAATATTCTATTATAGCCGGCATGGTTTCCTCAGGCATCAATGTCGGAATAGATATCTGTTCAAGTATCTTTCCGTTCTCATCACCTATAGCGCAAACCATCTTTGTCCCGCCGGCTTCAAGCGCTCCATATCTCATTGCATAACCCTCCATTTACAATGTATTTTTACAGGTTAAGCTTTTGCGACATACCAGCCATCAAAAAGACCGGTATGAATCATAAAAGCAATATTTATATATAGTTCTTGGATTTTATAATAAAATGAAAGACACGTCGGTTAGGACGTGCCTTTTCAATACAATATTTATTATCTATATCTTACAGATCAAAATCGCCCTTAAGATCATCTGCTGTATAGTATACCTTACCTGTTTCAGGCTGATAATATACATTGAGATCCTTAATAGACTTCTTTCCAGCTGCTTCAACAGCCTTAGCAACGATATCTTCTGCTGTGAAATCCTTGCCCTGATACTGAATTGTTAATGTTTCCTTTGTCTTTGCTGCAGCTGTCTTCTTTGCAGGAGCCTTCTTAGCAGCAACCTTCTCTTCAACCTTCTTAACTTCAGCCTTAACAGCTTCCTTAACTTCCACAACCTTCTTAGCTGCGGTCTTCTTAGCTGGAGTCTTAACTTCCTTTGCTTCTTCCTTCTTAGCAGCTGCCTTCTTTGCAGGAGCCTTAGCAGGAGCCTTCTCTTCCTTCTTTGCTGCAACTTCAGCCTTCTTCTCAGCTACCTTTGTTTCAGCCTTCTTTGCAACTGTCTTAACAGCCTTTACAACATCATCCTTCTTCTCTTCAGCTGCTACCTTAGCTGCTGCTGCCTTAGCTGCAAGATCCTTTGTTGTGGTCTTCTTAACTGCCATTAGATATTCCCTCCATTAATGTATAACTAGACTATTGTGTCATACCCTGTTGCTACTCATATTTCGGTACAGATTTTAAACTTTATTTAACATTTTTGCAACACTTTTACAAATTTTCTCTTTTTTTACCTATTATACATAAAATAATCTGACAATTATAAGCAATTTGCACAATTAAGCTTCTTTAACTATCTTGCTTACTATTTCTTTGAAATGCATACCATTGGATGCCTTAAGCATTACGGTATCTCCATCAAGAAGATTATCCTTAAGATATGAAGCCGCCTCGTCATTTGTTTCAAAATGATGCTTCTCCAGGCCATTCCCCTCTCCTGCCGCTTCATTTATCCTTCTTGAAAGCTTTCCTACTGTTACAAGTATATCTACATTATAATCTCTGATACATCTTCCAACTACCGAATGAAGCGCTTCTGTTTCAGAGCCCAGTTCAAACATATCTCCCAATACTGCAACTCTTCTTCCGGATGTCTCATAGCCTTTCAGAACATCAAGAGCCGCCTTCATGGAATCAGGGCTTGCGTTATATGTATCATCTATTACATTATAACCGTTTTTATCTGCTTTATAAATCTTCTGACGCTGTCCTTCAAAGAATTTCAGCTTCTCGATAGCCGCCATAACATCTTTACCAAGATAATCAGTTACAGCGATTGCTGCCGTTGCATCAAGTACATTATGCTTACCAAATACAGGTATTCTTACACTGTATTTCATATCATCATGGAGAATATCAAATGAAGTTCCCTTATCATCCTGAAGAATATTTACAGCTCTATAGTCAGCATTTTCTAAGGTTCCGTAGAAAAAGACATTAACCGGAAGACGATCCTTCATCTCTGCCAGAAGCGGATCATCACCATTTAAGAAAACGACTCCGTTCTTATCCATTCTGGAAATAACTTTAAGCTTCTCATCTCTGGTATTCTCTCTGGTTTTGAAGAATTCTCTGTGAGCATCCCCGATAATCGTAACTACTGCAATATCAGGTCTTGCTATTTCTGCCAGATCATCCATTTCTCCAAAATTACTGATACCAAGTTCCAGAACCGCAATATCCGAAGGTCTGTCCAGCATTTTAAACAGAGTTACGGGAGCACCTGTCTCGGAATTGTAATTCTTTTCTGTATGATAAACATCAAATGCTGATGAAAGTGCTGTTGTTATCATTTCTCTTGTGGTAGTCTTACCAACACTGCCCGTAACAGCAATTACCTTCTTATCATACCTACTTCTGACATGGCCTCCAAGCATCTGAAGAGCCTTTATGGTATTATCAACCTTTATATAAGCTCTGCCCTGCCTGTATCCATCAAGCTCTCTGTCTGTAAATGTTACCTTCAGCTTATCCATCGCAGAATCGATAAACTGATGCGCATCAAGATTTGAACCAACTATAGGAACGAAGATATCCCCATCCTTCGCCTCCAGAGAATTCATACAGATATCCTCAACCTGAAGTCCGTTTATTACTTCTCTTTCTTCATCTCTTACGCCTATAAGTTTTCCGTTTACAGCCTTTACAACTTCCTCAACAGTGATCTTCATTTTTAACAGTGTCTCCTCATCTTTTTATCTATTCTGATCATAATAAACGATCTGTGTTCCAATCTCTCCGGCTTTTTCAGGAGATATAAGCAGTTCGATCATCTTAAGGCCAAAATCAATAGATGTACCAAAACCGCGGCTGGTGATAAACTGTCCGTCTACAACAACATTATCCTTCATCTTGACAGCACCAAGAAGTCCGTCTTCAAGTCCCGGATAGCAGGTGGCTTTTCTTCCTTCGAGAAGTCCTTTTTCTCCGTAAACTGTTGGAGCGGCGCAGACTGCAGCAAGATATTTTCCTGCAGCATTGTATTTTCTGATAAATGCATCCACATCAGCGCTCGCCTTAAGATTATTCGTTCCGGTCATTCCACCCGGAAGAACTATCATATCAGCAAAGTCCTCTTCCTTTTCATCTATAATATCCTTAAGAAGAATATCTGCTCTTATTTCAATCTTATGCGAAGTAACCACCTTAAGTGTATCCGTGATAGATACCATTTTTATATCGATCCTTGCTCTTCTGAGAAGATCGACAACCGTAAGTCCTTCTATTTCCTCTAAACCATCCGCCATAAGAATATATACCTTGCTCATTTTGACCTCCTTACTATACATGTATACTTTATTTGTTTTCATATTTATCATATAATGACATATAGTGTAATAGTGCAAAACACTTCCTACCTGCAGGAAAAGTGATTTGTATTTATGACACGCCCAAATACTGGGAAACGGCAATTTGCGAAGTAAATCAGCGGATTCCGAGTATTGGCAGGATTGCGGGAATTGCGAAGCAATGGAGCAATCCATATGTCATTATACCCCACATATATAAAAAATCAAAGAAAAAAATAATATCCAAGGAGGCTGCATTATGGAAATAGAAAGAAAATTTCTTGTTAAATATCTTCCGGAAAATCTGGATACCTGCAAAAAAAGTGAGATCATTCAGGGATATATATCCACACATCCGGTCATCAGAATAAGGCGTTCAAATGAAAGGTATATACTGACCATCAAATCCGACGGACTTATGGAGCGTGAAGAATTCGAAATGCCACTTACCGAAGAACAGTTTGTAAATCTCAGTAAAAAGGTTGAAGGAAATATAATCAGTAAGACACGTTATAAGATACCGGACGGTTCTCTTACCATTGAACTGGATATCTTCCACGAAAAATTCGACGGTCTCTTTTACGCGGAAGTTGAATTCCCGGATAAAGAAACCGCCGAAGCTTATACTCCTCCTGCTTTCTTTGGCAGGGAGGTCACTAATGAGGGTATTTATCACAACTCCTCACTTACTACTATGTCTGATAAAGAGATCAAGGATTTTCTTGCATCATGCATTTAATCCTTTGTCTCCGATGTAATTTGAAAAATAAATGCTGATCCTGCGGATGGTCAGAAACACTCCCACAAAGCTGGCTATAAAGCCCGGTATCGGTGTACCCACCGCCTTATTGATATTTACCAGGAATATGCCCAGAGTCTGAGACACAAGACATATTCTTGTTATCTCCTGATCGGAATGAATATTTCCAATAGCCATATTGAGACCCTTTGCGTAAAAACCATAGATCAGCGCAAGTATGTAATACTTCAGGAAGAACAATCCCATTCTGAGGACAAATGCAAGGATCAGTGCCAGATAAAATGCAGGTGTCAGGCTTGCCAGCTTTTTGTTGGTCATGCCATCCTGCAGGAAGGCATTGATCTTTCTCGAGAAGGTACTGAAATACCTTCCGTTTGTTCCCTGAACATATACGTTTACACTTTTTCTTCCTATGGTGATATAAGTATATCCATCCTTTAATTCGCTGACGGAAATATATTCTTCCCGGGCGTCAAAAAGCACCCTGAACTCACCCATTTTTATATCAAATGTTCCCTCAGAAATGATCTCGCCATCTTTCACAACAAAATCCGGCAGCTTGTTACCAAAGAAATTTCTGATGCCGCCAACATTTATTATGAAAATAATGATCTGAAGGCCAACCACCATCAAAGTTACTATGAACATAATAATACACATGAATCTTTTGAACCTTTTCTTACTGAGGTCCAAAAAATCCCTGTAGCCTTTTGGATTGGCAACAGCATGATATATCATCTGTATCAGATTATCGCTGTTGCTTATTTTTTTATTATTATATTCATCTTCGGGAGGTGTTAAACCACCATTAAAATCATTTTCCAAAAGCCCTGTTCTCCAATCATATAAGTCCGAAATGCTTCATTGCCTTATATATTCCATCTTCCATGACATCGTCTGTCACGTAAGAGGCCGCTTCCAGCGCAAGTTCACTGCCGCCCTTCGGTACTATACTGTTAGGTACCAGACGAAGCATTTCCAGATCATTGTTGCCATCTCCAAATACATAAGCATTATGAAGCGGAATATTGAAATAGTCAAGGATAAACTTAATGCCCGTAGCCTTGGAAAAGCCCTTTGGCTCCACTTCAAAGAAATTTCCCTCACGGTCTATATAAGTAAAATCCTCTGAAATAAATTCCTTAAAGCCTTCCACATCGCTGTCGTCATAATACCATCCGGCAAATTTATCAAAAAGGAAATCCGGATCATCAATATCATCAATAAAGCGATATCCATTGCTCTTAAAATATCCGACTATCCTGTCTGCCTGAGAGGATATATTTTCTTTATCTATACAGGTATAATCCTTATATTCATAGAGGGATCTCATGCCAAATTCTCTGCATTTAAGAGCAATCTCATAGCACCTTTCCTTTGATACTCTCTTATGAAGCAGTTCCTTCTCCTCATCTCCGAGAAGAACAATATTACTGCCGCATCCGCAGATAAGTCCGTCAAAGCCGGCCTCCAGAATAGAAGGTTCTATATTACATTTTACTCTTCCGGTATTTATAAATACGATACTGCCTTTTTCACGTGTCAGTCTTATAGCATCTCTGGCACTTTGAGGAAAAATCTTTTCTTCATTTACCAGCGTACCATCAATATCAAAAAAGAGTGCATTATTATATTTTTTATCCACAATTATATTTCCTTCAAAAGATTTACCATTTCAATTGCACCAAGAGCACAGTCATAGCCCTTATTTCCTGCCTTTGTTCCTGCTCTCTCGATAGCCTGCTCAATATTCTCTGTTGTAAGAATACCAAACATTACAGGCATCTCAGCTTCAAGAGAAACCTGAGCAATACCCTTTGAAACCTCATTGCATACATAATCATAATGGCTTGTCTGGCCTCTGATAACAGTTCCGAGGCAGATGATAGCATCATACTTTCCTGACTTTGCCATTTTCTTTGCTATAAGCGGAATTTCAAATGCACCCGGAACCCATGCAACGGTAATATCATCTTCCTTAACGTCATGTCTTACAAGTCCGTCAACAGCTCCGCCTACAAGCTTTGATACTATAAACTCATTAAATCTTGCTGCAACAATACCTACCTTGATTCCATCCGAAACTACTTTTCCTTCTAACTTATTCATTTTTATTTCCTCCGTAAAATTATTCATCCGAATCTGAAATACGATTCGTTATAACACTCTAATATTTCTGTATCATCTGCCAAGTAAATTACCGTAGGGACTTTAGTCCCGCAGATACTTACCAGATAAGCTTATACATCCTTCAGCATATGACCCATTTTTTCTTTCTTAGTTTTAAGATAGAACATATCATATGCAGACGGTGCCATTTCCAATGGTATTCTTTCAACAATATCAAGATTGAATCCCTGAAGTCCATATATCTTAAGAGGATTATTTGTAAGCAGCCTGAGCTTATGAACTCCCAGGTCCACAAGTATCTGAGTACCTGTAGTATAATCCCTCGCATCCTCAGGGAAACCAAGTTCAAGATTTGCCTGTACAGTATCCAGGCCCTTATCCTGAAGCGCATATGCTCTGATCTTATTGATAAGGCCTATACCTCTGCCTTCCTGCCTCATATAAAGCAGAATTCCTCTTCCCTCTCTGGCAATCATTTTCATGGCTGCATCCAGCTGCTGTCCGCAGTCACATCTGGCTGACCCAAACGCATCTCCTGTAAGGCATTCTGAATGAACCCTGCACAGAACAGGCTCACCATCAGCAATATCTCCCATAACCAGTGCAACATGATGTTCTCCGGTAATATTGCTTACATAGCCGTGCATCATGAATTCACCATATTTTGTCGGAAGAGTTGCACTTGCAACACGTTTAACAAAAACCTCATGTTCCTTCCTGTATCTTACAAGCTTCTCTATAGTGGAAACCTTTAATTTATGCTCCGCCGCAAAAGCAAGGAGGTCTTCCTTTCTTGCCATATGGCCATCATCTCTCATTATCTCACAGCAAAGTCCCACAGGCTTTAATCCTGCAAGTCTTACAAGATCTACCGTAGCTTCTGTATGACCATTTCTCATTATAACACCGCCTTCTACAGCAGTCAGAGGGAACATATGTCCCGGCCTTCTGAAGTCCTCAGGTCTCGAATTATATTCAACAAACTTTCTTGCAGTATAACCTCTTTCCTCTGCAGATATACCTGTTGTAGTATCCACATGATCAATGGAAATGGTAAATGCAGTACAATGATTGTCTGTATTTGTAAGTGTCATCTGCGGGAGATTGAATCTGTCAGCATATGCTTTATCCATAGGCATACAGATAAGTCCTCTTGCATACTTAGCCATGAAATTAACATTTTCTGTTGTTGCATGCTCAGCTGCAAATATAACATCTCCTTCATTTTCTCTGTTTTCATCATCAAGGATAACTACCGGTTTACCAATTTTTACATCCTCCAGTATTTCCTCGATCGAATTAAACTCTTCCATATATAGCCTCCTGTATATATATTTAAAAAAATCCATTTCTTGCCAGGAAGTCATTATCTATCTTGCTTCCCGAATGCTCTTTTGAACTATCGCTGTGAGTCAGCAATTTTTCAACATATTTGCCAACGACATCATTTTCCAGATTAACCTTGTCTCCGGCTTTCTTGGTAATGAGTGTTGTTTCTGACGCAGTATGCGGAATGATTGAAACCTTGAATACTTCATCATCTACATAAGCTACTGTAAGACTTATACCGTCAATCGTAATACTGCCCTTCTCAACAATAAGCCTGAGTATCTCGCTCTTGCAGCTGATGGTAACCCAGATTGCATTGTCCTCTTTCTGAAATGATCTTATAACCCCTGTACCATCTATATGTCCTGAAACTATATGTCCTCCAAATCTGCCATTTGCAGCCATAGCCCTTTCAAGGTTAACCTGACTGCCGGAGCCTAGATCACCAAGGTTGCTTCTTCTTAAGGTTTCTGCCATAACATCAGCCGTAAAACCATCCGGATTTACACTTGTTGCAGTAAGGCAGACTCCATTTACCGCTATACTGTCTCCTATATGTACATCATCCATAATTTTCGAAGCTTTTATATAAAGGATTGCCGAGGCCTGCCCGTGAATGATGCTTTTAATCCGGCCAACCTCCTCTATTAAACCTGTAAACATTTTTAAAACACGCTCCTCATATATTCTTTTTTATCAACTGATATATCTGTTCTAAAATAACAAGAGCAATAACGCAGAATGTTATTTGATGTAGTTATTAAAAAAGTTATACCTGCATAACAATCTATCATTCATACTCCTGTAACTGATCTGTCTCAGCCCTGTTCTTTAACTTCATCCTCAGATAAATATCCTCACCTACAAAGGCTTCTTCCTGTATTTTAAATCTGAAGGCTTCATCCGGCATAAGAACACCATCTCCTCCGACAGGTCCCGGTGCCATAACCCCTCCAAATATCTTTGGTGCTATGAATACTCTGAGTTCATTTACAAGATCATCCTTCAACATACTCCAGTTAAGACTGCCACCGCCCTCAAGAAGTATACTGTCTATTTTCATCAGCGCAAGCTTCTCCATAAGCTGTTCCAGATCCAACTGACCGTTTTTCTCTTTTACAAGAAGGACTTCAACCTTTTTTCGCTTCAGCTGTTCTATCTTTTCTATATTCGTCTTTTCATTTTCTTCAATAGCCGCAAGAATAGTTCTGATCTCATCAGCTGTATCCACCAGCCTTGAATTCATCGGAATCCTGAGATGGCTGTCACATACGATCCTTACAGGATTTCTTCCATCTTCTATCCTGCAGTTAAGCATAGGATCATCCTTTAAGACCGTGCCGATACCAACCATGATCGCAGATAATTCATTTCTGAAATGATGAACCATTTTCCTCGATGCCTCGCAGGAAATCCATTTACTTTCTCCGGATTCGGTAGCTATCTTTCCATCCATTGTCATGGCATATTTCATAACCACGTATGGTCGATCATGGGTTATGAAATGAAAAAATACCGGATTTAATCTGTCGCATTCATCCTTCATAACCCGAGTTATTACTTCAATATCATGGTCTCTGAGATAAGCGATGCCTTTTCCCGCAACCAGCGGATTCGGATCATCCGAACCAACATATACTCGTTTAATCTTATGTTCTACTATCGCTTCTACACATGGCGGCTGTTTTCCATAATGACAGCATGGTTCAAGGGTAACATACATCTCTGCCCCCTCAGCGCTTTCAGTGAGATTTCTGAAGGCATCTCTTTCTGCATGGAGATCGCCATACTTTCTGTGAAAACCTTCAGCGATTATCCTGCCGTCCTTTACTATAACAGCCCCCACGAGCGGATTCGGATTAACAGCTCCGATTCCTCCCTTAGCAAGCTCTATAGCTCTTTCCATATATTTCTTATCGTATGCCATGACTGTTTTTCTCCATAAAAAAGCCCCCAAACAAATCTGCTCAGGGGCTAAATAAATGATCACATATATACAAAATCAATAATGCACAATAAGTAATCCTTACTTCTTTCATCCAGACTTTACTGTCGGCTCCGGAATCTCACCAGATCTGCCAAAATGGCTCGTGGGCTTTATATCCGTCAGGATATATCTACCACCGGTCACGAATCGCACGTTGCCCTGAAGTATCTCTTCGTTTCATATACTTTTTAATACAAAAGTCTTGTCTTGTCAACAAATTATTCCGACTTGCCAATTGAAAGGAATCCGCCCTCATTTGCTCTGAGAAGAACACCGATACCGATATTCTTACGTGTTCCTTCCTTATCGATGTAGATCTCACCGGTCTCAACCAGAGACTTGGCAATCTTTGTAACCTCATCCTTATACTGCAGAAGCTGTCTTCTGTCTCTTGATGAAAGCTTAAACATATACTGGTTCTTTGAGCTTATAAGAAGGATACTGAATGAATGAACATCCTTCTTTGTCTCTCTGATACCTGAGCCGATCATACGGCTGTTTGCGATAATGATCTCAGCATCATCGATCGGAAGATATTCTGAAAGGATCAGTTTGTAAATCTTGAGGTAATCATCCTCTGATGCAACCTTTACAGGAAGCTCAGCTACAGCGAATTCGATGATTGAATCCGCAATCTTGATCGTACCACCATCATCGTTGATAGTTGCTGTACACTGTCTAGGAACAATAAGTCTGAAGAACTTATTCTCAATAACCTTCTCGCCTTCAATAGGCTCCTTGATAACAAGTTCAGGGAAGGCTTTCTCCAGTTTGTTCATGGAAATGATTGCCGAATCATCACCTGTCTCGGCTGTTTCCATAAGAACATCATACAGCTGCTGAATCTGAGGAGTAACATATTTAACCATCTCAACAAGCTTGTCTACCGCAGGAACATATGCCATAGCAGCATTCTCGAGGAAAAGGGTGATAGCCTGTTCATCTGTTATACCCTTGCTTCTCTTATACTCAATAACCTTGAAAAGATTTTCCTTATCAAAGTCTTCATAATGCTGGTCGTAAGCTTTTTCAAAATACTTAAGCGACTGTATCTCACCCTTGAAATTAGGATCTGCTTCATTTCTCTGATAGATCTTACCAAGCTCGTAAGCAGCCTGTGTACTGCCAAGTCCGAGTGCTTCAAGGAAGGCCTTTTCAATCTCATAATTGGTTGCTATATAGAATATCTGGCTCTGCTTCATAAGGGCAACCTTAAGTGCTGTAGCGCCGCTGCCTGCTGCAACAGCTCTCTCCCACTTTTCGATTGCTGCCTGAAGGTCTTCTCCCTTAAGATCCTCCAAATCCTTAATATATGGCTCAGCTTCTCTGATACCATTTTCCTTAGCCTTTTTGAAATACTGAAGTGCCTTTACGCCATCTCTCTTAGATCTCAGAAGTCCGTAATAATAGAAACGTCCGAGATAGAAAGGTACTCTTCTGTGGCCAAGTCTTTCAGCATTTTCATACCAGTTAAGAGCCTTCATATAATCCTTAAGCTGCTGGTCGTATATATTTCCCATCAGGAATGCAAGCTCAGGATCCTTTGTTGCGTCAAAGAGCTGTTTAGCATAACTGATAGTCTTCTCGATATCACGGTAAGGAGAATCCTCATCATAGTAAAGATCGATAAGAAGGTAACTTGCCTTGATGGAACCAAGCTTAAGTGCCTGCTTGGCAGCTGTCATGGCGCCTTCATAATCCTCTAAGTAATAGCAGTAGATTGCTTCACTGTAGTACTGATTATCCTTACGGTTCAGACTCTGATCACTTACACGGGTCGGATTAACAAATGCAAATGAGTTTGCTGTCTCAAAGATGATCTCTTCGTACTGCTCAATGATCTCCATTGTAGCACATACAAATCTCATACATGCAAGACGTCTGCCCTGATAGAAAGCAAATGTAACGACACCCTTGTTCATACCCTTGTGATAGAACGTTGTACATATACCGTCTGCATACTCTGTTATGTATGACTTAAGCTGAAGCTCTTCATCAAAAGCATCATTGCAGTATCTCAGGTAGTTCTCAAGAGTCTTCTTTGAATCACGAGGAATACTGTCATATGAAACATACATCTCAAAGTCCTTATATGTAAGGTTCGGTGCATAATACTCTTCATCTGTTTCTTCATTGATGGTCTTAACCCAGTCCTTAGGAAGCTTGTGGATATAACCATCAATCTGATTATGAACATATGTATACTGATACTGGAGCTTTGCAGGATCGATAGCCTTATAACGCGGCTCTTTTCCCTTCTCCTTACGCTTTTCGGAAATCTCGGAATAGATCTTATCCTTCTCTTCAAATTCCAGACTATCTGTATGCTTACTAGCATACTCTACTCTTTCGTAAGCTGACTGAGCCTTGTCATCACCCATATCCGCCAGACGTCTGTACCAGAGCATAGCCTTCTCAAGATCAACCGGAATAACATTCTCACTCTTGTTGCCATACTGATCAACTCTGGAAAGGCCATTTTCATAGATAGAACCCAGATTCATATATGCAGGCTTAATGCCCTTTTCTGCTGCCTTCTGGAAGAAGGTTATGGCCTTTGCAAAATTCTGGGTCTCCAGATGCATTTTTGCAACCTTATATATCATCTCACCATCATTGGTCATGTTGGTAAACTTTTCATAGTAACCCGCAGCCTTACTGAGATCTTTCTCAGTTGTGGAATTGCTGTATTTACCTGTCTCATAAAATTCACCGAGAATCTTAAGACAGTCTGTTCCAAGCTGCTTATAGTTCTCATCCATAATTCCAATATCAGCTATCTTCTCAAGAATCTCAACAGCCTCAAGACCGTTTGCATTCTCCATAAGGTTCATGGCCTTATCATACTGAAGCTCGGTACTGCTCTTGTTGGAATTCTTTTTACCGATATTTGAAATAAAAGGAATTTTCTCTTTTAAATTACTGAAAAAACCCATTACCTTCGCCCTCCGTTAATCAAAAGATTATCTTCTGTATAAAATACAGAAATATTTTAACACAAAACAAAGCCATATGCAATAAAGCATATGACTTTGTTTTATTTGTTTCTATCAATTTTTTACAATCATTTCAATCTACATGACTTATGCAACTGTACTCATATAACGTACAACAGCATCAACTGCCTGCTCTTCATCCTTGCCGTCTGCTTCGATACATATCTCTTCATCATTGTGAAGTCCAAGGCTCATCATTCCCATAATACTCTTGGCATTGATCTTTTTGTTTCCGGAAATGAGATAAATTGTACTTTCATACTGACTTGCAGTCTGAACTATCTCTGCAACAGGTCTTGCTTCAACATAATTTGGTAACTTAACAACGAATTTTGCACTTGTCATATCTTGTAATTCCCTTCATATAATTTTTGTTAAGCCTCTCCCCTCAGTTTATCAGCCAGTTTACTGATACGTCTGAGTCTGTGATTCACACCGGATTTACCTATTGGCGGATCAAGCATCTCACCAATCTCCTTTAATGATAACAAAGGATTTTCCACTCTGATATCCGCGATAACTCTCAGAGTTTCCGGAAGATAATCCCTCCCCATACTCTTATCGATATATTCTATATCTTCTATCTGTTTAACCGCTGCCCCGGCTATCTTACTGATATTGGCCGTTTCACAGTTAACCTCACGGTTTATCGAATTTCTTATATCCTTAACTATCCTCATATTCTCAAATGTCATAAGAGAGGCTGCCGCCTCTATAACACTGAGCATATCAGCTATCTCGTCCCCATCCTTCAGGTAAACCACATAACTGTTTCTTCTAACCACCTTCTTAGGACTGATATCAAATGCATTTATCATTTCCATCATCTGGTCAGCCCGTATTTCATCAGGCAGGTCTAATTCAAAATGGTGTTTTTTTTCAGGCGAAGACATAGAGCCAACTGCAAGAAAGGTCCCTCTTATATACGCTCTCTTGCAGCAGGTTTTCTGAGTCACCTCATTACCTGCCGTAAGTACTCCGTCTTCTTCTCGAAGCTTCAGAGTGAGAAAAACATCATTCTTCAGGTTTCCACTTAACCAAAGAATATTAGTCCCACTACTCATAGATGTATACATCATTTCTTCCGCGTTGTCAAAAGTTTTTCTGACGAGTCGACAAATTTTGTTAAAAACTACCTCATTTTCGGTTCTGATCATGATTTTTTCGTCAAAATATTTACCCAGCAAACTGATAAGAGCTGAGAGTTCAGCTATCCTGCAATGCTGCGCATGTGGATTTATCTCAGCAAGTTCATTTTTAAGATCCGACGAAAATGACATTATACTTCTCCCTTAACATATTTATCATTAGCAATATCCCTGTGAAAAAGATGTACTGAATAAGGAAGAGCTTTGAGTTTTTCTCCAAGAAGATTGGCTATAGTCACCGATCTGTGCCTTCCTCCTGTACATCCTATTGCCACAACCAGCTGATGCCTTCCTTCTTTCTCAAGATACTGCGGAATAACAAAAGAGAATAATGTCATCATTCCATCCAGAAATTTTTCTCCGTCGCCATCCTTCATTACATAATCCTGAACTTCCTTATCATCTCCGGTTTTCTTCCTGAGCTCCGGATCATAATACGGATTCGGAAGAAATCTCGCATCGATCACATAATCCGCCTCTGCAGGAATACCGAATTTATACCCAAAGGACATGACGGTTACCACCATATTATTGTAGACCCTGTCCTTCTGATAAATGGCTTCTATCTCCGATTTCAGATCTCTTGTAAGAAGCATGCTTGTATCAATAACATAGTCCGCTGTTTCTCTGAGAAATGCCACCTTTTTTCTTTCCAGTCTGATTCCGTCTTCAATACGTCCCAGCTGGGCAAGCGGATGCTCTCTTCTGGTTTCCTTATATCTCTTAACCAGAGTATGGTCATTTGCATCAAGAAACATTATCTCGTAATGAAAATTATTCATCTTAAGTTTGCAGAGTACTTCCGACAGCTCATCCAGGCCCTCTCCGTTACGGGCATCTATGCCAAGGGCTACCTTGTCATGATCAAAGTTTTTCCCTGCCATGATCTCAGTAAATTTTTCCACCAGCTGAACCGGAAGATTATCTACACAGAAATAGCCAAAATCTTCAAATGTTCTCAGAGCGGTGGATTTACCTGCGCCGCTCATTCCTGTTACAATCACAAATCTCATTCTGCAATCCTCTAAAAGTATACCCGCGGGATCTTACTCAAATTCTCCGATGAGTCTGACCTCAGGTTCAAGTTCAACTCCAAACTTTGCATAAACTTTTTCTTTTACATCACATATCAGTTGATAAATATCATCCGATGTTGCGTTCCCGACATTTACCACAAAACCACAATGTTTATCGGATACCATGGCATCGCCAACCCTGTACCCTCTGAGACCTGTATCCTCAATAAGCTTTCCTGCAAAATGTCCGGTCGGTCTCTTAAATGTAGATCCCGCACTCGGATATTCCAGAGGCTGTTTTTCAACTCGCTTTTTAGACAGCTCGCTCATCTCGGCTGTAATCTTATCCTTGTCACCGTATCTGAGCTTTATGGAAATACCTGTCACTATCATATCCTGTTCCATGGCCGCGCTGTGTCTGTATCCGAATTCCATTTCTTCACAGGTCATACGTTTAAACTCATTATTCACGATAACATCAACATATGTGATTATATCCTTCATCTCACCGCCGTATGCTCCTGCATTCATATACGCAGCTCCTCCGGCAGATCCCGGTATTCCGGAAGCAAATTCCATCCCGGTAAGACTGTTATCTCTTGCGACCCTTGCCACTGCTGATAGCATGGCTCCTGCCTCGGCATATATCTCTTCAGCATTTACTGTGATCCTGCCCAGTTTATCCGCAATCTGTATTACTGTTCCATCAAAGCCCCTGTCTGAAACAAGAAGGTTGCTGCCATTACCGATAACAAGATATTTCTCATTATCTTCTTTACATTTCCTGATAACCGCCTTCAGTTCCTCAACAGATTCCGGTATTACAAACTTTGCAGCATTCCCGCCTGTTCTGAAGGTTGTATGTTTAGACATGGACTCATTTGTAAGTTCTATCATTAATAAAGCTTCCTCTCAATGGAATAATTACATGGTAGCCAGATAAGCGCCGCCATACATACCCGCATCATTTCCAAGTGTTGCGAGCTCAAAACCTGCATTTTTGCATGCATGGAATGCATATTTCTGATACGCCTTCTTAACAGCATCGATAAGAATGCTTCCTGCTCTTGAAACACCGCCACCGATAACAAATACTTCAGGATCAACAACACATGAAACCTGCGCAAGCGCAAGACCAAGCTTATTTCCGAGTTCATCCACAAGCTCCATTGCAAGATCGTCTCCTGTCTTTGCCTGATCAAAGATTTCCTTAGCGGAAATATACTGTACCTCACGAAGCTTTGATGGTCTGTCGCTTTCATTAAGTGCTATCTTAGCCATTCTTACGATACCTGTAGCTGAAGCATACTGCTCAAGGCATCCCTTTTTGCCGCAGTTACAGAATTCTGTTTCTTCATTGTTGATAGTCATATGGCCGATCTCACCACCGGCACCATTTACACCTGAAACCATCTTGCCGTTAATGATGATACCACCGCCAACGCCGGTTCCAAGAGTAACCATTACTATATTCTCATGACCTTTTCCGCCACCCTGCCACATTTCGCCGAGTGTAGCCATATTGGCATCATTTCCTGCTTTTACAGGAAGTCCTGTAAGGCTGCTAAGTTCTTCTGCAACATTAAAGATTCCCCATCCAAGGTTAACACACTTTATAACCGTTCCATCATCTCTTACAGGCCCCGGTACACCCATACCTATACCTGTAACATCTGCCTTATCAATATTCTTCTCGCTGATCTTTGCTGATACAGACTCAGCTATGTCTCCAAGGATATATTTTCCACCTTCATCAGTTCTGGTTGTGATTTCCCATTTATCAAGAAGCTCTCCAGTAGTGCTGAAAAGTCCTATTTTTACTGTTGTTCCTCCAATATCTACTCCAAATACATATTTACCCATCTTATTATGATCCTCCTTAATATATTAGTGCGAATTTTTCGCAAGATTTTCTGTAACTCTCTTATAGAATTCCTGTGCAGCATTGTAACCCATCTTCTTCTGTCTATGGTTAACCGCAGCAGACTCTACTATAATGGCAAGGTTTCGACCCGGCCTGATAGGGATTGAATGCTTTGTGATCTTATTTCCGAGGAATTCCACATAGCTGTCTTCAAGTCCAAGTCTGTCATAATTTGCATCCTTGTTCCACTCCTCGAGTTTTATTACAAGATCTATCTCCTGAGAAAGCTTAACACATTCAACACCGAACATGGTCTTGACATCTATGATACCTATACCTCTAAGCTCAATAAAATGTCTTGTTATCTCCGGTGACTGTCCGATCAGCTGATCATCACTGATCTTCTTGATCTCAACCACGTCATCCGCAACAAGTCTGTGACCTCTCTTGATCAGTTCAAGCGCCGCCTCGCTTTTACCGATACCGCTGTCTCCCATGATAAGAACACCTTCACCAAAAACATCTACGAGAACCGCATGGATTGAGATTCTCGGTGCCAGTTCTTCATGAAGCCATCTAACAGATTCGTGCACAAATGCAGATGTAGCGGAACTGCTTGAAAGAACAGGTATTCCATGCCTTTTGCCTGCTTCTACGATGAAGTCATAAGGTTCGATATTTCTGCAGAAAACAAGGCAGGGAATAGGAAAACTGAAGAGCTTGTCAAATATCTCAATATTCTCTTCCCTGGTATGCATATCAGCGAGATATGCATGCTCAACATTTCCGCATATCTGCACTCTCGCAGTATCAAAATGTTCAAAAAAGCCGGCCAGCTGAAGCGCCGGTCTGTTGATATCCGGATCGGTTATCATGATCTTATCTGTATCTATCTCCGGAGTATAGTTCTTCAAATTTAATTTTTTGATGAAATTTGATAAAGAAACACTGTATTCTTCCGACATTCCTGTCCCTCCCGTAATTATATACTGGTACCTCTTTTTCTGATAGACCGTAGTATAAGATACCAAAAATGCATCTCATAATCCAAGAAAAACAAACACTCGTTTCACCCCTGACTTGTTTTTCTTCTGATAAGATATCATATCATATCATCTTTCTTTTTTCCATATCAAAGATTAAAGAGGACAAGCTTTCGAAAATGCATGCATCTCCGAAAGCTCGTCCTCTTTACTTAACATCAAACTAAAATACTGTCTATTTTCTTACAAGAAGTGACTTTCCTGTCATTTCCTCCGGCTGCGGAAGTCCCATAACCTCAAGAAGTGTAGGAGCGATATCGCAAAGTCTTCCACCCTCACGAAGAGTGTAATTCTCATCATAATTGTAAAGGATAAACGGAACAGGATTTGTTGTATGAGCTGTATGCGGATTACCTGTTACATAGTCAACCATCTGTTCTGCATTTCCATGGTCTGCGCAGAGGAACATAACTCCGCCTTTTTCCTTAACAGCATCACAGACAGCACCAACACACTGGTCAATTCTTTCAACTGCAGCTATAGCAGCTTCAAGAACACCTGTATGACCTACCATATCAGGGTTTGCAAAATTGATAACGATAACATCGAATTCATCACGGTTAATGGCTGCAACAAGCTTCTCGCATACTTCAGGAGCGCTCATTTCCGGCTGAAGGTCATAAGTAGCAACTGCCGGTGAATTAACAAGTGTTCTGATCTCGTCCTTATTTGGCTCTTCGATACCACCGTTGAAGAAGAATGTTACATGAGCATACTTCTCTGTTTCAGCGATTCTGAGCTGTCTGAGACCATTTGCTGCGATATATTCACCAAATGTATTCTTTATTTCTACCTTCTTGAATGCAACCTTCTTGTTAGGAATTGTTTCATCATAATCCTTGAAGCATACAAATGTAAGAGGCATAAAACCATTTGCTCTCTTAAGCGACTTTATAGACTTGCTGTCTGAAGCATCTCCCGGCTGAGCAGCTATATCTTCATCCGAGAAGCAGAATGCCTTTGTTATCTCTCTTGCTCTGTCAGGTCTGAAGTTGAAGAAAATAACCGAATCATTTGGCTTAACAAGTGAAACAGGATTACCTGCCTCATCTGTGATCACTGTAGGAATAACGAACTCATCCGTTACACCGTTATCATAAGAATCCTGCATAGCCTGAACAGGATCAGTAGCCTTATTGCCCTCTCCTGTAACAAGGCTGTCGTATGCCTTCTGGATACGATCCCAGTTATTATCTCTGTCCATTGCATAATAACGTCCTGAAAGGGATGCCACCTTGCCGACACCGATCTCGTTGATCTTGTCAACAAGCTGCTGGAGATAATCCTTACCTGATGCAGGTGGTGTATCTCTTCCATCGAAGAATGGATGGATGTAAAGTCTGTCAAAATTCTTCTTCTTGCATAACTCAATGATTGCATAAAGATGTGTATTGTGGCTGTGAACACCGCCATCTGAAAGAAGTCCCCAAACATGAAGATCACTGTTATTCTTGATACAGTTATCAACAGCTTCATTTAATTCTTCATTTTCAAAGAATACGCCGTCTTCAATATATTTTGTAATAAGTGTAAGGTCCTGATAAATGATCCTTCCTGAACCGATATTCATATGTCCTACTTCAGAGTTGCCCATCTGTCCGTCAGGCAGACCTACTGCAAGACCTGATGCATATCCCTTCTGGAATGGACACTCTGCCATAAGGCGGTCCATAACAGGAGTTTTAGCCATATAAACTGCATTTGCTTCATGGTTATCTGACAGACCATATCCGTCAAGAACCATCAGTACGATTGGTTTTCTCATAATATTTCTCCTTTATAATAAAATGTATATGTAACGTCTTTATACTAATTCACCTGTGCCGGAACAAACTTGTTCAGCTCATCATTATATATAAACCCCACTGACTTAAGTTTGTCAACAATTTCTTTCTCATCAACACCATAACTGAGTGCCAACTCCCAGAGAGACGGAAACTCATCTCTCAGCTGTGTATTCACAAAACTCATTAACATAAACGGATCATTCGGAAGTCCCATTGCCCTGTCCTCTCTAAACTTTTACGGTCATAATGACCTGATTTTGCCACAGCATATTCTAACAAATATTTGTCTATAACGCAATGTAATGTTATAATATCTTTCATTCAGAGATGATAAAACTTCTCAGATTTTTCGAGACATTATCACTCTTTTTGTCATTAATTAATATTGAGAAGCAAAACCTGCATCTCATAATCCTGCGTAAAGGAAACCTGTAATGTATAAAGAAGAAATATTTAACATTGAAGAAGAACTTGATAAGCTCCCCAACAGTCCGGGAGTATATATAATGCATAACGAAACCGGGGCAATCCTCTATGTGGGCAAGGCCGTAAATCTTCATAACCGCGTAAGACAGTATTTCCGCAGCGGCCATGGGCATAACAATTCACCCAAGATAATAAAAATGGTTTCTCAGATTGCTTATTTTGAATATATAATAACCGCCTCTGAACTTGAGGCTCTTGTTCTGGAATGTAATCTCATCAAAGAACATCGTCCGAAGTATAACACCATGATGACTGATGATAAGGGCTATCCTTATATCAGAGTAACCGTCGAGGAAGCCTATCCGAGAATCTTTATGTCTCATCAGATGCACCGTGACAAGTCCAGGTATTTCGGTCCATATACAGACAGATCCGCAGTAAAAGATATTGTTACTCTGCTGCGAAAGCTGTACAAGCTGCGCCATTGCAACAAAAAGCTTCCGGAGCAGTGCATGAAGGAACGTCCATGCCTCTATCATCAGATAGGTGAATGCAGCGGACCCTGCAACGCTCTCATCTCAGAGGAAGACTACCAAGAAAGTATCCGCAAGGCCATGAACTTCCTGAACGGCGATTATAAAAATACCATTAATGAGCTTTCCGAGCAAATGAAAAAAGAGGCTTCTGAACTTCAATTTGAAAAGGCTGCAAAAACCAGAGACCTTATCGACAGCATCAGGATAATCATGGATAAGCAGCGTATAACCGATGCCGGTGGTGACGACAAGGATATAATAGCCCTTGCAAGAAATGAAAATGATTCCGTTGTTTCCATATTTTTTATAAGGAACGGTCAGCTCATCGGCCGTGAGAACCATCATATGTCCGGCGAAAAAGAAGACAGTGATGAACTGATAATCTGTGAATTTATCAAACAGTTTTACTCCGGAACGCCTTATATTCCTAAGGAGATATTGACTGAATATAAGATTTCGGAAGAAGGTCTTATCGAGGAATATCTTACAGAAAGATGCGGACACAAAGTTAAGCTGACAGTTCCTCAAAAAGGCGAAAAAGTCAAACTGCTGCTTCTTGCCAGAGATAATGCAGCTCTTGTTCTCTCACAGGATATCGAAAGACTTAAACGCAAGGAAAAACGTACCATTGGCGCAACCCTCGAAATTGCTGAGCTTCTGGGAATCGATAAAGCCTCCAGAATGGAAGCCTTTGATATATCAAATATTTCAGGTTATCTTTCGGTAGCTTCCATGGTTGTATTTGAAAATGGCGAGCCAAAGAAAAATGCATATCGGAAGTTTCGCCTCAGAACCGTTACCGGTCCTGACGATTACGCATCAATGAAGGAAGTCTTGTCAAGAAGATTCACAGATGATAAACTTAAGGAGCTGCCTGATGTTCTTATGATGGACGGCGGCAAGGGCCAGGTAAATATAGCAGAAGCTGTACTGGATAGTCTCGGACTGGATATTCCGGTATGCGGTATGGTAAAGGATGATAATCACAGGACCCGAGGTCTTTATTATAACAACGAAGAGCTTATGTTTAAGAAAGGCAGCGAAGCCATGCACATGATCACAGCTCTTCAGGATGAGACTCACAGATTTGCCATAGAGTATCATAAGACTCTCAGAAGTAAGGAACAGGTGCATTCAATACTGGATGATATTCCGGGTATAGGACCTCAACGAAGAAAAATCCTGATGCAGCATTTCCGGGATATGGATGCCATAAGAAATGCTTCTCTTACCGAGTTATCCAATGTCCCATCACTGCCCGAAAATGCAGCCAGAGCAGTTTATGACTTTTTCCATAATCATTAAAAGCTTCATATAACTGTTCTTAATAAAACAAGATCAATATCGCAGAATGTTTTCAGGATCAAAAACACGGGAATATTTTGCAAAAAAATCAACAAGGAAACATACAAATGTCAAAATTTTTATTTCCAACAGAATACTATGATTCAACCTACTCTATAGATTTTGAACATTACTACTCTCTTGGTTACAGAGCAGTTCTTTTTGACATAGACAACACTCTCGTACCACACAATGCCGCTTCAGACGAAAAATCAATAGCATTGATGAAAAGGCTTAAAGAGATCGGTTTTAAAATCTGTCTTGTATCCAACAATAAAGAGGCCAGGGTCGCATCATTTAACGAATTTCTTCAGGTTGAATATATCTATAAAGCCGCCAAACCTAAGGCTAAGGGATATCTGGACGCCATGAAAAAGCTCGGCAGTAACAAGGGCAACACCTTCTTCGTCGGGGACCAGCTATATACGGATATATGGGGTGCAAATAATGCCGGAATCCACTCAATACTGGTAAAACCCATCAATAAACATGAAGAGATACAGATTGTCCTTAAACGTATAATCGAAAAACCCTTCATCTGGATCTTTCTTATGAAGCACAAGATGAAAACAAACAAGAAATAAAAGTATTTATGAGTATTATTCAAAATAACAAACAACAGGAGGAATCCGTATGCACAACACAATTAGAGTAAACAATGACGTAACCTATATAGGCGCCAGCGACAGACGTATCGCCCTCTTCGAAAATGCTTATCCTGTAGGAAATGGTATGTCCTACAATTCATATCTTGTAACTGACAAAAAGACAGTTCTTCTTGATACCTGCGACAGCACGGTTGAAAAGCAGTTCCTGGAGAATCTGGAAAATGCATTAGCCGGAAAAGCTCTTGATCATATTATCATTAATCACATGGAGCCTGATCACTCTGCTTCCCTTAAAGCAGTTTTAGAGAAGTATCCTTCCGCAACAGTTATCGGAACCATGCAGGTTTCAAAAATAGTCCAGCAGTTTACAGGCATTGATATTACAGATCGTTTTAATACTGTTAAGGAAGGCGACACCTTAAATACCGGCTCTCATACCTTCCGTTTTATAACCGCTCCCATGGTTCACTGGCCTGAAGTAATGATGACCTATGACGAGACTGATAAGGCGCTTTACTCTGCAGATGCCTTCGGACGCTTCGGAGCTCTTTCAGGCAATATATTTGATGATGAGGCCTCTCTCTGGAATGGTCACCTCTCTTCTGCAAGACGTTACTATGCAAATATTGTCGGCAAATATGGAATTCAGGTTCAGGCTGTTTTAAAAAAGGCTGCCGCTCTTGATATTAAAATGATATGCCCTCTTCACGGTCCGATACTCCGCGAAAACCTTGCATATTATATTGATAAATACGATAAATGGAGTTCATATACTCCGGAAGACAATTCTGTAATAATAGCATATGGCTCCGTATATGGCGGAACTGAAAATGCTGCTGATATCCTTGCTGCAAAGCTTTCAGAAAAAGGAGTTAAGAATATTCGTATCTACGATGTATCAAAAACACATTATTCAAAGATAGTTGCCGAAGCCTTCCGTGCAAAGGCTCTTGTCTTTGCCGCTCCTACTATCGATGGCGGTCTTTTTACAGAGATGGAAACAGTATTAAACGAAATCAAGAACAAAAATCTTGCCAACAGAACCGTCGCATTTATTGAAAACGGAACCTGGGGACCTCTTGCTGCCAAATCAATGGCCGCATACTTCGAAGGTCTGAAAAATATAAATATTCTTCCTGAAAAATGCACTGTACGCTCAACTGTTTCAGAAGCAAATCTAAAGGAGCTTGATAAGATAGCTGATGCTGTTGCTGCCTGCTTATAACCACCAACTCTGCCCGGCATATCAGTCTTAACATAATCGGACCAATAACGCAGGATTTTTCCCCGAGAATGCAGTATCAAAAACATAAGAATAGCGGGGTTACTATGTACCCGTGTCACATCTATCCGATTCACTCACAAAAAAGAACCATATGTTTTCGTTCTATCATGAAAACATATGGGTCTTTTTTTCTTTATATCTCTGTAATCGTATTATAATCTCTGATTAAACAAGATCAGCTCTAAGCTTCTTAAGAACCTGGAAGGTCTTTCCACGAAGCTCTTCTGCCTCGAAGAGCGGAAGCATGGTATCCTTATCGAACTTGCACTTCATAACGTTGCTGAGCCAGTCATTTACATAAGACTTAACATATTCAACATTCTCATCTGACTTATCCTTAAGTCCGTTCTGAATATTGTTAATGTTCTCAACAACAGAAGAAACAGCTACCTTATTAGCTGAAACAGGTGATGAACTTCCTTCATTTGAAAGCTCGATAACCTTTCCTGTTCTTGTAATGATAACCTTCTTGTTTGGAGCAGCTTCAGGCTTTGCAACCGGACCAGGTCCCTTCTTATCAAGAAGCTTTTCAACTGCCTTAACAAGACAGATAACGCTGTATGTAGCCTCAAGCTGTGTCTGGCTCTCAGCGCCCTTATCCTCATACTGATACCACAGCCACTCAGACTTAAGAAGCATCTCTTCTATCTTTGAATCATCAAGGAGCTTCTTCAGATCGTTATCCATGCTAGGTGCTGAGCTTCTTCCGAAGAGCTTACCACCACCGCTTGGCTGTTCAGGCTTCTTATACTTGGCAGGTACCGGAACATCATTATAATCCTTCTGAAGCATCTTCTCAGCCTTTCTAGGATCATAATTGCTGTTGATGATCGCAATCTTGCCACCATTAAGTCCATTTACGATCATGTCCTCTGCGGCCATAAATACAAGTGTCTTCTGGCGGTCATCGATCATTGTCTTGATCTCATAATTTGTCTTTGACTTTTCAAGGATAGTATTCTTACGAACCTTGAATGCCTTGATCTTCTCCTTAACACTGAAGAAGAGCTTGAGCAATGTAGGATTTGCATTTACATAGTCATTGATCCATGTAAGCTCTACATACTGATGCTCAATCTTATTTGAAAGCTCATATACATTGTATCCGTCGAATACAACATTAAGTGTTGTATAAAGCTTTTCAAGTATCTCATACTTCTCTTCCCATGAATGGGTTGTAACATCGTTATTAACAAGTTCCTTAATACCGCATTCATAGAATACAAGGTTGTACTCATAAAGTCCTTCAAAGATATTTGTCTTACCGGTAAGCTGTGATCCGGCACCGAGTATCTGAAGATTCTTCTTCATATCAGGCTCATTCTCGATATAGAGATAAACCTTCTTAACAAATGCAGATACTTCGTTGATAAGTGTATCTATACGCTTATTGTAGATTTCCTGCTTTGTAATGGTTGTCATTACATTTCTGCTGAGGACGCTTGTATCCTGTGCGTTATTAACATTTCTGATAAGCTCTTTAAATGACTCATAAACAGCCATGTTATCAATCGGAATATACTCAGAGTTAAGTCCATAGAACTCAAAAGCCTTTGAATAATCCTGATTGGCAATAAATGTATTGAACATACCGATTGAGAACTGTGTCTTATAATCATTTCCCACATGAGGATCTTCAACAACATAATCGAAGAGAACCTCAAGGTTGCTCAGATATGCTTCTGAATTTGCCATGGATGTAGGAAGTCCCATCTCCATAACAACATTTATAAGATCAAGATAACCCATAAGAGCCTTATCAAAGTTCTTTGGTCTGTCATCATCTTCCAATATCTGATAGCTTACATTGATAAGAAGCGGAGCTATACGCTCACCGATGAGCTTCATGGCATCGCCAAACTTCTCTCTCTGATAAAGGTAAATAAGCCAGATGCTGAATCTGTATATACCTGATGTATTTATTGGTGCATCAATATCTGATGGATCAATATTACCATATACAAAATTAAATAACGGCTCGATCCACTCATCTATCTCATATCTTTCCTTAGCCTTGATATTCTCGTCAACGAATTCTCCCAGCTCATACAATCTTTCGCACTGAGCCTTAACGTCATCGTCAACCTTCATAGACTTAAGGTCAAAATTATTGTCTTTCAGATAATCAATAACAAGTGTATAAAAGCCATCTTCTACCTGTTCATTAAGGAATCTGATAAGTAATCCCTTGTTGTTAGATGCAGCTATGGAAAGAACATTGTTATCACTACCTGTGGTTATATTTGCAGGTAAAGCCATATCTATCTCCTCCTTAATAATAATGGTCTAAACTGAACCCCTATTTCTAATATTAATATTTTTATGTAGATTAGTCAACGGCAAATCGGCGAATATCAACAATTTCATTTGTGCACTTTTTACAAATGCCATGATTTTTTGCGCTTATTTTCGTTTTTTTTTATATTAATCCATAAGTCCTGCCATCTTAAGCAGCGTCTTGGCATTTCTTGTGGTACATCTGCCGTCTTTAAGCTTATAATCAAACTTTAATTCATCATCTTCATAATACTCTTCAAAATGATAATTCATTACTGTCCTTCCATCAGACATTTTAAGTTCGCACAGCTCAAAATCATGCGTAGATACAATAACAAAGCCTTTTCCGCGGGACAGCTTTAATATGGCATTTTCCGCGCCTACTATCCTGTCGGCCGAATTGGTTCCCTTAAATATCTCATCAATGAAGCAGGCCGCAGGAATCTCCGGATCAGAAGAAATATATTCTGCCATCTCCTTAATCCTTAGGATCTCGGCATAAAACGTTGAAATACCACCCGCCACATCATCCATTACTCTCATGGATGTAAACAGTTTCATATATCTCAGTTCCATCCTGTCAGCGCAGACCTCTGCTCCCATATAGCTGAGAGCCATATTGATAGCAATTGTACGAAGGAAGGTTGTCTTTCCGGACATATTTGAACCTGTAATGACCGTCGCACCGCCTGTTATCCTTGCTGTATTTGAAACTGCCTTTTCCGTACCGATAAGAGGATGATAAACATTTTCAACCGAAAGCAGTTCACCGTTCTTCGCATCTTCCGCACTGTAATTAATCTTCGGATTGCAGGTCTTACCTATTACAGAAATAACAGAAAGACTGCATAATTCTTCTACATCAGCTACGCAGGAAATGCATTCCGATACCGAACCGCCAAATCTTTTATTCCATCCGTCAGAGGCCTTCATCAGCCAGAAATCCCAGCCGATCACGCCATTTAAGATCATATGTATTATAGGATTAAATGAAATATTATCCGCCTCACTGATAACCTGAAGTCTCTTTATAGCGCTGATCATTCCATCTTTTCCGCTTACTCTCTCTTTGATACCGGAAAGTATATCACTCTTAAATTCCTCGTCTTTGACAAGCTTCAGGAGTGCATAATAATCCCTCGAAGAGTTACCCAGCACATGTATCGGATATAATATATTATTCCGAAGCGAACTGAATAATTCAGTGATTATAAGACAGCCCAGCGCCGCAAAAAGAACCATTTCCGGTTTTATCAGTTTAAGCACTGCAGCTATGACAGCCGCTGTATTTATCAGCGGGATCAGCACCATAAGTACCGGCACGATAAAAGGAAGCGACGTTTTCTCCTCGTAATCCTCTATCTCCTTATGTTTTCTTCTTTTTGTGATTCTGGCCGCAACGGACTCAAATCCGATAAGAAAAGCCTTTTTCCCTGCAAGTTCTCTCACAGCTTCATTTCTCTTAGCTATCTCTTCTCTCTCAACATTCTGAAGACTTATCGTCTCTGCAGTTTTTCGACGTCCCTCCTCAGTATGGGCAACAGAAATAAGCTGATACAGAGAAGCAGGTCCCAAAAGATCCAGATCTCTTGAAAGTGTATCCTCCTTCAAAAGGAATTCACTTCCGTCATCCGGAAAGCTTCTCCATTCTCCGGAAAGTCTTGCAATATATCGTTCTATTACTTCTTTCTCGGCTCTGAGGCAGGTCCTTTTTTCTTCAAGACCGGCATGCACCCTGAGGAGAGCAATAAAAAGCACTGCCATAACAGCTCCTGTAAGGGTCAGCACTTTTTTCCCTCCCGTGACCCCTGTATAAAATGCTATTACCGCAGCAAAGAAAGATACAAGCCTGAAAAATGATATTAATCCGTATTTTCTGTCAGCTGTTACAAGCTCTTCATCTATTAAGTTTACCCTGTTTTTGTACTCTTCCATCATACTAGAGAGATTACCACAAGTAATGCCCCGAATCAAGAAAAGTTACTTGAATTTTGTATGAATTCGTATTAAAATCGAAGTATCTTGCAGGGGGAAATGACACAAGGCGGATATCGCTTCTGCTACCAAAAATGAGAGGAGAGATGTATTATGGCAAAAAATTGTTTACTTGGTGGTGTTATCAAATTTACTGTTGCGGCTGCAGCTGTTTCAGGAATCTGTTATCTTTTCAGGGATGATCTTAAAAGTTCAAAAACATATCAGAAATATGAAGTTGACGAGAAGATCAATAAAGCAAGAACTGCAGTAAAGGATAAGACTGCAACAATAAAAGATAAGGCTACAGCTCTCAAGGAGAAGGCTCCTTGGAATAAAGCAGTAAGCGATGAGGAAGATGATGAACTTGATCTTATTATAGGCGATGAGGCAGCTGACAGGGATTATGTATCCATTGATGCCGAGGACACATCTGAAGCAGCAGACAAAGTTGAGGAAGCTGTTGATAAGGCTGAAAGCATCATTGATAAGATAGAAGAAGCAGCCGCTGCAGAATAATCGTAAGTATAAGTACATATTTCACACCTGACGATGTGTACAGGTGATAAAAATAAAAGAAGCGATCACAAAGACCGCTTCTTTTATTTTTATATAACTCTGAATTACTCCTGCTCTTCCCAGTTGGTATAAACAGCTTCTACATCATCATCCTCATCAAGAAGGTCAAGGATTCTCTGAATCTTCTTAACATCTTCCTCATTTGTAACAGATACATAATTCTGAGGGATCATTGTAACTTCTGCTGAAGCCATAGGTATACCTGCTCCTTCAAGAGCTTCTCTTACAGCTGAGAAGTCGTCCGGTGAAGTAACAACCTCATAGCTGTCCTCTTCCTCTGAAAAATCTTCAGCACCTGCATCCAGTGCAGCCATCATAAGCTCGTCAGCAGACATTTCACACTCTTCCTTATCAATAATGATCTGTCCCTTCTGATCAAACATATATGATACACAGCCTGTTGTTCCAACATTTCCGCCACCCTTTGTGAAGGCACTTCTTACATTTGAAGCTGTTCTGTTCTTGTTGTCTGTAAGTGCATTTACGATGATAGCTGTTCCTGCAGGTCCATAGCCTTCATAAGTCATGTATGTATAGTTTGATGCATTTGCATCACCTGCAGCCTTCTTGATACCTCTTTCGATAGTATCATTTGGCATGTTGTTTGCCTTAGCTTTAGCGATAACATCACGAAGCTTGCTATTGTTTGCAGGATCCGGACCGCCTTCCTTAACTGCTACAACGATCTCACGTCCGATGACAGTAAAGATCTTTCCCTTTGCTGCGTCGTTCTTCTCTTTCTTATGCTTGATATTAGCAAATTTTGAATGTCCTGACATTTTTACACTCCTTATATAAAAATTACTTTTGTTTTTCTATCTTAACAAGTCTTACCATGTTGTCCTTTATCTCTATGGGTTTAAAAATATAACCTCCATAATCCACCTTGATCTGCTCATTATCCTCCGGCAGTCTTCCAAGCTGATATAAAATAAATCCATTGAGAGTCTCAACTTCTCCATCCGGAAAATCGGTATCCGGCAGCAATTCCTCAAGATCGTTCAGACTTAACATTCCGTCCACAACATAACCATCATCGGCAGTCTTTCTGAACTGATTTTCTTCCTTATCATGTTCATCCAGAATATTTCCGACAAGCTCCTCCAGAATATCCTCAAGAGTAACCAGTCCGTCAGTCTGTCCATATTCATCAACCACTATAGCCATATGAGTTTTTTCTTTCTGCATCTTCTTGAGCAGTTTGGAAATCTCATACGTCGGATGTATGAACATAGTGTTTACTTTTATGCTGCCAACCGTCTTCCCCGGATCCTTTAAGTATGCCGCAATAAGATCCTTCAGGTGAAGTACTCCTGTAATATTATCTATTTCGTTGTCATAGACCGGGCATCTCGAAAACTGCGATTCCAGAACCTTCGGCAGAGCATCTTTTATAAGTTCTTCCTGCTCTATGGCAAATATCCTGCTTCTGCTGGTCATGATATCACGAGCACATTTGTCATCAAAGTCAAGTACATTTGTTATGAGCATGGCTTCATCCTCATGGATCACTCCCTGCTCATGCCCCTCTTCAACTATGGAGAGTATCTCTTCCTCAACTTTTTCTTCATCTTTCTTTTTAAACATCTACCGGTCCTTCACCTCACAAATATACATCCACAACATAGATTGTGTTTTATCAAATATCAGTCTCCCTGAAGAAGATGATTTACTTCTTTATACTTTCTGCCATTTTTATAATATATCCTCGGAACACGTCTGGCAACATTGCAGACAAGCTCATAATTAAAACTGTTTGCCGGTTCTGCAACCTCTTCTACAGGTATCGAAAGCGTACCATCCGTTCCGAAAAGTATTACCTCATCCCTGAGGGACGCTTCCGGAATATCCGAAATATCGACCATAAACTGATCCATACACACTCTTCCGAGTATAGGAGCATATTTGCCTCTTATGATCACTCTTCCGATATTAGACTGTGCCCTTGGATAACCGTCTGCATATCCTGCAGAAACAGTGGCAACCCTCATCGTCTTGTCTGTAACAAAAGTCCATCCGTAGCTGATTCCACGTCCCGCCTCAAGCTCCTTGATATGAGTAATATGTGCTTTAAGTGTCATGGCTGGCTTTATAATGGTATCCTTATTCATTTCCTCCGAAGGCTCCAGCCCATATATTACTATTCCCAGCCTCATCATGTCAAATCCTTTTGAATGAAGCTCCATAGCACCGGCGCTGTTATCTATATGCTTTATCTTAAAAATGAACCCTCTTTCCGTAAGTGCATCTATAAAACCTCTGAATCTTTCCCTTTGTCCCAGAGCATCAGTTTTATCAAAAGTATCCGCCTTGGCAAAATGTGTGAAAATGCCCTCTACATCCAGTCCGTCCATAGTAAGAAGCTTAACCGCTTCTTTTACTCCTTCTTCAGTACACTGAAAACCTATCCTGCTCATTCCCGAATCTGCCTTGATATGAACCTTTGCCTTCTTTCCCAGCTTCAAGGCTGTTTCAGAAAGGATCCGGCACTTTTCAGCATCATAAACAGCCATGGTAATATCATTCACAACAGCTGTTTCAAAATCACTTTCATCAGTATTTCCCAGTATCAGAACAGGCTTTTTGATACCTGCCCTGCGAAGTTCAACGCCTTCGTCTACACAGGCTACTCCATAATAATCTGCCAGATCATCAAATTCCTCGGCAAAGGTTACAGCCCCATGGCCATAAGCATCTGCCTTTATAACAAGAAGAACCTTTCTGTCCGACGGATTAAGTGCCTTGATCGTTTCAATATTATACCTTACATTATCAAGATCAACATCTGCTTCAATACGATTATAATCCCGCATTTTTTCGCCTCTTATTCTATCATTTTATTTTTCAGTACAAAACTTCAAATACCTTCTGCAAGGAATCATTAAGGTCAGTAGCCGTCATGCCGACCATTCCCTTATTCTTTGCAGCTATATCTCCGGAAGCGCCATGGATAAATACTCCCGCCACAGCACTGTCATACGGCTTCATACCCTGTGCCAGCAGCGCTCCTATGATTCCTGTGAGACAGTCTCCGCTGCCACCCTTGGCCATACCGGAATTACCATTCACATTTATATAAAACTTTTCTTCCGTGCCTCCCGCCGCAACTACTGTCCTTGCATCCTTCAGCACCGAAATAACATTATATTCATTTGATACTTTTTTTGCAACTTCAAAACGATTCTTTTTGATGATTTCCAGTTTTTCTCTGATGTCATCATTTTTTTCACTGATAAGTCTCGCCATTTCAAGCATGTGAGGCGTGATTATCCATTCATTTTCCGGAGTGATATTACCGGACCCGGAAGATACCCTTCTGTTAAGTATATCTTTATTCCCGGAAATAATATTTATGGCATCTGCATCCAGCACGACATTTTTATTTTCCGCAGCAGCCGTATCAAGAACCAGCTTCAGAAGCTCAGTCTTTTCCTCCTCCGTTCCGATTCCCGGACCTATTGCCACTGCCGAAGCCCATTTCACAGCTGATACTATATTCTCATTCTTTTCATATGTCTGTATCAGAGCCTCCGGAAGCGCTGCACCTATTATGTCTCTGTTCGCCGCATCTGTGAGGATTTTCACAAGGCCGGTGCCCATTTTCATGGCAGCCTGCCCCGCAAGTATTGCCGCCCCGCTGATATCCTTACTTCCTGCAACCAGAAGAAGTCTGCCGAAGCTTCCCTTATTAGAATCAGCTCTCCTTACAGGCAGGAGCTTTTTAACATCTTCCCACGAAAGCCCATAGCACTTTGGAAGCATCATATCAAATGCAGCCCTCGGGAAGCCAATATCCTTAGTCTTTATCAGTCCGGAATATTCTCTTCCCTTCCCAAAAAGCATACCAAGCTTCATGGTTCCAAACGCAACTGTTATATCGGCCCTCACTGCTGTACCAAGGATTTCCCCGGTTTCACTCGAGATTCCGGACGGTATATCTGCCGCAATCACCTTTAAGCTGTCAAGCCTTTCCTCTTTAAGACTGTTTATAATGTCAATTACTTCAGCCTGAACTCCTCCGACATTTCTGGACAGACCCACTCCGAATATCGCATCAACGAGAACATCATAGCCATTAAAAATATCACTCAGTATGTTCTCTCGCCTGTTTAAAGCTTTATACGTTCCTATATTTGCGGTTTTTTCTGCTTCGTCTGCTCCAATTATATCGCTCATCAGAATAAATCTGACGCCACATTTTTTTGCTATACTTCTCTGATCCTTAAAAGCAGCACTTTCCTTCGAGAGTCCGCAAATATAAAAAACTGTCGCATCATAGCCTCTTTCCCGAAGGATTCTTGCAGCAACAATACCATCTCCGCCATTATTGCCGCCCTCTGCGATCACCAGTATCCTGTCCTTTTTATCGATACATCCGGCTATCTCCTCAGCAAGACTAAGACCGGCTCTTTCCATAAGAACCGGCTGCATTATTCCAATCTCATTTATTGTTAAACTGTCTATCTCGGCACATTCTCTGCCGGTTGTAAAATACTCCATTTTATGTCCTCACATATGATTGATCATACTTGCCTGATATGCCGCGCCAAAGCCATTGTCGATATTCACGACGGAAACACCGCTGGCGCAGCTGTTAAGCATAGAAAGAAGTGCAGACAGGCCTTCAAATGAAGCACCATAACCCACACTGGTTGGTACTGCGATCACCGGACAATCCGCAAGGCCTCCGACCACGCTGGCCAGTGCCCCTTCCATACCGGCTATTGCTATTATTACTTTTGCTTCCATGATATCATCTATATGTGCCAGCAGCCTGTGAAGTCCGGCCACGCCTGCATCATATATTCTTTTAACTCTGTTTCCAAGGAATTCAGCTGTTCTTGCTGCCTCCTCAGCAACAGGTATATCACTGGTTCCGGCAGTTATAACCACTATACAGCCTTCCGTATCGATCGGCAGATTATCTCCAAAAACCGCAATCTGCGCATCCTCATAATAAGTATATTTTTTCGGCCACTTACGGCATTCCGCGATCAGTGACGACTTTTCTTTATCTATCCTTGTGACCAGAATATTATCCTGACCATTATCTATCAATGTCAAAACAATTCCGGCTATCTGTCCGGCCGTTTTCCCGGCGCCATAGATCACCTCGCCCGTCCCCTGACGAAGGCCTCTGTGTGTATCGATCTTTGCATAATCCATTTCCACAAAAGGAGCTTTTTTCAGAAAAAGCAGCACCTCATCCTCGCCCAGCAGACCGGCCTTATAATCTTCAAGTATTCTTTTTATATCCTTCATTTTTCTACCATAACAGTATCCAGTATATTGGTTCTAAAATAACTATTTTACGATTCCTTCATTCAGACTTCCTGTTCTGTAGCCATTCAGATCTATTGTGACATATTTAAAGCCCAGCTCTTTGAATTTTTCAGTTATAACTCTTCTGCTGACCTCACGAACAGTAAATTCAATATCCTCAGGAAGGACTTCTATCCTTGCGATCTCACCGCCATGAACTCTTACACGATACTGCTTGAGCCCCAGTGAACGAAGCACTTCCTCAGCCGCCTCTATCTTACCCAGAAGCTTCGGCGTTATCTCTTCTCCGTACGGTATCCTTGAAGCAAGGCAGGAAAATGAATTCTTATCAAACGTCGGAACATTAAGTATTTTTGAATAATTTCTGACATCCTCTTTAGAAAAATCACACTCCAGAAGAGGACTTATGATCCCCAGCTCCTGAACCGCGCGAAGTCCCGGTCTGTAGTCCTGCATATCATCCTTATTTGTTCCTTCTATTACAGCGGAAATTCCTTCTGCTTCCGCTATCTCCTTAATCTTTCCGAAGATGTATTTTTTACAGTAATAACACCTTTCCTGAACATTTGCTGCATATTCCGGAATGTTATATTCTTCAGAATCGAAGATAATATGTTTGATCCCCTCTGCCTTGCAGTAATCCTCTCCTTCCTTAAGTTCAACACCCGGAACTCCCGGAGATTTTGCTGTTATTGCTATACATTTATCCCCCAGCAATTCATGAGCCACCTTCAGCAAAAATGTCGAATCCGCTCCTGCCGAAAATGCAACAGCAATACTGTCAAACCTGTTCAGATAGTTTCTCAGTGCTTCATACTTCTCCATGTCATTACACCCCTTTTCTAAGTACTTATTTAACGCTTCCTCTATGACAGTCTCCTGCCGTAATCCAAAGCTTCACTCACAAAATGATATACATAGTTCAGATTTGACGGATAATAAATATGCGGAAATCCCAGCCATGATACCGGCCCTGCCTTTATTCCGTCCCAGCAGGATTTTGAAACAGGCTTTGAAACCATACATGAAAATCCGTTATCCGTACTGTCATAATAGTGATATTCATGTCCTCTTATCACTTCTCCGCGGCCCAGGAACCTGTTTTCTTTCTCCTCAATATTGACATATCCGAATCTGACCAGCCGTCTCATGTTTTCACATTTACCGTGGACGATTCCACACAGCTTATATACTGCCCCTTTGTCGTCTGCTACTTCATCATGAAGATACATAAACCCGCCGCACTCAGCTATTACGGGCATTCCGTTTCTTACAGCGCCTCTGATACTGTTGATCATATTCAGATTTCTTGAAAGCTCCTTCAGATACAGTTCAGGATAACCGCCATAGAAAATAAGACCCGATATTCCTTCCGGTAATATATCATCATGTATTGGCGAAAATGGTACTATCTCCGCACCCGCAGCTTGAAGAGCCCTTATATTATCCTCATAGAAAAAGCTGAAGGCCTCATCCCTGGCAACGCCAATCTTTACCTTATTCCCGCCGGTGATATCCTCAACCTGATACTTATACTTCGGAAGCGTTTCTGCAGTATCGGCTATCCTGAGCAACTCGCTCATATCAAGAGTCTTATCCAGCATTTGAGCCAGAACATCAAAATTCTCTTCTATATCAGCGATTTCCTCCGGACTTTTCAACCCCAGATGTCTGCTGTCAAATCTTAATTCCTTGCAGGTCGGCAGATAACCAATGGAACTTATGCCCAGCTCACTGCTGACGAGAGGACTTATGATGTTATACACTTTTTCACTCATTCTATTGAAAAAAACACCTTTGATCAGATGCTCTCTGTCATATCTCAGAAAGCCTGAAACAAGAGGAATGATGGATCTGCTCATACCGTGAGCATCCACCACAAGAATAACAGGAATACGCAGTTTTTCAGCCAGATCATAAGAGGAGCCTTCTTCCCTCACTCCTCCAAGCCCGTCATATAGTCCCATAACGCCTTCCACAACCGAAATATCATGGATATAATCCCCCTCCGGCTGCTGATACAGTGCCCTGGTCATGTCCTTACCAGTAAAAAATGTATCCAGATTTCTCGATGGAATCCCAAGAGCCTTTTTATGAAACATAGGATCTATATAATCCGGACCGCACTTAAAAGCACGCGGCCTATACCCCTTCCTTTTAAGAAGGCTGATCACTCCGCATGTAATAAGCGTCTTACCGCTGCCCGAACCCGGTGCAGCGATCATAAATGCCGGTTCTCTCATCTTTTACCCCCTGAAAACCATTATCTTGCCCAACAACAATAACTATATTTCAAAAGTTGCGATCATAACAGTATTTTCATGCTTCATCATATGCTGCCTGCCCAGCTCTGTATATCTGGAAATGCCTGCTTCTACTATATCCGGAGTATTGATCACCCCTTCATCCACCAGTTTAAATATCTCGTTTTTAGTTTCTATGGTAACCGCTGTCATACATATCCTGATACTTCGTCCAAAAATCTTTAACTGATTTATTATATCACGAAGACGCCCTTCTGTTCCACCAATAAATACTCTGTCCGGCGGATTTTTCAGGAAAAATTCTTTATGGTCTTCTGAAGCCAGCAGCTCCTCAGCACTTCCTGTTAAAGCCTTAATATTCTTCAGCCTGAATCTCTCCATATTTTTTTGCAGAAGCCCGGTTCTCTCGGGCCGTTTTTCTATGGAAACAACCTTAATATCCGGAGATATTCCCGCAACATCAATACTTACGCCTCCTGTACCGCTGCCTATATCATAAAATGTACAGCCTCTGTACAGGCGCAGCTTGCTCAGTACTATACTTCTTATCTCTTCCTTGGTTATCGGCACGCCCTCTTCTCTGATAAAGCTTTCCGTAGGTATACCGTAAGACAGACTCTTTACTTCGGTTTCATCATTTTTTATAAATGCCGTATACAGTCCATCCGGAAGATCATTTTTTATAGTACCCGGAACAAAGGATATAATCCTCTCATCAGTATATGAAAGCCTGTATCCAAGGGTAAATGTAACTTTTTCCATATCTGTCAGACTGAGCTGCAATCTTATTACATCATCCCTTCCCGAAAGCAGAACAAAGGTCTTCTCATTATATTTTACCGATTCAATAACTCCCGGAAGCCCGTCTTCAAAATCCCGTCCATGAAGGCTGTAAAGTCCCGCCTCCTGCCATGAGACACCAAGTCTTGCTGCAAGATAAGAAACCGAAGAAATTCCTGCTTTAATATCAATATTTATTTCTATATCATTATTACCGGACTTTATTCCCTCAGCCCATTCCTTTAATTTTAAATAGCTTTTCTCTGCTCCGCTATAAAAACCGGAATCTCCCGAAAAGACGAAAACCACATTGAGGCAACTCCTCCCTGACAGGTCACATATCTTCTCGTTCAGGATATCTATAAGGTCACCTACTCTGTACGAATCAACGATTTCTCTCATTTCATTCTGCTGATACTGACTGACCATCCTTTCCGCGCCAAAAAGGATATCTGCTTTATTTATTATGAATTTTACCTCCTCTGTAAGGCAGTTTTCACTTCCCATGCCTGCCCCGGCAAGGGTGATATTTATATTTTTAACAGCCATTTTTATCCTTTCCGGCAAAGCCTGCAGCATCTTTTTTTCATATATTTTATTATAGCCCAAAGGAATAATGACTGCAATCTGCATATTTGTACTTTTATGTCTCCATAAAAAACCGCCTCCGGAAAATAGTTATCTCCGGAGGCGTTTAGTTTAATACTCTTCTGTTTATTTTGAATACTTTACATTAATCGATCCTGTATCTGTTGTGAGCTTGCATTTTCCGCCTGACTCTCCTTCAGGAACATTTACCGAACCTGTATCTGTACTTGCGCTAAAAATCTTCTCTGAAAGAACAGTTCCTTTAATAGAACCTGTATCTGTATTCATTACAATTGAGGCAGCATCAATATCTGTGAAATCGATTGAACCTGTATCTGTCTTTACTGACATATCACCCTTTGCAACAACATCTGTAAATGTAACCGTTCCTGTATCAGTCTCAGCCTTGATCTCTTCGCATTTTACATTCTTTACCTTAATCGCACCAGTATCAACTGATATTGAAAGATCATCAATTGAAAAACCAGAAACTGAAACCGAGCCTGTATCAGATGTAACCTTCACTGATTCATACTGCTTCTCCGGAAGGTAAACATTGATCTTATAGTCTGTACTGAAATGGAAACCAATGAATTCATACCATCTTCTGTTATCTTTCTGCTTTATTGTAAGTGTACCGTTATCAACTGATATGCTGCATTTAAGCTTCTTTGATTCACTATATTCCACTTTTATCTCATCATCGTCAGTCTTTATGAGCTTAACATCTGCTACATCACTTTTAATAATGATATTTTCTATCTTTTTTTCTGTTGTAAATTTTTTATCCTCAGTCTCTTCGTTTGAAAGCTTTTTGTAATTAAAACCTACCATTGCAAATCCTGATATTGCAAGCAATAATCCTATCATCATAAGACTGAATGCTACGTAATGACTTCCTCTCTTCTTTTCCATTATGCTGTCCTCCTTCTGAATATACCAATAAACATTCTAAACATTCCTTTGATCAGATTAATTCCAAACTGTACTACCTTACCTGTTGCACTTATTAGCAGGATTCCAAGTCCTGAAAGAAACAGGCCGACTCCCAAAGAGAAAACACCGCCGGCTACATTTCCCTGAATCACATTTAATATAAGACTTGCTATAGAACCTACACCTGCGCCGATAAAGCCGGCACACATTCCCACAAACCCTGCAATCAGTCCAAATACCAGACCACACATTCCTATGCCAAGTCCAAACAGGGTACATGCAAATGTGAGAATAAATGGAAAGAAGAATATAAACAGTACTATCTTTACTCCTACTCCACCGCTTTTCTTCTTTTTTTCTTTTCTGATTATACGATCATTCTCATAAACATCATCTCTTCTTCCTTCTCCCGAGAATTCGTCAGCCATTTTTTTCATTTTCTGATCCATATAATCATCAAAAGATACATAATCTTTGTCATCACCAAATTTAGGTGTTGTTCCACCGGCTGATTTATTCTCTGTATTACCGGTGTTTTTCTTAACATCTTTTTTCTTTACCCCGTTAAGGGTTTCGTTATCTATAAGAATCTGCAGTGCGATATCTCCTATATATCCAAGAGAATCAACCGCTGCCTCTTCGGACATTCCTTCTTCAACCCTGTCATCGATTATCTCGCTGTAATAATCAATCGATTTTTTCTTATCCTCCTCAGAGAGCTCATGCAGTTTACTGTAAAGCTCCTCCAGGAATTCCTGCTTATTCATCATCTTTCTCCTCCTTGATCACGAAGCTGTATATTGAAAGCATTTCATCCCATTCTTTTTGAAATTCTTTAATCCTGTCTTTTCCCTTCTGCGTTATCCTGTAATATTTTCTAAGCCTTCCGTTATGTTCTGTAGCATAATTCTTCAGCTGTCCATCAGCTTCCAGTTTCTTTAATATAGGATATAGCTCCGTTTCTGTAACCTCAACATGGGGCTTCATATTCTTTATTATCCTGTAGCTGTATGAATCTTCTTTCTTTATGGCAGATAATACGCAAACCTCCAAAAGGCTTCTTCTTAATTCCGCATCCATATGATACCCTCCTCCATCATAATACTCTATAATGCTCAGTATCATCTGTCAACTTGGCGTCAACTTTCTTTTGTTTTGCTTTTCTGTTTAATAAAATAACACCCAATTATTAAAATTACATTAAAATGAAGTTATTTTTGAATTAATTTTAATTTTTCTTTATAATAATCTAAATAGCGTTCTAAACGTGTCTAAAGCCCGCAAAAAACGCAGTTTTGCGTCATTGAAGCTTATAAAAAAGAGCAGATAAAAGCTTATTTTTTCTTTTATCTGCTCTTTTTAATTATCTTGAAATATCAAAAACTCATCTCATTATCCTGCAGGACTGACGTCCCCGGGCTATTACGCATTCTTTGGTTCCACGCCATTCAGGAAAACAGGCAAGTTATTTAGTGTCAGGGTATCATATATATCTCTTTAAGCACTTCTTCCATAGATACGCCCTGATCGTCCGGACGCTTTATTACAAAAACCGTGATACCTGTCTTTTCAGAAGCTTTAATCTTATCCAGATATCCGCTTCCGGTACCGCTCTCCTTGGTCACAAGATAGCTGATATTATGCTCTCTAATATGTTTTACATTTATTTCTTCCGAAAATGGTCCCTTAAGCGCTATTATATGCTCTTGCTCAATACCATCCAAAAGACATTTATCTATACTGCTCTCTGTAGGAATTATCCTTACGAAGAGTCTTTCCGGAGCAATTCTTTTTGTGAAGCATTCCAATTCCTTGCTGCCTGTGGTGAGAAGAACATTTCCCTCCTTCATTATCATAAGTTTTTCTGCAGCCTCTTCACAGCTTTTACAGAAAATGATCCTTTCATACTTAAGATCATCACCACTTTCTTCTCCCCTTTTAAGTCTTATATATCTTATCCCTGTTTTACTGCAAGCGGTTTTAATATTGTCTGTAACCTCAGTTGCAAAAGGATGGGTCGCATCAATTACCATATCAAATACACCCTCCCGAAGAAAACTCTCCATCTCCTTCTTATCCATTCTTCCGACATGGACCTTTATTCCCGGAAGTCCATGAAGCATTTCCATACCATAATCCGAAGCAACAGAAACAATTATCTCATCATTTATTTTCTTGTTGTTACCCAATCGTTCGGAAAGCAGCCTGCCTTCGGTTGTTCCGCCAAATATCAGAAGTCTCATTATTAAAATCCCAAATTATCATTTACAAGGATCACATGTATTCTGCCCGGATGCTTTGAATATCTGGTCATAAGGAACTGGCAACAGATCGTATCCGGAGACTTGCAATCCATGCACGACCCTGTAACCTTGCAAGGAGTATTGATATTAAATCTCTGCGCATTGATCGGCGCAGCCACATTTCTTGCTCTCTTCATAGCTCCGTCCACATCATCGCAGACCTTGTTCATACCAACTATAAATATAACCTTCTTCGGTCCCTGAGCTATAGCAGATACTCTGTTTGAGTTTCCGTCAATATTGATAAGAATGCCGTCTTCTGTCATTGCATTTACACTTGAAAGGAATACGTCAGCATCATATGCAAGAAGCATTGCGGCTCTCTTATCCTCATAAGCATCTCTGTCTATAAAATTATAATTTCCCTTTTTCAGGGCTTCCACAAGTCCGATTTCATGAGCGCTCATCGCTCCGCCCATGGTAACCGAGCTGCCTTCTTCGATCAGCTGAAGAGCCTTCTCCAAAGCCTCTTCCTTGTCCTTTGCATAATATCCTGACATATTTCTTGATGTAAGTCCCTTAATAACCTTCTGTGCCAGTAATTCATTTCTCTTTGTGATATTTTCGTTCATAATTTGCAACCTCCCTTATGTACATATGAGAAGCAAAAAACAGCTTTTCATAATCAGTTTTCCCACTTAAATATACCACATTTGTTTATAACTGAACAGCTTATAGAACGCTGTAACCTCTTTTGGTAACCATATTATTATTGTTTATAAAGCTCCTGCTGTTACCGATATAAACAGTTGTAAACATATCCACTTCAGCCGAAGCCAGTTCAGCAAAGCTGAGGGTTACTGCCTCCTCGCCTTCTCTTCCGATATTTTTCACGTATCCGCAGGCTCTGTCATCCGGAATAAAATCCCTGACAATATCGCAAGCTCTCTTCAGATAATCCTTTCTTGTATGACTGGCCGGATTATATAGTACTATCACCATATCTGCTTCTGCTGCACATCTGAGTCTCTTCTCTATAAGTTCAAACGGAGTCAAAAGATCACTCATACTGATAACCGCAAAATCTCCGGAAAGAGGCGCCCCCAGAACAGCAGCACCACTGTTAGCAGCGGTTATACCGGCTACAACATAAAGCTCCACGCCAGGATACTCAGGAAGCAGTTCATACATAAGTGAAGCCATTCCATATATACCTGCATCTCCGCTGGAAATAACAGCCACTCTTTTCCCCTTCACAGCCTCTTCATATGCTATCCTGCATCTTTCCACCTCTCTTTTCATAGGAGTGGAAATAATATTTTTACCCTCTGTCAATTCTTCAACCAGCTTAAGATATACAGGATATCCTACAACCGTATCACATTCCTCTAAAGCATGCACAGCCTGCTCTGTCATCATGGAAACATTTCCCGGTCCTATTCCTACTATGTATATTATATTGTTACGTCTGTATTCGGTCATTTATTTTCCTCTCATATTTTCTGTCCGCACCAGGCACCTTCAGCCAAAGATAATGTGATACCGTCATATACTTTTTTACCGGATATTATCCTTCTTCCAAGGATGATCCGTGCACTTTCCGGAGTAGTATGCAGACTTCCGCCTGCTTTCACTTCTTTTTCTGATATCTTATCCGGTTCGATCTCTCCCGCAAATTCTTTCGCCGCAGCAACTGCAGCTCTTTCGCATACATTATCTATCCCTACCTTTTCCATGACAACTTCCGAGGAAGTAAATCCATCTCCGAGAGCCGCAAGGCTTTCAGCCGAATATACTACAAAAGGCAGTCTGAAATGATCTGCAAATTTCTTAATTCCCATCTCATCTTTCTTTATATCTATCGAGGCAATGGCAGCAACCTCAGAAATATCCACATGACATTCCGACAAGAAGGCTTCTGCAGCTTTTTTTATATCCCCAAATGTCTTGCCCCTCCTGCAGCCGATACCAAGATAATATTTTCTGGCAGCAATCCTTCCTGCAGCAATCAGCTCTTTTATTATTTCACCGGCAGAATTGTTTTCTACATCAGGCTTTTCACCGACTGAGTCCATCATCTTAAGCTCTCTCTCAGCAACCTCTTTTATAACATTTCTGTCTGCTATATAAAGCTGGTGGTTCTTTACATAATTATCTATCTGAAATCCTCCGCTGATATCTGTAGCTGTAGTAATAACCTTAAATGCTCCCAGCCTGTCCGCAAGACTGACTGCCAGTTCATTAGCGCCTCCCATATGTCCCGCCAGTATCGGGATCACATATTTACCGTCTTCACTGACCACTATAACCGGACTGTCTGCCAGCTTATCCCTGACAAACTCTGCTATACTTCTTACAGCGATCCCGGCAGCACCCACAAATATAACAGTCCTCTTCTCCTCAAAGCTGTACATAAGTCTCTTTTTAACTTCATCAAAACGGCATCTGAAAACAGCTGTATCCAAATTACCCAGCGTTTTCATATGATCTTTGATTCTTTCCGCCAGTGCTTCGCCCTTATCCGTAAATGAAAAAATATCCGTCTCCGGAAAACGATTTATAACTATTCCAATCCTACCATCCTGTTTTAGATTCTTATCTGCTTCACGAAATACAGTACTGAAGTCGTCCGCATATAATCTGGATCTTTCAAAGCTTCTATGAGCAACCGCATCACCCACAAGTACTACCGCAAGATTTTTGATACCATTTTCCTTTGCAGCTTTTCCAAGCTCCGCCACTGTTGTGACCACCTTCTTCTCATCCGGCCATGTAGCTTTATAAACAATCGCTGCAGGCGTATCCGGCATATAACCGCCATTTATAAGACGTTTTGAAAGCTCCTCCATCATCCCGGTACTGAGATAAACCGCCATAGACGCCTTATGCCGGGCAAAGCTCTCTATAGTTTCCCCCTCAGGGACTGAGGTTCTCCCCTCCATTCTGGTGATTATAAGGGATTGCGTAACATCCGGCAGAGTATATTCCAGATTAAGAGCAGCCGCCGCTCCAAAGGCCGCAGTCACCCCCGGACAGGAATCATATTTGATTCCAAGACTGTCTAATTCATCCATCTGTTCTCTGACCGCACCATAGATACTCGGTTCTCCGGTATGCAGTCTCACAAGCTCCAGATTCTTTTCTTCTGCCTCCTTCATGACGTCTATCACATCAGAGAGCGTCATGTCCTTACTATCATAAATCCTTGCATTTTCCTTTGCATACGAAAGAAGCTCTTTATTTACCAAAGAGCCTGCATAAATGATTATATCCGCATTTTTCAGTTGATTCATGGCCCTGACCGTCAGCAGATCTGCTGCTCCGGGACCGGCCCCTGTAAAATGGATCATATTTCTACCTCAATAATTTTTCCTCAACAATTATCCCCCGACAATTATCCTTCAACAATTGTTATCTTCATACTTTTCTCATAGATTGATCAACCACACTCATTAATCCTTTTTATCTCTCCGATCAAGGCTTCCGCCCCTTCGGATTCTGCCAGAAGGCCATGCACATTGGAAAAAATGATAACGAATATTTTCATCTTTCCGCCTGTCACCTGTTCCAGAACATTAACCACCCTTTTCAGGATATTATTCATTATCCTTTTTAATATCACTCCCGAAGCATCAAAGGTCTTTAAGATATCTATAGCCGCATCCGTAGATACACATTTCTCAATGTCGGAAATCACATCTTCCTGTATTCCCTCCTTAGCGGCTTCCTCTGCAAACACCTCCATGCGGTGGTCTCCGTATTTCGAATGAGTATTAAGCATTCCAAATGCAACCTTGACAAGCTTTCCGATATGCCCTGCAAGGACCATTTTTTCAAAGCCCATATCGGCCGCATACTGTACGGTATCTCCGATAAAATTACTGCTTTTAACTGCTTCGTCAAGATTGAAACCATATTTATCCCTAATGAAATCCAGGCCATAGTTGCCCGGAGAAACTACTATATATTTCTCTCCTCTTGCATGATGAACAGATAGCTCAACCCTTATGGTATCAATAAGCGCCTGTTCGCTCATCGGTTCAACTATTCCGGAGGTACCCAGAATTGAAATTCCTCCAACAATACCAAGTCTTGGATTAAAGGTTCTGTCCGCCAGCGCTTCCCCCTCAGGAACAGAGATCTCAACATTTATTATACCTGTATGATCAAAAAGCCCCATGACTTCTCCGACTTCTTTTTTGATCATTTCTCTTGGTACATGATTAATGGCCGCTTCCCCCACAGGCTGATCCAGCCCCGGCTGGGTTACTCTCCCGACTCCTTTTCCACCGAAGATCCTGATTCTGTCTTTATTAAATGATATGCTCTCTGTATTTCTATCTGTTATTGAAATATAACCCGGATTCACCAAATCTTCTGCAATTGCGGATTCTGCATTAATCTCCTCCTGCCATACCTTAGCATATACAAGTGTTCCGTCAGTAATATCCGGATCATCCCCTGCATCTTTTTTTACCGCGCAGCTGACAGAATTTTCAGTGATACATATATCGGTTATATCCGCATCAAATACTATTCCCTTTGGGGTAACTATGCTGATCTTTTCTTTTTTTCTTCCTGATAGAAGCATATACGCTGCCGCCTTTGAAGCCGCTGCCGCGCAGCTTCCGGTTGTAAAACCAAATCTCATTCGCGCTTCCCCGTTATTTCATACATCAATGCATTACATATCGCTGCTGCTATATTACTGCCGCCTTTTCTTCCTGCCGCAACAATATACGGAATACTTCCAGACATTATCATTTCCTTTGAACTCTCTACATTAACAAAGCCCACCGGAACTCCTATGATAAAGTCCGGAGTAAATATCCCCGAAGTATGCATTTCATAGAGCGTTATAAGAGCTGTAGGCGCATTTCCCACAGCAAATATTTTCTTCCCCGGAAGCTTCGCCGCTCTCTCCATACTGACAGTCGCTCTGGTTATACCCCGAGCCTTTGCTTCTTCAGCCACATCCGGCTCTGCCATAAAGCAAAATACTTTGCAGCCGAGTTTTTCCAAAGCTCTGGAATTAATGCCTGACTTTGCCATATGGGTATCAGTAATGATAGTTGCCCCTTCTTTAAGAAGCTGTTTTCCGATATCTACAGCGTTCTCCGAGAATTTCAGGTTCTTAGCATAATCAAAGTCCGCACTGGTATGAATACATCTCCTGATGATCTTATCTTCTTTCGGAGGAAGGGTGATCCCCATGGCAGTAAGTTCTTCTTCAATTATTTCAAAGCTTCTCTTTTCTATCTCCTCAGGCTTCATTAAATCCCCCATTTCCCTGTATCAGTTTTTAAATCACATTATGAGAAGCAAAAACCGCTCCTCCGGTATCTTATCAAAAAACAAATACTCGTTTCTCTCGTGCTTATTTTTCTTCTGATAAGTTATGTTTTAAACGTAAATATTGATAACCTCTTTTAACGTTGTCAGAAAAATATTATTATCTGTTTCATTTTTTACTGCTATTCTGAAAAAGCCTCTTCCGAGTCCGATATAATCTTCACAGTTTCTTATGAGTATCCCCCTCTTCAACAACATATCATAAAGAGGCAGATCACATTTTATCAGTATAAAATTTGCAATTCCGTCGAATATCTCTATCTTATGATTCTTGTCTGAAAAAATCCGTCTGATACCTTCCGCCAGGATTTCACGTTCATTTTTTATATATTCCGCACTTTTTTTCAAAAAGCTTTTTTCTTTTGTTGCAGCCACACCTGCCGCTTCAGCAAAGCAGGAAATATTCCACTCAGGAAGTTTTTTGGCAACCCCATCCAGTATCTCTCTGTCCGCTGTATAAAGCATTCCCAGCCTTATTCCCGGAATCGCAAAGCTTTTTGTAAATGCATCCAGTACTGCCAGACCGTTTCTTCCGTTCCTTACATATTTTTTCGCACTGAGCTCCGGTTCATCAATCAGAGACATAAAACATTCATCGATGATAGTAGTAACACCCTTTGCCGCTGCTGTATCAAGCAGTACCAAAGTCTCCACCTCAGACAAAATATTTCCGACCGGATTTGCAGGATTTGCAAATATCAAAACATCCCCTGCTCTTCCTTCTTCATTTAGAAATGAAATGATTTCCGACATCGAAAAGCTTTTTTCTTCTTTCAGGGTTATATATGACATATGACATCCACAGGCCTCTGCCGATACTTTATATCCCAAAAATGAAGGTGCAGGAAGGAGTATCCTTCTCCCCGAAAAGAATCCCATTAAAGCCATTATCAGCTCTGAAGCACCATTTCCCAAAAGAATATCGTTCTCAGGAATATCTGAATAAGCAGCAACCGCCTTCTTTATGCTTTCGTGTTCAGGATCAGGATAATTCTGAATCTGACTAAATGCCCCTTTCACAGCCATATCCACCGACTCCGGCCTTCCAAGAGGATTTATATTAACCGAAAAATCATATTTAATTCTGTTTCTGTAAATATCTCCGCCATGAGCCATGATCTGTCAACCAATATTATTAAAAATATATATACCAAATGCGATGAGTATCACCGAAATGATCTCTCCGAGCAACGCAGTTGCATACATAAGTGTATTGATCCTTTTAATATCTTCCCGCTCCGGATTTCTGTCAGGATCTCCTATAAATTCCTTATGATGTATCTCTCCAAAATAGCTCGCATCACCTGCCAGCTGAAGATGAAGCGCTCCTGCAGCCACTGCCTCCGTTTGGGCAGAATTCGGGCTTTCATGTTTAAATCTGTCTCTCTTCCATATTTTGTAAGCATTATTCTTATCCATGGATCTGTCAGAGCTGCATGCTGATATCATAAGAAATGCCGATACTCTTGAAGGAATAAAATTAAAAACATCATCCATTTTTGCAGGAAAGAATCCGAATTCATTATATTTTTCATTTTTATATCCAACCATTGAATCCATGGTATTTACTGCTTTATATATCATTCCGAGAACAGGTCCGCCGATCATCAGGTAAATCATTGGGGCAATGATTCCATCAGAGGTATTCTCCGCAACAGTCTCAACTGCCGCCTTGATCACACCTTCCTCAGAAAGCTCCTTTGTATCCCTTCCGACTATCATGGATACCGCCTCGCGGCCCGCAGAAAGCCCCCCCTTATTCAGAGCCTTATATACCTTCATGCTCTCAACCTTAAGCTGCTTCGTGGCCAGACACTGGTAAGTCATGACCGCTTCAATTGCAACCCCCAGAGCCGGACTTATTTTGAATGACAACAAAAGAAGACCAAAGCTGATGCCTCCTGTTATAATGATCATCAGGATAGCCATTATCAGACCCTTGGTTTTCTTGTTCAAACCCTTATTCATTTTTTTATCGAATAATCCGATCATTCTTCCCATCAATCGCACCGGATGTGGAAAAAAATGTGGATCACCCAGCAGAAGATCGAGCAGAAAGCCGGAAGAAAACCCTATCAAATGATTCATAATTCCACCATATGGCACGCACCATTTTCAGACAGATAATCAAAATAATCTCCCTTTTCAAGGATTGATCTTACCGCCATAATAGTTCCTCCATGACAGATAAGCACTGCGTTGACCACAACATCGACAGTTTTACTGCGTGGCTCATAAAACCTTGAGCAGTATTCTCTGATATGTGACATACCGCCCATCACTCTTTTTGTAAATACCTTAACAGACTCACCCTTTGGAATAGTGCTTTTGCCTCCGCTGTTTATCCATTTCTGATAGTCCGTATCTCCATTCAATTCTTCATAATTCTTTCCTTCAAATATACCAAAGTTGATCTCCTTCAATTCTGAAAGAACAATAATGTTTTGATCCGGATACAGAATTCTGGATGTCTGAATGCATCGTTTCATAGGTGACGAAAAAACTAAATCCGGCTCAGCCGGATATACACCCTTTTCTTTAAGTCTCTGTATCTCCTCTGCTCCACCATCGGAAATCCCTGAATCTGTACGACCTATATAACGCCCCTCTTCATTCTCCTTAGTTTTACCATGTCTAACAAGAAATAAATTAACCTTCATATACCGCCTATTTAATTTTCTGTGCAATTCCACAAGTTACCCTATAAACATTTTCAGCCGATTCAGCTATTCTGATCAGCACTTTACCGGTCACATCCCTCCAGAGCCTGTCAAAGTGCTCCATCGGAACTATACCGCATCCGATCTCATCAGAAATAACAACATCGATCCCGTTATCAGACAAATATTTCTCAAGTCCTTTACATATTATATCAGCAATCTCACCATCATCAAAGTATTTATTTTGATTTTTATCATCCTCTGATATTTTCTCCAGCTCTTTGCGGATAAAAAGATGAAGCTCATTTAATATGACCGCTTTATCTCCATACCTTTCTTTAACGAGTTCAAGCTTTCCCTGAGAATGTCCTCCAATAAACAGATCCATCCTTTTCCCCTTTTATTGATTCATATATTTTTATATTTTTTTCAGAAGCCCCGGAATCAAAAAAACGACCTTATACCACATATTTATATATCACAGGAACACAAATGATCAGCAGCTCCGCAACAGTCACAAAATATCCTGCCGTATCACCGGTCACTCCTCCAAGCTCCTTCTCGCACTGATATTTATAATATATCGAAAAAAGTAATGCCACTGCTGTTTCTATAAGCACGATCGGATTTACCGTTATCGTAAGTACCACGTTCAGTATTATCAGTTCCAGAGCAAGGCATAATAACACCCTTATTCTGGCGGCCGTATCATTAAAATATTTCAGCATTCCATTTTCTTTTGCAGGTTTCAGAAGAATCACAAGACCTGCGCTGAAGATTCTGGAGATAACAAACCCTCCTGATGCAGAGAGCATTAACTCTACATTATCAACCTCAGATATAACTCCCAGAAACAAGAGATAATACATAATAGTCATGATCACTGAAAATGCACCTATATGCGGATCACTCAGTATTTTTATTTTTTCTTCCTTTGATCTATATGAATGAAAGGCATCCATGGTATCCATGAAGCCGTCCACATGAAATCCGCCTGTAACAATTAAAGGAAGTGCCGCAGCAACAGAGGTTACGAGAATTTTACCCAGTCCAAATTCTTCAGAAATCAGTATCCAGCATGACATCAAAGCGCCGATGATCACTCCGACAAAAGGAAAGAAACATAATGAGTATCTCATATCTTCATCCTTCCATTTGAACTGCGGAACAGGTATATGCGAATATATTGAAATTGCTATAAAAAACCCTTTCATTTCAACCCTCTTCAAATGATCATTTTATGCAGACCGGTATCCCGCAGATCACTTCAATGACCTCTTCTGCCTGCGCTGCCAGCTTCTGATTGATCAGCCCAAGACACCTTATATACTCTTCCACTGATTCCTCGTATATTATACTGTCCTCAAAAATATTATTACTTATAACGACGAGTACCTTATAGTCCTTCGAAAGACTGATTATATCAGAAACTATACGAGCCGCCGTTTCCTCCGGCTCAGCAAGATCACCCTTTTTTTCCGGATCATTATCCTTCACACCATTTACATCATCACTGTATTCATCCGTATATCCGGAAAACATCTCATTTGCCAGAAGATTCGATACACATTCCAGAAGTCCGAACCTGTTATGTTTTCTTTGACAAAGTTCACCTACATGACAGGGTTTTTCAACAGTTACAAAGCTGCTGCCTTCTCTTCTTTTTCTATGTCTTTTTATCCTTATACCGGATTCTTCATCAGAGGAGTTCATAGTGGCTATATAATCAACCATGTCTCCTCCTGCAAGAGCAAGGATCATCTCTTCACCATATTCAGATTTACCTGAAGAACTTCCGCCCAAAACCAGTTTTAACATTCCATCTAAAACCTTTCATAATTCTGAAGCTCGATATCTGAAAAATGTTTTCCATAGTTGTAAAGATTAACAGCCATATCAAGAAGCGGAAAAAGCATCACTGCTCCTGTTCCTTCTCCAAGCTTAAGTCCCGCATCCAGCACCGGACTCATTCCAAGCTCTTCCATAACATATTTCATTCCACATTCTTTACCGATATGAGCAGCTATCATATATTCCTTTGCTTCCGGCATAATAAGTGCAGCCGTAAGAGCAGCTGCAGCGCTGATCATTCCATCAATAAGCACAGGCATGCCATATATAGCACCACCGATAAATACCCCTGCCATTCCGGCAATATCCAGTCCTCCGACAGAGCAGAGTATATCTATAATGTCAGCATATCCGACATCAAGATTGTGAAAGGTAAGCCCTTTCTTGACAACATTTATTTTATGAAGAAGGCCCTCATCCGAAAGGCCCGCCCCTCTTCCCACGATTTCTTCCGGCATTTTAAAGAGTGCCGCTGAAATAAGTGCTGCACTGGTGGTAGTATTTCCAATCCCCATCTCACCGGTGGCTGCAATTCTGTAGCCACTGTCCTTCAGCTTTTTAACTATCTCAATACCGACTCTTATGGCCTGAAAGGCTTCTTCAACATTCATTGCCTTTTCCACCAGAAAGTTATTGGTTCCATCCATCACCTTACAATCAGCAAGTCCCTCGATCTTTGGTCCCTTTATACCGATATTTACAGGATATATATCACATCCGATATTCTGAGTCATGACTCCGACAGAGCTTTTTCCCTCTGCCATAAGTCCCGCAACATCTCTGGTCACATCACTTCCGGTCTGGCTTATCCCTTCTTCCACTATGCCATTATCAGCACACATTATTACAAGAGCCCTTTTGGAAATATCGATATTTTCACTTCCTGTCATTCCGCCGATACGTATCAATATCTTCTCAAACTCTCCCAGACCATCAAGCGGCTTTGCAATATCATCCAGCCTGCTTTTAACCTTCTCTTCTATATCATGGTCAATATCACGAGGCTTTCCGTAATTATCACATATTAAATTTCTTATATCATCCGACTTACTCATTTTTATCTCCAAAGTTTAGTCATAAAACCTGTCCATACCGGGTCCGGCCTCAAACTGCTTTATATACTTTTCCGGATCTTTTTTCATATCCGCCATAGCAAGAAATGTATCCAGCGCCAGTATATATTTATCTGTATCCGCATAATTCTTGCCCACGTCCTGTTTTATCTCAACCTTTCTCAGATTGAGAAAATACATATCCGTGAGGCCATAGCCTCTGCATTTATATTTATCCTGAAAAGTTTTATTATCCAGATAATATATAAATTCCTCCATAAGCTCCGGATCCTTTAACATTTCTTCCCAAAAGCCATCCACGTATTCACTTGTTTTCTCGCCGGCCTGTCCTATGGCTGTAAGTCTTTCATAGGCCATAAGGAGCCTTCTGTCAACGATTATATTTCCACCCATCATCTTACATCAGTTCCTTAATCTCATTTTCGCTGATACTATCGCCTCTGAATCTCACGAGATAATATCTTTCAAATAATTTTTTAAGCTTATTCCTTTCTTCCTCATCCTTAGCATATTCAAGATAGTCAAAGAGGGATGCATTATTACCTCTGACCTTATTCTTCTTATCACTTTCTGTTATTCTTTTTTCGATGACCTTGCACTCATGCTTAACCATCTCCTGAAGCTTTCTATCCGCCGGAAGTCTCTTGTAAAGAATCCATCGTATTATAAGAAAACCGGCGAGAAGCACCGCTGCTGACCCAAGTATCAAGCCAACGTATAAAAGCAGTTTTTGAATAACCTTTACTGTTTCATTTTTTTCATCGGCCTTGACAATATCGACATCACTCTTATCACTGATTTCTTCTTCAAAATCACTCCGGGCTTCCTCTTCATACTGCTTCATTTTTTCCTGATAATAAGCCTCCCACTGTGCTGAATCCTTTACATCCTCTTCACGGACAGTAATATTCCATGCAGTATTTTCGGCATTACCACATATAGCTGTAGGTTCAAATGTAACCCAGCCCACTCCGCGAATATATGCTTCAACCCATGCATGAGCATCGCTGCTCATTACGGTATCCCCATCATCTGTAAAATAATAGCCACTTACATACCTTGCAGGAATCCCCTCAGTTCTCAGCATCAGAACCATTGCAGACGCGTAGTGAACGCAATAACCTTTCTTTACTTCAAAGAGGAAATCCTCTATATAATTATCTGATCCTGTAAGATCAGTATATGTATCGTATTTATAATTTCTGAGGAATATCTCTATCATTTTGGCTTTTTCAAAATCATTTTCACATCCTGAAGTTACCTCCCGGGTAAGGCTTCTGATCTTGTCCGTAGCCATGGTGTCGTCCAGATATATTGACATTTCTTTTGCCAGAGCAGCTTCATTTTCTTTTTTATATTTTTCCTTATACTTCGAATACTGCTCCTCCGATATATAATCCGACAGCTTTATATGATATACATTTACGGTATATTCACTTGCTTCTTCATAACTATAGATCTTCGGCGTAAATCCCTCTTCATTTAAGGCTGTAACCACCTTGAGGAAATATGGACTCGCATAATCCACAGTCATATATTTAATATGATACTTAAATCCTTTTCCTTTTTTCTTGTTAAGCCCATCCTTCAGTTCATCATCGATCCATATAAGTGTCTCAGGATAGAGTACGTCCTTTGTTCTCAGATATCTGAATTTCACCTCAGCACTTGCTGTTTTCGTAAAGCAGGCCGCTTCCTGGGAAGTAATCTCTGCATTCATAAGCGCATTTATGAAAGTAAATAACCACTCATTATAATTACCGTTGATTCCTTCTTTATCTGTAAACCCTTCCTTTGTAAGAGTTTTGAAGGCAGACCCTCTAAGATAAACCGGTCGTTTACTATCTGCCCTTTTAAATGTCATTTCTTCTCTGGAGCTTTTTTCTATATTTCCTGAGATAGTTCCGATACCCGAATAGCCGGTATAAGAGCTGGCATTACTGTTCTCTCCTCCCATCCAGTAGGTAAGATCATTCACGATCCTTTCCACAGATGAAGCAATACCATTTGCTATCCTTTTAACAAATGTCCATTTTATCGGTTCACTGCTTACAGGAAGGAAGAATATCAGAAGCAGCGCAAGTATGATAACACTGCTGTAATCTGCATTTTTCTTAAGCAGTCTCATAACGCCATAAATAACTCCTGCTATAACTGCAACAACTATCAGCTTATTGTCTGTTCCATATATTATCCAGAATATAAGATTTGCCCCGGTAAAGATCAGGAAACCAAAACGCCCAAAGCCACTGCCGCTGCTGATCAAAAGGAAAAATACTATGGCTATGAGCGGATAGAGAATATTTACCGTTATCACAGCATCTCTGAAAATGACGATCAGAAGAAGCGCTGCTGCTGATGAACCCGGTATGATCCAGCCTGTCTTATTAAAAAATAACATAAAGACTATGACACCAAGAAAAAAGACAAAATAGCAAAGAGCAAAGAAAAGCGAAAGTTCAAAGGCTCCTGTTTCATCCAGCAGAAAAAAGCCAAGGAAAAATGTTATGATAAATCCCGGCAGTTTCATCAAGATCATGTCCGATATAAGTTTTTCTTCAGTTTTATTACTTTTAATATCCATATTCCTTTGTTAATTCGCACCCTTCTTCTTTAAATACTATGGTGCTGCCATATCTGCTGTTTGCTTCAGCGATCACATCTGCTGCATGTCCCGCTGCATTTTTATGTCCTATATTTTCTGTCATTTCTGTATAGAAAACCCTGAAGCTTGCAGGACTGTCTATAAGATAATATTTTACGCCGACATTATAGTAATATATTACAAGCGGCTTATTCATAATTCCGAAATACTCGCCTATGGATGCAAGATATTCAAGGTACTTATCTCTCTGACGCAGCTTTTCCAGCGTTCCATCCATTATATCCGTATCAAGCGCTATACAAAGCATATCTATTTCCTGCTTCTCCGGAAGCCTTACAAACATTTGTCCTGTTCTTGCATAGTTCTTCCAATGAACGGAATTCAGACTGTCTCCCGGTGCATATTTTCGAAGATCATTTCCCAGATTATCCTCCGGCATATTTATACTGAAGCGATTGCCTTTTTCCTTCCGTTCATTTATCAGTCTTATATCATCACCGGTCAGTTTTCGTATAAGCGGAAGTACATGAACTCGTATCGGGATCTTCACTTTTCTTCTGATCTTCATCATTCCGAACATATCCTGCAGCTGATATTCTTTCACACCTGCATCAATACTTCCGGCAAGCAGACAGGTCATTTCCGTATTGATCTCCTGCTTTTCCATAAAAGAAAGACTGAAGCTATCCTTTGTAAAATCCACCTTGAAGCTGCTGATTTCTTTATCATAAAGAAATTTAATGCCGCCTATAGGAAGGATTCCCGAATTTTCTATAATAAGATTATATTTATCAGAAACATTCTTATTTATCATTCTGTGTTCGGTTTCCTGATATATATTCAGGAAGAGCATACTGTAAACCATATATAAAAGTGAAAGCGGTATGTATGATAAAAATACATAGAAGATCACATAGGAAAAAGCCCCTCCCCATATACTTACCATGACAGTCGCCGCTATCAACAGTATTATGTATATGGTGAGCGGAATATTCCTTTTATGTTTCTTTTTTCTTGTTTTTTTACTAATCATTAGAATCCCCAGAACTGGTAAAGTTTCCAATAAATAAAGCCTGCAGTAATAAAGAAGCAGCACACATCTTCAAGTATGAGAACCTTGGTAACCTTACCCTTTATACTTCTTCTGTGACAAAGTATGAGAAGATCCAGCATAAGCCCCAGAAAAGCCATTGCAGCTATACAGAAGATCACGCGAAGGATCTTATTATATACACCAAAAAAGAAAATAAGAACAATGGCTGATGCAAGTATACTTTCTGCAACGCCAAGATTGATCTCGCAGAGCTTATATCTTTTAACATCAGGCTCTTTGAAAAATCTTATTTTTATACAATGTGCCACGAGCAGCACCATCATAATTGCAAGTGCAAGGATCAGTGTAACCATCAGGATTATTTCTATCGCAAATCTGAAATTACTCATTTTAATAAAATCCGTGGAAGTATTTTCAAGTCCTGTAATGTTACCCTCTTTATCCGTTTTTATAAAATACAGTTTCTTTTCTCCATTCACAAGTGTGAATATCGCTGCATCATCCGATATCTGCTCTATGGAAGAAATACCGCTATTACTTGTATATTCACCATTCTGCACTCTAACATGTAAACGGTCTTTGAGAAAACTGTAAATATAAAAGCATCCTTTTTCAAATTCACCGCCACTCATAATATAGTGACCAGAAAAATCCAGTTTGGTGAAATTATCTTCTCTAAATGATGAATAATCATTTTCGCCATAAATAATATCAGGCAGCTTTGAACGATATACTCTGCTTCCCTGAGCATTTGTCATCATAACAAATCCCGTTTTACTCGAGCGGTCAAACTCTAAAAGAGCTGTAAACCCGGTCGTATTTCCGCCGTGCCCCAAAAGTAATGCACCTGAATAATCCACCTCAAATCCGTGACAGAATCTCGGAGTTTTACCATCCGCAAAGAAACATGTCGGACTAAGCAGTGTATCCAGAGTATCCGGTTTGCTGAAAAGTGGTGAATCCTTACTGTCACAAAGGAAAGCCTTTGCAAAGGTTTTAAGATCGCCAATGGTACCTGTCGCAGAGCCTGCAGGGTAAATATGAATATATGCTCTGCACTCTCCCATGCTGTTAAGCTTCTCATCTTCATAATAATAACAATGAGTCTTGTTCCTGTTTTCAGCAACCCATGCATTATCCGACAAATCCGGTTTTATGGCTGTATGTTCCATTCCCAGCTTCTTAAATATGTTCTGGTTAACATAATCTGCATAATCCATACCACTGACATTTTCTATAACATAGGCTGCCAGCGCAGCACCCCAGTTAGAGTAAGCTACAACCTCGCCGGGTGCGAATATCTGTGCAGGTTCTGTCTCTTTAAGTGCTTCGTCCAGAGGCATAAGCTGCTCCAGCTCGCTGGTCTCCACATCTCTGTACGGAGACTGAAATCCGGCATTATGATTCATAAGATTAAGCATGGTAATGGGCTCATCGTATGACAGATACTGAAAGAAATCTTTCGGAAGATACTCTCTGATATCCTTCTCAAGATCCAGCTTTCCCTCTTCATAAAGCTGCATGGCACTCGTCCATACCAGAAGCTTACTGACAGAACCCCATTCATATACAGTATTCTCATCAGCCGCCACATTATTCTCAATATCTGCATTTCCGTAAACCACAGAATAAATATCATCCGTCTGATCAAATACGCTTATGGAAACAGAAGGCGTCTCACCGCTATTCTCTTCAATTAATTTTGTAATATTCTTTTCGATCTCAGCTGCGTCCCTGATCCCATTTTTTTCAGATGTCTCTGCAGCATCTTCTGCATTTTTTCCTTCTTCAGCGTTTGTATAACTGATCGATACACCCAGAAGGCCTGATACACATACCAGAAGCATCAGAAACGCTATCACTCTTTTTCTAATATTCAAGTTTATGTTTTTCATATTTATTTCCTTTTATCAGCGTGGCCTTTTTACTTTTTCAACTATATCCGTAATAAGCTGATCTCCTGTATACCTGTTCATTCTTGACTGAGTGGTCAGAACCAGTCTGTGCGGAAGCGTAACCTTAGCCATGGCTATAACATCCTCCGGAATCACATAGTCCCTGCCGTTAATAAACGCCGAAGCCTTGGAAGCCATGATAAGATCCAGCGCAGCTCTTGGACTGAGTCCATACTCAAGATTTGTATTTTCACGTGATTTGTCAACAATATTTAATGCGTATTCGATAATCTCATCCGTCATTGTGACTTCCTGCATTTCCTTTCGCAGCTTCAGAATATCACCGGCATCAACCACCGGCGTAAGTTCTTCCACGTAAACACCCTCCAGGAATTTTTTAGCCATATCCATCTGCATTTCTTTGGATGGATAACCGATTGACAGCTTCATCATAAAACGGTCCAGCTCTGCCTCAGGCAGCATATAAGTTCCGATCTGCTCCACCGGATTCTCCGTAGCAATTACCATAAAAAGCTCCGGCAGCGGAAAGGTCTGTCCATCAATGGTGACCTGATGCTCCTCCATAGCCTCAAGAAGTGCCGACTGTGTCTTCGGAGGAGTTCTGTTTATCTCATCCGCAAGGATTATCTCATTATGAATCGGTCCTTTAACCACTCTGAATTCACTTGTATTTGCATCAAAAACGGAAGTACCTGTAATATCGGTAGGAAGAGTGTCCGGTGTAAACTGGATTCTTGAAAATCCGGCATTTACGGATTGGGCAAGAGCTTTCGCAAATGTAGTCTTACCAACACCCGGAACATCCTCTATAAGAACATGCCCTCCTGACAGGAGTGCTATAAGTGTATTATCAATTACTGACGCTTTACCAATAAATCTTTTTTCAATATTCTCCCTGATCTTAATTATCTTATCCATATAAACCCTTAACCTCAATTCTTTTTCACGTACAACTTTATTCCCTGCTTCATACGGAAACCACATCTCATACCCCTGTGAACCGGAAGTCCATGTGAAACCTACATCGCTTATTTTACCATAAACACTTTTTAATATCAACGAATGTAAATATTATGATACATCATCAGGCTTCTTCCACTCTGGACCTCTTGATTTTCTTTGCAATAAAATGCACAGCAACCGCTATAACTGTTCCGATAAGGATTCCCGCGATCACGTCCGTAGGATAATGAACCACATTATACATTCTCGAGAAAGCCATTATAACAGCAACGATTGTCACAGGAATACCGATCTTACGATTATTTAGAAGTATCGCCACCGCCACCGCAAAGGTATTTGAAGCATGTCCTGACGGGAAAGATGAATCCACCATCTTACCGATCAGTGACTCAAGATATGTATATGTCTCATATGGTCTGGCCCTGTCGACAGCATTCTTTATGATCAGATTTGCAATTATAAATGTAAGTAACAATGATATGACTGCTTCTACTCCAATCTTTCTTGTTTTTACAAATATAAGCAATATAATTGTAAGTGCAATAGGCAGTATTCCGCCATTTCCTATAACCGAAAAGAACCACATGATCTTATCCATCACAGGACTTCTAAGATTACTCATACTGTTTAAAAATTCAGCTTCCCAAGCCATAATCTTTATCTCCTTCACAATCTGAATTATAAAACCAGTATTCAGTATAATCCATAGAGCAATTTCTTGCAAATAAAACAAAAAGATCACTCCCCGGTAATACACCTTGAAGTGATCTTATTGATTATTCTGTTAATTATTTTTACAGCAGCTTCATCAGCTTGCAGTTTGGTATACCGGCCTTCCAGAAGTCCGCTATTGAATAGTTTCTGATGCGACTGACGATACTGGAATTCATGGCTCCGTGACCGACGATAAGAACGCTCTTACCGGCTTCATGCAGTGGAATTACTCTCTCCCTGAGAAAATCTCCGGTTCTTCCGAAGAGTTCTTCAAAGGTTTCAGCACCTCCGACAGATTTTCTGTATTTCTCCGGATCCTGAAAGATCACATTGATCGGACAATTCGTATCCGAGAAACTGTCCTTCACGCCCTCATATTCGCCAAAGCTCATTTCCTGAAGCCTGTCATCATAGTATATCGGAATACCCCTTCCTCTGAGAAGTATTTCAGCGGTCTCCTTTGCTCGGATAAGAGGTGAGCAGAAGCAGATATCAAAATGAATATCCTTATACTCTTCTCGGGCCTTCTCAGCCATCTCTCTGCCGCTGTCATTCAGAGGAATATCCGTCCTGCCCTGAAGCCTATGTTCATTGTTCCAATCTGTCAAACCATGTCTTATGATATATAACATCGTAACTATCTCTTTTCAAATTGATTTATTTCACAGTATATGCACGTATACAGAAATTAACTTCTTCAGTATATTCTAAGTCGTCCACTTTTTGATGACGCTCAGCAGTCGTAAACTCTCCGTCTTTCATGTAAAAGGCTGTGCCCTTGTCAGTTATTGCATTATAGAGAGGGAGTGACATCATCATTTTGTTCTCATCTGTTCCGATGGCTGTCTTTTCACCGGAAAGTACAAGAACGATCGCACCCTTTCCGGCAGGTACATCAATCTCATTATCAACCATCACGGTCTTATATCCGTCATATTCAACTTTTCCGGAAACAAGACTCTTCCATGTTGACTGATCTGAAGATGGCTTATCGCCATCAACAGGTGCATAATATACTTCATACGTAGCATCCTTAGCCCATGTTACAAAACTAACTTCGGTAAGTCTCTCTCCTTCACCAAAATCAAATATATTGGCATAGGTATTGTTGCCGCCTTCTACCGGTTCCCATGAAACTATTGAGCCATATTCATCATGAAGATAAACCTTTCTGTCATCATGCTTTCTGGCACCACATACAGCATACATATAGTTGTATTCTTCATTTTCGAACAGATATCCATCTTCATAGGAAATATGAATATACCCGCCATCCGAACCAAAATCCTCACCATAGCTGTTCTTGATAAGCCACGCGCCGTTCTTCTCAGGCTTCTTGCCATCGTACTCTTTAAAATTCTCTGCAGGATAATCATCATCCCATCCCACCACCGAAATAGTATGATTCGGCGCGGTCATATCGTCCTTCTTAGGAATGAAGTGAGCTGCAGTTTCCTGATTAAAACCATCACGATCATCATAATATGACGCAGTTATTGCACCATAATTATATATATAACTCTTTATCAGCTCAGGTGAAGCATCTTCAAAATATATAACGTTGGTAACATCATAGAGAACAGGAGCAGTATCATATTTCTCCGGCCTCTGATTGCCGCTTTCTCCGAAATAATCATTAAGCGGATCATCGTCACCCGGATCACCGAAATAAGGAATATCAGCTTCTGCTCTTGCTCCCATAGTAATAAGATATCCGACTGTCATAGCCGCATAACCACCATCAGTCCTTCTTCTGTTGGTCCAGCCGCCGACCCCAGCGCAGTTAGCCCACCACATAACATCTTCTTCTGAAAGATCGATATCTTTATCGGCAAGTCCTGCTTTGATAAGATAGCTCTCAAGAGTTGAGATTCCGCCGAAATCCCAGCAGTCACCCCACTCCTGCTTTCTGATTGCAGAAGCCTTATCAGGACGTGGATCGTATTTTGAAGGGAGCTCCTGATCTATATTTTCCGTTGTGTTTTCTGTTGCCTTTTCCGACTTATCATCTGCTTCAGAAGATGCTTCTGTTGTATTCTTTTCTGTCGATTCTGTCACAGCGTTTGTAGCAGCCTCTGTTGCCTTAGCCGAAACACTGCTCTCCGTTTTACTTGCAGCCTCATTGCTGTCCTTATCATCCTTTTTACCGCATCCGGTTAAACCTAATGCAACTGCAAGTACTGTAATGCTTAATGCTTTTCCAAACTTTTTCATAATCCCACCCACACGCGATTATACACGACTTATCCTTTCTTATACTATTTTAACAATTTAGGAACTGTAATCGCAGAAAAAAATCTGCAACTTGGTTCGGTTATTTTAAACCGATACAACGATTAAATGTGAACAGTTAAGTATGCATCATGCATAACGGGTATCTTGTGAGAAGTAAAACCGAATCTCATAATCCTGCGAGACTAAAGTCCCTCCGGTATCTTATCAAGATATATTAATACAGAGTCTGTATTAAACAGACTCTGTATCTATCAACATTTCTTTTACAACAATACAACCGCTTTGTCAATTCTATTGCAATAAAAATCTTTATTTTGTTATTCCTTATTTTGCAACAATATTGATAATCTTACCAGGAACATAGATTTCCTTAACTATAGTCTTTCCGGCGATACGATCACCAAGTGCTTCCTTACCAAGAGCAATTATCGTATCCTTATCTGCATCTGCAGGAACATCGACTGTTACTCTTGTCTTTCCGCAAACCTGAACAGGAAGTGTAATGGTATCAGCCTTAAGATGACCTTCATCAAACTCCGGCCATGTCTCATGGAATACCGAATCTGTTCCGCCAAGAACCTCCCAGAGTTCTTCTCCGATATGAGGAGCAAATGGAGCGAGGAGCTTAACCATAGTCTTAAGTGTTTCCTTATCAACTCCTGTACTCTTTGTAAGGTCTACAAATTTATTGTTATATTCCATAAATGCAGAAATAACTGTATTTAAGCTGAAGCTCTCAAGTCTCTGAGAAATATCTCTGATGAGGCCATGACGAAGTCTGAGAAGTTCAGGAGATTCAGCCACATTCTTGTCTGCATTATCCATAACCATTGTATAGAATCTCTTGATAAATCTTGAAATACCATCGATTCCTGCATCATCCCAGATTGAGTCAAGTTCAGGTGGTCCCACAAAAAGCTCATAGAGACGAAGTGCATCACAGCCGTAATCATTTACAATATCATCAGGAGAAACAATATTTCCAAGAGATTTACTCATCTTGGTAGGTTTTCCTGTTTCTCTGTCACGTCCGCAGATCATTCCCTGATTAAAGAGCTTTGTAAATGGCTCATCAAATCCAACAACTCCGATATCATAAAGGAACTTTGTATAGAATCTTGAATAAAGCAGATGAAGAACCGCATGCTCTACACCACCGATATACATATCTACAGGGAGATACTTATCAGCCTTCTCTTTAGAAACAAGCTCCTTATCATTCTTAACATCAACATATCTCAGGAAATACCATGATGAACCTGCCCACTGAGGCATTGTATTTGTCTCTCTCTTTGCAGGCTTGCCGCAGCAAGGACATGTTGTATTTACCCAGCTGTCAATTGCAGCAAGAGGTGATTCACCTGTTCCTGTAGGCTCATACTTCTCAACCTCAGGAAGTGTAAGCGGAAGCTGATCCTCCGGTACCGGAACTGCTCCACAATCAGGGCAATGAATGATAGGAATCGGCTCACCCCAATATCTCTGACGTGAGAATACCCAGTCACGAAGCTTATAATTAGTGGTTGCCTTTCCAAAGCCCTTCTCTTCAATAATATGAGGCGCTTCCTTCTTAAGCACAGAGGATTCCATGCCATTCCACTCTCCGGAATTGATCATTACACCCGAAGCCTCTGTATAGGCCTCTGTCATATTTTCTATCTCTTTACCATCCTTTGCGATAACCTGGATGATAGGAATATTAAACTTGGTTGCAAACTCAAAGTCTCTGTCATCATGAGCAGGAACGCACATGATAGCACCTGTACCATAATCTGCAAGTACATAGTCAGAAAGCCAGATTGGAATCTTAGCTCCGTTAAGCGGATTGATTGCATAGCTTCCTGTAAATACACCTGTCTTCTCATGATCTGCCATACGGTCTACTGATGAACGAAGTGATGTCTGATAAATATACTCATCAACAGCCTGCTTTGTTTCAGGTGTGGAAAGTCCTGCAGCAAGTGCATGCTCAGGAGCAAGGACCATAAATGTTGCACCATATAAGGTATCAGGTCTTGTTGTATATACTGTGATCTCATCATCACGGCCATCTATCTTGAACTGAACCTCTGCACCGGTAGATTTACCGATCCATTCAGTCTGCATCTTCTTAACCTTCTCAGGCCAGTCAAGCTTATCAAGATCATTAAGAAGTCTTTCAGCATAAGCTGTGATCTTCAGCATCCACTGACGAAGATTCTTCTTAGTAACGTCAGCGCCGCAACGCTCACATTTTCCTTCCTTAACCTCTTCATTTGCAAGACCTGTCTTACATGAAGGACACCAGTTGATAGGCATCTCCTTCTCATATGCAAGACCATGCTTAAACATCTGAACAAATATCCACTGAGTCCACTTAAAATAATCCGGATCAGTTGTATTTACTTCCATATCCCAGTCATAGATAGCAGCAATCTGCTTGATCTGCTTCTTGATGCTTGCAATATTTGCAGCTGTAGAAATAGAAGGATGGATACCGTTCTTTATTGCATAATTCTCTGCAGGAAGTCCAAATGCATCCCAGCCCATCGGATGGATAACATATTTGCCATGCATAAGCTGATATCTGCTCCATACATCCGATATAACATATCCTCTCCAATGTCCTACATGAAGGCCATTTCCTGATGGATAAGGGAACATATCCAGGCAGTAATACTTTGGTTTAATACCATCATTAACATTTACCGGCTTTTCTTCCCATTTTTTCGTCCATTTGGCCTCAATTAATTTGTGATTATACTGGGTTGCCATTTTACTTTCCTCCAAATCTATTTTTCATTTGTTTAAATGATGTTTCTGCCAAAATATTTTCCTAAAAAAAGAACGCATTTTGAACATCAACACCTGCTTCTTCAAATTTTACTTTCCGTAAATCTGCAACAGTCTGCTTCAGAAGGTCTTCACAGCAAAAATATATGCAGATTTAGTTATTCTACAATATATTGTATGATTTTTCAATAATCTACTTGGAAAAAATAATATGCTCCACCTGATTGAGGGAGCATATTATCTATTATCTTATAATTATTTTTTATCTATGCTTTATCACGCTCTGATGCCAAAATCGATTTCTTTTTTGCAAATCAATTTATCCCCCGAGGTCTGCTTAAATCTCACCTGTGATAAGCCATGGTGACGGCTGTGAAACAAATACGCTGTTCTTGTCGGTTTTGCTGATCGTAACCTGAGTGACTTCCATATTCTTGATGTTATGTCTTTCAAAGATATCCTTGATGGTACTGAGGACATCCAGCTCAAGAGTATAGATTACAAACTGCATCTTTGGATTCTTGGTAATAAGTCTCTCTATATCCTTCTCAAGATACTTTGTTGCAACTATAAATGAAAGTCTCGGAACAGGTATCTTCGCAAGAGACTCCTCTGAAAGATCAGGAATTATCTGGACATTATGAACACCAAACTTGGCTACATTTTCTTCCATAGTCCTCTTATCCTGTTCATCAGGCTCTACCGCAATTATAGTTCCTTCACTGGCAATGATAGCCGACTCAATAACAATACTCTCACCGCTTACAATAGCTATGGTGTCATGTGAATCAACTCCCAGCATACTCATGATAATGGCTCTGATCTCATTTCCTACGTACTTGACTGTACCCTTGCTGAAGAATTCATTCTTCATACCGATCCTGTAGGACTCTCTAGTATTCTCATTTAAAATGAATACTACTGAAGGAACTGTAAGCTTCTTATTGGCAAAATCAATAACCTTTGCATGCTTAACATTATCATTTGGGATAAGTCCCTCTGCAAACCAGACATCATAATCTCCTATGCCCTTCTCCCAAAGTTCATAGAAAAGATTCTCATGAGTTGCATCCGCAAATATCATAACTCTCTTATGTGTTTCAATGGTAGGTATGATATTCTTCTCCTTGCCGCAGATATTCATAAGCTTTATCTTCTCCGGACTGGTCTCCATGATATCTGCAAAATGCGCTGTCCATGCCAGCATCTCTTTATTATTATAGGCTGTTCTAGTTGACACGTTAACCCCTCCTGTCTTCAATACATTTATCATAAATTGATTTTATAACATTATTCTGGTCTTTTCCATACTTTTCTTATATTCTTATTCGCCGTCCTTCTTCTCACTCTTTCCGGCATTTCCCTGCGGTTTATTTGAAACAGGTTTATTCCTTGTGATGTTCGTTTTATGATTATTCTGTCTTACATTCTGAACCTTTTTTATATTCTGTTCATCCGCATTTTTTCTTTCAGTATGGTAATTCTTCTTTCCTGCTTCCGGTTCCTTCTTCTCATTCTCGATAACAGTTTTTCTGTTAGCGTTACTAGGTCGTCTGTTTCTGTAGTAATCATTCTTCTTCAGATAATCATTATAATGCGTAGCAGCATTTGTCTTTGCTGATACATTATTCTTTTCTTCTACTGCAGCAACCTTCTCACTGTTTATCTGATCCTCGATATTCATGCCAACCTTTTCTCTGATATTCTCTCTGGTTTCCATGATATCCTTGGAATTCTTACGCTTCTTATTCTGTTTTCTGCTTCGTCTGTCATTTCCGGCAGAAACCTGTCTCTTAACTCTTATCGGTTCTCCCTTTTCATCAAATCCGTGAAGAGTCAGATAGTAATCTGTAGCCGTTGACAGATTCTGCTTTTTCAGCTTGCCATCTATAATAACATTTATAAGTGCATAGACACATGCCAGCACCGGAACACCCAGAAGCATTCCTATAAAGCCAAACAGGTTTCCTCCGACAAGGATTGCCACCATTACCCAGAGTCCTGAAAGGCCTGTCGAATCTCCAAGGATAAGCGGTCCAAGGATATTTCCGTCTATCTGCTGGAGAATAAGTATAAATATAACAAATATCAGACACTTCAGAGGATCTGCCACCAGTATAAGGAGCGAACATGGCACGGCACCTATGAAAGGTCCAAAGAACGGAATGATATTTGTGATACCTACAGTAACTGATACAAGGATTGCATAAGGCATATCCACGAAGAGACAGAATATTGCACATATAACACCTATGATCAGAGAATCCAAAATCTTTCCGTCTATGAATCCGCCAAATACATTATTCATAAATGAAAGCGAATCCAGCACTACTGTTCCTGCCTTCTTCTTAAATACACCAAAGATCATTTTCTTGCCATTTGCAGAAAGTCTCTCTTTGCTGTAGAGGATATATGCCGCAATGATAATACCTACGAAGAAGTTAAATACAAATTTAACACCGCCGATGATACCTGAAGAAATCTTAACAACAATGGTATCAATATTTGGAAGAAGCTTATCGGCAATGATCTTAACAAGGTTATCCTGAATCTTATCAAGATTTGTACTGACTGCCTCATAAATCTTAGGATACTTCTTAAGGAATGAGAGATTCTTCAGCCAGGCTTTTGCATTTTCAATGTAATTCGGTATTTCATTTGAAAGCATGGTTATACTTCTCTGAAGCTCCGGAATAAGAACTATAAGAAGTCCTACCACTATAGACAGAAGAATGATAAGTGAAACAGCAACTGCCATTACGTTTGCGATTTTAACAGCAGTCAGCTTTTTCTTCTCCCCCATGATCTTTATAAATAATTTTGAAAATACTCCCTTAAAGAAATTCATTACAGGAGTCAGCAGGAATGCTATGACACATCCCATGATGATCGGTGTGAATGCCCCGATTATCATACCCAGGAATTTTAATACCCCCGGCAGTTTACCCAGCAGCATGTAAAATGTTACAACTATACACAAAGATACTGCAAGAACGCTGCATTTCTTCCAGTCTTCATTACTCCATTTTTTACCCAATGTCCTTCACCTCAAAAAAATAATAAAAATTGTCATCCAAAAATGTATAGGCTTTCAAAAAGCCATACATTTCTTATAATAACATAGTTATTATTTTTTTTAAATGGAATATTACGCAATATTATGTATTTTTTTTCAATCAATTTTTTTATCACTTTTCTATTATTTTGAATTATCAGATCATTTTCAGCAATGTAAAAGCTATGTATCAATTCCATCTGCGGCACCACGTTAAGAATCACATCAAGCGTAACATTTACCACCTCATCCGATGCCGTATCCGGTACTGTGTCAGGCGCAACATCTGGTGTTTAAGCAACAAAAAAAGCTTGCCCCAAACCAAGACAAGCCTTGACAAAATATAAGTGCGGATAACAGGAGTTGAACCTGCACGGGATTCCCCACCAGAACCTAAATCTGGCGCGTCTGCCAATTCCGCCATATCCGCAGGTTAATGTCAGTCGGAAGAATTATCTTCCCTCTCGACTCACAGTCAAGAATTTTACCACATTTATCATTATAAAACAAGAAAATATTATTATACATTTTAATAACTTCGTTGCATTGCGGTGATTCTGCCAGACATGTGCCACCGGCACATAGCGCCCCACTATTCCTACTTTTTTGATACTGCACTCTCGAAAAAACATTCTACGTTATTGGTCCGGTTATTTTAGAACCGATATATTGGTTGGTCCACCATATCGCGGCTCATTATCTGCAAAAAGAAACCGACATGATTCACGTTTTAATGTGAATATGTCGGTTTTATTATATCATGAGCCACGCGGGACTCGAACCCGCGACAACTTGATTAAAAGTCAAGTGCTCTACCGCCTGAGCTAGTAGCCCATATAAAATAATGCCAATGACCAAGATCAAAGGCATAATTATTATTAAATTAAACTGGACTAGTTGGATTCGAACCAACGAATGCAGGAGTCAAAGTCCTGTGCCTTACCGCTTGGCTATAGTCCAACAATAGGAAGGCTGAAAGGACCTTCATTAAATTAAAAGGGTGGGTAGAGGGACTTGAACCCTCGGCCTCCAGAGCCACAATCTGGCGCGCTAGCCAACTGCGCCATACCCACCATAGTCTAAAAATATACCGCGACATCGCAGGATGATCACGGTAACAATATATAACAGATAATACCGTTATATAAAGAAAAAAATGTGCCCGAAGGGATTCGAACCCCCGACCCACGGCTTAGAAGGCCGTTGCTCTATCCAACTGAGCTACGGACACATTTGTCCTTGCATCGTTGCATAAAATGCATTTTTGCAAGTAAAAAGCGGGTGATGGGAATCGAACCCACGTATCCAGCTTGGAAGGCTGGTGTTCTACCATTGAACTACACCCGCATATATTATATGCTTTTGTAATAAGCGTCGGGGTGACAGGATTCGAACCTGCGACCTCCTGATCCCAAATCAGGCGCTCTAGCCAAGCTGAGCCACACCCCGGTGTTAGGAATCACTCGACACAACGAATATTATAACCAATTACGAATGTCATGTCAACTGATTTTTTTATTTTTTTTAAAGTAGCGGGAGGGGGACTTGAACCCTCGACACCGCGGGTATGAACCGCGTGCTCTAGCCAGCTGAGCTATCCCGCCAAACCATCAAGATAAAACATAATGTTCTATCAAGTGGGACCTACAGGGCTCGAACCTGTGACCCTCTGCTTGTAAGGCAGATGCTCTCCCAGCTGAGCTAAGATCCCTTGTTTTTCAGCACTTTTCCAATTATACTGATGAAGGTATGAATTGTCAAGAAAAAAAATAATATTTTTTTGTACGATTTTTCGTACAATCCAAAAATCACGCAAATATGTGGTTTTCAGGACTTTTTTATAATTCACACACTACTTCTGTATATAAAAACAACTATACAATCTAATTTAAGAAAAACAAATACTAGTTTTTCTTCTGATAAGTTATAACAAGCCTGCCACCTTCAATATAAATACCCATCCCGTGAGTGTCAGAGAAGACAGTATTGTTGTAAGTAATATAACATTTGAAGTAAGCACCCTGTCATTTCCCATATTCTCTGCCATGACATAACAGCTGACGGTAGTAGGTGATGCCAGCATTACAAGTATTGCTGCCATCTCACTCGGTCCAAACCCGATAAACGCAGCCAACGGAAGAAATACTGCAGGAAGCGCAATAAGCTTGACAAATGAAGCAGCAAAGGCCGGTTTCAGCCTGGTGACAGCCTCCTTCCTGTTAAAGCCTCCTCCTATTGCGAGCAGGGCTATAGGTGTTGCCGTACTCGATATGTAATCTATCATTTTCCCCGGGATTTTGGGCATATCCAGCCCCGAAGCAGAGAAAACCAGTCCCGTGAATATTCCTATTATGATAGGATTCTTTAATATATTGAAAAAAGCTTTTTTAATATTTGCCTTTTTCTTCCTGGCAGCTTCTTCCCTGCTTAGTGACGTTTCCTTTCCCAGCCCTTCTGAAAATGTAAGTATGATTACCGATAAAATATTAAAGAACGGAACTGCCGAGACAATCATCATCGGAGCCATTCCCGCATTTCCGCAGATATTTTCCACAAAAGCAACGCCCAGAACCGCTGCACTTCCTCTTGCACCGGCCTGTGCAAAAGCCCCCACCAGACGCTTATCCTTCAGAAACAGATAAGATAACAGCCATACCAGAAGAAACATGCTTATGGTTACCAGCATACAGAAAAGCACAAAGCTCCCCTTTATATTATCAACGATATCTGTATATGCTATATCCTTAAACAGCATTACCGGCAGGGCCGTCACAAAAACATATTTATTCGCGGCACTGACAAAGCCGTCGCTTATAATCTTCAGCTTCTTCAGAATATATCCGAGAAGCATCATTAAAAAAATAGGCGCCGTTACATTTATACTGAAAATAAAATTACTCATTACTCTGCTCTTCTTCCTTCATAAGAGGAAATGTTACCGTGACAGTAAATACATTTCCGCTGAGTGAAATGACAAATTTTCCTTTCATAAGCTCTGTAAGGCTCTTGGCAATAGATAATCCCAGACCACTGCCCTCTGTCGATCTGGATCTGTCACCTCTGACAAATCTTTCTGTCAGGTCTTCCGCAGATACTTCCAGTCTCTGGGCACTGAGGTTTTCCAGCGTCATTACAGCATTTTCACCATCAGATACAAGTTTCATATACACTGTGGAATCTGCCTTCGAATACTTATATGCATTATTAACAATGTTTTCAGTGATTCGGAACAAATGACGTCCATCTGCCTTTATCATTACAGCTTCCTTGCTTATGTCCGTGACAAGGTTTATTCCTTTATCATTAAATCTGTCAATACTCTCCCCTTCAATCTGATGAAGAAATTCAGCAAAGTCTAGGCTGATAATATCCATTTCTATTTCTCCGGAACTGGCCTTGGAAGCCTCAATAAGGTCTTCGATAAGCTGCTTAAGTCTCTGAGATTTACTGTCAAGAATATCAACATAGCCCATTAGTTTTTCATTGTCCACCTGTTCTCTTCTGATAAGAGAAACATAATTTATAATGGATGTAAGCGGCGTTTTAATGTCATGAGAAACATTTGTGATAAGCTCAGCCTTCATCTTTTCATCACGTACATTCTTCTCAACAGCTTCATTCAGGGCATCATTCATACCATTTATGGTCCAGGCAAGAGTCAGGCTGCTTCCGCTGATTCCCTCTGTATCAACCTTCGCCTCCATATTACCATCACCAATCTCTTTTGCTGTATTAAGTACTCGGTCAACACCTTCCTCATTTTTAACAGTCTTCGCAAGAGATAAAATATTAATGATAAAATAAATTATATCCAGGAATATAACTGTAAAAACGCTAAACTCCCATAACTGGCACGCTAAAATGGCAACTATATTGAATATGAATACCATTCCGCCTCTTACAAAGGCAACCTTTCCGCCTCGACCCTGTCTTGAAGCCATTTCAAAGAGTCCGCTGATCCAGCTGACCAGTCTGACTACCGCAAGCTCTTTTATTATTACTCTTCTCCTAATTCTTCTGATCACCGAAAGATATATCTCAACAAGAGTAAAATACAGTGCTGTTATTCCGGTAAAACAGACTATTATTTTGGCAGGAGTCAGAACCCCGTTCCAGCTGTCATAATTATATATATCCTCGAAGAAGCCCTTACATATACTGCTCAGCAAAAAGAATGCGATCAGCCATGCCAGGCATATTATTTCCAGATAATTCTTATCAAAATTAAAAATTCTCTTTTCGCCGTCAACTTCCTTATAAACCCTTCCGAACATACCAAGAGCAAAGGCTGCTATACATATCAGGAAGACACTTATCCCAAAAAGGAGATAATATTTTTCATGGAATAATCTGCAGAATTCATATAACACTCTCCTTTTTTCTTCGTAAGAATTACTGAATTTAGAAGACAATATTCCTGTAGACAAGCCCATTACAACTTTGATGTCATTATCACCGACCATATCAGCGAATCTGCTTCTCAGAAAAGTTATCGGTATTTCCTTCTTGTCCTTTGTTACAAAATAACTGTATTCTCCCTCATGTCCCACATTATATGAAAGCACGATATCACAATTATTCCGAATAAATTCATAATCATTTTCAATATTTCTTTCTACAAGAAGGTTCGCATCATTATCATAATAATATATGTCATTATCTATAAATTCTGTTTCGTCATCACTGATATCATAAGAATACATCAGGTTCTCAACTGACATATTCATGCTGAAATTTCTGAGATACACAAGGTTGTTCAGCACATCATAATCCGCGCCCAAAGACGCAAGAAAAATCTCTATAATACTCTCATACACAGGCGCATAAAGAATAGACTCTTCGAAATCGGCAACCGTCCCGCTTGTATCAAGATAATCTAAAGGAATATAAATCCTGTCATATTCATATAAATTATTAGTATCTATACTTCCATGGCCGTTATATATCATATCTGATGTCATTACCAGATAATTATCTATATCCTTATATACAACAAGGTCAATATCATCAACATGATCTCTGTAATTCCTGTACTGGGTATTCTTCAGCTCATCATAAACCTTCGAATAATTGGTGGAACCATATTTAAAAGCCAGCCTTCTGTAATCAGCAGTTCTTATGGAATAATACTCCGAACTTCCCAGGCAGCGATAAAACGCATAATCCGAGACATCAAAAACACTATGCATCTCATTATCGGTTCCCAAATATGAGCCCTCAACACTTATGTCATATATTATAGAATCAATACTATTATTGTATAATCCTTCAACGTCATTTATGGAATAGGCCGAATCAAGAACAAACGATATATCCCTCATATCGGTATTATCCAGATCAGCCTGATCATAAAAAAGATTTTCAGTGATCATCTCTGAAATATCATAGATATACAGCCTGTTTTCAAATTTATCGATATTAAAATAGTCCTTTTCAGTTTCAGCTATACTCAGGATCTCATCCATCTTAGAGCTGAAAATATCTCTGACATGCTGCGTCTCTACATATTCAACTTTCTTTGATACATTAGTACCTCCAAAGTAGTTATTCTTTATAAACTTGGTAAAATATAAAAGGATCATCAATATAACACAAATAAAGCCAATAAGTTCAAGGATAATCTTATTGGCTTTACTACGCAGCATATTCCAGTTTATTTTTCTATTACTGTTCATCTCTTAAATCTTTTCAATCTTATAGCCCTGACCCCAGACAACCTTCAGGTATCTTGGTTCCTTCGGATTAAGCTCTATCTTCTCTCTTATATGACGAATATGCACGGCAATTATATTTTCAGAAGCAAATGCTTCTTCTTTCCATACCGCCTCATATATCTGAGAGGTAGAATAAACCGTATTCATGTTCTCCATAAGAAAACGAAGAATATGGAATTCAATAGGGGTAAGCTTAACATCCTCACCGTCAACAGTAACATTTCTGCTTCTTGTATCAAGAACAAGTCCGCCGGTAATAAGCTTATCAACATCAACAGGGGTTGATACCATATTACCAAGTGTTGTATATCTTCTCATCTGAGACTTAACTCTTGCTACAAGCTCCAGCGGATTAAATGGCTTTGTGATATAATCATCCGCCCCAACATTTAATCCCAGTATCTTATCATTATATTCTGATTTTGCGGATAACAGTATTACAGGTACATTACTAAACTCACGTATTTTTTTAACTACATTAATTCCGTCAATCTTTGGCATCATTATATCTATGACAAGAAGATTGATTTCCTCTTTTTCAACTATTTCGAGAGCTTCTGCGCCGTCATATGCCTTATAAACCCTATACCCCTCAGCTTCCAAATATATTGATACTGCTTCAACAATCTCTTTCTCGTCGTCACACATCAAAATATTATACATAACTACACCTCATCTCTTTAACAGTAAATCTTTTACCTCTTCTATCCTAACAGAATAACCGCAATAAATCTTTAAGACTTTATGAAGATTTTTATAAAATCAAAATGAAAAGACCGCCAAATGAGGATACATCCAGCGGCCTTTTGTCAGTTCAACGTGATAGGACTTATGCCTCTGCTTCAGGCTTAACATCCTCTGTGATTTCCTGATCATCGTCAAAGAAATCATCATCGAAATCATCATCAAACTCGTCGAAATCATCAAGATAATCAGGTGTAAGATACTTGTATACTGCTAAAGCAATACCTGCAATAATTGTAATAACACCTACGATAATAGCTATTGAAAGAAACGCGTTCTTTGCGCTTTCAACAGGTTCATCTTTCTTCTTCTCAATGTCGTTCATATGAATACCCACCTTTCAACAATTTAATATAGCATATTTATTATAGCACAGCATTTTTTATTATTCCATAGTAAAATTCCAAAAAAAGGAATAATTTATAATTTTTTAAGTTTTGCCAGAGAAGCAAACATTTTCTTCTCTCCAACCCTCTCAAAATCAACAAGAACAACATAATCGCTGCCCATTTTGCTTATCTCTTTCACAACACCTTTACCAAATTTTATATGCTTTACAGTGTCTCCGATAGTATAATCAATATCCGTCGCAGTACTGTCTGAATTCGCTTTCTTTGAATACACTCCTCCATAAGGCTTCTGAGAACTATAGCTGCTTCTGCCACCGTAACCTGAGTTGCCTGAACCATAGCTGCTTCGGCCGCCGTAGCCTGAATCACCTGAGCCATAGCTGCTTCGACCGCCATAGTCCGAACTGCCTGAGCCATAGCTGCTTCGGCCGCCGTAGCCTGAGCTGCCATATTCGTCACTATAATCCGAATCAAAGAAATCACGGCTTCTCTGCGTCTTCATATATGAAGGTGCCTTTTCCGCCTTCTTTATCATAAGATTTGAAGGTATCTCCTTGATAAACCTTGAAACCTCAGTATAATTTCTGCTTCCGTTTACCATACGGCTGGAAGCACTGCTGAGACGAAGTCCCTTCATGGCACGTGTTATACCAACGTAGCAGAGTCTTCTTTCCTCTTCCAAAGCATCAGGATCATCCGAATCCATGGAAAGTCCGCTCGGAAAGAGCCTTTCTTCCATACCTACCATGAATACATAAGGAAATTCCAATCCCTTGGCACTGTGAAGAGTCATAAGCGACACTCTGTCATCTGAGCTGTCCAAAGTATCAGTATCGGCAACAAGAGCAATCTCCTCAAGAAGTTCTGTGAGAGATGGTTCCTCGCTGCCCTCTTCATAACTTACGATCTTGTTGCGGAGTTCATTTATATTTTCTATTCTGGCTTTGGATTCATCTGTGTTTTCTGCCTTAAGGAGTTCCACATATTCTGTTTTGTTCAGTATTTCATCGAAGAGTGCCGTAAGGCCTTCTTCTCTGTACGTATCAGTAAGGCTATATATAAGATCTGTGAAATCCTTGAGCTTTGCCGCTGCCCTTCCGACTCCGGAAATACTTTCCGCCATATCCATAGCCGTAAAAAGGTCCACGGAATTAGTCATGGAATATTCTACGAGTCTTCCTACGGTTGTATCTCCTATGCCCCTTCTCGGAACATTTATTATACGCCTGAGAGCAATCTCATCATCTCTGTTATTGATGGTCTTAAGGTATGCGACAATATCCCTGATTTCTTTTCTGTCATAGAAATTCGTTCCGCCGACTATCTTATAAGGTATACCTTCCATGATAAGCTTTTCTTCCAGAACACGGGACTGATTATTGGTTCTGTAAAGCACCGCCATATCAGAATAGTTATCACCCTGCCTTGAAATCTGCACTATGCGTCTTACAACATTTTCCGCTTCAGCATACTCATTATCAAAGCACTCATAAACTATCTTTTCACCGTCTCCCTGATCTGTCCAGAGTCTCTTATCCTTACGTCCTTCATTGTGGGCTATAACTCCGTTTGCAGCGTTCAGGATATTTGCTGTGGAGCGGTAATTCTGCTCCAGCTTCACTACCTTCGCATCCGGATATTCCTGTTCAAAATTAAGTATATTGCTGATGTCAGCACCTCTGAATTTATAGATTGACTGATCATCATCACCTACAACGCAGAGATTCCTGAATTTTGCAGCCAGCATTTTTACAAGAAGGAACTGAGTCCTGTTCGTATCCTGATACTCGTCCACCATAATATATCTGAATCTGTTCTGATACTGCTCGAGAATATCTGGATTATGTTCAAAGAGTTCTATGGTCTTATAAATAAGATCATCAAAATCCAGAGCATTATTCTGTTTCATGCGTTTCTGATATTCATGATAGATTCTTGCCTTCTGCTGGCCTCTGAAGTCTCCCATCTGATTTCTCTCATATCTGTCCGGAGAGATATATTCCTCCTTAGCCTTTGAAATCTCGGAAAGCATCATTTTTTCCGGATACATTTTAGGATCAAGATTAAGGTATTTCAGAACCTCTTTTACTACCGTCTTCTGCTCATCAGTATCATAAATTGTGAAATTGTTATTCCCTCCGATTGCGTTATAATGCCTTCTGAGAATTCTTACGCACATCGAATGGAATGTACTTACCCATACGCTTTCTGCCCCGTATCCGACAATACGGTCAACTCTGTCACGCATTTCATTTGCAGCTTTATTGGTAAATGTAATAGCCAGTATGTTGTATGGATTTACCGACTTTTCATCAATAAGATATGCGATCCTGTGGGTAAGCACGCGGGTCTTTCCGCTGCCCGCTCCGGCTAAAATAAGAAGAGGCCCCTCGGTGTACGAGCAGGCCTCCTCTTGTACTCTATTCAGACCTTCCATTATTCGGCAGGTGTATCTGACGTTGCCGGTGCTGCCATTCCAAGCTTCGCCTTAATAGCTGCGATCTCATCCTGTACAACTGCATCCGGTGCAGCATCATACTTGCCTGCAAGATTAGAAATCTCGTTTGCAGCTGTTGACTGATTAAGATCAGCCATAGCATTTGCTGAATCAAGCATAGCATTTGCCTTTGCTTCCATACGCTCAAATGCAGCCATGCTTGTTGTTGAATCGCTCACTGAAGATGTAAGCTTATTTATACGCTCCTGTGTCTTGGCAACCTTAATCTTTGCCTTGATAGCATCACGTCTTGTGCTAAGTTCATTTATATCATTTACAAGTTTATCGTGCATCTGACGCATCTTCATTGCGTTAGCTGCAGCAACATCATATGTCTGCTGAAGACTTGCCTGCTTCGTAGCGAGCTTAGACTTTTCCTGAAGGAATCTTGCTGCATCAGCATCATTTCCTGCAAGTACAGCCTTCTCAGCATATGCCTGCATATCAGCAATTTCCTTATTGCACTGATCAAGCTCTCTCTTGCATCTCTGCTCATCAGCCATAACTGCTGCTGTCTCTTCCTTAACCTTGCCGAGATCAGAAGTAAGATTTCTCATTGTCTGATCGATCATCTTCTCCGGATCCTCTGCCTTGTCAAGAAGCGCATTGATATTTGCTGCCATGATATCCTTGAATCTTGATAAAATACCCATCGTTAATAACTCCTCCTTTAACCTTTTGTACTTTTAACGTTGAATTTTGTTCAAATTATTATTTGTTTTTTTTAATTCAAAAACCTTTTCTATTATACATTAATATCAAGGGTTTTACAATAAAAAATATGGAAGATTTCCCCAACCCCTCCAACAATCCGAGCATGTTACCGATCAGTTTTTTACTGTTTAATAAATCCTACATCACCGACGTAAACCATACCATAAGTCCGGTGATCGTAAATACAGATACGATTGTGGTCACGGTTATGGCATTTGAAAGAGTTTCCGTCTCCTCTCCGATCTTTTCAGACTGGATCAGCGGAAGGTTTCCGACAGGCATCATAGCCATAAGTGAAAAGCCGAGAGTCATGATATCATCACAGCCTGCAGCCTTCATAATGAAGAACATTGCTATCGGAAGAGCGATCATACGTACCACTATATATCCCCAGACAGGTATCTGCTTAAGTCCCTTAAGTATATCGGACCTTGCAATGGAAACACCCAGAAGCATCATTGAGAGAAAAACCGTTGTATTTCCGATATAAGAAATACTGCTGCTGATAATTGGCGGAAGCGTCAGCTTAAACCAGCATACGACAAGGCTGAAAACCGACATAATGGTACCCGGACTGAAAACCTTCTTTATGTTCATCTTCTCTCGTCCGTTACTGAGAACTGTGATTCCATGAGTATAGAAAAGCAGACAGTACATTACATTGCAGACAATAACATAGAGTATGGCATTGTCCGGAAGTATTGCTCTGGCCACAGGAATTCCGATGAATCCGACATTTGTATAAACCACCATAAGGTTATAAAATCTTCTTTTATCCTTTTTCACTCTGAGAATGATCGGAATAACTGCACCAAGCACCATCAGACCTGCATAGAAACCGATGCCGAAGAGTATCGCAGATAGCAGCTCACCATGACCCGCATCAATATTTCCTGTCAGAATCGAGGCCAGCACCAGAGCCGGATTACAAATATCCATGACAATGACCGATATCCTCTGGGATACTGTATCATCCACTATCTTTCTCTTGTATAAATATATACCTACAGTGACAAGGATAACTATTACTCCCATCTGCTGCAGCACAACCGATATACTCATTCCTACTTCCTCCATACTCTATACTATAATTCATATCTGTACAAAAAATACTGCTGTTACTCACCTGTCCGATTATTTCCTGACACGATATCATTTTCACCATACAAGCAAATAATCCCTCCGGAATTATTTGACCTTTATATCATTTTACTGTCTGTAGTTATATTCGCTAACTCTTCAGCACCTTGGTCTCATCCCTGAACACTATAAAATATCCGATAGTCAGTATCGTTGTCATAAGCACCCAGCTGATAGGCTCGGTAAGCGCTATACCCAGATATCCGATCTTTTTAACAAGGAACGATGCTGAAAGCACCTTAACGCAGAGCTCCAGAATTGAGGAACTTAGCGGTACAACCTTTCTTCCTACACCCTGGAGAGTACACCTGAGTATAAAAAGAGGTCCCAGTACCGGGAAGAAACATACTCCCACCTTACAGTACATTGTTGCATTTTCCGCGATCATGGTACTGTCAGAGCTCGCTATCCACGTAACTATATTTCCGGCAAAGAGAAATGCAAACAGGATCAATACAGCCGAAGTAACCGTCACAATATAGACCGCCGTTCTGACCCCCAGACGGATCCTGTCAACCTTGCCGGCTCCTGCATTCTGACTTGTGTACGTTGTCATGGTAAAACCATAGGTATAGATCAGCGACATCAAAATCTCGAGCAGTCTTCTGCCTGCAGTATGTGCCGCAACAATATCCGCTCCGAGTCCATTTATGGCACTCTGAAGAACTATGGTACCTATATTTACGATGCATCCCATAAGACCCATGGAAAGTCCCATATAAAAAAGCTTTTTATATTCTTCAAGCTTAAGTCTGAAATCCTTCTTACCCGGCATATACTCACGGAAATGTGTCACTCCGTAGAGGAAGCAGGACACACTGCATACCGCCTGGGAAATTATAGTTGCAAGCGCCGCTCCTTCTATATTCCAGTGAAAGGCTCCCACAAAAAGAATATCCATTGCTATATTCAGAAAAATCGATGCAATCAGACAGTACAGCGGTGTCCTGCTGTCTCCGATGGATCTCAGAACATTTGCAGACAGGTTATAAAGCGCCGTAAATGGTATTCCCACAAGGATGATCCTGATATATCTGCTTGCCAAAGAAATCAGTTCATCAGGTGTATTGACAAGAACCAGGATATCTTCAATAAATGTAAATGCCCCGGTCAGAAGCATAACCGTAACGCATATGGTAAGCACAGCAGCTCCGGCTATATTTCTCCTGATCCTCTCCGTATCCTTTGCACCAAATGCATTTGCCACCAGAATGCCAAAGCCCTGTGTAAATCCATTTATAAGACCGATGATCATATTCGAGATAACTCCGGTCATACCTACCGCTCCAAAGGCATGCTCATTCAGATAAAAGCTTACAACCTTGGCATCACCAATATTATAAAGCTGCTGAAAGATATTGCCCAGAATAATGGGTATCGTGAAAAGGATTATCATTCTGAGAGGGCTTCCCTCTGTCATATCCATTTGTCCTTTTTTCTTCTTTGCATCCACTTTTTCTTCCTCCGCGAAGAATCTACTTCAATCTATATGCTGAATGCCTGTCCTGGAGCACGATTTATAAAACTGACTACTCCGGGGCTTATGGAGCTGTGCCGCTTTGAAAAACAAACAAGTTATCCGGTGCAGTTATTTAGAAATCGAATACTCGAAATAGCGTACATATAAATACAGTATAAGGTAGTTTAGCAGATTAAAACGCAAAAAACCAGCGCAGAAACATCCAATTTTATGATGAATCTGCGCCGATTTTTATACATTTTCGTCAAATTCCATGATACGGATCCAAACTGATAGCCCAATCACTAAAATCCAGTGACTATTAATCAAAATCCTGTAATCATATCGTTTGATTCATTGATCAGCATATCGTATTCCGCTGATCATATTATTTAATTCTCTCATCAGAATTTATTATTATCATTCTGACCATATAAATATCATCTACTTAACAGTAAGATCTACCACATCAGAGTATGTAACAGTTGTTCTGTTCTTTACTCTGAGCCTAATCTTCCAGCCGCTCTTTGCTGCAGCAACCTTGCTGAGTGTAAGTGTCTGGGTGTCAAAACCGGAATTTTCGTACTTAACATAGTTCCATGTTTTTCCGCCATCATTACTGAACTGCCAGTTTGTTGTAAGCTGTTCAGAATCTCCGACTACAACCTTAGCTGTAAATTTGGCTGTACCGCCTGCCTTTACAGATACTGACTTAGGCTGTGTTACTATAGGTGACTTAGCTGTGAAGCTTACAATATTACTGTAAATTGTAATGCCATTATCAACCACCTTACATCTGAACTTTCTTCCGTCCAGTGAAGCTACAGATGTAAATCTGAGAATGCTTGTATCATTACCTGCCTGTGTACTGTTTTTCCATGCACCTGAGGCTGTCTGAACCTGCCACTGATATGCAGGCGCTGTTCCGGAAGTCTTTATCGAAAGCTTTACAAGATCTCCGTAATAAGCAGTTACATTAGCCTGCTGAGTTGTGATCTTTGGTTTAACTGTAAGTGTTGCAGCATTTGTATACTCAACCCATGTACCATTTGTTACCTTGCAACGGAACATATATCCATTATAGCTTCCAAGCTTAACAGGAATTGTAAGGCTTGTTGTATCAGAGCCTTCTGCGCCGCTCTTCTTCCATGTCTCACCGCCGTCTTTACTGATCTGCCATTCAAATGTTGCCACTGACGATCTGCTCTTAAGTGTAAATACTGCGTTATCGCCTACATAAGCTGCAGCATTCTTTGGCTGAGCAGAAACAACTGCTACTGTTGTGAGCTGAGCCGGTTCTGAAACAGTATCTCCTGCTGCACTTGTAACTATACATCTGAAGTATCTGCCATTGAGCTTATCTGTAGCCTTAAAGCTGATAGCCTTTGTATCATAACCGGTTGCCTTGCTGTCAACCCATGTTTCGCCGTCAACACTGTTCTGCCACTTGTATTTAAGATCTGTACCTTCAGCAGCTACGCTGAACTTAGCCTTGCTGCCTCTGATAACCTTTGTATCTGCCGGCTGAGTTGTGATCTCAGGCTTATTTTCAGGAATTTCCGGTTTAACAGAAGGTTTATTCACCAAGCTCAGATCTGCACCTGACTGATATTCTTTATACTCATCCTTAAGGACAAGAAGCCCGTGCATATCTATGCTTCCATCCTCATTTCTTGTAGGAGCGACGCTGACATCAACATTCTCAAACCAGTCAGTTGTTGCTTCCTCACCTTTACTGTTCACAGAAGCACTGCCATTGAAGAAGAAGTTTGAATCGCTCTTCAAAGAGTAGATAACACCATTTTCTGATCCAAGCTCTGCATTAGTCTTTCCGTTTGTTGCGATTGAAAGCATTCCATAAACGTCCCATGCCTTTGTATTCGAGCTCTTGGTATAAAGACTTACATTGTAAGCCTTGCCATTAAGCGAGTTATTAAATGCTGTACATTTATATACCATACAATCCGGACACGAATTGCTGGTAATGCCCTTTGCATAATTGTTAAAGGAAACACTGTTATACAGAATATGTCCGCCATACATATTTTCACCACCAAGCTTGAAGCCGTTTCCTTCTCCAAAGCTTGTTGACGGATCCGTAGGATCATCCGTTGTAAGCCATCCGTTGCTATATGCAACAGAATTCATGATCATAACACTGCCTATCTCACCGGTTGTGGACTTAGCATAAAGATCCCAGCCGTCATCAATATTATGATGAGAAATACATCCATCAAAAACATTTCCCTTACCACAGGTAAGCTTAGCAGCAAATCCGTCTGCATCATTTCTTCCTGCATCACAGTTATCATATGACTCACAGTTTTTGATAAGGTTACTGGTCGGCCACATTTCCTGATCATTTGGCTCGCCTGCATAACGTGATATCTGAAGACCTGAATTGCCTGATCTATGCATCACGCACATTTCAACAGTATTATAGTTACCACATACACTTACTCCCTTTGCAGGAGAATCACAGAATTCGATTCCATAGATATGCCAGTAATCACCGACAATGTCAAGGATTGATCCGCCACTTGTAAGGTTCTCGCCGGAGATCACTACACCACCTGTTGTCTCTGCCATAAGTGTGATTTCCTTATCCACTGTACCTCTTACGTTTCTCGGAATTGTGAGGGCCTTAGTCGGATAATATGTTCCGTCAAGCATTACGATCGTCTGTCCTGCAACCGCATTATTAAGCGCCACCTGAAGATCTACAGGATTCTTCTTTGTTCCTTCTCCGTCTGCAGGTGCATCCGGTGCTGTGTAGACAGCCGCAAGCTCTGCTGTTTTTGTATTCCAGGTTACTGAAACTGTATTTTCAATATCCTCATAACTTGAAAGATTTGGTGTTTCACTGTCCGGTGTAAATACATACCGAAGTTCATTTGCTCCGCCTGCATTCCAAAGCTCTACCGGGATCTTTGCAACAGTTTTTTCATCTACTCCTGCTACATCGATCTCTTCATTACCGTTATAAACCTTGAATGTACCCGGAACATTAGCTCCTGCTATAAATTCATAATCACCTGATGTAGTGATATTTGAAGAGAACATTGAAACTGCAGGTGTGATCTCTGCTATAACCGTACCACCGCTTACAGATCCCTCACTCTTCTCAAAATGAATATCTGTTATCTTGGCATCGCATCTGCCTGATGCAACTGCGACAACTATAGATCCATCTTCCTGCTGCATGATACTCTTTACATCAGGAATAAATATTGTTTCATCTCCCATGCTGGCGATAAAGCCTTCATCTGTTTTCTCAAGAGTATAGGTGAATTTTTCACCAACAACAAGGGTACTTGTATCTGCCGGCTGATTTACAAAAATTTTCGTATTGTCAAGATTTCTTCCTGAGCCTGCGGTACTGGTAGGATCATATGTAGAATATCCTGTTACAACACGAACACCATTTCCGTGATACAGTACATTAGTATCCTGTTTAAGCTTGAAATTACCAACCGCTACAGAGTTCATGTACTTGGCATCCTTTGTTCCGAGGCCTGCAATATCCAGAGCATAGATACCGAAACCTGACTGGTTATCAAGTATCGCATCTGAAGCAAGTTCAAATGTAGCTGTCAGCTTGAAGTTCTCTGTATTAGGATTGATTCTTGTGTAGTAAGCCTGGATTCCTTCCTCTGAATCGGCAATCTTACCATTCTTACTGCCATCAAGCGACATAAGAATCTCACCTGTGCCATCTGTAACATCTGCAACCTTATGTTCTGACTGCATATAAAGATCTGTATAGCTTCCTACAGTTACTTCATTGTCATTAACCTTGATCTTTCCGGATGTAGCTGAACCAAAGTCATCCACATACCATTCCTGAACAGGGTCTCCTACTGTAAATTCACGTTCTACCGTACTGTTTCCTGTAACAGAATCCTTTGCCTCAATGGCAACTGCATATGTTTTTCCGTAGGTAAGACCAGTAAATGTATAATTACCTGCTTTAACACCCGTACTTACAAGTGTAAACTCACTCTCATCAGAAGCCTTAAGATATACATCGCAGCCCTGATCAGGAGTTACATTATTCCAGTCTACATAAACGCTTCCATCTCCGAGATTATCTATCCATGAGATGAAAGGAGCTTCAGGAGGAAGAAGATAATCATTAAATGAAACCTCTTCACTTGCCTTATCTGCACATTTTTCTCTTGAAATAACTACATCAAATGTAAAATCACCATTTGTTGTCGGCTTAAAGCTTACTGTACCGGATGCTGAAACAGCTACGCTCGATACTTCGAAGCCATCCTGATACATAAATACACGTCCGACATCAGCACCATCATCACCGAATTCTCCCTCAAATGTAACATTGAGCAGTCCCTCTTCAGTTCTCTCTACATTTGTGATAGAAGGTTCAGATACCTCGTCCCAGGCCTTTCTCGGAGCCTTTCCTTCTTTAACCTTTACGCCAAAGAGATATACTGTCGAGTTGGTAGAATAGAAATAATATGTACCCGCCTCAAGATTAACTGCTGTAGAAGGTATAAGATCAGAATTCTTAGGAAGCGCAGTGAAATCCTTAATAGTATTTCCTTCTGCATCCGCAAGTCTGAGAACTCTTTCAGCATCGCCGGAAGACTTGCAGTAAACCTTAACATTCGACTCCTCTGTAAGTGTTAACTTGTATGACTTTCCTTCATCCGGATGGAATGTGCCTGTTTCTGCATCCTTAGGAGCTGCACCTGCTGAAAATCTCTGTATAAAGATCTTTCCGTCGGTTGCCGTAACTGCATCGCAGGCCTGAACAGCAACGCCATTCATAATTGAAAGGCTTTCATTTTCAGGATATACATACTCTCCCGATACGGTCTGAACCTCACATTTATTTGCTGAGAACCACGAAACGCCTTCTTCAGGAGCTTCCGGAGTAGCTGTTACTAATTCTGAAATTGTTTCATTATCCTCCTCAGTTTCTCTGTGAGCAACTATGCGGAATCCGTATTCCACATCATTTTCAAGTCCTGTAACCGTAAACCTGTTAACATTGCTCTCAAGATCTAAGTAAATAACCGTTTCTTCGCCTATTGATGCCTGTAAAGTGTAGCTGTCAGCTTCAGGAACAGCAGACCATATAACATCTACTGATTCATTGTCAGGAATTGCTGTTACCTTTGCTGTTGCAAGAGGAAGGAGAAATGCAGCCTCGTCGCTCACAGTTTTATTATCTTCTCCGCTTCTCAATCCCTCAACATAAACGGTATATTTTCCTGACATGTCAGGAGAATAAGATACATAGCTGAACTCCGTACCATCATTTTCAGCCTTATCATTTTTTATCTCTTTTTCGGTTTCATCAGGCTTTACAACACGAATCTTTACCGAATCTGCGCCCTCTGTACCGATAACCATCTTATAACCGATATTAAAGGTCTTCTTACCGGTCTCTTCATCAGTCAAAACCTCAAGGCTCATCTCAGGAGCAGCAACTTTAGCCCAGTCCTTCTTTTCTTCCTCCTGACCACCTGAAGCATCTGTCTCCGTAAGTATTACATAATAAACATTTGCAGGCTTTAAGCTTGAATCATTTGAAGCAATAAAATAGTTTCCCGCTTCTATATCCTCAAATGTCAGCTTCTCTACGGAAGCACCTGTCGAACCCGGAAGAACTGCATTATTCTCAAATATTGGTGAACCGTCACTTCCGAAAATATTAACTGAAGCACCTGTTGTACCATTTGAGCTTATCGCATATACATCAATGGTACCCTTGTATCCCTCTTCTACAGTAAATCCGATGGCATTTGCCTCATCAAATGTATTCTTGCCAAGCTTGATCCTGCTTGCAACAGTCAATGATTCTCCATCAACATCAAAAGTTTTTGTATTAGAGTCTACAACGATGGATGAACCAAGTGTAAAGAATTCATTATCTGCAGGATTCTCATCCGCATTGAGAATAAGGATCTTATCCTCAAGCCCTGCAGGCTCCTCTACCATGGAAACATAATAAATATTAGCCGGTTTAAGACTTGAATCATTTGATGCGATATAGTAAGTTCCTGCCGGGATACCTTCAAATGTAAATCCCTGTACTGAATTACCGGAAGATCCTGCCATGGTCGCATTTTCTTCAAAAACCGGATTACCATCACTGTCAAAAATATTGAGGGAAGCTCCGGTTGAACCATTTGAGCTTATTGCATATACATCAAGTGTGGCTGTATAGCCCTCATCAACAGTAACCTTAATCGCATTTGTCTCTGCAAATGTATTAAGACCAAGCTTAATTCTGCTTGTTACTGTGGTTGATTCTCCATTAACATCAAAGGTTTTTGAATTTGAATCAACAACTATGGATGAACCAAGCGCAAAATGGCTGTCCGCTCCCAGATTTGACACTTCATCCGCACTGAAGCTTTCAATTATCTGCTCACTTGCCGCCTGAACAACCGCTATTCTGTTCTCATAAAGCGGAATATAATTGCCCGGCAAAAGTCCCAAAGCAAGTGCGCTGGATACTGAAAAAGCTACCAGTCTCTTAGCAACTCTTTTCTTTCTCATCTTTTCCTCCTCTTTTTTCTTCTGATTTTTGGCGTTTTCACAAAAATGCGATAATTTTTCCGTAAAAACGCCCCTATGAAAACAAGAATATCATATAAAACGGTAAAAAACCGCTTGAAATTTGCTGCTTTTTATCCTAACTACTGTTTTTTTGTCATTTTTCATGTAAGCGCTAACACAGCATGAATATTCTCTGTTTTTTACTCATATTCCGCACAAATTTTTCTCTGAATTATTCATCTGACACAACCTGTATAAGCACAATATCCGATGTCCCTTTGATCAAAAAATATTCTTACAGCTTATACCAATACATAACAAAGAGTGTCGCTTGCGACACTCTCCGCGCGAGGCGCGTGTTGCCACAGGCAACTAACTGGTCTCGTCTACCGACTCGGTCGTTGCTGAACGCTTGCCACCGGCAAGCAGCAACCTTGCGCGCCGAGACGCATCCTTAGCGGAGCTTTTTTTGTGTAATAGGAAACGCAGTTTCCTATTACACAAAAAA
>FNUU01000023.1 GCA_900108205.1 Eubacterium ruminantium | reverse complement strand
AGCTCTAGAAGCTATTGAAAATGTGGCCTTTCCTCCTTCAGTAACAGTCTGTGCCTTTGGCTGTGTACTTATTACTGAAAGCGTAGTTAACTTGACCGGACTTGTGCTGATCTTGCCTCCATCATTACTTATCTCACATTTGAAGTATCTTCCGTTAAGTGTCTTTGTTGCATTTAGCGTAATTGATTTCGTCTTATTACCTGTTGCGCCGCTGGCTGACCAGGTCTTTCCGCCGTCAGAGCTTACATACCACTGATATTTAAGATTATCTCCGCTTGCAGAAACTGTAAACTTAGCTGTATTTCCCCGAACCACCGATGCATCTGATGGTGCAGTTGTGATAGTTGGCGGTGTGATAACAACTGTTGATTTAACTGTAAGCTTTACAGATTTCGAATACTCAACCTCGTTTCCGTTTGTAACCTTACACCTATACAAATATCCGTTTTGCTTCAATTTTGTAATAAAAGTGATCGCATTTGTTTTATTTCCTGTTGCTCCACTGTTGTCCCAGCTCTGACCATTATTATCACTTACCTGCCATTGATATTTAACGGAATCTGAACCACAAGCAACTGAAAATGTAGCTTTATCTCCCTCTTTGACCGTCACAGCTTTAGGTTGTGTACTGATTATCGAGTTAGCTGTAAGCTTAACCGGATTTGAATATACTGTTCCTCCTTCATTACTGATTTTACATTTATACATTCTTCCATCATGACTCTTACCTACTGTTATCATAATACTATTAGTTGTATTACCTGTTTCGTTGCAGACATTCCAACTTTCTCCATTATCAATACTTTCATACCACTGATATTCAAGTGTATCGCCTGTTGCATTTACCGTAAATTCAGCGGTTCCGCCCCATATCATTGAAGCATTTGAAGGCTGTATTGAAATCACTGGAGGGTTAACTTTCGATATGACTACTGTTTTTGTATTTGAAAACGTCCATCCTTCAAACCCAGCAGTAGCAGTATACATTATTTTTTTCTCTGTGTCAGTTTCGCTTATAACATTAGCAACGATATTTGTGGTATCCACGATTCCCTGATGTGAAGGATCATTTTTACATGTAATATAAAAGGTGGCATATCCCTCATCGTCATGCCATTCACAACGAGATTGATATTTATGGCCTGAGGCTTTTATTGTTTCATTCTTTATTTCTCCGCAAACCGTACACACATATTTTCTGGTGCCGTCTGTAGTACATGTTTCACTATGTGTTACCGTACCCTCATCCCATATATGACCATTTTCTTCACACATCTGAGAAGGTGTCTTTGTTACTTTTACAGGGCAGCTTTTTTGTATATACCCTCTAATAGTCTTAACTTTAACTTTAATATAAGTCTGTCCCTCACCAACAGCCGTTACAACTCCGTTCTTATTAACGGAGGCAATAGTATTATCTGATGACCACCATGTTTTTTCATTATTTGCCGCATTTTCAGGACTAATAACAACTTTTAGATTACACGTTTCACCACAAGCCATTTCAATGCTGGCCGATGATATAGAAACAGAATCAACCGGCATATAATCGTACTCTACGATATATCCATATGCCTGTTCATCATTAATATCATTCATCTCCAGGGTAGTGCTGTTTATAGCAACATAATCCTCATCAGTTCCACATGTATCATAGTGAATCGTATTATTTGGTTCACCTTCACCCCATGTCATATATCCCGAACGATATTGTTCTCCTGATACCTTCATAAAGACGCCTTCAGTTTCTCTGTCAGTCAAACCAACCCAATATTTTTTTGATTTACCATAATTCTTTAGAAGATTATTTAGCGCTACCACGCCCGAATAATTACTGGTATACGTAAACAAATGTCCACCCTTTTGCTGTGCAAATTCCTTAGCCTCTGTCCATTTCACTCCACATTCATATAACTCAAGCCAATGATTATCAGCCGTAGCTGATCCCAATAGCGTTTCATTATAATCATATGAATAATTAGCCGTCACCTGGTCGTATTCCACTATATAAGCGCAAGCCTTATAATCCAAATAATCATTCCATGTTCCTGTACTCTTATAAATCATCAGATAGTCTTCAGCGAAGTAATTTCCATAAATACAATTATCAGGCTGTCCGCTTTCAAAATTCGTATAACTGAAGCTTTCTCCGTTGACCCATTTGAATGTCCCCTCCGTACCATAATCCGTACCGCCTAACCAATAAAAATCGGATGCACAATTTTGTATGAGATCTTTTATCATTTGATTTTCTGCAGCTGATGTTATTGTTATAAGATGCCCTCCTTTACTTTCAGCCAGATATGCTGCATCCGCCCATTTTACATTACAATCATAAACTTCATATAAGTGACCATTATATCTTTTTTGAGTTACAGGTGTATAATTATAATAATAGTATTCTTTCCACATTGTAAGCATTGCATTCCGGGTATAATCGCCGACTTTTCCATCTGCAGTTAGTCCAAACCTTGAATATGTATCATTCTGAAAACGTTTTACAGCATTTCTTGTATTCGGACCATAACTACCATCCAAACTCAGATCATAATACCCCATAACCACAATTAAAAACATTTGAACCCATCTGACATCATCACCGGTTTGAGCATAATTATTCTGATAAACTAAATTTCTTGTCGGAATTGGAAATATACCGCAAGGATTATCCGTATCCGCTTCCACCAATTTATTCCCCAGTAATCGTGAAAACATTCCTGATAATATCAATGCCAAAACCATTAATAATGCCATGACATTTTTCTTTATATTATTATATTTTTTACTCATCGAACCGCCTCCTCTACTTCATAATTCTCCCACCATTCAAATCTTCTTATTATATGCAAACAATCCGTCTTTTGCACCGAAACATTATTCTTATAAAAAAACTCCGGAAACTATATCTCTACAGTTCCGGAGTCTACTCATTCTTCACATAAGTACATCACTGATACGGTATTATTAGCCCTTTTGTTCTCAGTGCATACTGCAACTGGCTGTCATTCAAAATAATCATATTCATCCAGACCCTGTAGCTTTGCGTCATGCAGTTTCCTGCATTTTGCCTTTATCTATATTTTGTTGTTAATCTCATAGGCTGTCACAGTTCTGCTCTAACTCGCTGTCACATAACCGTTCACTAGCCTGTCATTGTTTTTTATGTTTTCCGGGGCTTTGCCCCGGATCTTAGTCCGTTACCTGTAGCATCTCATGATCTGCCACATATCTTATTACGTGTTCATCTATCAGTTTCTTCTGCTGCTGATACGCATACATCAATGACTTATCGCATATACGATTTATCATTCTCGGTATTCCCAATGACACCTTATATATTTCATCCTCGGCACCTGATGTGAACACTTCGTTCTTACATCCTGAATACGCCATATGCGCCTGCATATATTTCCCTGTTTCAGCTCTATCAAGTCTGTCCAGTACGATATTCATATCTATCCGCTGTCTTATAGCTGCATATCTTTGAAGCTGCAGCAAAAAACCAATTTGTTTCCTTATTATCAGCCATAGTTCTATCTACCCCCAGAAGCTTGAGCATTCCCGACCATGCATACATCGAGCGATGTGCAAGCCAATCATCGTTCTTCACCTTTTTAGAGAAAGGAAGCGCCTTACCATTAACATCATATTGCCCATAAAACGGCTCTATACCTTCACCCGATGAATACGAATCACCGAGAGACACAATTATCCTGTCACTCTTTGTATTCCCAGCAGATTGATCCCTATACAATCCACCCGACGCTAAATCACCATCTATTGTTTCAACCGTGTTTGTTTCCACATGATCACTAATGTTTCCAGCATAAACACGACATTCCGCCAAGCATGAAATCACAATAACATATATAAGAAGTACGCTTATAGCCCTCTTATTCATAAGTGATCACTCCCTATCCATTGAACAAAACAACTTTACGTAGCATACTAACTATTGATTATTCATACGACTCAGCTACAATATCTTTATAACATAAAATCGGCTCTCTCTTTTCATAGTCCCATGTATGATACGAGTCACCACCACAATATAGTCTTTCCGTGCAGTTACGACATTTTGAACTGTACTCAGTTCTGTCATACCTGAACTCTTTGAATTTATTACTCCAAACATCTAAGAAATTATCATTTTTGATATTTCCCTGTACCAGTTCCGGTCTGTTCTCTATGTCAAGACATGCACATATATCACCATTGCTACGCACACTTGCCGTAAGTAATCCAGCTCCACACAGAAAATAATGATCTCTAACCATGCGCTCATTTTCAAGTCCAAGATAATGAGAACATCCGTAAGTAACTTCCATATCACATGTATTATCAAATCTCTTACTACGTATAAATGACAGCAACCAACGAAACTGCTTTTCGTCGAGCATCATCCCATCGGATTCACATGCTCTTCCTATAGGTTCAACATTGATCACGCGCCAACTTGTTATTCCCATTGAATTAATTAATTCGTATAATTCCTCTATATCTTCAATATTGCCTCTATGACATACTGTTGTTACCTGAGGCTCGATCCCGGCTTTTATCAAAGATGATAGCCCCCTCACAGCCAACTTCCATGCTCCTTTATAACCTCGAAGTTTATCATGTGATTCTTCCATTCCGTCCAAACTAACAGATACCGTTGCAATTTGGGCACGCGCTAAATCTTCAGCTTTTTTCTCATCAATCAAGGTTCCATTTGTGGTCATCCCCCATTTGAAGCCCATTTTGTTTATTTGATCGATAATTCCAAAAAAATCCGGATGAAGTAACGGTTCCCCTCCGGTCACACATACCATCGGCTTATCATCATTGATTGTTATCAGTGTTCTTCTAATATCATCTACAGATAATTGTTGTCCATCAGATAAACAACTGCTTCCACAATGACTGCATCTGAGATTACACTTGTTTATAATTTCAAAAAACAACCATCTCAAATGAGGTTTTTTACGTAGTACAATTCTATGTTCAGCCACTAACTCTAATTGTCTGCTTTTAAATTCATTGATATACATTTATCTTTTTTACTATTCCTCTTTGCACAATGTACGATGTCCACAAATCGGACAATACTTTCCTCTATCGATCATTTGATTCGTTTCATATTTATAGCCACACCTGGTACATCTATGTTTTCTTCTTATTGGTGGCGGTCCATAAATAGTCGCAAAATCTTCTTCGATAAAATCAGGTGTACCCATTGGTGCTCCACAAAAACGACAATATCTGTCACCGTCATTATATGTTTGTTTACAATTAGCACATACCTTACGCATACTAGTGTTATTATGCAAATAGTTAGCAGTATTTCGATTATTTACAAAAGTATTGCAATGCGGACAGATATTATATCTATCCCCATCATAGAAATGACCGTATTTGCATACTCTTAAATCCACAAGTTTATCCTCTCTGATCTTTTTAATAAATATATTTGTTTGACTTTATCATACATTTATCGAATATGTATATACTAATTATAGGTTACACAGCTCTGAAAAGCAATAATAAAACTTGCTCCTTCCAGGTTTTTTTCCTTAATTTGTGATCATATTTTTATCTTATTCCCATTCACAACGCCACAGTCTATCAAATAATTAACAGCATAAGGGAAATACTTTATCGTATTCTTAAGCAATTCATTTTTTATTTCATCAATGTCATCTATATGAAATGCCCTCAGAATTGAAACAACATCTATAACATCCTGCTCACGAGGTTCCAAATGAGCCAAATGAATTCTATCATCTATAGCTCTTATCTTAAACATAAACAAAGCCTCTAAATCAGCATAATATATATTAATATTTGACATGTTAACATTTTCAAGTTTTTGCCATTGGATAAAAAGCTCAAATTCTTCCTTATATTTTTTTGTTCTATTCCAATGATTATTTAACCATCCATCTGCATCATCCATCCCATGCGCCTTACCAATTTCTTTTATCTTTGCTGTTATCTCCGGTGGATAGTCTAACGTTAAAGAATCTATATCTCTACTTTCTTCTCTCGGGCCTTCCAGGTTGCCCAGCCTTTTATGAATAATCATAGAAAAACCACCAATGGCACGAACGTCCATCTTATATTCTTTGTTGTATTCATTAACAATGAACCTGTTTAACTCTTCCAACATTTCAATGAATAAATTATAGCTTGCCTTATTCATAATCGTCACCTCAGTATTCAATATTCATGGCCTTATACGCTTGAAACAGATTAAATGGTTTTTCTGATAAAAACAGCTTTTTACTTAATGGTTTTTGTTTAAGAAGTTCCTTCAAATTACCATACACACTAATGAATTCACGCAGTTTTTTTTGCTGATTAAGAATAGCAACCATGATACATTTAGTGTTCTCAGACAATTTATCATATCTGATACAACTGATCTCCATATCGTATTTTTTACATACCTCAATATCTCGCGATACAGAATCCTTAGCAAAATGGTAATCTATACCCACTATAAATATTTTATTCAATTCCGCATTTAGTTCGCCGAACATGTAGCAATCCCAATTTGTCTGATCCTGATAATATATTTTACGTTGAAAATATAATTCCTTATATGCGTAAATATGGTTAAGATCCATAGCCAACGCATCCGCAATTTTCTTTGCCGTTTCTATTCCACATCTGCTGAAATCCGTCTGATTCTTCACAATTTTAAAAACATAATTGTATCCAACTCCTGATTCTGCAGACAACTGATATATACTCATATTTTTTTCAAACAAAATATCTTCAAACATATAGACCACCTCCTAAAACGCATTATATCACACTTGTGATAGCCACACAATATGTATAACATCATTTTGAAGCTATTTGCATCCTCCTGTATCATCATATCAGTTAATATTATAAACTAAATACTCTCCAATACTTATCAAACATCATCTTCATAAATATCATCGTCCTTCAAAATAAAAATATCGCCGCTCCTCTATGATTTCTTTTCTGCATTTATCGTAATACTTACAATACATACAGCACCCCTTGCATATTTACAATATATGTAAGTGGTAAACCACTCGTGTACCTCTAAATTAAAGCCACCCCCGAAGGGATGGCTGTGAAAGTTACTTATTGATTTGTTTTCGACAGCTGTCAGGTAAGGCTGTTGACCATGGCAGTAAATCTTTTATGTATGTTTCAAGAGCATCATCTTGATGTTTCAGGATTTCTTCGAGAGCATATTTGAAATACTCATATGGCTTTAATCCGTTTGCCTTTGCTGTCTCAGCAATACTGTAGAGTATTGCACTTGCTTCAGCGCCATTCTTGGAATCAATGATGTGCCAGCTATGTTTTCCAACGCAGAATGCTTTGATACTCTGTTCTGCGTCATTGTTGTCAAGGGGTATTATAGCATTATCAAGGAACTTCCTTAGATATGATTCCTGATTAACCGCATATTGAACAGCTTTAAAGCTTTCACTTGATTTATCGAGCTCTCCGGATTCATATATTGGTTTAATCCACGCAAAGAAAGAGTCAACAAGAGGTTTTACGGATGCCTTACGGTTATTTAAAATCTCTTCATCTGACTTACCCTTTGTCATGTTGTCCACATGATAGATTGCAGCTATCCGTTCATTAGCTTCAGCTACTATAGTTCCGGTCCTGCTCTTTGTTCCTATAGATTTAACAAGATTTGCAAATCTACGTTTACAGTGGGCCTTATCTAAGAACTCGAATAAGTCGCATTATTCCAGAAGTATTGTTATTCAAGAAGAACTGCTGAAAGTGGCTTGATTTGTTCACTTCTAAAAATGTTCCTTGAATAACATTACACTCCTTTTACAATGAGAATGTAACAATAAATCTCATTTTAAAGGAGGTCACGAATGAAAGTTAAAAAACTATCTTTTCATGAATTGATGGAAGCTGTGCTTGATCAGCTGAAATCACAAAAGTACATGAACTCGACATTAACGGTCTATCGACGAACTTATAACCGAGTTCATACTTTTTTAATACAACATGATACGGAAGTATATACACATGAATTGGGTAAGGAGTTTATCTCCTGCCAAAATGTATGTGAATCAACTCTTGTTGCTTATTCTTGCGCGATACGAAGACTTGATGATTACATCGAAGGCAAGCCCTATAGAAGTCATCATGATAACGAGAAAATTGAATCACCTGCAGTTTTTTCAAATATACTGTCTGAGTATCTTCATCATTGCGAAGAAAAGGGAAACAAAGCCGCCACAATCCTTGCTAAGGAGCAGGTATGTGTATCATTCTTAACATACGTTTATGAAGAAGGATGTTCAGATCTTTCTCAGATGGACACAAGCACTATTACACGGGGGTTGCTTACATTCTCGAATAAAGATTCTTATGCAAGTATCAGGCAGTTTTTGAAATACCTTTATAACATTGGAATCGTTGAAACAGATTTTTCAGGAATTGTTCCTCGATACAGGCGAAGAATCCCTGTTCCCACGACATACACTCCGGAAGAAATAAGCAGTATTGAGAAGTCTATCAACATTGATTCAAATACTGGGAGAAGAAACTTAGCAATCACTCTTATCGCATCGCGCATGGGATTACGTGCCGGAGATATAGCAAAACTTAAGTTATCGGAAATCAGTTTTGACACTGGATATATAAGTATTATTCAGGAAAAAACGGGTGAACCGCTTTCTTTGCAAATGCCATCAGAAGTATCTGAAGCCATTACAATGCATCTTGAAAACGACAAATATACACAGATTGATGGATATGTATTTCATAGCATGACGGCTCCTTATGGTCCTATAACGACAAGTATAATACGGCACATACTGAATAAGGGGTTCGAAACTGCTGGAGTAAATACTGGTGGAAAGAGGCACGGACCGCATTCATTTCGATCTTCGCTTGCTAGTTCTATGGTGAATGATGGGGTTTCTTATGAGGTCGTCAGGCGTATTCTGGGACATTCAGATCCTAACGTTATAAAGCATTATGCAAAAGTTGATATTGAAAACCTTAGGTTATGTTCTATAGAACCTCCTACTCCTACTGGGTTGTTTTATGACTATCTTTCAGGCAAGGAGGTGATCTGTTGTGTTTAAGAGTATTTATTCCACTCAGTTGTCACTTTATTATGATTTACGTAGCAAAAACCTGAGTGACAGCGCAGCCAAGCATGAACTTTGCTACCTAAGACGGTTTGATGCATATGTTGAGAAGAGGCTTAGCTTTCGTAATAACATGACAGAGGAGTTTATTAACAAATGGGTGGGTTCTCTTTCCGGAAAGAGCAGTTCTATCGAAAATGAGGTGATTGTTATTCGCCAGTTCTTAAACTATCTCGGCTCGTCCGGAGAGCGGGTTTTTATGCCGATTATACCGAAGGTACGTGATGACTACGTTCCGTACATTTTTAGTGACAAAGAATTAGATAGGATATTTGCATCATCGGATAACGTTATCCAAAAAGACACTAAAGCAGATCCGTATCTTGTGATAGAATTTCCCGTGATCATAAGACTTTTATACAGCTGTGGGGTGCGAATTGGCGAGACGGTTAGGATGGATGTATCAGATGTCGATCTGGAGAATGGTATTCTCCGAATGGTGAACACGAAGGGAGACAAGCATCGACTCGTGCCGATGTCATCATTAATGACAGAGATTCTAACTAATTATTGCCTAGCGATGGGATTATTCGGAAGTTGCAGTGGTTGGCTTTTTCCATCCGCAAAAAGCGAAGGACATATCTCCGACAAAGCTATAAAACGTCGTTTTGAGATGATTCTGATGGATAATGGCATTCAGCTTGAAAATCGGAGGAGATATGAGCGAGGTCCATGCCTACACTGCATGCGCCACGTATTTGCCATTAAGTCATTTGCCCAATCCGAACGCCGTGGACAACATATGGATGATTTAATACCATTTCTGTCAGTATATCTAGGACACGAGGGAATTTATGAAACGGAAAAATATTTGAAATTCAGCAATGAGCTTTTTCCGGAGTCCATTGACGCGTTTGGCAGCTTTATGTCAGGGCTTATGCCGGAGGTGGACTATGAGACGTAAAAATGATTCATTCATAGACCACCTTGAGCGTTATTTTAATTCATACCTGCCTACTGCAAAGGGATTGTCAAAGGCTACTATAGTTTCTTACAAGACAACATTTCGACTGCTTATGGAATATTTATACACAGTTGATAACATAACGTCTGACAGTATAAGTTTTGACACCCTTGATGATAAAAGAATCACCGATTTCTTGAACTGGCTTGAAACAGAAAGAAAATGCGGTATAGCTACAAGAAACCAAAGACTCTCTGCTATTGCAGCATTTTCAATTTATGTACAAAACAGAGATTTGACGGCTGCAAAATTCAGAAATAACGTGTTAAAGGTTCCTAAGAAAAAGGCGCCTCGTCAAGGGAGGAGTTCCTTTACTAGAGAAGAGATAAAAATACTGCTATCGCTACCTGTATCAGGAACTGAAATCGGTTCACGAGACAAGACGCTCCTCTGTTTCATGTATGCCAGTGGGACACGTGCCCAGGAGGTATGTGATTTGATGGTTGGAGATATTCAATTCTATCCGGATCGTGCCAGTATAAATATACATGGTAAAGGACAGAAAATGCGCCGTATTGGTATTCCTATGGAAGCAGCAAGTATACTCCACAAATACATTGAGCATCGTGGTATACTTGATGAAGCTGACAGACATGTTTTCTCAAGTCAGACACATGAAAAGATGTCCGTTTCTTGTATAGAGGAAATATACGCTAAGTACATTGCAAAAGCGAAACTTCAATATCCAGATATGTTTAGAGATAATTACACACCACATTCTATGCGTCATACTACAGCTACTCATATGTTAGATGCGGGAGTTCCGATCATCGTGGTTAAAAATTTTCTTGGACATGTATCTTTGCAGACCACTCAGATTTATACCGAGATCACTCAGGATACCATGAACCGACAGCTTAAGTCATGGAATGACAAGTGGTTTCTTAAAGATGATGGAAATGGTAGGCAGGACAGTGCCAATAAGATCATACCTGATTTTTTGAGGTAAAAGGCATAAGGTTATTCAAGAATAAAACGGGAGAACTGCCGGATCAAGCCACTTTCAGCAGTTCTTCTTGAATAACAATACTTCTGGAATAATGCGACTTATCTAAGAACTCGAATAAGTCGCATGCAAGGAGAAAATTTGATGATGTTATAAAAGCAAACGGTCAAAAATCTCCTGCATCAACAGTAGCATCAAAGGCACTAACTCAGATAGGAGCTATGTATAAACTGGAAAACTCATATGCTGATCTATCTGCAGATGAAAGGATGAATAAACGTCAACTGGGAATAAAGCCTATAGTTGATGCCTTTTTCGTATGGCTGAATAGTATACGTGACTCCGTACCTGCACAATCAAAAACAGGTAAAGCAATAACCTACTGTCTTAATCAAGAATCTTATCTAAGGGAGTTCTTGAATGATGGAAATATCCCTATAGATAATAACGCTGCCGAAAGAGCCATAAGGAGTTTCTGCGTAGGTAAGAAAAACTGGTATGTCATTGACACCATCCATGGTGCAGAGGCAAGTGCCATAGCTTACAGTATAGCTGAAACGGCTAAGGCAAATGATCTTAGACCGTATGAATACTTTGAGCACTTGTTTGAAGTAATACCACAGCATCAGGAAGATACCGACCTATCATTTTTAGATGATCTTCTTCCGTGGTCTCCGAACTTGCCGATGAAGTGCAGAAAGTCAAACAACGAAAATAAATAGTAATCAGCGAGTCGCCGCAAGGCGGCTCATGTTTTAGTAAGGTACATGTTATTTACCATTTACTAATATACAAATAACGTCAATATATACGCAATCTATAAATTTGCTCTTTACCTATAGCCACCTCTCCTATTTGCCGACAGAAGAGGCATTTTATTATTCCGGTTACCCGGTAAAGGCTCGGGAGACTACCACCCTGTCATGAGTGCTTCCATATATTAGAATATCACGTATTTAATTATAAATCAATCATTATTTCCATCCCATTCCAACCACGCATTTAAAAGAAAAAACCGGCAATTGCCGATTTAATCTTCTACTCTAAATCTACATGATCTGCATACATATCCCACACGGTCTGTATATTCCGTGTATATTCCGAAAGCTTAGAGCATGCTGCACGATAGTTTAGAGCTGAATGCTCTCAAAGGTCGTTATCTACAAACATCAGGATACGTACTCAGAACTATCATGTACACGCTTGAAATCCTTTCGGATTACTCACGAATCTACACATCCTCCCTGAACGTATCCGGTCTCTGCGGATTAAAGATCTCGTTGCATGTCATAACCGTAACCAGATCCTCCGTCTCCGACAAGTTAATTATGTTATGCGTCCATCCCGGAATCATATGCACAGCTTCTATCTTCTCTCCGGAAACCTCAAACTCAACCATCTCACCGGTGTTGATATTCCGCTCCTGGATAAGCCCATGTCCGGCAACAACTATGAAAAGCTCCCACTTGGAATTATGCCAGTGCTGCCCCTTAGTAATACCCGGCTTACTGATATTGATAGAAACCTGACCGCAATCTTCAGTATGCACAAGCTCCGTAAATGAACCTCTGTTATCCACATTCATCTTCAGTTCATACTTGAACTTATCAGTTGGCAGATACGTAAGATACAAACTATAAAGCTTCTTCGCAAATGAACCTTCCGGCATCTTAGGCATCATCAAGGTCCTCGGCTGCGCTTTGAATTCTTCAAGCAGATCAACTATCTCTCCCAGAGTCACCTTATGAGTAACCGGTACGCAGCAATATCTGCCATCTGCTTTCAGAACAGTATCAACTCCGTTAAATTCACAATGCTGTTCCTTTCCCTCCAGGAGATCAAACATCCCCTCTACAAGATCATCAATATATAAAAGCTCAAGCTCAGTTGATCTATCATTAACTGTGAACTCTTCGTCATTTGCGACTGCCCAGCAAAATGTCGAAACAGCCGAATTATACTTTGGTCTCGAATGCCCCATAAGATTAGGAAAACGATATACCGCTACCTTAGTTCCGGTCTCCTCAGCATAAGAGAAAAAGAGTTCCTCCCCTGCCTTCTTGCTGCGGCCATATTCTGAATCACCAAAACGCCCGGATAAAGTCGCCTGTATAGAGGAACTGAGCATTATAGCAGCCTTATTACTATGTTTTTTCAGCATATCCAAAAGCTCACTTGCAAATCCAAAATTCCCCTTCATAAAGTCTTCCGGATTTTCAGGTCTGTTTACGCCTGCAAGATTAAATACAAAATCCGCCTTCGAACAAAACTCATCAAGCTCAGCCTTTGTAGAATCTATATCATATTCATAGATATCATCTATAACGATACCCGGTCTTGTTTGATTTTTATTATCTCTTATATTCTTAAGATTATTTACAAGAGCAGTTCCAACCATGCCCTTGGCACCAGTTACAAGTATATTCATCTTTATTCATCTCCTAAAAACAAATAAAGGCTATGCAAAATGTATAGCCTTTATTTTAACAACACTAGTTCTGATGATCCACAGAATTCTGATAAGCTCTTCCCGCTTTAAATGAAAGCAACATTAATTCTATACATTGTGGATTAACATCTCTGTATACAAAATAGTAACGCATAGTATCAATAAATTCATTTATTGATTCCTCAGCATGTTTAAGAATAATTACATCACTCGGATTATCAAACAAAAATGTCCTGATCAGATCAGCACAATAATCTTCATTTATAAACACATGTTTTTCTTCAAATTCTGATGTTATCTGAATAGGTTTATGTCTCAAAATCCAATAAACAGTATAAGCAAATATCTTTATATGATTAGTAATTTCTATTTTCTGAAATTCCTTCAATCGTTTTATATCTGCATAATAATCAATCACAACATGATTCAAAATAGCCTCAGAAACATAAGCTGATTCAGCAAGTCTATTCTGATTAATATACACTTTCATTGTATCCATCAACCAATTACAGCGAGCAGCTATCCTGTCTTCACCAAAACTCTCTAACAGATAATCATAACTAAGTTCTTCTTTATCCATTGTAACTAACCTCTTTTAATTGCTGATTGCGAACATAACGTCCAACTGAGCTCTGATATTGTTTGAATTTATACAAATATAATTCCTCATAGCCACCATGAAAATCTTTTCCGGAATTCGGTCTGTAATCTTTTACAATAGTTTTATTTTTAATAGCAAAAA
>FNUU01000032.1 GCA_900108205.1 Eubacterium ruminantium | reverse complement strand
AACTCATCCATGAAGAAACGTACAGGTCTCGGTAACGGTCCATTTGCCACGTGATCCGCATAATCATATAGTTGCTGGAACATCTGCGTATATAGCGTTCCTGCCATAAAGTTATAGACGGAGTTGTTATCCGGGATGATCATAAATACAGCCACCTTCTTGGTTGCAAGATCCAGGATATCCATTTCATCCTTAAATGTCATACTCTGCATTGATTCAAGGTTAAATACAGACATCCTAGATGCAAACGTGGCTCTTACCGATGATAGCGTTCGCCCCTTGGCAGAGCTCCACATTTCATAATATCCATATGATGATTCCTTGGCATTTTTGATACGTTTGAAAAGCTTATCAACCGGATCATCATTTTTCTTTGTTTCAGAGTCATCAATATATCCAAATATCTTCATGATAGTGGACATATTCTGCTCGTTCTTCGGAGCAAAATGATACAGATATAGACAAAAGCTCATCATCATGCTCTTGGCCAGATCACTCCAGATCTGTTCACCCTTCGTAGCAGTCTTGTCATCCATAGCCGCCCACATATTATTTACAAATAGCAGGATATCATCATCACTTCGGAAATACCTGAACGGATTATAACCATGACTCTTCACATGTTCCACAAGATCCAGCACCCTGACATCATATCCATTTTCTTTAAGCAACCTGCCGGTCTTCTTAAGGATCTATAGCAATAGGTAAGGCTTTGATATAATCTCCACCTTTTCCCCTGCTCTACACCGTACGTGACCCTTTCAGGTCATACGGCGTGCCATCATGCTTGTAAATCATTTAGTCGACTTGATTTACATTTTGCATGACTAGAGGCCTTTCCTCCACCGCTTATTATCACGGTTTCATAGGTACAGCGCCTCCGCTATCACTGACATTATCTCCCTTATATCATCAATGATGATTTTCCCGTTCGATACGCTTCATAGAAAGTAGATTCTCCACGCTGTCAGCTTTCCACGTTCCAAATACACTATCTTTCACATATATCCTTAGGTTTCTTCTATGAGCCTGCTACCTTGCCGATGCCTGTAACATCGCATGGGCTTTCATAAAGGCAGAGTCTTACTGACCCACAGTAGCAACACTAGTTGTGTTACCTTGCATTTCTACAAAGTCCCGATATAGACCCGTACATTCAAAGATTCGTCAGAAGGCTAGTCAACCTTCATTCTAACCATAGATATTTTATAGACCTCCGGCATATAGGACATATCTTCCACCTCTGGAAGACTTTCGACAGCCTAGCTGTTACGATGTCTCTCTGCCGACTTCACCGAGCTTCTTACATTTCCGTTTCTACTAACTTCAATGCAAGTCGGAGTATTAAGGATGCCTTTCAAGGCGTTACCCTATCATTCGACATTTTGTGTATTTAGTTCTACAGCTTCTGTTATATTAAGCGAGCTGTGCCATAGCTTTTCACTATGGAACGTGTCGCACCGCCCTTAGGATCCGTTGTGACCGGATTACAATTCATCTGGATGATGTTTGGAATTATAAAGCCTCTGGTCTTCATACGGCCGGCGCCTCCAAGGACAAGAGTGTTAATGTTGTCGCAATTTGAATCCATAGATACCCTGACATTCCTGGTAAATATGATGTCGTTTTGAAATCTCGCCATTTCTGTTTTTTTACTCTCGGGCTTGTCTTCTTTGTTATTAAGCATCTCCTGGGAAGTCATTTCATTCTTCTTTTCAATTTTCTTTCTCTTTTTATATTTCTTGTATTTTCTGGACTTCTTGGTTCTGAGCATCCTCCCGACTTTCTTCGCATTTGCCCACTTTGCCGAATCATGCTCCTCTCCCGGCATCGTATTTTTCAGAGATGTAATTATCAGGAAGAACACTGACACATATATCAAGGTATAAACGATTACCACCAGCACCGTCTGTCTTGAGAATACAAAATGCAGTGGTCTCTTCTCCATCTCATCTTCCATGTAATCAATGAGTTTCAGAAGACTGCTTCCTTTGAAAC
>FNUU01000008.1 GCA_900108205.1 Eubacterium ruminantium | reverse complement strand
TTTATACAAATATAATTCCTCATAGCCACCATGAAAATCTTTTCCGGAATTCGGTCTGTAATCTTTTACAATAGTTTTATTTTTAATAGCAAAAATAAGCTTTTCTCCTGAACTCATAGCTGTACTACTCATCGCTCTCATCTCCTTTCACACACAAATTTTCTTTAAATTGCGTGATCAGATTCTGTGCCTTTGAATACCTGTCAAACAAATGACTAATCCGCAAAAATGTATCATTAGTTGCAATGAATTTCTTATCCTTTTCTACGATACTATTATCATTATATATTGAGCGCATCAGTTCACCCAATTCACTACAAGTGTTAGTGTACTGGCTTAGAATATCCGACAATTCCAAAAGCACCGAATAACTTGCATTATCTTCATGCTTATATACATAATTATGGTTACAGTCACTCCATGCCTCGTCATAAATAGTTCTTACTTGTATTTCAACATATACGCCTTTAAAACAAATAACATAATGAATACTTCTGTAACCGGAAGGCTTAATGCTTTTCTTAACCTTTTCGCCTTCAAATATGCTCAGATCATCACCATATGCATAATAAACCATAGGAATTTCAGCAATAAACTCTTTATCTTTTCTAAGAGGAATCAATCTATCATCCAAGTATTCCTCATCATTCATATATGGAAATCGTCTAACTATTTGATCATGTAATGCCTTCCAATCTCCACTATAACTTAAAATAAATCTAATCCCTATTAAGTCTGTAATAATCTTATCATAATTATCAGAAGAAATATTACTATATCGATTATCAGGATTCATCATCCATTTATACTTTTTTGTAATTACCTTTTCCAGTAAACTCTCTATTCCTTTTACCCTGCTGGTATTAAGGTGAACACCAGGGAAATTCTCTACCTCACGAATTAATTCTCTTCGAATAATAGTTAATTTATCATAATCATAATCATCATAAATCTTATGGCAAATATCTTCTATTGGAGACTTTGAAAAGGAATCAATTTCTCTGACCTTTCCATTAAGCTTATAATTATCCAGAAATGAGTTCCAAAAATCAGACCATTCCAATCCCATAACGTATACCTCAGATTATCAGTATTAATTATTGAATTATAGTATTGTTATATACACCCTGTCAACCCTAATCCGTTTTTCTCCAAACCATCTTATTCACGACATTCACATATCCCTGAATGATACGCACAACCTTCATTGAAACAGTCTCATCCACATAATCAGGGCAGGGTTTTCCGAGAACGCCCTTCTGCTTCATCTCGATGGCCATCGAAGTCGCCTGCAGCAGCTCATCAGTCGTGATTCCAGCGAGGATGAAATCTCCTGCTTCCAGAGCTTCCGGACGCTCGGTGCTTGTTCTGATACACACGGCAGCTATCGGGTGGCCGATGGAAAGATAGAAGCTGCTCTCCTCCGGGAGAGTACCGGAATCGGATACGATAGCCAGGGCATTCATCTGCAACTTGTTGTAGTCATTGAAGCCAAGAGGCTCATTTACCCTCACACGCGGATCCAGTTTAAAGCCGGTTGCCTCCAGCCTTTTCTTGCTCCTCGGATGGCAGGAATACAGGATGGGCATATCGTACTTTTCCGCCAACGCATTGATCGCAGTGAAGAGGCTCGTAAAGTTCTTCTCTGTGTCGATGTTCTCTTCGCGATGCGCGGAAAGAAGTATGTACTTATTCTCCTCCAGCCCCAGCCGATCCAGCACATCGGATGCCTCAATCTTCTCCAGATTCATTCGCAACACTTCCGCCATAGGTGATCCGGTCATATAAGTCCGTTCCTTCGGAAGGCCGGTATCCGCAAGGTATTTCCGGGCGAATTCCGAATAGCAGAGATTCACATCGGAGATTACGTCCACAATGCGCCTGTTCGTCTCTTCCGGTAGACATTCATCCTTGCAGCGGTTACCTGCTTCCATATGGAACAACGGAATGTGTAGGCGCTTTGCGGTAATCGCGGACAGACAAGAATTAGTGTCACCGAGAACAAGATATCCGTCAGGCTGCAGTTTGCTCAGTAGTTCATAGGACCTACCGAGAATATTGCCACAGGTAACGCCGAGGTTTTCACCTACGACCGGCACCAGAATATCAGGACCAATCTCTCCTTTAGCATTGTACAGCTCAAAATCTTCCCAGAATACTGTACTCAGATTCGGGTCCCAGTTCTGATTATAATAGACGATACAGGTGTCAAAGTACTCGCGGCAACGCTTCATTACAGCGGCTAAGCGGATGATCTCAGGGCGGGTACCGCAGCCGATCATGATCTTCAGTCTGCCGTCATTTTTCCATTTAAAGTTGTGTTCTACCATCGGTTTAATCCTTCTTTCCCACCCACGGCCAGCTTTGCATCTGATAATAGATGCGTGTGGGTGGGCTATATTTTCCATTTTATCACTGTGGTCAATACTACTCTACAACCTGATTAGACTCGACTCTGCTCATAGGCGGTAGTTTTACCATGTTCCTGACAACAGCTCCCATGAGGATATGACTGCCTTCTCCGATCTCCACATCGTGGTCGATTAGAGCACCAACATTGAGAATTGTCGCCGTGCCAAGTTTCACAAAACGGCTAACAACAGCCTTTGCCCTGATAATGCAGCCGGGAGCAATTTCGGCATCTGGACTGACATAAGCCGTTGGATGAATCAGTGTGGGAACATTATAGCCGTCGTTCAGCAAAACCTTTGTCTGGAGGAGGCGGTTACTATTATCCCCAAACGCCACAATAGCATCCGGGTAGTCTTTTCTGTAGGTCGGAAGGAACATCAGCGACCCGATCACAGGCTGACATCGGGCAGACGGATTGTCATCGACGAAAGCGAAATCGTCATATCCATTCAATCTCGCAAGTTCTTCCACCTCTGGCGGGAAATTACCTGCTCCTACAATCAATAAAGATTTCATGTACTTACGCCTCTACCGCATGCGGGCGACCTTCAAGTTCTTCCTTCACGTAGTCCGTGCCCATGATCTTCTTGACCACGCCGTCGACGTCCAGGCGATTGGTGTTGTGGCTAGTGTACGCCTCGTCCCCCTCGGTGTGAACAGTTCCCTGGACATAGAATTTATCATAATTTAAACCACGCGCATCCGGCATAATCCGATAGTAATGCCCCATGTCCACAGATCGAAGCATCTCTTCCCGCGTGACAAGAGTTTCATAGAGCTTCTCTCCATGACGAGAACCGATTATCTTCTTCTCAGTCTGTCCGAAGACCTTCATCACACCATCCGCCAGGTCGCCGATTGTGGATGCGTCCGCCTTCTGGACGAACAGGTCACCAGGCTCTGCATGCTCAAAAGCAAAAGCTACCAGATCCACAGCCTCATCAAGATTCATGAGGAAACGGGTCATATTTGGATCGGTAATGGTAATCGGAGCTTTACGCTTAATCTGATCGATGAAGAGCGGAATAACGGAACCACGAGAGCACATAACATTGCCGTAACGGGTACAAGCCAGAACCGTACCACCGCGTTCAAACGCCTTCTGTGCTCTGGCCTGAACCACCTTCTCGCCTACGGCCTTAGTCATACCCATCGTGTTGATCGGATAAGCGGCCTTGTCGGTGGAGAGAAAGACTACACGCTGCACACCAGCTTCAACTGCTGCAGTAATCACATTGTCCGTACCAATGATGTTGGTTCTCACAGCTTCCATCGGGAAGAACTCACAAGAGGGGACTTCCTTAAGGGCAGCCGCATGGAACACATAATTTGCCCCATACATCACATCTCTCACGGAATCCAGATTGCGGACATCGCCAACGTAGAACTGAACCTTACCAGCATAGTCCGGATATTGTGCCTGCAATGTGTGTCTCATCCAGTCCTGCTTCTTTTCATCACGGGAGATGATACGGATTTCTCCGATGTCGGTGGTCAGGAAATGTTTAAGTACAGTTGAACCAAAGCTGCCCGTTCCTCCGGTTATAACAAGTGTTTTTCCTTTGAAAGCTTCTGTTATATTGTGCATATCGATTGTTCCTTTCCCATGTCTCACTTCACAACCCAAGGCTCATAAGTCCCAAGTTCCAGGATGTCCGCTATACGCTTACAAGCATGGCCATCACCGTAAGGATTACAAGCGTGGGACATCTTTTCATATTCTTCCTTGTTCTCCAGCAGCAACTTGAATGTCTTGTAAATGGTCTCCTCGTCAGTCCCCACCAGCTTAAGCGTACCAGCATCCACACCTTCCGGTCTCTCGGTTGTGTCACGCATTACCAGTACCGGTACACCATAGGATGGGCATTCCTCCTGAATTCCGCCAGAATCAGTAAGGCAGAGGAAACTGCGAGCCTCAAAGTTGTGGCAGTCAAATACTTCAATCGGTTCGATGATATGGATGCGGTCACAGTCGCCAAGCTCTTCATCAGCGGCCTGTCTTACCACAGGATTCATGTGAATCGGGTATACAGCCTTACAGTCCGGATGTTCATCAAGCACACGGCGAATAGCCCGGAACATGTGATGCATCGGCTCACCAAGGTTTTCTCGCCTGTGAGCTGTTATAAAGATCAGTTTGTCCTGCCCTACCCACTCCAGCTCCGGATGAGTATAGTTCTCCTTCACTGTATGCTGCATGGCGTCAATGACCGTGTTGCCCGTGATGTAAATCGTGTCCGGATTTTTGCTTTCTGCCTTGAGATGGTCAGCTGCTAACTGTGTCGGAGCAAAGTTATACTGACTAACGATACCGACAGCCTGACGGTTAAATTCCTCCGGATAAGGACTATAAATGTTATAAGTACGTAGACCTGCCTCTACATGTCCCACGGGAATCTGAAGATAGAAGCAAGCGAGAGCGGTAACGAATGTTGTACTTGTATCACCATGAACCAGCACCACATCCGGCTTCTCCTTCTCCAGCACCTCTTTTATGCCATTCAAAATATTAGTCGTAATATCAAACAGCGTCTGACGATCCTTCATGATATTCAGATCATAGTCCGGAACAACGCCAAATGTTTCAAGGACTTGATCCAGCATTTGGCGATGCTGGGCTGTGACACAAACCACAGTCTGAATGCCATTTCTCGTTTTCAACTCATTCACAAGTGGGCAAATCTTGATTGCCTCTGGTCTGGTTCCAAAAACCAGCATCACCTTTTTCATACTTAAATCCTTTCTATTGCTTACAATGTTATAAAAAGCATTTTAATTAAATTATCTTCTTTTGCAAAATGCTTCGTGTAAAGTCTTTTAACGTCTTATTTTTTAGTAACAACTGAACTATAAAATAGATTGAGGTCGCAAGTACAAAATATATCATAATCACAAAAATATTGTTTAGTCTAATTGAATTAACAAAATAGTATAAAGGGAAAAATGGTAATATTGAAATCAAGCATTTCCCCATATTTGTAGCAATGTCACGAAAATCAAAAAGCTTAAAAGATTTTCGTAGCCCTACCAACAAAACACAAAATACAGTAACTTCAGCAAGAAAAGTAGTAAATGCTGTGCCATTAATTCCGTAGCGTGGTATTAATATTACATTCAAACATATATTTTCGACAGCACTGATTACAGTAGCATATAATACTTTTTTTTCTTTGCGCAAGGGGATATCAACACAATAAGCCAACACACCGCCTAATACAGCGAACAAAAACGCAAGAGCCAATATTTGAAGACTCCTTGTAGCTAAAATGTAGCTTTCCCCAGATAGAAGTACAATTAGACGTCTGGAGAGAATTACAAGCCCTGTAGTCATGGGTAGCGAAATAAGAATTACTGTATTTATGATTCTATTTAGTAACAATTTAAAATTTTTAAGATCTTCTTCACCTGAATATAAAGACATTCTAGAAACTGTTACATTATATACTGCTGCAATCAGGTTTCTTATTGTAGAATATATCTTTACCGATACAGAATATAATCCTACATCATAATTTCCAAGAATCCATCCTATCATGGTAGTATCTGAATTAAGATAGACAGACACCGCTAATGTATTTGAGAAGAATACCAAAACGGGTTTGATATGCTTTAATGCATTAATTCTTCTTATAAGCCTTATCTTGCTATATCTTTGCACATAAAAGAAATTAATAATACTCACAAAAAAATGTGCGAATATTGTAATGCTCGCATAAATATAATAGTCCTCTGTCTTTTTGACAAAAAGAAACATCGCAACCAATGATAAGACTTGGACAGTTATAGAACGAATTGTTATAAAGAGATAGTCCTCAAATACTACATTAACCCAGTTGACGCCAATCCAAGCACTAATCATCGTAACGCTTTGAATAGCAAGTAATATGATGTATGGATGAAATTTTGGCACTAACAAAGTTACTATAGCTAGTAAAATATATGCTATAAGAACTGTTATAAAATTGAGCGTAAATATTTCATTTGCAAGGATTTTAAAACCATTGCTATCGTTTCTTAGCTTTCCACCCTCTCTAATAGCATATGTGCTAAATCCAAGCGCCGCAATCAATGCAAAATAGCTAACAATAGAAGCTGAATAATTAACCTTGCCCAAATTTTCTACTTGAAGTACACGCGAAACATAAGGATATGTTATCAGCGCAAAGGACATGGTTAATGCTGTATTGAACATATTCAGTATTGCATTAATTGTTATTGACTTTTTACCTTTTGATTTTACTCCCATATGGTTCGTTCTCAACTGCTGATAATAGTTTCTCCCAGGAGTTCTTCCATTTTTCGTAAGAGAAGCTCTTTTCAACAGTCAACCTCCCGTTTGATGCTAAATATTGTCTTTTTTCATGATTAATGATTAGTTCTTCAATCGCATCCCTAATTTCTTCAGCCACAGGTCTAACCATAAGTCCATTAAATCCATCTAAAACAATATTGGTCATTCCGCCAACGTTTGTACATACTGTAGCACATCCTGCAGCCATTGCTTCAAGCAAAGACAACGAGGTTCCTTCAGAATATTTTGTTGGGATAACAGCTATATCATATTTTGAATGTATTTCCAAGCTTTCTTCTGACTTGTATGTAGTAAAGGTAACATTAGAATATTTCGACAACTGCTCTTTAATCCATTTTTCATCTGGCCCTGTTCCAGCAATTGTTACAGATATATTTTTATATTTATCTAATAATGGCTTAATAGCTTCTGGAAAAAGCCGCGTTCCACGATATATTTCTAAACGTCTAGCAAAAATAATTTTGATTATTCCATCCGTCTTTCTCGTTGGTACTTCAATTAATTTTGAAAAATTGGGAATAACATAAAAATCAGAGTCTATATGCCTTACCTGTGTACGATACCAATTCAAAAAATTATAATCAACACATACTATATTGTTGCAATTCTTAAAGCGAGAATATTTCAATACGCTCCTGAAGACATTTTTTACAATTGTTTTTAAGTTCTCAAAATTGGAAACCGCGAAATCTGTAGTCCCATCAAAGGCAATCCCGTGTTGTACAGCAACAGATTTACGAAAACGATTTTTACAAATCAAAAAATCAGTAGCAAATATTAGCAAATCATTTTCGTAATCAGGATTTTTGTTTTTTTCTATATGGTCTACAAGTCTTCTACCGCTTACACTCCCTTTCACTCCAATTATGTGAAAGTCAGGAAATTCGACCTCAAAGTCTCGCCCCGCTGCTTGACAAACAGTAATATTTTTAGCCCCATATTCCTTACATACTTCAATGAGGTTAAGTATATAACTTTGTATTCCACCAATGGTCAGTTGCAGTTGGTCATCAACCAGTTTGTTGTATATAATCCATACCCCATTAATCATTATTTTAACCTCTCTCACCTTATTCTGTATAATCATTCGAAGATTGAAGGCGTTTTAATCGAACAAGCAATCCCATTAGCATAAAAAATTCTATACTAACTAAATAGCTTGATGAAAAGAACAATTTAAGAAAGCCAGTAGCAAGCAAAATAGCCAAAGATACATAAATATATTTATCATTAATATTAAATGCATTTTTGCAACCTCTGACTATACAGAATAGGATAGTAAATAACAATATACTGCCAATCACAATGCCGAATTGATAAATAATTTCTATACATAAATGATGAGGATAATTTGATAGCAAAACGCCATTCCCACCAATTGTCCGGTCGGCCAATACGCCACGAAAGACAAATGGATTGCTCTGGATTGCATCCAAATAGACTCTTCTGATTGAGCTTCGACCAGAGTCAAATGAAAAATTATTGGCAAGTAACGATATTGTTCTTGAGGATGGCATGATTTTTGACAATATCGCTCCTACATTTTCTATGTTAAGGGAAATAACAATAATTGCACAAAAAATGATGAAAATTCTTAAAATACGTTTAATACTTCTCTCTTCACCTTTACAAAAAATGTATATAATCATTGATGCCATTAAACAACAAATTAATGCCCCTCGAGAGCCTCTTAGGGTAATGATTCCAATTAGTAATACAAGCCCACCAATATTAATTATATTACGTTCTTGTGTAAAATAGTAAAAGAAAAGGCATGCTGGTATCACAAGATTGTACCCAAATGGCATGGAATATTGACTCCAAGCCTGAGTATGCATTGTAATATAATAAGATCCATATATTGCATATACAATCCATAAAAGTTTTAGATTCGACTGCTTCTCTATAACATTCTTTATTCTTTCCTTATTATTCAGTGAAAAGCACAAATAAAATCCAGGAATTGATCTAAGGAGTGTGAAAGAAATCATATAGCCAAAGCCTTGTGCAACTACTGGGTTTATTATGTATGAAAATAGAAACGCTCCTAATAATAAAGCCGCAAGAATGAAGATTGAAATATCTAATTTAAAGCGGTTTTCAAAGATCATTTGATGATAACAAAATAGTGCAACAGATACGTATATAACATACTGAATCCCTGTTGTAATTAGCACCTCGCCAAATATCATGCGAAAACCATCGACAATAAGTAAAGCATTTATATAGAGAATAAAGAAGAAAACAAAATAATCCTTTTCTTTATTCTTTCTTTCTCTAATTTGCCCCATTAATTACTCCTTATAGTAAAATAAGCCGACAACACCGTATATGTTGTAGAAGGCTAGTCATTATAAAATGTTAGTACATCATTCAAGTACCGCTGAGCCACATTACTATCTTTAAATTCATATGCGGTTCGAATTCCACGTTTTCGCAAATTCTTTCTTTTCTCCTCGGACATATTGTTGATTTCTTGAAGTTTTCTTATAAGGGAAATGATATCACCTTGTTCTGAGAGGAAACCATTTTCACCATCAACAATTACTCCGTCTACTCCGCCACCTTTAGATGCAATTGTTATGCATCCAGCCAACATGGCTTCTATGTAGACCATACCAAAGGTTTCATTCTCGCTGACCATGACAAAGCAAAAGCATTTTTTCAGTAACTCGAAAACATTATCCCTTGATACCTGTCCATGAAATACAACATTTTCTCTCAACCCTAACTCATTAACCAGATTTTCCAGATTATCTCGTTCTGCTCCGACCCCAACGATATGTAGTTTGAAATCTTTTGAAGGATAAATTTCATTTAGCGCATTTATTATCACATCTACATTTTTATATTTAACGAGCCTACCAACATAAATGTACTCCCTTTTTTCAGAAAGCTCAATTTGTTCTATATTTGATAATTGAGAATCTGCTTTTTCATCAGGTATTCCTGAATAACAGATAAAAGGCATTTTTTTAAGTCCTAGCACTTCTTTTACATACTGAGCATATGATTCATTCCTGCAACCGACTGCATCAATCTTTTTTATTGATTCCTTTAGATTATATTGCTCTATCTTCTTATATGAGCAATCACCGTGAAAAACTAATGATACCTTCACTGGATATATATTCTTCAATTTCAAAATCAAATCTAACTGCGGATTAACCCAATGAGATATGATTACGTCTGGAACAAATTTTTCCGCCTTCAATATGCTTATTATCTTGAAGACTTGTCTTTCTATTTTTCTTTGACTAAACCTTGTATGCGGAACTATCTTGACCATTGGAAGCCTAAAAACTCTTACTCCATTCTGTACGATAGTGAGCGGTTTTCGTGATGCTTCTGTTGGGAAATTATGTCCCATTTTTGAGGATAAAACATGCCTCATAGAATTTGGAACTTTATAAAACAATGCTGGAAAGCTACTGTTATTATGTATTACAATTACATTATGTCCTGCTTCTTGCCATTTATCGCAAAAATACTTAACAGTTGGAGTTACAACTTCTTCTCCGTCATCTATTTGTGGATATGCACTCGTTAATGCAAGAATATTCATAGGATTCTCCATTCTTCACAGTTATTCGTTCTTCCGATGCTGTATTTTAGCTATCAATTTTTGGGGATCATCAAATAATTCTGCATATTCCTTTATTTTATTAACATCCCAATTCCACCACTGAATACTTTTCATCTCACTTATAACACCATCATCAAAGCGATATCTAATGACTTTAGCAGGTACCCCCCCCACTATAGCATATGCGGGAACATCATGCGTTACAACGGATCCCATAGCTATAACAGCACCATCCCCGATGGATATTCCATCTTTAATCAAACATGAAGCACCAATCCAAACATCATTACCTACTTGAATACGTTTTGATGGCGGATCGTCATGCAACGCAAAATTTACCCCCATGATATTATTTCCTTTATGAAAAACTGGTGATGTCGAAACATGGCTAACTGGATGCTGAGCACCGCCAAAAAAACAATCATCAGCTATTGAACAGTATTTTCCTATGTCTGTGCTAAACACCTTACAATTATTACCTATGTAACTATATGCTCCTAAGGTACTATGAAAAACGTGACTCTTTGAGCAAATTCTCGCTGTTTCATCAATGTGAGATCCAATAACAGATGGAATCTGGATTTTTAACATCAGTTTAGAAAACAAATATTTCATACTTAGCATGTAGAACACCTCTTACTAAAAATGTTTCATTATGATCTGGTAACCATTTTCTAGCGTATAGTTCTCCTTAAGGAACTTCCATCCATTATAACCCATTGTAACCCTGTCAGAGTTTATTATATCTTTTACTACTTTTGAAAAACCTTCTTTGCTATTACTCTCACACCACTTACCAAATCCGTTCTCCTCTGCAATCTGCCCCATATCCGATGCAGTATCTGTAACAACCAAAACGGGCATTGCTGCATTTAGGCACGAAAGTAACCGCGATGGAAAATTCGGTATAGTAAATCGGTGGTCTAAGAAGATCATCCCCACGTCGCACTGGTCTGCAAGCCGTTGATAGTCCTCTTTTGGCAGATAGCTTAAAAGTAATGAATTCTGTGGTTTCTCTTCTTCCATAAACCTTTGTAGCTTTCCATATTCACTGCCAGCTCCGACAATCAAGAAAAACGCTTTCTTGTTGTCCTTTTCCTTCCGAAGACAATCAATAAGGAAAGGAATGCCCTGTGGTTTCCCAAGGTTACCACCATATATAAAAATAACAGCATCTTCGGGGATATTATATTTTTTCCTGATTTCAGATTCTCTTATCTTCTGTGGTGGATTCTCTTCCTCAACACGAATACAGTTCGGGCAAACTTCAACCTTGTCAGAATTAACCTCAGAATTATGCTCTATCACATATCTGCAATTTGCAGGGCTCATACATCCTATATAGTCTGATATTCTGTAAAGCTTTTTTTCTTTTTTTCTGAAGAACTTATACAGCAGTTTCTTGGGACCAGACTTTGTCATCATGCCCAAATCTACTGCATTCTGCGGGAAAATATCCTTTAGAAGCAAATATGTTTTTGCCCCAGTGCGCCTTTTCACAGCAGCAATCGTATTCACTAATGTTATGGGTGGAGTGGGATACATAATGAGATCAAACTTTATGTTTCCATATTCTTTCATAACAGCTTTTAAGAACAACGAATCTATTGTTAGCGTAGAAATCCCTTTTTCAATAATCGAGATATCTCCTGTGACATTACCAGTACGAATTCGCAAAACGGGAAGTCCGTTCAGCATTTCAAGCCCATCTTCTTCTTGGCTCCGTTTTTCATTTGCACATGCCACATACACATGATGACCATGCTTGCGAAACTCTCGCAATAAATCTTCGTAAAAGCTTGTATGTCCCTTTTGGCTGAATGAGAGCGATAAAAAGAGTATATTCATTTTCTCATCCATCCTTTCACCTTGCGCAGAACCTTTACTCTTGTAATTGCCCATGCTTCTTGATATGCCATTTTCACCCCCCCTATCCGGGTAAAAACAGGAACCAAGAACTTCTTTTCTCTATTACGTTTAAAGAAATCTTTATAGACCTTTTCATCCATGTCTATACAATCTGGGAAATCATGATTGTGGACGATATCCTCATCAATCTTTGTAACTCGAATCGGAGGTTCCCCTTTATCGGTATCAAACCAAATGCGATCAACCTTATTCTCTCTAAAGCGAATCCCATAAGTCTGTTTTGAGTAATCAGGATATGTCAGCTTTCCATCAAAATAATATCCAGAAGGAAGATAAAAGTTCCCCAAGCAATATGCAATCACATGCCCCTTAAAAATCTCAAAGCCCTGGGGACGATGTGAATGGCTTCCGATAATCGCTGTAGCACCCACATCAATCAATTGATGCGACAGTTCTCTGTGCACCGGAAACGGATACTTCTCCAAGTCGTAGTTCCAATGCATAAAGCAGTAGGTTTCTACGTCCGAATGGTATTTTATATAGGTAAAAACTATATCTAAAAATTCATCATATGGGCAATCAACTACTCTTACGTTGTTCACCCTATTTTGGTTTGTATTTGTATATAGTCTCCAGCAATGCCCAAAAAAGGCGTACTTTCGCCCTTTCGAATCGGTAAATTCATAAGGTTTTATTTCCGTTCCTTCATATAAGCCAAACGTAGCAATATTACTCTTTTCCAGGATTGATTTGGTTTCCAGTATTTTTTCAGGGTAGTCATACATGTGGTTATTCGCAAGCGACACGATAACTCTATTAGACTTTTTGAAGGCATCCGTAATCTTTGACAAATTGTAGAGGGTAAGCTCTTTGCGTTCTTCGTTATTATCCACAATATTTGCTTCCAGATTGATAACGATGATCTCGTTCTCAAATTCGAGTATATCATTGACACATTTAATGAAATCATCTATTTTCTGCTCTGGACAAGCCAAATCCCCTAAAAAAATCATTGTCCCCTCCGCTACTCTGTCATTTCATTGACTATATATCTTCTCTTGACTGATTTCTTCTTTCCCTCATTCTGATAGGAAACGAATGGCGTACCAGTAGAACCACTTGTGGACATTGTAATAAGCTGATCTTTTTCATACACATCTGAAATGAATGAATCATACTGTGAGCGAATTATCGACTTATTGACAACTGGCCAATTCATTAGGTTCGTATTCCTCATTGCGGAGTAATACTGAACCGTTGATACTGCATACTCAAGCAGCTCTCTTATTTTGGCCTGCTGATACTCCTGAACTTCGAGGTCTGAAAGATCTTCTCCTTCAATTCTTTTCAGCTTCTCGTAAGCGGATTTAATATGCCCACCTTTTATTGCATCAAGCGTCCAGAACGCTCTGTTTCTGACCCATTCAAAAACATCATGATGCTTCTGATTCAGGCGTTCTGGTTTTTGGCTTTACATCTTATTAACTATGTATCTTCTCTTCCCTGAATTAAGTACTGGAATCTCAGAAACATATTCAACAGTCAGACTTGCTGCCTTACCCAGAATGTCCCTTATTACCATTTCTAAATCATTTTTTCGCATGAATTGCGCATCAGCGTTGACCTTCAGGGTATAAGTACTCGGGCCATCCTGGATTAGCTGGTATTGATTTATATCTGTAAATTTCCACATTGCATTCGTTATCGCGTGTGGAGAAATTCTTTTCCCTTCGGAATTGAATATCATATCAATACGGCGACCTCCAAAGTCATCAATTGCCTGATATTCTTTATCTCCTATTTTTACAGATACCAGCTTTCCAACATCTCCTGTATCATAACGAATCAGTGGCATTGAGAAGTTCTTCAAGTCAGTAACCACAAGCCGTCCTACTTCGCCTTTCTCTGCGGGCTCATTACTTTCTAACTTTAGAACCTCAAAATAGAAATGCGCTCTATCTGTCAAGAAAACATTGTTTTTGAAACCATCCTGACCTAGAAATCCTTGTTCCTCATTCGCATAGCGCGATACGCAAGGACAATGGAACGCAGACTCCATCATACTTCTCGTTTCATCAAACAACATTTCTGATCCGCTTATAATACCCGATAGTTTACATCCTTTAGCCCTTTGTACTCCTTTGCGTGAAAAATAATCACGGAAAGCATCTAATGTAGATGCATACCCCATCATCACTGCTTGGCTATGCTTCGTTAACCTAGTAATCTGCTCCAGTTTTCTTTCTATGCCCTCATCGCTCAAGTCATAACAGTCGATAAGGTTGATATTCTGAAAAAACTGCTGCAACCTTGATTTGCTAACCTCCGAAACAATCGACCGGAGGTAGATGATTTTCTTACCTATCTCATAGCCCACTTTTCCGTTATAATGTAAAACCTCGGCATATGTAGCTTTCTTTTTCAATACATCATGATAGACGGTAAGTGGTGTGCCCGTAGAACCGCTGGTGGACATTGCTACAAGGTTATCTTTCTTGTACTTACAGGAAAGAAATTCGTCCGGAGTTGACTTCAGATTATCTTTATTAATAACTGGCCATTGGTCGAAATCTTTTTCCGCAAATGGGGCGTAAAACGCCGTTGTTCCCGCAGCATGTCCAAGCAACTCCTTCAAAGCCTCTTCAGAATAAGAAGATAGTTCTTGCTCAGACATTTTTTCTACACGATTAAGCAGAGATAGTTCGTTATGTACTACCCTCCCCCGAATTTTATCAAGTATCCAGAAAGCCTTGTTTCTGGCAAATTCAAGAATACTCATTATGTCCTCCTACCTTCAAGAGAATCATCTATTTTCTCTTGCTACCTTGCCGTGATGTAATACCCAGCCCTATCCGCACTCTTGAGAATAGGTGTATCAGCGACTTCCTTCATCTCGCTGTACCGCACAAGTACTTCCGGTTCCTGTTCTTTTATTCTTTCAAACTCAGTAAGATCTTCCGTTGTTATGATGTACTTGATTCTGGCCTCTTTAGGCTCTCTAATCTTTTCAAACGACGGAGCTTTCCCACAACCGCAGGAAATAACCATACCCATATAATCATAACCAGTTGAAAGAGGGACGAGATCTGAACCGATGCAGTCTCCTCCCATCCGAGCCCCGATTTCCATAAAACAGATTCGTCCTTCTTTAGTGATTCTGAATTCTGGATGAATCGCTCCGTATTTTATTCCCATAGACTTAAATGCTTTATACAAAGTTTTCTCGACCTTTTGAAGCATTTCAGGCGATAAATCAGCCGGTTGTTTGTGGCCTGTCTCAACAAAATGCGGCGCCCCTGTGGTTGATTTTTCTGTCACTACAAGAAGTTTATATTCTCCGTTATAGGCAATACTCTCTCCACTGTATTCTGGTCCTTCAATAAATTCTTCAATAATCGCTTTCTTTGCTTTCGACCATCCCATGGCGTAATCAATTGCATCATCAACTTCTTCGGGTGTATTGATTTTCATTACGCCACGGCTTGAGCTTAAATCCACAGGCTTTATAATCAGGGGATAAGTAAATCCATCAAGATTCCGTTTGTCAAAGCCCTCTTCTACGAGAGTAAACATAGGTCCATCAACCCCGCCATCTCTCATAGCACAGCGCATCATATACTTGTTGGTCGCTGTTGTTTCCGTCTCAAGTGAATTGCATGGGATACCCATTTTTCTAAGCAAAAAGTTCATGGGGTGCATTGCCAACTCAGAGGCAATAGAGGCTACTCCACAAGGATTAACTTTTTGCACTTCACTCCAAAGCAGGTCATAGTCAAGGATATTCACAGGATGATATACATCTGCTGTCTTTTCACCGACTGCACCTGTAGGCCATCCAAACACATGTGTCTCGTATCCGAGTTCTTTAGCTCTAAGAATCAACGGATTCTGATATTCATTTGTGCCTAAAATAATCAAACGTTTATTATCCATAGTGAGCCTCACTTCTTATCGTCGACATGCTGTACAAATTTGGGCATATTATTTATTTCCGTATCGATAACATGATCTGGCCTTTGAACTTCCCTGACTATATGAAGTCCTCCCTCTTCTGTTACGCTCGGAATGCCAATATCTGATTTTTTGAAAACTTTATAAACAGTCTGCCAAAGAATTTTCAGGTCATTAGCAAATGTAATATTCCTTGCATACTTCACGTCATAGGCAAATCTCTCATTCCAACGACAAAGAGCACGCCCGTTCACCTGAGCCAGTCCTGTTATTCCACCGCGAACAGCATGACGAAGTGCTTCTTCTTCTGTGTAATAAGGCACATAGAAGGTATATAGCGGCCGAGGGCCTATAATGCTCATATCTCCCTTGATGACATTTAGAAGCTCTGGAAGTTCGTCGAGGCTGTAATTTCTCAGAAAGTCGCCAAACTTGGTAAAACGATCAGTGTCTGGGAGAAGATTGCCGTTTTCATCTCGTGCATCCGTCATTGTTCGGAACTTAATCATTTCAAAAGGCTTTTCGTCACGACCACAACGAGTCTGTTTAAAGAAAATCGGACTTCCCAGCTTGACTCGCACCATTAGGCAAAGAACAAGCAGAACTGGAGACAGAATAATTAACGCCAACAGGCAAATAATAAAATCCAGTGGTTGCTTTACGAAACGAGCATAAAAGCCATAATGAATACTTGAATCATCTAAGTTTTTTAATCTACTCATCGACGACCACCTCACAGCCTCGCTTTAGGATCATCAAAAATATCTTCTGACTCCAATACAATCGGCTCTACATCCACATCACGAAGGAAGATATAGGGCTTTTCATAATGATGGTACTGATCACGCACAATGTTATTAGCATTGCCATCTTCCATTATCCGGATTGTATCCTCAATCAGATCAAATCCCACATGAGCCATAACACCTGTGTACGCCATATGTCGGATGTTGACCTCGGTGACCTTCATATTACCGTCCTTGTCTTCTTTCAAATCAAAGGACAGAATACCGTGGGCAGGCACACCAAGTTTCCTCTCCAGATACTTAATGCAGTCGTCACAGAACTTATTGATTTGATCCTCATTAAGGAAACGCCCGAAGTGAGTATTCCCAGTTACATGGGATGGTGCCGTATTTGCCATGACGTATTCCACACACTCCAGCGCAGCACCCTTCACATACTCCCCGTTGTAGTAAAGCATCTGGTTGGCAAGGTGTCTCCCCGTGAGGAACTCAGATACGGTAAACTCTGGAATGCGAGAATTGATAAACAGCCAACTTTTGTAGCTGCTAGTATCGTCCAACTTCAAAGACCCAAGCCCACCGGTCCCTTCCGTAGCTCTTATCCAGCACGGGAAGCCGATTTCATTCTCCACATCCTCAAAGCGCGGATTCTCCTGTGTAACCTTAATCGTCTTCGGAATGAAGTCTGTGCCTTCCAAAAGATCCGCCATGATGGATTTATCTCGGAGAGATTCAGACAACAATTTACATCCCATAAAGACGGGACAAGGGAATCTACCATTTTTTTCATAGTAGTCCCCCCATACAACTATTTCGCTTTCAGGCTGAACAAATGCGTAGTCCACACCTTTCTCTGCTACTAACTTTTCAATCCATGGAAAATAAGATGGATCATCACAGCGCGGAGCGATAAAATATTCGTCTACAAGTTTTCGGCCATCTTTGGTCGTCATAAAGAAACCCATGGCCTTTTTCTCTACATCGCAGCCGATGATCTTATAATCTGGGTGTTTTTCTTTTATGATCGTTACAATCGATCTCGGTGTAAGACCACCGATACCTGTTACTAATATGGTTTTCACTATCGTTCTCGCTTTCCTTTTTGAAATAGCATTATTAATCTTTTACTGAGCTTAAAGCTCCTTTGGCTTATCGTTTCTTACTTGTCCACACCGAGCTACTATGTGCGGTCAAAATTCCACTCCACAATGTGCGCTCGAAATTTCTTGCGGTTTCATTTACACCCAAATCGTCCACAGCGGGAAGCATGCGGTGAAAATTACACCTTATTTGGCTCGTGTGGCACCTGATTGATCAGCAATCGACGTCATTTTCCCTGTCTACAGCCCTGATGCATATGCAGCAGACGGAGTTTTTCGTGTCTACGCACCTAATGCATGCGGAGCAGACATGTATCTACGGTGCACAGTCATGCTCTGCCTATACGGCATTTCCTTATCTACAGACCTCATGCATGTCCAGCCGTTACGGCCTATTTCTCAAGTCGGTCGATTTAATCGCCTCATCCATATCCAACCAACATTACAAAAAACACCGATGTATGATCTCAATAACCCGATTCTGCTGCTCCAGCGTCATTTTGTTATCACTCGGTAAGCAGAGCCCGCGCCTGAAAATATCGGCTCCTACGTCCTCAAAAGTGCCTGAAATATAGGCATTTGTGCGTCCTCTGCCGTTGCCCTCGACTGTGACGAACGGGTTCATCCTATACACCGGCTGCATGTGCATCGGCTTCCAGATGGGACGGCCTTCAGCATTAAACGCACTTAAAGCATCAAGTATTTCCTGTGGGCTGCTCTTTCCGCTTTCACTCTTATATAAGTAATCCTTTTCTCCACGAACAGAAGGAGCCATTGCACCCTCGTCTATCAATAAGCAACTCAGCCAAAAGTTAGGTACACTAAGATTCTCATCAAACGGATTCATAGAGACAGGTAAGTCCTTAAGTCCTTCTTTATACCGTTCATAAATCACTCTCTTCGCTTCAATATGCTCATTCAAATATGAAATCTGTCCACGAACAATACCTGCGATGATGTTAGACATGCGATAGTTATATCCTAATTCTTCATGCTGATACCACGGAGCATCCTCACGACTCTGTGTCGACCACTTACGTGCCTTATCCGCATCTTCCTTTTCTTTACACAGTAACATTCCACCGGAACTGCCTGTAATTATTTTGTTTCCATTAAAACTTATAGCTGCGATATCACCAAAACATCCGGTTTGAACACCTTTATATGTAGCACCTAAACTCTCTGCTGCATCTTCGATGATCAGAGCTCCATGCTCATCTGCAATCTTTCTAATCTCATCAATCTTCCCTGGTGTACCATAGAGATGAGCCACAACGATAAGCCTAACTTCCGGGTATATTTCAAAAGCTTTCTCCAGAGCAACAGGATCCATATTCCAGGTATCATATTCAGTATCGATAAATACACACTCACCGCCCTCATAAGCTACAGGGTTTACGGTAGCATCAAATGTCATATCTGAACAGAATACTCTCTTACCTTCAAGAGTTCCGTGTCCAACCTTTGGTTGACCATACAGCTTTTCACCGGCAAGCTTTACAGCCAAATGGAGTGCAGCAGTACCACATGAAAGAGCAACAGTGTAAGGGATATTTAAATAACTAGCTATCTCCTCTTCAACCGCATTTATATTTGCACCAACGGTACTAACCCAATTTGTCTGTATAGCCTCATTAACCCATTTTTGCTCGTCTCCATGCATTGTAGGTGATGAAAGCCATACCTTGCTTGCGAATTGCTCTATTCCTTTAAATCTCGGATCAGATGTAAAATCCATTGTTTTATATACTCCTATTCCTGAATTTATTCAGGTTACATTTATTGTCAAAAGGCTGAGCTAAGATTTTCCTTATGGAAGTCTCTTCCCAACAATCCCCTCAATCTCTTCCTTATACTTCCTCTTCATCTCCTCTGACAACTCATCTGTAGGATGATAAGTATCCACCATCTCTTCAACCATCAGTCTTATGGCTTCTGTATTTTCATAAGAAACGAGCATGAGGTCGTTCAGTCTTCCGAGGAATTTATCTTCATCGAATTCGATTGGTTTGCCTATATTGATAAGCTTGTTAGGGGTTCTTGTAAGGCCTTCCTCGGCCATAAGTCTTTCTTCATAAAGCTTTTCGCCGGGTCTCAGGCCTGTATATTCAATCTTGATATCAACATCCGGTACAAAGCCGGAAAGTCTTATCAGATTTCTTGCGAGATCGTCTATCTTGACAGGTTCACCCATGTCAAGTACAAATATCTCTCCGCCCTTTGCGTATGCGCCGGCCTGAAGTACAAGGCTTGCTGCTTCAGGGATAGTCATAAAGTATCTGATTATATCAGGGTGCGTAACCGTAACCGGGCCACCATTTGCTATCTGATCTTTGAAGACAGGGATTACTGAACCATTTGATCCAAGGACATTTCCGAATCTGAGTATTACATACTCTGTCTGAGCCTTTCTGTGTCCCTTATCGTCCTGTCCCGGAAATGTAAATATCTTATTTCCTTCTTCATCAACTCTCTGAGTTCCCTGAGCAAGCGGATACATACTGCCGTCTTCATCCTCCTGATGAACATGAAGCACAGGTATTTCAGCTTCTCTCCTTGCCTTAATCATCTTATCAAATGACTGGATTATAAGTTCACAGAGTCTCTTTGAAGCTCCCATGATATTTGTAGGATTAACCGCCTTATCTGTACTGATAAGAACGAATCTGTGAGCACCGTACATCATTGCTGCGTAAGCAACCTTGTAGGTACCGATTACATTATTCTTGATAGCCTCGCATGGGCTGTCCTCCATAAGAGGAACATGCTTATGTGCTGCTGCATGATATACGATATCCGGTCTGAACCTTCTGAATATATCATTTACTCTTCTGCTGTCCCTTACAGATCCTATCAGAACCTCAAGAGGACAGTCCGGATTCTCATTCAGTATCTTATGCTGTATTGAATAAGCATTATTCTCATATATATCAAATATTATAAGCTTCTTTGGTTTATGTCTTGAAACCTGAAGTGCGATCTCACTTCCTATTGAACCGCCGCCACCGGTGATAAGTACAACCTTTCCGGATATCTGATCAAAGATTTCCTTCATATCTACCTTGACCTGATCTCTTCCAAGAAGGTCTTCTATAGCAACATCCTTCATGTCCTTCAGGTCTACTTCACCATTTGCCAGCTGGTAGATGCCCGGCAATGTCTTTAATTCGCAATGTGTATGGCTGCATATACCAAGTATATCTCTTTGTGTCTTCCTGTCCGACGAAGGAATCGCATAATATATCTTTTCAACCTTATATTTTTCAACATTCAGAAGGATGCTCTCCCTGCCGCCAACGATAGGGACTCCTTCAATCTGTTTATTCCACTTGGTCTGGTCTCCATCGATCACGCACACAGGAAATTCATTCATTTCCTCTGAACGATGTATCTCACGGATCACGCTACGTCCGGCTTCGCCCGCGCCAATGATCATAACACGTTTAAGTATACTTAAATCCCTTGAATATCTTTTGCGGATCAGTAAATATACTCTGTATATTACTCTGCCACCGAGTATCAGTAAAAACTGGAAAACAATTCCGAAAATGTAATAAGAAAGAGGCATCCTTCTTATAAGCAGAGTAATGAGTACTATATGTGCTGCACCGGTTATAACCGTAGTTTCTGCTACTCTGATTGCCTCTATAACACTTGCATATCTCCAAAGACTTTTATAAAGCTTGAAAACTGCAAATACAATTATACATAACAAAGAATAATATGGGATAAAATCAACATATGCTTCAAGATAATCTTTGGGGATATCGTTAAAACTGCCATCGAATCTGAACCATAATGCCATAAGATAAGCCGCCGAAACAGCTATATAATCATAAATGATAAGAAGTACGTCGAGCAAAAGAGCTTTTGCTCTGCCGTTTTTTTCTGTAATTTTATTCAAACCTTTTAATGACATGCTTCCCCCAACCACACTCATGTATTAAACACAGCAATCCACTGACAGCAGACTGCATATTGTTTTTTGATCTAGTTATTTGTTTTGGTTATTCTAGTTCTTCGACACAATCTCCAGTCCTACCTGGACCTCGGATATTCTTCCGAAGAGATCAACTGCAATTGTTGCAATTCTCTTGTGTCTGTCTATTTTTGTGATCATACCTTCAAGTCCAACGAGTGGACCGTCTGTTATGACAACATTGTCATTTTCTATAAATCCAACAGAAATCTCCACATTTCCGTCGTCCCCAACTAATCTTTTGATGAATTTAACTTCTCTTTCACTTAGTTCTGAGTATTCATCACCGGTTTTTACCACTGATATAAAAGTATTCGGTGAACGAAGCGCCTTATGAAAATCCTCTATCCTGTCAGTCACAACGAAAAAATACCCCGGAAAAAGCTTCTGTTGAATCTTCTTCCATCCACCGCCGATCCTCTTTACAGCATCCTTGGTAGGTATTAATACTCTCTCGTAAAGCTCCGTAGATATCGTATTCTCTATGAATTTCTTCATATCATATTCACGTCCGGTCTCCGTCCATAGAACATATATTTTCATGTGTTAACTCCTATCTATAATCCACCAAATTTAGAGCAAGCTTCGCCACTTGGACATCTCTGCTTCAAAATTTTTAAACAAAATTTTGAAGTAAAATCCCCAACTTTTAACTCAAAACTATTACCACATCTTCCGTCCGACGCGCACACAGGCGACGATCAAACTTCCGATGATCATGAAATCAAATCCATCTTATTTTTTATCTTTTTGCTCACCATAACCATAGCCATAGCCGTAACCATAGCCATATCCATAACCATAGCCCTTGCCATAATAGCCGCGGCCGTAGCCCTTGCCGTTTGCCTCGATCTTGTTGAGCACGGCGCCAAGAATTCTTACGCCACTGTTCTCGAGCTGCTTCTTGACATTCTGGGCTGCCTTGTAGCTTACGCCATCAGTTTCAATAACGATGAGTGCTCCGTCACATTTCTGAGAAATAATAGCTGCGTCGATAACGCTTCCCAGTGGCGGACAGTCTATAATAACATAATCATAAGCTTCTCTTGATACTTCAAGAAGTTTCTCGAACCTTGAATTACCGAGAAGCTCTGCCGGATTAGGTGCAACCTTACCGGTAAAGATTATATCCAGTCTTTCAATATTTGTTGTATATATAACCTCTTCAAGTTTTGCCTTACCTGCAAGATAATGGCTGAGTCCCTGTGTTTCCTTATCAACTCCATATCTTGTTACGGTAACGGATTTACGAATATCAGCGTCAACAAAAAGTACTCTCTTGCCGTCCTCTGCCATAGAACAGGCGAGTCTGAATGCAACCTCAGACTTTCCTTCATTTGGCTGTGCGGAAGTGATGGAAATAACTTTTACATCATCTCCTATAAAGCTGATATTTGTACGAAGAGCCTTATATGCTTCATTTGTTTTAAATTCTAGCTGTGTAAGATTTTCAAAATTAATTTTCATTCTCTTCTACCTCAGCTTGCTTTCTTCTCTATAGAAGTACCACTGTTCTTGGCATTTTTACCGGTCCTGTCCCTGCCGTGAGTCTTCTTCTTTGAGCCTGCGCCGTCGAAAGGAATCGCACCGATGGTATTGATACCGAGATACTTCTCAACATCATCACTGGTATGTATAGAATCATTCATCAGATATCTGATGATGATAACAGCTGAAGCAAGCACGATACCAAGCAGAACACCGATGATCACATTTTTCTTCATGCTTGGTGATGACGGACCGCCCGGAATATGACCATAATCGATGATATTCGGCTTCTCCGTATCCATGATATTTGCTATAAAATCAATAGACACGTCTGTTAACTTGTCTACTATGGTCTTTGCCATATACGCGTCCGCATTCGTTATCGTAAGATAAAGGATACGTGTATTCTGTGGATTGGAAATACTGAGTGAACCTCGGAGTGCTGAATAATCCATATCCAGCTTTAATTCTGAGATTGTCGCCTCTAGAACAGGTCTGCTCTTGATGATCTCCATGTAGTCCTGAGTCAGCTGTGAACCGATCTGCAGGTCGGAAAGCGACAGGTCCATTGTATTATTCAAGATAAATATCTGTGAAGTTGACTGATAAAGTGGTGTTTTAAAGAATGCTGTGTAACCGGCCATAAGTCCGCCCATAAGAACTGCTGCTATTATGAGGGTCCATATACGGCTGAGAAGGAGTCTGCATATCTCCGCAAGATCAATTTCGATTTCGTCGTTCTGCTTATTTGTCTCTGACATTTTTCTTCCCCTATACTAATCTCTTTTGAAACTGTAAAACTTTTTATATCATAGTTGTCCGGTTGCCCGCAACTTTACATTTTTTATATTCAGATTGCTCAGCTGTATCCCAGTCGTCCGGTCGTCCTGGACTGCAATACTTTTAATCGCAGTCATCCGGTTGACTGATACTGTAATACTCTTATAGTCAACTCATGTGGCTACCAGCGACAACGTCATATATTATACCATATAATGTATATTATTCAAGCTTTAATCGGTTATTTTGCGAGATGAATTATCAAGCATAATACATGATTAATCCTCAATAATCTGAGATATATAATTCACGATTCATTATTCATACAACTCTGCCGACATATTGCTTCAGTATAATTACACTTGAATAAACACATTATTAATAACCTTCTCGGCATTGCCTCTGAACAATGCATCTTCCATGTCCTCTCCCAGCTTCTTCCTGATCCAGGTTCTTGCTGCTTTGAAGGAAGGTATCCTGTTCTCGGGATCATGACAGTCCGAGCTGATGAATTCTATATATCCGCCGGATATCAGTTTCTTGCACCATCTGGTATTTTCATCAAAGAGCCCGCCCTCCAGACTGTCTGCATTTATCTGCAGAAGTAGTCCCTGACTTTTCAGCTCCTCGATCCTGTCCAAATGACCCACCAGGCATCTGTACCTTTCCACGTGTGCGATTATCGGTCTGACTCTCGTTTCCACCACAGCCTTTATGGCATCATACAGCTCATGATAAGGTATCCTGATATTAAATTCAAATAGCATATATTTTCCACCGGCCATGCTGTGTATCAGCCCGCCGGAACGGATATCATCTGTGATCCCATTCTCTATCAGGACTTCATTTCCAAGATAGAGCTCCATATCCGGATATTTTTCTGACACCTTCTGTCGGAGCTTCTCAAAGCTTTCCTCCAGTCCGGCATACTCATATCTGTTCTGCCCTCTGATATAGTGCGGCGTGCAGATTATCTTTCTTACGCCCTCCTTATATTCCATGTCAATAAGCGCCATGGACTCCTCCATGCTCTGCGAGCCGTCGTCCACCCCCGGTACTATATGATCATGCATATCTATAAGGTATTCCATATCTTCTGTCTCATCAATCTATCAATATTATATGTAGCTGTTATTTACTCAACCTGTAATCAACTATCACTGTGTACAATTATTACTGTAATAATGTTACTGAGCTATATAGATTTTATCAATCATGCAATTTATCCTGCTGCTGTTAAATATCCATTATAAATATCTATAATACTCTCATCAGTATTAGCTGTTTTCTCTCTTCCTTATGTTCCTGTAGAGTCCGAAGCTCATGAATCCGAGAGCTATCATAAACACTCCTTCAAGAACAAGCGATCTGTTTGCTGAAAGGATAACTTCTCTGATAAAGAAGTATAAATAATCCGGTTCAGCGTAAATCTTTGTATGAAGTCCCGTCATATATTGGATCACTCCGACCAGAAGTATGACGAGTCCTGTAATAACAAGTGCCAGCGATATAAATCTTATGCCTCTGCTTCTGATACCATCCAGCAGATACATGGCAAGAAGTGCAAGGCACATTCCGGCTATTGAAAGCATAACAGGGAGAAGAAGTTTGTTATCGAATTCCTTCCTGATGTCATGCACATACTTAGCTGCATTTACCTTGAGGATCTTCTCCATGCCGGTTCTTCCATCCAGCGTTCCTGATACTTCATTCTTAGCTCTGAAGAGGAACTCCTCGTAGCTGAGAACTTCTGTTTTAGCTGTATCTGTCTGAACCTCACTGCTGTTCTTGTCTGCAGCATTCTGATTCTCACTGCCGTTGTTTGTTGTTTTCTCAGGCGTATTCTGTTCCTCACTGCCGTTCTTGTCAGCAGTACCCTTTTCCTCACTGCCGTTCTTATCAACAGTGTTCTCACCCTCGCCGGTTATCTTACTCATCTCCGACAGATCTGTCGATGTAGAGATTTCTGCCGCCGCATCGATCAGATAATTTGTATATTCATATCTGAAATAACCGCCCTTATTCAGGTTGGTCATAACTGTATTCTTTCTGAAAAGCACAAATGCAAGGCTTCCTGCAAGTGCAGGAATTATTATCTCGAAGATAACAGCAACTGTAAGTATCCTTCTGGATACCTTTCTGATCTTCTTCCTTCTGCTGTGGCCTTTTCTGTATTTACGCTTTTTCCTGTTTGACAGAACAAAGCATTTATTAAATGCAGCAAACATCACCACAAGTACAGTGATTGAAAATGCAGCTACGGCTATGATACCAACCGTCAACACAACCCAGTCCGAGAAGTAGGTTTTGATCCTCTTGACATCATCATCCGTACTGACAATGATATCACCGGTTTCCTCATCTATCTCAACCTTGGTCTCTGCATCTTCTTTTTCCGGTCTGTCGTCCATATCCTTGACATTTATCTTGTCGGACTTTTCAAGTTCATCAAGTCTGATCTCACTCAGGATATCATCATATGCCGTCTTATCCAAATCTGAATAATCAATGATTATCGCACCGTTTTCGTCTGTCGGAAGATCCACGCCATACTTGGAATCTGAAGTACTGCCTTCCGTTCCGGTATCATTTGTTGACTCAGTCGAATTTCCATCACCGTTGTCGCCGGTAGATTTCTCTGTAGTTTTATCCTTATCTCCGGTGGTTTTCTCAGTAGTTTTATCTTTATCCTCAGTAGTATTCTCCGTGGAAGTTTCAGTTGTCTTCTCTGTTGTCTTATCTCCGGTGGTCTTCTCCGTGGTCTTATCTTTATCCTCGGTAGACTTCTCGGTTGTTTTGTCTTTATCCTCGGTTGAATCTTCTGTACTGTCCTCAGTGGTTTCTCCGGTATCGTCATCGTCGTCCGTAGAATCGGAAATCTCATAGATATATCCCGATGCGATACCATCCGCTATATGACTGTAAATGTAGTTAACAGCCTTTGCTGCCTGCTTCTCATTGAGATCGATATCATCTCTGTTAAGGTACGCTGTGGCCTGAGCTATATACTCATCCTTTGCCCTGTAATAACGTCCCTCGTATTCGAAGGTGCCATTTATTACTGATACTATCCAGGCTTCATATCCATTTATTCCTGACTCTGCCCGAACCGAGTAAAGAGGCGCAAATACAGATACCAACAGAAGAACAAATGCCACCACAAGCTTTTTGCACTTCATATTTTTCTCCTCCTTTGTACACCTTTATTCTTTCCGGACACGCCGTCGCTACTCACAAGAATGTGCATCCGGCCGATTACTCCGGATGCACAATCATCTTGTAAATATCTTATTATAGATCTGGTGTCGCGCATGTGTAGATTACTCTACAACAACACCTCTAACGATATTGTATGTTACGCCCTTGATTGTAACCTTACCTGTAAACTTACTCTGAAGAACGCTGTCCTTAACGTAATATTTCTTACCTGAAGCCTTCTCGATGATGCCTGTCCATTTATCAGACTTAAGCATTACCTGACCATTTACAACTGCTCTCCAAACGCCGTTAGAGAACTTAATAAGTCTTGTCATATCTGTAACAACACGACCCTTTGAAGTATACCAGTAAGCTGTCTTTCCATCAACAGTACCATACTTACCGTTGATTGTATCCTGACCATTTACTGAGAAGTTGATCTTACCATTCTGAACATAGTAATATGACTTCTTCTCAGCTGCATAAGCAATACCTGAATAAGTTGTGCTTACCTTACCATCAACGATCATCTTCCAACCGTTGCTTGCATGATAAAGGCCTGTGAACTCTGTCTGAACTCTGCCGCTTGAAACGAACCAGTCAGCAGTAACACCGTCAACAGTTCCCTTGTAGATGCCCTTTGTAGAGAAGTTTCCTTCCTCATCCATAGGAAGAACACCCTTCTGAACATAGAACCATCTGCCGTTCTTATCATACTGAGCAAATCCTGTAAATGCAGAATTTCTTACTCCGTCCTTTGCAAGATACCACTTGCCGTCTGTAGCCTTCTGGATTCCATCTGCATTCTTGAATACAGACTCAACCTTGATTGTAGCTACATCCGCAAGATTTTCAAAGAGATCTGAGCAATCATCATCAAATACAATCGAATTACCATCGATTGTGTAATTAATAGTATCTGTTTGGTTTACTTTTACAGAGTATACACCATTCTCTGCTTTGAAATCAGAAAAGCCTATACCCTCTACACTGATAACGCAAGCATAATCTCTTGCAAGTGCACCAAAATCTCCAAAGAGCTTTACAGATTCAGCGCTGAGTCCTGATGGCCACTCGATCTCAAATACGTTTCCTGTTGTCTGAGCAATGTAATCAACGAGCTTTGTTTCATCAAGATAAACATCACCTTCGCTAACATATGCCGTTTTCTGAACATCATTGATAACTACCTGCTTCTGGCCTGTAAGTGTAAGGCTAAGAATAGCATCAAGATCTATAGCAAATTGTGCCTTTGCCTGATCTGTTAAAAAGAATGTTACTGCAACATCAACTCCTGCAGTAGGTGTAACTCTTGTTGAGAGCATGTCAACTGTTGCAGCCTCTACTACGCTGATATTGTCGAATGCAACGCCACTAACAGGTGCAGCAAGGACAAATGCAGTTGCAAGCCCTAAAGCTATTTTTCTAATCCTCATTTTATCCTCCTTTTTTGATCAAAAAAATTTAGCAACATTTTGTCTCCATGCATTTTCTGACAAAAGAATTATGAATTTTTAATGAAACGGGAAATAAAAAAGATATGCGCAAATCCAAACTTCCCACACTAAAATCCCCACAATTCGATGTCATCACGCAATTTGACTCACAAGCATTATACAACAATGATAATGTTATGTCAATTTTTTATAAAAAAAGACATATTTTTAGTACATTTTGCAATGTACAACAATGATACAGATGTGTTTTTGTGCAATATGCATATATATATATATATATATATTGCACGGGGTTTTGGAGACTTTTTTCCACTACTTCAGATACACAACCTCAGCAGTTTCCAGCGCTGTCTGATAAAGTGGCTCAATGATTCCTTCAAGCTTCTTCTCTGATTCTTCGATCTGCTCAAGTGTCGGTTTTGTAACCGGATGCTTCGCCACAAATATTGTACAGCAGTCCTCATAAGGAAGGATCGAAGTCTCGTAGGTTCCGATCTTCTGCGACATCTCAACTATCTCCTGCTTATCCATTCCGATCAGCGGTCTGAATACAGGAATATCTGTAACGGCATCATTTATTACTCTGAGGCTGAAGGTAGTCTGCGATGAAACCTGTCCGATGCTCTCTCCTGTAACTATACACTGGCAGTCGTCCTTTTTCGCAATATCTTCTGCCATTCTGAACATCAGTCTTTTCATGATGATTGTCAGTTCTTCATGAGGACAGTTCTTATAGATGGCAAGCTGACAGTCTGTAAAATTCACTATATGCAGCTTTATCGGACCTGCATACTGAGCAACTATCCTGCCAAGATCCTTTACCTTGTCCTTAGCTCTTTCCGAGGTATAAGGAGGTGCATTGAAATAAACCGCCTCCATTTCAACTCCACGCTTTGCGATCATATATGTAGCAACCGGGCTGTCGATTCCACCCGACAAAAGGGAAATAGCTTTTCCGTTTGTACCGACCGGAAGACCGCACGCTCCCGGAATAACCTTCGAAGATATGTATGCTACATTTCTTATCTCTACGTCAATAACTATCTCAGGCTTATGAACATCAACCTTCATGCCTTTTTCTTCGTATTTATCCAGCACATCTCCGCCAAGTCTTGCCGCCATTTCCATCGAATTGATCGGATACTCCTTGTTATGCCTTCTTACATTCATCTTAAATGTAAGGGGCGAACTTGCCACGCTGCGTCCTGTAAGCATACCGGCAATCTCTTCCTCAACATATTTAAGAACACCTGCGGAAATGTCATCATACTCCAGCGAATCCACCTGCATAACCGGACATACGCCCGAGATACCAAATATCTTTGTGAGCCTGTTCATCGCCTCATCATAATCAAAATCAGACTTTGCATCCACGAAAATTCTTCCGTACTCTCTTCTTACCTCAAAGTCACCGAGCGCCTTAAGCCTCTGGCGCATTCTCTTGCAAAGGTGGTCCTCGAACTTATATCTGTTCTTACCCTTTGTACCAATTTCTGCATACTTTATTAGAAATGTTTTGTATTCCATGTTTTTTATATCCTTTATTATTTATCATATTATATACAGAGCATGGGCATATATTTCGAAGCATTGCGGGATTTGCGTAAAATCAAACAAATCACGGTTTGTGATTTTTCAAGATTGACTCAATTGTCTGAGCGTAGCGAGTTTTGAGACAATCTTAGAAAAATCCAAATCTGATTTGTATTGATTTAGCAAATCTTAGCACGCTGAGAAATATATGTCCATGCTCTATTATCTACATATGTTTAATCATTATGAGAAGCAAAAACCGCATCTCATAATCCTGCGGAACTAAAGTTCCTCCGGTAACTTATCAAGAAAAACAAATACTCACTTCGTTCGTGCTTGTTTTTCTTCGGATAAGTTATATTATCTCAACGAGAACAGGAGCTCTCCGTATGTAGGATATGGCAGATAGCTGTTTGGTATGATAGCCTCGGCCTTATCAACTGACTTTCTGAGTTCCTCCATATCTGCAAGGATCACGTCATGATAGAATCTGGCAGCCTCAAGAATATCCTTGATGCTCTCAGCCTTCTTTGTATCCTCTGTAAGCTTAGCCAGCATCTCGCACATAATATTCTCTGTTTCATCAAGAGTTGTAATGATGTTCTCTTCATAATTGCAGTTAAGATTCGGCAGAAGCTGCTTCTTCTTAAGAGCTTCATTTGTAACATCCTTCATGTAGAGAACAATACCTGCTGTTACGTCCTTGCGAACCATTTCCTGCATTGTGAGCGCTTCGATGTGGATTACCTTGCTGTAATTCTCCAGGAATATCTCATACTTCGCATGAAGCTCCTCTCTCGAGAGAACCTGATGCTTCTCCATGAGTTCGATATTCTTCTCATCTATGATATGAGGAATCGCATCCGGTGTTGACTTATAATTATGAAGCCCTCTTCTTTCTGCCTCCTCGATCCATTCATCAGCATAGCCGTCGCCATTGAAGATAACTCTCTTATGCTCCTCAAGAAGCTTCTGAAGAAGTCTGTAAATCTCTTCATCAAGATTCTCTGCCGGAACATCCTTCAGTACTTCGTAAATCTTATCCAGTTCTTCAGCAACTGCAGTATTGAGAACAATATTCGGCTGTGCAACCGAAAGCGCCGAACCCGGTGAACGGAATTCAAATTTATTTCCTGTAAATGCAAATGGAGATGTTCTGTTTCTGTCTGTTGTATCTATGGTTATATGCGGCAGGATATTTGCCCAGCTAACCTTCTGCTTGTCTGCACCGATGTAATGCTCGCCCTTCTCGATAGCCTTGAGAACTGCGTCGAGCTCATCGCCGACAAATACGGAAATGATTGCAGGAGGCGCTTCATTCGCTCCGAGTCTGTGATCATTTCCAGGTGTTGCAACGGAAAGTCTGAGGAAATCCGAATAATCATCAACTGCTGCAATTATAGCCATCAGGAAGATAAGGAACTGTGTATTCTCGCCCGGTGTCTTGCCCGGATTCAGAAGGTTCTCGCCCTTATCTGTGGAAATAGACCAGTTGTCATGCTTGCCGGAACCATTTATTCCCGCAAATGGTTTCTCATGAAGAAGGCATGCATAACCGAACTTGTCAGCTACCTTCTTCATCATTTCCATCGTAAGCTGGTTGTGATCAACAGCTACATTTGCGGTCTCAAATACAGGCGCAAGCTCGTGCTGAGCCGGTGCAACCTCGTTATGCTTTGTCTTAGATGGCACGCCCAGTTTCCAAAGCTCGTTGTCCAGTTCCTTCATGAACTCGGCAACTTTCGGCTTAAGCACTCCGAAATAGTGATCCTCCATCTCCTGTCCCTTAGGAGCCGGAGCGCCTATGAGTGTACGTCCACACATCATAAGATCTTTTCTGTCTTTATACATTTCCTTGTCTATAAGGAAATATTCCTGCTCAGCGCCAAGGGTTACATTTACTCTTGTAACATCAGTTTTTCCGAGCAAATGAAGCAGCCTTACTGCTGAATTAGATATCGCATCCATCGATCTGAGGAGTGGAGTCTTCTTGTCGAGCGCCTGTCCTCTGTAAGAGCAAAATGCTGTTGGTATATAAAGGGTTCCGTCCTTGATAAATGCAGGTGAAGAAGGATCCCACGCTGTATATCCTCTCGCCTCATATGTTGAACGGATTCCTCCTGAAGGAAAGCTCGATGCATCCGACTCGCCCTTGATAAGCTCCTTGCCCGAGAATTCCATGATCACGCTGCCATCCTCCAGCGGTGTGATGAAGCTGTCATGCTTCTCAGCTGTAAGTCCTGTCATCGGCTGGAACCAGTGAGTATAATGTGTTGCTCCATTCTCCAGAGCCCAGTTCTTCATGACTGTCGCAACTGTATTTGCAACATCAAGTTTAAGGTGAACTCCCTGCTTTGCTGTGCTTTGAACAGCCTTATAAACGTCCTTCGGAAGCCTTTCCTTCATCACTCTGTCATTGAAAACCAGACATCCGTAGAAATCCGGTATACTCTTAAATGTTCCCATTCTCTTTCCTCCTGTTACTGTATTTATGTTGTGTCATTTTTACAATTTGCATGTATTATATATGATATTGATTCCAAATCACTAGTATATCGGTTCTAAAATAACTGGACCAATAACGTAGAATGTTTTTCCGAAAGTGCAGTATCAAAAACGTAGGAATAGTGGGTGCTATGTGCCGGTGGCACATGATTAGCACCGACCGAAACGGTAGTGTAGAATATTCCGAGGCTTATGGTGCTGTGCTATTCGGGAAAACAAGCACGTGTACAAATATACATAGCACTTGTTTTATAAAATAAAAAACAAGTGACATTATAACATATTTTCGTAAATAAAAAACCCATAAAATACTATGTAATTAGCGTATTTTTCTTAATAATATAAAGTACTTACTTAAAAATATAAATAAACAGGGTATAATTTCTTATTCACACCCTGTTTATCTCACGTTTCTATTATACAAATTTAAAAAAATCATCATGTAAACAGCACAAACACGATATGTTCTGCATGACTATCATGCCGGTAACAACACAGTATGTTCCGTGTAATTATCATGCCGGTAGAACCAACTCCGTATATACTACGCGGTTTCAAATATCATATAGCAATCACCGCAATTACTTCCTCACAAATTGTCTCAGCATCGGAAGCAGCCCGCTTATAACCTCATAAATGTAATCCACCTGCTCCTTAGTATTATCCTCTCCTATGCTGAATCTGAGAGTTGACTCAAGTCGCTCTTTCGGAAGTCCTATGGATGTAAGAACATTACTGGCCGCTCTCTTATGAGAAGAACACGCTGAGCCTGAAGATGTATAAATACCTCTGTCTTCAAGGCTGTGAAGCATAACCTCGCTTCTTACTCCGACAAAGCTGAAGCTTGCAATATGAGGCGCATCGCCCGAGTTATCATAAACCTCCGGAAGACTTGTAAGCTTCTCCCTGAGGTAATTTCTGACCTCATTTATATGCTCCGTCTTTTTATCAAAATTCCTGAAACTTTCTTCTGCAGCCACTCCAAACCCGGCAATCGCAGGAACATTTTCTGTTCCGGAACGCATTCCATTTCCCTGTCCGCCTCCGTAGATTATTGGCTTAAGGAGTATTCCCTTTTTAACATAAAGAGCTCCCGATCCCTTTGGCCCGTGGATCTTATGACCGCTTATAGAAACCATATCCGCCCTGATCTTAGTCGGATAAACCGGTATCTTTCCGTATGCCTGTATCGCATCCACATGCATGTAAATGTCAGGATTTATCTTCTTGATGCCTTCAGCCATCTCAGCTACCGGCTCGATGGAACCGATCTCATTGTTAACCATCATGCAGGACACAAGGATCGTATCCTCACGCACAGCATCCAACACCTCCTGCACCTTAACTACGCCTTTTTCATCCGTTCCTACGAGAGTTACCTCAAAGCCCATACTCTTCAGAAAATCAAGAGTTGCATGCACCGAAGCATGCTCGATGGTCGTGGAAATGATATGATTTCCCAATCTCTTCTTCGCAAGAGCTGTACCTATCAGTGCAAGGTTATTCGCCTCTGTTCCGCCGCTGGTGAAAATTATCTCTTCAGGCTTTACCCTGAGAGTTTTGGCAACGCTTTCTGCCGCCTTTTTAATGTATCTTTCAGCTTCAACACCCTTCATGTGAAGTGACGAAGGATTGCCATAATCCTCATCCATCACCTTTATCATTATATCCTTTACAGCAGGATAAACTTTTGTTGTCGCTGAATTGTCAAAATAAGCTTCCATTTCATTATTCCTATTGTTCTTTTTTATTTACTCATCTAACATAAATCCAAGTATAGACATTATTGCAGGTCCTGCTGTCTCCGTGCGAAGTATTCTGTTGCCGAGGGAAATAATCTCTCCGCCCTTCTCCTTCGCATATTCAATCTCCTCCGGAGCATAGCCTCCCTCAGGTCCGATAAATACAGCTACTGAGAATCTGTTATTATCCACCTGATCAATCATCGAATTTCTCGCATAATCACTCATCTGATTATTCACCGATATATTTACCGGATTATTCACACTGCTCGTATTATTGCCATCTGTATCAACACCTACATCATGTGATACCTCTGATGCATACCGGCGCCTCACAGCCTCTTCCCGGATTTTTCGGATTATATCTCTCGAGTGCTCCATTCCCTCGGCAGACTCATATGGTACAAGCATCATATCCATTTCAGACGCCATGTCAATAGCCTGCTTATAAGATATAAAGTCCTTAACCTCAGGAATTATGCCTCGCTGTGACTGCTTTGCGGCAGCCTCGGATATCTTATTATATCTTTCAAGCTTCTTTGCTTCCTTGGAGCTGACCTTGAGGAAACCATTCTTATCAACGCTGCCATTTCCGCCTTCCAGCTTCACAACGCATCTCTTCATCATTACCGGATAGATTTCATGCACGCCCAGCTCAACCGTCTTCTGAATGATATGTTCAAACTTGTCCGCCTTGGGCATCCCCTGAAACAAAACCACATTTACCGGAAGCTCTGTGGCGTTATCATTAAAATCAATGATCTCCGCCTCAACCTGGCCATCATAATCCTCAAACTCGCCATTATCTACAGCAGTTTTCTTGCCTGATTTACGAGTATCAGAATTAACATTTCCTCCATCCGACGAATCATGATATGCCGCGATCCTGCAATGAAAATCCCTCGAAGTACCGTCGCTGACGATGATCTCCTCGCCGATTCTAAGCCTCAGAACATTTCTTATATGATTATAATCCTTACCCGATATATATATCTTATCGGACGCATTGCTGCACCCTTCAACATAAAATCTATACAAACTCATTTTTATAACCCTAAAAAACAAATAGGAGCTTCATCCTTTTGCATCTATTTACATACAATCGATACCCACTCGCCCATGTGGATAACATCAATTATCTCAAAACCATTTTTAAGGAGTTCTGCCTTTACTTCTTCTTCCTTCATATCGATGATACCGGAAGTTATAAAGAGGCCGTCCTTCTTCATATAAGGTCTTACGACAGCTGAAAGAGGCATGATAACGTCGGCGAGTATATTTGCGACAACTATATCATACTGACGGTCAACTGTATCACTCTTTCCATCAACCGTATTATTCTGTCCCTCAGCCGTACTGTCAGAAGCAGAAACGCCGCCCACTTCAGCGTTATCACCTGCACATCCGTTTTTAGCATAATCCCCGGTTCTCTCCTTCGAAACTCCGGCAATATAATTGCTGTCAAGAAGATTTCCGCAGGTAAATTCAATCCTGTCTCTGTCGAAACCGTTAGCTTCTGCGTTTTCAAAGCTGGCCTTGACTGCATCCGGATCAATATCCATTCCATGCACATAACCTGCACCAAGATAAACGCTGATTATTGAAAGAATTCCGCTTCCTGAGCCGATATCAAATACTGACTGTCCCGGCTTCAGATACTTCTTCAACTGACCGATACAGAGCTTTGTGGTCTCATGTGTACCGGTTCCAAATGCCATTACCGACTCGATCGATACTACGATATCATCTTCTCTGATATCGTCAAAAGTCTCCCATGTCGGAAGTATAACTATATTGTCATAAAGCCTGAACGGCTTGAAATACTGCTTCCAGTTATTCTGCCAGGTTGAGTCATCACTTGTATCAGAAACACTAATCTCCATGCTTCCTACGTCTATAAACTCTTTAAGGCGGATAAGCTCTGCCGCTATATCCGCCTTTAATGAGTTAATATCAAATGAATCGTCAACGAAACATGAAACTCTGGCAGTACCATCATTTTCACCTTCGATAAGAGGTATATCGACAAACATTGATTTGAGATCGTCCTCTGAAAGTGGAACATTATCCTCGATCATTACACCTTCAACGCCAAGCTCAGAGAGAAACTCACTGATAAGATCAACTGCCTCAACACTCGTATCAATCGTTAACTTTTTCCATATCATATTTATTTATACCCTTTTTCTTCTTTTCTTTCTATGATGTCCAAATGTAAATCCGCCGAGAGAATCTGTAGCCGCTCTGACTTCAACTCCATATGGATCCTTAACCTGTGCAAGCACCTGCTTCTGCTCTTCGGTAAGATTATCAGGAACCTCTACGTTAAGAGTTACATAGTGGTCACCTCTGACACTCTTGTTACGAAGTGTAGGAACACCCTTGCCCTTTAGTTTAATCTTTGTATTATTCTGAGTACCTGCCTGAATATTATATTCATAAGGTCCGTCAATTGTATTGATATTGATCTTGCCGCCCAAAGCTGCCTGTGTAAAGCTGAGCTTCTCTGTTGAGTAAAGATCATATTCCTGTCTGCTGAAAATAGCATGCTTATCTACAAGAATTGTAACAAGAAGATCACCTCTTCCGCCGCCATTTATACCCGGCTCGCCCATCTCACGAAGTCTGATACTCTGACCGTTATCAATACCTGCAGGTACCTTTATCTGAATATTTTTCTTACTCTTAACAAATCCCGAACCGGCACAGTTACTGCACTTAAATTTAATGATCTTACCGCTTCCCTGGCAATCCGGACAGGTCTGAATAGTTCTGTTCATCCCAAAAAGCGACTGCTGTGTAAATGCTACCTGACCCTTGCCGCCACACTTGCCGCAGGTTTCTGCAGGATGTCCCGGCTGAGCACCGGTTCCCTGACATACAGGACATTCATCCTTAAGAGGAAGCTCGATCTCTGTCTGTGTACCAAATACAGCTTCTTCAAATGTACAACGGATAGTAGTTTTGATATCCGCACCCTTAACAGGTCCGTTGGTCTGTGACTTCTTAGCCCCGCCGCCGAACATATCACCGAAGATATCTCCGAAGATATCTCCCATATCAGCAAAATCAAAGCCTCCTTCGCCGCCCTGACCATTCGGATCAAACGCACTCCATCCGTACTGATCATACTTCTTCCTGTTTTCTGCGTCACTAAGGATAGCGTAAGCTTCGGAAGCTTCCTTGAACTTCTCTTCAGCTTCTTTGTCGCCGGGATTAGCGTCCGGATGATACTTCTTGGCAAGGACTCTGTATGCTTTCTTTAAATCATTGTCATTTGCGTTTCTGGATACCCCAAGTACCTCATACGCGTCTCTCTTATCTGCTGCTTCCGCCATATTTTCCCCTTTTAACTCTTTCCTTAATACTCACAATGGATTCGTACCGGCAGACTAATCCCACCGATACGAATCCATGCTGAAATCTAATCTACATTTATTTATTTTACACTTCTTTGAAGTCTCCGTCAACTACATCATCGCCAAAGTTTGGAGTTCCTGTTCCTGTTCCTGCATTTGCTCCAGGACCATTCTGCTCATAAAGCTTAGCGAAGAGATTCTGTGCAGAAGTCATAAGTGTTTCTCTGCCTGACTTAAGCTTCTCAACATCGAAGTCGCTGAGGTTCTCGATATCTGTGCTGTCGATGATATTTCTGAGTGCCTTCAGATCATCTTCAACCTTCTTCTTATCTGCCTCAGGAAGCTTGTCTCCAACTTCCTTAAGTGCCTTCTCTGTCTGGAATGCCATAGCGTCTGCATCATTTCTTACTTCGATGCCTTCCTTACGCTTCTTATCAGCTGCTTCATAAGCTGCAGCTTCCTTAACAGCTCTCTCGATATCATCATCTGAAAGTGATGTTCCTGATGTGATCGTGATGTGCTGCTCACGTCCTGTACCAAGGTCCTTAGCAGATACGTTAACGATACCGTTTGCATCGATATCAAATGTAACTTCGATCTGTGGAACACCTCTTCTTGCAGGAGCGATACCATCAAGTCTGAATCTTCCGAGTGACTTATTGTCCTTAGCGAACTCTCTTTCACCCTGTACGATGTTGATATCAACGGCATCCTGATTATCCTGAGCTGTTGAGAAGATCTGGCTCTTCTTTGTAGGAATTGTTGTATTTCTTTCAATAAGGTGTGTAGCGATACCACCCATTGTCTCGATTGAAAGTGTAAGTGGTGTTACGTCGAGAAGGAGGATATCACCTGCACCTGCATCACCTGCGAGCTTACCACCCTGAATACAAGCACCGATAGCAACGCACTCATCAGGGTTTATTCCCTGGAATGGATCCTTACCTGTGATTGTCTTAACTGCATCCTTAACTGCGATAACTCTTGTAGAACCACCAACAAGGAGAACCTTATCGATCTCTGCAGGTGTAAGTCCTGCATCATCAAGTGCCTGCTTAACAGGTCCACGAGTAGCTTCTACAAGGTCTGCTGTAAGTTCATCAAACTTAGCTCTTGTAAGGTCCATATCAAAGTGCTTTGGACCATCCTGATTAGCTGTGATGAATGGAAGATTGATATTTGTAACTGTCTGAGAAGAAAGCTCCTTCTTAGCCTTCTCTGCAGCTTCCTTAAGTCTCTGCATAGCCATCTTGTCGCCTGAAAGGTCGATACCTTCCTTTGACTTGAAGTCATCAAGCATGTACTGTGTTATAGCATTATCGAAGTCATCACCACCGAGTCTGTTGTTACCTGCTGTAGCAAGAACCTCGATAACTCCTTCACCGATCTCAATGATAGATACATCGAATGTACCACCACCAAGGTCGTATACCATGATCTTCTGCTCTTTCTCGTTATCAAGACCATATGAAAGTGCAGCTGCTGTAGGCTCGTTGATGATACGCTTTACATCAAGGCCTGCGATCTTACCTGCATTCTTTGTAGCCTGTCTCTGTGAGTCTGTGAAGTATGCAGGAACTGTGATAACAGCCTCTGTAACCTTCTCACCAAGGTATGCTTCAGCGTCAGCCTTAAGCTTCTGAAGAATCATTGCTGAGATCTCTTCCGGTGAATACTTCTTGTCGTCAATATCTACTTTATAATCTGAACCCATGTGTCTCTTGATAGATGCGATTGTCTTATCAGCATTTGTAACTGCCTGACGCTTTGCAGCATCACCGACAACTCTCTCTCCTGACTTTAAGAAACCAACAACAGATGGTGTTGTTCTAGAGCCTTCTGCATTTGTGATAACAACAGGCTTACCACCTTCCATAACAGCAACACATGAATTAGTTGTACCTAAGTCAATACCAATAATCTTACCCATTTTATTTTCCTCCTAAAGTAATTCCGCTTTAAATTCTTTTTTATATCGATCTATAGTCATGCAGCCTCTCGGTCTGCAGTTGTTTTTGCTGCTAATTTGCAACCTTGACCATACTGTGACGAAGCACCTGATCCTTATACATATAACCCTTCTGCATCTCTTCAAGAACCGTATTCTCAGGAAGGTTTTCATCCTCCACATGGATAACCGCATTATGGAAGTTCGGATCAAACTGTTTATCAACAGCGTTCATCGGTTCAACACCGATTCCCTTAAGTGTGTCCATCATCTTCTTATATATCATTTCGATACCATCTGAAAATGCTCCTTTTTCAGCTTCAGGAATATTCTCAAGCGCTCTCTCGAAATCATCTACTATCGGAAGAAGCTTCTCCAAAGTATCCTTGGCTCCGTAGTCAAACATCTTTGAATTTTCTTTCTCGCTTCTCGCTCTCGCATTGTCAAACTCTGCCATAAGTCTTGTATACTTATCCTTGTTTCCCTCTGCAAGCTCCTTTGTTCTTTCGAGCTCGGCCAATAATTCCTTATTGCCTCTTCTGTTTTTCTTTGGTACCGGTTTTGGTCTTCTGGCATCGGCTTCACTTGGTGTCACATACTGTTCATCATCTACAGTAACTATTGTTCCTTCGATTGGTTCACCTATGACAACATTTATTACGCCATCCGCGTTGGTAGCAGGCTTTTCGACTGCACCTTCTTCATTTTCATTCTGAAGAGCCTGAAGCATCTGCGCCATACTTATCTCTGCCATTCTCTATTCACCCCTCTTTCCTTCCTTACGGAATATGGTGTCAAGTTCGTCCGTAAGACTCTTTAATGTATTTACGACCTTCTTGTAATCCATCCGTTTAGGTCCTATAATTCCTATAGTTCCCTTCGCTCCTTCAGGAAGTTCATAAGTCGAAGTAACTATTGAATAATCTTTCATATTTTCAACAGGTGACTCATCACCGATATATATCTGAATGTTTTTATCACCATCTTCTTCATTGTGTTTTAACGCAGCTGAAGCAAGTTCACTGAGCTCCTCCTTGTCCTCAAAGGTTTCAAGAAGTGCGCTGGCCTTATTATAGTCTCCGAGATCTCCCAACTTCAGAAGATTCGAAGCACCGCTTGTGTATATCTGAGTTTCCTCAGCCTGATGCACCGCATCAACTATCCCTTCGAATATTTTCTCAAGTATATCCGCATATTCACCCGCCTGCTGCTTCATGGTCTGCATCATCTCGATATTGATCTCAGTAACAAGTGCACCCTGAAGAAATGTATTCAGCAGTAAGTTGAATTTCAGTACATCCTCGTTGCTCAGCGTCTGCTCAACATGTATGAGCTGATTCCTTGCCACGTTGTCACCCACTACTATGACCGCTACAAGATTTTCGTCATCAACCTGAGATAACTGAATAAACTTTATACGTTTATTCAGCATTCTTGGTGATGTAACCATTGTCGCATACTGGGTATTATAGGCAAGCACCTTGGCGACCTGCTTAAGAAGTGATTCCAGCTTATCCACTCTCTCAAGGAGATTTTCCTGAGCCGCTTCGCTTTCCTCCTTCTCAGCCATCATCCGGTCAACGTAGAATCTGTATCCCTTGTCTGTAGGAACACGTCCTGCAGAAGTATGAGGCTGGACTATATATCCGAGTTCCTCCAGATCCGACATCTCATTACGGATCGTCGCCGAGCTAAGATTGAGGTCGGTATACTTTGAAATGGTTCTCGACCCGACAGGCTCGCCGGTCTCGAGATAATTCGAAATGATCGCTTTCAGGATGACCTCTTTACGTTCATCCAAAGTATCATTTATATCCAATTCATCACCGCCTTTTGTTCTGTTAGCACTCAAATCATCTGAGTGCTAACCGCTATTCATAATATAAGCCTTTATACAAATAATGTCAAGAAGTATCTACACAAAAAAAAGGATGTTTCGTCTTTCAAAGCATCCTTTTTACATATTCAGTCCAGTATAAAATCCGACAGAATAATATTACTTACATCTATACCTCTGTCATTCAGTCTGACAGATTCATCATCTACTATCATAAATCCTTCATCGACATATTTGTTCAACACCGGGCCATAGACCTCATAAACATCCTTATTGAATCTGTCCCTGAACTCTTTTCTGCTGATTCCTCTGGTCATTCTGAGTCCAAGGAACATAAACTCTTCTATCCTGCTGTCGATATATATGGTTTCAACATTTTCCCTGATCTGTCCGGTAACCTCTTCATAAACATGAAACTTGTCCGGTGACGAAGCAATTTCCGGCTGAGCCTCCTGCATGACAGCAATATATTTATCAATATCCTTTGTATTATTGAAACGCTCTCCCTTGAAATAAGAAGCCGCTCCGATACCAAATCCAATATACTCTCCGCCCGTCCAGTAGGTTATATTATGCCTGCATTCATAGCCCGCCTTCGCATAATTCGAGAATTCATATCTCTCATATCCATTTGCAGCCAGCACCTTCTTGGTCATGGCATACATTCTTCTGTCAGCATCCTCATCAGGTATCATGCCTACAAGCTCTTCATCATCATAAAGAGGAGTCCCCTCTTCCACCTGCAGCGAATAAGCCGAAATATGCTCAGGTGCGAATTCCATAACCTTCATCAAGGTCTCGATATATGTATGTTCCGTCTGACCCGGAAGTCCGCTCATAATATCAATATTTATATTTTTGAAGCCTGCTCTTCTTGCAGAATTAAATGTCGCAACAAACTGATCCATGTTATGAATACGTCCGAGCATCTTTAAGGTTTCATCATTTGTACTCTGAAGTCCTATGGATATTCTGTTGATACCATAACTCTGATAAGCCAGGAGATTTGTATATTTTACAGTGCCCGGATTTGCCTCTATCGTGATCTCCGGAAATCTGTCAACCTCAAATACATTTCTTATTACAGAAAGAATATTTCCGATAAAAACCTCATCCAGAAGAGACGGAGTTCCTCCGCCTATAAATATGGTTTTTACCACATATCGGTCAGCAAAAGCCTTGTACAGCTTTATCTCCTGCTGGAGGGCATCAATATACTGAAGCTGCTGCGCATAACTGCAATTCGCAAATGAAAGAAAATCACAGTAAATGCATTTCTTTAAACAAAACGGAATATGTATATATAAACTGAGATTTTTCTTCATCTTGTACCTCAATAACATTTCACTGATACATCATAATAAATAATTAACGATAATTATATATTAATAATAATCATTTATCATCAACATTTCATTATCAATAATTCTTTATCAAAAACACTTTTTATTATCAAAAATTGTTTATCATCAACACTTTTTACCATCAACAATTATTAATTATCAGATATAATTAATCATCCTTATTTATCTATCACTTACTCTTCATCAAGTCTCAGAACGCTCATAAATGCCTTCTGCGGTATCTCTACGTTACCGATCTGGCGCATCCTCTTCTTGCCTTCCTTCTGCTTCTCCAGAAGCTTCTTCTTTCTGCTTATATCACCGCCGTAGCACTTGGCAAGAACGTCCTTACGCAGGGCTTTAACCGTTTCTCTGGAAATAACTTTACCGCCGATAGCTCCCTGGATAGGGATTTCAAAAAGATGTCTAGGGATCTCACCCTTAAGCTTCTCACACATCTTTCTCGCTCTTTCATATGCTGAATCAGCATGAACTATAAACGAAAGCGCATCGACCTCTTCTTTGTTGATGAGAATATCCAGCTTGACCAGATTTGATCTCTGGTAGCCCTTAAGCTCATAATCAAAGGAAGCATATCCTCTTGATCGCGACTTCAGTGCATCAAAGAAGTCATAAATGATCTCATTTAACGGAAGCTCATATTTAAGAAGCGCTCTTGTGGTTTCAATATATTCCATTCCGAGATATACGCCTCTTCTCTCCTGACAGAGCTTCATGATAGCTCCGGTAAATTCCGTGGTAACCATTATTTCCGCAGAAACTATAGGCTCCTCCATATAATCTATCTCTGACGGAGAAGGAAGATTTGAAGGATTTGTAAGTTCTATAACTGTACCGTCTGTCTTATGAACCTTATATACAACGCCCGGAGCCGTAGTTACAAGATCCAGGTTATATTCTCTTTCCAGCCTCTCCTGAATTACTTCCAAATGAAGCAGCCCCAGGAAACCGCATCTGAAGCCGAAGCCAAGAGCTATGGAGGTTTCAGGCTCATAGAAAAGTGAAGCATCATTTAACTGAAGCTTCTCAAGAGCGTCTCTAAGTTCCGGATACTTTGCACCGTCTGCAGGATAAAGTCCACAGTAAACCATAGGACGAGCCTTCTTATATCCCGGAAGAGCCTCATCACATGGATTATCTGCATCTGTAACTGTATCACCAACCTCAGTCTCTGATACATCCTTAAGGCTTGCGGTTATATATCCAACCATACCTGCCGAAATCTCATCTGTCGGGATAAATCTTCCGGCGCCAAAGATACCAACCTCAACAACGCTTGCTTCCGCTCCGGTTGCCATCATATGTATCTTTGATCCCCTTGTAATAAAGCCGTCAAATACTCTGCAGAAAATGATAACGCCCTTGTACTGATCATAAATACTGTCAAATATAAGAGCCTTAAACGGAGCATCAAGATTGCCATTTGGGGCAGGTATCTTATTTACTACAGCTTCAAGCACCTCTTCGATATTTATACCGTTCTTTGCCGAAATAAGGGGCGCATCATGAGCCTCAATGCCTATAACATCTTCAATCTCAGCCTTAACTCTTTCAGGCTCGGCCGAAGGAAGATCGATCTTATTGATAACAGGAAATACTTCAAGATCATGATCGATAGCCATATAAACATTTGCGAGTGTCTGGGCTTCTATTCCCTGAGCGGCGTCAACGACCAGTATTGCTCCTTCGCAAGCCGCAAGGCTTCGTGATACTTCATAATTGAAATCCACATGACCCGGAGTATCTATAAGATTAAAGATATACTCTTCACCATCCTGCGCCTTATAAATGATTCTTACCGCCTGGGATTTGATGGTAATACCTCTCTCACGTTCGATATCCATATTATCAAGAACCTGCTCCTGCATCTCTCTTAAGGTCAGTGTACCGGTCTTCTCGATAATTCTGTCGGCAAGAGTTGATTTACCATGATCTATATGTGCTATAATACAAAAATTTCTGATCTTCTTCTGGTCTAAATGTGCCACTTTTCTTTCCTCATTCCACTATTTTCTATTTCATATATCTTGTTTATTCAGCTTATCTACACTACTTTAACTTTACAATGTCTCTGCTGTCAAGAATAATTGTAAATGGGCCGTGATTTTCCAGCTTAATAAGCATTTCAGCACCAAAAATACCGGTCTCGGCAGTATAGCCTTCGGCTCTTACCTTGGAAATGATATATTCGTAAAGCGCCTCTGCGTGGTCAGGGCTTCCGGCATTTATAAATGACGGCCTGTTTCCGTGACTGCAGTCCGCATAAAGAGTAAACTGAGATATAAGCAGCAGACTTCCTCCAACATCCTTAAGCGCAAGGTTCGTCTTGCCCTCAGCATCGTCAAAGATCCTCAGTCCAAGAAGCTTTTTTACCATTTTGTCTGCAATTTCCTCATTATCTTCATTCGAAACACCAATAAAAACCAGAAAGCCTTTTTCGATGCTTCCTGTTACCTTATCCTCTACCGTACACGACGCTGAATCAACTCTCTGAACAACAAATTTCATTTTTTCTTCCTCATCTTTTCTTGCAAAAAGCGCAGGTGGAAATACAGCCTGCGCTTTTTAAATATTTCATTAATCTATTTTTTATAAATACTTCTTTGCAGCAAACAGTGCAAGTGCAAAGGCAATACTTATAAGTGCATCTGAATCATTTGCAACACCGATGATATAAGTATTTGTCATACTGAGCGCCTGGCCCGGTATCATATACATTGTCTGTCTTGCTGACATTATTCTGAGAGAGCCCATGAAAACATCATATCTCCAATCGAAAGGGCTGCCCTCTATACGCCAGTTATTGTAATCGATCTCAACATCAGCTACATTATGTCCTCTGACAATAACATCTCCGAAATTATCACCGCGCGCACTGAATTCAAATCTTGCTTCACCAAGTGAATTCTTCTCCTGAACATGACCGATCTCTGTAATTGTATCTGCCATATAAATCTTAATTCTATGACCTGTTGTCATGAAATCATCCTTGGTATAATAGCATTTTTTTCCACTGTCATTATATATACCGAAGGAATCCTTCTCTTCAACTTCATTTGCTTTCATAAAAAATCTAAGCATATTATCCCCTTTCTCTCTAAAACAAGCCAATATAGTGATTCTCATATGGCTGGCCAAATAACTTGTCTGTTTTACCGAATAGCACAACCCTATATCAGCTTACGGATTCATAATCATGGCTCTGATCAATATGAAGTCCCTTGTATGCATCCGTCTGAACATATGACTCCAGCATATCGTCTGCACATGTAAGTACAGTATAAGGAACATCAAATACAATCTCGTCAGATGAGATTGAAACCTCACCTGTATTCATTGTGATCAGTTCTTCACTGATATTATATGGTTCCTTTATAAGAATATTCTTTATCTTCTCACTGAAATGAGGCATCAGATCAGGAAGTGATATATACTTCTCACATCTGTAATTCCTGTCAAGATGCTTCTCAGTCATGCAAAGCTTCTTTCTGCCAACCTTCTCGTAAGTACCTTCAACAAATGCTTTTGCCGCTCTGTGAAGACATCTGTCGCGTCTTTCATTTTCCTGAGCAACAAACATGCTTGTTAATTCCTGAAGGGTAGGCTTCTCATCACTGAATGCATTTAAAATGAATTTCTCCGGAGCATATGCACCAAGTCCTGCGAAAAGGTTCTTGTATATTCTCTCCATCTCTTCCTTTACGGAAACACTTCTGTCATTCTCAATGTTTGCTTCATTTTCGACAAAAAGCTTTACAAGGCTTCTTCTCATGTCTTCTACTCTTTCATCCGTTACATAGTCTGACGGAAGAAGCTCGCTCTGTCTTGCCTCACGCATCATATATCCAAGTGTTCTCTTGCCGCTTGTAGCAAGATCATCTATTGAATCATAAAGCTCTGCGCAGAACGGGCTGTAGATATCATTATATCTGTCAGCCAGTCTTGAAAGCCATCTGATGGTGTCGCCATAAACATCTTCTGCGTTTATAGCATCCATAAGTATGGTCTTCTCAATAGAAAGTGCATTTCTTATACATGCATCATAATATCCGTTTTCTGTCTCCCTCTTAGCTGAAGGGAATGCAAAAAATCTCTTGGCACAGATATCTCTGATGGACTGAATGATTCTTTCATATTCACCATTTGGATGATAATTCTTTGCAGCCTCTTCCAGCTTTTTAACCTCTGCTATAAGGCCTGTGTCCTGTTCAATACCCACAAAGCCCTTTGCACCTATCATCTTCATAGTAGCATACGGTCCATACTGCACCATGCTGTACTTCACAAGTTCCTCAATGGAATTCATGAATTTAAGCTTTATATCCTTCTGAACAGCAAGAATATTGGTTCTGAGTTTATTCAGATCCATATTGATATCCTGCTGAAGATTGTCCTGATTCTTCTTGATTGCCTTATATAAAGGCTTTGTATATGTACCTGTGTCGAGTAAAAAGCTGGCCTTAAGCTTTATCTGCTCTCCTGCCGGCTGATTGATGAATTCTCTGAACTCGCCAAGGATATTATTGATCATATCACTTATGCCCGGCTTGTCTATAGCGGATTCATTCAGCTTCTTATAAGCCTCTCTGAACACCTCGTATTCACTGATATTCTCAATCTCTCTTATAGGAATACGGTAATCCGTCTCGCTGATTATCTTAAATGGCCCTTCAAGATTCGGTCTGAAGAAGATATCTCTCAGAAGCTCTCTGGTTCCGTCAGCCTTCGGAGCACCTATAACCTTTCGGCTCACCAGCTTCAGCATGAAGTATGCAGCATCCGAATAGATTACTCCCGACGGTATATATCCCTGATCATCCTGCCTTCCTGAAACCAGCATGCAGGAATCAAAAACATTTCCCTTGATACTCAGCTTATGAGTTGTACTCTCATAAGTAAACATCTCATCCTTTTCCTTAAGGTCCATATAGTATGTGATCTCCTTAAGGGTTGCAAGACCATTGGCATTAAGAAGGTCCTTAAGTCCCTTCTTTTCAGAAATCTCTTTATTGGCAAAAAGAACGTCCGGTGTGAGAAGAACCGCTCCAAGCCTTGTATTTTCCATCTTCTTGGCCTTACAGAAGGCTCTTATATTGTATGCAAGATCGATGATGATACCTCCTCCGGTACCACCTGCAGTGCCGGAAATGATAAGAAAATCCAGCTTTCCTGTACCACCGCGTTTCTTTGATTTTTCATACATCTCATTTATCTTATTGAAAAGCAGTATTCTGACTTCTTCATATGCGTTAGAAAACATAAGTCTTCCGATCTGTCTGTTACCTGCTGTTCCATTTATTCCGATATTAAGTTCAGGCATCTCCGGATCCATCCACTTGGCAAGATCCGAATAAGCATAAGCTCTCGTATCCGGCTTAACCAGAAGATCATCCAGTGTCTTTCTGTAAATGCTTATGACTTCAGTAGCATTAAAGCCAACCCCTTCCCTGCTGTCTTCAATGAGCTGCTCCATATTGGGAATATCAGAATCAAAAACAAGGAAATCAATGTTATCCTCAGGTTTAACCTTATTGAAGAGCATTCCCTTAAGACTTCTGGCAGTTTCGATACCGACTCCGCCGAGTCCGATTATAAGAATATCCCCGTTAAAACCTGCATCACTGATTCCCTTTTCCAGTATTCTGATGTCTTTCAGCCTGTTAAATTCTTTCTTTTGCGTATCGATAAGAATCATTTTCACACCCCATGTTATCATTCACATTTCTCACAAAAAGAAGCCATCTTTTTGTGCACTTTTATACACTACATCACTATATCACATATTTTTAAATAAAACACTAATTTTATAAAATTTTATTGGACCTTCGCCATATTTTCTCTTTTTCAGCCTTCTTGATCAGCTGATCTCTGAAATCCGGATGAGCGATACTGATTATCTGTTCCGCTCTCTCCCAGGTAGACCTTCCTTCCAGATTGATTATTCCATATTCTGTCACTATAAAATACACCTGACTTCGCGGAGAAGTAATAATATCTCCATGAAACTGAGGAACAACTCTGGATTTCAGTTCTCCATTTTTATCATTATAGGTCGAGCTCATACAGATAAAGGCTTTTCCTCCCTTTGAAGCAGATGCTCCAACCAGGAAATCCAGCTGTCCTCCCGTTCCGCTTATCTGCCTTGAACCTGAGCTTTCTGCAGCTACCTGACCATAGAGGTCAACCGCAACGCAGCTGTTTATGGATACCATATTATCTATCTGCGCTATAATACTCGGTCTGTTTACGTATTCCAACGGATACGCAGCAATCCCGGGATTATCCTCCAGCCAGTCAAAAAGATCCGCAGAGCCGATCGCACATCCAAAAACACCCTTGCCTCTGTCTATGTTCTTTCTTGTATTGGTCAGCTTTCCTGCCTTATAAAGACTTAAAAACGCATCGGAGCAAAGTTCTGTATGCATACCGAGGTCTCTAAGATCTGATTTCGCTATAAGCTTGCCCAGAGCATTCGGCATACTGCCCACTCCAAGCTGAAGTGTAGCTCCATCCACAAGATATGGAAGAATATGCTCTGAAATTTTCTTGTCAACATCCGTCGGCTGCTGTTTGCTGCCGTAATTAAAAGGCTCATGATGGCCTTCAACTATATAATCAACATTTGAGATATGAATACATTCATCATATCCGCCATGTACCTTAGGCATATTTTCATTTACTTCAACAATGACTATATCTGCCATCCTCGTTATGGGTGCAGCAACTCCGGTATTTACGGAAAAGTTAAAATACCCGTGCCGGTCCATAGGCGACACACTGACCATAACAACATTTACATTCAAAAAGAACTCATAATATGCTGCATTATTCGAGAAAACCATGGGAATATAATAGCAGAGTCCCCTGTCACAGAGCTTTCTCTCATAGGCTGAGCAGTGCCAGCTGTGATAGATAAAATGCTCCTGATCCGGATCACACTCTACCGTTTCTATAGGTCCATCGATAAGATTCCCTCTTATCTTAACGTCACTAAGTTCATCCTTTCTCTTTGCAAGAGCTCTGTCCAGAAGCACAGGCTTACCAAGGGTACTGGTATAATCGACCCAGTTACCGCTTTCAATCACGCTTACAGCCTCTTCAGGAGTACGTAATTTACTCTTATATTCAGCAGAAAAGTCATCAACCATATAGCCCCTCTCATAAAAGCCTTAACACATCACCGCTGCAAATAGCATCTTGCTGCAAATAATGCAAAATAATGTATCCCACCATTCCTTATACTACCATATACTGATTTTATAAACAACTATATTTTAATGTGTTTTATAGCAAATTTGACATGTAATCGGTATTTTTTTATACAAACCATACAAATTGTTTAATATAGTATTCAATATAGTTCTTTAATAATGTTTAATATAATTGTTTAGTATAATTGTCATATAATCATTTAATAAATCATCCAACCGTTTCAACTTCGCTTACCACAGGATGATTTTCATTACCTTCCGTTTCATACCAGCCCTTGACAAGTTCGTCTGCAAGGGAATTGTAATCCTCTCTTCCTTCGCAGAGAATGAAATATCCTCCGGCATAAACACTTATGACATCATTTTTATTAAGTCTTTTAATAAGATAATCTTCAAATCTTTCTTTTATCTCATCCGTTACTTTTGAACCTTCATTTTCTGAGATTGAAAGCTTTATAAATCCGGTCTGTATGCCCTTCATCTTATTGTTGCGGTTGATATATTTATAAATAACCTGAAGTTTATCGAAGTTGACATTAAACGCGCCCTTACCTTCATTTCTCTCTCCGATTATCTTCTTTATCTGCTCCAGTTTATTCTTTGAACCTTCCTCCTCAGAGCTGTTTTTCTCACTGCCGCTCTGATAAAATGCATAGCCATGCTTTCCATTCTGCTTAACCACATAGAGGGCCTTATCTGCAAATCTGAAGAGATCATCATAGTCTCTTCCTTCTTCAGGAACACGGACTGCACCGATCGAGGTTCCGAGAGGGATATTCATATCCTCTCCCATATATTCTTTGGCAGATTTAACAATCTCCTTATTCATAAATACCGTGAATTTTTCAACCTCTTCCTCGGAGGTTACATTTCGGAGAAAGCCCACGAACTCATCGCCGCCCATTCTTCCCACGATATCACCCTCTTTCGAGGCTTCCCTCAGAAGCTCGGCAAATCTTATAAGGATCCTGTCTCCCATATCATGACCATACAGATCATTTACCAGTTTAAAGCTGTCCAGATCTATCATCAGGAGAACTCCGTTATCTTCGCTGCATGCCGCCTTCAGCATTCTTGTAGAGCCCGCCTTATTATAAATGCCAGTCATCGGATCCGTCTGCATTTCCTTCTGGAGGCCTATGATACTTGAGGTTCTGCGGTTTATTGAAACAAACAGCCAGATGATATACGAACCAAGTAAAACGAGCACCGCAAAAAGGTACGCTTTAAAATACAGCTTTTCATACATCATCGCATGTTTAATGACGCGGACCTCTGAAGATTTCGTTGCAACTCCTGTTCTCTCGTCTAATATTTCTATGACAAGCTTATATTCCCCATAAGGAAGATTTGTAAATGAAAGTGGAACCACTTCATTCTGCCTGCAGGTTATACCGTCATCATTAAAACCAGAGGCATCAAGATAGTAATGAACCATCGGGTTTGACAACGAATAATTATTAACTGCTATATTAAATTCAATACGTCCGGAGGTCGGCTTTATATGCCATCCTTCTGAGTCCTCATACACAAGATCGCCATCACCGCATCTTATGGATTCCAGCTGAAGCATATAATCCGTATCCGACCTGTTGTAATCGTTGATTGAAATAGCCTTTACGCCATTTATACAGCAGAGATAAAGCATATTATCATCAAGAACATTCCACGAATTTGCTGTAAATGATGTATTAAGGCCCCAGTTTTCATTTAACAGAGTACATGAATAAGCCCTGTTTGAAAGAAGGGCATCTTCTCCGACCACATATAATCCGGCGCTGGAAGTTATCCAGCAGGTTCTGTCCTCCGTAATAAGGATATCGTAATTATTTGAATACGGGAATTTATCAAGCTTCTTGATGATTTCACCATTATCATAATAAAGCGCATTACTCGTAACATACAGGTAGCCGCCGGTACATTTCACTATTCTCAGTACTACAGCAGTTTCCAGACCCTCCTGCTTACCGATATGGCCAACCACTTCGCCATCCTTTATGACATATATACCGTCACCGTCGGAGGCAGCAAGAAGACTGCCATCCTCTCTTTCCATCATTGAGAGGATATACTGATTACTGAGACCTTCATTTTCTCCTACAACACTTTCCAGCTTACCATCTTTAATAAATGCTACGCCATCATTGCTCGAAACAGCAAGGCGCCCGTCAGAAAGCTTTGTTGCATATCTGCAGCGTATACTGAACCAATTGCTTATCTCTCTGCTGCATTTGGTTATCTTGTCATTTTTATCAATGATATAAACGCCTGCCTCACCGTAAACAGACAGATATATACATCCATCTCCATCCATATATATATGACGTATTCTGGTTGTTCCGATTTCCTTCTGATATTCCTTTTCTATCTCTTCTCCGGTTTTAACATCAACTATCTGAAGTCCTTTATCAGTACCTATATACAGATAGTCTCCGTCCTTCATAACAGCATTTACAACTGTTTTTTCGATACCTGATTTGTTATTCACATCCTTGAATGGTGTCTCCGAGAATTTTATCAGACCATATTTACTTGAGGCATACCAGATATTCCCCTGATAATCCACGCAGGTATCGCTGACAGCCCCTTCGAAGCCCCTCTGAGTCATATCAATAACCCTTCCGGTTTTTCTGTCAATAACACCCATGCCATTTTCCGCACAGAAAAAGAAGCAGTCTTTTTCAGGATAATAATTGATCATATTACAAAAATTAAGATTACCTGTATCGATGGTGTCTTTCAGTATCATCTCATTCCCTTCAAGGGTATATCTTTCGAATATGTTTGTATTTGTTCCTACAAGGATTTCACCATCTGCACATGAAACACATCTGTAATATATGTCTCCTGCTTTATCATACTGTTTAACTAAAATAAGGTTATCATTTTCTATAACGAAAAGCCTTCCTCCGCTGGTTACACCGATCACTCTTCCGTTTCCGGCGTTTTCAAAGGACTGTGCATAGTAGATATCCTCCCAATCGTTGTAGGTAACAACTTCTCCCTTCGGGCTTATTCTTGAAACAGCAAGAACTGTTCCGATATATATATTTCCCAGCGAATCCTCGCCTATCTCTCTTATAGAATCTGCAGCAAGGCCATTTTCTGTCGAATAGAATCTGATCTCTCCATTCTCCATGTCATAACAGCAGGCACCGCTTTCATTTGTACCTATCCACAGTCTGTCCTTTGAATCCACGATAAGAGTCATAACAGTCCTGATCCTGTCATCAAAATCGCATTCTTCAAAATGTATACCATCGTATCTGTACAGACCCGAGTAGGTTCCTACCCAAATATATCCATCCTTTGTCTGAACCACCGCATTTACTTCTGATGCAAGGATGCCATCCTCCGAACCGAAAAATACTGTTTCATATACCGTAGTATCTTCAATCGCATCTTCTTTCGCAGCCTCTTTGTCCTCTTCATCAAAAATATCATCTGATGCATACGATACATCACTACTGCCGGCGTACATATTTGCATCGCCACCGATATTCATATCTACACTGCTGCCGGTTTTCATATCAACATTGTTACCGTTGTATATATCTACACTGCTGTCGCAACTCATATCTACGTTGTTGCGGGCGTTCATATCTATATTGTTACCTGCATATACACTTCCAACCCGGAAAAATAAAGATAAAACAATAGCCACTACCAGCGTCATGGAAGAACCAAGCTTGGCCCATTTTTTTCTTTTCTGCTTTAATATTCTTACTTTTTCAACATTCACAAGGAAAATAGCGATAAAAATAGACAGCACCCTGTCAGGTACAGTTATAAAGGCTTCTGCTAAAAACGCATTGACCACAGGATTATTTACACGATTGCTCAGCATATAATAGAGGGAATCTCCCCATGTATTCTGTGGGAGCCCCTTAAAATAATACAGATTAACAGGAAGATAGGTCGCAGCAGATATCAAACCGGCAAATATAGCAAGAGAAACCACACCCAGGGCATCTTCCTCACGATTTCCCGGAAACATAAAACCGACAACAAGAGCAACCATCAGATTAACACATAACCAGATAGGGCTTGCCGCACCTATCAGCACAAGAATGCCGGCAGAAAATAATGATACTATACATCCTGCAATAGGCCCAAACTGAATCGCAGTAGTCATGGTACCAATACTGTCCAGCCAAAAAGGAATACTCACTGATGATGCAAAAACGCATCCCACAACATCTACGACAATCGCAAAAAGAATTGTTAAAATACTGATCTTATTAACCTTGAATTTAGCGGTTTCCAGAAACCATGCTTTGGTATATTTTTTGCTCATATAAACACTTCTCCATTTTCCCCACAAAGAATAATATCTTGCAACAAAACTCCCCAACGGCTAATTGCTATTCATGAAATCTATATATTGAATTATTATACCATATTAATCTTATAATTTCATTCAAAAAATATAGGGAGCCATAAAGACTCCCTATACCGTAAATATCAAACTGGCATATTTACATTATTACCCAATCACAACAGATATTAACCCTGCCTCATACATCATCTTACAATGAACAGCGATTTTCTCCATAATATATCCATCAACTTTTAAGTTAAAAATAGCTGTAAGTTATAATATTCGTTTAGATTTCCATACTATCTGGATTTAGAAGAAAATCATAAACACTCATTACCAATATGCCTTCATCATTATAAAGCGGTGCTACAGCATCCTTTGTAATAATGATTTTTTTAAATCCATCGCCAGTATTCACTAATGAGCGTTGTTCCTGTTCCATCTTTTCTTTATCAGGCAACGCATAGGCTGATTGAATATAAAATCTCTTTGAACCTTTGTTGCAGACAAAATCCACTTCCAACTGTTTTCGAATCTTCTTACCATTTTTGTCAACTTCATTCATCACAACAACACCAACGTCCACATTATATCCACGAACTTTTAATTCATTAAATATAATGTTTTCCATTGCATGAGTCTCCTCCACCTGTCTAAAATTAAGTCTCGCATTTCTAAGTCCCAGATCTGTAAAATAATACTTCGATGGAGTATTAATGTATTTTTTACCCTTGATATCATATCGAATTGCACTATCAACAAGAAATGAATCTTTAAGGTAATCTATATATTTGATTATGGTATCTTTGCTTATAGTCTTGTTTTTAACACTTTTAAATGTCGCAGATAGCTTGCTTGGATTCGTAAGCGATCCAATTGCTGAGGATAAAATGTTCAGAAGTTCTTCTAACTCTGCTTTATTTCGTATATTATTTCTTCCAATAATATCAGAAATATAGGTCTCCTCAAATAGGGCTTTTAAAAAATCAGATTTTTGATCAGCCGTTTCAAAGCCTAGCACAAGCGGTATCCCACCGAACAACACATAATCCCTCCAGCCTTCCTGTTTGTCACCGTCATATACACTCATAAATTCACTATATGTTAGCGAATACATATGAACTTCATCCCCACGTCCACGAAATTCAGTAATAATATCTTTTGACAGAAACTTGGCATTACTTCCCGTTACATATACATCCACATTTTTCTTTCTTCCGAGACTATTAAGAACTGATTCAAAATCATCGAGCATCTGAACTTCATCTAATAAAACATAATACATTTCTTTATCAGCGATTTTTTCCATTAAATATGGAAATAAAACTTCAGGATCTCGATACTTTCTATTCTCAAAAGAGTCAAATGCAATCTCAATAATATGGTTTTCATTAACTCCTTCATTTACCAGATACTCTTTAAAAAGATTAAATAAAAGGTATGATTTTCCACATCTTCGCATACCTGTTACAACCTTAATTAGTCCGTTATGCTTTTTTGAAATAAGCTTATTCAAATATATATCTCTGCGTATTTCCATATTGTACCACCTCATTACTTATTGAACAAAAATGCGGAATCCGCATTTTTGTTCAATTGAATTATACATCATAGGAATAGCATATTCAATACTCTAATCGACATTTTTGCGGATTCCGCATTTTTGTTCGATACAAATCAAATCGTGTCAACACTGTCGGTAAAATCTTTGAAAAATTTTTGTACTCTAGCTCTCAAGAATCTGAATCTGTTTTAGCATTTCAAGTGCAGACTTCTTTGCTTTGTCTGTCTTCAGATTGTTTAGAATCTCTATCCTTTATGACTTTTCCATCATAGTCTATCTCGTAATAATTGTCAGAGAAATCATATAATCTAATCCTATCCGGCATCATCTCAAAAGCCGGTTCTTCTCCCTGATATCTCACAAAAATATCTCTGGCACCAAAATCCCATACGACATCAAGTTTTCGTGTCATTCTGATAATGTCCATTTCACAATACATTATGAAGTCCTGCTGATATCTATAAACCGAAAAGAGAGTTCCCGTAAAATCCATACTTTTTTTATTTATCATTTCTCCGGTTTGCATATCATATTCACAGACTGTATCATTTAAAAACAAAAACAGACTGTTATCTTCTATGAAAGCATATTCATCATGTGGCGTGAAAAACGAAACCTTTAATACAATCTTCTTTTCTAACGTATGAGAAACATTCGAAGCACTCACACAAAGCATTTTAGAATAATCATCGCAGATCATAACATACATATCCGGATGAACAGAATTATCTGCTGACTCAGGATTGTAGTTTATTTCATCGATTTCAATTTCCCACTTATCATTGCAAAGATACATTCATTTATCCACCTTACTCTATTATCTTACCAACCTCGATATATAAAGCATCTCATACCTGCCGGTCTTTTTCATAGACTAATCCACTTTCCTTATGCTTTAAGATACTCCTCAATCCCCAGCGAGTACCTGACCTCTGCCTTCAGCTCATCCTTATCCAGATTATACGGAAAAGGATCCATATCATCAAAAATGCTCTCTATGGTGTCTCCAAATGAAAATACCATAAAGGGACAATCTGCAAGAAAATGATGCTCTACCCAGAAATACTCATCTCCATACTTGAAAATCCTCATATTGGATGTTTCTGTGATAGTCTTATCGCCCACACTCGTTGTAAACTTCTCCTCTTTGGTGCAAACATACTCTGCTCCTAAAGAAACAGCATAGTCCTCGACAAATCGAATTACTTTATAATACTCTTCTTCGCTATGATCATCATATGGCCACATTTTTCACCCCCAGTATGTTGCTCAGGACACCCACAATACATCCTCATTTTCAAGGATGATTTTATTTCCTTCCAATCGGATATCATACGAATAGCCCCTCCCATACCTGGGACCATACGACATATTTACAAAAGCCTTCCTGTTCTCAATATCCCAGTAAAAGTCTCCTGTTGCTCGTTTATAATACATGCCGGATATTTCCATATCTTCATCGGAGGTCACATCTTCCTGCTTAGGCACAAGCTCGCCGTCCTTATATATCCATGCCTTAGCAAAAGTACGCTTGTAAAAGTGTTCCGTCTTCTTTACCGCATCGTACTCTCTTAAAAACATATGCCTTGGAGGAATACCATAATCTATGCGATTGTCCGTTTTCCTGGCCTCTATTTCTTCGCGTTCCGAAAGCACACCAAGATACAGTTCAATACATTTGTCTATTAAAGCTTTTTCAATTACATTAGTATCAATCAATTGAAACATCTCCTTACCATCAATAAGGTATGATTTGATCACTTATCATTCCTCAAGTAAAACTGCATATGAGAATATGGATATCCGCACTCCGAATAAAAAGGATACTTCTTTTTTAAATCCTCATAACCTTCTACCTTATATGTAATCCTGTTATCCTTTAAAAAATTAATGACCGTCTCCAATTTTTCAAAGCTCATCTCAATTGAAAACCCTTCAATGAGCTTGGTGCGCATCTGAAGAGAGTTCATTTCAAAATTCTTAGCCATCGTAACGATAGTATCTTTTACCGGCAATTCAGCTTGCGGTGCAATTACTATCAAAACCTTTTTGTTGAATACCTCTTAGCTTTATCCTCAACAACAATCTTATCATCAGTATATCATATATAGTCTTCATCTATGAGCTTTTCGAGCATTTCTCTGAAGTTTGATTTTGTAATTTTTAGCTCCTGTCCTCTCATTAATCGCTCAACTCTTGGATACGCATCTGACTTTTCAATCTCTGCAATAATACTTCCGCTATCTCCCTTACCATGACCACTATGCGGAGTAGGTCCGAATAGGACCACTCGATACTGCGGAGCATACTGCATTTTTCTGAAGTCATATTTTTGTGCGTCTTTATAATCCAAGCAAAACTCAAATCGCTTTTTATCAATGCCTAGCTGCTTGCCAATAGATGCCAGAACCTCTTCCTTAACTTCGGTTCCACCGACTACAACTATCTTGCCATCCTTGTATGTTTCAAACTGATTTTCTCCACCAAGAAGATCTGATAACCCGAGGATCTTCAATAATTCTTCAAGCTCGCCACTTCTATTAGCTCTTGATAAAATCTGTGTTATCTTGTCGGGCAAAACTTCCATGATAGCGTCTTCAAGTTCTGATAATTCTTCAATAGACAACATATCACTTCACCTCCCCGAAGATACCTCTCAAATCGTTTTGTGCTTTCTGAATCTTTAGCTGCAACACTTTTATCTCATCCTGCTTTGCCTGATACATATTTGCAATTTCATTTTGTTTTTCCATTGATGGCAATGGAACAATCAGCTTCTTAAGTGACTCTGCTGAGATATTTGGAATTGTTGCTCCTACAACAATTGACTTAAGAACAGCAACTCCTACTTCGCTATCAAAGAATGCCTTCAGGAAATATGGATTAACCTTTTCTTGATCTAACTCAATGATAAAAAGATTACTATTTCCTAAAATCTTTCTTCCTTCCTCAACCTCAGCAACTGCAACCTTGAATGGTGCACCGTTCTTTGAAAGCAGAAGATTTCTATTTCCAATGCAATATTTATCAAGCTTTGAATCCAGCTCTTTAAGATATGGTAAGTCCTCAGAAATCATCCCGTTCTGAATATTGGCGAGCATAAGATACTGAGTATCTGTTGGCTCTTCTGAAACCATTTCATCAAGCTCACTTGCCTTAAGAGGCGCACCTCTGGTGATACGCTTCATCAAGCTACCAAGTTCTACACCATCTTCAATCTCAACTGTCTTTTCAAGATATCTTGATGGATTAAGCACAAATTCATTATCCTGTAGGGTTTTCAAATCTACAGTAATTGTCTCTTCCCCATCATCTTTTAAGAGACTGATGATATGCTCAATATTTTCGTCAGTGATGATATTCTGTCTTCTTCCCTGCTCACATAAAGCTGTAGCATCAACAAGCCTTACTCCCTTATTACCTCTGCTAAGAACAATCATAGTTGTCGGAATATTTGTAAACTCAAACAGCTTTGCAGGAAGAGAAATAACAGCTTCAACATATCCATTTCTGATAAAATATTCACGGATTTTCTGATCAATGCTATTCCATGTACTTCCATTAGTCATAATAGCAACTGCTTTACCGGAATCAGTAAGATGATCAAAGATGAGAGAATTAAAGATCCAATCAGATGATGTTGCTCTCTTAATTTCAGGCATCCTCTTGTGAAGATCATCTATGTAATCTGATCCAGTCTGCAGATGAATAAGCCTCATTCCAAATGGATAATTGGAAAAAATCTTATCAAATTTTCTATCCATAGAAACCGCAAACATATCGCCAAGCTCAAGCTCTGTATTATCAGCAAAAAGCTCTGCTCTTATCTTTGATATCTCATGAGAATAAGTATTAAGCTCTATTCCATAGAATGAATTTCTTTCACGTCCTTCTGTAGCAAGAGTAATAAAATCACCGGCACCACTTCCAAAATCTGCAACTTTTTCATTCTCTTTAATATCCAAAACCCTAAGCGCAAGCTTTGAAAGTGATTCTGGAGTTCCATATTCTCCACCAAGTTTTCCAGCACCTTCTCTAGGAAATACAAACAAATATGTAAGCAAATCTATTTCTGAAAATGCTTTTGAAAGCTGGATTGCTGTCTCTATATTTTCTCTAGCAATTTCCTTTGCAAACATTACTCTTTGCTCTGAAATCTTATCCTCAATGAAGAATAGCAGATCATCAATATTATCAATCTCGTTTGTTACTGCTAAGTATGCAAGGTACACAAGAACAAAATTCAGCTGCGGATCTGCCGGTGCCATCCCTCTCATAAAGTTTGCTATCTTCCAGCTAATTTCACTTACAACCTTAGCATCAATCTTTCTAATTTCGTTTCTATCTAACATGGGTCTCCTCCTTTGGTTATATATAACCATGTCGTTATCTGATAAATAAAATATATCACCAGATTCTTTGGTTGTCAATAACCATTTTTTGGTTTTTTATAACCAAATCATTTAGGATTGCACTTTTACCTTTATTTTTTCCGTAATGGTACTTACATTTCCACATGGTATGAGCTAAGCTGTTTTTGTCTATATGGATACCTCCAGTGCAATTATCAGTGCGGTTGGCGAACCTGCACTCATTATAGCACTGGAGGTTTTTTTACTTGAAGCTAAAGCTGTCTGAGAACACACCTGCATAGCAGGTGGTTTATTTTTATGCTAATGCAAAAAATCCAGGCTCCACATGGGAACCTGGATTATAAATTTAAAGTAATTTCAATTAATTACTGCTTGTCAGCAATAGCAGCCTGTGCTGCAGCAAGTCTTGCTACAGGTACACGGAATGGTGAACATGATACATAATCAAGACCAATCTTGTGGCAGAACTCAACAGATGAAGGATCTCCACCGTGCTCACCACAGATACCGAAGTGAAGCTTAGAGTTAACCGGCTTACCAAGATCGATAGCCATCTTCATAAGCTTACCAACACCTGTCTGGTCGAGCTTAGCAAATGGATCGTTCTCAAAGATCTTTGTATCATAGTAAGCATCAAGGAACTTACCGGCATCATCTCTTGAGAAACCAAATGTCATCTGTGTAAGGTCATTTGTACCGAAGCAGAAGAAGTCTGCCTCTGCAGCGATCTCATCAGCTGTAAGAGCAGCTCTTGGGATCTCGATCATTGTACCAACTTCATATTCAAGATTAACGCCTGCAGCAGCGATCTCAGCGTCAGCTGTCTCTACAACTACCTTCTTAACGAACTTAAGCTCCTTAACCTCACATGTAAGTGGGATCATGATCTCAGGCTTAACTGTCCAGTCAGCGTGTGCCTTCTGAACCTCGATAGCTGCACGAATAACTGCCTTAGTCTGCATCTTAGCGATTTCAGGATATGTAACTGCAAGACGGCATCCTCTGTGACCCATCATAGGGTTGAACTCCTTGAGAGACTCAACGATTGCCTTAACCTCATCAAGTGTCTTTCCAAGGTCATTAGCAAGCTTGATCTGCTCTGCTTCCTCATGAGGAACGAACTCATGAAGAGGTGGATCAAGGAATCTGATTGTAACAGGACATCCCTCAAGTGCCTCATAGAGTGCCTTGAAGTCGCTCTGCTGATATGGAAGGATCTTATCGAGTGCCTTCTCTCTTGCTTCTACTGTATCTGCACAGATCATCTCTCTGAATGCAGCAATTCTGTCTTCTTCAAAGAACATATGCTCTGTACGGCAAAGTCCGATACCCTCTGCGCCAAGCTCACGAGCCTTCTTTGCGTCAGCAGGTGTATCAGCATTTGTACGAACCTTGAGCTTTCTGAACTGATCAGCCCAAGCCATTATACGTCCAAACTCACCAGCGATCTGAGCATCAACTGTTGGGATAAGTCCCTGATAGATGTTACCTGTTGTACCATCGATAGAGATCTCTGAACCCTCAACGAACTCAACACCACCAAGTGTGAACTTCTTATTCTCTTCATCCATATTGATGTCGCCGCATCCTGATACACAGCATGTACCCATACCACGAGCAACAACGGCAGCATGTGATGTCATACCACCACGAACTGTAAGGATACCCTGTGCACTCTTCATACCTGTGATATCTTCTGGAGATGTCTCAAGTCTTACAAGTACAACCTTCTCTCCCTTTGCAGCCCATGCAACAGCATCATCAGCAGTAAATACAACCTTACCGCAAGCAGCACCAGGAGAAGCTCCAAGTCCCTTGCCAAGTGGTGTAGCTGCCTTAAGAGCCTTAGCATCAAACTGTGGGTGAAGAAGTGTATCAAGGTTACGAGGATCGATCATAGCTACTGCTTCTTCAGGTGTCTTATGTCCTTCATCAACAAGGTCACAAGCAATCTTAAGAGCTGCAGGAGCTGTTCTCTTACCATTTCTACACTGAAGCATGTAAAGCTTCTTATTCTCAACTGTGAACTCCATATCCTGCATATCATGGTAGTGATTCTCAAGTGTCTCACATACCTTAAGGAAATCAGCATATGCTTCTGGGAATTCCTTCTCCATCTGAGCGATAGGCATTGGTGTACGAACACCGGCAACTACGTCCTCGCCCTGTGCGTTGATGAGGAACTCACCCATAAGCTTATTTTCACCTGTTGCAGGATCACGAGTAAATGCAACACCAGTTCCTGATTCATTGTTAAGGTTACCGAATACCATAGGCATTACGTTAACAGCTGTACCCCATGAATAAGGGATATCATTGTCACGACGGTAAACATTTGCACGAGGGTTATCCCATGAACGGAATACAGCCTCGATAGCAAGCTTAAGCTGAACAACTGGATCTGAAGGGAAGTCCTCACCTAACTGCTTCTTATACTCAGCCTTGAACTGCTCAGCCAGAGTCTTAAGATCTGCTGCTGTAAGCTCAACGTCAAACTTAACACCCTTCTCTTCCTTCATCTTGTCGATAAGCTGCTCGAAATACTTCTTACCAACTTCCATAACAACGTCAGAGAACATCTGGATAAAACGACGATATGAATCGTATACAAATCTCTCAAATGCTGGATCCGGATTTCCTGCGATCATAGCAGCAACAACTTCATCATTAAGACCAAGGTTAAGGATTGTATCCATCATACCCGGCATTGAAGCTCTTGCTCCTGAACGAACTGATACAAGAAGAGGATTATTAAGATCACCGAATTTCTTTCCGTTGATCTCTTCCATCTTAGCTACGCCTTCCATAGCCTGTGCCATGATCTCATCATTGATCTTACGGCCATCCTCATAATACTGAGTACAAGCCTCTGTTGTAATAGTGAATCCCTGTGGAACAGGAAGACCAATGCTTGTCATCTCTGCAAGGTTTGCGCCCTTACCGCCAAGAAGATTACGCATGCTCATATCACCTTCGCTGAACATGTAGACCCATTTTCTTGCCATTTTGTTACTACCTCCTAAGAATTATTATGTTTTTATAACTAACGGAGAAATGCGTACCGCATCCGCCTTATAGAAGGCACCCGAATAACGAATCCAGCTAACAGGGCTGAATCCGAAATCATCGGCCTGACGGAGCTTATTGCAAGCCCCCGCATTCGTAACAAGAATTATAACATATTTTTAACCAATATGAAACATTTTATTTCAAAAATAGAAATAAAAATACAACTAATAAACTAAAATTCCATCTTCTTCTCGAAATAATCACGAAGTTCTGAAATCTTTACTCTTTCCTGCTCCATTGTGTCTCTGTCACGTACAGTTACGCAGCCGTCGGTTTCGGAATCAAAGTCATATGTTACACAGAAAGGAGTACCAATCTCATCCTGTCTTCTGTATCTCTTACCGATAGCTCCTCTGTCGTCGTATTCACAGTTCCAGTATTTGCTGAGATCGTTAAATACCTTCTCAGCACCCTCGCCGAGCTTCTTTGAAAGAGGAAGCACGCCAACCTTTACAGGTGCGATCGCCGGGTGGAAATGAAGTACTGTTCTGACATCATTTTTCTCTGCATCAAGTACCTCTTCGTCATAAGCCTCGCAAAGGAATGCAAGTGTTACTCTGTCAGCACCGAGAGAAGGCTCAACAACATAAGGAATGTACTTCTCATGGGTTTCATCATCGAAGTAATCCATTGGTTCACCTGATGTATTCTGATGCTGTGTAAGATCATAATCTGTTCTGGAAGCGATACCCCAAAGCTCGCCCCAGTCAGTAAATGGAAATGCGTATTCAATATCTGTTGTATGATCAGAATAGAATGAAAGCTCTTCAGGATCATGATCTCTGAGTCTGAGATTCTCCTCCTTGATACCAAGGTCAAGAAGCCACTTATAGCAGAAGCTTCTCCAGTAATTGAACCATTCTGTCTGTGTACCCGGCTTGCAGAAGAACTCAAGCTCCATCTGCTCGAACTCTCTGGTTCTGAAAGTAAAGTTACCAGGTGTGATCTCATTTCTGAAGGACTTACCAATCTGTCCGATACCGAAAGGAACCTTCTTACGGGAGGTTCTCTGAACATTCTTAAAGTTTACAAAAATACCCTGAGCTGTTTCAGGTCTGAGATATACAGTATTCTTTGCATCCTCTGTAACGCCCTGGAAAGTTTTGAACATAAGATTAAACTGTCTGATTGAAGTAAAGCTGTGCTTTCCGCAGGCAGGACATGGAACATTATTGTCCTCGATGAATTTCTCCATCTGTTCATTTGACCAGCCGTCAACTGAAGACTCAAGTGTGATGCCGTTTTCAGCAGCAAAATCCTCGATAACCTTATCTGCTCTGAATCTCTCGTGACATTCCTTACAATCCATAAGAGGATCAGAAAAGCTTCCAAGATGTCCTGAAGCTACCCAAACCTGTGGATTCATAAGGATGGCGCAGTCTACACCTACATTATATGGATTTTCCTGGATGAATTTCTTCCACCATGCTTTCTTGATATTATTCTTAAGTTCAACACCTATGTTGCCGTAATCCCATGTGTTTGCAAGGCCGCCGTAAATATCCGAACCCGGATATACGAAACCTCTTGATTTTGCGAGGGCAACAATCTTTTCCATTGACTTTTCCATAAAAATCTCCCTTCAAATTTTCATTTTCTTAATATAAAAACCAGATTTACTGAATTTTAATACTTAATCAATTCCAAGCGTAAATACTATAGCAGAAAATCCCTTTCCGTCAGTCTCTGCACTGTTCTTTCCTGCTATCTTTGCATGATCATTTACATAGCAGACCTCACCGTTTCCGGCATCAAAGCTGATTTCCATATTGGTAATAAGCATCATATATGTCTCATTTTCAATATCCTTAGCTTTAACCTTCGTGCCTTTCTCATCGGAAAGCTCTGCATCCGGAGAAGCCCCTGTAAGCTCTGCAATTCTGACAGGATCATTCAGATCATCCTTGCTGATACCCGCCTCAGCAAGCTCTCCCTCAGAGAGAGTCTCGATCTTGCTGTTTATGATGACCTCCGCCTGCTTTTCAAGTTCATCCATATGAATCTTCTGTATTGCATCCGGAGAATACATTTCAAGTCTGTAATCTGTGCCATTGAACTTATTATAAGCTTCAATATTAAGATACTTTATGGCAACCTTTATGACGCCGCTGTCATTTCTGTATTGAAGAAAGGAAATATCAGTTTTTCCGTTTTTTTCATTATAGTCTGCAATCTCCTGCTTAAGATCGCTCTCAAGAGTGGAAATATTAAAATCAACCTTGGAATAATCGTCACAGGCAATCTCGAGGATACTTCCGTCACCATTCATCTTAAGAGTATCCTTATCAATACTTCCGATGTAATCCTTTGGCGGAACGTTTTTTTTCTCCTCAGTTTTTTCTTCTTCTTTGTTACCGCAGGCACATAAAAAAGCCATTAAGCATAAAACTAAAAATGCCGTTATAGTTCTTTTGCATTTTCTGATCAACATTTTATTCACGCTTTCCTTTTTCGTTTTATGAATTTAGTCTTGCAATATTCTACAATCTTAGTCAAAAAAGTTCAACCATAAATTAAGATTGTTTTATGACTACATCAAGATTTTTCATTACATCCAGTGATTTAAATTCTTTATCCACATTTTTTCTGATAAGAGAACCTGATATTTTTTCCATTCCTGTAAGAAGCTCTTCAGTAAGATTAAATGAAAAAACCCTGCTGATGGGAAGAGATAAAATATTATTCAGAACGAAGCGTTCTTCCTCTGTGATTCTTGTAAATGAAGCAACCTCCGGAACCTCCCCCTCAATATCCATAAATTTAAGCTCATATATAAGTCTGACCGTCCTGTCACTTATATTGTCTCTGATTAGCGCTTTAAATGCGAGATAAAGAAGATTCAATTCATCAGCCGCTGCCAGTCCTTCTCTTGTATAGTAGCTGGCAAATTCACAGAAATACGATGCAAGAGAAAATTTATCCATATCATATGACAGTTCCAGAAAGCTGTTATCGATATCCGCAGCCACGAGAGTATAACTGTCTCTTCCGGGTCTGAGTTTAAAGGTGCCCATAACAAAGCTCTGTCCTGCAGCTGTCAGCCTTGAAGTCTGTTTTCTGATATTCTTGGCAAAAACGGTTATCCTGCCCAGATTCTCTGTCAGGATTATCAGACGCTTTCCATAATCACCGTATAAAGCAGCAGAAAGCACTATTCCTTTTTCAGCAATTTCCTGTTCAAATCCCATGTTCACACCCTGATTCCAACCTGCTTATAACAACTCACTCACATTCCGTGCTACATATCTGCCATTAGCAGTATATCTGATATGTATTATGAGAAGCAAAACCCACATCTCATAATACCGCAGCATAACATCTGATATATATTCTGCGTGCCCATCATCTGCAGAACATCTGATATATTTTCAACACATCCACCATCTGCAGAACATCCGATATATATTCTGCGCACCCATCATCTGCAGAACATCTGATATATTTTCAACACATCCATCATCCACATGACAACGGATATATATCCGCAGATTACGAATATATATCCGATTCATAATACATTCTATGTTTTATTTTTTATCACTGTAACCGAAGTTTTTAAGCATATTCTGGTTATCTCTCCAGTCACGTCTGACCTTGACAAAAAGCTTAAGATTTACCTTAATCTCCAGAAGCTTCTCCATCTCGATACGCGCTCCTGTACCAATTCGCTTAAGCATAGCACCGCCCTTGCCGATGATGATGCCCTTATGGCTGTCTCTCTCGCAAATGATAGTCGCTTCAATATCAATAAGTCTTCCGTCAGGTCTCTCCTTCATGGTATCGATTTCAACCGCGATGCCGTGAGGTATCTCCTTGTCCAGCTTCTGAAGTGCCTGTTCCCTGATAAGCTCTGCACAGATTTCTCTCTCTGTTTCCTCTGTCACAGTCTCTTCATCATAGTACATCGGTCCCTCCGGAAGGCTGCTGATCAGAACCTTCAGGAGTTCATCCCTGTTCTTCTCCTTAGCTGCCGAAACCGGTACTATTTCAAGAAAATCAAGTACATTTTTATACATATCGATAGCTTTAAAAACTTCCTCATCCGTAAAAAGGTCCACCTTGTTTATTACAAGTATCACCTTCTTACCCGAATTCTTAAGTCTTTCAGCTATTTCCTGTTCTCCCTGACTCACTCTGTCCGAAGGCTCTACTATCCACAGAACTATATCTGCATCCGCGATACCCGCAGTAACTTCATTTATCATGAAATCTCCAAGCTTATTGCGGGATCTGTTCATACCTGGGGTGTCCAGGAATACCACCTGTCCCTCATCGCATGTATATACAGTTTCAATCCTTCTTCTCGTGGTCTGAGCCTTACTGCTCATTATAGCTATCTTCTGACCGATAAGCATATTCATAAGTGTCGATTTGCCCACATTCGGCCTGCCTATCATAGCCACAAATCCGGATCTAAAGCTATTATTTTCCTGCATAAATATTCTCCACCTTATCGAAAAGCTCTGACGAAGCCTTTATCGTGTCTTCATTTCCTACTGCACAGACCACCGAATTCTCATCAGCAACAACCTTAACATACGGAGCAAGGCTTCTTATGGTATCTCTGTCCGTACTGAGCACTTCATCTCTATCCCTCTGGATATCTTCATCAGTAATACCCATAAGATAGCTTGCAAATGAAAATCCACCCAGAGACTGTGGTGTGAACGGAGTGTCGATTCCTCCTATAGTACCGATTATATACTTTGTCATATCTCTGTCGGACACTTCAAAGTTCTTCACATATTCATAAGCATCCTTATAAATATCCAGCGTTTCCTTAAGCTTAGGATCTCTGTAGGAACTCATCATAGAAAGACCCGAACGTGTAAAATTCGCATAGCATCCATATGCTCCGCCCTTTACTCTTACATTCAGCCAGAGATATTCATAGCCAAATATTATTCTGAGTACATTAAGTGCGCCGGTATATTTAAGTCCCGCAGCTGAATAATCACCTGCCGATACAACATACTGTACCTTTGAAGCAGAGGTAAAGCCCTCATTTTCTTTATTGACAGAAAGCAGAGCAGCTTCTCCAAGCTCCTCTTCAGAAAGTTCGGAAAATGCCGGCTGAAGAAGTCCTCTCAGCGCATCTTCCGGTTTTTTATCAGATATAAATGAGAATGTGAGCGTATCTTTTCTGAGTATCTTCTTAAGAGTTCTCTCTAAAAGAGCCGCTGCCTCCTCATATTTATCATCATAATTCTTCTCAAGCTCATCCAGAAATCTGTAATAATCCAGTCCTTCCTGCTTTTCCTTTATAAGAGTAGCCTTATTTAAATGTGAGCAGGCACGAAGCGAAGCCGTAACATTCCCTGATTCCAGAAGGTCCATTTTAATATTTGCCTTTGTCTCGGAAATGATCTCCTTAAGCTTCTTTCTGTCGGTAATATGCGAATGGAACATCACCTCGGAAAGAAGTTCGACACCGTCTTTGATATTCTCATCAAAGCATTTCATCTTAGCGAAGAAATATGAATATGGTGAACCGTCTGTTTTTGTGACAACACCTACTCCAAATGCCATTCCTCCGGTTTTTATATCGATCTCTCCGGAGAGCTCTGATACCGGGTATTTATCCGTATCAACATATTTCAAAACTTCAGAAAGAAGTGCAGACGCATAGATCTCCTCTTCGCAAAGATCCACAGTACTGAAATTCACTGTAAGATAACTTATGCCATTTGTAAAAATATCATGGGCGATCACCTTATAATCATCCACAGAGCATTCTCTGTTTACAAGTTTCCTTGCTTCCTTCTTTATATCCGAAATCTGAAGCATAGGTATCTTCTCCAGATCCTCTTCAGAAGAAGGTTCACTCTGATATTCTTTAAGATGCCTTGTTTCTTCTACTATTTTCTCTATTTCCTCCGCTGTAAGGCTGTCACGTATACTCTGAAGCTTTTCATTTAACGCTTCTTCAGCCTCCTTGCCCACCGTATAGGATGGCTTTATAACGCCAATAGTTTTATGAGGATTCTGAAGTATATATTTTCTGATAATATCCTCAAAGAAGCCATCATCTATATGGTTCTTCAGTTCTTCATAGACCCCATTCATCGAGAACCTTGTGAGGGCTTCCTTTTCATCATAAAGCCAGCTGCCAAAGGCATCCAGAATAAGCATAAGCCCCTTCGGATAACGTCCGAAATTAGCTTCTTTATGTTTAAATTCAAAATGATTTACAGCAGCAAGAAGTGCCTTCTTATCCAGCCCCTTCTCAATCATCTGGGTGAGAGTTTCATTTATTGTATTGATAAATACTTCTTTATTTTCTTCATCAGAGTTTCTTGCAATGATGGAAAACTCCGGCTGCATAAGCTCGTCTTCATAGGTACTGTCCACCTCTGCACATATACCTGTATCCACGATTGCCTTCTTAAGCGGTGCGCCCGGTGTATCCAGCAGCATATAACAGAGAATATCAAATGCTGTATTAAGAGTCACATCCGTACTCTTTCCCACAACAGTATTATACGAAAGGTAGGTATTCTGTTTTAAATCCTCATCCTCTGAAACAGCATAATAAGCCTCAAATTCTCTCGGAGCATCAAAGGTCTTCTGTGCCGTTATCTCCGAATCCACTTTGAGGTAGTCATATTTTGACAAATATTCTCTGTCTATATATTCAAGTTTTTCATTGAAATCCATATCGCCATAGAGATAAATATAGCTGTTAGACGGATGATAGAATCTTCTGTGGCAGTCCAGATATTCTTCTCTGGAAAGCTCCGGAATATCTGTCGGTGCGCCACCGGAATCAAGACTGTAAACCGTATCCGGGAACAAAGAGTTTTCTATAGCTCTTGCAGCCACGGAATCCGCAGACGAATAAACACCTTTCATTTCATTATATACAACGCCGTTAATGGTAAGCGGTGCATCAGGACTTTCCATCTCATAATGCCAGCCCTCCTGCATAAAAATCTCTTCCTTGTCATAGATGTTCGGATTAAATACAGCATCCAGATATACATCCATAAGATTCTGAAAATCCTTATCATTGCAGCTGGCAACCGGATAAAGGGTCTTGTCCGGATAAGTCATTGCATTAAGAAATGTATTGAGTGATCCCTTACAGAGTTCAACAAAAGGATCCTTGACAGGATATTTCTTTGAACCGCAAAGGACAGTATGCTCGATAATATGCTGAACGCCCTTGGAGTTTTCAGGCGGCGTTCTGAAGCCTATACAAAAAACCTTATTCTCATCATTATTATCAACAATAAGCACCCTTGCCTTTGTCTTATTGTGTGACAGAAGGTAACCTGTTCCTTCTATCTCAGGTAATTTTCTCTCTTCTATAAGTGTATAATTCTTTATCAAACTATTACTCGCTTTCTGTTTTATTCAATAATGGTATGACTGTCCTTGATGATTCCTCTCGGAAGTGCATCCTTGGAATTCTTCCATGGTGCATCCTTATATCGATAATCATATTTATCAATGAACCAGCTGACATCACCATTTACTCTTTCCATATTCTCGAAATAAACCTTAACCAGTGCATCCGTAAATTCTTCACACTGTGATTTACTGAGTTTATTCGGAGCTTCATCATAGAGAAGTCCAAAATGATAAGTGCAGAAGCCCTTACTCTCCTTAAATTTATCGATAAATTCTTTATCATTTTTCCACATATGGAAAATTGTATCTATGTATCTCGGAAAGATTTTCTGAATCCTGTCACATATAAAGCAGCTCTTCTCAAGCTCGTCGATATACGTACCCACCGCAGATTTTCCTGCTTTACTGAAAAGTCCGGATTTGGCACCATGTCCTTTGGCAACTGCCTCTTTTAAATCTCTGATAACCTTATTGGTATGAGTATTCATCATGAGCGCAAGCCCAAGCCTGTTTTTCTCTGCATAAAGCATTCTGACATGCGGCGGACAAAACCACATCCTGTCAGTTATCTCACGGTTATCATCCTCCATATAACTCGGTCCCATAGCAAAATCAATGGAATCCCTCTCAAGATCGGCATATAACCTGCATAGAGGGCATTCACATCCGCTGTTAAAGGCATCATTTACCGGTATAGTATATATTTTTTCTGCCATATTCACCCCATAACCCGGTTAAAGCTGCTAAAGGATTATATTAACAGCTATACCGGTATATCGATTCTAAATAACCTTACTATTACAGTGCTTTCTTGATAGCCTCAAGAAGTTCATCATACTCTTCAAATGCAGGAAGCTCAGGATATTCAGCCTTAATAGCCTCTGTTGATCTGAACAGGAAACCTGCCTTGCTTGCCTTGATCATTCCGAGATCATTATGGCTGTCACCGCTTGCAATGGTTTCAAAACCAACTGACTGAAGAGCCTTCACTGTTGTAAGCTTAGACTGCTCACATCTCATTTTAAAACCGGTGATTTCTCCATTTTCAGCAACTTCAAGAGTATTGCAGAATATTGTAGGCCATCCAAGCTTCTTCATAAGAGGCTTTGCAAACTGTGTAAAGGTATCACTGATTATGATCACCTGAGTAAGCTCCTTAAGACTGTCAAGGAATTCTCTTGCTCCAGGAAGTGGATCTATCTTCTCTATTGTTTCCTGTATCTCCTTAAGTCCAAGGTTGTGCTCCTTAAGGATACCGATTCTCCACTTCATAAGCTTATCATAATCAGGTTCGTCTCTTGTTGTTCTCTTTAATTCAGGAATACCGCTTGCCTCAGCAAAAGCAATCCAGATTTCCGGTACAAGAACTCCCTCAAGATCCAAACATACAATATTCATATCACTCACTGTTAATTCCTCCTAAAATTTTATTGAAGTATAAAGCCGGACCACAATATCATATATAAATATTTTCCGACTCTCATTACATGTTTTATCAAATTAACATCTTACCATATGCATGAGGTATATTCAACACCTTGAAAACTCTTATTTTATCAACGCCGTGATACCTCTGATACAGCTGATTTAACATACAGCAAGAGGTTATATAATTGTTTTATGTGCTAAAAAAGAACCGGGAATATTTATCAATAACCGGCTCTTTTTCTGAACTTATTTTATTTGAAGTACTCACTGCATCTAATACTGCTTCGGAACTGACATTTCTCCGTTATCTTATTTCATTCTCAGACTTCTCAGATAATCCTTCTGTTCCGGAGTTATACGGTAACTCTCCACAGCCTTCTGTACTGTCTTATTATGAGTCCATGCATCCATCCTTTTTTCTTCAATAAAAGGAAGCACCGCATCATACTGTTTGGCAAGCGCAGTTGCAAAATACCACGCCCTCATCATATTGATATAGTATTCATCTGAGCATACTGAAGCTACCATTTCCGGATAAGCCATGTCAAAATCTTCATCAGTAAGATAATGTTCCATCAGCATACCTATGGCAAACCTTACTGTATAGGTTTTGTCTGAAACGATCCATTTCTTGATATTGTCCAGGAGTTCTGTTTTATATTTTTTAAAGACCTTTGGAGACATCTGGTCACAAGTTGCCCAGTTATTCACATATGGAAGGAATTCCTCAACCCTTTCAATACATTTATCAAAATCCTTCACCCCGGAAATGATAAAAGCATGCAGCTGATTCTCATCAAAAAACTTATGAGGAAGGTCATCCAGAAATACGTCTATATCTTCTCTCTTCAAAAGCTCCTTCGCATACTTTCTGAGCTCCGGAGTTCTTATACCGATAAAACTGTTTTTATCCGCGTTCGGGATCAGCTTACTGCTGAAATCCCTGTATTTTACATCCTGAAGCTTAAAAAGCTCTTCTCTGATCTCTGTTATTATGCTCATTTCCTTTTCCCTTCCTGTAGATTTTTCCATTTGAACCGGACCGGTATAGTTCTCAGAATCATACACCCACGCCATCTGTCGCGAACCGGTATATTTCTTAATCATACATCCCGCATCCTGTTACGAACCGGTATATCTCTTAATCATACATCCCGCATCCTGTTGTGCACCGATATATCTTTCAATCACACATACCGGCATCCTGTTGCATACGATATATCGCTATATCGTGTGCGTATCGGTACAAATCTTTATCATATAATCCCGGCATCCTGTTCTGTACCGGTGTATATCTCCTGATCATATCACGAACCGGTAAAATCATATTTTCTCACACCGAGCATCCAGAATTTATAGCTGAGATAGAAAAATCCTGCTCCGATAAGTGGCGAAAGCCATGTCAGAAGCGGTATATGATCCGGCGTTACAAAGACCAGACTCGGATAATATGCCACAAAGGCTATCGGTATGATAAAAGTAAAAATAAATTTAAACACTCCGTTAAATATGTTAGATGGATATTTTGCAAAATCCTTAAATCTGAACATAATAACCATAACATATCCCGAATTAATAATCCAGAAACACGTTGCCGCTGCCGCATTCATGATTGCGATCATAAAAAGCGAAGCTGTGATCAGGAAAAGCACTGCCTGAGCTATTGTAACTACAGTGACCGGTATACCGATATGAGACCATGCATATACAAAGGTTGCCATGCCAAATATAAACTGCCCTATTCCTTTTACATCAAACACCTCTGAAATAAAGTAAAAGAATACATTTATCGGTCTGAAACAGTATTTGATAAAATCACCGGAGCGTACCATGAACCTCAGATTCCAGTTATTATCAAAGAAGCACTGTACCGGTGTCAGGGCTATCAGTGAGAAACCGTACAGAAAAAGCATATGATAATAGTCCCATCCATTTATGCTTGGAAAGTTATGGAAAAGGATCATAAATGTTACAAAGCCCGACAGATTGGTCATTATCATTCCAAAGATGGAAATGACGAAGTCTGCACGGTAACTCATTTTACTTTTCAGATCCTGGATAAGGATCTTTTTATATATCGAGAGATAGAATAAAAAGCCTCTCTTTTTTCTTACATCATTCATATATTAAAATCTCCAATCTATCCAAATATCATTTGTCTGTATCAGCCGCCGTTTACAGTTATTCTCTTCACCGCATGGTTCCAGAAAAGATTTCCGAGAATACATAAAACAATACCCCAGATTATCTGAACTCCGAATTTTTCCAGAAGTCCTTCGTAGGAATCCGTGCCATTTTTCTTAAGGAGTATGGTAAGCGGAATATCATATACTGCTCTGAACGGCATATATTCCACAGCCTTTCTGAGTCCTTCCGGGAAAAATGCCAGAGGGATGGTCGCGCCCGAAAGAAGCAGAACTATTGTCTCCTTCACGATATTTACACCCCAGGTAGACTCTGTATAAAGACATATCGGAGCCACCAGCATTTCCAGATTAAAATTAACAATTAGTGCCAGTACCAGTGATATTACAAACCATACAAGGTTCAGTCCCAGTGGTATCGCACCCTTTGTGACGATCATTACAACAAAAAATGTAGGTAAAAATGTCAGGAAAAACAAAACCACATGAGAGCCTGAATAACTCCAGAACATATAAGTCCTGTATTTCATAGGTTTCAGGAGATGCATAATTATCTCTCCCGACTGTATACTCCGGCTCATATCCCATAAAATAAACATTTCCAGAAAATTGAATATAGCAGTTGCAAGGATTAGATATATCATAGCATCATGGAAGGTCATTCCATTTACCACGTCTGTTCCGCTGGATGCATATATCGCTTTCCACAGAAAATAAACAAGAGCCAGATATATAAGATTTCCAAAAAGTGTTGCAGCAGTACCAAGCCTGAACTGTAAGGATTCCACTACCCCGGCTCTGGTAAGCGCTGCAAGTCTCCCGGTTTTATTCATGATGCCTTACTCCCTTCATAAATCTTCCTTATAACTTCTTCTGTCGATATCTCCTGAAGCTGAATGTCTTTAATAACATGTTTCTGCTGAGTTTCCTGAATTACATGCATTACATCCGTCTTCTTCTCATCAATAATACGCTCATCCCAGCTTCCGTCTTCAAGACGCATTCTGAGAGTTCTGTAGGACCCAAAGAAGTTCTTCAGATGTTCTATATCATTATCATAAATCTTCTTGCCCTCATCTATTATGATGATCCTGCGGCAGAGAGCATCCACATCCCCCATATCATGAGTTGTAAGAATAACTGTAGTCTGCTTAACCTCATTCAGTCCCTTTATCAGTTCTCTGATCTTTGCTTTCATGGAAACATCCAGTCCGATGGTCGGCTCATCCAAAAATACCACTCCGGGATTGTGGAGAAAGGCCGCAAGAATATCACTGAGCGTTCTCTGGCCTAGAGACATCTGGCGTACCGGCTTATGATAAATCGGCTCTATATCTACCAATGAGCGATATAATTCCAGCATATCGTTGTAATCCTTATCCGGAACCATATAAATCTCTTTGAGTAATTTAAATGATTCTACCAACGGAAGATTCCACCATAACTGGCTTCTCTGCCCGAATACTACTCCGATATTTTCTGAATTACGGGTTCTCTCTTTATATGGCACAAGTCCATTTACATAGATTTCTCCCGATGACGGTTCAAGAACACCTGTCATCATTTTTATGGTTGTGGATTTTCCTGCACCATTTGGTCCGAGGTAACCTATTATCTCCCCTCTTTCCACTGTCAGAGAAACATCATTTACAGCTTTAACGATTTTATAATCTCTTGAAAAAAGATCCTTAAAGCTTCCCTTTAATCCTTCGTGGCGGTTCAAAACCTTAAACTCTTTGCTGACATTCTTCATAACTACCACTTCTTCTGCCATACTTTTTTCCTCCAATTTATCATTTAAATCCTGTTTCCACTCGGAAACATAATCACTAAACTTATATTTTATCACAGCAGCATTTATCTATATCATGTGCTTACTGTAAAAAATTTTATCCTCTGTTAATTAATTTGTTTTACTCTTACAAAAAATAATATTTATATCTTGTCAGTTCTGACGATAATAAGTATATTGTATATGTAAGACAATTAATACCGCTTTACTTGTCTATTTTAATAACAATATTTTACATGTGTGTAATATTGTTATAATTTTGTATATTAGGAGAAATATTGTTATGAAACGCGAACTTATGGGATTTATTGTAAAGAGAGAGGACGGTTCAGAGCAGGTTAATTACGATGACGACTCTTTTCCATCATATATTTATGACGGCTGGATTAAACCAAATGTAACCTGGGAGAAGGTTCCTCATTTTCATGAGGATATAGAACTGTTATCTGTAAAAACCGGAAAAATGGCTTATTCCGTAAATGGTCAGCTGATAGAACTCCATGCCGGAGATACCATATTTGTCAATTCAAATCAGATTCATTACAGTGTAACTTTAGATAACGTCACAGCTACTTATGTTATATGTATTGTTAATCCAAGTATCCTGAAGTCTTCTGTTGCCGTAGAGCTTCAGGCTCTTCTTCCTATCCTTAACAATCCAAACATATCCTATCTTCGATTCAGAAACATAAATGAAAACACGCTGAATATGTATAAACTGATGATGAGCCTTCCTGACGTTCGTCATGATCCTTTCCAGATAACCAAAAAGCTTTTTGACATCTGGGAGATCATCATGATGCAGAGCAAAAGCTACGGAATGCTTAATGATGATTCCCAAAGCGATACACATACAAAGTCTTTTAAGGCCATGATGTTTTATATTCAGCAGAATTACAAATCCCAGATCAGTCTCGAGGATATCGCTGCCAGCGGCAGCATAAGTAAATCTCTCTGTAATAAAATCTTTCACAAATATGTCGGAGACAGTCCTGTAAACTACCTTTTAAATTACCGTCTAAAAAAGGTTGCAGAGCTTCTCAGAACTACAACTCTTCCTCTGTCCGAGATTGTAAACATGACCGGTTTTAACGGAACCAGCTATATGTCAGAAATGTTTAAAAAAGCCTTCGAAATGTCTCCGAGAGACTACAGAAAAAAGGACATGGTCTGAATTCATAAAATGAATTTAGAAACCATGTCCTTAATTATTGAAAATATATTCTAAATAGCTTAGAACTTACCGGCCTTTGCAGCTTCTTCGATTGAAACAGCTGTTGAAACAGTCATACCAACCATTGGGTTGTTTCCTGCACCGATAAGACCCATCATTTCTACATGAGCAGGAACTGATGAAGAACCGGCGAACTGAGCATCACTGTGCATACGTCCCATAGTATCTGTCATACCATATGAAGCAGGACCTGCAGCCATGTTATCTGGGTGAAGTGTACGTCCTGTACCACCACCTGAAGCTACTGAGAAGTACTTCTTACCGGCTTCAACTCTCTCCTTCTTGTATGTACCTGCAACTGGATGCTGGAATCTTGTAGGATTTGTTGAGTTACCTGTGATAGATACATCAACATTCTCCTTCCACATGATTGCAACACCTTCCTGAACATCATTTGCGCCGTAGCAGTTTACCTTAGCACGTGGAGACTCAGGATCCTTTGAGTAGCACTTTCTGAATACTTCCTCAACCTCACCTGTGAAGTAGTTGTACTTTGTCTCAATATATGTAAATCCGTTAATACGTGAAATGATCTGAGCAGCGTCCTTACCAAGTCCGTTAAGGATAACACGAAGCGGCTTCTGACGTACCTTGTTTGCTTTCTCAGCGATACCGATCGCACCCTCTGCAGCTGCAAATGACTCATGACCTGCAAGGAATGCGAAACACTCTGTATCCTCTTCAAGAAGCATCTTACCAAGGTTACCATGTCCAAGACCTACCTTACGTCTGTCTGCAACAGAACCAGGAATACAAAATGCCTGAAGTCCGATACCGATAGCTGCAGCTGCATCAGCAGCTCTTCTGCAGCCCTTCTTGATTGCTATAGCAGCACCTACTGTGTAAGCCCACTTAGCATTTTCGAAACAGATTGGCTGAATACCTTCGATAAGGTGATATACATCGATACCAGCTGCATCTGTAATTTCTTTACACTCTTCAATTGATGAGATGCCATATTCCTTAAGTGTTGCAAGGATCTGAGGCTCTCTTCTTTCATATGATTCAAATAATGCCATATTTCTATCCTCCTAATCCTTACTCTTTTCTTGGGTCAACAAGTCTTACAGCATCAGCAACACGTCCGTACTGACCTGAAGCCTTATCAACAGCAGTCTTTGGATCATCTCCTGCCTTGATGAAGTCCATCATCTTACCAAAGTTGATGTACTTATAACCAATGATCTCATCGTTCTCATCAAGTGCGATATGTGTAATATATCCATCTGTAAGTTCAAGGTAACGAGGTCCTTTGTCAAGTGTACCATAAGTTGTACCAACCATTGAACGAGCGCCCTTACCAAGATCCTCAAGACCTGCACCGATCTGAAGTCCGTCCTCAGAGAATGCACTCTGTGTTCTACCATAAACGATCTGAAGGAAAAGCTCTCTCATTGCTGTGTTGATAGCGTCACACACAAGGTCAGTATTAAGAGCTTCAAGCACTGTAAGTCCCGGAAGGATTTCAGCAGCCATAGCTGCAGAATGTGTCATTCCTGAACAACCAATTGTCTCTACAAGTGCTTCCTGGATGATACCATCCTTAACATTAAGGGAAAGCTTGCAGCATCCCTGCTGAGGTGCACACCAGCCGATACCATGTGTATAGCCGGAAATATCCTCAACCTTCTTTGCCTGTACCCACTTTGCTTCTTCCGGAATCGGAGCTGCGCCATGATGTACACCCTGATGAACAGGGCACATGTTCTTAACTTCTGTTGAGTAAATCATTACGATCCTCCTTGTAATAATTTTTTAATCACAAAAAACCGCCACATGATCAAGTACTTCCCTTAAACGAAAACTTCATGTGGATAGTTCCTGTTATTATTATCATACGCGACTTTGACTGACGCAATCTATGATTTCTAATATCATAACAGAAAATCACCTCAACAAAAAGTATTTTTTATAATAATTTTGATACTTTTTTAAAATACCGCCGTTCAACACAATATATAATTGTTTTTACGGCGGTATTTTAGCTTTATAAAGTCATATTTAATTTTTTCTTCTATTCTTTCGAAGCACCATCCACAGTCATTTCTGCATAGTTGAGTCTTGTATATGTATATTTGCCCTCGCGATACATTTCAAAAACGCCTGTAACCTCTACATCAGTACCATCTTCCGGAAAATCATCAGGATATACTTCATGTCCGTCAATGCATTTAAACTCAAGGCCCTGCTGGCAACAGGCCTTAGCATCCGCTACAAGACAGTAGTTATAGAAGTTATCATTGTTTTCCTCATTTGAATATGCAACATAATACTGTCCGCTGATCTTTACTGTCTTACCAATATAATCCTGCGGATTATAAACCATCTGATAAACCGTTGCATAAACCATATCGCTGGACATTTCTGTAATATCAATATCAACCTTATCATAATCTATGGTTTCCGGGTCGATATCCACTGTAGCAAAATTTTCAGATCTGGTATCTGTATTTTCTTCGGTTGTAACTACATCAGCAGGCTTCGCCGAAGACGTCTCTGTTGTTTCTTTATCATCTTTTTCTGTGGTTTTATCTTTAACCTCAGTTGTATTCTCTGTATTTTTCTCTGTTGTTTTTTCTTTATTCTCTGTGTTTTTTTCTTTATCCTCAGTAGATTTCTCTGTAGTTGTGTCTTTATTTTCCTTGGACATCTGCTGATTTATAGCCTTCTCCACCTGGTTTTCCTGCTTCATATGGCTTCCGGAATCCGTCTTACCGCAGGCTGAAAATGAAGCTGCCGCAGTCATCGCAAGCGCTATTATCAAAGCTCTTTTTCTTCTGTATTTTTTATTCTGAGTAAACATCTCTATTCCTCTTTTCCATATTTTTGATATCAATAAAAACAATATCAATATAATTAATAACTATGTTAATAGCAATATAATAAAACCATATCATAAAATATCAATCTATTTTCGCTATCTTGCCGATCATAAGGAATATAAGAAATACTACCATATCCGTTGTTACGATCGTTGATCCGACAGGAGTATTATAAAGCAGTGAAATGATCATTCCTACAAAAGCACAGATAACAGAAATGATAGCTGAGCATATCATTACACCCTTAAAGTTTCTTATCAGCCTCATGGCTGAAAGCGCCGGAAAGATGATCAGGGCTGATATAAGGAGTGAACCCACAAGATTCATTCCAAGAACGATTATAACCGCAGTTATTATAGCTATAAGCATATTGTAGGCATTTGCTTTTGATCCTGTTGCCTTAGCAAAATTTTCATCAAAAGTCACTGCAAATATCCTGTTGTAGAAAAAGATGATAACCACTATCACCACTGCCGAAAGGTAAATGCAAAGGTTAACATCCGACTTATCAAGAGTAAGTATGGAAGTCGAACCGAACAACGTACTGCACACATCTCCGGATACATTTGCAGATGTTGAAAAAACATTCATAAGCATATATCCGACAGCCAGAGATGATACAGATAGCATAGCTATCGCCGCATCTCCTTTGATTTTTGTATTCTGTCCTACGCGAAGGAGAAGTACTGCAGAAACAACCGTAACCGGAAGGATCAGATAATTCAGATTTGATATCTTTAATACCGATGCTATAGCCATAGCTCCAAAAGCCACATGAGAAAGTCCGTCGCCTATAAAAGAATACCTTTTAAGTACCAGTGTAACTCCCAGCAGGGAAGAACACAGTGCTATAAGGATTCCGACTATCATCGCATTTCTGACGAAGGAGAATTCAAAATACCTTTTTAACAATTCAAAATCAATCATTCTTTTCGCCTCCGGTAAGCAGTTTATATTCTTCACTCTTCAGATATTCTTCCTTGGTTCCGAAAAAGCTGTTGCCACCCTCTACATGAAGTATGGTCTTGGCATATTTAAGAGCTGCATCTATATCATGAGATACCATGATTATTGTTATTCCGTCATCATTCAGTCCTTTTATAAGGGAATACATTTCTGTTGTCACTCTCGGGTCAAGTCCGCTGACCGGTTCATCCAGAAGCAACAGCTTGGTTGTTGCAGTCAAAGCCCTGGCAAGAAGAACTCTCTGCTGCTGACCGCCCGAAAGATTTCTGTAACACTGCTTACGCATGTCCCAGATATTCATTTTCTCCATATTTTCTCTGGCAAGAGCCTTTAATTCTTTACTGTAAAATGGCCTCCATTTTGACTTCGATAAGGCTCCGGAAAGAACTATCTCGTATACTGATGCCGGAAAATCCTTCTGCACCACCGTCTGCTGAGGAAGATAACCCACCTCATAGGGCTTAATGTCATCACCATATATTATTTCTCCCGAAACCGGTGATGTAAGATGAAGCAGAGTCTTCATAAGAGTACTCTTACCTGCTCCATTTTCACCTACTATATAAAGATAATCCCCTTTTTCCACCTTAAAATTAATATTATCCACCACCGGTTTTCTCTCATAACCGACAGCCAGGTTTACACATGTTATATACGCCATAGTTTCCCCTTTTTCTGAATAAACGACAAAAACCTGCACCATATCTTATCAAAAAAATGAAACAATTCATAATTTATAAGACATGGTGTAGGATATTGTGTATTTGTTCTCATTTAGAACCGTAAGCTTTTACAAAACTTAACGGTTAAGTGCCTCACTCAGAACAGCCAGATTGTCTTCCATTATCTGAAGATAATTCTTACCACCCTCTGCTTCCTTACCGGTTACTCCCTGCATAGAATCAAGAGTAAGTATCTTCTGATCTTTGTTCTTTGTATTATTGATAATGGTTTTTGCTATGCTCTGATCTGATGTTTCTATGGTTAAAACAGTTCCAAGATTATATTCATCAACCTTCTCCGCAAGAAATGTAACTGTTTTAAATGAAGCTTCAGTCTCAGCGCTGCAGCCTATAAAAGCCGCATAATAATTAATACCATAATCATCTACAAGATATCTGAACGGAAATCTGTCACCAAATACAACAGTTTTATTTTTTGCAGATGCAACAGTTTCCTTATATCTGCCATCAAGTTCTTTAAGCTTATTTACATATTCATCAAGATTATTCTTATATGTTTTTGCAGCATCCTCATCCTTATCCAGACTGCTGATCTTTTCTTCTATTTTCTCTGCAACAACCTGCGCATTTGTAAGAGAAAGCCATACATGTTCATCATATTCAATCTCACCATCTTCATGCTCGTGGTCATGTTCGTCTGCATCCTCGTGATCATGGTCATCAGCATCTTCGTGGTCGTGGTCATCTTCATCCTCACCCTGCATTCCTTCGACCAGTTCCTCTTCTCTGGCTCTGTCACCCAGAATATCCATAAGATCAAGAACAACCATATTCTTGTTATGTGCTTCCTTAAGAGCATCATCTACCCATTCATCTGATTCACCGCCAACATATATGAAAAGATCACACTCTGATATTTTTAATATATCTTCTGCGGTAGGCTGATAATTATGAAGGTCAGCACCATTTGACATAAGAAGTGTCAGATCAAAGTGCTCTTCTCTTCCCTTGATCAGCTCTTTTACCCAGTCATATTCCGGAAAGATAGTGCAGACAATCTTTATCTTACCACTGCCTTCCGCATTACTTTTTTTAGACCCGCAAGAAGCAAATGACATCACAGAAACTGAAAGCATTATCAGCACCGCCAGCATTTTTTTGAAATCGATTCTCTTATTTTTTGTTAATTCTCTCTCTACCATTTTAGCATTCTCCTGTCAGCATTAGATTGGAAGTATTCTGCAGTCTTTACATATCCCCATGAGTATGGAAGCTTTAAAATCCAGTCTGAAGCCGGTTTCCTTCTTCAAATAGCTGTATACCTCTGCCATATATCTGTCATTCAAATGAATAACCTTTCCACAGACTTTACACTGCATATGAAGATGTCCGTCACAAAGCTTATCCTCACCGGCATATTGATAAAAACAGCAGTCATTTACCGGATTCTTTGTTTTGAGCAGTCTTCCCTCGGCAGTAAGCTTATCCAGATTTCTGTAGATTGTTGTAATATTTGTACTGATATCCATGCCGGTTATATATTCCGATATGTCCGAAGCTGAGAATCTTTCATTCTTATGCGCCTCGATATATGACATTATCAGATCCTTGCATTTGGTCTTATAGCCTTTTTTCTGATTATCAGAACAAATCATCTTATCATTCATATTCTTTCACTCCCGCCGCTGAGCAGCTCAAAAAATAAAATGCAAATCATTTGCAAAATGTATACTACCAAACATAATATAATATGTCAAGCATAAATTTGCAAATGATTTGCATTTTTGTTTTATTATAATTTTATTATATACCGGAATACTATCTTGAAATGGTTGGTGTCCAGTATTTCTGGTTATAAATATCTGTAAAGAGATATGCCAGTTTTACCTTGCCCTCTCCCACATCTGTATTACTGATCTGCATATTATCGCTGACAGTAACTTTACCGATAGGATAGGTATCCTGATATTTCTGATCATATGAGTAATAATCACAGATAAATGTAAGTTCCGTTCCGGTCTCAAGCTCTGATTCCATCTTTGCAACAGTATCTGTCTCTCCCTCAGCATAATCCGTGAGATAACCTGCTATATATCCATGTGGATTATCATTATCGAATACCAGTATAAGATTAATCCTCTCACCGTTAAGAAGTGCAGGAACACGACCTGTGATGGTATAGTCATCACCATCCTCTACTGTATCAAGATGATAATATGCAACCGGCTGTCCATTTATCGATATCCATGTGCGGTCAGTGTCAGCCACAAGACGACCTTCTTCATCCCAGCTGTATATGTTATCCAGGCCGAGGTCAAGATATCCTGAACCATCATCATAGAACATATTCAGATCAACGCTGTGAACAAGCTTCCACTGTTCATCTGAAAGTGAAAGTGTAGCCTTTGTTCCGTCATCCTCCCATACAAGCTTTGTCGGATCAAAGTAATTCATGGAAATGTATTCTGCAGCATCATCAGCTGTTATACCGCTCTCATCCATGAAGTCGGTATTGCTTCCGTCAAGATCATCAATTATATTACTTCTTCCGCCGCCGAAAAATCCGCTGAGCAGAGAAGAGATCGCATCACTTCCGCCGCCTGAGCCTCCTCCAAGGATTCCAAAGAGAGATGATCCGGCATTTCCGGAACCACCTGCCTGTATCTGACCACTGGTTTCAAGACTGGCGAACTGACGTATACATTTACTGTATTCATCATTCATTCCTATAGCTGAATATGTGCTGCAGGCCTTATCTACATACGAAGTTCTCTGATATGGGAAATATATAGAAACGCCATATGCATTCGTCATATTGATAGAGGTTCTGTTATATTTAACCGCACCCTTAAGTGCCGCTGCCAGTTCCTTGCCTTCAGGAGTATTCATATTTTCTGCCAGATTGACAAGATCAACCTGATCGATTCGTGAACTCTGAGCAAATTCTCTCGTTACATTTCTTGCATCCGATACCTGCTTATACTCCTTTGCAGTTATAAGACTGCTGACAGACTTTGAAAATGTTCCGATTTTTGAAGGAACAGTATTTGCAAATTCAGCAAGGTCAATTATTGAAAGTGTTGTAGCCTGTCCTTTGCATTTCTGATTGCAGGCAGTAACAAAATCATCAATTATATATTTACCAAGCTCGATTGTCGGCATAGATGTATTCTGACCAAGCTTAGTCATCCAGTTTGTATAGAACCATCCGATACCCGGCTCTGTCTCCTCAGATGCAAGAAGATAATCTGCATACGGATCAAGCATAAGTGCTGTTTCGGCTGTAGCCATAAGACAGGCATCGAAGCCTACCATATCAAAAGTAACTCCTGCATCCTTAAGCGCCTTATTGATACCGGTCAGAGACATTGAACCACTCTTCTGATTCTTCTCATCATAACCATAACCACTTACGGAACCACCGCCATGATCCCACATAATAAGTTCATATCTGTTTGCCGGATAGTTTTTGGCAGTCCATTTGATAAATGAAGATAAGGTATCCGGATCAGTCATCGGCTTATTTCCATCATCAGAAACAAGGCAGGTCATAGATCCCTTCTTAACCTGGAATATCTGGTTGACCTTATTGCTTATTCCTGTGGTCTTCCACTTTGCACATCCACCTGTATAAACAATGATATTTATATTGTCTCCGAAATCAGCCGAAGCCATCTCGGAAAGGTCAGAGGAAGCCATACCATACTTTGATTCAAGATCGGTACCGCACATATATACCATAAAGGTTATGGTATCTTTATTATCGCCAAGTATCTGTGTTCTCTTATCCCTTGAACCAGGTGCAACCGTTGTATCGAGTTTGATATTTGACGCAGCCGCATCATTATTGCCTGTATGATCCTCAGAATAAATGGCAGTCTGGTTGTTAAGGCTGACATTTCCGCCCTGGCTGCTTCCGGCATCCGAACCACCGCCGGTTCCGGCTCCACCGCCGCCACCTCCGAAAAGCATCATAACAATACCTATGATAGCAGCAAGTATTCCACCGCCGCCTCCGATAGCAGCTCCCTTACTTATATGAAAGCCCCCCTCCGATGAACCGGTTCTTCCCTGAATGTCAGATGAACCAACAGGTCCTGTTCCAAGGCCCTCACCTTTTCTTCCAACACCCTTACCATCATTGGTTACCCTTTTTTCTCTTGCTCTTGGTCTTTGTCTTTCGTCCATAATCCACCTTCTTTAATTATTTTAAAACAAACACTCAACTACTTATCTCATGACCTGTCCACCAGAATATCCAGAGCCGGATTACCCGGAGTATCCTTCAGAACCTCTTTTACATCTTCCATTATTTCATTGTCTGTTTTGTTGAAATCATATGGAACCGTAACATCAAATGCCATCCTGTGCACGAGCGTTCCGTTATGAGTAACCCTGAAATCATGAATTTTTATGCATTCATTGATCTTTTTAATCTTCTCTTCCACAATTCTTTTTGTCTTAATGGAAAAATCATCATTTTCATCTACAGGATCTACATGAATGGTAAATTCCGATACAAGGCCTTCCCGGACTGCCCTTCTCTCAATGTCATCAACTATTTCATGAGCCCTCATCATACCAAGCTCCGAATTCATTTCAACATGCATGGATGCAAAGGTTCTTCCCGGGCCGTAATCATGTACTCTTAAATCATGTACCTCAATTATATCCTTGTACTCAGAAGATATCTGAAGTATTTTTTCCTTCAGTTCTTCATCAGGTCCTTCTCCCAGAAGAAGCGCCGTCGTTTCCTTCGCGCCTTCAAGTCCCGCCTTAATAACAAAGAGTGCAACTATAGCTCCTGCATATCCATCGATATTCACCTTAAAACACAGCATCACAAGAACAGAGACAAGAGCAACACTTGTACATATACAGTCAGATCTGCTGTCCACTGCCGTAACTCTCATGGCCGCACTTTTTATAGTTCTGCTGATATGCATATAAAAAATGGACATATACAGTTTTATCAGTATGGTGCCTGACAAAATAATTATGGTTACGATACTTACACTTATCGGAGTCTTCTTAACAATATTTACGATAGACTCTTTAAAAAGGTTAAGTGCAATGGCAAGGACAAGTACAGCTACTATAAAACCCGACACATATTCAAGTCTGCCATGCCCATACGGATGTTCTCTGTCTGCAGGTTTTCCTGAAAGCTTAAAGCTTATCAGTGTAACTATGGAAGATGCTGCATCCGACATATTATTTATGGCATCGCCTACTATTGAAAAAGCGCCTGACATAATGCCTATCACTACCTTCAGAACAGCCAGCATGATATTACAGAAGATTCCAAAACCTCCGGCAAGCATACCGTATTTCTTTCTCACCTCAGGATTCCGGGTATCATCGTAATCCTTTATAAATGTCCTGATCAATAATTTCCCCATACATAAAACCCCGATTTATCGATATACAAATACATCAAATAACACACTAGATAACGTGCCTGTTTAGCCGAACAGCACAGCACCAAAATACTCAGAATTATATTTCATCGATCTTGATAAGATTTGTATTACCTGAAACTCCGGAAACTCCACCTGTAATGACTATTTTATCATTTTTCTCAAGATTAAATACTTTCTCAGCAACCTTCTTGGCGCTGTAAAAAAGAACGTCTGTTGAAGGATAGGTCTCGCACATTTCAGGTGTAACTCCCCATGAAAGTGAAAGTTTTCTCCATGTGGCTTCATTTGTTGTCATACCTATTATATCAACAGGAGATCTGAATCTGCTGACCATACGGGCCGTAATTCCTGACAGAGTACATGCTACGATACATCTTGCATTGATATCTATAGCCATGCCGCAGGTCGAATGTGATATAGCATCTATATCATTTCTGATCTCAATATCCGCATTATAGAATCTCTTTTTATAATTTATATTCTGCTCTGTAGAAACACATATCTTAGCCATTGCCTTAACAGCTTCAACCGGATAACTTCCGGCAGCTGTTTCTCCTGAAAGCATTACCGCACTGGTTCCATCATAAACAGCATTTGCAACATCTGATGCCTCTGCTCTTGTAGGACGCGGATTATGTATCATAGATTCCAGCATTTCCGTAGCTGTGATAACTCTCTTGCCTAACATACGGCACTTTGTGATAAGCTTTTTCTGAATAGCCGGAAGCTTTTCGTATGCGATCTCAACGCCCATATCACCTCTGGCTACCATTATGCCGTCACAAGCCTCACATATTTCTTCTATATTATCAAAACCTGACTGATTCTCAATCTTGGCTATCAGTTCAATATTATCCGCATTATATTCATTTAACAGTTCATGGATATCCATAAGATCCTGCTTTACAGATACAAATGAACAAGCGATAAAATCCACACCGTTTTCTATTCCGAAAATGATATCTGACTTGTCCTGCTCTGAAAGATATTTCTGCTTGATATGCTTTCCTGGGAAGCTCATACTCTTACGATTTGTAAGCACACCTCCGATAACAACCTTTGTATTTATCTCCTTACCATTTATGCCGGTAACTTCAAAGGACATAAGTCCGTTATTAAGAAGAATGGTATCACCTACCGAAAGTTCAGAATTAAGTCCTTCATAACTTACTGATACCTTCTTATCTGTTCCCTCTATCTGCTCTGTGGTGAATATAAATTCGTCACCTTCATTTAACTCAGCTTTTCCTTCGGCAAAGGTTCCGATTCTGTATTCAGGGCCCTTTGTATCCAGCATTATAGCTATCGGAAGTCCCAGTTCCGTACGAACCTTCTTGATAGCATTGATCCTCTTCAAATGCTCCTCATGTGAGCCATGAGAAAAATTAAGTCTGGCAACATTCATTCCTGCCTTGCAGAGTTCCTTTAATGTTTCCTCTGTCTCACTGGCAGGTCCTATAGTACAAACAATTTTTGTCTTACGCATTTATTTATTCTCCTGATAATCAAAAAATACATTAAGTCCTACCGCCGTACAAGTACAATCGTCTCGGCGGTATTGCCTTAATGCATTATAACAAAAAAAATATTTTTTTCAAACTTTTATAATTGATTCAGGTATATACATTTATCATTAATCCGGATCAATTGTATTTTTTCATCATTTGAGGTTATCTGTATGTTATCATCAATTCAAATCATCCACTTTATCAAGCAGTTCATTTATATGTGAAATCGTATGACTGATCCTCTTCTCAGCCAGTTCATCACTCATTCTTACAGTACCAGAAATAAGATATAAAAAACGTATTGACGCAAGAATTCTTATCTTGTTCAGGATAACCTCTCTCTCCTCTTCAGTTTTATCAGCATAATAGTATCTGAAGGTTTTATCCCAGATCATATCACTTATTTCACTGCTGATTCCCAGGAATTTCAGTGTGTTGTCCGGCTCATCCTCTTTAAATAATTTATATGTAACATATAATCCGCAGAAATCAAACAGAGGGTGCCCCATGCATAATGTATCCATATCTATGATCATCGGTTCTCCATCTGAAAGCATAACATTTTTCATCTGGATATCTCCGTGAACAAGATGCGTATCCACCTTCATCTCATCTAAAAGCTTACTCAGCTTATTACTCATTTCTTCAGGCATAAACTTCTTCTGCTTCTCAAGATAACCTTTATAAATATCCTTAGCAACAGGCACTACATCTTTTTCAACCTCTGTATCATGGATCTGCTTCATCACATCCACATATTTTTTGACAATATCATCGATACTTCCCGGATTCTCAATGATCAGGTCATTAAAAGTTTTAGCATCAAGCAATTCAAATACTGCCCCAAGAGTATCTCCCACCTTAACAATATCAAAGGATATCGCAGTTGGGATTCCCTTAAGAAATGCCATCTTGGCCATTTTCTTCTCATTTTCTATTATTTCAAGGGCATTGTTTGTTTCATATACTTTTACGATGGTATCTGCATCCAGTCGATAAACCTTACCATTACAGCCCTCTCCGATGATATCAAGCCCTTCGATAGAAAGCTCTCTCATTTTCTTTCTAACCTTAAATATCTCAGACATGCCTGTCGTATCAAAGATCTCATATACATCAGGTGTAACATCATTTATTTCAACATTTTCACCTGCGATCTTTCTGACCTTCATTAAAACTCTAAGACCCGCGCTGGATATATATTTCAGTTCGGACATATCAAAAGAAGGCGTCAGACCCGAATTTGCCTCAACAGCCCTTAATATTTCCTCTTCAACATTACGTGCATTATTCGAATCCAGACTTCCATCCAGACTGATCAAAAGTCTATCTTTATTAACACGGATTTTCATGAAAATAATCCTCCAAAATAGTATCTGTTATTTTCTTGCCTTTTCTATTGATATAAGCTTCACGAAATCATTCTTCGGAATAGGCCTTGAAAAGTAATATCCCTGCAGATAATCAACCTTAAGTCTCTCAAGGAGTCTGACCTGCTCCAGAGTCTCAACACCCTCCACAAGTATCTTTCTCTTCATCTGCTGTATCATACGAATTGTATTTTCAAGTATGGTCATTCCGAGTTCATTTTTCTCCGCTCCCCAGAGTATACTCTTATCGATCTTGATGATATCAAAATCAAGGGAGAAAACCGAGCTCACATTTGAATAACCGGTTCCGTAATCATCCATCGAGAACATGAAGCCTGCCTTCTTCAGGCTGCTGATGATCCTGCCGAATATCTCATAATCCCCTGCTGCTATAGATTCGGTGATCTCAAAATTGATGCATTTCTTCTTAACGCCGTATTTTTCAACTATACTCGTAACATCCTCTATAAAGCCCGGTCGCATGCACTGCTGAACCGAAAGGTTCACATTTATATTTCCGACTCCGTACCTTGCCGGAACCCCTGTCTTGATGAATTTGCAGACCTCTTCAAGCACAAAGTCATCGATATCATCTATAAGTCCGCTTCGTTCTGCTACGGGGATAAATTCATCCGGATAAAGCTTTCCAAGTTCCTTATCATTCATACGTATGAGTGCCTCTGCGCCATGCAGGCTGCCGTCCAGATTATAGGTTGGCTGATAATACACTTCATAGCTGTTCTCTGAGAAACCTCTCGAAATAGCTTCTTCTATCGCCTGTCTCCTCATGATGAAGCTGAGGTCATCATCTCTGTAAAGCCTCTTCCCCTTCAACTCACGGTTATGGCTTTCAAGCATGTAGATGAGCTCTGAGGTACTCTTTATCTGTGAAGGAACATCCGCAACCATAACAGTTGCATTAAGCTGAATGCTGTAATCCTTGTATTCCCAGGCTTCATCAAATCGCTTCAGTATCTCTTCAGCAAGTTCGTCGGCCTTCTCACCCATTTCATCATACAGGGTAATGACCACTGTCGCCTTTTCCGGCACATAAACATAGTAACGCTTAACAACAGACGTCAGATATCCGGAGATCATATCTATAATAACATTGGTCTCTCCACTTTCAACAAGCCTGCTGATCATATCGTAATTGTTTATATGTATCATCAAAATACTGAGTTTTCTATTATGCCTCAGGCATCCTCCAAGGTCAAGTATAATAGCCTCACGATTGTAAAATCTGGTTCGCGGATAAAGCCTCTCATCCTCATTTTCAACTGACATCATGACTCCCGAAAGTCCCAGAACCTCTGTCAAAACCTCTACATGAAGTGATTTATCCAGCAACTGGATAACGACTCCGGCAGCAACAATCACAACGAAGAAAATTAGCGCTCCCTTTCTTTTCCCGGATATAACTTTCCACGAATCAACAAGGACTACTATTGCCATAATATAATATATCGCCGCAGCTATATAGATTAAAGTAAGGCCCCATTCACGGCTATAAACACCATTATCGCCAAAGCTCCAGACGAAATTTGTCAGAGGATTTGTCAGCGCCATGAGTTCCGTTATAAAAAGCGGGATTGAAATAATTATCATCTTGATATTAGAAAGCCGAGTCGATGCGAAACTTATATTCGAAACATAATAAAAGAACAGCGGACACAGCACTGTATGCGTAGCAAAATAAATATACTTACAGACCTGTACAACCATTTGTGCTTCATCCGACAAAGTCGTATCATTCGCATAAATACTTGAAACAAACTCTGTAATTGCATTGACCGCCAAAAGAATATATAGAGTTATAAAAATTCTGTTATGAGTCTTATCTGTACGTCCCTGAATAAATGTATAGATTAAATTTACCATACATATAAGGAACGATGACAGACCTACTCCGAAAACAAAAGAATAATCAAACATATAACTCCCCGATAATTAATATGCTAAGTAAAAAAATAACCTCATTACTATGTTTGATTTTATCATATTTCGGATGAAATTTCATCTGAAAATCGAAGAAAGATGGCCAGGAAAATAAATATCCTCATTGACTATCCTGCGATTGATTTTTTCAACAAACCTCTCAATCTTATCCATATCAGGATTATCCGGAAGACTGCTTTTTCTTTCTGCATCAGAGAATTCTTTTTCATATTTTGCAACTATTTTGTAGAATTCATCATTAAGCATACTATTCTTCATGAAATATCCATCTCGGATTTTTTTCAAAAGCTCCAGTTCATCATCCGGCCGACGAGTTCTTATGGTCTGATATTTTAAAATATCGATTCCCATCATAAACAGCCTTACCAGATGCATCGCATGTATCTGTTTCTCTATCCTCAAACTGTTCAAACTCACTGAAACCGATCAGATCTGACGGAAGTTCCAGTGTAATACCACGAAAGTCAACATCGCTTCCTTCTCTGTCAGTGCCATAGCCATAACTACCGGTCACTCCAAGCAGTATGATTCTACGGCCAAGTCTCTTGTTATTTCTCAAAAAATCATATTGTGAAGTTTCCGATAATTTTACAAAATCCATTTAGTATCCCTCACTCTTAAATCTATAATAATTCTATTGATTCCATTTCACACATAAAATGTTTCTCGTATTAAATCAAATAACTTTCACAGCACAGCATAATCCGGCGCTGTGCCCTGTGCATCCACTTTGCAGGTGAAGAGGCATCCGTCGTATTCTCCGGTAAGTCCGACTCCCGCCGATGTTATAAAGAGTGTCGTCATATCATCCCCGCAGAAGCAGCACGAGCTTGTCTGCTTTGCCGGAACAGTAATCTCCGCCAGTAGCTCACCGGTTCTACCATCATGCTTTTCTATACGGTTTCCGCCCCAGATTGCAACCCAGATGTTATCATCCGAATCAATCGTGAGACCATCCGGCACTCCATTTTCTACCGTAAAAAGCACTCTTCTGTTTGTAATGATCCCGGTTTCAGGATCATTATCATATATAAATACAGCATATTCCAATGAATCTGAAAAAAAGAAACTTTTTCTGTCTTTACTCCATGCCATACCGTTAGAGATCCTGGTATTTGCCTGCATACACTTTACAACCCCTGCAGAATAACAATACAGATTCCCCTCCGCCTCATGTTCGTCATCAGCAACCGACGCACCAAACCAAAGTCTTCCCGAAGGATCCGCTTTGGCATCATTCGACCGCCAGTACGGCTTATAAGTCTCTGTCAAGTCAAGATACTTCTTCGCCTTACCATCCTCATAAATATATAAACCATCCATCGCAGCCAGAAGAAAACCTTCCGACCTCTGAAGAGGCACTGCTGCGCCTATAGGCTGCCCCAGATCAAAGCAAGCCTTCTTACCGGCACTTCCCATGATCCACAGTCTCCCGTTTATTATATCAACCCATGAAAACCTCGAATATCGAGGATCATAGTACGGACTCTCGCCCAGAGTGTAACGTTCATTATCAAATAATTCAGCTTCGTATTTAACCATATTCACCCCCAAATAAAACATATAAAATCGCTCTTCTTCCGACAGATTGCCTCATAATCACTCATATCATTGAACAATGATACTGATGTTACAATCGGGACAATCAACTCACATTAATTATACACCCCGCGCACCTTATTGTCATTAAACCATTGGTAAAGAAAGCTTGTTGCAAAGAAATGCCAAATATCATAAAATGTTATTCAGTAATCATTTAATTTCTAATATTATCGTGGGGGATAAAAAATGTTTGCAACAGGAGAACTGTTAAATCAATATATAACCGATTCATCAACTACAAAAAACGCTTTTGTTCAGCTTCTTGGGATAGACCGTTCTTCATTTTTCCAGATTTTAAAAGGAAAACGACTTCCAACCACGCTCCAGCTTAACTGTATTTTGAACAATCTCCCTATCTCAGGTGAAGAAAAGAATCATATAAGAGATGTCTATCTGTCTGAAAAAATGCCGACAACGGCTTATAACAGCCGTAAAACCATCGTGAATTTATTCAAGATACTCTGCAGAGATGACGCTTCTCTTAATGTACCTTCAGACAAAGACAGCACATCACCTGTCCATATCATCAGTACAGGCAATACTTTTGATTCAGAAGAAAAAACCACTGTATTAAATGGTACTCAGCAGATAAATGATTTTCTCAGATCATCTCTGTTCTCGTTATTAGGCAGTGATATTTCTTATGAGATAGATATCTTTGTTCCTATAAGCCTTCTGCTTAAGTTACGCTTTTTTGATACGATACGCGTTTTATCTATGGATGAAAGAAGCAAGGCATTAACTTATAAACATATTCTAAAATACCCCGCAAAATTCAGCATGATCAATAATGACATCATCTCTGATATTACTTCATATATCAGTTTTCTGGTAAATGTAAATGCTGACTTTCATTCATATTATTACTATGATCCTAATCTCACAGATAATAGTATGGGACTGCTTTTCCCTTATTACCTACTGCTTCCTGATGGAATACTCCTTCTGAACAGCAGCTGCGAGAAGGCTGTTTTTACTACAGATAAAATTCTGCATACTGCATATATTGATGAATATAACAGTCTGAAGGATCATTTGGCGTCAATGACTGAGAATATAGAAAATATTGAAAATACAGTTCCATATCTTACAGATCTTCCGGATGAAACCAAAACATATTACATTTCATATCTTCCGGGCCTGTCCTACCTTGCAACAGATGAACTGGTGGATGCCTTTTTCCCGCCTTCGGAAAGAGAGTTTTATAAACGCCATTACAAAGCCTTCCAGCATACAGATTATAAAGAATTTATTGCTCCTACCGGCATTTTAGATATCATGAACGACGGTAGTTTCAAAGAATTTTCAGTCATCATTAAATCCAGAGGACTTGATGATAATAAATATTTAATCGATACTGTATTAAATCGAATAGGAAAAAGTCTTTTTATGGCGGACCAAGATGTATTTCCGATCTCCAAAAACTGGTCGGTGTATTGTATCGAGCATGACAGGGTCATCTTTGCTCCGGTCATAAAAGGTAAAAAATCCATAGTGATCACCGAAAAAAACTTTGTTGAAGCTTTTACGGAGTTCCTTGAAAATATAAAAGATGATGTAATACTCCTTGATTCTGAAATTTGTCTTAAAGAAATGACAAAGCTAGGCGCTCAGTAAACTGATCATTTATATACATAAATCAATTGAGTGGCATAAGTGAAAACACATAAGCCACTCCCCTGCCACTTCTTTATAAAAACCTCCTGATATGTTAAGATTAATTGATTAACAATGTTAGGAGGCTTTTTATTCTATGAAATGCGCTAACTGTGGTACTATACGTGCTTCCGGTAAATTCTGCAGCGAATGCGGTTCTCCGGATATAGTTCAGGATATCCCCGTAATCAAATGTGCATCATGCGGTCATGAAAGAAAAAGAGGTAAATTCTGCCCTGAATGCGGCAGTGATAAGATAGTTACCGCTCCCGTAGCACTTATCTGTGCAAAATGCGGTACTGAACGTAAAAGTGGTAAATTCTGCCCTGAATGCGGTTCTACAGAGCTTGCAGACGGTTTCAACATGCAATCTAATAATGCTATTCCGACAGCCGCTGCATCAGTACAGCCGGTTCAATCAACTCAGCCAGTTCAGACTGTTCAGACAGTTCAGCCTGTTCAGACTGCTCAGCCGATTCAGACAGTTCAGCCTGTTCAGTCTGCTCAGCCGATTCAGACAGCTCATACTGCTTCCGGATTTGTAAAAAAAGAGTTTCCTACCGGCGTTCTTATACGCGATTCCGAATTACAAAAAGCAAAGGAAAACGATGTATCATTTGAGCCTCAAGCCTATACACCTGATGAAATACCAGGCAATTCAGATACAGGTGCATATTCTCCTCTTGAAATAGCAGCCATGCAAATTGAGGCTTCTAAAGATAAAGCTTCAATTGAACAGATAAAAAATGCAACAACCGAAATACTTACTTCTGATGACAAGGACATCTTTGCAGTTCCTATAACACCAACAATAAAACCTGCAGAAGTAAAACCTGTTATTGCTAAGCCGCTCAATTCTAAACCGACAGATTCAAATTCAACAGCGGCAAAACCTGCAGCGGCCAGACCGACAGTAGACAGAACGCCAGCAACTAAACCACCTGTAACCAAGCCGGCAGCAGCCAGATCTGCAGCAGCTAAGCCATCTGTAACTAAGCCCGCAGCAGAAACAACAACTGATACAAAACCGGCAGTTGCAAAAGCACCAATTACTAAATCAACAGGTGCTGTGCCGACGGGGTCCAAACCTGCAGTGGCTAAATCTGTAGTGGCTAAATCTGCAATAGAAAAACTTGCAGATGCAAAAGCTGCAACATCCAGACCGACAGCATCCAATTCGGCAGCAAATAAACCAGGCATATCAAAACCGGTCAATGCTAAACCGGCTGAAAATAAACCAGGCATATCAAAACCGGTTAATGCTAAACCGTTTAATACAAAACCATATGTCTCTCCTGCAGTAACTTCATATGATCAGACTCCGGTTTCCACAACAAACCAGCCATCTTCTGCCGCTGAATATAACAAACAGTCGATTCAGCCTGTTGCAGCCGGTTACACAAATGCCTCAGTGACATCAAATACAACTTCCGGTTACGGTGGCACAACCACTCCATCAGCCGCTTCAGCCGACTACGGTAATGCCACAACGACAACAACCACAGCAACAGGTTATAACAGTACAACTGCTACGTCTAATCCAACGACCGGTTACCGCAATACAACCGCTGCTTCTAACGGAGTAACGAGCTACACCTCTCCTCAGAGAAGACCACTCACACACAATCAGACTGTATTCAAGAATAGCAAGATCGTTCTTTTTGTATTTACCGGCTTATTGTTCTTAGGTATGTTTATTCCGGCTATTCATATAGGTAACGGAATATACAGTGAATCATATTCACTCGCAGATGGCAATTTCTTCTTTATCTTCCTTGGAATGGTTATTCTGACAATTCTTGTTATTTTAGGAATTTTCAGTAATTACATTGGAGCTGCCATTGGTTTGCTGATACAAAGCCTTATAGTCGCAATAGTATCTTACTTCCTGGTATTCCTTGTAAATGAGGAACGTGGTGCATTTACCAAGGGTCTCGGATATTATATTTTCTTTATCTGTCCTATTGGTATTATCATTTCTTGTATTGTAATCCTGAGATTCAGTATACTTGTAAGAAATGAGCAGAAAAATAAGCTATATTAATACAATAAAAATCCGCCCGGTCAACATTAAACAGCTGATTGGGCGGTTTTTTCGGCATAACATTTATTGATCGATCTTTTCATAAGATACTGACAGCACATTCATGGTAAAGATTTAATTTGTCAAAGTTACAAAATACTCATCTTCCAGACCTGTTCCCACCTTAATATTGATACGGAATTTATCAGGTGTAATGCTGTTCACGGCAATCGAATTAACATCATTTTTATCCTTCTTTATTCTGTCATAAACAGTCTTTTTTATATTATTTACATCTTCCTTCAGACAAACAATATTAACCTGATAAGCATTGCTGTTATTATCCACAAGCACTCTGATAGGTTTGATCTTCTTAGCGGTTATATAATTTTATCACATGACTGATTCTATGTATATAAAAAAGAGGCTTCCAAAGGCACTAAAAAACCTGCCGATCACTCAGCAGGTTAAAAATCACATCAATGTACTATTCAGAATAACAGGCAAGTTGTTTAATGTAGACTAGTCTAAATCTTCAAATGATTCATACTCAGAGGTTAGATCTTCATAATCATCCTCGTCATCAAAATCATCTACTTCTTCAAAGTCTTTTTTTGTCTTGTAATAACCATCCTTGTTTACATAATCCATAGAGTCCATGAACTGGGAAAAATCTTCTTCAACAAACTCTCCTTCTCCATCCTTGTCAAAATTCGGATCATAAATACTCATTTTACCTTTCTCCTCTTTAAAAAAATAGACCGTTTCCACTATCAATTCCCCAATAACATAGCGGTACTTTCAGACATTTTACTATAAATGTATAAAAAATAAAAGCAAAATTCTATTTTATTTTAGATAAATCCACCCATACCGATGGACGAACACCAATAACAGCCCATGATCTGAATGGTACTGTATTAAGAAATCCATTGGCTCCTATCGGTATCATACCTGAATCATGGTATTCCTCGTCATAGCATACCGTTCTTGTCCACCAGGCACCATAGGTAACTCCGTCCACTTCCATGGTTCCGCCATTTGAACCGCAGATAAAAGTAGGTACAGCCCGCCTTGAAGCTTCATCCGGCATATATTTTTTTATCTCATCTACACTGAGCAAAAACACTCCTTCTTCAGCTGCATCGCCATTAGTTGTAAGTAAATTAAGCTCATCATTCGCAAAAAATTCATTTTTTATCCGCGTATTCAGATACGACCTCAGTTCACTGTTCTCCCAGGTAACATCATTTGTATCTTCATAACAGTAAAACCTTGGGAAAAGTACATCTCTCGATATCAGCAGTATCTTATCGCCCTGCTTATCCAATACCTTCCAGGTTATAGGATCATAAGTTGTACTATCATTTATTGTATATTTTCCAAACTCGACATAATCCCCTGTATTAGCCGATTTAAGATATGACAGATCCTTTTTTGCAGAATCATCCTTATTAAATGGTGCCTTTGTTACATTAAAACTACCTTCCATTTTTACCCATATACAGGCACAGATGCTATGACATTCCATCTCATTTACATATGCAATATCATTTTCTATCCGTCCCTCTCCAACCGCTTCACAGACATATCTGAAGTAAAGTCCATCATCCTCTTCCTCTATGCAGAATGGATCTCTGACAAAATACATGTTATCGTGAGTAGCAGGGTTTTGTACAGCATGGAACTTAAAATAACTGCCTATTTCACTCATAGACGGAATATATACATAATCCTGGGAGGTTTCTTCCTTTTGATTCTTGAATGTAACATTTGTAAGAAGAATCTTACTTCTCTCTTCCTCCGAAAATGCATTCTTATAAAAATCGCCATTAAGATAATTTCTTACCAAAGAGTCCTTCCAGGAAAGAGAACCGTCATTGCTGAATTTCATCGAGGCAACACTGTCATAAGAAATGAGAAGCATGTTACCATCCCTTATATCAGCAACCCTCCAGCCTATACCGGGTGTTATATCGTCATAACCCCCAGTGATATTTTTGCCAAAGGTAATCTCGTCTCCAACGCTTATATCCAACTGAATTTCTTTGCTCTTACCATTTTTATTTCCTTTACCGTCCTTAGATGTTTTATCTGAGTCCTGTTCACCGGAACTGTATTCCGTTTTATCCCCCGATTTGAGTTTATCTGCTTCAGTATAGATAAATGAACCGGCAAGAACTGCAGATAAAGACACTGAACAAATAATCAGTTTTAACCCATTGGGGCTTAATTTTCCCTTTGGTTTTCCTTTTAATCCAGCCATATATCCTCTCCCTGTATATGATCAATACATAAACTCTGCGTCATTATAATCAAATCTTCCGGTACCATCTTCCCTCATATGGAGAGGAAGCTCATACGAACTCCACTTTACATAATATACTCCATCCTTTTTATATGCCTTCTGTGGCTTATATGGCTTATAAAAAGAATCATCATCCGGATCCACACGCAGGATTGAGCACAGATCGCTGCTCTTATCTACATAAATGTCCTGTACCCAATATGAAACATTATCAAACAAGTATTCCACATCATCTTCATCAAATGCAGCAAGGAAGATATTTTTAATGTCCCTATAAGAATATCTGCGGTACTGCCCTCTGGAATCCACATCACCGTCTGTATATTTCAGATCCGGCAGATCACTATAAAAGAATACAGATAACATATTCAGGAAAAGCTCTTTGTCAGAAGGTTCAATAGGAGGAGTTCTGAAGCCTCCGCCTTGAACATAATTCATATTCATGTAGGTATTTCTGAAGCATGCCAAAATGAGCGAAATCTGATCAAGTGTCAGATTTCCTGCAAAATACCCTCTGATCTCCTCCAACGGTATCTCAACATAATCAGCATTCTCAGTTGTCTTTTCCGTAGCTTTTTCAGTAGTTTTTTCTGTGGTTTTCTCCGTCGTTTTATCAGTAGTTTTTTCTGTAGTTTTCTCTGTAGTCTTTTCAGTGGTTTTCTCCGTTTTTTTCTCAGTTTTACCACTGTCAGCCTTACCGCTGCTGTCATTTTTCTTTATATATTTAAACTTAGGCTTACCGGATCCATCCAGCTCGAAACGAGCCTTCCAATATTCTGTATTTGTATTCGACCCATTCCTGTACGAATAATATACTTCATAATATTTTTCATTTAATACTTCATCATTTTGCTTGATGCATACCGGCCCGTCATTTTGTTTATCATATCTTTTTGCATAATAATATCCGTCTTTAAGTTCATATGCATCACCGCTATAGGAATAAGTGTTTTTAAAATATTTTTTTATTGTCTCAGAATCTATATTTTTTCCGGCATATTTTGATGCCATGTCTAAAATATCATCTTCCTGATATCTATAATATTCAGGATTATACTCACGATTCAACGGTCTTGACATAGCCTGAAGTACAGCAGATACAGCATCTTCTTCTGAAATATCCTTATAATTTAAAATATCATCATCTGCTATAACTGCTCTGATGGTAATATATGCAAGAACGTCATAATCATTCAGTTTATACTCAGCATAGTTTCCGGGCTCTGAGCTATTTTTATCCTTATACTCCTTAAGCCATACAAAAAGCGCTGTAAAACCTATTAAACATATGATCGCGACTATAACCATGGCAGCTGTTCCGCTTTTCTTTTCAGGAATATCATCCTCTGTTATACGATATGGTTTGTCGTAGTCATTTTTATCATGCTCATTTTTATGATAATCATTTACACGAGTATTACTTTTATCAAACTGAGCATTATTGCGATTATCTACATATGCATTATCATGATGATTAATAATGCTGTTTATTCTGCTGCTTATCGCTTCTTTTTCATCCGCAGCTTTTTCAGCCATAAAACTCAGATCATCACTATCTGCATCATCATCTATCTCGATAGTCTCTATATCGTCTGTGTTCACAATCGTCTCTGCAGCATCGTCACTGTCAGTGCTTTCAGCAATCTCTGCAGTCTCTGTATCGTCTGCCACATCTGCAAGACTTAAATCTGCCCCACAATCAACACAGAATTTATCTCCCTCTTCAATTTCCGCTCCACAGTTATAACAGAATTTCATTTTAAACCTGTCTCCCCTTACGAATTAATATATACCGTATTTATTCTATCATTTAAACAAAATAAATAATAGTGGCACAACCGTTCACTACTCGTAAAACAGCCATGCCACTATATGATTTACTCTTCTCCTTCAAACTTAAATCCTAAGAGATCAAAATCCGCTCCCGGAAGGAAGATTATATCTATCTTTCCTTCTCCGCTAAAGCCACTGAGCATAAAGGTTTCCTCTGTTATCTCCTCTTTTACCGGAAACTCTACAACTTTTTTAACTACATCATCTCCTGAGAAGAATCTGATATGAACCGGACAGACAGATTTTCTGGCGCGTCCTTTGATTGTCACCTTAGATACACCCTTACTGAAGTTCATTCCGGTATATTCCATATCTACGTTATTTCCAATACCATATATACCGTCTTCTTTAACTTCAAAGCTGTCGCCTGTGATCATCTGATATTCAACAGCTTCAATATAACTGTAGGCCTTCTCAAATTTTGTCATATAGAAGCCTCCCAGAACCAGGCCGTTTTCAAATTTAAAGAATATATCCCTGATTCCCTTCAGCCTCTTATTTAACTTGAACACATCCTCCTGCAGGACATTGTAAACGGTCGGAATATTATATAGTCCCTTAAAAACCGTATCACCCTTTTCAGGATCATCCACCAGGATTTCAACCGGTTCTTCATTTCTAAAGGAGAACAATGACAAATGCAGTTCATCCGATCCATAATCGCCAAAATCTACATTTCTGAAGCAAATACAGTTATCCGTGTGAAAATTGATACTTCCTCTGAAGGACAGCTGCGCATCCTTGAAGCTGTCATTAAATTCACAGCCGTATACCATCTCATAAGGATTATGATTCTTGCTGCCAATGCCTTCTACAGTAAATTCCATCTCAGAAATAATATCTGCATGCTCTTTTTCATTTTTACAAAAGGCAAGCAGTCTGAAGCTGCCATCTGACACGGCCTTCAGTGTCACGCCTTCCTCTTCTCTGATGATCTCTACAGCTCTGCTTTCAATACCATCTGATGTAAGCGCCTTATATTCTATTTCTCTGCAATCAGAATTTACAGGCAGAATTCGGGTATTAACCTTGACCTCCGGCAGCTCCTTATTCAGAACTCTCACATCCGGACTAAGCGTCATTTCAAGCTTGCGTGAAGGAATATCAAGCTTCTTACTGTTGTCCTCTGAGTATGAAACAACACCCGTTTCACAGCTCACTCCATCTCTTACAGTATCCGCCGCCACTATATCAAAGCAAAGCTCTCCAGATTCCAGTCCCTTTGAGGTTACTTTCACTTTAACCTTTCCGGTTTCCTTTCCTGCTCCGAGTATGGCCAGCAGCTTTCCGGAGAACAGCTTTCTGCAATTTGTTTTATATTCTTCATAATCCGTACTGTCACCATTATCAAGACCAAGAAGTCTGGCAGGACCTTCTACTTCTATTTTTACTCTGCTTCTTGAATCAGCAACGTATCGTCCGTCCTTATCGACAGTACTTACTTCAATGAATATCAGTTCCTCTCCATCTGCCTTTATGCTTGTTTTATCAGTCTTTAAAACAATTGCACTCGGATTGCCGAAGCTTTCTATAATATCCTCTGCGATAATATTTTTATTTTCGTCATAGGCAACTGCCTTGAGCTTTCCTTCCCTGTAATCAAGGTTATAGTAAGCTGAATATATATCATCCTTCTTCTGATCAAGACGAACTTCGCCAAGGCTTTCATCTTCAAAGAAAAGCTCGACGAAAGGCGCATTTGAATAAACCGGAATATCAATCCGCTGCCCCTTATTAAAATCCCAGTAAATTCCGATATGAACAAATGGATCCTTTTTATAATCCACCCATCCGGCCTTTATGATATATGCCGTATCCTTCCAGAAACCGGCAGTATCAATATGCCCAAAGTAAGAATTCTTGGTAAAATACGGTGTCGGTTCACCTATGTAATCCCAGCCGGTCCATATAAACTGTCCCGCAACATAATCCCTGTCCCTATGATCTGCAACAAACTTATGAACATTCTTAGCTCCCCAGTTTGTTGAACAGTTATCCAGAGAAGAACACTGAATATCCTCATAGGTCAGAAGTCTGTTGGCCTTAGGAAAATGATATATTCCTCTGCTCTGTACCGTTGAAGCTGTCTCACTACCATATATGCACCAGTGTTTAAATTTCTGATGATGCTCATCATAAACCGATTCCAGATAATTATAGCCAGATACCTCAAAAAGGTCCTGAACCTTCTGTGCATTCTCCCACGCAACATAATTCGATGCAAGGGTTGTAAAAGCATTGTGTCTGTAATCATTTCTCCTTACAGCATCTATCAGTCTCTTTGCGATTTTTACAGAAGAAATGTCATTGGTATCAGGAATTTCATTTCCTACTGACCACATGATCACAGAAGGATGGTTTCTGTCTCTTCTGATCCAGCTTTCCACATCTCTTTCAACCCAATCATGGAAGAAAATGCCATAATCATTCTCTGTCTTAGGTCTTTCCCACATATCAAATGCATCGGAATCCACCAGGATACCCATTTCATCACAAAGCTCCATAAGTCCGACAGCAGGCGGATTATGTGATGTTCTAATAGCATTGACACCCATTTTTTTGAGCTCTTCTATCTGACGTTTTGCAGCACACTTGTTAAATGCAGCACCAAGAGCCCCCAGATCATGATGCATACATGCGCCTTGAATCTTAACCACTCTGTCATTAAGTAAAAATCCTTTATCAGGATCAAACATTATCGTTCTGAAGCCAACCTTATTAATGATCTCATCAACAATACCCTTTTCTGACATAAGCCTTGTTCTGAGGCTGTATAAATACGGACTCTGAATATCCCATTGCTTTACCTTAAGCTTATCTGCCGTAATTGTATAAATTGTTGGTTCGGTATTGGCTGCAATAGCTTCAGATGCATTGAAAACAATATTTCCATCCGCATCAAGAAGCTCCTGAAGGATTGTGAGTTTCTCTCCTCTTTTGCCAACAACCTCAGTATCTACAGTCATTTTATAGGTGTCATCATCGCTTTTAACAGCATTAAAATATACACCATTTGTTAAAATATGTTCCTTTTCTCTCTCATAAAGCCATACATCTCTGAAGATACCTGCCCCGGAATACCACCTGGTATTGGGACATCTGTAATCAACAAATACAAGTATCCTGTTCTCTCCCTCCTTCTGATAAGGAGTAAGGTCAACCTCAAATGAAGTATATCCATATGGCCAGAAGAATATTTCTTCACCGTTCAGATAAACTGTTGTCCTCATGTATACGCCTTCAAAATAAACAGTATTATTTTTTGACGCATCAAGCACTACATCCTTTACATATACTCCCACAGAGGTTCTGTAAAGATCATTAACATCATATATCATATAATCATGAGGAATATCTACAGCTTCAAAAGCTCCGTCATTCTCTATATATTCAAATACTTCCCCAATTTCAGTTCCTCCGGCAAATTCATGAAATCTCCAGCCGGAATTAAAAAGCCTCTTCATCGTTCCTCCATATTGTTTTATATCTACATGTCCGTTTCGTTTTGCATAGCTGTCGCAGAATAACCATACCGATTCCATACCTAATGGTGAGTTTCGTTATGTATCATCCTGTATATAACCACCGTAATGTAACCATACTGAACTCGTCATTTGTGGTAAGGTTCATTATTGATTATCCTGTAGCTTCTGTAGATCTGCTCCAGAAGTATCACTCTCATAAGCTGATGCGGAAATGTCATCCTTCCAAAGGAAAGCTTCATATCAGCCCTGTTCAGCACATCCTTTGATAATCCGAGAGAACCGCCTATAACCAGTTGAATATGGCTGACACCACTTACACCAAGACTGTCAATCTTGTCCGCAAGCTCTGTACTGGAAAGATTTTTTCCGTCTATAGCGAGTGCTATAACATATGCATTATCCTTTATCACAGAAAGGAGTTTTTCTCCCTCCTTTTTCTTGATGCCATCCTCAACAGTTTCGGATGCATTATCCGGTGTTTTCTCATCCTGCACCTCAAATATGCTGAGGTTACAATATCTGGACAGCCTTTTTGAATATTCATTTATCATCTCTCTGAAGGAAGATTCTTTAACCTTCCCAACACAGCAGATATCTATCTTCATAAATATACTTCTTTCTAATTATTCTTTACTGCATCAGATTCAATCCAAAAGCATGGATATCTTTTCGATAGTAACAAAATCTTCTCTCACCCCATGTTCCAATGCTTCTTTTCTTATATCTTCAGGACTGATATTATAATTATTCAGAAGAATTCCATCCATTCCACAGCTCTGAGCCACCTTTACGTCAGATCTGACTTCATTTCCTATCATTACTGATTCTGAAATATCTATGCCTTCTTCCTGCACCAGTTTGTTGATAAAACGAAAATCCGGTTTCATCACACCATAATCTGATGAAATATAAAGCTTATCCATATGTTCATCAAGTCTCATAAGACGTATTTCAGGCATAGTAAATATAGCCTGAGCATTTGACAGAAGAAATACCTTACTGCCTCTTTCTCTTAATCTATCAAGGGTTTCAAGAGTATCCGGAAACAGTCTTAAATATTCTCTAGATATAGTTCTAAAGGTATTTGCCATTAGCTCTGCCCATACCGCAAGGTTTTCGGGCATTCTGATACTGATACTCCTGTCACTCAGTATCTGAGGCGCTTCACAAAGCAGCCTGATAAAAACCTTTTCCAGCTTTATCTCCGGATGATCACATCCGGACTCCAGTTTAAGAAGCTTTCTCTCTTCCCTGTCCATTCTGAAAAATTCCTTTTTCAGCTCCTTGGCCTTATATTCAGCTCCATAACAGGCATATATTTTTGCCAGTTTTTTCCATAATTTTTTTGATTGTTCATCTGTACTGATATCAACCAGCGTTCCATATAGATCAAATAGATAATTCTTATATTTTTTCATTTTAACCTCTGTTTTTGTAATAAAAATCCATACTTCGACTTCTACATCTTAACATAATAAAAAGTAATATAGTACATAATATTTTTAATAATTTTACTTAAAAAAAACGACCCGGCAAAATGCCGGGTCAGAATGATATATCACTATAAAATGTGAAACAAAATCCGCTTCTCATAATCCTTTGGGACTGACACCTCTCCGTTATAATTAGATAATAGTGGCAGCTGTCACCAACGTGATTAACGATAAATTTGTCATGTTACCACGATTACTTTTTTCTAAAGTAATTTGGATTGTAATATATCACATTATTTTTTTTAATACTGACGGCGCCCTTATTAATTATATGTACAATAAGACTGATTACAAGAGCCCCCAAAAACACATATCTTGCAGTTGCTTTTATATCATCAGCTTCCTGAATTAGTCCTAAAGTCTCCATCCATGCTGATTCATTAGCCAATTTACTTTCCACTATAATAAGTATTATCAGCAAAATTACATCTGTAACAACATTACCGGTTTGTGCTTTCCTTTTTTTCTCCTCATATGCATTTATTGCTTTTCCATATGACGTCAAATTGTTACACATCGGGCAATTAGCAGCAATACGCATAACAGGATTTCCACATGATAAACATCTATCTATCGGAACATTTGGATTAATCATCCGGTTGTACATCATGCCATTATTATTAATAGTACCATTAGAATAATTCTGAACATATCCTCCCGGAACTATGTTTTGCGGATGATATTCCTGCCTTTGATGCTGATTATTATATGGAACATGTTGTTCCGGGAGCATATATCTCATACACTGCGGACAGACCCCATATGAATTTAATTCTATTCCACAATCTCTACAAAGCATGATTATTTCCTCCGATTGTTTTCATCTTACTTATCCCATTCGCAGATGTAATAATGCATAGTAGACCCGCCGGATGTTCGATACCACATATAGGCTGGATGATCAATATAGACACATTTGGGTGTATCATTAGCATCCCCCCAGAAAGAATATTCAAATTCTTCACCAGTCACCCATAAATATTTTATTGTTTTATCTTCTTTACTACCATAGAGACCAATCCACATCATATCACCAGTTCTCTTATATCCACACAGTTTCGATATAAACTTCTGTTCTTCTTTGCTAGTAATAGTAACAAGATGCCCCCCTTCATTTTCACATATAGACTTTGCCTCATTCCATGTGAGACTTTCACTAGAATATACCACCTTATATCTATGCCCATTAAACTCAACCTCTTTGCCTACTAATTCTGACACAGCTGTGCTTTCTGATATGAGTTTTCCATTATCTACATCTTTAATATTATCTTCATATTCATACTTATCAACATTTGACGCAATAAACTTATCCTTAATTGTATCAAGATATTCGTAGCCTGTTCTCTTATAGTCTCCTAGTTCAACATAATCACCATACCATCCGATATCATTTTGATCCAAAGCAGAATTCTGAACTGAAAGATCAACTGAGCATCTTCTATCTTTATCAATAATAATATTTTCAAACTCGGTATAATAATAATATTCTATCGTATCTTCATAAAATGCATCTGACTCAACCTCAATTCTATAAATAAGGTAGATCATATTATCTACATCTTCACCAAATTTACTCTTCAGGAAATAGTTGCCGATCAGCGTCATCCCCTTGTACAGGTTAGGTTCCCTCCAATCGGACTTAACGTGAGCCTCAAAAACATCCCTCGCCTGCTTATCCATAGCATCCATAGTATCCTGATCTATCTCAGAAGCGCTTTCAACATATTTATCCAGTTCAACTGAGTAAGCTTTTTCACAGCTTTCCGGAATCTTCCCAAAGTGATCTATACAGTAATCATAGAATTCATCCTCAGTCTTACCATTTAAAATACTGAGTTTAACTGTGTCTCCGCTCTTAAGACCATTAGACTTATTGAATTTGTAGATAAGATTATCATTTATACCATCATTCTTAACAATTTCATATTCAGCCTCACCATATGGATCAATTCCGGAAAACTTCACATTAATATTAGCAAAGGGATCAAAGGTTTCCGCCTTCTTAAGTCCATTAACTGTATATTCAATATCACTAAATTTAAGCTTAATATTATAGTTTTTCTCAAATTCCTCTTTGTTAAGACTCCATCTAAAATGAACCACATTCCCGTTAGATAATCGTGTTTCCTTATCAAATTCTCCAGACAAATTCGTTGCAAGCATTACATTTGCAGGATATTTACTCATAAAACTCTCCGCATCTCTTCCATATTCCTTTTTTATGTACTTTTTATAGTCTTTTGAATACTCTATGTCCGGATAATCTTTTATAAATTTAGCCGTATCTATCTCATACGTTACCTTTCCGTACCCATCATACCCATCCTGAATCTTAACGCTTACATATTTATTCAGTTCAACTGTTATAGGACGATTTGAAATTATTAAAATCACAACAACAGCAGCTATTGCTATCAAGGCAATACCTGCTATAATTGCTATCATTTTTTTATTTATAGGCTTCTTTTGTTTTGGTGGTTTATAATACGGATTATTCATAGGATATTGCTGATAATTCATCTGAGAAATCTGAGCATTATCCGTGAAACCGGTCATATTACCGCCTTGCATTGAATAATTATTTATATTTAATTCTGTAGATTTACTATTATCGCATCCGCAATTCGGACAGAATTGTCTATTTTCAATTTCTGCTCCACAAACAAAACATTTCATAACGTTGCCTCCATACAGTCATATTTCTTACTACTTTTTGCTACTTTAACATATCATAAATACTTTTGTATTACAATAATTATGTTAGCAAGAAATGCGAATTTATACTACTTAGTAAGGTGTATTTTATGGATAAACCATACAAGATCAAGGTCAGCATCTCCCTTGATGAGAACGTTATTGAACGCATAAAAGAACTGGCCGAAGAAGACGATCGCAACTTCAGCCAGTATATAAACATGATATTAAAAAAACACATTGCTGAGCAGGATAATAACCAATAGCTGTTGTTCCTGCTTCTTTTATATACAAATACTCAATATATGTATACGCTCACCCCTGATTGAGAAATTATTTCATATCCATCCCACTAAGACTCAACTCGCATTACATCCGGTGTCTTTCCTGTCTTTGTCTTGATAAGAATCCCAAATATATCTGTCTTGGTAAACATCCACCAGTCAAGAACTATGGCATCAAATATTGATGTCATCCAGAACATTATTACAAACCTTAGACTAAGCTGCCACAGATTCATACTGGATGCCACACCCTGCTTTCCTGCAATTATGATGGTTACAATATAACCTACACCTACTATAAGCATGAGCAAACCTATAGTAATCTTGTCTTTTTGCTTAAGTTCTCTGGGAATACCATATTTTTCCAGAAGATCAACCGCACTGGGCGTCATAAACCAATACGCATTCTGTGGTACAAGAAAAGCACCTATCAAACAAAATACTGTAAGCAGAGCTATTCCTATCAGACCAAATATGAAATTAAAAATCCTTATCGATTTCAAAATCCATCTCTCTGTAATTCCATACAGCTCTTCCGATTCCGTACTTATCCATTACAGTGTGGAAATCCTTGAACCAAAGTGCTGCGTCCTCACGCAGAGCCTTATCGATTACACCATACTCGCCACAATAAAGCGGTACATTTCTCTCTTCTGCAACCTTCACTGCATCCTGAAGAAGCTCCTCAAAATAATCCTCATCCGGACATTTATTCATATCTTCTGCATCAAATGCATGATATGCCTGACTGAGATATTGTTTGCTGAGTTCATCATACTCTGAATAAGGCATTTTATATCTGCATCTGAAATCGTGATCCATGGTTGCGATCCAATAAGCACCCTGATGTGTAAAAAGCAGAGGCTCATAACAATGGAAGGTATAGATGATCTTATCATCATAAGGCATTGCCAGATCACGAACAGCCTCGAGACTGTTATTGTAATAACCACCGATTATTATTCTTACCTCAGGTGCGATGACTCTGATCTTCTTGATGCATTCTGTAGAAACTCTGTTCCAGATGTCACAGTATTCTTTCTTTGTAACCTCATTCAAAAGCTCAAATACAACTGTCTCATATTCATTTCCATAACGCTTTGCAAGAGTTTCCCAGATCACATAGAAATGCTCCTGATAGCTTTCATCTTCAAAGAAGCCCTTCTCATTATGAAATGGATCAAATGAATATCCCGGCGTACGATGAAGATCAAGTATCATCTTAATATTGTATTTTTTGCACATATTGATGGCAAAATCAATATATTCAAAGCCTTTATCAAGTATATTCATCTGATTATCTTCAAAAAGGTCATAATCGATTGGAATTCTTACATGATCAAACCCTCTCTCTGATACAGCCTTAAAATCATCTTCTGTGATAAATGTATCATATCTCTTCTTTGTATGGTCACACTGTGAAAGCCATCCGCCAAAGTTTACGCCTCTTGTAAATCCTTCTAATTTTCTCATTTTTACCTCCCATATCCTTTAGTTATAGTTTTTTAGCTATTTACACCTTCCTCCTTCCTGACCTTGTAATAATAATATAATCCCAGTGCATCAATAATGAAGTCAAATGATGAAATAGACGCTGCTGATTTTGAAATGACCATAGATACTATCTTGCCAACTACACCAAGTATCAGCAAAACCATATATAATGTTCCCTTGCTCTTGCCACTTACCACTCTTCGTGCAAGCCAGAAATACCATATATAGATAAGAACAGTACCTATTGCCGCTCCGTTGAAAGCAGCCATCGGATTCTTGTCCGTAAAATTCTTATTAAGCATATCCGAAAAGCCCGGAACAAGATTACATACTACCGCACCTAAACCATAAAAAGCCGCAGCTATTACATATATCCAGCTGAATGAGCTGAACATCTCCATTGGTGTTCTGTTTTTCTTCTTCATTTTCATAACCCTCCTTCAAAATACAAGTCTTCATAGATCATTTGACACTATCCCTGCAATAAAATGTCAGTAAATCATCCCTATATCATCCATTATATTCCGTTCACATCTGTTACAATTATAATATTAATTATATGAATAAAACTATATAATTTTTATGATATTTTTGATAAAATGATGATATGACATTAGTGTCAAAAAATCAAAGCATATTTCTCGCTTGCGAGAAATATATGATTTGATTTATTTGACACGCCGAAACACGAAGAAGTAGCAGTTTTCGAAGAAAACTCGCGGATTCTGAGTGTTTCCAGGATTGCGCGAATTGCGCAGCAATGGAGCAATCCGTATGTCATATATAACTCACGCCGAAACACGAAGAAGTAGCAGTTTTCGAAGAAAACTCGCGGATTCTGAGTGTTTCCAGGATTGCGCGAATTGCGCAGCAATGGAGCAATCCGTATGTCATATATGACTCACGCCGAATTGCTCAGCAATGGAGCAATCTATATAAGGAGGTGCATTATGCAGGATATAGAAAAAGAATTAAGCTACAGAGAATATATATTGCGGGAGGAATATCTTATTCATGCTCCCTTCGATCCTGAAATGGAATTCTATAATGCCGTTAAAAGCGGTGACAGGAAGAAGGTTGAAAGCTTCCTGACAGAACCCTTCTGCAAAAAGGAAGGACTCGGAAGCTTATCTGACAATCCTCTTCAAAATTTTAAATATCATTTTGCCATAACCGCTGCCATACTTACCAGAGAATGCATCAAGGCAGGTCTTATGCACGAAGAGGCATATACCTTAAGCGATCTGTACATCCATAAAGCCGATAAATGTATTTCTATGGATGCCCTCTCTGAGTTACACAGAAAAATGGTCCGGGATTACACCAAGAGAATGCACAGTCTCACAACAAATACTGTTATTTCACGTCACATCATCAAATGCCTTAATTATATATATGATCACATACACGAAAGAATAACCCTGGAAGATATCGCCTCAGAGACCATGCTCAGCAGCGCCTATCTTTCAAGGTTATTCAAAAAGGAAATGCATATGCCTGTAAGTGAATACATCAGCCGTAAAAAGATTGAAACCGCTAAAAACATGATACGGTATTCGGATTACAGCATAGCTGAAATATCAAATATTCTGGCCTTCCCAAGTCAGAGTTATTTTATAAAAGTTTTTCGTAAATACACCGGAACCACCCCGGGCAGTTATAATGCTTTAAGGCATGATACGGAAGATAATCAGCCTTTATGATCCTTCGGAAACCTTTTCAATAAAATACATTCTGGAAGCATAATCACCAAAGAGTCTTGTACCCTCCTGATACCCTGTTCCTGCATAGGAAGGTGCAAGGCTTACACCTGCAAACTCAAGTTCACTTCCACTTAGTTCCGTATCTTCCACCTCACCGGCAAGATGTACAAAATGCGCCATAACATTATGCACAAACGAATCCTGCTTCACATGTATCGGTGCAACTGTATTTATCAGATCTCCAAATTCTTTTATACTATGATCTTTTTTAATATTATAAAAATGATACATACTGTCTTTCTCAAGACCATCAGCGAAAAATCTGAGAGCACTGAAATTCGGCTCTGTCATCTTTCGAGCGATCACACCTACCGCTTTTTCTTTATCCGGAGAAACCACGGTAAAGCTTTCCACATTTGAGCTTTGACTTCCTGTGCTTATACCGGTAAATGATGTTTCTATCACGCCCTGTCTTGAAGACACATTTTCTCCTCTGTAGAAATCACCGAACTGCAGAGTTTTTCTCCATTTCTTATAGATTTCCACCTGAAGTTTTATACTGCTTAAATCTTCCTTTGAAAAATCCGCAAGATTTGATTCATAACCAAGAACACCCAATGAAGCTATGCAGAATCTTGTCTCAATCGGAGTTACCCTTAATGTCTGATGATTAGGAACGCCAGACACATGAGAAGATACTGTATTCATAGGATAACCATAGCTATAGCCCTTTTCAATCGAAAGCCTGCATACAGCATCCGTGTTATCACTGGCCCATATCTGAGGAAAAAAGCAGAGCATACCCAGATCGAATCTGTTTCCACCGGAAGCACAACCTTCAAAAAGTATATTCGGAAAATCCTCCATGAGTCTTCCAAGAAGCGAATATAATCCCAATATATATCTGTGATATACCTCTCCCTGTCTCTCTGATGAAATACTCTTTGAAAAAACCTCTGAGAAAATACGATTCATATCCCATTTGACATATTTTATATCAGCCGAAGAAAAGACCTTCTTCATTTTCATATAAATATGATCTACTACATCAGGATTTGTGAGATCCAGTATTCTCTGATTTCTTCCCTCAGACTGCACCATGCCCGGAACTTCCATAACATATTCCGGATGCGACTTGTAAAGCTCAGAATTGACACTGACCATTTCCGGCTCCACCCAGATGCCAAAATCCATTCCAAGCTTATTTATCTTTTCGACAAGTCCCTTTATTCCGTGAGGAAGCTTTTTGATGTTTTCATACCAGTCTCCCAGAGATGATCTGTCATCATTTCTCTCTCCAAACCAGCCGTCATCCATAACAAAAAGCTCTATCCCACAGCTCTTTCCAACCTTTGCCAGCTTAAGAAGCTTAGACTCATTTATGTCAAAATAAGCCGCCTCCCAGCTGTTTAAAAGGATTGGTCTCTCTTTATCACGGTAAATTCCCCTGACAATATGCTTCTTTACAAATTTATGCATATTCTGACTAAGCCCGTTCATACCGTTTTCCGAAAAACCAAGTACGGCTTCAGGGCTGTCAAGAGTCTCACCCTTTTTTAATATATATGAAAATCCCTGCGGATTGATACCACTGACAAATCTTGTTTTTCCGTAATCACTGGTCTCAAAGGCACTGTAGTGATTTCCGCTATATACAAGATTAAATCCGTAAACCTCTCCGGTATTTTCATTTACTGCTTTAGGTGCAGCCATAACAAATGGATTGCACCTGCTTCCGCTGCTTCCGAGGAGAGAATCAAAAACCATTTTCCCTCCTGTAAGAACACTGTCACAGCGATTCATTTCATGCGCCCATGATCCTCTGAAGCCTGTTAATTTAAGCGCCGTAAAGGGCAACTCAAGACAACATGAAAGCAGTCTGTCCACCACTATATCCTTCTCACCGGAATTAATGAGTTTTACACTTCTTGTGATCACATTTTCCTCAGGATATACAAAATAATGCATTTCCAGAGTCTCGCCATAGGTTCTGTCCTTTAGCACCACAAGCAGATGCTCATATTTTCCGGAATCGTCATAAGAATGTGGCAGCGGAGAATTATCAATAGAAGCAGTAAGGCCATTGAATATCTCGGAAGTTACATATTTAAAATCAGATGTACTGCTTCCATCCGAATGAACTATCCTGATGGCAGCTTCTCTTACGTCTCCTCTTCCACCCGCAGAATATTCACTGCTTATAGCTTCGAGGGAAAGACTTGGATTGTCACTATCATATACAATGGTATTTCCCGGAACAAAGTCCCATCTTTCTCTTAAGGCAGCTATATTTATATTTCCGTCCTTTGTACCTATCCTTTTTCCATAATAGACATGTTCCGGAAGTCCTGCTTCATTTATCATGAAGACGTATGAAGTATTATCTGTAATAAGATGAAAACCTTTTTCAAGTTTTTTTATCATATATTAATCACCCTGTCTTTTAGAAAGCTCGTCCTGTACTTCAAGAAGCTTTGCATCGTCCAAAATGAATTTCTTTTTAAACCAGAAAACTGCAACGAAAAGTCCAACTATAGGAATAAGTGTCATTACCATACGGAGTCCTGTCTGTGAGGACTGTGCAACCTGGAGCGAATAATCTATAGACTTCTGTTCCTCTGTAACGCTGTCACTCTTAAGATTAAAGATTGAAAGAGAGATGGAAGCGATAAATGCAGCTATACCTGAAGCAAGCTTAACCACAAAGGTCTGCATTGAGAAAATAACCGATTCATCACGTCTTCCGTTCTTAAGTTCACCGTAATCAACAGTGTTTGCAAGAAATACCGTTGTAAGTACCTGAAGAACACCATTTGCTGCGAATATAAAGAATCCCGGTATAAAAAGTATCACAACGTTTGACATGGATGTAAATGCTATGCCGAGCAGCGACGCATAACCAATAACCGCACTGATAATACAAATATAGAAAATCCTGATATTTGTAAACTTAAATGCATTTCTGAGAAGTGGATATAATACCATCATTGAAAGAATCTGTATTGCTCCTCCGAAGGTATTGAAAAGTGTATAGCTGTTATACCAGCTTTCTCCGCCGAAATCATATTTAAAGAAATACAGCACAAGGTTTGATGTGATATATACAGCACAGTTTATAAGTACGATGGCTATAACTACAGTCATGGCCTGATCATTCTTGATAAGTGCCTTAAACATCTGACCTACAGAAGGTGACTCCATGTTTACTGTTGATTTTTCCTTGATATTTATACATGTGATAAGAATAAATACAACAAATACGATGGCTATAATAAGAGCAAACCATTTGAAACCGGTTCTCTCACCTGAATTACCCTCTCCGCCGAGAGCATGAACGATTATCATTGTAAGTATTGTTACAAGGGCTGAACCTACACCTGCTGCTGAACGTGCCAGAGTTGTAAGTCCCTCTCTTTCCTTACCTGACTTTGTAAATGCAGGGATCATTGACCAATACGGAATATCCATCATCGTATAGGTAACACCCCAGAGTATATAAGTTACTGCCGCATATGCTACCAGACCTTTTCCATCCAGACTAGGCGGAGCTGCAAACATTATAAAGAGTACAGCTGCATTTGTTACAGTACCGATAAGAAGCCATGGTCTGAACTTGCCCCATCTTGTATGTGTTTTAGCTACTACGATTCCCATGATAGGATCGTTAAAGGCATCAAATATTCTTGCAACCAGAAGAATGACACCCATTGCAACGGCATTTACGCCGAGTATATCCTGAAAATAATATAAAACATAGCTGGCTGAAAGCATATAAACCATATCCTTGCCTACAGCACCAAGAGCATAAGCAAATTTTTCTCTTCCTCTCAGATTCATATCAGTATCCTCCATTTCATCAGATTTTTCCTACTGTAAAGTCGATCGAAGCTTCTCCCTCATATCCTTCCGGAAGACTGATCGTAAGCCTTGCGTCTCCGATTTCACCGACTGTTTTAAGATATGTACCACCCATACCGCCAGCAATATAGGCATTCTTAGGTCCGACTATCATAAGTGGCCCTTCAACCTTAAGCGGCAGCGGCTGATTGAAGAAAGGAACTGTATTGCCGTTCTGATCACAGATTCTTATTCTGACTGCTGCCATATCATAAGAATTATCTTCAAGCATAAATGTATGATCAGCTGCAGCTTCAATATGAATACCACTTACGGTTGTCTTGGTAACAGTCTTTACTACTTTGCCTCTGCTGATGGCTTCAAAGCGGAATACCGCTCCTTCACCGCCCCAATTGCCTATATATTTACCAAAAAGCTTGAATGCATCGTCGTATTTCATATGGTAAAGTGTCATCACCTTTGCCATTTTAGCTTTTATATTTACCGGCAAATTAACCATTCCGAAACGTCCGATATAATTAAGGAGTTCCTTGATATCTTCTGCCTGTCGCTTTGTAAAGCCTTCATTTTCTACCAGCTGATCTCCGACATAATCATCTATAAGTATCGGTGTAACCTTCATATGTGAAAATGGAGAATCCTGATGTGTATATTCCTTGATAAAAACATCATTTTTGTACATCTTTACACTGTCTGCATTTGTAAAAATGTAAATATCGCCCTTGTTTCCAGCCGGATGCTCACCGATATCCATTGATGAACCCACTTCAAGTACAGGAGTTCTTCTCTGGTGCATTGCATAAACCGCTGCAGCCATCTTAGGATTTCTGAACATATCCATTACACCGTGATAGCATATTCTGTCTCCGCTTCCGAAGTCTTTGTGGGTATTATAATCGAACATGCACCAGGCAAAGCTTCCGGAAATATCTGAATACTCGCTGACGGTTTCCAATACATTCGCATGTCTCATTGCATGCTCCAGACGTATCTCCTCATTATCGAAGCTTTTTGTCGGATACATATGTCCGTTATATTCAGATATAAGGAAAGGCTTGTCATTATCGGAAGTAACTGCTGCCTTTCTCTCCACTCCTGCGTTATTTCCCACATGACTGAAATCATTATATGTATAAACATCCTCGAGAAGATGACTCTTCTTGAAGTTTCTTACACCACCGGTCGGTCTTGTCGGATCAAGTCTGCGGGAAGCTTCATTTGTCTTCTCATAGAAAGCGTCATCATCCATCGATTCATTTATTCTTACGCCCCAAAGGATTATAGAAGGATGATTTCTGTACTGCTTTACCATATCTTCTGTATTCTTAACCGCCTGCTCCTTCCATGCCTCATCGCCGATATGCTGCCAGCCCGGCATCTCTGTAAATACAAGAAGTCCTATCTCATCGCATCTGTTTATGAAATAATGTGACTGTGGATAATGCGAAGTTCTTGTTGCATTTACACCAAGCTCATACTTTAGGATATCCGCATCATTTACCTGAAGAGACTTTGGAGCTGCATATCCAAAATACGGATAACACTGATGATGATTCAGTCCGCGTATTTTCAGCTTACGTCCGTTAAGATAGTATCCCTCTTTCTTGAATTCCGATCTTCTGAAACCGATCTTATGACTGAACTCATCTATAACCTTATCTCCTCTTATCAGTTCGATCACTACAGTATAAAGCTTAGGAAATGTCACATCCCAAAGCTTTACATCCAGTGCATCGAAGCTGATACCGAGCAGCGTATCTCCTGAAGATATGTCTGTCTCTTCGTCACCGGTTATTTCAGTATCAAACCTTGATATTTCTTTATCATCATCAAAGAGAACCGCTGCCACTGCCAGAGGCTCATCATTTTCTGACACATTCGACAGCTTAAGCGTAATATCTGCATTTATGATTCCATCAAATACAAAATCACGAAGCTTATTATTCATCTTAACCTTTCCGCTGACCTCTCCCGGAAGCACTTCATTCTCAGGCACCTCAGGTCTGACGAAAACATCTTTGATATAATCCTTCTCCTTTATCTCAAGATATACATCTCTGTATATTCCGCCATAAGTCATATAATCGATTACAAAGCCAAATGGAGGAACATTAACGTCTTCCATACTGTTGCATTTAACTACCAGGATATTCTTTGCGCCTGTCAGTATTTCGTCACTCAGATCAACGGTAAATGCAGTATATCCGCAGTTATGCTCTGCCAAAAGCTTTCCGTTCAGATAAACCTCAGATATATGACCGACAGCCTCAAATGTAAGAAGTATCTTCTTGCCTACCCAGTCCTTAGGCGCATCAATCTCCTTTCTGTAACCGCTTATCATCTGATATATATGCTCATCGAAATAGTTAAATGGAGTTTCCTTAACCGTATGCGGAACTCTTATCTCTGATAAAGGAATGCTGCAGTCCTTTGCGTGCAGCTCCTCAGTAAAGTTTTCTGTAAATCCCCAGCCATCATTAATATAGATTTTTGACATTTTCTCCTCCTTTATTATCTTTTCACGCTCTTATTACAGTTAATAATGTCAACATACTGTTTTAGTCATTTATCATATTATTCTACATTTAATAAACACATCATCAAAATTAAGTCAGGAATTACGAACAGTCACTCCGTATAGAAGTATTTCAATTACCTCCTGCAGTGCTTTACCATATGATATCTTGTTTTTTACAAGTACATTCTGCTGAAAGAACTGTTCCAGAGTTGCTTCAAACATGGTCTTAAAGATCGGTACAGGTATTCTTCTGATGGTGCCTTCAAGCATTCCCTTCTCCAGAAGTGCTATCGTTATCTCCCAGCCATTTTCAAGTCTCTTCTCAACTCTCTTATATATCTTTGGATATTTATCCTTCAGAACATAAAGCTCAGCAAAATTTATATCCTTGTAGCTGTCAGGAAGGACTCCCATAATCTTCTCAAGCTTTTCAACTGTAGTAAGTTTCACATCCTCTGCCACCAGCTGTTCTTCCTCCTTGATCGAATCAAAGAGATAATCAACAGTAGCTAAAAAAAGTGTTTCTTTATCTTTAAAATGTACATAAATTGTTTTTTTACTTATCTTTAATTCCTTCGCAAGGTCATCCATGGTGAATTTAATACCTTTTTTTCCAAAGAGCTTGATAACTGCCTTGTATATATCCAGTATTTCCGGACTTATATCACTGTTTTTCTTCTTTTTAGCTGTCAATTCTTCACCCCATTTCTATTATAAAAAAATTTTTAGTGTCTTTTTTATCACTATTTTCCTCATAATAATCTTTGAATAGCGGAAAAACGTTTCGGAAACTGTTTTACCTTTTCTAGTTTCCATATTATCATAACCATTCATAAAAATCAAGAAACTATTTTTCTTTTTTTAGTTTCCGCCGTACCAACATCATGTTCCATGATGTTGCGGTATTGCTTCGCAATCCCTGGGCATACTTCGTATGCCGCATCCTCACTCCGTTCGGACTCACGGGTCCCTCCCTCACTTCGTTCGGGCAATCCCGTTACATAGTTGCGCTTTTGTTGCGTGTATGCGATATAATTATACTGTAGTATAAGTATTCACTGCGAAAGGACACGATCATGCCGAATAAGAATAGATTATTAAAGAGACAAAACGAATATCTGAGGGCTTCCGGAATATATCTTAATCCGGAGGAGGATGACCTTTTTGACAAGGAAAAGAACGATGCTGCTGCAGAGATCAGAAAGCTTAACAAGAAGCTGGCTGCGCTTACTCCTTACAACGAAGACGGAACTTTAAAAAGTAATGATAAACTAAGCAGCAAGCTCAGTACAGAGGACTGCGATAACCTTATGGAACTCTATCAGCAGTCCATTAAAGCTATGCATAAACTTGTTACATCCATCAACGAACACATCGACACTATAGACAAGGAAGCTGAGGAAAGCAGAGATCCTTATTTTGCAAATGATTATAACCGTGAAAGACGCTCCTGTGAGGATATGGTCATATTGTATGACAAGATTACCAAGACCATGAGCAAGGATCTTCGCGCTTTACAGCATGTAAAGAAAAAGAATCTCAGTGTTTCTCTTAATACTGTTTTTGAAAACTCAAGAGTAAATTCCGAATACGAAATCGTTGGCGAAATTAAACAATCTGATAAAGGCAATCAGAACGAAAGAATCCCTATGACCATTGTCGGCAAGGATGGCAATCCGATAAAGGGTTATTTTACTCGCGACAGCAAGCCTAAGTATGGCACCGCTTATATCAACAAAGCTATCAGAGATGCCAGAAAGAAATATGGGAAGGATGCAAAATTCCTAAGCACAAGTGCTGTCAGATCAATCTATTACAAATTTGTAGAGAGAAACGAAAAAGCACTTGACATTTTAGTTAGCGACAGATATGCAATTTCCATGATGAGTTACGATGATGCTGTAAAGTTTCTGTCGGAAAATATGGGCAGCAGCATAAAATCCTACATTGATACCCCGGCGAAGCTCAACATGTTCATTGATGTTGCCGGTAATGGTTTTTCAGCAATCAATCAGGAAAACATACTTGAGGCCGTCGGTATAAATGAGGAAGCCCACGTAAACAGAAGAAATGCTGCAATGAGCAAGATTGCTGAGTTACTCGGCTGTCCGGAAGTCCTTGCAGAATCTCAAAATATCAGAATTAAACTTAACGGAAAATATGTCAAGGGCACCTTCATGAAGGAAGCCAAAGGCGAGGACATAAACAAGATAGGTAAAAAATCTCTGATGCTCGATTCAACTCCTCTCTCCGGCCTTGATCTTAACATTAAAAAACAGATTGCCGAACTTCAGATAGTTGACTATCTGTCAGGTAATCCTGACAGACATAACGGAAATATGTTATATTACTTCCAGAAAGATGATCAAGGAAGGGCACATCTTAAGAGTATACAGGGAATCGACAATGATTCTGCACTTGGATCAGAAAATTTTGATGAGGTCGGTATGAGTTCGGTACTCCTAAATTCTATGAAAGTCATTCCGGAGGAAATGGCTAACAAGGTTATGAACCTTGACCCTGAAGCCTTAAAGCAGATGCTTTACGGCTTTGATCTTACCACCAGGGAGATCAACAATGCTCTTGGACGTTTGACGAAGCTTCAGGATAAGATCAAAAATGACGCAAAGGAATATCTCAAGGGATATACTGAAGGATGCATCATCCCCGGCTCCATCAAGCCAGTCAGCGACAAGGAGCTTTCTGCCATTCCACTCGATGTACTTGGTTCCGGATCGGCCGATGAAAATAAGAATCAATTCGATACAATCTCAGACGCCATTAAATCGAAGCAAAATATTTCAAGGTATTATGCTAACGCCAAAAAGAATTATCAGAAGGCCGTTTATAATTATACTGTCGGAAGTGTCGGCATGGTGAACAGCCTTATTGATGAGCTTAATAAGGATAACAGATTCGGCGGCAGTTCAACGGAATACAACAATATGCTTGCTGCCATGAAAAAGCTGAGCAAAAGCCTTGTTAGTTTTAACGGTCCCGTTTGCGGTAATAATGCGGATACAAAGAACGGACATGTCACAACTCTTACAGAACTTCGTGAAAAGATCAGGGAGACACTGACCAGCGTAAATGATTATATTTATTACAAAAACAGTAAGAAAAAGGGCGAGGAATGGCGTGATATCAAAGGACCTCACGAGTCTTCCAGAACCGAAAGAAGATATCATGATGCAGAAAGATGCTGTGAGTTTCTGACAAAGCAGCTTGAAAAATATGATGAACTGACAGAAAAGCTCACAGCATATAACGAAATAAACAATACATATAAAAAGAAGCGTGACGCTGCAGACATAAATGATATGAAGATCATGAAGAATCCTGATTATTACAGAAGTTGCAAAGAGTATAATAACATGCTTTATACCAACCACCTGAGCAGGTCAAAATACATGATCAAAGAAGCCTTCGATAAGATCAGCCCCGCCAATAATAACCCTTATTACACCATGAAATATGAGATGCTTCTGGGTTATGGTCTGTTTACAGTTAAACCTGAGAGTAAGGATGCTTTTAAGAAGGATATCGAAGATCTTACCGGAACAAAGATTACCCTCAGTGACGAAGCTCTTCTGAAGCGTGCCATTGCCTCTGATCTGATCATAACCAAAGCCACCTGCGAAGACAAGATCAATAAAGCAAAGAATGATCCTAAACTCAAAGCGGTCGAAGGCGTAAAGAAGCTTTTTGAAGACCTTAAACATATAGAGATACGGCCTTTTGATCAGGCGGTTAACAATCTCCTGAACAATGATACATTTGAAACCTTCTTCCAAAGCTACAAAGAGGAATTTCATCTGAACAATATGTTCCAGCATCCGGGTGTGCCAACGCCGGATTCCAAGGAAACTGCGAAAATGATAAAAGCCTATAATAAAGCGCTTTACAAAAAACATCCTGAGCTTGAACCTGCAAAACCAAATGCCGGACAAAAAAAGATTACTCAGAAAAAAATTACTAAATCGATATAAGCTAAAAATATGTTTTATCGTCAGCGGCTCGCAGCTAATCACTGCAGCCGCTGACATTTTCTGCAATTATATATTCACAGATTATGGTCTGCAATCCCCCGGCATCCCTGAATTCATTTCCAATCTTCTTCGCCACACTATACATTTTGTCATTTGAAATGATTCTTTCCGCTGTTTCACGTACTATACGTGCATTAAAATTGTTTTGCCTGATCACCATACCTGCATGATTATCCATAATACATGCTGCATTATATTTTCTTTCAAAAACCTTTCCCGGCACAACTATCTGAGGAACGCCATGTAAAAGGCCATCAACCATACTGTTCTGTCCACCGTGATTGATGAACAGTACCGCTTCATCCAGCAGCTTGTTAAAATCCCACCTCGGAGCCACATGAAGCTTTCCGCAGTCCTCTTTCTTTAAGTAGGAGGACGCTATGTACACCTCATGTTCACTATCCTTAAAAGCTTCCCTGATAACCTTAAGCATTCTTTTCGCAGATATGGTTCCATTTCCCATATATACAACAATCTTATTTCTGGCCGCTTTATCCATAACACTCGCTACATTTTCTCGTAATGCTCCGCAATAATAAATATTCTCTTTATCTATCGGTTCGAATTTCCTGATACTCGGACAGAACGACTTATCGGTCCAGTCAAATACCTGAAGCGCCGAATCCACCCGAGGAAGCTGCATTTCTTTCAGAAGCTTATTAAGCCCCTTTGCATATTTTGATCTATGTGCATACTCATGCTGTGTCGGAAAACTGACCGTACAGTATAACGGCACATTTTCTTTTTTCGCAGCTATGCACGCGGAAATATTAAACTCCGAATATACAAAATCCGCTCTATGATTCCGGATAGCTTTTCTAACAGATGAAACACTTTTTCTTAAATACTTATAATTAAGATTACCGGTCATAAAAAGCACCTGATCAAAGCTGTCCACTCTTTTTCTTGAAGTTATGCCTGTTTTCTGTGCTATAGGGAACACTCGCATGGCAATAAATGCCGGAAGGCCGAGAGGCATAGGAATATCAAGATAATAATTATTAATTCCATCAATACTTCTAAAATTAACATCCTCAGCCATACAAGTTGCTATATCCATTTCTTCTCTTTGCAGTGCTTCCGCAATCATTTTGCATCTGGATGACGGTCCCGACGTTTCAGCCATGGCAGACATCGGAACAATAAGTCCCCTGCACCTTTTATTTTTACCACTCATTCATTACATCCTTTATATCAATCATCTGCATTTTTTGTAATTGCTTATTTGTCAAAAACAATTTATAATACGATCAAATGACACACATGTGTCACCACTTGAAATACTACATTAAACGCACCTGAAAGTAAACACACCCTGTACAAGATACACACATTCGTATTTTTGTGTCATTTATGGGAGGAAAATAAAGATGAATAATACACAGAATCCTTCAGCCTTAAGATCCAAACTTATGATCACTGAAGCTTTATTAAAACTAATGAATGATCATCCATATCAGGAGATCACGGTTAAACAGATAATACTCGAAACTGATCTGGTGAGAAAAACCTTTTACAGAAACTTCTCTTCCAAGGATGATGTTCTTGACTCGATAATTACAAGTAAAATAGCGGAATACGCAAACGAAATTATTACTTCTCCACTCCGGCCTCTTCCTGTGATCTTCAGCTTTTGCGACAGAAACAGAGACCTTCTTCTGCTGCTACACAAAAATAATCTATTACATCTTCTACTGCTTAAGCTAAACATTATGATTCCACAGATCAATCTGATCACTGACAGATCCAACAATGTATTTAAAGAAATGATAGGGGATCTGGAGCCGGATTACCTTATCGCCTTCAATATCGGTGCAATATGGAATGTTATCTTTAAATGGGTGGAACGCGGAATGACCGATCCAGCTGATGAGATCAAAAATACCATCGAAATATATCTCAACCTGTTTTCTAATCATTAGCAAAAAAAATAATGCTACTGATAAATTTTCTCATGTAGCATTATTTTCATCATATCATCAGATTGTATTCTTTATTGCCTTAATATCATTTATAATACTGAATCTGCTCATCTCTTCCAGCTGCATTTTCATCTTTTCCGGAAGGATTTTTCTGATATACGCATCATCAATATCCTCTTCATCCTTAAGCATCTCACCTTCGTGAAGATATTTAAGTGTTGTTTCGGAGGTTATTCCCGCCGGCATAAGAAATACTGCTCTTGCTTCTCTGTTAAAATGTTTAACAAAATAAACTGATTGAGGCCGCGGACCCACAAATGACATATCTCCCTTAAGTACATCGAAAAGCTGCGGAAGCTCATCAAGACGGTGAGCCCGGAGGAAGGCGCCTACCTTTGTCACTCTGCTATCCTTATCCTTAGCAAGAATACTTCCCTCAGTTTCAGCCCCTTTATACATGGTACGAAACTTATGTATTCTGAATACTCTGCCATAAGTGGTTACTCTTTCCTGGCGGAAAAATATACCGCCTCGGGAATCTATAACTATAGCACAACTGATTATAAAAAATACAGGGATGAGTAACAGTATGGCAAATGCTGATAATATGATATCAAATAGCCTCTTTAATCTCAGCTGTATTTTTTTATATTTTAATATATCATAATATTCTTTCACCTCAGGAATCTGCATCCATAGTGGAAGATATTTCCAATCTCTGAATTTCATCTTTTATCCATTCTTTTATCTGATCATAATTACTTCATCTTCTGAACTTTATAGACAATCTTTCTCACTGCCGGACGCGGAAGCAACTTTATCCCGAGAGGTGCAAGTCCCGTCAAAAAGCCCGGAACCGCTATAACCTTCTTTCTCATCATTTTCTTATAGCCATATCCTGCAACCTTTCGCGGAGATGCATTTTTCAGGTTATTCAGATTAGAAGTATCATCTGTATTGGCAGCCTTCCAGAAACCGGTGTCCGTCGGTCCCGGACAAAGTGCGGTAACACTTACTCCTGTTCCCTTTAATTCAACAGAAAGAGCTTCCGTAAATGAAAGCACGTATGCCTTAGTCGCATAGTAAACTGACATGCACGGACCCGGCATAAATGAACCTATGGAAGCAACATTCAATATCTTACCTCTTCCCTCTTCTATCATATCTGTCATAAAAAGTCTTGTAAGTGCTGTAAGCGCAAGAATATTGCAGTTGATCATATTTTCCTGCTTATTGAGATCCGACTCTGCGAAAAAGCCAAAATCACCAAAACCGGCATTGTTTACAAGTACTTCTGTAAATATATTCTTCTCTTTTACTTTTCTGAATACATCCTCAGCTGCTCCGGTCTCTGATAAGTCCTTTGAAATATAAAGAACTTTTGTATCATAAAAGCTCTCAAGTTTCTTTTTTATACTGTAAAGCCGTTTTTCATTTCTTGCAACAAGGATCAGATCATAGCCTTTTTTTGCAAATATCTTTACAAATTCATAGCCTATACCACCTGTTGCTCCAGTTATAAGCGCCCATTTTCTCTCTGCCATAATACTTACTCCTCTGATGAATCTTATCAATATATCTTTATCAATATATTACATCATTATATTGTATCACTTTTTATTATATCTTTTATTACTTCACCTGCTATAAGAAGACCTGCCACTGAAGGTACAAAGGATATACTGCCAACTATCTTCTGTCTTCTGTTATTACCGCCGGCGTCACTGCCTGAATTCTGCATCTTATCCACTATGTCCGAAGATTCTTTTTTATCGTCTATATGCATATCTTCATCTGTTATCGGCTTAAGAGCCTTCTCGGTAGAATATACCACCTTCAGATCCTTTATATTTCTCTTTTTCATCTCATGCCGCATTACCTTGGCAAGAGGGCACATTTCTGTTTTATATATGTCTGTCACAACAAATTTCGTCGGATCAAGTTTGTTTCCTGCGCCCATGGCACTGATAACAGGAACTCCTGCCTCTTTAGCACGCACAATGATCTCTATTTTTGCAGCCACTGTATCGACTGCATCTATAACATAATCATATCTTGTAAAATCAATCTGAGACGCAGTTTCCGGAAGGAAGAACATGCTGTAGATATTTACCTTGATATCGGGGTTGATATCTTTAAGTCTTTCTGCCATTACCTCAGTTTTATACCTTCCGATAGTACTGTGAAGTGCAATGATCTGACGGTTTATATTTGATTCACTGACAGTATCTTTATCAACCAGATCGATCCCACCGATTCCGCCTCTTGCCAGAGCCTCGGCTACAAAACCTCCCACACCTCCTACTCCAAAGAGTATAACCTTCTTTTGGGAAAGCTTCTCTACCATTTCCTGTCCAATTAAATACTGTGTTCTCTGAAATATCTCTGACATTAGATTATCTCCATCTGCTTCAGTTCTCTATATATTCGCGCCACAGGAAGACCAACAACATTATTGTAATCTCCCTCAATGCCGCCGACAAACTTTGTAAACATAGTCTGAATTCCATAAGCTCCGGCTTTATCCATCGGGTCGCCCGTCTTGATATATGCCCTTATCTCCTCATCAGACATCTCTGTTATATGAACTATAGTTTTCTCATGAAAGGTCTTTTCTCCATTATTATGCAAAAGTGTCACTCCTGTATATACCTCATGAGAACCTCCCTGAAGACTTTTAAGGATATTAAATGCATCCTCCTCATCCTTAGGCTTGCCTAGAATATCCTTATCTTTTACTACTATGGTATCTGCCCCTATTACCAGAAGATCATCAGTCTCAGCTGCCTTACTGTTTTTAAACATATATGACAGTCTCTTCATCCCCGTTACTGCCGGAACCATATCATCCTCGTCCTGAACCCTGTCAAAAACTTCCCTTGCCTTTAACATGGAAAGCTTTTCAACAAACTGTTCCGGTTCTTTTTCATCTATATCCTCATCTGCATTTGAGGGTACTATCTCAAAGCTTTTAAATAAATGCTTAAGCAGTTCCTGTCTTCTTGGAGACTGTGAAGCAAGAATAACTCTGGGTGACATAAAATTTTCCTTCCTTATAACATGTATAGAACTATATACAGGAAATATATTTTTGTTATTCCTCAGTATAGCTGTCACAAAATAACCATATCGGTATTACGTGCCTGTCATTACAGTAAATATCCGAAAAGCAGGCACCTCTCCATATACTACCACGAAATATATATTTTTCCAACCTATAATAATCCGTCTTATAATCCGGCAATCAACATTAAAACTACCGATTAACAAAACAAACTTCTGAATAGTTTTCTTTGTTCTTGATATTGATCACAGCTTAAAATAAACAAGTTGATAAACAAATAATAAATTGATAAAATTCGAACTGTGAACATAAAATTTCAGAACAAATAATATCTTTACAGAAAGGCAATACAATGAGTGAAATATCAGGAACAACAATACTTACCGGCCTTCTTGGCAGCCCGGTTAAACACAGCAAATCGCCTCTTATGCATAATAAAGCCTTTGAGCTTCTGGATCTTGATTACAGATATCTATGCTTCGAGGTTGATACAACCACTTTAAAAACAGCTGTAGAAGGTCTCCGTACTATCGGTGTCAGAGGCTTTAATCTTACAATGCCAAATAAAAACCTTATGTGCGAGCTCTGCGACAAGCTTGATATTGGCTCGGAAATCTCCGGTGCAGTTAATACTGTAGTAAATGATAACGGAGTGTTTACCGGCTATACTACCGATGGAATCGGCTTTATGCGCGCCGCTGCCGATGCCGGACATATTCTTACCGGCAAAAAAATGGTTCTTCTCGGTGCAGGCGGTGTAGCAAGTGCAATACTTGTACAGGCAGCCCTTGACAATGTAGCCCAAATAAAGGTATTCAGTCTGCGCGACCAGTTCTATGGCAGAGCTGAAAATATAGTCAGCCAGCTGAATGACAGAACCTCCTGCAAGGTATATCTTAACGACTTCAGTGACGAATCCAAGCTTAAGGAAGCCATTGCTGAGGCAGATATCCTGGTAAATGGTACCTCCGTAGGAATGGCTCCAAAGGTTGACGGATGCATAATCAAGGATGAAATGTTTAAGGATTCGTCTGTCTTCAGACCATCTCTCGTGGTTTCCGATGTAATATACGAGCCACAGGAAACAAAGCTTCTCCGTCTTGCAAAAGAAGTCGGCTGTCAAACCTTCAACGGTATGTATATGCTTCTCTACCAGGGTGCAGAAAGCTTCAAACTCTGGACCGGTAAGGAAATGCCGACAGATACCATTAAGAAGCTTTTCTTTAGTTAAACGATTATGATTTTCTGCAATACAACATATAACTATGCCGCTTTCAAAATGCTTTGAACACGGCTGATATAAAAGGATGAAACACTTATGAATAATATATTTTTAATTGGCTTTATGGGTTCAGGCAAAAGTGCCGTATGCTCAAGACTTCATGAACTTACAGGAATGGAAGTTATAGAAATGGATGCTTCCATCGTCGATTCTGAGCAGATGTCCATAAATGACATCTTTGCTTCAAAAGGCGAGGAATATTTCAGGGACCTTGAAACAAATCTTATCAAGCTTATTTCCGAAGAATCAAATAAGGCTGTATCCTGTGGCGGAGGCGCAATCCTGAGACCAGCAAACGTTGAATATATGAAAAAAAGCGGCAAGATTGTTCTACTTTCAGCCACTCCGGAAACAATATACGAGAGAGTTAAGGACAGCACAAACAGACCTCTTCTTAACGGAAATATGAATATTCCATACATCGCTGAATTAATGAAAAAAAGACAGCCACGCTATGAGGCTGCCGCTGAGATTACTATAGATGTTAACGGAAAAACTCTTGATGAGATCTGTAATGAGATCATAGAAAAAACAAGGCAGTAAAATCCAACACTGCCCAAAATTGCATAGGCTGATCGTCACGATCACTCAAGATAATAAACATATCCGGCAGGTGTACATTTTTAGACATACACCTGCCGGATTTTTATAAATCAGAAAACTGCATTACTATTAAAAGGCCCTCCGAGGTATGCACATTGCGCGGAGTATGCCTCCGGACTATGCTCTATTCAATATAATCCTCCCTGCCTATGGTTCACATATCTTACACGGTACATACCCTTCATCAATAAGCTTCTGCCTGTCTCCGGTATAATACCATTTATTCTTATCCTTCATATCCTTAACTCCTTCACAATCCGGCAGATGAAATTTTTTTGTTTTTTTATTGATTATATAATCACAGTCAGGATTTGATTTATCTATAATATGATCATTATCAGCGTGACTGTCACCTGTTGCATAATCGATCACAACGCCCGGTTGAATATTATATACATAAACTGCAAAACAGATACTTGCCATTTTTAATATCTGCTGATATTTTTCATCTCTGTCATAATCATCAGGGATCTCTTCCGAACTTACGCTTGTTTCTGTTTTTTCATATACTCCAACTTCAGAAGATCCGAAGTCCTCTTCCCACTGTTCTCTTTCCTGCTTTGCTTTTTCATAATTCTCTGTATATTCATCCAGATTATCCAAAAGCCCCAGCAATGTTTTGTCGACAGAAAGAGCCTCTATAAGAACCCCTGAGGCAACAAGATCATCTTCATTATACATCGGAGTAACCCTATATAAAACTTTGTTTCCTGTGTTATTTATATAATCTGCCACCTGATTTTCAAAGGACTGCATGCCTTCTGTATTAAAATATCTTGTTCCTGTTATCAGATTTTTAGGATCTGCATTTTTACCGGTAAGCTGATATCCGATAAGATGACAACGATTATATAAATATCTGTCAGCGATCAGGCCATCATATTTTACAGTATGCCAGCCACTGGGCTTAATATCTCCAATATCTCCTCTTTCATCTACCGGCATCAGGCTTTTATCAATCATAGCAAATGCTTTGCCGGCACGCCCAAGAGAATCCAGCTCACTGTATTCTTCAAAAATATCCCGACGGATCTCTTCCTCAGTAAAGAATGGAATATTACCATTTACAGATACAAACGGCTTACCGTTATATTCGGGAATATCTGCGATTTGAAGCCCATCCGAAGTATCAACTTCCTCCTTTGGCGCACCATCTTCCGTCGGGTCCTCCATAACCGGAAATATACTCTCCGTAGTAGTGCCTTCCTCTGATGATATCACAGCTCTGTCAGGTTCAGAGCCGCCTTCTTCATTATCCGTAATTTCAGATACTTTCTCCTTCTTGCCAAAGTTTTCTCCCTGTACCATAAAAAACACTGCAGCTGCTGCAAGGAGAAAACTGAGAAGAAATATCTTTATCTTTTTATTCTTCATTTCTATAAAGAACTCCTAACTGTTACTATTTAGTAAGACTGTATATACAGCATTTTTCAAATTCATCCTTATAATAATCATTCATTCTCGTAATCTGTTCCAATTTGAGTGGAAATTCTCTCAGCGCCATCTGATACTCAGGCGACAGATAATAAAACACAAAACTGATCTTTTTACTTCCGAAATGATGATCTCCGGCCTCTTCAATAACTCTGCTTATGAATCCCTTAAGTATATCCACCGGAAATGGATTAAAGAAATAAAAATATAAGGATCCGGCATTTGCAAAACTGTGATTATCAAGCAGCTCCTCAGATATGTTTATAATATCCTCCACCTTACTGTTGACAATCTTAACAGGTGCTCCTGTGCTGCCCAGAACAAGTACATTTCCGGCTCCCTGCTTTGCCCTGCTGCTCTTATTCTTATAGCCGTCATGATTCTCCGAGAGAAGCTTAAAAATCCTTTCATCTCCCTCAACACCTATCGTTTTACATCCAACCTTGTGATTAACATAATATATAACCTTTCCCAGACCACATCCGAGATCTACCAGTACATCATCCTCGCCCAGCTCAAGCATATCTATTATAATATCCAAAGTAACATAGCCTGTTCCTTCATAGGTATGATCGGACATTACCTTAATCTCATCAAGATCATTTGCTGTCCTTATATTAAGTTCACTATCCAGCCTGTTTTCTCTCTCTTCATTTGTTTCATGCTTTATCTCTTCCATATTTTTCTCCCACGATAATAATATTTTCCATATCAGATCCTATCTATCCATTTGGCTGAAATATCCGTGCGTAAGTCTGTTTATTTCATTTCCAGAAATCCAGTTCTTCCTCATTGAGACCTATATCCTTTGCATGGAACACCGGATTCTTGTTCTCCTTTTTCTGCTTTTCATAATCCTTAAGTACATCTATCGCCACTTTGCCAAGTATCATACATACCGGAAGGTTTATCAAAGTCATTCCTCCCATGGTTATATCCGCAAGAGCCCATGCAGCATCCATGGAAACTACCGCTCCAAGGAAAATTATAATAACACAGATAAGCTTGATAATGATCTGCGCTACTTTGGACGGAACTCTGTTCTTATTCAGAAAAATTATTGCATTATCCACATAATACAGATTTCCAAGTAATGTTGTAAATGCAAAAAGCACCATCGCAACGGTAATAAATGTAGGTCCTATGCTTCCAAATACAGTTGAAATAGCATTCTGAACATAAGGGGCACCACTTACACTTGTATCATGCGATACTCCGCTTGAGAGACACATAAGAGCTGTTGCGGTACAAAGAAGCAACGTATCTATATAAACAGAAAGCGTCTGAACAAGCCCCTGTTTAGCTGGATGGCTTACATGCGCGGAAGCTGAGGCGTTTGGCGCCGAACCAACACCGGCTTCATTTGAATATAGACCTCTCTTAATACCGTAGATCATGCAGGAGCCTGCCATGCCACCCATAATAGATTTAAAATCAAATGCATCCTTAAAAATCTCTCCGAACATCGCGGGAACATTTGTTATATTAAATGCTATCACTATCAGTGATATTATAACATATGATACTCCCATGACCGGAACAACAAGACTGGTAAGCTTTACTATTCTCTTACCGCCTCCCAGTAGACAATAACCAACCATCACAGCAAGTATACCGCCAATTATATACGGTGTTATCTTCTCGTCGTAAAAAGAATAATTAACGAAGGTAGATTGAAGATTATATGAACAGAGCAGATTAAAGCCCACTGCATATGTTGCAATAAGGAAAATACAGAAGATCACAGCAAGCCATTTTGCATGCAGTGCTCTGTCAATATAATATGCCGGTCCTCCATATGAGCCACCATCTTTATCCTTTCTCTTATATACCTGAGCAAGAGTGCTTTCCATAAATGCCGATGAGGCACCAAGTATACACATTACCCACATCCAGAAGCATGCTCCCGGTCCGCCGAGACATATGGCAGTTGAAACACCTATAATATTTCCGGTACCGACTCTTGAAGCTGTAGAAACCATAAGTGCCTGAAAAGAAGACACCTTTTTCTTATCATCAGACTTTTCCATAACAAGTCTGCAGGATTCCTTAAACAGTCTAAGCTGAACTCCTTTCGTAAGGGCCGTGAAATAAACCCCTGCTATTATCATTACCACCATAAGTATCGGATAATATAGATAATCATCAATCTGAGTCAGCACCTCTGTTATCTTATCAAGCATTTGATATAACCTCCCGGTAAAAAAAAATATATCTTTCACATATACAATAAAACATGTCTCATTCTATCACAAAAAATGATCATAAAAAAGACTTTAACATAAGAAAAGACATATCAATGGCCTGAAATTGGTGCGACCATGATATGCCTTATTCCTTTTATATAAATTACCCCCGGATGAAAACATTATCCTCCGGGGGGTATGTAACTGTTTATGATATGAAATATAAATTATTATAAGAAAAACAAGCCAGGGGGTGAAACAATTATTCGTCTTTCTTGAAAAGTTACCTATATAATATCGAATAAATAATCAATATATTCGTCATTAAGGATCTCGTCGGGATTCCCCACTTTATCCACTGCTCCTGCCTTTATACATATTACTGTATCGGCCAGGCTCCTTATAAGTTCAAGTTCATGAAGAGACATTATCATTGTAAGATTTTTCTCTTTCTTTAATTTTACAATAATATCAGCAAGCTCTTTCTTATATTTTATATCTAAAAAGGTCATCGGTTCATCCATGATAAGAATGTCCGGCTCCTGACACAGAGCTCGGGCAAGCATAAATCTCTGCTTTTGTCCGTCGCTCATTTCAGAAAAATACCTATTTCCTATTTCAGTGATGCCTATCAGTTCCATAATGTCATTAATTATTTTCCTGTCATTATCAGCAAGTATGCCAAGTCTTCCTGTATATGGATATCTTCCGCTGGCAACTATATCATAACCCGTCATCAGTTCCGGCTCCACTCTGTCCGTAAGCAGAAGTGATATCTTTGACGCTTTTTCCAGCTCCGAATAGGCTGTGATATCCTTATCTCCAACAAAGATTCTTCCGCCAAGTGGTTTCTGTATCCCTGCCAGAGTTCTGAGAAGGGTTGATTTTCCACTTCCATTTGAACCTGCAAGACATATTATTTTTCCTTTTTCTATAGATATATTTATATCATCTACAATTATATTCTTCTTATATCCTACAGAGAGCTTTTCTGTTTTTAACACTTTTTCCATTTTATGCTCTCCTTTTTCTATTCAACATTATGATAATTATAACCGGCGCACCGAGAATCGATGTGATCGTACTTACCGATATCTCAGTAGGGGCAAAAAGTATTCTTGCCATCAGATCTGAAAAAAGCGCAAATAAAGCCCCTCCCAGGAAACAGGCCGGTATCATTACCACAGGTTTTGCACTTTTAAATATGGTTTTCATCAAATGCGGAACAGCGACTCCCAGAAAAGAAACCGGACCGGCAAACGCGGTGACACAGGCAGATAATACGCTGGATATAATTATGATAACCATTCTGAACATTTTAATGTTTACACCCATACTTCTGGCATACACTTCTCCAAAGCTGTAAGCCTCTATAGGTTTTGACATCAAAAATGCAGCCACAGCTCCCGCAAGTACCACCACTATAATAACTCTTATATTCTCCCAGCTTATACCGGAAAAGCTGCCCATTGACCAGCTGTGAAGATTTACTATATCTGAATCAGCTGCAAAATTAATCAGCAGTTCAGTTATTGCAGAACAAATGTAGCCTATCATTACTCCACATACAATAAGAATTGCAGAATTTCTGGTTCTTCCGGAAATAAGAAGTATAAAAAACATAGAAACCAGTGCTCCAATAAAAGCTGCGAGTATCATCACATATGATCCTACAGTATTTCCCCTGCCAATAAATACTATCATAACGATAGCAACCGCAAGCTTTGCACTTGAAGAAATACCAAGTACAAAGGGACCCGCAATAGGATTATTGAAGAAACTCTGAAGAAGAAAACCTGCTATTCCGAGAGCTCCTCCCAGAAGGATTGCCGCAATAACTCTTGGCATTCTGATATTCAAAACAATTTTTCCCTTAACTGTACTGCTGTCCTTCAGAGAATCCAGAATATCCTTCCAGCTTATATCAATACTTCCCGCTTTTACTGCTTTCACAAAAAGTACTAAAAGGCTCATAATCAGTAAAATAAAGCATATTGTAAACCTTTTTATTCTATTGAGTCTTTCATCTCTTATATCGCTCATTTTACAATTCTCTTCTGTCAATAATACATTTTAGAAAAACACAAAACTTTTTATCTTCCGGCTATTTCAATCTGTAAAAATATACCAGCTCCGGCTCATCTCCGCCGTTTAATGTAAATTCATAAATCTTATAAAATTCTTCAGTCATCTCAGCCATTTTTGTAGGATTCTGGAAGATATCAATATTATAACACCACACATTTTTTTCTTCCACAGCCTTAAATTCCTTCAGCATTTCATCTTTTTCTATCAGTTCTGTAATATTTGCCGGCGCTATTTCAAAGCTCGCACTATATATCATAACATCTGTATCGCAGGAATCAGCAAAAAACTGTTCCATCTGCATATTTATAAATGTTTTATTTTCATTTCCGCTTATATTATCTATCGAATATTTAAATCCTGCCTTACGAACAAGCTTCGTAAGATAATCTTCGGGATTCCTTACCGAAGGAATACCACTGGCAGTAATATAAAAACATACCGCAGTAAGGTTTTTATCGCTATTATCGTCATCATTTTTTATTCTTTCTTCGATGGCATTAAGCTTACTGCATTCATCATCAAATATCTTTTCTGCAATTTCGGTTTTATCCATAAGAAGTCCGTAAAGCTTGATCCATTCCAGTCTTCCGAGCGGATCAACCTCCCTGCTGGATTTTTCAACCAATACCGGAATCCCCAGCTCTTCCAGTTTCTCCTTGGTTTCAGGGCTGTGATATATCATGGTATTTTCGATTGCAAGTGAACATCCTTCATCCAGTATATATTCATAATCCGGCGCACTGTATTTTCCAACATATAACATTTCTTCGTTTTGCAGACTTGTAATAACCTCATTTAAAGACCAGTCATCTATATCTGTACTGGTCATGGTAACCTTATTCAGCTCTCCTAAAGCCGAAAAATAATCCATTGACGAAGAAGAAGCAAGGTAAATATTATCAAATGGTTTCTGCAGGATCATATATCCCTCTGCTTCAGCTCCTGAAGGCTTTTCCACCCCTTCATCTAGAAGAAGAATCTTATCCTCTCCTATATTTATCAATGTAAGACCACCTTCATAATAATCCACACTGTATTCCTTTGCATAAGAAAGGGTCATACTCTCTTTGATTTTATGTCCGAAAAGCTCATTTGTCTTTTCCTTTTTATCTGTCTTCTGAGCTTTTCCGCATGCAAAAAAGGACACAGACATGAAAAGCATAAGCAAAATCAGATTAATATATCTTCTGAATGATTCTCCGAATGTCTTCATATCTGCATCCTCTCTTATATTTTTGTTACTACCGGTATCAAAAACACTTTTAAATTATTTCTTTAGTTAAGGCTTTTAATCGATGATGAAATAAATCTGAATGAATAAGCTATCTCATGCGGCTTACTCATAGCCGTAGTATCTGCTATAACAGCGATTCTCTTATCAAATGCTGCGACCGGAATCGTAAATACAGAATACTGTTCATCAACAACCGCATCATATTTTATATCATCAACTATCATATAATCATAATTTGTGCTGAGCCATTTTAAAGTTACTGATACCTGTCCGTCTTTAACTTCCATTTCTGCAGGATTTTCAAGTGAAACCTTTCCGGAACCGCCATCAAATCCAAATTCAACTTCGTACTTTCCGTCAGCAAGCTGAAGCGTACCGGCAGTTACGAGACTGTCTTCCTTAAATGCTGAAACAGGAAGCTTACTGCTGGTAAAGCACAGACTTCTGTCATACCATTTTTCCTTCTTTTTACTAAAAGCAGCACATTTGACCTCAACGTCAAGAGCATCAATATCAAAGGTATATGTATGTGCCCCATCAGAATCCTCTGCAAAAGGAATGTACTCATCTTCCTTTGCCGCAACAGCTTCTTCAGGAGTTCCCTTATAAATATACAGATATCCCTTTCCACCCATAGTCATAGTGACTGTAAGCTTGCCATCTGCCACCTTAAGAATCGCCTTAGAAATCTTAAACATTGAAGAGCTGGAATTTACATCAATCTCATATTCTCCATCATTAAGCATATCTGCTGTAATCGGAGACATATTTGCATCAGTAACTTTCTCTGCTTCAACCGTTTCGGAAGCGTCAGCTATCTTATCCTTATTTTCTTCGGTACTTCCGTTTTCAGTATTATCAGTATTCGCAGGATCTGAAGTATTTTCAGTATTCTTTGAATCTGCAGTATTTTCAGTATCCGTAGAAGCTGTAGTATTTTCAGTAGACTTTGCTTCTGTTTTCACTGACTCAGTAATTTCTTTAACATTCTCTTCCTTCTTACCACAACCGGTAAGAAGCATACTCATTGCCAGTAAAACTGCCGTTTTCTTGGTTAATCTCTTTAAGCTCATGATTATTTGTCCTAACTAATATAAATGTGATATATCGATGATCAAACTATTACAGATCATCAATCTTTGATCTGTTCCATAGCTGCATTGATATGCTCTACATAGATTTCCTGAATTTCAGGCATCATTCCAAGACCTGTTATAATAGCTTCCACTTCAAAACCTTCATCTGCAAAAAGGCTCATCCATGAATCATCTTCGTCTCCTGCCATATCATTATTTGCATGATCTCCTGCTACAACCATAAGAGGCTTAAGAATTACGTTCTCGTACTTTCCCTCTGCCTTTACTTCATCTATAACATCCTGGAAAGAAGGCTCAGCTTCTACAGTACCAACATAAAAATTGTTTAATCCCATTCCTCTGAAGGTTTCCTGCATTTTTGAATAACATGCATTTGATTGATGCTCTGTACCATGTCCCATAAAGCAGATTGCTGTTTTCTCATTATTCTCATCCTTTAAGTCATCGGATACGATCTTTGCAACCTTCTCAAAATCTTCATCAGAAGAAAGAAGTGGCTCACCTACAACAATTTTTTCAAAAGAATCTGAATACTTAGCTACTGCATCAATAAGTTCTTCATATTCAATACCCTTCATAAGATGTGTTGGCTGAACAACCAGCTTCTTAACATTATTCTTTACAGCTCTTTCAAGTGCTTCATCAATATTATCGATCACTTCGCCATCACGGTCTTTTACATGCTTAATAATGATAGTACTTGTAAATGCACGTCTTACACTCCAATCAGGAAATGCTTTCTCAACCGCTTCTTCAATTCCACCGATGTTAAGTCTTCTTGAATCATTATAGCTTGTTCCGAAGCTTACAATAAGAATTTCATTCTCACCGATTTCATCCTGATTTCTAGGATTATCAAGGGATGCATCACCTGTTGTATAATCCTCTTCATCTTCCTCTTTTGCAGGTGCTTCAGTCTTTGGAGCCTCTGTTGCAGGTGCCTCTGTCTTTGGCGCTTCTGTTGTAGGTGCCTCTGTTGCAGGTGCCTCTGTCTTCTTTGGTGCTTCTGTCTTGGCTTCTGTCTTTGAAGCTTCTGTTTTTTCTGCATCATCCTTCTTACCACATGCTGCAAAAGCACAAATAGTAAGTACCATTAATGCAAGAAATAATACTTTCTTTTTCATGATAAATCCTCCATAAAATTATTTATAATATTCAAAACCTTTGGAAATATTAAATGTATCATAGAATAGAATAGAATTAGATACATATTCAGGCCATAAAGAACAGACCTTGAAAGACTTGCCCGCCTCATTATTCTCCGGCGGACTATACTTCAAAGTATTTACAGTACGACCAATTCCTCGTGATCTGAAGATTATTCAATCTTCTGTACCAAATATTCAGCAGGTCTCCTGGCTCAGCTATCAACATATTTGACGGTCTTCCCAATTAAATGATAAAAATAGAAAATATCTTCTTATCATAACAAATCAGTGACTGCATACGTTCTATCATATACACAATCGTATGTTCCAGCCATACGCACTATGATTAGCATAACTATACGCTTTATAATATTTTTTGTACGCTATGTCAAATACTCCTTCAATACAGTGACGAGATCGTACAGGATTCGAACCTGTTTCCCTATTATCCGCAGCCAGTATAACAATTTCTAAAATAACTATACCAAATAACCTGCCTGTTTTCCTGAATAGAAAAGCAACAAAAGTCTCAGAATAGCCCATAGTTTTTATATATAATCCTGCGGCACTGAATATTTTATGCAGTTAAAATTCACCGGTATAGAATTATCATAATTATACTTAATAATTCTGCGGACCCGGCGTCCCTCCGGTATCTTATCAGTAAAAGCAGATACTCGTTCCACTCATGTTATTTATACTTTAAATAAGTTATATAACAACAAAAAAATACCGTATATTAAAATAATAAAGATTTTACAAAAATGCAAGTTTTTTTCTAAAAACATTCAGATTTATTGAGAATATATTCTGCTGCATCCATCAGATTGTCTGCTCTAAATTCTATATATTTCATGATATCGTTATCGGGCTCAGTCAGATCCGGAACCATAATGGTCCTGCACCCCGCTGTTCCTGCAGAAATGATACCGTTTGGAGCATCTTCAACTGCAAAGGCATCAGAAGGACTGATTCCAAGTTTTTCGCAGGCATAAAGATAAATATCCGGCGATGGTTTTCCGGTTTTAACCATAACAGCACATATGATTTCATCAAAAAAATCTATTATTCCGGCTCTTCTCAGATACTCTTCAGCCAAAGTAACATTTGTTGCTGTTGCTATTGCAAGTAACATACCGGCATCATGAAGCTTTTTAAGGGCCTCCACAGCAAATGGTTTAAGAGGTATCTCTATACTCCTCATAAACGGCTCCATAATCTCCTTACGACGCGTTCTTATCTTAACATATGAATCTTCATCACCTGTTATTTCCTTAAACCTGGCCGGCGCAAATGAATGTCCCAGACTTCTGAGACTGAGATACTGCTCCTTGGTTATAGTATATCCAAGCTCCTCAGCAGCCATCATCCAATATTTCTGATAATATTTTTCTGTGTCGAGCAGAGTTCCGTCCATATCAAATATTATAGCTGTTCTTTTTTCATTAAAAATATTCATAATTATATTTTCCATAAATCGTTATTTGAAACATTTTATATTTACTGTATCTATTGACCTAAGCCTCTTGAGATTATATCTTGTTAGGTTGATATTTTTACAACAATATTTTATCACAACAACCTTTACCTTCTACATTTCTTACATCATTTTAAAAGGGACCCTATTATTCGCTAACAGGTCCCCTAAAAAATATCATATATTTCTTTAAAAGTCTACATGGTCGCTGATTGAATCAATGCAATATCACCGTGATTAATCTATCTGTTTGATTAACAGAACAATTCTTCTGTTTATAATATTTGTTGATTCAATAGCTTTATTAAGTTTTTATTCCAACACTATACTGTCAAGCACCTCGTGAATCTCGTCCTCAGAAAGATCCTTGAAGGAAATATATCCCGAATATTCATCATAATTTATCATAACATAAGTCATAACACTTTCTTCATTATCTTCTTTCTTAATTTCATCCACCAAAGTATATGTTTCCTTCTCTGACGACACATATTCTCTTTTATTATTAGTATTTTTTAACTGAAGAACATACGCCGCATCATCAGCAAACCCAGATTTTGCAATCTCCTGATATAAATAAAAACACCCGTTTTTATAGTTAAAAAATGAACTGACAGATTCTATGCGTAAATCATCATATTTTCCTTCTGTAATCGAATATGTAATATCATGTCCTGTGTAATCCATCTTAAACCAGTTAACAAAGCCGGCATCAGCAAGTGCATCTGTGTAGCTATCATAATAATACATAGTATTAATATAACTTCCACCGGTTTCAATAACGTTCTTTTTGCGCCATTTTACATTTTCATTTCCCTCAGTCTGTTCCTTGATTTCCTCTGAAACCGGTTTGTTTTCTTCGGTTAATGCATCCTCATTGATATATTCTGAATTTCCAACAGCAATACCATGATCGATGACCTGAACATCCTTGTTTTTGCCAAGCCTTGACGCCGCATATACACCCGCAGACCCAATTGCAGTAATAGAAATTATTATTATCGCTGCTTTAGTAAAACCCTTAAACCATGTTTTATTCTTTTTTGATCTTAAAATTATCTCTCGTTCAAGCTCAAGAGGCGGAACAATGTCAGGAATCAGTGCATTTTCAAGCATAATATCAAATGAATCCTTATTCATTGATCTTAATTTTTCATTATTCATATATTCAGTCTCTCCTTTAGCTTTTTTTTAGCCTGATGCAGTCTGCTTTTTACTGTTCCCTCCGGAATATCAAGTGCATTTGATATTTCATCAATAGACATTGATTCCATATAAAACATCAGCAAAACAACCCTGAATTTTTCAGGCAGCCTGATAACCGCAGAACGAATCAGATCTGCTTCATCCTTTTTAATAATTAAATCTTCAACAGATTCCTTTCCGTCAGGGATGAAGTCATACTCTTCTTCTTGATAATAGATGATATCAGCCTTTTTCTTTCTCCATAAATGCTTTCTCTTCTGGTTATTCCATACATTTGCAGCTATTGAAATAAGATAAGACTTTGGATTATCATCATCACGTATTTCTGCCTTTTCCATAGCAATAAGAAATGTCTGCTGATATAGATCATCTGCATCATACTTGTTTCTGGATAAATAAACACAGAATGAATAAATATCCTTTCCATAGTCACTTATAAACTGTGTAATATCTTTCATTACAAAGGAGCTCCATATTAATTACAGGATGATAAACACTTTCTTTTTTTGCTTGATCATCTCAAAATATAGGTTTATGAGATGCATTTTTTGCTTCTCAATATATCTTTTCATAGCAGAGGAAAAAGTTCAAAAAACAAATAAAAAAAACCTTATAAACATATTTGTTTATAAGGATTAATAAATAACAGGGGCTGAGAGAATCGAACTCCCACCAAAGGTTTTGGAGACCCCTATCATACCATTTGACCAAGCCCCTACTTTGAAGTTACTAAATGTACCCTCAAAACCTCATACAAACACTGACAATCACAAGTATCATACTTAAGTCGCTCTGTTCGAGCTTTCATCTCTTTTTCTTTGAATAAGCCCTCGACCTATTAGTACACCTCAGCTGAATGTGTTACCACACTTACACTCGGTGCCTATCAACCTCGTAGTCTTCAAGGGGTCTTAACTCCTCTAGGGAGTGGGATATCTTATCTTGAGGTTGGCTTCACGCTTAGATGCCTTCAGCGTTTATCCAATCCGGACTTGGCTACCCAGCTCTGCACTTGGTAATGCAACTGGTACACCAGCG
>FNUU01000009.1:115873-119217 GCA_900108205.1 Eubacterium ruminantium | reverse complement strand
CTCTTGGCATGTGAAACTGTGGCTGTCGTTTGTGGCAGAAACCGGCACACCATCCACTAAAATATCGCAGGAATAGACAGTTCTGACCTTACTCTCAACACTGCTTCCGGCAGAACAAAATGCAGTAAAATCATGTTCTCCGACGATGAAATCCGCTCCCTGCTGCATTTTAACCGCATCCAGCGGAAGATAGCAGAATTTCGAATATAATCTTGTTAAAGGATTTTCTATCTTGTCATTATATATTTTATATTCATATGTTTTTACAGTATCCTGGTGGCGAGGATGAAACTCCGGCTCCACCTCTTTTGATTCTCTTACTCGAATATCTCCCGGAAGTCGCTGATTCAGAGCAATCGCAAGCTTTTCCGCCGGAATTCTTGTTTCCGCATCGAATACGCAGACATTTCCCCGGGAATGAACACCGGAATCCGTCCTGCTCGCTCCGATCACTTCTATTTTCTGATTCAATAGCTCTGTCAAGGCTTTATTCAGCTCTCCCTCAATAGTAGGTCCATTTGGCTGGATCTGCCATCCACAATAAGCCGTTCCATCATATGCAACTCTAAGCAAATACCTTTTCATATCATTTTCCTTTATACGTCCGATTTATATTTTCTCTTTCATATCCAGATACTCATGTTTGTATATACAACTATCATTATAATCAGGAGCAAAGAAAAAAACACATCATTTTTTGAATATTTCAGCGGATCCACCTCTGTCCGAGGTGCCGAACTGTCATAGCACCTGATATCCATTGCATCAGCCATTTTTTCTGCCTTATCAAATGTTCTTCTAAATAAAGGAACTATAACAGATATACTGTTCTTTAGTCTCATCTTCATACTTCCGACAGTAACATCTGCGCCCCTCGCAGCCTGTGCCACCCTTATTTCATTCATTTCATTTCCAAGGAGCGGCAGAAAAAGCAGCGCTACAGTCATTGTCATCGCCGTTTCTTCTCTAACATAAAGGCCTTTTTTCATTCCGCGAAGCAGATCCCCGGTAGACGTTGTCTTCAAGAGCACTATAGACATAAATGCCATAAGACAGAATTTTAAAAATAAAAGTAATGCCTTCAAAAATGGCGCCACCAGCAGATTGATCAGAAATCCCGCAAAAAGTATGATCATAACCCTTTTTGCTGATAACAAATAACTCGTAAGGTTTACTTTGGACGCTATCATCCCAGCCGCCAGAATAACAAACGGAACCAGCAGCACTATATAATTTTTTGCAAACAGGCACATTAAAAAATATAGTGTCAGCGTATATATTTTCAGCCTCGTATCAAGCATATGAACAAACGATATTCTGTTTTCATATTTTCCTTTTGTGATCCCAAGTGTATACATTTTTACCTTTTTTCTTACAACTCAACATTACTGCCTCATGATATTATCTTACATTTCAATATTGCCGCCTCATGATATTATCTTACAACTCAATATTACTGCTGTACGGTATTAATATCACAAAGAAGTCTGATAAGCATAACATATCGGAAGAAAAAGAAACACGAACGAAGTGAGTATTTGTTTTTCTCGATAAGATACCATAGGGATCTTAGTCCCGCAGGATTATGAGATGCGTGTTTTGCTTTCCATAGTGTTATAGTCAGTCATGGCAGATAAGTATTACAGTTTTTCCGCTTTCAACATAATTTTGTATTACTGCGATAAGCGCTTCATTTCCCTCTTTGTCCAGACCGGCATAGGATTCATCAAGTATAAGATAATCAGGCGAAAATGCCATTATTCCCGCTATCCCGACTCTTCTCTTTTCTCCGCCGGAAAGTTCATTAACTCCTCTGTCCCAAAGAATCTCAGGAACCTTCATATTCCGGAGGGCAGCTTCCGCAGCTTTTTTTGCATCATTTTTCGTATAGCCCATATTCAGTGGACCAAACATCACATCTTTTATCACTGAATCCGCAAAAAGCATTTTCTCAGGGAACTGCGCCACATATCCTGCCTTACGTCTGAAATAATTCATATCGGGAGAATGTTTTTTTGTTGCAAATCCTTTTTTATTCTTAGGTATTGCTACACCGTCTATCAAAATCTCTCCGGACGAAGGCATCAGAAGCCCGTTCAGCAGCATTGCAAGAGTAGACTTTCCCGCCCCACTTGCGCCTTTTACAAGATAAAGAGATCCTTTTTCAAAATTATAGTCAATATTTTTCAACACCTCGTGATTTCCATATGAGAAGGATACATCCTGAAGCATTATACCCACCTCTGTATTGCTGTATAACACGTTGCTTTCAATCTTTTCCGCCGTATCTTCAGGCATTACAGTGTTTTGATCTATATTACCGGCGTGTGTTATGTTATGTAAACCGTACTTTTCTATTTTTATCTTATTAATATACTCACTTTGTTTTTGAAAAATCCTCTCCAAAGCTCCGGTCATGCCTGTTAAAACCGATTCATCATTAGTATCATCTATAACGGAAATATTTTGATCATATTTTTTTTCAGACATACCGGTGGTATATTGATCAGGATTTTTTTCGGACATACCGGTGGTATATTGATCAGGATTTTTTTCGGACATACCGGCGGTATATTGATCAGGATTTTTTTCGGACATACCGGTTATATATTGTCCAAGATCTTCCCCTGTGATTTCTCCTGTTATTTGACCCTTTTCAAGAAACACTACCCTGTCGCATTCTGCACCGACTTTAACATTCTGCGTTATTATGATTACTGTCTGCCCAAACTTTCTTGCATTTTCTATTATATAATCAAGGATCCTTTTTCTTGTCTTTTCTCCCTGCATAGAAAATACTTCATCCAGTATAAGTATCTTAGGCCTCATAACAAGTATAGCAGCAAGTGCTTCCCTCTGCTTTTCACCGCCACTCAGCTCTGCAAATGTCGAATCCGCTTTGTTTATAAGTTTAAATCTCTTTAACAGTCCTAAGCTGCGTTTCTTTATTCTTTCCGGTGGAAGTGCTTTATTTTCAGCACCAAAGATAATATCATATCCAACAATATCAAAAATATTATTATCTTCCGGATTCTGTAAAACAATACCGCATTTCCTATGAAGACGCGGAAGATTTGCAGGAAATGAAGTATCAAGGCCATTTACGACAACTTTATCCGGAGCATCAGGATAATCCAAGCCGGCTATATAACGCGCAAATGAAGATTTTCCGGATCCATTTGGCCCCATGAGCGCTACTATCTCACCGGTATTAATATCAAGATTTATACTGCTGCCCTTTATATATTTTATATTCAGATTTTTGATCCTGATAATATTTTCCATTGCTTACCCAACACTTTCCGGCTTTTTCTGTCATTTTTGTTGCTTTTACTCTCTCTCAG
>FNUU01000009.1:0-115698 GCA_900108205.1 Eubacterium ruminantium | reverse complement strand
GCAACAATTTCCGACTGTTTCTGTCTTTTTTGTTGCTTTTACTCTCTCTCAGCTGGCTGTTTTTGGGGGGTGACAGTATCGCTGCCGCATTCATAGACCGCTTCACGGTCTATCTCATGTCGCACGCTCGTCATATACTCTCTCATTTCCGGTATACACTCTTCACTCGCCGCCCGTCATACACACATGTGTCTTCGACACATGTGTTGCGAAAGAGACTATGTGCATTAGCGTGCAAGCACGCATGCCCACAGTCTCTTTCACAGCACATGCTTCGCATGTGCATGACGAGCGGCGAGTGGCTTGTGCATAGCTCGCAAATGAGTTCGTGCATGACTCGCTCAGTGCGCAAAAAGCCACTGACTTTCATCAGTGGCTTTATAATAAAATATATATATGATTATACTAACTCTAATACAACCTCAAGAGCGCCATCGCCCTTTCTCTGGCCGATCTTAACGATTCTTGTATAACCACCTTCACGACCAGCATACTTAACTGCATACTCGTTGAAGAGCTTATCTGTAAGGTCAACCTTCTTTGTACCAGCCTTCTTACCGGCTGCATTAGCAGGAACCTCAGTTACAGGATAAAGAACCTTGAGCATTTCACGTCTTGCATGAAGTCTTGATGGAAGATCCTTCTTGATCTTCTTATCAACTTCATCAAAAACTGTTACCTTCTTACCATCAACAACATTCTTTACTCTGTTGCCATCTTTATCTTTTCTTGCTACCTTAGTCTTAACAGTAACTTCTTCGAAGTTATCCTTTTCCTTGATAGCCATCTTGATAAGGTGCTCAGCGATCTGACGAACTTCCTTTGCTCTGGCATCTGTTGTCTTAATCTTTCCATAATTAAGAAGCATTGTTACCTGATTACGAAGAAGTGCCTTTCTCTGATCTGACTTCTTACCGAGTTTTCTATACATTGCCATAATAATTTTCCTCCTTACCCCGGCAGGGGTCTTCACTATGCTTACTAATTCCGTTAATTATTTAACGACTTCAGCCTAAGTGGTGATTAATTGCTTAGTCCTCTTCCTGAGTTCCATCATTAAGAGAAAATCCAAGCTCTTTAAGTTTTGCAAGAACTTCTTCAAGTGACTTACGTCCAAGGTTACGAACCTTCATCATATCCTCAGGTGTCTTCTTGCAGAGTTCCTTAACTGTATTGATACCTGCTCTCTTAAGACAGTTATATGAACGAACTGAAAGCTCAAGTTCGTCAATAGACATATCTGTCTTACTAACAGGCTCTTCCTTAACATTTTCAGTAATAACGGTTGCCGTTTTAGCGTTCTCAGAAAGGTCAATGAAAAGGCTGAGATGCTCGCTAAGAACCTTAGCTGCAAGGCTTACTGCCTCGTCCGGAGCTATAGAACCATTTGTAAATACATCCAGAGTGAGTTTATCATAGTCTGTGATCTGACCAACACGGGTATTCTCAACAGTAAGATTTACTCTCTCAACAGGTGTATAGATAGAGTCTACAGCGATCGTCTCGATAGCTGTATCAAGTTCCTTATTCTTATCAGCACTAACATATCCACGTCCGTTTCTGATTGTAAGCTCCATTTCAAGCTTAGCATCAGAACCGCTGAGATTAGCGATAACAAGTTCAGGATTGAGTATTTCAATATCTCCGTCAACCTTTATATCAGCCGCAGTTACAACAGTTGTTCCTGATGCTTCGATATAAGCAGTCTTTGGTTCATTTGATGAAGAATTGTTCTTAATAACAAGATTCTTGATGTTAAGAATGATTTCTGTAACATCTTCTTTAACACCCGGAATAGAACTGAACTCATGAAGAACGCCTTTGATCTTTACTGAGCTAACTGCAGTTCCAGGAAGTGATGAAAGCATAATTCTTCTGAGAGAATTTCCAAGTGTTGTACCATATCCTCTTTCGAGCGGTTCAACTACAAATCTTCCGAACTTATCATCATCAGATTGTTCAGCTATTTCAATTCTTGGTTTTTCAAATTCAAACACCGTGTTACCCTCCTTCTACATCGAAATTATATATAATGACTAAAAAATATTTCGTTTTGCATAACCGGAGTATACTCCGGTTATAAAAATGCATAAACGGTAAACTATCTTACTTAGAATATAACTCGACGATGAGAGTCTCATTTACAGGTACATCGATCTGCTCTCTCTCAGGCTTTGTTACAACTGTTCCGCTAAGTGTCTCTGAATTTGAATCAAGCCATGCAGGAACAAGAATTCCTCCATTTGCTTCTGTGATATCCTTAAATCTCTGAAGAGACTTGCTCTTCTCTCTGATTTCAATCTTATCCCCAACGCTTAAGATGTATGAAGGGATATTTACGCACTTGCCATTTACAAGAACGTGCTTATGATCTACGATCTGTCTTGCTTCTCTTCTTGTTCTTGCAAAACCAAGACGGAAGATTACATTGTCAAGACGAAGCTCGAGTAATGTCATCAGGTTAGGACCTGCAGTACCCTGCATCTTCTCAGCCTTTGCAAAAAGGTTACGGAAAGGCTTCTCCTGTACACCATAGATGAACTTAGCCTTCTGCTTCTCACGAAGCTGAAGTCCGTACTCGCTTATCTTTCTACCAGCATTTGCTGCTTTTCTCTTTGATTTCTTATTTACGCCGAGATACATTGGCTCCATGTTGAGTGATCTGCATCTCTTAAGAACCGGGGTTCTATCAATTGCCATTTTATATGTACCTCCTCAATCAGACTCTTCTTCTCTTTGGTGGACGACATCCGTTATGTGGAACCGGAGTAACATCCTTAATTGTTAATACTTCAAGACCGCAGGCTGCGAGTGCTCTGATAGCTGCCTCTCTTCCTGAACCTGGTCCCTTAACCATAACATCAATAGTTCTGAGGCCGTAAGGTGCAGCAGCCTTTGCTGCTGTCTCAGCTGCCATCTGTGCTGCATAAGGTGTAGACTTCTTTGATCCTCTGAATCCAAGTCCACCTGCACTTGCCCATGAAAGAGCATTTCCTTCAGCATCTGTTAATGTAACTATTGTATTATTGAAAGAAGACTGAATGTGAGCCTGTCCATGCTCAACTACTTTTCTATTACGCTTCTTAGTAGCTTTTTTAGTAACTTTACCAGCCATTACTTAACTTTCCTCCTACTTAATTACTTCTTCTTGTTAGCAACCGTCTTCTTAGGTCCCTTACGTGTACGTGCATTGTTCTTTGTGTTCTGTCCACGAACAGGAAGTCCCTTTCTGTGACGGATGCCACGATAGCAACCGATTTCCTGAAGACGCTTAATGTTGAGAGCTGTCTCTCTTCTTAAATCACCTTCAACTGTAAGAGTTTCATTGATCATCTCGCTAAGCTTCTTAACTTCATCATCTGTAAGATCGCGAACTCTTGTATCAGGATTAACACCTGTCTTCGCAAGAAGCTTCTTTGAAGTTGGTAAACCTATACCATAGATATAAGTAAGACCAATCTCGACACGTTTTTCTCTTGGTAAATCTACACCTGAAATACGAGCCATATTTCTTATTTCCTCCGTTAAATCAAATATTAATTCTCTGAGCTGCAAATAAATGCTCAGCTTTACTACTCTGACCTGCCCCTCTGGTAACTTCTGTATGGCGCAGAAGGTGAAATGTATACCGATTAACAGGTTCTCCATATATAGAAATTATAACATCTCCCTTCACTGATATATGTCAGTGAAAAATGACTATAGGAGCTGTTACAGCCGCTTCTATCATCCATTGCCATGAAGATTTATGGCAATCGCCGCGCATGACGAACACGGTAGTTCATCTCCTCCAGAATCCCTTTCTGCATTTCTTCCTATATAATTGCCGAAACGCAGCTGTTCCGGAACGCACAAGACAAGGTTATAAAGCATTGTTAATACCGTTCTCTATAACCTGTTGGAGTAAACACCAGGTGTAATTAGCCCTGACGCTGTTTGTGCTTTGGATTTTCGCAGATTATTAAAATTCTGCCTTTTCTTTTAATGACTTTGCACTTATCGCAAATCGGTTTTACTGATGCACGAACCTTCATTAAAATGATCTCCTTTCACAATCTGGTTAGCCGGACACCCTCCTCAATCAACGCATTTTCTGCATATTTCAAATGAAACATAAAAAAACACGCAAAAAGAGCATAGTAAACCCGCTACGGAATAAAATTCTAACATTTTATAACACAAAATGCAAGCAGAATTTTTATATTTTTTTGTAAAATTCTGCCTGCATTATTTTTTTATCATTTTATCTATCTTTTATATTATTTTGCTCTCCAGGTAATACGTCCCTTTGAAAGGTCATATGGAGAAAGTACAACCGTAACTTTATCTCCAGGAAGTATCTTGATATAATTCATTCTCAGCTTACCGCTTATATGAGCAAGAATCTGATGGCCATTCTCTAATTCAACCTGAAACATAGCATTTGGAAGTTTCTCAATAACAACGCCTTCGCATTCGATTTCATCTACTTTTGACATAAATCCTACTTTCTCCTCTTATGAAGCACAAAATTATATACTGTATTCAAAACAACTTAACAACAATTCATTTTAACCATTTTTCTGATTTTGTCAAATGAAATATTGTATTTTTCTATCCTTTTTATTTTGAAAGGATATCAAGAATAGCATTAAATACATCATTCATGTCAACTGTTCCGTCAACATCTCTGACGATTCCTGCTTTTCCATAGTAATCAATAAGTGGCTGTGTCTGATCATGATATACCTTAAGTCTGTTAAGAACTGTTTCAGGCTTGTCATCATCACGGAGAATAAGCTCCTTGCCGCACTTATCACAGATACCTTCAACCTTTGTAGGGTTGTATTTAATGTGATATGTAGCTCCGCAGCCTACGCAAGCTCTTCTTCCTGACATTCTGTTTACAATATTCTCATCAGGAACATCTACATTGATGGCATAATCCATCTTCTCGCCTACAGCAGCAAGTGCCTTATCAAGCGCCTCTGCCTGAGGTATTGTTCTTGGGAAACCGTCAAGAATGTATCCATCCTTGCAGTCATCCGCCTTAAATCTGTCCATTACAAGATCAACAACAAGTTCATCAGGAACAAGAAGTCCCTTATCCATATATTCCTTAGCCTTCTTGCCAAGTTCTGTACCCTCTTTGATGTTAGCTCTGAAAATATCTCCTGTTGAAATATGAGGAATATTAAACTTCTCAGCAAGCATCTTAGCCTGTGTTCCTTTTCCTGCACCAGGTGCCCCAAGCATTATAATCTTCATAAATCTTCTCCTCCTTATAAACTATGTCGTTTTGTTTTTATACCGCCATTTAAAACAGCCGCATTAATATAATATCAAAAAAATGATATCACGTATACATAAAAATAAATATAATTTAGGGATTACAAGACAAAATGTCCTGTAATCCCCTAAATACTATTTACTGTTATAAGTTATTTCCGCAAGAAGCGGATAAACTTATTATTCACTAAGGAATCCGTTATAATTCCTTACAACCATCTTTGATTCGATCTGCTTGATTGTCTCAATGATTACACCAACAATAATGATAAGTGATGTACCACCGAAAGAAACATCTGCAGAAAATCTTCCGTTAAAGAAGATTGGAATAAGAGCTACAATAATAAGTCCGATTACACCTATAACAACTATATAATTCAAAACCTTATTAAGATATTCCTGCGTTGGCTTACCAGGTCTGATACCAGGTATAAATCCGCCGCCCTTCTTAAGGTTATTGGCAACTTCCATCGGGTTAAATGTGATAGAAGTATAGAAATATGCAAAGAATACAACAAGCAGTATATAAAGTGCAAGTCCGATATATGCATATCCGTAACCCGGTCTGAACCAGTAGTTAGAGCTCATCCCCTGAAGAACTCTTGACCAGAATGTACTCTTAACCTGAACACTAAAGAGGTTGATCACAATCGAAGGAACTGAAAGGAGTGTTGAAGCAAAGATAATCGGCATAACACCGCCGGTATTAACCTTAAGCGGAATATATGAACTTCTTCCTCCAACCATTCTTCTTCCCTGCATCTTCTGTGCATATGAAACAGGGATCCTTCTCTCTGCATCCTGAAGAATGATAACAAGAACTGTTGTAAGGATTACTACAGCCGCAATGATTGCGATTGAGTAGATCATATGAACTACATCCTTACCCTTTACGAACATATCATAAAGGTTCTTGAAATCATTTGGCATTCTTGAAACGATATTTACAAGAAGGATGATGGAAATACCATTTCCAACGCCCTTCTCTGAAATTCTTTCACCGAGCCACATTACAAGTGCGCTGCCTGCAGTAAGTGTGATGATGATAACCAGTACTGATCTGAATCCGGTCTCTGTGAGAAGATTTTCTCTGTTGAAACCGATTGTAAGTCCGATACTCTCGATAACAGCAAGAATAACTGATACCATTCTTGTGATAGCTGTCATTCTCTTTCTGCCATCGTCTCCGTCCTTCTGCATCTCTTCAAGTGCCGGTATGGCAATTGTAAGAAGCTGCATAATGATGGAAGATGTGATGTATGGAGTTACACCCAAAGCGAATATAGTCATCTGTGTAAATGAACCACCAGTAAATGCATTTAAGAAATTAAACGCATCGCTCTGGAAGTAGTTATTTACAGCTTCCTGATTGATATATGGCGATGGGATAAGCGAGCCCAGTCTGATAATTAATACGACAAATAATGTAAATAGTATCCCGTTTCTTATCTCTTTAATCTTAAGAGCATTAACCAGGGTTTTAAACATATTACATCACCTCAACTTTTCCACCGAGTGCTTCTATCTTCTCAGCAGCTGCCTTGCTTACTGCATAAACATTAACAGTAAGACGCTTTGTGAGCTCTCCATTTCCTAAAATCTTTACACCATCTCTTGGGTTCTTTACAACACCTGCTTCAATAAGTGATGCAGTTGTAACTACAGAACCATCTTCAAATCTATTTAATACATCTACATTGATTGCAACGATTTCCTTAGAGTTTCTGCACTTGAAACCTCTCTTAGGAATACGTCTGTAGAGTGGCATCTGACCACCTTCGAAACCAGGTCTTGGAGCTCCTGAACGAGCCTTCTGTCCCTTATGTCCCTTACCTGCAGTCTTGCCATTACCTGAACCATGTCCACGACCACGTCTGAAATCATCTCTTGTTACAGAGCCTTCAGCTGGCTTTAATGTTGATAAATCCATGAAATGTGAACCTCCCTTTCGACTATGCTTCCTCAACCTTAAGTAAATATCCTACCTGTGCAATCATGCCCTTTGTAGCATCATTGTTTGGAAGCTCTACTGTCTTATGCATCTTAGTAAGTCCAAGAGCTGCAACAGTCTTTCTATGCTTTGGAATTGCTCCGATAGGTGACTTTACAAGTGTTACCTTTAATGTATCTGCCATTTCTCTTACCTCCTAGTTAAGGATCTCGTCAACTGACTTACCACGAAGTCTTGCGATGTCCTCAGGACTCTGGATAGCCTTAAGTCCTTCAAGAGTTGCAAGTACAACGTTACGCTTGTTGTTTGATCCGAGTGACTTTGTACGGATATTCTTATAACCGGCAAGCTCGAGAACACGACGTGCAGGACCACCTGCGATGATACCTGTACCCTGTGGAGCTGTCTTAAGGAGAACTCTTGAGCTTCCGAACTCTCCTGTATAGCCGTAAGGAATACTTCCATTTTCATTTATAGGAGCTTCGATAAGGTTCTTCATAGCATCTTCCTTACCCTTGCGGATTGCTTCAGGAATTTCTACAGCCTTACCAATACCAACACCAACGTGGCCCTTACGATCTCCAACAACAACGAGTGCTGAGAATCTCATATTACGTCCACCCTTAACAGTCTTGGTAACTCTCTTGATTGTTACTACGCTGTCTTCAAGTTCCAATGAACTTGGATCGATTAATGTACGCTTCATGTGACAATGTTCCTCCTTCATTAGAATTCAAGACCAGCTTCTCTTGCTGCATCTGCTAAAGCCTTAATCTTACCCTGATATATAAAACCGCCTCTGTCGAAAACAACCTGCTTGATACCTGCAGCAGCAGCCTTCTCAGCAACTGTCTTACCAACATATGCAGCAGCAGCTATATCATTTGTCTTCTCAAGTGCATCCTTTGCGCTCTTCTCAAGTGTTGAAGCAGATACTAAGGTCTTACCAACTGTATCATCAATAATCTGAGCGTAGATGTGATTATTACTTCTGTAAACAGCAAGTCTTGGTCTTTCAGTTGTTCCGCTAAAACGGTTACGAATCTTTAAATGTTTCTTTTCACGGATAACTTCTCTTGATTCCTTTTTAATCATCTCTTATTCACTCCTTTAATTATTTCTTACCAGTCTTACCAACCTTACGTCTGATAACTTCGTAATCATACTTGATACCCTTGCCCTTGTAAGGTTCAGGAGCACGTGTTGATCTGATCTCTGCTGCGTACTGACCAACCTTTTCCTTGTCAATTCCGCTAACCTTGATCTTATTATCTTCAACTGTAGTTGTAAGTCCTTCTGGGTCTTCGATCTCAACAGGATGTGAATATCCAAGTGAAAGCACAAGCTTCTTGCCCTGCTTCTGAGCTCTATAACCTACACCGTTTACCTCTAAGGTCTTTGTATAACCTTCTGTTACACCAACAACCATATTATTGATAAGAGTTCTTGTAAGTCCGTGTAATGACTTATTTCTCTTAAGGTCATTTGGTCTCTTAACAAGAATCTCTGCTCCCTCAACTGTGATCTCCATCTCAGCTGGGAGAACTCTCTCAAGGGTACCCTTTGGTCCCTTAACTGTCACCTTGTTATTTTCTGCTATATCAACTGTTACTCCAGCCGGAATAGCGATAGGCATTCTTCCGATACGTGACATTGCCTTTACCTCCTAATAATTTCATGTGACTTTACGTCATACTCTATGTTTATTATATAAAATCTTTATCTTACGGCAGCAGTACTGCCGCCGTAATAAAGATATTTAAAACGGTAATTACCAGATGAATGCAAGAACTTCGCCACCAACGTTCTCTTTTCTTGCTTCCTTATCTGTAAGTACACCCTTGTTTGTTGAAATGATTGCTGTTCCAAGTCCGCCAAGAACCTTTGGAAGGTTTGCAGCGTCTGAATAAATTCTAAGACCAGGCTTAGAGATTCTCTTAAGACCCTTGATAACCTTTTCATTCTTATCATTACCATACTTAAGTGTGATTCTGATGATGTTACGGTCATTCTCGGTTACAACGTCAACTGCCTTTACATATCCTTCCTTAAGAAGAATATCAGCAATCGCCTGCTTCATCTTGGATGCAGGTATATCTACTGTATCATGCTTCGCAGTATTTGCATTACGGATTCTTGTAAGCATATCTGCAATTGGATCGCTTATTGACATTTCTTTTGCCTCCTTAAATAATCTTACCAAGAGCTCTTCTTAACGCCCGGTATCTCGCCCTTATATGCTAACTCACGGAAGCAGACTCTGCAGATTCCGTACTTTCTTAAAACAGAATGTGGTCTTCCACAAATCTTGCAGCGAGAGTATTCTCTGGTAGAGAACTTCTGTTTTCTCTGCTGCTTTACTTTCATTGCAGTCTTAGCCATTGTTTACTCCTCCTTACCTGCTGTATGGCATACCGAAGAGTCTGAGTAACTCACGTGCCTCTTCATCTGTCTTTGCTGTTGTGACGAAAATGATATCCATACCTCTTACCTTGTCAACCTTATCATATTCGATTTCAGGGAAGATGATCTGTTCCTTGATACCAAGTGCATAGTTTCCTCTGCCGTCAAATGCATCACCATTGACACCTCTGAAGTCACGTACACGAGGAAGAGCAAGATTAATAAGTCTGTCAGCAAACTCATACATTCTCTCGCCACGAAGAGTTACCTTACATCCGATAGGCATACCCTCTCTAAGCTTGAAGTTAGCAATTGACTTCTTAGCACGTGTAATAACTGCCTTCTGACCTGTAATTGTCTCAAGATCCTTTACAGCGCTGTCAAGTACCTTAGCGTTTTCTCTTGCTTCACCAACGCCCATGTTAACAACGATCTTGTCGAGCTTTGGAATCTGCATTACGTTCTTATATCCGAATTTATTTACCATAGCGTCTTTGATCTCGCTATTGTATTTATCTCTTAATCTACTCAAAGTATTAAGCCTCCTTCCTACGATTAATCAATAACTTCAGTCTTACCGTTGACCTTAGCTACTCTCTTCTTATCCTTCTTCTCGCCCTGGAAACCAACTCTTACTGTCTTACCCTTGTAGAGGTACATAACATTGGAAATATCGATTGGAGCTTCCTTCTCGATGATTCCGCCTGCTGCATTTGCAGCTGTTGGCTTGCTGTGCTTAAATACTTTGTTAACGCCTTCAACAAGAACCTTGCCGTTCTTAACGTCAACTGATAATACTTTACCTTCTTTTCCTTTATCCTTACCGGCGATAACCTTAACAAGGTCATCCTTCTTAATCTTACTTGTTGCCACAGTTACACCTCCTACAGAACTTCCGGTGCAAGAGAAATGATCTTCATAAACTTCTTATCACGAAGCTCTCTTGCAACTGGTCCAAATATACGTGTTCCTTTTGGGTTCAGATCGTCCTTGATAATAACTGCTGCGTTCTCATCAAACTTGATGTATGAACCGTCCTTACGACGTGCACCCTTCTTTGTACGTACAACAACTGCCTTAACAACGTCACCCTTTTTAACAACGCCGCCCGGTGTTGCGTCTTTAACAGAAGCAACAATGATGTCACCAATGTTTGCATATCTTCTTGTAGAACCGCCTAAAACTCTGATGCAAAGAAGCTCTTTTGCGCCTGTGTTGTCAGCAACTCTAAGTCTTGTTTCCTGCTGTACCATTTCTTTGCCTCCTTATTTAGCCTTTTCAACGATCTCAACAAGTCTCCATCTCTTATCCTTAGAGAGAGGTCTTGTCTCCATTACCTTTACTCTATCACCAATCTTGCATTCATTTTTCTCGTCATGAGCCTTAAGCTTATATGTTCTCTTTACGATCTTTCCATAGAGAGGATGCTTAACATTATCGATGATTGAGACTACGATTGTCTTGTCCATCTTGTCACTTGTAACGATACCTACACGTGTTTTTCTAAGATTTCTTTCCACTGTCTTTTCTCCTTTCGATAATTATGCTCTTGCCTTAGCGGCGATAACTGTCTCTATTCTTGCAATATTCTTCTTAACTTCCTTGATTCTGCCTGTATTCTCAAGCTGATTGGTAGCGTTCTGGAACTTAAGATTGAAAAGTTCCTTCTTAGCAGCTTCAAGATCTGTTGCAAGTTCAGAAGCTGATTTAGCATTTAATTCTTTCATAAATTCCTTAGTTTTCACTGCTGCTACCTCCTTCTAAGTCTGCTTTAGAAACTATCTTACACTTTACAGGAAGCTTATGTGTAGCAAGACGAAGTGCTTCTCTTGCAGTGTCTTCGTTTACACCAGCAACTTCGAAAAGAACTCTGCCCGGCTTAACTACTGCTACCCAATACTCAGTTGCACCTTTACCTGAACCCATACGAGTTCCAGCTGGCTTAGCTGTAACCGGCTTATCCGGGAAAATCTTGATCCAAACTTTTCCCTGACGCTTAAGGTAACGGTTGATGGCAACTCTGGCTGCCTCTATCTGATTAGACTTGATCCACGCTGGCTCTGTAGCAACGATACCGAAATCACCATCAGTGATACGGTTGCCTCTTGTAGCCTTTCCTGCCATAGATCCTCTAAACTGCTTACGATGTTTTGTTCTCTTAGGCATTAACATAATTATTTATCGCTCCCTTCCTTGTTTCCTTTAGTAGGAAGTACTTCACCATGGTAGATCCATGTCTTAACACCAACTTTACCATATGTTGTATCTGCTTCAGCAAATCCGTAATCAATATCAGCACGAAGTGTCTGAAGAGGAATTGTTCCCTCGCTGTAGAACTCTGTTCTTGCCATATCAGCACCGCCAAGACGTCCTGAGCAAGCAGCCTTGATTCCAAGTGCTCCTGCCTTCATGGTTCTGCCCATGCAAGACTTCATAGCTCTTCTGAATGAAATACGGTTCTCAAGCTGCTGAGCAATGTTCTCAGCAACAAGCTGTGCGTCAAGATCAGGCTTCTTGATCTCCTTGATATCAATGATGAGCTTCTTAGCTGTAAGCTTCTGAACCTCAGCCTTGATCTTCTCGATTCCGGCACCGCCCTTACCGATAACAACACCTGGCTTTGCAGTATATACACTAACCTTTACTCTATCTCTTGTTCTCTCGATATCAATCTTAGAAACATTTGAATCATAAAGCTTCTTCTTAAGGAACTCTCTGATCTTGTGGTCCTCAACAAGGTTATTGGCAAACTCACCGTTCTTTGTATCAGCATACCACTTAGAATCCCAATCTTTAATTACACCGACTCTTAAACCGTGTGGATTAACTTTCTGTCCCATTGTCTGCCTCCTTACTTCTTCTCATCAAGCACTACAGTGATGTGGCTTGTTCTCTTCTCGATCCTGTAAGCTCTGCCCTGTGCTCTAGGATGAATTCTCTTCATCGTAGGTCCCTTGTTAGCATAGCACTCAGCAACATAAAGGTCTGATGCCTTCATACCGTTGTTGTTTTCAGCATTTGCTACTGCAGACTTAAGTAACTTATATATTACACTGGAAGCATATCTATTATTGTAAGCAAGGATACCAAGAGCTGATGTTACATCCTTGCCTCTTATAGCATCTAATACATAGCAAGCCTTTGTAACAGACACTCTAGCGTAAGAAACCTTAGCTGACGGTCTTGTATCTTTATTCTCATTTCTCAATCTAACGATTTGAGATCTATGTCCTTTAGCCATTTAAGATTCTCCTCCTTACCTCTTCTTCTCGTCTTTGCCGTGTCCTCTGTATGTTCTGGTAGCTACAAACTCACCGAGCTTGTGTCCTACCATATCTTCTGTAACATATACAGGAACGTGCTTTCTACCATCATAAACTGCTATTGTATGACCAACAAATGAAGGGAAGATTGTTGAACGACGTGACCATGTCTTTACAACCTCATGATCGTTCTTAGCATTGAGCGCATTAATCTTCTTTAATAAACTTTCATCTGCGAAAGGTCCTTTTTTAAGTGAACGTGCCATGAACTTTCCTCCTTAATTACTTAACGTTTTTACCGCTTCTCGTTCTTACAATGTACTTGTTAGAGAGCTTGTTCTTCTTCCTTGTCTTAAGACCAAGTGCAGGCTTGCCCCAAGGAGTTGAAGGACCCGGACGACCGATAGGTGCTCTACCTTCACCACCACCGTGTGGATGGTCATTAGGGTTCATTACAGAACCTCTAACTGTAGGTCTAACGCCCATATGACGCTTACGTCCAGCCTTACCGATATTTACAAGGCCATGCTCAATATTTCCAACAGTACCGATTGTTGCACGCGCTTCAATTGGAACCATTCTCATTTCTCCTGAAGGAAGACGGAGTGTTGCATACTTTCCTTCCTTAGCCATAAGCTGAGCTGTGTTACCTGCTGCACGAACAAGCTGTCCGCCCTTACCAGGAACGAGCTCCACGTTATGAACTTCTGTACCTACAGGAACAGCTGAAAGAGGAAGTGTATTACCAATCTTAACCTCTGCCTGAGGACCGTTCATAAGTGTATCACCAACCTTAAGTCCGCTTGGTGCAAGAATGTATGTCTTTGTTCCGTCTGCATAAGCTATAAGTGCGATGTTTGCTGTTCTGTTTGGATCGTACTCGATAGACTTAACTGTTGCAGGAATGTTATCTTTATTTCTCTTAAAATCAATGATTCTGTATTTCTGTCTGTTTCCACCACCATGATGACGAACAGTGATCTTACCCTGATTGTTACGTCCTGATGTCTTCTTCTTTGAAATAAGAAGTGACTTCTCAGGAGTAGATGTTGTGATAACATCAAAATCAAGTCCTGTCATATTTCTTCTTGAAGGTGTATATGGGGTATATGTCTTAATTCCCATTTCTTGGTTTCTCCTTTCGAATGTTAATTCGTTTCTCTGGTCATTTTATATTTAACGACCAATAATCTCATACTGCTTATGTCTTCCGGAAATGTCTTTACTGCATTTCCTCAAATTTTACAGACCCTCGAAAAGTTCGATATCTGCGCTGTCAGTTGTAAGCTGAACATAAGCCTTCTTAAACTTAGCTGTTCTTCCGAATGTAGCACCACGTCTCTTAACCTTACCGTCAAAGTTAGCAGTGTTAACCTTCTCTACCTTTGTTCCTTCGAACATCTTCTCAACAGCTTCCTTTATCTGTGCCTTGTTTGCATCTGGGTGAACAAGAAATGTATACTTCTTCTCAGCCATTGCGTTCATACTCTTCTCAGTAAGAACAGGCTTCTGGATAATGTCATAATACTTTAAGTTTGCCATTATGCGTACACCTCCTCGATTGCGAGTGCAGCATCCTTTGTGATCACAAGTGAATCATGCTTAAGGATGTCGTATACGTTGATAGTGCTGCTCATGATAGTGTCTACACCAGGAATATTTCTTGATGAAAGGATTACGTTCTCGTTCTTATCCTTTGTTACTACAAGAGCTTTATTTGCCTTAAGGTTCTTAAGAACCTCTGCGAATTTTGCTGTTTTTACTTCTTCAAGGCTAAGATCATCAACAACGATGAACTTTGCATCCTGAACCTTTGATGTAAGTGCAGAGAAGAGTGCGATCTGCTTCTCTCTCTTGTTCATCTTTACTGAGTAATCTCTTGGCTTTGGTGCGAATACAACGCCACCGCCTGTCCACTGTGGAGATCTTGTTGATCCCTGTCTTGCATGGCCTGTACCCTTCTGTCTCCAAGGCTTTCTTCCGCCGCCTGAAACCTCTGCACGTGTCTTTGCACTCTGTGTTCCCTGACGTCCGTTTGCAAGATATGTAACTACAGCCTTGTGTACTAAGTTTTCATTTATTTCAACACCGTAGATGTTGTCATTGAGTTCTACGCTGCCAACTTCTTTTCCTTCGATGTTATATACAGCTACTGTTGCCATCTAATGTTCCTCCTTCCATAAAGTTCTTAATTAATTACCCTTTACGGTTTCTTTTATTACAACTAATGACTTCTTTGGTCCCGGAACAGATCCCTTAACGAGGATTACATTGTTTTCAGCGTCAACCTTAACAACCTCAAGATTCTGAACTGTTACCTGCTCGCATCCCATGTGACCAGGCATCTTCTTGCCCTTCATAACACGGCCAGGAGTAGTTGCTGAACCATTAGAACCTGCATGGCGGTGATACTTTGAACCGTGTCCTGAAGGACCAGACTTAAGTCCGTGTCTCTTAAGACCACCGGCATATCCCTTACCCTTTGATTTAGCAGTTACATCAACCTTATCGCCTTCTGCGAAGATAGAAGCTGTGATAACGCTCTCACCTACTGTGTAATCAGCCACATTCTCAAACTTAAACTCTTTAACAAACTGCTTAGCTGTTGTGCCGGCCTTCTTTGTATGACCAACCTCAGCCTTAGTAGCACCATGTGGATTTCTGATAACCTTCTTACCGGAACCATCCTTGGTTACGATCTTTTCCTTCTTCTCGCCGAAGCCAACCTGAACTGCTTCGTAGCCATCATTTTCAACTGTCTTGATCTGAGTTACAGTACAAGGTCCAGCCTTAAGAACTGTAACAGGTGTGAGAACACCATTCTCACCGAAGATCTGAGTCATTCCGACTTTCTCTGCTAAAATAGCCTTCTTCATTTTGTCTTTCCTCCTAAAACAATTTACAGCGGATTGCACTGGGCAATCATACTAAATCTGCATCATTCCGTCCTGCAAATATCAGGTAACCGCATCGTACCCTTTCTTCCAAAATGAGATTACTTCTTTGCAACTCGTTCTCATCATTCTTCCGAGGTATCTGCTCTTTCCGGAACTGCACATTTTTCTTATCCTGCCGGTTCGTGAGTGTTTCCGGCGGATCTTCCAACGGATCACTTCATATTATAATCCATCGGGTGTATTCTTAATCAGCTTTAAGCTGTCAGAATCGCTTTTTACTTCATCTTCATGTCGATGTAAACACCGGCTGAGATGTCCATCTTACGAAGAACATCGATTGTCTTGTTGTTTGGTGTAAGGATGTCGATAAGTCTCTTGTGTGTTCTCTGCTCGAACTGCTCTCTTGAATCCTTATACTTATGAACTGCACGAAGGATTGTAACCTTCTCAACCTTTGTAGGCATTGGAACCGGTCCTGAAACCTTAGCACCTGTACCCTTAACTGCCTCGATGATTTCCTTTGCTGCCTGATCGATCAGCTTGTGATCGTACGCCTTAAGCGTGATTCTCATTACTTGACTTGCCATAAAAAAAGCCGCCTCCTTAATTCTTTTCTTTGAACAAGTGGTGACTGTACAACTAACCCGTGTGTGTCCTATTTTATATAGATATCTCACACGTCATTTCTGATCTCTTTACCAGATGATTTTCGTACAGTGACTTGTCGCCAGTTTCTTTGAACTTGACATTCGCTCCGCGAAGTTACCTGCGATACTGCAGCAATCTCCGTTTCACAGCTATCATGTCACAGCGAAAACTATTATATATCAAGAGTTTTTATAATGCAAGCACTTTTTTTGAAGATTTTTCATATTTTTTCAGGCTGTTTTTTAAGGCATTTTGATCCTTTTTCAATATTTTTCCTAATGTTATATGCTATACATATATTATAGAAGAAACAGGTGATACTTCACTTGCTTCTTCTATAGTTAATTATCCATTTCATCATCTCTGAAACAGAATCTTTTATTATCCAATCTTTGCTTTCAAAGTAATTTTTTATACATACTATTCTTTATTATCGTATTTATCCATCAACGAACGAATACTATCAGAAAATTGATCAGAACATTCCTCTACTCCATTTTCATTTTTATCTTCCTGATTCTTTTTCACTTTTTCTTTTAAATATTTAATGTTATGCATAAATATCGAATTAACAGGTAATCTTTGAATCTTTACTTATTATGCAGTTATTCACTTGAAATGTAAAGATTTAGCGCAGAATGAGCACAGAAATGTAAAGATAATGATTTTTCTATACTTATTTCATAAATCGTCCAAATACCTTTTTATTTCCAATTGTTATTCGCCTGCTCGGCAACTATCCTTCTCTTCTCAAGTGTCTTCTCAAACAGTTTATCTGCAGCCTCCGGGAACATTTCATAAATAACCTTCGTTCCCTCCTGTGTGATACCGCCCTTTGTAGCTACTCTGGTCACAACATCTTCAAATGACATTCCTTTTTCAAGCATAAGATCACCCGTTGATTTCATCGTATTCAAAACCATTTCTACGATCATTTCCGGTGGAAAATCGATATGTTTTCCGGCTGCCTGACAGATAACATCAAATACAGATGCAATGAAGCCCGGCATACAACTCACGAGTTCCGAGCCCATTCCCATTTTGTCTTCCGGAAGCTCTCTGACCGTTCCTATACATGTCAGCAGATTCCTCAGCAGTTCTTTATCTGATTCATCAACCTTACTGTTGTAACATACAAGAGTCTGTGACTGATCGATCTCAGCAGTAACGCTCGGTATCACCTTCGCCATCTTATGATCGATAATGCTCTCCATGAGCGAAAACTGAATATTACCATTGAGTGACACAATCAGAGTACTGTCACCCACTTCGCCCTTGATTTCATCAAGCACTGTCCTTATGTCTGCAGGACGTACGCATACAAATACTATATTCACTTTTCCTGCAAGTTCTTTATTGCTGCTGCAAATAGTCGCTATATCGGCAGCTTCATCCATTTTAGCCACCGTCCTGTTTGCAGCAAAAAGATCTTCCTTTGATATTTTTTTATTCTCAGAAAGCTTCCACAGAAGCATCTTTCCCATGCTTCCGTAACCGATTATACCTATCTTCATTTTATATGCTCCTCTTACCTATAAGATACATAATGGACATCCGTCCCACAGAATTATAAGATATGTGTTTTGCTTCTCGCGCTATTCTAAAACATGTTTTTGTATCCGCAATCCGTCTTCTCTGGTCCATCAACTCCCGATTCATAACGTGCTCTGAATTCCATATTGATGTCCCTTATCTCTTTTTTTCCATCAATATAGTCCTGATACATCTCGGCCAGTCCGGACATGCATCCGTCACAGGAACCGCTGATATTACCTATCGACTCTGCAACTATCCTCTCGCGTTCTTCTTTTGTTGTATCCTTTATCAGTATACTCATAATCTCCCTCATTTCATGTTAAACCTTATTTTATCTTTCCTTGATGAGTCCACTCCTGTATGCTTCAAGAAGCTCCTTAAGGTCCTGGATATATCTTTCGATCTCCACACCTTCATCAGTATCTTCTATTAATAATCTATGCTTCATAACCTCTGTTATTTCAATATCTGCAACATTATCTTCACCCTGTACATAAGGTTTATGTTCACCCAGAGCCAAATGATGTGAGTTAAAGATCAGTGTATATCCCGCAATTCCTGTGGTGTTGTGATAAGCTTTTGACATTCCACCGTCAATCACATAAACCTTTCCGTTTGCTTTGACCGGTTTTTCACCCTTATTAACCTTTACCGGGACATGTCCATTTATAATATGGGCTCTCTCATGCTTTACACCGAACTCTTCAAGAATCTTATCCGCATACTTTTCCTCATGTGAAAATGAGTAATATGGATTGTAAGGCTCCTTCATCAGTTCCTTATCTGTAAGAAATACATGTTCAAATGTTGTTATCTTATCTTTTCCAAACAGTGGCGAAACCGGTCCGCACCAGAGATACCACATCATGTCTACAGCATCCTGCTTCCCCGGAGCAGTTTCTTCCATAAAATATGCATCCTCTATCTTCTTGTTTAAGTAGTCCATGAGGGCTTTCCCCGAAAATGACCCATCTGCGGTTTTCATTTCCATAAATTCTCCATCCTTCGTCATAGGAATGCAGCCGTGAAACAGAAGATTATTATTTCTGATAAGATACATTGATCCATGTGAATAAATGAATTTTATATGTTTATTTAGTTTGGCCGAATGCTTAAAGGAATATCTGATGGTTCTCACAAGCTCAGCTTCACCTTTGGAAAGCTCAAACGGATTTTCCCTGTTGATGGTTGGGAAGTTCTTGTCGATCAAAGAATACTCTTTGCCTTCTATTTTGACGGTGCCCTTATCATAATCAATCTTATCGAGCAGCAGTCTGTCCGAAAGGTTGTATTCAGGATGCTTCATGATAAGCTGCCCCTCAAGCTTCAGCTGTATAATGGTTATCGCCTTACACATCTTGGCCGCAAGATCATAGTCCACCCTGTCATATTTATTCTTATCCAGAAGATGTGGTTTAAATGCCGAACAGTCATCCTCCGCATACACTTCACTCGCAAACTGCGAGAGCGGTCTCAGATTGATACCGTAACCGTCCTCCAGTACATCGAAGCAATTATAACTTGTTGCAATCCTTAGGACGCTTGCCATGCAGGCTTCATTTCCGGAAACAGCTCCCATCCAGCTGATATCATGGTTGCCCCACTGTATATCAACATAAGGAAAGCTCATAATATCGTCCATAACAATATCCGCACGAGGTCCTCTGTCAAAAATATCTCCTATTATATGCAGGTGATTCATCAAAAGATTCTGGATAAGGTCGGAAAGAGCGGTTACAAACTCATCTCCCGCCCCTACGGAAATAACAGAGTCAATGATGCCTCTGTAATAAAGCTTCTTGTTTTCATCATTTTCATTCACATGATACAGTTCATCGATAGCATGCCTGAACTCATCCGGAAGTTTTTCACGAACTCTTGCTCTCGTATGCTTTGAACCTACAACCCTGCAAATAGCAATCAGCTGACTGATGGTGGTTCTGTACCAGTCTGCATCAAGTTCAGAAGCCGCCTTCATTTTTGCAAGAGTCTTCTTCGGATACGCAATAAGACGTGCCAGTTCAATCTGGTCACTTTCCTTCATAAGACTTCCGAAGGTTTCATCCACTTTGCTTCTTACCACTCCGGAGCAGCTTCTGAGAAGGTATCTGAACTCCTCATATTCACCATGAATATCCGAGAAGAAATACTCATTTCCCTTCGGCAGTGAAAGCAGAGCCTGTTTATTTATTATTTCCGCCTGTACACTGCTCACGCTTGTATATTTATTGCTAAGCAGTCTTAAATAATCAATGTCTCGCATGTTAGTTTCCTTTTTTCATTATTGTCAATATCATTTAGTCGTTTTACGCAAAATCGTTAATTTCACTTAGATTCGCTAATCCGCATATGTATATACCAGCCAGCGGCCAGCCACCAGCATTTTTTACAGTTTTTCCCCTTGATCTTTCTTGTAAGAGCCTCCTGCGTCATCCCCGCACCAGTACGTGCTTCCTTAATGAGTTCACCTACTTTTTTGCTGCCATAACCGATCCCCTCCTACTCGTTTTTTTTTCTTCTTATTCTTCAAAACTTTTATAAATACCACCCAATTTGTGGTATAATTATATTAAATCCTGCGGAACTAAAGTTCCTCCAATATCTTATCAGGAAAAACAAATACTCGTTTCACCCCTGGCTTGTTTTTGATTGCTGTTTTATTTGCTGTTTTGTATTTATAAAGGAGACCCGGATGTTTAAATTCATAAAGGGCATTTTTGTACTTGCCATGACAGAATTAAAAAGCTGGATTCACCTGAACAGAGCCTCCATCTGGAGTTATACAGTAAAGGCTCTCCTTGGTATGCTCCTTTATATCATTGTCAGCGACACACTGACAGTACTTGTAACAAAAATAATCACCGGTCAGACCGACGAAGATATCAGTCTTCGTGATCTGAAAAAATCTGAATATAACAGATTGGCATTTATCATTTTAACTCTTATAAAATATATCATCCTTGTAGGGCTTCTGTATGAAATAATCCATCATTTACATATTATCGAAATCGATCCAACCGTAACCATGGCCATCTCCACCTGTATAATCCTTCTTCTTGTAGTTCAGGGATATCTTGTCAAAAAGATCAAAAGGATCATCCGTCTGACCGTAAATGTTACCAAAGGCAAGGATATTGATCTTACATCTTCGCACGAGATTAAAATTGATGCCCTCAGGAAGGATTCCGAAGCCGGCAGGACCATGCGTTTTACCGGTTCAGTACTTTCAAAGCTGGGAAGTTTTATCATTGCCATCATCATCGTATATATTGCAAACCAGGGCATAGCCTACGTAATAGACTCAAAGGGCACTGATATCACCGCGCTTCTTCGTTACAGCGAGAGCAAAATTGCCGCCGAAACAAAAACAAACTTTATTGTAGATGTAAATGGATCCGAAAAACTCCCTATCGGTCTCGGTGATAATTATACCGTAAAAACCGACGGTGACCTGAATCTGATTTATGTCAACCGAAGACTAGTTGGCATCAACACTTCTTCAAGGAAATACAAAATCTATGGTGTTGCCATAAATCAGGGCGAAGTTTACGCCATGAAGCAAATGTTCTATCCTCACGAAGATTTTATCAAGATAACCCCAAATGATTATGATGTTTATTCAAATTCATATCTTTATTATAGCAGGAAGAAAAATGATTGTTTTCTTCTGACGGTTAACAATACTTCAAACCGAATTGCAAGCCTTACGTATTTCACAGATTACAGGCTGATACATGATATCCTGCAGCTAGAGGACTAACCACACTTCAGACAATTACTCCTCAGTCTACTCCACAGCAATCTGACACATCGTCATAGCTTTAAGCGCATTATCATGGCTTTCAGGAGTTACTCCCGCACAGCAGTCTGCCACAACCTTTACCGGCACTTCAGTAAGGAATGCCTTTATCATCATCGCATTTGAAATAACACATATATCTGTGCAAAGTCCGATCAGAGTGATCTCACTTATCTCTTCAATTTCATTTTCTGCCGCAAGGTATTCGGCAAGCACCCTGCTTCCAAAGGTAGGCTTATTTATCACTTTAACCCCTTTCATCTCCGAAAGAGCTCTCAGTTCTGAAGAGATCTGCCATCCATCAGTATTCTCTATACAATGAACCACAGGAAGATTTTTCCCCTCCTGAGTTGAAAGATAATCCTCCTGATGAGTATCTCTTGTAAATACAACCTTTTCACCTTCCGAAATTGCCTTTTCGATTCGTGCTTTAACAGCCGGTACTATCTTTACAGCTTCAGCCGTTCCGAGAGTACCATCAATAAAATCCTTCTGCATATCTACAACTATTAAAAATTTCTGCATATTTTACCTCCTTTTTATGCATAAATAATATCGATCAGATTCTCAATAAGCTGTACATCCTGTGTAAGGAGGGCCATCTCATTTTCGTAGGTCAGCTTCTTACTCATTCTTACATCGAAGGCATTTCTTTTCGTGTTTATGGCAATATTCAGCCTGTTGCCGAAGCATGTCATACCAACATTTCCATAAACATTCACTATCTCTGTCAATTTTTCCATCATCTGTGGAGTAAGCAGATAAAAAGCATCCTGCGGAACCGAAGATTTAACTGCAAAGTTCTTGTTAAATGCAACATTTTCCATTTCAACATCAGGATAATTTTTCTTTCTGAGATGCATCGGAAACCTGAATTTTTTAGAGATAAGCCTTACAAAATCAGTCTGCTTCGGATAATCAATACATATTATCCTTCCCTTAAAATACACCGTTGTGGTTGTATTTCCATCACTGTCTGTAGTTTCTTCCTCGATGGTAACATCTGCCTGCTGAAATCTTACCCCTTTGTAAACTGCTGTAAGATAATCCTCGGAGTGATAAGTGTTTCCGCTGGCAATAATACCCATATCCTGGACAAATCGGTAATTAAACCCTGATTTCCAGTCATATCTTACATCCTGAAAATGATTCTGCAGAACCTTGAGCACCACCTGATCTTTATAAATACTCTTAAATGTCTTATTTAATTTATTTCTCTTAATCACAATGATTATGGTAAAAACCGCTCCCACAAGACCGCATGGAAGCATCCATGGCCTGATTGCAAGAAATATCAGCGGTACGCTTATAAATCCCAATAAAACAGCCAGAAGCAGCATAAGGTTACATTTTTTTCTCATACTGTTAAGCTCATCAAATGATACATTTTCCATTATAAAACTCCTTACCTTTTATCATGGTTCTTAAACAAGATATACTAAAAGGCGATTTCGGTCTGCATTCCGATCACAGCCTCAAAATCGCCTTTATATTTTTTGCTCATAATCCGGATGTCAAAGAATCTTTTCTATCCATCCTGCATATTTCTAAATCTATATACTAATCCTGCTTAGTTGTTTTCGCTGTTTCAGTAAGCGATGAAACAAGACCTGCAACTCCTGCAATATCTGAAGGAATGATCAGCTTTGTTGCCTTGCCGTCTGCCGCCTTCATAAATGCATCAAGACTCTTTATGGTAAGAACCTGCTGTGTCGGAGACGCTTCATTGAGAAGTCTGATACCGTCTGCATTTGCCTTCTGAACTTCTACTATGGCCTGAGCATTACCTTCTGCCTTTCTGATCGTAGCCTCCTTCTCAGCTTCTGCTGCAAGGATCATAGACTGCTTCTCAGCTTCCGCACGAAGGATCTTAGCTTCCTTCTCACCTTCTGCAACAAGGATAGCAGACTTTTTCTCACCTTCTGCACGAAGGATCTGCTCTCTTCTTTCACGTTCTGCCTTCATCTGCTTCTCCATTGCTTCCTGGATAGCAGCCGGAGGCATGATATTCTTAAGCTCTACACGGTTTACCTTGATTCCCCAAGGATCTGTTGCCTCATCAAGAGTAGCTCTCATCTTTGAATTGATTGTTTCTCTTGAAGTAAGTGTCTGGTCAAGTTCAAGATCACCGATGATATTTCTCAGTGTTGTAGCTGTAAGGTTCTCAATAGCTGCGATAGGATTCTCAACACCGTAGCAGTAAAGCTTTGGATCTGTGATCTGGAAGAAAAGAACCGTATCGATTCTCATAGTAACATTATCCTTTGTGATAACCGGCTGAGGTGGGAAGTCAGCAACCTGTTCCTTCATAGATACTACTCTTGCAACCTTATCAAAGAGCGGCATCTTAAGATGAAGACCTGTCTGCCATGTTCCGGTATATGTACCGAGTCTCTCAATTACGTACGCCTGTGCCTGCTTTACAACTCTGACAGAACCACAGATAAGTAAGATAACAACAACCAAAGCTGCAATTAAAACTGGATTCATACTTCATTACCCCTTTCTTACTTTTACCTTCCGCAAACCAGTTTAGTTCCGGAAATCTCTTCAACCGTAAGTTCATCACCTACATTTACAGTTCCCTGATACGCCACGCGCCATTCAACATCATTTATCCTTGTTACCGCAATTCCTTCCTGGTCTGTCAATTTAAGGATCTTTACCTGCTTTCCGATAAGACTCTGGGCATTTGTTGCGACAACATTGGTATTGAATCTTTTTTTGGCAATCGGTCTGAGTACCAGTATCATGGCAACAGATACAACCATGAATATAACCACCTGCAGCCATTCAGGGCTGCCAAATGCAGCCGCTATTGCCGCTCCAACAGAACCACCGGCAAACCAGACAGTTGTAAGACCAAGTGTCAAAATCTCAATGACGATAAATACTGCCGCCGCGATAAACCATGTTGCCGGATTGAATACCATATCCATCTGACATCCCTCCTTTAAATATCTGCTTTTTAACCACCACAAAAACATTTATCCTGCCCTGCCGGGCATTTATAACTATAAATATTTATACTATATCGAGAAGCAAAACCGCAACTCACAATCCTGCAGAATCGTCGTCCTCCGGTATCTATGATCAGTCTCTGTAGTAATTGATCAGGCAACCCTTCTTAATGATGGTTCTTTCATCATCAGTAAGTGCTCCAAGATGAAGAGTAAGCTCCTTCATGTCCTTATTTACTACATAAGCCTTGATATCATCATTCTTTGAATCAAGTGCATCGATTATATCAGGAACAAAGATATAATCATCATTATCAAAAGCAAAGTCCTCATCGATAACAAATGGAAGCATACCCCAATTGATAAGGTTTGAACGATATCTCTTGGTTGCATATTCCTTTGCTATATTTGCCCATCCACCAAGCACCTTCTGGCATGAAGCAGCCTGCTCACGAGCAGAACCGTCACCCGGCTTGATAGCAAATATTGTACTTCCGATTCCAACCTCGCTGCCCTTAACTTCAGGGAATTTATCCTTAACTGTATGAACAACTTCATGAAGTTCATCATTTATATGGCAAAGTTTTTCTCCTGCTTCACGCTTTAACTCAAGCTCATGAACAGCCTTTGCTCTTCCTACGTAAAGAGGATCCTTACGTGAAAGTGTAAACTCTGCAAGTCCGAGCGGATTTGATCTGAATGAAGATGTCTCTCCTGAAGGAATAAGCTCATCTGTTGTTGTAACAGGATCATTAATTACAGAGGCAACCTTAAGGAGTACATGCTTTGTAAGTGCAGGCATCTCCGGCCAGTCCTTGATATTTGGTCCGAACTTGATCTCTGCAGAAGGATCTGCCTTGCCGAATCCGTCATAAACTCTGTTATCATAAATCTTTCTGTCGAAGAAATATGTTGGTCCTGTGTACTCAACATCAAGATCTGTAGCTGCAGTAAGGAATCCCTTATTTACTGCTGTTGCAGCTATTGAACGTGCATCCATAAGTGCTACTGAAGAAATCTGACCATTCTGGATCTTTGAACCTTCTCTGTTAGGGAAGTTTCTTGTAGAATGTCTGATACTGAGTGCATTATTTCCAGGTGTGTCTCCTGCTCCGAAGCACGGTCCGCAGAAAGCTGTCTTTACGATTGCTCCGGTCTCAAGAAGATCTGCAATAGTACCGTTCTTAGCCAGCTGCATCATGATCGGTGTACTTGCAGGATATACAGAAAGTGTAAACTCATCATTTCCGATAAATTTGCCACGAAGTATATCTGCTGCATCACAAATATTTTCATATCCGCCGCCCGCACAGCCTGCGATTATACCCTGCTCAACATAAAGCTTTCCGTCACGCACCTTATCTGTAAGCTTAAACTCTACTTTACCTGTCAGCTGCTTTCTGCCCTTTTCCTCTGTCTCATGAAGGATATCCATAAGATTTGCATTTAATTCCTCAATTGTAAATGCATTGCTTGGATGGAATGGCATAGCTATCATTGGCTTGATCTTTGAAAGATCAACATAAATAACTCCATCATAGTAAGCAACTGCGCCCGGATTTAATTCCTTATAAGCATCAGGTCTGTAATGAACATCGAACCATCTTCTGGTCTCCTCATCTGTTCTCCAGATAGAAGAAAGACAAGTTGTCTCTGTAGTCATTACATCTATTCCGATACGGTAATCTGTAGAAAGCTTTGAGATTCCAGGTCCTACAAATTCCATTACCTTATTCTTAACATATCCATTTGCAAATGTAGCTCCGATAAGAGCTATAGCCACATCCTGAGGACCAACGCCCTTTGCCGGCTCACCGTCAAGATATACTGCTACCACACCCGGACGAGCTACGTCATAGGTTTTGCCGAGAAGCTGCTTTGCAAGCTCTCCGCCACCTTCACCGATGGCCATCGTTCCGAGAGCTCCATATCTTGTATGACTGTCCGAACCAAGTATCATAGCACCACATTCAGCAAGCTCTTCTCTTGCATACTGATGGATTACTGCCTGATGAGGTGGTACATAGATTCCACCATATTTCTTGGCACATGAAAGGCCAAACATGTGATCATCTTCATTTATGGTTCCGCCAACTGCACAAAGTGAGTTATGACAGTTTGTGAGTACATAAGGAATAGGGAATTCCTTAAGTCCTGAGGCCCTTGCCGTCTGGATGATACCAACAAATGTGATATCATGTGATGTCATCTTATCAAACTTGATCTTCAGGCCATCCATATTTCCTGAAGTATTATGAGCCTCGAGAATACCGTAAGCCATTGTATTCTTTGCAGCTTCTTCTTTTGTTATATTAACGCCCTGCTCCTTCAGTGCATGCTCTGCACCCGCATCATCAGGAATAAGTGTGTTCCCGTTAAGAAGATAAGCTCCGCTGTCATAAAGTTTAACCATTTTAAAAATTCCTCCGCTGTATATATTTTCCGCATAACCTTTTGTTATAACGTTTTTTTAATGTTTTGGCCTGACATCCTATATTTGCTGGTTTGGAAATAATTATATCATAAGTAAATCTTTTTTCCACATCCCAAAGTGTGCAATTTCGGCCATCCTGATATTACAGATGCCACCGCAGATCGCACCTTAATACTCCATAGGACTGTAACGATCCATGAAGGTGTTGAAATCATGTTTACGTTTGGCATTTATTATCACATTAAAAACCATATCATGGTTTCCGAGAATAAGTACCACTTCATCGTGATTGATCTCAAGCTTCTCTTCACCCACAACAGCAAAGAATCTGCCATCTTCCTTCACAAGATCCACGCCATTACTGAGATGTCTGACTGAAATATTTTTTTCTTCCATATTTTCCCTTCCCTATTATAGCTGTATTTCGACCGCGGTCAATACGATATATTGAGAAGCAAAAAACTGCACCTCATAATCCTGCGGGACTAAAGTCCCTCCGCCTGAACACAGCCATCTGCAGATCATGATCATCCATTTATTTATAGGAATAAATATATTCAAAAAATCTGCTGATCATCACCGTTTCGGCATCTCTCGGGTCACTTCCCCAGGTGTCGGTATAGCTTTTGATTTCATTATAAGCTTTATCAAAATTACTGATGATCACCGAAAATTCTTCACCATCGATATTTTCAGTTTTCTGCTCCGAAGAAGGCTCTTGCGGCTCCGGATTATCCAGACTGCTGATGGTATATTCTGTTCCATTTATATTAAAATATGTATAATCTCTGTTTCTGTAGACATATTTTGCGACATAGAAGCATGCATCATTCTGACTGAACTGACACAGATCCGCCTTAACCTCCATACCGGACACATTACTGCCGTATGGTTCAGCTATTATCATGCTGCTGTCATTTCCATAGCCAAGTATCTTTAAACATCCTGCGAAAATGACTCTTCCCTCAAGGCATGTCAGAATATATGTATATCCGCTTCTCTTATTATATAGAATAAGCTCCGGAACGCCGCCTCCGTCAAGATCCTTGAAGCACATGAGATCAGGCTTATTTGCGGCATAATCAACATCCGCACTGTTTGAGTTATAACCGCATCTCACCCCGGAAGCCACATCTTTCTTCAGGTTTTCTTCCCAGTTCTGCATATATATATAATATGCTTTCTTCCAGTAACTGTTAAGAAATGCTTTCTGCTCATGAAGATCGACCTCATTCTCGAAAACCATATATACCTTCTCGAGAAGGTCCTCAGCCTCTTCAAGCTCTCCCTGCTTGATTAATCTCTGTATCTCAACGGGATAGAAGCCTTTTCCTGTTTCAACCGCAGAAGCACGGAGTTCTTCGAATTTTGTCTGATAATCCTTAAAAAGCTTTGTGCTTTTGTTGTTTTCAACGTAAGCATCGATTTTCTGAATAGCTTCAACATAAGCCCCTTCATCTATCTGCTTTTTACATTCATCATATACATCCTCGAATGAACCCTTAACACTGTGTTCACTTTCAATGGCAGCTGCAGCATTCTGAGAATCTTCTGGAAATACTTCCGATGCAGCTTTAAGACAGGCATTTATCCTCTCATCATCAATTTTTCCATTTAAATAGTCCTCATAAAGCTGGTTGATCCAGTCTGTGAGCGACTGATCAATAGCGTCTGTATATTCTTTGCTGAGCGGTCTCTTGGTTCCTTCAGGAACGCCTTCCCCTCTGTAGGTAAGGTTATAAACACTTTTAAAGGTTATCTTATTATCAAGATAATAATCATCCTTATTCTGCGAAACAAGCTCATCGACGCATCTTTTAAATCTTATCGGAAGTTCCTTCTTATTAGCATAAATATAGCATTTTATCCAGTTACTGCTGAATTTTCCCAGGCCGTCAAGATCATCTCCACGCACGCTGGAATCCATTTCAAGAATTCCCTGAAGAACTCTGCTGAACTCATCATAGCTGATATTATCTTTTAAATATTCATTTGTATAATGAACAGACATATCGTTCATAATATCCAGAGCATCTTCTTTCTCATCAGAAGAAAGCCCGCTGTAGATTCTGTCCATTTCAGTGTAGTCGCCTTTTTCGGCAGCCTCATAAAAATCCTTTAATTTCATTCCCGGCTTTATAAATATCATAAAGGCCATAACCTCGGCAGCCATTATCAGAAATGAAATGATAAGAATTATCACACCTGATTTCTTCTTCATTAATTGCCACCTCCGTTTGAATCACTGCCCCCCGGCAGCTCATAGGATACAAAGCCCTTTGCGGCTTCTCCTTTATATTCATTATAATCCGGAGATATCTTATATTTATAAGTAAAAAGGAAGATTGCACCAAGACCAAATAAAGTGATCGCTATAACAACGATGCAGGTCACAAGCATTCCGATGCTCTTATCTGATGCTTTCTTTCCGTAATCCTCTGTCTTAACTGCAGTCTGCCGTAATCTGTCAGTTCCCTGCTGTCTTGCCTGACCGCCTGTCATAACCTGCGATTGTCCTCTCTGTGCCTGACCGCCCGCAGGTCTGTTCTGCTGAACTTGTCCGCCCGCTGCAGCCTGCGACTGTCCTCTCTGTGCCTGACCGCCCGCCATAACCTGCGACTGTCCTCGCTGCACCCGGCCATCTGATGTCTGTGACACCTGTCCTCTCTGAGCCTGAATATCACTTACCGGCTTTACCTGACCATAATCAGGTCTGTTCGGATTCTGAACCACTCTGCCACCTGCCGGTCTGTTCTGTATACCCGGAACGTTTACAAAACCATCCGCTGCTCTGTTCTGCATACCCTGACCGTTTACCGGACCGTTTGCAGACCTGTTCTGCTGTACCTGAATATTTACCGGGCTGTATACAGAATCATTTACCGGACCGTTCTGTGAAACCTGCCGTTTTTCATCCATGATGCCTGCTTCGAGTACATCTCCAAAAGCCGAATCTATCGAATTCTTTTCTTCTGATATATCCGTTTCATCTTCTGAACCGCCATTTTTTCTCAGGCCTTCAGCAATTCCGGCCATATCGATTATGACTGTTGGACTGTCGCTGATATCCTTCTCAGGAACAAAGGCACTGTCCGTATAACTTCCAAGAGGCTTTCCACATTTTATACAGAAGCTCTCCCCTTTTGTATATGTAATTCCACAACACTGATCGCTCATATCTTTCTCCCGAACTGATTTCCTATGAATCAATCGAAAATCTTTATGATTTACCGAAATATTATTCTTTATCTTACCACAGGTTTACGATATAATAAAGAAAAGATTTTTTCGGTGAATTCCGAAAAAAAGAAAGGGGGAAGATTCATTCATTTTCCAATGAGCGAATCCTATTTATATGGAAGATACAACCAGAAAATTCAAAACCAGCAAAAGAAACTTCATATTGGCCCTTATTCTGCTGTTATTGACAAATACCTTGATGGGCATCACCCTTACGACCATGTCGAAGAAAACCCTTCGCGAACAGATTCGTGAACACATGACAGATATCTCCGATACTGCCGCCCACCAGCTGGATGGTGACTTTCTCAAAAACATGACGGCTGAGGATATCGGCACCGAGAAATATCAAAAGGCCTACGAAATTCTCAGTTCTTTTCAGCAGAATATCCATCTGGAGTACATTTATGCGATAAAAGATAATATGGATGGAACATTTTCATTTACTATCGATCCCGACCCTGAGGAACCTGGAAGCTACGGTGAACATATCAAGACTACGTCCGCCCTTGTAAAAGCATCAAAGGGAACGACAGCCATTGATACAGTTTCCCATTCTGACAGGTGGGGTAATTTCTACACCGCTTACAGTCCTGTATTTGATTCAAACGGAAACGTCGCAGGTATCGTCTGCGTAGATTTCGATGCAGACTGGTACGACAGCAAATTAAGCTCCAACCGCGCTGCTGTCATCATCATTACAATGATAGCCCTCACTGTAGGTATCGTATTATCATTTGTCATTATGTCCGATAACAGAAAAACCTTTTCACACATGCTGAAGAATCTGGATCGTCTCAGTCACGAGACCCGCAAGCTCGACATTGCACTCATGCGAAGCTCTATCAAAAAGCTTGATATGATTCCGGATGGAGAGCATGAGGTACTGAAAACGCTTGCAGCCGGCGAAGACATCAGCCGTCCTGTTCGGAACCAGTATGACGAGCTTAATTCGAGCATCGAGAATATTTACGAAAAGCTTCAGAAATATCTTGAATATATCGAAGACGACGTCTATATCGACGATCTGACAGGCGTTTTAAATAAAGGCGCTTACAAAGATATGATTCAGGAACTGGATGAGAAGATTCAGAAAAAAAACGCAGCATTTTCTGTAGCCTTCTTCGATATCAATCACATTAAAAAGGTTTATACCAACCTGGGCTTTGAAGCAGGTGATAAAATGCTCTATCACTGTGCAGTGGTTCTTAAGGATATCTTCCACAAGCAGCATATTTATCACGTCACAGGTGATGAGTTCATAGTTATCGCCGAAGGCAAGGGCGAAAATGAGATGAATTATTATTTCGGGCTGTTTGAAGAAGCCCTTCAAAAATATAATGAAGGAACCGATCCTGCCGCCCAGCTGTCAGTATCAAAGGGCTTTACTACCTTCGATGATATAATACATAAAAGTTATCGTCAGGTCTTCGTCGAGGCCTTTAATAACTGCGTCAAGAACAAGCAGGAATACTACGAACAAAATAATATTGAAAAATGAAAATAAACCCAAACTAATTTTTTTCGCATTTTTCTTATTTCTCCGCAAAATTTGTTCTTTACATTTTTAGTTTACGTGCTATAATCTACATATTGCGCAATCAGTCTGCTTTTTACTGATTTGTTTATTTGAGGTCGTATAAATTATTTTAGCCGACCTCATTTATATGGAGATAACACAGTATATAATTATTGGCAATCAATAATCATATCCAACTATACAGCAGGCAAATTCCTGCATGAAATAAAAGGGAGTAAAGTAAAAATGAAAAAACACATCGAGATCAGATGGCACGGAAGAGGCGGTCAGGGTGCAAAAACCGCTGCACTTCTTCTCGCTGATGTTGCTTTTAACACCGGCATGTATGTTCAGGGCTTCCCTGAGTACGGCCCGGAGCGAATGGGAGCTCCTATCACAGCATATAATCGTATCGGCGATACTGAAATCCGTGCTCATTCCAACATTTATAACCCGGATTACGTTGTAGTTGTTGATGAGACTCTGCTTCATGCAGTAGACGTTACAAACGGTCTTTCAGAGGACGGAGCTATCGTCATAAACACAGAACATTCAAAGGAAGAGATCGTATCTCTCCTGAGAGGATATAAAGGAAAAGTATATACCATTGATGCAAGAAAGATTTCCATGGAAGCTCTCGGAAAATATTTCCCTAACTCTCCGATGCTTGCTGCCATCGTAAAGGTTGCAAATATCATGGATCAGGATGAATTCATGAAGCAGATGGAGGATTCCTACAAGCATAAATTTGCCAAAAAGCCTGAGGTTATCGAAGGTAATATGAAGGCTCTGAAGATGGCATTCGAGGAGGTGCAGTAAATGGCTGACAACAAGAACGAAAACAAGAATGTAAATAATCCTACAGATATTAGCAAAGTAAATGAAAAAGCTCCTTACCAGGATATGACTCTTGGTAACCAGATCTATGGCGGTGGCGGATCAAAAGATTTCAAGACCGGTGAGTGGAGAACACAGACTCCTGTTATGAACTGGGAAAAATGTGTTAACTGCCTGCTCTGCGCTCCATTTTGCCCGGACAGCTGTATCCCGGTTGTTGATGGAAAGAGGCAGGATTTTGATTATGATCACTGCAAGGGCTGCGGCATCTGTGCCAAGATCTGCAGCTTCAAAGCTATTTCTATGAAGGAGGGACTGTAAATGATAAAGAAGCGCGACAGAATGTCCGGAAATGAAGCCGTTGCACTTGCCATAAAGCAGGTTAACCCTGATGTAATGCCGGCATTTCCGATCACTCCTTCAACAGAAATCCCTCAGATGGTTTCTACTTTTATCGCAAATGGTGAGATCGATACAGAATTTATCCCTGTCGAGTCAGAGCACAGCTCAATGAGTGCTGCTATAGGTGCTTCCGCTGCAGGCGCAAGAGCCCTTACAGCTACTTCTTCCTGCGGACTTGCTTTCATGTGGGAAGAGCTTTATATAGCAGCTTCTGACAGACTTCCTCTGGTTCTCTGCGCAGTCAACAGAGCCCTTACCGGCCCTATCAATATCAACTGCGATCATTCCGATACAATGGGTGCAAGAGATTCCGGATGGCTTCAGGTTTATGCTGAAACAAACCAGGAGGCCTATGATAACTTCATTATGGCTTACAGAGTAACAGAGCATCCTGACGTAATGCTTCCTATGATGGTATGTCAGGACGGTTTTATAACAAGCCATGCTGTAATGAATATTGAAACATTGGATACAGAATCCGTAAGGAATTTTGTAGGTGATTATAAGCCTGCCAACTTCCTTCTTAATGCAGATATGCCTATGGCTATCGGTCCATACGCAAACTCTCCGTTTTATATGGAAACAAAAATGAATCAGCGTATCGCCATGAAGAATGCAAAGAAAGTAATTCTTGATGTATGTGCTGATTTTGAAAAGCTTTCAGGCAGAAAATATGGTCTCTTCGAGGAATATAAGATGGAAGACGCAGAATACGCCATCGTTATCATGGGTTCCGCTGCCGGTACAACAAAGGATGCCGTTGACGCACTCCGTGAAAAGGGCATCAAGGCCGGTATGATCAAGATCCGAGTATTCAGACCATTTCCTGGTGAAGAACTTGCTGCAGCTCTCAAAAATGTTAAAGCTGTTGCAATCCTTGACAGAGCAGAAAGCTTCTCCGGTCAGGGAGGTCCTGTAGGTTCAGAGCTCAAGGCAGCTCTTATGGATTCAGGCGTAAATACTATCGCAGTTAACTATTTCTACGGAATCGGCGGACGTGATTATACAGTTCAGAGCGCTGAAGATGTATATTCAGACATCATGGATTATGCTGCCGGTAAAAAGGCCGTAGAGCAATTCCAGTATATAGGACTCAGAAAGTAGGGAGGAGACGAAAATGGCTTATAACTTTAAAGAAGTAATGAACAAACCGGAACGTCTTGCTCCGGGACACAGACTCTGTGCCGGATGCGGTGCAGGTATCGCAGTAAGAACAGTCCTCAGAGCTCTTAAGCCTGAAGACCATGCTGTAATCGGAAATGCAACCGGATGTCTTGAAGTATCATCCTTCATGTATCCATATACAGCATATGAAGACAGCTACATCCACAATGCATTTGCCTGCGCAGGCGCTACTCTCGCAGGTGTTGAGACTGCATATAACGCACTTAAGAAGCGCGGCAAGATCGATGATACTTATAAATTCATAACCTTCGGTGGTGACGGCGGTACATACGACATCGGTATCCAGTCGCTTTCAGGAGCTATGGAGCGTAACCATGACCTCGTTTATGTCTGCTACGACAACGGTGCATACATGAACACAGGTATTCAGCGTTCATCTGCTACACCAATGTATGCAGATACAACTACAACTCCTGTAGGTAAGGTTTCAAACGGAAAAATGCAGAACCGCAAGGATCTCGCTGCTATCATCGCATCACACAACATTCCGTATGTTGCTCAGACTACATTTACAAACAATATGAAGGATCTCTATGTTAAGGCTGAGAAAGCCATCTACACACCTGGAGCAGCCTTCCTCAATGTTATGGCACCATGCCCAAGAGGCTGGAGATACGAAACATCCGATATTGCAAACATCTGCCGCCTTGCAGTTGAAACCTGCTACTGGCCTCTCTTCGAGGTAGTGGACGGCAAATGGATCCTTAACTACGAGCCAAAGAAAAAGCTTCCGATTGAAGACTTCTTAAAGACTCAGGGTCGTTTCAAGCATCTTTTCAAGCCGGAAAACGAAGGTCTCCTGGTTCAGTATCAGGAAGAGGTTGACCGCAGATGGGAAGAACTGCTCTTCAAATGTTCAAGATAATGAAAAACGGAACAATAACCCGCACAAGGTTATTGTTCCGTTTTTATTATTAATCAACCATCCCTCTTATCTGCTCCCAGTCAAAACATCTGCAGTAATTGTCGTTTGGAAGCTCATCCTCACGATTCCATGGCCTGTCATAAACCATAACCTTAATGTCCGGCAAATGATCAAAAAACTTAAAAGCCATCGGAGAATCCTCCACAGCATAATCAAAATGCATCTTATAGTAATCTTCAAGTTCCAGATTAAAATCACTGTTTTTTATAAAAGTGTCTCTTCCGTACTTATTTAGACAATACATTTTTATATTACCTAAGCCATGGTCATCCAGCCATTTCCGCGATGATTCATATGCACTGAACGGGCGTCCGGTTATTATAGATACTTCATGCCCCTTCATAGCCCATTCGTTAAGCACTTCTGCTGCTCCCGGAGTTTCTTCCAGAGAAAGAATATTCTCCGGACGATGACCTTCTATCATCAGCCTTTCATATTCCTCATCCGTAAGCTCAAAGGCATCCTGAAGATTAAAGTACCTGACTTTCTCGTAAGGAACATATTTCCCGAAAAGCTTCTCCACCATAACAGAAAATGCCCTTGCGGTTTCACACAGACAGTCGTCAAAATCCACATAAATTTTCATATCATACTCCTATCTGTTTCTCTTATCATATGGAATAAACTCCCGTTCCTTCATGATACTCATATATGCAGGTCTTATTATCTTATCAACATTTATCAGTTCTTCAATTCTATGAGCACTCCATCCAACCATTCTTGCCATTGCAAAAATAGGTGTATAGAGCTCCTCCGGAATGCCAAGCATACTGTAAACAAAACCGCTATAGAAGTCCACATTTGCGCTGACACCCTTATAAATCTTACGCTTCTCGGCGATCACATCCGGCGCCAGCTTTGCTATATCAGCATAAAGCTTATACTGCTTATCCATATTTTTATCATGAGCAAGCTTCTCAACAAACTGCTTGAACACTCTTGCTCTCGGATCGGAAATAGAATAAATGGCATGTCCCATACCGTATATCAATCCCATCCTGTCAAAGGCTTCCTTATCTACGATCTTTCCAAGGTAAGCCTTCAGCATATCCAGATCATCCGTATCAGGAACATTTTTCTTGATATCCTTGATCATCTGCATAACCTTGATATTTGCGCCGCCGTGCTTTGGTCCCTTAAGGGAAGAAAGAGCTGCCGCAATAACAGAATATGTATCTGAGCCCGCAGAGGATACCACTCTTGTTGTAAATGTCGAGTTATTACCGCCGCCATGCTCCATATGAAGTACCAGCGCAGCATCAAGAACCTGAGCCTCCAGCTGTGTATATTTCTTATCCGGGCGCAGCATCCTTAGTATATTTTCAGCCATGGAAAGTTCCGGATCAGGTCTGTGTATATACATACTCTCATCCTTCTCGTAATGATTGTATGCGCAATAAGCATATGAAGCGATCATAGGAATCTCTGTGATAAGCTTCAGACACTGACGGAGAACATTCGGTATTGAAAGATCCGACACATTGCTGTCATATGCGGCCAGAGTAAGCACTCCCTTGGTTATAGAGTTCATTATATCCTTACTCGGAGCCTTCATTATAACGTCTCTTGTAAAGTTTCTCGGAAGAACCCTGAGCATAACAAGTACTTCCTTAAACTCCTCCAGCTGCTCATCCGTCGGCAGATCTCCATAAAGAAGAAGATAAGCTATCTCCTCAAAGCCAAATCGTTTAAACGCAAAATCATTTACAAGATCTATGACATTATAGCCCCTGTACCATAATTGTCCGTCACACGGCGTCTTTACGCCATCCACCATTTTAAAGGCATCAATTCTGGAAATGTTAGTTACACCGGTCAGAACACCGCTGCCATTCTTATCACGAAGTCCTCTCTTAACACCGAACTGATCATAAACTGCAATATCAACATCATCTACACTTCTGCAGACCTGTTCATATTTTAATGTGTAGTCCCTAATATAATCTTTCCTTGATGTCATTCCTTCACCGTTTCCTTTCTTTTAAAAATGAATATCTTTTAATCCCACCATAGTTTCGCAGGATGTAAAAACTCAGTTAATCTTCCTCGTCATCATTTTCATCATCTGCGTCCGAGGTGTTTATGCTGCAGATTTCCGCAATGCTCTTCTTTTTTACCCGTTCTCTTTCCATATCCTCGAGAGTGATCCTGATGTGCCCATCTTCACTTTTTGAGTCCTCTTTATCAGCCGATCCGGCCTCCTCGGTACTCAGAGATGAATTGACCACAAGGCCTCTTTTGGCAAAATATTTGTCACGCAGCTTTGCAAAAAGGTCTATCATCAGCACCATGAAAATGAATATAAATGCAGCAAACAGCCCGAACTTTAAATATTCTGCGCCATTATATTCATTTTCCGTTTTATCCTGGGCAACGAGCCACATATTCTGCCCCGCAAAAACAGATATACAGAATCCCGTCCCGAGGCATACAATACTCCAGAGAATAAACCCCAGGGTTCTTCTGTATCTTTTTGTTCCTCGTCTGGATTTATTTTTGTTATCGAGAAATACGTATACGTATGCAAGTATAGACGGAAGCAGTACATTTGCAACTGTTGTAAACGTTCCGTTTCCATTTTTTTCATCAATTGATTCGAATATTATGAATATAACCCAGTTGATAACCACCAGAAAAAGTATTATGAATATTGAAAATCTGTCCTTCAATTTATATGTCCTCAATTATTTTTTACATTTCAAACTTATTCTCACGATTCCCATTGCACCCTCAGCCATATACTCCCCAAAAACAGTATACCATGAAATCCCTCAAAAAAGATTAAAATTTTTGTGTTTTAGGACACTTTTGTAATTTTGCCCCTTTAATTTTTTTTCATAAGGACATATTGTAGGAATATAGACAAGTTATTGATCCGTTTATTATTGATATTGAGAAGCAAAATTCCGCATCTCATAAGCCTGCGGAACTAAAGCCCGCATTTCATAATCCAATGGGGCTAACGTTCCTGCGATATCATATAACCGGAATATCCCATAGCACAGGAAGGTGGTAACAATGCTATTAAAAAATGACCTCAACAGAATACTTATAGAAAATGCAGTCCGTCTTAATCTTAAAAATTTCGAAAATGACGAGAAACGCTGCATTCGCAGATTGATCGACACAGGTCTGTCGGTGTCCAAGAAAAACTCCGAAAAAAGTACATTTAATGATATAAGAGCACTCTTTGCCGATGATGACAGCAAATACTACCCTGCAACATCAAACCTGTTCAGAAATCTCAGCCGCGACAGGCTGATCAATTTTGGCGTCAATCTGGGATATAACTGCTTTAACAAGGGTGCAAAAACCATTGAGCACCTGGAAAAGACCACGGGCAAAACAATACCATGGATAGCCGATATGGATGTAACACTTCAGAATGAAGCAAAATACAGAACAGAAACCTTTAATAAGCTGCTCAATCATTACAGTAATTTTGGTATCAATGCATATATAATGCGTTTTGAGCAGAACATTCCGGAAGACACTTATCTTGCGATACTTAAGACTATGGAGGAATTCCCGTATACAAACTTTATGCTTATCCTTCCGGACGAAGTTCTTTCAAATAAAATTTTACTTGCCATGGATAAACTGAACAATATAATCCTTGTTCTGAATATGGATCACAGCAGCTACAGAGAAATGCTTGAAAAAGCCGAGGCAATGCAGCTCATCAACGCCACCATGTTCAAGGTAAACGATGGTTTCAGTGATAAGATCAAAGAAAGTGACCTTTTTGTAAAGGTATCAAAGAATCTCTGCCCTATCGTCATCTTCGATGTGACAAAGGATATCAGTGAAAGTGAGAAAAATGCATTTATAAGCGGGCTGTCATCTTTAAGAGCCAACCCGCCTGAACCAATCTTTATGATGAATCTTGAAAATGATATTCAGAGCATCAACCGCTCCATTTCCGGCAAAGAGGTCAGCACCCACATCAATGTCAAAGGGTAGGACCCTCAATATCATTTACAAGCCTTCTGCCAAGCTTGACAAGGTATTCCCTGAAGGCCTGTACGAAGCGCTCCGGCTGCATTGGTTTATCCTCCATCAGCCATCTTACAAGCGCCGAAATACTGGTATCACACATTACAGAGGTGAAGAAATCCCCTTCTTCTCCGCCGACAACATCAGCAAAATAATACCTGATCACCGGAAACAGTGAATCATGGAAATGATCCTTAAAGGAATTCTGCCCCTCAATCAAAAGAGCCTTTCGGTAGAATTCCTTTTCTTTATAGAAATAATCTGCCAGCCTGGCAATGATCTCCCACATAAATTCAGATCCATTTTCATGAGGATCAATATCTGAAAGCTCAAAGATTTTAACATTTTCCAGAAAATCAATATCAAATATCCAGTTCAGAAGATCATATTTATCACGAAAATGATAATAAAAGCTCTTACGGTTCATATTGCATCCGTCACAAATATCAGAAACGCTGATCTTCTCAAAATTCTTTTCTTTCATCAAATGCCTGAGCGATGCTGCAAGAGCATTTTTTGTTATATTTGAATCTGACATTTTAACCTCCTGATAACTACACCAAATAACGTGCCTGTTTTCCCGAACAGCACAAACCGCATCTCATAATCCTGCGGGGCTAAAGCCCCTACGGTATCTTATCAAGAAAAACAAATACTCGTTTCACCCCTAGCTTGTTTTTCTTCTGATAAGTTATAATGATAACACACATATACCTCTACACAATCGGCGCAAAGAATATCAGCAATGCATCCAGTATCTTTCCAAAGAAATTCCTCTTGATATCTTCGTCCGTCTGAAGGCTTGACTCCTTAAAGGTTCTGATCATATCCTTTCTGAGTTCCTCAACAGCCTCGCATTTATATAAAAGCACTGCATCTTCAAAATGCAGGAAAAGACTTCTGTAATCAAGATTTATGGTACCCACCACAGCCTTGTCATTATCACAGAGCATACATTTTGAATGTATGAAGCCCGGCGTATATTCATAAATCTTCACCCCTGCCTCCATCAGCCCTTTATAATTTGACCTTGTAAGTCTGAAAATGATCCTTTTATCGGGAATATGAGGCGTTACTATTCTGACATCCACGCCCCTCTTTGATGCGAGCTTCAGGGCATCAGCCATGGATGTACTCGGCACAAGGTACGGTGTAAATATATAGAGATATTTTTCTGCCTGATTGATAAGCTCCAGATATACATTTTCGGAAAGAGGAATATTATCAAACGGTTCATCTCCATAGGGCTGTACATATCCATCATTTACGAATTCAAGATCATGATGGAAATGCGGCAGATAACTGGTAATCTTCTTCATTTCCTCCGGTGTTTCTATCTTTCGGCTGCTTCTTCCAAGTTTCATGGATTCCCACATTTCAAGATACATGATGGTAAGATTCTGAACCGCCTCACCCTCAAGTCTGACTCCGGCATCCTTCCATCTTCCAAACGGACTGTTTATATTCACATATCTGTCCGCAAGGTTAATACCACCCGTAAATGCAATATATCCATCGATTATTGTCATTTTTCTATGGTCCCGGTTATTGGTCAGCATGGTAAAAAGCGGCTTTACCCTGTTAAACTTCTTGCAGTGAATATTCTTATGCATCTTATTCAGCGTTCTGTCATAACGCTTCGGAAGCCATGTAATGCAGCCAAGATCGTCATACAGTATTCTGACCTCAACGCCCTCCTCAGCCTTTTGCAGAAGCGCCGTAAGTATGGTATTCCATACCGAAGTTCTCTCTATCATGAAATATTCCATAAAAATATAGTGTTTGGCATTTCTTATAGCCTCAAGGAGCCCCTCGTATTGAGCCTCCCCGCTGTCAAGATAATTTACCTTCGTATTTTTATACACAGGATAACGCTGTTCCTTTACAAGATAAGAACAGGTCGAATGTATTCTGCTGTCCTCCTTATATATTTCATCCATAATATTCAGGTCCTGATTATGCAGCGCACTGTATTTGGCCTTGGCATCATCCACACGTTTAGCATATCGCTTACCCTGCCTCTGATTACCGCATATCATATAAAACGGTACACCAAAGAACGGCACCAGAAGAATGATTATGATCCAAATGGTTTCATATTCTCTCTGTGTTTTTGGAGAATTCAGAATATAAATGGTATAGAGCAAAGCAAGAAATGATACTGTGGTTCTCACATACTCATAACCGACAAAGAAATAAGAATAAATCAGAAGAAACCACGAAACCTGCAGAAGTATAAGCATCGCAGTTATGAAAGCCCTACTGAATATTACCTTATAGATTTTACCTAAAAATCTCATTGTACCATCTTAAACCGACCCCCGCCGGCTTATATCCCCTTTATAAATTCAACATGCCATATGAAAAATTCGATTTAAAAAACTCAGTGTGAAATAATTTCGGTATGAAATAATTTCGATATGAAACAATTTCGGTATGAAACTATTTCGGTATGAAACAAAAATTTATCTCGTAAAAAAACAAGAGATTAGCAAATATCCATTTAGTATAATCACGAAGAAAAACAATCAGCTAAATCATAATAAACTATAAATATTGTATAGCTGTTTTAAGTCTCAGATCAAACTGTTTATAGAAATCCGTTCCCTCCATATTTTTTTCATACGGAACAACATAGAAGGTATTTATCACAAACATAAATATCTCTTTGGCCTTTGTTTCATCTCCGGCTTCTGCACCTTTTTTTGCAACAAGTTTCAGGAAGTTATGCCATTTTGTAACAAAAGCTGTATATTTTTCGATATCCTCTGTATCGATCCACTTGCTGACCTTAACCTTGGTACGATTCTTCTTGCTGCATTCATTTACCTGAAGAAAATATTTGAAGGTTCTTCCCTCATAAATCCTTCCGAGAGGAAACAGTCTGCATATCCCCGGCCTATATGGATGAATGCTGCACCTTCCTGCATCATTCAGGAACCGACAGCCTGCTTTTTTTATCACTTTGACACTTCCGGTTTCTTGCTGCTCGCTGCCGGTTTCACTACTGACTGTTTGCTGTCCACTGTTTGTACCGGTTGCACTGCTAATCGTTTGCTGCTCGCCGCCTGTACCAGTCTCATCGTCGATGGTTTGCTGCTCGCCGCCTGTACCGGACTGAGTCTCCGTAACCGTATATTCGCCCATTAGCATGTTCGGTATAATGATACCATCAATGAAACTAAGCTCTATCTCTCTTCCGAGCATTTCGGTAAATGCTCTTCCCGTAGCCTGTGTCAGCCTGAAAATATCAAGAGGATCAAGAGTTATGGACTTTCCCATATCCGAACTGCAGCATTTATGGCAGTTTCGACAATCCTGGCAGTCAGCCTTCACCATATCATTTAATTCATAAAGTCTTCCATCGGAAAAATCCTTGATATCCTCGTAGCGCAGCATTTTTTCTTACCTCAAATATATAAATATATCTTATCAAAAAAACAAGCCGGGTGGCAAAACGAGTATTTGTTTTTATTGATAAGTTTTTTCAATCATTTTAATTCTACCAAGTCTTCTCCCAAAATACAACTTTTTCAGTATTTTAAGAACTTAATGAATTTTTGATGAAATTCTACAAATTTTCTATTGTTGTCTATTGTATTTTACCAAAATAAATGTTAAATTATCACTGTTGAGATTAATTATCAGAAAAAAAACTATATTTATTCAGGAGGAAAAAAGTATGCCAAACGAATTTGATAATTTTAATTATAATAACGGCAGCAGCAATAACAGCGGTTATGGCCAGTATTATAATAACCAAAACAGTTACAACAATGATTTTTACAATCAGTCAAGCTACGATCCATACGGAAATACTGCAGTTAATTCATACGGTGCAGGCGTAAGCCGTGGAGCTCGTTACTCAATGAAGGATGTAATGGCAAGAACATTCCTGTTCATGACAGTTGCCCTTCTTCTTACAGCTATCGTAGCTCTTGCAGTTTATACTACAAACCCATATTTCCTGCTCTTCGGAATGGGCGGACATGCATTCATTATTCTTATCATTGCAGAATTTGCAGTAGTTATCGGAGCAACATTTGCAATCAAAGCAAACAACACAATGCTTTCAGGAGTACTGTTCATAGCATACTCAATTATCAACGGACTTACACTTTCAGTAATCTTCCTTGTATACGCTGAGTCATCTATTGCAAAGGTATTCTTCCTTACAGCAGGTTTGTTCGGAGTAATGGCTGTTATCGGTTTCACAACAGACAGAGATCTTACATCATTTGGTTCACTTCTTATGATCGGTCTGTTTGGAATCATCTTTGCTTCAATCATAAACTTCTTCCTGAAGTCATCAGGACTTGATTATCTTATAACAATCCTTGGAATCGCTATTTTCCTTGGACTTACAGCTTACGATACACAGAAGATCAAGAATCTGGCTTCAAATAATCCGGGTTACAGCCTCACAGTTATCGCTCTTTACGGAGCACTTGAGCTTTACCTTGATTTCATCAACCTCTTCCTGAAGCTTCTCAGACTTCTCGGAAAGGCTAAGAACTAATCGAAATAGTTTGTGTTCGATATATAAGCATAAAAAACACGGTTGAGATTTTCAACCGTGTTTTTTATTTGTATTTTTAATATCGTATACGAAACAGCCATTTTTATTAATCCAGGGTATTTCTCAAATCAACGAAACACTGACAATCGCATAATCACATATGACTATCTTCTATCAATATCTGTCAATATCATCTTTTGATGTAATAATATAAAAATATTTATATCCTTTCATCTCAAACACCTTTATCTGAACAGTAAAGCCTTGGTTTGTACGCGTTAACATAAGAGGATATTTTCCATCTTTATCTGTACTGAATTTGCCATAATTCTTTTCAATATAATCCTCACGTCCATCAACCATCATAACATTGGTTGAGCAAATCGCACCTTTGGCCGTATCCTTATAATAATAGTAATTATGAATATTTGTATCCATAAAAAGTGTTGAAAGACCTTTTTCAAGTGCTGACATCTTACCATTTGAATCTGCTTCTTCATCAAGATTGTGGATATAACTATTTGCATATTCCTTTAATCCACCTTCTTCCAGAATACCTACGACAATATTCTGTGTATTATTCAAGTCATTTATGATAGTACTGCTTGCTGTACCGAGATAATTACTAAGATATGCTCCCAAAGCATCCTTTCCGGTTCTGAGAAGGGTTTTTAATATACCTCCGTTAATAGCATCCTTGTAATATACATCAACTATTGTCGCATCCCCCTCTTGTGTCTCCTTATATTTAAAGCCATTTAACTTTGCATAAGCAATAAGATCATCCTTACAGAGAAGTGTAGCTGTTGCATTTGAATATTTTTCCAGCTCTATTACTGGCATAGCAAAGGTTGTATCGACCCAGTCAGAATAATAAGCCTTAGAATTGACAGTTTTTACCGTTCTGAATTTTATAGCAACATTCGTTCCTTCCGCCGGATCAGTAACCTTACAGCTTGGATTTTCAAGGTCTGTAACCTTACCATTATATTCAACCTGATATCCTGTCGCGCCCTTAGCTTCATCCCATTTAAATCTGACAATCCTGCCATCCAGCATGGATTTTACATTCTGAGGTTTATCAACCTTTACAGCGATTTCATACTTAGCTTCAGCATATTCAGAATAATCTGTTCGAGTCTTTCCTTTGTGGATGGCACGAACCATCAATGTTCCGCTGGTTCCTTCCTGCACGTTTGTAACCACACATGAAGGTATTTGAAACTCCTGTGATGCATTACCGAGCTTTATCTCATACCCTGTGGCTCCGCTCACTTCGTTCCATGTTACACTAAGCTCACTGGTATCCGCATTATATGTATACTTGATACCACTTGGTTTCAAAAGCTGAACCGCAGCCTCCGTTGTCTTCTCTGTTTTCTTTTCAGTTTTCTTCTCTGTGGTCTTAACTACACTCTCCTGAGCAGGCTTACTGATTGAATCATCCGATGATAAATCATTTCCGCACCCTGAAAGCATCAGTGTACAAAGTAATGCCCCAACTACAAAAACTTTCTTTCTCATAAAAAACTACCCCTCCCAACTTTTTTATAAACGCTTTAATTATATTCCTCCGGCGTTAAAATATCAAGCATTCCTGTTCCTAAGACCCATTTTCAGCCTGTTCAGCAACAATTTGGGGCTTCTCGCTTGATTTTTGTTGTCGCACTCTCGTCATATACTTTCCGGCGATGCCCGTCATGCACATGCTTCGCATGTGCATGACGAGTTTTGCTGGCGTGCATGACTCGCTCACTACGAAAAAAGGAGTACAGCTATTGAACTGTACTCCTTAAAAAATTCGTTATATTAACCTCTTAATTATATCGGATTAGTGATGGAAGAGTCTGATGCCGGTAAATGCCATAGCTATACCATACTTGTTGCAGGTATCGATAACATTATCATCTCTGATAGATCCGCCCGGCTGAGCGATATATTTTACACCGCTTCTCTTAGCTCTCTCGATATTATCACCAAATGGGAAGAACGCATCAGAACCAAGTGATACGCCATCCATCTTCTTAAGCCATTCTTTTCTCTCTTCTCTTGTGAAAACTTCCGGCTTCTCTGTAAAGAACTGCTCCCAGATACCATCTGCAAGAACATCATCATAATCATCACTGATATAAACATCGATTGTATTATCTCTGTCGGCACGTCTTACATCTGCCTTGAATGGAAGATTCAGTACCTTTGGAGACTGGCGAAGGAACCATTTATCAGCCTTATCACCTGCAAGACGTGTGCAGTGAATACGTGACTGCTGTCCGGCACCGATACCGATAGCCTGTCCACCCTTAACATAGCAAACTGAATTTGACTGAGTATATTTAAGTGTGATCATAGCGATTGCAAGATCGATACGAGCTGCCTCAGGAATATCCTTAGCATCTGTAACAACATTTGCGAAAAGCTCATCATCTATAACGAGTTCATTTCTGCCCTGCTCAAATGTAATTCCGTAAACATCCTTTGTCTCAATCGGAGCCGGAACATAAGATGGGTCGATCTGGATAACGCAGTAGTTGCCATTTTTCTTTGACTTAAGAATCTCAAGTGCATCCTCATCATAACCAGGAGCAACTATTCCGTCTGAAACCTCTCTCTTGATAAGGCGTGCTGTGTCAGCGTCGCAGTTGTCGGAAAGTGATATAAAATCGCCGAAAGAAGACATTCTGTCAGCGCCTCTGGCTCTTGCATAAGCACTTGCAAGTGGTGAAAGATCACCCATATCCTCTACCCAGTAAATCTTCTTCTCAATATCTGTAAGTGGAAGACCTACTGCAGCACCTGCAGGAGAAACATGCTTAAATGAAGTTGCAGCTGGAAGTCCTGTAGCCTTCTTAAGCTCCTTTACAAGCTGATATCCGTTAAATGCATCCAGAAGATTAATATAACCAGGTCTTCCTGAAAGCACCTTAAATGGAAGCTCTCCTTCCTTCATAAATACTCTTGATGGCTTCTGATTAGGATTGCATCCATATTTTAACTCAAGCTCTTTCATGTTTTTGTTCCTTTCTTATAATCGAAAATGTTAATTTATATATCTTCTCATAATGTAACTTATCAGAAGAAAAACAAGCACGAACGAAGTGAGTATTTGTTTTTCTTGATAAGTTACCGGAGGGGCTTTGGCCCCGCAGGATTATGAGATGCGGTTTTTGCTTCTCATAATATCGCTTATTTATTCTTATTAACAATACGTGTATCGTACTTTCCTGTTTCAACATCGATGAATCTTGTGAAGAGTGAAACCTTGTTATCTTCATTAAGACTCTTCCAGATAAGCTCTGTGAACTCATCAAGATCATTTGTAGGGATAGTTACTCTTGTAGGCTCTCCCTCATAGCTTGGAAGCGGATTTCCATCTCCCATATATGTATGAATGAAATGACCCTCAGCAGCCTTTGGATTGTCATAGGAAAATGTAAATCTGAGGCACTGATCAGGATCACCGTTATCTGACTTAAGGATTGACATTTCGTAAGAATATCCTGCTTCAGTATGAACAATACCTGAAATACGAGGTGTAAAGTTTGGAGCATCCGGCTCAAACTCACGACATCTGAGAGACTCCTCAAAAGTATCACCCTGCTCCATATTTTCATAAATAGTATCTGTCTGGTCGCCATTTGTAACGATGGTATCGCTGCCAAGAACTCTTACAGGCGCATAAATGATCAGACTTGGATCCTCTAACTTAGAAGGATCAAATGCCTCTGTACGGATTCCCTCACCCTCTGTTACAAAAACTCTGTTACGACTGTTCTGTGAACGTCCCATGATAAAATAAGCTATTGCAGCCTTCTTTCCATCCGGAGTACTTCCGATAACAATTCCTCTTCCCGGATAGCTGGTGCTTCCGATCTCATTAGATAAATCCTTTAATACCATAATTTTGCTCCTTTATAAATCATAAACAAACTTATATTTGCCCTATGATAATAACACAATATTTTTAGTTTGCAAACTTAATTCATGGAATGATTTTCTATTTTCTTATTATTCATAGTGGATTTGAGGTGTCACAGCAATAAAGATACAAAAAATAAAAGAAGCAACCGCACGACCAAGTTATAGTTGCTTCTTTTAGAACCACTATCACGGCGAACCGCTATTCGGTTAACACCTCTTTATGGTTAAAGTATAACATATTTTGTGGATTAGTCAATCAACCTTTAAAAATCTCTCAGTTATATTGATTGATAAATAAAATCCTGTCACAACCTCATCCGAGATCATCCGGCGGTTTATCCCTCAATTGCAATAGTTTTCTTACCGGTTAATTTATCTTTATCCTTCTTAGGAAGCGTCAGCTTAAGGACACCATCTTCGAATTTTGCCTTAACCTCTTCTTCTGTGACATCCTCGCCTACAAAGAAACTTCTCTGCATAGATCCCGCATAACGTTCCTTGCGGATAACCTTACCCTTCTTTGACTTCTCATCCTTATCAATTCCCTTTGAAGCTGCTACAGTAAGATAACCTTTTTCAAGAGCTATCTGAATCTCATCCTTCTTGAATCCCGGAAGATCGATATCCAGTTCATAACCGGTATCAAGCTCATGCACATCTGTCTTCATAACATTTGCCGCATGCTTTCCGTACAGCTTCTTGTCGATGTCGTCGAAATCCCTCATCCTTGGAAAATCCAACCAGTCGTCCAATAAATCCTCTCCAAAAATACTAGGTAGTAACATAGGTCATTCCTCCTTTTCTCATAAAGCCTGTTACTGCAAAACCTTAACAATTTCTATGAGCATTGGGACATCTTTTCTGTTCCTTTGTTCTGACTTCGTTATAGCACTAATTGTTAGCACTGTCAAGAGGTGAGTGCTAATCTTCATAATCTTAATATTTTTTATATAAAGCTTTTCTGTTATCCAAAATATTGGTATTCTTCCCTCTTTCCTGTTTTTATATAAATACATATTCCGGTCTAACTATATGACCGGAATATGTGCTATTTGACCAGCATTTATAAATAAAAAATACTATATTGATTTGATTATTCAACATTGATCACTCATTTCATAATTTTCTTTGATATTAAGCTCATCGAATGATATAATCGAATAGAATGTTAATAATAACGGTCTATCTCAAATGAAGCTCAGTACTATTCATTAGAGATTGTACCGATCAATAAACTTTCATAATACCGGAGGTAATAAAAAATGATAAAAGACGATTGCATTTTCTGCAAACTTGCAAATGGTGTATTTCCTACAAATACAGTATATGAGGATGATGATTTCAGAATAATCCTTGACGCATCCCCTGCCGCTAAGGGTCACTCACTTATTATCCCTAAGCAGCATTCTGATAATCTTTACACAACGGATGATGAGACTCTGGCTAAGGTTCTTCCACTTGCAAAGAAGCTTGCAAATGCCATGAAAAAAACCTTCAGCTGTGATGGTGTAAATATCATCCAGAATAATGAGCCTGCTGCAGGTCAGACAGTTTTTCATCTTCACATACATGCAATACCAAGATATAGTGCTGACAATGTCGGAATCGGCTGGCCACAGCATGAAACGGATGCCGCTGAACAGGCTGAGATAGCTGAAAATATAGCTTCAAATATGTAATATCGGATTCATGCGCAATTTAACCATGCTTTTATGTTGAACTATTTTCAAATACACACCGGTGCATAATATAAAATTAGTAATATTTTATTCTGATTCAATTACGCAACAATCAAGCAGGAGGGGAAATCAAATGATTTCCCCTCCTGCTTGATTTACTTCAATATGCTACCCATATCCGATCACATATCAAACAATACTATTTTACATATCCTGAGATTATGCTCTTTGCCTTAGCGCTGTCGCCGGAAACAACGAAAACGATATAATTTCCGCCCGTAACGATAACTGCATCTTCAAGCTTTGGAACCTCTGCTGCATTATAATCCTTGAAAGAAGCCTTCTGCTCCTCTACTCTTTTTTCAATAGCACTTTTTACATCTGCAATGTATGAGCTGTCCTTTACCTTGATAACCGCAACATCCTCGGCAGTTGCATTTGAATTTGAATAAAATGCTGAAGCCTCTATCTTGCTTCCGTCAAGGCCATACAATCTGTCGATTGCTATATCACTCTTTAATTCTGAAAGATCGGTAAAGCTGCCTTCATTTTTTAATTTATCTGCAAGCTCCTTAACATCAAAATCAGCCTGTGCTACCTTTTCTGTTGTTTCGCTCTTTGTATCTTCGTCCTTCTTATCTTTGCCGCAAGCAGTAAATGCAAGACAAATAATAAGTGCAAATATAGTAATCAGTCTCTTCTTCATAATTCCTACCTCATCTTCCACTTTATATTTTAAACACGATGTCTCCACGCATCGGTGAGAATAATACCACTTTTAAAATTTGGTGTAAACCCAAATTATATTAAATTTTTGTAAAAATACCTTAAAATACTTTAAATCTTTACCTGTATTATTTCTCAGCTTCCGTGTTACCTGCTCTTTTTTCCACCACGGCACCTCTTATAAATTCCATGATCTTTCTGTAGCCTTCCGGCGTATAATGAAGTCCATCAGAGATATAATCATAGACCGCCGCTCCATCAGAATCTCTCATACAGCTTGCAATATCAAGATAGATCACGTCGCCATATTCCTGACACATGCGCAGCAGCTTCTGATTGTATTCATTTGCTCTGGAATTTGAAAAAGAAGGGTTGTTATCTGAGTAAGACTTACTCATAGGAAGGATATTTTCAACATAAATGATAGCCTTTGGATGATAATCCTTGATACAGTCAATAACTATCTTCAGCTCCTCGATAAATTTGTCGGAATCACCATAGCCAAGTTCATTTGTTCCATATCCTACATAATATGCATCATAGTCAATCGATGCAATGATATTAAGAATATTGGTATAATAATCACCATCAAGAGTATAAGCACTCTCCAGACAGGCTGCATTTGCCGTACTGCCTACCTTATAAAAACCATGCCACTTAGGAAGTATTGAATATTCCATGAGCCCCATCGTTCTTGAGTCACCGATGAAACATACATTTTCAAAATATTCATCCGGCACATCCTTGCATACAGCGCGGTAAAGATCCATATTGTACCAGGTATCATTCATATGCTTTGTCATATATGTGATCTCTTCCACATCCGCATCATGAGCCGGATTCTTTACCTTTGTTGTCACTTCAGTAAGCTTTTCATCTGTACTGTCAGTAATCTGCTCCGTAACAAATAAAACCTCCGTGGTTGCGGTATTATTTGCAACTATTTCTTCTGTACTACCCTTTTCTGTACTATCGAATTTTATACCTGAAAGCATACAAATAAAAATGACAGTAAGAACCACCGCACATACTCCCAGCATAACAAGCATCAAAGTAACCTTATCAATACTCTTCCTGCCTTTTTTTTCTGCCTTCTTATTATATGCATTGCGAAGCTTCTCTCTTTCAGCGGCATAATCCTTTGAAGTCAGATTGTTCATTACTATTAAATTATCTTTCTTTTCTTCGTTTTTCTTACTGCTGTCTTCCATATTTCCTCCAGGAAATCCACTGCCGGAAATCCTGCCGCCATGAAAAATGTGGATATAAAAGGTATATGCATCCACGGATAAATCAAACATTCGTCAGACAAGTGATCAGTCAAATCGATGCAGATTCGATATACTGCAGTTTTTTGACTAAAAACCTGCATCGTTAATTATACTAAATTGTTTAACAACTTGCAAATTTTTTTATTTTTCAGGTTTTTTAGGCAATATAATGCCCTGTTTTCCCAAAAAACTACCGTTTCAATGGGTAAATATCTCCACTTTTTATCTTATCAAGAAAAACAAATACTCGTTTCGCTCGTGTGGATTTTGCTTCTCAATAATTACATATATCCGCTCATTTGGGTAATTTTTAAGCATTTTTCATATTTTTCGATTAAAAATATATAAAAATATTCATATAGACGAAAAAAAAAGTATGTGATATATTTTTTAAACAATATAGTATGTTTGTCGTAAAATGCAGGTGATGTATTAAACAGCCCGGTTATTTACGCACAGCTATGCTAAATACAGCTCAGGCAGAATTATAGTAATAACAAATTTATTATTATTGCATTTCATAATGCACGGAGGAAAAAACTAAGAAATGAATATCTCGTCGTTAAAAAAAGAATTCTATGGTAAAGATATCGTAGAACTTACCTGCGGAAAGTATTCCGCAACCATCGCTGCCTTTAACGGAAGTAATATCATGAGAATGCAGGACCATGAAAATGGTATCGACTTCTTCAGAAATGATCCTTCCTTCACCGCTGAGGACTACCAGAACAACGCAGAAGTATACGGTTTTCCAAGCCTCTATCTTCCAAACAGACTTGCAAATGGTGTACTTAAGGTATCCGATTACACCTACAACTTTCCTATGAACGATCCACTCGGTAACCACCTCCATGGTTTCCTTCACAAGAGAGAACATAAGGTTGTCGCAGCAGAAGTCACAGAAAATGCAGCTATCGCAAAGACAGAATATATATATGATGAATCAGATCCGTTTTTTGAAACCTTCCCTGTAAGTTTCAAGGCTGAGTTTACTTTCAAATTATCAGAAAAAGGTATGGATTACAGCTTTACCATGACCAACCTTTCCGACAGACAGCTTCCTTACGGTGTCTGCAACCATACAGCCTTAAAGGGACCATTTGTTGAAGGCGGCAAAACCGAAGATGTACGCCTTTATGTTCCAATCGGTGAGAAGGTCATATTGAACGAAAAATGCATACCAACCTGCGATTTTAATAAGCCTGATGCTTATGATAAGCAGTACCTTTCAGGTTCTATGGTTCCTGTCGGACATGATATCGATAATGATATGTATTTCATGGAAAAGGGCACCATTGATGGTGAGCCATTCTATGGAATAATAGCAACCGATACTGCTTCCGGAAAACAGATCCGTTATGAAGTATGTAAGGATTTCAAGTTCTGGATAATCTGGAATGACCATGGTGATAAGGGTTATTTCTGTCCTGAACCAATGAGCTGGATCATAGATGCTCCAAACCTTAATCTTCCAAATGAAGAATCCGGTTATGTCGAGCTTGCACCGGGTGCTTCAAAGACCGTAACAGAAAAGATTTACAGCCTTTAAATTTTAAACACATATATATTCAGACATATATTTGGATATACTTTTAAGAATTCCCATCTGTCGAAAGCAGCTATTGCAGACCAACTGTTTTCCGATTGTATGGGGATTTTTATTTGTTAATATTCTATAAACGCTCTTGTAAAATTTTCACAATATTTATTGTCATTTATCCTTTTTTATTATATAATTATTGTTGATTATGTGAAACTCCGGGATAAGATAAAAAAACTTTTACGGAGTTTTTGAATAAAAAAACATTATCATTTAATAAAGGAAAGGAAGGTATAAAAACAATGAAATTCGGTTATTTTGATGACGTTCAGAAGGAGTATGTCATCACCTCCCCAAGAACTCCATATCCATGGATCAACTATCTTGGAACAGAGAGCTTCTTCTCTCTTATCTCCAACACTGCAGGAGGTTATCATTTCTACAAAGACGCAAGACTGAGACGTATTACACGTTATCGTTATAATAATGTTCCTGTAGATCTCGGAGGTCGTTATTTCTATATAAATGACGACGGAACAGTATGGAATCCGGGCTGGTCACCTGTTAAGACTGAGCTTGATTTTTATCAGTGTCGTCATGGTATGGGATATACCATCATCACAGGTAAGAAGAATGAACTGAAGGCTGAGGTTACCTTCCTTGTTCCTCAGGGATACAACGGAGAGATCCAGAAGGTAGTTCTTAAAAATGAAGGAACATCAAAGAAGTCATTTACACTTTTCTCATTCCTTGAGTGGTGCCTTTGGAATGCAGAAGATGATGAGCATAACTTCCAGAGAAACTTCAACACTGGTGAGGTTGAAGTAGAAGGCTCTACACTCTTCCATAAGACAGAGTACAAGGAGCGTCGTGATCATTTCGCATTCTATACAGTAAATTCAGATATTGATGGTTATGATTGTGACAGAGAGTCATTTATGGGTCTCTACAACGGATTTGATAAGCCTGAAGTTGTATTCGCAGATCAGTCTAAGAATTCAAAGGCTGACGGATGGTCTCCTATCGCTTCACATTCTATCAAGATTGATCTTCTTCCTGGTGATACCAAGGAGCTCGTATTCATTCTTGGTTATGTTGAGAACGGTACTGACAAATGGAATGCAGACGGCTCAATGAACAAGTCTAAGGCTTATGAGATGATCAAGCAGTTCGATACAGTTGAGAAGGTTGACGCAGCATTTGCAGCAAATAAGAAGATGTGGGATGACCTTCTTTCAAAATATACAGTTAAGACACCTGATGAGAAGGTTGACCGTATGGTTAACATCTGGAATCAGTATCAGTGTATGGTTACATTCAATATGTCACGTTCAGCTTCTTACTTCGAGTCAGGAATCGGACGTGGAATGGGCTTCCGTGATTCTAACCAGGATCTTCTTGGATTCGTTCATCAGATTCCTGAAAGAGCACGTGAAAGAATCCTTGACCTTGCTGCAACACAGTTTGAAGATGGCGGATGCTTCCATCAGTATCAGCCACTTACCAAGAAGGGAAATGATACTCTCGGCGGTAACTTCTCAGATGATCCACTTTGGATGATCCTCTCAACAGCAGCTTACATCAAGGAGACAGGTGATTACTCTATCCTCGATGAGAGCGTTCCTTATAAGAATGATGAGACAAAGGCTCAGTCAATGATGCATCACTTACATCAGTCATTCTACAAGGTTGCAGGAAGCGTTGGTCCTCACGGACTTCCACTTTCAATGAGAGCTGACTGGAACGACTGTCTGAACCTTTCTTGCTGGTCAGATACACCTGGTGAAAGCTTCCAGACATATACATCTCCTAAGTATGGTGACAAGGGCTTCTCAGACGTAGCAGAATCTGTATTCGTTGCAACTCTCTTTACATATGCAGGTCCTGAATATGTTGCTCTTTGCAAATATAAGGGTGACGAGGCTGAGGCTGCTAAGGCTCAGGCTGAAATAGATAAAATGAAGAAGAATATCATGGATGCAGGTTGGGACGGAGAATGGTTCCTCAGAGCATATGATGATCTCGGAAGAAAAGTTGGTTCTAAGGAAAATGAAGAAGGTAAGATCTTCATCGAGCCACAGGGCTTCGGTATCATGTCTGATATCGGTAAGGAAGAAGGCTATGCAGAGAAGGTTCTCAACGCAGTTGAGGAACGTCTCGGATGCAAGTACGGTCTTGTTCTTAACAACCCTGCATTTACAAAATACTATATTGAATACGGTGAGATTTCTACATATCCTGCAGGATATAAGGAAAATGCCGGAGTATTCTGCCACAACAATGCATGGATGATCGCTGCAGCTGCATATGCAGGCAAGGGTGATCTTGCATTTGACTGGTATTCACGTATCGCTCCTGCATTTAACGAAGAGATTTCAGACCTTCATAGAACAGAGCCATATGTATATGCTCAGATGATCGCCGGAAAGGATGCCGGACGTATGGGTGAGGCTAAGAACTCATGGCTTACAGGTACAGCTGCATGGAATTTTGTAGCAATCAGCCAGTATATCCTTGGTATCATAGCTGACTGGAACGGACTTAAGGTTGATCCTTCTATTCCATCTTCATGGGATGGATTCACAGCTGTTCGTCAGTTCCGTGGTGATACATATGAGATCACTATCAAGAATCCTGATCACGTATGTAAGGGTGTTAAGTCTCTTACCGTTGATGGTAAGACAGTAGAAGGAAATGTAATTCCTGCTGTCGGTGACGGAGCTGTACATAAGGTTGAGGTTGTTCTTGGTTAATTCCAAACAGGATAACCGTCCATAATTTTACAATAATAATTCAGCCGCTCGGTTCATTTAATAATGAATCTGGCGGCTGTTTTTTTATATTATGAGAAGCAAAAACCGCCCTCATAATCCTGCGGAACTAAAGTTCCTCCGGTAACTTATCAAGAAAAACAAATACTCACTTCGTTCGTGCTTGTTTTTCTTCTGATAAGTTATATTATGTTTTCGGCATTCACATCTCCGGCGCTAAAGGGGCTGCCAAAAATGGCAGCCCCAAAATAATATATTTATTCAGTTGTAGTATCTTCAGTTTCAATATACTTCTTAAGTATAATATCCTGAACTTTATTTCTCGTCTCCGAATTGATTGGATGAGCAATATCTCTATACTCTCCATCCGTAGACTTTCTGCTAGGCATTGCTATGAAAAGCCCTTTCTCTCCTTCGATCACCTTTATATCATGAATTACAAATTCATCATCTATTGTGATGGATACAACAGCTTTCATCTTGCCTTCTTTGTCAATCTTCCTGACTCTAACGTCTGTAATCTCCATTCGCACCCCTCCTTAAGCTATCCCCATATAATGATAGCATATACTCTATACAGTATATCTGAAGCTCTTCTCTATGATTATCTTCGGATTACCAACTTCTCCTGTATGAACTGTATTGGCTCTGATCGTATCTCTGCTTTCTACGATGCAGTTCTCAATATAACAGTTATCTCCGATATGTACATCATTGAGAATGATTGAATTTTTGATCACAGTGTTATTGCCAACATAAACCTTCTTGAACAGAAGCGAATTCTCAACCGTACCATTGATGATACATCCGCTCGATGCAAGGCTGTTAGAAACTACCGCCTCTCCGTTAAATTTTGCAGGAGGGAGGTCCTCAACCTTTGTATATACATCCGGCTGACTTCTAAAGAAATAATCTCTGACATCCTTCTTAAGGAAGTCCATATTTGTTCTGTAGTATGAATCTATAGAACCGATATTTCTCCAATATGTTTCCAGTTTATATGCATAGATCTTCTTGACACTCTTATATCTAACGATAATATCTTTAACGAAGTCTGTTCTGCCTTCCTGTGCACAGGTCTCCAGAAGTTCGATAAGCTGACGTCTTCTAATTACATAAACACCGATAGAAGCTGTATTTGTCTCAGCTACAAGAGGTTTCTCCTCAAAGTCTATAACCTTTCCGTCCTCATCGCACTTAAGAACACCAAATCTGTTGATGTCATCTTCGTCCGGTTTCAAATCCTTGGTTACAACTGTAATATCAGCTCCCTTTGCGATATGCTCCTCAAGAACCTTGTTATAATCAAGCTTATACACACCATCGCCCGAAGCGATAACTACATAAGGCTCATGTGCATCCTTAAGGAAGTTGATATTCTGATAAAGTGCATCAGCTGTTCCCTGATACCAATAACTGTTAGTTGCTGTGATGGTAGGTGTAATAATATAAAGTCCACCCTGCTTTCTGCCGAAATCCCACCATTTAGAAGAATTAAGATGCTCATTAAGAGATCTTGAATTATACTGTGTAAATACAGCAACCTTCTGAATATGCGAATTTGACATATTTGAAAGTGAAAAATCGATTGCTCTGTAGCTTCCTGCGATAGGCATAGCTGCAATTGCTCTCTTTGCTGAGAGATCACCCATTCTGCTGCTGTTTCCGCCTGCTAAAATAATACCAATGGCTCTCATTATCACTCACCTGCCTTTATAATACTTGATCCACTCTTAAGAATTCCATCCGGATATTCATCCGCTGTTGTTACACCCGCAATAGCTGTATTCTTGCCAATCTTAACATTATCAGGAATAACAGAATTCTCACCAATAGTTACAAGGCCAAATGAATAGATATGCGGAGCAAACTCATTTGGAAGCTCTTCGCCCACACCGAGTTCAGCATTTGCGCCAATTTTTACACCTTCTGCAAGGATAGCTTTATCAACTACCGCATTGTCACCCACAACAACACCATTCATGATGATAGAGTTGCGGACAACTGCACCCTTGCCGATAGTAACGCCGGAACCGATAACGGAATTCTCCACGATACCGTGAACTTCCGTTCCTTCACCAACGATACTCTTAACTACCTTACTTCCTTCAGCTATATACTGAGGTGGAAGTGTATCACTCTTTGTATAAATTCTCCAGAATTCCTCATAAAGATTGAATTCAGGAACAATATCTACAAGTTCCATATTGGCTTCCCAGTAAGAACCAAGGGTTCCTACATCCTTCCAATATCCCTTGTAGTCGTATGCACAAATCTTTTTGCCCTGCTCATGGCATCTAGGAATGACATGCTTACCAAAGTCACATGACGGAACATCCTTCATTTCGATAAGTGCATCTCTAAGTACCGGCCAGCTGAAGATATAAATACCCATAGAAGCCTTATTGCTTCTTGGATGCTCAGGCTTCTCTTCAAATTCCTGAATAACCCCATTTTCATCAGTGATAACAACACCGAATCTGCTAGCCTCCTCAATAGGAACCTGATACGTTGCGATCGTTACATCAGCCTTGGAAGTCTTATGGAAATCAAGCATTACCTCATAATCCATCTTATAGATATGGTCACCTGACAGTATTAATACATAATCAGGATTATAATATTCCATATATTCAAGGTTCTGATAAATGGCATTTGCTGTTCCTGTATACCACTGGCTGTTTGTGCTCTTCTCATATGGTGGAAGAACTGTAACACCACCCAGATTTCTATCGAGATCCCATGGCATACCGATTCCTATATGCTGATTAAGTCTCAGCGGTCTATACTGTGTAAGTACGCCCACAGTATCTATACCCGAATTAATGCAATTACTGAGCGGGAAATCGATAATCTTATATTTTCCGCCAAATGCAACTGCCGGTTTAGCAAGCTTCGATGTGAGAACACCAAGACGGCTGCCCTGTCCTCCGGCAAGAAGCATTGCTATCATTTCCTTTTTGATCATAGTGTCACCCCTTTAAGCTATAATATATGTTGATTATACCATTAACCATCAAAAAATGAAACATTAATTTATTCAAATTTACGAAAATAATTATATTTTTTTTATCTGTTTTGTGCGTTTTTATAGTTAAATGCCATATCATAGATGAGCGCCCGCTCCAACAAACTGTATATATACACAAAATGCGCAACCGTTTTCGCAATTTTTCTATGAATTTTTCACAATATTTTTATCTTCCCATTGCATGTCCGGCAGTTTTTTTCTTCTGTACATTTTTGTTTGCTCTTTCTGCCAGTCTTATATGCTGTGAGCCGTATTTTTCCGTGAAATCTTCCTTACTTATCTTCTGCTTGGTACGGATATCATTGATCCTGTCGATGATCACATTCGCACGAGTTCTGAAATTCGGAATATGCTTTGTAAGCTCTGAAAGAGCATCCAACGCATTGTTAAAGCACGCATTACCTTCCTTTGTATTACGTACCTTTTCTTTTCCTTCCATATATTTTGAAGCCGCCTGGACCAGATTCACAACCGTTTTCATGATCTCCTTATCTCTCTTATTCGGAGTCATATCTGCTGTTGTCTCTTCTATTTCAGCCAGCTTTTTGATGTTATCAGAAAGCTTCTGATATTCTCTGCTGTGTCCGTCATCATTTACCATATTATCATGGAGCTTCTTCATGGCTGTGCAGAGGCTCTTAAGATTTCCCTGCGGCACCTTATAGAGACTGTCACGATTAAGATGCATCAGTCTTTTAGCCGCATCCGCATCTCGAAGAGCTTCAAGGATCACTTCATCCTTCATTTGGTCCAAAACGCATATCTCGCGGATCTGTGACGCCATCAGACGCACATTCTTAAGATTGAACGGCAGCTTCTGAGCCTTCGAAACCTGAGCCGCCATGACCTTGGACAAACTGTCGATCATCTTCTCCCTGTCACTGAAGCACTTGTCGGTTCTATGATACTCTTCATAGGTATCATAATCCTTTTCACCCTTACTCTTTGGCTTCATCAGTATTTTATACCATGAAGGTTTCCGCAGCATGGTCCTCACGATCTCTTCACTTTGCTCCGGATGCTTGATAATATCAGAGATATAGGAACTTTTTTCTTCCACGTACTCCCGGAACAGACCATCAGCCGATTTTTCATCACCGGCAACACCCATACTGCGTTCACTCGTTACGATTGCCTTATACCTTCCGAGTTCATTGACTGTGTGCGCTTTTAATACCTTATTTGCAATTTCCTTTCCAGGACCATTTGCCCATTCTTCTATGCCTTCCGGATGATACTCCTGTTCGCCACGCTCCTTCAGTTCATTTCCTGAGGAATAATATGCTCTTTCCTTGTCATTCATTCTTTCGGAAGCTTCTTTTTCACCCTCCACAAGCCATAAAGCTGTCCAGCCACGCAGGATTGCTTCCTTCAGATTCGATAAAAGAACGTCGCCACTATCATTTCCGAGGTTGACGACATCTTTAATTTTTTTATCCAATTCGGCACCGGGTTGTATTGTCCTATAGACTTCTAAAGCTTTTTCTGCTTCCTCAGCATCTCTCCCAAGTTGTTGAAACACTTCCCTATACGTTATATTTTCTGTGATTTTAAGTCCTCCGGAAACTACTTCCTTCATTTTTGTGTCAAGCATTAAAAGAATGCTCTGTTGATAAACATCCACCATTTCAAAAGCAGCAAACATATCTGCCTGACGAAACAGCTCAATTGCCTTTTCTTTCTGTTTTGGATCCCCTTCAAATCCCCGGTAAAGCTGTTCGAAATTCTTCCCCTGCATCACCTTAACTTTTGCTCTCATCTTTCCCATCATTTTAATGGTTTCCTCTAGACTCGCAAAAGTCAGCTGATTAGATAATACTTCAGCTACTCCATTATTGAAATCGTCTTCATTTTTCCTGTCAGTATCAGTAAAATGACCTGATTCATGAAAACCAAGCTTCTTACGTTCTACAATATCCTTTGAAATCCGGCTTCCGCTATATAAGCACCTTCCTTTCATATTATAGCAAAAGCCCAGCCAGTACTTGTCCGCTGTAGATGCTTGTGAATTATAAGTACTCTCTACCTTCTTATATTCTTCCTTATGATCAAGATTATCAATCGGCTCTCGCAGGGTCCTGGTCATGCCAAAGGTTTTACCGGAATACAGACCGGTTTCCAGCTCTCTTAAATCTTTTATAAAGAATTCTTCTTTCTTTTCATCTCTTATTTCATGAATAGACTCGAGTGCTTCATCAGTTGTTTTCGCCTCAGGATTAGCTATTCTTCCGTTATCTGCCAGTTCTTTTTTCAGAGATTTGAATCTGTCCTCGGACATGATTATATCTTCAATCTTCTGTCCCTCATCAATCTCCGCATACTCATCCTCAGGTCTGGTCGATCTATAAAGTTTTTTACCCTGATTGATCCACTGCTTTTTCTTATAATCCGGGTAAATACTCATCATTTCAGAACGCACAAACTTATCCAGATAATTATTACGCTCTTCATCGGTTTTCAGAGCCCGATAGGCTTTATCATCCTCTCTCTTGCTTATTTGATTTTCAAAGAGTACTGAGTACAGATTGTCTGTTTTCCGGCATCCATATTTTTTAAGAAATATATTCTGGTCCGTTTCATCGATTTCAAGTATCTCAAAAAAATGCTCCACTGTAAGCTTCTCTTTATTGCCAAGGATATCTCTGCATTCCTCTTTGAAACCATTATTCAGAATCTGCGCATATTCAAACCCCGCCTCGCCGACTGCTGTCTGCTCAGTTTTACTCAGCATATCCCTCAGAAGAGAGTTCTGAGCCTCAAACATGTAGCCTTCCTTATTTTTTGTTACTGTGATCAGATAGTCCGCCTTCTTATTTTTCAGTTCCTGATTCTCATCTGTAAGTCCATCATAGATTTCCTTGCGGCGCTTAGCCATATCATGAAGGATCTTCCCCTTGATGACGCCCAGTGTTGTATAGAATTCCCGAAATTTATCAAAACCTGTATTTGGAAATGCGGCAGTAAGTACGTCATTTGTGATTTCCTCCGCCTGCTCAAGTTCCAGATCTGTCGGCTCTGCCTCTCCCGGAAAGCCGCCTTCCTTCGCTTTTCCGGTCGAAAGAAAGCCCGAATTATTCACCATATCATTCTTGGCATTTATGAGATGATACAGCCACATCTTGTCTATAAGTTCCTGCTGTGCAAACGCGGTTCTGACAATATTAGTCTTATTTGCCTCTACCTTTTTTTTGTAATCCTTTGTAAGATCAGCCCGACTGATTGTTTTAATTACACCATTACTGCCGCCTGTTGGTCTGGCATTATCCAGATCTATATTATTACTATCCCCTGATTTTCTTGGCATGATGGCCTCCTCCTGTTTTATAAATATGATTTCGAATGATAAGCAAAAACGCATCTCATAACCCTTCGGGACTAACGTTCCCCGGGTATCTTGTCCAATTATTTTCAACAATAATCATTATATCATTTTAAGGTAACAAAAGCGCAACACAGTAACGGGATTGCCCGAGTGCAACGAGGAAGGGTCCCGTGAGTCTGTCCGCAGGACAGATGCGTTCTGCGGAGCAGAACCAGAACTTGCGAAGCAAGTACTGCATATCACGCAGTGATATGGCACATACCAGAGAAGGGACGCATTGCGCCCCTCCCTCAGTATACAAATCTATGCCGCAGCATTTGCATTAATATTATCTATAATCTTTCTTATACCCATCCACACATTTAAGTCAGTAAAAATCTCCACAATACTGCCACGATCTGTAAATGGCGACTCCTGCAAAACAGATAAATCTTTCATCATTCCATTATAAACTATGTACTCGACGATCTGATTCACAAAGTATATCTGCCTGCTGTCTGCCTTTAGCCACATCTACGCAGGTACGCTTCGCTTCTATAACCGCAAGCGGCTTATGAGTATCATCATATAAAACATAATCCGCATATCCAACTTCAGACTTATTCGGCATCCCCGGAAGTTCAACTTCATTAAGCCAGTTCTTCCCTTCGATCCATCCTGCATCATTAAGCATGGAATCAATATAAAGCTTCCTGGTTTTATACTCCGAAAGATCAAGCGGCTTTGGAACATAAGTCTCCTGCTGTTCCTGTCTACGAGCTGATAACTCCGCTTTGAGAGATGCATTTGTGAGCCACAGCATTTCCGCTTCTACGTATGTAATCCATACGTCTCCACAGATCCTGACCAATTATCTGCCTGTAGTCCTCAGCATTCATCAGGCTCTGAAGATTATCCTGATATGGCATTTCCAATTCAGCATCAACCGAGTACATCCACTTAAGAGCGTACTCCATCGCCCTGCGGCTGTTCATAATACTGGCCTCAGGATCCATGAGAATAATCTTTTCCGCCGAAATAGCTATATCAGCAAATGTCGAAAACCTCGGTTCATTTTTTAAATAGTCAAAGTTGGTAGTCATAGGCACCTCCTTAAACTTACACTATATATTGCTTTCCATTACAATTCCCATTATAAAACCAGTTTTTTTGTCATTCAATAAAACAATTTCAACAAGAGAACTGCAGATTGACTATTACTGATCTTATAGCTGTTATCAGCTTATGTGCAACATTCTTCAGTCTTGGCTATATGATAGGTCGTAATAGCAAGACAAAAAAATAACCGCCCTATCATCCCTGAAATGACTCGGCGGTTATTTTTATAACTACTAATTAATCAGGGCTAACCGTCTATCGGTAGCACCTTTAAGATTATACTATCACCGCTAATACTCTTTGTCAAACATATGTTTAATTTAGTCATTTAGACTAAATATGACGTAATTACATTCCATGAAGACCAAATTAAAAATGGGGCTGGATTCACTCCGGCCCCGTCATGTTTCTGTGAAAACAAAAGTAAATTTATGATATCAATTCCTCTAAAGTTCGGTAGAGATTTTCCGGCTCAACCGGCTTGGACAGGTGGGCATTCATTCCAACCTGGAGCGATCTTTGCACATCTTCATCAAATGCATTTGCGGTCAGCGCAATGATCGGTACGGTTTTTGCATCCGGTCTGTCCAGAGCACGTATGGAAGCAGCTGCTTCAAGTCCGTCCATCTCCGGCATACGAACATCCATAAGCACAGCATCATAATATCCAACCGGACTGTTTGCAAACATTTCCACGACAATCCTGCCGTTGGCTGCATGCTCGATCGTCGCCTCCTTCATCAGAATGATCTGTTTGATGATCTCAGCATTTATCTCCACATCCTCCGCAAGGAGTATCCTTCTGTCTTTGAGTGATGTGCGTCCCTGCTCTCCGCTGCCTGTACCATCGGACGATATAGCCGAATCTTCTCCACCACCGACGCCAGATGATTCCGATGTCTTCTTTCCACCACTACCGGCAGATGATTCCGATGTCTTCTTTCCACCACTGCCGGCAAATGATTCCGACATCCTCTTCGCACCACTGCCGGCAGATGATTCCGATATTCTCTTTCCACCATAGCCATCAGCGCATCTATCTCCCTGACATTCACTTCCGCATTCAGCTGTTCTGCCGTCCTCACTCTCACAGTTTCCAAGCGTTACCACAACAGTAAACTCGCTTCCGACACCCTTCTCCGATGTCACGGAAATTGAGCCATTCATAAGCTCGACTATATTCTTTGTAATAGCCATTCCGAGGCCGGTACTTCCGTATTTGCTGGTCCTGCTGCTGTCCTCCTGCGCAAAGGAATCAAATATCTTCGGTATGAACTCCTTATCCATACCGATTCCGGTGTCCTTTATCACAAATCTTACCGTAGAATGGTCGCCATATACAGCAATACGTTCAACTGTCATTGCTACGTTTCCGGGTGCTTCCGTGAACTTGATCGCATTGGCCAAAATATTTATCAGCATCTGCTTCAGCTTCATTTCATCACCAACATAACGATCATTGATGTCGCCAATCAGCTTATATTCATATTTAAGTCCCTTTTCGTCACATTGGGACATTACCATTGTATTTATCTGTTCAAGAATAGAACCCAAAGAGAATTCTTCTTTATTCAGGGTGAGCCGGCCTGATTCTATGCGGCTCATATCAAGAATATCATTTATCAGTCCGAGCAGATGTCTTGCACTTTCTCCAATCTTCTCGAGATACTCCCTCGTTTCATCCTGAAGAGAATCATTCTTCAGCGCAAGGTTATCGAGACCGATGATAGCATTCATCGGTGTACGTATTTCATGGCTCATGCTGGATAAAAATGCGCTTTTCGCTTTATTTGCTTCCACCGCTACACCCAATGCTTCATCAAGCTCTTTTCTAGCATTTTCCTTAGCAATAAGCTCACGTTTTGAGCGTCTCTTATCACGTACGAGTAAGGCAATTATCACGGTAGCAACAACAAAGAGCAGCCCTCCGAAAAATACAGCATTTTCACGGATCATATCACTTAAAGTAGTGCGATACAGCTGATCTGTATAACGGAAAGCCATATTCTGCGCATAATCAGAACCAAGCACGTTTATTCCACGATTAATTAGTTTAAGAAGTCCTTCATCGCCTATTCTGACACCAAAACATCTGTCATCTTCGTGCATCGTCTGCAGATGTGACAGCTTCTTGTATTTACTGTTTTTAAGCATGTCATTTGCCCGGAGGCCATCCAGAGTGGTGCTTCCAACCCGGCCATCCTTGACAGCTTCAAGACAGGCTTCAATCGAGTTATAGAATTCCACCTTTGCACTCGGGTAATAGGTTTTTATAAAATAGTACTGCACTCGATTGTTTTTATTTACAGCAAAACTATCTGTCGTATTCTCACTGTAATCACCCTTATACACAATATCTGTTGTCGCCGATACTGCCGCACCTGACTGCAGGATACCGTTTTCTTCAGAATAATACAGTCCGCCGCCTACCGGAAATGCAACATCTATCTCATCAACATTCAGAGCAGCGATCATATCATCATAACTGTCATAACACTTATATGAGATTTCCAGACCTGTTATATCAAGGTTCTCAATAATACGCGGAATTATATCTTTTATTACACCGGTAACATTTCCGGAACTGTCTGTATCACAATAAGGCAGGAAATCATTCAGATACCCTACCTTAAGTTCCTTATGTTCGGCTAGCCACTGCTTCTCCGCTGCAGAAAAAGCACGGCTGGAAATACTGACCGGATAATATTTACTTCTTAAAAAATTGATATAATTCGGTTCATCAATAGCCAGCTCCGTCTGAGCCATATTAAGCTCAGCAAGCAGCTCCGAATCCGCCTTATTTACGCATAGATAATAATCTGAAGCCCCGAAGGAATACAGCAGTTCCGCATTTGGACGTCCGTACGCGCCATCACCCTCTGCGGCAAGCACATCCACCTCATGCTTGTCAAACGCTTCAAAGAGCGGCTCATAATCGCGAAAAACCTCAACCTCAGCATTAACCTTATGTGTATCAAGAAAATCCTTCAAAGTTCCCTTCATGGCGCTGTCAAGAACACCTATCTTCTTCCCATTCAGAGATGAAGGATCAACCGTGATGTCCTCATCTACATTATGCTTTACAAGATTATAGGTTTCGTTGCCCATAGGAGCATCAGGATAACCAATGATATCAACCCTGTCCTCCTTCTTCGCAAGGCCGGCCAACAGATCGATTTCTCCATCAAGAAGCATTTGATAAAGATCACCGAACTCACCGTATACATACTCATACTGCCAGCCCGTGTATTCCAGAAGCTTCTGATAATACTCATAAGCATAGCCTGTCTTGATCTTACCTTCCTGCGCTCCCTCTTGAAAAACTTCGTTTTCATAATATCCAACACGGACAACCCTGTTGTTTGAAGCAGATATTTTTACTTTGGGAATAAGCAAAAATATAAGAATGAATACTCCGATAATTACTTTAACCTTCTGTTTCATCAAGCAGTCCTCCCCGTGGATTCCGAGATTCCCCGGCTATCCGATATCACCTATATTCAACTGTTTTAACCCATACTGTTTCTTCTAGGTCTTACTTCAGTTTTTTCAAGTTTCTTGCCCTTAACCGGCGCGTCGTTATCCTTTGCCTGCGCCTTATCATTCTTAAGTTTGTTTCTTACCTCATTCTGATCGAAAGGCTTTACGGCATCGAACATTTCCTGCTTAAGTTTCCTGCTATACCCCGCACGCAGGGGTCTGCTATTTTCATTTATTGCCGAAAGAATATTATCCTGCCTTTCCGAATCGTAATGATCAAAGTCAAAATACGCCATATCTGATATATAAAACCTTCCGTCCCTGGTTTTCTCTGCCCCTCTATTAGTATTATACTCATACACAAGATCATTAACCAATCCCTTCATTCCCGGACAGTGATCATAAAACGAATGCAGTATAAGGTAAATATTTCTGAAATTTTGATCTATATATATTCCCGGAATCTTGATCATACGTTCCCTGGAATATCTGACGATTTCCTGACCGTTTTTTTCTACAATCCTGAAGGCCTTATCCTTGTCAATGCCATCAAGAGTCTCCGGAAGGTGTGCCAGCTTTCTGACACAGTCAAATACCTTGTTGTATAGCGGAGTTTCCTTATCTTTACTGGTAATTATATGATACAAGGACTTCATGCTCTTTATAAGTGCTGTATATTCAGCTTCACTTTCCGGAGCATAAACATTGGCACGTTGCTTCACTATAGCTTCCGGCAGCTTATCAGGACTCTGAAGAGCTTCTCTAAGCTGTTCATCTGTCATTTCCTTTACACGAAGTTCTCTGTTTATCGCTTCAAACACTTTCTTCGCTTTTTTCTTATCAAATGGAGCCTTAGGATTCTCCTTTTTAAGAAGATATCCTGTAAGCGCTTTGGCAAAAGCCTTCTTCATCTTATCGGATGTACCGTTTACAACTCCACGTCCGGTATAACGCTCCATAAGCTTGTCATAAACATTTGTCTTCGGAGAGTCTGTATATTCTCCCAAAATTCCTTTGGAATCCGAGGCGTCAAACACACGGTAATTATTATTCTCCGGAATGATCAATTCATCAGTTCCCGGAACTGTAAGACTCTTCAGTCCGTTAAGAATGGCATCCACCGTATTTATTCTCTTCTTTTCAAGTTCGGAACGTTTATGCTTCTCCTTATTCGGTCCCTTATTCTGATAAGTCTTGTATCTCAGATATACAGTAGCCTTCTCCGCGGCTTTCTTAACCTTTTCCTTATATTCATTAACCTTTTCAGGATTATTGACATCAAGATTTCTCTTCAGTCTTTCAAGCTCCTTCAGTGCAGTCTTAAAGTTACTGAACTGCTTTGATGAGCTTACAAGCGTCGGATCAACAGCCTCTATACTCTTAACATAACCGGAGATATTTTCGGAAAGGAGTGCTTTCTCTGACGGTTCAAGCTCTCTCTGTATCATTCCGGAAACTCTGTTCTGAATGAATTTTGCCTCTGCAAATTCTATATTATCCTTTGCCTTGTTAAGGAATCCGTTCAGCTTTGTGAGTCTGGCATTTCTGTCGGCTTCGGTCATACCCTTGCCGTCTATCAACTCATTCCAGAGCTGTTTCAGTTCTGCTGTAAGACCAGGTGCAGCATCTATCTGAGGCTTCTGAGCTTCAAGTAATGCTTTCTTTGCCTCTAACTCCCTCTGTCTCTGCTCCTTGGCTTCCTTTTCCGCGTCTGTCTGAGGCTGCTTTTGTGCTTCCTCATTCATATTCCTCATAATGAGATCATATTCTTCCTGATACCTTGACGGTTCTGTAGAATTTCTCGAATCCAGGTGGCCGATCAGTCTTCTGACCATTGCCAGATTCTGAATATCAGCTGCCGGCCAGCCCGCTTTTAGGAGATCCTTTTTCGCAATAACATCATCAAGAACATACCCATAGGCTCTGCTGCCATTGGTAAACTCTTCAAGTTTATTCTCTACCACATGAGCCTTTTCCAATTTTGCAAAGGTTTCCCGACTGATATTTAAAGCCTTTTCCATTCTGACCTGCTGAGCTTCGTATTCACGGATAAGCTCATCTCGGCCAATATCAGCTGTCTTAATATGCTCTTCAAGCTTTTTCATAGTCCTGATACCGCCGGCTGTCGCATCCGGAATTCCTGTTTCTCCAACCAGAGAAAGTGCCATTTTGTCATCCATCTCATTCAGAAGCACCTTAAAGACAGGATGATTCTCATCTATTTCAAAGTTTAAAAATGGATTAGCAGCTGTGAATCTGAACTTTATTTCCGTATTCCATGCATATTCATACGAAATATCTGATTCAATGTTATCTCTCCAGCCTCTCTCCTTTGCCATATCCTCCATCATAAGCAGCATAAGATCATAATAGTTCTTCTCAGCTTCCGAACTGAAATGAATATTTGACCTTTTCTTCTTCATGACATCAGCAAGTTCAGTCATTCCTTCCTTAAACACCTTCAGTGCAGGATCCATTTGGTCAGTAGGACGCTTATAAAACTCTTCACTTGAAGTCATGGCATACCTCGGGCCATTCACCGCTGTATAATACCGGTCCAAATCTCCACTTTCCGCAATTCTTGCGATTCCTCTTCCATACACGTCATCAAAGCCTGTACCGGCCTGAGTTTTCATGACGTAAAAAACACTTATCTTCTTAAAGATCTCATCCTTTTCTTCAGGGCTGAGCTGATCCTTCAGAAGTCCGTATATCACAAAAGACGCCATATTTGGCGCTTTCTCAGTATCGAATTGATAAAACTGATATTTTGATGTTTTGGATTCTGGCATATCGTTGTTCCTCCAATATATTATTTGTTTCAAATGAGAGGCTTGTCAGCTACTACCTTTTCCATCTGATACAAATCACAGTTTACTATCTTCCCCGCAACAAAACCGCAACTAAGTAACGGGATTGCCCGAACGCAGTGAGGGAGGGCCCCGTGAGTCCGAACGTATAAGTAACGGTTCGAAGAACCGTGAGTCTGTCCGCAGGACAGATGCGTTCTGCAAAGCAGAACCAAGACTTGCAGCGCAAGTCTTGCATATCACGCAGTGATATGGCACAAAGTGAGGATGCTCGTGCGAAGCACGAAATTCTGCGAAGCAGAATCAACACCGCGCAGCGGGGGTGGCACATATAAGTAACGGGATTGCCAGAACGCAGTGAGGGAGGGCCCCGTGAGTCCGAACGTATAAGTAACGGTTCGAAGAACCGTGAGTCTGTCTGCAGGACAGATGCGTTCTGCAAAGCAGAACCAAGACTTGCAGCGCAAGTCTTGCATATCACGCAGTGATATGGCACAAAGTGAGGATGCTCGTGCGAAGCACGAAATTCTGCGAAGCAGAATCAACACCGCGTAGCGGGGGTGGCACATATAAGTACCAAGTACGCGTTTTAGTTGATTCACCGCACAACTCCTTCAGTTAATTATCCCGTACCATATCTATGCCTCTTTAATTGCCTTTATTAAGAACCATGCCCTCTGTTGAATCAACGAATCCAAGTTTTTTATACAAATGACGTCCTTCCTCAGTAGCATCAAGACTGATTTCCGTGACTCCACGTTTCCAGGCTTCGTCTATCAGCATCGATACCATTTTCATTGCGATACCATGCCTCTGCCATTCTTTCATGGTATACACATTCATAAGATGAGCACGTTTTCCCGTATGATGCGAAAATGTCGGCATGATGTATATATAGCACATTGACGCACAACCGATAACACGTTTTCCATCCATGGCAAGGACTGTGGTATGATTTCCTTTATTAAAGTATTCTATGCTGCTTTCAATAATCTCATTACTGTATTCATAGTTATAATCAAGATCATTCACCACCTTAAGCATTTCAAGACGACTGCTCATCATTTGCTCCATGTCATCGGATGTTGCAATCTTGTAATCAACACCATAAGAAAGATGATCAGGCAAATGGTGAAGATACATATCTATTGCATCAGTACTTTCTCTTAATACCTTCATAAGTCCATAATCCGGATATGAATGATTATCATGATAATCTATCTCCCCTTCGCATCTGATCTCAAAAGCAAGCTTCTCTTCATCTGTTGAAAACTCAGCGTCTACACCTTCCTTATTTCCTCTTGCATCAAGCCTTATCCATTTGTTAAGGCATGTAATAAAAACTGTATTCATAGCATGAATGCAGAAACCTGTATCCGGTGTATCCCCAAGTGTTAATCGCTGATAGGAAAATCCAGCCGGGATACCATTTGCACGAAGCAGTGCTGCCAGAAGATTTGCCTTGGCCCAGCAGATTCCAACACCTTTCCTAAGCGTATCACTCGCAGAAATTGTAACACGCTTGTCTTGCGCATCCCAAGAATGCTTAATCTCATCTCTAACAAAATAGTATGTATTCCTGACAAGTGTTATTTCATCCGCCGACTCTGATTTCAATCTTTCCGCCACACTTTTTACACTCTGATCATCATAATCCACATATTCTGTTTTTTCTAAATATTCATTATACATAACTTTTCACCAATCTGAATAAAATCCTTCGCATTTCTGACCCTCTCGATCAACGCGACGGTTTCGACATGAACCCCATGAGAAAACTGATCATAAACCGCTGCCTTTTCCAGCTTGAAGCCTTTCTCGGAAAGATATTTGATATCACGGGCAAGAGTTGCCGGATCGCAGGATACATAAACGAGTCTCTTCGGAGCCATCGAGCATATGGTATCCAGAAGCTTTTCGTCGCAGCCCTTTCTCGGAGGATCAACGACAACTACATCCGCGCTGTATCTGTCATGATCCTTTTCATAAAGCTCCGGGACAACCTCTTCCGCCTTACCTGTGAAAAACTCTGCGTTAGTCAGTCCGTTAAGTGCCGCGTTTTTCTCGGCATCCTCTATGGCCTGAGGTACGATCTCAACTCCGAAAACCTTCTTCGCCTTCTGGGCCAGGAAGAGTGAAATACTGCCTATTCCGCAATACATATCCCAGACCTTCTCACCCCCGGTAAGCCTTGCGTATTCCAGCGCCTTGTTATAAAGCTTCTCCGTCATCGCAGGATTAACCTGAAAGAAGGATTCAGGTGATATACTGAACCTGATATCTCCGATATAGTCGGTTATAAAACCCTCTCCTCGAAGCACCTTTGAAGAAAATCCGAGAATACGGTTGGTTTTGTCCTTGTTGATATTGATCATAAAGGACTTGAACGTAATCCGTCCTGCTTTATCGTCGGTCACATTCAGATTGCTGTTCGTTCCACACTCAGTCAAAATGGTATTGTCATTGATGTTCAGGTTACCTTCACCGGCCTCAACAACATGAGTATTGTTAAAATCGTCAACAGCCTGTTCAATATTTCTGTATAATTCCTCTGCATGTGGTATTTCATCACCATTGACAACCAGACACACCATTAGCTCACCGGTATGAAATCCAACCCTTGTCAGTACATGTCTTACCAGCCCGGTATGCTTCTCCTCATCATAAACACTGATCTTATATTTATCCATATAACCCATTACTGCTTTTATGATTCCCTTGTTAACCGGGTGTCCTATCACGCAATCGGTAAGGGGGATTATAGAATGAGTACGTCCTGCATAAAATCCGAGGACAGCCTTGCCTTCCTTATCTCTTCCCACCGGGAACTGCATCTTATTCCTGTAATGAAATGGTGTTTTCAGACCGTACGCCAGCTTCTTATGCTCAGGATTCACCAAATCATCTGTTTTCTCCGGATTTACTGAATCATCTGTTTTCTCCGGATTCACCGAATCATCTGTTTTCCCGGAAATACCGGAATCGTCACCGCGGTCGATCACATATTCCATAAGCTTTTCCGGTTCTTCGATTCCGCCTATTCTCTGCAGAAGGTTCTTCACCTTATTCCATTTGAAAGCCAGCTGTTCATTATAATCCATATGTTGAAGAGTGCATCCGCCGCAGCTTCTGGAAATACAGCATTTCGGCTCAGTGCGGGCAGGTGATGCCTCCACTAGCTCCATAAGCCTTCCATAAGCCATATTTTTCTTGGCTTTGATTATCTTTATAACTGCTTTATCTCCCGGAAGCGTATCCTTAACAAAAACCGCTTCACCGTCAACATGACCTATTCCCTGTCCCTCGGTACCGATATCTTCAATTGTTATTTCATAGATTTCATTTTTATTGACCATAAATATCACCATATGATGCTCCCTGCATCATAAAACCTCTCATATAATCCGGTCTGCCGTTTTTAGTAACTATAATCGATAAACCATAACGGTTGTTCCATAATAAACCGACAGGCAACCATCCGGCAGATTCACGCCATCGGCAGATTCACACCATCAGCAGATTCACACCATCCGGCAGACAATTCATTTACACTTCTGTATACTCTATTTCATTAATTATACCTGCGTACATGTGCATATTCAATATGTTCTTTATCCGGAGTAAAGAGTATCGCTTTAACGCCAAGGCACACATAGCCGAGTTTTTTATACATAGAAAATGCACTTTTTCCTTAAAAAATGAAGAAGTGCAGACCCTTCCGAGTCTGCACCTCTTCATAATTATAAGCCACACGATTCAGGCTATGTGTACTGCCTCATCAACCTTTGTTGCTATATAGCTTCTAACCTCATCCTTATCCATATTGAGTGAAATTGCAAGTTCCCCGCATAGGCTTTCCTCTGCAATGTGGATATACTTCATATCGGCGGCTGTCATTTTTTTGCCTTCCGACTGCCTCTGGCTCATTCTGTCACTTATGGTTTTGATCATCCTGATAAGCTCAACAGGGTCACAAGTATTGACAGTTTTCTTATATTCCAGCTCTCTCTTCCTTTCATCCTGGATAGTCAGAGCATCAATATCACCGATACCATCAACAAATGCCTCTGCTTCAGCCTTTGTCATCACTCCCCGCATGATAACCTTATCATTATCCACCGGAGTAAAAACACTGCTGTCTCTGATATATAACGGACGAAGCGTGTAATACAGCTTATCAGTAGATGCGCCCGGGCAATCAATAGGTCCTACACTCTTAACCTCACAAACACCATTACTTCCGTAAACAATGTAGTCTCCTACTTCAAACATGTTATCACCCATTATCTTACAAAAAACAAACAATAAATTACAATGGGAACCGCAAATGCCTACACTAAAAATGATAGCACTTTTATTCTTTTTTTGTAAGAAGAAAATGTCCAAAAAATAATTTTCGTGAGATTTATCAAGACCGCCGCACTCTTCTTGTGCATATTGCCAACTGCCCGACATTTTCCCGGTAAACACACCTGAAACAACAGTTATATATTATTTATTTTTTTCCTCATAAAGCATTCTTTCAGCCTCAAGGAACATTCTGTCTATATCCATATATTCGGAATATTTTGCAAAACCGCTCTTAATACTGATCGATATATCATATCCATCAACTTTTCTGATACTTCCCACACTTCTGCCTATCCTCTTCAGAAGCATAGCTATATCATCTTCCCGGCTGAGCCTTGTTATAACGATAAATACATCTCCTCCGAATCTTGAAAGAACACAGTCATCCTCCAGACCATCTTCTATCTTTCTTGCGATATTTATGAGAAGATCGTCGCCAAACTGATAGCCATAGCTATCGTTATACTGTCTGAAATTATCTATATCAAAATAAATTGCCGTAAAATCCTTCTGATCTTCAAAGTATCTCTCTTCATAATCCTGAGCCACTTCATAAGCACCGCTTCGGTTCAGAACTCCTGTAAGCTGATCATAGAATTCGTATTTCTTCAGCTGGTCTCTGACCTTATTCACTTCCGAGATAACTTCCTTAAAGGATGCATTGGTATCTGTTACATCATTGAAATCTCCAACGAGTCCCACAACCTGTCCTTCATAGAAAATCGGCATCTTACTGGCAACAATCTCTCTCTCCTGTCCCTTGCAGATGCACTTACCCTCAGACCTGATAACCGCCTTACCCTCTTCAAGAACGATCATCTCATCGTTCATATACTGTAACGGTTCGTTATGCCATCCCATATCTTCGTCATTTCTGCCAACTATCTCATCAACAGATTTAAAGCCATAATATTCAAGAAAAGCCTTATTCGCTCCTACAAATCTTCTGTCTCTGTCCTTCCAGAATATCTTGGCATGAGTATGATTCAGAATAGCATCATATATCTGATTCTCCTTTTTAAGCCTTTCGTTTTCTGCCCGGAGATCAGCCAGCTCTTTTATATAATTTTCAGAATTTGAATTATTGTCCATAAATAATCACTCCCTAAAAATTATTCACTACAATAGTATACACCATTTATCCTTTCGAATCAAACTCTTTACGAGTTTTATATCGAGACATTGCTCTTGCCATACTTATCTCCGCAAGCTTATACTCTCTTATATTCTGTTTCAAAAGCATTCCGGCAAGCGCCTTTTCCTCTGTCAGTTTTGCTCTGTTAAGATCTATCTCCTCAGGCCTTTCCAAAGAGTCCACAAGTACCAGTACACTATTCTTATCAACCTTGATAAAACCGGTACCCACCGAAGCTATCTTTTTCTCTCCTGATGCAGTCTCAATATGGAGCACCCCCGGAACAATAGGTGCGATCATTTTTCTGTGGCCGGCCAATATTCCGTAATCTCCATCTATTGTCGGAAATCTGAGTGATATCAGTTCCCCTTCAAAATACGGACTGTCCGCCTCGCGTATTTCAGCATAAAATGATGCCATAGGTTATACCTCTTCCAACTGCTTAGCTTTAGCATAAGCATCATCTATAGTACCAACATTATAAAATGCATTTTCCGGATATTTGTCTCCGTCTCCACCGATTATGGCTTCCATTCCTCTGATGGTTTCGGAAAGCGGCACATAAACGCCTTTGTTTCCGGTAAATTTCTCAGCAACATACATAGGCTGAGACAAAAATCTCATAATACGTCTTGCTCTTTCAACAACACTCTTATCTTCATCTGACAATTCATCCATGCCCAGAATAGCAATAATATCCTGCAACTCACTGTATTTCTGAAGTATCTCCTGAGCCTTTCTGGCGGCATTATAATGCCTTTCACCCACTATATCCGCCTCCAGTATTCTTGAAGTAGAGGCAAGCGGATCTACCGCAGGATAAATACCCTGCTCAGCTATCCTTCTAGACAAAACAGTAGTAGCATCAAGATGTGTAAAGGTTGTTGCCGGCGCCGGATCCGTCAGATCATCCGCAGGCACGTAAACCGCCTGTACACTGGTTACAGAACCGTTCTTTGTCGAAGTGATCCTCTCCTGAAGTGCACCCATTTCATTTGCCAGAGTCGGCTGGTAACCAACTGCTGAAGGCATACGTCCAAGAAGGGTCGAAACCTCCGAACCGGCCTGTACAAATCTGAAAATATTATCTATAAAAAGAAGTACGTCCTTACTTTGTTCATCTCTGAAATACTCTGCCATTGTAAGTCCTGTAAGAGCTACTCTCATTCTGACTCCCGGAGACTCATTCATCTGGCCGAATACCATCGCAGTCTTCTCAAGCGTTCCGCTTTCCTGCATTTCCTTCCAGAGATCATTTCCTTCACGGCTTCTTTCGCCTACACCTGTGAAGATGGAAAAACCATTGTGGGCCATAGCCACATTATGTATAAGCTCCTGTATAAGAACTGTTTTACCTACTCCGGCACCTCCGAAAAGTCCAATCTTTCCACCTCTCTGGTACGGCTCCAAAAGGTCTACAACCTTAATTCCGGTTTCCAGTATCTCTACACTGACTGACTGTTCATCAAAAGCAGGTGCCTTTCTGTGAATACACCTTCTCTCAGCCTCCTTCGGAATAACCTCGCCGCCATCAATAGTCTCACCAAGAACATTGAACATTCTTCCGAGAGTTATATCTCCAACAGGCACCTTGATTCCACCGCCTTCGCAGATAACCTCGTCTCCACGGGCAATTCCCTCACTTTGGGAAAGCATGATACATCTTACCGTGCGATCCGGAAGGATCTGTGAAACCTCCATGACTCTTTTTTCATTTCCTACAACTATCTCCAGAGCATCCCTGAGCTTCGGAATGCTTCCTTCTTCAAATTTAACTTCTATAACAGGTCCTGATACCTGAACTATCTTACCTTTATTCAAGATACAGCCTCCCCTGATCTTTTCTTCTTTCTTCTAAGCGCCTTTGCTCCCGCCGCAACTTCAGTTATCTCCTGAGTTATTGCAGCCTGCCTTACTCTGTTATACTCAACAGACAATTCAGACATTATTTCCTCTGCATTTTCATTTGCGGAGCTCATAGCCGTCATTCTGGCATTCTGTTCAGAGCAGAAGCTGTCTATCATGGCTCCGTACAAAAATCCTGCAAGGTACATAGGCACTACATTATCTATTACATCCGTAAATGAAGGATAGAATTCATAATCCTCATACTTTTTATCATCATTTACGTTTTTTTCAAGAAATCTTCTCCTGTTAAGGGGAAGTATCCTCTTTCTCTCAACCACTTCCGTGATACCGCTGAGATTTGTATAAATGATAAATACATCCTTGTACAATCCTTTATCATAACCTGTAAGCAGTGCGCTGGCGGTTTTTCTCGCAATATGAAGTGTAGGATTCATGGCAGGATAATTATAATCTTCCACTATAGGAATATTATGTTTTTTGAAATAAGTCCTTCCATACTCACCCATAACAAAAAGATATGTTTTCTTATATCTTTTCATCAGCTTTTCAGTCTCTTTGATAACATTCGAATTATAAGAGCCTGCCAGTCCCTTATCTGCAGTCATGACAAATATGGCACATTCATTTCTCTCGGCACCCTTTTCTCCTGATTTTTCTTCATCAGAATAAAAATATTCACTGTCCACATTATCAACACGTCTGAGCATACGGCTGAATTCGTGATTCAGTGCCTCAAAAAAAGGCTTGGTCTTCTCATACTCATTTCTTGCCTTACGCATCTTTGTTGTAGATATAAGATACATGGCATTTGTTATCTTCTGGGTGTTCTGTATAGTTTTTATTCTGTCTCTTATCTCCTTCTCACCTGACATAGCTTAATCCTCTGAGTATTCTTCTTACACCTGTGACATAATAAAATCTTTTGCAGATTCCCTGATAGTTTCTATCTGTTCATCCGAAACAGCGCCTGTTGCATCTATTGATGAACAGATTTCCGGATACATATCTTCAAAATATTCCAGCATTATACGATTAATCTCATTTACCTTATCTGTCGGCACTTCCTGCATATTATGGTTAAGCGCAGAGATAAGAGTGATAACCATTTCATGCTGTGACATAGGGCTGTTCTGAGGCTGTCTCAGAAGTCTCATAAGTCCCTGCCCATAATACAGCTGATTCTTTGTTACCTCATCCAGATCACTGGAGAACTGGGTGAACACTTCCATTTCCCTATATTGCGCAAGATCCAGTCTGAGGCTTCCCGTAGCCTTTTTCATAGCCTTGGTCTGGGCAGCGCCACCAACTCTGGAAACAGAAAGTCCTACATTTACCGCCGGTCTCTGACCTGCAAAGAAAAGATTACTCTCCAGGAATATCTGTCCGTCGGTAATAGAAATTATATTCGTCGGTATATAGGCAGATACATCTCCCGCCTGGGTTTCAACAATCGGAAGCGCCGTCATGGAGCCTCCTCCCTTTTCATCAGTAAGATGCGCCGACCTCTCAAGAAGTCTCGAATGAAGATAGAAAACATCTCCCGGATATGCCTCTCGTCCCGGAGAACGCTCCAGAAGAAGACTGAGTGCCCTGTAAGCAATAGCATGCTTAGAGAGATCATCGTATATTATAAGCACATCCCTGCCGCTGTTCATGAAATACTCCCCAAGGGCCGTTCCTGCATAAGGGGCAATGAACTGAACCGGAGCAGTGTCTCCTGCAGAAGCATTAACTATTATTGTGTACTCCATGGCGCCCTTCTTTGTAAGATTCTGAACAAGGTGCGCAACACTGCTGGCCTTCTGGCCGATAGCAACATATATACATATTACATTTTTATTTTTCTGATTAAGTATTGTATCAACAGCTATGGCTGTCTTTCCTGTCTGCCTGTCTCCTATGATAAGCTCTCTCTGTCCGCGTCCAATAGGAAACATGGAATCAATGGTAAGAAGTCCTGTCTCCATAGGTTTATCAACAGGCTGTCTGTCTATTATTCCCGGAGCCGGTGACTCCACCGCTCTGTAGCCGTCAGCAGGAATATCTCCCTTACCATCAAGGGGTTCACCGAGAGCATTTATTACTCTTCCCACAAATGCATCTCCAACCGGAATTCCGGCAGTCTTACCGGTTCTGTATACCAGACTGTCCTCCTGGATATCATTGTCATCTCCGAAAAGAATAACACCTGTTTCTCCCGGTTTCAGATCCTGTATCATTCCCTTGACACCGCATTCAAATGCTACTATCTCTCCGTAGGTTGCTCTGTCAAGTCCCGATACTATAGCTATTCCGTCACCAACCGAAATAACCCTTCCTGTTTCATCCGCTCTGACCTTCGGTTTCCAGCTTTTTACATTTTCACGTACAAGACTGATAACATCCTCTGACTCATTATCAAGGTTTATGCCCTCAAGCATCTCCTTAAACTGTCTGAGTCGTCCTTCTGTTGTCCAGTCATATATCTCACTTTCACAGCAAAGCTTAAAACCATTTCCGAGGCTGCTGTCTTCTATCCATTCTATCTCAGCCTGAGCACCGTTCTTCTGACTTAAAAATGCCCTGAAACGTTCCATCTGCTTGTCAGTGGGAGCCTTTGCCGCATAAAGCTGTGCTTTGCAACGCTTTACTTCTTCTGTCATTCTCATCTACCCCTTTCGGCTTCAAGAAGGAATGCCTCATATTCCTCATCCAGACTACCCTTAACAAGCTTATCTGCTGCCTCCGCAACAATCTGCTTAGCTTCTTTATCAGCATCACGAAGGATCCTGTCGCTCTCTCTCTTAGCCTTCTCCTTCGCCTCTTTTATAATCTTATCGGCCTCGGCATCAACCTTCTCCATACGGTCTCTTCGTACAGTCTCAATCTCTGCATCAGCCTTTTTCTTCTTTTCATTTATCTCTTCATCCACAGAGGAAAGCTTTGCTTCATAATCCTTAAGAAGCTTGTCGGCATCAGCTTTCTCAGCCTTTGCCTTCTCTTCCATCTCTTTGTAATGCTCCTGTCGCTTCTCTATAAAATCCTTAACCGGCTTATATAAAATGATATACAGACCTGTAAAAAGGATCGCAAAGTTGAGGAGATGTAAGAAAATCTGTTGAAAATCAATATTAAGCGGCATGCTTATGCCTCCTTTACATTACGAATATGATAAGTATCGCTACGATAAGTGCATAAATGATTGCTGTTTCTATGAATACAAGTCCGAGCATGAGAGATGTTCTGATATTTCCTGCCGCTTCCGGCTGACGTGAAATTCCTTCCACCGACTTTGAAATAGCCATACCCATACCGATCGCACCTGCCGCTGCCGCAATACCAACAACTATAGCAGCTGCCATAGCCTTACCTGAAGTAGCATCCTGCTTTTCTTCTGCTACAGCTGTTACTGTTGTCTCAGCATCTGCAACAGTTTTTGTATCCACAGTCTGTGTTTCCTCTGAAGCATTGCTTACAGCTGCCTGATTCACTGTCTGCTGCTTTGTTTTCTTTCCATCATTCATGGCAAGTACCGGTATAGATACTCCCAGCATTACTATAACTACCGCAAGAATAAAAGGTAAAACCTTAAGCGTCTTATTCATAATTCGTCATTTCCTCCATTAATGTCATTTGTGTTTTTTCTCCGACGGTTCTGAAACTTCTCCATAGAAAAGTGCCGTCAGCATTGTAAGTACATAAGCCTGTATCAAAGCGTGCAGCAGGGTAAACATAACTCCCACCACCACCGGCAGCACGTAGCTCAGGCTGATGTAATAATAAACCAGCTCGGTTACCAGAAGTCCACTGAGCAGCGCACCAAAAAGTCGGAAGCTCATGGATATCGGAAGTGAGAAATCCTTAAGCGTTTTAAGAACCCCTCCGAATTTATTCTCAGCAAAGCCTCCGGACATTATTACGAAATACGACATAAAGCCCATAGCTATCGCTGCATTGATATCTGATATCGGAGCCGGCAGCGCCATCGATATATCTTTTGTTGTGACCATCTGTACACCGAAAAGTTCAAAACAGGTACCAATGAAAATGTATGAACCCGCAGTGAAAACATATGCCCCCAGGAATCTGTTTCTGTGTGGACTGTTGCTTTTTGCAAGACCGCTGAACATTCCCACCCACTCCTCTATAAGAAGCTGAAACTTTCCGGGAACATACTTGAATCGCGGTATCACGAATATTCTTACTATAAGTGCAAAAAGAAGTATTATAGCAGTCACCGTAAAGGCCGAAATAACCGAAGGATTCACATCGATAAGTCCGAAAAGGCTCATCTTGTTATCCTCATGCAGAACCGCGTCCTTCATGACCTCTTTAATAGTTTCATGCTTAGCTTCCCTGCTTCCCGTAACTATGGAAAGAACCGTAAGAATACCCATCAGGACAAGCATTACAGCCAGTATCCTTATTCTTTTCTTTTTTGTCATCTTGCCGAATTTCATCTCCTCTCATCACAGATACAATTCTAGTTTTAATATATACCAAAGTCAAGTTAAAATACCTTTATTTCGCCTTTTTCAATCGAATAGATAACCGCCTCTTTCACCCTTAGTCCGCATATGTTTTCCAGGGCTTCCGCATATAATTTCAGCTGTTCTTTATACCTCTCGATGAACCTGTCGGCCTTATACATTCTGTCTGTTTTATAGTCCATAAGCACTGCAGAGCCATCCTCCGTAATAAAGTACGCATCAATAATACCCTGCACTATGGTGGTAGCTCCCTTAGGTCCGTTTATCTCCTCCGCAGAGATTCCCATGGTAAACGGAGCCTCCTTATATAACCTGCCCGCCTCGTCTGCTTCCTTCATCCTTTTAAATAAAGCTGTCTCAGCAAATCCTGCCAGTTTTCTCAGGTCTCCCGACTCCAGTATCATAAGCCTGTCATCATCTGTAAAAAAGCTGTCGGACAAAATACTTTCTGCCTCTTTCTCCATATCAACAGAATTCTCGATCCTCTTAAAATCCAGAAGTTCATATATTTTATGGATCACAGTACCGCGTCTCGCAGCAGTATTATCAGCGCTCTCTTTTTTTTCTGCCTCTGATGAGTCTGCATAATCAGGCATTTCAGGATTACACTGCGTATCGGCGTATTCCGTAAAATAATCCGCTGCCTTATAACGTTCTTCTGTCTCATCAGTTCCTTCATTCAGCATTTTCTTTATCTCACTGACAGACATTTTGGCTCTTACGAAGCATTCATCATAATATGGATAGAATGTTCTCTGGTCATAGTTCTCCTGAATCTCTCTGACTTTTTCTGTCATTTCCTGCGTCTGACTGAGCTCTTCAAGCCTTGCGGTGAGACTGTTATAATCAGTAAATTCTTTTACCCGTTTGTCCCTTTCAGCTGCTTCGATCTCGTCAAAATATATATATTCTTTCTCAAAATACGCATCACTGTCTTTCTCATGAAGTCTCGGTATCAGCCATGTAAGATAAGTGGAAAGAGTACTTCTTGTCTTATAATCCAACCCCTGGACTGCCTCCGGATATTTCTTTATAACACCTGTCATTATAAGATACTCCCTGGCTCTGGTCATTCCTACATAAAGCAGTCTCTGCTCCTCCTCAACCTTTCCGAGTATAGAGAGTCTGACGAGAGCCTTTCCCATAAAACTCTTGTCTCTGATACGTCTCTTCGGATCTATATAGCTTATGGAAATATGATTATCTCCATCCACAAATACATCCTTCTTTTCATCGAGTTTATTGAATTCATGGCCAAGGCCGCTGAGAAATACCACCGGATACTCAAGTCCTTTACTTTTATGTATCGTTGTGATCTGAACCTTGTCATCCTCCGGAAGACCGCTCTCGGCCTCAGCAAAATCGATATTATTGAATTTACATTTTTCTATATATCTGAGGAAATTAAACAGCCCGCTGAACGAGTTATTCTCATAGTCTTCAGCCTTATGCATAAGCAGGTTGATATTTGCAAGTCTCCTTCTGCCATTTGGAAGAGCAGATATATAAATGTCATATCCTGTTTTATCAAGTATCTTTCTTATCAGCGCAGCAAGTGAAATATGAGTACGGCTTTCATTTAATTCTGTCAGTATATCAAAGAATTTTCTCAGCTTGACCGCTGCTTTCTTCTCATTCTCAGTAAGCTCCTGTTTTTCCTCCTCCCACGCAATATCCCCGTCAGCAGTGCCGCAGGATATCACCGGCTTATTCTCTTCCTCCGCAAGAGCCAGAAATTCCATACATTTATCATACAGCAGTTCCTTCTTATTGATCCTTCCTGTTACGAGTGCCAGTTCACTGTTATTCAGCCCTCCGATAGGCGACAGAAGTACTGCTGCGAGAGGAATATCCTGACGCATATTATCTATCACCCTCAGCATTGATAACATGGTTGTGATCTCTATGGTTTCAAAATATCCGTTTGGATTATCCAGCTGAACAGGAATGCCCCTCTCCTTCAAGGCCTTCTCATAGTAGCTGCCTCTGTTCTTAAGGCTTCTAAGGATTATGGCTATATCTGAAAGCTTAAGTCTTCTTCTGATCTTTGTATCAGTATCCAGAACCAGGAAATTTTCGTCATTCATAAGCTCTATGATCTTATCAGCCACCACTGCCGCTTCATATTCATCATTTTCTCTGCCATTGTCAGCTTCAGCATCAGAGTCCTGTTCATCATCTTTACTGCGATTGGTTATCACCATAAAAAGAGGCTTTCTTCCGCTTCCGGTTTCCGAAGGATAGATATCCGCCTCCTCAGCAAAATGCAGTGCTGCCCTGTCATCATAATCTATCCCGCCAATATCTTTCTGCATGAGCTTTCTGAAAATATAATTCGTTCCTTCCAGCACCGGCCGTCTTGAACGGTAATTGGTTGAAAGATCGATAACAACTCCCTTTGCATCCTGTGGAATATCTTCCTTACTCCTACCGGTCACATTAAAATACTGATTATATTTTTCGATAAAAAGTGCAGGGCTCGCCTGGCGGAAACGGTAAATACTCTGCTTAACATCTCCTACCATAAATACATTTGACGGATTGTCATATTTGATACTTGCTATGGCATTTATCATATCCTCCTGGATAAAGCTGCTGTCCTGATACTCATCCACATAGATATATTTGATCTTATTGGACATAGCCCTTGCAATATCAGATGGAATGACCCTGCCATTTTCATCTCTCCGGATAATTCCGTTTTCATCTGTTTTTGAAAGAACCTGCAGAGCAAAATGCGAGATATCACTGAACTCATACTGTCTCTTTCTGTGCTTTTCCGCCATTACTCTTTCAAATATCTCAATACTTACAGAAACAATAATATCAATCCACTTGGCAGAATTTTCATGTATTTCCTTATCCAGCACTTCCGGTTCAGGGAGAGGTCCGCCGCCGGTAATATTCTTTATAATGCCGCCTATTATACCCTCTTTCAGACTGTATTTTGCTCTTAATGCAGTAAAAGACGCATCATCCTTACTGCCATTCGGTCCAAATTTATAATTTGAAAAGGCTTCATAGAATTCCTTGTATCCGGCGCAATTATCCGTATTCGTCGCCGCATACATCCTGTCCAGGATCACCTTATCCTTTTCAAGCTTCTCCAGCAGCTTTGCATCCATAAGAGAATCTGCAATCTCCTTTGCCCTTGCATGATAAGAAAGGGCAGTTTCCACCTGTCCTCTTGCATCTCTCATGATTCTGATCATCCATGGCATTTTGGAAATATCACCGCTGAGTTTTGAATCCAAAAGCCATTTAACCGGCTCCGGCATGGTACCTGCTACATTTAATACTCTGTGAAAGATTTCTTTCAGATCCGAATCACTGGTTTTCTTAAAGAAATAATGCGCCAGCTCACAAAAGTCAGCCGAGCTGACATATTTACCGTCCCTGCCTCCAAAAAGCTCCTCAAAAAACTCTTCAGTGATATCCTCCTGAATAAGCTTCATCATATTTCCGTCAGCAACCGTAAATGCCGGATCTATTCCCAGCACATTAAAATTCTCTCTTACGACTTTTCCCGAAAAGCTATCCAGTGTACATATATCCGCTCTGCCCACCGCCGCCTGCTGACGCAGCAGGTGGTCAATAAGCTTCATATCCGGATACTCTCTCAAGCTTTCTTCAGTTATTCTTTTGGCTATGGTCTCTGATATTTTTTCCTTCATCTGAGACGCTGCCGCTCTGGTAAATGTCACTACAAGAAAATCATCTATACTGTTATTATATTCATCTTCTTCGCAGGAAATAATGCTTTCAAGTATTCTTTCAACCAGCACTGCTGTTTTTCCGGAACCCGCAGCCGCTGAAACAAGAACATTTTTGCCATATTCCCTGCTGTCTATAACCTGTTTTTGTTCTTTATTCCATTTCGTCATTTCCGGCAGCCACCCTTCCTCTGATGAATATGGCATCGTATTCCTCGTCGCTCATATCCTTAGATATTCTTCTTTCTCTGTTGTCCCTGTTATACTGATCAAAACGGCATACATCCTTAAAGCTGCAGTAATCACATTCGCTTGATCTGTTGCATCTGACAGGATTCTTTCTGATGAAGCCCTGTACCATGTCATCCACCAGTTCACCCGCTTTTACCTTCGCATAGCCTATTACATTTTCAAATTCTTCAGTACTCAGCTCAACGTATTTGCCCTTGGCATCTCCGGCCCGTTTACCCTTATAAGCCCTTGAATAAAATTCCAGCGGAAGTATAACAGCCGGTCCCTTCTTTCTTCTGTCAGGATCTGTTATACCTCGTTCCTGAATCTCCTGCATAAATGGATCCTTTGCCACTATTCCTCTCAAATGTAGCTCTCTCCTGAAGGCAGCCTCCAGTTCCTTTTCATCAATGTCATCCGCAGGCATGGTAATATAAGGGTCTTTAACAGGATAATAGTACATTCCCACAGGGATAACATTTACCTTTCTTCCCTGTCGCTTATAATATTCCCTGACCCTTTCAACCATCGTACCCAGATATGTAACCAGCTGAAGCTGTCTGCCGGTATAAAACTCCTTATAATTAAATTCCTTATTACCGGTCTTATAGTCTATGACTCTGACGAAAACATTATCGCCCTGTTCATAAATATCAGCCCTGTCCACAGTTCCGTTCAGCATGATGCTGTCACTCCACTTAATCCCTGAACTCTTTATGGAACTGCTGTCATAAAATTTTTCCTCGTAGAAGCGCGGCGCCATCTCTCCGCCCTTTACCTGATCCCCGAGCGAAACTATGGTCTTCTCACCCAGTTCATATATATTCTGAACGATAAATCTGTTGTGGCCTTCGGCAATTATATCTCCCTCCGGTGATACCAGATCATCGGAAAGAGTCCTGAATTCCGCTGCCACAGCCTTATCCATCATTTTTATTTCTTCTTCTTTGGTTACAGTACTCCAGTTTTTATATGTTTCTTCCGGGGTATCTCCATTCATGGAAGTAAAAACCTTCTCCAGCGCCTTATGCAGGACATTTCCAAAGGAAAGCTGGTCCAGCCGGTGATCCTGTCTCTCCTGCAACCCAAGCATATATGTAAGGTAATACTTATATTCACATCCGGCATATCTTTCAAGTCTTGTTACCGATTGCTTCAGTATATTCTCTTTTGAAGCATCCACTGCCTCCTCAGACAGCCTTCCATCGTCCTTCCTGTAGCCCGCTGCCATATCGATATAACTCTTTTTATCCCTGAACAAAGAATAAAGCAGAGCATCCTCTTCTATAGTTTTCTGCTCCTCCTCCGGGTCATACAGACGTCTTCGCATAGCTTCCGTGAAGAAGAACACATCAGTGCTTTCGGTTCCCCTGAAGACCTCAGGTGTTTTTTTCTCCGTTGGCATTTCGCTGAAAATCGCTTTAATTCTTGGTATAACATATGATACAGCCTTTTCCTCTCCGTTGCAGCTCATCCGGTTATAACTGAGGATAAGCCTTTCCTTCGGCTTTGCCATGGCAAGATAGAGATAAAACTGTTCTATAAAAAGCTTTCTCTTATCATCCGGTGCAAATTCACGTTTTATTTCCAGCCTTTTAAATATATCTCCTATAAGCTCTTTATCATAATCTGTAAGTATCTTCGCTTCCTGATGCGGTTTTGGAACCACACCTTCATTCAGATCAATAAGGAAAAGCACCCTGATATCCGATACTCTTGTACGTTCTGTATCTCCGACGATAACGCTGTCCACTGTTGCAGGAATCGTACCTATCTTTACTTCATTCATTCCCGATCTAAGTATGCCGGAAAACTCCTTTTTGCTTATATATTCATTTCCCAGAACCAGATTCATTTCATCCAGGAAGCTTAAAATAATGTCATACAGTCTTCTGTACGTATTTGCCAGAGGAAGATTTCCTTCTCTTTCAATCAAATCTGCCATTTTTCCGATCTGAGAAGGATAGTCTGTCCTATCCATAAAATTCTTTATGGCATCTATCATTTCTGAAGTTGTCTTTTGTGTCCCCTTTAACATATCCGAAAAAGGCTTAAGAACTCTCATCAGCTTTACCCTGGCAGCTTCCTCACTTACATATCTGTCCTCATTATTCAAGGTATAGGAAAATGATCTGTTCCATCTTTTATATCCCTTGATATTTTTTGCCAGGACAAAATTCTCCAATACTGCAATCTCAGAATCATCCAGTTCAGGTATTACAGAAGTCTTTACAAGAGAAAAGACGCTCTCATAATCATAATTTCTTTCCTCGATCTCAAAAAGCAGACTGATAGCCTCCGTAAATGGATTCTGGCGCAGTTTCCTTGTATAGTCCGGAAAAAACGGTATTCCATATCTGGTAAATACTTTATCAAAAAGATTGCTCATATCCGAAAGGTCCGGCGCAAATACAGCTATATCCCTGTATCTCATTCCCTCTTCCCTGACAAGCCTTATTATCTCCTCAGCTATACACGAAAGCTGTTCCTCAGGATCCTTACACTCCCAAAGCATCAGGGAATCATCATTTTCTTTATAATTCTTAACCGGAAATCTGAAGATATTCTCCGTAAGGCGACTGAGCATACTTCCTTCCTTATGCCTCATATTCTTATCATAAAGCCTGACATTCTTCACCTGAAGTCCTCTGTCCTTTGCCATTCCGGAAAGCTTTTCATATGTCTCAAAAGAAAGATGGAATATCTCGTAATCCTTTACCATTCTTCCGCTTCTGACGATCTCACTATCCATGGTAACAGTAAAATCCAGCCCACCCGCTCTCTTCATCAATTCAGCGATCAGATCATACTGAGCAGGAGTATAACCGGTAAAGCCATCAAAAAATATATATGTATCATCAAGGATATTGCATTTTGCCTCACCCATTTTATCGAGAAGAAATGCCACAAGCTTTTCGGCAGGAATACTTCCCTCTTCAAATTCTGCGATCCTTCTCTCGAAATCGCTGAATATATCTCTGATATCCTTCAGTTTTTCCGAAAGCACATTTCTTTCTCCGGTCCGGTCCAGTTCATTTATAACTTTTTCAATATCTGAAAGAGAAATGTTATATTGGAACATTTCAGAAAGAATCGACTTTGTTTCTTTGATAAAACCATCCTTATCAATACTGTTCCTGTAAACTCTGAGTCCTGTTCTTCCGGCAACAAGTCTTATGACCATGGACTTGTCTGCATCCGCAAGAAGCCCGCCGGTTCCTATCCTCATTTCATCAAATATCTTATATGCAAGCCTGCTTATACCAACAATATCAATGTTCATAAAACCTTTTTTACCATAATAAAGAGACATGATATTAACCATGTCTCTTTCAATCGTGCTTGCTGCCTGTTCAGGCACTATCATCAGATATTTTTTATCAGGACTCTTTATTGCAGCCTCTGCAACCCTTCTCATCATATCAAAGGTTTTTCCGGTTCCGGACGCACCTATAGTAAAACTTATGTCTGCCCCCATTTATTACCTCCTTCTGATCATAACAGTCCTGTTTCGTGAAGTACATCTGCTATTTTGCTTACCGGCTTTATCAGAAGCGCATTTTTTACTTCCTCTGCCACATCCTCAAGATCTCTTACATTTTTCTCCGGAATGTAAACTGTCTTTACCCCTGCGCGTACTGCAGCCATAAGCTTTTCCGGAAGTCCTCCTATAGGCATTATCTTGCCTCTGAGAGAAACCTCTCCGGTCATAGCTATTCTCGGATCAACCTTTCTGCCTGTAAAAAGTGAAGTAAGCGCTGTGACTATGGTTATTCCTGCAGAAGGACCATCCTTCGGAACCGCACCCTCAGGTACATGAATATGAAGATCATAATCTCCCAGGTCTTCGGTTTCCTTCGGAAGTATACCCTTTACAAGGCTGATGGCTATTTCCACAGACTCACGCATTACATCTCCCAGCTGTCCCGTGATCGTCACCTTTCCGCTGCCCTTAACCTTCTTGGTCTCTATGAAGAGTATCTCTCCTCCTGCCATGGTCCAGGCAAGTCCAGTTACAATTCCGGCAATAGTAGACTTATCAATAACATCATGGTCGATAACCTTATTTCCAAGGAATTCACGAAGTCTCTTCGGAGTGACAGATATCTTCTCTTCCTCTCCTTTAACAAGCCGTACAGCCGCGTGCCTGCAGAGATTATCTATCTGCTTCTTAAGTCCTCTTACACCGGCCTCGGCTGTATAATCTTCTATGATCTTTCTGACAGCCGCGTCTGTTATTCCAAGGTTTTTACTCTTTATTCCCATTTGCTTCATGGCTTTAGGGATCAAATGCTTTCTTGCAATATTGAATTTATCAACTGCTGTATATCCGTTAAAATTAATAAGCTCCATACGGTTAAGCAGCGGCTCCGGTATCGTATCGATTGAATTAGCCGTACATACAAACAGAACATTTGAAAGATCATAAGGAACATTCATATAATGATCCGTAAATGAATTATTCTGTTCCGGATCGAGCACCTCCAAAAGTGCCGAAGCCGGGTCTCCGCCATAATCTCTTACAAGCTTATCCACCTCATCAAGCACCATAACCGGATTAGACGAACCCGCTCTCTTCATGCCTTCCATGATACGTCCCGGCATTGCTCCGATATATGTTCTTCTGTGTCCTCTTATCTCAGCCTCATCTCTTACACCGCCAAGGCTGATCCTTACATATTCTCTGCCAAGCGCCTTTGCTATACTCTGGCCTATACTGGTTTTTCCTGTGCCCGGCGCACCCACAAAAAGAAGTATCGAGCCCGCCTGCTTCTTATTGAGAGCCATGACAGCCATCTGCTGAATTATTCTTTCCTTAACCTTCTTAAGCCCATAATGGTCCGAATCAAGGATCTCCTCAGCCTTCTTCAGATCTATCTCCGAAGGTTCAGCCTGCCTCCATTCAAGGGCAGTCACAAAGTCCAGATAATCATAAAGCATGCCGTACTCATGCCCATCCTGACCTTCCTGCTTCATACGGTTAAGAACCTTCTCAGCTTCCTTTTTTGCTGTTTCGTTCATTCCGGATTCATCTATCAGCCTTCTGAACCTGCTTATATCGGAAATGCTTTCCGGATGCATCTCTTCAAGTTCCTTCTGCAATATATCTATCTGTTTTCTTATTGCAGCTTCTCTGTACTGCTTCTCATGCTCTTCCTTCTGTGCATCCTCCGCGCCGCTCTGAACTATAGCCATTTCCATAAATTCATAAGCAGCATTCTGAATGAGGATATATCTTTCTCTGAGGGAATCCGCAGCTATCATTGCATACTTTTCTTCCCAGGTTATGCTGAAATATCCTGCCATGGCACATGCAAGCTCATGCATATTTTTCCACTGAAGTATAAAGCCTCTCGCCCAGAGTCCCCACTGAAAATTCTGAACAAATTTAAGATATTCGGATTTCAGTCTCTCAAAATCCTCACGTCTTTCTTCTTCATCGATATCAATATTTTCCTCTACAATCTCGATCTGAGCCTTTATAATTTCTTTCTTTATGGAAACATTTGAGAACCTCACCCTGTCAAGAGTCCTTATTCGGATATTTCCCTCATTATCAATATTTTCAATTTTGGCCGAAATACCTATCTCATAAAAATCCTCCGGGGTCGCCTCATTTATACTGATATCTCTTTTCATCATAATAAATGAAACCGCTTCTCCCACCTTAAGATCATCTATGCTCCAGCCTTCAATAACTTCCTTTCGAAAATAAAATGTAACTTCAGGAAGCAGCAAAGTATCATATATAGGAATAATTTTGTCGTTCATATTCTGTCTCTCCTTATCCGTAAAATAAAAGCTTGTTTTTCTTTTGATAATTCATTATGAGAAGCAAAATTCGCTTCTCATAATCCTCCGGAACTAAAGTTCCTCCGGTATCTTATCAAGAAAAACAAATACTCGCTTTGCTCGTGCTTGTTTTTCTTTTGATAAGATACATTATAACAAAAAAATGGCAGCTATGAAAGTATCACCATCATAACTGCCAAATATTTGTACTTTACCAGCTTACTACCTCATGGCCGTCCTCGGTTACAAGCACCTGGATCTCCCACTGAGCGGATTTCGAACCGTCATCCGTATATACAGTCCAGTCATTTTCTTCATCAACGAAGATTTCCGGACCGCCCATATTGATCATCGGCTCTATAGTAAACATCATGCCCGGAACAAGAAGTATCTCCGTTCCTTTTTTCGTTACATAGCTTACCCAAGGTTCCTCGTGGAATTCAAGACCTACGCCATGTCCGCCTATTTCACGAACAACAGAGTAACCGTTTGCCTTAGCATGATCATTGACTGCCTGACCCATATCTCCCATGAAGGTCCATGGTTTAACCATTTCCAGGCCCTTATACATAGCCTCTTTGGTTACTTCAACCAGTTTTCTGTCTTCATCGGATACATTTCCGATCATAAACATTCTTGATGAATCCGCAAAATAACCATCCAGGATAGTAGATACATCAACATTGATAATATCTCCGTCCATAAGTATCTCATCTTTGGATGGGATTCCATGACATACCGCATCATTTATAGATGTGCAAACGCTCTTCGGAAAGCCCTCATAATTAAGAGGCGCAGGAATCGCCTTATTTCTGTATGTTACTTCATTTACGATATCATTTATATCCTCTGTACTCATTCCGGCACAGATTTTATCTGCTACAGTATCAAGTATCTCCACATTAACCTTGCAGGCTTCCTTTATCTTGGCAATCTGAAATGGATTCTTGATCATTTCATGCGTAGGAACAATGTGTCCCTGATTCTTGTATACTTCAATCTTTCTGTCAAATTCTTCATGGCATGCCTTATATTTTTTACCGCTTCCGCACCAGCATGCATCATTTCTACCCAACTTAGCCACTTGTTTCTCCTTCTAATACTTTATCTTTTGTTCCGCCTTATCAAAGCGGATCTGCCAACTTATATATAGTTAGTTATCTCTTACCAATCAAATATAATTATTTCCTCTATTCATGTCAAGGATATATTTAGCTGTCTGTTTTACCAAACGCACAGCACCAGCTGCCTCAGAATAATTAAATACCGTAAGCCATCTATACCGCAGCATCAGCTGACCACATTCACCGGACTGCCATTAAGAAATGCTTTAAAATTATCGGCAATGGTACTTATCAGCCTTGTTCTCGCTTCAACACTTGCCCATCCGATATGCGGCGTGATTATTATATTCGGTGCAGTAAGCAGCGGATTATCCTCCTTCATAGGCTCGGCACTGACCACATCCACAGCCGCTGCGGCAAGCTTTCCGCTTTTAAGGGCTGCCGCCAACGCATCTTCATCCACCAGTCCGCCTCTGCTTACATTTATCAGTATACAGCCATCCTTCATCTTGGAAATACTGCCCGCGTTGATCATTTTATCAGTATCCTTTGTCATAGGACAATGAAGAGAAATGATGTCAGACTCACTTAAAAGCTCCTCTAGAGATACAAAACTCATGCTGCTCGCATCAGACAAAGCATCACTCGTTCTTTCTGCTCCGGCGGTACCATCCTTTATATATTTTTCGGGATGTGCTGTATATATCTTCACATTCATTTTAAAAGCAGCGGCAATTTCAGCCATCCTCCGGCCAATATTACCATATCCGACAATTCCAAGAGTCTTGCCCGCAAGCTCCATTGCAGGAGTAAGCCAGTAGCAGAAGGTTTCCGACTTTATCCAATCACCATTATGGACACTTTCATTATGACTGCTGATATGTCCTGCGCATTCAAGAATAAATCCCCATGCAAGCTGCGCAACGGATTCAGTACTGTAAGCAGGTACATTTGTCACAACAATCCCTCGCTTCCTTGCAGCATCAAGGTCGATCACATTATATCCCGTGGCGCAAACGCCTACATATTTTAGATTTGGCAAACGTTCAAAGGTTTTCTCATCAAATATTACCTTATTGGTGAATACAGCCTCTGCATCTCCTATATGTTCAAATTTGTCATCCTCTGTTGTATTATCAAATACCTTAGTTTCAACTATAGAGGTTATCGGTTCAAGGCTGATATCGCCTCTGCTTACCGCACCTTCTTCCAAATATACCGCTTTCATCTTTCCCTCCGGTCTTTTTTCATGCAATATAGTACTCATCATATACAGTTGCAAACATTTTGATACTACTGATTATCCTTTACAGGTATACCGTTTACGGTAAGGTCGTCTGTAAGTTCAATGACCAGACATTTTTTTCCGTCAACTATCTTGGTCTCAATTATATCCGTCCGCTTGCTGCTGACTCTCAGAACCATATTTGCATTTTTCACTTCAAAATTTCTGACAGGGGCAACATTTTCAGCCACAATTTCTTCTCTGTCAAATCTCTTCTCATACTTTTCATCAAAAGTCTTCAGTTTTTCCTCTGAAACGCCACTGTCCTCAAATATATTTTTGATCTCCTTCCTGTCGATAACAACAGTTTCTCCCGGAGCCTCCTGTTTTTTATTTTTAACAGCTTCCTTCAGATTTTCCTGAATCGCAAATACAGTCTCAAAGCTTTTTTCATCTCCGAGGACTTCATTTACAAGTCCTGTAAAATCCTCCTTCTGCTGCTTGGCCGGAATTGTAAAGGATAAGTTGAGAACATTTTCCAGAAGCTTCTCCTGCTGCTCATCTGTCTTTCTTGTGAAATACAGGGCCGCATCTTCATCCGAACTTCTGTCATTATATGCCGGGAAAAGAAATCCCGTATCCGGAAGATCCACAGCAAATATCTGTTTAAGAGTATGTATCTCCCCCAGATCATCGTCAAAGCCAAGTCCCGGCTTAGTGAGCTTCATAGGACATATACTGCAGAGAATATATCTGTAAACTTCTTCAGAAGCATCCTCCATCTCGATTCCGTCCGTTGTAATATTCGGAACGTCATAGTCCTGATTGATAAGAAGTATAAGATAATTACCGACATGATCATAATTTGCGATAACCTTATCAAAAAATTCATTAAGTGCTTCTTCATCATCCAGGTCGCTGTCGCGAAGCCTTTTAAGCAGCGTTCTGCCCTCTGAAACACCGTCCTTCTCATCAAATGACATATCAAGAAGATTTTTACCCTGAGTTCCCGAAAATGTTCTTCTGAATATCTCAAGATATTTATACATTTCCTCCTCAGGAAGATTCAGAAATGCATCCACAAAGGTCTTTACCTTCTGTTTTTCTCCATTTACATAACATCCTGCCAGCCTTCTGATACCTGCATCCTGTACAGTATCAAAAAGCGATTTTATCTCATTTATTTCTTTCTTGTTCATCATAGTTTCAATGATCCAAACAGATCTTTTCCTTTCATCTGCAATTATTCTGTTCCAAGACTCCCGGTGCCGTACCGTTCAGGAAAACAGGCAAGTTATTTGGTGTAGTTATTTAGAAATCGCTATACTAGTATATTACGCAGTTTCTGCCGCTTTCCTTAGCTGTATAGAGGTGTTCATCCGCCTTACTGATATTATCTTCTATAGAAAGCTTCTCATCAAACAATCTGCAGCCAAAACTCATTGTAACACTTATTTCATTTCCATCTGCATTTATGGTTGAATCCATGATCCTTTTACGTATGGTTTCTGCCTTTTCCACTGCTTCTCTCAGATTGGTATCCGGCATCATCATGATAAATTCCTCACCACCCCATCTGTATACCGCTTCCTTTTCAGAGCATGAAGCTTCAAGTATGGAGGCCACAAATGCCAGCACATCATCTCCGGCGTTATGGCCATAGGTATCATTTACTCTCTTGAATTTATCAATATCACAGATAAAAAGACTGAGTTCTCTCTTCTCATCGATCACCTTGGTATATTTTCTAGAGAAATCATTATAGAAGCCCATTCTGTTTTTAAGCTTAGTAAGCTTATCATGATGCGATTCTTCGAAAAATGATTCCGACTCTGTGGCAAGACCGCACACAAGAGCTGCCATGGAAAGCTTTCTGACATCCTCAACCTCATCGAAACCATTATCACCATTTTTATTTATGATCTGGAAAGCTCCGATAAATACACCATTTATATCTGCAACAGGCATGACCAGGACTGATTTTGTTCTATAGCCGGTTTTCATATCCACTGCCTTATTAAAATCAGGATCACTGTAAGGATCATTTGTTACAACAACCCTTCCCTCCTTCAGAGCCTTTCCTACAAGTCCGGTATTATCCGGGATCACTATCCGGTCTACTCCGGTTGCCGATGTGGTCCAGAGTTCATGCTTATGTCTGTCCCATTTCCAGAAGCTGGCTCTGTCAGCATCCGCCATTGTTCTGCCCAGCTCAGTCATATACTCAAAAAGCTTGCCATGGTCTTTTTCCTTATCACTGCACATTTCAGCATAAAGGCTTGTACTTATATCATAAATTTCCTTTAAAATGTTCTGTTCCATTTTATCCCCCATTTCTGCTTTTTTACGCAAGCGGAGCCGGTTCAAAACCTGCTTCTCCGGCCTCTTCCTCTATCTTTTTCACATCATCCAGATGCATCAGATATACTTTAACATTATTCTCTTCAAAGAAATCCTTATATCCCAGCAATTTGTTGATATATAAATGAACTCCTGTGTCATATGCCGAGCATTCGGTATAAAGGATACTCTCCGGAGTTATCTTATCTAAAAATGTATCCAGAGTACATGTATCTCCGGTATATATCACATTCCTGCCATCCACCTCAAGCTGATAGCCAAAGCATTTACCACTAAGCTCAGGAACATGTATGGTAGGTATCACAGCCTTAAGCCATCTTCCTTCATCACCGGAGTCTGCTATATATTCATCCGCTGTAACAATACTATAGGTTTCTCTGCTGCATCCATCCATTTCCGTAAGCATATAATCCAGATTTTTCAAAACCTCCGATGAAGGTGCGATCACCTTGACTTTTATCTTCCAGATAAATCTTGCAAAATGAATAGTCAGTGCAAGTCCTGCAATATGATCACTGTGAGTATGTGTTATGGCTATTATCAGCTCCTCTATCCTGCGAGAACCGTCTGCCTCACCGGAAAGCTTATCGCGCTCTCTCAGCTCCCGGAATCTTTCATCCGTTGCCTCCGCAAAATACTCCGGTGACTCATTCTTCAGTCTTCTGAAGCTTACCATCGGGCAATCCAGAAGTATAAGTTTATTGCCCAGTCCAAAACAGGCTCCATTGTGCTCATCAGAAAAACCGGAACCTCTTCCAAGGAATTTAAGCATTATGCACCTCCGTTACTTCATAAACAAAAACGCCCTTGCTTTTACCCTTAAGCGGTATCTCTCCTATTTCTTTTACCTCTACACGGTCTTTAACTCTTTCATAAAGAACATCACTTATAAGCACCTGGCCCTTTTTAGCATTTGCCTCCAGTCTCGCTGCTGTATTAACGGTATCACCAATGGCAGTAAAATCCATTCTGAAATCACATCCGATATTTCCGACAACTGCCGGGCCGACATTTACACCAACACCAAAGCCTACGGTTCTTCCGTACTTTTCCATAAGCTTTTCTTCAAGAGCCTTGCCGCCGTTCACTATATCCATGGCAGCGCATACCGCCTTAAACTCATAATCCGGCAGATCGAACGGAGAATTAAAAACAGCCATGGTTGCATCTCCGACAAACTTATCCAGAGTTCCTGAATTATCAAATATGGATTTGGTCGTAAGACTCAGATATTCATTTAATATCGCAACCACCTGTTCCGGTTCGAGAGCCTCAGACATTGTAGTAAATCCACGTATATCCACAAAAAGGACTGCGATATCCCTGTTCTCTCCTCCAAGACTTATCTTGAAATCGCCCTTCTTTGATATCTCCTCCACAACCTCAGGTGCGACATATTTTCTAAATGCATCCAGCACCTGTTTTCTCTTTGCCTTCTCAACAATATAACGTACTGATACAGTATAAATAAATGAAATCAGCAGAACCAGAGGGAAATATATCAGACTGTAGGCATGACCTTTTTCATTTATTGTCATAAGTGTATAAGCATTGGCACCAATAACTGCTATCACAAGTATAAGAGCCTGCCACAGCTTCAGTCTTCTTATGATTATTGAAAGGAGCATAACTATCAGAGCCGAGATAAGGCCATAGAGTACCGGACTGCCGTTTGTCGCAAAACGTCCATCTATATATGACTGAAGTATATTTGCATGGATCTCAACCCCATACATCTGCTGACTTCTGCCATTCGGAACATCAAAACTGTCCTGCATTCCCGGAGCATAGGCACCCACAAGTACAATGCTATCCTTAAAGGCTCTCGGATCGATCTTACCGTTCAACACATCCACCATGGATATATACTCATAATCCCCCGGTCTTCCGGAGTAATTGATAAGTGAATAACCAAATTTATCCACCGGAACCGTTTTTGACGCAATACCGATTTTTTCACAATACGCATCATAGACTACTCCGGAGAAAGCCTTATACTCCTCGTCCTGATATCTTTCGACCGGTATCATTCGCCTTACTACACCATCTGAATCAGGTGCTACGTTACTGAAGCCTGAACGTGCCGCATTATCCAGACTTTCGAACGGCTTCTCAACACCGTCAACCTTATTTACCAGAAGACCGTTTTCATTTTCAATAAGTCTCTGGTCATAAAGAAGATGATTAACAACCACTACATTTTTATATTTGGCTGCTGCCTCGCTGAATTTTTCATCGCCCTCATCAACATTTCCGGAGAAAATGATATCGAAACCTATCACTGCCGGCATATACTCAGAATTACTACAGAGTACATCCAGAAGCTCGGCATATCTTCCTCTGGACCAGGTCTGTATGGGACCGAGCTCCGCCAGTGTCCTCTCATCTATTCCAATTATCTTTATCTTACTCTCAATGCCTCGCGGAATCTGATACAGCCTGTCCTTCGCAATAAAATCAAGATCACTTAAAACATTTGATACTGTAAGCAGGAAAACCAGCAAACCGGCTATCAGTGTTTCCACGCTTCTGCGAATTTTTTCTTTCATGATCAATCTATCCTGTCAAATTGATATTCACCGGAATCCTTTACAAAAATACCGGTATCACCATTATAAACCGTCTTATCTCCCTTTACCTTCCATTTGCCCTGTCCCAGCTTATATCTGTTGCCGCTGCGGAGAAGGACACTGCTGCCAAGAGGTATAAGTCCGTCCTTGATCCATGATGCGTAAAGGCAGATGCTCTGGTGGAATTTATTTCCGGCTTCATCCTCAGCCTCTATCACAAAATCAACGCCCTCACCCTTGGCATAAATTCTGAGGACCACTTTGTTATCCTTGATCTTCTGAGCCTGTCCATCCAGGGTTACGCTCTTCAGATGTTCATCAAATATTGTTATTACCAGCATATCTGCATAAGCATCCTTTGAGACATCAGCCTTGTTTCCGGTCTGATCAAGATATGCATCTATGATCTCCGGCTCATCCTTATCCACCTTGAATTTACCGGAAAATCTTATAACATCCGTCTTTGCCCCATCAGAATTTCTCATAAGGCAGATTGTCGTGATATCATCAGTGTAAATAAGACTGTCCGAATAATCACCATCAAGAGAGGATGCTATAGAATAACCTGACAAAGGAACAAACCTTACATCAGTTATATAATAATTTTCTTTTCCCTTATCACCACTGACGGTATACGGATCAGACGGCATTGGAAGATAGCTTATGCTGAATTCTGTTGCCGCACTTATCTCATTGTACTTTTCCGTTGCCGGAACAGAGACTCTCACGATATAATCACCTGTTCTTGAAGGCTTTGTAGTAGTAAATGAAGATGATGTATCATTTTTATCCCTGTATTGAAATGTCGCGTACTCAGCTCCGTCGGACTCTGTTATAATAGTTGGATTGTACGTAACTCCGTAATACTGATCCTTTATAATGATATCAACAGATGCATCTGTCTTTTTATCTTCCGGCTTCTCAGGATCTTCAGTATTCTCCGTGGTGGCTTCTGTTGTATCCTCTGTGGAGTCTTCCGTTGAATCCTCTGTGGAATCTCCTGTTGAATCCTCTGTGGAATCTCCTGTTGAGTCCTCTGTGGAATCCTCTGACGAATCTTCTGTTGAATCGTCTTCTGAGTCCTCTGTTGATTCATCTTCTGTATCTTCAGTTTTATCGTTCGGATGTACCAGGCTGAAGCTGAGATCATATCTATTATCCAGGCCGTCATAAGCTGTAAATGAACATTCCTGCGGTTCACTCTCCACAGCTTTAAAGCTGATTGTCGCAGAATAGCTTCCATCCTTTTCAACTACTCCGCCATTTTCTCTTGTAAGACTCCTGCCGTCTCCGGTCACAACCTTGATAAGATTATCATCCTTTACAGTTATCTTAACTGTTTTAGCTACAACTTCCTCGCCGGATTTGATCGACTTTGCTTTACCATCTACCAGCGGTGTTCCTGACAGTCCCGGCTTATCAGTATCAAATATTATATCTGACAGCTCCGGAACAATGTTTCCGATACTGTCCGTATCAGTCTGGGCATTATCACTCTTTCTTCTGAGAGAGACGCTGAGATCATCATTCAGCATTGTCTCTTCTTCATCAAAATAAAGTTCTGACTTTGATATTGTAATGCTGCCTGCATATGAAGAGCCTTCTTCACTGCGTTTGATCAAATATCCATCAGGAGCAGTAATTGTCACCTTGTCTGAAGCATAAATACCATTTTTAAGTCCTGTAAGCTTTGGACTTTCCTCCGGAAACGGAAGGAAAATGATAGAAAACTCTATATTATCTGTTTCATATCCAAAATACTCATCTGTCTCCTCAGCCTTAACCTTCATACTGTATTGACCAAAAGTATCTGTAGCCGGTTTATTCACAGGAATAATATCCTGATAATATAATATGGTCCACTTGCCATCATATTCATCATCCGAAATATGAACCTTATCGGTAAAGTCATATTTTGTTCCCACATAAACCGGTTCAAGATCATCCACAGTGATGGAAATCTCCTTCCTGTTATCTCTTGGATGAATCAGAGAAAACTCTATGGATGTAATATTTCCGGACTTATCATATGCAATAATAGTACAGGTCTTTGGATTTCCTTCTTCAGCTTCAAAGGTTACTGTAGCAATATCCTCGCCTTCTCCCTCGGCTTCATGAATATCTCCGCCCGAAACAGTGTAGGTTTTTTCCGGAGTTGAAATTTCATGTAAATATGCATCCTTGACAGTAAATTCAACTTTCTCTGCAACAACCTCATCCCCTTCGGATATTTCGAGTTCCTCTCCGTCCACCAAAGGCTTTCCGACAAAAACAGGAGGATTCTCGTCAAATACCAGATTGGCAAGTTCTGGGATTGCATCTGAAAGCGGCATCTGATCTGTTTCAGCCCCATCAGATTTTCTGGCCAGTGAATACACAATGTCATCGTTAAAGAAAGTATCACCATCTGAATTTTCAAAGAACAATTTGTCCTTCGTCACCTCATTGGAATCACCATACTCCATATCTCCCAAAGACAAGCAGATCATATATCCGTCCGGTGCATCGATAGACACACTGTCCTTGGCATATATACCATTTTCTACGCCCGATAAAGTCGGGATCTCATCAGATGAAACCGTTAAAAATTTCACTTCAAACTGTCTGGACGTTGTTCCTGTAAATGTAAATATCTCAGGGTCAAGCGGTACTACCGTAACAGAATATGAACCTGTCGAAAATGTACTCGGTTTATCATCCAGTGATTCACCCGAATCTAAATCCTCATATACAAATTCCCATCCTCCCTCAAAAGAATCCGGAAAATGGACCTTATTCGTAAAATCATACTCCGTACCTACATATATATCTCCAAGAGCATCAAATGTAACCTCAATGATTCCTTCTGTATCTTCTTCCGTGTCTCCTTCGCCTTCTTTATCAACGCCGGTCATTTCAAAAGCTGTATTTGTTTCAACGGCATATGCCCTATTGACAGACGGAACGCTGAGAGTAGAGAGAACAAGTGCGCCTATCGTTGCAATACATGATATTTTTTTATACTTCACAGCCTTATCCTCCTTATTTCCATTCTATAACCGTATCTTTATTTATCGGTTTGTCAAAATCAAAATCCCAGCTGCCGCTTGACGCCGGCGCAAGGGCCGGTACAGCAGCCTTTGTGCCCTTATCTATGGTCTGAGTACCGAATACCTTTCCATTGTACATAAATGTTACAGTAACAATTTTACTGAGGTATTTTTCAATCTCCTCCTTGGTAATAAGGAGATCCTTGCCCTCGTCAAGAGCATTATCCAGAAGTTTTATGACCTCTTCCGGCAGATCACTGTAATCAATATCCTTTGGAGCTGTCAGATAATCAGTTATATTCTCATCCTCATAGATTATTACTTCCTTACCTCTCTCAATTGTTACCTCTTCTTCGGATTTTGTACCATCCTTGTAGATCAGATAAGAAGCAACGCTTCCCTCAAATACAGAAACCTTTGTATATCTGACTCCATCCACTTCATATACATACACACGGAACATGGTTCCTCGTACAGACATGGTTGAGTTAGGAGTATTTACCTCATAGCCCGAATCCTTAAAGAGCTTCTCCTGGATATCATTTGTTATAGCTCCTTTTTTAAGCTCGATGGTAGTCTGATTCTTTCTGCTGTTTCCTGTTGCTTTAAGTACAAGCTCTGTATCCTCTTCAAGATAGATATACTTATCCTCGTCAGCTTTTAAGATCATGCTGCCGGTACGAAGAGACACTGTATCGCCGGATTCAAGAACCATATTATTGTATGGTGTAATCTCTCCAAGATTTTTCCTTACAACAGTTGCATCACCATCCACCTCATAAACCTTAAGTACACGGTAAGACTCTTTTTTCTTCCCCTTTAACAAAAATACAGTCACTAAAGCGGCTGCAAGAATAACCACAGCTGCTATAATAATTACCAGTTTTTTCTTCATTTCCTCCACCTTTTTTCATAACACTGTCGCAAAGCGTCCCTATACACGACCATAATAATCAAAGACCAGCATGGTTATATCATCAAACTGTTCTTCCCCGTTTGCAAAAACATCTACTTCTCTTCTGATATTGTTCAGAAGTTTATCTGCTTTCTCATCATGGTTTCTGTTGAGCGCTTCAAGCATTCTATCCGTTCCGAAAAATTCATGCGAAGCATTTCTGGTTTCAGGAAGACCATCAGTATAAACAAATACTCTGTCTCCCGGTTCCAGCTGAAATTCATGTTTCTTATATTTCAGGCCGCTAAGCATCGCAAGAGCCATGTAATGGCGATATTTAACCAGTTCATATGAACCATCCTTATGTCTGATGACCGGATGTTCATGACCCGCGTTGACAGCAACACCCTTACCTGTATTTATATCTACCACAGCCATCCAGACTGTAACAAACATTCCTTCTTCATTTCCTTCAAGAAGTGCTTCACTTACATCACGGAGTATTTCTGAAGGTGTTCCGCCCTGAAGCGAATGTATCTTTATCAGAGTTTTTGCATTTGCCATGAAGAGTGCTGCAGGTATACCCTTTCCGGATACATCTGCTATAACAAGAGTGAGATGATCCTCGTCAACCATGAAGAAATCATAAAAGTCGCCGCCAACCTCCTTGGCAGGATCCATAGATGCATAAATGTCAAATTCCTTCTTGTCAGGAAATGGCGGAAATTTATTCGGCATCATATCTATCTGTATTTTTCTTGCAAGATCCAGTTCCGCACTGAAACGTTCTTTATCTGCTGTCACCTTTTTGATCATTGAAAGATGTTCGTCAATCTCTCTGGTCATACTTATGATACCGTCCGCAAGAGAACCTAATTCATTTTTCTGATTAATCTTACCAAGCTTGACTCTGGCCAGCTTGCCATCCTTTGTGTTGGCATATTCACGAACATATGATTCCACGTCCTTAAGAGGCTTTACAGCGCTTCTGAAAATCTGCATTCTGTAGATCACAAACAAAACGATCTGAAGCAGAAAAAATGCAATAATGAACTGAATTGTCTGTATGATAATGGTCTTTCTGATACCTGCGATCTCGAAGGTCATGCCTACGATAATATTTGTATCTCCCAGCTTAAACAGATATTTATAGCTATCTACATAGCCATCTGAATATACAAATATGTCTCCTTTAAGAGCAAGTTTTTTAAAAGCTTCTGTCTGTTCTTTTGTCTTCTTGACCTTCGTACCAAATGTATACGCATTACCAAATTCAGAACCACGGATCATGGTCTCGTCTGCTCCGCTTAGCAGGAAGTTATCAACCAGATAATCATCATCCGATGCAACTATATATAAAAATTCAACATCAAAGGCGACTTTCAGATCATTTATCCTGTTAATCCAGTCATTAAATACTATCTCTGCGTACAGTTTTTTTTCATTTTCAGGAAATGCAGACAACTGTCCTGCTGTGACAGTCTTAAGATCCAATCCCGGATGCGCCCGTAAAAGCTCTGAAGTTTTCACCATGGTGCGAGTGGTGCTGTCATATTCCAGATTTAGATTATCGTCGTCTTCATGTTCCAGAAGATAGTTAAGTACCCACTCATAGGATATATATTCTTTAAGAGATTTTTCCACATCAATAGAAACGCCCTGAGTGATATTTTTTTTCTCCTTCATGACGTTTTTTTCTGAAATGGCTCTTATTACAAAAAAAGACAAAATATCCGTAATAAGCATGCCAATAAAGAAGAATATAGAAACCTGAACAGTCAGTTTATTTATACCTTTTCCCTTTTTTTCCATACTTCCCCTCAGCCCTCTGTAATTAACTAAAGCTTCCCCAGCCAGGATCTGATTTCATATATCTGATTATAATCATTTTCACACGACAAAACAAGCCTGTACGTATCACATCATACAATCTGTATACAACATACTGATCATTCAACTCTCTCATTTTTCATCAATCAATCTATGATAATGACTCGGGTTGTTTCCTGCATATCTGGATAAGCATATCGTAAGTAATCCCTGCCGCTGGATTGAAATTCCATTCCAGATGCTTCTCCACCGGTCGAGTATTTTCTCTGACATTTACAATACACTGATGCGCCCCCTCAACCGGTCTTTCAGGCATATATTCATTTCCAAATAATACAGCCTTTGATGCAGTACTGTATAAAGCACTGTTTATTATTGGAATGATATGATCGTCCATTGCCTGTATCCGCCGGAAAATCTCCTGCTCCAGCTCTTCGGTATCCGTAAATATATCTCCCAGGCTGCCTATAAGTGATCTGATAAAAAAATGCAGCATAGAGAAAAGCTGACTGTGAACCCCTGAGCAGACAATAACTTCCACAGTATTTCCCTGAAGGCTTTCAAACAGACTTCTCTCGTCTTTAAAAAGCCTTTCCGAAAGCCTGTCCATAGAGGACATCAGTTTTGCCCTGAAATTATCCAATGTCAGATTTCTTCCTTCAGCCCTTACAAAGGAGAGCATATCTTCGCAGAAAAACTCTGTGTCCTCCTCGGAAATACCGGTTAATGAGATTGCCCTGCATATAGCTTTACCATCAACAGCAGAATCCATAGCCTTCTGATCAATGTCGAGAAGGATTACCTTCTGAACCTTTTGCAGCAATCCGGAAAGATCTATATCATTACATCTTCCTGCACCTACTATCATAACACTCGACGGATTAATCTCCAGTATCATATCCGTCAGCTGAGTACGATAGTCTTTCCAGTCCTCCCATGCATTTTCCATTATGAATTTATATTTTATCTGATCTAATATGCTCATATTTCGTCCTGATGCTTAAATATTTATAATCTTTTAAATATTTCGGCATAATACTTTCTAAAACCCATACAAATAACTCGCCTATTTTTACCGACAGGCAAACGTCCAAAATTCCAGAACAATCCATTTCACAATAATCTATAAGGCATCTGAGATCATTCGAACTGTGCTTTCTATTGAATCTCCCTCTTCTGATACTATAATATCTGCATACTTTTCATACAACTTTGTTCGAATCTCATAGATTGTTTCTAAGGTTTCCCCTGCCTTTAGCACAACTCCGCGGCCACTGATATCCGATAAACGCTTCTTTAATTCATCCAGCCCGACCTTCAGATATACTACTTTAGCACCGCTTCCAAGGTGCTTCATGGCTTTATCACTGTAAACCGCGCTTCCACCGGTGGCTATAACAGTATTGGACACATCAATCCCAATTATTGCCGCCTCTTCCCGCGCCAAAAAGCCGTCAACTCCATATTTTTCAATAAGCTCACTTAACCTGGCGCCTTCACGCTGCTGAATAACAATATCACTGTCTATAAAATTCATGCCCAATACCTTTGCAAGAATAACGCCAACTGTACTCTTGCCCGAAGCCGGCATACCTATCAAAACTATATTTTCTTTAATCATCTCTGTATTTCCAATCATATTTTTGCCAAAACCTCGTTATAATCTGCGGAAACATACTATTTTTATGGTGTTTCCGCAGATTATAGCACATTTTGTATATTATATTCTGCGGAATCTAAAAATAATATACCACTGATTGTTTGTGATTTCGATAAAAATCTATGTCAAACAGACATGAACATCCTTATTTAATAATCTTAAAGATAATGTTATAATCTTATCAAAAGGAAAACAGGTAAATGGAGAAGTGAGTATTTGTTTTTTCATGATATGAATTAACATTAATCAAAACAGGAGGATTCTTCCATGAAATGTGCTAAATGCGGCACTGAACGTCCTGCCGGAGAATTTTGTCCGGAATGTGGCAGCCGGGAACTAAAAGAAAATGTTGAAAAAGAAATAAAATGTGGTAAATGCGGCCATATCCGCAATAAGGGGAAATTCTGTCCGGAGTGCGGCAGTACCGAAGTCTATGTCAAACCACAGCCGATCAAACAATCACATACACTCATACAATCGAAGCAAGCCATACAGCCACAAACATTCATACAACCTCAGTCACAGCAAACTATTCTACCGCAGAAAACCATACAGCCGCAGCCTGCTATTAACAGCAAAATGCAGCAAACGATCACTCCATCACATTATTATTCTCAACAATATTATTACCAGAATAACACTCAATCTCAGCAGAAATATGAGCAACAACCGTATCCAGTTTATGCCGGTGCAAATTATTACAATACCGGTGTAAACCATAACAACGCCGGTACATGCTATAATACCAGCGGTTTAAGTTATATCAACAGTGATTCAAGCTACAATAACACCGGTTCCAGCTACAATGCCGATTCAAATTATTCTGGCAGCGGTTTAAGTTACAACAGTACCTCTTCAGATTCATATGATCAGGAATATACAGATCAGGAGTATGACGCTTACCGTTCAAAGCCAAAAGAAACTGCATCGACAGGCGGCTCACTGATAATATGTAAGCTTATATTATTTCTTCTTGCCGCAGCAGAATTCACCGGAATGTTTCTTCCTCTAAGCAGTTACGGGATTGGAAAGCTCTCCGAATCAATTTCAGTATCTGACGGATATTCTTATATAGTTTTTGTCGGAGCGGTAATAATAGCAATACTTGTTATACTTGCCATATTCAGTCATTATATCGGCTCGGCAATAGGACTTCTGATACAAAGCCTGATACTGTCCGTTGCATCATTTTTTGCGGTATTTCTTGTCAACGCAGAAGGACCTATAGCAACGAAGGGTATCGCTTATTATATTTTTCTGATTGTTCCTATCGCAATCATTGTAATGAGTATTATAACTCTTTGTGTCAGCATACATCGTAAAAAGCGTTCCTAACGGATCTGTTATAAAACGTACTGATAGTTCAATCGGGCATGACCACAATCGTGATCATGCCCGTTATTATTAATCCCAATATTCATATATCCAATACTGTTTCACATTACCATCATCATACTCTATATGCTTCAATCTGTTACCACGCTCGTCATATTGATTTTCTTCTATCAGATTATCATTCTTGTATTTCCTTGTAGCATTGCCGAACTCATCATACTCACAGCCTTCACTGTTCAGGACTTCACCATCCATGACGCGTGCCTGTCTTGTGATATTTCCGCGGCTGTCGGTTTCTATCTGATAAATACTATCCATTCCCTCATCATCATAAAGTGTTCCTCCGGTTTTGAAGCCCTTGGAATCATACTCCCATATAATGTACTCTTTATCCCCTGATGCACCGATTCCGGTCCATCGGATCAGATTTCCATTTTTATCATATTCATTTTCCTGTATGGTAGTATCTCCGTTCATCGTTGTAGTTGATCGTATCATATTTCCGGCATCATCATATTCATATGATTTTTCCACACCATTTGCGCCATTTCTTGTAGCAAAAGACCACGTACAATTCCCCCTTGAATCATATACATATTCTGTATAACCCTGATCTTTACCATCTGAATAATAACTTTCCCGGATGCAGTTGCCATTACTGTCATATTCATATTTTGTAAGGATTGCTCCCTCATCATCTTTGATATCAGTTCTTACGCCATTTGAATCATAGTTTTCAATCCATTTTATCTCGTCATTATTACCATTATATGCTGTGATGCACTTCTTTGTTCTTGGGATAATTTCTTTATTTTTATCAATCTTGATCTCAGCATCATTATTATGATCTTCTGTTTTTTCTTCTGTAATTTTACCTGTGTCGTCAGATGCTTTTTCATCAGCTGCTGTTTTGTCGTCAGAATCTGATTCCGTGGTAAGCTCATATTCAGCATAGCCTATATTATACTGTTCGGTTGAAATATGCCCAATTTCATTTTTCAGAAAACCTGTTTCACCCGGGTGATCTTCCTTGAATTTATTCTTCTTATCAACCACCTTATATATCATCAGGCCAACCAGCGACGCCGAAACGATAACAGAGCAGGTAATAAGCGTAACCTTTATTTTGCTTAAGTTTTTTTTGCCTTTTTTATTCATAATATATCACGTATAATCCAATTATCCGTAGATGATTGGATTTTCCCCTTTCTCTCCATATCATTTTTTCCTCAAGGATTTTTTCAGGATCATTTCCAACTATATCCAGTCCGACAGCTTTTATAAGCTCCACATTTTTGATTCCTAAAAGTTTTCATCCTTAATCTTTACCGCCTCGGTTTCCACCCACGCATGCTTAAAGCCACTTTTAACGGCGATGTTCTGTGAATGAACATTTGCCGCAGCAGTACCATAAAACGGAACGTCACCCATCTCGATAATTTTATTCTTGATCAGAGTAACCAGATATGCTCCAATTCCTTTCGAGCGGTATTCCGGCAGAACATCAATTCCTATCTGCTGCCAATGCGCAGCATCCTCCGAACATCCTGCCATACCCATGATATTATCCCCATCAAGAGCAATGACCACAATCCTGTCCGGACGTACCGGACACGGTTCCGGAAAAGCTATCGCATTCGGGAACCGTGGATCTCCGTAAAACGTCCTGATTTCATCCTCATAAAGCCATTTCACCTGATAACGTTCTTCTACTTTAACGTCACAGCAAGGTAAAAACATATGATGCGTCGGATTCATCCGATAACCATACTGTTTTAACTCCTCATTCAGCTTTATAAGATTATTAATTTCAAACAGGTAATGTCCCTTCACACCTTTGATCATATCATGCAAAAACTCATGCAAGCATTCATCCGCCATAAAAACTGTATTTATACCACATGTTGCCATCTGGAGAAATGGTTTATCGGGGCTGTAACTCCTTCGCCCCTCATTCATTGCCGGAGTTGTGATGATATTCTCCTTCGCCTGAAAATCTGACGGATCACAATTTAATTCAATTGCCAGCTGCTTCAAAAGTTTTTCATAATATTCTTTGAACATAATTTCATTTATCCTTATATTGATATTTTTTTAATCGTTTACCAAGTATCAGACAATACAATATTCCTATAATACCAAGTATAAACAGCATCAAGGCTGCGCCCGATCCTTTTCCGCTTCCAAACAGGAAGTGCAGGGCTTCTCCGCTGCTGCTTTGCATAAAAGGCTCACAAACCTTATCTACCATAACCCCGCCAAACGCAAGCCCTATCGGAATTGTAAAAAACTGAAGCGTGTTACGGCAGGCATATACTCTTCCCAGCAATCTTGTCGGGATTGTATTCCTCATAATAACATTCTGATTTGTACCCATCACAGGAACAAATACCCACCCCAGGAACTGTCCGATACACCAAAGAATCGGACTTCCGGATAAAGCAAGCAGAAAATTCTCTGTTCCGAGAGAAAAGAGCATCGTAAAATATATGACTCTGATGCGGTCCTTAGGTTTATACATAAATGTTGCAAGTATGCTTCCAATAACCATAGCTATGCCTGAAAATGATGTTACTATACCAAACACATAATTTCCGCCTCTCGGATTCGGAATAATAAATGCCGGAAGTACCGCATCAAAAGCAGATGCCACGAAATTAACACCAGACATAAAAAGAATCACATACAGGATCATGGGATTCTCTTTCAGGTAAAGAATACCCTCCTTCGCCAGTTTAAGAACGCCATCCTCTTCATTTTCATCTACCTTGATCTCAGGTATTCTAACGAAAAATGCAAGCGTTATAAATGCTATCGCAAAGCTGACAAGATCAACTGCTATAGCTGCATCCAATCCTGCCATACCATAGATTGCTGATGCAATGACCGGATTACCGATAGTTACAAGGGATCTTGATAATGATTGGAGACCACTTGCCTTCTGATAAAAAGCCTTAGGCGTCACCATAGTATAGGCAACCTCCGATGCAGGCTGCTGAACTGTATTCATCAACCCTGATACAGCATTGATAGCATATAAATGCCATACATCCAACATATCCGCTTTATAGAGAACAAATACAGCTATTGTACTTATTGCCGCCATAAGATCGCATATCAGCATAGTTCTCTTTTTATCAAACTTATCAGATATTGCACCGGCAAATATGCTCATAACAATATACGGCACATAAGTACATATCCGAAGCGCCGCAGTACTGAGCGCTGATCCTGTCTTTTCATATAGCCACAACGTGAGGGCAAAAGCCGTGATGGCACTTCCCAGCTGTGACAAACTCTGTGTACTCCAAAGTAAATAAAAATCTCTTAAATTATTTTTGTTATTCATCTCTTTACTCCTTTTAAGTTATTTAACCCAAAGAGCAAAGCCTGAGGATTCATTCATCCTCCATACAGTCTCCTCAAGCTCTGCATGGAGCTGATGCTTCGCAGCGTCTCATTTCAAACCTCCTAAATCATCTATTTTTAACGTTCAGAATTCATAATTTTACCTTTTATTCTTAAATTATTATTTTACATCCTAACTGTATGATACCGTTTATAGTTTGGCTGTCAATCCATTTTTTCTTTTTACGGAAATAACAAAACCGCAACATTATAGGACATCGGTTACCAAAATCCACTTACCCAACTTATCCCAACTGTCTGATATGATCGACCAAACGACTGATTGCTTTGTTCTGATGCTTATCCTTATGGATCAAAACCTGTGAATATACTGGGAAATCAGTGCCCTTCCAGATAAGAGGCTTCAGTTTACCGTCCTTTATTTCTTTTTCTGCTGCCATTTCCGGTATGAACGCCACTCCGAATCCACCCTCTGCAAATTGCTTCAAAACCTCTTTACTGCTTGTTTCAAGGACTATCTTCGGTGAGATGCCATTATCCTCAAAATCTGTAAGCAGCATATGTCGGAAATTACAGTTATGTCCGGTCAGCAGAAGCGGCACGTCCTTCAGATCATCTTCCCTAATGGTTTTCCCAGCCATAGGATGATCGGGTGAAACATAGAATCTCAGTTTCTCCCTTTTCTTGTGGAGGATCTTAATCCTTTCGTCCTCAAAGAGCGGATTAAGTGTATAAACCATATCAAGTTCACCCTTCTGCAGAAGATCCGGAATACTTTCATGCGTAACAAACTGTATTCTGATCTCTGTTCGCGGGTTATTCTTATTAAACTCCATCAAAATCTGCGGAAATCTGCTTATACAGAGTGACTCCGATACACCCAATTTTAAAACTCCCGCAGGGTTTTCTTCATCCGTCACATCAAGTCGTATCTCCCGCTCCAGCTGAAGCATCTTTTCAGCATATGTTATCAGCCTTTCACCCGACGAGGTCAGTGAGATTGTTTTTCCCAGGCGCTCAAAAAGTACACAGCCCAATTCATCCTCAAGCTGCTTGATCTGTGTTGTAACCGTGGACTGTGCATACCCCAGACTATCGGCAGCAGCAGAAAAGCTATTCAATTCCGTAATCTTTAAAAATGTACTTAACTGCGTAATTGTCATATCTATGCCTCGTTTAAATAAAAAGTGCCCGTTTCTCTGCGTTCAATATATTTGAACCAATTATTCATTTATTTCAATTTTACTGATATTGCCGTTGATGTTATTATAAACCTAACAACAATAAATATCAACCGAGGAGGTAATAAAAATGAATGAATTATGTATGATAATCAAAGATATGGTTTTACCGAATTTTCTGAATATTAAAACTTCCATTCAGACCTATGACAGAGATGCACTGTGTTGCGGTGCTCCATGCTGGAGATGGGCTTATCATGCTCTTCACTCCGCAGACAAGTGGTTCATAAATCCTTACGATTATGAAGAACCTGATTTTCACGAAAACGGAATGGACAATCCTGACAATCCAACGAACGTTGTTTTATCAGACGAGGAGCTTCTCGAATACCTTGATAAAGTTGAGAAGAAGACTCTGGATTATCTGGATTCACTTACTGATGATATGTTGTATGAGAAGCCAGAGAACTGCATCTACACCCGTATGGAGCTCGTGCTTCGTCAGTTCAGGCATATTTCCTTCCACACCGGAATGCTTAACGGTCAGACTGCTATAAATACCGGAAAGTTTCCTATGTGGGTTTCCCAGGCTGATAAATATGTTGATGATGGTATATTCTTCGGAAGATACAGAGCCGGACAGGTTACAGCTGAGACACCATCCGTGAAGTAAGGAACAGGCGCACTGATCAATATCAGTGCGCCTGTTTCAACGTCATTTCTGTCAGCTTGTAACTATCCAGAATCTCTTCATCTTCACGCCGTCAACCTCAATCGTCTTTTCAAACACTCCGCCGTTTGCCAGGATGGTTTTTTCGCTTGCCACATTCCCCTCGTCACAAGTAACAAGCATCCTGTTAATTCCCAGTTTTGCGGCATTCATTATATTAAGACGCAGCATTTCTTTCGCATAGCCCTTACCTCGTTCCGCCGGACGCACAGAATAACCGCAGTGGCCTCCCCATGTTCCAAGAATAGGATGATCAATATGATGACGAAGATCGATCACTCCAACTATTCGGTTGTCGCTTTTCCTGACGGCAAGGTACGTATGTGCCGGAACAGTGAAACCTGTTTTAGATACTGTCTCTGCACTTTTCATCATTACGCACAGATTTATCCATTCCTCAGCTGACCTGCAGTCTCCCAAAGAACTGCATCCGGCAAACCGGTCGTCATTATCCTCGTCAAAATCTATTATCTCCTGTCGGAACGCCCATATATCTTCGGCATATTCCGTTGTCGGTTCTATTAATACGATATCCGTCATAATACACTCTCCTGTATTCTACTATTGCGATAAGTGCTTCATCAGTGCAAAATCAAATAAACTCAACTTGTTAATCTTCAACCACTAATCTCATATCCTTGTATTTCTGCGTCTTATCTTCAAATCCCAGTTTTTTATAGATTGAATATCCGTCATCGGTAGCAACGAGATCGATCCGGCTTATTTTATGTTCTTTGGCATATTCAATCATATTTTTCATAAGCTGCGAACATATACCTCTTCCGCGATACCCTTCTTCCGTATATACACTTAAAACCTCTGAATCAAGTCCGTTAAGGAAAAAAGGATTTGCAGGTTTTTCGATAATAAGAAGATACGCTGCCGCAACAAGTCTTCCCTCTGCTCTCGCCACAAATGCGATCAGCTTCTTCCCCAGTTCTCTCTCAAAATATCCCGGAAGCTGTTTTTCCATTCCCTCTCTTTCTTCATCAGTTATGGAACCGAAATCGTCGATCATATACAGAATCCTGAGTCGTATAAGTTCCGATATATCATTCAGATCAGCAATATCATATTCAATATCATCCGAATCAAAATCAGAACCATTATCAGATGTATCCTCCACGTCAGTTTTCTCTATGGTCCTTACGCTCTTATACAAACTGATATAAGTCCCCAGATCCATAAATCCATTTTTATGATAAAAATGGTAGGCCGGCTTATCATTATCTGTCTGCAGAAAAATACCTTCCACTCCTTTTTCACGAACACTTTGTTCAATAAGGCCTAAGAATTTCGAACCAAGTCCCATTCCCTGACAGTTTGGAGAGACACAGAATTCTTCTATAACATAGCTTGTTCCTTCCCACCAGTGATTAACCTTTCCAACAGATATACCTGCCAGTTTACCATCCATCAATAAGCCATAGTTCAGTGGATTGTATGGCTTTGATATATCCTTCATATATTCAATTAACTGTTTTGTATCGCTCCAGTCATCATTCCATGGTTCCCCGCCAAACGCTTCTTTTATAAGCTCTGTCATCTGTGGCAGATATGATTCATCAAGTTCGATCAACGATATATTTTCCATTTCTCTACCTCTCTGCGAGAACTACCATCTCGCCTCTCAGTCCTTTTCATAATATACGATATCCATGCATTCACTTATCTTATCGACTTTTCCGGTCTGATGGTACCCGAGCTTCTCATAGAGATAGCAATTACCCTTCTCCTGTAATATCGTATCCAGGCACCAGTTATCCTCCCCATAAATCCTTTCAGCTTCAATCATTGCCTGCTGGGCATAGCCTTTATTTCTGTGCTCAGGCATGATCCAGATAGGGGATATACGCTTCCTGCTGCCATCCTTTTTATCTACAACTCGTACCACTCCGACTTTCTCATCATTCGCCATAATGAAAAAATACGTCGTCCAGGGTTGCTCAAACCTCGCCATTACTTTTTCCATGCCTTCAGCCGCGGGACTTATATCATAATCCTGATAACGCTCCAACAGCCCGGTAAATGCCTCAACCTGCATCTTCCAGACAGTTTCAACATCCTCTCGAACGATCGGAATCAATTCTACACTCATCTTATTCACTCATACTTTCTTTTTTTGATGCCATAACTCTTCCTCATACCCGCTCACCAGCTTCAGGAACTTCGTATCGGCCAGGAACGGCTTTTCTTTAATCGGATGCCTTCTATCCAAACAGCATATCCGCCAGCTCGCTCTGTGTCATTTTGTTCTTTCCGTTGACTTTCCTTTAATTATGTAGTATACTGGCAACAATGGAAACGAAGTTTTCTACCGTACAGTCTTTACTCAAGCGGCGTGCTCGTTTCCTTTTTTATTTGTACAATATCATATAAATACAATTTGTTTTGATCATCACAGCGAACAAGCATTCTTGCCCTGAAAATATTGTATCTGTCAATTTCACCTAGTTCACTATAAACAGGTATTCCAAATCGCGTATCATACCTATACCACCCATTTTTCGCTTTGTTTCCATGTTTTCTATCATAATCCGGAGACTCTGCTTTATTATCTGCAATCTGAATAAGTTCACCAATTGCCGTTATTGCATTCGCTTTTGCTTTTTCATTTGCACCCTTTATAGCTTTTGTATATTTTGAATGAGTAAATTCATCCGGAAAATCTGATCCGATATATACCTTTTCAGCAGTTTCAGCAATCTCATAGTACTTCCCAATATATTTTCTTATAATTTGTTCTATTTCATCCCAATCAATACTTCTTCTTGATTTAAAACGAATATCATTGATCAGTACAACCTTCTTTCCATCCGGATCGGTAATAATGCTGACATTGTCCGTTGATTTCTCTTTTAAGGCAAAAATATCCTCAAATCTAATCTGATACGCTAATAACCTCGGTATATATTCCGGCGGAGTTCTTCTTCCTGCTTCCCAATCTTCCAATGTTCGAACAGGGATACCCGTATGTTCTGAAAACTCTTTACGTGACATCCCTGTGCTTTCTCTCAAGTTTTTTATTGATTTAGCTATATCCATACTATTACCTCGCATTGCGTGTTTATAGATACAGTGTAACACATTTTCAAGTAGTTCGCAACGCGTGGATTATATTCTGATGGAGTAAATCTGTTGTCAGTTGGGAGAGCATAAAAAGAAAAGCTTCTAGATATAATGATTTAGAATTGTTTGCCTTATTCTACTTTTATCCATCTGCTTTGTCAAACCCTAGAACAACAACTGATGCAGTCTTATTGAGGCTGTCTTTCGCACTGTCCCATCCGGCACATGTACCTGTATTCGATCTATATAACTTTTTGCTTGATCATAATGCTCAGAAATGATATCTCTAAGGGTAAATTTCTCAGGCGTAACATTTGTCAACGAAGCTGTATCTATCCCTCTGTTTTCTCTGCTGTACTTTACCAGATTGATGATGCCATCACGTCCGTAAT
>FNUU01000034.1 GCA_900108205.1 Eubacterium ruminantium | reverse complement strand
TATTCCATCAATCGATTTAGAAAAAGCTATGATTTCATTTAATAATGCACTAGATGAAATTACTCGTTAATGCATTATATCGGATAATCGTATTAGAGATAGTAATGGAGATGTTATATTTGAAAAAAATATATATAAATGAGGGCGACAAATATTTCTGCCTGAAGAATATGAAGGGTATAAGAAAACGAATCAGGAAATTTTCTCCGGATAGAGTCATAGGTTTATACTTTGCATCATCTTTATAGTCTTTAGCTATAAAGGTTACATTATCATCATCAATGGATTCAATCCTGCGATTACTTATAGCTATACGATGAGTATACTTTCCCAGATACTGGAATACTTCATGAGCTCCTTTAAATGTCTCTTTGTTATAAACAACCCAGTCCTTCGAATAAAGTGTATTAAGCAGTTCTTTGAATTCAAAAGAATTCTGATATTTAGATGCTGTACCTGTGTAGGACAACTTGTTATTATCTCTAAGTTCCTTCAACTCAGATAGATAATAGTTTTTAAAAAGCTTAGACATTACCTTAACAAGAAACAAAAACCCTGATCCATTATCTTTCCAATGATTCTTAGAATCTAATCCTCCTCCGAGAATAATGGTATGGATATGAGGATGATATTTCAGATCAGAACCCCAGGTATGAAGAATACATATATAGCCTATCTGGGCTCCCAAATGTTTTGAATCCTTAGATAATTCACTGAGTTTTGTTTACTGCATGATATAAAGCGTTATATAAAAGTTTCTGATTATTATAAATCAATGGATTGAGTGAACTTGGAACTGAGAAAACAGCATGGAAATATGGAGCTTCCAATACATCCTCCCTGCGAAGATCAATCCATTCATCAACCTCCATTCCCTGACACATAGGACAGTTCCGATTTTTGCATGAATTGTAATGTATAAATTTGGAATGACATGATTCGCACTCGCTTACATTAAACCCCATTTCAGAGGTTCGACATTTCTGTATGCATCGGATTACATTAAGCTGCTCATCAGATAAAGCTCTGTCAGCGATATAAGGTAGAAACTTATCAAATACATCTTGTATCGTAACATTACTCATCCTTCTGTCCTCCAGACTTCTTACCAGAAGATTTGCCTTTACTGGAAGCTTTCTTACGAGACTTCTTAGGTTTTACATCAAGAGGACTCTGTATTCCCATAAGAGCTTTATTGGTAACATTGATATATACAGATGTAGAATTAGGAGATCTATGACCAAGCATAGCCTGTACATACTCGCGTTTTGTACCATTTTCAATCAAATGAGTCGCAAAGGAATGACGTAAAATATGTGGATGAATGTAGATGCCGGTTTCTTTACCAAGTCTCTTGAGCATGCTCTGTATTGCACCAGGTTTTAAAGGTTTATGTGGTTTTCTTAATGTTACAAAAAGAGTATCTCTTGGTTCAGGGCAGGAATACCATTACAGCTTTCAGGTTTAACACCATCATTACGCTTTTTGATGATGTAATCACGAGCATCATAAAGAGTAAGTTCATCAGTTGGTTTATCAACCCAATCAAGAAATTTTCCTATATGAAAAATGTATTGTTTACAAGTGCCTTCAGATCTATTTCTAATGCGGCATTCTTCATGAATTTATCTTTTTAACGATTCGTCCATTATAAAACCTCCGTAAAATGATAGTAAATAATGAGTTCACTATCATCTACGGAGGAGAACGAATTGAATTGTGGTACTTGTCAGTAAAGACAATAAATGTTATTCTTTTCATGGCAGTGTCAGTGTAGTTATGTGTGATTGTTTCGGTGTGGTAACTTAAACA
>FNUU01000013.1 GCA_900108205.1 Eubacterium ruminantium | reverse complement strand
TTTTCTATACACATATTCGGACCTATAACATTTTGAATTACAAGTGACCTTTCCCCTTGCATCGTTATCGAAAAATCTGAAGAGCACTCAAACTCCCAACAATTCCAGTCCTTGTCTTTATAAAACTCCAGATTTCCACCAATGCTCATGGCGCCTGATGACATATTTATATTTCCATATCCATAAGGTATAATTCCTGTTACATTTCCTCCTACCTCTATTTCACTATCATCATAAGCAGAAAGTCTCGCATCGCAACACTCCCTATCCTCATTTATAAGCCAATCTCCATTTATTTCAAGCTTTCCGCCATTTGTTTCAATTTCCCCATCTTTTTGATGATAATTACCTCCCACAGAGAGTATACGTGCACCTGATATATCTATAGATCCACCAAATTGATATATATCTCCCATCACATTCAAAACGCCATTATCAATAATCTCTCCATATTCCATATAGAGATTGCCATATATGATAAGACTGTGTCCATTTAAATTTAGTTTACCTCCGCATATTTCAACACTTCCATAAATTGTCATGTCACCCGTAAGTATTCTATTGTTCTTAACCTGAAATCCCATGCATTCCCTGTGTTGTTCAAAATACTCAACGCTCTCGTCTATATTGTCAGGTAATGTGTAGCTTGTTTCCGGTTGATCCAATTTCTGATCGTACTTAGCACATGCAGTTTTATATGCCTTACCAGCCTTTTTAAAATCATCTTCAAACATTTTATCTATAGCTGCTTCAAGCTCATTACATGTGTTTATTGCTTCATCATATTTTCCCGAATTAATCCATGGTAATACTGTATTTAGAACGCCTGATTTATATATAATATCAGCATATTCCTTATAACAATCAAGTCCTTCTATATACATGTTGTGAAGCATAGCATATGCCGCCAAAAATTCTGTACCATAGTCATAATCATCATTCAAGTAATCAAAATACTCTAAGACTTCCGCCCTTAAAAGTTGCTCAACATCATAGTAAACCTCAAGCTCATTAAACTTATTAAATTCATCATCAATTCCCGTCAAGAGATTAGAAGCAAATTTTCCTATTGCAGCACCAAGCTCTACTCCTCCCAAATACGGCTTTAATGCCTTTACTACAGCACTATGTACTACATCAATAGCTATATCCCAGCCCTCCTTATATGCTGTACTACCTGTAAAAATAGCTATTGCCTGTTCCTGTGTAATAGATTCTGAAAGATAATCAGAAAAATTATTCAAAGCTGATTGATAGGCATTGTTATCAGTCAAATTACTCATCCCGGCGAATACATTGCTTATAGCATTGCTTCTTCCCACTACTTCATTTAATTTACATAAACCGTTTACATATTCAGCTGCTGTCTCAGAGTAATCAAATAAATCATGTAAAAAATCTACTTCTCCAAGCATACTGCTAAAATCATGTGCGGAATTAGCTGTTTCCACAACCTGTTGATAGAATTCAGGATTAGCTTCCTTACTGGTCTCAGCTGCTGCTTTTGAATACCCCTCTACAGAATCAAATAATTTCTTCACAACGGAATACTGTGTATTTTTCAAATTATTGCTCATTTCTTTAAGTAAATCCGCACCTTCTCCGGATACTGTCGAATATAAACTACCTGTTTTTTCATTATAGATAAGATTGAATAATAAGGATTCCACATAAGCTTTTTCTTTATTTGAATGATTCTCCGGGATTAGTTCATCCCAATTTAATGTAAGGGCTCTGTATCCAAAAACTCTCGTCTGATACGAAGAATCATTACGTTTTTTTAAAACTGCTGAATACTGAGGAGGTACATAATTCAATACTATATCTTTAAAATGACCTTTATTCACAATATACCAAGCTCTATAGAAATCATAACCCTTTTCATAAGCTTCCTTTTCAGTACAATTAATTATCCAATTATCATCTTCCTCATCATCCGAAGCCGACACCGTCTTTTTACTAACACCAGTAAAAAGACTTATAATCATCAATAATACAAGTAATAACGACATGCTTCTTTTTTTGCTTGTTTTTCTTCTCATACTCCATCCCCTCTCCTTTATTACAAAATAAAAAAAAGACCTTCTATAGAATCTGAAAGTCTGACATTAACAAAAATACAACTGGCTGTCAGATAACCAAAACATTTCTCCTTTTGATTTTAGACCCTATAGCTTTGCGTCATACAGTTTCCTGTATTTTGCCAAATTATTAACCTTGTTTCGATTACATTAGGCAGAATATAATCATTTATATTTTATTATTTTCCAACTTGAATTTCAATATATTCATTTCTTAAGTTTTTTAGGAACTGTCACGAATATTCTCACTATAATTAAAAACGGCGTTGCAGTAATTCTACCCACAACGCCGTTTTAACCAACATATAAAGCTTCTAAAATTAGTTTACAACCTTGCCATCCTTTATGGTATACACTTTGCCGTTATATGTTATTTTTCCACTATAACCAAACTGTACCTTACCACCCTTGCAGTACCATGAACCACTTGAATTGGTTCCAATGCCGGTAAAACTAAAGTCAACCTTGCCGCCACTACACTTATACCATCCATTTTTTCCCTTCTCTACCGTATTGCAATTGAAATCAACCTTTCCATTTACGATTCGCCACCAACCGGAAGAATTTTTAGCAAGGCCTGTATAACTGAAGTCAATCTTTCCATTGACAATGCACCACCAGCCTGAAGAATTCTTTTCAACCGAATCAACAAATTGAACCTTGCCGCCACTTACGAACCACCAGCCACTCTGTCCGTTAACAGTTCCTTTTATTATATCCTTCTTACTTAAATCAACCTTACCTTTCTTACAATACCACCAACCGGAAGAATTCTTCGCAAATCCGGTAAATGACAAATCAACCTTTCCTTCATTGAGTTTCCACAATCCTTCTTTACCGTTAACGATACCCTTCACGACGCTATTGGATTTCATACCTGCAATACCTTTAACGCAATAACAGTATGATCCATTATACTTAACCATGCCTGTATAATCTAAATTAATCTTTCCATTCTTAACATAATAATATGCTTTCTTGCCATTGTAAGTCATATTTACAAGGCCGTTTTTAAGCTGGATAATATATGCTTCATTATCTTTTATTGCATAACAAACCCCATCAACATATTCTGATATATCATCATATTCAAACGGAATGATAGTTTTTCCTGAATAATCGATTGCACCGTATTTACCATTTTTCTGTACAGTGAACAATCCGCCGCCTTCGCCAAAAGCATAATCATATTTACACGATATGACTAATTTCCCTTTCTTATCAATATATCCATACTTTCCGGTTGATTTTTCTTTAACACAGGCATAACCATCTTCGGAATAACTGCCAAAATAGTCATATTTATCGGTAGAGAAAATTATTTCCCCTTTCCTATTGATTCTCTTAGTAGTTACTTTTTGTGTCTGAATCCATATATTATCACGATAATAGTTTGATAAATCCGTGCAATTTTTATATGGTCCAAGAACTGTTTTCCCATTGTAGTCCATATACAAAACAGTGTCTGTTTTCTTTTCTTTGTCATAATCGGTGAACGTACTTATACCATCAAAGAAATCACGATAAACACTATAACCCTCAGGTATCTTAACCGTACTTACCTTTTTTCCCTTATTATTGAAATAAAGAACAGTATCATCGACCACTACACGTACATAATCAGTAAAAAAATCAATGTTATAAACGGATTGTGTATTCTTTTGGATATATTTCATAAAATCACTGTTGCTTGGATATGCATTGCTTCCATCTTCCCTGACAGGAATATAAAGATCTTTGCTATATTCATATTCCGGATAACCCCACATTTTCATTTGACCGGAGCGATCAGAATAAATAATGCCACTATCTGTGCATTTTATATAATCGTTTATCCCTTGAGAGCCCGGAAACTTACGATTATCCGGGTCTCCCACAACATATTTTGCTTGTTTATTGATTACTGCATACTCCCAACACATATCAGCGCAATACGAATAAATCACGCCGTATCCACCGTAATTTCGAACACCATAATCCCCAGATTCTCTCGGAATATCTTTAATCTTCATCTTCGTCACTTTTATCGGATAACTCGTTGCAGCCTCAACCTTCTTGCTGCCCATGACACTATTTGTAGTTAAAAGAGAAACTACAAACATTAATGCCATCAATACAAATAAAACACTCCTCTTTTTGCCTTTTTTCATACCTTCCTCACCCTTTCCTTTTTTTAATACATTAATAAAGCGTCATTATATAAAAAAACAGACGCAGACCTGTAAGGATCATCACGTCTGTTTTTTTAACATAAATTATGCAAAAAACACCTATTTCAATACATTTATATTTTACTCTTATGGACGCAGAAAAACAAGTACTTGCCAGCGTTCCGTTTACTATACCGTCAGCTCTATCTGATTGCCTTCAATTGCTACAATACAGCTTTCATAATATCCGTCGCCGGTGGTTCTCGGACCGCTTATAACCTCGTATCCGTCATGCTTTAACCGTGCCGTAAGCTCATCCACCTTTTCCTTACTTCCGACTGAAAAGGCAAGATGAACATATCCTGTACGAGCAAGAGCCTTTTCAGGATCATCCATCTCCGGTCTCGTCATTATCTCCAGCCGAGTGCCATCATCAAATGATATGAAATACGACCGAAAATCTGTCGTTTTATTATGATATCCATCATTTGAAACGCCACCAAAATACTTTACGAAGAAATCCCTGGCCTCTTCAAGATCATTCACGTACATAGCCACATGTTCTATTTTCATAGTCATTTCACCTGCTAATCAATAATTATCAAAATCATCAGATACATCCTGAGCCGTTAATAATCTAATATAAATTATTTTTCCTGCTTCTGCGATTTTGACGGACTCTTATATATTCCGTTGAACATTTTTTCCATCAGCTTAGAACCGCAGTTGAATTTATCCTCAACCTTTTCCAGACCATATTTTTCGATAAGTGTTTCCTTTTCAGAAAAAAGATCTGTTCCAAGTCCCAGACGGTCACCATCTATATCAACGCCTATAGCAGCAAGCGCCGTTGGAAAGATATCAATAGTTGCATATGCTCTTTCTTTGTCGGGATCAGCCGGCTTTATCGCAGGATTTATGATGCAGGTATATACCTTACGCTGATACGATTTCGGAACTTTATCGCAGTAATCCGTATCCATCGTAGGATGGTCACCCATAATTATAATAGTTGTATCCTCATAGAAATCCTGTTCCTGGATCCACGATATAAAACTGTCAACCATTCGTGAAGAACAGTTGATAACATTTGAATATTTATCCTTGCCAAAATCATCCCTGCAGAGCCTGCACTTATATCCATCCTCGCTGTGAGTATCCATGGTCTGCAGAACCATATGGAACGGCTGATCGTTTTTCGATAATTCTGTGAGGTCGGCTTTTGCAAATTCAAAAAGCTTCTCGTCCTCGTAACCCCACCATGCTCTGTAATCCTTCGGCACAAGTCCCGCTTTCTTTGCATATACATAATCATGGATCACATAATTCCCATGGGATCTGAAATAATGATTGCAGCCTCCAAAATCCGAATCAGAACCCATGACAAGAACATTCTGATATCCCTCTTCCTCAAGAATATCACCAAGCGTTATTATACTCGGAAAGAAATCGTCCTTGGCATACATTCCATTTTGTCCAAGAGGAGTCTTAAGCGGGAGGCCGGAGGTCGTTCCAAATACAGCCCCCATTGTCCATACCATAAATGGAAGGGCAATTCCTCCGTTTGTTTTACCACTGTTTCCGGAAAAATCTTCATTTTCTTCTGCAAGAGCAGTCAGCTCCGGAATGACATTTTCCTTAAAAGCTCCTCCGTTTTCTTTGTCCATGAAAGTAACTTCCATGGATTCCATATAAATAATAATAAGATTCCTTTTCTTTTCAGGGAATTTAAGTTCAACCGTACCGGGATCCACATATTCCTGCTCAATAAATTTTGAATATACAAAATGGCTCTTGATAAAGGTCTGAACATTAAATCTGAAATAACCGATAACCAAACCTGTAATCAGAATGACCGAGGTCAGTATCTGGAAACCACGATAGATTCTCTTACCGATTTTGCCTTTTTTTCTGGTTTTAAGAAATAATATCAGCGAAGGAACCAGGATAACCGTAATTCCGGCAAGTACAGCCGTAACAGCAGCGCTGACAACTTTTGGATCGGTTCCCTTAAGCGAGGTTCTGAGATGCCATAATATCTCATCAATGAATATTTCATCAAAATGGCAGGATGCCCAGATGACCATCGCCGTAAGAATGGTAGAAAAAACGAGAAAGAAAAGAAGGATTCCTATCTTCCATCCCGGTATTATCTTACTGTTTTTGCTAATACTCTTCGATTTTTCATTTGAATCAATCTGTTCTTTGTTTTCTTCCGATATTATATTTGTATCGATTTGTTCTTTGTTTTGTTCTGATATGATATTGGTATCAATCTGTTCTTTTTCCTGTGACATTTATTAATCCTTTATATTGCAATAAACCAAGTTGTCTTTTCGGACTACTTCGAATCTTAAGTTACTGTTCCATTCGAAATCAAAATCACACTTCAACCCCACATCATAATATATCAATTTCAGGCATATTTTCAACAAAAAATCTATTTGTACTGTTTTGTCCAGTAAAGAGGGTATATATCAATCATCTTTAAATTAACTCTCAGTGTACACTTGGTGCACGTGACACCCTGCCCTGCTGCTCCATCTCAGGCGCACGCTTCAGAGTATCTATTTCCCTAGTGGCATTCTCCTGACTCTTAAAGATTTTTTCCATAAAGCCCTGCTTAAGCTTAGGCGACGACAAAACATTTGCTATCTTCTGTCTCTCCTGCTCAGGCGTATCATTTGGCCCGATTGAGGCATTGAGCTTATCGATCGTCTTGTTAAGATACTGACAGCCTATAGTCTGAAGATCAGAAAAGATCTCTGCACGCTCTTCATCATCACATATTGAAAGTATACGTGCTATACGTTTACCCTTAGGTGATGCGATAAGCTCCTTCAGCATGAGAGACGAAACCGACATGCTGTCGTGTGATGCCCACTCAAAATACTCATTTATATTTGCGTACGGAGCATTGGTCTCTTCCCTGTTCTTTCCTTCTTCAAGAACTTCATTGATCTTTTCTCTATATTCTTCCTGGATTGCATCAGCAACCTCTTCATTCTCAATCCATTTCTCAACGCATGTTCTTGGGAAGCTCTTGACCATAAGCTTAAATACAGCATCCTTTGAAAGCTTTTCAGCCTCTGCATCAATCTTACCACTTGTTATAGCCTCTTTAAGCTCTCCGATGCGCTCTATTCCTGCATCTTTATCATAAACCTGATCCATGAAGGTCTTAACAGTTATGATCTTGGCAACATCACTTACAGTCGGCTTATCCTTAAGTGCAAGGTAGTAGGCGCCACTGCGATATGGTTCGTAATTCTCAGCCATCAGCGGATATTTCTCACGAAGAGCATCCCTTACAGCCACCTGAGCTTCAGCGATGTCTCTGATAGTCTTAACATCATCTGTCATATCCTTAGCTACAGGAGCCTGAACACCGGCTTCCGCAAGCTTACCTTTAATATCTGCAAGCTTCTTATCAGCATCCTCGAGAGGCTTATGACTGTACGAATTACCATTATCATCAGTAAATTCTGCAAGCTGTACTCGAAGATGATCAAATGCAGCTATCATAACAGGAACATCCTTGATAGCCTTCTCAGCCTCTGCCTGACGAACTGTTCTCTTGCCGAGATAGTTGCCGGACCACATGCTGTCATGCTCCTTCTGGTAAGTCTTACATTCCTTAACCAGTTCTTTGAGCGACTCACTGATCTCTTTCGGTGAACTCTTCTTATCCTGAAGAGCGTCTATTGCCCCCTGAAGAGCCTGTGTCATACGACGATAAGTAACAGAGCCCTGGAGTTCATCTGTATTTTCAAAATTGGTAACAGAACCTTTCTTGCCCGGCTTCTGGGTTGAAATAAGCTTCTGCTTCATTGCTATAAGCTTATCGATCATCCACTTCTGCCCCTTAGCCATTGCGCCTGAAGCGTCAGAAAGCTTTGTTGCAGCCTCTCTCTGCTGATCTGCATTCGTTAACTTATCGATATTTATAGTAACCTCCGGACTCTTCTCCTTCAGAAGATCCATATTAAATCTCTTTATTGAAGAGACAACCGCATTAGCATTTTTAACTCTTTCATCCTCAAGTTCGGAACGCTTATGTCCCTTTTCCTTCATCTGTTCAGCTTTATAATTAAGATATGCCTCACCGCTCTTAAGTGTACGGAGCACCTGGATCTCATACTTCTCAGGATCATCCTTTCTGTTCATTCCCTTAAGCTTCTTGACATTTGCCAGCAGCTGCTTATACTGCGCCGATGAGCTGACAGTTTTCGGATCGGATTCCTTAAGTGCATCGTACATCGAATCCGGATCCAGTCGTTTTTCCAAAGCAAGTGTATCTCTGTATTTTACCTGATAAAAGGCTCTCTCTGACATCCTGTTTATCAAGGTTGTGATTATCTGATTCTTCTTATTACCGACCTCTCCTTTTGCGAGCAGTGTAAACTGATACCCATTTTTTTCGATATCCTTCTCAAGTACTTTAAGATGATTATTAAGCTTGGAGAGTCTTTCCATACGTGTGCGTGTAGCATCGCCATGCACATGATTCATAGCCTCTTCCCAGCCGGCATGCATCTTTTCATAAACCTGTCGATTTTGTTCACTGTTATTGCCATCCATACAGCGGTATGCATCCATCATAACATGATAGTAATTAACAAGCGCCGGAATATCATCAATAAGCCAGCCATCCTTAAGGAGCTTTATACTTAGCTTTGCTTCATCCAATACAAATTTAGGTGAACGTGAGCCATCGGTAAACTCATCCAGATTATTCTGCAATACCTCTTGATCCCTGTTAACCTCATTGTATTTCTCCTGAGTCATCCTGGCTATCTTCTCACTATCGACAAGCATATCCTCATAGGCACGTATAAGCTTCTCTCTTGATTCCAGGCTGCAGTCGGCTGCCTTGTCCCAGGCCTCCTGAAGACGGACAGCACTATTCATACTCTCTGTGATGCCTGTTCCCTTAAGGCGCTTTACAAACTCCTGCCAGTCAGCACCTTCTTCATTTACATACTCATACTTTATCTTGCCATCCTGACCTGCAGATAAAGTCATAGTCGGCTTGGATGTTGCAAGCGATGTTGTAGCCATACCATACAGATATCTGTAATACATTCCGTCGGATGATTTTTTCCTGTGCCTCCCAGCTGTAAGATCATCCAGAATGGTCTTATATGCATTAAGAAACTGTACCTGATCAGGATCCTTCACTTCTCTTATATATGCTCCAAATGCCTTGGACAGCTTCTTTCCCATCTTCACCATATCTTCGACCGGTTTGTTCAGTTCATCCTTGTCATAGTACACCTGCAGCATTTTATCATTAAAATTAACAACCGAATCAGCCGGAACCGTCCTTGGATTAAATGCTATATGATCCGCGTAAGTTGGCGCATTACCCTTCTTCGCATCAGGATCAAAATATTTGCCTCCATAAACCTTTGGCATGAGCTCTTCATCCAGATTTATAACATTGAAGAATTCAAACATCTTAAGGTATTCCCTCTTCTCATCCAGAGTGAATTTATCCTTCATAAAATCATATACAATCATTTTTCCTACAAGACTTAACTGCTCAATCTCAAACTGTGATAATCTTTCTATGATCTTCTTCTTTGGCATTGTAATCCTCGCTTTCATATTGCAAATATAATAAATACATTTTACTCTGTACAACATGATAGCAAACCACTTATAACAAATGCGCAACAAAGTAACGGGAAGAAAAATCCAATACCGCCGTCGCAAGCTTATCTCTGAATCTTACGTCGTGTTCAACCACTATCATGGTTGGTTTATACTCCTCTATCAGCTTCTCAATCTGCATTCTTGAAAAAACATCTATATAGTTCATCGGTTCATCCCAGATATATACATGTGCACGTGTCAGGAGACTGGCTGCTATCAGAACTTTTTTCTTCTGTCCTTCCGAATAATCTTCCATTTTTTTCTCAAACTGCACCCTGCTCATATCAAGCTTACGAAGTAATGTCAGAAGCAGACTGTAATCAAGCCCCTGCTCCTTCGCATAATCTTTCAGACTGCCCTTAAGATGAGAAGTATTCTGGTCAATATAAGAAATGATAAGTCCGCTCGCTGTTTCAAGTCTGCCCGAGGTTATTACGTTTACGTTCTTGCGGCTGTCAATCTTATGTACTTCTTCTTCCTTTACACATTCATTACTATTTTCTTCGTCCTGTGTCTTCCAGTCATCAACGTCCATCCCTGCACTCCTCAGAATAGCCTTGATGAGGCTCGACTTTCCACATCCGTTCTCTCCATTCAGGAAAAGTATATCCCCCTGCTTCAGCTGAAATGTAATATTCTTAAATACACTTTTTCGCGTATCATCCATCTGACCGTCATTACCATATGATGTTTTTACGCTGTCCGGATTTTCGTTCACTCTATCATTACCATATGACATTTTTACGCTATCCGGATTTCCACTCACTCCATCCTGCCCATATGCAAGCGAGAAATCCCTGCACTCCACAAGGATCTTTTTGTGGTGCTGAAGAGGCATAAGCTTAAGGGTATCCGTTTTTTCAATATCCTTCAGAAGCCCTTCCTTTTCTTCTATCTCGCGGTCGATCCTCTTCTCGAAATTCTTTACGCGCGACTGCATCTTCTTTGTCTTTGCACCAATGTAGCTTCTCGTAGAAATACATCTGTCGTGTTCCTTCACCGGATCATAACCAATCTTTGTAGCCTCATTCTTATCTGCCCATCTGCCTGCTCTGTCAGCCGAAGCCCTAAGCTTTCCAATTTCCTTCTGATGCTTTTCATTTTCAGCCATGGCATAGGCATCCGCCTTCTCCTTATTCTCCCACCAGCTGCTGAAATTTCCGGCAACAACCTCTATCGATTCACGATTAAGCACAAGCATATGATCTGCCACAGCATCCAGAAGATCTCTGTCATGAGAAACAAGAATAAAACCCTTCTTGGAATTAAGATACTTCTTGATCACTTCTCTGCCTTCCTTATCCAGATGATTTGTCGGTTCATCGATCAGCAGAAACTCATTTTCCCCCGAGAAGAGGACCGCCAGCATGACTTTGGTTCTTTCTCCAAAGCTAAGCGTCCGAACCGGTCTGTATAGCAGTTCAGGATCAACCCCAAGATTATTTAATTCACAGATAACACGCCAGTTCTCAACCCCCGGCTTCCAAACCTCACAGAGTTCGTCAGCTGTTTTATCAAGTTCGTTTTCACTGATCCTGTAAGGGAAATAGTCAAAATGTGTATCTGTTATTATACTTCCGCTGTATTCATACTTTCCCAGAAGGAGATTCAGAAATGTAGTTTTCCCCTTACCGTTCCTGCCGATAAAGCCGAGCTTCCAGTCTGTATCTACTGAGAAAGAAATATTTTCAAATATATTATCGAAGCTGCCCTCGTAGCCGAAGGTCAGATCTGAAACCTTTAATAATGACATATATATTGCCTCCTTATCAAAAAATAAAACACCGCAGGAATAATTCTGCGGTGTCATACGATCACAAATAATGCCGGCAACAATGCCCGGACGTCACGGGCAGTAAGCCATTATCATTCTATATTCTGAGAAACCCACTATGAATTATTTCCTGCATCTCGTAGTCACATAATACAGATTTCTTTCAATGTATTTGATAAATCATCACATTGACATCACTTTTTATCTCAGTATCCACATGAACACTGAAATTCAGCCAAAATAAAATCTATATATGTACCACATTCATAAATTGATTATCTGCAAGAAATATTCTTCATTGGTCTCCTCCTGTTTTCTCTATAATCTTCTCGTAGAATAACAGTAATCAACAACATTTGCAACTATTTTTTATGCTGTTTTTCATCTGATTTAATAATTACTTTCATACTATATTTCCCCCAGCATCTGCGCAGGGTTTTCAGCCGCCTTTACGTTACCAAATGCCTTTGCTATGATTCCGTTCTCATCTATAAGATATGTAGTTCTGACAACGCCCATTGATACCTTTCCGTAATTCTTTTTTTCCTTCCATACATCATAGGCTTCAATCACGGCTTTCTCGGTATCTGACAGCAATGTGAACGGAAGCCCGTATTTCTCTTCGAATTTTTTATGCGAAGCAACTGAGTCCTTGCTTATACCGATTATTACTGCACCCTTTTCGGTGAACTGAGGCATTAGCTCACTAAAATTGCAAGCCTGCTTTGTGCATCCCGGAGTACTATCCTTTGGATAAAAATATAAAACAACCTTTTTCCCTTTGTAATCAGAAAGCGAATGAAGCTTTCCGTTCTGATCCGGCAACTGAAAATCCGGAGCCTTTACACCTGTCTCTAACATATTTTTTTCTCTCCCTTAAATGAAAATATCCTAAAAATCATATGATACCAATATATCATCAGGTCCTAACGATTACCAAATTAATCCACCGGATTATTTCATCAGCTTTCGTATTGTCTTCATTAATTCATCAACAATTTCCTCGTCATTGTTTTTTATTCCGGCTGCCACACAGCCTTTCACATGACATTCAAGCAATTCCTGATTAAATCCGTCTATTGCCGAGCCTGCTGACATTGACTGCTGAAGGATATCATTACAATAAGCATCTTCCTCAATCATTTTCTCCAATCCGCGTATCTGCCCTTCCAGACGCTTCAATCGGTTGATCAGTGCCTTTTTTTGTGCTGCCGTTCTGATGGTCTTTTTATCTGACATCAAACAACACCTCCCGCATTTTATTTTGACAATAATTATTCAACTCCAAGAACCTTATAATCCTGATCCTCAACCGCTTTTCGAAGCACATCATCTGCTACATCGGCGTTCAGTGTAACTACCGCTGTATTGGCATTATGATCTGCCACTGCACTTTCAACGCCGGCTACAGCTTCAAGTGCTTTCTTTACCCTGGCCTCGCAGTGCTCACACATCATACCTTCTACCTTAAGTGTCTTTGTCATCTTCTTTTCCTCCATCTTATTATCTTTTGTTTCATTGCTGCCAAAAGCTTCATCAAATGAAGCTATATGTTTTATTTTATGATCATGAGACGCATCATGCACCTTAAACAGATTAAGCCTGAGGGCATTCATACATACCGTAAAGCTTGATAAGGACATTGCCGCCGCTCCCCACATGGGATTCATATTGATGCCTCGATATAGTCCTGCCGCCATAGGTATGAGAATAATGTTATAGGCAAATGCCCAGAACAGATTCTCATAAATGTTTTTAAGGGTTCCCCGGCTGAGTCTTACGGCAGCTGATACATCCGTAAGCTTGGAATTCATAAGAACAACATCTGCTGAATCCACTGCAACATCTGCACCGGCTCCTATTGCAATTCCGATATCCGCGCGGGTCAATGCGGGCGCATCATTTATTCCATCTCCTACCATTGCAACTTTTCCATATTTTTGAAGTTTTCTTATAACCGCTTCTTTTCCATCCGGAAGCACACCAGCTATAACTTTATTTACTCCCGCCTGAGCTCCGATTGCCTGAGCTGTTCTTTCATTGTCGCCCGTCAGCATTACTACCTCGATGCCCATGTTCTGAAGCTCCTTTACAGCACGTGCAGAGTCTTCTTTTATAACGTCAGCAACAGCGATTATGCCAAGGAGCTTGCCGGCTCTTGCAAAAAACAGCGGTGTCTTGCCTTCTTCAGAAAGCTGCTTTTCCATCTGCTCCATTTTCTGATCTATCGTGCAGACAGTACGGATAAATTTTCCTGATCCGGCATGCAGAACCTGTCCGTTTTGCTCTGCGTAAATGCCATTTCCGGGCAGCGCCTTCCAGTTAATGACCGGATGCACGGGACAAGGTGGATTATCCACAGAATTAACAACAGCCGTGGCAAGAGGATGCTCACTCCTCACCTCCATCAGATAAGCGGTTGTTATGAGCTCATCTCCTGTTACTCCGTCTGCAGGAATAATATCCGTAACTTCAGGCTTAGCTGCAGTGATCGTACCGGTCTTATCAAGTGCCACAATCTGCACTTTTCCGGTAGTTTCCAGGGACTCACTCGTCTTAAACAGTATCCCGTTTTTGGCACCCATTCCATTTCCCACCATAATAGCTACCGGCGTGGCAAGTCCCAGTGCACATGGACAGCTTATGACAAGCACACTTATCGCACGTTCAAGAGCAAATACAACTCCCGCTCCCTGTATCATCCAGATACCAAATACAACTGCTGATATAGCTATAACTGCCGGAACAAAAACCCCCGATACCTTATCTGCTATTCTTGCAATCGGAGCCTTTGTAGCAGCCGCATCGCTCACCATCTGTATGATCTGAGAAAATGTTGTATCCTCACCTACTCGACTGGCTTTAGCTCTTATGAAACCGGATTGATTTATGGTTGCCGCACTTACTTTGTCCCCTTCAGATTTATCTGCCGGAATGGATTCTCCTGTCAGTGCCGACTCATCGACAGCTGTATTTCCCTCAATGATGACTCCATCGACCGGTATAGACTCTCCGGATTTTACAATAAATATATCTCCTGTCTGAACCTCATCGATATCTACTTCCGTCTCTATTCCATTTCGTTCTATGACAGCCGTTTTGGGAGCCATCCTCATCAGATTCTTCAGAGCATTCGTGGTTTTGCCCTTAGACAGTGATTCCAGCGTCTTGCCTACCGTTATCAACGCAGGGATCATTGCCGCTGATTCAAAATACAGCTGGCTGTGATAAATATCCATAAGCTCCGCATTAGGTGTTCCATTTGTTATCATGACAGTCATCCTGTAAAAAACATATAGTGACCATCCAAATGATACTGATGAACCAAGTGCTACCAGCGCATCCATGTTGGGGCTTCCGTGAAACAGAGACCTAAAGCCCGAAATAAAAAATGCCCTGTTGATATACATTACTATGATTGCGAGGAGCATCTGTGTAAGCGCCAGTCCAAGATGGTTATGTGAGAGGAAAGAAGGTACCGGAAGGTTCAGCATATTATGCCCCATGGTCAGATACATAAGTATCAAAAGAAATCCTATCGACCACGCAAGTCTCTTAATAAGCTTTGGAGTCTCATGATCCTTCAACGCCTCCTCCTCAGCCTTCAGCTTAGCAGAGGCACTATATTTTCCATTATTTTCTTTTATATCCGCTGCGTTTTTGGGTCTGGCGCCGTATCCGGCTTCTTCCACAGCCCTGATAACATCCGATTCATTTACCTTGCCTTCGACGCCCATAGAATTAGTAAGAAGCGAAACACTAACGGCTTCTACTCCCGGAATTTTCCCTACTGCCTTTTCTACTCTGGCCTGACACGCAGCACATGTCATTCCTGTAACAATATATTGCTTCATGGTCATTCCTCAAATTTTAAATAATGTTGATTGCTTGCTACGCTCTCTGCACAAGACGCATCTCATAATCCTGCGGGAAGCAAAAAATAGTCCCCCCTACTATCTATATGATATACTGGGAGGGACTATCTGTCAATTCAATTTTTATGATATTTGTGATATAAAATTCTCAATAAAGCATGCTACTGATCCCCGACAGCATGAATGATCTCCGGAAGCAGCTGCTTCTTACGGCTCATTACGCGCGGCATATCAAATATATTCTTCGCAACCGAAGTATACGGAAGATGTCTGTTACCACGATGGTCCGTACAGAGCAGTGCGCTATGTTCATGGATGACATCCGTGATCATAAGTACAGCCCAATCCAGTCCCTTCATGGACTTTATCTCATTAAGGGCTTCCAGATATCTGTCCGAATAATCCCTCAGATCATTCAATGTCGTAACTTCGCACTGGCCAATACCTATCTTCACGCCATTTTCCGAATAAGCCTTGAAATCTGCAGATATCTCAGCCTGAGGATCCTTATCCTTAAGGCCTCCGACTCTTGAGAACATGGACATGCCGTATTCTTCTACATCTACCTTTGCGATTGATGCCAGAATATGTGCTGCAACCACATCATCTCCCGTTGTTGTAGGACTCTTAAGAATAAGTGTATCCGACAGTATGCCTGTAAGCAGGACCTTAGCCATGACACTGTCCGGCGTCCTGTTATTCCTGATATATTGCTGATATACGATCGTACATGTGCTTCCGAGCGGCTCAGCACAGATAAATATCGGCTGTTTTGTCTTGATTGCATCCAGTCTGTGATGATCCAGTATTCCGACTATGTTAGCTGTTTCTATTCCTCTGATGCTCTGGCCCGGCTCATTATGATCAACAAGTATCACATTGTATTCCGGAAATCTAAGAAAACACCTCCTGGTTACGAATCCGACATATTTATCGTCTTCATATACCGCAAGTCCTCTTCCGTCAGATTTCTGCAGTATCGACCTTGCCTCGTCAAAAAGTTCATCCGACGACACTCTCTCTTTCTGAACCGACATGATCTCTTTAACTTTAGGAATCGCAGTGATCTTACTGCTCTTAGACAGTTCTCTCATGGTCCAGTTGGTGATATCATCCACTGTCAGCAGACCATAAAATTCATCTTTATTATATACCGGTATCGCACTCGGATTGTTCTTCTCATATATCGCAGCCACAGCCGTCAGCGAATCTTCTGCATCGATACTGTAATTGTCTGTCAGCATCACATCCTTAACCTTTGGATATACGTCTCGCATATAAACAGGGATTTCAATCTCCAGCTGTTCCAGAATATTCCTCACACTTTCCGACAGATGTCCGCATCTGACCGGAATATAGGTATTCTCCGCATCCTGCATATTCATAAGTCCGGCATATCCGTATGCACTGCACACGCTGTCAAGATCCGGATTCCTGTGTCCGGTCACATATACTGTTCCCATCTGTTACCTCCTTGAAAACCTCATTTTCAGTAAATATATATTTTTTTCTGTCTCCACCATTGCCAGCAAAAAATATCAATACCGGTATACGTCATTATCATATAAACAATATTTATATATCAGTTCCGGTCTTTAGCATTGGCTCATAAATAATATGCATTTATTCTAACATAATCACTGACGAAATCAACGAGATTATGCCTTTCGGCTTGTTTTAATCAGTACACTGTGGTAAGCTTTTAAATGTATTTAACCAATAACCTTCTTCAGGGATCACTTTGATCAGCGATCTCGAAGAAAAGAAAAAAAAGGGAAGGTGAACACATGTTAGAAAAAGTTTTCAAACTCAAGGAACACAACACCAATGTCAAAACCGAAATAGTTGCCGGTATGACAACTTTCCTCGCAATGGCATACATTCTGGCAGTTAACCCGAGTATTCTCGGCACTGTTATGAATCAGAACGGTGTATTCCTCGCAACAGCCATTTCATCGGCTATTGCAACATTTATCATGGCATTTCTTGCCAACTACCCTATCGCTCTTTCAGCCGGTATGGGACTCAATGCTTACTTTGCATTTTCCGTATGTATGGGTGATCTCGCCGAGGAAGGCGCCGATGCTTTCAAGATTGCACTTACTGCAGTTCTCTGCGAAGGTCTCATCTTCATCCTGATCTCACTCTTTAAATTCCGTGAGAAGATCATCAACGGTATTCCTCAGAATCTTAAATTCGGTATTACCAGTGGTATCGGTCTCTTCATAGCATTTATCGGTATTCAGGGTGCAGGAATCGCTCAGAATTCCGACTCAACACTTGTTGACCTCGGTGATTTTTCAAAGCCGGAAATGGTACTCGCATTGGTTGGTGTTTTAGTAATAGTAATACTCAGCCACTATAAGGTTAAGGGCGCTGTTCTTATCGGTATCCTCGCAACATGGGTTCTCGGTATGGGTGCTGAGGGAATCGGCTGGTATGAAGGCGTAAGCGTATTCCCTGATTTTTCTGATGGTCTTGTTAATTTTGATGGTCTCGGTGATACAGCATTCAAATTCAATTTTGCCTGGGTCGGTGATCATCTCGTACAGTTTATAGCCATCCTCTTCAGCTTCCTCTTTGTCGATCTCTTCGACACAGTCGGAACTGTAGTAGGCGTTGCTGAGAAGGCAGACCTCCTCGACAAGGACGGCAAGCTTCCTAGAGTCGGCAAAGTTTTCATGGCAGATGCAGTCGGAACAACAGTTGGTGCATGCCTCGGTACTTCAACAGTTACAAGCTTTGTTGAGTCAAGTGCCGGTGTTGCTGCAGGCGGTAAGACAGGTCTTGCTTCATTTGTAACAGGCCTCATGTTCCTTATCTCCATCGTTCTCAGCCCAATCTTCCTTGCTATTCCGTCATTTGCAACAGCTCCTGCTCTTATCTATGTAGGTATGCTTATGTTCAGTTCTACTCTTAAGATCAAGTATGACGGCGATATCGCTGATTCGATCGGAGCATATATGGCGATCATTATGATGCCACTCACTTATTCAATCGCTAATGGTATCATGTTCGCTATCATCTCATGGGTTATCGTTAAAGTATTTACAGGTAAGATCAAGGACATCTCTCCTATAATGTGGGGTGTATTCGTACTCTTCGGTTTACGTATTGCCGCACTGGTAACCAATTTCAGTTAAATATAATTCATTATTTTATACGTCAGGAACACAGTTTCCTTATATGTAAACAAGAGGCCGGGAAATACTCCCTGCCTCTTGTTTTTTTCGCTGACTCTATTATCTCACAAATTACAATTGGTAAAAATACCACCACCTGTGCCGGTTTAATGTACCAATCATATATCTTATTATTTAGCTTTAATATTTACCTTCTTTGCCTCTTTTTTCATCTTTCTTATGACCTTTTCAACATTTGAGAGACTTGCTATATTCAAGAGCTCCTTATCAGTTCCCAGCCTTTTTGCTTCTTTCATAACGCTCTCTCCGATTGCCTGAACATCAGACTCTCTGGTCACATTTTTATAAGCCTGTGTTTTGATCATACTCTTTGCAATCACCGTAAGAGCATTATAGATATCGTTTTTATGATATCCGATGATATCCTTCCATCCGTCAATTTCATCCATCTGCTTAACGAAGAGTGCAGTGGCAGCATGTAAAGCCAGCCTTTCATCTCTTCTCTTAAGTCTGTCAGGAGTTTTCAGCTTATTCGGCAGCTTGCTGACAGGAGTATTATTCACCGGTGATGAAAAATCTGCTGCGCAGGCCGTGGAAATGTCACTTCTCAGCTCAAGCCCCTTTGAATAAGCTCTCTGGAAATTATTCTTGTCAGCCTTCAGTACGCCATAAGCATTTTTCCATGTATCATATACTTCCGGACTATATGAGAGTTGTCCTTCTTCACTCGTAATAACCTTTATTTTATTATACGGATCAGGCATACTCTTCAAAGCATCATAAACGTCCAGACTTCCCATCCTTCCTTCAGGAGTTACAATATCCATATAAGGCTCGATAAACCGGATATTTTTAAGAGCGTTCTGAGCATTGATCCAGACATTCTTGACCAGGTCGTATCTATTTGCAGTAAAATTAGTCTTGCCCGGTTTATTTGTCGAAAGCCATATGGTGGATGCCGTATTAAGATTCTGCACAATCTCCTTCAGCTTATCAAATGAAACCTTCGGTGCATTACCGTTTGTGTCCGGCATTCCGAGCCTGTTCCAATCCTTCATGCAATCCATAACCTTTCTAAACGCCGGTGATGGTTCAGGAGGTACCACATCAGCCATCATCCTGTGCTCAGCCGGAATTGACGGATCATAATTAACCAGATCCTGTATTCCATTTCCTCTCATATTCATCATCTGATAGGTAAATGCTATGAGATTCTTCTTAAGATCATTTACGCATATCTCACGGCCCCTGGTTTTATCTCCGATAATCACTTCATGGACTCTGCCAGCTTTTCCGTTACTGATATCCAGAGCTTCCTGCTTATACTGTACAATATCGGTTCTGATTCCCATCAGGAATTCTCTTCTGTCCACTCTGTCTGCCTTGCTCGGAAGTCCTCTCTTATCTATGTATTTGTCTACGGATTCCTGCAGGCTCTGAAGCTTTTTATTAAACTCCTCTACACTCATATCCGAAGAGAATCCCTTTAAGCCCCTTACTACAGCCATCATAAGTTCTGAAGGCTTTGAATCGCTCTTGCCCTTTCCATAGGTCGATTTGATATTCTTGATACACGCCTCCGCCTTTTTAACAAAAGCATTTATCATTATTCTGTTTCGGAGTTCCTTCTTGTCAGTCTTTCCGGCCACACGTCCATTATCCTGTAATACAGCATTCGGATCTCTCACTTCAGCAAGAGGTTCATAAAGTGCTCTAAGCTGCTGCTTTTGCTGCGGTTTCAGTTTCTCATACTCTGAAATACATCCGGCTACAGTTTCATATCTTGCAGTTTCATTAAGGAAAGTCTGTCCATTATAAGGAGCCCTTCTGTACATCTTATTATAAAAATCCTTCGGGCTGAGATATAACACTCCCGATCCCTTCAGGTATTCCTTCACTCGACGTCTCTCAGCCTCGTACTTTCCCGGATTTGCCATCATCTGCAGTAAGTTATCCTTATCCCTATATTTATCTTTGATATATCCTTTCGAATTATCCAGATAATACTGCATTGTGCCGCCACCCGGCAGATTCAGCTTCACTTCATTACTCAGGAGCTTGATTTCATTTAAAGCATTGGCGCGTCTCTCAAAGATTTTAAAATCTTCGTACTCCACAGCGAACCTGTTTATCTCAGCATCACTGATACCGCCCTTCTCATAAAGATTCTTCCTGAGTTCGAGCTGCTTATTCTTGGCTTTGATCGCATATTTCACTCTTTTGCTATTATTTTCAGGAGCCGTGATATCAACATTGTCTCGTTTTGCAAATTCCTTTGCAGCCTCAAGCATTTCCTCTACAAGCCTGTTCTCATAATCCTGTATCTTTGCTGTCTCCTGCGCAACAAAGTCACGCAAAGCATCACGAAAATCTGAATTTGCATTAACAAGGCTGTCAAATTTCAGTTCTTCTGTCGGCTGCAAAAGCGCCTGAGCCTTCTTAGCCTTGTACTCATCCAGCATTTTTACATAATCGGCAGCACCATAATTATCTTCCAGCACTTTTTCAATAGCCGTATCAAAGTCGGCAATCGCATTCCTTGATATTTGCTCCGCTTTCTTATCACGTTCAGCAATATCACGAATATACTCCGGCTTGCTTTCTATTTCAGCATTAATGGCCTCAATATTCTCCCTGAAACGAATACCCATAAGAAAATCCGTATAATATTCCAGCTTCTGAGCATCCGACCAGTTCAGTTTGCGCTTGGTATTATTCGCAGTCTCCAGTAAATCATCTACATCAGTATACAGTTTTATACACTTTCCGACTGTTCCCAGAGATCTTATATGTGATATTTCGTCTCCTGTAAGTCCTTTTCCAACCGCCATCTTAAATAGTTCCGGATCTCTGTCAAGCATAGCTGTCATACGCTGTCCCATCTCACTGTAAACTCCAACATTTCCCATCCATTCATATTGTCCATTAAGGGCTATTCTGTTGAAATTCTTGATTCCTTCAGTGATAAGAGCAGCCAGCGGCTCCTTGTTACCATTTTCATAACTTTGAAGGGCTTCCTTTGCATAATCTCTGGCATCGGAAATATGGTCAATATAAAATGATAATCCATAATCCAATTCAGATGCCAGACTATATGGCAGTCTGTTACAGTTTAAGATGTATCTTGTTTCCTTATCATGATATTTATAATCATCAAGAGGAAGCACTATTTTATCAAGCTTTTCATACACTTTTCTTGTTGTAGACGCAGCAAAGCTGAGTGCAGCAAAGTCCTTGTTCGACAGCCTTGCAGCCTCATCATCCGAACCTATAGCCTTGAAGCCATCATTAAAGCTCTTGATCCTAAAGAACATAGATACTTTTTTATCTCCCTTATTTTCATACGGGATCCTGTGCTTATCCTTAAAACTATCCAGAAATACAGGCTGAATACCCATAAGGGCATCGATCTCGTCAATCTGTTTAGCGGCATATTCAACGTTCGGTTCTCTGTTCTTAAAGGAATCATCCTGCTGCTTTTTCCTGTCCACGCCGGTATTGATAAGATCAGCCCTGAAATTCCTTATGGTATTTTCCTTCTCAGCCTTCTTAATGGCCATATCATTGCCGCCGACAAGCGAATTCCTGATGTCTGTGAGTTTATCAAAAGCCTTTAGCATTGCAATTATACGTGGCTGCTCTCTTTTCAGCTTATCAGGATCAATCTTCTGAAGCGGATTATCCTTCAGATCAGTACTCTTACCTGACAGATAATCATTTGCTGTAGCTATTGCAGCATTGATGAGTTCCAAAAGACGTTTCGTCTCATTCTGTCCAAAGGTTCCGTCATTTTTCTGTGCGCTTCTCCATCCCAGATCCGCAAGGTTTTTGATCTCCTGAAGCTGGGTACTGAGATTATTATACTCTTGATACTGAGACACAAAACCAACTATTCTATGCTCGTCAATTTCATCTGCAAGCTTTTCGCTTGCGGCACTTATTTCTGACAGACTGAAATGTGGATAATACTCCTCATCAGCTTCTGGCTCAACCGGAACGTCTCCTGCCGGTGGGTTGTTCTTTGCATTATTTACACCATTATTCTGTGCGTTGTTCTGTGCGTTGTTTGCCCCATTATTCTGCGCATTGTTTGCACCATTATTTTGAACGTTGTTTGGTACGTCGTTCTGTATGTTATTCGGAACGTTTTCAATGTTATTATTAATTATATTATCGTTAAGATTATTCTCCAGATCCGGCCGCTCGATTTCAATAGTGTTATCCACACCCCAAAATTCCCTGTCCATAATATCGAGAGATGCTTCATCCTCTTCAGATCTCTTTTCAGCCATCTTCTTCAGGTATTCGGCATTCAGCTGCTTCGGCATATAGACCTTCTCCATCTTAACTATACCGCCATCCGAATAAACACTTTCTTCATTGTTTTTAAGGAAATTATCCTCATCTCCTCCCGGACGATAAAGCCTGACACCTTTTTTGTTGATACCTGTACGATTAGCCTCATCTGAGAATATCTGAATATCATTTGGCGGAAGCTGAAGAGACCCATCATCATTCATTTTTGTATATTTGCTTGGGATACCGTGTATCGTCCTGCCATCCTTCGAAAGCTTGATGTCCGAAACCCATGATATCTCAACCGCTTTTCTTTTGCTCACATCTTTATTGACTATCAGATTTGCTACAAGCTTCTTTAAACTTGCCGTGTGAGTCTGATTAGGTGTTGCGTCTCCCTTCTTCTGACTCTCCTTGTATTTTATTGTATCGCCATCAATGCCTATGATAGTGATATAATGGCCCTGGTTATTAAATGCGATCGGAGAATGATCAACATTTATTGCATGTTTGATATTTTTCCTTAACACTTCAAGAGTATTATCCAGATATCTCTCGGCAGATATTCCTTTCTTCTCTTCCGGGCGGAGATACTGCTGAATTGTAAGCTCGTGTACCATCGAATTCGGCGCATAAGCAAGCACGGGATCACTCATATTCATGAAGTTCTTACCCGAATCGTAATTATACTGCTGATGGATCAGTCTCTTATCCTCATCTATCTCTGCTTTTGTGAGTTTAGCTCTGTAATCACGTACATTTGCCTGCGTAATCTCTTTATTTCCGCGGCTGTTTATAAGCAGCTGGGCAGCGCATGACCAGCATCCCTGACTGCTCGTCTGAAATTCAGGAAGAGCAATGTCAAGCTCACATGCGTCAGGCTCCTTTGCATCGCTCGGACGAAATACCTTCGGTTTCTCTCCGATCTCATCTCCTGCTTCCATAAAGAACTCCGCATATGACTGCATCTTATCTGCAAGCTTCCCGGCTTCAATCTGTTTCTTCAGCTTCATCTCCTGAGACAGCGTCAGCTCACCGGCATGAGTTGTGAGATACTCGTTTATAATAGCTTCATCACCTGTATTTACCGCATATATCGCATCATTAGGCATAGAAGTATACTCATAGATGCTTGGATGCTTCTCCATTCTGGCGATGCAGTCGCGGCGAATCTTCTCAGAATCGCTCTTCATATATTTCTCTATGAGAGCATCTTCTGTAGTATTTGTCGTTCCCATGATCTTTCGATATTCTTCAAACGAAACATCCTTTTTAGGCATATTATGAGCCAGCTCGTAGGAATTCTTGTAAACCGCTGCAGGAAGGCTGAGATCATCATTTATATCAAGCGTATCAATGATAACCTTATCTTTTGTAAATAACTCATTTATTTCTGTAAAATATCTGTCAGCTTTTGTAATGACATTCTGTGAAATACCATTAGCCTCTGCCCAGACATGCATCTGTTCCTTCTGATGCTGTACCATCTCCACACAGCTGCGATACTTATTCTTAAGCTCTTCAACATCAGCCGCATTCATCTTGCGGATGATTTCATATTCATTCATCCTGTAAAGCTCATCGAGCTTATTCTTTAATTCTGTATAATGCGAATTATAAAGCGCAAAGGTATCATGAAAGCCCTTCATATTTCTTTCAAGATACCTTGATAACTTGTATATACGATCAAATTTTAATCTGAGTTCCAATTCCTTAAATGCCGGCATTTTCTTCCCTCCATACACTTTGTTTTTATATTTAACCGATAACCATGGTATATCATTTTACTTACACCGTTATAGTATCAAGAAACAAACAACAAAAGCGCAACAAATAAGTCACGGGAGGGCCTGAGTGCAACGAAGGCGGGGACCCGTGATCCGAGCGTAGCGAGGACGCGGCATACGAAGTATGCCCAGGGATTGCGAAGCAATACCGCAACATCATGGAACATGATGTTGGCGCACATAAGTAACGGGATTGCCCGAGCGATGCCGGTGCATAAAAACAGGCACCTGCATTTCTGCAAGCGCCTATAAATATTCCTATTTTCCGCGATGCTTTTTCACTGTCCGCATGACTTCAAAAATAACAATAACTGCAATAGCAACACCACACAGAATTATGAGTATATTTTTTTCAACTATGCCAAGATATATGAATACTCCGACAAGTCCGCCATAGATTACTGTTACAATCACCGCAGCAATTATTCTGAGGGCGAGCGGTACTTTTTTATCGCCTACCGCACCTATAGAACCTTCCATGATTAAATCAAACAGTATTTCAAAAATAATATCCATAAGCAGTCCTTTTATTTTCCAATCTTATAATTGTTAGCAGCTTCATTCTGGTGTACCGGTGCCTTATGCTGAACAGGTGCGTTCGGAGCAGCCGGAGCCTTAAATCCAAGTATTTCGGAATTGACCGGCGATCCCGTCATCCTTGCAACCATATCAATCTTCTCCATAATTTCATGAGACCCCTTAGCATTATTTAACATGGTTGTAAGCGCTTTATCTCTGCAGTTCAGAATATCAGCATTCGAAACCTTTCCAAGTTCGGCACTTTCAGTTACTTCTGCCAGGAATATATCTTTAAAACCGGTATTATTTATATAGTCATCCATAAACTGTTTTAAATTCTTTGATTTATCCTTGTAACATTTAAGATCTGTCAGCTTAGCATTATAATCTTTTATGATATCCTCTGTTTTTAATAGCGAATCCGAACCATTACCGTAAGCCTTCTTTATCGTGGTCAAATATAGTGTTTTGTCAATTGATCTAATGATTTCAATTTGTCCATTGACGCCCTTATCTAAAGCCTGAGTACGTTTACTCTCCTCAGCAGCAAGTGCATCTTCTGCTTGACGGTTTAACTCAGCAATTTCCTTTGCTCCGAATTCCTTCTGCTTATCAATGAAACTCTTAACAGCTTCCGGTCTCACAGCATAGCTGGCCTTGCTGTCCTTTGCACCAATCGCCTGATATGCAAAGTCTGATTCGAGAGGTCCAAGGTTGCCATATCTCTCTAAAGCCTGTTCAAAACAATACACTGCATTCATCGACTTCTTCATTGCATTGTATCGTTTTTCACCATTTTTACCAAGAGAACCCTTCTGCTTCTTTATTTTATCTTTCTTCACAATATATGAATGCATCACTCCGCAAAGGGTTGATACTCTCTTGTGAAGTTGCTCATATTCCTTTTGATCAAGCCTGCAATCCTTCTTATCGTCAAACTGCTTCTTAAGCTTAGCATCAAGTTTGGTCTTGATTTTAATGATATTATCAAGTTCAACCTGAACCTCATCATAAACCCGCGATCCACCAAGCAGAACATAACTATTCTCAAGATCTTTAAGGCCTTCCTTCATGGCGTCAACCATGGAAACCTGTCTTCCATCAGGGGTTTTAAGCTTACGGTTAACAAGAAGATCAAAGCCATCCTTAGCTTTCTGGAATCTCATCTCATTGTCAAACTCCCTGAAATATACTTCATGATGACCATACTGCATGAGATCCGCAAGTTCCTCGCCGGAAATACTATAATTTTTAGCCTGTTCCTTACCACCGGCAAGCTTCTCAATAAACTCCGCTGCATAGTGCTTCGCCTGAGTTTCAAGCTTATTCATCTCCCATTTATGCTCAGACTTCTTCTCATTGAAAAGCTTTGGATTATCAGGTTTATAAAGCTTAGAAAGATACAATTCTTTCACATATTTCTGTATATAAGCTTCAGCAGCTGCTGCCGGAATATTCTTCTCGGCACGCATCTCCCTGATCATATCCTCAGGTTTAGCCCCTTTATACTCAGGAATAACAGTTGCCTTATACTTCTTCTCGATGCTCTTTGGATTGACCATCATCGTCTTAACATCTTCGATGGCATTATTACTGACCTCATCAACATATGATTTAAACTGAAGTGCATTATCAAAGATGCCGAAATCCTTCACAACCTTGACATCTTTGTTTTCCTCCATGAATGCCTCAAACTTATTAAGGGCGTCCAGAATATCTCTCGGAGACTTAATCTTCTTGCCAAGTATACTCTTCTTAAAGCCGGCAAGTTTCGTTTCTTCAAACTCCTTCAAGGCTTCAAGATTTTCCTCATACTTTCGGAGATCTCCTTCCAAATTGGTCTTTTCAGCTCCTTCTTCCATGCCCTGAAGATTTTCTTTACAGTCTTCGATAAGGTGCTTATATCTCGATATGTTTTTTTTAACTATACCTTCAATACTGCCCATGCCTCCCAGAACATGGATATTGTCTGCATGCCAGCCATTCTTCATGCCCTGGATTTCCCACTTCATCATGTAAGCGACTTCGCCCAAACCTCTGGCTGCACTACCGGTACTTAAATTTGTAAAGCTCCCGAGATTATCTTCAAAATCCTTACCTTTAAGAAGCTGATCCTTTAGTGGCCATTTCTCCATTTCCTCGTAATTCTTTATGACATTTTCATATCCCTTTTTAAGTCTGAAGAAATATCTCTGCTCCTTTTCATTCGACCATCCTGATTTTTCATCCCTCTGTTTTTGATACTCAGCACTGATAATATCATCCGCACCGCAATAGATTGATATTATAGGCATAAAAAGGCCTCTTTCAGTCAGTCTCTGAGTTATAGTATCTTTTGACATATAAGTATTGATCTGTGTCGGACGGAATATAGCAGGCCCATGATTGTTCATAACCAGCAGTGCATTTGTCAGCGGATTATCATCCATCATTTTTATCATACTGACATTTTCAGTATCAAGCCTATGTAACACAAGCTGGTAAAGTGGCTTATAGACCTTTTCATTATCCGGGAGCGCATTCACTTCCTTTTTAAAACCGTCCCGAATCTCTTTGATCAGCTTCTTAAGTTTCCGGTTATCGCCCGGATTCAGACTCTTCTCATAGATTTTCGGAATCGAATATGCTAAATCGGGTATTCTTCCCTTCCTTTCTACCAACCCGGATTTATACTCAATATCTGACATATACGTATTCAAATCTGTTCCGAAGTCCCCTTCACCATCATTTACCGGATTAATCCTGTTATCAAACTCAGGATGATCATTTAAAAAATTAGTTCTGATTTCAGTAAATACTTCTCTTGCAATCTTGGCACCATCCTGTTCTTCAAGGTATTTCTTATCAAATGGTTTATACTCCGGATCTACTGTCTTTCGGCCAAGGAAAGGATCGGTATGAGTAAGCATTGAGTTGGCAAGTGTCGCATTCTCTCTGTCAATTATAGCCTTTGCATCTCTTCTGGTCTGCTTAACAACATCTGTCTTACTCTGCTCATGAGTAACAAGCTGCCCTCTGAAGGTTATAGGGACAACGTTTCTTTTCAAATTCCCACTTTCTTCACTGAGAGTTGTTACAAATACAGGTTCATTCCTATGCGAAGCCGCCGCAACAAAACTGAAAGTCTCTGTCTCCCGAATCGGAGCATCTTTCGGATTTCTCTCATAAAACAACTGCCGTAAAGTCTTATCGCCTACATATACACAGTCATATATATCCAGATGATATTTATCCATTATCTCCCGCTGATTGGAAAGGATTCCTTCAATATTAGGTTTAATATTTGTGGAAGCCTTAAATACCATACTGGTATTATCCGGATGTTCAAAATACATCTCGGCTGCTGCCGCATCGAATTTTCTACTCAAGTGAATATTGATACTGTCAGCTACCTTCTTAAAGCCTATAGGTTTGGAAAGAGTAAGCTTACCGTCCGGTTGGGTTTCAACATACTGGAGTTTAAGACCGTTCTTCTCAACCGCCATAGCTCGGATAGTTTCAAGCATCAGGGCATTGTCCTGCGTCATCTTATCATATTTCGCATACTTGGAACCGGCAAGCTTGGTAATGCTGACTCCTGATCCATTCTTAATAACATCAAATTCTGTCAGATTCTTACTTTCAATATTGAGCAGCGTAATGTCTTTATAGTAGGTACCAAAGCTTTCTCTGTATATTTTGATCATTTTCTGCTTGGTTTCCTCAGGTAGGAGAGTAAGATCTTGCATCTCCTTCTCTTCTTCTGTCAGAAGTCCGGCGATACCGGCATCCATAGAAATACACACCAGATTCCTAAGCTTATCCTTAAAGCCGATATTATCATTACTTCTATTATCGGTTAAAACGATTCTTGTCTGCTCCTTTATTATGTCTTTGCCCGGATAAGTTGTTGATAGTCCGTTCAGATAATTAACGAAAGCTTCATTTGAGCCCATATAATCCTCCAGAAACTCTCGTCCGTAGTCAGCATTTGAAGCAGCTATTGATAAAAGATCAGAGGTAAGCCTCTGCGGGAGAGTTTTTATCTTCTTGCCCGCATATTTTCCGAAAAACTCCTTTATCGAATCCAAAATGGCGCACTTACCCGGTAATGTAACCTGATCGTCCCAAAGATAGCTATACATATTGTAGAAGGCCTTACTAAACACCGTCCATTTGCTTTCATGTTGCTGAAGATTCTGACTTCCACCCGTTCCTTTATAATAAGCTTCTCGCAGTTCCTTCTCATTAGTTTTCGGGTTTGTATATTCCTGTGTATCCTGCGAAACATCTATATACATTATACCCATGATATACAGTTTCTTTTGTAGAGATGCGAGATCTTCCATCCCGGTGATCCTACCCGGATTTGGTATTGTATACTCAAGGATCTTATCCATTGCTGTTATATTAACTTTTCCAAACAGTTCAACCTTATCCGCAGTTGTTAATCCCGGTTTGTTATAAAAGTCGAAGAACTCCCTCATATAACCGAGAACGGTTTCCTTTGGAAGCTTTTCCAGCTCAACAACATCATCTATTGACATATTTTTTTCAGCCATAAGATACATTCTGAAGGCATTATCACCTGAAGCTCGATGCTCAAGCTTGTATTTTGTCTCTTCCTCAAGCTTACGACATTCACTCTCAAACCAGCTCCTCTCATCTTCCGAAAGCACGCTGGTATGATATGAAACTATATTTGACAATTCATTTTTTGTTAAAAACGGCATTTTTTTATCTCCTCTATCCCTTGTGAATAATCACTATTTTTTTATACCCTCCTGGATGCTCTTTTGTACCTTAGGCTGAATCTGTTTGTTCTTATTCGATGTATGTTGTCAATTCAATTACTTCTTCTTCCCCATTCCGGCGCCTTCAACTCTTCTGTTTCTCGGCCTTGCCTGTGGGTTATCCTTAAGAACCTCAGGTCCGTTCGCCTGCAGTTTGGCAAGTTCTTTTTTGTTAGCCGCCTTGATGATTTCTCTGATCTTCTCCGGATTTCTGGCTGTTGCAGCGATCGACTTAGGATTCTTCATCTTCTTAGGCTCTTTGGTGCTGAGAAGAGAGTTTCTGAATGTCTGGCTGTTAAACTGAGCCTCGGCATAATCCTGAAGTGATGTAACCTTTCCTGTTTCGGTCTTCTTAGGAAGCTTTCCGCTAACCTTGTAAACACCTCCGGTTATTGCAAGAGCAGAATCCCTAAAGAAATCCTCCCTATTCTTGTATTTCTGAGTCTCAAGTCTTACGGTTGCTTCTTCAGCTTCCTTCATGAAGCTGTCGGTCTTAACCTTCTCAAGGAGATCATTCATGCCCGTTATCTCAACCGGATTCGGACTGGTCATATCTACCTTAACTTTAATATCCTTGAAATACTCTCCATTCATCATCGAAGCGAGATGCTCTCTCAAAAGCTCAGGATGCTTTTCATAAATTCTTGTAAGCTTATCGCCCATTTCCGTCTTAAATGTTAGACTTGCACTGTTCAGGAGTATTCCTTCCATTCTGTCATCGACTTTTGAATACTCGACATTATTTCCGTTTTTCATCTTATCAGCAACGGATCTTCGCATCAGTTCACTTTCAATCGCATTGTTCAGTATTTCACCAATGAGATTAGCAGCTTTTGTGCTGTCTTCAGGGAATGCTTCCTCCATGAACATCCTGATATACTTGTCTCTCTTGTCTTCGTCGGCTCTGATTGTTCCGAGCATACCGACATCATTTCTTATCTTTTCACTGTATGCCCTGTAGTTCGGTATCTCAGGATGAAGTTCCTTTATAAATTCTTCAGCTTCATTCTTGCAATGTTCAACCTCCTGCCAGATATCAAATCTGTACATTGAAAAAGCTGTGATCTTCTTCATTGTATCGCTTTCAAATATCTTTGGATCTGTGAAATCAAGCGTCTTCATCTTCTCATCTACCATAACTCTGGTCTTCTCCATACCCTTGACCATCATCTCAGCGATCCACTTCTGATTCTCAGGAGTAACATATGTCATCTTCTCAACAACCTTGTCAAACATCAGAGACTTTTCATTCTGAAACTTTGACGGATCCATAAGATCATCAATAGAATAGTCTCCGGTAACGGCAAGTGCCATAAGTGACACCGAGTAAACGGCCATTCTGTTCATACTGTATGATGCTCCGGATTTTGGCATACTCCTGTATGTTGTGTATTGTTTCGAACGAAAAGACTGTACTGTAGCTTCATCAACGAGCGGTGAATATTTAGTGGATTCTTTATATGCCTTATAATCTGCTCCCAGATCCTTCTTCAGGCATTCTTCCTTAAGCCCTCTGGCTGATGCAAGATTTACAGCCAGGTTCTTAATAAGCCTGTTGACAGCCCTGACTCTGTTCTCAGCATATGTTGAATTGATCTTAGTCTTGTGATCCAGATAGTGAGATGCAAGATTACCTACCTTCTCACCAAGATCTATATATTTCTGCAGCTCTGCAGCAGAAGGTGATCTCTTACTATCAGCAAGCTTCTTGGCATAATCCCTGAATTCCTTGAGAGCTTCATACATATCCTTGAAATTCTGGGAACCGCCTCTCTTGTTAACACCCTTGATGTTTTCAACCAGTTCATTGATGCAAACTGCATTATTCTGCATATTATCGGTTTCAATACCATTCATATAAAGAGCATTTGCGGCATTTCTCCTTTTAATAATATCCCCTATGCCCTTCTCAACAGTATTTCTGATTTTCTGAACATCTTGATCAAACTTTTCTCTCTGAGCCTTATTTAAAGGTGAAGCCATATCAGGAAGCTTGACACTCTTAAATTTATCAGTAAGATTTACGGCGCACGCACTCTCGGCATCACTTATGGCATCGATCATATCCGCCTCAGTTGCGGCATTTACGATAGCCGCATATTCCGGAGACTTCTTAATTGAAGATATGTAAAGTCTCTTAAGCTTGTCATAGCCTCCCGGTGATGCAAGGATGGCATCAATATTTCCTATGGTATTCTCCTTAATGATTTGATTCAGATCCTCATAAGCGTATGCGATATTTTTGTCATCGGAAAGAATACTTCCCGCTGCCATATTCTCTTCAGGGTCATCACCCAAACCATCAGGACCGCCAAGCTGCTTGATATAACCGTAGAAGATTTTGTTTTTCATCTTGTTTTCTCTGTCATCCATACATGCACTTATGTTTGAAACATAGAGATTAAAGAGAAAATCAGCCGCCCTCTCAGCCTTTATATTGTTGGAAAGCATATTTAGATCATTGACAAGGCTGTGTCTCTGTCTTGCCGCCTGATCAAAAGCTTTAACCTGCTCTCCGTAGCTCTGAAGCCTTGCTGTCTGGATCGGAGTAACATTTTCAGGCATAACATTAAATGGTGGCTTCCCCATCACGGTAGTTGCAAGCGACACGCCCTCAATATAATTATCGTGACGACTGTTATAATTACCATAGAGAAAAGCCTTAGTGTTGACAAATTTTATATTGACCATATTTCTTGCTTCAAAATCTATGTAATTCTGCAGGAACGCTTTTGCAGGCTCAGGGTCATTATTCTTAAAGGCTTCAAGAGCCGCTTTTGCTTTCTTTCTTGCCTCTACGATTATCGGATCAAAATGCTTTCCTCTCTTGTCACTTATGGCCACATTATCAATTACATAATTCTGATTGGAATCAATCGGTTTTCTGACATCAGGACTTGATGCGGTGAGCTGCCAATCGTCGATTCCATTTACTTTCGAATCCATCATGGCGCCGATGATTATGGCTGTAACCATATTTTCGTCCAGCCCCTTAGGAATATCCATCTCTATCTCGTTATATTCCTTCTGAAGTGAGAAGGTTTCCTCAAGCTTGCCCTTCGGACCCAGTGTCGAAATAAGCTTATCAAATGGTTTAGCTTCTATAATATCGTTTACATTCTGTTTAAATGTTATCTTCTGGTTTGCTGTTAATTTAGGCATATTTTTTCCTCCCGACCATTTCTTAGGTCTTTACCATATTGTCATCTTATATACTAGATACTATCCTTTTACCGGTGCATTTGCAACCTTACTTATTCGAGTTTCTCTTTATTTAAAGCTTGAGGACACTTTAGCATATCAGGTGCAACAAAACCGCTACAAACAAATCAAAAAACATTAAAAAATTTATATACTTAACCAAATACTTTCCATAAAACAGTCTATTTCAAACGTATATTCCTATAGATGCCGTGAAAACACGTCTGAAAATACGCCATCAAAGAAAATACAAAGGGGAAATATCATGCAAGATAAAAAGAAGAATATCCTGATAATACTGACCATCATAATTCTCGCCGGAGGTTTTATCGCTGCGGGTACACTTGTCATACCAAAAACCCTGAAAAATAAAAATGAAAACGACGGTACCACGTATATTGATAAATCTGAATTCACCGGCCCTCTACAGCCGGAAAACATCCAAAAGCTCGGCAAACACATCTATTATAGTGACATGCTTTGGGAAAAACGTAATATGGATGACACCGAGAAGGAGGATATGATCGCATATCTCAGCTTTCTGGACAAGCACACCGGAGACGATCTTTATATATGCGGATTCAATACACTCAGCATAAGCGGCGAACCAAGCGTGAATGCATATCAGTATCTGAACGGTGCGATAATCCCTAATGTATTTTATAGGAGTGACAATAATAACTCTTATATCAGTCCGACCGGCAGAGCCATGCCTTTATCACAGCTTGATACTTCGGATCTTATTCCTCCTCAGGAGCTTTTTGACAAAGTGCTTGAGCTTGCCGAACAGAACCGAAACCAGATGTTCTTCAGTCCTAAGGACACAACTCCTATCAGCGGAACCTATCGTCTTGAGTACGATACAGAAGCAGACGAACTGTATTATTCCTTCAGACTGAACAAATATAGCGAGATCCGCGTTGACGCTAAAACCGGCAATATCACAAGACAATATTTCTGGAACGGAGTATATATCGATTAAAATGTATGATAAAAACAGAAGCTATATTATGAGAAGCAAAAACCGCTTCTCATAATATAGCTTCTGTTATGTATAATGGATTATGATGGTTTTTGATTCTAATATCGGATCAGAACCACACAGCTTGTTATTTAATCTTCTTAAAACTCTTAGTTCCAGTCTGCTTATTTTTTACGTCATTAACCTTACCATTTTGTGCATTATTCTGTGGATTCTCCCTGGCTGCCGCCACTTTGATCTCATTATTGGCAAGTCGCATATTTTTCTCATGCACCGCAGAATAAATATTTATTTCTTCTTTTGCGCTTATATCTCTCATCTCACGACGTTTTTCATCCTTCTCGATCATCCTCTGACTCTTATCGACAATCTTATCAAGAGCACTTAGTATTTTTTGAATATTCTTCTTCGATTCATCCACAAGATTATATCTGATATAAGCATTGCTGGTTTTAGATTTCCTATCAATCTCAGCCTTATTCTTGCCTTCAAGATATGTATCACAAGTTGTTGCCGCAGTTTCAAGCTTATCTCTGAGCTGATTTAAATTTATATCATTTACCTTGAAGAATTCATTCTTATCAATATTAACCAGAATGCTACTGGTCATTTTAACAAATCTGCTGCAATCATTCAGAGCATTTCTGACTGTCATAAAAAGCTCAGACGGCTTATGAGTCTTTCTCTGGGACTCATCCATCTTCTTAACAAGATCACCTAAGTTTTCATTACCGATCTCATTAACTTCACTGATACTATCATAGACATCTTTCCTGAGGTCATGAATACACTTCCATGCACCGTAGCCCTGGGTAGACATTTCTCTTACCATTCCAAAGAGATTTTTATATGCCGGCTTCTTAGACTTATTCTCCAAATCCTTAACAGGCACAGCTTTTCCAAGCTCGCCAACGATTGAAAGCATACCCATCTCATCTTCTGTAACTACCTTGATCCTGCCTTCTTCAACATATCCCATAGGCTTATCTTTGAAATACTCTTTATCCGTTTCGATCTTGTTCTTCAACTTATTAAGACGTTCAACAGCCTTATTAACCTCAGCACTTGACAGGTCATAGCCATAAAGCATGACTTTAAGTTCTTCGGCATTCATTTTACAAAGTCTGTCATAGGTATCCTTAGGAATAATGCCCAGATTATTCAGTTCAATACCATTAAGCGCTGTACCATGATTCTTCTTTCCGAAGCTGGCATCATTATCTATACCAACAACTCCCGCCAGTCTTCCGGCCTCATCAAATTTATAAAACATATTGCCCATATGCCTGTCAGCGTTTCCACAAATCCAGTCATTGATCTGAATATTGGCTATATCCTTGATAAGATGAATATTTCCTTCAACCTTGTCAGGTGTCAGGTTCGAAAACTTCTCCATATCTTCAGGATTGGTGCTGATAAAATCAACTCCTTCTGCCTTCTCCATGAAGGTTCCCATGGTAATCTTACCTGTCTTTGGATCCTTAACATGAAGATTTTTAGACTTCACGATCACTTTACTGCAGCCTAACATTTCAGCTACCATCGACGTGGCAGAATTTCTCTTATCAACCTTGGACAGATTATTTATTCCGAGTTCTTCATTGATATCCATGGAATTTCGAAGCTTTGCAATCCCATGGAAACACTCAACGAAAATCTTATATTTTTCAGGAGTTTTCAGATATGTATCAACAGCCTTCATACTCTTACTGACAGTATCTCTGTCAAGGACCTTCCTGTACTTCTTATCCTTACTGAGTTTTCTTATGGTCTCCTTCATGTTTAGCCGTTCCAGACTAAGATCAACTGTTTCAAGTCCTCTGATAAGAAGCTTGCTCTTCTCAAAAATCCCCATTTTGGCATAGTTTACTGAACACATAAGAACGTTGATCATGGTCATAGCATCTTCTTTGAAGAAATCCTGCGCAGCATCACCATATTTATCGATCATCTGATGTTTTAATTCTTCTTGTCTGTCATTATAATTCTTGCCCTTCCGTGATATGGTAAAAAATCCTTCTACCGGTTTTTCATCCGGACCCGGAATAGTGATTCCATAACGTGAACTCATGCCCTGTCCATATTTCTTCGCATTTGCCAGATCCACAGTCGCCTGTTCGGATCTTGAGTTCTCATAAAGCTGTGATACTGTCGGATATTTTTTATCTTTGATACAATAATCTACATATTTCAGGTCCTTGCTCATGGTCTTTCTGATCTTAGCCATATAATCATATTCAACCTTCAGCTTATCCTTAGCTTCCTTGGAAATAGGCTTTGCCAGCACTGTCGGATCACCATTTTTCTTATCCATCAGAACTTTCATTCTTTCAGATAACACACTTATCACTTTCTTATACTCATCACGAAGTTTATTCATCTGTTCAGGAGTCATAGCAGTTTTGCTTTTTCTCGCAGGGATAGCCGCATTAAGAGCCGTAAAGGCATTCTTAAGCTCCTGATCTCTCTTAAACTTCTTCTCCGCAGACCTGTATGCTTCTTTTCTTTTTCCGATTATTGTTTTCTCCGCCATAATAGCCTCCCGTTATCTTATCTATAAAAAATACTCGTTTCGATCATGCTTGTTTTTCTTCTGATAAACCCGCGGAACTAAAGTTCCTTCGGTATCTTATCTATCAGTATAATATCTCAAAAGCAATAACAAAAGAGCAACAAATAAGTAACGAAAAAATTATATATCACGCATTCACTCAAAATACCCCATCAGTTTTACAACTTCGCCATCACTATGCTTCTCTCACAAGATCATACAGGAAGCTCCTGTCTCCCAGTTTTCTTGTATTTATGTGGCTCATCCCGATATGAGCATATTTATCCTTTTTAATCTTAGCATCAGTCGTAACTATAACAGGAAGCTTCCCCTTCCTTGCAACCTCAAACGCGGTCTCAACAAGCGGTCGCATAAAGCCCTGCCCCTGATACTCTTTCTTAACAGCAAGCAGTTCGATCTGAACAAACTGCTTCTTACTCTTCCGGTATTTCTTTTCCAGACTTGCCCCGCCCGCCTGGAACTTTTTCATCATATTACTGAAATTCTTTATTCCAAGAGCCCGTATCATTCTCCACATCATCTTTATCATAGCCGAACCCGGATAAGGATGTGTTGTATCGGTCAGTATAATAATACCCTCTTTCCTGTCTGATGTTGCATATACACCATTATACTCATTAGCAGTTCTGATTATTGCAATAAGATAATTGATCAGTCTGGTCTTGTCAGGATAGCCCGGATATAATGGTACCATACCAGTTTCATTATCTCCATAGCTGTAATCCGCAAAAACCTCCGCAAATTCCCTCATTTCTTTATCTGATAGCTTTACTTTCTTCAACATATCATCCTCCTTGAAAATTCTAATGAATCCAAGTATAATCCATCCATAATGACTTTCAATATTTTCAGAGTCATTATTCATTTTTTGATCGGAGTAATACTATGCCAAAGATTTTTACTGAGGAAAATAAAGATAATATGCGTCAAAGACTATTAGACGAAGGATTTCAATTACTTAAGGAAGGCGGACTTGCAGCCGTAAATATAGATAAGCTTACAGAGCTGGTTTTTATTGCCAAGGGAACATTTTATAATCTCTTTGAAAACAAGTCAGAGTTTATGTATCACATGATGATTCATGAAAGGAATCGTTCCAAGGATAAACTGATTTCATATCTGAATACCAGGAATAAACTAACAAAGGATTCTCTGAGAGACTACCTGCTATGGTTGTCCTCAGAAAATCCTAATGTATTTGCTTATCTGAGTGATGCCGAGAAGAAAAGACTTGTTTCCTCCTGGGCTGACAAATATATCGAAGATGAAGAAAATGACAGTGAAACCATGCACACCTTAATCGCTATGATAGATAAACCTGCCAGGAATCCCGATTGGAAGCTGGCTTGTAACTATATGAAGCTGATTGCAGTCAGCCTGACAACGAGAAAGGTATTCATCGCAGATAACTATGATGATATGATTGCTTCGCTGATTGAGAATATCATAAAAATACTATGTATATAGTTTTAAACCGACGGTTGCTATTCCATGATCTTATCGTACCTTGTCCTCAGTCCCAACCTTTCCAAACATCCGGCTGATAGCCAACCGTAGCTTTCTTACCATTTCTAACAATTGGCTGTACGAGCACCTGCTGATTCTCCAGAATCTTATCCTCTTTATCTTCATCAGCTATATACTTAATAAGCGCAAGCATATCCTTGTCCTTACTGTTCTCATCTATAAGCTTATCAAGTCCTCCAACAGCCTGCTTTACAGAAGCAAACTCGCCCTTACTAAGTCCTTTTTCTTTCAGATCAATAAACTGATACTTGATCCCGCGTTCTTTGAAGAAGCGTTCCGCCTTGCGTGTATCCGCACTTTTCTTTGTTCCAAATATTTGTATATTCATATTACACTCGTCCTTCCATCGTTCTGGTGAACTCTGTACCCACATGTTAAGTGCGGTGTTCATAGAACCTTTATTTGAAGTCGAATGGGCCCAGACCGGTTTTTTACCAATTTTAATAATGTTTTCACTCATTCTGTCGGTCAATATCGCTGCAAGCCCTTTTCTTCTCATTTTTCTTCGCCCTTTTTTCCATGTCCCACTGTGCATTAAATCGAAATATAATCATACTATTACTATGCTAATATAGCATAATCCGACATTGATTGTCACTTATGTATTCCAGATTACTCACAACTCTGTTCTATATGATTCAGGAGCATCTTTCTTCCTTCGGATTCATTAACCGAACCGATAATAGCTTCTATCACCAAACAAAAAGTGCTTATAAGTTCTACAACCTATAAGCACCTCGTCATATATAAACGCTTTTCAGTTTTTTAAATCTATTGTTTCTCAAGATACCTTACCGGAACTTCCTTTGTAAGCCAGACTCCATTCTTTGATAAGAAAAACTTGAAACCATCTTTATACATTTCTCTAGCCTTTACCAAATATAAAACAGGTTTTCCATGCCTTCTCCCAACAATCGTATATATTAAGTTTCCTTTTTTCTTAATTATGAGATGCAAAAAACGCGTCTCATAATCCTACGGGACTGACGTCCCTCCGGTAACTTATCAAGAAAAACAAATACTCACTTCGTTCGTGCTTGTTTTTCTTCTGATAAGTTATATTAGTTATATCGTAAGTGTTTTAGCGACCTCATCAAAACAGGTCGATAGTTTTTTCTCTAGAACAGTACCTTCAACCTCTAAAGGGAAGAGTAATAATAAAATATCATAGTCGTATGAATCATCAACGTCACTTTTTAACACATAAAAAATCTCTATATATTCAGACGCTGACATTTTAGCCTTAAACAAATACTTTCCATCCGAAAAATTTTCAAATTGTCTCACATCCGATAATGTTCCACTGGAAATATATTCATCTATACATACAGCAATCTCGTCAAATTCACCTATTCCTTCCTGTAATGATATGGTTATCGCATTCTCATCATCTATTTCCAATACACCAAGATGTTCCGGATTGTACCTAAAAGAAACCACAGAATGAGCATATCCTTCATTCTCAGTAAAATCATCTGAAATCATAAAACTTGCATTGTTCCCATGCAGCTTTGTTTGTACCGGTACAGCAGGAAGTGGCTCTGATGGATTATTATACATTTCATTAACATTATTTGCTTCCTGATCCATTTCCCTTTCTATGTTCTCAAAAGCCGTCTTTGTTCCATCTGCTATTTCCTTTGCAACGCCTAAAAGTTTATCAAAAAGTCCCATAGTACTTATCTCCTTAGAATTTATAGTAAGTAAAAAAGATTATATGCTAATCAATAATATAATTAGTATAAGCAAACCATGCAATTGCAATAAACAGAACGCCTGTAATCTTTGGTATTATTCTCATAACAAAAATAAATATCTTTGCCGCAATACTACAGTCCTGATAAAGCTGTATCGGCGGAAAATAACATTTATGAGGATTAAATGGCGATACCTTTATCGTATATATCTTCCCATTATTCAGATATAGATTATCATTCCCTAAAAGGTTAACCGCTTTCGCCCTAACTCCTTTTCCATTTTCCTCATATGTGAAGATTGCCGATTTAACCATAACATTCCCGTCAGGTTCTCCAATTCGACCACTACGATGTAAATCCATTCTCTTCTGGTGATCGTGGACACCTATATATTTTTCTCCAGATTTAGCTCTAGCCTGTACCTTCTTATGATACAGCAATAATCCCGGAATGTCATAGAGCAGCGCCCACAGTCCAATCAATCCAAAAAATAAAACTACCAAATATGCAAAATTCATAAAATATTCTCTCCTTAAATTCTATGATAATCATACCTTACAAATATAGCACAATCCGACATTGATTGTCACATATTTTTCCGGATCACTCACATCTCTGTTCTATATTATCAAGGAGCTGCTTCCTTTCTTCTGATCCATTAATCGAACCGATAAAATTATGCGAGGGATCAAATCCTTTACGACGCCGGTAACATTTCCCAAACTGTCCGTATCACAATAAGGCAGGGAATTGTTAAGATACCCTACCTTAAGCTCCTTATGTTCTGCAAGCCACTCCTTCTCCGGAGCAGAAAAAGCCCTGCCGGAAATACCTCATTTTCATAATATCCAACGCGTACCAGTATGCTGTTCGAAGCCGATGTTTTGGTTTTCGGAATGAGCATAAATACAAGTATGAGTATTCCAAATACTATTTTTATCTTATGTTCATCATACGGTCTTCCTTATGGATTCAGAGATCGTCCTCAAGCTCTTTATCAATATCCCGAATAATCAAATTCTACATTTATTGTTTTACCGTCCTCGTATTTTACACATATAATCTTATCCTCATCAGGCCGGAACTCTTCCAGATAACAGTCCCAGATTTCCGAAAAACTCTCATCATCCGCAACATAATCAGAATGCGGATGCTCCCTACTGTAATGTGATGTGATATATATCGACGATGGATCAAAGGCATCTTTTGCATTACGCTGCTCATCAGTCATCATCATATATGCAAGTGACACTCTGTCGTCAAGAACCCATGTAGGATCTATATGATAATCCTTACCATTGATCCTTACATAGCTCCACTGGTGAGCCTCAGAGCCATAACCACTCATAACGGTAGCTTCCACACCCGCCTGCATTAACAGGTAGGAATATGCCCATGATATATCTGCACAAATACCTGTACCTCTTTCGAAGAGGATGATTGCCCCTGTATCATCAATAGGTTCTACCATCTGTCTGTTATATTTTTCATAATCATAGGTATAATGGTCTGCAAAATAAATATACAGCGCCATCACCTTCTCAAAATCCGAATAGTCATCTTCCAGCACTTCGTTAAGTATAGCTTCCATCTGTCCCGCAAACTCTTCTATACGTGCCGCTGCTTCTTCTTTGGGAACCTTATATGTAAAGCTTGCAACACCATCAATAACAGCATTGCTCCTGTCATACGCATAATCTATCAACTCTGTCAGAACCGGAAAACAGTTACCCGGAAACTGTCCCATCACCCACTCATAGGTATATTGATCAGGGCATTCAAAAGTGTCATCGCCCGCCATAACCGCATCAACAAGATTAAACCATGTATCACACATGACATCTCCGAAGACATCCCTCATATATAATGAACAAACCTTCGGCTTAAAGCTGTAGTGGCCCTTCTGAACAGGCGTCTCTGTCGTCTCTGTCGGTCCCTCTGTTGTATTATCAGATATTTCTATCCCTATGTAATCAGATATATTAACGGTACCAACGACTGACGAAGTACCAATCACAGGATCATACTCGCTTATCTCCGTCGCTCCGGTCTGTTTTTCAATCCTAAAGCTCACCGTAACGCCTGTATAGCTTATATAATCCATTATGATCTCATCACTGGCTTCCGACTTCAGATACACACCGGAAGCTTTATCATTTACCCCGTTCCAGCCATAAATGCTTCTGCAGTAGTTGCCGACTCCTTCCTCCGCCATATCCTTCGTTATCGCAGATGCAGGAGTATCAGTACCTGCAGATTCAGTAGCACCTGAATCCCCCGTGTTTTGAGAATTCTCCGTAACAATACTTGTGTTTCCTGCATTATCCTTGTTGTCCTTCCCGGAGCCGCACCCCTGCAGCATCATACCCATCGCCAAAACAACTGCTATAATCCTAAATCTTTTTTTCATGTACAAAACCTCCAAAGAATCATAATCCTTTATATTTATTTTTGAATGCCCGGTGAATATTTTGAAGCTATCGCAAGCGCATCAATCGCATTTGAGAACCTTGCATTTCCGTCATTTGAACGTCTGATCTTTTCCTTTATTTTTGCCGCAGCCTGTACCGCCTTATAAAGGTTATTATATTCTTTACTTCTCTGTTATCCTGCCCGGCTAAGAAGTCTACCCTTATCCTCATATTAGTTTACCTTAGAAGGAATAACAAAAGCGCAACACTTATTTGTTATTGTTTCTGTTCATACCCTGGCCAGAAAGCCTCTCCCATAACCATATTTTGAGCTTTCTATCCCGTCAAAAAAGCAAGCAAAATAAGGCTTTTTTTAGCATTTTTTTGCTTGCTTTTTACATGGTTATGTGTTATAATAAACACATAACCACAAAAGGAGGTGCTTTTAATGGCAATCATAAAACAATTCGACAAAAGAACTGGTATCACATATGTATACGATTCCAAATCTTACTATGACAAGGAAAAGAAATGTTCCAGAGCCAAGAGAACTCTTATTGGAAAGATTGATCCTGATACCGGGGAAATGATTCCTACCGACGGCAGGAATAAAGGTGCAAAAACCAAGCCTGCTTCTTCTCCTGATATTGATAAAGACAAGCGTATTCAGGAACTTGAAGATGAAAACCGTCAACTTAAGCTTCAGATTAACGCTTTAAAGAAGGAGCTTGAACGTATTAATTCTTAGATTATTAGATAGACTAACCGGAAAACAAATCATCAAACAAAAAATAGATATTCAGGTATGCGTTAACGTTACTGATTACTATACTGACGAATACAGAAATCGTATTACGGGCAGCAGACTTCATGCGCCATTTCCTAAGGGATTAACAAATACAGTTAATTATGGTCCTTCTGTTAAAGCTTTCGCATTTCTGCTCAACAATTACTACAATGTGTCTATACAGAAAACAAAGCAGTGTATATCAGATTTATCACACGGAATAGTAAATATATCAACCGGAACAATCAGTAACCTTTCTTCTGAGTTTTCAGCTAACACAGAATTCGAAAGAGCCAATATTTTTTCCCTCTTAACTCATTCTAAAGTCATATATTCCGATGCTACAGTAAGCAACATAAACGGAACTCGTAAAACAGTTATTTTATGTACCGATAAAGAACATGCCCTTTATCAGCATATGAATCATAAGGGATTTGAAGGAGTCTCAAAAACCCCCATCAAAAATCATAAGGGTACAATAGTTCATGACCATGATAAGACGTATTATTCCTATGGTTATAACCATCAGGAATGTATCGCCCATGTGCTAAGATATCTTGTCGGTGCAACAGAAAATGAACCACATCTTAAGTGGCATAAGCAGATGCACGACTTACTCCAGAAAATGATACACATCAGAAAAAGGTATAATAATCACATACCCGTGGAGAAAATAAAAGAACTAAAAGAAAAATACTAGTCATCTGTATTTCCTTGATCATGCCAAAGTGGATCCTACAAATAACATCAGTGAACGATGTCTTCGAAAATTCAAACGCAAACAGAAACAGGCTGTGGTTCTCTTGAGTGACTCCGGCGCGCAGCATATTTGTGATGCACTAACGATAATAGAAACAGCAAAAATGCAACATAAAAACGTTTATGATACAGTTGAAAATATATTTAAAAAATAAACAAAGAGATACAGAAAAGACTGTTAAATAGTCACAACCAATCTTCTGTATCTCTTTTATTTACTGGATTTGGTTAACCAGTGAACTGTAACTACATTTTCACATCAGCTTCCGAATAACAAAACACCTGTCACCGTATCATTTATATAATGGCACGGAAACAGGTGCTTAAATGCACGCCTTATATGTACTTCTTTATACCAGGCTCCGGCTCCTCCTTGGTGGTTCCTCTTCCTGTAATACTAGTCTGTTATCCCAATTACGGAAATAATCAGTGCGTTCCTGAGCTGCCTTCTGCACACTGCTTCCTTCGTATACATTCTCACTATCCGGATCTTCATCAACACGGTCTATTATTTTTACGTATTGATTTCTGGATTTCGGAAGTTCCTTAACAACAGGCTCAAGCTTATTTAACTGATCCATCATTTTCCGCAGAGCCTCACGGTTTTTAATTGCCGCCAGTATAGCTTTGATCTCAGGAGTTTCCTCAAGAGACTTTATCTCTTCGTCCATATCTTTCAGTTTCTGCTTATTTTCCTCACTGATATCTCCTTCTTTCGAATACTCCTTATTATAATAATCCTTCTCCGCCTTCAAGCTCTGATATTCTTCATATTTCCCTCCGTTTTCATAAATACAATCTGTTATTGCATTGATGAATTCTTCTGTATTCTTTGAAGCTTCTGCAATAACAGCCTTTAATGACGAATAATTTTTATCATAATTATAAGTAGTAAAACGTTTTGAAGTATCCGGTATCAAAAATCTAAGTGAAGGTATCTTATTATCAAAGTCATACAGTTTCCTGGACGCATTTCTCATATCATTATATTTTTTCTTAAGTTTATCAGACTCCTCTCCACCGAATTTAAGATTTTCAATTTCATTGTTAATTATATCAACTGTATTTGTTTTTATCTCAGACACATAAGTTTCCATCACGCTTTTAGCAAGGAGCTCGCATTTTTTAACATCATTATTATATCCGTTTGTTGCCTGTGTACCTTCAAAAGCCTCATCTATCATTCTTGAAAACAGGTTACCCACACCATACAGCTGTCCCCTCACAAAATACTGATCCATCATCTCATCTGTAACTATTCTCGGCGCCCCCTTAAAATACTCAATGTATAACGGTTTATAGTTTTCGTAATTCTCTTTTGATTTCTTAAGTCCTTTTTTGATCATATCAATCTGATTGGCAACAACATCCATTTCCGCCTGACTTAAGCCATAGCCCTGCATGAGAATTCTAAACATCTGAGTATCCGTATCCAATACAGCATCTGCCATAACCTTAGGTACAACCTTAAGTTGTTCAAATGGCATCATATCATCGTCATCGTTGACAATAAACGTTTCATCATTGTCTATTGCATGTATCTCTCCCAGTTTGTTTTTCTTCTTCATCGTGAAAAACATATTTCCGGTATGTCTGTCTACATTACGGATTATACAATCAAGAAACTGGATTGATGCTATACTTTTTGCAAGACCTTTTGACTCCTCAAAAGACAACTGATTCATCTTGGTAAGCGGACTGTTGAATCCTTCAATATTGGGATCCAGCCCCTTTGCGGGCATCATAATAACACCCTTCATCACAACATCCTTACCGTTCTTTTTAGTCTTGATCTTCATTTTTTCCGAATAAGCCACGTACTCCGTGCAGCCCAGGATTTCCGCAAATACACTGGTAAGTGCATTTTTCGAAGAAGTATCTGCCCCCAGTCTTGTGCCCTGTACCATACGATTATCCAGAACATTTTCAGCTCTCATCATAGTACCCATGAATTCTGCGTAAGCAAAAAACATCTGATCATTATCAATTGATTCAAGCTGATCATGACACTTTTCCTTCTCATCTTTACTTGCATCAGAATTTCTTATGTAATTATTCAGTTCACTCCTCATTTCTTCCAGGCTTGTCTTCGTGCCGATCGTATAAGGCATGTTTGCCAATTCCGAAAAGATGCCGGCATCTCTTTTTCTTCTCACTCTCAGAAGCGCCTTATAATCAAGCTCATTTATATACTCTGCTGCCAGAGGATATTTTTTAGCGATCCTTTCTCTAGCCGCCTTTGCCTTTTCTTCCATGATATAATCCATATCATCGGAATCATAACTTTCAGACTTTGTGAAATATCCGATACAACTGTCTCCTTTTTTCTTTCCTGCAATCGGCTCATCCTCGACAATAAACGGAACTTTATATCTGGTATTAATGCTGTTTCCTACAGTTTCCAGATGATCAACCTCAGCCTCAGACAGAGTTATTGTTCTTGTTCTTGTGCTCTCATAAAATGCATCTATATCCATATATTCTGACTTTGTCTTACCTTTTGAAGCCATCTTCTTCGTGGACTTCTTCACATCAGGCTTGGGCAGATTCTCAAGGTGTTTCTTGTATCTTAAGAGCGCTGTATAATCCTTGGTAAATACTTTAGCCAGCTTGTTATACAGCATAGTCTTATTCTTATCATCCTTTATCTTTATATATTCAGCCTGCATCTCATTGCCCATATTGATATAAAGCCGGATAAGATTATTTGTTTTCTCAAGATCAAGTACTTCCTTCGCATCTTTCATTCTCTGAATCTCATTTGCAAGTGCTGCAGCACCCTGTGAATTCAGGCTTTCGTACTGTTCTTTTCTTTTATCTGCTTTCCCCCTGGTCGGCATGACTATATTTTCAGGTTCAGCAATTTTTATTTCATTAATTTCATTAATTTCATTGTTTATATTTTGGTCTTCTTCCACCGGTTTTTCTTCAGAATCCGTCAGCTGTACGTTTCTGTTTGCTTTTTCTGCAAGTCTTATATACTGTGCACCGTATTTTTCCGTAAAATCTTCCTTGTTTATCTTATCTTTTGAACGGTAACTATTGATTTTGTCGATGATCGCATCCGTACGGCTTTTTATACCGGGAATATGCTTTGTAAGTTCCGAAAGTACATCCAGCGCATTGTTAAAGCAAGCCTCGTCTTCTGTTGTATTACGTACCTTCTCTTTGCCATCCATATATTTTACAGCCGACTGGACAACATTCACGACAGCCTTCATGATCTCCTTTTCTCTTTTATTCGGAGTCATATCCTTTGTCTTTTCATCAGTTTCGCCCAGCTTTTTAATATTTTCCGAAAGCTTCTGGAATTCTCTGCTGTGTCCGTCATCGTTCACCATATTTCCATAAAGCTTCTTCATTGATTCGCAGAGATTCTTAGCACTTTCTCCCGGTACCTTATAAAGTCTGTCGCGCGTATTATGCATCAGTCTTTTAGCAGCATCAGCATCTCGGAGCGCTTCACGGATCTCATCATCCTTCATCGTATCGAGTATACATATTTCACGGATCTGCGCGGCCATCAGGCGAACATTCTTAATATCAAACGGAAGTTTACGGGTTTTTGAAACCTGCGCTGCCATGACCTTTGACAGGCTCTCGATCATCTTCTCTCTGTCACTGAAGCACTTATCGGTTCTGTGATTTTTTTCGTAGGTATCATAATCATTTTTCTTCTTTGGCATAACTTTTCCCTCCTGCTAAACTTCCTATTTTAATAAATCTAAAAATAATGTCAGTAATTATTGTATCACATAAGCATAACAAAAGCGCAACAACCAGGGAGTCACGTCAATGAATAAGGCAGGACTCTTATAAAATAAGTTCTGCCTTTTAAAAAATATGCTCTTCAATTAACGCTTCATGGTATCATATCCATCAGCGGCATGTATCCGCTGCTTTTCATCATACATCAGTTTATCGGCTCTCGCAAATACATCCTGATATGCCTTATCAGTCTTACGCTCAAATACAGCACTTCCGAACGAGATTGAAATGCGCTTTTCCAATTCGTCTGAGGAAGCCTTCTCCTCCTCGAGCATCAGTCTCATATTTTCAAGATGCTCATTAAGCCTTGCATATTCGATACCGGAAGGGATAACTACGAATTCGTCTCCACCGATCCTGAATACCGAGCTCATCGGAAATGCGGTACAGATAATATCTGCCGCACGCTTCAGTGCCTGGTCACCGGCCTGATGACCGTAATTATCATTTATCAGCTTAAGGTAGTTCAGGTCGCACATTATTACAGCAAATTCAGCTGTACCATACTTGATCTGCTCATTGATGTAACCGACGGTGTCATCATATGCATTCTTGTTCTTGACCTTCGTCAGCGAATCAGCATATGCAAGATTCTTCAGTGCGATAATATCACGGTTCTGTTTTTTCAATCTCTCAGCCGCTTTCTCAATACGCTGGTCCTGTGCAACCGTACGAGCTTTGTTATCTTCTTCTCTTGCACGGATCTTGTCTATCGCCAGTCTGAAAGCCTTAGACAGTTCGCCAACCTCATTATTCTTCTCCGGAGGAAGCACAACGTCATAATCTCCACCGCTTATCTCATGTGCAGCAGATGTTAGTTTTCTCAAAGGATTTGTTATACGTGACGCCATTATAGCTGCCACAATGGCGAGCACAATTGTAAATCCCACAGACACAGAGATCATTAAGACAGTCGCCCGATTCTTTTCCTTGTAAATACTGTCATAATCATCACAAAGAACAAATTTCATTCCGTTACGGAGAGTCACAAAAGCCATAACACGGTCACTGCCTTTATAAATATAGCGGATTAGTTTATTACCGGTCTCTTCCGCATTCACAAGGTCTGCGTTATCCAATATATCATCTTCATTATCATCATGCAGATGTACTCCTTCCGGTTTTTCAAAATCAGCAATATGATAATGAGCACTTCCGTCTGCTTCCTTAAGATACATATAACCGGTCTCACGATATCTCATGGAATCAACCCATTGCAGAAGTTTTCTAAAGTTAACATCGATCCCGATGATAGCAACCGGTGTGTCATCTATAAAGATCGGTTGGATATACGAAATAATATAATCTTCCACGCTTCCGTCAAAATATGGTTTAGTCCAGAGCGGCGCTTTATTTTTTATCGGTCCATAATACCAGAATTCCGCCACGGGATCCTGTTCGATCTCCATCTGAGTGAAAGGTACTATTACGAACTCACCATTCTCGCTGCGTGTATAATATACGCCCTCGTCACGGCCGGTAACTCCGGTAATATCCAGGGCATAATGAATATACGCTCCCTGAATGAACTTGTTATCCGCAGTCATAAAACGGATAAGATCATCCGCATCCTTTACTATTGCGTCACGCAGTTCCTCATCCTCAGAGATCGTATTTACATCCGGCAATTTACTTCTGGTCCATCTGGAGAGTGATCCGACAGCATCCTCTATTCTGAGAAGCTCCGTATTAATGTCATCGGCTCGCTCTTCGCAAAACAGATTCATCTGAGTCACCGCACCCTTGGTAAGAATCCTGCCCGAAAGCAGAACACTGATCACCACAAGGCTGATAGAGAGTACGATCATCCCCAGTACTATGAGCAGCATCAGTTTAGTGCTTATGGATAAAAAGAAATTTTTTATTTTTTTCATTTCGCTATTTATCCCTTCAACTCACGTCTTATTTTTGATAACTTGCCACCAGTTTTGCCATGCCAAAATCTCCAATGCCCCCTGATACGTGCTTAAATCATCCATTTTACCTTATCCCCTTCATATATTTATGTTTCGTATAGCTTCATCGATTATCTGTTCGACATCTGCCCCATAAATATCCAGCCCCAGAGCTTTTATCAGTTTTACCTGCCCGATCCCATAAAAACTCTGAGCCAGTGTTTTTACATAACCGAAGCCGTATTCTTCCGGAACAAACGCGCCGCCGGCCGTCATAACATAGTAAAGCTTATCCGCCTTGCAAAGCGGTTCAGGCGTTCCTTCCGGTGTATATTGAAATGTGATACCCATCGCATTTATTTGTTCAAAATACTGTTTTAGTGCAGCCGGAAACGAAAGGTCCCAATACGGAGCAGCCACCACGATCGTATCCGCAGCTGCAAACTGACGAGCAAGATCAAACATCGGGTCTGACCATTCCTCTTTGGCGATCAGGCTGTCTCTTTTCTTCAGAAACTCTTCGTCCGTACTTGGAAAGGTGATATCTGAGAGTTTTACTTCCTGCACTTCACCCTCCAGCTTCTTTATCACTTCATCAGCAAGTCTCTTTGTTCGAGACTCTTTTCTGACGCATGCGTTTATATATAGGATCATGCTACCCCTCCCTTATTATCACTATGCATCATATACAAATCCATTATCACTATGCATCATATACAAATGTGTTATCTCTATATATTATCATACACAAATGTGTCATCACTATATATCATTCACAAATGTATTATACCTTATGTACACATTTCATCCAACAAATTATTGAAAAAATGATACATCAAAACTTATTCCGGTGCTATCATCTTCAAGTATCTTTATCGATGTTCTTCTCTCTTCAAAACAATATACGTTCTCTCCAGCAGAACGGTGTTCACAACTATAAATATCAGATTAAATTACTACAAGTAATAGTGAATACATTCTTATTCTCCCAGATATTCACGCCCGCCAAGTATCTTCTCCATCAGATCAGTCTGCACATTATCCGGATCAGCATTAAATATGTCGATCACGCTGCTGTCACTGCTCCTGTCGACAAAGGCCGGAAACAGAAAGCCAAATTCCGGTTTTCCCGGCTCATATTCTCCATCAAGCGGCGATACTGCGCAGACAATATAATCATAGACCTCTTCCGAACCTTCCAGCCATTCACCATCGGTTCCTTTTGTCGGTACATCATATGATCCGTAAAATAAAAAAATACTGAATTCATCAGCCGTATCGTAATTCTCGCCTACAATCTCATAAAATATACTGAGCAGCCCATCATCCTTTAGTCCGCTATTCTTCATAGCGAGGAGGAGCTGCCACATACTGTTCTTCCGGCTCTCACCCTTAGGAAATCTGTATTCCTTCAGCTGTTCATTCGTTTTTGCAAATGGTATAGCCTTAGCAAGTTCAATATTCCTCCTGGCTTCCGCCTGTTTCAGTTTCCCAAAATGTATATTAAATGTTCCCTCGTCATAGCCATCCTCATCCATATAGGCTCCTGCGACTCTTGCGAAGCAGTTTCTCGCCGGAGTCATACGCCTGGTGAGTTCAAGCATGTCATTTCTGTTGATCATCTTATTCTATTTCCATCTCTTTCATAATCTCATCGTATCTTGCCCGCTCGACCCATGAGCTCTTCGTCGCTCCTTTATTCATCCGGATACTCATTATTTGATCATATTCTATTAACGTCATTTTTCTCCAATACATATAGCTTCCGGATCCGAACTATAACTACAGCAATAAGCATGAGCCCGATACCTGAAGCACTTATCGTAATGGATGCCCCTCTTCCGACACCGCCACCTGTTACGGAACCGACTGCATCAGCCATAATTCCGGAAAGTCCATAGGCAATAATATAACCTAACTGGGAGATAAAGCCTATAAAGCCCCATGCTCTTCCCTGAAACTCTTCAGGTATATTTATCCTCGCAAGGTAATCCAGACTGTTATTTGCAACAGGAAGTGCCGCAAAGAATATGAACCCGAAAATACAGATAATACAAACATTTTTCGTCACAGAGAAAAATGTCATTCCGACACCCGATATAAAAAGTCCTATTCCCAGCATCTTCACAAAGTTTCTTTTAATGCCTCTGACGCCAAGCACTATGCCCATTACAAGCATTCCGCAAGCCGAAACCGACTCAACTATTCCAAGTGTCCCGGACTTCGCAAAGGATAAAACAAAAGGCTCTCCCAGAACCTGAAATACTCCCATAAACATTGTAACCGCTGATGTGACAAGTATCAACAAGAATAACCCTTTTCTTGCAGCTATCACTTCCCAGCCTTCCTTCATACTCTGAAGGAACATTTTTCTCTCAGCAGCCTGTTTTGTGATTATATTTTTTCTTACAACCGCTGCCGAGATGATCGTCAGAAAGAAGGTACAAATATCAATGATAAGGATGGTTTTTATATCTGTAAAGGTCAGCAATAGACCGGCCAGCATCGGTGAAAACAGAAATCTTGAGCTTCCTGCCATAGATACAAGTCCGTTTGCTTTCGAATACTGTTCCTTGGTAAGCAAATCCGTGATGGTTGCGGTAAACGCCGGCTCAAGCAGTGAAGAAAATACAGAGCTGATAATGACTCCGATATATATCTGCCAAATCCTGGCTCCACCATTCATCATACAGATCAGTATATAAAGCACTCCCAGACCTGCGCAACCGTCGCCTATCATCATAAGCAGCCTTCTGTCATATCTGTCCGCCAGTACTCCTGCAGGAACCTTAAGTAAAAGCCCCGGAAGAAATGCAAGCAGCGTCATAAACGCCATACCCGATGCATTTCCGGTTTTCTGAAATATATATATACCCAGACCAAAACTGGTCAGTCCGCCTCCTATTGAGGATACAAGCTCCCCTGCCCAGAGAAGCATAAATTTTCTATAATTATTCATGGCATGTATCTCCCTCTTAATTTTATTACTGCCATTATAATTACAGATTATTAAAAAATACTTAAATCATGTTCTCCCGACCATTTTGGGCTGTATTTTCAGGACATGATCCCTGCCATTCTAACATCACATATAATTCAATCTTTTATTGCTGCAAATACCCTGTCCATATTCCTATAGAATAAAGGAAGCTTTAAGTCATGTTTCTTACCCTCATCGTACACACAACGGCAACCGTACACGATGTCCTTCACATCATTGTGTAAGGTCATGATTCTGGATGTGAGTTCATTTCCGGCGAAAAGCTTCTTCATTGCTATTCCTGCCAGTCCCGCCGGAATCTTATATGGGAGTATCTCATTTCTATACTTCTTCATATCTACACCTCTGGCACTGACCGTCTTCAATGTTTCTCTTATACATCTGACAGCCCTTGTCAAAGCTTTTGAATCTGCCATAAGCTCTCTTGCAAGACGGTTTGGATCATCTATCCTGCCTTCACGTGCAGCAGTTGAGGTAACACCGGCATTAATAGCCATATGGATCCATATCCATTCAAACATATCATAAGGAATCTCCTGCTTGATATCTGCAGAATTCAGCAGGGATATAAGCTCATCATAATTATTTATCTTTGCTTTTTCTCTGCTTTCGAGCATGATGTGATCGAAAAGAACACAATTAAGATTTCCTTCCTCTTCCATATGTCCGCCAGCAGTGGGAAATGCCGTGATATATTTAAAGTCACCTGCTATCTTCTCAACATATTTTCGCTCGTTCCAGAAGTTGCAAAAAAAGATAACCGTCCCTTTAAGCTTTCTATCTCTTAACGTCTTCATCGCTTCTTCAAGCTTACCGCTAGCGACACTTATCAATATGAAGTCGTATTCTTCGTATTCGGAAGCGGTCATCACTTTGTAATCATCATCCTTCTCCTCACCCTTTGGATTATATCTTCCGTCCAAAAGATGAACCCTTATCGACGAAGGGACATTTCTGCCTTCTCTTACAATATGAAAAGTTTCGTGGCCCGCCTTCTGCAACACATAAGCATAAGTCGTGCCGATAACGCCTAATCCTAAAACTGCAATTTTCATTTCTATTTCCCCTTCTCCTCCTGGCAATATAGTCTCTTTTCCGAATAGAGTTCCCCAAGCAGAAGTATCAATAATTTTTAATTTTCAAATCAAAAATATATCATAAACACAACATTCTGAATAGTCGAAAAAACGCCCTCTTTCAATCTTATCTGCTCAGTATCAGTTTCACCGCCTCAATCAGATCATCACTGAAACCCTCCAGATCTTCCATCTTTATAACTTTCTTCTGAACAAACATCGCAATATCCCATATTGCATCGGACTTACTAATAATCCAAATGCGAATAAAGTCCTTTCGATAAGAAGCGGATCTCTATGACTATCATTCTGTATCTGTCGTATATGTTCTTCGCTATAATTCTCTTTTGTGATCATTTGTTTAATCCTCCAGATGCAAATATTCCATCATACATTCCCTAAATTTCTTACCTGCCCCTTTTCTGTTGGCATAACGAAACATAGTATTTTCATCTATCAGATAACGTTCATATGCCTCCGTAAAAATAGTATTATATTCAGACGGAGACACAATTTGGGCCAGAAGTTTATCAACTACGATATCTACAAGTATTTTTTCTATCCGGCTATGCCAGACCTCGCCCGTTCCCTTGGGCGTTTCAGTGGGGAGGCGGAGAATCACTATCTGATCATCGACCAGATATCTGTAATACTCTTCTATTTTAGGTTTAAGCATCACCCTTAGATTATCTTTTGTAATTGTACGCTCTTCTTCATTGGTTACAATAATCAGGCGCTTTACTCCTTCTGTTTTTGTAGCAAAAGACAAGAGACTTTTTATTTCCCTATCTTCTGCTGTTTCCAAACTGTATACAAAACTGTAATTCAAATTTCCAAAGATTCTCCTCATCATATAAGCTCTTATCATATCCACTGTATGAAAGCCGTCTTATCACTGCTGTTATACCCAGCCTTCTCATAGAAATGCAGAGTCTCAGGCTTCTTTGATCCAGTCAACAGCATCATTTTGTAGCAATTTCCCTTCTCAGCAATCTTCCGTGCATAGTCCAGACATTCACCTGCATATCCGTTCCCTCTGAAATCCACGTGTGTTACCACATTCTCAACAAAAGCATATGGTCTTACATTTCTTGTCAAATTCGGGATGATCACACAAACACAGGAAGATACAATCTGACCATCAATCTCATTTACGATCAGATGGTGATTCGGATCTTCAATGATCTGATTCCATGTTTTTTCAAGATGTTCATCATGCTTGGGAATACTGTCTTCATGTAAGTAAAGATACAGTTCCAAAAGTGCTTCCAAATCTTCTTTTTTTGCTTCTCGTATCATCAGCTGATAATCCTTACCTCCCTAACCTGGAATATATTCCAAAAGATTTAAGATTGCTCTCAATCTTAGTTATTGTCTGAATTGTAGTCACAATGTCTTTCTCCGATATGCCATCGAACATTTTATCCATTATATTTATGCTCATCTCATTATTCTTCTCGCAGAACCTTCTACAAGAGTCAGTCAGTATTATCCGCTGTTTTCTTTTATCGGACTCATCAACCTTAAACTCTATAAAATTCTTTTTCTCCAGTTTCAGGAGTATCTGTTTAACATTCTGATGAGAACTCCCCAGAATATCTGAAAGCTCTTTTAATGTAGGCGGTTCTTTACACATGTTTATACATATAATTGCAAAAAACTGTTTCCAGCTTATCTCCTTCATAGTACTGTCGGCCATAGCCTGAAAACGATTTTCAAATGCACTTATAAGTCCAAGAAGATAATAACTCGGTGGAATTCCTGTAAAATCAACATTTTCATTTTTAGTAACTTCTTCAATAGTCATAATCATCCCTCATTTATACTTTTATTGAATCTACCAATTTTTCTCATAATTATAAAAAGGAAAATATATGAAGCAAGAATAGATGTTATTACGACTATTTTCTTCCTATTCATTATCTTTTCCTCTTACATAATCCACAACCGGGTCAATAAATCTTTTGTCCGATATATCATAAGACTTTGAAATCATTTCACCCTTTTTCTTATCATCTTCTGAAGAATTTTTATTATTCTTCAAGGAATTGGCAAACATTTTCATTGCAGTTCTTGATGGAAATTTCATCTTGTCATAATTGATACCCCCCTGACAGTAGAATGCCTTTATAAACGTTCTTTGTTCATCCGTTAATAAATTGTTTAAAAACTCATCAACTTCAGGATTCTCATTTGGACTCGCCCCTACCGCAACAATAGAAAGCTTTTTATTCTTCCAGTAGGCAGCCCTTTCAAAAAACCATTTAACTTTTACAACCATTCCCGCCATACACCATCCTGCATAAATAATAGCTTCGTATGCTTCAAAAAAATCATTTGCTTTCTTTTTCACATCTTTAAGGTTATAAATATCTGCATTAAGCTCTTCAGAAATCCATTCGGCATATCTCTTTGTAAATCCAGTCTGAGACGTATAAATCACTAGTGTTTTCATATCATTGATCAATCCTTTCCAATCAAATAAAAGGTAATATGTTACCATTTACCAAAAAGATAACATATTACCTTTTATGTGTCAAGTTTGATTATATAAGATGCATCAATATAGATATAATCCACATCTTCCCGATGGACTTCGACTGCAAGGTAAGCAATAACATCATCATTCCACGAACTACCATCCATAAACAATCATTCCACATACTGCTGATACACATATTAACATTATAGGCGAGATTTTCTTTTTTATAAGCTTTCTTAATCCAAAATATAATCCTCCCAATACTATAGTTAAAGCAATAGCCGGGATATCAGGCACTGCTCCCGAACAAACATTGAAATTCTTCCAGATCATATATATTCCTGTTGCAAGAATAATACCTATAATGCAAGGTCTTAAACCACTTAATGCTCCCTGAAACACTTTGTTTTTCAAAAGACTCTTAAGTAAAAGCATTATAACAAGTATTATTAGAAAAGCAGGAAGAACAACAGCTGCCGTAGCAATAAATGCACCAAGAATCCCACCTTGGGAACTCCCTATATATGTTGCCAGATTCACCATAATTGGCCCGGGTGTACTTTCACTTACAGCAATCATATATGATAACATTTCATCATCTATCCACCCATAAGATAAAACAATTTCACGAATCAGTGCTATAGAAACATACCCACCACCAAATGAAAAAAGACCAACCTTTAGAAATCCTATCAATAAGTCAATATATATCATTAGTCAGCTTCACTCCTTTCTGTTTTGTTATTTATCAGAAAGGATACCAGTCCGATTATTGCGGCAAAAACCATAATTACAAGCGACGAAATATGTAAAGAAAAAAAGTTTATCACAAGCATTGCTATACATGATGCAATTATTATAATGATCTTAAGTGCTGTTAATTTAGCCTTTGAAAGCATCTTAACAGCTGCATCCAGTATTAGAATACCAACAGCTATTTTTATTCCATGAAATGCATTATTAATCCAGGATATTTCAAGAAACCTATCTAAATATTTGGAAATTAGAAAGATAATAACAAACGATGGAAGAACCATTCCAATAGTTGCAAATATTGCTCCCAAGAACTTCTTCCTCTTATATCCTACATATGTAGCACAGTTAATAGCTATCGGTCCTGGTGTTGATTCAGCTATAACTGTAATATCCATCATTTCATCGTGTGTAATCCATTTTTTCTTTTCTACGCATATATCTTCAATCAGAGATATCATTGCGTATCCACCACCAAATGTAAATGCTCCTACTTTAGCAAATGTAAGAAACAACTCAATCAAATCTTTCATTAATGACATCCACCTTGACCGCTCCTTTCAATAATATGCCAAGGAACACTTATCCCTCACATAATGTGAGAGTCAATATACTTTTTTAAATTTTCATAAAATGTAAAACTGAAAGAGAACTAAGTCGCTCCGCGACGGCCTGATTCAGGTTGTCTCGTAGCGATTATTGTTTTCTAAAAATGGCAGTAGAAAGTGAGTTAAGTAAGTAGTATTGTTTAAGTTACCACACCGAAACAATCACACATAACTACACTGACACTGCCATGAAAAGAATAACATTTATTGTCTTTACTGACAAGTACCACAAAGTCACTTGTTATAATCCGAAATCGATGATATAATCAGACACACTCGAAACATTTGTTAGTTGTTTCTAACCAAATAGTTCGTAAATAAGATTTTTGGAGGATTATTTATATGAATAACTATTTTGATCTATCCGGACAGGTTGCAATCGTTACAGGCTGTTCAACAGGTCTCGGCGTACAGATGGCCAAAGCTCTTGCAAGCCAGGGCGCAACCATCGTAGCTGTTGCACGTCGTCAGAACCTCATAGACGAGGTCGCAGCTGATATCAGCAAAACCTTCAATGTACCTGCTGTTGGAATACGTTGCGACATCACTGATACAGACAGTGTTGATACCATGGTTGATACAGTTATGGAAAAATACGGTCGTATCGACATTCTTATCAACAACGCCGGAACCGGAGCTGTTGCTCCTGCCGAAGATATAACCGATGAGCAGTTTATGAACGAAATGAATATTGACCTCTTCGGATCCTTCAAGGTTGCCAGAGCTGTTGCTAAAAAAGCCATGATTCCGGCTTCTTACGGTCGTGTGATAAATATAGCATCCATGTATGGCCTTGTAGGAAATAAGATTGCACCGGCTGCCCCATATCACGCAGCCAAGGGTGGTGTAGTAAACCTTACAAGAGCACTTGCTGCCGAGTGGGGTAAATACGGTATAACCGTAAATACCATCTGCCCGGGATACTTCTACACACCTCTCACCGAGGAGACTCTCAGAAGCGATTTCTTTGTTGCTCATGCAAAGGCAAATATTCCTGTAGAAAGATACGGTAATGAAGGTGAACTTGATACAGCAGCCATCTTCCTTTCATCTCCTGCTTCTTCTTATGTTACAGGTGTAGCCCTCCCTGTTGATGGCGGATACACAGCAATGTAATTGAATTAGTATTAATAAACAAAAATCGTTCATATTGTTCGTCTGTCTCATATTCCGGGTATTTTCGCCCCATATGAAATACTGATGAACCATATGAACGATTTATTATCTCATTAACCAATTAGTTAAATCTAGTACTTTTATTCCTTCAATGTCATAGTCATCATGCTTTGTATTCGCTATCAAAATCTTAGGATATGCATCTTTTATCGCTTTTAGTGGAGACAACTCTCTTTCCAATGTATCTGAATCAGAAATATTATCTGATACTTGGATATATAGCTTCTCCGAACTCCGGGTGCATCCTGATATTCGGACGAACCTCCGTTACACCGTCCATTTGTATCACAAAAGCAAGAATCGCATGATATCCGGCCTTCCTTGCCTTTATCAGCTCATGGATATGCTTTACTCCACGTACTGTAGGCGCATCCGGAAAATATCCGATTCCATCGACCTCCAGCGTGCAGGCTTTGACCTCCAAGAGAAACTTCTCTTCGCCACGCTCCATATAGAAGTCTATACGCGAGTCACCATATGTATATTCCGGTATAACACGGTCGTAGTTCTGGGATTCCAGCCACTCTTTTACTACATTGTTCGGTGCCTGACTGTCTATATTGAAGATGATCCCGTCACCTTTCCGTACAGCCACAAGGTCATACTTTGTCTTCCTGTCCGGTGTCCCCGGTGCGGTTAGCCACACTTCACATCCCGAAATCAGCAGTTCTTTACATCTGCCGGTGTTCTTTACGTGAACTATCTCTTTATGACCGTCCATTTCCACCTCTGCGATAAAACGATTTGAACGATTGATGAAACGTGCTTTGGTAATGTTGTCATACTTCATTCGTTTACTCTCACTGTTATTATATCTTCCATTATCTAATCCTCTCCAACCAGATGAACTATCATCGGATCATGCCCGGTTGCCGGCAAATATTTCTCAATAATATCCTTCGTCCTGATCTTCAGGCTCGATGTACATACACACGGATGGCAGCCGATATATTCATCCTCCAGAACATCTTCGTCTATCAGCAGTTGAACCGCATGTTCCCTATTGTTCATGAGCCCCATAATACTGACAACCGCTATCTTAAAGCATCAACAAAGCTACTGATCCTTTCACTCATTTCCCGGCTTTGGAAATAATGCATATAGTCACATTATAAATGGTCAAATGCATCAAAAGCCGTTTCGATTTATCAGCAGGTAGTATATAAATAAATACAGATCATCCGTCACATAGAACATTTCTCTGGTGAAATCATACTGTGCGTAAAATTTACCGCTCTCGCTTATGAAGAAGTTTGCATCTCTTTTTGAAGCAATAGTCAGCAGATCCTCGTCTATCAGATCCTCACCTATTTCATTTTGGATTTCTTTCGGATCTTTCATTCTTTTATTGGGGTAAAATCCTATAAAGATTTACACACTATTGTCTATAACAACTTCCTCATAACAGCTACACCATTTTGCTCTATGATTTGGGAAAATCCAGCCTTTTCGTAAAGATGGATAGGTCCCGTAAAATCATACTCATCACGATGTTCAATAACTTTGGCATAACCTTCTAAGCAGAAAGTTTTGAGTGTATCAAAAATTTATACCCATTTCATACGCCTTGGAAAGATGTCGAGGAATACTCTCACTACGCGCTTCCTCATTCCAATGCGTTACACTATCAAAAATAACCATTTCTTTCTCTTTTGCTCTATCACGAATTCTATCTCCCAACATTACTGTTTCCATAGCACTCTTTTCCCCAGTTTCAATGAGAGATTCTATTGATTTTCCTGCACAAACTATAAATAATGCTTTTTCAAGAACCTTCATCGTAGGATCTGGTTTATAAGCAAATCCTGTTGTCCAAATCCGGTCAAACCAACCCACAAGCTTTGCCGGTGCTTCTGTCCAAAATACAGGATATATAAACACAATCGCATCACTGTTCTGTATTTTTTCCTGTTCAATCAACACATCTTTTGATTTTATTCCATCAGTTCTGTAATAAGTTTCTCTTAAATATTCTTCTTCACTCATATCCGTTTGAAAATTCATATCATATAAATCAGATATAAGAATCTCATGACCTGCATCTCTTAAACCTCGTTCAAAAGATTTATATACATCATTCGTAAAACTATCTTTTGAAGGATGGCAATATACAATAAATACTTTCATACCAATACCTCTACATTGACCCGTTTTAAAATATCCATTTATTTCCTTCCGGATACGTTATTTCAAAATATATTATCTTCCGGTATATCTAAATATCCTAATACCATAAAAAATATATTCAGTTGCCAACAAAAACCAATTCATCATTTTGGCATACTAAGTTTTCTTATATGATTTTTTGCTTCCAATTTTAAAATATATCATAAACCATTTATTCTGAATAGATGAAAAAAGGCGTTACAAGTATCTATACTCATAACGCCCTGCCACTGTATTTATATTACATTTATTTGAGCTACTACTTCTTTCGTCTTTTCATTTTTATCTTTCTAATTCAGTAATCTCAACATATTCCTTAGGATTAAAATTTGTTTGCAAAGTCCATGTTGTTCCAATACAATCTGTAATTCGAAATACGGTAAGCAAATTATCTATTCCCATATCTTTCCAGGCCTGAAGGAATTTACGAGTTGGATGAGCGAAAATTTCCTCCCTGAGCTTCGGATCATCATCTACATGCGCGACACCAGTCACTCGTAACTGAGTATCAGGACTATTAAAACATATCTCAACATTTGGATTCTTCATCAGCTGCTTATACAAATCTTTTGTATTTGCGGTATGAAATATGATTCCTTTTTCATCCGCTTTAAAAAGCAAAATTGCCCTAACTCTTGGCTTATCCCCCTCAACAGTTGCAAGCTGCATTACCGGATTTGCATTCATAAAAGCAATCATTTCTTCTTTTGTCATAATATATTCCTCCCCTTTAGTTTTTGCATATTATAACGAAATAGTTTACTTTTGGCTTTAGAAATCCTGCATAGTATAGTCGGCTTGCATACCTGAAATACTTTCTACAATATCTACAATAGCCTTTTCCCTTAAAGACGCTTTTTCCCACGGCAAATGAACGTTTATGACAAGTATTGTTTTGCTTTCAAATTGTATGTAAGCAGATGTAGCATATTTAAAATTTATTGTTTTTTCAATAGGATACCTACTTAGTGTGAATTATATATATTTTTTACTATCTTTTATACTATTTTTCTGCCCAGAGCCTTGAGCATATCGCGGTCACTCTGGATTGTTGAACCTGAAGTTGTCAGCATATTTCCTGTTATCGTCGCGCTTGCACCACCTGTAAATGCCGCGATTCCATTTCCAGTTATCAGTTTCCTTCCTGCACCAAGCCGTATGTTACTCTTCGGATTGATGTATCTGAAGATAGCTACTGTCCTGAGGATTTCATCTTCCGTAAGGGTCGGAAGGTTTTCCAGCGGTGTATGAGGGATAGGGATGAGCGAATTGATTGGGATTGACCCGATGCCCAGTTCCGAAAGTTCGAGCGCCATATCGATTCGGTCGTCCATGGTTTCACCCATTCCGATGATGCCACCTGAGCAGACGCTAAGCCCTGAAGCCTGTGCTCTCTTTATATTAGCAATCTTATCGTCAAATGTGTGAGTAGTGCATATATGTTTGAAAAATCCCCGCGATGTTTCGATGTTATTGTGATAGCTTCTGACTCCTGCCTCATAGAGCCTGTCGAATTGTTCCTGTGTCAGAAAGCCAAGCGAGGCACAAAGTGATATCTTGAGATCATTTCTAAGCTTTTTATATATTTCAATCAATTTTTCAAAGTCTTCCTTAGATGGGCTGTGTCCTGATATAACTATGGCAAATCTATCCACGCCCTCTTCTTCATTAGATTTAGCTTCCGCATATATCCTGTCGTAATCCATAAGACCATATACTTCGCACTCTGTGTGGTTGTGAGCAGACTGGGCGCAGAACTTGCAGTTCTCACCACAATTGCCACTCTTTCCAGCAATTATAGTACATAGATCAACTCTTTCACCTACCAGCTCCTTGCGTATTTTGTCCGCACCTTCTGTCAGTTCATCAAGTGGACATTCTTTAAGGAAGCTTAGGTCATCCTCTCTTCCAAGTCTTCTTCCATCTATTATTTCATTAGTAAGATTCTGAATATTCATTTTCCCCTCGCTATATCGTTTTTATATTAGACATGTCGATAATTTTTCATACAAGACATCTGATGATTGTTCATACAAGACACGTTGATGATTGTTCTTTGGACTTGCCAATAATTTTTTATGACATAGTAGGTTATAGCAGAGGCAAAACAGAATGTCAACCCACTACTATATGCAGGTTGACATTTATATTTTTATCAATCTATCCAGTTTTACATGCTGCATCTTTCTTCCAATTTTACAATCTATCCCTGTAGTATATGGAACGTTAAACTGAAAGAGAATCCTACGTTTATATGTATCTGTCTCTGCCCTGTAGGTTATGAAGAATACGACGTACCTCCATTACCTTTTTTCCTGATTCTGTCGGAATGACCACATAGTAAATGGTATATTCTTTGACATATATCCGATAATATGGATACTTACGTTCTTTCTTTGAATGATACTTTTCAAACGATTCAGCATTTGGCATTCTTTCCAATATAGCTTTCTCAACAGCATCCACCAGATTGTTTGCCGCCTCAGGATTTAAAAGTACATCGGATAAATATGCAACCTTCTCTTCCAGGTCATCATAGAACATAGGAAGATAACTTAATGTGTATTTATCAGCCATTTACTCGTCTCCTAAGTTTACCAAATACTTCCTCATGAGTCATGCGCTCTGCTGTTGCCTCAGCATATGCATCGGCTTCATCCAATGCCTGTTCAACATTCTGATTCATCCTTGAATATGCATCAATACTCATAACAACCATTGAACCATATCCATTCTTTGTCAAAAATACAGGTTCACCAGTATTTACTGTGTTTTCTATATCTGTGAATTTATTTCTCAAATCAGAAATAGGCCTTATAGCTATCATATTTGTCACCTCCAATCGCAGTTCTAATATCATTATTTTATCATAATTATGATAAGAAATCAAATGATTATAAAACTCGTAGTTGATAATGTTATCAACCCATATAAGCTCCTATATTATATGTTCAATGGTCAAAATAACCCTATACTATTATTTTTCATATTCCACTATTTCTTTTCCACCAATTCTCTTATCCTCTTCCCCACACTTCATACCCCTGCCGCCTTGCCGAGTCATATACCGGCTGCATGTTCTTCTGAAGTATGTTAAAGAATTCTTCCTTCGTATTTCCTTTGCGATATAACTCCTGCCCTGCCCAGATTGAATGCAGGTTATCACGATAGCAATTCTCGAAGAGCTTATGGATTCCTTCCTGCTCATGAATCAGTCCATACAAAACGAACTGATTCTCTGCAAAGCTTTTGAAGAACGGATCCCACTTTGGAAGCTTATTGCTCTTAGAAGAATTAAGCGATGAATCCATTGGCATCAGGTTCCACAGCTCATCATTCATCACAAATGACCATGGGATGAAATGATCCACATCATACTGCTTCTTTACGATCTTATCGCCGGTAAATACATCCCTGATCTCAACACTATCCATTATTCCTTCCCAGAGTTTACGTACACTGCCAAGTTTACGCATTTTCCCGTCCATCGGAGCAAGCTTATATACGAGTCCGGGAACCTCAGGATTGTTATTCTGCAGCCATTTCACCTTCTCGTACTGGATCCAGCCAAGAATCGGTACGGTATTATCCTGAATCATCTTGATCCACGCCGGATTAAATATAACCTCTCTCTTGAGTCCCGAACTTGTTCCTAATACATATGGCAACTTTGTATATTTCTCATTAAAAATCCGAATATATTCCACGAGTCTCGAAATACTGTCCCAGTTTACCGCCTCATTCCCCTTATTGAAAAATCCGGCCAGCGCCCTGTAGGGAACCATATTGGTCAACTGAGTTTTATCCTTGCATATCTGATCATCATATTTCTCGATAGCATTTTTTATCTCCACCTTCGAAGCATTACTGTTCAGACCACTGATTTCCTTGAGCTTCAAAATAGCTCGTTCAAGTCCATCCCTTACATCTCCCTGAACAATACCACTGAGATGAATGTGAAACTCATTCACCGAATACCATGCATTGGATATCATTTCATCGATAATATCGTTGAACGTAGTTCTTTCAATCCCCTCAGAAATAAGCCCTACTATTGCTTCAAGCCAGTAGAACTTATAGCAATACGAAGGATTCTTCATCATATTTGAGAATCCCTCTATATCAAGTTTATTTTGATATTCATTGCTTAAATCCAGGAGGATATCTTCCATGTCATTTTCACCTTATCTCAACTTATAACCTTCACATCTGATCCTCTCTTACAGAAAGGACACCAACAGTGTTGCCATCCCTTTATATTAGGTTTTACCATCCCTTCATTTACCGGGAATGTATTATGGCATTTAATACACACAACTTTTATTATCGAATTAAAACCAAACATAACAAAAGCCTCCCCATTTACTATTATCTACTCCACAAACGCTTTCTCCACCAGCCCCTTCATCCTCTCCTTCGCACTCTCCGGGCCGGTAATACTCACATTCATGTTTCCATCCCATCCATAACAACTCCTCTTTTCTGATAATTTCTAACCTTTTGTCATTTTTGAAATTCCATTTGCATCCTGTTATTATATGCTGTATAATAAACCAAGAGATAACTCGCGAAGGATAAACGCTGGGTCCCAAAATGGGGTAGGTCATATGACTGAGCATTCCTATGTGCCTGGGGTTATCTTTTACTTTTCTTAAGACTCTTAACAAACTGTTGAGGGTTCTTTTTTATTTCTCCATAAATAAAATCTACAAACTGCTGAGAATAAGTATATTGTTCCTGATTTCCAATCTTATGCTTATACGAATAGTTTGCCTCAGCCTTAGCATTGTAGAAATCTATCACCATGTTCAATACATACGAATTAAATCCTTTTTCATAATCAATCCTTATATTGTCCCTTGCCATTTTCTCTGATATAGCTGTTATAATTGTTTTGAAAGAATAATTTATACCTACCTGTATCCCCCACCATTCCTGTTATTCGTATACTATCCGCCTCTACACGACAATTATGATATACAATCTCAACTCCGGCTTTCGCCGCTCTGACAAGTGTCCGTCCAAATTCAGGTTGAATCTTATTGTTTGGAAATACATAGTGAATACCATTCATTTGAATCACAAAAGCGAGTGTACAATGATATCCTTCCCTTGCAGCATTGATCAGCTCGTTCAGATGTTTTATTCCACGTTCGGTAGGAGCATCCGGGAAATATCCTATCCCTTCCTTTGGATCCTTAGCGAGAGTGCATCCTTTTACCTCCATCAGATACTTTTCTTCGCCTCTCTCCATGTAAAAGTCAAATCTGGAATCTCCGTATTTATGCTCAGGTTTGACAACATCATATAAAGGTTCCAGGAATTGATGAACCAAGGCGTTAGGTGCAAGACTATCGATATTAACCCATTTGAATTTTGGTTTATATACAGAGATCAGATCATACTTCGTAGCTCTTTCAGGATTGTTGCTGCGTTGAAGAACAACCTTTGAATTTGGCACAAGTAAATCTTTTAATCTCCCTGTGTTTTTTACGTGAGCCACCTCTCGCACATTTTCAATCATAACCTCAGCAGTGAATCTATTATTTCTCTGTAGAAATATCCCTTCAACTACATTGTCGTATTTTATTTCCGGTTTTACTTTGATCATACATTCCTCTCATAATCTCGATCTGTTTATAACTCAGTTTAACATCTCGCCATTATTAATAACCCACGAAAAAGCTTTTGCAGTTCTTAATTCGGCATCTTTAAAGTGATTTCCGACATTCCATTCAAATATACAATTCACACCGGATTCAAGAAGAATTCCATATGCATCATGGATTCTTTCTCCAACTTTAGCCATAACCGGATTACGTGTTTTCTCTTCCTTATCTCCCAGGCTAAGATAAACAGCTCTGCTTTTAATCGCATTCTTCTCCATATACTCCTTAAATCCAGGGAACCAGATTGAAGGGGAAGCCGCAGCAACTCCACTGAAAACATCAGTTTGATAAACAGCCCATAATGAAAAAAGTCCAGACAAAGAATAACCACCTATAATATAACGTTTGGATTTGTCCTTACATTGACTAAGTATCTCTTCAAGAGTATTCATAGCACCATCACCAAAGTCATCATTTCCAAATACGGCCGGTGCTTTCCACGGTGATAAATCTCTATTCCAGTTATTTACCTTATAAGCAATCAGTCTGAAATCAGTATTTGTATTTTTCCGTATGATATCAAATTCATGTTCAATCCCGAGAAGCTCATGTTCACCAATCGGTTGAATCAGAATAACTGAAGCCCCTGAATTGCCATACTCCATCACGTCCATTATAGATTCCCTTTCTGACCAGATACATTAACTAAAGTTCATTTTATTAATCCTCACAAATAAAATCTTCTGTCTTTAGGTCGCAGTAATCTATAAATTTCTCTAAATGATTATTCATCATATTTTTTAACTCCTATTCTTCGCTGTTTCTTTATGTTTTCGTAAATTTTGAAGTTTAATAAGTAAATCCACACCGGTTTTCCTGTATATAAGCGCGTTAATTAACGCAAACATGATAAGCAGGATAAATCCGCTCCATACAAGCCCAAATATAAGCAGGATTAAAACTCCAGAATTATCATATCCTACGATATATTTTTCACTTGGATCATCAGGATTATAGCGTATTTTGACTCTCTGACCTTTTTTGATCTCTTTAGAGACTTTTACTTCTTCAACAACCTTTTCTCCATTGATTACATATGTACAGTCAGCCGTATATGTACGGTGAATATACCAGAATTTAGTTGCTCTTCTCATCTTTTTCGAAACGGATACTTCTCCGATTATCCCGGTTGTTTCTTCCGTACAGGATTTCATTGATGAACCGATATGGATATTCGCCCCTATAATGGCTATTCCAAAAGCAAGAAACGGCAGACAGGCAATGATTCCAATGACAAATCCTTTTATGGATTTTTTATTGGAATTTGTGTCAGTTTTGTTTCGATCATTTATAGCTTGATTATTTCGATTCTTTTTCTTATTATTCTTATTATTTATTTTATTCTTATTTCTCTTGTTATTTCTGTTATTCATATTCTTATTTATCTTTCCAAATCTATCTTATTCTGCATTTCAATTACAAACTTATCAATTTTCCGATTTAATCAGCTTAGCCGAAGGCCACCATAGTTTTTATACCACGCTAAATCGCATATAAAAAGATACATTTAGCGCATTATACCATTTTAACAAATAAATCTTCCGCTTTTATCACCGCCTGAATCAGACCGGTATTAACACCTTCAGTTAAGCCGTATGGTGTCACCAAAACTGGATGTATTGAACATTTGGTTTCAGAAGCATTTTTTATTGCTGCTATTTTATTAAGAAGCGAATCAGCATCTTTTTTTGTAAATGTGTATTTACCGAAGGAATACTTCATCTCACACAGATTAATTATTCTATCTTTCCTTGCAAGAACCAAATCTATCTGAGCACCCTTTGTTTTTTTAATAGCGTCAGGTTTACTAATCCAGGAATGAGTTTCCGTTAATACACCTGATATTCCTAATTTGGCTTTAATTTCAGATACATGATCCAAGCAAACCCGTTCAAATGCATTACCGCACCATGCATTTCTTGTCGAAGTATCAAGTTGAATTGTCCAAAAATACTCATCTGTTGATTTTTTCTGCAAAAATTGAAAATAGAATAACGAATACTGATCTGTCAATTGGGTATATGGCATCCTTTGTCTTCTTTCCAAACATGGTATACTTTCTTATAAAGCCACAACTAATCAGCTCATCAAGTATTTTTGTCAAAAACCCTGAATTAGTCTATTATTCTGAAATATATTCCGGTTATCACGTCCAGATATCATTGGCCGTGTATCATAATTATATCATCGTTGTTCAAGAGCTCTTATTATTTCCGAACTCTGCTTTATTCTTATCGATATTTTTCAAGCTTGTCCGCATACTTTTGGAGCCAGTAGCCATTATATACCGGTTTATATTTACTCCACATGGGCTCAGTCTGTGTAAATTTCTTCACCAAAAGCCACAGTTCATAGGCCGCACCTTCGCGGTCGGAATAGATCTTTGTTGCTTCATCTGTCATGAATAACGTAATGAACAGCGCCCTCTTTTTCTTAAGGTAAAGTGCTGATCCCACAACGGCTCCCCAAAGAACAAGCCCCATCATTATGAAGAAACCCGATACAACGATCACACTTGCAACATTATTATCCGGGTCCCGGAGTAAATTGATCATCATCTTGCAACCCATGAACACGAAAAAAGCACCAACCAGTATCCCCATGACCTGGAAGATCGTCCATCCTCTTTTCTTGTTTGATATGTGCACAACATGTGTCATCTGATATACCTACTCAATATTCCCGATTATTATATTTTACTGTAATATATTCCGGTAGAACACGCCAACTTCAGCCCGACAAACTCGAATTTATATAAGAGTATAACCTCTGAACCCGCGTACGGAATAGTACGAATCCGCCCCGTTATGAAATGTGAAAACCGTTCCGTAACGTCGTTCACAGAACAATGCACCGCCCTTGTCGCGAATATCATCCGGTGTAGTGATCCAACTTGACGTTTTCAAATCAAATTCCCCGAGACTTTGCAGTCGGCGATAGAGTTCCTCCGTCATGATCAAAACGCCGATTTCTTTTGCTTTCCATTCGGCGCTGCCTGACGGCGGGTTTTTAGCACGCCCCTGTAATGCCTTTTCGTCATAGCACAGGCTTCTGCGCCCAGAAGGGGACTCCTTTGCGCAGTCGCAGAAAATTAGCTTTCCCGTCTTTTCGTCATAGCCGATGGTATCCGGTTCTCCGCCACTCTCCTCCATCCTTCTCAAAACGTCCATGGAGCCCGGATGCTCAAGCAAACGTTTCTCCACGTCAAGCCAACTCAGTTCCATATGAAGATTCTTATTAGCCTGAAACCTCGCTTTTAATATTTCTAACATGGTTTCCCCTCCAATCCTCCGATTTGACATGCTTCAAGCAAGCGACAATTCAATTCATACAATGCTGTTTTATTGGAATCCCACGTCAGCCTTGTTATAGCTTCATCGTAAGTCAACCACTCAAAGCCATTTCCTCATTAAGAATATCTTCGGTTGCTGCCATAGCTCGAAGCGTCAATTCTAGTAATTTATCAAGCTCCCAGCCAAGCTGTTCAGCACCTCTCTCTATTACTTCTCTGGAACAACCGGCTGCAAAGCCTTTACTCTTATATTTCTTCTTAAGGGATTTCAGTTCCATATCCCAGTTCCTCTGCATACCATTTCATCACAGCTTCAACAGTTAACGCATGCTGAATATGAAAGGATTCCTTATTATATTTCTTTAAAAGTGAAAAAGTTTCTTCCCTTGATATCATTTACCTTATCACTTTACCCTTCCTGCAATATACTCTGCATTTATTTCTCTGAGTTCCTTTTCTCCGTCAATATATGGCTGATAGAATGTTTCTGTTCTTCCACCGCCTATATTATCACATCCATTACAAAACTGACATTCCTGCCCGCACACCTCTAAAGATTTATTGACTATACGAATTCTTTCTTCTCTGGTCGTATCTTTTATCAGAATTGATTTTATACCTTCCATAATCACTACCACCTTCCTTTGTTGGAACTACCGATAATCATTTGTTATATCCTGAAAATCTCGAACTCCATCTATATAATCCTTATATACTAGAAACGGATCCTGATTTTTATACATTGCACATATTCCACAGCTGTCACAGTCACTTATACATTTAAATCTATCTTTTATATAGGATTCTCTTTCTTCTTTAGTAGAATCTTTAATATCAGGAATCATAGTTTTATCCTCTGCCATAAAATTATATCTTAAATATTACGCTTTACTTACTATCTCAAATCCATTTTTCTCATATAAACTAATAGCTCTTTTATTCCATGCGGCCACACGCAGTATTATCCGCTTACTGTTTATATTTTCCAGTGCCCATAAAAGAATCTGTCTTCCATATCCCCTTCCCTGATACTTAGAATTCACGATAAGATCATCTATTTCTTCACCTTTCAGCGCGACACTTCCGATAATATCATTTCCATTTATCAGAATATAAACATCTTTCAATCCGGAATCGAAGAATGAATCATTCTGGATATAATCATAAGGCTTTATATTCAATGTTTCCCGCATCTCATGATAACAGTCATTGTATAATTCTTTATATCGTTCCTGATGTTCTGGTAAAAATGGAATCAACCTGACAGAAGGTGATTCATCGACCGGATTTTTATATTCCATAGTGTAAGCTAAGATCAACTGCATAAATACATTGGCATGAACATTATCATTATAACGATCGATATCTGTAAAGCCGTAATGTCTATAAAGTCTTTCTGCATCTTTATAATGTGACATAGAATCAAGCACTACCCTGGAAAAACCATTTTCTCTAGCAAAAGATACAGCTTCATCCAAAAGCTTATATCCCCATCCAAAACCTCGGAGTGGACTGTCAAGATACAAAGCCTTTAGTTCAACAGTGATATCATCTAGTCTTGCAATTGCTACTGTACCTTTAACTTTATCCTCATCAACAAGGCACCAGAACCGTTCAAAGTAATTATCTATTTCATTATAAAAACTGTGTCTACCATAAGGTTCAAAAGATTTACCTAATTCAGCAAAACACTCAGTGGTAAAGCGAAACAGTTCACTTTTAAGATTTCCATTGTATTTTACCAATTCCATAATTATCTAATCCGTATATATTTTTTCTCAGTTCTATTCCGATTTCACTCAATAAACCCTTAATTTCTTCGCTAATGCGGTCACTCTCATAATACTCCTTTTTCTAACGGAAAGAAAAATATAGTACAAATAATGCAACTATTATGATAAATGCCCCTATAGTGAGGTATTTATAGTTGTTGACTTCACCAGGATTATCAGAATTAACAGTAAGTAACATTTGGTCGCCCTTTTCATAATGTGTGCTTGACCAATTTGATACGTAGTCATATTTTTGTCCACTAACCTCGTATTCATACGTCGCTCTATACTTATATTTGTCTTCATCCTTATCATATTTTCTTGACACACTCGTTACAACAGCAGTAACCTCCATATCATATTCATTGTTTGCTGTGAACTGACGTGTTATATAATGGATACCTGCAGCAATAAGAGCAATTGCTACTAGAACTCCAAAGAATATTCGGACCTTCTCACTCCCGGTATAAACATGGCGATACTTTTTCTTTTTAGTTTTCCCATGTTTCTTCTTAATTATAGCTGTATCTTTTTCTGGCATAGTTTTTACTTCCTTAATAATTTTTGATTAGCTCCGCTATATATTTAGTTACCTTTTTTCTTATTAGTTATATCGTAAGTGTTTTAGCCTTAAACAAATACTTTCCATCCGATAAATTTTCAAATTGTATCACATCCGATAATGTTCCACTGGAAATATATTCATCTATACATTCAGCGATCTCGTCAAATCCGATTTGTCTTAGTCTATTATCCTGGAAAGGATTAAATCTTTCTTATCAGCCTTTGAATTTGATTAAGTTTTACACTTGGAACGCCTTTTCGTTTTGAAGTGTTATCGCAGACAACAATTCCTATGCAGGAAATGCCGGAAGTTTTGAAATACTCTTTAACAGCCTTTTTTAAGCCTGTTGTCTGACCGCAAAAAGTAGCAAAAGGCATGGGCGTATTGCACGCAGTCAAAAGAATATATTTTTTGCCCGAAAGTCTCGGCTTGGGAAAAGTATTTGTTTCCTCCATAGATGTTCCAGACATACGATCAAACAGGTTCTTGACTATTGCCGGAACATTAGCCCAGTATACCGGACTGGCAAGAATTATAACATCTGCATCCTTGATTGATTTCGAGATTTGTGTCATGTCATCATCCTTAATGACGCATTCACCAGTCTCAAAACATTTTCTACACCCTTTACAGTATTCAATTCTATGATCATGAAGTCGGATATATTCAACATCATATCCAGCCTTTTGGGATTCATCTACGGCATATTTTAACATAGCAGATGTAATACCGTTATTTTTAAAACTGCCCTGAATAGCAAGAATTTTCTTCTTATTCATAATTATCATTGCCCTTTCGGTATTTTAACACATTTAACTGTAAGATAATCTTACCTCACTAATATAGCATAATCCCACATTGATTGTCACATATGTTTTCAGGATTACTCACTGCTCTGCTCTATATGATCAAGAAGCTGATGCCTATCTACAGATGCATTTATCGAGCTGATGACAGTCTCTCTCCTCGCCATATCCTCCGTTCTTTTCTGAATTCTCTCGCATATTTTAACATTCTTCCTTGCCTCTTTAACAAGTAGGTTTATTTCATCCAACTCATTCTGTAGTTCCTGTCTCTGATTTAGCTGACATCTTCGGATTCTGTTTCTGAGATTATTTCTATTTTCGGATAACGTATCCAATACTTCCCTCTCTTCAGCACATTCGGACTGATCATACAAAAATACTCATACAGTCCAATCTTACCTGCCCTATCAACATCTTCACGAGGAATGAATACACCCATAGCTCGACCTCCTCTCCTCATGCATTATTCAAAACCTTTGGACAATTTGTCCAAAAGTTTCGTTCTTATGGTTGTATAAAAAAGGCCACGATATCAAGTGGGCTAAGGGGGATAAGCGCGTGATATCGCAGCCATTAAGGGATGTATAAAGTATTCAGTTTTAATTATCTTGTTCCCATCCTTTACATACATCGCACCAGCCTACAGCCTCAGATGCCTTTTCCAGTTCATTAGGAGTAAGCTTTACCGACATAAACTCATTTCCACCAGCAGGATGGACATATTCAAACCGTTTCATGGAAATATCCAGCCAAATAGGAATGTCAGCCGGAACGCCAAACGGACATACTCCTCCAGGCTGAAATCCTGTCATTTCTTCAACCTTATCTCTCGGTATCATACTCGGTTTAGCATGAAACAGCGCCTTGAACTTCGAACTGTTTACTCTTCCGTCACCGGCCATTACAACTATCACCGGCTTGCCATCTACTATAAACGATAGTGTCTTGGCAATCTCAGCTTCAGAGCATCCTATCTGCATAGCAGCGTGCTCAACGGTATCAATTGTATCCTTGTGTTCTGTGAGCCTGTCTCCAAAGCCTCTTTCATCCAGCCATTTCTTTACGTTTTCGTTTATCATTTCAACCTTCCTCACTCCAAACAAAGAATACTTACTATCTTAGGTACTCTCCTTGGAAGGATATCAATGATCCAACATGGATCAACTCCAAAACTTACTCTGCTCTTCAAAATATGCTTCCTCATCCTTCGCCGCAAGAGATACATAACGATATATTATTATTTAACATCAGGGTAATACCAAAATTTACTTTTAGAAAGTGTCCTTTTTACAAGTTTTTATTTGATTCTCTGATACAAAAGTGAATATTTATGTAGTAAACCGCAGGTTTGTTCTGAAAAATGTTGTAAATCAGTTGTAATTATATTTTTCAGATCCCCTCAACACCGCATAGCGTCTCATCATCTATATAATAATTACATCTTTGATAACTCAATTATCAAAAGCCTCGAAGAGTGTCACGTAATTTAGCAGACATGCTTGACATTAAACGCTCAGATTGTTATATTAAAGATACAAAAAGGTGCTACCGATAGACGGTTAGCCCCGATTATTGATTAGTTAAAAATAACCGCTCAGCTTCTCAGGTCATGGGCGGTTATTTTTGTGTGTTATTATTATCCTTACGTCCGAAGTTATATCCGGCAACGAAGCAGCCCAAGCCAAAGCTCAGGACTGCAATAAGTCCTTCTATAGTCAACATCCATAAAGCCCTCCTTTAATAGTATTCCACAAAGGGTTTCTATGTAATCAGAGGGTCACAGTCCCTCTGTTGAAGGACTAACCGCCTACCGTTTAGGTAGCACCCAGATTGATTATATCATATAGCCTGATATTATCCACTTAAAAATTGTGAATTCTTTCACTCATATTCATCCACATCTAACAGATGACCCTCTGCCTTTGGCAGAATCGCCAGCTTCCCGGCATAATGATTATCGACCACTTCAATTGTGCCTACCGATAGCGGCGACGTTCCCCACTCATATGGTTTATCGCCCTTCCCATCTGATACACCTGCATATCTTCAAGCATCAACAAAGCTACTGATCCTTTCACTCATTTCCCGGCTTTGGAAATAATGCATATAGTCACATTATAAATGGTCAAATGCATCAAAAACCGTTTCGATTTATCAGCAGGTAGTATATAAATAAATACAGATCATCCGTCACATAGAACATTTCTCTGGTGAAATCATACTGTGCGTAAAATTTACCGCTCTCGCTTATGAAGAAGTTTGCATCTCTTTTTGAAGCAATAGTCAGCAGATCCTCGTCTATCAGATCCTCACCTATTTCATTTTGGATTTCTTTCGGATCTTTCATTCTTTTATTGGGGTAAAATCCTACATAGCAATCATCATCTGATTTAGACAGCCAGATCCTATATTTACCGGTAGGGATCAATTCAAAGAATTTCTTTGCTGCAGGGAAAACCGAAAATCCAAGCTCCCTGTATTTATCTTCAATAGGCGCAGTATCAATGATCTTATCAGGATTCCAACCGTGTCTTTCAAGACTGGTAAATATCCTGTCGTTTCGTATCGGAACGACCTCTTTTTCACCACTGAGAATACTCTCAACTATCTTTTTATACACTGTGCCGAGGTATGTTCCGTCATCAAGATAAAACTCACCGTTCTCATTGATGAGTATGAATCTAAAAAAAGCTTTCTTTAGGTAAACTAAAGCAGCAGGCAGATATTTTATGCCGTTGTCTTTTACAAGTTTACGAACCACCTCTTCAAGACGTATTCCGTTAAGGTAAAGATATGCTTCATCATATACATTAGGACCACATACCACGCTATTGTGATTGCTTGAATACTTTATTAAATGATACATCTTATAAAATTGCATTGCCGCATCAAAAACAGGGATATCATTAAAACGCTTCTCTAATCTTTTACAAAATGCATCGAAAAATTCTTCATAATGTGGATTGTGTCTATACTGATCATCTATTATAATACTCATTTCTGAACTTTTCGAATTTAGTTCATCGATAAGACGCTTGCCTAACTCTTTTCCCCGATACTCCAGTCTGACCATCACATCCTTTATGTAGTAACATAAACCATTATCCTCTATTACCCTTGCCATAGCAATAATAGTGTCTCCATCATACATAGAAACACTATAAAGAGTATTCTCAATTGCAAGTCTTGCCTGCTCTATGGTTAACGGCTGTCCTCTTACCGATTCCCACAAAAGCTTGAACTCTTCTGCGCTGAGCGCATTATGTCTTATTTCATAATCATGCACATGTTTCATTCTATCTGCCTCTTTAACATCTAATGCATCACGCATATTCTGTGTATCGATCTCTTTATCAGTTATTCTGATTATTTTCTCGTCTATTAACTTTCGATTTTATGTTCCAACGTTCATCTAGACAAACTTGAATTTATCGACAACTCCACTTATTTTACACCCTGCATATCTCCATATTTATCTTTCAGACTTTCTATTCCGCTAATTACAGAGAGGAAACATGATTGATCTGTATCCATTTCAAAAGAGAGAACATTATTAATGTCAGGCCTTTCCTGAAATTTACCCTTTACCGTTGCATGTCCAGAAGAACCCATTGTTACGGTAAATATTAAATCGTTTTCTAAGAGCAGTGCATACCTTGCTTCTCCTTCCAATCTTTCGTAGCATTCCTTTAATTGATTTGAAAAACTATACAAAGCACCTGTTGCTGAATAGTATCTATCAAATTTCACCTTATAACAGCCAACATCAATTTCCAATGAGCAAATTATATCGTAGCCACCTTCATAGCTTGTTAAATCAGGAAAACCTATGACTTCTTTTAATTTCAGTGCTATTTTTTCTCCATCATAGCCGTTAAAAGTAAATATCTCCATAATTGTTTCTCGCTTTCATCCCGTCAAACTTGAATTTGCAAATGTCTTAAACAGAATATCCCAAATTGATATCAAATGGTGCAATCAGCAGTTTTTGCAGCTCTTTATTGTAGTTCTCGAAAAAGATTTTTATGGCCTTGCCATAGTTTTCTTTTGTGTCAAACTCCCAGTATGAGTAGTACTTTACGCACTTTACAATCTTGGTTAACTCTCTTGGCGGCTCACCAAGTTCGATTCCGTCTATGGTGTAAAATCTCTTGAAATACTTAAGAGATATGCAGCCTTCGCATTTAAGCTGATGTGTAGACATCTCCTCAATCTTTGCTTCAAATTGCTCAAGTCTGTCAGGCTTTACCTGAAACAGTTTCATCTCAATAAATGTCTTTTTCATTATGCGTCCCTCACAAATGAGAATTTATATATATCCATTATCCACAACAAATCTCATATTAGATCTATTTAACATCCAAGATTTATTCTTGACACCTTTTTTATAATCAGCTATTTGTTGCTTGTCAGAATCGCTTAATTGTTCTATAAATTCATTCACTCGATACATTATGTTTTCTTCCCCAAGAACATCTATAAGAAAATCGAAAAACACATGATACTCGCTAAACTTTTCTTCGAGAAGATACTGACACGCATCCTTAAAATCTTTATCAAATCTATTAGACAAATCTACAGCTGTTGTCTGAAGCTCCATTTCAAAATATTTCAATGTCTCCTCAAACTTATCTTTACTTGAAATATCATACCAATATTCCTTGCCAGATTGAAAACCTTTACTGGCTACAATACTGTGTATGCTTGATGTAGCACCGTATTTTTTGTATGAAACTCGAAAGTCAGCATTTATCTCAATATTATTGTCATCATTCCATTTTGACGAAAAAAATATGACTTCAAATACAATCTGACCAATCGTTTTCTTCAGTGATTTGCTGCTCTTCAAGTATTTATAACCTGTAGTCTCAGATAGTTTACTTATAAACAATGATATTGTTGCGTTAGCTTTTCCACTCATCATTTCTCTCCAATCTACAAACCTCGATTCTTAATATATGAGTAGAGGCTTTTATAGTCTCTGCTCTTTATTTATGATGAAGGTGATTGGTCTGACGGAATTTTCGATTGGGACACCACGCCCGGAAGCAAATGTGTCAGCCCGCCTTCATCGTTCTACATTCGATTCAGCAAGTTGGGAAAGTATTTCTCCCGTTTAACTAAAGAATATGAGTGAACCCTGAAGAGCTGGATCCAATCATAAACCACTTACGAAAGGAGAATCTTTCTTATGATTGCTGTTGGTATTGATGTTTCAAAATCCAAGAGTACAGTCGCCATTCTCAATGGGGATGGCAGCATCCGTGCTAAACCCTTTGATGTCC
>FNUU01000010.1 GCA_900108205.1 Eubacterium ruminantium | reverse complement strand
CCAATCGCTTTCTGATATATGTTTATTAACACTTGAAAGCACTTCACCAAGAAATCCGGCAGCAAATGCCTCAGTAGATGCCTTAGCTGATACTTCCAGGGATCTGAAATCCATAGGGTCTTTCAAAAATCTTTCTTCAGCCTCAACTAAACTATTAACTAATCCTTCCAATAGTGCTATAATGTTCATGAGAGTATCTTCCTCCTTGTTTTGGGTTTTTTGGTCAAAATCATTATATCAAAGAGGCTTGATACTCTCTCTTTATTTTTTTATTAAACTGACAAAAACTTTACTCTATTACTTATATCAAACTTAAAAGACACCGTCGTGCGCATTTGTGCATGACAGTGTCTTTTATATTATTTAGTATCTTTTCTATTATAATTATATATTATAATACCTCAAACAGTTAAACGTGTATTTGCACACATCCTAATAATCTTACGAAACCAGCAATTCTCCGGTATCATATCAAGAAAAACAAATACTAGTTTCACTCCGGTTTTCCGACAAAATATATGTCTACTCTTCTTCAGCCTCGTCGTCATCCTCAGGCTTATCCATGTTCATGATCTGACGCTTTCTTGCCAGTTCATCATTTTCAAGATATTCATCATAGGTTGTCTGCTTATCGATAAGGCCTGTTGATGTAAGCTCCATGATACGATTGGCAGTTGTCTGTATAAACTGGTGATCCTGACATGCAAAAAGTACAACACCGGGGAATTTGATAAGTGCATTATTAAGAGATGTGATAGATTCCATGTCCAGATGGTTGGTAGGCTCATCCAGAATAAGGCAGTTGGAACCCATGATCATTATCTTTGAAAGAAGACATCTTACCTTTTCACCTCCGGAAAGTACCTTAACCTTCTTTGTTCCTGCATCTCCAGGGAAGAGCATTCTTCCAAGGAATCCTCTGACATATGTTGCATCCTTCTCTTCTGAATACTGTGTCAGCCAGTCAACCATCAGAAGATCATTATCGAACTCCTTGGTATTATCCTTAGGGAAATATCCCTGACTGGTGGTAACGCCCCACTTATATTCACCTTCATCCGGCTCTTCCTCGCCGGCAAGTATCTTGAAGAGCATTGTTGTTGCAAGTGTATTTGGTCCGACAAATGCGATCTTATCTTCTCTTCCGACAGTAAATGAAATATTATCCAGAAGCTTCACGCCATCTACAGTCTTACTGATATTCTTAACTGTAAGGACTTCATTTCCGATCTCACGATTCGGTCTGAAATCGATATAAGGATATTTTCTGCTGGAAGGTCTTATCTCATCAAGCTCAATCTTCTCAAGAGCCTTTTTACGTGAAGTAGCCTGCTTTGACTTACTTGCATTTGCAGAGAATCTCGCAATGAATTCCTTTAATTCCTTGATCTTCTCTTCCTTCTTCTTATTAGCTTCCTTCATCTGACGGATCATCAGCTGGCTGGACTCATACCAGAAATCATAGTTTCCGGCATATATCTGAATCTTTCCATAATCAAGATCCGCTGTATGTGTACAAACCTTATTGAGGAAATATCTGTCGTGGCTGACAACAATAACTGTATTCTCAAAATTAATAAGGAACTCTTCAAGCCACGCAATAGCGTCGAGATCCAGGTGGTTAGTAGGCTCATCCAGAAGGAGTACATCAGGATTTCCGAAAAGTGCCTGAGCAAGGAGTACCTTCACCTTAAGATTACCGTCAAGTTCACTCATCATGCTGTAGTGATATTCCGGTTCAACGCCAAGTCCGTTAAGAAGAGTTTCAGCATCAGCCTGTGCATTCCAGCCATCAAGCTCTGCAAATTCTGCTTCAAGTTCTGAAGCCCTTATACCATCTTCCTCGGTGAAATCTTCCTTCGCATAGATTGCATCCTTCTCCTGCATGATATCATAGAGTCTTTTATTACCCATGATAACAGTATCCAGAACATTAAAAGCATCATATTTGAAATGGTCCTGTTGAAGAACTGAAAGTCTTTCTCCCGGATCCATGGTCACATCTCCGCCGGTAGGTTCAAGTTCACCTGAAAGGATCTTAAGAAATGTAGACTTGCCGGCTCCGTTTGCTCCGATAAGTCCATAACAGTTACCCGGTGTAAACTTGATGTTTACCTCTTCAAAAAGTGCTTTTTTCCCAAATCTTAATGAAACATTATTTGCGCTTATCATTTTATATTATTTCCTTTTCTATTTTTATTCTTCTTTTTATTTATCGCTGTTTTGGGCAGCGTTTATTTTAGCTGTTGATTTCATCGCTGTATCTGCAGCCGTTTTTGCTGATTTAGCTGTTGTTTTTGCAGCTGATTTTGTTGCTGATCTGGCCGAAGTTTTTGCAGCTGATTTTGCTGTTGATCTGGCCGGTGTTTTGGCAGCTGATTTTGTTACTGATCTGGCCGAAGTTTTTGCAGCTGATTTTGTTGCTGATCTGGCCGGTGTCTTAGCTGCAGTTTTCTTTACCGAGGTTTTTTTAGATTTTCCCGCCTTACCCGCAGCCGTGGAGTCTTTTTCTTTTCTCCTCTTCTCGGCCTCATCAATCTCATCTATAAGATGCTCCATAAAACATTTTTTACTGTAAATATCATATGCCAGCATATAGATAAATGTAAGCTTCTTTATATATTCATCATCCGTTCCGTTTACCTTAAGCTCTGCAATCTCATCTGCACGAAGGATACTGTTTTCTATATTGAAATACTGCCTCTTCTCAAGATTAAATATCTGGCTGTATATCTCGCTCAGGCTGCGACCGCTTTCATCTGTCCTTTCAAAATATCTTTCCTGCATAGGCTCCAGCAGCTTCCTGATATCGTTTATCGAAACAATATTCTTCAGATAATATATGGAAATGAGCATAATTATATGCTCCTTGGTATACCTCTTCTTTTCCGGCGGCGGAAGGAGTTTATTCTTAGTATAATTGTTTATCATGGTTTTCGTAAGAGTCTTTGTATCCGCAGAATCTGCCCGGACATTTTTCTGAAGGTGTGCATCCATGAATCTGATAACCTGATCCATATAAAGTTCAATATCAGGAATATCTTCAGGCATGATATAATCAAGTCTTATCAGTCTTCTGATTTCCTTCTTCAATTCATTTTCTTTCTCATTCATTCTTTACACATCTTTCATATATTTATAATCAACATTATGAGCAGTAAAACCGTATCTCATAATCCTCCCGGATCAACACTCCTCCGGTATTTTATCAAAAACTAAAACCGCATCTAATAATCCTCCCGGATCAAAGTTCCTGCGATATCTTATCGATAAAAACAAATACTCGTGCTTGTTTTTATTCTGAAAAGTTATATCAGTCTTCCGAGGATTCCTCCTCTTCCACCGGTTTCGGCAGTACAAAAAGTTCCACTCTCACTGCTCTCTTCTTTTCGGCACTGGTAACCTTGATACGTACGCTTCCGTCTTCCACCTCATCGCCCTTTTCAGGAATTCTGTCAAGAAGCTCTATGACATAACCGCCAATAGAATCATAATCTTCAGAAGAAAGCTCCGTACCGATGGCATCATTTACATCGTCTATCTTTACGGAAGCATCAATATCATAATGATCCTCCCCGACCTTTCTTATCAGATCATCTTCGTAGGTATCATATTCATCTCTGATATCTCCGACGATTTCCTCAAGAATATCTTCCATGGTAATAAGTCCGGCCGTCAGACCGTATTCATCAATAACGATACACATTGTAGTAGAGGAAGTCTTCATCTCTGCAAAAATCTTTGCCGTATGCTGGTATTCATATACAAATACGGGTTTACGCATTACCTTGTCAATATGAAAATTCTTTTTATCCTTTTCATTCAGGAGCAGTACATCTTTTATATGAAGAATTCCGATGATATGATCCTTTGTCTTCCTGTACACCGGTATTCTCGAGAAGTTTTCCTTCTTGATTATGTCAACCAATTCGTCATATCCCGACGCAGCATCCACACATATCATATCTGCTCTCGGAACCATTATATCCTTGGAAACAACCTCCCCGAAATCAACCACATTTGTGATCATTTCCTTCTCATCCTTCTCTATGACACCGTCTTCATGGCTCACATCCACTATAGTTCTGAGCTCACTTTCTGTCATATGCTCTTTTTTATTCGGATCGATCCTTATGATCTTAAATATAAGAGCTGTGATACCATTCAGTATCCAGATAAGAGGCGTAAAAATAAGCATAAGAAATGCAACAGGATACGCAAAGAAAAGCGACAGCTTGAGGCTGTAAAGTGTGGCAATTGTTTTAGGTGTTATCTCTCCGAATACCAGTACAACCAAAGTAAGTATACCGGTTGCGATTCCAATATATATACTGCCAAAGACCTCAGTACAGAGCGTTGTCGCCAGTGCCGAGGCCGAAAGATTAACTATATTATTTCCTATTAGGACTGTTGTAAGAAGCTTTGAAGATGAATCTCTAAGCCTTAAAACCTTGGCCGCCCTCCGGTTGCCTTCCTCACTGAGAGCCTTGAGCTTATTCAGATTTACTGTTGTAAGCGCAGTCTCTGCAGATGAAAATAATCCGGAAAGAATCAGAAGGATTATAAGAGCGACCAGCTTCACTATGGCATCAGGGTCCATAAATATTTCCTTAATTCCTTTCTAAAAAACCTATTCCTCATTTTCCTTCACACCAATACGCTCGAAAATATATTCATAGCTTCCGTTACCACAGTTAAGCGATCTGTTTACTCTGCTGATGGTAGCTGTTGATGCTCCGGTTTCTTTTGCAATCTCGATATAAGTTTTATTGTCATGAAGCATCTTCGCTACCTCAAGGCGCTGAGCGATGGATACGACTTCATTTGAAGTACATATATCCTCGAAAAACTCATAGAATTCTTCTTTATTCTTAAGGCAGCTTATAGCTTCAAATAATTCATCTACCGATTTTGTTCTGATTGTTTTACGCATTTTTTCCTCTGAAACGATAACTTACTTTGGTTCCTTACGTACCCATACAGAAACCGCATCACGGTTTACATAAAAGTCTCCAAATCCATCATTATCGATCTTTATGTTATATTTTGCATTTCCCATAACATCTGAGAAATGAGCTCCGGCATAGTGTCTGCCAATATACATATGCTTTGTTCCGCCGGTTCCGTCAGAGATAACTACCGCAAGACCTGAGTCCTTATGTTCATCATCTCCTTCTCTTGTCCACCCGATGCAATTCGGATCATCAATATAATCATGCTGTGCTCCGTAAGCCTTTGTCTTTCTGAGCTTAAGAAGTTTATCCAGCATAGTCTTCTTGGATTTTATCTTCTCACTGGCAATGCCTTTATAATCTCCATAGAATACACATGGATAGCCCTGTGCTCTGAGAAGTATTATGGCATACGCCATTGGCTTAAACCAGTCTTCAACCCAGGATTCAAGGATTCCTCCCGGCTGCGACTCATGATTATCAACAAATGTAACCGCACTTATCGGACTGCTCTCCACAAGCGATCCGTCAAAGATTCTTCGGAGATCATAATCCCCATGTGCTCTTGAACAGTTATGAAGACTGAAATGAAGCGGAACATCGAATAGTGACGCCGGCGTCTTGATATCCTCAAGATATTTTTCAAGGAGATTTCTGTCCCAATGCCAGAACTCACCAACTGTAAAGAGTTCCTTACCCATTTCCTCACGCAGTCTGTAAAGCCAGTCCCTGTAAAATGAAGCCGGGATATGCTTAACCGCATCCAGTCGAAGGCCATCAACTCCCGTGGTCTCAAGATACCATTTGCCCCAGCTTGTGAGCTCGTCGAATACTTCCTGATTATTAAAATCTATATCAGCACCCATGAGATAATCATAATTACCATTTGCGGTAGAATCAACGCCTTCATTCCACTCTTTGCCAGCAAATTTGAAGAGTGCACTTCTCATTTTCTTCTGATCCCAGTCAATTCCGTCAAAATGTCTCCAGTTCCAGGTAAACTTTGAATATTTGCCCTTTCTGCCCGGAAATGTAAACTTCGTCCAGGCACCTATGGTTCTTGTGTCTCCAACCATCTGGTAGCGGTTCAGACTGTTGAATTCGGCAGCCTTGACTGACTCAACCTCATCTGCTCCCATTTTATGATTAAGTGCTATATCAGCATAAACATTTATGCCCTTTGAATGGAGTGCCTTAATGGCATCCAGATATTCTTTCTTTGTACCATACTTTGTACGAACAGACCCTTTCTGATTAAATTCTCCCAGATCATAAAGGTCATATACGTTATAACCTGTATCCGCAGAACCTTCCGCACCCTTATATGCGGGCGGAAGCCATACAGCAGTAACTCCGGCCGTCTTAAGCTTTGCTGCATCCAGCGCAAGATTCTTCCATAGATTTCCATCATCCGGAAGCGCCCCCTCAAAATACTGCATCATAAGTCCGTTATCACTCATATAGTCTCCTCCTCGTACATTTTTCCCCAAACAAAATAAAATATGCAATCGCTGAACCCGTCCTTCGGACTCCTGTCCAGCGATAGATTGCTTCGCAATCTATAACAATAATAATAGACAGCCACCGGCCTGCAAGCAGTCCGTTGACTCTTGTCAGCTTTTCTGCACCTCTGCTATTACACGCTGCAATCGCTGAACCCGTCCTCCGGACTCCTGTCCAGCGATAGATTGCTTCGCAATCTATAACAATAATAATAGACAGCCACCGGCCTGCAAGCAGTCCGTTGACTGTCTATTATTATTGTTGCAGCTGTTCCGATACACTACATTATATCAAACTAGTGTATTGTCGTAAAGGATATTTTGAAGCCGCGGGTATTATTCATTACCAACCATTTTTGTCATGTATTCGTTATATTTTCGCTATATATTCCATTTATACCATTATTTTTCCTGTAAAATGACAGCGTCCACCATTTTGATGAATTCCTGTTTTATCTCATCATCTTCTGCGCTTTTTACCTTCGAAGCAAGATCTCTCACCATTTCAAAATCTGCTGTTCCCTTGAATTCGCTGTCACGCAGGATCATTCCGAAGGCTGCTACCGCTTCTGCCCAGCGGATATTTTCTGAAGGAAGCATATTCATACTTTCACTGCCAACCTTATATTCGTAAAGCTTTGAAACATCTTTGTCCGGCTCCTTATATCTTACCGAAAGAGTGAGAAATGCATTTTCGGCATCTCCCTCTGAAGCTGTAAAGGAACCTTTTTTTGCTGTATCGGTAAGATCCAATTCGTAAAGCACTGTAAGCCTGTGGCCTGCTCCTATCTCTCCGCCATCCTTTGTATCATCATCAAAATCCTCTCTGCTCATGAGACGATTTTCATATCCGATGAGTCTGTAGGAATCAACCATATCTCCGTTAAAGTTTACATTGAGCTTAACATCCTTGGCAACTGTCACAAGATTTCCTCCCATTTCAGACACCAGCGCCTTCTTCGCTTCAAATGCATTATCAATAAATGAATACTGTCCATTTCCGTTATCAGCCAGAGCTTCAAGCTTGTTATCCTTCAGATTATCAAATCCAAAGCCCATAACCGAGAGATATACTCCTGACTTTTTCTTTCTGTCTATCAGTTCAACAAGTTCATCTTCATCAGTGATTCCGACATTAAGATCTCCGTCCGTCGCAAGGATAACACGGTTATTTCCATTCTTTAAAAAATGTGATTCAGCCAGCTCGTATGCTGTAACAATCCCATCGGAACCATCCGTCGAACCATATGCCATGATATTATCTAGCGCATCCAGGATTTCCTGCTTCTCACTGCCCTTAACTCCATCTAAAACAACTTCAGAGGAACCGGCATAGGTCACTATGGAAATTGTATCATTGTCCCCAAGTTCATCTACCAGTCTCGCAAATGCAGTCTTAACAAGTGGAAGTTTATTCGCATCATCCATTGAGCCCGAAGAATCGATCAGAAATACGAAATTATTATCCTTCAGATTTTCTGTATCAATGTCCTCTGTCTTAAGTCCCAGCATAAGCAGCTTGTGACCATCATTCCACGGACAATCGACTATCTCCGAATAATATGAAAACGGTTCTCCCTCTGCCGGCTCGGCATAATCATAATTAAAATAATTAATAAGCTCTTCTATACGGATCGCATCAGCCGGAACATATCCGACAATGCCACCATTTTCCTTATAATACGGATCATCCTCAGCTATATACTTTGCGATATAGCCTCTCATATTTGAGTAGGATGCTGTATCCGTATCCGCCGCAAATGTAGAATCCGGCTGCTCCGAAACCTTGATAAAGGCATTTTCAATTATCTCATTATACTCTCTGCTGTCACCACCGTTTGGAGGCGTCACTACAATATATCCTCCCGGAGGACACGCTTCATCTAAACATTCTTCGTAATATATCATATTTCCTTCCAGAGCATCGTTATAATATTTATTATCGGTTTTACTTTTGCTTTTACCGTAATTCGTTTTTCCGGCTTCCGTCGTACCTATAGAAGTGCTGCCTCCGAAAATCGAATCACTTTCACTTTTCTTATTACCGCATCCGTAGAGGGAGCTGATCATTACAGCCGCGGTCAGTGAGAGAGCCAGGCTCTTTCTGAATCTTACTTTTTTATATGCAGTGTTATTATTTAAATCATTTGTTTTAATCTTCATAAGAATACCTCCGTATATTATCTTTCGTTCACCGGATAATCTGTGTGTTTTTCTCTTATTCACAGGATCTCCGAGTACTATCCGTTTTGCGCTTATATTATATATACGGAGGCTGAATTATATTTTATGGATTATTATATAGATTATTTTTATCAATTCATTACTTCACATGAAATCATACACCCGGATTCATTATCTAAACATCCACAAACAGACACACTAATTCTTACTCTATCTGCATAAATATCGACTCTCTCACTCATCTTTATTTATGTGTAAATTCCGACTCCGTCGGTCCACATCTCGTGACATAGTCACTCAATGATGGATATTCGCCAAATAGGTGCATATATTCCGGCAGTCACTTGGCTCATTATCTACACAAAAGGAGGCAGAACAATCGCCCTGCCTCCAAAACATTTTCTATTTAGATAAGATATTACTGTCCATTCACAGAATTAACTGTTCCGAGGAATACAGGAAGTCCTGTATCAGTTTCAACGATGGCATAGACAAACGGTCTGTCCAATGTAATGATCACACTCTCCTCAGGTGCAACTGCCGCTTCAGTATCCATGGCAACAATAGTAGCTGCCGCTGCCTTTGTACCCTTTCTGTCAACCTCAATATGTGTCTTATGAAGTACATCGCCAATCTTGAGAACGCTCTCTCCGTTAGCCGTCATTTTACTGAAATCCGCAACATCCGAAAAAGCAAGCTCCATGCCCATATTCATGAGTGTATCCTTGAGACTCACATTATAATCACTGGTATATTCCGGCATTGTGACATGTGCATCTGTATAGGTATTTCTGTTATTATATGCATCGATAAATTCTTCGCCGGAAATGCTGCTGATATATTCATCAGCGCCCATTCCTTCAGGCGGAAGGATTGCAACATATGCGAATTCATTTCCCTTATAATACTTAACAAAGCCCAATCCGTCCTTAAGTGAAATATATCCCTGCTCAGTACTGTGCAGCATGGTAACTGTCTCGGTCTCACCCTTGGCATTTGTAAACTGACGATCCGTGCTTATCTGATCATCAGTATACTCTTCTCTCCACTCGCCCTCAAACGCAATAGCATTTATCAGATACATAAGAGTCTCATCGTTAATTTTATCCAGCATCTGCGGAATCATGCCTTTAGTCTTATCATTTATCCAGCCATTGATATCTTCTACCGTTTTTTCATCGAAATCTGCCATATAGAACTCGGCATCGTGATAGTCCACATTTGTCTGAAGAAAATCCTGTGAGATATTAATCTGTCCGTCATTTTTCAGCCATATTGAATTAGCAGCATTAAATGATACTTCCTGTGCTCCGGTGAGCTTTTTGTTAAATCCGGATAATGCAAGATTGTACTCATCCAGTGATAATTCCTTGCACATAACCTGCTGCATACACTTAAGCGTATCATCCTTTGCACCGTTTTCCGTCATAGCCAGTGCTGTGATTATGGAATCCGGAGAGATCATAACATTTTGGCCCTTATCCTGAGCAACAAGAGATTTCATCATATCAAAGGAAAATGAAGCTGTTCCCCTGACAAATGCATCCTCCTGCTCTTTAGTCGGATCCGTAACCGTCCCCTTATCAAGAGAAGCCGAAAGATTTGTAGTTTTTCCCTTCTCTGCAGATATTCCGCCATCTTTCTTTGTGACTTCCGTATTCAGATTCAGGCTGCTTCCATTATTACCGTTTTTTCCATTATTGCCGTTATCAGCTTCTGTGGTTATCTTATTTACCTCTCTGGCATTTCCTTCCTTTGTCCCGGTCTTTCCGCAGGCCGAGAAAAGCATCATGCCTGCCAGGAGAGACACGGCCATCCTTCTTTTAAAACCTTTATGTATTTTCAACATGTTTTTATTCTCCCTCAACAAATAACTCTTATGCTGTACCATTCTTGAAAACTTCCGGTTATTGGATATAGTTATTCAGAAACCGATATACTCGTATATCATATCTAAATCCGCCGATCACATAGGTGACCGGCGGACATGATATATAATCTTTATATTATGAGAAGCAAAAACCGCTTCTCATAATCCTGCGGGACTAAAGTCCCTACGGTATCTTATCAAGAAAAACAAATACTCACTTCGTTCGTGCTTGTTTTTCTTCGGATAAGTTATATTATGAGATGCAAAAACCGCATCTCATAATCCTACGGGACTGACGTCCCTCCGGTAACTTATCAAGAAAAACAAATACTCGTTTCACTCGTGCTTGTTTTTCTTCTGATAAGTTATATTATTAAATCATCCGGCTCAGTCATCAATTTCTTTAATAGTTTATTTTGCAACTGTATTAACAGTTCCAAGGAAAACAGGAAGGCCTGTTTCAGTATCAACTATCGCATATGCAAAGGATCTGTCCAGAGTAATGTCTACTATTGTTTTTTCTTCAGGTATTATACCACTTACTTGCATCTCCACAGATGTAACTGCCGCTGCCTTAGTACCGTTTCTGTCAAGCTCTATATGAGTCTTATGGATCACATCGCCTATCTTGAGCGGCATAAGATCCTTGTCTGCCATTTTTCCAAAATCCGCAGCGTCCGAAAAAGCGGTAGCCATTCCCGATTCGATAAGTGCATTCTTAAGGCTTGTGTCATAATCATAACTGAATTCAGGAAGCTTTGCATGTACATCAGCCCTGTAATCCCTGTCATTATAAGCCTTTACAAAATCCTTACCTTCTATATTCGTAAGGTACTCATCAGCACTCATGCCCTCAGGTGGAAGAATTGCAACGAATTCGTAAATACCGCTTCTGTACGGTTTAACAAAGCCCAGTCCTCCATTCAGCTCAAAGTAGCCATGCTCAAGACTTGTCAGGAAAACTGCCTCCTCTTTCTCACCCTTAAGATTTGTAAACTTTTCACCTTCCTTGATCTGACTGTCGTCATACTGCTCTGCCCATGCCCCCTCAAATGCTACTGCATTTATCAGATAAAGCATAGCATCATCAGGAATCCGATCTACAACCTTATTGATCATCTTATTTGTATTTTCATCAACCCATGCATTGATATCATCTATGGTCTTATTATCGAAATCAGCCACATAAAGCGAAGCGTCATAGTAATCTTTATTTGTCTGGACAAAGTCTTTATTAACCTTCAGTCTTTCATCATTTCTTACCCAGATGGAATTTGCATTGTGGAATTTAACTCCTTCATCGCCTTCAAGCATTGTGTTATAACTTGAAAGAGCCTCATTATAAGCGGTAAGTGAAAGGTTTCCGCCAAGCAGCTTCATCATCTCTTCCAGAGTCTTTCCGTCAGCTCCGTTCTCTGTCATAGCCAGAGCGGAAATAATGGAATCCGGTGAGATCATGACATTATCGCCGTTGCTGTCTTTCAAAAGAGCCTTCATAACATTGAAGGAAAAATCAGCGGTAGCATCTATAAACTCCTGTCTTTCCTCTTCAGTCGGATCAGTAACTTCTCCCTTTATTAAATCCTCTCCCATTATGTTTGTTTTGCCGGCAGGCGCTGAAAGATACTCCGCTGCCGCCTTTTCGTTTTCAGCTTTTTCTTCTGATTTCTCCTGCGTTTCTTCTTTCTGCTCTTCTGTAACAGATATTTCCGACTTTACTCTTTCAGAAGTTGTCTCTGCATCCTTTTTATCATTTTTTCCGCATCCTGAAAGCAGGAGCATTCCTGCCATCGTTAATGCAAGTAATCTCTTTTTATATCTGAATTTTACCATACTTATCACCTTCCTGATTATTTTAAAAATTTATCCCTATATATCCCGAAATCATCCATCTCTTATATCGAGGAGTAAAAACGTATCCATACTCCTGAGGAACCGAAGTTTTTCCTGTAACCTGTCAAGAAAAACCTCTGAATGATCAGTTTGTATAAAGATAACTTACGATAAATAATTTATCTTCTGTCGTGATTCTCGCGGAAACGACCGCTCTTAAACGTTCTTTTCCACTCATTTTCTTAATATCTGCATCAGAAAAAATTTCCGGATTAACTATTTCATAAACTTCCTTATTGTCAGTCTCGAAGAAATATTTTCCATTCTCCTTATAGAAGCCGCCCTTAAATGACTCTCCATCCAGAACAGTGCCCGGCTCTACCGCAAGCTCTGATTTACCTGATACCGGCGCCTCTTCAGACATCTGAGCGCCTGCCTCTGTCTTTTGATCATCATCAGCAATACCGCTAAGGCTGTTAATATCAGCGCTGTCTGCACGTTCATCTCCTGCATCCTTTTCATTCGCCACGCCGTTATAATTAAGATGATCATTTTCTGCATCTCTGGCACCTTCTGTCCGACCCTTGCTCTTACTTCCATTATTGCTTCCGGCACTTTCCGTCGCAGTAATAGTGTCGTTTGAAGATTTCTTTCTGTCGTTCAGTGTTCCGCCAAATACGAGCATCGGAACGAGTACGATAAGAACAGCCGCTGCTGCCATGGAAATTGTGAAAATAGTTTTTTTCCTTCGTTTTCTGTCCGCAAGACTGATCACGTTAGAACTGTTTTCCGCCTCAGTGTCAGCCTCGATTTTGTCCAGGCCCTCTTCGATCCTGTCCCAGATATCCGGCACTTCATTCTTAAGAGCAGCCTCATAAAGAGCTTCCACTTCAGCTATTTCTTCTGGAGTAATATTCAGTTTTTCAAGCTCTTCATCTTTCATCATAATAAGTACCGCCTCATCTTTTTAATTGCTTCATTATAGTGCCATGATACTGTGCCCTGCGGTAATCCAAGATATTCTGCAATCTCCTTGAATTTCATTCCGCCGGCAATTTTCATGTTAACAATTTCTTTTTCTTTATCAGTAAGCAGTTTCATCGCAGCTTCAAGACTAAATTTGTTTACCGCAGTCTCTTCAACATTTGCCTTATCGGGAACGCTGTCCAGTAAACTGTTTCCGGACTCTCCCTGAGTAGAATCTGTTGAATGAGTTCCTCCGGCAGTACCGGTTCCTGCTATCGGAGCATCCAGTGATACAGTTTCCTGTGAATTCTTCCTGAGATAATCTATACAAAGTCTTTTAGCGATGGTAACCAGCCACGTCTTATGGTGTCCCCTTCCGTCAAATGTACCAGCCGACTTCATAAGCTTGATAAAGAATTCCGAAGAAACATCTTCGGCAGCTTCCTTCTGGTGCAGCATACTGAGGCAGACGGAATATATCAGTTTCATGTATTCCTGGTATATCTCCTTAAGCGCTTGTCTGTCTCCGGCAGCCAGCTGTTTCATAAGACTATCAAATTTTTCTTCCGACACCCGGCCACCTCCTTATCTATACATACGCATCAGTTTATTTTTTTTATGGTGATAATTATAAATATTTTTTTCTTTTCAAATAAGATATATCTTCTATCTCGATCATATGATCAGATCATCTGTTATTAAATGATATATAGATTCTATATCAATCTCATGTAACGCATTACCCAAACAAATTATCACGATCATCTATCGTATAAAGATATATAGGTTCTGTATTAATCTCACGTAATGCATTATCCAAATTAACAATCACGATCATCTGTCGTATAAAATATATATTCCGCGTCAAACTCATGTATCGTATTATCCAAATTAATAGTCACGATCATCTGTCACCCAGAGATATATACTCTGCATCACTTGCAACCGACATATATGCCGGTCTGATGATCTTATTGGTGCAGATAAGTTCTTCTATTCTATGAGCACTCCAGCCGGCAACTCTTGCGATAGCAAAAAGAGGAGTGATAAATTCATCCGGGATTCCAAGCATGTTATATACAAAGCCGCTGTAGAAATCTATATTAGCGCATACCGGCTTATACATCTTACGCTCTTCCTGCATCAGAACAGGCGCAAGCTTTGCAACATTTTCATAAAGCTTCAGTTCATCCATTCTGTCCTTTTCTTCCGCGAGCTGAACCGTATATTTCTTAAGTATCTCTGCTCTTGGGTCGGACTTGGTATATACAGCATGACCTATTCCGTAGATCAGACCGCTCTTATCAAATGCCTCTTTTCTGAGTATCTTCAGAAGGTATTCAGCGATCTCATCTTCATTTTCCCAGTCTTTGACATTTTTCTTGATCTCATCGAACATCATTTTAACCTTGATATTCGCTCCGCCATGCTTTGGTCCCTTAAGTGAGCAAAGTGAAGCTGCGACCGAAGAGTAGGTATCGGTACCTGAAGATGTTACAACGTGAGTTGTAAATGTTGAATTGTTTCCGCCACCGTGCTCGGCATGAAGCACAAGCGCAATATCCAGTATCTTAGCTTCAAGAGGTGTAAATGTCTTATTCTGTCTCAATATTCTGAGGAGATTTTCTGCCGTAGAATATTCCGGCTTTGGATTATGGATATAAAGACCTCTTCCGATCATATAATGTCTGTAGGTAAGATATGAATAAGCACCTATCATAGGAAGAGTCGCAATAAGCCAGAGACTCTGGCGAAGCACATTAGGTATCGAAAGATCATCAGAATTTTTGTCATAAGAATTAAGCGTAAGGATACTTCTAGCCATGGCATTCATAATATCCTTATTCGGTGATTTGAGTATTACATCCGGAACAAACTCATCCGGAAGAGCTCTGTTATAGGAAAGAAGATGAGTGAATTCATCCAGCTCTTCTTCTGTCGGAAGCTTTCCAAATATAAGAAGATAAACAGTTTCCTCGTAACCGAAACGTTCTTCCTTCGAAAAGCCTTCAACCAGCTTATTAATATCGATTCCTCGATAAGCCAGCTCGCCCTCGATAGGCACGATCTTACCATCAACCTCCTTTGATCCGTGGATAGTTGAAATCTCTGTAAGTCCTGTCAGTACACCCTTTCCATTTGCCTCTCTGAGGCCCTTCTTAACCTGGTAAACATCATAGAGCTCCGGTGCGATCTTGTTATTCTCAACGCAGAGTCTTGACAATCTGTGTATTTCTCTTGCTGCTTCTCCTGAACTTAAATATGACATATTCTTCCTCACCTTTTTCTATAATATATTTATCTTTCCTCCAAACCACAGGAGATACGACTCATCCCATAGCTTGTTTTTTTGTCAGATACTTATCTTTCCTCCAGAACCTGGAAGATATAGAATTTTAAATAATATGATTCATCTGCAGACCACAGTATAGGATGATCCGGCGCCTGGGTCCTGAATTCAATCTGTCTGAGTCTTCTATGGGCACTTCTGGCAGAATCTGCAATAACCTTTGTAAAGGTTTCATAATCCATGAAATGTGAACACGAGCAGGTTGCCAGATACCCTCCGTCCTTCACCAGCTTCATGCCGCATACATTTATCTCTCTGTATCCCTTTGCCGCCTTCTTTATGGTATCTCTTGACTTGGTAAATGCCGGCGGATCAAGTATTACCACATCATATTTTTCGCCGTTTTGCACCATTTCCGGAAGTTTTTCCAACACATCTGCAACTTCAAATCTAACCGTATCCGAAAGACCGTTAAGCTCTGCATTTAATCTTGCCTGCTTTACCGCAAGCTCCGATGCATCAAGTCCTAGGACATCACAGGCTCCTGCGATTCCTGCATTTAATGCAAATGAACCCGTATGTGTGAAACAGTCCAGAACCTTTTTACCCTTGCAAAGCTTCTGCATTGCAAGACGGTTATATTTCTGATCAAGGAAAAATCCCGTTTTCTGACCATCCATGACATCAACCATGTATTTTACACCATTTTCGACTATCTGAACATTGGTATCAAATTCCGGTCCGATAAAGCCCTTGTATCTTTCCAGTCCTTCCTTCTGTCTGACCTTGGCATCACTTCTCTCATAGATGCCTCTTATATCAATGCCATCTTCTTTGAGAACCATTTTAAGCTTCTCCAGAATAAGAGGCTTAAGCCTGTCAATTCCGAGCGCTAAAGACTCCACTACAAGAACATCCTCATACTTATCAACTACTATTCCCGGAAGGAAATCTGCTTCACCAAAAATAACTCTGCATGAACTTATGTCAACTGTATCCTTACGGTAATTCCAGGCATTTCTTACTCTCTTTTCTATAAATGCATCATCGATCACCTGAAGAGGATCTCTCGTCATCATTCTGACCGTTATCTTCGAAGCTCTGTTGATAAATCCGCTTCCCATAGGGAAGCCATCAAAATCCTGCACCTTTACTATATCTCCGTCCTGAAAATCGCCGGAAATATCATCTATCTCATTATCAAATATCCACGCGCCACCACTCTTTATGGTACGTCCTTCACCTTTTTTCAAATGCACAACCGCATATTCCATAACAGTCCTCCCCGACATCCGATATGCTTTTCGTATGAGTATAATGTCCACTCATTTTTTATCATTTATATATCCAGCTTATTCAAAAACTCTCCAAGTTCATTTCTCGCTGCTTCTATCTCTCTCTTATCCTGCCTGTCCATAGCTGCTTCAAATTTTCTTAACTCTCTGTCAATCCTCTCCCGGACCGTTCCGGTAGCTTCCTCATAAAGCCTTTCTCCTCTGGAAAGCATGAGAATATTCTCCTCCTGCTCCCGTGGAGGGATCTTCAGATCAGCCAGGAGAGCCATTCTCTCCTCTGCTTCTTCATCCGTGAGATTGCTGGTTTCATTTTTTATTATCATCTTTTTTACAGTTCCGGTAGAAACCACCTTTACCATTACTTCAAGTATGGAATTAATATCATAGGTAAAGGTTATATCTGCCGCCTCGGACGCTTCCGGTCCCGGCGGAACCGGTATAGACAGTTCTCCCAGTTTAAGATTATTTGAAGACAGAGAACTTTCTCCTTGAAGCACCAGCACCTTGATAACACTCTGATTATCATTTGCTGTATATACTCTGTGAGTTCTGCTGACCGGTATAACTGTATTTCTCTCAATTATCGGAAGATAATGTCCGTTTTCTCTGACACCACCATTTTTAACGATACAGATTTCAGTTCCAAGCGTAAACGGACATACATCCGTGAGTATCATTTCCCTGACCGCTTCATTTCTCTCCTTCATGGCAGCCTGCATGGCAGCTCCCGCTGCGACCACCTCATCCGGATTGATGCTGACATTTGGAAATCTTCCGAACAGTTTTCCCACAAAACGCCTTATCAGAGGAAGTCTTGTAGCTCCTCCCACAAGTATTATCTCATCAATGTCCTTTATCTTAAGCTTCGCATCCGCAAGGCTCTTCTCTATCGGTCTTCTTATCCTGCCAAGGAGCCCCTCACAAGCCTCTTCAAACCTTTCGACCGTTAATGTCATTTTGATATCGCTGTCGTCAGCTTTATCTTCCGGCCTGTCTTCATCCTCAGTTTTATCTTCCGGCCTGTCCAGCCTGAAGCTTAAATGTCCTGCTTTCCCTTCAGACAGTTCCTTCTTACATTCTTCAGCCCGGTACATAAGGATTTTCTTCTCTTTATCACTCAGTTCATCCTCATCAATCTTATTCTCTTTGAGGAACATATTGTAAATGATCTCTGTGAAGTCCTGTCCGCCGAGATGATTGTCTCCGGCCACAGCCCTTACTTCCATGATATTTTTATATAATTCAAGCACAGACACATCAAAGGTGCCGCCTCCCAGATCAAATACAAGGAATCTGGTATCAGCATCTCTTTTATCCAGTCCGTAGGCAATAGCAGCAGCTGTTGGTTCACTTATAATACGTTCCACAGTAAACCCTGCCATCTCTCCCGCCCGCTTTGTAGCTTTCCTCTGACTGTCATTAAAATATGCCGGAACGCTTATAACCGCCTCCTTAAGTTCTTCTCCAAGATATGCCTCAGCATCCTCTTTAAGGCTTTTCAGAATAAAACTTGAGAGCATGGTGGCATCGAATTTCCTGCCGCCAAGTATATATACAGCTTCGCTTCCCATATTTCTTTTGAAGAGAGCCGCCGTATTCTCCGGAAAACTTATCATACGTTCCCGGGCGGTTTCACCCACATAAAGATTTCCCTCGTTATCAACACTGACCACGGAAGGTGTCAGCTTCTTACCCAGCCTGTTGGGTATAATCTTAGGTCCATCCTCGTCAAAAACCGATATTAAACTGTTTGTTGTTCCCAAATCTATTCCAGCGATCATTTCACTTCTCCGGTTTTCATGTATTTTATGACCTAACCGCATATATCGGCGGTTGTTTTTATTGATTATATATCAGCGGTTATTATTCGATCGATTATACATCGGTTATTATTTACCTGATTATGTATCGACCATTATTATTGGGCTGCTATTGTTCAGCTGAGTATATATCGGTTATTATTATCCACTGAGCATATATTGATTGTTGTTATTCAGATGATTATATTTTAAATACCCTCACGCACAGCGATCATTTCGAGCCACGCATCATATCCGCCGTATCTCCTGGCCAAAGCTAAAGCCTCACCCAGCTTATCCTTCTGCTTTGTTATCAGATATAGTTTACATAACTCTTTGTATGCTTCATGACACCGTGCTGCCGAACACTTATTACAGCATGGCTGATGCAGCGCCTCATACAGAAGCTTCTCAGCCGTATCATAATCCTTTTCAACCCTGTAAAGCCTTGCCTTGTCCACAAGCACTTCCGGTGTCGACTTATCCTTATTCAGTCTTAAAAAATGGTCTTTATATCTTTTATATCTTGTCTTTCCGCCGAACTGCCCTGCAGCCGCCTCTGCCAGCTCACTGTAAGAAATATAATCATACTCCTCCGAACACTGCAGAAGGTATTTTTCTGCTTTGGCATATTCTTTATTGTCCAGCATATGGTGGCCTATATCAAATGCCATCTCGGTTGTGTCCACGCCTTCATTTCCGGCTTTTTTATAAATCTTTTCCGCACCGGCAGTATCTCCTGCACAACATTTATATCTGCAGATTTCATTATATACCCTGTCATCTACCTTATACTTACTGTAGAGCAGCTTGCTTACCTGATTCTCTGCCTCATCGAGTCTTCCCAAAAACCTCAGAAGCTCCGCATAGGCAAATATAGCCTTCGGCTTTTCTACGCCGTCCTCACAAAGCTGTTTCAGTACTTCTTCCGCCTTGTCGTATTCTTCACAAAGCATATATCCTCTGGCCAGCCCGTGACGCGCTCTGTCCTTATCCAAAGCCTGTTCAGAATGCTCATATCCCTTAAGAAAAAGCATGATCGCATCCTTATATTTGCACATCTGCAGTTTATTTTCTGCCGCAAGCGTATATACATAGCCCTCCGGCTCAGTAAACTGCATTACCACAGCATAATCAAGATCGGCCTTTTGATTATCTCCCAGCACCTTATATGTTATGGCTCTGAAAAGGTAATCCGTATCTCTGGCATCAATCTCAATCTGCTTTGAATATGCAGCAATAGCCTCCGGAAAACGGAGCATTTTTCTGTATATCATTCCCAGCCTGCGGTGTATAAAACGGTTATCAGGATCATGTAACACAGCCTGCTTAAATGCATTTTCCGCTCCCTGATAATCATTTATTTCTTCCAGACAGTCGCCCAGAAGAGTGTAATACTCCTCCGGTTTTTCTATGTCTGAATTTTTATCATCTATATTTATTTTTCTGAGAAGCGCCTCCGCTTCATCATATTTTTCTTCTTCAAGATAAAGTATCTTAGCCTTCATCATTTTACAAAGGCTGCTGTCCGGATTAAGCTTACTATAAGAGCTTATCACTGTCTCTGCATCTCTGTACTGCTTTACCTTTATAAAAATGTCCATCTCGAGCTTATACGGCGAGACATTATATGGATAAATGTGTTTTACCCTGCCGGCTTCATTTAAGGCTCTCTGATAGCTTCCGAGTTCAAAAAGAGTCTTCGCCAGATAAAGCCTTGCAATAAAATTGTCTTCTTCCTCCAGCACCTTCTCGCAGGCTGTAAGACACTCACTGTAGCGCCTCTCCTCGAAAAGTATCTCGCACTTCATTTCCTTACTGACAATGATCTCATCATGTTCAGTTCTGAGGGCAGTATCAATATATTCCTCTGCCTGTTTGTAATCCTTTTGTATAAAATACGTCGAGCCAATAAGATAATTTACATATGGCATACGTTTTAAAGCTTTTTTTATCTCTGTGGATTTTTCGTTTTCCGAAGCCTGCGGATCCTGAGACAGTTTCTCCAGTTCAGTCTTCCATATCAGAAAACACTCTCTGGCAGGAGCAGCCTGCTGAAGTATAAGATAGGCCCTTCCTTTTACGTTATTATATTCGATCACTTCATCAGAAAAAGGCTCGAAGTTTTCCAGAATATCCACCGCATCCTCTGAATTATACGACTGATAATACGACCATGCGGTATCAAGACGGATTCTGTGATCCTCTTTTTCCGAAATGTCTCCACCGAGTTTTTTCAGGTTGTTCTCTATTATCATATCATTGCATTTCTGTATCAATGCCCTGATATAATTATCATAAGGCCTGTCTTTGGCAAGCTCCATAAAGGTTTCTTTTGCCTTTTCCGGCTGTCCCATATAAAGCTGTGCTTCACCGATTCTTACCTTAGCCGCCATAGAGTCGGGATCTTTCTTAAGAACCGTTTCATAACATTCTATTGCCTCATCATTTTCATGATGATTAAGCAGCACATCTCCTTTACAAAGAAGTACCGAAATATCATCTGGATGCTCTTCCTCCAGTTTCTGAACGGTTAAAAGCGCACTTTGAAGTTCTCCCCTTTGAATAAGGCTCTTACAGATACTTATCTGAAGGGAAGGATTTTTTATCGGAGAGGCCAAAAGCTCCTCTATGATCTTCTCCTGTTCCGGCTTATTCTCTGTTCTGATGGCATTTTCAAGATCTTCAAATCTTCTGATATATCCATCATAATCAGCATCCTCCGGCCCGCTGAAATGCCTGTAATCCAGCATTTCCGGATAGATTGGATTTCCGGAAATAAAGTCCAGGATTTCTGTAGGATATTTCTCTTCCAGTTCCTTCTTCCTCTGATTCAGAAAATACTGTCTGGTAACCAGTCTGTATACATATCTCGGAATATAAAAATGCGACATAAAAAATCTGATCAATACATCAAGAGCTTCACTTGATGTATCGAGACTTACGGCATACTCAGTATTCAGGAGTTCCTTCCACGCGTTAATATCAATTCTTTTATAAAAATCCTTATACAGGCTTTCCAGCTTCTTTGCAAAGCTTTCCGGCTCACTTAAAACCACATTAACCGCCTCATTCTTATCTTCTCCCATAGCAGTGGAATTATCAGAATGAGCCGGTGTCTCACTGGCCTTTTTCAAAGCCTCTTCATAAGCGCGGCGTAAAATTTTAAAGCCCTCAGGGTTATCCTCCGGATTATTCTCTGAAAGCTTTATTCTGTATGCCTTTTTTAACTTGTCAGTATCAGCAGTCTCCTCAATTCCGAGGATAGCCCATATGTCCAGCATTTCCATATTTCACACAATTATCTGCTTCCTTAAACCGGATTCACTGCCTCATTCAGGCCTTACGCTTAAATGAGGCAGTTTGTACTCCGATTCCATAATCCGAAGCAGATATTACTCTTTCTATTACATCATTTTTTCTAAGGTTGTACGGATAGCCTTGATGAAATTCTCTGTATTAAGCACTGTTACATCAGAAAGCTCTGTGATAAGTGCAAGATCCTTTGTCATCTGTCCGCCTTCTATAGTATCGATAGTAGCCTTCTCAAGCTTATCTGCAAACTCCATAAGTGCAGGTATCTTATCCAGCTCGCCTCTCTTGCGAAGAGCTCCTGTCCATGCAAAGATTGTTGCAACAGGGTTTGTAGAAGTCTCCTCTCCTGCAAGATGCTTATAATAATGTCTCTGAACTGTTCCATGAGCAGCCTCATACTCGTATACTCCGCTTGGTGATACAAGTACAGAAGTCATCATTGCAAGTGAACCGAATGCTGAAGAAAGCATATCGCTCATTACATCTCCGTCATAGTTCTTGCATGCCCAGATGAATCCGCCCTTAGACTTCATAACTCTTGCTACAGCATCATCGATAAGTGTGTAGAAATACTCGATGCCTGCTGCTTCGAATTTTTCCTTATATTCAGCATCAAAAATCTCCTGGAAGATATCCTTGAATGTATGATCATATTTCTTGGAAATAGTATCCTTTGTTGCAAACCAGAGGCTCTGCTTTGTATCAAGAGCATAGTTGAAGCAGCTTCTTGCAAAACTGCTGATAGATGGTTCAAGGTTATGCATACCCTGTACTACACCTGCACAGTCAAACTCATGTACAAGTACAGAATCCTTTGTACCGTCTGCTCCTGTATATACGAGTTCAACCTTTCCAGGTCCCGGAATCTTCATCTCAGAAGCTTTATATACATCTCCATATGCATGTCTTGCTATAGTGATAGGTGCCTTCCAGTTCTTAACACAAGGCTCAATACCCTTAACAATGATAGGTGCACGGAATACGGTACCATCAAGTATTGCTCTGATAGTTCCGTTTGGACTCTTCCACATTTCCTTAAGATTATATTCCTCTACTCTTGCAGCATTCGGTGTGATAGTTGCACACTTTACAGCTACGCCGTACTTCTGTGTTGCATAAGCAGAATCAAATGTAACCTTGTCATCGGTTTCATTTCTGTACGGCAGACCCAGATCGTAATATTCTGTCTTAAGGTCGATGAATGGAAGAAGGAGTTCATCCTTTATATATTTCCAGAGTATTCTGGTCATCTCGTCTCCATCCATCTCAACAAGTGGTGTCGTCATTTCAATCTTACTCATTTTATATTCCTCCTGAAAATGAATTATCATTTATTTGTTTATTATTTATCTAATCGAATTCGACCGTCCTAAATACCATCTCGAAATGATCAACGATACTGTAAATTCCCGAAGATCATGCCGCCAAGAGTTTTTTCATGCTTCAAGTCTCTCCAGAAACTCCTTCAAAGCCCTTGTCTCTCCGTACTCTGAAAGAGGTGGTGCAATATGCTTTGCAGCATTTCTTACTTCTTCTCTGGCACTTCCGATGGCATAGCTTTCTCCTGCCGCTTCCAGAAGCCCCAGATCATTGATATTGTCTCCGAAGGCCATGACCTCTTCCTTTTTAAATCCCTTTTCCTTCATAAGTATCTTAAGAGCACTGCCCTTATCGGCGCCGGGATTAACTATATCCATCCACATGGTTCCGGCAGAGGCTATAACAAAGCGGTCCTTCCATTTTGGATAGAACCATTCCATAACCTCCTGTTCCACCGTATCCTTTTTATATATGGAAAGCTTTACTATATCATCCTGAAGATGAGTTTCAAAATCTCCCAGGACCTTGATGTTATATTTGTAAGAATCTCTCATCCAGAGAAACATTTCGCTGTGTTCCTCGCAATATGCCGTATCAAGACCGCAAAGCATTATGTCACAGCCATCCAGTTTTTTAACATCATGGATCAGTTCAAAGAGGACCTCTCTCTCTATTACATTCATGGCATATACCTTATTTCTGTCTCTTAAGATGCTGCCATTGTCGGTAATATAATAAATATCATCCTTTACCGGAGCAAAAAGCTTGCGCATGCTGACATACTGTCTTCCGCTGGCTCCCGCAAAGCTTATGCCATGTTTTTTCAGTCTTTTGATTATATCAAACATCTCCGGATCTATTCTGTCAGTTCCGTCCGGCACCAGAGTTCCATCTATATCACTTACAACAAGTTTTATCATATCATTTTCCTTATCTTACGGAATAATCATTACATACCACGCTATAGTATAGCAACAATTATTAAAATGTGCAACAAAGTTATATTTCCCTGTAACCGTTACTAACGTAATCGTTTTATTCATTTCATAATCATTTTTCAGATAAGACAGCATCTTAAAACTCTTTGTTTCAGCCCTTTTTCCAGCATTTTAAATTCGGAATATTCTATAATTCTTGGAATAGAATCAAACGGAAACAACTGTTCCTTGAATATATTATTCTTATAAATCTTTTTTTACTGATTTGTATCAGGCAATTCAGCCTTTATCGGCTACCTGTTCTTTTGCTTTATTTCTTCTGGTAAGACTAACTCACTTCATTCGTCTTGTTTTTCTCCTGATAAGATACAGTATCCCTGCTGCAGATACCAGCATAAGAATAACAGGAATCATCAGCGAAAAGCCGTCGCCTGTATGCGGTTGCTCCGTAACCCTAAAGGTCTGAGGCAGATAATCAATATCCTCATGACGCGCCAGAAGTCTTCCTTCTGTGTCATATATTTTTTCAAATACTACAACATCATGTCCTTCTATATCCGTTGCATCAAATGTAAATACCATTCTGATGCTTCCGCTGCTCTCATCAGCGGTGAAGTTCTGCTCGGATACAATCTGCCTGCCATCGATTTCGACAGGCTTTCCGGTATATTTATCCATAAGGATACCTCTGACCTTATACTCCCTTTCTGCCGTAAGATTACTGAACATTACTTCATCATAGACAGTAACATTTTTTATCGGCTGCACTTCACGGCTTCCGTCTTCTGATGAGACGCTGGTATTAACCTTCGGGAATTTTATAGTCTGTCCTGCATCGTTTATATCCTCGTGCTTTCCGATTATCATTCCGGCATATTTTTCCAAAATATCCCCATATCCATCCGCAGCATTATCTTTTACCAGATTACCCTTGAAAAGATATTCAAAAAATACTACCTCTTTACCCGCCAGATTCACGGTATTTGTTTCTATTTCAATAACCTCTTGTTCTTCTCTCCCCTTTGCTGTAAAACTTATCGCCTTTTCAGCCAGTACCTTGCCATCTTCCTTACTTATCAGCCTCGTCAGTAATGTGTATATTTCCCCCTGAACGGTGCCCTTAAGACTCACCTCATCCACAAGTGTTCCTTTTTCAGATGGTTCAGATAATTCCGATAAAGTCAGCGCATCATGTGCCCTGGTCTTAACAGAGATCATGCAGTCATTGAAAACAGGTACCGCTATCAGCTGACCGTCATTTTCCGGTCCGATCTTCATGGTTATACTTTTCACATCGCCTTTAAACATTTCCTTCGGCACTACCTCTTCAATTCTGTAAATACCCTCCGGAAATGCTCCCGCCGCATCATCGATCTCTCTGACCTTATCCGTACCATAGAACCATGTTCCGGCGCCTTTCCTGCCCGAATTGGTATCATGTGAATGCAGGGCATAATCCGAAGCGCTGCTCCAGTAGCCTTTATCATCCGTAACAACTGTTATCATCTCTCCTGTAGCCTCACTGATAATCCGGAAATTAACCCCTGCAAGATTCTCTCCTGAAGATCTTTCCTTTTTTGTTATGGCTATATCCGCTCTCACTTCGTAGAAAGTATCCTTATCCACAGATTCCACAAGTGCATCTCTCGCAGCTGTCCTTATATCCGACGATATACTCTTTCTGCCATCGCAGACAGTTATATCAATAAGAAATTCTCTCTCATCCAATGTCCACTGCCCCTCATCAGGACCTTTTATCTCTTTCACCCTATAGCTTCCGAGAGGCAGATTCAGACTTTCTGAATAACCGTCCTCTTTAATAACAAGTACTTCCCTGAAATCCTTATTATTTGCTTCATTTCCCGTAACCTCATACTCTGCGCCTTTTGGACTCGTTCCCTGAATCTCCTTCGAAACAAGTGTCTTATGTACGGTTATGCTGCCCATAAACGCTTCATCCTTTGCTGTAACAATAAGAGGGCTGACTGTATTCTCTTCAGTGGTTGTAAACTTTATCTTTTCCTCAGAAAGAATATATCCCTTACCGCATTCCCTGTAATCATCATTTATCTCCATACAGCGTTCAATTCCGGATAAAGAATCCTGACCTTCTTTTTCATTCCTGCCTGCTTCAACACTTCTTTCAATTTGCTCCTGCCAATAATAGGTAGCGCCTCTTTTAAGCCCGGCAACAACATAGTATCCATCTCTGTAATCCGCATGATAGCCGCTGTCCGGAACAAGGATCTTTATATCTGACAAAGATGCGATAATTCCTCTGCCCTCCTCTTCCTTTATCTTTACCTCGGCAATGCGATTATCTTCATCATCAAAAAGCCCGTAAATAATGCCTGTGAGATCATAATTCGGATTATCGTCCGTAATACTGCTTTCCGAAGAATATTTAACAATCGTAGCAGCAGTAAGCCTCTCATTTATCCATAGATTGTCAATTGCCTTTTCTCTTGCTTCCTCAGAAGTTGTATAAGCCTTTACCATAAGCACTGTTTCATTTATTATATAATTCCTGTCCTCCCACGTTTCCCTTACCATTACTTCCGGAGCAAAGATGAATTCGCCCAGATAACAGCTCGCAATACCGTCCTTATCCGTCAGCATCTGTATCTTCTCACCGGTTTCTTTTATTTCTGCCTCAAAGCTGACTCCTTCCATAGCTTCTCCGGCATCATTCTGCTTTGATACAGCTATATAATATTTATCCTTTATAATCCTGTCAGTAGATATGACCGTGGCATTTTCAGCTTTAACATTTAATTCAACCTGTATATTTTCCGGATCCTCAGCAGCTTCGTCTCCTGTTTTCTTACCATCATCTTTTTCCCCGGATTCTTTCTGCATCTCATTACTTTCATCTTCAACATCACTGTCGCCGACCAGAACTTTATCTCCTGCGCCGCCTGTAAGCTCTACAATATATTTGTTTTCATCCAGAAGCCATCGTCCGTTTTCCGGCCCATCAACCTCTTCGATCAAATATCTTCCAAATATAAGCTTCTTCACATCAGAGCTTCCGTCTTCTTTTATAACGAAATAGTCTTCATAATCCTTATTAAAATCATCTATTCCTTTTATCCTGTACTTTGCTCCTGCCGGAGACATTCCCGGAATATCATCAGGATCAAGCTTTTTAACAACAGTAATGCTTCCGGTTTTTGCTCTGTCCACTGCTGTCACGACTTTCGGTGCATCAGCCTCCCTACTGTCTGCCGTAAAGCTGTATTTTTCCGGATTATAAAGATAGTTTTTACCGGTCAGTCTGCTTTCTCCATCCGGCTGATCTGCACTGTCCTCCAGCTCCTGCCAGTAATAGCTTTCTCCGGCAGTCAGTCCGCCGACAGAATTAAATCCGCCATGAGTTTTTTTGTAAAACGGCTTTCCACCTTTGACAGTTATATCATCCAGCGACCTGATCCCTGCCAGTATCTTTCCGTTTTTCTCATACTGTGTAAGCTTTACCACCGCGATCAGCTTCTGATCTTCCTCCCTGTAAAGGCCATACATAACATTATCCAGACTGTAATTATCATTACCTGCAAGGAAAGTATCATCTTCCGGGATTTTTTCCAGTGATGTATAGGTATATCTCACATTTTTATAAATATATTTTTCCGCATGACTTCTGGCTGCTTCCAGAGCGGAATATGCGATCACCTTTTTGGTCTCGGTATTATGGATATACTCTTCATCTGACCAGTTTTCTGTAATACTCACTTCAGGTGCGGATACATATCTTCCAAGGCAGTATACAGCTATACCATCATTTTTTTCTGTCTTTATGCCATTCTTTATCTCCATGCCGCTGACAAGAGCCTTTTTATAGGTTTTTCCGTTAACGGTAATATCAAAGGTCACGCCATTCATCTTTCTTCCGGTCTCGTCTGTTTTCATGACAGCCACATAATAATCAAGGAACGGTCTGTCCACCGCCTTTGTAACAGCCGGATTAATAACTGTTACCAAAGGGTATTTTGTGATATCACTGCCCGGAGATACAGTATTCTCTTCATTGATCGTAAAATAATACCTTCTGCTGTTTATCTCATAATATTCATTTGTTTTTGTTTCTATCCAGTAATAGTTATTATCATTTGTTCCATCGCCGTGTTTAAAATTCAGCCCGCCAATGCAGATTTTTCCGTCAATCTTCTCCGTAAAAAATGCATCCGACGAAGTCACAAATGAAACCTTTTTTATCTTTCCGTCATCACCCAGAGTAACCACAGCTATCCTTGTTCCATTTGACTTTCTGAGTTCATACTCGATACCGGCCATACTCGGCTTCATCCCGGTTCTTCCTGATTCCTTCACAAGTGTTGCATAGCCGTAAGCATAGTTGGTATACGTAAAGGAAGCCGCATGGTTTCTCGCTGCTTCTGCCGTCTTATAGGCTGTTACACTCTTTGATGATTTATTATATATAAACCTTTTGTCCTCCCAGTTTTCGGTAACAATAACCCTTGGTACTGCCGTATAGCTTCCGACCTTATACACAGCAATACCATCCCCACCGGTAGTTACCGCTTTTTCCTTCTTCACACCGTTTATCGTAACATCAAAGCTTACACCGGCCATAGTATTTCCTTTTTCATCAACCTTTTTGACCGCTATATAGTAATCCATGTAAGGCTTATCCGTGGCGTAGGAAATACTCGGATGAACCTCATAGATCAAAGGATACTTTGAAGCATCCGGACCCGGTCTCGTACTATATTCATCGTCCATTACGAAGAATACTTTGGTTTCTGCATCCAGTTCATAATATTCATTAGTTTCATATTCCTGCCAGTAATACTTATTATTCTCATTATTTTTATTATTTGGATCATATCTTAATCCGCCGATACATTTATATTTCACACCGCCATAGGTTACATCTTCTTCAAAATGTTTTGAGGTATCATATATTTTCAGAACCCGGGATATTTTTCCGTCGTCTCCCATCTCCACATCCGCAATCCTTGTTCCATCATTTCTGAAAAGCGCATATTTAATACCCTTGAAGCTTTCCGTGTAGGTGGTTGATGACGACCTTTTCACAAGAGTTCCGTAGCCGTAAGAGTAGTTTACATAAGTAAATTCGGATGCATGCTGCAACGCTTCCTGAAGTGTTGTATATACTCCTGCTGTTTTCACTTCCGTATTATGACTGAACCTTGCATGTCCATCACCATATCCTTCCACCCAGTTCTCTTTTACAGTGACTGTCGGAGCGTTTTCAAAGCTTCCCACCTTTATACTTCCGATGCCGTCAGCCCCTGTAACAATTTTTCCGATAAATTCTCCATCAATAAAAACATCAAAGCTTACTCCTGACATGCCGGCATTTCTGCCATCTGTCTTCCTGACAGCTGCATAGTAATCATTTTTAATGATCCTGCTCTCACGCCATGTCATAAAATCCTGATATCTGCCGCTGTTACCCGGATATGCACAGTTTCTCAGATACGATACACTGAATCTTATATCCTCCGGAATACTGCTGTTCAGGGCCGCCTCCACTGCATCAGAAAAATCAGGCATATGAGTATTGTTCTCCCTGCCCTTACTCCTGAGATAATGACATATCACCCTTCTTGCATCTGCATATCCGTAATTATGAAGCGCATAATATGTAACCTTGCAGAGCTCCGGATCATTCCAGTCTGTTTTCTCTATATCAAATTCATATCCATCCAGTCCCGAATTAAGATCCGCATCAATACATATGCAGTTCAGATCCAGTCCTCCGACCTGACTGAAAAACCCGGAATCATACAATGTTCCGTCCGCATTAAAAAACTGGAAATAATAATATCCGTCTATATTATGCGACATTACATAGTCCCAGCCATCTGTATGTTTTTCATCCCACGGAGCATTATCCTTATCAAAACTCTCCTCTCCGTTCTCTTCTCCGGACGCGGGCATAATTTCAGTATCATTGGTTTTATCACTCTTATCATTATCTGTTTCGTTATCATCTTTATCAATATCTGCACTTTCTACAGAAAATTTTATAACTCTTCTGCATCTTTCATCTTCCGCAAACAACGTATTTGGTGTCATTCCAATCACAAGGAATAAAACTGACATCAAAAGTGCAATAAATCTTCTCATCTTTTTCATAAGCATTCTCCTTATCTCATCATCAAATAATCATGATGCGTGGGTTCATAATACTTTTACCCCATCATCAAAAAAAACGTTAAGAGAACAGAAAAATACTCAATTTGAATCAGGAAAATCGCGGACAGAGCATTTCCGCTGTACCTGCATATCTGTTCTTAAATAACTCAGGTTATTATTTCAGAACTACTATACCGGTTAGTTAAAGTATAAATATAAAAAATCATTATTTCAAGAAATATCTGTCCCAAAACAAAAATCAAGCAAAATGCAACAACATGTTGCTTTTTGCTTGATTTTGCAGCTTATATGAATCCGTACAGACTATCATAATAGACAATCTGTTCCGAAGCTTTGGGTACTTTGTTATTTGACGCAGTTATTTAGAAATCAACATACTAGCTGTCCCTTAATGCTTTTTTCAGCTCAATTATCTGATCTCTGAGCTCTGCAGCCTTTTCAAATTCCAGTTCAACCGCAGCTCTGTTCATCTTCTTTGTAAGCTTTTCTATTTCCTTCTTAAGTTCCTTCTGGTTCATGGTGTTTGGATCCGGTCCCCTGTCTCTTCCGGATTCTTCATCCGCACCGATACCGGTTGAAATAAGATCTCTTATAGCTTTTCTGATGGTAGTCGGTGTGATTCCATGCTGATCATTATATTTCTGCTGTATATCACGTCTTCTGTTGGTCTCATCTATGGCATGCTTCATGGAATCCGTCATCACATCTGCATACATGATAACATGTCCATCAACATTTCTGGCCGCCCTTCCAATAGTCTGGATAAGAGAAGTCTCCGACCTGAGGAAACCTTCTTTATCAGCGTCCAGTATAGCCACAAGAGTGATCTCCGGAATATCGAGTCCCTCTCTGAGGAGATTGATTCCGACCAGGACATCAAACACTCCCATTCTGAGATCTCTTACTATCTCCATTCTTTCCATTGTATCAATGTCTGAATGAAGATATTTTACTTTCACATCAAGTCCCTTGAGATAGTCTGTCAGTTCCTCAGCCATTCTCTTGGTAAGCGTCGTTACCAGAACCTTGTGACCTTCTGCAGTTTCTTTCCTGATCTCCGAATACAGATCATCTATCTGTCCCTCTACAGGACGTACATCGATCATAGGATCAAGAAGTCCGGTAGGTCTTATAACCTGCTCAACTCTGTTTTCTTCATGCTCCTTCTCATAATCTCCCGGAGTGGCCGATACAAACAGTGCCTTATCGATCCTGTCCTCAAACTCTTCAAAATTAAGAGGTCTGTTATCCATTGCCGATGGAAGTCTGAAACCAAAATCAATAAGCACCTGTTTTCTGGATTTGTTACCTCCGAACATGCCTCTCACCTGAGGAAGGGATATGTGTGACTCATCCACTATAAGAAGATAATCATCCCCAAAGAAATCCATAAGCGTGCTTGGCGCTTCTCCTTCTTTGCCTCCGGCGAGTATCCTGGTATAATTCTCTATTCCGGAGCAGAAGCCCGTTTCTCGGAGCATCTCTATATCAAAATCCGTTCTCTCTTTAATTCTCTGAGCCTCCAGAAGCTTATCATTTGCTTTAAAATATGCCACTCTGTCCTTAAGCTCATCCTCTATCTCACTTAATGCCTTCTCCATCTTTCCGGGTTCAATAACATAATGAGACGCCGGAAAGATACACGCGAAGTTTACATTTCTTTTGATCTCACCTGTCAAAGGATCAAATTCCGATACTCTGTCGATCTCATCGCCAAAGAATTCAACCCTTATAGCCTCTTCATTTGTATTTGACGGTATTATGTCAACCGTATCTCCTTTTACTCTGAAGGTACTTCGTTTGAAATCCATATCATTTCTGGAATACTGTCTGTCAACCAGCTGCCCGATCAGATCATCTCTGTCCAGCTCCATGCCCGGACGGAGAGAAAGCATCATGGATTTATAATCCTCCGGATTACCAATACCATAAATGCAGGATACCGAAGCTACCACTATAACATCTTCTCTTTCTATAAGTGAAGCGGTGGCACTGTGACGCAGCTTATCTATTTCATCATTTATGGAAGAATCCTTTGCAATATAAGTATCAGTCGAAGGCACATATGCCTCCGGCTGATAATAATCATAATATGATACAAAATATTCAACTGCATTTTCAGGGAAAAAGCTTTTCATCTCACCGTAAAGCTGTGCGGCAAGAGTTTTGTTGTGGGATATTATAAGTGTTTTTTTGCCCAGAGCCTTGATGACATTTGCCATGGTAAAGGTTTTTCCGGAACCGGTAACTCCCATAAGCGTCTGTTCCTTCTTGCCGGCTTTAAAGCCTTCAACAAGCCCTGCTATAGCCTCCGGCTGATCACCGGTAGGTTCAAATTCAGAATGTAAGATAAATTCTGCCATATTACTCCCAGTTATTCTTATAAATGTAAACTGCAGCAGACATCTTAGGGATCACTGCAGTAAGGTAATTATTCTGTACAATATTTGCCTGGTCGTCCAGATAATATCCGCCCTCGTAGGTCAGAACAACCCTCTTCATCATCATATTATTCGGAACGCCCAAGTGTCTTACATGAAGCTGTATCTTCTTATCTTCATAATCGCAGTTAAGTACTATTGCCGCTGCCTCATTCTCAGTGAAACGACCGAAGGCAATGCATTTATTGCTTCCATGAAGCTTTATCAGAGATCCCTTCATAAGGGCCTCACTGCTTTTATGAAGCTTTATCATATCCTTATGGAACCGGATAAGCTCTTTATCCTCATGTCCCCACGGATAGGTCCTTCTGGAATCAGGATCGGTCCAGCCACAGACTCCTGCCTCATCACCGTAATAAATTGTCGGTGCTCCCGGCCAGGTCATCTGGAACAGAACTGCCTGTCTGAAAATGTCTTTATTTATATTCTGGTCAGCCGCCTCAGCTCCCATGGTATGAATTCTTCCGACTCTTCTGTTGGTTCTCGTAAGGAATCTGGAATGATCATGATTCGATAATTCATTCATGGCAACCTCTATCGAATTCTGATTAAAGCAAGACATATAGTAACGCATGCTGTCCCAGAAAATGTCAGGATTTCCAAGGAAGTCTCCTCTGAATTCATCGCTGTGCTTTTCTACGCCTGTCAGGAACCAGGTTATTGGCTCCATAAATGCACCGTAGTTCATAATGGTATCCCACTGATCACCCTGCAGCCATGGTTTAGGATTACCATAATGCTCCGCAAGTATAATAGCCTCCGGATTAGCATTTCTTACAGCATTTCTGAAATCTCTCCAGAATCTGTGGTTATATTCTTCTGAAGAACCCAGATCTGCTGCAACGTCCAGTCTCCAGCCATCACAGTTATATGGCGGTGAAACCCATTTTGCACCTATTTTCATAATGTAATCATGGAGTTTTTCCGACTCCTCATAATTAAGCTTCGGAAGAGTATCATGTCCCCACCAGCCGTCATAGTTTCCGTTATATGGCCATTTATCCTTCTCACGGAATTTAAAAAATGAATTGTAAGGGCTTTTCTCATCTACATATGCACCCTTCTCGTAACCCTCGCGGCCCTCATATATTCTCTCTCTGTCCATCCATTTATTAAAGGAACCGCAGTGATTGAATACGCCATCCAGAATTACTTTTATACCTCTGGCATGTGCCTTTTCAACCAGTTCTATAAAGAGCTCGTTGGAAGCTTCAAGATTCGCAAGATTTGTTACTCTCTCAATATATCGGGTAGCTTCCATGTTGTCATTCTGATCATCACTCAGAAGCTTTCCTTTATCAACCACGATCTTTCCATAATGCGGATCGATGTAATCATAATCCTGGATATCATATTTATGATTGGACGGAGATACAAAAAGAGGATTGAAATATATCGCATCGATTCCCAGATCCTGCAGGTAGTCCAGTTTATCGATAACTCCCTGCAGATCACCGCCGTAAAAATTACCGACATCTATAGCATCAGGTACCTTATCCCAGTTTTTAACCTGCTTTGACTTGGTTCCGATATATGTATATTCATTTGTCAGCACATCATTTGACTTGTCGCCGTTATTAAAACGGTCAACAAAAATCTGGTAGAATACCGCTCCCTTCGCCCAGGAAGGAACATAGAAATCCGGTATAAGTTCAAAATCATACTGACTTTCAGCTTCTTTAACTATGCCCAGTTTGTTATAAAAAATGGTAACATTTCCGGAACCCACTTCAAAATGATAATAGCCTCTCTCCGTAAGCGGCGGAAGTGTATATTCATAATAATCAAAAAGCCTGTCAGCTTTTGAGGTTTTCTTCATCATAAAACGTGAACCATTGTAAATAAGGTATACATAGTCCACATTATCTCTGGCGGTTCTGAAGCGAAGTGTAACCGAATCCCCTGATTTAGGTTCGGCAGGACTTCGGAATCTTTCTGTACCGTCACTGAAAAGAGCCCCGTAATTGATGATAGGCTTGTAATTATATATATAATTGATCACTCTCTGTGTTAATTTCTCAACCATTTTTCCCGCCCCAATTCTCACTTTTTCTATTCATACTATTTTAATACATACCCGCGATTTAAACAACAAAAAAGTGAAATCAGATGGTTTAACGATGTTGCAATAAAAAACACCCTCCTTACCGGCTGTCCGGTAAAGAGGGGACATATTATTTCGTTAAACATTATTTAGATTTAAACACTTATCTATTCATAAGCTTTATCATCTGCTCAAAATCATATTCTCTGATCAGCGTCTTACCTTCCTCTACGCTTATATTCTTATCAGTTACCACAACCTCTGCCTCTGAAATATCATCAGTTACTTCCGCTGCAAGCATTTCGAAGAAAGTATATACATTCAGAATGTCTGTCACATGGAAATAATCCAAAATGAAATCCATGGATGTTTCTCCTGCTACCGTGGCAGAACCGCTCTGAGCCATGTTGAGCCAGACAAATTCATCTGTATCAAGATCTATGCCGAAAAGATAAGCAAAGGTGCTTGGACAATTGATATTATAAGCCGAGCTTATGGTCTTTGGCTCATATATCTGTCCTGAATCCTCTTTATCTCTGAGCATGTAACCTGCCCTGCAGATAACATTTTCAAAATTCAGTCCTGAATAAACATTATTGCAGAATATGATATATCTGACATCCGGCATTTTTTCCCTGAATTTATCCAGGTCAATGTCGAAATACTCAGAACCTCCGTTATAGCCGCTGGTTTCATCTCCGGAATAGGTTATCGCTTCAGACTGATTCCTTGACATGGTTCTCCATGAAAACTCATATCTTTTACCTGTAGAAGTGATTCCAAATGCCGAAAGATCGATATCATTTACCTTCTCCCAATAGGTAAAGGCTCTTAACTTCTTTGCCTCAGGAATAGGAAGTCTCGAACCACGGGTCAGTACGCCGAAGCCGCCCTGGGAAGTATTTTCCTGAACAGGAAGAGCATAGTGCTTCATATCAGGATCGATATAAACCTTTCCAAGTTTTCCCTTAAGGATTCTTTTCAGATTATCGAGAAGCTTCTCAGAGATCACTTTCTCCTGTTCCTGTGGAACAACTGAACGTCTTCTTTTTGCTTCCTCATCGGTTTCGCTGTGAGCCTTCATCATATTATATTTGGTAAATCTGAATATTCTGTTTTTTGTATTATCCTTACGTAAAGAATAGCGGAGAATAAGCTGCATCAAAACGATAGTATTTTCGGTATCTATCGCATCAAGCACATACGAAAGCTCTTCCTCTGTACGGCATCTGCTGACAATATAATCCAGCTTTCGGAGTATTGCCGCAGAACCCTTGCCCTTCTTCAGAGCATCCACAGCAGCCTCGATATTTTTCTCTGACATATGCTTTTCAAATTCAGAGAATACCGATTCGTTGGTATTGCCCCTCATGGCATCAGTAAATTTAAGTGCCTCCGGAGTAATCGGTGAATAATGTATATGATGCAGAAGACCATTCCATATCTTCTTCTTTTCGTAACAGGTTATAAGATCCACCCTGTTCTCGTCAAACAGCTTATTCATTACCTTTGTAATAAATTTTCTGTCCTGATTTCTGAGATTGAGCCTCTTGATGTTTGTATTGTAATACAGCCTGAAATTCATCTCATCCACAAGCTTTATAACATCAGACATCATCAAAAAGTCCGTAAATCTAAGATCTCTTGTATCCATCAAAAGCTTTATGCAGGTATTCTTGGATGCGATACCCGGGATTTCCGGCTCATAATCCGCTATATAATTCTCCACAAGATCAAATTGCAGGTCGCTGAGTGGTCTTGTACCCGAAAGAAGATCATTTACGATTCCGGAGATTCTTTCAAATGCCTCAGCCTCGGTGAGTATTATAAAATCCTTGATCTCGACATTTTCCTTAAATGCAGTTCTCTCAAACTCTTTTTCAAAAAGAGAATGGCCTGCCTCAGAAAAGTCGCCGAAGCCATAGGTGCACGTATAATGAACCAGCTGATCAAAAATCAGCTGTTCCTCTGTAAGTGATCTTACACTGCCCGGAAAGCCTCTGTAGAATGGTTCCGGAACATCCCGGCCAAGACATCTCTCAGCCTGCTTGATCATGTTTTTGCGGATATACTTTTCTCCTGCCGTTATCCTTATATTAAAAAGATTGGCAAGCGTAAAAAGCGTTTCAAACTGATGGTCATCTTCCGTTACTTTTCCCTCAGAAACAAGAATATGTTTGTCAAATAAATAGTCCTTATAAATTCTTTTCATTTTTTTCTCCTTTTAATGTGATATTGCCGGATTATTAAAAATATAATTATTTCCCCGAAGTAAATCCGGCTAGCTACAATAACACTAAATATCTTGCCGCTACAATCCATAGGCAACCGAAGTAAGCGACAATAGCTGTGTACAATAAAACCGCCTGAATTGAAAGATTAATACAGTGCTCTACCTCTGAGCTACGGCTGAGATCAGCCGGCGGGATTCGAACCCGCGACATCTGTCCCAAGAAGAAGTAAATCTTTCTAGCTGACGATTATTTTGTCTTAAAGAAACCTTATGAAAAGACTATATCAGAATATTTCTGATATGTAACTAAACTGCTGGTATATATCTTAATATATCATCTTAAGGCAAAACATATTAAAGCACCGCACCGTCGATAGCCTGAGCAAACTGATCTGCACAGGAGGTTTCCCTCATTCCGCACTGATTGCCCCTGAGTATATCTGCTATCTCTGCCGCATCCTTTCCTTCAACCAGCTTTCCGATAGCCTTCAGATTACCGTTGCAGCCTCCGATGAAGCTGACATTGTGCAGCTTCTTCTCATCATCAATATCAAAATCAATCTGCATAGAGCAGACACCCTTCGGTGTAAATGTTACATGATTCATTTTATATCCTCCCGCTGTTTTCCACCGGCCCGCAGAAATGTCACTTCATCATCGATCAGAGTGCATTACAGTGCAGATCTCCGCCTCTTCAGCCCTCTGTAAATCCTTCAGATTTTCAGGCCGGAAAATGCATAGTTATACAGAAATTATACCACTAAAAACGGATTTGTAAAAGCAAAAAACAACGCTTAATCATCTTGTTAAAAAGCCTCGTTTTTGGTATTCTAGAGGTATCTAATTTTATTCTTAGGAGGAACTTTTTATGGGGAAGCTTAATGCAGCTTCTGCGGCAAGGATCAGAGAAATCTGTGACCGTTATCAGGACGAAAAAACGCCTCTTATGATGATCCTCAGCGATATCCAGAACGAATATGGATATATACCGCTTGAGGTTCAGGAAGTAGTGTCCGAAAAGACCGGCATCTCTGTTGCAGAAATCTATGGAGTAGTTACTTTCTACTCTTTCTTTTCACTTAAACCAAAAGGAAAATACGTTATAGGTTGTTGTCTCGGAACCGCCTGCTATGTTAAGGGAGCTCAGCAGGTTATTGATAAGTTTTCCGAGCTGCTTGGTATCGGACCGGGTCAGACTACTGAAGACGGTCTCTTTACCATAGATGCACTCCGCTGCATCGGAGCCTGTGGAATAGCACCGGCTGTCAACATCAACGGCAAGGTTTACCCTAAAGTAAGCGTAAACCAGGTGCATGACATCGTTGCTTCTTATCAGGATGCAGAGAAAGGGGTGAATGTATGATCCAGGATATCAAAACTCTTGAAAGCTCTATCGCTTCCTGCACAAAGGCTATGGATGACAAATTCAGCGGTGCTGACGGAAAGCGTCACATAGTTCTCTGCGGAGGTACCGGATGTCTTTCCAACAATTCAATGGACATAAAAAAACGTTTCGAAGAACTTCTTGAAGCAGAAGGACTTTCAGATAAAGTAACAGTTAATATCGTCGGATGCTTCGGTTTCTGTTCTCAGGGACCTTTTGTAAAGATCTATCCTGAAGATACACTCTACCGCCTTGTTAAGGTTGAGGATGTAGATGAGATAGTTCATACAGATATAGTTAATCACACCGTTGTATATCGTCTTCTCTATGTAGACACTTCAACCGGTGAAAAAGTTACAAAGCAGGCCGATATTAATTTCTATAAAAAACAGCGCCGTGTGGCTCTTCACAGCTGCGGCGAGATCAACCCGGAGGATATAAATGAAGCCCTTGGTGCCGGTGCATTCCAGGGTCTGAAAAAAGCTCTCTCTATGACTCCTCAGGAGGTAATAGACGAGGTTCTTGCTTCCGGCATCAGAGGACGTGGAGGCGCCGGTTTCCCATCAGGAAGAAAATGGCAGTTTGCACGTAATGTTGAAAGCGAAGAAAAATATGTAGTCTGCAATGGTGACGAAGGTGACCCGGGTGCATTCATGGACAGAAGCATCCTTGAAGGTAATCCTCTTGCAGTTATCGAAGGAATGATGATCGCAGGCTATGCCATCGGAGCAAAGGAAGGATATTTCTATGTTCGTGCTGAATATCCTATCGCTGTAAACAGACTCAGAAATGCCATCAAACAGGCCAGAAATACAGGTCTTCTTGGTGAAAATATTCTCGGAACAGGCTTTTCATTCAACTGCCACCTCCGCCTTGGTGCAGGTGCTTTTGTCTGCGGTGAGGAAACAGCCTTGCTGAATTCTATTGAGGGTAAACGTGGTATGCCGCGTCCAAGACCTCCATTCCCGGCTGTAAAAGGTCTGTGGGAAAAGCCTACCATCATTAATAACGTTGAAACTCTGGCATGTATACCATTTATCCTTCGTGAGGGAGCGGAGGAATTTGCAAAGGTTGGTACAGAAAAATCCAAGGGAACCAAGGTTTTCGCTCTTGGTGGAAAGGTAAATAACGTCGGACTCGTAGAGGTACCTATGGGAACAACTCTCCGCGAGCTTATATATGATATCGGCGGAGGAATCCCGGGCGGCAAGAAGTTCAAGGCTATCCAGACCGGTGGACCATCCGGTGGATGTCTTACCGAGGAATTCCTTGATGAGCCTATCGACTTCGATAACCTGGTAGCAAAGGGCTCCATGATGGGCTCCGGCGGTGCCATTGTTATGGATGAAGACAACTGTATGGTAGATGTTGCCAAATTCTATATGGAATTCATTTGTGATGAATCCTGCGGTAAATGTTCACCTTGCCGTATCGGAACAAAACGTATGTTAGAGATACTTACAAGGATCACCGAAGGCAAAGGAACAATGAAGGACCTTGAGCAGTTAGAGGAACTTGCCAAGACAGTTAAAACAAACTCTCTGTGTGCGCTCGGCCAGACAGCTGCGAATCCGGTTACTTCAACCCTGAAGCATTTCCGTGATGAATATATTGCACATATCGTGGATAAGAAATGTCCGTCCCACGTATGTAAGAATCTTATGGAATATGTGATCGATAAAGATAAATGCGTCGGCTGCGGTCTCTGTTCCAGAGGATGTCCTGTTGGCGCAATTCATAAAACTGACTATACACCGGAAGGCCATAAGCTGCCATCCTACACCATTGACACTTCAAAATGTATCAAGTGCGGTGCCTGCATAAGTACGTGCCGTATGCGTGCTATCTCGAAGCAGTAATGATGTATTTCGTAAAATGAATGAAACAGGAGGAAAACTATGGCTAAAATAAATATAAAGATCGAAGGCATTCCTTACGAAGTTGAGGAAGGCCTCACAATACTTGAAGCAGCAAAGGCCTGTGGATATGAAATCCCTTCCCTCTGCACCTTCAATCACGGAGAATGCAACCTGGGCTCCTGCCGTGTATGTCTGGTGGAAGCAACCGGAGCAAGAGGCCTTGTTGCAAGCTGTGTCTACCCGGTTTCTGAAGGAATGGAGATTCGAATCTCCTCTCCTGCCGCTGTAGACGCACGACGTGAAAGCGTTGAATTACTGCTGTCAAACCACAATAAGAACTGTCAGCAGTGCGAGAAAAATGAATACTGCGAGCTTCTTCATGTAGCTAAGCTTACAGGAGCAAGAGATGATGCCTTTGCAGGCACCCATACAAAGACTTATCTGGACGAAGTTGCTCCGGGTCTTGTAAGAGATACATCAAAATGTATTCTCTGCGGCCGATGCGTTGCAAGATGCCAGAATGCTCACGGTATGGGTATACTCGGATTTGAAAACCGCGGTTTTAATACTGTTGTTTCACCTGCGGAAAACCGCAGTTTTGCCGATTCACCTTGTATCCAATGCGGACAGTGTGTAAATGTCTGCCCGACCGGTGCCCTGATGGAGCATACTGAAATACCTCTCGTGGATAAAGCCATGAAATCCGGAAAGCATGTGATAGTGCAGGTTGCTCCTGCAGTACGTGCCGCTATCGGTGAAGAATTTGGCTATCCTATAGGAACCCCTACTACCGGTAAGATGATCGCAGCTCTCAGAAGACTTGGATTTGAAAAAGTTTATGATGTGAATTTTGGTGCTGACCTTACCATTATAGAAGAAGGTCACGAGCTTCTCAGTCGTATTCAGACAGGAGGTATCCTTCCGATGATCACTTCATGTTCACCGGGCTGGATCAACTACGCAGAGATGAATTATTCAGATCTTCTGCCTCATCTCTCTTCCTGCAAATCACCTCACGAGATGCAGGGAGCTATCATCAAATCATACTGGGCAGAACAGAACGGCATTGATCCAAAGGACATCTTCGTTGTATCTGTAATGCCATGTATCGCCAAGAAATATGAGCGTCAGAGAGACCAGCTGAAGGTTAACGGACTTTTTGATGTTGATGCAGTTATCACTACAAGAGAGCTTGCCAAGATGATCAAGCGAAGCGGTATCATTTATAACCGTCTTCCTGATGAAGAGTGGGATCCTGATATCATGGGCGATTACAGCGGTGCCGCAGTTATCTTTGGTGTTACCGGCGGTGTTATGGAAGCTGCCCTTCGTACTGTATATTATAAGCTCACAGGTAAAGAACATGACGCAATTGCCTTTAATGAGGTACGTGGTCATGATGCAGGCATACGCGAGGCTTCCCTTGATATAAACGGCACCACCATAAATGTTGCCATTGCTTCAGGAATGAAGTCCGCCAAGGTACTTCTGGATGAGATTCGTAACGGTAATTCAAAGTATCATTTCATAGAAATCATGGGATGTCCGGGCGGATGTATCAATGGTGGCGGACAGCCATATGTCAGATCATGCTTCCTTCCAAATGAAGCAGATGATATTATCGACACCTACAAGGAAAAGCGTGCTGCTGCACTTTATTCTGAGGATGAAAGACAGACCATACGTCAGTCCCATAACAATCCGCAGATCAAAGAGCTTTATGAAAAATTCCTTGGTGCTCCTAATTCACATAAAGCTCATGGGCTGTTACATACAACATATGCAGCAAGAGAAGGCTTTAAATAATGAGTCTTTTTGCTTCTCATGACATATAATATAACTTATCAGAAGAAAAACAAGCACGAGTGAAACGAGTATTTGTTTTTCTTGATAAGTTACCGGAGGAACTTTAGTTCCGCAGGATTATGAGATGCGGTTTTTGCTTCTCATAATATACTTATCAGAAGAAAAACAAGCACGAGTGAAACGAGTATTTGTTTTTCTTGATAAGTTACCGGAGGAACTTTAGTTCCGCAGGATTATGAGATGCGTTTTTTGCTTCTCATAATATAATAATTATTAATGTGTAATATAAATAACACCTGACGATCACAGCCGTAACCGTCAGGTGTTATTTTAACGTGAATAATCACAGAAACAATTATGTGAATAATTTCATGAATAATCATGCGAATAATTATAAAAACTATTATTAAACTGATTATTTCTTTCTGTAAATGATATCATGTCTGCTTGGACCATTTGATATCATTGTGATCGGGAAGCCTATCTGCTCCTCGATGAATTCTATATACTTACGGCAATTCTCAGGAAGCTCCTCGTAATTCTTGATGCCTCTGATATCCTGCTTCCATCCAGGAAGAACTGTATATACAGGCTTTGCCTTCTTAAGCTTAACTGTTGCAGGGAACTCTGTTGTTACCTCACCATCGATCTCATAACCTGTACAAACAGGAATCTCATCAAGGTATCCGAGTACATCCAATACTGTAAATGCCACATCTGTTGCGCCCTGGATTCTGCATCCATACTTAGATGCAACACAGTCAAACCATCCCATTCTTCTTGGACGTCCTGTCGTTGCTCCATACTCTCCGCCATCTCCTCCGCGGCGTCTGAGCTCATCTGCCTCATCACCGAAGATCTCACTTACAAATTCACCTGCACCTACAGCACTTGAGTATGCCTTACATACAACAACTATCTTCTTGATCTCATATGGAGGAATTCCTGCTCCGATAGCACCATACGCTGCAAGAGTTGATGATGATGTAACCATCGGATAAATACCATGATCAGGGTCCTTCATAGAACCAAGCTGTCCCTCAAGGAGAATATTCTTACCCTCTTTAATAGCTTCATAAAGGAAAGCTGAAACATCACATACATATGGCTCAACCATTTTCTTATATTCCATAAGTGTTGCGTAAACATCTTCTACTGTAAGAACAGGCTGATGATAAAGATGCTCAAGAAGTACATTCTTCTGTGCGATTACTCTTTCAATCTTATCCTTAAGAGAATCCTCATCGTCAAACAGCTCACTTACCTGGAAACCGATCTTTGCATACTTGTCTGAATAAAATGGAGCAATTCCTGACTTTGTAGAACCAAATGATTTTCCGGCAAGTCTTGCTTCCTCATATGTATCGAAAAGAACATGATATGGCATAACGATCTGTGCTCTGTCTGATACAAGAAGCTTTGGTGCAGGAACACCCTTTTCAACTATATCATTATATTCCTTGAAAAGCTTTGGAATATCAAGTGCAACACCATTTCCGATGATGCTGACTGTATGATCATAAAATACACCTGAAGGAAGAGTATGAAGTGCAAATTTACCATAATCATTTACTATGGTATGTCCTGCATTTGCTCCTCCCTGAAATCTGATGATAATGTCTGAATCCTCGGCAAGCATATCTGTAATCTTGCCCTTACCTTCGTCACCCCAGTTTGCTCCGACTATTGCTGTAACCATAAAAAAAACCACCTTTCGTTTTATCTTAATAAAGAAATCCCTCTTCTTATCATAGTTTTTCAAGCCCAATACACTGTGTCAATAGTTCACAATTCAACATATGTAAGAATAGTCTGCGGAAAATACCGCACCGACCTTTAACAGTATATCTTAGCCATTGACATAAGTAAAATTAATATTTATTATGTTTATTATAACAGTTACTTATACTATCAATAATTATTAAAACATATATCACTATGTGTTCTATATCACTATGTGTTCTATATCACTATGTGTTCTATATCACTGTGCGATATATATCAGAGTGTATTTTATATCACTATTCGTTATATATAGCAGTGGATATTTTATATTACTGTGCGTTTATCGCATTATGTTTTTTATCTTTGTGCGTTTTTGTCGCAGTATGTTTTTTATCACTGTGCGTTTTTATCGCATTATCGCAATATAGATTTTATCATATTTGATTTACGACACATGATCATCAATCCAAGAAACCATAAATGACAGGTTATACAGGGAAAGGCCATAGCCATGAATACAAATCTTGAGTATTATAAAATATTTTATCACGTTGCCAGTCTGGGCAGCTTTACTGAGGCTTCCAAGGTTCTCTGCATCACACAGCCTGCCGTCAGCCAGGGGATCAAGCTTTTGGAAAGCTCTCTCGGACTTCAGCTTTTCAGGCGGACCACCAGAGGCGCCGTCCTTACACATGAGGGCGAAACCCTGTTTAATTATGTTTCTTCCGGCTATGAAGCCTTTGAAAAGGGTGAGCAGAAGCTTAAGGAGCTGCTGTCTCTTGATTCCGGAGAGATAAGGATCGGTGCCAGCGATATGACGCTCCAGTATTATCTTCTCCCTTACCTGGAGAAATTTCATCAGCTCTATCCAAAGGTAAAAGTAAATGTAACCAACGCTCCTACTCCCAGAACTCTTGAACACCTGGCTTCCGGCCGTATCGATCTTGGTATAGTATCCGCTTCTGATGAATTTGCCGACTTCCAGAATATCGGCACATACCTCTCAACATCCTTTCCTCCCAAGCTCAAGGTCCGTCAGGTAAGGGATATTGAGGACATATTCATAGCCGGCAACCGTTTCAGCCATTTGCGGGACAAAACCTTATCCCTGCACGATCTGGAAACCCTGCCCCTTATCTGTCTTGAGCCTGACACCAGTACAAGAAAATATGTTGATGGTTTTCTGTACTCCGAGGGCGTTACCCTTGCTCCTGAATTTGAGCTTTCCACCAGCAATATGATAGTACAGTTCGTCATGCGTAATCTCGGCATTGGTTCTGTAGTTGCCGACTTTGCAGAAGAATATATAAAAAACGGGAACATCTTCCGTCTCAAACTGGACAAAGATATTCCCAAAAGAAAAATCTGTGTAATTACCGATAATTCAAATCCAACCTCAATCGCTGCAAAAAAACTTCTGGAGCTCCTGTAAACCACCTCTCTGTTCCGGGGTTTTGGGTACTGTGCTATTACGGAAAACAGACAAATAATTTGCTGTAGTTATTCAGGAACCGGTATACCAGTATCAATATGTTCTCTTAAATGAAGCAAGATCCCTTTCCACTTCACTTATATAACGCTTACAGCTTTCATAATCAGCTTCCTTCAGTTTACCTCCGGAATGCTTAATCTCCACGGTTTCCTTCAGCTTTCTGAGGCCGATCACTGCATTATCCTTATAATTGTTGCTGAGGTCAACTTTAATCTCATTTATGATATCGTTTATTTCCTTATCCTTCGTGATACCCTTATTTTTTCCGAAAAGTCCCATACCAGCACCTCGTATCAATAAAAACTACTTTTCCATACCCATTTTTTCTTTGATATCCTTAATAATTCTTGTTATTGAATCAAGTGTAAGATTGATCTCCTGAAGTCTGATAAGCTCATCATCGTCAATCTTGCCGTCCATGGCTATGGCTACCAGCTCCTCAGATATCTGATTCATCTGACGGGCGCTGCCCATAAACTTAATTATGGCTCTGTCCATATTATCATCCGGCTTTATCTCAGAAACATTTTCTCTTTCCTTAAGCAGATAATCCATGGTAACACCAAAGAAATCACTTATCATCATAGCTTTATCTATATCCGGAAGAGATTCTCCTGTCTCCCACTTTGAGATTGCCTGTCTGCTTACCATCAGCTTCTCTGCAAGCTGTTCCTGAGAATATCTGTTATTTGTTCTAAGTTCTCTTAATCTGTCTGCAAAACTCATTTAATATAACCCCTTCTTATACCGATATATTTATGAGAAACAAAAACCGCATCTCATAATCCTGTGGAACCGGAGTTCCTACGGTATCTTATCGCTTTAGCTCTAATGTCTATATCTTTATGGTTCTATAGCTGTGTGATCCGAGTATATCAGCTGTTTTTTCGCATGAAACAGGCTTTTCATAGTAGAAGCCCTGAACAATTTTGCAGCCAAGCTTAAGAAGGATCCTGCCTTCTTCAGCATTTTCAACACCCTCAGCGATCACCTGCATATTAAGCCTCTCTGCAATATTTATTATACTCTCAACCAGCATAACCGCCTTGTCTTCATAAGCAAGTCTCTTAACAAAGCTCTGGTCTATCTTCACTTCATCTGCATTTATATTATGTATCAGCGAAAGTGATGAATACCCTGTTCCGAAATCGTCAATACTGATCTTAATGCCATAGTTCTTAAGTATCCTTACAAACTCAATCAGTCTGCTTATCTCTGATTCGTGAACTGTTTCGGTAATCTCTATCTCTATCAGATCACAGCCAACGTCATTATTATCTATGATCGATATGATCTTCCTTTCAATATCAGGAACAAATATATTCTTCTTAGAAAAATTCACCGAAACAACAGGAACCTTCAGTCCCATTTTTTTCCATTTTGAAATGCTTTTGCAGGCTGATTCCAGCATAGCCATATCAAGCTCGGTTATCATGCCTTTTCTGTCAAGCTGAGGTATGAAATCCATAGGCTCGACCACCTCACCATTTCTTACCCACCTGCACAGCGCTTCCAATCCCAGTATCTCGCCGGTACACATATTCACCTTTGGCTGGAAATACGGAACAAACTCGTTTCCTGTAAGTGCATCTGCAAAAGCAGCCACCACAGAGTTATTATAATTGATGATCTCAGACAATTCCAAATTATATATAACTACGTCTTTCTTTAATACAGACCTTCCCATTATACATGCAGTACTTGCCTCTTCAAGTCTGGCGCCAAATTCCTTTACCTCTGTATCAGAGACGCCTATTCTGAAAGAAAATCTGTGACTGTTATTTCTAAGTCCGATAAGTCCGTCAACTCTGACAGATTTGAGTCTGTCCAGCATAAGCTCCAGATTATCGCGTCTTATAAAGAAAGCAAAATTGTCTCCTCCGACACGACAGATTCCTTCATCCTCCCTGATATATCCCTCCAGCTTTTTTGCAAGCTTAGCCATAGCAAAATCTCCGAGATGAACTCCGCCTCTGTCATTTATATATTTAAAATCCTTGACATTTATATATAATACTACATACTTAACATCCGGATTACGAACAACACTGCTCATATATTTTGATGACACCGCTTTAAGATTCGGAATACCCGTAAGTGCGTCATGTGACTCTGCATAATCCAGCATCAGACGCATATTCTGCCTGCTGACAAGTATATAAATAACGTCTGCCAGGATACCGCAGGTATCCATGTCAATATCCTGTTCTTCTATTCCTTCTGCAAACTCTATACATGCATGAACATATTCATTTCCGGAATAAAAGAACGTAAAGACTTTTTTTATACCACTCTTTACTTTTAAATCATATAATTCAACGACTTGAAAATGAGAATCATTCTTCTCATCTCCAACTCCCCTGTAACCATTAGAATCAAAGGATATATCATAATACATCCTTACAACATTTACACTTTTACAGATACCTTCAAAATCCTCCGGTACCAGGCTTTTATTTGTTGCTGTTCTTATCAGCTTCTGTAATTCCTTCTCAACTTCTTTTTTCATATATAAAGTTCCCTTCCAGAACAATAACTGATAACTAATCCCAAATACTCTTTATCACTTTTCCAAAATATCCACCGTATGGGAGGTCGCTCCTATAAGGTCCTGTCTTTCACAAATAGCCATATGATATTTAAAATATTCCTCAAAGACATTATCATCCATCGAATTTAATACGGGTCTGATATAATCTGAAGGTCCATCAGCAGAAATTATCTTTCGTCTTTTAAGTCCGGCCTTTTCATTCAATGCATTTATATCCTCGATACGCATATAATGATAAAGCTCCTTTTCCTCAGGAATGATCCGATAATCCGGTGTGAACCGTCCGTCCTTGAGGCATTCCATAATGTGCCCTTCCTTAAATGCATATGTTATTACCGAATACTCATTCATTACATATGCAGCCATGATGATCCCGCCTTCCCGGGTAACTCTCTTTGCTTCAAGAAGAGCCTTAAGCTGGTCCTCTTCTGTAAAAAGATGATACATAGGTCCAAAAAGAAAACACAGATCGAAGGTATTATCCTCAAACCTTGAAAGCTTAAGAGCATTTCCCTGAAAAGCCTGTATATCACTGCATTTTTTCTTAAGTATCCCAAGGTTATACTTCACCAGTTCAACTGCCGTAATGTCATACCCTTCCTCAAAAAGAGGTATTGAATATGCTCCCGTACCGGCTCCTATATCAAGGATTTTTATCTTTTCGAATTCAGGTATCTCAGAGGACTTCTCCTGTAAATATCTGACAACCTCATGGATATAATGCATGGTGGTTCTGAACTCCACCTGCCCATGCCTGGTTTTCAGACGTTTATCCTCATTAAATTTATTATAATATTTTTCCAGATCAGTCTGTACTCTCATATCATTTTTACACAGTCATACTTCGATCCTATGCGCATAAGATCATTAAACATTTATTTCAGCTGTAAGTCCGAGAACATCGCTGTTTGCATCAAGCACCGGCTTTATAACCTCTTCAATAAACTCTTCTGTCTGCTGAGGCGCACGGCCTACATATCTCTCAGGCTGCATAAGCGCCTTCAGTTCTTCAAGTGTCATATTAAATGCAGGATCAGCCGCAATAAGTTCAAGAAGATTATTTTCTTTACCCTCACGCTTTACATTTGCGCCTGCCTCCATAGAATATGTTCTGATCTTCTCATGAAGCTCCTGTCTGTTTCCTCCGGCCTTAACAGCATCCATCATGATGTTTTCTGTAGCCATAAATGGAATCTCTTCCATGAACTTCTTATAGATTACCTTATCATAAACCACAAGACCATCTACTACATTCAGGCAAAGATCAAGGATTCCATCTACTGCAAGGAAACCTTCCGGAACAGAAAGTCTCTTATTTGCAGAGTCATCAAGAGTTCTTTCAAACCACTGTGTGGAAGCAACAAGTGCAGGATTAAGTGCATCACACATTACATAATCTGCAAGAGATGCTATTCTCTCACTTCTCATCGGATTTCTCTTATATGCCATTGCTGAAGAACCTATCTGATTCTTCTCAAATGGTTCCTCGATCTGCTTCAGATGCTGCAGCAGTCTGATATCATTTGAAAACTTATGTGCTGTCTGTGCGATTCCTGAAAGTACATTTAATACTCTTGAATCTACCTTACGTGTATATGTCTGTCCGGAAACCGGAAAGCAGTCCTTGAATCCCATTTTTTCCGCAATCATCTTATCAGCCTTACGGCATGCCTCATGATCTCCGTCAAAAAGCTCGAAGAAGCTGGCCTGTGTGCCTGTAGTACCCTTTGAACCAAGAAGCTTAAGCTGACTGATCATGTAATCTGTATCTTCGAGATCCATATAGAAATCATGGAGCCAGAGCGTTGCTCTCTTACCTACTGTTGTAGGCTGTGCCGGCTGAAAATGAGTAAATGCAATAGTCGGAAGATCTTTGTATTTAAGAGCAAATTTAGTAAGCTCATTTATAACATTAAGAAGCTTCTTTCTGACAAGGTAAAGTGCCTCTCTCATAATGATGATATCTGTATTATCTCCAACATAACAGCTTGTAGCTCCAAGGTGGATTATGCCGGCAGCCTTAGGACACTGCTGTCCGTAAGCATAAACATGACTCATAACATCATGTCTTACAAGCTTTTCACGTTCCTTTGCAACTTCATAGTTGATATCATCTACGTGGCTCTTCAGTTCTTCTATCATTTCATCTGTGATACGCGGATTACCCTCAGTATCCTTAAGTCCAAGCTCCTGTTCTGTTTCTGCAAGAGCTATCCAGAGCTTCCTCCATGTAGTGAATTTCATATCAGGTGAAAAAATAAACTGCATCTCCTTAGATGCATATCTCTCTGAAAGCGGGCTTACGTATTTGTCATTATTCATAATCTTTTTCCTCGTATTATTTATATTTTTCATACTGCATCAAAGGAATAATTTTGACACAATATATTCATTTGTATTTACTTAATCATACATTTCTATATTACTATAAAAAAATAACATACGCAAATACATTTAATGCATTTGCGTATGTTTATTTTTACAAAACCATATACCGACATGATACCGGATTGGCTTTCGTCCTGCATAATTATAAGATAAACATTTCGCTTCTCAATAACTATTGTCAATTATTTGAGCCAGCGTTTATCTGTATCAGGATATATTCTGTAATACGGCGTAACGATCTTTCCGTCCGGTTTATAACCTATCCAGACCTCTACCGTCTGAGTATCCTCTCTTCGGAATATCATCCAGCAGTCAGCATACTGTTTATATCTCTTCTTCGGATCCTTAGTTTTTTTATAACTAAAATGTACTGCATTTCCTTTATTGCTCTTATTAAAGGTCGATGCCTTTTCATGCTGATTTATATACGGATTGAATTCCTCAACGAAATTCCACTGTGCCTGAGCATTGTTCCATGCATTTTTAAACTCATAGTTTTCATCATGGTAAATGAACTGTCCTCTTGCCCATGCAAGAAACTCACCCTTATATTTTTCACCGTTTGCCTCCAGATCATAAAGTGCATTACCACTGCTGTTCTCCCATGCACCCAGGACACTTGAATCCGCAGTTGCAAGTGTTACGTCCGCAGCATGGTATATAGTTTCTGCCGCAGCTACATCCTTCTGCTTCCTTGCCTTATCGATATATCTGATAAGCATAGGCGCTATAGCAGCCGAAAGAATAGCTATAATAGCTATAACTATAAGCAGCTCAACGAGTGAAAAACCTTTATTGTTTTCTTTCCGATTCTTAGTAGTCATACGCTTTCCCTCTCTTACATCCACAATCATAATACAGACCCTCAACTCAAACGAAACATATGGCACCACTCATAATACTTCTTTCGGAATCTGTATCCAAACCAATTATATCAAATAATCCTGACCGAATTATTCCACCTAATAATACAGCCACCTAACCACTATTCAGATTATAACGTTATTTTACACTAATTTCCCTTATTATGCAACACGATTTTACAATTTGTTCATATTTCTTTAAATTTTCATTTACATTTTTTTACTTAAATTTTTATTAACTTTTTATTAATTAAATCATATCTATAAATCAGTATTGCTAAACGTAAATTACTTATATCCGCCGTCCCTGGAAAGTACCAGATCTATCGCCTGTTTATGGTTCCTTATGATGACATTTTTAAATGTTCCACCATACTCACCATCAACCGTCCACGGAACCGGCCCCTTAGCAAGCACTCTTACCTTTGACGCCTTTTCACTGCATATATATTTTGGATTCATTTTATTGGTTGCTATAGAGAAAAGGATTGCTGCCAGCTGAAAAGGATTTTTTGGTTTTCTGATAAAAAGGCATTCGTACTTTCCATCACAAAATGACATTTCCTTTACGCCAATAGCTCTGAATCCGCCAACCGAACGGGAATTTGTTACCTGGCCATACCAGAAATCTCCCGTAACTGTCTTATCGTCCATTTCGATCTTCAATCTGTATGTCTGAATTCTGAAAAGACATTTTACGGCTGTTATAATATAAGCTGTATGTCCCAGAAAATTCTTAAGCTTCTGGGATGTTGAATATGAAATATCCGTAAAGAGACCAAAAGCAGTTATATAAATAAAGTCCGTATTACCGAGAGTTCCCACATCCACAGGACATGCTCTTCCTCTTACTATGTCTCTGGCCGCCTCTATTGGTTTGGCACTTATCTTAAGACTTCTGGCATAATCATTTGTAGAACCGCATGGAATGTACCCGAGCGGCGGCAGCTTTATGCCTTTCTCCCTGAGCTTCATGAGACCTGAAACCGTATTATCCAGAGTTCCGTCTCCTCCGGCACATACTATGATATCATATGCTCCTTTTGTTTTTTCAACATATTCAGCCGCATCATTTGCGCTCTTCGTCGGATGATATTCCACATCAAATCCGGCTTTGTTAAACAACTCCAAAATCTTGTTCAAGCTGCCTTTAATAACTCTTTTACCGGCTTTATGATTAACGATAAAAAGCATTTTACTCATGGTCTTCACACCTTTCTTCTGGCCATATATCTGTCGTATCCCCTTTTACGCAGTTTGCATGCAGGACAATTTCCGCACCCTTCACCCATTATACCATTATAACAGGTAAGTGTCATGTCACGGATTATTTCAAGTCCACCGAGGCTGTCAGCCAGCTCCCATGTTTCTTCTTTATCGATCCACATAAGAGGTGTTATCAGATCAAATTCATAATCCATAGCCAGATTAAGAGTTGTATTGAGAGACTTGATGAAAACATTTCTGCAATCCGGATAGCCTGAAAAATCGCTCTGGGATACTCCCGTAATTATATCATTTATCCCAAGGCCCTTGGCGTAAATAGCTGCATATGTGAGGAAGAGCAGATTTCTTCCCTCAACAAATGAATTCGGAGTTCCGCTCTCCGGAGCTTCCTCATCCACCTTTATCTCTGCTCTGGTAAGCGAATTTGGTGCAAGCTCAGAAAGAAGCGACATATCCATGATCTTCTGTCTTACTCCGAATTTCTTACATATTTCAGCAGCACATTCCAGCTCCTTCTTATGTCTCTGATTATAATCAAAGGACACTGCCTCCACTGTTTTATATCTTTTTAACGCCCACAGAAGGCATGTTGTACTGTCCTGACCTCCGCTCAGAACAACCAATGCTGTATCTCTATTCTTCATTTTCCCTTACTCCCTTTCCTGATTAATTAATCCATTCTGCTGTATATCTGCCTCAGGTTCCTGCTGTCATATATCAATACAGTCAGTCTATGTTTTATTATTCCGTTATTATTAACGGACTCATTATAATTCATCACGACACATCCATGACAGTCCGGTATTCACTATTATTTCTTCATCATCATGAGAAGCTTCTCCTGCATCTTTTCTTCATTGAAAACACCCTTAAAGGTTGTTGTAAATGTCGAAGATTCTCTGTTCTTTATTCCTCTGGCTGTTACACAGCTGTGTTTTGCCTCGATTATAACCGCAATATCCGGTGACCCTGTAGCTTTCTCCATAACATCGGCTATATCCGCACCTATCCTTTCCTGAAGCTGCAGTCTTCTTGTAACCATATCTGCTATCCTGACTATCTTACTGAGCCCGATAACCCTGTCTCTCGGAATATAAGCTACCGAAATATTCATGTCATACATGATAGCCATATGATGTTCACAGTAGCTGAAGGCTTCAATATCCTTAACAAGCACGATATCATTTTTATTTCTGTCCTTAGGAGCTTCAAATGTCTTATTAAACATGGCGGCAATCTCATCATTTGTATAGGATATACCCGCAAAAACCTCTTCATACATACGTGCAACTCTGTCCGGAGTTTCACGAAGGCCCTCTCTGTCCGGATCCTCACCTATCGCCAGGAGTATACCTCTTATATGCTCTTTTATTTTTTCCTTATCAACAGCCATTTTATTCTATCCTCATCTTTCTAATGTAAAAAACAACAGTGCAAATGGTATTATCATACCCATCCTTATACGCCCTTCATTTCCGGCGGCCATATATATTTATGCATCTGAAGCTGAAGTCTTATATCGTTCAGTTTATTATCCTTCATATATTCCACGATCTCTTCAGGAGTTATCCTGCCAAAAACCGCACTGAGATAAACAGGACATTTTTCAGATAATCTGTATTTCTCAATGACCTCTGCAGCCTTGTCAAGGTCAATAATGTCCGATACTACAAATTTCACCGTATCAATGCTCCTCAGGCCCTCAAAATTCGGAAGATACATAGCCTTTTCCATACCGCTGCCGGTGCATTTATAATCAACAGTAAAACTTACATTATCCGGTACACTCCGATAATAATCCGTGAGCGGTACTGCTCCATTCGTTTCCACCTCTATGCGAAGGTCAGTATCACTTCCCAGTCTTTGCAGCAGTTCACCGATACCTTCCTGCAGCATAGGCTCTCCGCCTGTCAGAGTAACATTTTTTATACCTGAAGCTTTTATATATTCATAAATATCTTCCGTATTCATCAGCGAATACTCCGCCCCATCTTCACAAGCCCAAAGCGTATCACAGTAATTGCATCTTAAGTTACAGCCCTTAAATCTGATGAATACGCTAAGTTCTCCGGCACGGACAGCTTCTCCATTTATACTTATAAACTTTTCAACCACCTTAAACTCAGTCATTTTTTAATACTCCCTGCCCGGTATATACTAGTTTTTATCCGGAACATATGAGGCAATATTATTTGGTGTTTCATATACAGAAACCTTTGCAACCTTATATCCTGCCTCACTCATCTTATCATAGAAATATTTTGCAAAATTCTCTGCGGTAGGTCTGAATGGAAATGTTATGAGTTTGAAGCCTTCCTCTTCCAAAGCAGCTCTGGTAGACGCTTTGAGAGAACCTTCCTCCATGATAAATGCATGATCAAGGGCCTTTGTAAGCTTTCTGAGAGACTTCTTAAGCTCGGAAAAATCCACAACCATACCTCTGTAGGAACCGCTCTCCTCCAGCTTGCTGCCTTCCACATCAATGCTTACTGTCCATCTGTGTCCATGAATATTTGCGCATTTCCCATCATAATCCTTAAGAAAATGTGCACTGTCAAAATCTGATTTTGTAGATAAAATATACATACTCTCTCCAATCTAAAAGGGGTGCAGCCATACTGCACCCCAATAAAGAAGCTACGCTTCTCAGAGCCCTGGTTTTGATAAAGCAGGATGGTGCAAACGAACTGCTGTTATTAAATTACCGTCATATCATACTTATATAACTGTTCTTAAATAATTCAACTGAATACTTGCCTGCCGAATTATTTTTTAGACAACTACACTAAAAAGTTCTTAACAACTGTCTCCATATCTTCCTTATCGCATACAGTCTTATGGATTATATCTGCATTTCTGATCTCTTCAACTGCATTCGGAACCTTTACTCCCGAAAGCTTATTAAGTTCATCCACAAGTTCGAAATCACCCTTCTCATCATATGAAGGATCAATCGCTGTAAGAACACTTCTTGTAAATTTGTACGGACTTGCGGTTGAAGCGATCAGTGTAACTGAAGCATCACCTGTTTCAGCCTTATACTTATCATAAACCTTTGAAGCAACAGCCGTATGTGTATCCATGATATATCCGTCTTCATCATACACAAGCTTGATCTGCTCTGCAACTTCCTTCTCAGTTGCATATCCGCCATAGAAGCTGTATAACTTCTGCTTCATCTCATCTGTGATCTCATATTTTCCGGTTTCATTCAGAGACTTCATAAGTTCTGCATTCTTCTCTGCATTATCACCTGCAATATGGTAGATAAGTCTTTCAAGATTGCTTGAAATGAGAATATCCATTGATGGTGAAGTTGTAAGAATAAATTCACGATTTTTATCATATTCACCTGTTGCAAAGAAATCATAGAGCACCTTATTATCATTTGATGCGCAAATGAATTTATTAACAGGAAGGCACATAATGCTTGCATAATATGCAGCAAGGATATTTCCAAAGTTACCTGTAGGCACAACAATATTGATCTTATCTCCTGCCTTTATAACCTTATCAGCCACCAGTCTTGTGTATGAGTATACATAGTAAACCATCTGAGGAACAAGACGTCCGATATTGATCGAATTTGCAGAAGAGAACTGGAAGCCCTTCTCATCAAGGTAAGCAGCAAGCTCCTTATCCTGGAACATTTTCTTAACACCGGTCTGAGCATCATCAAAGTTACCTGTAATACCGGCAACAAATGTATTCTTGCCCTTTTCTGTAACCATCTGCTTTTCCTGAACAGGACTTACACCGTTCTTAGGATAGAATACTGCTATTCTTGTACCCGGAACATCAGCAAAGCCTGCAAGAGCTGCCTTTCCTGTGTCTCCTGAAGTTGCTGTAAGGATAACAATATCATTTTTAATATTATTCTTCTTAGCAGAAGTTGTAAGAAGATATGGAAGTATGGAAAGAGCCATATCCTTAAATGCTATTGTCTTTCCATGGAAAAGTTCAATATAATATGCATCGTGATGCTTAACTACAGGAGCTATCAGCTTTGTATCAAACTTGTCATCATAGGCATTATTTATACAGTACTTAAGTTCTTCCTCAGTAAAATCTGTAAACATCAGCTTCATTACTTCAAAAGCCACTTCTCTGTAATCCATTTTTGAAAGCTCTTCAAGGGTCTTATCCATTGCAGGAATCTCGTCAGGAACAAAAAGTCCTCCATTTTCTGCAAGTCCCTTAAGGATTGCCTCAGATGCTGTTGCTGTTTCCTGTGAATTTCTTGTGCTTCTATATATCATAGCCCTTATCCTTTCTTATTCTTCTTGCCGCCGTTCTTGCCTGAATGTTTATCCTCATCCTTATGTACGGCTGCTTTATTTTTATCTTTATCTGACTTTGTTTTGTCAGACTTATTTTTATTCTTTATATTCTTTTCTTTATCATCCTTTTTACCAGATGACTTCTCATCCTTTTCGGCATCTGACTGTTCAGAATCCGGTTTTGAACTGTCTGATCCTTCCAAGCCTGTATTACTCTCTGATATTACCTCATCAGATGTATTCGCAGACGTAGCTGCAGTCTCCCGGAGCCGCTCACTCTCTGATACTGCTGCGGAAATCTGTTCAAGCTCTTCATGATTATCCTTATTCTTCAGAGCATTAACACGTTCCTCTCCCTCTCTGAGAAGTCTTTCCCTTTCAGAAGGTGCCATCGGAACCAGTACAGGATCAATATATTTTGATTCATAATATCTGAGAAGTGCTTTATACTCTTCACTGAAGTTATCATTTGCATGACCGTGCATTTCATCAAAGTTTCTGTCTTTACGAAGTCTCTTTATAACATGAAGAGAAATGTTTGCCGAATGCGATGCAATTCTCTCAAAGCTGTTAAGAAGATCGAAGAGATATACGCCGCCTTCGATACTGCACTGCCCGTTCTGAAGTCTTTCAACATGATTGGCCTTTATGATATCCACAAGCTTCTTTACAGTTTCCGAAAGAGGCTCAACCCTGACAGAAAGCTTAACCTCGTCCTGCCTGAAGGAAGTAAATACTGTCTCTACCGCATATTCCACAGCTGCGATCATGGTATCCACCTCCCGGTGTCCTTCAGGTGAAAAATGGAATCCGCCTTCATTTTTGTCCTTTGCGACATATGCGATGCTCATACAGTGATCTCCCATTCGCTCAAAATCGCTGATGGAATTGAGTATCTCGGAAACGATGAGTTTATCATCTGCAGTAAGACGTTTCCTGTCAATTCTGATTATATATGAAGACAGCACTGTTTCACATTTATCTATAAAATTTTCATTCTTTTCAAGCTCTGTAAATCTCGCCGCATCATATGAATAGATCATATCGGTGGCAGTCTTATAATTCCAGAGTATTGCTTCTCCCATTTTTATGATCAGCGCTTTACACTGCTCAAGAGCAATGGTCGGCGTGTTAAGAAGCATATCATCAAGCTTTGAAAGCTCAAGATCCTGTTCGCCCATCTCATCCTTGCCGATTATACGATCAGCCGCAGAAACGATCTTATCGGTAAACGGAAGAATGACAATGCTGATCAATACATTGAAGAGAAGGTGAATCGTAGCAATATCACCTCTGTTTACTGTATTGTCAAAAAATGCAATACCAACAGTATAATAAATTGTATAAACAGCCGTCATTGATACTACGGCTCCAAATATATTAAAGAATATATATCCAAATGAAACCTTACGCGCCTTCTTATTTGCCCCAAGCATACTGAGCACTATAGGCATACATTTTCCTACATTGACACCTATGATAATAGGAATCGTCATGGCGTAGGTAATATTTCCTGTAGCAGACAGGGCCTGAAGTATACCCACCGCAGCACTGGAGCTCTGGATTATTGCTGTGATCAGAAGTCCCGCAAGGAATCCCAGAAACGGATTACTGAATTTCGAGAAAAGTGCCTGAAATTTTGCAGAAGATCTGAGCGGTTCAAATACACTCTCCATAAGTGTCATACCATAGAAGAGCATTCCCAGTCCGACTATGATACCGGCTATCTGTTTCGGTTTTTTCTTCTTTCCAAAAAGTAAGATAAAGGCACCGGTACCTACCAGCATAGGAGCAAAGGATGCCGGCTTTATCAGTTGAAGTATTATATTATCCGAGCTGACGTCACCAAGTCGGAGAATCTGTGCGGTAGCAGTACTACCGACATTCGAACCAAACACGACTGGCATAGCCTGAGTCAGCTTCATGATGCCCGCATTTGCAAAACCGCTTATCATAATAGTAACAGCAGCCGAGCTTTGTATGACTGCGGTTACACCGGTTCCGAATACCCAGCCCTTGATCCTTCCGGATGCCTTGCTTTTTCCTGTGGTAAGCTTCTCCAAGAATCTTTCCAGACCGGAGCCGGCAAGTTTTTCAAGAGAAGAACACATAAGACTCATTCCATACAGGAAAAGCCCAAGTCCTCCCAGTAATTGTAATATCGACATTATATCCATCGAAGAATATTCCTTTCAAACAAAAGCCACGAAAGCATAGTCGCATATAGTCTATAATATTCTCCAAATAAATGCAAGAAAAAAGACATCCCGATTTACAGGATGTCTTTTTTTCAATATTCTGTTTTATTTGAGAACATATACAGATACTGTTCTTCTGCCCCAGTTAAGAGCATCCTGATGCGAATCAAAGTATATATCAAGTCTGTATCCGCCGATAGCTCCACCAACGTCCTCAACTACATAAACATGACCATTTATAAGAAGTCTTGTACCAAACGGAAATACGCTTGTATCTGCCGCAACAGTTCTTCCTGCAGTAGCATATGTACCACTTGCTGTTATACCATCTGACTTTCCGCAGCAGTAAGAGCACGAACAATATGCTGTAGCTTCAAACTCTCCGTAATAAACTGCATCGCCTGTATCAGAATCTTCAGGAACAACCTCAGTAGTAGCCTCATCATCAGTTGCATCTATTAATACTGCATAATCCTCATGCTCGGCCTGTCTCTTTCTCTCAGCTTCAGCTCTCTGTCTTTCCTCTTCAGCCTTCTTTGCTTCAGCTTCCTTCTTGATCTCTTCCTGCTTCTCCAGCTCTAACTGGCGAAGTGCCTGCTTATTCTTCTCATCCTGATCCTTGGCAAGAAGAACAGTTTCATAATTCTTTTCTGAAACCTCAATCTTTGCATACTGATCAGATTCGAATTTAAGTCCTACCATATCCTCATAGGAAACCTTATCAACAGAATTGTCAAATCCAACAGCCTCAGCCTTAACATCTGATACTGAAAGCATTCTTCCGTCTGAAGGAACATCACTGGTCTTTCCGGCAGTAATTGAAACCATGCAGATCACACCAAGTGCTGCGATAACCATCGCGCTTTCTATCTTCTTTGAGTACTTTTTGACAACACCTTTAATGTTATGTTTCTCGGCGAAATTCTTAACATTTCTGACTGCCTTGATATCATCAACATCAAAATCCTTATCAAATTTCATAAAATTCTCCTTTTTTAAGCTAATTGTTTAAACAAAATTTCAAAAATGTTACAAAACAATTAATTTTTAGGTAAGGCACATTATATTCTTAAAAAAGGAATTGGTCAAGTGTTTTAGGCCATTTTTGTTAGTTCTGCACAATACAATAGTCTATTTTAAAACATTATGCACAATACACATTGCGGTCGTTTTATATGTATTTATAATCAATCTGTACAGCATTATCGCCCGCTGTAACCTCTGCCATAGCCCCGCTGATCAGTGGCATCTGCGGAGGAAGATGACCGATATCAAGATCCATAATGATCGGAACCCCCAGTTCACCTATTATGGCTGTTACTGCATTATACTGATCTACTCCCATCATTTCTTCGCCGAAATGCAGCGGTCTTCCAATAAGAAAGCCTTTGGCATATTTGAACCAACCTGCTTCCTTCATCTGAAAGAAGGCTCTCCTCATACTCATCGGATTCAGATCACAGCATTCAAGGAACCATATAAATCCGTCCTCCTTATATTTTTCAAGGAAATCCGCCGTTTTATCAAATCTCGTTCCGAGCAGATTGACAAGACAGTCAACACAGCCACCGATCAGCCTTCCCTCAAAAGAAACCCTTTCCTTTTCAGGAAATATCTTCATAGCAAAAGGCTCTGTCAGATTATATGGAACCAATGGATGTTCCTCATCCTTCAGGCTCTCCTTCTCCCATTTTTCATAATTATGTACAGAGCTTATCCTGCCTGTGAGCAATGAAAACGCATCCTCCAGAGACTCACCAAGAGGTTCTGTGCCAAATGAAGGCGCACATGGTCCGTAAATTGCCGCTGTATCCATAAGGATTGTGGAAAGATATGTGAAATTTGTATTATCCGAATAACCAAGATACCATTTCGGTTCTGCCTGCTTCAAACTCTCCCACTCTATAAAAGGAAGAACTTCGCACATAAGCTCTCCTCCGCCGCAGGAAATAATCACATCCGAATCCGGAGACTTATACATTTCAACAAGCTCTGCACCGCATTTTTCAGGTGTATTGCTTATACCAACGCCTTCTCCCTTATAACAATTAGGTCCAAGCAGAGTGTTATAACCTCTCTCCTTAAATCTTTTCAGCGCATTATCAAAACATGATCTGTAAGGTTCTATATTACATCCAAATGAAGGCGCAACAAAGCCGATAGTTCCGCCATCCTCTAAAAATTTCGGGTATCTCATATTAAACCTCCTGTCAGAATCTCACTTTAAACTGTCTTTCATCAGCTTCCAGCGGTAATCTTTTTCTTTCTATATCGTTTATTTGAATATAGCTTCCGCCGTAAATCTCTTTAAGAACATTTCCTATCAGCTCCTGCTCTCCCTGAAGCTCCATTTCCACGGAACCATCATAGCAGTTTTTTACCCATCCGGTAAGCCCGTAAGCCCTGGCTGCATACTTTGCTGTGTAGCGGAAACCTACTCCCTGCACATTTCCTCTGAAAATATAATGTTCTCTGACAATTCCCATGTCCTTACCTCTGAAACCGATAATTAAACTCTAAGTTTTGTTCCTTTGTTGCCTGTTCCGCTAAGCTTGATCCTTGAAAATGCAACATCTCCGATAGCTGCATCTGAAGTCTCGCCAACCTCAGCCTGAATAACCTTATCATCGTCAGCAAGCTTAATGAGCCTGATTCCGCCGGCTCCCTTACCCTGAACAGAAATATCTGCCGCCTTGACTCTTATAAAATATCCCTTATCTGAGCGAACAGCCACATAAGCCTCTTCACTTGCAGGCTTAACCATAACCGGTACATCTCCGGTCTTGACTGCCGCAACCTTCTTTCTTGTTACATCAAACTGCAAGCCTTCCGTTCTCTTGGCTCGGCCATTATCCGTTACAATAACCAGATTACTGGTGATTATCTCACTCAGAGCTGCTATATAGACTACATTTTCATCCGAATCCATCTCGCAGAACTCGAAAATCTGTATACCCTTGTCCGACAGCTTTCCGAAAATGCTGTTGCCCTTACCGGAAGTCTGTTTCTTCGCCTGCTTCTTTACAAGATCAGTAATCTTTATAATATACGCGAAGCCCTTATCAGAAAAGGCTATCAGCCTGTCATCTGTCATTGTATTGACTGAGAAACGATAGTCCTTCTCAATCTGTTCTATATTCTTATCATATATATTTCTGTCAATACACTTGAGATAATAGAATCTGTCCAGAAGAACCGATATTTCTACAGGTTTCTCCTCTGCCTTCTTGATCTTGATCTCTCCGATATCACGGATCTCGGTCATTCTTGGCTTGGCAAATTTTTTCAGTTCCTCCATGTCACTGATCATCTGACGTGTCATTTCCGCCCTGGAGCCAAGAAGCTTGCTGTATTTCTTAATAAGCCTTTCAGCCTCGGCAAGCTCTTTTCTGAGAGCCTCTATCTCCAGACCGATAAGCTTTGAAAGCCTCATGGCAAGTATGGCATCCGTCTGTTTTTCGGTAAAATGCAGCTCTTTTGCATCCTGCTCCGAACCTTTAAATCTGAAATGTATGCCCTCCGTCTCACCGGTCATAAGACATCTCTTTGCCACTGCAACCGTCTTTGATCCACGAAGTATCTCTATTATCAGATCGATAACATCAACTGCTTCAAGAAGGCCTTCCTTGATCTCCTTAATATCCTCCTGCTCCGCCAGAAGCTTGGTATATTTCTTGTTATATACATCCGACTTAAACGCAGTATAAAGCTTAAGAATCTTTCTCAGGCCCATAACCTCCGGCTTACGGTTATTGATGCAGTTTATATTAACACCATAGGTATCTTCAAGCCCTGCCTTCTTATATAAAATGTTGATTATATTATCGATCTCTTCATCTGTAGTGCCCTTCTTAACATCAATGGCAAGGCACTCACCATCCTTATCGCCCCTGTCGGCTATATCCACAACCTGCGGAAGCTCTCTGTTTCTTACAAGCTCCGCTACGGTATTAAGGAATTTTTCTGTTCCTCCTATCATTGTAAAAGGAAGCTCTGTTATACATATAGATTTTCTGCCGTGACCGATATCCCTGATCTCAACCTTTCCTCTTACTCTGAGTTTTCCGAGACCGGTTTCATAAATGGAAAGGAGATTCTCTCTGGAAGTATTTATGATACCGCCTGTCGCAAAATCCGGCCCCTGAATGATGTCCAACAATTCATCAGTGGTTATATCCGGATTCTTGAGATATGCAATTGTACCATCAATTATCTCTCCCAGATTATGCGTAGGAATATTTGTAGCCATACCTACCGCAATGCCCATTGAACCACTTACAAGAAGGTTCGGAACCTGAAATGGAAGATAGGTCGGTTCCGTCTCCGTACCATCAAAATTAGGAACAAAATCCTCCTTACAGAATTTAATATCCTTCATGCAGGCTTCTTCTGTGTATTTTGAAATCCTGGCCTCCGTATAACGCATGGCTGCCGCTCCCGAACCGGAAACATCACCAAAATTACCATGAGGATCCACCAGCGGGATCGGAAGCTTCCAATTCTGAGCAAGATTTACAAGTCCTTCATATATTGAGCTGTCACCGTGCGGATGATACTTACCCATCGTATCACCGACAATACGGGCACATTTTCTATGTGGCGTATCTGAAGATGTGAGCTCCGAAAGCGAATAGAGTATTCTTCTCTGAACCGGTTTGAGACCGTCTCTTACATCAGGAAGAGCTCTTTCTGTTATAACTGACATTGCATAATCGACATAGGACTGACCCATTTCAGACTCATAGTCTACTGCACTGATCTTCTCTGCCATTATTTACTCCTTCATTATCACGATCATCTTTTTCAAACTAAGATTTGATTCATTTCATCTTAACATTACTATTAACTGTTTTATCAGGTATCGATATTTGCTTCCCTGCTGTGCTTCTCAATATAGCTGCGGCGAGGCGCAACATCATTTCCCATGAGCGTATGGGTGATGGAGGTGGCCTCTGCCACACTGTCTATGGAAACCTGCTTAAGCAGACGATTATTCACATCCATGGTAGTTTCAAAAAGCTGGTCAGCATCCATCTCACCAAGACCTTTGTAACGCTGTATCGTGAACTTCTTTGTATGTGTTGCTCTGTAACGTTCAAGCTCCGCATCAGTATAGAGATATTTAATATTTTTGCCCTCACCAACTCTGTAAAGCGGAGGGATTGCTATATAAATATGACCTTCATTTATAAGATCCGGATAAAATCTGTAGAAAAATGTGAGGAGCAGAGTTGCAATATGTGCACCGTCCACATCCGCATCAGTCATGATTATTATCTTGTTATAATTCAGTTTTTCTATATCAAAATCATTTCCGTAGCCCTGCATGAAGCCACAGCCAAAAGCATTTATAAGGGCTTTGATCTCTGCATTTTCCAGCACCTTGCTGACAGGAACCTTCTCGACATTCAGTATCTTACCGCGAAGAGGAAGAATAGCCTGATATCTTCTGTCTCTGGCAGACTTTGCGGAACCGCCTGCGGAATCACCCTCTACGATAAAAAGCTCACACTTTGAGGCATCATTTGACTCCTGACGAACAAGCTTTCCGTTTCCTTCAAAGGAGAATTTACTGAGATTGATCTTGGACTTTTCATTTGCCCTTCTCTTGGAGAGCGCCACCGCCCTGTCTGCAATATCCTTAAGCACCTCGTAGTTTCTGTCAAAATAAACCGTAAGCTGTTCCTTAACTATATCATCCACAGCCTTTGTTACATCCGAGTTGGAAAGCTTTGTCTTTGTCTGTCCTTCAAACTGCGGATCCGGATGCTTTATCGAAACAACTGCTGTCATGCCATTTCTGACATCTGCTCCTGAAAGATTTGTATCCTTATCCTTCAGAAGACCAAGTTCATTTCTTGCATATTGATTAATAACCTTGGCAAATGCAGACTTAAATGCATTTACATGCGTACCGCCCTCAGGATTGGTAATATTATTAGTGAAACCAATGATATTTTCATCACCGTCTTCAGTCATTACAAATACAATATCTGCGGATATGCCATCCTTCTCACCGGAAATGCTTACGATCGGAGAAGTATGCGTAAGTCCTTCTGAAACATCTTCAATGAATGCAGACAGTCCTCCCGGCTGATGGAATACCTCCGGTTCTTCGCCATCTCTTTTATTATGAAAGGTTATTGTCAGCTCCGGATTCAGATAAGCCGTCTCCTTGATACGCTGCTTGATGGCGCTGCATTTAAATTTGGTAGTTTCAAATATAGTATCATCCGGATACAGAGTTACTGTTGTTCCTGTTCTCTTTTTGCTGAGCTTTTCCTTCGGAAGCTCGCCATCGATAAGCTCTGTTGTAGGACTGCCGTAAGCATAGGTATCATGATATACATATCCGTTTCTGTATACATCAACTATCAGCTTCTTGCTGAGTGCATTTACAACAGCCGAACCAACTCCGTGAAGACCGCCGCTTATCTTATATGTACTGCTGTTAAACTTACCACCGGCATGAAGTACAGTATAAACAACTCTCTCTGCAGGCTGTTTTTCTGTTGGATGCATATCAACAGGGACACCTCTTCCATCATCGGAAACCGTTGCCGAACCATCTTCATTTACTGTAACCGTAATATTATTGCAGTATCCTGCCAAATGCTCATCCACCGAGTTATCGATAATTTCCTGAACCAGATGATTCAGACCGCTTCGACCTGTATTTCCGATATACATGCCCGGACGCAGTCTTACAGGTTCAAGGCCTTTTAAAACCGTGATATTTTCAGCATTATATTTCATTTTGTATGCCACCTCACTTCTCTCCTGGACTTAAGAGTCCTGATCCTTCTTCCTTAAGTCCGGAATAGATTTTCTTCTGTAATATAATAAGACCTCTTAGCTATATTTGCCGGTCTTATATATCAGAAGATAAAAACACTCCATACAGTATAAATGATATATTGGTAGAAAATCAAGCAAAACGCGGCTTCCGTGATTGAATTTTATTCCGAAGTACTATATAATGGGTGAGATGATCCGGAGTGATAACCGAAGATTTATCAGAATCACAAATGCAATACCAATAAAAATATACAAATGAATTATCGGAGGATTTTAAAATGGGAATGCTTTCTTTTGCTAAAAATGCAAATTACAAGAGGTTTTATAACGACCTTAAGGAAATATCCAAAACCGTACATAAGCCGGCATGGCTCATGTTCATAGATGAAGGAATCTGCGCTTTCAGATACAAGGCAGGCCTTCAGGACTATCTTAACTTCAGATTCTACGAGAAAAGTGCAAAGGAAAGAAAGACCTACGTTACTACCGGATATGAATATGATATATCAAAGGTACTCGGAAAGCTTGAATATGCAGAATTCTATTCAAACAAGTTAAACTTCCACAAGAATTATAAAGATTTTACAAAGAGAGACTATTTTGATCCTAAGGACGGATACGAAAAATTCATCGAATTCACAAAGCTTCATCCTGAATTCGTCAAAAAACCGGTTATCGGTCTCGGCGGTGGCGGTGTTGAAAAATATACCGTTTCTGATATAGCAGATCTGAAGAAATTCTATGATGATATGGTAAAGAATAACGACTTCTGCGAGGAGCTCATCCAGCAGGACGAAGAGTGGGGTCGTCTCAGTCCAAATTCAGCAAATACTCTTCGTATCATGACTGCCACCATCGGTGACAGATCCAAGATATTCTTTGCTGCCGCAAGAATCGGAAGCGGAAATGGTATAGCAGATAATTTCCACCAGGGCGGACAGGCCTGTCTTATAGATCTTAAGACCGGTAAGCTTACAGGCAATGGTTCCGACAAGAAGCTCAACGAATCCGATTGCTCCGTTACAGGTGTAAAATACGACGGTTTCCCTATTCCTTACTGGAAGGAAGTAAAGGAAATGGTTATGGAGGCCTGCAAGGTAAATAATAAGGTTAATCTTATCGGCTGGGATGTTGCCCTTACCAAGACCGGTCCATGCATCATTGAATGCAACCGCTGTCCGGGCTGGGACATTCCACAGGTTCTTACCAAAAAGGGTATGAAATATATGGTTGATGACCTGCTCAGAAGAGTTATCAGATACAACAAGAGGATGGAGAACAGGTAACGAAAAATTCTGCGAAGCAGAATCAACACCGTGATAATCCGAAACAAAAATCGCCCTGATCGTGAGGTCCGGGCGTTTTTTATGTATTGATTTTATTCAAGATTCGCATTATAAACTGCTCTTTCACCACCTACATACTTCGGCCTGTGTCTCGCAGCTATTATAATAGCATTTCCGATATTTTTATGCTCAAGTCTGAGAGGTACTACCACAGGATGTATGTGCATTCCTATCATAACTCCGCCGATATCCATACCGGCGAAAGCCTTTGAACGGATATTTTCAACCACAACAGGATCATTAAGATTGTTGTAGTGTGTTACGGCAAACGCTCCTCCTGCATGATACTGAGGTATCACATTTACTTCTTCAAAATCATATTTCTGCATTACCTCTCTATCTAAAACCACAGCTCTGTTAAGATGTTCACAGCACTGAACCGCGAGATAAACTCCTTTTTCCTTAAGGAAGCTGCTGATAACCGAGTAAACTGCCTCTGCGGCATCCGCACTTGAGGCACTGCCCATATGCTTACCGATAATTTCACTCGAAGAACATCCTACAAGAAATATCTGACCGCTTTTTATGCCTGAAGCATTATAAATCTCCTGAATAACATTTCCTGCATCTTCCTTTATCTTTTCTATCTGCTGCTTTGTTAAATCCTTTAGATCTGTTGCTTTCTCTATCATTTTTCTACTCCTGAGTTTTTTTTATTTTCATTTCTTTCCGGTAAGATAGTATACCGCAAGCGCCGTTCTGTGGGAAAGGTTTTCTTTTGCAAGTATCGAGGTTATATAATTTTTAACAGTACCCTCGGAAATGAACAGCTTTGCCGCTATCTCCTTATTTGAGTATCCCTCAGCAACAGCCCGCACTATATCAAGCTCCCGATCCGTATATCCGGTACTGTCGAAACCGGAACCGGATGAATCTGAAACGCTTTTCTGACTGCCGCTGTTTATAAGCGATTCCAGAAGGTTCTCCTCCATAACTCCCGTACCATTATAAACAGATCTGATCATCTGCTTTAAATGGTCAGGTGTATGATTCTTGATAAGATATCCCTTGGCTCCGCCGGACAGTGCCTGCTTTACCAGATCGTCATCATCAAAGGTGGTAAGTATAAGCACCTTTCCAAGATCATGCTCCACTATATATTTTGTAGCCTCAATACCATCCATTACCGGCATCTGTATGTCCATAAGAAATACATCCGGCTTCATTTTTTCCGCTATTTCTATAGCCTCACGACCATTGGATGCGCATCCGAGAACCTCAAAGGAGTCATCCACATCCAATATTATCTTCATACCATCTCTGACAAAATCACTGTCATCTGCAATTATTACTTTTATCTTGTCCATAATCTTCTCCATAATATCGCATTTTTCGCATTTTTGAAACCAAACTCCAGATTTTTCATTTTCCAGATAACTACACAAAACAACCTGTCTGTTTTACCGAACAGCACAGCACCAAAACTTCGGAACCGGATAAACATCCGGCATATTAGTCGCGTTATTTTGCGGCAGATACAGCCCATCCTACAGCTTCAGCAGCATACTCACCTTAAAGCCCGCTTCCGTTTCGAAATCAATATTGCCGCCCAGCCTTCTGACTCTCTGTCTCATTCCGGATATTCCCATTCCGTCAACAATACTTTCACATCCTATACCATCGTCAGCGATCGTACACCGGAGCATCTTATTCATTACCACAATATCTATCTTTATATGCTGACATTTTGAGTACTTCATGGAATTGGTGACCGCTTCAAAGCAGTTATCAAGAATGACCTCCCATATTTCATTTGATATGACAGACAGCTCTCCCTCTGTGGAAAGGTCTGTCTCAACCCCCTTTGAATTACAATCTTCACAAAGCTCATATAACTGCAGAAGAGCCATTCTCTTCTTCTCCGGTCTCTCCTTGCGAAGTATCTCACGTATCTCATCCATTCCTGTACGCAGCTGATCGATAACTCCCTGAAGCATCTCTCTCGACTTATCCGGATTCTGCTCCATTATAACCTTAATTGCCTCCAGCTGGTAGATAGAGCCATTGATATTATGCCCCAGTTTATCATGGAGAGTCTGTGAAAGTGCCGCTCTTTCCTCAAGTATATGATTCTCCGCCTGCAGCAGATTCTTCTTAAGTTCGGCCTTTACCTCATGCTCCATACTCTGCATATCACGTTTAAGTCCCTGTTCGGCTATGGTTTCCTCCATAACCTGCTTTCTGTAGGAAGCAATAATTATCTCATGCTGAACATAACATACCATCAGCAACGTTATGACGATCAGCATAACTATAACATCAGTCTCCCCCGGTATCAGGGCTATCAGATAAGGCAGAAAAAACCATCTGTAACTGACTTTAATATATGAAATAATCTCAAAACAGCAAAATACTCCCAGCAGTATAAAGCTATGTCCTCCGACATAAAAAAGCACAAAAAACAAAGCAGCCGCAACAATAAGAAAGACCGGACGGTATTTCCTGCCGACCAGTTCCTTAACAGCAATTGCCGTAATTAAAAACGAAATAAGCAGGAGTACCTCTATGGATACTCCTGTGTCTATTCCCATTTTCAGAACTCCATAAACACTGAATGCCAGCACAATGATCATTCTGACCCATATGAAAAAATTATCTCTTATGCGTTCCCCCATCCGTCTGTCCTTTTTACTTTAAGTCCCAGGCTTCCGAGACTGAGTATTACTGCCAGAAAAGCTACTGTAGTACATAATATCATAAATGATGCGCCTTTGTCTCCTACAAATATCATTTCCGTACCTTCCAGAAACCACTTCTGAGGCATGAGATATGATGCTAACTTAAGTGCATTTGAGGTATAATTCAGCGGGAAATAAAGTCCGCTCAGAAGAGCTGATATACACCAGATCGTAAAAGCCGCAACATTCGCTCCCATAATATCTCCCATAAGAATTCCGACGATCATACTGAGGGTACAGAATATAAGTCCCATCATAAAGATCATACCGATGAATGAAAGCCTGCTCATTCCAATATCATCTGTACTTATAAAAAGTGTACATACTGCCATAACTCCTGTTGTCATGACTGACACAAGTGCAGCCACAGCAAATTTTGAAAAGAAATACTTAAACGCTCCTATTTTTGTAAGCGTCAGTCTTGTAAATACTCCTTCTTTCTGCTCTCTGATGCATGCATGCGCCACAAATATACCGCAGAATACAAATCCCAATGTCATAAATGCAAATGCGTAGCCCATCTGTGATCTCTGATTAGTCTGCTTTTGAGAAAGTTCCCTTTGAGAACCTGCCGCAACAGATATCAGTTCCTTTTCAGGAAGCCTGTCGTCTTCTTCCTGAAGATATTTTACTGAAGGATTTTTTATGATACGTCCAAGCTGCAGAGAAAGTTCACTCTCAAGAACAGATTCTCTTGTATCCTCGGAAAGAACATAGAGAGTAAGTGCCTTATCCGGATTTCCACCGGTTACCTGTTCATCAAAGTCAGCCGGAATATAGATTGCTGCACCCATTTTATCCTCAAAGCCATCTCTCTCCAGCTGTTTCTTCATAAAATCAGCTGATACATTTTTTCCTGTCAGATCTGCTCTGCAGACTAAAAACATTCCGCTTTTTGCGATCTTTTCAAGAAGATACTCTGAAAGCTCACTCTTGGAAGCATCGTAAACCTTTATAACAAACTCGCCCTTGCCTCCGTTATATGCAACCTTTGCATCCGAATCAGATAGCTCTATGATCTCTTCTTTATAATTATCTGTATATGCAGCTGAGCTGTCGAATTTTATCTTAAGTATAAGTGTCGAAAGCATCGGCATAAGGAGCATAAAAAACCAGAATGCCTTTGTTCTGATAAGTAATTTCAGACTTGTTTTTGTAAGTGTCTTCATGCTTTTCCTCTCTTTCTGAGAGCAGATGCAAGAACTGCAGCTGCCGAACAAACTATAGTTATAATCACGCCGTAGATAACTGCGTTATCCACATAATCACTGTGCCCCATACATGACAGTTCCACCAGGGCTCTGTTTATATGATATATCGGTGAAAGAACCTTTAATGAAGCCGGATGGCTTGAATACATATAGGTTTCAAAGCTTCCTCCAACGAATCCCGCAAACCACACAAATGAAAAAACCGAAATTATCGTAACAACAAGATTATCGAAGATGAAATATACCATAAGTCCCAGTGCCGTCGATGCCGCTGCCGAGATGAATATTATCAGAATCGATAACAGCGGATTGCCCCAATGCACTCCAAACATCACGATCGAAAGTCCTGCCGAAATGAGCAGCCCTGCGAAAACCACTGCCACCATAGGAACAAATTTTGCCAGATACAGCTGGATTCCCGAAAGATTTGAAACCTGCAGCTTCTTACCTATACGATATTTCTTCTCACTTGCAAAAACTCCTGCGCCGACTACTATCGCACACCATCCGAAATAAACTATCTCTATGATTCCGTAATAATCCTGAGAGCTTATATTCGCCATATATTCCGGATGTTCCACCGTTACATCGCTCTGTGACGCTGCGGTATCTGATGCAGCTGCCTGCATTCTTTCATTGAAGGCTCCGATAAAATATTCAACTATCTTCGCCTGTTCCTTCATATTGCCGTTCTGATATACGACATAGCTGTCATCCTTAAAAACGATAAATGCACTTCTTTTATCACTCCTGATAACATCTTCAGGTTTTCTGTTGTAGTACTCATAAAAGGTGATACCGCTGTCCTGCGCTGCCTTCTTCATAGCTTCTATCATTTCAGGCTGAACCTTATCACCCTCAATTTTGTATCCGGCCTCAAGACCATTTTTACCTTTGTAGGTCTCCATCATATCATTGAAGGCACTTGACAGAAGAGCTATAAGAATGATCGGCATGATGATCACCAGAAGAATATTGGTAAAGCTTCTCATCATCAGCTTCATATTGTTTTTTATCAAATATCTTATCATTTCTTTCTCCCTAATCAGTTTAACGTATTATCTTTTTAATAATCCCTCAGTTTCTTGCCTGTCATGGTGAGGAATACTTCCTCAAGTGTTATCGATGAGATATCATCCTTAACCATCTTCTTAAGCTCATCACTGGTTCCGGTTGCAATGATCTTGCCGTTATCCATAATGGCTATCCTTGTGCATATTGCCTCAACCTCTTCCATATAATGACTTGTATATATTATCGTTGCACCCTTTTTGTTTGAGTCCTTTATCTTGTCCAGAATGAAATTCCTTGACTGAGGATCGATACCTACTGTCGGCTCATCGAATATCATGAGCTTTGGATGATGTCCTATGGCGCAGGCTATATTCAGTCTTCGCTTCATACCGCCCGAGAATGTCTTCGCATAATCATTTCTCTTCTCGATCAGTCCGACGTATTCAAGTGATTCATCGATTCTTTCCTTAAGCTCTGCACCTTTGATACCGTAAAGAGAAGTAAAAAGTTCTACATTTTCCCAGGCCTTAAGATTACCATGAATAGCGAGCTCCTGAGGGATAAATCCCAGCTTGTCGATCAGTTCCTTACGATTTTTCTGGAAATCCTTTCCCATGAACTCGACATTTCCGAGCGTAGGCTTAACTATGCCGCAGATCATGTTCATGGTAGTACTTTTACCTGCACCATTCGGTCCCAGAAGTCCGAATACTTCACCTTCCTCTATCTCAATATTAAGATTATCCACAACCATCTTCTTACCATATTTTTTTGTAAGATCATTTGTTTTAAGTAATACTGCCATTTATTATCTCCTTTATATTGTTTCCTCGTTCATATCTTCTTTTTATCTGTTCGACATATCGATTCAAAACATCATATCAGATTATCTGCTCGTTATATCAATTCAGGACATCAATTCACCGCATCTGTTCGACTCATTCATTCAGCATACTGCTTCCTGATTTCAGTTCAGCACCTCTGTCTGCCGCATCGATTCAACACATTGATTCAGCACCTCTGTCTGCTGCATCGATTCAACACATTGATTTAACACCTCTGTATGCTGCACCGATTCAACACATTGATTCAGTACCTCTGTCTGCTACATCGATTCAACACATTGATTCAGTACCTCTGTATGCTGCAACGATTCAACACATTGATTCAGTAAAAATGAGTCATGCCCGAAAGTTTATATCTCTTCCTTACATGACTCATTATATATACAGTGTATTTTGTTTTGTAGTGAAAAAAGCCATAACCTGAATATGACTTTAGTCATATTTTCTAAAAAAGTTTTTTCATATTTTCGACTACAGCTGTCGGACCGATGTAAAGTGCCCGAAGTGCCGCACCAAAAAGTATTACGAAAGCCGCGATATAATATGCACTTATTGGCAGCATCAGTACTTCATACATTAAAAGCCCAATAAGAGCAGCCGCTACGGCTATTACTATCATTATAGCCATATTGAAGAACACATTAAGATTTCCTCTCAGGGCACTGTATTCATCGCTCCAGTCCCTGTAAGGTGCCGCACTGTCCAGTGACATACCCACAAATATTGAAATAACATGCGCAAAAAGCAGGAGAAGCGCATAATATATACATATAATGATACCTGTCTTCATATAGCAGCAGATTATGATATCCGTGATCAGAAGCATCGGATACGTAAATATGAAGCTTACCACTGCCTTTGCCTTCATTTGCGTTCTGAAGCTTACCGGTATAAATTTGATAAGCTCCAAATGCTGTCCTTCTCTGGTAAAAGCCGTCGACGCAAGCGAATTAAGAGCTGTGGCGATCACTCCGATTCCGATCACGATCATGATCATTATCATTTCCGCCCTGTCCTTGCCCATCCGGAACATATCTATAAAGCTTTTCAATCCACCCTTATTACCTGCAAAATGAAAGAGCATCCACGCACCCACCGGCCACAAAACATTTATAAATGCACAGTTTCCGGAAAAAGCTTTAGTCCTGAGGATCACAGACATTTCCTTCCTGAGGCACGCCTTAAAATGTGATTCCATTTTAATATCAGACTTTCTGAAGGCCTTTCTTCTGGCAGAACCAAGTGAAGCTGCAGTATATAAGCCCTTTTGATATAAAAGCTTTCCGAGATAATAAAGCAGGAGAAGCAGCGCGGCATTACCAATTATATACAGAAGAAGAAACAGTATATTTCCTTCACTTACCGCCTTTGACAGCCATGGAACCGGGAAAAAGATCACATTTAAGGTCTTCAGGAAAGAATTATCCCCGCTTCCCAGCGACTCCACATAATTCTCCATATTAATATCGCCGATTCCCTTCAGGGAATACACGAAAATAGCTGCAAATATCAGGAGAAACACGGTGGAAATATGATAAAAAAGCTTTGTCGTCTTAATACCGCTCAGTCCCGACATCAGAATAAGGCTGAGGATTGCACAGTAGATCATAGGGATAAGCGGTATCAGCACAACTCCCAGCACAGCTGAAATGATCGATACCGGATTCAGCGCCGCAGCGATTCCCTTCTCCTTAAATACAGATATATAATATCCGCCGAAAACTGCTATAAGGATCATAAATTCCATGATGCTTTCAGCAATATATGCATAAATGAATTTACTCATCATAAGATGATGTGCCGGAATCGGAAGTGTTACAAAATGTTCCCTGTCGGAGGAAAAGAAAAGTACACTGAAGATTATCAGAAGTCCGAATATCATGGAAAATGCAGAAAGCATCTGCATTTCAAAGAGTATTCCCTCTCCCGGACTGCCCGCCTCGATCAGAGCTCCGGTCATGGCATAGCTGATAAAGCCGACAACTACCGCGCATGGAATCATTATGCCCAATATCGCAATAGTGGCCAGCACCTTGTACAGCGTCCTTTCCGGCATACGCATTTCACTATTCTTTTGAAATATCTTTATTAAAGCACCAGTTCCTCTACCGTCCATGGAACCTCCCTATAGCAAAAATAACCGTTTCTCATATCTATTTGTGACAGCACACCGGCTGCATCGAATATTTTATACACGTTCTTACTTAAGCAGGTTGGCTTTCAGTCGAATCACTAAAAACACTATATCGCTCACAGTGGATTACTGTCGGCATTTTTCTGTCGGATACGCCAGCCTCCTTCAGGAGCTTACCATCTCCATAAATATAGCTTCAAGATCCTTACCCGGATGTTCCTTCTCAAGTTCTTCAACCGTTCCCTGATACAGAGATTTGCCGTGATTGATTATAATGATCCTGTCACAGAGCTTCTCGGCAACTTCAAGAACATGAGTAGAAAAAAGCACTGCATTATTCTTCGCTGCATGCTCCTTCATCATCTGTTTGAGTACAAATGCAGCTGTAGGATCAAGTCCGGTCATCGGTTCGTCCAGTATCCATGCAGGCGGCTCATGTATAAGCGCTGCTATAACCATAGTTTTCTGTCTCATACCGTGGGAATACTCCCTCATGGGCCTTCCCAGAGAATCTCTGATACTGAAGCGATCAGCCATTTCATTTATCCTTGCTTCTCTTTTTTCCATAGGTACCTTATACAGATTAGCTATAAAATTTATATATTCTATACCGCTCAGCTGGAGCAGCATATCAGGGTTATCGGCAACGTAGGCAAAGTTTTCCTTAGCTTTTATAGGATCCTTCACAACATCAAATCCATTTACCATTGCTCTGCCTTCCGCAGGCTTAAGAATGCCTGTAAGCATCTTAATGGCCGTAGTCTTACCTGCTCCGTTCGGTCCTGCAAAACCCACTATCTCTCCGGGCTTAATATCAAATGACAGGCCGTCTACAGCCTTAAAATCTTTGCCATATATCATTGAAAGATTTTCTGCTTTTATCATTTATCTCTGATTCCTCTTCTTTCCGGTTCTTTCGATGCAGCAATAATGCTCCTCACAATCCATTAAATATTAGTGTATCTATCCTGATTCCCGGCATAAAAACAGGTTTCTCTATGCCCGGAATATCGATATTTTTCATAGAAATAACTTAAAGAATATTATAGCATTTTTTATGCCATCTGCATACTAGTATATCGATTTCTAAATAACTACACCAAATAACGTGCCTGTTTTCCCGAATAGCACAGCACCAAAAGCCTCGGAATAGTAGAAAAAGCGCAATCTTAATGTCATTAAAAAGACAGTTTTATCATTAAAATGATATAATGACAGTTAAACTGAATATATTATGGAATTAGTGGAAACGAATTATTTTAAGGGTAATATTGGGAAGTTTGGAATCAAAAAAGGAGGACAAAATGAGATTAAAAAGCAAAAGATTTGCTGCATTTATGACTGCTGCTCTTCTTACCGGAACATGCATTACCGGATGCGGCGACAAGAAAGATGACGAAACAACTGCTGCATCAACTGCTGCAAAAACAGAAGCTGTAACTACCGAAGCTCCTGCTCCGACAGCTCTTCCGACAGATGTTGATGAAGCTGATGTACCTGTTCCAGAAGGCTTTCACCTTGTATGGCATGATGAATTCAACGGAACAGAGCTTAATCCTGATGACTGGAATTATGAAACCCATGAAGTTGGCTGGGTAAACCATGAACTTCAGGAATATGTACCTAGCACAGATTATGCGTATGTAAAAGATGGTGAACTTGTTATCCAGCCTGTAAAGGTTATTCAGGAAGACGGAACACCTTACTACTACTCAGGACGTGTTAATACACAGAACAAGCATGATTACAAATACGGAAAGATTGAAGCGAGACTCAAGGTTCCTACCGGACGAGGTTTCCTTCCGGCATTTTGGATGATGCCTCAGGACGAACAGTTCTACGGTCAGTGGCCAAGATGTGGTGAAATCGATATCATGGAGGTTCTTGGTAACCAGACAGATGTACTTTACGGAACACTTCATTTTGGAGAGCCTCACAAGCAGAGACAGGGTACATACACTCTTACAAATGGTAATTTTGCAGATGAATATCATGTATTTGCTATAGAATGGGAGCCGGGCGAGATTCGCTGGTACGTTGATGGTGAGCAGTATTTTGCAACCAGTGACTGGTTCACAAGAGCTCTTGGTCAGGTTGAAGGCAAGCCTTATCCTGCACCATTTAACCAGCCATTCCATGTAATACTTAACGTGGCAGTCGGTGGTGACTGGCCGGGAAATCCTGATGATACAACACCTTTTGATGAAAGCGCAGCCATGAGGGTTGATTATGTAAGATTTTATCAGAAGGAAAGCTATGATGAAAATGTTGAAAGACCTGTAGATGAGCTGATCATGAGAGAAGCTGATGAAACAGGAAACTTCGTATATAACTCTGACTTCTCTGAAGCTGAAGACCTTACAGACGATGAAAACTGGAAATTCCTTCTCTTATCTGAAGGCGATGGTTCTGCAGAGATCAAGGATAACGAGATCGTAATTACATCAACAGCTGAAGGAACTGAGGAATACTCAGTACAGCTTGTTCAGCCACAGATGCCGATGGAAAAGGGTGCAAAGTACAGATTCTCATTCGAAGCTTATGCTGAAGAACCTCGTACAATGATCACTGATATTTCGGCTCCTGATGTTGACTGGATCCGTTATTTCAAGGATAGAAAAGTAGATCTTACTACAGAGTATCAGAAATTCGAGTTTGAATTTAAGATGATTGAAGCAAGCGATGATAACGGCCGTGTTGAGTTTAACATGGGTAAGCAGGGATCAACCGCAACAATTCATATTAAAAATGTAAGACTCGAAAAGATTGAAGAGTAACCCCCTTTATATACCCCTCTTATAAACATCCGTGTGTCAGCCCAGGCACACGGATGTTTTTTATTTGCCAGAAACTGCTTGGCTCATTTTCTACACATCTACCATTGTGTAGATGCTGACTTCGTCATCTCCTCATCTCGTGACATAGTCACTCGATGATGGACATTCGCCAAATGCCTGCTTTCGTACAGATTCTCCGACACTCATTCAACTTCGTTGATTCGTGTCGGATAATCTGCACTTACAGTCGCTTGGCTCATTATCTACACATAAAATTTGGAGATCATATTAAACCATATGATCTCCAACATAATAAACCAATTTAATTTACAACAATTGCTATGTAGTATTTATTTCTCTTCTGTCTTCTTCTTAGGAATCTTTCCGAGGTATTTATAGAAGAGATACTTCTTACCGATGCCGTCTGCGATCTGCATTGATGCAACACCCGAACCAGGATTGCCCTCAAAGAATGCGCATCCGTCCTTTGTAAGTGCAACATCCCATCCGATGACTCTTACTTCAGGAACTCTCTTTGCAGCCTCGATACATGTCTTCTTAGCGATCTCCCAGTTAGGGATCTGAAGTCCCTTAAAGGTAATTCCTGAAACAGGGTGCTTCTCATATACTCTTCCTGTCTCATCTACGGCATCTGTAAAGCATACACCGGTCTTGATATCGATCTGTGAGAACATGTCATCCTTTGCAGTATTAAATGCAACCTGCTTATTCTCACCGGATCTCAATGTTGCAGCAAGAATATGAACCTTGCCCTCATTATATACAGTAACTATTCTTGCAAAGCTTGTACTGTATGGATTTACCTGTATCATTTCTTCGCAGGAAATAAGTGTTTCCTCAACAAGGGCACCATTTCCTTTATTCTCATCGTAATATGCCTTAAGATCAGGAATCTCGCTGACAGTTATCTTCTTAATACCGATACCGCTGCTCTCTCTCTTAGGCTTAACAAAGAAGGTCTTCTTATCCTTAACGAATTCAATGAACTCTTCCTCGGTACATGTATCCATGTCAACCCATTTTCTTCCTACCATATCTCTGAAGGTTTCATTGAAAAGTCCCTTATTATCAACCTGATTAATGGCCTCTTTGCTCCAGGTCTTCTTTTCAGCCTTAACCATCTGAGTTGTGATAAATGTTTTTCTTTCCTTTTTACTACGAATATAGAATCTGAGATTCATATAATCATGGAAGGTTGCTCCGTACTTAAACAGACAGTTAACCGCATCAAAACTCATTTTGATCCATCCGAGTCCCTTTGTTCTCTTCTTAGATTCTCTGATAAGGAATTTTACACCGTCAAGTTTGCTCCAATTCTCTTTCCAGTTCTTATTATCCGCCATTTTTTCTCTCCTAATAATCTGAAATATACTGAAAGTCCATACCTGTAGCCGCATTACCGCCAAATATTGTACTTCATTTTCATAGCTTTTTCAACTAGTATTTCGATTCGATTATGGATGTTCAGGCAGAACAGCAAAAAATACAAGATCCTCTGTTCCGTTATTTTTCATGGAATGGCTATGTCCCTTAGGGCAGTAATGACACTGTCCAGCAACAGCCTTCTCAGTACCGTCATCATATAAAAAATCAGCTTCGCCGCTTATGATATAAATTATCTCGCTGTTGGTTTCATGCGTATGCATACCGGTATAAGCTCCCGGCTTCAGACGTCCGAAATTGATCTTTGCCAGTCCGTCTCCCGACTTTCTGAGGACCATGTCTCCCTCTCCGCCTCTTACTCCTGTTTCTGTTACTTCATCAATTAAATTAAAATCTATCAGCATCTTTTTTCTCCTTTCGCAGCTATTTATGATTATGATCACATTATTATTTCATGATATCGATTTATTTTGATATCAGTTTCTATCATAATATCGTCCGCATATAATCCATGATTATACACCTTCAATAAAAATATGCCAAGGAGCATTTTAAACCCCTCGGCATAGCAACCTGCCAGCCCCGCAGGATTATTCTTCCAATCTGTAAAAACCTCTAATCGAAGTTAATTGTGTTTTTTTCGGAATTTCTACTTCCTTGCCGTTTCTATAAAACGCACTCTTCTGATCCAGAACGGTTCCATGTCCATCCTGATCCGTATTGCAGGCATAAACTATCCTGTATCCGTCAAATTCACGGATGTTCAAAAAGAAATATTTTGTACGCTTTATCTTCATCTTCCTAAAAAGATCAATAATCTCTTTTTTGTCAAAAGGTCCGTCTTTATCGTAACTCTGTGAAAATGACCATGTCTCAGGATCGTCACTATCAGCAGTCACATTTATAGAGTAATACGAAGGATCAAAGTATTTATACTCGTTATTGCACTTGTTTTTCCAAAATACCCCCTCCCGTATAACATGAAAAGCATCACCCTCTATGGCAAAATATGCCCTGAACACAGGGACAAAGCCATTGTCGGCCCCGGCTTCTATAAGATATTTTGGTGGTTTTTTCGGATTATATCTTTTTGTAAGGATACTAACCAAACCCTTCCAGAGCATCACAAAGAGGATCACTATTACTATGAAGATGGTTTTTATATTTTTTGTAATTCTTTTCATTTTCTGCCTCTGTTTATTACTTTCTCAAATCCAAACATCCCCGATCCCTGTCAGAAGTTCAAATGCCGGAGAAACAAGCGAAAAACCTGCATTTTTATTTTCCACTTTTCCTGCATTTAAAATATGACATTTACATATATAAATATCTATCAATCATTTTACAACATTGTGCATGTCACCGCAATTTTTTTCGTCAATCTTTGGCGTACACGTAGTTTTGCATAGTCATGAGCATTGGTCTACCCGCACTCACACGTTCTCTTGAATCACTCACATAAAATGCACCGTCATCGATCTCAGTCACGCTGGCGCGCTATAAATCGAATAAAAAAAGCGCACCCTTGCAAGTAAACTTGCGGGTGCGTTTTTTTATCCAATTTGTATCGCTTGTAGGAACGCGGATTATCTCTTTGAGAACTGTGGTGCACGACGAGCTGCCTTGAGACCGTACTTCTTTCTCTCCTTCATACGAGGATCTCTTGTAAGATATCCTGCAGACTTGAGAGCTGGTCTGTAATCAGCTGAAACTGTAAGAAGAGCTCTTGAGATACCGTGTCTGATAGCACCTGCCTGGCCTGTGAAACCACCGCCATATACATTTACAAGTACATCATACTTGCCTTCTGTAGCTGTAGCTACAAGTGGCTGCTTAACGATAACTTTAAGTGTCTCTAATCCAAAATAGTCATCAAGTGACTTCTTATTAACTGTAATCTTTCCTGTACCAGGTACAAGGTAAACACGTGCAACACTGCTCTTTCTTCTTCCTGTACCGTAGAATTTAGCTGCCTTTGCCATAATGTCTTCCTCCTTAATTAATACTTAATCTCAAGTGCTTCCGGCTTCTGTGCCTGCTGCTTGTGATCTGGACCTGCATAAACAAAAAGCTTATCAATCATGCTTCTTCCAAGAGGTCCCTTAGGAAGCATTCCCTTAACTGCATGCTTAATTACTTCAGTACTGTCCTTAGCAAGGAGCTCCTTAAGTGTAATAGACTTAAGTCCGCCTACATGATCAGAATGTCTGTAATAAATCTTGTCATTAAGCTTATTACCTGTAACCTTGATCTTGTCAGCATTTACAACGATTACATAATCACCTGTATCAATGCTTGGTGTATAAGTAGGCTTATTCTTTCCTCTAAGTATCTTAGCTATCTCTGATGTAAGACGGCCTAATGTATGACCAGTGGCATCAACAACATACCACTTTCTCTCAATGGTTGATGGGCTTGCAACAAAGCTCTTCATATCGAAAGTTCCTCCTTCAAAAATCTATGTAATTTCCTATTCGGCAATCCGATGACCCTCTATTCCGGGGCATGGTTAGAGCTCGTCACGTCTTGTCACAGAGTTGAATTATAGTATATTACAGCGGCTCTGTCAACAGGAAAATGAAGATTTTGTAGGGTTTTTACTGTCAAGCAGTTCTGAGAGTGATATTAACGTGTGATATCACAAGGATCTCATCCATAGACACACCAAACACCTCTGCCAGAACCACAAGATTATCTATGGTTGGGAGTGCTGAACCTCTCTGCCACTTGTAAATAGCCTGTGGAGTAGAGAATCCAAATATATCCTGCAGATCTGCCACCGTAAGACCTGCTCTTTTTCTGAGTGCCACAATATTGTGGCCGGTAGCTATAGTATCTATCATTGGCATCATTTCCATTTTTACCTCCTGTACCGGCTTCACCGGGCGGAGCATGATGCCTGATAAATTCTTTCTGCATCGATCTGTCATACTGCATTATCTGTTGCTATTGCCTTATCAGGAAAAACAAATACTCTCTTTGCTTTTACCTGTTGTTATCAGATAAACATGACAGTCTTCTCCTACTCGGAAGCCTTAAAATTATAAATTGGTTTCAATACCTCTATAACATCTACTGACTCTCTTACCGTATCGATGATATCCGCAAGAGATTTATATGCCATAGGGGCCTCATCAAGTGTATTTTCATTTATGGAAGTCGTATAAACTCCCTGCATCTTTTCTTTATACTCCTCCATAGAAAGAGTATTCTTTGCAACTGTACGTGACATCAGCCTTCCGGCTCCGTGCGGTGCGGAATAGTTCCAGTCCGGGTTGCCCTTACCGACCGCAAGTATACTTCCGTCACGCATATTAATAGGTATAAGTACCTTTTCTCCCTTATGTGCTGCTATGGAACCCTTTCGCAGTATCATTTCCTCTGTATCGATGTAATTGTGGATAGTATGAAATGCCTCGCCCGGCTCTATACCGGTTATCTTGAAGATTTCCTCAGCTATCCTTTCTCTGTTAAGCTTTGCAAACCTCTGGCAGATTTCCACATCGTGAAGGTAGTCCTCAAAATATGTTCCATATAAGTAGCAGAGGTCATCCGGAATAAGGCACTCTCTTTTCTCCCATTTAAGAGCCTTTAGAGCTTCCTCTATCTCTTTTCTTCTTCCGGCCTCCTTATATTCTTTTATAAGGGCCTCCCTCGCCGCATAATACTCATCCTTTCCGGAATGAATCTCTATAGCAAGCTTCTGGTAATACTCCGCAACCTGTTTTCCCAGGTTACGGCTGCCTGTATGTATCACCAGATATTTTGTTCCATCTTCTGCTTCATCCACCTCAATGAAATGATTTCCACCTCCAAGCGTACCGATACTTCTCTCGATATATCTTGTCTCCTTAAGGTTTCTGTAGCATTTAAGCTCTGAGAGATCAAATCTCTCTCTTCTTCCCTCCCATACCTTCATTCCTGACGGAATAATATGGCAGGCCTCATCCAAAAGCGGAAGATCTATATCATTTCTTCCTATATTTACTGTATACATTCCACAGCCGATATCCACTCCGACAATATTTGGAACTGCTCTGTCCAAAACTGTCATGGTGGTTCCGATGGTACAGCCCTTGCCAGCATGTACATCCGGCATGATCCTTATCTTGCTGCCCTCAGTAAAATCATAGTCACACATGCGGCGTATCTGCTCTATGGCAGCATCCTCCACAACAGTGGCATAGCAGACAGCTGTATTAACTTTTCCTTTTATATCAAACATTGTTTTCACCTCTTTATTACTTTTGAGCATGTGCCCTAGACGCATCCTTAGCGGAGCATTTTTTATATAATAGAAAAGGCCACTTATCAAATAAGATAAGCGGCCCTGAATATCTAATCTATATCTATCTTAAGAAAAACGGTTAACAGACTCTCCGCCTTTCTCGAAATACAGCTGACACGTCTAAACTTATCTTATTATATGTATTACAATCACACGCAAAATCCAAGCTCTGTTCATTATTACTTGAAAGTGCTTCCCAAAGACTGATGTATGGATTTTTCTTAAGTGTCGCTGTAATCATTTCTTTTTCCTTTCCTGAGACAGATTTAATCTATCTCACATTTTTTCTAATTTAGGTATAGCAAAATACTGCCATTCCCCTGACTGTCCATCATTGTAACACAGATTTTTTTTGTTGTCATTATACTTCTGGTATAAATTTCAAATTGCACTACATATTATTATTTTCTTTTGGATATGTTAAATAACTAAATAATGCAGCAACAGCTGAACCTATCATTGTATAAAACCCTACGCTACATGTCATACTGACCTCATAATGCTCATCGCCAGTATTGCTTATCAAGAAATATGCTAATATTATTAAGGCTATAATAACAATTGAAAAGATACCTTTCATAATCTTTAACGGTTTAAAGCTATCCACAACTAATATAATAATCAACGCAAAAAAAACTATACCAACCGCTGTTGTCTGAAGATTTATTTCTGAAGATTCTTTTCCTGTTAGCGCTGTTTCAAGATAATTATACGCATGTTGCTTTGGAGTTGATCCAAACGTATTAATCCACTGAAAGAGTGTCCCTTCTGTAATAGATATACTACTAGGAACAGAAAATCCCATTGCTAGACTACGGTCTCTATCATAATTTTCACCTTTAACTCTCATGAATGGTAACATCAAACCAACCACAAGGAAAACTGCTGCCACAAGAGCAAGTGCATTAACACCTTTTTTCTTTTTCTGGTTCATCTGCTGCATCTGTCTCTGTAGTTCTTCATTTTGACGTTGTAATTTTTCCATCTGTTCTTTTTGTTGTTGAAAAAAATACTCTTGCTGTTCCTTAAATTCTCTATACTGACGTTCTTCCTGTGTTTCTACCTTTCTTTTTCCCACAACCGCGCCACATATCGGACAATTCTGAGCCATATCAGGAAGTTCTACACCACAAGTCATACAAAATCTCTTTCCCATATCTTTCCCTCAATTCTTTCATATTATAAACATAAAAACCTACGAAAATAAGAAAACACCTTATTTCCGTAGGTTATCCATCTCGTATAATATAAAAAATAGCATAATTAACTATTCTTTCTTTCTTTCTTTCTTTCTTTCTTTCTTTCTTTCTTTCAAGGTATAGTAATTATTCATATATGTCAACCTCATAAATAACGATTACTCAAATAATTTTTATCAAATCAATTATATCTCAAATTTCTTTATTCTGCCATATAAATTAATAGTTATGAGATCATCTGATATACTGTTCATAGAGGACGCAGAAATAAACACCGATTTGCTGGAGTACCATCTGGTGCAGCTGAAGATTTCCGGAATGTTTAAAAAAATCGTCAGACTTATTATATGCAAATGTTATGATTTTTTTCGACTGTGAAACTAAAATGACATACTATGACTTTTTTCAAAAACAGCCGCCCTACAATTTTCACGTTGAAGCGGCTTATATTTTACTAATTATTATTTTTATTTTTTTCAACTAAATACAAAACAAATTGAATTAAATGAAAGACTGCAGCCAGCGCAAATATTATAGCCATACAATATTTATTTGTATCACCGTAAAGGATCACAGCTACCATTGTAGCAATAATAGCTAAAGCAAGTGCTATATATCTTATAATTCTTACCCTTTTCATAGTTATTCTCCTTTAGCCTATTTGATTTTGTTCAATTGAATTAATACGTAAATTTATACATCTCTGTTTTTTGCACTTTCAACCATGTGATCCATTAATGATTTTTTTCCATATTTTTTCTTTTCAATATGAAACAAAATCGCTTGTGCCCACACTAATATTACAGCCACGCCAAATAGTATAATAGAGTAAGTGATATCTATTTTTTTATGCGTAAATGCTACTATAAGAATCAACAAAGCCGATACTGTATACATAATATACCTTGTAATTCTATACTTATTCATTATAATCCTCTCTATTTATGCGCTATTGATATTGTTGACAACGAAACATCCCCTAAATAGTATGACTCATTTCAAAAACAGCCGCCCTACAATTTTCACGTTGAAGCGGCTTATATTTTACTAATTATTATTTTTATTTTTTTCAACTAAATACAAAACAAATTGAATTAAATGAAAGACTGCAGCCAGCGCAAATATTATAGCCATACAATATTTATTTGCCTCACCATAAAGGATCACAGCTACCATTGTAGCAATAATAGCTAAAGCAAGTGCTATATATCTTATAATTCTTACCCTTTTCATAGTTATTCTCCTTTAGCCTATTTGATTATAGGAATAATACCACCATAAAGGCGTTCACTTAATTCATATGTTTCATATAATTTGTCATTACTATCATATACTACAAGATATTGTTTTACACCTTTATCTATCGGCACACACTTTATTTGATATCCCCACCCTTTTATAGGTGTAGTCATTATAGTTTTTGTTGATGCTCCGTCATCAACTGATATTAATTCTACACAAAAGAAAGCGATGCTTACGACCGTTGACATAGCCCCTTTAGAAAAATATAAATCAACCAACCCAGTAACTGCAAAGCTCAAAAAAGTATGAACTCTTTGTCCATTTTCATATTTCCTTATATTTTCAGTATCCCATACAAATTTATTGGTATATTCCGTCTTTTTTAATCTACTCATTGCATAATCAGTATCTTTATAATATGTTTTATACCTTACAGGTCCCGTACTACAAGTAGCAGATACTGTATAATTATCCGTGAAGTAATTGACATTAAACGAAATCGTTTTACTCACTGCTTTGTTAGTCTTGTTTTCACAACTATGTCCATGTATTTCTATTGTTTCTTTTCTGTTCTTTGAAACTTTAAGTTCAATTTTATAACTCGCCTTACTATTAGCCGGCATATGCAGCACAAACTTTATCACACCACTTGACGGGTTACTGACATTTGTAATCAATTTCTCGTCATTTATAGTTTTGCTGTCTTCGTTTATATCAAATTCCTCATACTCAGATTCCATTATGTACTGTCCATCATTTGTTTCATACTCTTCAGCGTATGAATTAAAACTGCACACCCCTACCGCTGATACTATTATAATAATAGCCATCAAATAACAAATCAATCTTTTTTTCTTCATTTTCGCTGTTCCTCCAATCAATATAACATATTTCTGTTAAAATCCATTCTACGATTTTTATACATAAAAATATATATTCATTGAGTGAACGACAGTTTTATTGAGTGAACGACATGTTTTAGTTATATTTTTATCCAAAAACCTGACACTTTTAAATCACATTAATTCTCCAACAATAACATAGTTTACCTCTCGCAGAAAAACTCTATCTGTTCACCGAGAGGGCCAAAACAAAACGCCATTCTTATAGGATATTCCGGAACAGACTTTATCACCTTATCATTTGGTTCTATAAACAATTCGTATCCGGCGTTTTTCACTTTTTCGGCTATCGAATCTACATCATCGGTAAGTAATGCAAAATGACGAATCGAGCCTAAACAATGCTCTCCATCAGCATTGGTAAAGATTTCGATATATCCGTTACCGGTATCAATCATGATCCCATCCGCCCACTCGCGAGCTATCTTCAGCCCCAAAAGAGAGATGTAGAATTCTTTAACTTTATTGATTTCTTCAGTATTACATTTCATCGAAATGTGGTGAATACCTTTAATCATAATTTACCATCCTTTTGCGAATATATTGTCTTCCGTAATAATCTACGATCATATGCATAAACCGCATATTATATTCATTCGTGACCTAAAAATCCCTCCGGTATCATTTCATATATCAATACCTTCCAAATGTGCAATTTGGGAAATGACATGGATTGCACTTCTGGCAGAGTCCACCATCTCCAAGATCGATCAGTTCCTTCATGGTAAACCTCTCTCCGGCAAAAATCTGCGGCAGCATTACATCCAGCATTGTTGTCGGAAGCGAGATTGCCGCCCCCGGAACTCCAAGTATCGGAACATCTCCGAGATAAGCCACTAAAGTCATATTTCCGGGTTGTGCAGGCACGCCGTGACTTACAATATCCGCTCCCAGTTCCTTGATTGCCCCCGGTGTAAGATCATCTGGATCAACTGACATACCACCGGTAAATATCAGAAAATCCGCTCCTTTTGTGAGCAGTTCACGAGCCGCGTCAACTATCATAGACTTATCATCATCACATATTTTTATATCCACTATCTCAGCCGGATAATAATCAAGCTTCTTCCTTATAACAGGTTCAAACCTGTCACTGATCCTGCCACTATACACTTCAGAACCGGTAATAATAATACCGACCTTTTTATTTGTATACGGCAATATGCGTATCAGCTTTCTGTCCCTGCACAGTTCTTCCGCTTTCTCAATCTGTTTCTCCTCGGTATAAAGCGGAACAATTCTCATAGACGCTACAGACGCACCCTTTTCCAGCTTGTAATGATCCGGCAGTGTTGCGATCGTGATATCTCCTATACCATTTATTTCTTTCAGAAGTCCGGTATCCACCCTCAGCATTCCCTGAACATCGGTAATCAGTAAAACCTTTCCCTCAGAAGGTTCTGTGTAATGTGCGCCCGGAACCTGAACCATGCCGGCAAGCCTGATGGCACAGTCTTCCTCATGAAGAAGCCCTTCATCAGCCTCTCCTACGTACACAGTCTTCTTGCCGATATCAAGCAGCACAGGGATATCCTTCTCCTCTATAATATGTCCTCTTTTAAATAGTGCCCCCTTAAAGCCCTCTCGCATAGCCGTTACATCATGCGCCAAGGCCTGTCCGATTGCATCTTCTGTCCTGACTTTTCTCATGTCTTAATCTCTCCCAATCATTCTGCATATATAGTGTATCATTGCATCATTTTATCAGACGGGGCTTATTTTATCAATATAGCCCCCTTGCCAGAAAACATATATACCGCCCTATACAAAAATAGAGCGGTATTTTAAAGTTTTATCAATTTTACCAGTATTTAGATAGAGTAGATAAAAAATCGTAAAGAACACCTTGAGATTCAAAATATTGATTATTATATGTGCAATTCTTTTGTGCAGCATAAATATTATTATAAGAAGAATCAAAATACATAATATTATATGAGGCGCCACCGCTACCGTTATACCCTCTGATCGTAACGGCGTGATTGCCACTATTTGATGAACCATTTAGTATAACCGGGTAATAACTATCAATATTATTGGTTATACAACTATATGAGATTGGAGATAACGATCCACCCGAGGTATAGGCGTATCGCATACAATTATAGCTGATACCATAATAGTTCAGGGCATCCTTTTCATTAATTATTGATCCTCCTGCGTTATAACCAATGTTCATTGCATCACATACATTAAATCCTGTTATTGTTGTAGAATTAATGTAATTACAAGTCGTAGCAACGGCACAAGCCCAACACATCCCGTAACCATACTGGTATTGGGGATGGTACAGGGTAAGAACGCCATTCATAAGCGCATTTACCTTTTCCTCGTCTGTTAATTCTTGTGAAACATGTGGTGCCATGGAATTGACACGTTCACGAACAAGAGATCTTTTATCCTCAAAAGATTTGTTGATAAATGAATACTCTTTTTCAGAATAAGAATCGTTCATTACAGCAGGGAATCCTCCGTCATTATATACTGTGCTGTTAGTTTCAAAATAAACCGAATATCCTATCCTATAAACAATTACATTCTTGGGATTATCAATATAAGAGCACTGGTCAATGACATTGTTATATGCCAGAGAAAATTCACAAATAAAATCATCGCGTGAAGCTACGGAAAAAACATCAATAACATATATGGTTTTATTTGTTGTTTTATCATAGACAGGGAAATAATATATTTCGTCCTGGGCATCCTGATTGGCTATATATATTATAAATGGATCAGATATCACAAGATTTTCAAAATTTGCATAGTAAAAATCATTATCAGGACTGAGAGTATCTCTAAAAATATCAAGTTGTTTATAGGCTTCGTCTTTTGCTTCCTGCTCTCGCTTTGTCAAATTGTTATTATCAGATTCTGCGTATACAGTATTGTTAACAGAAAGACCAAAGATAATAAAGATGACTAACAATAAAGCTACTAGTTTTTTCATTTTTTATCCCCCCTCGTATACATAATAATAAAGATACAACTACATATTATTATATTTTATTTGAAATTCGGTGTCAATTATGTGCAATTATCTCGACAGCCTGTTTTCATTCTCTCCGGCAACAATTTTTCCTCCTATGCCCCTTTTGTGTTGCTTCTACACCCTCGCAGAGGCCTATTATAAGCCTCCTCGGCAACAATTTTGCCGCCTATGCCCCTTTTGTGTTGCTTCTGCACCCTCGCAGAGGCCTATTATAAGCCTCTTCGGCAACAATTTCTGCCATTTTTACATATTTGTGTTGCTTCCGGTCTTCTCGGCAATACAGCGTCATGTACTTTTAGCCTCATCTCACCACTACGGCATTCATAACCCCTTCGGGGTTTATCTCATGTCGCACGCTCGTCATATACTTTCCTGCCAAGCTCGTCATATACATGTGCCTATGGCACATGTGTTGTGAGATAACTCGTGAGCCACTGCATGCAAGCATGCGTGTCTCCCGGTTTATCTCACAGCACATGCTTCGCATGTGCATGACTCGCTCAGTGCGCAAAAAAAGGGTACCGTCAATGACGATACCCTTCAATAAATCAAATATAAATATTAAACTATGGTGTAACTGTCCACACGTAGTTTGTTCCGCTGTAAATCTTTGTCTTACCAACTGTCTTTACGGCACGAACGAATACATAGTATGTTGAGTTCTTATTGAACTTCTTACCATTAAGAGTTGCAACAGCCTTTGATGCGCCTGTTGTTGTAGCAACCTTCTTGTAACCAAGTCTTCCGCCTGTTGTTGAAACATAGATTTCATATGAATCTGCGCCTGAAACCTTGTCCCACTTAAGAGCGAGCTGACCCTTTGAGTTAACCTTACCGTATGTCATCTTTGGCTGCATTACAACATAAAGATAGCTTGACCATACACTGTACTTCTTTGTTCCGTTGCATTCAACGTAGCTTCTTACACGTACTCTGTAAGTTGAGTTGTACTTAGCTTCTGAATATGTATAACTGTTTGAAGTTGTAAACTTCTGTGAAATCTGTGTACCACCTGCAGAATATACAACTACCTGATATCCGTCAACATATTTCTTAGCTGTCCATTCAGCTGTGAAGCTGGCCTTACTAGTCTCTGAACTTGGAATATAATAATCATCTACTCTAAGGTTTGTAACCTTGTTGTAAAGAGTTCTTGCATAGCATCCAGCATGATATATAAAGGATGTGCCATAGCTGTCTGTATATTCATACAAAACTACGACCCAATACTTCTGTCCTGCCTTAAGCCCTTTGATTGTTGCAGAAGTTGTTGACTTGCTATAAAAATACTTCTTTGACCTAGCCATATCCAGAGCCTTCTTTGAAGCATCTGAATCAGCGTCAATGCAATATCCGACACAGAATCCATTAACACTTCTTGTTCCTGAATAAGCCGGCCACTTGATTGTTACAGAAGTTGTTGTTGAATTTGCCTGATAACAAGATGCTGCTGCAGCTTCAGCTTTTTTGTTTCCGCTTACTTCAGGTACCATTGTTACGATGGTAAATGCTACAAGAAGCATAGCGATGAGTCTTTTGAATTTCTTCATTTTCTCTTTTCCTCCGTTTCTTATTTTGAAAAATGAATTTTACCCTCTAACCATCCTTTTTAACATAAATAAGAATTATTTGCAAGAACAATTCTATCTTTTGTTATCATTTGTAACATTTCACCACATTATACTGTGCAACATGCCATAACACTGTACTAAATAAAGAATGCCTCATGCGGTATCATATACCACATGAAGCACTCCATATAATTAAATATTATCTTGTTTCACCATATCGACTGATCAATCATATTCTTGTAACACTATGTTGACCGAAAAAAACATCTTATAATCCTGTGGAACTATCATTCCTCCGATATCAATGATTATTCCGGATTCTGTTCACCCGGCCAGTGACCATAGGCCACAGGATAATAAGTCTCCGAAGGATTCATATTTCTTATAACAACTCCTCTGATGGCAGCTGTCTCAAGAGCCTGTCCATTTCCTAAAGCAAGGGACACATGATGAACATGATAACTCCTTCCGTCTCCGAATTCATTTTCAGCATGGATTCTGTCACAGATACCGTCATGATTACTGTCGAGAATCCATGGATCACCATCATCATCCAGCTTGGTATCACAATCTGTAAGATTCCAGAAAATGATATCTCCCGGCGCAGCCATCTCATCATTCATTTCAAATCCCTTCTCAATACATATAGGTGCTATATCTCTGAAGCCTATTTCCACGCCTGCCTGGTAATAAGAATGAACAACAAAGGTTGTACATGTGTAGCCTTCTATCTGCTCCAGCGGTGTACCAAACGGAACATTATCCACTCTGTTTACCGGCTTAAACAGCTGGGTAAATCCTACTGCAAGTACTTTGCAGCCGAAATCATCTCCCACTGCCTCTGCATTTTTATAATCAAGGGATCCATCCTCCAATATAGGAAGCTTTACATTTGCAAATACCAAATCCTGCTTATTCTGAAGCAGACATGTTTCCTCATCGCAGTAATACAGCTTTTGGTCTGAATCAGAACAGAAGAAGCCTCGGGCAGCCACACCATTTTCATAGAAAATATAAGCTGTATCCTCATCAATTATCTGCATACCTGTTCTGAAGCCTTTTTCTGTCTCAGGATCGAAGAACATTCCTCTTCCGTCAGATCCCATGAATCTTCCGACTCTGAATCCTGTTATAGCTTCACCCGTGGTTTCATCAAAGTAGAAAAGCTTGTATCTTGCCTCTTCCTCCCCCTGAACAGTATAGTCATATTTATAATATCCAGCCCTGACAATAAGACCTGAAGGAGAAGCATAGTAGGTTTTTCCTTCATAAGTAAAGAGCCCTGATGCCTCAAATGTACCATCATTATGATAAAATCTCAGATATGCGCCATCCTCGGCAAATCCGGCTACAGCAATACCATTTTCATCCAAATGAAATTTAAGAGTGCCAACATTTCTGAAGCAGTTTCTGTATGCCTTACCGTTTGAGGCAAACACATAATAATTACTGTCAACACATTTTACACCGGTCGAAGCCTCTCCGGTCACACTGTCGAAATAATAAATGTCTTCGCCCACAGTTGTGAGCCCGCTTCTTGCAATAATACCATTTTCATCGGCATAATAGTATTTAGAGTCTTCTGTATTCTTAAATACACTGTTCATAGCTGCAAGGCCTGAAGCCTTAAAGTAATACAGCTTATTATCCTCTTCATAGAAGCATCCGGTTTTAAGGGTTCCGTCACCATTAAAGTAAGCGATGCATTTAACCCCGGAACCATTTATATATTCGATAAGACCTGTGCAGACATAACCATTTTCATCTACATAATACGTACTTCCGTCAGTAAGCTTCACCACACCGCTCTTTCTGATGGAACCACTTGCAGTGAAGATGAATGTATGCTCATCGATGGTCTGAATACCTGTAAGACTCGCTCCGTCTTCGCCATAGTAATATGTAATATCTCCAACATCTACCCAGGCGTTTTTAAGCATCTTTCCATCATCACCTGCACAATAATATCTGCCGTCCTCGCCCATAAAGCGTTCATTAATCCTTGCGAGACCATTCTCCTTAAAGAAGTACTTGTCACCCTCTTCGGTTTCCATGAAGCCGCCGGTGTAAAGAGTACCGTCTCCATTGAAAAATGATATGCATTTTAATCCGGATGCAGTCTCATATGCAACGATACCGGTTATCGAATGACCGTTTTCATCAAGATAATAAACACTTCCATCGGAAAGCTTCACATAGCAGCTTGTTTTATAGGTACCATTCGCATTGAAGATATATGTATATCCCTCAACGGTCTGCGCACCACTCAGCGTTCCTCCGTCCTCTCCGTAATAATAAATATTTCCGTCCAGAGTCTGCCAGCTGTTACGAAGGAGTTTTCCGTCCTCATTGGCATAGAAATATCTTCCGTCATCGCCCTTAAAACGCTCACCCGTTCTTGCAATGCCATTTTCTTTAAAATAGTAATAGTCTCCGTTAAATTGCTGAAGTCCTGTAAGAAGTTCACCATCTCCACTGAAGTAGGAAATGTATTCAGAACCGTTTGACACCTGATACTTAACTACTCCGGTCACGGAACGGCCGTTGGATTTAAAATAATACTGCTGTCCTTCATCAGTTTTATAATAGAAGTCTTTCCTGAGGACACCATTGCTACCGAAATAGTAAAGATATCCTCCGACAGTCTTTAATCCAAGGAGACTTCCGCCGTTATTCTTGCTGAAATAATACTTCCTGCCGCCAACAGTGGTCCATCCGTTATGCTTTATGGTTCCGTCTTCATAGGCATAATAGTACTTACCATCCGCGCCCTTGAAGATTCCGCCTGTAGCTATGCAGCCGTTGGATTTAAAATAATACCAATGATCATCATCGATCTTTTTTACCCCACCGGTAACCACTGTGCCGTCACCATTAAAATATGAAGTGTATTTTACCCCTTTAACCTCATACTCATACATACCCTTTGCAGCACGTCCGTTTGAAAGGAGATAAAACATCTGCCCTGCCGAGTTCTTACAGAACTCATCATGCTTCATAACACCATTTGTGCTGAAAACATAATAATAATTGCCGATCTTTACAGCTCCGATCATCGCAGCGCCCGTACTCTTGCTGAAATAGTATTTCTTACCGTCAACGGTAGCCCAGCCGCATTTCTGCTTTACTCCGTCAATATAGTAATAATACTTGCCATCACTCTCTTTGCGGACACCCTGCTTCTTCGCTGAGACCGTATCATCAAAATGCACCTCAGCTTCCACCGCGGATTGCCCCACATTATACGCAGGCATCGTTCCGGCACCTGCACCGCCTATGAATCCCAAAGCTGAAATAGCTCCTATAGTTCCGAGCCTTGCAAGTATATTCATATTATCACCCCTCTCCGATGATTCCGGACAAGAAACCCGCCCTCAAAAACAAATAACCAATTCACAGAAAAGTCTCATGAAACCGCCGGTATGAGATTAACCCCTTCCCGGCCAGTGTCCGTAGCATACAGGATAATATGTAGATGTAGGTTCCGGAATGTTTCTTATTACTATACCTCTGCCTGCCGCTGCCTCAAGTGCCTGACCATTGCCCAGCCAGAGTGCAACGTGATGAACATGATACTTTCTGCCATCGCCAAATTCATTTGCCTTATGTATTCTGTCGCATTTTCCGTCACCATCACTGTCAAGTATCCAAGGCTCTCCTACCTCATCAAGCTTTGTATCACAATTGGTAAGATTCCAGAAAATGATATCTCCAGGAGATACAGGATCATCATTCATCTCAAATCCCACATTAATGCACTCAGGCGCAATATCCTGCATTCCGAAATTCAGTCCGTTCTGATAATACATATGGCTGACAAATGCAGAACAGGTATATCCCGGAACCTGATCCAGTGAAGTTCCCAGCGGTTTTGCTATCTTTACAACCGGCTTAAACATCTGTGTAAAGCCCTTTGCAAGTACATTTGCCCCCATATCGCCGGTATCAAGAGATTTTGCTTTTGTGTAATCCAGTGAATTATCCGAAAGCATAGGAATCTCTACCAGACCTGCAAACTGTATCTTCGTCTTACCTCTTACCTGCTTACAGGTCTCTTCATCACAATAATACAGCTTTTTGTTGTCATCATCACAGTAGAAGCCTCTTGCGGCAACTCCAAGCTTATCGAAGATATAATAATCTCCTTCCCAGATCTGAATTCCTGTTCTGTAGCCGGTTTCTTCCTCCGGATCAAAGAACATTCCCCTGTTTTCAACTCCCATGAATTTACCGACTCTGAAGCCTGTTATAGCTTCACCGGTGGTCTCATCAAGGTAGAAAAGCTTATATTCTGTTTCAGAGTAATTATACTTAAAGTAACCACTTCTTCTGATAACACCAGTAGAAGAAGATATATATGTTTTTCCAAGATATTTGAAAATGCAGTCCTTCTTCAGGGTTCCATCACCATTCAGGAAATGAAGGGAGGTACCGCTTTCAATAAATCCCTTAACGGATACACCGTTCTCATCCAGCTTGAACTTAAGATCCCCTACATTTCTTACAGTATTTCTGAAGGCAGTTCCCGTAGAGCTGAACACATAATAATTATTACCTATCTTCTGTACTCCGGTAAATGCCGCACCGTGCTTTTTGTGGAAGCAGTAAAGCTCTCCCTGATACCAGGTAAGTCCGTCCCTGCAGATAACACCATTTTTATCAGCGAGATAGAATTTAACACTGCTGCCATTCTCCAGCTTAAAGAGATTTCCTACCTGAGCATAACCATTACTCTTCAGATAGTAAAGCTTACCGTCAGATTCCTTGAAGGTTTCCTTGGCGATCGTTCCGTCGCCGTTGAAATATGAAAGCACCTTAACTCCGCTGGAATTGGTATAGCTTGCAATACCGGTTACAGACCTTCCGTTGGCCTTAAAATAATACTGCTTTCCATCCTTGGACTTAAGGTAATAATTTGTCTGAAGAACTCCGTTGTCAGCAAAATAATAATCGTATCCGCCTACTGATTTCAGTCCCGTAAGGCATGCCGCATTACTTTTACTGAGATAATACTTTCTGCCTCCGACCGTGGTCCATCCATCATGCTTTAATCTTCCGTCAGCATATGCATAATAGTATTTGCCATCAGCGCCCTTGAAGAAGCCTCCTGTTGCGGCATATCCGGAAGATTTGAAATAATACCAGTTATCTGTATCAATCTTCTTAAGGCCACCGGTAAATACAGTTCCATCGCCATTGAAGTATGACTTATACTTAACACCGCTAACCTCATATTCGTAAAGTCCTACCGCTGCCCGTCCGTTGGAAAGAAGATAAAATCTCTTTCCCTCAGAATTCTTAAAATATCTGTCATGCAGCATGACACCATTTGAAGCAAATACATAATAATATCCGCCAATCTTATTCGTGCCTGTAAATGCAGCACCCGTGGTCTTGCTGAAATAGTATTTCTTACCATTTACGGTTGCCCATCCACACTTCTGAAGCACTCCGTCCAGATAGTAATAATACTTATCTCCTACCTTTTTTACTTCTGCTTTTGTCAGCACGTCCGGTGCCTCGGTTTCCTCTGATGCCTCCGGTGCTGCTTCACTGACAGCTGTCTTTCTGTCGGTATCCTCCACCGATACCGCTTCCTGCACTGCTTTGCTGTAAGCCGCAGGATTATCTGCTGCAGCCGCATCTGTCTTTGGCACAGCTCCCATCATCATGAGACCCATTACCGAAAACAGTCCGGCGACTCCCAATTTTTTAAATCTGAACACTCCCTCACCTCTCATTTTTTATTACTGCTCTGTTTGTATTTTTCTTCCGTTTTTGATCATCTTAATAATTTTATCTATACCCTTCTTACACATTTCAATCGCAAATGAAACCGCAAATGATATGACGATCAGCATTATGCTTATAAGCCACCAGTATTTGAAGGAATAAGTGAAATCCTTAAAAAAGTATGATTTGATAAATGTATGTCCCAGGAACATATTCATGGAATAAGCTCCAAGCATACCCAGAACCCAGTATAAAGGCTTAAATATCCTTATATCTGAAATTGTGCATATAAACATTATTATCGCTATAGCCGACAGATTATCAATAACAAAATAGTCCAGGATAGCTTTGCTTCTAAGATAATAACATGCCACTATGGCTCCGATCTCTGCGATAACAAAGAGTAAACGCACAAGATTCGATGTAACAGCTTCCTTAAACTTTTCGATGATATTATCCCTTGCAAATACGACTGCCACTGCAATGCCCAGAATATATCTGCTGAGATATACAGCCATTGTATTCTGGAATTCCTGCAGAAGTACTGCAGCAAACAGTGAAAGCGGTATTATCAGAGCACCGATCCTGCCATGGAGCATATTTATAAGCGGCAGGAGCATAAATAGAAGTATCGCAAAGCTTATATACCACCATGTATTGTTATAAAGCGGTGTTTCAAAGAACTTCGATAATCCTAACATATCAATGATGAGATTTTTTACAAATCTGTCGCCTTCCTTCGGTGCGTAAACATCCTGAGGTAGATGTTTATTGACTATAAATGACACCACCACAGCTACAGCCATAATAGCCCAGAGTCCAAAGATAAGCTTTTTGTATCTTCTGAAGGCATCCTTTGCAACAGTCTTTCCGTCTCTCAGTATATCCTTCTTCACATACTGTTTTGAAAGCCCGTATGCACTGATAAATACAAAAATAGGAACGCATATCTTAAAAAATACCGCTGCATGATAAACCGTATCCTTTGACCAGTCACTTCCGAAACTAGCCAGCTTTATCAGTTTTCTGTCATTAAACAAATGATGCACCAGCATCATGATAACCGCAATGCCCTTGATGATATTACTTTCTCTCTTTTCCATTTCCTCTCCCGCCAATTTCTGTTATACTTTATAACCCTATAATTCTATAATTTGTTATTCTCGATAAGATACCTGAGGGACGTCAGTCCCGCAAGATTATGAGATGCGTTTTGTATCTCATACAATAGCATCATGAAAATACACATATCCTATAATATTATACCATAAAACTTTTATATGCAAAATAAAAAGATTCACGGATACTGCATATATGATATTGGAGGGACGCCGATTTCGTCGGATTATAATATACTTGTTTATCATAATAGAAAACGCAGCTTCATATTATAAAATTATAAAATGATATTAAAAAACGGGAACATACACCTCTTACATGGTATACATTCCCGTGATTCATATTTGCTATTTTTATCTATTCCTTATAGAACTTCCATATCTGGAAACCATCTATCGTATCCACAAGCTCTTTCCTTGCATTTGGATAATAATACTTTCTCAGATACTTCAGCTTAACATCGGAATTCACATTATCAACTACATAAATGTCACTTCTGACAATGTCCCAGAAAGGACAATCAGGATTGATATCTTTACTTATCAGCATATCTCTCTCGGCAGGATACTGCATCGTTACTCCTCCCAAAAAGCTGTAATTATCGCTGTAATATCCCTTTCCAAGCCTTATCCATGGACTGTAATCATAATAGAGCAGCTGTATTCCGGAATCAAAATCCACAAAGAAGAACTTGTCTTCGGAATTCTCCATATAATTGATCAGAAGTCCGTATGGTTTACGTGAGCTGATATTTAAACGATATCTTTCCGGAACATAATGTCCGGACTGGCGAAGAATGGTTGATATATAATATCTGTATTCTCTGTCCGTCATTTCCTTCCAGTTGTTATCCGGTATATAAGTCGGTATATGCCATATGAAACAAAGTATGGTCACATACAGAAAAGCCTTTCTTACAAAGCCGTGTTTATCGCCGTCTACTATATTCTTTCCGCTGACATTCATACCTATCGCCAGGATGCTTATGGTACTGGATATCATTATACTGAATTCAACTCTGTAGACAACTCTTCCGAACCAGAAGAAATATCCTAGGAAGGAGAACATTCCGAGCAGCGACATGAGATACCATATAAACCGCTTTGGGTTCAGGAACAGCAGACAGATAATGATTATCATCATACCTATAAATGCTCTGTAGCCCATATAATTTCTGGAAATCATACTCCTGAGAACATACTGCAGGGAGTTTGTCATTTTATTGCTGTAGTTCTCAAAAATCTCCTTGGCCTTTTCAAGCTTTTCATTTGTATAAATATTTCTGTCGTTGAAATTCCAGCTGCGGATCATATAATAATCCGTACTGTCCATTCCTGCCTCTTCAAACTCGAGCCTTACCGTATCGTAACCATAGGCTGCGGTATCCGTAACACTGGCTCTCAGTTCAGCATAATCCTTGTAATCCTTATATTCAGGAAGTCTGTACCAGAGAAGTTTGTTTACATAATTCAGGCCATATGCAGTTCCCACCAGAAGCAGGCATATGGTAAGATTGAATATTATCTTTCCTATTCTCTTCTTAAAATGCTCCTTGTCATTTCTGTTTCTTCTGAAAAACTTAAATGAATAAAACGCAAACTGAAGAATAAGCATATAAATTGCTATATACATTGAGTTGGGACGAAGCATGGTTCCAACCAGTGTAAGTATAGCCGAAAAGATAAGCATAGGAAGATTTGATGTCTTATGCTTATTGAAAAGTCCGTAAAGGAACAGACTGCCTCCCGCTGTGGCAGAAAGAGTCGCTGTCTTTGTAAACTGTGGAGTTATGTAAACATCATCTGAATAAAATATAAGAAAAATGATGCAAAGAAGGGCTCCACTTATGACGAAGCTCTTGGATGCAGCAGCAATGCTGTCATCATCCACTTCCTCTTCACTGCCCTCTCCATAGGTCCTTCTGCCGGTATCATAGTCACGTACCATTCTGAATACAAGGTAGGTAACTGTGGTAAGAGAAACAAAGGAAAGAAACAGTATAAAGAGAAAATACCAGCTTACATCCGGTATAAGAAGGTAAAGTGCCTTCAAAGGATAGCCCAGCAAAATATTTGAAAAAAGCAGATGGGTATCATATGTAGCATCCTTTATAAAGGAGCTTGATAGTACGGATTCCACCATAAAATCATCCGATACCTCATATTTAATATCACAAAAAAGAAGTACCAGAAGCAAAAACAGTATATTGATAAGCAGTGAAACCATTAACGGATGCTTTAGAATACTTTTATTTATATATTTTTCACATCTTGATACTATACTGCGCATAGTAATACCCCTGTGATTGTGATCATATATGTTACTGTTATGATCATCAGAATTCTGTAAATGCCTTACGTGGTTCAAAACAGCAGCATGGTCTGAGACAAACTATACGTACACCGCTGGCTCTCTGTGGTCCGATCTTAACGAAGGTTTCCAGAACCGTGGTCTTTCCGCCAAGTCCTAGAGGACCCACCATGGTCTCATTTACCCTGAGAGTTATCTCCTTCTCCATCTCATTCTGGACATTATGATTTCCCTCAGCCATAGCCTGGAGCATCATGGAAGAAGCTTCAAAATGAGATCTTCCTATTCCGACAGCAAGAGTACAAGGCGTACATCCCAGCTGACCTACAACTTCCTTTGCCCATGAAACAATCTCGTCAACCACTGTCTGGCGGCTGTGCTTATGGAATACTCTGTAGGTTTTTGCACGGATCTCAGGTCCGCCTCCCTGCATCATAACAGTAAGACGAAGCTTATCCGGCTCATCTACATATTTTACCATTAATGGCGCCGGAAGTACACTCTCTGATAAAGGTGAGAGACCATTTTTCTGCTCAATTCTCTCTACATCATTACCAAGAATAGCCATCGGTCTGCCCGGAAGCGCCTTAAGGCCTTCTTTGATGCCTTCATAAAGAGCATCCAGAAATTCTCCGGAAATACTTCTGTTCTTACCCACCTCAAGGATGATATGAGGAATACCTGAATCATCGCAGAGCGGAGAACAATTCTTCTCAGCCACCTCTGCATTTTCGAGGATATTTTCCATGCACCAGCGTGAAAGAGGATTATCCTCCTTGTCTATATTTCTTTTATAGGAATCCTTCTTGTCAGGCTGAAATGTAGAGCCTGCACGAACAAGGGTATCTTTTACTTTTTCAATGATTACTTCTCTGTCCATTTTATACCTCTCTTAGTCATAAATGGATTTTCCATGAGCCGCTGCTATTACTGCAGGAAACTTGTCAACTGTCAGTTCGTGGAGTGCTTCCATTCCTTCATTTGCAAATGCAACTACTCTTCTGTCCAGTGTCTTGCTCTCCAGAAGAGCCGTTACCGGCGGAATAACTGCATAAACAGAATTATTTTCATCAAGAGCCTTGATGGTTTCCGGCTTCAGCTGTCCCTTGCCTAGATGCATCTTAACGCCGGCCTCGGAAAGAGGCTTTATGGAAGCTTCGATCTCAGCCTTGTTGCTGGAGGTCGGTCCGACACCCGCCACACTTACTGCTGTATGGAATATAAGGCTTCCCTTAAGCTCTATACCCTTTTCTTCAAGAGTACCATCATTTATGGACTGTATGACCTGAGGAAGAACAGCATCTCGTCCGCAGAATATCTTTCCGCTGATAAGTACCATCTCACCAACCTCAAGTTTCTTTATATCTTCTTCACTTACAGGAAATATCAGTTCTTTCACTTTTTTCTCCTTAAAACACAAAAACAACGTTTCGTTTATTTATATATCTTATAGATAGTTGCTCCATTCAGCTTTCTTACTTCCTTATAATCTGCAGAAGGATAATAATGCTCCTGAACATATTTAAGGATAACCTTCAGCTTGCCGTCTCCCGAAGAGGTAACAAAATATACATTGTCGTCACAGATGTTATTGAAAATATTTGTGATATTCCTCTTTTCAAGAGCTGCCGTACTGTATGGATACATATAAGCTGACAGACAGAATACATTATCAAGAGAGCTCTTCTCAGGAACCTCGAACACGCCGTAAGCTCTGTATAAACCATAGTATTCGTCATTACACATTACATACAGCGAATCCTTATCGTGGGTCAGTTCATAGACAACATCCCTGGCAGCCGACTCCTCTATCAGGAAGTCCTTACCGGTATAGGTTTCTCTCGTCATATACTGTTTGTCGGTTTTTATCGTATTGAAGAGAAGTACCACGATGAGAGCACTGCTTATCATCAGCTGGTATCTCTTTACATTAAGCTCATAAATAAAGTAGCACATATACATTGCGACACATGCAAATATCGCTGTATCGACATGATGACTGTTATATCTTCCGTTGATATAGAGATAGAAATATTCCGCAAGTACGACACAGGTCATAAAGATCAGCGGAACAGCCTTCTTAAGGCTCTTCTCGTCGGAAGCAAGGAACAGGAATATAAGAACTATGATAACAGGAATAACCTTTATATCAAAAAATGATAAAGGATATACCTGGAAGAACTCCCTGATTCCGTTAATATATGTACTGAGATTTACCGGATCCTTCAGCTTTGCTACATTTTCCCAGACATCCACAGTAAGTCTGTCCGGATCGCCATAGTCTCTGTTGGTCCACATTTTATAATCATTTCTGGAAATGCCGAGTGCTGTATATTCCATTTCATGCTCATAATACTCAGGCCAGCCATAATCCTGAAGTTCAACCTTGGCATTGTTGTATTTTCTGTAATCAGCCCATTCCTTATCCATTGAAAAGAGCACATTGCTGCCTAACTTGATAATGAAAATAACAACAAATACTCCTGCGAGGACACCCAGCTGAATAAGCTTTCTCTTAACAAGAGGTTTATCCTTTCGGCCCAGGAACATTTCAACAAGCGGTATACCAAAGAACAGAGGGAATATGGCATTAAACATCTTTCCTCTGAGCAGAACTCCCATAAGCAGAATAATACCGCCCGTTATAAGCGCCCTCTTATTCAGCTTCTTACGTCTGAAGCCATGCATGATAAGAAGGAGACCTACACCCATCGCAAGTCCGGCCGACTTTGTAAAGGTTAATTTGATATAGCATTCAAAGCCAAAATAAAGCAAAACCGCAAGAATGACAACATTGTTGAAAAGCGGTTTCTTCGGCTTATACATAAGATACGTAAAGGCTGTCAGAGAAGCAAAGATCACCATATACTGGAACACTTCATACCATGCAATACCCGGTATCAGCTTCTGAAATACAGAAAGAACAAGTCCGAGAGCATAATTTGAATACAGTATATGCTCATCAACCTTTCCGGACATGCTTCCGCTGAGAATGAATTTCATTATAAGATCATCGGTCTTCTCCGATGCATGGAACATCAGATAAAACCCTATCAAAACGCCCATATTTATCCCTACTGCAACGAGCAGTCTCATAAGGGTTTCATTTTTTCTCACTCTGTTCAGCATCTCTCTATCCTTCCGATATCCGTGTATCAGTGTTCTGCACTGCTGAAAAGCTGCAGATACTGATTTTCATTTTCTATAACACCATACGCCTTTGCACGGGCGTAGATCTTCTTAGCCCAGCTTGTATGCGGCTTAACTTCATTCATTTTATTTGACTTCTTGCTCTTAACTACACCGCCTGAAGTATTAAGTATCTGACATGCATCGTTATACTCGTCGAGAGTAACAGCCTGCATACCATTTACAAATCTGATATGTGTAGGATGGATACAGGTTTTACCGATGATACCATTTGCCTTATCAAGGATAACCTCACGAAGAAGTCCGTCAACAGCACTGTTAACAAGAGGTGTTCTTGTAAGAAGTGTATACTGGAACTTATCCTCAGGAATATTTTCAAACTTCATGTTCTTATTTGCAAGGAAGTATTCCCAAACAGGTCCTGATACGACATAGCTGTTTTCTCTCTCAAATACATTGAGAATATCAAGGATACAGTCACGTACAGGCATTACATCATAAATAGTGTAATCGATACCTCTTCTCACGCCGAAGCATGAAGAAAAGTCTGTTCCGCCGAGACGGATGTTAAGTACATAATCCTTATACTTATCTGTTATACCCTTAACCTTGATCAGTTCGGAAATACGATTCTCCTTGTAAGCTATCTCTCTGCCTTCAAGGATAGGCATTCCGTAAAGCTTCTGATCATACTTTTCAGCTGTTTCGGTCAGTCTGCTGAAATAGTCCTCACCATTTATACTGTTAAACTTAGGGAATACAAAACCGGTAAGTATCTTAATAGCTTTCTCATCCAGAAGTTCAAGCAGTTCATCATACTGATCGATTGAACGTACTCTGAGGAAAATGAGCGGAACATTGTCCGGATCAAGCTCCCCTGAATTTATCTTATCATCTACGAAATGAAGGAACTGAAGCACATTTTTCTCAGCTTCAGGTATATCCTTCTCATCTATTGCATCTTCAAAGCACATAACCATGCTTGTAAGTCCCGGAACATGGCCTGTAAGAAGGTCCTCTCTGAAATCCCTGGTTGCAGGCATATAAAGCACCGCTCCTACACAGTACTGAAGAAACTCTCTGTCAGTATTCTTATCAAATTTTACCGGTTCCTCAACAAACTTAAAATTTTTATTATATCTCTGATGCTGCATTGATATTATCCTCCAAAATCTTTTTTGTAAGGTGAAGTGATCTGTCCATAAGAGGTTTACCCTCCGGATCTCTGATTTCGAGTCTAGGCATTGCTTCATCCAGTTTTCTTAAAAATTCATCACTGTCCCTGCCTTCAATAAGAAGCATGGCAGTTCTTGAGCTGCTTGATTTTTCGTTGCTGATCTCCATTCCCTTTGTCTTCATAGGGAATATCTCCTTAAGGATTCCTTCTTTGATAAGCTCTTCATAGCCCTCAAGGTGATCAAATGTTCCGTCAAAACCATGTACCTGATGAATGAGGTAATATGTATCCTCTCTTACCGCATCAACCTCTGTATCCAAACCGAGATATGAGTTGATAGAAGCATCAAGCATCTCAAACTTTGCATTAAGCTGCATTGTACGGTAGCAAAGTCCTCCGCCCATTCTTGGGGAGAACTCAATAACAAATACATCATCTCCTTTAACTATTGACTGATAGAAAAGAGGAGTATTGTCAAGATCAAATGCCTCAGCAAGGCTGGTGGCAATCTTCTCCATTTTATCTCTTATCTCTTCGCTGATAGGTGCAGGGCTTACGGCACAGAAACACTTAGCCTGTTCCTTATCGATAACACTTATACGCTGAGAGGTTGTTACAACGTGTGCTTTTTTATCCTTGATAAAGGTATATACGCTGACCTCCATGCCCTTCTTGAATTCTTCAACAATGGCATCATTTGTACGGCTCCAGTGGCAGGCTCTCTTTACAGCATTTGAAAGCTCTGACGGATCCTCTATCTTGCTGACTCCGGCTGCACCGCAGGAATCAACCGGCTTTACGATTACCGGATAATCTATATTTACTTTGGAAAGGTCTGACTGTTCATCCACTTCATAATATCTTGCAGTAGGAATGCCTGAAGATGTCATGATCTGCTTCATATATCTCTTATTTGTTACCTTAAGAGCGGTTTCAGCAGAAAATGGATGAGGAATACCAAGTGCCTCTGAAACCTGCATAGCTATAACTATCTGCTGGTCAAGGCAGGAACTCATTACAAGCTTCGCATCATATTCCTTTGCAAGCTTTAAAACTGCTTCATAATCCATGGCACTCTCTCTTGAATGCATATCTGCAGCAGCTGCAGCCGGTGGATTCTCAAAATAATCCACAAGTATTGTATAATATCCTCTTTTCTTAAGCTTTCTGAGAAGCTCAGCGTGTGGGAAAATACCACCCAGAACAAGTGCTACCGGTTTTCCTTCGTTATTCATTATTTTCTCTCCATCTCTATACTCTTTAATCCGGAATCAAATCAACTGTTACAGACTGCATGTAAGGCCGAGACTCTTTGCGATATCATTTATCTCAGCATACTGCTTGTCAGGTATATCAACTTCATCTCTGTACTGTTTTACATATTCAAATGAATGCTCTCCCGGAAGTGTTCCGCCATATTCATGAACACGACCTGTAAGATATTCATTTTTCTCAAGATACTCATTATAATCCATGAATTTTGTTATATCTATGGCAATAAGAGCATGTCCATATCTTGAAAGTTCTGTTTTATGATTAAGGTTCTTAACATCTCCCGCAAATGCAGCGCCGCTCATAAGCCCTGCCAGGAAATCCACCATAAGTGAAAGTCCCACGCCCTTATAACCGCCTATCGGAAGCATCGAACCAAGAAGTGCTTTGTTCGGATCAATTGTTGGCTGTCCATTCTCATCAAGCGCCCAGTCAGCCGGTATTGACTCACCATTTTTAGCTGCAAGCCTGATCTTTCCTCTTGCTGCTGTCGATGTAGCCATATCAAATATTACCGGATTTTCAGGATCATCTGTAGGATATGCCATACTTATCGGATTTGTTCCGAAAAGCGCCTTTCCTCCCACAGCCGGAGCTATGGCCGGGCCTGAATTGGCACATACAAAGCCTATCATTTTCTTATCTGCCGCAAGCTTCGAAAAATATCCTGCGGTACCAAAATTATTACTGTCCTTCACAAGAACAAAACCAATGCCGAACTTCTCTGCTCTCTCTATAGCTGTCTGCATGCCAATATAAGCTGCAACCTGTCCAAAGCCATTATGTGCATCATAGTGACAGACTGCACCAAAGTCATGAAGAACCTCCATCGGAGTATCCGCAGCCATAAGGTTTTCTTTGATCTTGCGGAGATAAATATTTATACGTCCAAGGCCGTGAGTATGCTTACCTCTTGTATGAGCATAAACTATGGTGTCTGCAACCATATCTGCATGTTCCTTTGGAACACCTGATGCCATAAGTATCTCACTGCTTACTTTTCTTATATTTTCAACCTGTACCTTCATTTTGCTCTCCCCACATCAAGTATTGTTACCATTTACCGGTATAGCTGTTGCAAAAACAGCTAATCGATATACTAGCACTCGATAGAACCCTTTGGTGAAGCAACTGCTTCAGGGTAATATGTATCAAGCATTCTCTTAACCAGTACAACCTGCTTAGCACGCTTCTTTGCGTCATCTGCAGTCGAATCCCAGCTGTGTGTCTTGGCTACAGAACCACCTGTCTTAAGGTAAACAGGAGCAGCAACTCTGACAATCTCTGGAACCTCATAATGTCTGATGAATCCACCTGAAGAAGCAGGATTCTCTGTATGAAGATCAAGAGGAATATTAATAGCCTGTCTTATAGCTCCGATCATCTGAAGCTGATAATCTCTTACAGGGTTAAATGAATTTGCGCCGATTGACTCAAGAAGATGAGCTGAGCATGGATTTCCATGACCGGTGTGTGCAGAAAGCTTGAAATGAATATCTGCAGGAAGCTCTCCTGCCTTACGCATTTCATTTAACAGCCAGAGACATCCCTCATCATAAACCATGAAGCCCTTAACACCAAAGGCAACACCTCTCTTAACTTCCTCAACAGCTCTGACAACCTGCTCCATACCACGAAGACGATAGCCCATTCTCTGTCCTTCAGGAGTATTTACGGAAGCGCTGGTATCTGTTGTTGCTCTTGGTCCGATTGCAAGGATGAGCTGAACCTGTGCTTCTTTTGCAAGTTTAACCATTTCCTCTATCTCTGAATCAAGAAGGAACATGATACCCTTGGTCTGTGTAACTCTGTGTATAGTAATACCATAATTATCTACTGCCTCAAGAAGAGCCTTCATAGCTCCCGGTCCCTGAATTCCCGGAACCTCAAAACGATACTGTGCGCCATCATTAAATCTCTTTTCTGATGTAGGAAGATCGTAAGCATCCCCTGCAGGCATACCGATACTCTTCAAAAATTCTCTGGTTTTTTCCATACTGTTCATTCCGCTACCTCCTGAATTATCTTTTATACTGACTATATATACTGGTATTTCACTTAATTATCTGACCATCATATATTTTAATTGTATAAATGTTTATTGTTTTTTATTTATTCTTTATGCATATATTTTTCTGCATACGTTTTATTTATTATTGCATGTACGTTTTTCATATGTTTTGTTCATATGTTTTCCACATACGTTTTATTTATTTTTGCACGTACGTTATTCATATATTTTGTTCATATATTTTTTTCACACGTATTATATTTTTTTCCATACATTTTTAGTATGTATTTATATTAAATCATTTTGCTCTTGTATATTCCTTAATTTACTCCAGAATATCCAGAACCGCTGCGTAATCTTTATCCACGTTCCATACGGTGCTGAGCATTTTTTCTATCTTATCCTCAGGGATTCCTGCCGCGCCGAGAAGTGAATGGAATTTTTCATTCATTTCTTTTTCGGTTACAGGATTCTCAGGCTCGCCCTTCGGGTAATCCACACGAACCGTGAATTCTCCCTTGGCAGTTTTAAGAGTTGCTATAGCGCCTCTCTTATCCGGAACAAGCTTTGACAGCTCAGGATCCTCGCTGACCATAACCTTATCCATAAGGCTTCTGATCTTTTCGTCAGAAAGAAATGGCTCTTCAAACTGCTGGAAGCCTGCTTTTCCGCAGCAGATAGCTGCCGCAACCGAAAAAGGAGTACTCATCTTTGCAGATGAAGTTCCTGATATTTCCTTATGATCATGTCCGCCCACAGCAAGTCCGTAGGTCTTGATATCTATCTCCTTTATCTCTTCCGGCTTAAGGTTATTATCAATGGCATCTACCATAGCCGCTTCAATGGCCGCATGGCAATGACGGCACGCAGCATAAGGCTTTCTGTAGATCATCTGAATTACATATTTATCGCCAAAGCCTGAAATCAAATGCGAATAATTTATATTTTCTCCTGCATAAAGCTGCAGAAAGCCTCTCTTACCGCCCATGGCATCATATGGTCCGGAGAAACCTGATACACCTGCAAATGCAGCATCAAGTCCGGCCACAGCAGCCCTGCCGATATTATATGGCTTAAGCGTAGATACATTATCTATCATTTCAAGAAGACCTGCTGCATCAGTAAGAGCCGCAGAAAGCGCAGCCTTCTTCTGTTCATGTGTAAAGTCAAGGGCAAATGCAACAGCCATGGCAGCGCCTACTGTTCCACAGGTACCTGTGGCATGGCAGCCCTTAAGCTTATGTCCCGGCTGAACTGCAGCAGCAAGACGTATAGCCGCCTCATAGCCCATTACCATTCCCAGAATGAACTTGTCACTGCTGATCTTATGTGCTCCTGACACGGCTAAAAGAACTGATATAACCGGCGCTCCGCCATGCATCATACCATAGCGGTGTCCGTCATCCAGTTCTGCCACGTGTGCATTTATACCATTCATAAATGCAGCCATATGTGTACTTACCTTCCTACCCGAGCCGATAAGCACTGAATTTCCACTGTCATTTCCTGCAAAGCCAAGCATGCTCTCATTCTTCTCTCTCAGCATGCTGCTTCCGAGATATGCGCAGGAAATATAATCTATAAGACTAAGCTTTGCTTCATATATTACTTCTTCCGGAAGAGCAGATGAAGCCTTCTTCTCAAGTCCTTCCAAAAAGAGATCTGTCAAATTCTCATCATTTTTTGTCATTTCCGACTACCTCTCTTACGTTATATTGGGGCATTCCGGAAACTGTCATATAAATCCTGCCTATATATTCTCCGATTATTCCCAGGAATATCATTATGAGTCCTCCGATCAACAGGAGGATAACAAGTGTACTGGTATATCCGGCAAGTATCTCCGGATGTATCAGTTTACGGATTATCAGGAAAATTCCCCAGAAGAAACCTCCCATCGAGAAAAGTACTCCAAATATTGTTGCCATACGAAGCGGCTTCATTGAAAAGCTGAAGAAAATATTAGCCCACATTTTGAAGAGCTTCTTAAATGTATATCCGGATCTGCCGGCAATTCTTTCCTTATGTTCAACCGGAACGTCCGCATACTTTGTAGTGACCTTCATAAGGTATGAACCGATCGATGTGAACGGACTGTGATAATTCTTCAGAGCATCAACTACTGCCCTGCTCCAAATGGTAAATGATGAACGATGTATTCCCTTAGGCTTATTGTCCATCTTCTCTGCAATATGATTATGCATATCGCTTGTAAGCCTCTTAAAGAATGATGCCTTCTTCTTTGCGAAATGCGCATAAACAACATCGTAATCTCCCTCCTGCATCTTCGCAAGGAGCTGGAATATTCCTTCTGCCGGATGCTGTCCGTCATCATCCATAAAGACTATAACATCACCATCGGCATACTGCAGCGCCGCCATCTTGGCATTTACCTGACCGTAATTTCTTGAAAGATCAACGCCTGTCACCTTATCATCCTTAGATGCAAGTTCTTTTATAGCAGCAAATGTAGCATCAGGTGAACCATCATTTACAAGCACAAACTGATAATCATGTTCCGGATGTTTCTTAAATTCTTCAACAACAGACTCATATACCTTCGGCAGAGTCTTTGACGATTTATAACAAGGTATACATATCGAAATAAGCACCTAATTTTCCTCCTTCTTAGGCTTCTTCTTCATTTGCTTCAAAAGCTGTTTTATCATAGGCATAAGTATTACAAATGCAGCACCTGTTATCAGAACAATAACTGCATAACGGAAATACCATTTCAGATCGTAGAGGAGCATACTGGCAACATTTATACCAAAGGTGACGAGTGAAATAAGCACCATCTTAGGTATGGAAACTATCGTCTTACCGGTAACCTTCCTCTCAAGTATACCCTGAACAACGAGCAAAAGAAGATAGCTTGCAGCGGTTGTATATGCGGCAGCCTGGTATCCGAAATTCTTGATAAACACCCAGTTTAGCCCCACGTTTACAAACATTACTCCAACCGTGCCTGCAGCAACATACTGCGTTTTATTCTGAAAACTGAGAACTGCCGAGAACCCGTAGCTGAAAAATCTGAAAAGAGTTCCCGTGACCATCGGAGCTACAAGATAAATTGCAGCCCTGTATTTCTTACCTCCGAGAATATGTATCGCCTCCGGAGCTACCGCAACCAGTCCCCATGACAAAAAACTGAATATTAATGCCACATTTAACCAAGGCTTCTCAATATCGCCGATCTCGTCACGATCGATCTTCTCAAAAAGCCATGGTCTCCATGCGTTCCATACAGCGTCTTCCAGGATCCAGATTATAAAGGAAATGGTGGTTCCAAGTGCAAAGATACCTGCGAAATGGTCATTTACCATTTTCTGGATCATTATCTTATCCGCCTGATTCATGATCTGTATCGACAGAACCTCAGGAATAAGCGGAACACTGTATTTCAAGGCATATATCCAGTATGTTTTATTTACTAATTTTTTTCCTGCCCGCCACATAATAGTGATGACAACTATACCACCAATGATCTGTGGAGTATAGAAGCCTATAATACGCAGCACAACAAGTTCATTCTTATGATCGGTTTTATTTCCGATATAAAGAAGTAATATTGACAGAGCTGTAGCAGATAACATGGTGATACTCGTTACAAGAGTACTCTTCTGATATCTCAGCAGCTGTAATTCCTTGTTCTGGAAGAAATAAAGTCCTGTACATCCCAGCACGAAAAGCAGCATATAAATGAACATTATGGTGTTCATTCCGGTAAAATCCATAAACCATTTTCTGCAGAAAACAGTTATACAGCCGAACATCACAAGTGTCGAAAGTGATGCAAGGAAATGTACAGACGAAACAAAGTCATCGAAATGACCTTCAAATTCAAAATACGCCTTCAAAACACTTCTGTAAAGACAGAGAGACATGACCGGAACAGCTATAAGCAGCCATGATTCATATATCCTAATCTCACCGTACTGAGCCGTTGAAACCAGTCTTGTATATATAGGTGTAGTCAGAAAGCTGATCCCTCTTACAAGTATCTGAACCAGCACGAAAAAAAAACCGGCAACAAAAGCCTTCCTGTTGAGGGCATTTTTTGATAATTTTTCACTCATAATCTATATTAATCCAAATCTATTATTATAGTAGAACAAATATCAGCGAGCATAGAAATCAGTAACAGCCTTAACAACTGTCATAAGATCCTCGTCCTTAAGTCCGTAGTAAAGCGGAAGTCTGAGAAGTCTCTCGCTTTCCTTTGTAGTATACTTATCTTCGCCATTAAATCTGCCGAACTGAAGGCCTGCAGGTGCTGAATGAAGAGGAACATAATGGAATACGGCAAGTATATCTCTTTCCTTCAGGAATTCCGTAAGAGCCGTTCTCTCTTCTAGATTTTTACATTTAATATAAAACATATGAGCATTATGAACACAGTCCTCTGGAATAAACGGAAGCTCTATATAGCCCTTATCCCTGAGAGGACTTAACATCTCATAATACTTATTCCATGAATTAATACGATCATCAAATATCTTGTCAGCCTGTTCAAGCTGTGCATAAAGATATGCCGCATTAAGCTCACTCGGGAGGTATGAAGATCCCTTCGAGCACCATGTATATTTGTCAACCTGACCGCGGAAGAACTGACTTCTGTTTGTACCCTTTTCTCTGATTATCTCAGCCTTAAGAGCCATATCAGGATTCTTTATAAGGATAGCTCCGCCCTCTCCCATGCTGTAATTCTTGGTTTCATGGAAGCTGTAGCAGCCAAAATCACCGATAGCGCCAAGAGCCTTTCCCTTGTACTGACTCATAACACCCTGTGCAGCGTCCTCAATAACAGCAAGGTTATGACGCTTTGCTATGTCCATAATGGCATCCATCTCACAGGCAACACCAGCATAATGAACCGGCACGATAGCACGTGTCTTATCGGTAATAGCATCCTCTATCAACTTTTCATCAATATTCATTGTATCCGGTCTGATGTCAACAAATACGATCTTTGCGCCCTGAAGGACGAAGGCATTTGCTGTCGAAACGAATGTATAAGAAGGTACGATAACCTCATCTCCCGGTTTAAGATCCAGCATTATAGCTGCAAGCTCTGTAGCGTGTGTACAGGAGGTTGTAAGCAGAACCTTTGAAGAACCTGTTTTCTCTTCAAACCATTTGTTGCATTTCTTTGTAAATGAGCCATCACCGCAGAGTTTTCTGTTATCGATAGCTTCCTTGATATAGTTCTCTTCATTTCCGATATACGGTGGAACATTAAATTTAATCATGATATTTACCCTGAATTCTTTTTTATTCGCCCGCAAAAAGCACGTATTTTCGCGATTTTCCGGCATTTTTACGCTCTTCTTGACATTATCCTAATCATTATAACTACTCTAAAATAAAAACGCAAGCGTATTTTGCATTATATGAATTTTTTGTTAATTAATATTAAGCTTTTATTGTTTTTCTGTAACATACTTAGCATAACTGTACTTAAATGGCCCAAATGTGCGCCTGCGCATGTGAGTTTTAATCGTCTTGTTTATCGGTTATTGTCCGTCGGTTATTGTTCGCGATTACTGTTTATCTGTTACTGTTTGTCGGTTATTGTTCGCGATTACTGTTTATCTGTTATTATTCTTATTGTTCGGCGATTATTGTTTACCTGTTATTTCTCGCCGGTTAATTTTCGTCCGCTGTTTTGGCATATTTAATCTCAACCAACGTCAGTCCCCTTGCTTCGGCAGTATCTCCCGCACAGCTTCTGTCCTTTGAAGCAATTATTTCTTCAACTTCATCCGGTCCGAGACGTCCAAGTCCCACATCCATAAGCGTACCGGCAATTATCCTCACCATATTATAGAGGAAACCGTTTCCTGTTATCCTTATAGTGACGGTACGCCCCTGCCAGCTATCATTTGAATCACGTTTTTTTGCTTCCGGGCATGTATAACTGCTATTATCAGTTGTTGCTGTCGCGCCTGTCAGACCGGATTCACAGTTT
>FNUU01000024.1 GCA_900108205.1 Eubacterium ruminantium | reverse complement strand
CACCGTCTGTCTTGAGAATACAAAATGCAGTGGTCTCTTCTCCATCTCATCTTCCATGTAATCAATGAGTTTCAGAAGACTGCTTCCTTTGAAACTCGAAAATCTGATAACCGGCACAAGAAGTATCGGATACATGACAAGTGCCAGGCATTTCAGCATACGCTTTCTTTCTTCAAGCAATGGCATCTCTCCCTTCTTCGATTGTCATGATTATATTTCTGAATGCCGTATCCATATTCCCCAGACCTGAGCGTAAAGCATTTAGGGTAACTGTTGGATTCCTTCTGATAAATGGTATGTCCGGAGGTTTCTGCTGATACCTCTTGCAGGTCATATAGCTTGCAGAGAGTGCCTCAGCATTATGTGCATCACGGTTGTAGTGGTAATCCTTCACTGCTTGATCCTTTTTCACCGGTTCAGATTTATTGTACTTCTTCTGGTATATTTCCCTGTAGATATCATCTAGGTAAAAATGTGCATACTCACGAAGCAGATTCTGACTTATCTCATCAAAGTCCTTATAATCATTCGTTACAAGGATTTCTTTTTTCTCACTGTCATAGAAACATTTAAGCTTATTCTCAAGTTTCTTATCCGTGAACGTTATCTTACACGGAGCCACATCCATAATAGTTTCCGCAAAGGATCCGCTATCCTGAAATGTCAACTGTCTTCTCCTCGCAGCATTTGTATATTTGATATCAAATACTTCCATGAATGAATGATCAGTTTCATTTCCTGACAAAATATATATTGGCTTATCCATTTGTAGAACAGTGATCCCGGCCATGTTCCACGCCATCATCGTTCTGACATCCGTTGCCGCTTTGTCATATCCATAAATGATAATCTTGTTTGACATGCCAAGCCTGCTATCCATCCTGCTAAGATAATCCAGAAAAGCCTTGTACCGATCCGGATCATCCATCAACTCTTTTGTTGTATCATCAACATATTTGAGCAAACTCTTCACAAACTCATTTTCCAATTTGCGCCTCCCTCCTCAATCATTGCACAACACTTGTTTTGCTCTTGTCTCTCTCATCCTCATCATCCGGTTGTAATAGTCCCCTCATGAAGTTCCGTATTGCATCCTCATCCATGGTGTTGCTCCGTTCCTTACTTCTTTCTTCTTCAGCCTTCTTTTCATTTTCCTCCAGTTCTTTGATCACAGATTTCCGCTCTTTATCCGGCTGATACATCCTTCTTTCATTCATCGAGTAAGCGCCGGACTGAAACTCGTTCCCCTCCGACGCTTCCGCGGGGTTTATCTGTACCGCAGGTTGCAGCATTTTTCCCAGCACGTCACGAATGTCGGCAACTGAGTCAAACTGTGATTTCTTCTGGTTATGTTTCTGATCATTATTTTGATCATTTCGTACCGTCTCATTCATTCTATCCTGGCTGTTCTGCCCTTCCGCTTGTGTCCTGTCATCTCCCTTTGTTGCAGTAACCGAAGCGGCAATCTCCACAAGTGAGTACTTCTCAATGATCCTGTTGATCTTGCTGGCATCTTCAGCCTTAACCATGATGTCATATATACCGGCTTCTTTATCCTCGCCATGACGTTTAACTACGCTGTATTTGACACCATAGTCCTTTGCCGCATCCTTAAATGCATTGAACCGTTCATCCCCCTGCAACGTAAACACCTTCAGCTCAGAACCAGACTGAAGCAGTGACTTCAGCCTAACCTTACCACTTGCCTTCGATTCCTCAGATGCCGCCGCCGAGATGAACTTCAATAGTTCCACCGATGCCTGTCCTGACACCTTCAGAAAAAAAACAGAACCAGATAATACAAGCCGTACTATCTGGTCCGATTCATTCGTACCACTATACATATTCACTTTCTCCTTCCTTACTTTTTGCTTTTGTATTTGATAAAAGGCAGAAACAACTAAGCTTCTACCTTTTGATTATCTGTTATATTTAGACTGATCACAGCTACAAATCTATTTGTATTCATCATCGGTTATTCAATCTTTTGAGCAATACTACAAGTCAAAATCCACCTCAATAAAAACATCACATGTTTCTTTCTCACCTTTGTGTGCAGAAAATGACTCGCCCAACTTTTTTCGAAATTTATCACACTTTTCTTTACCAAACAAACTCTTATAGCGGACCTCATAGTGGACTATTGGTTCTGATATGGTGATGCCGTCTTCCTTAGCTTTGTTATTTATGTCGTTAAGAGCCCTCTTTCCCAAAGGTGATAGTTCAACAGTCACCTTACTACCATTTTTAGATATAGTAAAAAGATCTCTGATGTAGATAGCATCGTTATAACCATATTTGTCCTTCTTATATACTGGGGAATCATCTTTAAATTTATGCATGAATTCGTCATAGCTCGCAGCATAAAACTTGAACGACTGATGAATACTCTCAATATCGTGATAATGATTTGAAGAAGTGTTTTTATCAAAATAATTCTTGATGTTTAACTTTTTATTACTAATCCAGCTTTCAATAAGGCGCTGATATATCTCTTCATCAGTGTAATAATTACTCTTATGCTGTTCTCTGTATTGATTCATATCATCTTTAAATGACATAACTGCCCTCCATTTATTTTTTTTACCAATAGTGATATTAAGCATCTAGCCATTTGTAGCTTATCTTTATAAGCAATGGAATTTAGTTAACAATCATTTCATGTTCCTCACTCACTATACCACACTCCGTCTTCTCTGAACATATTATATTCTGCTGTTTAACAAGCTTGCGTTTTCTCTGCATATCCTCCGTTCTTTTCTGTATCCTCTCACAGATTTTGACATTCTTCCTTGTCTCTTTAACGAGTAAGTTTATTTCATCCAACTCATCCTGCAACTCCTGTCTCTGATCCAGTTGACATCTTCTGATTCTGTTTCTAAGATTATTTCTATTTTGGGATAACGTATCCAATATTTCCTTCTCATTATCATGCCTTGTTTCCAGCTCTTCCGAAGTTGTTATATTGTTCCTGATCAGATACCGGCTCTCATCGATGTATTTATCCAACTTTGTCAGCTCTTCGCGAAGAAGAAAATGCGTCCTTGCTATACGTCCGTGCCTCTTATAATATCCACCCATATCAACGATGAAGCGGATATAAATAATCTGAATCCCCTCCGGACCAGCCGATTTATTAGGTTTATCTTTCATAGCAACGGCATCAGTCTTGCTCTGGCTGTCTCTAAAATCTATGCTATGGCTACCCTCTATGTCATCTTCAGGATTATATCCTAAATCATCTTCCGAAGAATCCTTAGGATCACCTTTCAAAATTTGATAGAGACTTGTCATCTCTTCATCAAGTTCGTCTTCTCTATTTTTCCCATCTGTGTTTTCAGCATCCACTAACATACCATGCTCAAGTATTTTTCTCTCAATTGCCTCTAGCGTATATTCCTCTCCAAAGCGCCGATCAACTCTGATGCATCTCTTGTGTCCGTAGGGATAAATACGAAGATATTTCCTCGAATCATCAATCGTATATCCTTTTGCCCGCATCAATCCTATCCATTCCTCCATACTGCGTGCGACCATGATGCAGCTGTCGATATCTTCCTTGACGATTCTTTCAAGTGTGTATCTGCCATTGTTAATACTACCATTTGACAGGATCTCATCTTCTTTATCCGATACCGTAGAAAGGCCTTCTCTGATTGCAATCAGATCTGACATCTTCTGCATTCTCGGATATTCCTTATCCCAGTTGAATTTCTTGCCATCTATGAATGAGGTAGCATTAATTACGAGATGATTATGAAGGTGTTGTCTGTCCAAATGTGTAGCAACCACAATCTCAAATCTATCACCCCAAAGCTTCTCAGCCAGTTCAACGCCCATCCTGTGAACCTGATCAGGGTTTGATTCTCCGGGCGCAAATGACTGATAACCATGCCACAGTACCCTGCGTCCTTTTTCACCAAACATCTTACGCGTATAAACCATCTTCTTGATTGCACTTTCCGGCATGCAGTTGATCCCGGTAACATACTTGAGTCCTGCATTTTTATCCGATACATACCTGATGACGGAGCCGACAGTGATGATGGCCGGATCTTCGCCGGAAATAACTTCAATACTGTCTGTTTCGCTTTCTTTGATCATTTCGGCAGTCTTCTTCTCATTCTCGACATATTCCAACACCTGAGCAATCGTTCCCTTTGTTCCCTTGGCACTCGCACATATCGGCCATAATGCGGTTGTTGGCATCTGTATCACCTTCTTTCAACAAATAAAAAGTGCTTATAAGTTCTAAACCTATAAGCACTAAATCCTGTATATATTTGTACTTTTGGATCGAACACCCCATAATCATGGATCGAATTGCCCTTTTTTGTGAAAAAAAGCCCATTCGATCCTCAAAAACCCCCAATTCGATCCTAAAATCATCTTTTTCGTTTTTTATATGCTACACTTAATTAATAACAACAGAAAGGAGGAACACACTTATGCTCAACAAAGAAGAAATGCTCTCTCTAATTGAGGCGGCTGAAAGCTGGGAACGGATAAACGATCATGTTAAAGATCTCACGGATGGATACGCAATAACCAATCCTGAATACACTAAGATTGATAACATTTTTGATATTATCAAGAGCAACAGCAAATATCCGGGTACTGATGATCAAAGCTGTGATTCTTTTGACGATATCATTCTAAATCCTGAACTTTCAGCTGAAGAAAAGTTTAATCTCTTAACAATATGATCTCTGGCATTTCACTCAGATATCCCAACACATCTTCATCTGTTGGGATATCATTATTCAAGCTCTTCTATCAGTTTTGAAACATCTATATCCTTGATCATACTTTCACATCCTGGTACCTTGAAAGTCTCCGTTTCCATGATCTTGTCGAGTATAGACTCATATATATAATTAACCTGCTTCATCATATCCTGCAGCAGGTTAATCTCAGTTTCACCCACATATCCATTTGCCAGAGCAAGCCTGGTCATCTGACTGATGTCTCTTCCGATTCTGTTGATGCCTTCCATATCAGAATGAAAATCCTTAGGTAATGCCTCCTTGGGATTGATTCCATTGATCAGATACCTTACGTATTCACCTTCGGTCATTCCACATCTATCTGCATTTTTGTGGAGCTTATCAGCCTCTGATTTAGATACAAAAAAGCTTTTGCAAATATCTCTTTTTTCCATTTTTCTTATAACTCCATCGCATGCTCAGCCCGTCTTATTGAATCAATCAGATTTCCTTTTCTCTTTGCCTGCAAATACTCATTAACATCCTTAACTCCTTCAGGCGGATATTGGAGAATCACTCTGACATTTCTATCCTTAAGAGCAGCCTTGATATTTATACCTGCATTTAATCCTGCAGCATCATTATCGAAATGAATATAAACATTCTCTATTTGGGGATAGTCTTTGAAATACTGGTCAAGGCAGGAAGGAAGCAGTACACTACCATCTGTACGTCTGGTTCCGGTTATACCCGACATCGACAGAAGGTTGAACGCTCTAAAATCATACCCCGCTTCATTTATCAGACAGGCATATGATAGCATATCAATTGGAGCCTCAAAGAGATGTACCGAACTGCTGTCATCACATCTATTCATAAAGCCGTACCGCCTGTCAGATCCAAGGACATTCTGTTTGAAAGTCCCTCTGGTAGCACGAACATTTACAAGTCGTGGAATATGATCTTTATCATAACCTACAAAGCAAACGCTCTTGTATTTCCTATCTTGATAAATACTTCCGGTTGATATGAAATAATCTGTGACTGACTTATCAATACCTCTTGAAAACAGATAATCCCTGACCCCCTCGTTATTTAGATCCTTTTCCGGCATTTGGAGTATTTTTTCTGAATTATCGTCTATGTTTCTATCCACGCTACCAGTCATTGCCCTAGCTCCTGCAAGATAGTCTTCAGGAACAGCTCCGAGAACAGCAAGAACAGCAGTTTGAAAATCCATATCTTCAGCTATGATCAGGTAACTGATAGCATTTCTGCCATACAGTCCTCTTGAATGCCACCACCATTCTCCAGATCTTTTCATACAAAGAGAGTCGTGATCAACATGGCAGAAATCACTTCCTTTTCTCTTCAGCACATTCGGACTGGTCATACGGAAATACTCATAAAGTCCTATCTTACCCGCCCGATCAACATCTTCACGTGGAATATATACTCCCATAGCCCGACCTCCTCTCCTTATGCACTATTCAAAACCTTTAGACAATTTGTCTAAAAGTTTCGTTCTTATGGTTGTATAAAAAAGGCCACGATATCAAGCGGGCTAAGGGGGATAAGCGCGTGATATCGCAGCCATGAAGGGATGTTAAGTATTTAGTTTTATTTATCTTCTTCCCATCCTTTACATACATCGCACCAGCCTACAGCCTCAGATGCTTTTTCCAGTTCATCAGGAGTAAGCTTTACCGACATAAACTCATTTCCACCAGCAGGATGAACATATTCAAATCGCTTCATGGAAATATCCAGCCAAATAGGAATGTCAGCCGGAACGCCAAACGGACATACTCCTCCAGGCTGAAATCCTGTCATTTTTTCAACCTTATCTCTTGGTATCATGCTCGGTTTAGCATGAAACAGCGCCTTGAACTTCGAACTGTTTACTCTTCCGTCACCGGCCATTACAACTATCACCGGCTTGCCATCTACTATAAACGATAGTGTCTTGGCAATCTCAGCTTCAGAGCATCCTATCTGCATAGCAGCGTGTTCAACGGTATCAATTGTATCCTTGTGTTCTGTCAGCCTGTCCCCAAAACCTCTTTCATCCAGCCATTTCTTTACGATTACGTTTATCATTTCAACTTCTTCTACCTTTATATACTTAACGTCTTTTTTATTGTTTCTTCGCTTATTCCCTGGCCAAGAAATTGAACAACATCATGATGATTTTCTGTAATTAACCAATTGAACTTTTTATCTGTAATATAATAATCCAAAGGATATAATGCTTCATTTATGATCTGATATATAACTTCCGGATTGCACTCTGCCGCCCAATACTTGTCGGATGACTCTTCAAGAAACAGATATACTTTATCACTTCCAATAATTTGTGGAAGCTTCTTAATCCATTCATATGATGGATAACCATTCACGCCCTCTTGAAAACAAAACACTTTATTAATATCATTCTTAAAACCGTTTTCAATATTAGACCAATATAATCCATTATGCTTGGCATAATGATAATCTAGAAAAGTGTCTAATACATGGTTATAAATATTTTGCCATTCGAACATATTTAAAAATCTGAAATCACCGGCTGAAATATTGTTATTTTTACAGTATTCGACAACAGTTGCTCTTATCCCATTCCAATTTCGCTTATCGGTCATTACTGAACCTTTCTTTATTTTGATTACACTTTGTTCATATACAATTACCACTTAGAATTTTTCATTCCAATTTTTATGAGCTTCCTCAACTTTTTGTTTGTACATTTTGATATTGCTTTCTCGTAAGCAAGCAATATATTCTTTTAGCTTATCATCCCCGCATTTCATCCTTTGTTCAAGAAACATAAATACTTGCTCAACGGTATCAATCCAATATGTATCTCTTTCATCTTCACTCATATCACAGTATTTTGAATAATCAAATGGAATAGCAATTACCGGATATCCTTCAGGAAAATCTCGCTTAACACAAATCCCTTTTATAGATGTGCTACAGCATATGTTGAGTTGCCGTAAATAAGAATTATCAACATATTTCGTTTTAATATGAAAAACGTAATCCAAAAATTCAGAATCATCTCTTAATTTTCCGGTACGTGCTTTAGTATTATTCTCATCACCTAAATAATCAGAAAAAACATTTATACTCTTTAGCCGCATTAAACCTCCATGACCACCATATTCATTTTCTGCTTTGCAAATTATTTATATAGTTGGTACTCCATTACTACTCCGCCTTTAACAAATCATTTAATATTTCCAGAACCTCAATGTAGCCAACTATCTTAGAACCCTCTTGAAAGATAATTATATCTCCAACATTCATTGTATGCAGATAATACTCCGGCGATATAAATTTGATATACCCCTCCGTGCTTTCTCCCTTCTTCAGGCAATCGGTATCAATGTATGTATGAATTCCTGTCGTAAGGTAATTATTTATTAAGTGTGCCGGTCTATATCCTGAAAAACATTTATCTTTATCGGTTACTGTTATTTTAGCCTTTATATCATTCTCATTCTTCATGACATATATAATCCCCTATAAATATGCATATTTTTATTATTCTACAACTTCAAAAAATTTTCCTCATTCCGAATTAAATAGTTATATATCCATTGCTTCAGCCAATCTTCATTAGCATGAATCCAATGATCAATCTCTTTAGATTCATCAATCCATTCCTGTGGATATTCATAAATATCAGCATATTTTTCATCGTGATAATTGTGAATACCTTTAGCAATGATATTGCTAAGTTCAACCTCTCCAATTTGTGCCAGATGATCCACTGCCTGTTTTATATCTTCTATACTCGTACATTCATAATAAACCCACGCACCACTACGTTCCGAAGTCCCAAACCATCCCGATACAATAATAAATGTTTTTACAAAAGGTATGTCAATTTTGTCTTTATCTCTATACAAGTGCATAAATATATCTGATTCAACTGTAAAAGCATCTTTATAATCCACCTTTTTCAATTTTTGAAACAACAGTCTTATTTGAGTATTCATAAATCTATTTTTCTTTCTTTATTTTATATTCAATAATGATTTAATAAATCCCATATCATCCTCATATACTTAATCAGGTTTATAATTTTTTAATTTCATCATCCAAATAAGCGTATAACATTTCCCACATTGGGAAATCTGTGTGTAAATACAACTTTTGCTCTAACAGGTCGATCTTCTCACTAAATTCATCATATAATTTATTACGTTCATCTTTATTATCTGTATTATCAAGAAGCTTTTGATACTCTGAATCTATTTCTCCCGCTTTAGCAAGTATCTCTGCATCTTCGACATCACCTATCGTCTGAAATGCTTTTATAATTCGCATATAATAGTCGTTTGAAAAATATCCGTAATGTGGAGTCGGAAATCCCTCCATATTTATCACTGTATCAAAATCGATTATTAAAATCGCATTCTGTATAAAATCAGCACATTTAAACCAGTTCTTATTATCATTTCCATACATTTCAGATCCGATTTTTTCACATAAACCCTCACCTGAAAACTGTTTTATATTAATTTCACTACCATCAAGCCATATCATACTGAATTCTCCTAATATACTAAATTATATCCCCACGTTGCCAAAACTGTAATTCTAGTCCAATTTTTACTTACAACTGAATTGGCTTATATGATAATGCTTTATCAGCAATTTCTTCAGGTGTTAAATTATCCCAGAAAATATAATCAGAGATGTTCGGATCGAGTACTCCTTTTTCTAAAAGCATAAGATCCTTGTCACTCTCTGCTTCGGAAGAATACTTACACTCCTGAATTCTTTTTACTATTTCTATGATTTGTTCTTTTGTGAAAGGGGCATTAACTTCCAGTTCCGGCATAAGAATACGATCAACGACGGTATCCAAGGATGTGTATGACCAATATGCATGAAATGGTTCGCACTCTTCAATAGTCTTACCCGTCAGTTCTTTAAGTCGAACTCCTAACCCTTCAATCTCACTTTGGATTTCTGGGCTGTCAGTATCCTCTTCATCATAAATTACAGCAAGGCGATCTATTATCTCGCCTACTTCCTTCTTAATGATTTCCATATCTTCTTTCATTTCATCCATTATCCATCAATTGAAAAATACTGTAATTGCTCAAATGCATCATCCAAAAATTCAAACTCAAAAATATGCATGCTGTCAAACTGCTGTTCAAGATAAGAAACTCGACCATTATCATAATCAATAATTGGCTTACCTAGATTTTCTTTTACAACTTCTATATCAATATCTCCATACACCTGCTTTAAATCAGGCAACATAAACTGCACAATTTCATCCAAATGAGAGTAATAGTTTTCAGTAAGCATATTAATAACATCTCCAATATCTTCTTCAGGTTCATAATCCCATACAAAGATTAATCCTTTATTTTCACAAATAAATTTTCCATTTCTATCGTTGAAATCCATTTTTTGCCCCTCTTATTCCTACAAATATCTTTCGAAAATTATAGTTTTATTCCCAAAACTTACTTTGTTCTTCATTGTATGCCGCTATATCGGATTCATTTTTCTTTTTGAATAATCCAAATACCATATCTCTGGCATTAGCGACTTTATTATCATACACTTCCATAACAGGATTTTTCCGAAGTTTTTTGATTATTTCTATCAACTCCTTGATATCAATTCTGTTATTCCTATAAATCTGTCTAAGCATTAACCCAGAATTATTTGGAAGGACTTTGATATTATCATATTTAACAGATTCTTTTTTCTTATCTTTAATGATTTGAACTATTCCATCTATTGTGAAAAGCAAATCATTATCATCCTCTGAGCGGTCATCTATTATAGCAACAACTTTTCTTTGGAATTTATGATCTATTGAAGTACTTGGATTTCCTTTTAAGTATTTGTCAAATTCAATCTGATCTTTCATTAGAACCACTACATCTTTGGATTTGGAATTCGTCTTATCTCTAAACCCATATAATACTTCAGCTATTCTTTCGTATTTATCATCCGTTTCTGTAATAGTAATCCCGTCATCAATTAATTCAAAGTCAAAATACTGCTTTTTCAGATTTGCAGAAATCATATCATCCGATGTGTCGAATAGAACATCCGGAGTATCAAATCTTTCCTCCAGACAGAAACTTCTTAAATCTGTTTCAACTTCATTCATGGATTCAATATCAGATCTCATGGAAATATATTCAAATGCCAACGTTTGAAGTTTATCAAAAAACCTGTCAACAAATGATGTAAATGAAACATCAAGCATCATAGTATACGTTTTTTCAGTATATTCATCTTCTTCAATTTCATGTCTTATCTTCAATAGCTGTGAACGATTTGCAATGATATCATCATTTAATAGTTTAACAAGTTCATTACTATGTCCTTGAGTAAAATCTAATATCTCACAAGCACTAAACATATCATTCAATACCTGAAGGTAATTATATGGATAATCCACTCCGAGCAAAGCACTAATATAGTCACTTAAATTATTTTTCTTTCTTAGTTCCTTTCCATCACTTCTACGCGCAGCATATGCATCAGGCGATTCATCATAATAATCATCTGAATACTCTTTATCGTTTGGTACAGGAATGCATTTATTAAATAGAATCATATATTTTCTTTTATAATGATTCAAAATGACTTCACATTTCTTAACAAGTATTTCCTTCTGATTTTCTATGAATTTCTCCTGTATACCCATTACGATTTCCTCATTCTTGCCAGTTTCTAGTATCAACTTCTCTGGGAATGGGAACAAGTATTTTTCATTAATTCTTTCTCTAAGATATTTATACCCTACTAAACCATTATTATCACCATTAAGATATGAGCCTATATAGTATTTACTGAGTAATTGTGCATTTACTATCGGATTATAGTTTTCATTGACCAACCTTCTGAACAGTATAGCAGCCTCATCTGCTTTGCCTATTCTCATATAAGAGAAAGCACATAGCTGAAGAACATCATTTGCTCCTCCTGAATACTTCAAAGCAAAATCAATTAACTCACCTATCTTAGCCCGTTCTGATTCATTTTCATAAGAGAGTAAATCGATATATTCCAATGCACAAGCAGAGGCAACTTGATTCTCTCTAAGAAGATTACATGCGCTGAAAGCTTTGATAAACACTTCATAATACGTTTTTGCTGACTCCAGATAGTACTCTGACAATTCATCTTTCGTCTTCACAGCCAATTCATTTGCCGCGTTTCCAAAGAAATACCAAAATGGCGGATAAGCAATAAAGTTATCCTTTATACTATCCAAACGTTCATATCTTCTGAATGCATCCGAATCCATCAAAATATCATTGTATTGTGTAACTTGTCGTTCTGTAAGACGATATTCATCTGGGATTTTGTATGCATCCACAAGCCTCCATGCCGTATCAAATAACTCTCGCCGTAAACCATTGAACTGTTCAATTGCCGTCCTACGAAGTTCCCACTGCTGTTTTTCATACTCCAGTTTGTTTTCAGCCTTAGTTTTTCGGTAATTCATATACCCTATACCAACCTGAGATGCCAAGGATGTTGCGAACACCACCGGATTACCTGTTGAAAATATAAAACCAATATTGGGGACTGCACTCCAAATAGCATTTTTCATTTTATTCTGATATTCTCTATCAATGAACTCTTTGTCGCCCTCCTGCATCCTGAAAAAAGTAATTGTGTCCAACAATTGCTTCAAAATCACAAGAAGTGCCTCATCCTTTGGAATACTTTCGAGGTTAAGATTATTTAGTATCGCATCATATTCCTGTTCCAATATCACAACATCTTTATAATCTATAATCTGAGAAACCGAAACAGTACATAGATTTAATGCAAATGCGGTTTTTATTTTGGAATCATTGAAATCAAACAAGCCACTCTTAATACTCTCTATCATGTCTATTTTCCTTTTTTCCATAATTAACCTCCTCGTTTCCCCACATATCACAGTTCAGCTCAATAACCATTTGGATTGGTATATGATCCGATACTGATTTAAAATACTCTGTAAAATCATCCTTGCAGTATTTTCTGACAGCATCTATCCTTTTAGCACTAACCCATACATCTTTAAATTGTTCCTCATCATACGAAAAATGATCATAGTCATTTATATATCCCCTGTCATTGTCTGGTTGTAAAGTGGTGAACTGATCTTGAACAGTTTTTATTCTTCTATTATCCCATTTTCTTGATATAACAATATCACCATCTTCATCTACCACTAATTCAGCCGGTCGATCCATTTTTCTCTTTCCTTCGAGTTGTCTCTTAGCATCTATCTCTGAATATGCCTTTTCTTTCCATGGTCTTTTTAATATTACATTATAATCACCCAATAATATAGTGTATGATGGCATTCCATTACCGTACACTCCATATCGTCTGTCAGATATACGTGGATAAATATCCTTTAATAATACATCTAGCTCTCTTTGCCTGATATTTCTTGCCTTATTACTATCATCTCCGTAATATGTGTGTACACATATTAATCTAAGTTCTATTCTTGGACCACCAACAAGAGTTCCAACAGGTGTGAATCGTGCATAAAATGGTTTTCTGACCATATCCTCTTTATTTATATCTATTGTTCTCGGATTGAAAACCCTTGTTTTTCCATTACTAAGAGCAATTTTTGAAAGTTGAAGTCTATTCTTGTTCCATAAAAAAGCATAACCTTCGCCCCTTTTATCAGTAACTCTTTCGGTATTCACATCAGCCCACCGAAAATCCCAGTTTTTACCAAGATAGTTAAGTATCGATTTTTTTGTATATTCTGCCGTAAACGCTTTACCTTCACTCAACACTTCTTGTAAAGCAACAACATCAAATTTTTCTTTAAGAATAATATTAGCTATCAATTCCAAATTTTTTGTTGATTTTCCCAAAGCAGTTGCCCCAATATTTTTTAAATTGAATGATCCAATTTTATAACCCATGATTTTTATTCCCCATACCAACCTCGAATAACCGAGCACTAATTAGTACTATTGTCTTTATCCATTATAGCACATGCTATTTTTTCATACTATGTTATTTCTATAGTCTTGACAGCTAAAGGAATACTTATTGGTTTAACATACTCTCCCCCACACATTTGCGGAGGAGAGTATCTCTCTTAAGTATGAAGTTAAACAAACACCTCAAATCTATTATTATCATTATGCTTGAGATAAGTATTTCGATCTATCACAACCTGATATGAATCCTTATATACTAGCTCATCATCCCTGAGATTCATTTTCTTAAGGATAAGCATAAATAGATTATTTGTTGTTTCCGTGACGATTTCATTTATCCTCTTCAGATTATCCTTAAATCTCTCGTATTCTTCTTTTCTGTATAAACAAATATAGTTATCCGGATTTATCTTGTAGATTTCCGGAATCGGCAGGCCCTTTGTAAGCTCTAATGACAAGCTAAACAATTCATATGCTTTAGGATTGCTTTTATTTAATACCCCAATCAGATCAACTGTATCTATTTCATCCGGTCTCATATCTAAAATAAGAGCTAAGGCTGCATTTACTACAGCCATAAATCCTCCTTCTATTTCA
>FNUU01000025.1 GCA_900108205.1 Eubacterium ruminantium | reverse complement strand
GTATGTGGTAATCCCTGTTACCGTTGATTTAGACAATCTCTAGTATACAGGTAAATCCACGATGCTACAAATGTGAGGTCACTTCATATTATCTAGTTATGGGTAGCTTGAATATCCGGATATGGAATGATATATATTTTTTGATTGCTCAGATTTTAGAATAGGATAAGAAATATTATGGCAAAACCTGAATATGATTATGATGAAATAACTGAATATGTCAGAACTCATTACGAGGAAGCATTTGAAAAAGGATATTTTAAAGTTTATTATCAGCCTGTGGTGAGGGCACTGACCGAGGAGGTATGTGGATATGAAGCTCTTATAAGGTGGATTGATCCAAAGTACGGAACCATACCGCCATTTTTCTTTATTGAAATGTTAGAACAGCAAAAGCAGATACACAGGCTTGATGAGTTTGTTATTGAAACAGTATGCTCAGATCTAAGGGATGACTTCGAGAGCGGATTCGCATATCAGCCTATATCGGTTAATCTTTCAAGACTTGATTTTGAACTATGTGATATAAAGGCTATTGCTGATAAATGCCGCGCAAAGTATAGAATTCCTGTGGAATATCTTGTGATTGAAATTACGGAAAGTGCCATTGCTTCAGAAAAAGCACGAATCGGTGAGAAAATTCAGGAATTCAGGCGTGATGGATATCAGGTATGGATGGATGATTTTGGTTCCGGATACAGCTCATTAAACAATCTGCAGATGTATGATTTTGATGAGATCAAGATAGATATGAATTTTCTGAAGGATTTTGATACGAATGACAAATCCAAGGTGATAATAGCATCGATAGTACATATGGCGAAGTTGCTCGGAATCCATACGCTTACTGAGGGAGTAGAAACAAAAGAACAATTTGAATTTCTTAAAAAGATCGGTTGTGAGAAAATCCAGGGATATTATTTCGGAAAGCCAAAACCGGTTGAAGAGTTTACAAGACAGATTGATTGCAGTTTTGATACGAATGAAAATCCTAAGTATAAGGATTTTTATGACAAAATTGGTATGATTAACTTCCTGAGTTCTGTTCCGCTCAGACCAACAACGCGGAATGTATATAACAATCTGCCTATATCTATAATTGTTTTTAATGAAAAAACAGAGAGTTTCAGCTTTCTTTTTGCGAATGAAGCAAATGTTAAGATATTGGAAACAGCTGGGATAAGCTCTCTTCAAGAAGCGGAAAGAATATATACTGAGAGAGAGGATCTGAAACAACTAATGCTGGATGTGATTAAGAAGGCAGAAGATTCAGGCACTGAACGTATATCATTTGAATATAAGCTTAATGGTCGTGAATTTAGCAGCAGGATTCGTTTCATAGCCCGGCAGGGAAAGAAAACAGCTTTTGGAATAGTTACACGTGAAAAAATATAATAAATAAGACATATCGTTTGTACTAGAATACATTCTGTCTCCGGCTATCTTTTATTTAATCATGTCTTGTAGATAATTTATCATTTCCTGATAGGTGTGATGCTTTATTCCTGGAAAAGCTCTAAGCAGTCTTCTGATTCCGAAAATTTTTCGATATATCAGTTCTTTCTTTAAATGTTCAAGTCTTTTTTCTAATTCTTCCTTACGTGACAGATATTCTTCTCTATGTTCATCTATAGTACTACGAAGTTCGGCTTTATTCTCATTAAGTTTTTCTCGTAGTTCTTCTTTCTTTTCGGATGCTCCAACATATCCTTTTTCCAGAGTATCCATGGTCTTAATAGTGCCGGTTCCTATCATTTCAGACATTCCGTCACTCAGTCTGAGAATGGACTTCTGTATATCCGCCATCTTCTCAAGCTCTCTGTTAAGTTTAAGTATAGTAAGAACTGTTATTATAATGTCTGCTATAAATGTAAGATACATAACTATCAGAAGTATTATGCCTAAGAGTTTTGGAATGAACTCAACAAGCTTTTCAAATGAAGGTTGAATAACTCTGAGAACAAATGCTATAGCCAGTCCCCATATAATACTGAACTCAAGACAGATATATCCATTTACATTAAATTTCCTGTCGCTGTAATCCCACCATCTTGCGTGAAAGAGTTTATCAAGTATAAAACCTGCCAGGAATTCTATAAGAGTGGCAAAGAGTATCCCAATAATGAAGAGTAGAAGCGGATGCGCTTCATCTACATTTGTTTCAAATCCAGTGATGAATCCAGTCAAATATAAAACTATAAGTACCATAATAACCCCAGAACCGTATACCGGGCAGATGGGGCCATTCAGAAATCCTCTGTTGACCACCTTTCCGAGAGTTATGGCGTGGTAGCTTACTTCTATCATCCATCCTATTAAAGAATAAATCATAAAGTACCATAGTATCTGGTACAAAGTCATGCCGCATATCATAAGAATATCCCTCATTTCTAAATCACAATATACATTCTATCCATGAATTTATCAACAAACACTTGTATCGATGTGTCGTATGTACTGTCATTTTTATGAAACAGTACATTTTGTAGAATTATGGTAGGGTGGAAACAGATAAAACGGAAAGAAGGAGGTAAGTTCTATGGATGAATATATCGGGTTAACACAGATTCAAAATGGAAAGATTACGGATGCTATTATCGAAGAATTATTAACAGGTCAGAAGACTTTTTACAAAAATAATAAAAGAGACAAGGTCTGGTGGGTTGATACCTATGGTGTTGAAGGCCCACTGGAAATATCTTTTGACAAAAAGAAAATATATAACTTATGTCTTTTTTGTAGATTCAGGATTCAATCCAGTCCCTGTTTTCTTCCGTGGTATCTATCCAGTTCTTTTTGATAATCTGTAAGTTCGGCAATATCTTTCTCGTTCTGTTTTATTTCTGCTTCTTTTTCCTCTACTTCTTTTTGAGCTTTCTCAAGTGTATTCTGCAAAGTTTTAATGTATCTTTCTCCTTTTTCCCTTGAATCGAAAGCGGAGATATGTTTTTTGCAAGCCCCTTTTGCAGAAAGTTGCAAAATAAAAATGTAGGTTGTTGCAAAACGGTTTTGTAGGTTGTTGCACCTACATTTTGTAGGTTATTGCAAAGTGTTATGCCGGCCAGTTAAGACCGGCAAATCCAATGCTTACATACAATTATCGAGTTACTTTTATAAACCGAATGGATGATCCTGATCCCTCTCCGTTGGTTCTAAGAAACCTGAGTCTTCTGCAGAAAGTTCATCATCCGTCCAACCCATATATTCCATGAGGTAGACTTTCTGTTCTGCCTTGCTCATTCCCTTCATGTCCTTCCGGATCTCTTTATCCATGCGATGGACATCAAGGAAATCGTAGGGCTCAGATCCTGTCAGGCAAAGATACCTTGAAGGTGGCATCTCACGTGGATTGTGACCAGACATTACCCATTTTCTCAGGAGCGTCTTTTCGTAGTAGGTCATGGGAACTTCCCGCTCGTATCGCTCGAGCTCTATTGCGTTGTAGTAGGCTATGTCTTCTGGAGTAAACACATAGCCTTCGGGATCTGCTTCAAATGCCTCATAGTCAAAACAGTAGTCTTTCGGATATAGATTGTGTACATTGAAAACTTTATTTCTCGCCATTATTACCAACCTCCTGAGAATTGATCCTGCCCCACGCTTCATTGATGCTCGATTCCCTTAAACGGTTGTTTCCGCCAGGGAAGAGTACGAGCTCCACATGATGCGTAAGACGTCCGATAAGCGCTGTGGTCATGCGTTCGTCATATAAAACGTTGACCCACTGTGAGAATTCCAGATTCGTATTCAGAATCACGGACTTCTGCTCATGGATTTCGGACAGATAATCAAACAGGAGCTGCGCTCCGGTGCGGTCATACGGTACATATCCGAATTCATCGAGTATAATGATTTGAGCGGTATTAAGCTTCTTCTTCAAAGCTCCAAGGTTTCCCTTGGCTTTGCTTTCAGAGAAGAGATTGATAAGTCCAGCGGTTCGATAGAACTTCACTGGTATATCGGAGTTACAGGCTGCAATTCCTACTAACGTGGAAAGCATTGTCTTTCCGGTTCCCGTGCTTCCGTAAAAAATGAGATTCTCTCCCTTGTGATAGAATTCCAAGTCCAGCAAGGAATCCAGAGAAACACCGGATGGAAAATCAATCTCATCGGTTCTGAACTGCTCAGGCGTATACATCTTTGGAAATCCAGCTGTATTAAGAAGCTTGATCTTGCGCCGTTCGGTTCTGTATTTAACTTCGTTGCGCAAAAGGTTGTAAAGGTATTGCTGGTGTGTATCTCCTTCCTGGGACATGGCCATATCTGCAAAGTTTGCAGATATTCGCAGCTGCTTACAGCATGCTGCAATGGATTCCTTAAGGTCAGCCATTCGATGCACCTCCCTTCACAAGGACGGCATCCAAAGCCGCAAGATCCGAAGGGAACATAATCAGTTTCATCTTCGGGATTGCCTCGGAAGCTTCAATTGGAGGCAATGGCGGAACATCCATATATGTGCGTCTGTAAAGGCTCATAAGGCTGTCCGGATCTGTTGCCTGGTGTTCAATAGCCTTGTTGACGGTTGTCAGTGCACTTTCGAAGCCGCTACGCTCTGTCAGTTCGGCAAGGACTTTAAGAACCCTCCCGCGGTCCTTGCTTTCGCAGCCATCCATGTAAATCCGCATATTCTCGGGCATCATGTCATATATGCCGCTATTCTTGAGAGAACGGGGTTTACGGGCTATATAGCGAAGGTATGGGATCCAGTCCATGCTTTCATGGTCATCACCATACAGCCTGCGGTGTCTGACCACCTCATGAAGGTCACTGTCCATGACTATCACTTCCGCGGATGTGATATGCAGGCGCACGGTTTCTTCACAGAAGGCAGGTGATGCAGAATAACGGTGTTTTCCCGCATCAAGTGTGAACTTCCCGTATTTATCCGTTTTGGCGGTGGTATAGAGAGATGTATCAAACGGAACCGAAGGAAGGGGCAATAGCGCAGCCTTGTCTTCCTGAAACAACTCAGAGATAAAGCGGTCATCCTCATCATCATAATGCTCGCGTTCCATGTCCTTATCACAGGCGATAAGCAGTTCCTTGTTCTTTACAGTCAACTGCTCGAACCTTGGAACCGGGACAAGTTCATTACGACGCAGATAGCCAACCTTGTTCTCTACATTGCCTTTCTCCCAGCCGGATTCAGGGTTCATGAATACGGGTTTGAAACGGTAATGCTCACAGAAGCGCTGAAAGCGATCTGTAACTTCGCGTCCGCCGCCTTTGATGATTTCAGTGACAATGGTTCTGGTGTTGTCAAACCAGATTTCTGTAGGGACTCCGCCAATGTATTCAAACATTGCTACCAATCCCTCCAGAAGGCACTCCATGTTTTCACCGTAGTTGAGTTGGAGATATCCGCCGTTGCTGTATGGAAAGCTGAGGACAAGATACTTCGCCTCATGATGCAGCTTGCCATTTTCGCAGAAGTCGGCATAGCCAAAATCAGCCTGTGCTTCTCCAGGATGATGCTCAAGAGGAAGATATCCCTCCTGTTTTTTAAGATGGAGTTCTTTCTTCTTTTCTGCCACATAGGTGGCTATCAGGCGATATGAGCAATCATATCCCTCCGCTTCGTCTTTGAGGCGTTTGTGGACTCTCTTGGCAGTATGGCGTTGTTTGCGGGGAGCTTTCTTGTCCTCTATAAGCCATTTGTCAATGAGCGGCTTGAACGGGTCAAGTTTTGAAGAATGTTCTTCCTCGTCTGGACTGGGAGGCAATTCGTTAAAGTCCTCCATGTCCACATATTTGCGGACTGTGCGCCAGTCAAGTTTTTCTATGCTGGCGATTTCTGTCAGAGACTTATCTTGCCCGTAGTACAAATCTCTGATACGATGGATTTGATCCATTGATGTCATACTCCTTTCCTCCTTCGTAGTATTGATTAAGCACAACACTACAAGGATATAGAATTGTCTGTATGTCCGCAATGGATCATTTAGTATTCGACTTGGGGGCCACCTGCTTATCTGGCGCCTCCCTTTCCTGCGATACTTCAGAAAGTCTTGCAATAACCTACAAAATGTAGTTGCAATCACCTACATTTTTACTCTGCAACTTTCTGCATTTGGGGTCTGCAACAACCTACATTTATATTTTACAATAAACACGGAGATATCTACACCGACGCGTTTTAGGAAAGCCTCGGCATCGAAATGGGCGTTCAGGGCGGAATCGTGTTTCTGGTAATATTTTTCCTGATCCTTAGCTGATTCGTAGCCGGAAGCAACTTCACGGGTATCCATATAGATCTGACAGCTCTCTATCAGAAGACGGAGTGTTTCCGTGGATTTCCGGCTGGACTGAATTTTGGATTCCAGTCTGTTGTTATCGGCTGAAAGTGAGTTGATATGACTTTTTGTCTGTGTGTAGTCTATTCCAAATCTTTCTTTGAGGTTCTTCTTAATATCCTCTGCGAGCATGGCGTTCTGCCGGTTTTTCCATTTTTCAAGACCGATATTTTTTGATGTGACTTCATCCTTTGAAGTATCAATCATCTTATTGATTTTAAGCTTTGTCCTGTCTATAGCTTTGTCAGCTTTTGACATGGTGGCACGCTGGGCTTTTCTTGCCTCAGCACGTTCCAGGCGGCGGGCTTCTCGTTCTTCCTCCCGGTGTATTCTATTTGTTATTCTGCGTGTGATGGCATCATCAGAATAACCGGGACCGAGATTATAACCACGGTTCCATCTGTCATTTTCAGCTGCGCCCGGAAGTTTGTATTTTGTGACGCGCCCATACTTCTTAGAGGTGCCAAATGATATTCCGGCACCTGCTTCTTTCATCTTTTCTATGAAATCATCAAAATCATTTGCGGCACGGATCTTCTCATCTATGAGATTCCGGAGCTGCGTCTTCTTGGATCCGTTCGGATTAGTTTTATCTTCAAGCCATTCTTTATATGATTTACCCTTACCTTTTTTATTCTCAATAACATCAAGTCCGTGTGCTCTACATAGCTCGTCATTGGTTCTCTGTAGATTATGCAGGAGAGTGAGGTTATCATGCAGTTTTCTTCCGGTCATTGCTCGTTCTGCAGCACACACCACAAAATGATTATGCAGATGTCCTTTGTCATTATGGGTGGCACAGACAAATGCATACCTGCCTTCAAATAGTTTCTCCATCATTTCAAGTCCTATGGCATGGGCTTCTTCTGCAGTAATATTATCAGTCTTGGCAAATGACTGGATGAGATGATAAGCCTGAACAGTATCAGGAGAAGACCTGGCTTTCTTTGTAACATCCAGTGCGGATTTGAAGTTTTGCTTTATCGTATCTTTCTGTCCGTAAGAATATGTAATCAGGGCTCCCTGGTCTGTCTTTTCTTTTTTCGTAACATAGTCAATGCATCCGGATACATTTGCCTTAACCTTTATTATCTTCGTTATTGCCATTCTTATTTGCTCCTGTTGTTTCTCTTGCAATATATTTGGTCAGCTCAGTTTTTGAATTACTGATTTCGGCGACCTTATCCTCAAGTGTTTTCATCTCTTTTCGCAATAATTCCACCTGGTAATCCGTCACAGTTTGGCTCTCATTTGCTACACGGGCTATCTGATTTATGTTATTTCCGATGCGGGCAATCTGAGTCGAAATTTCAAACAGACCATCGAAGTTAATGCTGAAACATACAGCATTGTTGATATACATTCTGATCAGACTGCTGTATGAGGGGAGCTTCAGGAATTCTTTCTGCCTTATAAGCTCCTGGTATTCTTCTTCCGTAACCATGAGGTCGAGTCTTCTTGTATTATTTGCCATTCTCAATTGTTTCCTTTCATTAAAATCAGGGGGTTGGGGGCTTGCCACCAATTATCAAAATCGAAAAAATGAATTCAGAATGAAATGCGATTTTTTGATTTTGGGCGATTTTTACACAAAAAATCAATGCTTGCAAATTTCAGTTATCCCGATAAATGGAGATGGTTCCCTGCTAATAAGGACTCCCGTTCCGGTTGTCAGGATAACATTTCTATTCTTTGATATATGGTTCGCTATTAGCGAAATAATTATGAGAAAATTACGTTCGAACGCAAGTTAGCGCATTTCAGACGCATTTTCCACTCAGAAACAGATTTTTGGGATATGATAAAAAGTTACGTTCTGATCTGTGGGATGCTTTTGGAAAATAAAAAAACTGCCACAGAATAAAGGGCGCAAATAGCCCGTTATCATGTAGCAGTTGTTTTCAGATTTATGGTTTCATTATAACAGTGAAAAGTGAATAATACAACCGAAACATGAAGGCGAGATGGAGTAAATCTGTTGTCAGTTGGGAGAGCATAAAAAGAAGAGCTTATAGATATAATGATTTAGAATTGTTTGCCTTATTCTACTTTTATCCGTCTGCTTTGTCAAACCCTGTTATGAAGTGACCTTTGTCAAGAGGTAATTTTCAACTTGCTACCTTCTTTTGAACAGTCACATTTGTTTGTCTTTGACAGCATCTGGCAAGAGCCATTCTAACAGTCTCCGGCATGTAGCCACTCTGTTATTCGTGGATTGGTTACCAACAGGCTAATGGTCCGCCGAGAGCCTTGCTATCTAGTATCGTGGATCAAAGTTTGCACTATGCCAACATAGGGTGATCGCAATTAACTCGAACCGTAGTGTTTATGACTCTTCCCAGATACTGTCAAATATATTTCTTTGTTATATGTGGCAGAAATCTGCGTTCTGCCGCTGATTTCTGCTTAATTACCCAAATCGTTCGGGCGGCTG
>FNUU01000029.1 GCA_900108205.1 Eubacterium ruminantium | reverse complement strand
GATTATTCATCACGTATCTCTTATCTCTCTGCATCATTTTAAGGAACCATCTGATATCTCTGGTGGTACCTTGTAGTCTGATCTTTAACATTTCTTCACCTTTCCTTTTATTGATATTCTTTTTTAAAGAATTATTCTCAGGTACCACCTCCCATTACCGGTGATTAATCAATAAGTGTCGACCATAACACAAAAAAGGACACAATCTAAAAATTTCTTTTAGAAAGTGTCCTTTTTACAAGTTTTTATTTGATTCTCTGATACAAAAGTGAATATTTATGTAGTAAACCGCAGGTTTGTTCTGAAAAATGTTGTAAATCTGTTGTAATTATATTTTTCAGATCCCCTAAACACCGCATAAACACTATGTTTTTTTAGCTAAGACTCTTCAGCGTCGGGAACAACTCCCCGTAACATGGCATATAACAGCAAATCAGCTAGATAAGCCTTTTTTTAATGCCTTGCATATTTAAAGAATATGGTATTAAGAGACATATTTAAATATAAAATGTAGGACTTACAGTAGGACTAATACATTTTTGTAGGAGTTATAGTTAATTGTTAAGTCTCTTCCTAAAAAATGTCATTATTATTTAAGTTTTCAAATACCTCTTTTTTCTTTTTATCGGATACCTCGGCATAGATATCAAGTGTTGTCTGAATATCTTTATGTCCCATTATATCCTGAATAACTTTAATATTTGTTTCATTTTCACACAGGCGAGTACAAAAAGTATGTCTGGCAACATGGCAACTAAACATTGGAATTATAATAGGCTCTCTGCCTTCTCTCTTAGCATCAATAACCTCAATAGTGTTATGATCTGAGACAATTCTTTTAATAACCTTGTTAATACCCGATTGATTATGAATATTCCCAAAGCGATTAAAAAAAATGAACCCTGTCATGCCATCAATTTCTGCTTTGCATTTATTGCCGGAATTATCCTGATATGTCATTTCTTCAAGAAAAGCGTCTTTTACTTCCTTGAACATGGGTATTATTCGAATTCCAGCTTTAGTTTTTGGCAATGATACTTGATACTCACACTTATTATCACCATATCGTTTCTGACAATAAACGATGTTATGATTAATGCTTATGACCCCATTTTCAAGATCAATATCACTCCATCTTAAACCTATTAATTCTCCAATTCTACAACCAGTCCCGAATAAAACAACAAAAAAAGGTCTCCATCTCGTGTTAGGTTCTACGTTCAGCCATTTAAAAAACTCTCTTTGATGTTCAATGGATAACGCCCTTCTGACCCCTCCGTATTTGTTCTGTTTCCTTTTTATCTCACCAATAACTCCATTAGATGGATTATTTCTGATAATATTATCCTTGACTGCCAATTCAAACGTCGGATGAAGAACGGTATGAATATTATCAACAGTACTGATACTCATTCCTTTATCCAGAATTGAATTATAGAACATAATTACATCAGAGTATTTTACAGATGTTATCTTTTTTTTGCCAAACGTATTTCTTATAAAGTGCTCATATACGTAGATATAATTGCTGCGTGTATTTCTTTTAAGATCTCGTTTTGTTTCCAAATATCTGTCGAAAACATAGTTGATATTGGCATTTCCATCAATATAAACGTTTAATCCGTCCGCCGAATCGCTTAGAATCTTTCTTTCTTTTTCCCTCAGTTTTGCCAAATCCTTTGAGTATACAAATTTACGTTTACCAAAAGAATCCATATAGGAATAACAATAAAGATTCTTATCTGAATTCCAGGATTCGCCCATATGAAGGACTCTGCCTTGTTTATCTTTTCTATTGGCCATTTTCAGTTCAACCTCTCTTAGTTTTCTAAAAGAGACTTTTATTTTGAAGGGTTTATAATCTCCTTTAACCCTTCCCGAACTGTCTGTGCTATGGTCTGATTCTTGTCAGTTGCACTTTCAGCAAGCTTTTTAAACTCATCATCTGAAAACCTAACCGTTATCTTATGCGTTTTAGGTTTTTCAGCTTTAGGTCTTCCCATCTTAGCCACTGAAGTGTACCTCCTTTCCTCAATCACATTGTACTTTTTGACAGCCCAAAAGTCAATATATATATTCGAACAGTACTCATCCGGTACATTTTTTAGTCTATAATCTGAATTGTTCCAAGTATTCCTCAAATAACTTCACGTTTATAAGAGCCAACCCCTTGTTCTTATATACCGCCTCGGCATCTTTAGCAAGCATCCTTATAGTTCTGTTACAAATACTATATAAACTCTCCGCATCTTTATATCTTATAAATTTAACATGCGGTTTTTTCTTAACATATGGCTGTCCAATCTTATCGGTTTCATGATAAAATTCCAAATAATCATCAAGTATTTCTGTATTTATCAAGACCAGTCTGTTTATTTTATAAACTGCACCTGCAGAGCGCGCCAACTCTTTTAACTTATTAATACTCACCCCATAAATACTTGTTCCCTCTTCATAACGAATAAACTTTTTGTAATCATCCACATTAAAACTTGCGCCACTCATAATAATCCTCCTCTCATATAACTGCATATCGGCTCATAACAAACCACTTGTTTTAACAAGCGACTTCTTATCAGCAGATATCAATTAAACAACCGGTAGCTGCGGCCAACAGCCCACATCGGATTCGCACCGTCCTCGCAGGACTATATGTTTAATTCATAAACATATAGAAGTATCATTATTAACGAACAGCTTCATCGCCTCGATACCGCCACAGTATCTATCTTTCGAACAATGTTTTATCGCTATTATGCTGGATCAAGAAAAAGATAATTATTTATATCTTATAAGCACAGTCACAGCGCATCTGTTTTTGCGGCTCAGCTATTCGTGAACGTCCGGTTATCTGTTGTATTCAGTTATCAATGTGCATAATTTTAGCGGATGCTAATATGCATTAATCATCCTAGTGAGTATATGAAAACATTAACTATTCATATACCCACGAGACCAATTAATATCTTTCTCTTAAAGATTTTTGAATACGGTAGGACGTATTTTTTTCAAAAACTCCTCAGTCTCCTCTGAACCTCCCAGCCTGTACAAAATCGAGTAAAGCGATTTTTTCATTTTAGGAGTCAGCTTATAATCGCCCTCTAATAATGCCATTAGAGCTCTCTCTTCTTCTTTGCCTAATCTCACATTTCCACCTCTTTTATATATTTTCGTTCCACCATATCTACCCGCATCTGTGACAATACTCACATTGTATAACTCCTCGATCAGATCAAAATACTTTCTTATTGTATATGCATGCACAATACCGAACACATCAGTTATCTCCTTGTAACTTGTCTTGTCGACGCTAAGAAGAAAAACGTACAATTCGCGAATTTGAGTTATAGATAATAGTTCTGAATACATAATTTACCCCTCCTATCTCCTATCGTAACATCTAATTCTTCACAGACATTGAAGAATTAAAAATCGATTTAAAAAAATTTTTAATTTTTTTTAGTCCATAGGCATCCCCCCTTTAAACAGACAAAAAAAGAGAAAAGCGACATAATAAATCAAATACTTTGTCACCTTTCCCATCTTGAATTCCCCCTCATATTCATCATATCAATTTGCCTGTATCTTAAAAATGGCCGCCCTTTGACCGCAATTCCTCGCAATTTCTGTGTCACGATGTCAAAAAACATAAAAAAAAGAATCGAGAATTACTAACCTCAATTCTCGACTCTTCCCATGATTATTCTTCTGTTCCCGACATATAAACTATTGCGCGCTTGCATCTGGACTCGAACCAGAACGCCAGATGAATCTGACTACTCAGAGATTAGCAATCTCCTGCCTTACCAATTTAGGCTTATACAAGCAAAGTGGGCAGAGCTGGACTTGAACCAGCAGAATCCGAAGACACCTGATTTACAGTCAGGACCGCTACCAATTACGGGTTACCTGCCCATTTAGCGCCGTACACAGGATTTGAACCTGCAAGCCTTTTCAGGCCAACTGTTTTCAAGACAGCTCCCTCACCACCCGGACATACGGCAAATATTTATTCTATTTTATAGAGTGTGACCAATGGGAATCGAACCCATATCTTCAGATTCACAATCTGAGGTACTGACCTTTGTACGATAGCCACAGTGATCCCAGTGGGGCTCGAACCCAACATTTCCGGCTTGAAAGACCGGTGAACTGGCCATTTATTCGATGGGACCATATTTTTAGTGACGGATGTGGGTTGCTGCTTGCTGGTGGCAAGCGTTTAGCAACGACCGAGCCGGCAGGTGAGACCTTGAACCCAGCATTTGGAGATTGAGGGTCTCCTGTCCTAACCTTTTAGACGAATCCGCCATTTATTATCTATCCACAACAACAATATCATCCATAGTACAGCCAAACATGTCTGCTATGATTATCATATTGTCTAATGCTGGCATGCAGTCGCCACGCATCCACTTAAATATCGCTTGTGGAGTTCCAAAACCGCATACTGCCTGGATATCTTTAACCTTTATATTTCGAGCCTTCATCATGTTTCTGATATTAGCTCCGGTTGCTGCCATATT
>FNUU01000031.1 GCA_900108205.1 Eubacterium ruminantium | reverse complement strand
TCAAGCTTTCTGGCGTTTTTAACCTTTCTTGGGTCAGCTGTATATACGCCATCAACGTCAGTATAGATTTCACATTTATCTGCGTGAAGTGCAGCCGCAAGAGCAACTGCCGTTGTATCCGAACCACCTCTTCCAAGGGTTGTATAATCATCATACTTGTTTACACCCTGGAAACCGGTGATAGCATCCTTAAAGTTTCTTGAACCTCTATAATTAAGGATTGCATTCAGCTCCGCATGGCACACAAACATATATTTGCTTTCAAGCGCAGCGCCATCTCTTCCCCAAGGCATATCATCATCTTCGCAGCCCTGCGGCATGCCGTTATAGCCTACAGACAGTATCCTGTTGTCAGGGCCGACAATGCACGCTCCAACCTGAGTATTCGGATCCTTGCTCCTTTCGGCCGAAAGCATGGCTATTCCCATAAAATACTGATCCCAACTGATATAATCATTTCTCTTCACGTTTCGACCTCCTCAGAAAACTGTTAATACCCATAAAACTGTTTTTATTCCTATAAAATCGAAATATCCACTCCTACCCAGTATATAGCTTAATCATCTGCCATTATATGACATTATTAAAATTGTTTCAACAAATAAAAGAATCTTCGGTTCCGCAACATTCCGGAATACCGAAGATTCTTTTTAATTATAAAATTCACATCAGGTGATGTAAATTCGATTATTTAACTGTAAGTTTAACCTTTGAAGTATACTCTGTGGCTGTTCCGCTCTTAACTACACAACGATACATATATCCGCTCTGAGACTTCTTTGCAACAAATGAAACTGTTGATGTATGCGCTGTTGCATCATTCTTTACTGTTGCAGAGCTGTTCTTCCAGGTTTTGCCGCCATCAGTACTTATCTGCCACTGATATTTAGCAGCGCTTGATCTTGTAGTAACTGTAAAGCTTGCAAGCTTTCCGGCAGCGACAGACTTATTGGCAGGCTGCTTGGTAATGATATTCAGAACCTTCCAGGTCACAACCGAAGATGTAACCTTGCCGCCGTCATTTGATACTATACACTTGAACTTTCTTCCGTTCAGACTCTTTGTTGCTCTGATGCTGAGAGTTGCTGAAGTGGCACTTGCTGCAGAGCTCTTAGTCCACTTCTTGCCATCCTTGCTTACATACCACTGATATTTAAGATTATCGCCTGAAGCAGCTACAGTGAACTTACCTACACTTCCGTTGATGGTCTTAACATTTGTAGCATCAGCAGTGATAACAGGCTTCTTCATAAACACCTTGAAACCGTATCTATAGTCATATTGGTTGCCGCACTCAAATCTTAAGTAATATGTTCCCTTTTTCAGATTCACCTCAGACGTCTGTGTCTCATCATTCGTTCGATCAAATATACGAGCATCAAAAATTTCATTTCCATTGCTGTCAAGTACTTTCACATGTGGAACATCAGACCACCAGATGTTATCATCGAACCATCTTCTTACAAAAATAGTATATGTTGCCGGCTTATCAATAACAATCTTATATACATCCACATCATCCTTCACATGATATCCGCTTCCGGCAAAGTATCCTCGGTAGAAGGTTCCAGCTTTAATAGTTTTCGCCGTCTTAATACCATCATAGCTTGAATCCTGTGTCTCGGCAAAGGTCTCATTTGAGTCGGTGTATGTTACTTTAAATTTAAGATTTGATGCTTCATTGCTGCGGAATTTCAGATAATACACTCCGCCGTAAAGAGGGTTTGCATCGCATGTACCCTTGTAGGCTCCAAAATTCTCATCATATTTAGAGCCCCAGCTACCAAACTGAGTCACCATATCTGCCTTATATAGCCACGCCGAAATTTCCTGTGCACCTTCAAAAGCAACATCGATTTTTCCTGATCTTGGAAGTGTAATCTTATAAAACTCAGGGGTTTCGGCTGCAAGACTGACTACATACGTCTTGTTAAATGTTATTTCCTTCGCATTTGTAATCGTTCCTGCTTCTGCTTTTCCTGTAAATCCCAACGTCACAAAGACAACCAGGAAAGCAGCCAATAGTTTCTTAATACTTTTCATTTTACCTTTCCTCCTCTTTTTTTCTTGTGATATTTTCCTGACATTTTACCCCTCCGGAATTATCACTATAACCGTAATTTTACCCCTCAATCCTGCGAAAAGTCAACAATCTTTTTCGCTTGGCTCTTTATATGCACATATTTTTGTGTATATGACGTCAGCTCATCTCGTGACTTCGTCACCCGGTGATGGTCTCATTTATTCTTGCAGTCATATCACTATATCACTCATCATCTACACAAGAAAACGCCGGAAGCTTCTCAATACCCTGGAAGCCTCCGGCATTTTTAATCACGTTATTATATTATTTATTTCTCACCAAGATCGAACTTGTCATGAATAGCATTCATAGCTCTCTCTGTGTTCTTAACATCGATAAGAACTGTTACTCTGATTTCTGATGTAGAGATCATTCTGATGTTGATGTTCTCATCATAAAGTGCTTCAAACATCTTTGCTGCAACACCTGCATTTGTCTGCATTCCGGCACCAACGATAGAAACCTTTGCAACATCCTTATTTACATCAACTGACTCACACTGCATGATATCGCTGATGATCTTCTCTGCCTCATCTGCATCATCATCTGAACATGTGAAGGAAATATCCTTTGTTCCATGACGTCCTACTGACTGAAGTATCATATCAACATTTATATTCTTCTTTGCAAGCGCATTGAAAAGCTTAAATGCAACACCAGGCTCATCCTTAAGTCCTACTACTGCAACTCTGGCTGCATCCGGATCTGCTGCAACACCACTAACGAT
>FNUU01000033.1 GCA_900108205.1 Eubacterium ruminantium | reverse complement strand
GATTCCGGAAAGACATGGAATGATATCAAGGGAGCGACTTTATCAATCTATATTTTCACACCACTCTCAAAACAGAACGGATACAAATACAGATGCGTTGTATCCAATAAAAACAATAACAGTGACGGAAAAGCTAAGACTATTTCCGATGCATTTACACTAAAAGTAAAATGATCGATACTCCGGATTTGCAGAAATGCATTTCCGGAGTTTTTTTATTGTGTTTTATTTGAGGGATAACTGAAAAATTATAATATAAAATATATCATGATTATATATCCTAATGGCGTAAAAGCCTTGATATATATATATATATATGCGATAATTCGAGTATAGAATTAGTATCTTTTATGCAGAGGAGGGACTACATAAATGAATACATCGGAGAAAATGGATTTAAATAAGATGCGGTGGATAGGTATTATTGGATCTATTCTACTTGGGGATACTTAACCAAGATGAGTTTGACAAGAAAAAGAGGGAATTATTAAACCTATAGTTATTAAAAGTATAATTTGGAGGAATTCATAAATGGTAAGAAAAAATAGTGCTTTATCGTTTGTATTTGTACTTATACTTTGTTTCTATTGTTTGGCAGCATGTGGTAAGGAGGATGAACCTGAGAATAATTCGATAAGTACAGAAAGTGATGTACAAGATATAGATAGTATCAAAGGAACAGACTACGATACAGGAATAGTTAAAGTTAGTGTTCCTGAAGGCTGGAATGCTTTTGATGTTCGTAAACCTATGAGCGATGGTTCTAAGGAAACAGATCCTAATTTCCTTTCAATTGTCAAAGGTGAAAAAAACCATGTGTTATATTGTAATATTTTAATAGGTTACTACGGGACGAGAGATACGGGTTTGGAATTTGACAGGGGATTTTATGAAAATATTGCCGAAATAACACCTTTTGAGGCGGCAGGTTACTCGTGGACGGGGTTTGATTGTGAGGATAAAATGAGTGGGTCAAAGTATACGATTATTGAAGGAAAAAAGGATGATAAAAGTATTAAGGTAACAGTTAAGAAAACGGATGGCTATAATAATAGTGAAATTGAATTCTACGACAAAGATGTTCAGCATATAATTAATAGTATTGAGATAAGACCTTCATTTGAATAGTCAATGGTATTAGCACTAGATTAACTTTAGAAATAGTGAAGACAGGCTTCGGCCTGTCTTTTGCGTTTTAGGGAGAAATACATATGGAGCGAGTAACAATCAACCCCGAGCTCCTCAGTGTTCGGGAGAAGCTTTTTATGGGATTCGAGTTATGGCAGATGTTTGATCTGGCGCTCGGATTCCTTTTTTCATTATGTATGGTTTTAGTATTGCCGGATATTGGGATGCTGAAGGGGATCATTTCAGCTATGCCGGCGTTGCCTTTTGTTGTTATGTAAGTGGTAAATAGCTCGTGGATGGTAATTAGCCTCCATCTTTAGGATAATGTTGGAAAGTGTAATATCACACTTTACAAACTTTTTACAGTTTTCACACTTTATCCGACAGGAGGAATAACTTATGGCAACACGAACAGAAACTCGCCTAATTCGATTAGCACAGTGGCGTAAGATATTTCAGCAGAAAGCAGAATCTGTTATGTGAGTAGTTGCATAATATGTGGGTATATCATTCATTACCAAAGTATGATGCACCGCCGATATTCATCTATGAATACCAGCTCACCAGGAAAGCTGATCATCCGAGAGAATTCCTCAAGGATTATAAAGGTATTCTGATGACGGATGGATACCAAGTGTATCACACTCTTGAAAAAGAGTGTCCGGATACTCTGAATGTTGCCGGGTGCTGGTCGCATTATTCCAGAAGTATTGTTATTCAAGAAGAACTGCTGAAAGTGGCTTGATCCGGCAGTTCTCCCGTTTTATTCTTGAATAACCTTATGC
>FNUU01000036.1 GCA_900108205.1 Eubacterium ruminantium | reverse complement strand
CTGTTATGAAGTGACCTTTGTCAAGAGGTAATTTTCAACTTGCTACCTTCTTTTGAACAGTCACATTTGTTTGTCTTTGACAGCATCTGGCAAGAGCCATTCTAACAGTCTCCGGCATGTAGCCACTCTGTTATTCGTGGATTGGTTACCAACAGGCTAATGGTCCGCCGAGAGCCTTGCTATCTAGTATCGTGGATCAAAGTTTGCACTATGCCAACATAGGGTGATCGCAATTAACTCGAACCGTAGTGTTTATGACTCTTCCCAGATACTGTCAAATATATTTCTTTGTTATATGTGGCAGAAATCTGCGTTCTGCCGCTGATTTCTGCTTAATTACCCAAATCGTTCGGGCGGCTGACTGTCAAGGGCTTTAGCCGCGAAGCGGTGCATAGCACCCTTGACTGACAGACAGCCGAATGATACTCATGCTGCCTCTATTACGTTTATATTATCTGTCATCATTCCCCATACAAAACATGCCAATTCTCTTGCAACCGCCGCTACAGCAACATTCCTCTTCTTTCCGTGCCGTATCAACCTATAATACTTGCTCCGAAGCCTTGAATTAGCTTTATCAGCATACGCTATGACTTCTGTACTGTTACCCTGCTGTCGTTGCTTTAACGCCTTTGATTTATGTCCTATAGCCCCTTTGCATATCCCTCCTGCAGCTTCCACAAGAAGAAGGCGAAGATGGCTGTTACCTGCCTTAGTAATTCCAAGTCTATTAACCTTCACTGCACTCGAATGCTCTCCAGGTGCTAATCCAAGATATGCGGCATACACATTCCCTTTTGCAAATCTTGTAAAATCTCCGGTCTCCACAATAAGGGATAAAGCTGTATGTGTCTTGATACCGAGGAAACATCCAAGTTTTTTAACCTTTTCAGCATACTCTGTTTGAGATGCGATTTCTTCAATCCTTGCATCAAAGCGCTCTATCTTTGCTGTCTGTTCCTCGTATGATGCGAGATATTCATCAAGCGTTTCACGATACATCTGTGCCAGTTCAAGTTTCTTAAGCCATTTCAAATGAGCAATCGTCCATTTGGTGCCTTCGTAATAATACCCATGTCTTATACAGAACATCCCGATCTGCTGTTTGATCTTTTTAAGTGCCTTTTTATGATCATCCCGCATCCGCAGATATTCTTTTACAGAATCATCTTGCTCCGTCGGTATATATACCGGATGATAACCGCCGTAGGATAGACACTGTGCTATCAAATGAGCGTCCCTGCTATCTGTTTTGATACGCTGTCCCTGTTCTGTCAGCATTGTCGTTGGCGCAAGGATCACACACTTTACCCCTGCCGCTGTTAGCTGGTTATATAGAGAGTACCCCAGGCATCCTGCTTCGTAGCCACATTCAATGTCATAAGTATCCTTCAATCCGAGCTTCTGCTTTAAGTTCTCAATGAACAAGATTATATTTTTATAATCCGGTGTTACCTGAATATTCGCAAAAACACGATCCTCAGCACCAATTACAGGCTCCATTGCGCATAAAGTATAATTTGTACTATGGACATCCATCCCGATTTTTAGTATTCTTTTCATAGTGACCTCCTTTGTATGTGGTAATCCCTGTTACCGTTGATTTAGACAATCTCTAGTATACAGGTAAATCCACGATGCTACAAATGTGAGGTCACTTCATATTATCT
>FNUU01000037.1 GCA_900108205.1 Eubacterium ruminantium | reverse complement strand
ACCGGGACAAGCGAGGTAGGAGATGAATAGGCAAATCCGTTCATCAATCTGAAGACGTGATGTGGAGCGAACATTAGTAGCGAAGCACATGAGCTGGCTGTCGAGAAAAGCCGCTATTGTTTATGCAGTACCCGTACCGTAAACCGACACAGGTGGATGAGGAGAGGATCCTAAGGCCGGCGGGAGAAGTGTTGTTAAGGAACTCGGCAAAATGACCCCGTAACTTCGGGAGAAGGGGTGCCATCCTCCGGGATGGCCGCAGAGAAATGGCCCAAGCAACTGTTTAGCAAAAACATAGGTCTATGCGAAACCGAAAGGTGAAGTATATGGGCTGACGCCTGCCCGGTGCTGGAAGGTTAAGAGGAGAGGTTAGACGCAAGTCGAAGCTTTGAATTTAAGCCCCAGTAAACGGCGGCCGTAACTATAACGGTCCTAAGGTAGCGAAATTCCTTGTCGGGTAAGTTCCGACCCGCACGAAAGGCGTAATGATTTGGGCACTGTCTCAACAACACACCCGGTGAAATTGAAATACCAGTGAAGATGCTGGTTACCTGCGCCAGGACGGAAAGACCCCATGGAGCTTTACTCTAGCTTGATACTGGGATTCGGTACGATATGTACAGGATAGGTGGGAGACTGAGAAGCAGGTCCGTCAGGATCTGTGGAGCCGCTGTTGGGATACCACCCTTATCGTACTGGGTTTCTAACCCGTAGCTGTTATCCAGCGCGGGGACAATGTCTGGTGGGGAGTTTGACTGGGGCGGTCGCCTCCGAAAGGGTATCGGAGGCGCTCAAAGGTTCCCTCAGAATGGTTGGAAACCATTCGAAGAGTGCAAAGGCAGAAGGGAGCTTGACTGTGACACCGACGGGTGGAACAGATACGAAAGTAGGACTTAGTGATCCGGTGGTATAAAGTGGGATTGCCATCGCTCAACGGATAAAAGCTACCCTGGGGATAACAGGCTGATCACTCCCAAGAGTTCACATCGACGGAGTGGTTTGGCACCTCGATGTCGGCTCATCGCATCCTGGAGCTGTAGCAGGTTCCAAGGGTTGGGCTGTTCGCCCATTAAAGCGGTACGCGAGCTGGGTTCAGAACGTCGTGAGACAGTTCGGTCCCTATCCGGCGCGGGCGGAGGATATTTGAGAGGAGCTGTCCTTAGTACGAGAGGACCGGGATGGACGGACCGCTGGTGTACCAGTTGCATTACCAAGTGCAGAGCTGGGTAGCCAAGTCCGGATTGGATAAACGCTGAAGGCATCTAAGCGTGAAGCCAACCTCAAGATAAGATATCCCACTCCCTAGAGGAGTTAAGACCCCTTGAAGACTACGAGGTTGATAGGCACCGAGTGTAAGTGTGGTAACACATTCAGCTGAGGTGTACTAATAGGTCGAGGGCTTATTCAAA
>FNUU01000038.1 GCA_900108205.1 Eubacterium ruminantium | reverse complement strand
TGCCAGATGCTGTCAAAGACAAACAAATGTGACTGTTCAAAAGAAGGTAGCAAGTTGAAAATTACCTCTTGACAAAGGTCACTTCATAACAGGGTAGAAGTGAGACTAGGATAAATGGTACAAGTTATGATGTTAAAAAGCTTAAACGAACTCAAACATATGTTTATGACAATGAAGTCAATCGATTAGTTGAGTTAATAAAAGAAAAAGGGCCTAATGCTGTTCCGCCTATTCAAGTTAGAGTTCATAAAGGTGTTGCGTATATTGCAGATGGACATAATAGGTATGCTGCTTTTGTGAAGTTAGGGTATGAAAGAGTGCCTATTAAATATTTACATAGTTCTGAATTAGGGAAAAATATGTTTGATGGTACATATATTAGATCTTTGGATGAGATATTGGATGGTGCTTCGTTGGTCGGAGATTGAAGGAGGTTTCGAGATGGATAAAGATTTTGAATTAGCGGTTTGCAAGTATTATGAAATTGTGAAGGAAAAGTGTGAATCTCTTATAAAACATATAAAGCTTTATAGTAATATAACGCTATTAAATAAATTTGAATTATTATCGTACTTAAGACGCAATAAAATATCTAATTATCAGTGTGATGGATATAGTTATTATTTTCATGGATGTGGTTGTACAGTTTTTTTTGATGAACTAATTATAGCTGATTGGGACTTTGGTTTCAGAAGTTTATGGTGTGGTATAGATTCTTACAAAATGTCATTAACTTTAAAAAATAATAATTATTCGAATACAATTTTTTATGATTCAAGTTTTATTCGTGAATTATGTGAAAAATACACTTTACAGGGAGAGTTGATTTTATATAAAAATCAATACTATATATCTTTGCTAAAAAAAGGGACTATAAATACTTCGTTTCCTGATATTTATGATGAATTGATTATAAATTATTATGGAAAAGAGATTATTCTTGTTAAAACAAAAGAAATTGATAGGTTTATAAGAAAAAGTCGAGAGATATATAAGGATATAGATAAGTTAGATAACACTTGTTTGTTGAGATTTAGATACAAAAACAAAGATATATATAAAGTATTCTATAATGATATGGCGTATCCGGATTCTGCAGTAGAAATCATGACGCATAGGATATTAAAACCATACATTTCTGTATGATGGTCAATACTTTAGCACCATCACTCTCCTCCAGTCAAATCCAACCAACTGTTATGAAGTGACCTTTGTCAAGAGGTAATTTTCAACTTGCTACCTTCTTTTGAACAGTCACATTTGTTTGTCTTTGACAGCATCTGGCAAGA
>FNUU01000039.1 GCA_900108205.1 Eubacterium ruminantium | reverse complement strand
TATTTCCACCATCCAAAGATTGTAAAGATTGAATCGGATGTGAGTTATATCTCAATTCGCTATCATAATCATCTTCTATAATATAACTATCTGTTTTTTCCGCCCAGTCTATTATTCCCAACCTTTTACCTATTGGCAGTATACACCCTGTAGGAAACTGATGTGATGGAGTAACATAAACTATTTGATGTTTTTTGTTGTGCAATTCATCAATAGATATCCCATTATTCTCTACAGTGATAGGCTGAGCATTAAATCCATGTCGTTCAAAAACAACTCTACAGCCATCATATCCCGGATCCTCGATAGCAAAATCATATTTCATATCATCAAATAAAGTGCAGATAATATCTATCGCTGCCTGATGTCCATTGGTAATAACTATCTGTTCAGGATTACATTTAACTGCTCGAGATGACAGCAAAAAATCTGCCACAAACCGCCTCAAACGCTCACTTCCATTATGCAATAAATAATTAATGCTAGAATTCATGGATAATATATTCATAGAATTTATAAGACATTTACGCCATTTTCGATTTTGATAGCAATTATATTCGAGATTACCGTATCTAAAATTATATTTCGGTTCAACTTTTTTTTTACTTGTCTCAACGGCATTACTATTTGTTTTCTTATCTGGCTGATATGGAATTTCTATTTTCTCAACGTAATATCCTGATCCTATAACAGTTCTAACAAAGCCTTCGACAAGTAGCTGTTCGTAGGCAGCAACAACAGAGTTCCTACTTATACCATATTCCTGCGCTAACCCTCTGGTTGCTTGTAATCTGGTACCTGGTTTTAGTTCGCCCGACAGAATCTGTATTTTTATCTGCTCATATATTTGTTCATAGATTTTTTTATTGTGATCAATCACCAGCATGCAAAATTGGCCCCTTTAAAAATACTATAATTGGTTCTTATCATAATACCAATCCTGATTATAATTGTATCATATTATTTTATACAATCAATCAGGAGGTAAAAATCATGACCAGATTAGCCG